>NZ_AORL01000019.1 GCF_000383095.1 Sphingomonas sp. PR090111-T3T-6A
GGCGCCGGCGTGGGGGCCGGGCGCGAGGCCTGCTGCGCGGGCGCAGGGGCGGGCTTGGGAGCGGGCGCCGGAGCCGCGACCGGAGCAGGCTCCGCCTTGGCGACGGGAGCCTCGGGTGCGGGCTCGGGCGCTGCGACGGGGGCCGCCGGAGCCGGCTCAACCGGTGCGGGTTCGGGCACGACCGGAGCGGCGGCGGGCGCAGCAGCGGCCGGAGCCGAGGCAGGGGCCGCCGGAGCCGGAGCGGGCGGGGTCACGGCCGCGGGCGCCTCGACGACGGGCTCGGGGGCCTGCGTCTCGACCTGCGGCTCGCCTTCGCCGGGGCGACCGAGGATGCGGCGGCGCTTCACCTCCACGACCACGGTGTTGGAGCGGCCATGGCTGAAGCTCTGCTTCACCTTGCCCGTCTCCACCGTGCGCTTGAGGCCCAGCGGTGCCCGCATGCCCAGTTTCGGCTTGTCCTGATCGCTCATCGACTACTCAAATCCCCACGTCATCCAGGGCGGCATCGCCGCCATCGTCATCACCATCGGCGGGAAGGCCCGCTTCGTTCAAAGTGGCCGAAGCCGAACGGCCCCGCGAAGAGTCGCGAGGCTCGGCCTCACCGTCCCGTCCGATAAATCCGCGCCAGCGCGCGAGCGCATCGCCGACACGCCGAGCGGCAGCCCGGTCGACGAGCGCGACATGTACCACATTTTCGCGGCCCAGCGCCATTGCCAATATGGTGCGCGAGACCGGAAGGTCCAGACCCCGGAGGCCAGATCCTTCGGCATCGGAGCCCACGCGCAGCGCCTGATCGAGCTTGCGCGAGCCGTCCTCGCTGGCATCGGACGCGTGCATCAGCAGGTGGACGCGGCCCTTGCGCGCGGCCTCCGCGATGCGGTCGCTGCCGATCAGCAACATGCCCGAACGCGACTCCAGCCCGAGCCGGTCGAGGAAGGCGCGCTCGAGCGCCGTCTCGATCATCTCGCCGAGATTGTCGGGCACGGTCAGCGGCTTGCCCTTGAAGGCACGCGCCAGCGCGCCCCGGAGCTTGCCCTTGGCCATCGCGGCCTCGAGCGTCGGCCGGTCGACGCCCAGCCACGCGCCGCGACCCGGCGCCTTGGCGCGCACGTCGGGCAGCACCATCCCGTCGGGCGAGATGGCGAGGCGGATCAGATCGTCGCGTGCGTCATGCTCGCCCGAGAGGATGCATTTCCTCTCGGGCTCATGAGTCTCGCGCGGGGTGCGCGATGCCTTCGGCGTCAGGCCGTCAGGAGTCTCATTGCTCGCCATCCGCAGCCGCGTCCTCCTGCGTCTGCTCGAGATCGGCGAACCAGCCGGCGGCGGTGCGCGCGGCCATGATGATCTCGTTGCCCTGATCCTCGGTCAGGCCATAGTCGGCGAGCACGCCGGCCTTGTCCTCCGAACGCTGCTTGGCGGGCGCGCTGTCGTTGCGGCGGCGCGGCTCCGAGCGCTTCTTCTGGACCAGCTCGTCGGTGGCGAGGTCGGCCAGATCGTCGAGCGTCTTGATGCCCGCCTTGCCCAGCGTCACCAGCATCGGCTCGGTGAGGTAGGGGAGTTCGGCAAGGCCATCCTCGACGCCCAGGCCCTGTCGCTCTTCACGAGCAGCCTGCTCGCGGCGGTCGAGCGCTTCCTGCGCGCGGCTCTGGAGCTCGGCGGCGAGATCCTCGTCGAAGCCCTCGATCGCGGCCAGCTCGGCCGGGTCGACATAGGCGACCTCTTCCAGCGCGCCGAAGCCCTCGGCGACGAGGAGCTGCGCCAGCGTCTCGTCGACGTCCAGCTCGCCCTCGAACATGGCGGAGCGCTCGACGAACTCCTTCTGGCGCTTCTCGGAGGCATCGGCCTCGGTCAGGATGTCGATCGCCTTGCCGGTGAGCTGGCTGGCGAGGCGGACATTCTGGCCGCGGCGGCCGATGGCGAGCGAGAGTTGATCGTCGGGGACGACCACCTCGATGCGCTCATCATCCTCGTCGATGACGACGCGGGCGACATGCGCCGGCTGGAGCGCGTTCACCACGAAGGTGGCGACGTCCGGCGACCACGGAATGATGTCGATCTTCTCGCCCTGCATCTCCTGCACGACGGCCTGCACGCGGCTGCCCTTCATGCCGACGCAGGCGCCGACCGGATCGATCGAGCTGTCGCGGCTGATGACGCCGATCTTGGCGCGCGAGCCCGGATCGCGGGCGGCGGCCATGATGGTGATGACGCCGTCGTAGATTTCGGGGACTTCCTGCGCGAACAGCTTCTTCATGAAGTCCGGGTGCGCGCGGGAGAGGAAGATCTGCGGACCACGCACTTCGCGGCCGACCTTGAGGATCAGCGAGCGGATGCGATCACCCACACGGACCACTTCGCGCGGGATCTGCGCGTCGCGGCGGATGACACCCTCCGCGCGGCCGAGATCGACGACGACATGGCCGAACTCGACACGCTTGACGACGCCGGTGATGATCTCGCCGACGCGATCCTTGAACTCGTTATACTGGCGCTCACGCTCGGCGTCGCGGACCTTCTGGAAGATGATCTGCTTCGACGCCTGCGCCTGGATGCGGCCGAACTCGATCGGGGGCAGCGGGTCGACGATGAAGTCGCCGATCGCGGCGCCCTTCTGGAGCTTCTGGGCGTCGGCGACCGACACCTGCTTGAAGAAGTCGTCAACCGCCTCGACCACCTCGACGACGCGCCACAACCGGAGGTCGCCGGTGCGCGGGTCGATCTTGGCGCGGATGTCGTTCTCGGCGCCGTAGCGCGTCTTGGCGGCGCGCTGGATCGCGTCTTCCATCGCCTCGATGACGATCTCGCGGTCGATCAGCTTTTCGCGCGCGACCGAATCGGCAATGGCGAGCAGTTCGGCCTTGTTGGCGGAAATAGCGGTGGCCACGGGCTTATCCTTCCTTGACGATAGAGTCCGCACCCTCTGTCGAGAGGGGCGCGGTGGCCTTGATGAGCGCGTCGGTCAAGAGCAGCTTGGCCGATGCGATGGCGGAAAAGGGAAATGCGAACGCGTCGCCGCTCTTCGAAAGCGCGACGGTGATCGTGTCGCCTTCGATGCCGACGATGCGGCCATCGAGCTGTTTGCGGCCATTGATCTCCTCGACGAGGCGGACGCGGGCGTCGAAGCCGGCCCAGTCGGCGAAGTCGGATTCGCGGGTCAGCGGGCGGTCGATGCCGGGCGACGACACCTCCAGCCGATAGGCCTCCTCGATCGGATCGGCGGCGTCGAGCACGTCGGAGATTCGGCGGCTCAAGGCCTCGCAATCGGCGATGTCGAGCTGGCGCGTATCGGGGCGCTCGGCCATGATCTGGAGCGTCGGGTCGGACTTGCCGCCGATCATCTTGATGCGGACCAGCGCGAATCCGAGCGCCTTGGCTTCGGGCTCGATCAGGCTGGTGAGGACGGCGATGTCGGTCATGCGATTCCCGGTTGGATGTTCAAGCGCCTTCCAGCCGGCCCCGTCTGGGACCAGCCTCGGCAGAGTTTCCAATGTCGAGAAGGCAGGTTCCATATAATCCGGTTGACGGCGATCGGCAAGCGTGGTGCGGAGCACAAGCTGCCGGCGCCGGGGGGCGGGCGGCCCCGTTCGGAGACTTGTCCATGCGCACAGCCCTTTTCGCCGCCGCCTTGTTCGCCACTGCCGCGATGACGGCGATGCCGGCCGCCGCCGAGATGAATTTCGGCAACGCCAGGCCCAATCCGGTGAAGCCCTTCGTCGAAACCCCGGTCGCGACCTTCAACTTCCCCTGGGCGATCGCCTTCCTGCCCGACGGGCACATGCTCGTCACCGAGAAGCCCGGCAAGATCTTCCTCGTCAGCCAGACCGGCCAGAAGCAGGAAGTGAGTGGCGTGCCGGCGGTGCAATATGAGGGGCAGGGCGGCCTGCTCGACGTCGCGATCTCGCCCCACTACGCGGCCGATCATCAGGTCTATATCAGCTATTCCGAGCCCGGCGAGGGCGGTAGCAGCCTTGCCGTCGCGCGCGCCACGCTGAAGGGCACGGCGCTCGACGGCCTCAAGGTGATCTGGCGCCAGATGCCCAAGGGCGACGGCGGCCAGTTCGGCGGCATCATCACCTTCGATCCGGCCGGCAAGCACATGCTCTTCGCGTCCGGCGAGCGGATGCGCAAGACGCCGGCGCAGGACCCGGACCAGGCGCTCGGCAAGATCATCCGCCTCAACCTCGACGGCTCGGTGCCGACCGACAACCCCATGTACAAGGAAGGCGGCGTCAAGGCGCAGACCTGGACCACCGGCCACCGCAACCCCTACGGCCTCGCCTATGACGCCAAGGGCACGCTCTGGGAGGTCGAGATGGGCCCCAAGGGCGGCGACGAGCTGAACATCATCACGCCGGGCAAGAATTACGGCTGGCCGACCGTGTCGAACGGCATCAACTATGACGGCTCGCCGATCCCTCAGCACGACACCCGCCCCGAGTTCGAGAAGCCGGTGGTCTACTGGACGCCGGTGATCGCGCCCGCCGGCCTCGCCTTCTACGACAAGGGCCTGTTCCCGCAGTGGAAGGGCTCGGCCTTCATCGGCGGGCTGAAGGTGATGTCGCTCGTGCGTGTCGCCTTCGACGGCCCCAACGGCGCCCGCGAGGCCGAGCGCTGGGACATGGGCCACCGCATCCGCGACGTGGCGGTCGGACCCGATGGCGCGATCTGGGTGATCGAGGACGAGGATTCGGGCCGCCTCATCAAGCTGACGCCGAAGAAGAAGTAAGCGGCCGATCGGGGCGCCTCGGGCGGGCCGCCCCGATTACCCGTCACTCCGGGATCGACCGCACCGTCGCCGGCACATCCGTGCGGATGTAGCGGAAATACCAGACCTCATGGCCCTTCTGACGGGCCTTCTGCTCGTAGCGCGTCTCGGGCCAGTCGTCGGGGCGGACGAGGAAGTCGCCCGGCCCCTTCGCCTGCCACGCGAACTGGGGCAGCGAGCCCATCACCATCATCGCCCAGCGGACATAGACCGGATGGTCGGTGCCGAAGCGGAACTCGGCGCCCGGTTTCATCTTGCTGGCGAGCAGGCCGATCGGGCCGGGGTTCATGAAGCGGCGCTTGGCGTGGCGTGCCTTGGGCCAGGGATCGGGATGGAGCAGCCAGGCTCGGTCGAGGCTCTGCTCGGGAAGGCGGTCCATCACCTCCAGCGCGTCGCCCATGTGGATGCGGACGTTGGAGAGACCCCGGTCGCGCACCTGCATCAGCGCGCCGACGACGCCGTCGAGGAAGGGCTCGCAGCCGATGAAGCCCATCTCGGGGCGCATCTCGGCCTGCTGGGCCATATGCTCGCCCTTGCCGAAGCCGATTTCGAGAGCGAGCGGGCGGTCGGCGCCGAAGACGCGCGTGGCATCGAGCGGGCCTTCTTCGGGCACGGACAGTTTGGGCAGGAACTCTTCGACGAGCGCGGCCTGTCCGGCGCGCAACGCGTGGCCCTGCCGGCGGCCATAGAGCCGGCGGATCGTCAAGGGATCGGTCATGGTGCGGCCCCTTAGCGGTTCATGCGCGCCGATGCACCCCTTGGCGCCAGGGCCGTCGGCGCGGCTCGCCCCGCCGCGCGGAGCGTGTCGATGCCGACACAGCAGCCGATCGGATTAGACCAAAGATTCTCGCCCCGGCCCCGGCAAGGCCCTTTTTGCAGGGACGGGCGGGCAATTAGCCCTCGCGAATCTCCGAAAACGCCTGACTCCCAGCGCCTTAGACCGTTACCGATCGGATACAGGGTGCCCCTATTCGGCACTAATCCATGGATGGAGCGCTTTACGGATGTTGCGCCGCAATGGGTCTATGTGTTTCTTTTGTGTCACGGCAGCGATGACGGTTAATCCTCGCGCAACCGGGTGAGGCGTAACCTTTCTGTTGCCACGGTGGGGAAAGGCAATGGGTACGCAGGCAAGACCGGCAGACGGTGCAATGGCTTTGGCGGAGATGAGGGAGTTTGCCTCCTTCCCCGCATCGACGCAGCGATATATCCGCCGCTCGCTCGACGTCGGGCTCGATCGCGAGGACGCGCTCGGCCGCTGGTCGCGCGATGTGGTGGAGGCCGCCAGCATCCGGGCGCAGACCCGCATGTACGGCCGGCTCACCGGGCTGCGGGAGATCATTCCGGACGATAGCGGGCTGGATGCGATCGAACCCTTCATGGCGCCGCTGGTGACCATGTCCGCGTTCGATCTGGGGCAGGACCGGCTGTGCAGCTTCGGCGCATACCGCTTCCTCTACGAGCGGCTGCTGGGCGCGTCGGTGCGGCCGTGGCTGCCGGGGGCGTTCTGCGCGGCGGCGGCGTTGCCGCATCTTCACCCCGATCGGCGGCGGGCGCTGCTCCAGTCGATCAGCGAGGCGGCGGCGACGGCGGTGGGCTGGTCGTCCCGCGAGCCGAGCTTCTTCCCGGAATGGGTGGAAAAGGTCGACACGCATCTTCCCAACTGACGCTTGAGCGGACGGCGGAAACGGATCACTGTCGGAGCGTTCGGTAGACGCCCCCAGACTGGAGACCTCCGATGCCCGCCATCCGCCTCGAAACCAAGCGCGTCGAGAAGCCCTGGGGGCGCCACGATCTGTGGCCGGGCTTCGATGATGTTCCCGAGGGCGGCGATCCGGTCGGCGAGATCTGGTTCCAGGCGCCCAAGGGCGTCGGCGAGGACGATCCCGATCTCCTCATCAAATATCTCTTCACCTCCGAGAAGCTGTCGGTGCAGGTCCACCCGGACGATGCGGATGCGCAGAAGCGCGGCTATGAGCGCGGCAAGAGCGAGGCATGGCAGATCCTCGCCGCCGAGCCGCACGCGACCATCGCCATCGGCACCCGCTGGCCGATGACGCACGACGAGCTGCGCGCCTCCTCGCTCGACGGGTCGATCGAGGACAAGCTCGACTGGAAGGCCGTGAAGGCGGACCAGTTCTGGTATTCGCCGGCGGGCACCGTCCACGCCATCGGGCCGGGGCTGGTGCTGGTCGAGATCCAGCAGAATGTCGATCTCACCTACCGCCTTTACGATTATGGCCGCCCGCGTGAGCTGCATCTCGACGACGGCGTCGCGGTGGCGGACCCGGTGCCCTATGTGGCGCCCTTCCAGCCGCGCGACATCGAGCCGGGCCGCCGCCTGCTCGCCGCCGAGTGCGCCTTCGTGACGGAGCGCTGGACCTCGGCGCGCAGCGGCACGCTCGCTGCGACACATGAACGCCCGGTATGGCTGGTGCCGCTCAAGGGCGAGGGCGTGCTCGACGGCCAGCCGATCGGGCCGGGCGGCGTGTGGCTGGCCGACAGCGCGGTGCCGTTCGAGGTGAAGCCCGGCATCGACCTGCTCGTAGCCTATCCGGGCGGCGCGCCGAACGAGGCGCTGCTCGGCTGAGCCTTCAGGAGAGCGCGGTGGGCAGCCAGCCGGTGTCGATCGTGCCGTAGCGATCGATATGGTTGGCGATGGCGGCGAGCCGCTCCTCGTCGAGGATGCGGACCCGGCCGTTCGAGCGCGAGATCAGGCCGCCTTCCGCGAGCTGCCGGATCATGCGGTTGACGTGGACGGCCGTCAGCCCGGTGGCGTCGCCGATCTCCTCCTGCGTGAGGGGGAGGGGGATGCCCTCCTCGATCGGCTCGCCGCTGGCGCGCAGACGGCGCAGCGCGTCGACCAGCAACGCCGCCACCCGCGCCCGCGCCGATGTCCGCCCGACCGAGGCGAGCCGGTCCGCCAGCATCACCCGCTCGGCCTGCGTCAGCGCGTGGACGAGCATCGCGAGCCGGGGATGCCGCTCGAACAGGCTGCGCAGCGCGCTCTTGTCGATGATGCGCACGGTCGCGTCGGTGGCGGCGGTGATGGTGAAGGGCGCGTGATTCCAGGCGAGGCTGGTCTCGCCCGCCAGCTCGCCGGGGAGGTGCAGCGTCAGGATCTGGCGGTTGCCGTCCGCCAGCAGCATGGAGCTGTAGAGCCAGCCCTTGCGCACCACATACAGCTCGCGCGTGGGGGATTGTTCGGCGCGCAGCACCGTGCCGCGCGGGACCGACCGCTCGACTTCCTCCAGCTCCAGAAGCGCCCGGCGCTCGGACTCGACAAGATGCAGATATCGGCCGAGCCGTTCCGCCAGACAGCTTTTTTCCACCGCTTCTCCGCTGGGCCCCTTTGTAATCGCCCCAAGCTGTAGGCGGAACGCGCTTGGTTCGCGCTAACAACGATCAAGATTTTGAAGGACTTGGAGCGATGCCGATGATGGCGGGGGCCCCGCATGTGCGTCGCGTCTTGCGCGCGCGCGGGGATGCTCTAGGAGCGCTGTCATGGACAGGATCGTCATCCGTGGTGGCCGCACGCTTTCGGGCCGTCTTCCGATCTCGGGCGCCAAGAACGCCGCACTCACGCTGTTGCCCTGCGCGCTGCTGACCGACGAGCCGCTGACGCTCGGCAATCTGCCGCGCCTGGCCGATGTCGACGGCTTCGGGCACCTGCTGAACGGCATGGGCGTGTCGACCGCGATCGCCGGCGGCAGCCCCGACGAGTTCGGGCGCACCATGACGCTCGACGCGACGCGGATCACCTCCACCACCGCGCCCTATGATTTCGTGCGCAAGATGCGCGCCTCGATCCTCGTGCTCGGCCCGCTGATCGCGCGGATGGGCGAGGCGACCGTCTCGCTGCCCGGCGGCTGCGCGATCGGCAACCGCCCGATCGACCTCCACCTCAAGGCGCTGGAGCAGCTCGGCGCCGAGATCGAGATCACCCATGGCTATGTCCGCGCCATCGCGCCAGACGGCGGCCTTCGGGGTGGCTCCATCGTCTTCCCGATCGTTTCGGTGGGCGCCACCGAGAATGCGCTGATGGCCGCCACCCTCGCGCAGGGCGAGACGGTGATCGACAATGCCGCCCGCGAGCCCGAGATCGTCGATCTCTGCCACTGCCTCGTCGCGATGGGCGCGGAGATCGAGGGGATCGGCACCGAACGCCTCATCGTCCACGGCAAGCCGCGCCTCCACGGCACCACCTATCAGGTCATGCCTGACCGCATCGAGGCGGGCAGCTATGCCTGCGCCGCCGCGATCACCGGCGGCGACCTCGAGCTGGTCGGCGCGCGGGCGGCGGACATGGCCGCGATCCTCGCCGATCTGCGCGAGGCGGGGCTGCACGTCGCCGAGACGGCGGACGGCATCCGCGTCGCCGCCAATGGCAAGCTCAGGCCGCTCACCATCTCGACCGCGCCCTATCCGGCCTTCCCGACCGACATGCAGGCGCAGTTCATGGCGATGCTCTCGCTCGCCGACGGCGCCTCGGTGCTGACCGAGACGATCTTCGAGAATCGCTACATGCATGTGCCCGAGCTGGCGCGCATGGGGGCCGACATCCAGGTGACGGGGCGCTCGGCGGTGGTGCGCGGTGTCGACAAGCTGGTCGGCGCCGAGGTGATGGCGACCGATCTGCGCGCCTCGATGAGCCTCGTGCTCGCCGGCCTCGCCGCCGAGGGCGAGACGCGCGTGCACCGCGTCTATCATCTCGATCGCGGCTATGAGCGTCTGGAGGAGAAGCTCTCCGCCGTCGGCGCCGAGATCGAGCGCCAGCCCGACGAATAAGCGCCCGCCCGCTCAGGGCCGGACAGCATCGCGACCGCCGGTGGGGAGGCCCGCCGGCGGTCGTTTTTCTATGGGCTTATGTGCGGCGCACAAAAAAGATGCTTAAAATATGCATCTTATGTTGACCGGCGCCTTGAAAGGAGTATTCCACATACATCATTCGTGACTCAGCCGGCGAGGGGCCGGCCCGGACACAGGGAGTTCGTGTCATGGTTGAAGTCGTCAAGCCGTTCGCCGAGCGCCACCATCAGCCGCAGGATGCGGGCGATGCCTTCGCTTATGGTGTGACCAAGATGCTCCGCTTTTTCGCCGATACGCTGTTCGCCCGCCGCTACGGGCACCGCGCGATCGTGCTGGAGACGGTGGCCGCCGTGCCGGGCATGGTCGGCGCGACCTTGACCCACCTGCGCTGCCTGCGCCGCATGGTGGACGACCATGGCTGGATCCGCACCCTCATGGAGGAAGCGGAGAATGAGCGGATGCACCTGATGACCTTCATCGAGGTGGCCAAGCCCAACCTGTTCGAGCGGATGCTGATCCTCACCGTGCAGTGGCTGTTCTACCTTGGCTTCTTCTGCCTCTATCTGGTGGCGCCGCGCGTGGCGCACCGGCTGGTCGGCTATTTCGAGGAGGAGGCGGTCATCAGTTACACCCACTATCTCGCCGAGATCGACACCGGTCGCCACGCCAATGGCCCGGCGCCCGCCATCGCCCGCCATTACTGGCACCTGCCGGCCGATGCGACGCTGCGCGACGTGGTGCTGGTGATCCGCGAGGACGAGGCGCACCACCGCGACGTCAACCACGGCTTCGCGAGCGAGCTGGCCGGCGAGCCCGTCGATCACGCCGACCACGCCCCTTACCCCGATCATGCGGAAGACATCCGCATGGCCGCCTGAACCCTCTGCCCCCCCAGCAGGACGGGCGCCTTCCCTCGGGAGGGCGCCCGTTTCGCACTGTCAGAACAGCCGGTCGACGATGTGGATGGCGAGGCCGACCAGCCCGCCCACCAGCGTGCCGTTCACCCGGATATATTGGAGGTCGCGGCCGACCGCCTGCTCCAGCCGGTTGGTGACGGTCACGGCGTCCCAGCCGCGCACGGTATCCGACACGAGGCGGACGATCCCGTCGCCATAGGCGGCCGCCACGCCCACCGCCGCGCGCCGCGCGAAGATGTTGATGGTGCGCGCGAGGCGGGGCTCGCTCTGGAGCGTGGCGCCGAGCTGGGCCAGCGCCTCGCCCAGCCGGCCCGCCATCGCCGCGTCGGGATCGCGGGCCCCCTTCAGCAGCGCCAGCCGCGCCTGACCCCAGAGCCCGTCCAGCCACGCGCCCACCGCCGGGCTGTCGATCACCTCGTCCTTGAAGGCGTTGACCCGATGCTGGAGCGCCTCGTCCTCGCGCAGGCGGCGGGCGAGGTCGATCAGCCCGGCCTCGGCCTTGTCGCGCAGGGGATGTTCCGGGTCCGTCGCGACCTCGTCGATCAGGCGGTAGAGGCCGTCGAGGATCTTGTTGGCCAGCGTCTCGTCGAGGCCCGTCCAGCGCAGCACCGACCCGGCGCGCTCGCTGATCATCGCGCGGATGACATCCTCGTTGGCGAGCAGCGCACGGCCCAGCCAGTCGATCGCGCCGTCGAGAATCGGGATGTGCCGGTCCCGGTCGATCGCGGCGTCGAGCGCCTGGCCGAGGATCGGGGCGACGTCGATCGCGCGGAGCTTCTGCGCGGCGGCGGAGCGGACCATACCGCCCAGTCGCTCGGCATCGAGCGCGCCGACGATGTCCGCGATCAGGCGGGAGGCGCCGATCCTGAGCCGGCTCGCCTCCTCGGCCCGCGCGCCGGGGGCGGCGAGGAAGCGCCCGGCCGCGCCCGCCAGGTCGAGCCGGCGCATCCGTCGCGCGACCACCGAGGGGATCAGGAAATTCTGCCGCAGGAAGGAGGCGAGGCTGTCGCCAATCCGGTCCTTGTTGCGCGGGATGATCGCGGTGTGGGGGATCGGCAGGCCGAGCGGGTGGCGGAAGAGGGCGGTGACGGCGAACCAGTCGGCCAGCCCGCCCACCATCGCCGCCTCGGCGAAGGCGCGAACATAGCCCCAGCCGGGATGCGCCGGCTCCATCGCGCGCGCGCCCAGATAGAGCGCCGCCATCGCCAGCAGCAGGCCGCCCGCCACCCTGCGCATGGTGGCGGCGCCGTTATCGGACAGGGAAACGCGGTGTCGGGCCAAGGACGCTACGCTCGTCATGCCCCTTTCAAGGCGCGAGGCGGCAGAAGGTTCATTCCGCCGCCTGGCTTACGCTGATCGGATGCGGGCCGGTGGCCTGGCCATGGCCATGCTGGCCGCCGGTGGTGAACACGCGGCGCGCCCACGGCCCAATCCGGCGCTCGAACCCGTCGGCGAGGCTGAAGGCCGCGGGCACGATCACCAGCGTCAGCATCGTTGAGCAGATCAGGCCGCCGATCACGGTCACCGCCATCGGCTGGTTCCACGAGCCGTCGCCGCTGATCGAGATCGCGGTCGGGATCATGCCGGCCACCATCGCGACGGTGGTCATGATGATCGGCTGGGCGCGTTTGTGCCCGGCTTCCATGATCGCCTCGAACTTGGGCGTGCCGCGGCCCATCTCCTCGATCGCGAAATCGATCAGCAGGATCGAGTTCTTGGCGACGATGCCGAGCAGCATCAGCACGCCGATCAGCACGGGGAGCGAATCCGCCATGCCGGCGATATGCAGCGCGAGCGCACCGCCCAGCGGCGCCAGCAGCAGCGAGCTGAGGTTCACGAACGGCGGCACCACCCGCTTGTAGAGCAGCACCAGCACCGCGAAGACGAGCAGGATGCCGGAGGCGAGCGCGATCACGAAGTTGGTGATCATCTCGGCCTGCCACTTGGCGTCGCCGTAATTGGGCCGCTCGACGCCGTCGGGCAGGTGAGCGACCGCCGGCAGCGCGTAGATCTTCTTCATCGCGTCACCCGCGACCACGCCCGGCGCGAGATCCGCCGAGATCAGCAGGCGGCGCTCCTGGTTGTAGCGGCGGATCTGCGACGGACCCTCGCCGAAGCCGATGTCGGCGACGACGCGCAGCGGCACCGATCCACCCCGCGTGGTCGGCACCGGCAGGTTCTGGATGGTCGAGAGATCGCGGCGGCTGTTCTCGTTGATGACCACGCGGATCGGGATCTGGCGGTCGGAGAGCGAGAATTTGGCCACGTTCTGGTCGATGTCGCCCAGCGTCGCGATGCGGATCGCGGTGGAGAGGGCCTGCGTCGACACGCCCATGTCGGCGGCAAGGTCGAAGCGCGGCTTGATGATGAGTTCGGGCCGCGGCAGATCGCCTTCGACGCGCGGGGCGACGATGTCGGAGATGCCCTTCATCTGGGCCACCACCTTGTTGGCGGCGTCCTCCAGCTTGTCGGGATCGTCGCTGGCGAGCAGCAGCGAGATGTCGCGACCGCCGCCGCCCGACTGCGACTGGAAGTTGATGCGGGCGTCCGCGATCTTGTTGAGCGCCGGCGCGAGGTCGCGCTCGAACTGGATCGAGGTGCGCTTGCGGTCCTTCTTCAACGTGATGAAGATCGTCGCGTTGCCGACGCGGATGCTCTCGAAGGCGGCGGCGACCTCGGGCTGCTGGCGGACCAGCGCCGCGGTCTTGTCGGCGACGGCCGTGGTCTGCTCCAGCGTCGCGCCGGGCACGAGCTGAATCTTCACCTGGCTGAAGTCGAAATTGAGCGGCGGCTGGAACTGGAACGACAGCGTCGCGAAGGAGAAGACGGTCGCCACCAGCGCGGCGGCGCCGCCCGCCATCGTCCACCAGCGATGCTTGAGCGACCAGCGCAGCAGCTTCATGTAGTGCCGCATCATCCAGCTTTCGCCATGCTCCTGCGGGCCATGCGCTTCCAGGAAATAGGCGGCGACCATCGGCGTGACGAGACGCGCGACGGCGAGGCTCATCAGCACCGCGGCGACGACGGTCAGGCCGAAATTCTTGAAGAACTGCCCGGCCACGCCCGGCATCAGGCCGACCGGCAGGAACACCGCGACGATCGACATGGTGGTGGCGACGACGGCGAGGCCGATCTCGTCGGCGGCGTCGATCGCGGCCTGATAGGCCGTCTTGCCCATGCGCATGTGGCGGACGATGTTCTCGATCTCCACGATCGCGTCGTCGACCAGCACGCCCGCCACGAGGCTGAGCGCCAGCAGCGTCATGCCGTTGAGCGTGAAGCCCAGCAGGTCCATCGCCCAGAAGGTCGGGATCGCGGAGAGCGGGATGGCGAGCGCGGAGATCACCGTCGCGCGCCAGTCGCGCAGGAAGAAGAACACCACCACGACCGCCAGCACCGCGCCCTCGATCATCGCGTGGATGGCCGACTTGTACTGCATCTTGGTGTAGTCGACCGAGGCGTAGAGCTGGGTGAAGTGGACCCGGGGATTGTCCTTCTCGATCTGCTTCAGGGCCTTCATCGCCTCGTCGTAGACGGTGACGTCCGAATAGCCCTTGGCCTTCTGAAGGTCGAAGCTCAGCACCTGCCGGTCGTTCATCTTCGCGAGCTTGCGCTGCTCGGCGTAGCTGTCCTTCACGGTGGCGATGTCGGCGAGCTTGATCATGCGGCCGGCCGAGATCTGGATCTGCTTCTGGCTCAGCGCATAGGCGTCCTTGGCGTTGCCGAGCACGCGGACCGACTGCTCGGCGCCCGCGATCTCGGCGCGGCCGCCGGCGGCGTTGAGGTTCGTCGCCAGAAGCTGGGCGTTGACCTGGCTGGCTGTGACGCCCTGGGCCTGCATCTTGGCCGGATCGAGCACGACGCGGATCTCGCGCGTCACGCCGCCCGAGCGCTCGACCTGCGCCATGCCGGAGATCGACAGGAGGCGGCGCGCGATCGTGTTGTCGACGTACCAGCTGAGCTGTTCGAGCGTCATGCCGGTCGATTCCACCGACATGAAGGCGATCGGATCGCCGTCGATGTCGACGCGGCTGACCTGCGGCTCGAGGATGCCGTCCGGCAGGTCCGAGCGGATGCGTGACACCGCCTCGCGCACGTCGTTGACGGCGCGGTCCACCGGCGTGCCGATGGTGAACTGGACGAAGGTGGACGACGAGCCCTCGGTGATCGTCGAATCGATCTCGTCGACGCCCGAGATACCGCGCACGGCGGCCTCGACGCGCTGGGTGACCTGCGTCTCCAGCTCGGTCGGCGCGGCGCCCGGCTGGCTGATGTCGACGTTGACGCCGGGGAAGCTGATGTCCGGCTGGTTGTTCACGTCCATGCGCATGAACGCGATGATGCCGGCCAGCGTCAGCGCCGCGAACAGCACCAGCGACGGCACCGGATTGCGGATCGACCAGGCGGAGATGTTACGCATCGCTCTTGTCCTGTCCTCGAGCGTCAGTCGTCAGTTCGCGCGCTTCAGGTCGGGGATGACCTTCTCGCCGGGGTTGAGGAAGGCGCCGGCCGAATAGACCACCCGCTCGTCCCCGTTGAGCCCGGTGAGGATCGCGATCCCCGTATCCGACACGTCGCCGATCTTCACGTTGCGCCGGGCGACCATATTACGCTGGTCGATCACATAGACATAGTTGCCCTGGGCATCGCTCAGCACGGCCGATTCCGGCAGCACCGGCGCCTGCACGTGCTGCGACGAGAAGGTCGCCGTCGCGAAGCCGCCGGGGCGCAGCTCGGGCGAATAAGCGAGCTGCACGCGCGCCACGCCCTGCCGGGTCGTCGGATCGATGATCGGAGACACCTGCCACACCGTGCCGGTGAAGCTCCGGGGCGCGCCGACCGGCGTCACCGTGACGGGCATCCCGACCTTCACGTCCGCAAGGTCCTGCTCGGCGAGCTTGGCCTGAAGCTCGAGCACGCCGTCCATCGCGACCATGAACAGGGCGGACGAGCCCGAGCTGACGATCTGCCCCGGTTCGACGTTGCGCTGGAGGACGAGGCCCGCCGACGGCGAGCGGATGTCGAGGCGGCCGAGGCGCGCCACCATCTCGCGATACTGCGCCTGCGCGAGCTTCACCCTGGCGTCGGCGGCATCGCGGGTGGCGGTGCGCTGGTCGATGTCGGCCTTGCTGATGAAGCCGCGCGAGACGAGCGCGAGCGCACGGTCGAGCTGGTTCTGGGCGAGCTTGGCGTCGGCTTCGGCGGAGGTGATCTGCGCCTGCATCTGGCTCGTCTGCGCCGCCTGCACGGCGGGATCGACCGTGGCCAGCGTCTGCCCCGCCTTCACCCAGGTGCCGGCGTCGACGAGCACGCGGCTCACCATGCCGCCTTCGCCCGCCACGCCCACCGGCATGGCGCGCTTGGCCTGGAGGTTGCCGGTCGCGGTGGTGGTGGCGGCGACGGAGATGCGGCCGGGCACGATCACCGTGACGGTGGGCACCGAAGGCCCGTTTGCGGCCGGCTTGTTGTGCCCGCGCCCGAAGGCGAGCCCGAGCACGACGATGAGCGCGATGATCCCGCCTGCGATGAGGATCAGGCGGCGCCGGCGGGTCGTCGTAGCGCTATCGGGTGCCGTCTCGTCGACGTCATCGCTCCACCCACCGTGCTCGTAGTTCATGCCCCTCACCCGATATCCTGCCTCGCCCTATGGGGCGTCCCGCTGGTGTATTATATGAATACATCACTTGGTGCAAGCGACGGATAAGGAGAGGGCGTGGGTTTTCGGGCGGGGCTTCATTCTCCCCCGAAAGAGGTGAATGATCGCTGTCGGCGCCGTTCAGCCACGGTTCGGCCATGGATCGACACAGATCGTCGCATGTCCGGGCAGGGTCCGCCCGGTTTTGGGGAGTATCTCTATGAAGGCCATGCTGCTGCCTGCGCTCGCGATTGCCACCACGATGGCGCTGCCCGCCACCGCCCGCGCCGACGAGCCGGCGACGGTGCCGATCGCAGGCACCCGGCTCGACGTGAGCGCCGAGGGCGAGGTGACGCGTGCGCCCGACATGGCGACGATCAGCGCGGGCGTCACCACCCAGTCGTCGAGCGCGGCCTCGGCGATGGCGGACAATGCCAAGCGCATGGCGGCGGCGGTAGCCGCGCTGAAGCGTGCGGGCGTGGCCGACAAGGACATCCGCACATCCTCGCTCAGCCTCCAGCCGCAATATCGCTATGCCGAGGGGCAGGCGCCGGTCATCACCGGCTATCAGGCATCCAACCAGCTCAGCATCGTCTTCCACGACATCCAGCGGGCGGGGCCGATTCTCGATGCGCTGGTCGGGCAGGGCGTGAATCAGATCAACGGGCCGGACTTCGGCATCGAGCATCCGGAGGCGGCGCTGGACGAGGCGCGGACGCAGGCGCTCCAGAAGGCGCGGGCGCGGGCGGACCTCTATGCCAAGGCGGCCGGAATGGGCGTGAAGCGGATTGTCGCGATCAGCGAGGCGGGCGGCTACAGCCCGCCTTCCGCTCCGCGGCCGATGATGATGGCGCGGATGGACAAGGCCTCGACCGAGCTTCAGCCCGGCGAGCAGAAGGTCGGCGTGTCGCTCAGCGTCACCTTCGAGCTTCAGTGATCAACAGGGGAGGCGTGCCGGCGGGCGCGCCTCCCGAACTCCACACGGGATGGTCAGCGGACCGAGCCGCGACGGATCAGATTGACGATCGCGAGCAGGATCACCGCGCCGATGAACGCCTCGATGAGCGCGGTCAGCGAGAAGTCCATATTGTTCATGTCGTGGTTGAAGATGATGCCGCCGATGAAGGCGCCGACGATTCCGACCACGATGTTGAGGATGATGCCCTGCTGGGCGTCGGTCCGCATCAGGATGCTCGCCAGCCAGCCGATGATGCCGCCCAGAATCAGCCAGATGATGATTGCCATTTTATCCTCCTCCGGCGCCGTTCGATGTCGCTTCTCCCGAACGGTGCTGCTGGGAGTTGATACGCATGGCCAACGATTACGTTCCTGACCGGCGGCTATACGCGAACGGCCGCTCACGCGGGTGCGCGAGCGGCCGTCTGCTGAAACGCCGTGGAAGAGGGTGTCAGTATTTCTGCTGGCGTTCGTACACCGAGCGATAATGCTGGATGCGCGTCACGCGCAGGCCCGGCATGCCTGAACGGTCGACGGCACGCTGCCAGCTCGCGAATTCCTCCAGGCTGAGCCGGTAGCGGTCGCAGACCTCGTCGACGGTCAGCAGCCCGCCATTGACGGCGGCCACCACCTCGGCCTTGCGACGCACGACCCAGCGCTGCGTCTCGGGCGGCGGGAGGCTGTCCAGCGTCAGCGGCTCGCCGAGCGGTCCGATAACCTGTGCCGGGCGAATCTTCTGGTTCTCGATCATCTACACCTCGAACTGGGCCATGGGCCGACGACGCTCCCCCGTCGTGTTGGGTGATCCTTACGCACCACCGGTTGAAAGAACGCTAAAATGCCAAGGTAAAGCCCGGCTTCATCAAGCTTGACCGAACCTTTCCGGCCGCCGCGTGCGCCACGCGCGGATGGAAGCTGCCCTGCAACTGGGCTGCCGCCGCCGCATCGCGGCCGGAGAAGATCTCCACCAGTGCGCTGACCGAATCACCGAAATGCGCCTGGCGCTGCTGCGCCATCCTCTCCGCCAGCACGGCGGTGCGCGTCGATGCCTGGGTGACAGCCGCGCCTGCGATCAGCAGCGCATGATCGAGCATAAGCTCGTTCGGCATGGCGGCGATTCGATTGGGGTCCATAGGCAGCACCGCATCGTGGAGGGGGCTCCGAGGCTAGGGCCGAGATGGATAACGATTAGTAAACGCGCAGGCGCTTTTGCCGTGGCGTGGCGAATCGGCTATGGGCGCGGCCATCATGAACGCCGATTTCCAGCTTGGGGCCGATCTCGCCGGCCGTCGCATCGTCGTGGCCATGTCCGGTGGCGTCGACAGCTCCGTGGTGGCCGCGCTCGCGGCGCGCAGCGGGGCCGAGACGATCGGCATCACCCTCCAGCTCTACGACCATGGCGCCGCCGTCGGCCGCGCGGGGAGCTGCTGCGCCGGCCGCGACATCCGCGACGCGCGCGCCGTCGCCGACAAGCTCGGCATCGCGCACTATGTCTTCGACTATGAGAGCGCCTTCCGGGAAAGCGTGATCGATCGCTTCGCCGATGACTATATGGCGGGGCGCACCCCGATCCCCTGCGTGCGCTGCAACCAGGGCGTGAAGTTCACCGACCTGCTGCGCCTCGCGCGCGAGCTGGGGGCGGATTGCCTCGCGACCGGCCACTATGTCCGCCGCGTCGAGGGTTCCGCCGGTGCCGAGCTTCACCGCGCCGCCGATCCGGCGCGCGACCAGAGCTATTTCCTCTTCGCGACCACGCAGGACCAGCTCGACTATCTGCGCTTCCCGCTCGGCGGGATGCCCAAGCCGGCGGTGCGCGCAATCGCGGCCGAGATGAGCCTTGCCGTCGCCGCCAAGCCCGATAGCCAGGACATCTGCTTCGTTCCCGACGGCGATTATGCCGGCGTCGTCCGCAAGATCCGTCCCGAGGCCGAGGCGCCGGGCGCGATCGTCGATCTGGAGGGGCGGGAGCTGGGCCAGCATCGCGGGCTCATCCACTTCACCGTCGGCCAGCGTCGCGGGCTGGAGATCGGGGGCTCGCCCGAGCCGCTCTATGTCGTGAAGCTCGACGCCGCGCAGAACCGCGTGATCGTCGGCCCGCGCCGCGCGCTGGGCGTCACGGCCGCGCGGCTGTCCGAGATCAACTGGCTGGGCGGGGATTTCACCGGCCCCGTCACCGCCAAGGTGCGCTCGATGGCGAAGCCGGTGCCGGCGCGCTTCGATGGCGAGGCGGTGCATTTCGACGCGCCCGAATATGGCGTCGCGCCGGGGCAGGCGGCGGTGCTCTATGCCGGCGACCGGGTGCTCGGCGGCGGCTGGATCGAGGAGACCACCCCGGCCGAGGCGGCGCTGGTCGCCGCCTGACGGCCGGGGGCGGCCGATCAGTCGGCCGCGTGGCTCTTCTTGCCGCCGCGGGTGAAGAGCCAGCGGACGGCGACGAAGAACATCGGCACGAAGAAGATGGCGAGGCTGGTCGCGGTGATCATGCCGCCGACCACCGCCGTGCCGATCGCGACGCGGCTCTGCGCGCCGGCTCCCGTGGCGATGGCGAGCGGGATGACGCCCGCCACGAAGGCCAGCGACGTCATCAGGATCGGGCGCAGGCGCAGGCGCGCCGCCTCCAGAGCAGCCTCCAGCGGCGTCTTGCCGCGTTCCTCGGCGAACTCGGCGAACTCGACGATGAGGATCGCATTCTTCGCCGACAGGCCGATCGTCGTGAGCAGGCCGACCTGGAAATAGATGTCGTTGTCGAGCCCGCGCACCATCACCGCCAGCACCGCGCCGATCACGCCCAGCGGAATCACGAGCAGCACCGAGATCGGGATCGACCAGCTCTCGTAGAGCGCGGCGAGGCAGAGGAAGATGACCAGCACCGACAGCGCATAGAGCGTCGGCGCCTGCCCCGTGGAGAGCCGCTCCTGATAGGAGAGGCCCGACCAGGCCGTGCCGATGCCGGGAATCTGCTCGGCGAGCTTCTGGATCTCGTCCATCGCAGCGCCCGAGCTGTGGCCCGCCGCCGCCTGTCCCTGAATCTCGTAGGAAGCGACGCCGTTGAAGCGCTGCATCGTCGAGGGGGCCTTGGTCCAGCTATAGCTGGAGAAGGCGGAGAAGGGCGCCATCGTGCCGTTGGATGAGCGGACATGCCACGCCGCCAGATCCTCGGGCGTGCCGCGATAGGGGGCGTCGCCCTGGATGTAGACACGCTTCACGCGGCCGCGATCGACGAAGTCGTTGATGTAGGTGCCGCCGAACGCCGCCGAGAGGGTGGAGTTCACATCGCTCTGCGACAGGCCCAGCGCGCCGACCTTGGACTCGTCGACATCGATATGGAGGTGGGGCGTATCCTCAAGGCTGCCGAGGCGCACCGCATCGAGCAGCGGATCGGCATTGGCCTCGGCGATCAGCTTGTCCTTGGCGGCGGCGAACTCCTCATTGGTGAGGCCGCCCTGATTGAGAATCTCCAGCGTGAAGCCGTTGGTCTGGCCGAGGCCGCGGATGGCCGGCGGCAGCACGGTCAGCACGCGGGCGTCACGCATTCCGCCGAGCGCCTTCTGCGCGCGCTGGGTGATGGCGTTGGCGCTGTTCTTGGGGCCCTTGCGCTCGTCCCACGGCTTCAGGATCAGATAGGCTTGGCCGACATTGTCGCCCGAGCCCGAGAAGTTGCGGCCCGAGTTGGCGAACATGTCCTGCACATCATGTTCCTGATGCAGGAAATATTTCTCCACCGCCTGGCTCACCGCCATGGTCCGGTCCTGCGTGGCGCCGGCGGGCAGGAAATATTGCACGATCGCCTGGCCGATATCCTCGGTGGGCAGGAAGCCGGTGGGCAGTCGCACGAACAGGAACAACAGCAAGCCGACCACGCCCACGAAGGCGATCATGAACCAGCGCGTCCGCTCGATCACATAGCCGACACCGGCCTGATATTTCTTCACGCCCCGGTCGAAACGGTCGTTGAACCAAGTGAAGAAGCGCGTCGTGGTGCGGTTGAACGCGTTGTCGCTCTTGTGCTCCTCATGCTTGGGCTTGAGGAGGGCCGCGGTCAGCGCCGGGGTCAGGATCAGCGCCACGATCACCGACAGCACCATCGACGACACGATGGTGATCGAGAACTGGCGATAGATGATGCCCGTCGACCCGCCGAAGAAAGCCATCGGCAGGAACACCGCCGACAGCACCATGGCGATGCCGATCAGCGCGCCCGAAATCTCGCCCATCGACTTCATGGTGGCGTCATGGGCGGAGAGGCGTTCCTCCTCCATGATGCGCTCGACATTCTCGACGACCACGATCGCGTCGTCGACGAGCAGGCCGATCGCCAGCACCATGCCGAACAGGGTGAGCGTGTTGATCGAATAGCCGAACAGCGCCAGCACGCCGAACGTGCCGAGCAGCACCACCGGCACCGCGATCGCCGGGATCAGCGTCGCCCGCCAGCTCTGGAGGAAGACGAACATCACGATGACGACCAGCACGATCGCCTCGAGCAGCGTCTTCTCCACCTCCTCGATGGAGAGCTTGATGAAGTCGGTGCTGTCGCGCGGGTAGGAGACCTTGTAGCCGTCCGGGAAGATGTTGGAGAGCTGCTGCACGCGCGCTTTCACCGCCTCCGCCGTCTTGAGCGCGTCGGCGCCGGGCGCCAGCGACACGGCGAGCGCGGCGGCCGGATGGCCCGAGAAGCGCGAGATCGAGGTGTAGCTTTCCTGCCCCAGCTCCACCCGCGCGACGTCGCCGATGCGGACCACGGAGCCGTCGCTCTCGGTCTTGAGGATGATGGCGCGGAACTGCTCGGGCGTGTTGAGGCGCGATTGCGCGGTGACGGTGGCGTTCAGCTCCTGCCCCTTCACCGAGGGCTGGGCACCGATCAGGCCGGCGCCGACCTGCACGTTCTGCGCCTGGATCGCGGCCGACACATCGGCCGGCTGGAGCTGGTGCGCGTTGAGCTTGTACGGGTCCATCCAGACGCGCATCGCGTATTGGGTGCCGAAGGCGTCGACCTCGCCCACGCCGGCGACGCGGCTCAGCGGGTCCTGGAGCTTGGAGACCATGAAGTCGGCCACGTCGGCCGACGCTGTCATGTTCGAGCTGTCGTAGACCGCCACCAGCATCAGATAGTCGGGCTGGCGCTTCTGGACGTTCAGGCCCTGCTGCTGCACCTGCTGGGGCAGGCGGGGCAGCGCCTGCTGCACCTTGTTCTGCACCTGCACCTGGGCGATGTCCGGGTTGGTGCCGTTGTTGAAGGTGGCGGTGATCTGCACCGAGCCGGTGTCGCTCGACGTCGACTGGAAATAGAGCAGGCCGTCGAGGCCGGTGAGCTGCTGCTCGATCACCTGGGTGACCGAATCCTGGAGCACCTGCGCCGAGGCGCCCGGATAATTGGCGTTGATGCTCACCTGCGGCGGCGAGATGTCGGGATATTGCGCGATCGGCAGGTGCGTCACCGCGCCGATGCCGCACAGCATGATGACGATAGCGATGACCCACGCGAAGATGGGCCGTTCGATGAAATAGCGCGAGATCATCGGGCGGCGCCGGACCGGCCGTTCTTGCCCTTGCCCTGTGCGGGCGCGGCGTCGATCGCTGCCGCCTCGGCCTGGGAGCCGGTGGAGAGGACGGCGTGCACGGCCTGACCGGGACGCGCCTTGCCGCTGCCCTCGATCACCACCCGGTCGCCGGCGGCGATGCCCTGCGTCACGACCCAGCGATTCTGGTGCAGGCCCTCATCGGTGACGGGTTTCTTCACGATCTTGTCGTCGGGGCCGACCACCAGCACCGTCGCGGCGCCGCGCGGATCGTGGACCACCGCGGCTTCGGGCAGCAGGAAGGCATCCTTGCGCATCGCCTGGCTCACCACCGCGCGGACATACATGCCGGGCAGCAGCAGCCCCTGCGGGTTGGGGAAGCGCGCGCGCAGCGTCACGGCGCCGGTGGCGGTGTCGACATTCACTTCGGAAAATTCGAGCTTCCCGGCCTGCGGATAGTCGCTGCCGTCCTCCAGCTTGAGCCGCACCGCCGCTTCGTTCGGCAGCGCGCCGCCGGCGGCGATCGCTTTCCTCAACTGGAGCAGCTCGGTCGAGCTTTGCTGGATGTCGACATAGATCGGATCGAGCGTGGTGATGGTGGCGAGCGCGGTGGTCTGGTTCGCCGTCACCAGCGCGCCGGGCGTCACCGACGAGCGGCTGATCCGGCCCGAGATGGGCGCCAGCACGCTCGTATAGCGCAGGTTGATCCGCGCCGTGTCGAGCGCGGCCTTCTGCTGCTGGATGGCGGCCTCGGCCTGGCCCGCGGCGGCGCGGGCGTCGGCGGCATCCTGCCTCGCGACCGCGTTGATCTTCTCAAGGTCGGAATAGCGCTCGGCCTTCAGGCGGGCCGCCACCGCATTGGCCTGAGCAGAGGCGAGCTGGCCCTGCGCCTGCCCCACGGCGGCGCGGTAGAGCGCGGGATCGATCAGGTAGAGCGGCTGGCCCTCGCGGACGAGGCTGCCCTCGGTGAACAGCCGCTTGAGCACCACGCCGGACACCTGCGGGCGCACGTCCGAGATCAGATAGGCATCGGTGCGGCCGGGAAGCTGGGTGTCGATCGCCACCGCTTGCGGTTTGGCGACGACCACGCCGACGGTGGGCGTGGGCTTGGGCGGCTGCTTCTTGTCGCCTCCGCAGGCCGCCAGCGCGAGCAGCGTCGAGAGCGCGAGAATGCGGGGCGTGCGGGGTGAGATATGGCCGATCATGAGCGGCGCGCATCATATGCGTGTGTTACATGCGAATGTCAGGGGCGAAATGAGGCCCGGCCGCATAAAAGAAAGGGGCGGCCGGCACATGGCCGACCGCCCCCGAGGCGATGCTTCCGATCGGATCAGAAGCCGAAGTTGATCGTCCCCGAGATCGTGCGCGGAGCGCCGATGTACGCGAACGGGATCGAGGTGTTCGACGTGTTGGAGCTGAAGCCGCCAACATAGAGCTTGTCGAACAGGTTGGTGATGCTGAGCTGCACCCAGGTGCGGTCGTTCAGACCGAGGCCCTCGAGCGAGTAGCGCGCATCCAGGTCGACCAGCGTGTAGGCCGGAGCCTTCGCGCCATAGACCTGCACGCCGTTCGCCATGACCGGCAGGTTCTGGTCGTTGACGTAGCGCGGACCGGTGCGCTTGATCTGCGCGCCGATTTCGAGCGGGCCGAAATTGCCCTGCGCGCGGCCGCCGACGGTGTAGGTCGGCGAGTCCGATTCACGCTTGCCGGCGGTCAGGAACTCGCTGGTCGCGCCCGACTGGACGTTGTCGAGGATCTTCGACTTCAGGTACGAACCGAAGCCGTAGAGGGTGACCTGCGGGATCGGCTGGTACGACACCGAGCCGTCGACGCCATACTTATGCACGGTGCCGAGGTTGCGGTAGATCGTGATGTTCTGAATGGGATCGTAGGACGAGGCCAGACGGTTCTGGTAGAAGGTGTACCAGCCCGACAGCTCCGCCTGGATTTTGCTCGACTTGTAGCGGACGCCCGCGTTCAGGTTGTCGGTCGTCTCCGGCTTGGGCTTGGAGATCGGGTTCGACAGCGGATAGGCGAAGGCGTTGTACAGGTTGTCCGTGCCCGGAACCTGAAGGCCCTTGTCGTAGCTTCCGAACAGGCTGAACTTCGGCAGGAAGTTATAGACGAAGCCGGCGCTCGGCAGCACCTTGTTGTAGTTGATCACGCGATGCTGCGGGCCGACATAGGTCGGGTTCGCGGCGAGGAAGGCAGCCTGGTCGGCGGCCGAGGGGATGCAGTCGACGAAGCCGCTGCCGCCCGCTTCGCTGATGCAGTAGTTGGTGAGATCGCGCTTGAAGAACGGCGCGCGGACGCCGGCGTTCACCGTCAGCTTGCTGTCGAAGAAGGTGCCGCGATACTCGCCCGACACCTGGTTCAGGATGGCGTAGGAGAGACGGTTGCGCTTCTCCATCTTGTTGCCGTCCGCGTCGAGGATCGGGTTCTCGATCGGGTAGAGGCTGACCGCATGGCCATCGGCCTTCAGATAGCCGACTTCGCCGGTCTGGCGATGGCGGCCATGGTCGAAGGTGTAGGAGACGCGGATCGTCTGGGTGCTGTTGATGTCATAGCGCAGCGAGGTGAGGATCACCCAGCGGTGCGTCTCGGTGTGGCTCGGCGCGTAGACCTCGACCTGGTCGAGCGTGTCGCCGTCGCCGTTCAGGTCGACGCCGCCGAAATAGGGCTTGCCGCCGATATAGCCGGTCAGGTTCGTCGCCGGGGTGCCAGCCTTCGAGTAGGTGCCCTCGAAGCCGGTGACGGCGCTGCTGCCGCCGTTGGCCTTGACGATCTGGTAGCTCGGATCGACCGTCAGGACGAGGCCGTCGGCCAGCGTGAAGCGCGAGTTCACGCGGATGTTGCCGGTGTGCGACGGGTTGTAGCTGTAATCGAACAGCGAGCCGCAGGGCACGGCCGCCGGAACGTCGGCGTGGCCGGCGATCGCGGGCGCCGCGGTGCAGCGGCCCTGATCGTACTCGCGCTCGTCCTTGGTGATCGGGAAGCGGTTGGTCGCGGCCGAGCCGACGACGCGCGGCGCGTTGTTGGTCGGCGACTGCGTCAGATCCGTGCGGAGCGGGATCGACGAGAAGTTGCCGTTGCGGCCGATATTGTAGTTGCCGGCCACCGAGACGAAGTCGCCATTATCGCCGATCGGCTGATAGATCTTGGCGTTGTACTGATACTTCTCGGTCTGGTTGGCATGGTTGAACGGATTGACGTTCGACGCATGGCTGGCCGAGATGAAGGCGCGGGTGCCGAACGGCGTGAAGGTGCCGGTGTCGACCACGCCGAACATGTGGAGATAGTTATACTCACCGAACGACGCCGCGAGGCGGACGTGGAAGTCCTCGGTGGGGTTGCGGATGGTGTAGTTGACGGTCGAGCCGGTGGCCGACGCGGTCGGGCTGTCGATGTCCGTCGAGCCGAGGCTGACGTTGACCTGATCGATCAGCTCCGAATCGAGCTGCTGCTGCGAGTAGATGGCATAGTTGCCGGTGTCGTTCAGCGGGATGCCGTCGAACGTCTGCGAAATGCGGCTCGAGTCGAAGCCGTGGATGTTCAGCGTACCGCCCGAGTTGCCATACGGGTCGTTGTTCTGGAAGCTGACGCCCGGGATCATGTTGATGATGTCGTCGATCGACTGGCCGGGGCGCTGATTCTTGATGAAGTCAGAATTCAGCACATAGCGCGCCTTGGGCGTATCGGGCAGCGACACGCCTTCGAGCGGCTTGATGCGCGAACCGGTGACGAGGATTTGCGGCTGATCGAAATCCTGCGAGCCCGTCGACTGCGCGAAAGCCGGCGTGATCGCCGCCAGCGCGAGAAGCGACACGGACGCGCGTGCGCTAAGCTTCACGATATTCACTGTGGAATTCCCCTGTTGTGTAGACCCTGACGAAGAGTACTTCGCGCTGCTAGCGGGGCGACTAGCGCTGGCAAATGTCAGATTTGCTACGACGGGCGACTTATGTCGCACTGCATCATTTTGGCGCTAAGGTGTGGCGCAAGGGACACAGTTTTCGGTGGAACTCGTTGGAATTCTTCAATTTCCGCTGGGAATCCCATAATCGGCGGCCAGGGCGCGGGTGACGCCGTTGGTCCATCCGAAGCCGTCCTGGAGCGGATATTCGCCGCCCCGCCCCCCCGGCGATTCTCGACGTCATATTTCTCGACGAGCTTGCCGGACGCCCGATAGCGGCTCGCCACCGTGCCCAGCCAGCGCTCCGCGATGGTCTTCGCCAGCGCCGGCTCGCCGTTGCGGCGCAGCCCCTCGACCGCCACCCACTGGAGCGGAGCCCAGCCGTTCGGGATATCCCATTGCTGGCCGTTGGCGATGGTGGTGGTGCGCAGGCCGCCCGGCGCGAGGAGCTGGCGGCGGACCGTCTGCGCCACCGCTCGCGCCTGATCGGGACGCGCGGCGCCCACGAACAGCGGGAAGAGCGTCGCCGCCGTCACGCGGCTGGTCGGCTTGCCGGTGCGCCATTCGAGATCGGCGAAGCGGCCCTCGCGGCCGGCCCAGAAATCGGTGCGCAGCGCATTGGCGCGGGCATTGGCGCGCGCCGTATATTCGCGCGCGCAGGCCTGATCGACGGCGCGGGCGCAGGCGATCGCGATCATCCTCTCCATGCCGTACATCAGGCTGTTGAGGTCCACCGGCGCGATCTCGGTGGTGCGGATGGTGCGCAGGTCCTGCGGATCGGCGAGCCAGCGCGACGAGAAGTCCCACCCGCTCTCCGCCGCCGAACGCAGGTCGCGATAGAGATGGCCCGGCACGCGGCGCGAGGTGGCGGCGGTGGCGACATCCTCCGCATAGCTCTCCTCGCGCGGGGTGGCGCGCGCGTCCCAGTAGCGGTTGACGAGGTCGCCATTGGGCAGTCGGGCGACGTGGAACCGGGCCTGGCCGGGGGCGAGCCCGTCCTCGCCGCGCATCCAGAAGGCATGTTCGCGACGCAGCGCCATCAGCCGCCGCCGGAAGGTGGCGACATCGCGCGCGGGCGACAGGCCGAGCATCAGATAATAGACCGGCGGCTGCGAGCGGCTGAGATAATAGGTCCGCGTGCCGTTCGGGATATGGCCGTAGCGCTCGATCAACGCGGTGAAGTCGTCGATCATGCCCTCCACCAGATCGGTGCGCTGGTCGCGGACCAGCCCGAGCATGGTGAAGTAGCTGTCCCAGTAATAGATTTCGCGGAAGCGTCCGCCGGGCACGACATAGGGGCTGGTGAGCGCCAGCGCCGAGCTTCCCGGCGGCACCGCGCCGGGCTGGCGGGTGAGCACCGGCCACAGCGCAGCGATGTGCGCGAGCAGCGGCGTGTTGGCGGCCCCCGCCTGGGGAGGCGGCGCCGAAGGGGCGGCGGGCACGGTGAAGTTGGCGAGCACGAAGCGCCGCAGCGCGGCCCCGCCCTTCAGGTGCGCGGCCTTGTAGTCCGTGAGAATCTGGCCGGGATCGCGATTGGGAACGGCGTCCGCGAACGTCTTGCCGTCGGGGAAGATCTTGGCGATCTGCACGTCGCGGAATAGCGGGCCGTAGATGTCGGCCGGGGTCGCGACGACCGGGCCGCTCACCGTCGAGAAGCTCGTGGCGTCCGGCAGGCGGCGCGGCGCGGGAGCAGGGGCGGCGGCGGCCGCGCCGGCAAGCCCGATCAGGGCAAGGCGGGACAGGACGGGCGCCAGACGCGACCAGGAGAGACGACCAGCGGAGATTCGAAACGACATGGAACTGATCCTGCCGTCCCGCGCGCCGCTTGGCGAGTCCCTGCGCGGGATCGGAGTCCCGTCTTTCGCGTTAGACTGATAGCTAGATCGCCTCCTATAGCGGGGGTGTATTAAAGCTAATGTCTTGAGTGGTTTAGAAGAATTGCCATGGGAGAGGCCAGGGACCGGCTGGAGCGACTGCGCGAAACCTTCCTCGCCAGCGCTGAACAATGGATGTTTCCGCCGTCGCGCTGGGAACAGGATGCGGTGCGCGAGATATTGGCCCTGCCGGTGGAACGCGCGATCCGCGGCGTGCCGCGCGGGGCCGCCGTGCTGAACGCGCCCACGCGCGAATGCCACACCAACGCGGCGTTCTACGCGGAGCATGATCCGACCGGGCGCGCCACGATGGTGACCGGCTGGTGGCGTCAGCCCAATGTGCTGGTGCTGCATTCGCTGGTCGAGATCGACGGGCAGCTTTATTGCGTCACGCCTTTCGATGCCGATCCGAGCAGGGACTTCCCCTTCATCCGCGATCCCAAGCTGCGCTGGCGCGAGGACGAGGCCGGAGAGCGTTATTGCGAGCGCGACGGGCACCGGATCGGGCCGGGCCTGCGCCTCGATGCGCCGCAGGTGATGGCCGATACGGCGCTGATCAAGGATCGGCTGGAGTCGGGGATGAATCCCTATGAAGCGGTGAAGGTCGCGATCGGCAGCGGATCGCGCCGTCGTCGCTGAGGCGCGTCAGGCCCGCGCAAACCAGATGACGTGATGCGCCCCGCCGCCCGAAGCGCGGGCACGGACGACCACTTCCTCGACATCGAAGCGGGCACGGCGCAGGCGGTTGGCAAACACGGTGTCGCGCGTCGAGGACCAGATCGCCAGCACCCCGCCGGGGCGTAGCGCGCGCTTGGCGGCGGCGAGGCCGTCGCGGTCGTAGATACGGTCATTGGCGGCGCGGACGAGGCCGTCGGGGCCGTTGTCGATGTCGAGCAGGATCGCGTCATAGGCACCCCGCGCGCCGCCGATCAGCGTTGCCACGTCAGCGATGTGGATATCGGTGCGCGGATCGTCGAGGCATTCGGCGGTGAGGCCCGCCATCGGTCCCTTCGCCCAGTCGATCACGGCGGGCACGAGTTCGGCGACGGTCAGCGTCGCGTCCTTGCCGAGTACGCCCAGCGCCGCGCGGAGCGTGAACCCCATGCCGTACCCGCCGATCAGCAGATGCGGCTTCGGCCGCCCGGCAATCCGCTCGCACGACATGGTGGCGAGCGCTTCCTCGGAGCCGCTGAGCCGGCTGTTCATCAACTCGTTGGCGCCCAGCATGATCGACCACTCCGCGCCGCGCTGGAACAGGCGGAGCGTGTCGCCGCCGGGGATCTGGGCGGTGTCGATCAGGATGCGGGGGACCATAAGGGCGCGATCCCTTATGTCCCCCGCAACGTCAAGCGCGAAGGGCGGCGAGCGCGCCTTCGCGTTCGATACGGTCGAGATGGCCGGTGATGGTCGCGACCAGTTCCGCGTCGGCGGCGAGCGCAGGCGGCACGATCGCCTCGATCGCCATCAGCGCGGCGACCCGTTCGGCGGCGCTGGTGCAGCCTTCGAGCGCTGCGGCGGTGCGGCCCGCGAGCGGATCGTCGACGGTGAAGCCATGGCCCGCATCGTCCACGCCGCCCTGCCAGCGCATCCACGCCGCGACGGCCAGCGCGAGCCGATCGACGCTCTTGCCGGCCTTCCGCCGCGCGAGGATGGGCGCAAGCAGCCGCTGGGGCAGCTTCTGCGAACCGTCCATCGCGATCTGGCGGGTGCGGTGCTGGAGCGCGCTGTTGGCGAAGCGGGCCATCAGCTCTTTGCGATAGGCCGGGATGTCGAGCCCTTCCGGGGGCGAGAGCGTCTCGGCCGATTCATCCCACAGCGCCTCGACGAAGGCGCGACCCTCCGGCCGGGCGACGAACTGGTTGACGAACTCGATCCCGGCGAGCCCGCCCAGATAGGCGATGCCCGAATGCGCGCCGTTGAGCAGGCGGAGCTTGGCCTCCTCCCACGGTGCGACATCGGCGGTGAGCTGCACGCCGAGGCTCGCGAAGTCGGCGCGCGGGCCGCAGAAGCGGTCCTCGATCACCCACTGGGTGAAGGGCTCGGTCTTCACCATCGCGCGATCCTCGACGCCGATCCGCTCGAAGAGGGCGGCGATGTCGGCGTCGGTGGTGGCGGGGACGATGCGATCCACCATGGTCTGCGGGAAGGCGCCCTCGGCCTCGATCCAGGCCGCGAGGCCCGCATCATGCGCCCGCGCCATCGCCAGCACCGCGTTGCGCAGGAGATGGCCATTGTGCGGCAGATTGTCGCAGGAGATGGCGGTGAAGGGAGCGAGCCCCGCCTCGCGCCGCGCCTTCAGGCCCGCGACGAGGAAGCCCGGCACGGTGCGCGGGGCGGACAGGTCGGCGAGATCGGCGGCGATGTCGGGATCGCCCTCGATCAGTCTGCCGGTCGCGGGATCGAGCCTGTAGCCCTTCTCGGTGACGGTGAGGGTGACGATATGGACGTCCGCCGAGGCGAGTGCCTCCACCACGCGCGCCGGCCCCTCGGGCGCGACGAGCACGTCCTGCACCGCGCCGAGGATGCGGATGCGCTGCTCATTCCCGGAGCGCACGACGAGGCTGTAGAGCCCGTCCTGCGGCACGAGCTGATCGCGCACGCCGGCCGAGCGCAGCGACACGCCGAGCACGCCCCAGCGCAGGTCGCCGGCCGACAGCGCGGCGTCGAACACCGCCGCCTGATGCGCGCGATGGAAGGCGCCGATGCCGAGATGGACCACGCCAGTCTTCACGGCCGAGCGGTCGTAGGACGGCTGCTCGACCTCGGCCGGCAGCGCCGCGAGCGTGGCGGTGGCGAGACGACTCACAGCTTGTAGGCCTGCTTCACGAGCCCGTAGGTCAGCGCATAGGCTACCTCGTCGGCCTCGTCCTCGGGCAGGCGATGCTCGGCGACGAGGCGGGCGAGGAAGGCGCAGTCCATCCGCCGCGCGACATCGTGCCGCGCCGGGATCGACAGGAAAGCGCGCGTATCGTCGTTGAAGCCGACGGTGTTGTAGAAGCCGCCCGTCTCGGTGACGCGCTCGCGGAAGCGGCGCATCCCCTCGGGGCTGTCATGGAACCACCAGGGCGGCCCGAGCCGCAGCGACGGATAATGGCCGGCGAGCGGCGCCAGCTCGCGCGAATAGACATCCTCGTCGAGCGTGAAGAGGATCAGCGTCAGGCGCGGATCATTGCCATGCGCGTCGAGCAGCGGCTTCAGGCAGCGCACGAACTCGCCGGCGGTGGGGATGTCCGCGCCCTTGTCCTTCCCGAAGCGGGCGAGGACCGACGGATTGTGGCTGCGCGAGACGCCGGGATGGAGCTGCATCACCATGCCGTCCTCGATCGACATGCGCGCCATCTCGGTCAGCATCTGGCCGCGGAAGAGTTCGGCTTCGGCAGCGCTCACCGGGCCGGCGATCACCTTGGCGTAGAGCGCCTCGATTTCCGCGCGGGGCAGGTCGGCGGTGAAGGCCGAGGGGTGGCCATGGTCGGTCGAGGTGGCGCCCGCCGCACGGAAATGGGCGCGGCGATTCTGGTGGGCGCGCAGATAGCCGGCATAGGTCGAGACATCCTCGCCCGCCATCTCGCCGAAGCGGCGGACATTCTCGATGAAGCGGGGGTCTTGCGGGTCCATCACCGGATCGGGGCGATAGGCGGTGACGACGCGGCCGTTCCAGCCGCTCTCTCGGATCGCCTTGTGGTGATCGAGCGGATCGAGCGGGCTCTCGGTGGTGGCGATCACCTCGATGTTGAAGCGCTCGAACAGCGCGCGTGGGCGGAAGGCGTCGGTCTTCAGCGCGGCGTCGATGGTGTCGTAATACTGGTCCGCCGTCCCGGCCGAGAGCAGCACGTCGAGGCCGAATACCTCGGCGAACACCCAGTCCAGCCACATGCGCGACGGCGTGCCGCGCAGCAGGTGATAATGCTCTGCGAAGAGGCGCCAGATCTTGCGGCCGTCCTGCTCGGTGGGGCTGCCGTCCACGGTCGGCACGCCGAGCGCGTCGAGCGGCACGCCCTGGCTGTAGAGCATCCGGAACACATAATGGTCCGGCGTGATGAGCAGGCGTGCGGGATCGGGGAAGGGCTCGTTCGTGGCGAACCAGGCCGGATCGGTGTGGCCGTGCGGGCTGACGATCGGCAGATCCTTCACCGTCGCATAGAGACGGCGGGCGATGGCGCGGGTGGTCGGGTCGGCGGGGAAGAGCCGGTCGGGATGCAGTTCAAGCTTGCTCACGCGGATGTCTCCGGTGTCGGGAGGAGGGAGAGGGATTAGCGCCGGACGTCGAGGCCGCCGTCCCAGAAGGCGTCGATATCGGCGGTGCCGAACAGGCTCGCGTCACCGGGCAGGCTGTGCTTGAGCGCCGCGAGCGCAAGGCCGGCGCGCGCCGCCTCGGCCGGGTCGCCGGTCGCGATCAGGCCGTGCAGCACGCCCGAGGCGAAGGCGTCGCCGCCGCCGATCCGGTCGACGATGCCGGTGACCGCGACTTCATCGGTCTGGTGCGCGCCGTCGCGCAGATCGATGCGGGCGGCGAGGCGGTGATGGTCGGCATCGACCACATGGCGCGCGGTCGAGGCGATCAGCTTGAGCGAGGGGAAGGCCTCGAACGCCGCTTCGGCCGCGTGGCGGCGGCGATCCGGCCCGTCGCCGTCGAACGGACGATCGAGCAGCAAAGCGACGTCGCGATGGTTGCCGAACAGGATGTCCGCCATGCCGACCAGCTCGGACAGGATCGCGCGCGGATCGCTGTCCCACATCTGCCAGAGCGAGGGGCGGTAATTGCCGTCGAACGACACCGCCACGCCCACCGCGCGCGCGGCGCGGGCGGCGGCGATCGCCATGTCGGCCGAGCGCTGGCCGAGCGCCGGGGTGATGCCCGAGAGGTGGAGCAGGCTCGCGCCGTCGAGCAGCGTCGGCCAGTCGAACAGCGAGGCGTCGGCCTCGGCGAAGCTGCTGCCCGCGCGATCATAGACGATCGAGGAGGCGCGCAGCGATGCGCCCGGTGTCAGGAAATAGAGCCCGAGACGACCCGGCGTCCGCACGATGCCGCTCGCATCCACGCCATGGCGGCGGACATGGTCGACCGCGCCCTGCCCGACGGCATGGCTCGGCACGGCGCTGACCATCGCGGTGCGGTGGCCGAGTCGCGAGAGGCCGATCGCGACATTGGCCTCCGCTCCGCCGAAATTGGCGTCGAGCGAGCCGCCCTGGAAGAGCAGCTCGCGGCCCGGAGGGGAGAGGCGCAGCAGCAGCTCGCCGAAGCAGACGATGCGTCCGGCGCCGATCATGCGCGCGACTCCCGGACAGGCTGGCGATCGATCTGTCTGGCCACTTTCCCTCTCACTGTCCTTACCATTATGTTGCCTTCGCTAGGCGCAGGGCTGTGGGATTGCAAGCGCTGGCACGCCCCCGTCAGGCGAGGATCGAGCGGTCGATCTCGGCGATGGTGCGCACGCCGGTAAGCGCCATGGCGACGCGCATCTCGCGCTGGAAGAGATCGAGCATCTGCGCGACGCCGGCCTCTCCGCGTGCGGCGAGCGCGAACAGCCAGGCGCGGCCGAGCAGCACGCCCTCCGCGCCCAGCGCCAGCATCCGCACCACGTCGAGGCCCGAGCGGATGCCCGAATCCGCCAGCACGGTGAGCTGGCCGCGCACCGCATCCGCGATTCCCGGCAGCGCGCGGGCAGAGGAGAGCACGCCGTCGAGCTGCCGCCCGCCATGGTTGGAGACGACGATGCCGTTCGCGCCGATGCCGGCGGCGGCTCTGGCGTCCTCGGGATCGAGAATGCCCTTGATGATGAGCGGCCCCTTCCACTCGGAACGAATCCAGTCGAGATCGTCCCACGAGATCGACGGATCGAAATTGGCGCCGAGCCAGCCGATATAATCGTTGAGCCCGCTATCCTTGCCGAGCACCGGCTCCAGATTGCCGAGCAGATGCGGGCGGCCGCGCAGCCCCACGTCCCACGCCCAGCCTGGCTTGCCGATCGCCTGCATCATCCGCCGCATCGGCCCGCGCGGGCCGGACATGCCCGAATGCGCATCGCGATAGCGCGCGCCCGGCACCGGCATGTCGACGGTGAAGACCAGAGCCTCGGCGCCGCGCGCGCGGGCGGTGGCGAGCAGGTCGCGCATGAAGGCGCGGTCGCGGATCACATAGAGCTGGAACCAGGTCGGCCCCGGCGTGGCGGTCGTCACCTCGGTCAGTGAGCAGAGCGAGACGGTCGACAGCGTGAAGGGGATGCCCACCGCATGCGCCGCGCGCGCCGCCTGCACCTCGCCGCGACGCGCATACATGCCGCTGATGCCGACCGGGCCGAGTGCGATGGGGAGCGGCCGGTGCTGGCCGAACAGCTCGGTCGAGAGGTCGATGTCGGCGACGTTCTTCAGCACGCGCTGGCGCAGCGCGATGCCGGCGAGGTCCGACACGTTCCGCCGCAGCGTCTCCTCGGCATAGGCGGCGCCGTCGGCATAGTCGAACAGGAAGCGCGGCAGGCGTCGGCGGGCGGCGTCGCGGAAGTCGAGCGGGGAGGAGATAATCATCGGGTCCGGTCTACCAGTGCTGGATGGGGCGTCAGAGTCCGTAGAAACGGGCGGCGGCGTCGTGGAACAGGTGGCGGCGGGCGGCCTCGTCGGTGGGGGCGGCGAGCCGCTCCGCATCGGTGAGCCAGTCCTTGTAGCTATCGCCGGCAAGCAGCAGCACCGGCCAGTCGCTGCCCCACATCAGCCGCTCGCCGAAGCAGGCGACGAGATGCGCGACATAGGGCGCGAGCGCGTCGGCGGTCTGGCTGGGCGCCTGCTCGGTGCGCAGGCCGGACAGCTTGGCATGGACATGGGGGAAGGCGGCCAGCGCCGCGATCTCCTCGCGCCACGGATCGAGATCGCCCGTCGCGGCAAAGGGCTTGGCGCCATGATCGATGACGAGGGGCAGTTCCGGCCAGTGCGTGGCGAAGCGGGCCAGTGCGGGCAGATGGCGCGGCTGAACGAGGGCGTCGAAACGCAGGCCGTGCGCAATCATCGCCTCGATGGCGGGGGCGAGTTCGGGGCGGAGAATCCACGCGCTGTCCTCGATCGCCTGGAGCATCGGGCGCAAACCCTTGAGCTTCGGATGGCGGGCGAGTGCCGCGATGCGCTCGGGCGCGTCGGGGCTTGCGAGATCGACCCAGCCGACCACCGCGCGGACCAGCGGATCGCCCCCGGCCAGCGCCAGCATCCAGCCGGTGTCGCGATCATCCGGCTGCGACTGGACGAGCACCGTGCCCGCCAATTCCACGCCGTCGGCCGCCGCGCGCAGATCGGCAAGGCCGAAGTCGCGATGGAGATCGGGCAGATCGGGGCCGGGCCAGCTCTGGCCGGGGCCGCCGATGGTCCAGGCATGCTGATGGGAATCGAGGATTGCTATCGGTGTCATGAGCCATCATCAGACAATAAGGAGCGATCGGCCGCAAGCCTTGCCACGCGATCGGCGCGGCCGGGCATTTCGGTCAGGATATGGCGCGTCAGCCGCTCATAATGCTGGATGAAGCGCGCGACCTTGGCGTCGCTCATCAGGCCGGGCGCATCGGGAGCGGTGCGGCCTCGCAGCGCGCGCTCCTGCTCGATCCGCCAGCCCTGCACCACCTCGAAGCCCGGTGCCGCCAGCAGCATCAGCCGGTCGATCCGCGCGAACAGCCGCTGATAGTCGCCCGCCAGCGCGGCATTGACGGCGCGCCGCCAGATGCCGTCCGCATCCTCCTCGCGTTCGAGGGCGTTGATGGGAGCGGCCAGCGCCTCCTCCGCCTCGGGCCGGGCGCCGACGCACCAGCCTTCGAAGATCAGCAGCCGGGTGCCGGCCGGGGCATGGCCCCACTGGTCCGCCGGAGCGCGGTCGTCGCAGGCCTTGTCGAAGCGGGGGAGCGCCGCGGCTTCGCCCCGATCGAGCGCGGCGAAGGTGGCGAGGCCGAGCGGCACGTCATGCGTGCCCGGCACGCCGCGCGTGGCGAAGAGCGGGTGGACGGTGCGGGCGAGCGCGGCGCGCTCGGCCTTCGTCCGATAGAGATCGTCGAGCGAGAGGATGGCCGTCCGCTCGAACCGTTCCGCCAACCCGGCGGCGAGCGTCGATTTGCCGCTGCCCTGCGCACCGCACAGGCCGAGGACCAGGGGACGGTCCGCTGGCGCCTCGCGGAGCAGCGGGGCGAGCCATGCCTCCGTCGCATCGAGCAGCGCCTCACGCGACACGGTTGGGTGGCTCCCGTCCGTCGAAAAAGGCTTCGAGATTGGAGGCGGCCTGCATCCCCATGGCCGAGCGCGTCTCGATCGTCGCGCTGCCGAGATGGGGAAGCAGCACCGCCCGCTCGCATGCGAGGAGCGCTGGGTGGACGGCGGGCTCCTGCTCATAGACATCGAGCCCCGCCGCGCCGAGCCGGCCCTGCGTCAGCGCCTCGGCCAGCGCCGCCTCGTCCACCACCGGCCCGCGCGCGGTGTTGATGAGGATGGCGTGGGGTTTCATCCGCGCGAGCAGGGGCGCGTCGATCAGGTGCCGCGTTGCCGCCCCGCCCGGCACATGGAGCGAGAGGATGTCGGCCTCGGCCGCGAGCGCCTCCAGCGATTCCGCCGGGCTGGCGTCGCAGGCCGCTTCGATCGTCTCGGAAGCGCGGTTGCGGCTGACATAGCGGATGCGCATCCCGAAGGCGCGGGCGCGCTTGGCCGTCGCCTGCGCGATGCGACCGAAGCCGACGAGGCCGAGCGTCTTGCCCGTCACGCCCTGTCCGATCAGGTGCGTGGGCCGCCAGCCGGTCCAGCGCCCGTCGCGAAGCTCGCGCTCGCCTTCGCCGGCGCGGCGCGCGGCCATCAGCATCAGCAGGATGGCGAGATCGGCGGTGGTGTCGGTCAGCGCGTCGGGCGTGTTGGTGACGGCGATCCCGGCCTTCCGGGCGGCGGCGAGATCGATATGCTCGAAGCCCGCCCCGAAATTGGCGAGGATGCGCACCGTCGCGCCGGGGAGGGAGAGAAGCGCCGCGTCGATACGGTCGGTGATGGTCGGGAGGATCGCGTCGTAGCGCGTCATCGCGTCCGCCAGCGCCTCGCGGGAGAGCGGCGCGTCGTCGGCGTTGCCGTCGGTCTCGAACCGCGTCGACAGATGCGCCTCGACCGCGTGCGGCAGCCGCCGTGTCACCAGCAGGCGCGGGCGCCGGTCCATCCACTTCTCCTCTTCCGATATCGCCCGATGTATGGAGAGGAGAGGGCGTTCGTCAAACCTCTCCGGCGCGGGCGAGGAGGCTTTTCGCCTGCTTCAGATGCGGGGCGTCGATCATCCTGCCGTCGAGCTGGAGCGCGCCCGCGGTCGGGTTGGCGGCGAAGGCCTCCACCACCGCGCGGGCATGGGTTACGGCTTCGGCCGAGGGCGTGAAGGCCTCGTTGATCACCGCCACCTGCGCGGGGTGGATCGCCATCATGCCGGAGAAGCCGTCGCGCGCGGCGCGGGCGGCGTAGGCGGCGAGGCCGTCGAGATCGCGGAACGCCGGATAGACCGTCTCGATCGGCGCGACCCCGGCGGCGGCGGCGCCGAACAACATCAGCGCGCGGGCCATCTCGTAAGGGGGCGTGTAGCGGCCGTCCGCCTCGCGGCTGGTCGCGGCGCCGATCGCGGCGGGGAGGTCCTCCGCGCCCCAGGTGAGGCCACAGAGCCTGTCCGCGACGGCTCGGTAATGACCAAGCTGGAAGATCGCGGCGGGCGTCTCGGTCGCGATGGGGAGGATGGGGGCGGCGAGCCCGCGCGCTTCCATTTTGTGGAACAGGGCCTGCACGGAGGCGGCACCCTCGGCCTTGGGGAAGACGATGCCGTCGGGCCGTGCCTTGGCGATGGCGTCGAGGTCCGCGTCGGTGTCGCTGCCGTCGAGCGGGTTCACGCGGACGAACAGCCTGGTCGTGCGCTCGGTGCGGGTGAGGAAATCGGCGATGGCTTTGCGCGCCTCGGGACGGGCGGCGGGTGTCACCGCGTCCTCCAGATCGAGGATCAGCGCATCGGCGCCGGAGGCGAGCGCCTTCTCCATCCTATCCGGCCGGTCGCCCGGCACGAACAGCAGCGAGCGGAGCCTCATGCCGGCTTCCGCAGTAGCAGCGCCGAGCGCTGGCAGCGGCAGACCACCTCATTCCGCTGGTTGATCAATTCGTGCGTGAAGGTGACGATCCCGGCGTTGGGACGCGACTTGCTCTCCTTGAGCGCCGCCACCTCGCTCGTCGCGCGCAGCGTGTCGCCGATGAAGACGGGCTTGGGCATCACCACCGCGTCATAGCCGAGGTTGGCCACCAGCGTGCCGAGCGTCGTCTCGCCCACCGTCAGCCCCACCATCAGCGCGAAGGAGAAGGTGCCGTTGACGAGGATCTGGCCGAACTCGCTCGCCTTCGCCGCCTCGGCGTCGAGGTGGAGCGGCTGCGGATTGTGCGTCATCGTCGAGAAGAGGAGATTGTCCGTCTCGGTGACGGTGCGGCGGATCGGATGCTCGATCCGGTCGCCCAACTGCCATTCGTCGAAATAGCGTCCGGGCATCAGGCTTCCTCCGTCTCGATGCGGGCGAGCAGCGTGCCTTCGCTGACCTGCGCGCCGGCGGCCGGACCGAGGTCGGCGACGATGCCGTCGAAGGGGGCGACCAGCGCCTGCTCCATCTTCATCGCCTCGATGACGACGATGCGCTGGCCCTTGGCGACCTTCTCGCCCTTGGCCACCTCCACCGATACGACGCGCCCCGGCATCGGCGCGGTGAGCGCGCCGTCCGAGATGCCCGCCGTGTCGCCATGATAGCGCGGGACGCTCGCGAGGAAGGAGAGGCCGTCGTCGTTGACGACCACGCCATCGTCGACCGGCTCGCCGATCACGGGGGCCTTCTCCCAGTCGCGGGGGAGTTCGGCTTCGTATGGCTTGCCGTCGATCTCGACGCGGATGCGGCGGTCCGGGGCGGCATTGGCGCGGAAGCCCATCAGCGAGCGCCAGACGCTGCCGGCCGCGGGAACTGACAGCATGGAGTCTGCCCCCCACAGTGTCGTCGGCTCGCCATGCACCTCCTGCACGGCGACCGCGGCGGCGGCTTGCAGGACCATGTCCTCGGTCGGCTCGGCGGGGGGGAGCAGGCTGTCGCCGTGGCGCTCGATGAAGCCGGTGTCGATGCGGGCGGCGCGGAAGTCCGCATGGTCGAGCGCGCGCCACAGGAAGGGGGCGTTGGTCTTGACCGGCCAGATGTCGGTGGCGGCGCAGGCCTCGGCCAGCGTCTCGACGGCCTCCTCGCGGGTGGCTTCGTGGGCGATCACCTTGGCGATCATCGGGTCGTAGAAGGGCGTGACCTGCCCGCCTTCCTCGACGCCGCTGTCGACTCGCACGTCACGCCACTCGCGATAGATGGTGAGCGGCCCGATGCTCGGGAGGAAGCCCTTGGCCGGGTCTTCGGCATAAATGCGGGCTTCCATCGCCCAGCCGTCGATTTCCAGCTCGTCCTGCTTCCTCGGCAGCGGCTCCCCGCTCGCGACGCGGAGCTGCCACTCGACCAGATCCTGCCCGGTGATCGACTCCGTCACCGGATGCTCGACCTGAAGGCGGGTGTTCATCTCCATGAACCAGATGCGGTCGGCGCGCAGGCCTTCGGATGCGTCGGCGATGAACTCGATGGTGCCCGCGCCGACATAGTCGACCGCCTTGGCCGCCTTCACCGCAGCACCGCAGACCGCCTCGCGGGTGGCCTCGTCCATGCCGGGGGCGGGGGCCTCCTCGATCACCTTCTGGTGGCGGCGCTGGAGCGAGCAGTCGCGCTCGAACAGGTGGACGACGTTGCCGTGGCTGTCGCCGAAGACCTGCACTTCGATGTGGCGGGGCGAGAGGATGTATTTCTCGATCAGCACCCGGTCGTCGCCGAAGCTCGACGCCGCCTCGCGCTGGCAGGAGGCGAGGGCGTCGAGGAAATCGGCGGAGGCATCGACCTTGCGCATCCCCTTGCCGCCGCCGCCGGCGACCGCCTTGATGAGCACCGGATAGCCGATCTTGTCGGCCTCGCTCTTCAGATGCTCGGGCCGCTGGTCCTCGCCGAGATAGCCGGGCGTGGTGGGGACGCCGGCTTCCTGCATGAGCTTCTTGGCCGCGTCCTTGAGGCCCATGGCGCGGATGCTGGAGGGCTTCGGCCCGACCCAGACGATCCCCGCCGCGCTCACGGCCTCGGCGAAGTCGGCATTCTCGGAGAGGAAGCCGTAGCCGGGGTGGATCGCTTCTGCGCCGGTTTCCTTGGCGGCAGCGATGATGCGGTCGCTGACCAGATAGCTTTCGCGCGCAGGTGCCGGGCCGATGGCGACCGCATCGTCCGCCATTCGGACATGGAGGGCGTTCCGGTCGGCATCCGAATAGACGGCGACGGTGCGGATGCCGAGCATCCGCGCGGTGCGGATGATCCGGCAGGCGATCTCGCCGCGATTGGCGATGAGGAGGCTCTGGATCATCGCATCACATCCTGAACACGCCGAACGCGGGGCGCTCGGGGATGGGGGCGTTGAGGCACGCGGCGAGGCTCAGGCCCAGCACGTCGCGGGTCTGGATGGGATCGACGATGCCGTCGTCCCACAGGTTCGCGGTGGCGTTCCAGGGGCTGCCTTCGTCCTCGTACTTCTGGCGGATCGGGGCCTTGAAGGCCTCGGCCTCCTCGGGCGTCCATCTGTCAGCGTCGCGGTGGACGGTGGCGAGGACGGAGGCCGCCTGCTCGCCGCCCATCACCGAGATGCGGCTGTTGGGCCACGAGAACAGGAAACGCGGCGAGTAGGCGCGCCCCGCCATGCCGTAATTGCCCGCGCCGAAGCTGCCGCCGATCAGCATGGTGATCTTGGGGACGGAGGCGGTCGCGACCGCCGTCACCAGCTTGGCGCCATGCTTGGCGATGCCCTCGGCCTCGTATTTGCCGCCGACCATGAAGCCCGAGATGTTCTGGAGGAACAGCAGCGGGATACGGCGCTGGCAGGCCAGCTCGATGAAATGCGCGCCCTTGAGCGCCGCTTCCGAGAACAGCACGCCATTGTTGGCGAGGATCGCCACCGGCATCCCCCAGATATGCGCGAAGCCGCACACCAAGGTTGTGCCGTAGAGCGCCTTGAACTCGTGGAACTCCGATCCGTCGACGATGCGCGCGATCACCTCGTGGACGTCATAGGGCGCCCGGACGTCGCGGGGGATGAGGCCATAGAGTTCGGCCGGATCATGCTTCGGCGGGCGCGGGTCTTTCAGCGCGATGTCGGGCGTGCGGTCCGCCGGGAGCGTCGCGACGATGTCGCGCACGATGGTGAGCGCATGTTCGTCATTCTCGGCGAGATGATCGACCACGCCGGACTTGCGCGCATGGAGATCGCCGCCGCCCAGATCCTCGGCCGAGATCACCTCGCCCGTCGCCGCCTTCACCAGCGGAGGCCCGGCGAGGAAGATCGTGCCCTGATTGCGGACGATCACCGTCTCGTCGGACATCGCCGGCACGTAGGCGCCCCCGGCGGTGCAGCTTCCCATCACGCAGGCGATCTGGGGGATGCCCTCCGCCGACATCTGCGCCTGATTGAAGAAGATGCGGCCGAAATGCTCCTTGTCGGGGAAGACCTCGGCCTGATGCGGCAGGTTCGCCCCGCCCGAATCGACCAGATAGATGCAGGGGAGGCGGTTCTCCCGCGCGATCTCCTGCGCGCGCAGATGCTTCTTGACGGTGAGCGGGTAATAGGTGCCGCCCTTCACCGTCGCGTCGTTGCAGACGATCATGCACATACGGCCCGACACGCGGCCGATGCCCGCGATCATGCCGGCACCCGGCACCTCGCCCTTGTAGAGCCCGTGCGCGGCAAGCTGGCCGATCTCGAGGAAGGGCGCGCCCGGATCGAGCAGATGGCCGACGCGATCGCGCGGCAGCAGCTTCCCGCGCGCGACATGCTTGCTGCGCGACGCCTCCGAGCCACCGAGTGCCGCGGTCGCCACATCGGCGCGGAGCTGGTCGGCGAGCGCGCGGTTGTGCGCATCGCGGCGGCGGAAATCCTCCGACGACGGATCGGCGAGCGTACCGAGAACGGGGCCCATCAGAAATCCTCCCCTGCAAGGGGAGGGGGACCGCCGAAGGCGGTGGAGGGGTGGAGGCGCGTGGGGCAGGCGCTGCGCGTGCTGCGAGGGGAGTATCCCTCCACCAGCCTGCGGCTGGTCCCCCTCCCCTTGCAGGGGAGGATTGTCGAGGGCCCGCTCATGCGCCGATCAGCTCGCGGCCGATCAGCATCCGGCGGATTTCGTTGGTGCCGGCACCGATGTCGAGCAGCTTGGCGTCGCGGGCGAAGCGTTCGACCGGCCAGTCCTTGGTGTAGCCCGCGCCGCCCAGCGCCTGGATCGCCTCGTTGGCGACCTTCACGGCATTCTCGGAGGCGAGCAGGATCGCGCCCGCCGCGTCATAGCGGGTGGTCTGGCCGGCATCGCAGGCCCGCGCCACGGCATAGACATAGGCGCGCGAGCTGTTCAGCGCGACGACCATGTCGGCCACCTTGCCCTGCATGAGCTGGAAGGTGCCGATCGCCTTGCCGAACTGCTTGCGCTCGCGGACATAGGGGAGGACCACGTCGAGGCACGCCTGCATGATGCCGAGCTGGATGCCCGAGAGCACCACGCGCTCGTAATCGAGGCCGGACATCAGCACCTTCACGCCGCCATTCACTGGCCCCATGACATTCTCGTCCGGCACGAAGCAGTCGTTGAACACCAGCTCGGCGGTGGGCGAGCCGCGCATCCCCATCTTCTCGATCTTCTGGCCGATGGAGAAACCGGCGAAGCCCTTCTCGATCAGGAAGGCGGTGATGCCCTTGGAGCCCGCGTCCGGCGCCGTCTTGGCATAGACGACCAGCGTCTCGGCATAGGGCGCGTTGGTGATCCAGAACTTGGTGCCGTTGAGCTTCCAGCCGCCGTCCACCTTGTCGGCGCGCAGCTTCATGCTCACCACGTCGGAGCCGGCGCCGGCCTCCGACATCGCGAGGCTGCCGACATGCTCGCCCGAGATCAGGCCGGGCAGATATTTGGCCTTCTGCTCAGGCGTCCCCCAGCGGCGGATCTGGTTGACGCAGAGGTTCGAGTGCGCGCCGTAGGACAGGCCGACCGACGCCGACGCGCGGGCCACCTCCTCGCAGGCGATGACATGCTCCAGATAGCCGAGCCCGAGCCCGCCATACTCCTCTTCCACGGTGATGCCGTGCAGGCCGAGCGCGCCCATTTCCGGCCACAGCTCGGCGGGGAAGCGGTCCTCGGCGTCGATGGCGGCGGCGATCGGGGCGATGCGATCGGTGGAGAAGCGCCGGGTGGTGTCGCGGATCATGTCCGCCGTCTCGCCGAGCGCGAAGTCGAACTGCTGCATCAGACTCTCCGGTAATTTTGCGGCGTTTGATAGCGCAGCCGAAGCCTTGAGGAAAATTGAAAGCCGTTCGGGAACATCATAGATAGCGTCTATGATAGACCGCTATCTGCTGCGCTATTTCCTGAGCGTCATAGATCAGGGCAATTTCTCCAAGGCGGCGGCTGCCTGCAACGTGTCGCAGCCGACGCTCTCGGTCGGCATCGCCAAGCTGGAGCGCGAGATGGGCCGCGCGCTCTTCCACCGCACCAACAAGCGCGTCGAGCTGACCGAGGCCGGCGCGCGTTTCGCGGTCCACGCCCGCCGCATCGAGGCCGAGTTCGCCATCGCCGAGCGCGAGGTGCAGGACACGGCCGAGCAGGCGACCGTGCGCCTCGGGTTGCTCCCCACCCTGCCGGGGGCGTGGATCGAGGCGTTTCTCACCCGGCTCGACCCGGCGGAGGAGCGGGTGGAGCTGATCGAGGGGCGCGAGCGCGATCTCCTCGAGCGGTTGGCGCGCGGGCGGATCGACGTGGCGCTGAGCCTGATCCGGCGCGACCAGAGCCGCTTCGCGAGCGAGCCGCTGTTCCGCGAGGGCTATGCACTGGCGCTGCCGGCGGGGCATCGGCTGGCCTCCCGCGCGACGATCGCGGCCGAGGAACTGGCCGAGGAGACGATGATCGTCCGCCGCCAGTGCGAGGCGCTGGCCGATACCAGCCGCCATTTCACCGCGCGCGGCGTCCGCCCCTTCTTCGCGGCGCGGACAACCGGCGACGAGCGGGCGCTGGCGCTGGTCCGCGCGGGGCTGGGCGTCACGGTGATGCCCGAGGGTTTCCAGGCGCCGGGCGTGGCGCGGCCGAGGCTCGCGGATTTCACGCAGGAGCGTGAGATCGGGCTGATCTATGCTCCGCACGCCGATCCGGCACGGCTGCGCGGCGGGGCGGTGCTCGGGGCGCTGACGGCGGCGCTGGAGGCGGCGCGGACGGGCTGAGCGGGGCGCGACATCGGCCGCGCCCCGCCCGTGCTTTCAGTAGAAGGCGCCGTAGATCACGTCGCGGATGCGGCCGCTGCGCGCGTCGACCAGCAGCAGGTCCGGCCCGTAGCGGACCCAGCGACAGCCCGGCGGCGGCGGACCGACGCCGAGCGCCGCATAGTTGTCGTAATAATAGGTCGAGGACAGGAAGAGGCTCGGCAGCAGCAGCCCGATCGTCCAGCGGCGATAGCTGTAGCCGCGCGGATAGCGGAAGGCCGGGCCGTGGATCGGCTTGAAGTGGGGCGGACGGCCGACGCCGGGGCGATGCTGCGGCGGGCGCTGGCCCATACCGGGATGCTGCCCCACAGGCGGACGGCCCGGACGGGAAGGCTGGTTTCCGGGGCCGGGGTTGGGCGGCCGGACATTGCCGCCGGGACGACCCGGACCACCGGGGCGACCGGGGCTGACAGAGCCACCGGGCCGACCGGGGGTGCCGGGATGTTGGCCCGGACCACCGGGACGTCCGGCGCCGGGGCGATTGGGAGTGGGCCGTTCGGGCCGCGCGCCGGGGGCGGGGCGGGTCTGCGGCTGTTGCGCCAGGGCGATATCGGGCCACAGCAGCAAGGCGGCGGTTGCGAGGAGACGCATCTTCATCGGCAATCCCTCCATCAATGTCCGCTGCGGTTAGAGCCCTTTTCGCGGCGGGAGGGAAGCCATGTCGTCGAGGCTGGACAAAAGGCGGAGGGGCGATGGGCTTCCAGCGGCCGCCGTCCCTCCATTCGCGCGATGCCCGAACCGGCGCGGTTCGCGTGTCAGGGCCTGATCTCGAAGCCCACCACCGCATGCGGAACATAAGGCTCTTCCAGCCGGGCGATCTCCTCGTCGCTCAGTTCGAGGTCGAGCGCGGCCAGCGCGTCGTCGAGATGCCCCGGCTTCGACGCGCCGACGATCGGCGCGGACACCTCCGGTTTGGAGAGCACCCACGCCAGCGCCACCTGCGCGCGCGGCACGCCGCGTTCCTTCGCGATCTCGGCGACGCGCTCGACCACCTTGCGGTCCGCCCCGGCGGTCTCGGCGTAGAGCGAGCGGCCGAAACCGTCGGTCTCGGAACGGGCGGTCTCCTCGTCCCAGTCGCGGGTGAGGCGGCCGCGGGCGAGCGGGCTCCACGGGATCACGCCGATCCCTTCCGCCTCGCACAAGGGCAGCATCTCGCGCTCCTCCTCGCGATAGAGGAGGTTGAGATAATTCTGCATGGTGACGAAGCGCGTCCAGCCATTCTGCTCGGCGACATGGAGCAGGGTGGCGAACTGCCACGCCGCCATCGACGAGGCGCCGATATAGCGCGCCTTGCCCGCCTTCACGATGTCGTGAAGCGCCTCCAGCGTCTCCTCGATCGGCACGTCCGGATCGAAGCGGTGGATCTGGTAGAGATCGACATAATCGGTGCCGAGCCGCTTCAGCGAGGTGTCGATTTCGGTCATGATCGCCTTGCGCGAGAGGCCGGCGCCATTGGGGCCGGGGTGCATCCGGCCATGCACCTTGGTGGCGATCACCACCTCCTCGCGGGGGATGAACTCTTTAAGGGCGCGGCCGACGATCTCCTCGGAGGTTCCGTCCGAATAGACATTGGCGGTGTCGAAGAAATTGATCCCCGCCTCCACCGCCTGCCGGATGATCGGGCGGCTCTTCTCCTCGTCGAGCGTCCAGGGATGGTTGCCGCGTGTCGGCACGCCGAAGGTCATGCAGCCGAGGCAGAGGTGGGAGACGTCCAGGCCGGTGTTGCCGAGCTTGAGATAATCCATGTCGATCCTCCGGGAGGGGGCTTGCGGGAGGCGATCAGGCGTCCGCGCCCGCCGCGAAGGTGTCGCACTGGGCGGGATCGCCCGAATCGATGCCCTTCTTCAGCCACTCCATCCGCTGCGCCGAGGTGCCGTGGGTGAAGCTGTCGGGCATGACGCGGCCCTGCGCCTCCTGCTGGAGCGTGTCGTCGCCGATCGAGTGGGCGGCCTTCATGCCTTCCTCGACATCGCCCGGATCGAGCCGGTCGCGATTGTTGGCGGCCCAGACGCCGGCGAAGCAATCCGCCTGAAGCTCGACCCGGACCTGAAGCGCATTGGCCTGCTTGGCGCTGACCGCGTGCTGCTGCTCGCTCACCTTGGGGAGGATGCCGAGCAGGTCCTGCACATGATGGCCGACCTCGTGCGCGACGACATAGGCCTGCGCGAAGTCGCCCGGCGCGCCGAAGCGGCTCTTCAGCTCGTCATAGAAGCTGGTGTCGAGATACACTTTCTGGTCGTTGGGGCAGTAGAACGGCCCCATCGCCGATTGTGCGGCGCCGCAACCGGACAGGCCGTTGCGGCTGTAGAAGATGAGCCCGGCCGGCGTGTACTGCTTGCCCTGCTGCTGGAAGAGCTTGGCCCAGGTGTCCTCGGTGGAGGCCAGCACCTGGCAGGAGAATTTGCTCGCCGCGTCCACGGCGCAGGCATGCGCCGCGCCCTCTTTGTTGATGGCGGGGGCGTCGCCGCGGGGCAGCGCATGGTCCCCGCCCATCAGGGCCAGCGGATTGCCGCCGAAGATCAGCGCGCCGATGATGAGGACGACGATCCCGCCGATCCCGAAGCGGTTGAAGACGAAGCCGAGCAGCAGCGGGAACATCCCTCCGCCGCCAAAGCCACCACCGCCGCCGCCATAATTCTGGCCGCGCTCGTCGCCGACATTGTCGCTGGTCCGGTAGTCGTCGAGCCGCATGGCGGCTTCCTCCCCGAAATTCGTCGCCGCGAACAATGCACGGCCAGGCCCCTGGGTTGCCAAACTGTCATGAACCCATGCTTGATGCGTTGCAACAACAGGCGCAGGATGACCGCCATGTCCGATGCCGATCCCCGCCGGCGCAAGACCAATGCGCCGATGCCGTTGCCCGATCAGGTGGCCCTCGTCCTTCAGGGCGGAGGGGCGCTGGGTTCCTTTCAGGCCGGCGTCTACGAGGCGCTGGAGGAGGTCGACATCGAGGTCGACTGGGTGGCCGGCATCTCGATCGGGGCGGTCAACGCCGCGCTGATCGCGGGCAACCCGCCCGAGCGGCGAGTCGAGCGGCTGCGCCAGTTCTGGGACAAGGTGACGTCCAGGCTGCCGAGCTTCCCCATCCCCTGGGCCTCCGACGAGATGCGCGAGGTGCTGCACGAATGGTCCGCCGCGATGGTGGCGACGGGCGGCGTGCCGGGCTTCTTCGCGCCGCGTCCGCTGCCGCCGATCATGGCCGCGCCGGGAAGCTGCGAGGCGCTTTCCTATTACGACACCACCCCGCTGGTCGCGACGCTCAACGAGCTGGTCGACTGGGATCTGCTCAACAATGGCCCGGTGCGGCTGTCGGTGGGTGCGGTCGAGATCGAGAGCGGCAATTTCTTCTTCTTCGACACGAAGAAATGCCGGATCGACCATCGCCACATCATGGCCTCGGGCGCGCTTCCGCCGGGGCTCCCGCCGGTCGAGATCGACGGCAAATGGTGGTGGGACGGCGGCGTCGTCTCCAACACGCCGCTCAGCCATGTGCTCGACAACCAGACGACCGACCTGCTGATCTTCCAGGTTGACCTGTTCTCGTCGCAGGGCGTGAAGCCCAGGACGATGATGGACGTCATGGCGCGCGCCAAGGAGATCCAATATTCCAGCCGCACGCGCACCATCTCGGACGAGCGGATGAAGGCGCGGAAACGTCGCGAGGTCGCCTCGCGCGTGCTCGCCAAGCTGCCGCCCGAGCTGAAGGACGATCCCGACGTCAAGGCGCTCACCGCCATCGCGCACGAGAATGCGGTGAGCCTCGTCCAGCTCATCTACCGCGCCAATGCGTGGGAAGGCGGCTCGCGCGACTATGAGTTCTCGGAGCGCACCAAGGCCGAGCATTGGCAGGCCGGCCGCGATGCGGTCGAGCAGACGATCAGCAAATCCGGCCTGATCGCCACCAATATCCTCGACGGCAAGACCGCCGCCTTCGATCTCACGCCGCGCTGACGGCATCACCCAAGGCAAGGAGAACGTCCCCATGTTCCTCAAGGGCAAGACCGCGCTCGTCACCGGTTCCACCTCGGGCATCGGCCTCGCTTATGCGAAGGCGCTGGCGGCCGAGGGCGCGCAGGTGATGATCAACGGTTTCGGCGATGCCGCCGCGATCGAGACCGAGCGCGCCGCGCTGGAGGCGACGTCGGGCAAGGCGCTCTATTCGGACGCCGACATGACCAAGCCGGACGCGATCCACGCGATGGTCCAGCGCTGCCATGACGAGCTGGGCGGCCCGGACATCGTGATCGCCAATGCCGGCGTCCAGCATGTCGAGCCGATCGACACCTTCCCGATCGCCAAGTGGGATCAGATCATCGCGATCAACCTCTCCTCGGCCTTCCACCTGATGCAGGCGGCGATCCCGCTGATGAAGGCGAACAAGTGGGGCCGCATCATCTCGACGGCCTCGGCCCACTCGAAGGTCGCCTCGCCGTTCAAGTCGGCTTACGTCACCGCGAAGCACGGCATCGATGGCCTCACCAAGACGGCGGCGCTGGAGACGGCGACCTTCGGCATCACGGTGAACTGCATCTCGCCGGGCTATGTCTGGACGCCGCTGGTCGAGAACCAGATTCCCGACACGATGAAGGCCCGCAACCTGACGCGCGAGCAGGTCATCAACGACGTGCTGCTCGACGGCCAGCCGACCAAGCAGTTCGTCACCGCCGAGCAGGTGGCCGCGCTGGCGGTGTTCCTCTGCCGCGACGAGGCGGCGCAGATCACCGGCTCCAATTACTCGATCGACGGCGGCTGGACGGCCGAGTGAGCTGAGGCGGGGGCGGCGACGCCCCCGTTTCCCGCATGACGAGATGGTCATGGGGGTGGCGATTGTCGGCGGCGGGCAGGGCAGGCTATGGTCGGTCCCAGTTTGTCGAAAGGTCGTCCATGCCCGTCCGTGCCGTCGTGTCTTCCATCGCCCTGATGATGCTGGCGGGGCTGTCGGGATGCGCGACCAAGGGGGCCTGCCCGCCGGCCACCGCCGCGGGCCAGCCCCCCCTGCCGGACTGGCACGACGCGATCAGCGATCCGGATCACGTCCGGCTGCGGGCGTGGCGCAAGGCGTTCGTCGATTCGCTGGCGGAGGCGCGCAGCCATGGCCATGGCGCGGAGATCGACGCCGAGGGGCGGCTGCTCGATCCCGATGCGGCGCTGGATGGCGCGACGCTGCCGGTGGGCTTCTATCGCTGCCGGGTGATCAAGCTCGGCGCCAAGCAGGAAGGCCATCGCGCGTTCGTCGCCTATCCGGCGCACCGCTGCCAGGTCCGCCCGTCGGACAGGCTGCTGCGGCTGATCGAGCTGAACGGGCTCCAGCGGCCGTCCGGGCGGATCTATCCGGACAGCGCCTCGCGCTCGATCTTCCTCGGCACGATGATCCTCGGCGATGAATCGAAACCGATCGCCTATGGCCGCGACGTGGATCGCGACATGGTCGGCGCGATCGAGCGGGTGGGCGAGCATCAGTGGCGGATGCTGCTGCCCTCTCCGGCGTGGGAATCGAAGATGGACGTGATGGAGCTGGTGCCCGAATCCTGACCTAGCAGGGCCGGTCGAGAGTGATGTGCCCGGCGCGTTTGAGCTGGTCGACGGCGCGCTTGACCTGCTGGCTGTCGCCGCGCGGCATGACGAGCACGGCGTCGCGGGTGGCGATGACGATGACGTCCTTGACGCCGATGGCGGCGACCAGCGGGCCTTCGGAGCGGATCAGGCAGTTGGAGGTGTCGATGGCGAGCACCTCGCCATGGTGGGCGTTGCCGTCATGGTCCTTGACCGCCAGCTCGTGGAGCGCATCCCAGCTTCCGACATCGGACCAGCCCATCTCGACCGGCACGACCGCGACGCGATCGGCCTTCTCCATCACCGCATAGTCGATCGAATCCGACGGCGAGCGCCCGAACGCCAGCGGATCGGGATGGAGCCGGCCGCCCTCGCGCCGCCCCGAGGCCACCGCCTCGCGCGCCGCCGCCGCGATCCCCGGCGCATGGAGATCGAGCGCTGCCATGTAGCTCTGCGCCGTGAACAGGAAGATGCCGCCGTTCCACGAATAGCAGCCTTGCGCCAGATAGCCCTCGGCGGTGGCGAGGTCGGGCTTCTCGACGAAGCGGGCGACGCGCTGGACGCCGGGCGCGATCTCCTCGCCGCGGCAGATATAGCCATAGCCCGTCTCGGGCGAGGTCGGCGTGATGCCGAAGGTGGCGAGCCAGCCGGCCTCCACCAGCGGCACCGCCTTCTCGATCGCGGCGTGGAAGGCGGAAACGTCGCCGATGACATGATCGCTCGGCATCACCAGCAGCATCTGGTCGGGCTCGGCGGCGGCCGCCGCCAGCGCGATGGCAGGCGCGGTGTTGCGCGCGGCGGGCTCGAGGATCAGCGTGCCGGGCTCGATCCCCGCTTCATGGAGCTGCGCCTCGATCGCATCGGCGTGGGCGGCGTTCGCCACCACCATCGGTGCCGCGAACCGCTCGACCCCCATCGTCCGCCGCGCCGTCATCTGGAGCATCGTCTCCACATGCGTCAGCGACAGGAGCTGCTTCGGACGCTCCGTCCGGGACAGCGGCCACAGCCGCGTGCCGGAGCCCCCCGAAAGAATGACAGGGGTGATCCGCCGTCGCTCGGTCATGCACATGCCTCGATTCGGTGACTGGGCCTGCCGGACAGCCGCCCTTATGCGCTCAATCCTCCAGCCCAGCGATGGTTTCAGGATTTATTTGTCAATTTGAGCGACACCCCCTCCCATGACGGGTAAGCCGGCCCGGCAGATGGGGAAGCGGGCGTGATCAGACTGTTCAAGCATTATGTTCCCCATGCCGTGCTGCTGCTGGGCATGGTGGACGTCGTGCTGCTGTTCTGCGCGGCCGAGGCGAGCTGGGTGCTGCGCGCCTGGCAGATCGGCATGGCCGTTACCCCGGTCACCCACCGCCTCGGGCCGCTGCTCACGTTCGCGGTGGCGGTGGAGACGGCGCTGATCGCGGTCGGCGTCTATGGGTTGGATGCGCTCCACTCGGTGCGGTTCGCGGCGGTGCGGCTGATCGTCGGCGTGGCGGTCGGCATGATCATCGTGTCGGTGCTGTCCTTCCTGTTTCCGGGGCTGACGCTGTGGCGCTCCAACGCGCTCTATGCCGCGCTGATCGCGCCCACGGCGCTGACGGTGGCGCGGCTGATGCTGGGGCGGCTGCTGGGCTCCGAGACGTTCAAGAGGCGTCTGCTGGTGCTGGGCGCGGGGCCGCGCGCGGCGCGGATCAAGGCGTTGGGCGACCGGCCGGGCGCGGGCTTCATCGTCTGCGGCTTCATCGGCATGAACGACGGGCCGGACGCGGTGCGCGGCGCGATCAATCGGGATGCGATCGAGAGCCTCGCCGACCATGTCGTCAACCTCAAGGCGAGCGAGGTGGTGCTGGCGCTTCAGGAGCGGCGTAACGCGCTGCCGCTCAAGGACCTGCTGCGGCTCAAGACGACGGGCGTGCATGTGAGCGAGCTGTCCACCTTCCTCGAGCGCGAGACCGGCCGCGTCGACCTCGCCACCGCGAGCCATAGCTGGCTGATCTTCTCGGACGGCTTCGCCTCCGGCCGTTTCCTGTCGAGCATCGCCAAGCGGCAGTTCGACATCCTCGTCAGCCTCGTCATGCTGATCGTCTCGGCGCCGCTAATCCTGCTGACCGCGATCGCCATCCGGCTGGAGAGCAAGGGCCCGGCCTTCTACCGGCAGAAGCGCGTCGGCCTGTTCGGGGAAGAGTTCGACGTCATCAAGCTGCGCTCGATGCGGCAGGACGCGGAGGTCGCGGGGCAGGCCGTCTGGGCGCAGGAGAACGACCCGCGCGTCACCCGCGTCGGCCGCTTCATCCGCATGGTCCGCATCGACGAGCTGCCGCAGCTCTGGGTGGTGCTGAAGGGCAAGATGAGCTTCGTCGGCCCGCGCCCCGAGCGGCTCCAGTTCGTCACCAGCCTCGCCGAGCAGCTCCCCTTCTATGACGAGCGGCACATGGTGAAGCCCGGCATCACCGGCTGGGCGCAGATCAACTATCCCTATGGCGCCAGCCTGGAGGATGCGCACAACAAGCTCGAATATGATCTCTATTACGCCAAGAACTACACGCCCTTCCTCGATCTGCTGATCCTGTTGCAGACGGTGCGCGTGCTGATCTGGCCGTCAGGAGCGCGCTGAGCGATGCGGCCGGGTGCGCTCCACCTCTCGCGCACCGTGATCCTGCGCGCGCTGGCGATCGCCGCCTCGCTCGCCTATCTCGCGGTCACGCTGGTGCTGCTGGACGCGGTGGAGCCGCTGGGCACCGTCTACGCGTGGCTGGCGCGCGTGATGGTGGTGTTCGGGGCGAGCTTCGCGGCGATGATGATCCTGCCGCCGGGCCGGGTGCGGAGCTGGCTCAAGCTGCGGCTGGCCCAGCATCTCTTCCGCCACCGCTATGATTATCGCGCCGAGTGGCTGCGCTTCACCCGCACGCTGGGCGATGGCGCGGACGAGGCGCTGGAGCCGCGGATCGAGCGCGCTCTCGCCGACATCACCGACGCCCCGCAGGCGCGGCTGCTCGTGATGACGCCGTCGGGCCGTCTCGACGCGGCCGAGGCGGCGTCGTGGCCGGAGGGGGCTGCTGCGGGTTGCGGCATCGATTTCGCGCGGGCGGTGGAGCGCGATCCGCGCGTGCTCGACGTCGACGCGCTGCGCGCCGCGCCCGAGGAGGAGCGGGGCTCCGTTCCGGCGTGGGTGCTGGGCGATCCCTCGATCTGGGCGGGCGTGCCGCTGGTCCATGGCGATCGGCTGACCGGGTTCATCCTGCTCGCGCGGCCGCCGGTCGACCGCCGGCTCGACTGGGAGGATTATGACCTGCTCTCGGTCGCGGGGCGGCAGGTGGCGAGCCATCTCGCCGAGGCACAGGGGCAGGAAGCCCTGGCCGAAGCGCGGCGCTTCCACGAGTTCAACCGCCGCTTCGCCTTCATCGTCCACGACATCAAGAATCTGGCGAGCCAGCTCGGCCTCGTCGCCCGCAATGCCGAGCGGCACGCCGACAACCCCGCCTTCCGCGCCGATATGGTGACGACGCTCCAAGATTCGGTGCAGCGCCTCAACGACCTGCTCGCCCGCCTCTCGCCGCAGGGAACGCAGCGCCCCGACCCGCCGCGCGTGGCGTGCCCGCGCGCCGTGCTGGAGGCGATCGCCGCGCGCCGGCGGGCCCAGCATCCGATCGCGCTGTCCGGCCGCTCGGATATTCAGGCGCTGTTCGATCCGGCGCGTCTGGAGCTGGCGATCGGCCATCTCGTGCAGAACGCCATCGAGGCGAGCCCGCCCGACGAGCCCGTCTGGCTCTCGATCGATCGGCGGGGCTTCGAAGTGGAGGTGACGGTGCTCGATCGCGGCCGGGGGATGAGCGCGGACTTCATCCGCCACAGCCTGTTCAAGCCGTTCACCTCCACCAAGGTGGGCGGCTTCGGCATCGGCGCGTTCGAGGCGCGCTCGCTGGTTGCCGGCATGGGCGGGCGGCTGGAGGTGGAGAGCCGCGAGGGCGAAGGGAGCCGCTTCACCATCCTGCTGCCCTTCGCCGAGGAGCCTGTGTCGGCATGAGCGGAGAGGCGCTTCCCAAGCTGCTGGTGGTCGAGGACGACCCGGGCCTCGCCCGGCAGCTCCGCTGGGCCTATGACGGCTATGAGGTGGTGATCGCCGCCGACCGCGCCGCCGCCATCGACGCGCTGCGCGCCGAGGAGCCGGCGGTGGTGACGCTCGATCTCGGCCTGCCGCCCGATCCCGACGGCACCTCCGAGGGCTTCGCCACGCTCGCCGAGATGCTGGCGATCAAGCCCGACGCCAAGATCATCGTCGCCTCCGGCCATGAGGCCCGCGAGAGTGCGCGCGAGGCGATCGCGCGGGGGGCGTGGGACTTCTACGCCAAGCCAGTCGACATCGACACGCTCGGCCTGATCGTGGCGCGGGCCTTCCATGTCCATGCGCTGGAGCGGGAGAATGCGCGGCTAGCGGCGCTGGCCGGCGACACGGTGCTGGGCACGATCGTCACCGCCGCGCCCGAGATGCTCAAGGTCGCCCGCACCGTCGAGCGCGTGGCGCAGACCGACGTGTCGCTGCTCGTGCTGGGCGCGAGCGGGACGGGCAAGGAACTGGTCGCACGCGGCCTTCATGCCGCGAGCCGGCGCGCCAAGGGGCCGTTCGTCGCGATCAATTGCGCGGCCATCCCCGAGACGCTGCTGGAGGCCGAGCTGTTCGGCCATGAGAAAGGCGCGTTCACCGGCGCGATCCGCACCGTCGAGGGGAAGATCGAGCAGGCGTCGGGCGGCACGCTCTTCCTCGACGAGATCGGCGATGTGCCGCTTTCGCTTCAGGTGAAGCTGCTGCGCTTCCTCCAGGAGCGCGTGATCGAGCGGGTCGGCGGGCGCAAGGCGATCCCGGTGGATGTCCGCATCGTCTGCGCGACGCACCGCGATCTGGAGGCGATGGTGGCGTCGGGCGGCTTCCGCGAGGATCTCTGGTATCGCCTCGCCGAGATGGTGGTGCGGCTGCCGTCGCTCGCCGAGCGGGCGGGGGACGCGGTGCTGCTCGCGCGGCATTTCCTGAGGCGGCACGCGCCGGCGATCAATCCGCAATTGAAGGGCCTCTCCCCCGACGCCGCCGATGCGATCGCGAGCTGGGGCTGGCCCGGCAATGTCCGGGAGCTGGAGAACCGGGTGAAGCGCGCCGCGATCATGGCGGAGGGCAAGCTCGTCACCGCCGCCGATCTCGACCTGCCCGCCTGTCCCGGCGAGGAGCCGCTGCCGATCAACCTGCGCGCAGTCCGCGAAGCTGCCGACCGGCGCGCGATCGTCGAGGCGCTGGCGCGGACCGACGGCAATATCTCCGCCACCGCCCGGCTGCTCGGGATCAGTCGGCCGACGCTCTACGATCTGCTCAAGGCTTATGATCTTCAGTCTTGAGCATTCATAATTTCTGTTTTCATGGCGATTGTGATGTTTTGTTGCGCTGGCGGGATAATCGCCTAGAGGGTTCGGCCATGACCGATCCCGCGACCCTCATCCGCATCGCCGCCGCGCTGGAGCGCATGGCGCCCCCGCCGCCGCCCGCCGCCGATCCGGCCTCGCACCCGGCCTATGTGTGGCGCGAGGGCGTGCTGGTGGCGACGCGGGCTTTCCGTCCGCTGGCGCTCGATCTGCTGACGGGCGTCGAGGCGCAGAAGGCCGCGATCCTCCAGAATGCGACGCGGCTGGCGGAGCGTCTCCCCGCGCATGACGTGCTGCTGTGGGGTGCGCGCGGCACGGGCAAGTCGTCGCTGGTGAAGAGTGTCGTCGGCGCGCTTCAGGCAGAGGGTAAGGACATCGCGCTGGTCGAGGTTGCGCCCGATGCGCTCCATACCTTGCCGCATCTGTTCGATCTCATAGCCGATCTGCCGCGTGCCTTCGCGCTGTTCGTCGACGATCTCGGTTTCGAGGAGGGCTCGGCCGGCCCGCGCACGCTGCGCTCGCTGCTGGAAGGCGGGGCCGAGGCGCGGCCGGACAACGCTCGCCTCCACGTCACCGCCAACCGCCGTCACATCGTGTCGCGCGAGTTTGGCGAGGAGGATCGGGCGGTGAACGCCCGCGACGTGATGGACGACCGGCTCGCGCTGGCGGATCGGTTCGGGCTCTCGATCGGTTTCCATAATGTCGACCAGCCGACCTATCTGGCGATGGTCGAGGCCTACGCGAAGAAGCTCGGCCTACCTTTCGACGGGGCCGACGCGGTGAGCTGGGCGACGGGACGCGGCGCGCGCTCGGGCCGCGTGGCGTGGCATTATGTGGTCGAGTTGGCGGGGCGCGAGGGGAGGCGAGTGTAGCCGCCTCGCTGGGCTCCTGGTCAGCATCACCCCCCCTTCGTCACCCCGGACTTGATCCGGGGTCCAGCTCTCTTGGGGCGAGAAGGAAGAAGCGGGATCCCGGATCAAGTCCGGGATGACGAGGAAGGGATGACGGAAGGCTCAATGGCTGTCGCGGGGCAGGCCCTTGGTTTCGTCGATGCGCTGGAAGGCTTCCATGCCTTCGAGGATCGCGCCGGTGCCAAGCTGGCCGACCAGCCCGCGCTGGATCGCCTGCCACGGCGTCTGGCTCTCGGGGTATTGGTAGCCGCCCGAAGCTTCCAGCGCAGCGCGGCGGGCCGCGATCTCCGCCTCGTCGACCAGCAGGTCCACCCGGCCCCGGCCGACATCGAAGCGGATGCGGTCGCCGTTCCTCAGGATCGCGATGTTGCCGCCCGCAGCGGCCTCAGGCGAGGCATTGAGGATCGAGGGCGATCCCGACGTGCCCGACTGGCGCCCGTCGCCGATGCAGGGCAGCGCCGTGATGCCGCGCTCGATCAGGTGCGCCGGCGGGCGCATGTTCACGACCTCCGCCGCGCCCGGATAGCCGACCGGCCCGGTGCCGCGCATCACGAGCACGGTGTTCTCGTCGATGCCTTCCGCCGGATCGTCGATGCGGTGGTGATAGTCCTCCGGCCCGTCGAACACCGCGACCTTGCCTTCGAACGCCTCGGGGTCGTCGGGGTTGGAGAGATAGCGTGCGCGGAAATCGTCCGAGATCACGCTGGTCTTCATGATGGCGCTGTCGAAGATGTTGCCGGTCATCACGCGGAAGCCGGCCTTCGGCTTCAACGCCGTCTCGAAGGTACGGATCACGTCGGGCGAGACGATCTCGGCGTCGCGGCAATTGTCGCCCATGGTGCGGCCGTTGGCAGTCATGGCGTCCTCGCGGATCAGGCCATGGCGCATCAGCTCGGCCACCACCGCGGGCACGCCGCCGGCATGATAATAATCCTCGCCGAGATACTGGCCCGCCGGCATCAGGTTCACCAGCAGCGGGATATCGTGGCCGATCTCCTGCCAGTCCTGGAGCGACAGTTCGACGCCCATGTGGCGGGCGATCGCGGCGAGGTGGATCGGCGCGTTGGTCGAGCCGCCGATGGCAGAGTTCACCGCGATGGCGTTGAGGAAGGCATCGCGCGTCATGATCTTCGAGGGGCGCAGATCCTCGTTCACCATCTCCACGATGCGCTTGCCGGTGAGATAGGCGACCTGCGCGCGCTGGCGATAAGGTGCCGGGATCGCCGCCGAGCCGGGAAGCTGCATCCCCAGCGCCTCGGCGAGGCTGTTCATTGTCGTCGCCGTGCCCATCGTCGAGCAATAGCCGACCGAGGTCGCCGAGGAGGCGACCAGATCGATGAAGCCGGCATTGTCGATCTCTCCTGCGGCGAGCATCTCGCGCGCCTTCCAGATGATCGTGCCCGAGCCGGTGCGCTCGCCCTTGTGGAAGCCGTTGAGCATCGGCCCGACCGAGAGCGCGATGGCGGGGATGTCCACGGTGGCTGCGCCCATCAGCATGGCGGGCGTCGTCTTGTCGCAGCCGATGGTCAGCACCACGCCGTCGAGCGGATAGCCGTACAGCGTCTCGACCAGCCCCAGATAAGCGAGGTTGCGGTCGAGCCCCGGCGTCGGGCGCTTGCCCGTCTCCTGGATCGGATGGACCGGGAACTCGATCGCGATGCCGCCGGCCTCGCGGATGCCCTCGCGCACCCGCTTGGCCAGCTCGACATGATGCCGGTTGCACGGCGACAGGTCGGACCCCGTCTGCGCGATCCCGATGATCGGCTTGCCCGACTGAAGCTCCTCGCGGGTCAGGCCATAGTTCAGATAGCGCTCCAGATAGAGCGCCGTCATGTCGGGATCACCCGGCCGGTCGAACCACTCGCGCGAGCGGAGACGACGGGGGCTATGGTCGGTCGTGGACATCAGGCGTCAGGGTTCCTTGGGGAGGCTCACCACCAGGTGGCGTAGAGGGCGATCAGGATCAGGATCACGGCGGTGGCGCCGATGTTGAAGCCGGTGCGGGTGGCGTAGTGGACGTCGCCCGTCGTGATGGTGTCGGTGTCGCGGCGCGCCGGGGTCACCAGCGAGACGATCACGGCCAGCGCCAGCGAGATCAGGAACACCACGCCCATCCGGTCCATGAAGGGCAGCGAGATCCAGGTGAGCTTGAACAGCCAGGACAGCACCACCGAGGCGATCGCGGCGGTGACGGCGCCGGCTTCGTTGGCGCGCTTCCAGAACAGGCCGAGCAGGAAGATCACGGTGATGCCCGGCGTGAAGAAGCCGGTGAATTCCTGGATGAACTGGAACGCCTGCTCCGACGCGCCGACCAGCGGGCGAGCGGTGAGGATGGCGATGACGATCGCGACGACGGCGGCGATGCGGCCGACCATGACGAGATGGCGCTCATCACGCTTGGGGCCGAACTTGCTGTAGAGGTCGAGCGTGAAGATGGTGGCGATCGAATTGATCTTCGACGCGGTGGACGCGATGATCGCCGCGATCAGCGCCGCGAAGACGAGGCCGAGCAGGCCGGTCGGCAGCAGGCGCATCATCGTCGGATAGGCTTCGTCGGGCTTAGCGAGGCCCGGCGCCAGCATCACGGCGGCGATGCCCGGCAGAACGATGATGAGCGGCATCAGCAGCTTCAGGAAGCTCGCGAACAGCACGCCCTTCTGCGCCTCGGCGATGTTCTTCGCCGCCAGCGCGCGCTGGATGATGTACTGGTTGAAGCCCCAATAGCTGAGGTTCGCGATCCAGAGCCCGCCGATCAGAACCGAGAGGCCCGGCAGGTCGGTGTAATGCGGGTCGCCCTTCTTCAGGATCATGTGGAAGTGATCGGGAATGGTGGTGACGAGCTTGTTCCAGCCGGCGAACACGTCGCCCGCGCCGATCTTGCCGAGCGTCAGCCAGGCGATGATGAGGCCGCCCATGACGAGCAGCGTCACCTGCACGATGTCGGTGAGCGCCACCGCCTTCAGGCCGCCGCGGATCTGGTAGAGCAGCGCGAAGGTGCCGAGGCCGATCAGCGCGATCGTCTGGTCGACGCCCGCCACCTTGGTGACGGCGATCGAGCCCAGCCAGATGATCGAGGTCAGGTTCACGAACACGTAGAGGACGAGCCAGAAGATCGCCATCAGCGTGCGGATGCCGCTGCCGTACCGCTTCTCGAGGAACTGCGGCATCGTGTAGATCTCGTTGCGCAGGAAGATCGGCAGGAAGAACTTGCCGACGATCAGCAGCGTCAGCGCCGCCATCCACTCATAGGAGGCGATGGCAAGCCCGATGGCATAGCCCGAGCCCGACATGCCGACGATCTGCTCGGCCGAGATGTTGGCCGCGATCAGCGACGCGCCGATCGCCCACCAGGGGAGATTCTTCGACGCGAGGAAATAGTCGGTGGTGTTCTTCGGGCCTGCGCCCGCCTTGTCACGGCTCACCCATTGGGCGAGACCGAAGATCGCGATCGCGTAGGCGATGATGACGGCGATATCGATGGTGGCGAGCGGCACGGATTTTCCTCTCTGCGGCCCGATCCGGTGTCCCGGTCGGCGCTTGCGGCTTGTATCGCCCATTTATATGATTATTGGACGATGTAAATCGGGATGAGGGAAGGGATGGCTGTGGAGTGCATCTGGCCGCTCGGCGCGACGCTGGGCGAAGGACCGTTGTGGGATGCGCGCTCGGGTGCGCTCTGGTTCGTCGACATCAAGCAGGGGCGGGTGCACCGCCATGATCCGGCGTCGGGCGCGCAGGAGACGTTCGAGGTCGGCGGCTCGCCCTGCTTCATCCTGCCGGCCGACGACGGCGGCTTCGTGCTGGGCAACAGCCATGTCCTCCAGCATTTCGACGGCCGCCGGGTCACCCGCGAGCTGGGGCGCGTCGACATGCCCGCCAACAACCGCTTCAACGATGCCTCGGTGGACCCGAAGGGTCGACTCTGGTTCGGCTCGATGGACAATGGCGAGACCGAGCTGACCGGCGCCGTCCATGTCTACGACAGGGGCGCGATCCACGTCGCGGGCGGCGAGTGCTGCATCACCAACGGCCCGGCGATCAGCAGCGACGGCCGCTGGTTCTACCATGTCGACACGCTCGGCGGTCTCCTCTGGCGCTTCGACATCTCGGGCGATCCGCTGCTGCGCGATGGCGAGGTCTTCGCCCGCATCGACCCGAAGAACGGTTTTCCCGACGGCGTCAGCATCGATTCCGAGGATCATGTCTGGCTGGGGCTCTGGAATGGCTGGTCGGCGCGCCGCTATGCGCCGGACGGCACGCTGGTGCAGGTGGTGGAGCTGCCCGTGGCCAACGTCACCAAGGTCGCCTTCGGGGGTGCGGACCTCAGGACCGCTTTCGCCACCACCGCGCGGATCGGCATCGACGAGGCGGGGCTGGAGAAGCAGCCGCTGGCCGGCGGGCTCTTCTCCTTCCCGGTCGATGTGCCGGGGGCGCCCGCGCACGAGGTGAAGCTCGGCTGATGGCGATTCTCGGCGATTGGGGCACGACGCGGCTCCGCCTGTTCCGCATCGAGGGCGGCGAGGTCGTGGACCGGCTCGCCGGCCCCGGCATCGGCCAGCTCACTGCCTCGCCGGCGGAGACCCTTGCCGCGACCGTCGGCCCGTGGCGGGCGGAGGCGGAGGCGTCGGGGGTGCTGCTGTGCGGCATGGCGGGCTCGCGCAACGGCGTCCTCGAGGTGCCTTACGCGGCTTGCCCGTCGGATGTCGCCGGCTGGGCGCGTTCGACCGCCTCGGTGGATGTCGGGGCGATCCGGGTGACGGTCGCGCCGGGTCTGAGCGGCGCCAACTTCGCCGGCCATGCCGACGTGATGCGCGGCGAGGAGACGCAGATATTCGGCGCCGCGCGCGTCGATCCGTCGCTCGCCACGGGGCGGCATCTGCTCGTGCTTCCGGGCACGCACAGCAAATGGGCGGAGCTGGTCGACGGGCGGGTGGAGCGTTTCCACACCTTCTTCACCGGCGAGCTGTTCGCCTTGTTGCGCGACCATTCGACGCTCACCCGCGCCGGCACCGACATGGACGGCCGGGATGAGGGCTTCGCGGACGGGCTGGCGCGCGCCGGCACCGGTCTCGTCGCCAGCCTGTTCGAGGCGCGCGCCGCGCAGCTCACCGAGGGCAGGAGCCTCGGCTGGGCGCTGGGGCTGCTCTCGGGGCTGCTGATCGGCGGCGAGATCGCGGAAGGGCTGGCGCTGATCGGCGGCGCACCCGAGCGGCTGGTGCTGGTCGGCGATCCCGGCCTGGGCGGCATCTACGCCAAGGCGGCCGCGGCGCGGGGTGTCGAGGTGACGTTGCTGGATGGCGATGCCTGCGCGCTCGCCGGTCTGGCGGTATTGGGCGAGCAGTTCGCCGCATTGGAGGCATGATGACCATCGACGATATTCTCGCGGCCGGCGCTCCCCCCGTCGTCGCGATCCTGCGCGGCGTGAAGCCCGACGAGGTGGTGGCGATCGGCGAGGCGCTGGTCGACGCCGGCATCCGCCTGATCGAGGTGCCGCTCAATTCCCCCGAGCCGCTGGAGGGCATCCGCCGTCTGGTCGAGGCGGTGGGCGATCGCGCGCTGTGTGGCGCGGGCACCGTGCTGGAGCCCGAATCCGTCGATGCGGTGAAGGCGGTGGGCGGGGTTCTGATCGTCACCCCCAACACCAACGCGGCGGTGATCTCGCGCGCGGTGTCGCTCGGCATGGAGCCGATGCCCGGCTTCGCGACGCCGACCGAGGCGTTCATCGCGGCGGCGGCGGGCGCGCGCCGGCTCAAGCTGTTCCCGGCGGTCGGCTATGGCACCGGCTATCTGAAGGCGATCCGCGAGGTGCTGCCCAAGGGCGTGCAGACCTGGGCGGTGGGCGGCACGGGCGCCGGCAATATTGACGAGTGGCTGGAGGCTGGCTGCGAAGGCCTCGGCGTCGGCGGCGGCATCTACAAGGCGGGCGACAGCGCCGGGGTGGTGGGCGAGCGCGCCCGCGCCATCGTCGCGGCGTGGAAGGCGATCGCCTGAGTTCAGCCAGTGGGGCGGCGCTCGAAGCCTTGAACCGGCTCGGGCGCTGCCTCACTTATGGCGATGCCGTCGACCCGCGCCGAGGACGGACCGCCCCGGCAGCGGGCGATGAAGGCCTCCACGGCCTCCGCCTCGCCCATGGCCAGCGCCTCGACGCTGCCGTCCGGCCGGTTGCGCACCCAGCCCGATATGCCGAGCAGGGTGGCCGTCCTCACCGCCCAGTCGCGATAGCAGACGCCCTGCACGCGGCCATGGATCGCGAGGTGGCGGGTGATGACCGGCATGGGGCGTTCGTCTCCTGATCCGCGCGGGCGGGCCGCTTGCCGTGCGCCCAAGCAGATGCTAGCACTCCGGACGGGTGTCGCGCGAGCGGCCGGCTTCGATGAGGTCGATCGCCCCGTGCCCCCAGCCCGGCGCCGTTCCGGCGGCCGGCACCTTAGGTTGACGTCACAATGTCGCATATCCTTTTCCGCACAGACCGCACCCCGACGGGTGCAGGCGTGCGGATGGGGCGCCCGGCCGAAATGGCCCGGCACGCGAAGACGGCGGCCTCTTCTGCACCTGTTTTCATCTCCATGGCCCCCAGGCGCGCCGCGCCGGCCGGGCCATGTTTCCTTTCGCTTTCCAGCATATCGGCGCACCCGCTGCCCCAACGCGGCGGCCGGCGCGCCCGGAGAATCATACATGACGATGCGCATGCTCATCGACGCGCGCCACCCCGAAGAGACGCGGGTCGCGGTCGCCAAGGGTAACAGAATCGAAGAGTTCGATTTCGAATCCGCCGAACGCAAGCAGCTCAAGGGCAATATCTATCTTGCCAAGGTGACGCGCGTGGAGCCGTCGCTCCAGGCGGCGTTCGTGGAGTTCGGCGGCAATCGCCACGGCTTCCTCGCCTTCTCGGAAATCCACCCCGACTATTACCAGATCCCCAAGGAGGATCGTGATGCCCTCCTCGCCGAAGAGGCCGAGGAAGCGCTGGCGCTGTCGGGCGATCATGACGACGACGATTACGACGATCATGAGGACCACGCCCACGACATCGACGAGGCCTCGATCGAGCGTCTCGACACCGATGGCGGCCCCGAGGCGCTCGACGCCGCCGAGGATCATGCCCATGACGACGGCGACGAGGCGAAGCCCGTTCCGGCGCGCTCGGCCGGTCGTGGCGGCGATGGCGATCATGTCGAGGCGCTGCGCCGCAGCCGCCAGAATCTGCGCCGCCGCTACAAGATCCAGGACGTCATCCGCCGCCGTCAGGTGCTGCTCGTCCAGGTCGTGAAGGAAGAGCGTGGCAACAAGGGCGCGGCGCTCACCACCTATCTGTCGCTGGCCGGCCGTTACTGCGTGCTGATGCCCAACACCTCGCACGGTGGCGGCATCTCGCGGAAGATCTCGAACGTCGCCGACCGCAAGCGCCTGAAGTCGATCATGGCGGAGATGAAGCTTCCCAAGACGATGGGCTGCATCGTCCGCACCGCGGGCCTGTCGCGCACCAAGGTCGAGATCAAGCGCGACTTCGACTATCTCGCGCGTCTGTGGGACGGCATCCGCGAGAACACGCTGTCCTCGTCGGCGCCGGCGCTGATCTACGAGGATTCGAACCTCGTGAAGCGCGCCATCCGCGACATCTACACCCGCGAGATCGACGAGGTGATCGTCGAGGGCGAGGACGGCTATCGCGCGGCCCGCGAATATATGAAGCTGCTTATGCCGAGCCACGCGAAGAAGATCCGGCCCTATGTGGACCCGGTTCCGCTCTTCCAGCGCTTCGGCGTCGAGGATCAGCTCACCGCGATGTACCAGCCGGTCGTGCAGCTCAAGTCGGGCGGTTATCTGGTCATCAACCCGACCGAGGCGCTCGTCTCGATCGACATCAACTCGGGCCGCTCGACGCGCGAGCACAATATCGAGCAGACCGCGACCGCGACCAACCTCGAGGCCGCGCACGAGATCGCCCGCCAGCTCCGCCTGCGCGACATGGCCGGCCTCGTCGTCATCGACTTCATCGACATGGAGAACGGATCGAACATCCGTAAGGTCGAGAAGGCGATGAAGGAGGCGCTCAAGAACGACCGCGCCCGCATCCAGGTCGGCCGCATCTCGTCCTTCGGCCTGATGGAGATGAGCCGCCAGCGCCTGCGCACCGGCGTGCTGGAGGCCTCCACCCGCATCTGCCCGCATTGCGAGGGCACCGGCTTCGTCCGCACCGCTTCGTCGGCCGGTTTGTCTGCCCTTCGTCTGCTCGAAGAGGCGGCCGCGCGTGGCCGTGGCACGCAGCTCACGCTGCGCGCCAGCCGCGAGGCGACGATCTACGTGCTCAACCGCAAGCGCGCCGAGATCATGGAGATCGAGGAGCGCTACGGCGTCGAGATCGACGTGATGCCCGATCATCATGACGAGGGCGCGCGCATGACGGTGGACATCTCCGGCCCGCCGCCGGCGCAGATGCCGAAGCTGGCGCCGCTACCCGAGCCCGAACCCGACGACTTCATCGACGAGATCGAGGAAGACGAGGACGAGATCGAGGTGGAGGCCGAGGAGGCCGCCGAGGAGCGTGGCGAGCGCGCCGAGGGCGAAGGCCGCGAGGGTGGCCGCCGCCGCCGTCGCCGCCGCCGCCGTGGCGGTCGTCGCGAGGAGAATGGCGCGGAGCCGCAGGGCACCGAGGCCGAGCATGACGAGGCCGAGGAAGGCGAGGAAGCCGCTGCCGAGGACGAGGCCGTCGAGACGGTCGAGGCCGAGGCCAACGGCGAGCATCCGCGCGAGGGCGGCCGTCGCCGTCGTCGCGGCCGTCGCGGCGGTCGCCGTCGCGAGGGTGGCGAGGCGCTCATCATCGACGCCGGCGATGTCGGCCCGGCCGCGACCGACGTGGCGGAGGTGACTCCCGAGGTGCTGGCGCAGGCCGAGCCCGTCGAGGCGACGCCGGTGAGCGCGCCGGAGCCGGAAGCCTCGGCCGAGGCCAAGCCGAAGAGCCGCCGCCGTCCGCGCGCCCGCGCGGCGGAGGAGGCCCCGGTGGCTGCCGAACCGGCCGCCGCGCCCGAGCCGGTGGCGGAGCCCGCCGCCGAGGAAGCGCCCGCGCCGAAGAAGCGCCGCGCCCCGCGCAAGAAGGCCGAGCCGGCCGAGGCCGCGGCCGAGCCGGTCGTCGCCGAGGAAGCGCCTGCGCCGAAGCCGCGCCGCACCCGCAAGAAGGCGGTACCCGCCGCCGAGGCCCCGGTGGCCGAGGAGGCCGCGCCGGCCGAGCCCGCCAATGACGAGGCCACTCAGGCCGAGCCGGCGGGCGAGGGCGAGGGCGAGGCTCCGCGTCGCGGCTGGTGGCAGCGCACCTTCGGCAACTGAGCCGGGCGGCATGAGCGGCCATGCCTTCTCCCTGTCGCGCGCCCGGTGGACCCGCTTTCAGCGCGGGTTCAGCGGCCGCGCACGAGGAGGGGGCATGGCCGCCGCCTTCTCCCGTCTCGCGCGATTCTGGACGCTGCTGCTGCTCGCCTTCACGGTGGGCGCGCAGCCGGTGCTGGCGCAGGCCGCCCCGCAGATCCTGCGCGACACCGAGACGGAGACCTTCCTCAAGGATATCTCCGAACCGCTGGCCAAATCGGCGGGCCTCGCGCCGGGCGCGCTCCAGATCGTCCTGATCCAGGACCCCGAGATCAACGCCTTCGTGGCGGGCGGGCAGATCATCTACATCCAGTCCGGCCTGATCGAGGCCGCCGACAACGCCAACGAGATCGAGGGCGTGATCGCCCACGAACTCGGCCATATCGAGGGCGGCCATATCGTCCGCAACGGCGAGGGCGCGCGGCCGGCCGGCCGCATCGCGCTCCTGTCGCTGCTGCTCGGCGTGGCGGCGGTGGCGGCGGGCGCGCCGGATGCCGGCATGGCGGTGCTCGGCGCGGGCACGACGGTCGCGCAGAGCAATTATCTCGCCTTCAGCCGTGGGCAGGAGGGCAGCGCCGACGCCTCGGCGGTGCGGCATCTCAACGAGGCGCATCTTTCCGGCAAGGGCATGATTAGCTTCTTCGGCAAGCTCCGGCAGGAGGAATATCGCCTGTCGCCGAGCTATGCCGACATCGACCCCTACGCCCAGACCCATCCGATGACCGCCGACCGCCAGCAGGCACTGGAGGCGGACCTCCGCAAGTCGCCCTGGTGGAACGCGCCGATCGATCCGGCCAAGCAGGCGCGCTTCCTGCGCATCAAGGCGAAGCTCGCCGGCTATGTGCAGGACCCGGACGTGACGCTCCGCAAGTTCCCGGAAAGCGACCAGTCGGTCCCCGCCCACTATGCCCGCGCTTATGCGTGGCACCGCGCGGCCTATCCCGATCGCGCCGACTTCGAGGCGGATGCGCTGCTGCGCACCGCGCCGCTCGATCCCTATTTCAACGAGCTGAAGGGCCAGATCCTGCTGGAGAACGGCCACCCGAAGGAAGCGCTCGCGCCGCTTCGGATCGCGGTCGCCCAGTCGGGGAGCGCGCCGCTCATCTCGGCTCTGCTCGGCCACGCGCTGCTCGCCACCGACGATCCCAAATATTTCGCCGAGGCGGAGAAAGTGCTCAAGCTCTCCGTCGACCGGGATCGCGAGGACCCGCTCGCCTGGTATGCGCTCGGCACCGTCTATGCGCGCCGCGGCGACGAGCCCCATGCCGCGCTCGCGACGGCCGAGCGCTATGCGATGGACGGCAACGACACACTCGCCCGCGCCAATGCGGAGACCGCGCTGCGCGGCATTCCGCAGGGCACGCCCGACTATCTGCGCGCCGAGGACATCGCGGTGACCGCGCGCAACAATCTGGACAGCAGGACCCGACACAAATGAACTGGAAGAATATCGCCGGCGGCGGCGCGGCGGCGGCCGTGGGCGCGATCGCGGCGGTGGCGGCGATGCACGGGCTCGACCTGCGCAAGGCGCCCGATCAGGGCGCGTATGTGCGCACCTATCTGCTCGAGCATCCCGAGGTGATCCCCGAGGCGATGGAGCGTCTGCAGGACAAGCAGACCGCCACCCTGATCGCCGCGCACCGCGGCGCGATCGAGACGCCTTTCCCCGGCGCGGTGGCGGGCAACCCCAAGGGCGACGTCACGCTGGTCGAATATTTCGACTATGCCTGCGGCTATTGCCGGGCGAGCGTGGCGGATGTGGACAGGCTGATCGCGGCCGATCCGAACATCCGCGTCGTCTACAAGGAATTGCCGATCCTCTCCGCCTACAGTGACCGCGCGGCGCGGATGAGCCTCGTCGCCGCGCAGGCGGGCAAGTTCGCGGCCTATCACCATGCGCTCTACGGCGAGGGCGCGCTCGACGACGCCAAGATCGACCGCGCGGCGGGCAGCGTCGGCCTCGATGCGAAGGCGGCCGACAGCCCCGCCATCGCCCGCGAGATCGAGGGCAATCTGGATCTCGCCCGCAGCCTCCGCCTGTCCGGCACGCCCACCTTCGTGGTCGGCGACACGATGCTCAACGGCGCGGTCGGCTATGACGGGCTGAAGGAAGCGGTCGCCAAGACGCGGGCGGCGCGCAAGGCCTAGACGGCTTCGCGCCGGAAGCAGTGGGCGGCATGGTCGTTGACGATGCCGGTCGCCTGCATCCACGCGTAGACGATCGTCGGCCCGACGAACTTGAAGCCGCGCGCCTTGAGCGCCTTGGAGACCGTCTCGGAAAGCGCGGTCTTCGCGGGCACCACATGACCGTCGCCCACGAGCGGCTTGCCGTCGGTGAAGGACCAGCAGAAGGCGGAGAAATCCTCGCCCCTGTCGCGCATGGCGAGGAAGGCGCGCGCGCCGCCGATGGTCGCCTCGATCTTGGCGCGCGAGCGGATGATGCCGGCGTCGCCGAGCAGGCGGGCGATGTCCGCCTCGCCGAAGCGCGCCACGGCCTCGGGATCGAAACCCGCGAAGCCCGCGCGGAACGCCTCGCGCTTGCGCAGCACGGTGATCCACGCGAGCCCGGCCTGAAATCCGTCGAGCATCAGCTTCTCCCACAGCGCGCGCGAATCGCGCTCGGGCACGCCCCATTCGGTGTCGTGATAGGCGCGCATCTGCGGATCGTTTCCGGCCCAGGCGCAGCGATGATGGTCGTGGGTCATGGGGTCTCCCGATGTCAGGCGGCAGGCGTCTTGAGCGGCTCGCCCGCGAAGAAGGCGGCGAGGTTGGCGAACAGCATCCCCACCATGCGCTGCACGGCGTCCTGCGTGGAGCCGGCGGTGTGGGGCGTGAAGACGGTGCGGGGCACGTCGGCCCAGCGCGCCGCGGGTGTCGGCTCGGTCTCGAACACGTCGAGCGCCGCGCCGCCGAGGCGGCCGTCCTTCAGCGCCGCGATCAGTGCGTCCTCGTCGACGAGGCTCCCGCGCGCGATGTTGACCAGCAGACCCTCCGGCCCCAGCGCCTCGATCGCCTCGGCCGAGATCAGCCCCGCATTGCCCGCATGGGCTCGCGCCGCGACGACGAGGATGTCGCTTTCATGGGCGAGCGCGACGAGGCTGTCGGCACGCGGCCATTCCGCCTCGGGCTTGGGGTTCGGCCCCCACCAGCCGATCCGCATCCGCATCGCCTCCGCCCGCCGCGCGACCGCGACGCCGATGTCGCCCAACCCTACGATGCCGAGCTTCGCGCCGGCGAGCGAGCGGGTGAAGGCGCGCTGATGCGGGTCCCACGTCCCGGCGCGCACCATCCGGTCCCCGGCGACGATCTGGCGGCGGTGGCCGAGGATCAGCCCGATCGCATGATCGGCGACATCCTCGTCATTGGCGCCGGGCGCGTGGGTGACGGCAAGGCCGCGCGCCTTCGCCCACTCCACGTCGATGCCGTCATAGCCGACCGTGAAGCAGGCGATCAGGCCGAGGTTCGGCATTTGCTCGACCAGCGCCGTATCGAGCGGCGTCTCCCCGATCACCACCAGCGCGCGCGCCTCGGCGATGCGGGCATGGCTGCTCTCCTCCCAGAGCGGGAGCACCTCATAGTGCGCCGCCAGCAGCGGCAGCACACGGGCGAGCACGGGGGCGGCGACGAGGATGACGGGTTTGTCGGCCGAAATTGACGAAGTTGACACGTATGACGCCTCTCTCATTTCTCCGCGCCGACCGCCTTCCCCCATGTCCGCGCCACGGTGTAGCCGAGATAGCCGGTTCCGAAGAGGGCATAGAGCGGTTCGGGGATGGCGGCGAGATAGGCCGAGATGGCGCGGGTCATGAGGGCGGCGATGTCCGGCCGGGCGGCGGCGATCCCCGCCATCGGGAAGGCGCCGAGCAGCAGCGCGTACATCACGTAGAGGAAGGCGGGCCGCGCGCGGCTGGTGAAGCGGTCGGCGGACGGCTCCTCGGCGAGCGGCGGGGCGGGGGGCGTGCTGGCCATCTCAGCCAACCCGGTTGACGAGCCAGCCATAGAGGAAGGCCTCGTCGGCGGGCCGCGTCTCGGCGAGCGCGATGTAGCGTGCGCCCTGGAGCGCATCGAGCGCCTTCACCAGCACCGTCCCGGCCGCCGGACCGCGCGTGCGGAGAAAGGCTTTCAGCGCGCCGAGCGTGGCGGTGTCGACCGCGCCCGAGGCGGGGATGTCGGCATAATCCGCGCCGCTGCGGTTGAGCGCGTTCAGCGCCCTGCGGAGAAAGCCGGCCGCCGTGCCCGTGCCCATGTTGACGCCGGTATCGAACAGCTCGGCTGCGACGTCGGGCGCGAGGTCGGCGACCCGGTCGAGTCCGGGCTTCGTCCAGTAATCGGCGCGATAGATGGCGGCGGCGGTGTCGGGGGGGAGCTTCGCCATGTCGCCCCTGTAGCCATGTGCGCGGGCGACGGCCTCACTGATCCCGAAGCGAGTCGGCCCGCCCTTGTCGGCGGCGCGTGCGCTGTAGCCGCCCTCGCGCTGGATCAGCTCGTCGATGAGATCGCTGGCGTCCATGAACCTGCTCCTCGAAGATGGAGCTGATTCATATAACCAGATAGGTTCGTGTAGGAAAATGGATTTTGCCGGAACGCACCCGATGCCCGCCAAGTAGCCGATTTCGCGGGGCGAATCGCCGACGGGGGCGATCGCGAGTCGGCGATCACGAAGGGAGACTGGGGTCCGTTCAGGGAAGATGGTCGGGGCGACAGGATTCGAACCTGCGACCCTTAGACCCCCAGTCTAATGCGCTACCAGGCTGCGCCACGCCCCGACCTAGGCGGCGGCCATTAGGCGACCGCCGCGCGCTTGGCAAGCGGGCAAAACAGGCGCGCCTTGCATGGGGCGGCAGCGGCATGGTAGGCGCCCGCCCTCCACATGGGCTGCTTTTCGTATCCGAACGAGCGCCCCAGCCAGGCCGAACCGCACGATGTTCTCGTCCCCAGCTTATGCCCAGACTGTAGGCTCCGCGCCCGGCGCGTCCGGTTTTGCGGCCTATTCCGGTTTCATTCCCATCGTCCTGATGGTGGTGATCTTCTATTTCCTGCTCATCCGCCCGCAGCAGGCGCGCGCCAAGCAGCACAAGGCGATGATCGACGGTGCCAAGAAGGGCGACGTGGTCGTCACCGGCGGCGGCCTGGTCGGCCGCATCACCAAGGTCGAGGGTGACGAGGTGGAGGTCGAACTCGCGCCCAACGTCCGCGTCCGCGCGATCAAGTCCACGCTCACCGAGGTGCGCGGGACGACCAAGCCAGCGAACGATTGAGGGGGGGCTGAGGGGGCCATGCTCGATTTCCCGCGCTGGAAGATTGCTTCGATCATCGGGGTGCTGCTGATCGGCATCCTGTTCGCCGTGCCGAGCTTCATTCCCGAGACGACGGCGAATAAGCTGGGTCTCGGCTTCGCGCCGCGCATCAATTACGGCCTCGATCTGGCCGGCGGGAGCCACATCCTGCTCGAGGCGGACACGGCCGACGTCGCCAAGACGCGCCTCGCCGCGATGCAGGACACGATCCGCGGCGAGATGCGGCGGATGAGCCCGCAGGTCGAGATCGGCGACATCTCGACCGCGAACGGCTCGCTGAGTTTCTTCGTGCGCGATCCCGCGCAGGTCGACGCGGCGGTGGAGAAGGTCCGCACGCTGACGTCGCCGGTCGGCTCGACCGGCCAGCGCGATTGGGATGTGCGCGTCGTCGATTCGACCCGCATCGTCATGACGCCGACCAAGGGCGGCATCGACCAGTTCGTGAAGCAGGCAATGTCCGGCGCGACCGACATCGTCCGCAAGCGTATCGACGCGCTCGGCACCAAGGAGCCGACGATCGCGCAGCAGGGCGCCGACCGCATCCTCGTCGAGGTGCCGGGCGAGGGCGACCCCGCCGCGCTGAAGGCGCTGATCGGCAAGACCGCCAAGCTCGAATTCAAGCTCGTCGACACGCAGGCCGATCCCGCCAAGGTGGCGGCCGGTCAGGCGCCGGTCGGCGACCAGATCCTGCGCTACGAGAATGGCGCGCCGGTCGCCGTCTTCCGTCAGGCGATCATCACCGGCGCGGACCTCAAGACCGCCAAGCAGGATTACGACCAGAACAACGAGGCCATCGTCTCGATCGGCTTCAACAGCCGCGGCGCGCGCTCCTTCGCGGAGACGACGCAGCAGAATGTCGGCAAGCCCTTCGCGATCATCCTTGATAACGTGGTGCTCTCGGCGCCGCGCATCGACGAGCCGATCCTCGGCGGCAGCGCGTCGATCCATGGCGGCTTCACCGTCCAGTCGGCGCAGGCGCTGGCGATCTCGCTCCAGTCGGGCGCGCTGCCGGTGACGCTGAAGACCGTGGAAGAGCGCACCGTCGGCCCCGGCCTCGGCCAGGACTCGATCCACGCGGGCATCGTCGCCTCGGCGATCGCGGTGGCCGCCGTGGTGATCTTCATGCTCGTCACCTACGGCCGCTTCGGCGTCTATGCGAACCTCGCCGTCATCATCAACGTGTTCGTGATCCTCGGCGCCATGGCGCTGCTGAACGCGACGCTGACGCTGCCGGGCATCGCAGGCTTCGTGTTGACGATCGGCACGGCGGTGGACGCCAACGTGCTGATCAACGAGCGCATCCGCGAGGAGCGGCGGCGCGGGCGCAGTGTCGTGCAGGCGGTCGAGCTGGGCTATACCGAGGCCAGCCGCACCATCTTCGAGGCGAACGTGACGCACGCCATCTCGGGGCTCATCATGCTCATCCTGGGCTCCGGCCCGGTGAAGGGCTTTGCCGTGGTGCTGCTGCTCGGCATCGCGACGTCGGTGTTCACGGCCGTGCTGTTCACGCGCATGATGGTCGCGATCTGGCTCCGCCGCGCGCGCCCGCAAGCCATCCATATCTGAGGCGACCCGAACCATGCGCCTGCTCAAGATCGTTCCCGACAACACCAATATCGGCTTCGTGAAGCTGCGCGGCTGGGCCTTCGGGCTCACCCTGCTGCTCACCATCGCGGCCGGCGTGCTGGTCGGGGTGCGCGGCCTCAACTTCGGCGTCGACTTCGTCGGCGGCCTGATGATCGAGGCGAAGTTCGCCGGTGACGCCCCGCTCGACGCGGTGCGCCACAAGGTGGACGGCCTCGGCGTCGGCACCGCCCAGCTCCAGCAGTTCGGCGCGAAGAACACCGTGTCGATCCGCCTGCCGCTGCCGCACTCCACCGACGAGGGCGCCAACAACGCGCTGGTCAACAAGGTCGAGGCGGCGCTCAAGGCCGACTATCCGAGCGTGACCTTCAACCAGGTCGAGACCGTCTCGGGCAAGGTGTCGGGCGAGCTGATCCGCAACGGCGTGCTGGCGGTGTTCCTCGCCGTGTTCGGCATCGCCCTGTTCGGCATCTTCCGCTTCGAATGGCAGTTCGGCGTGGCGACCTTCGTGTCGATCTTCCACGACGTGCTGATGACGCTGGGCTTCTTCGCGCTGACCCGGCTGGAGTTCGACCTCAACATCGTCGCGGCGGTGCTGACGATCATCGGCTACTCGATCAACGACAAGATCGTGATCGACGACCGCATCCGCGAGAATATGCGCAAATATCGCCAGATGCCGCTCGGCGAGCTGATCGACCTCTCGGTCAACGAGACGCTGCCGCGTACCGTGATGACCTCGCTCACGATCATCCTGGCGCTGACCTCGCTGCTGCTGTTCGGCGGCGAAGTGCTGCGCGGCTTCACGGCGGCGATGATCCTGGGCGTCGTGGTCGGCACCTATTCGTCGATCTACGTCTCGTCCTCCCTGCTGATCTCGCTCGGCCTCGACAAGTCCCGCTTCCGCCAGATGGCGGCGGCGACCGACAAGAAGAAGGCCAGCCGCGACCGCGCCGAGCGGATCGCGCCGAAGCCGTAAGACATGGCGAAATTCTCCCCCGATCCCGTCGCCGCAGGGCCCGCCATCCGCGGCTTCTCCGGCGGCGGCTTCCGGATCGACGAGCAGGTCTTCGCCGACGGCGCGCTGCTCACCCCGGAGACGGCGGTGGAGTGGCAGGCGCCCGCGATCGAGGCGCTCGACCTCGACGCCATCGCGCCGCTGCTGGCCCATGAGCCGACGGCCGAATTTCTGCTGCTCGGCACCGGGGCGGCGCTGCGCCGTCCGTCGCCGGCCTTCGTCGCCGCGCTGGAGGCGAAGGGCATCGGGCTCGAAGTGATGGACAGCCGCGCCGCCGCCCATGCCTGGGGCGTGCTGCGCGCCGAGGGCCGCGAGATCGTCGCCGCGCTGATGCGGCTGGATCGCTAGCGCCCCGTCAGCCCCGCGAGATGATCGCGCAGCGCCAGCGCGTTCGCATCCCATGTGAAGCGCTCGGCCGCCGCGCGCACCGCCGCCGGGTCCGGCGGAAAGGCGATCAGTTCCGCCACGGCCGCCGCGATCGCGGCCGGATCGCGCGCCACGATTCGCCCGGCGGCGGGCCGGTCCACCAGCTCCCGCGCGCCGCCCACGTCGCTGATGACCACCGGCGTGCCGCAGGCGAGCGATTCGACCCAGGCATTGGCGAGCCCCTCCGACGCGGAGACCAGCACGCCGACATCGGCCGCCGCGGCGAGGGCGGGCAGCGTCTCATGCGGGCGCGGGCCGAGCAGCTTCACCCGCTCGTTCAGCCCTCGCGCGGCCACCAGCGCCTCCAGCGCGGCGCGCTCGGGGCCTTGCCCCACGATCATCAGCGTGCCGCGCGGAAGCCGCGCCAGCGCCTCGATGACGAGCGCATGGCCCTTGCGCGGGATCAGCGCCCCCACCGACAGCAACAGTGGCCCCGAGACGCCCAGAGCAGCCTTGGCGGCCTCCCGGTCCGCCGCGGGGCGGAAGCGGGCGAGGTCGACGCCGGTATAATGGATGCGGATGCGCTCGCCCGGCAGGCCCAGCGCCACCATGTCGTTGCGCAGCGCCGCGCTCACCGCGAGCATCCCCGCGGCGTCGCGCCCGGCATCCGCGACCTGCCCGCGCGTCCAGCGCTGGCGGCCCCAATGGTGGATATCGGCCCCGCGCGCCTTGATCGAGACGGGCACGCCCAGCGCCTCGCCCAGCCGGGTCGCGGCCGGGCCGTCGGGGAAGAAGAACTCCGCGTCGATCACGTCGAAGGGGAAGCGCCGGCGCATCTCGGTCAGGAACGGGGTGAGCGCGCGCACCATCGCACCCGGATTGAAGCCGCCCAGCCCCGGCACCGCGGTGAAGCGCGGGCGGTGGAGGGGAAGGCCTTTCCACATCTCGCCCATCGGCAGCGTCGCGAGCGCGCTCCAGCGCGGATGGCGGGCGAGGGGGCCCGGCGGCAGGCCCACTGGTGCCACCACTTCCACCTCCACGCCGGGCAGGCCTGCGAGGCCCAGCGTCTGCCGCTCGACGAACACGCCGAAGGTCGGCCGTGTCTCGTCGGGGAACAGGGTGGAGAGGGTCAGCACGCGCAACATGGCTCGCCTTGTGCCATCAAACTGTTAAGAGCGCATTCAGGCCGGAAGCGAAACTGTCCCGGCATCGCCAGCGGGCCATCATCCGGGCCGCTTCCCTCATCCGGATCGAGCCGCTAAGAGCATCGTCATGCTGCGTTCCGCCTCCCGCCCGCTCCTCCTCGCCGCGCTCGCCGCGATCGCCTTTGCGCCCCTCGCCAGCTGTGCCGGCGGCGGCAAGAAGAAGGCGGATACGCGCTTCATCGCCCGCGACGTCGATACGCTCTACACGCTGGCCCGCGACCGCCTGGACCGGCGCCAGTACAAGATCGCCGCCCAGCTCTTCGACGAGGTGGAGCGCCAGCATCCTTATTCGATCTGGGCGCGCCGCGCCGAGCTGATGAGCGCCTACAGCTATTATCTGGCGCGCGACTACAACGCCTCGATCTCGTCCGCCCAGCGCTTCCTGTCGATCCACCCCGGCAACCGCGACGCGCCTTACGCCTATTATCTGATCGCCATCGACTATTATGAGCAGATCAACGACGTCACCCGCGACCAGAAGATCACCCAGCAGGCGCTCGACGCCTTGGGCGAGCTGATCCGCCGCTATCCGGATTCGCGCTACGCAGCCGATGCGCGTCTCAAGACCGACCTCGTCAACGATCACCTCGCCGGCAAGGAGATGGAGATCGGCCGTTTCTATGAGCGGCGTGGCCAGTGGCTGGCGGCGATCATCCGTTTCCGCGTCGTGATCGACAAATATCAGACCACCACCCACGTTCCCGAGGCGCTGGAGCGCCTGACCGAATCCTATCTGGCGCTGGGCGTGCCGGTGGAGGCGGAGAAGGCCGCCGCGGTGCTGGGCAACAACTATCCCGGCTCCAAATGGTATCAGCGCGCCTACACGCTCATCACCAAGAAGGCCCCCGAGACGGTGGGCCGCCACGGCAAGCATGAGCCCAAGGCGAAGCATCGCAAGGACAAGAAGGGCCAGTGAGGCACGGCGGGCGAGCGCCTGCCGATGCTTTTTGTTCATGGCCTGTTCTCATCTGCGCGATGATCGCGTAGAGAAGGGCCATGCTGATCCGTCTCGCCATCCGCGACGTCGTGCTGATCGAGGCGCTGGACCTCGATTTCACAGCGGGTCTGGGCGCGCTCACCGGCGAGACGGGGGCGGGCAAGTCGATCCTGCTCGATGCGCTGGGGTTGGTGCTCGGCCAGCGGGCGGATAGCGGGCTGGTGCGCCATGGCGCGTCGCAGGCGGTCGTCACCGCCAGCTTCGATGCGGGTGACGATGCGGTCGTCGCCGCACTCCTCGCCGAGAACGGACTGACGGGCGAGCCCGGCGAACCACTGATCGTGCGGCGCATCGTCAAGGCAGACGGTGGCAGCCGCGCCAGCATCAACGACCAGCCCGCCTCCGCCGCGTTGCTGCGCGAACTGGGCGGCCGGCTGGTCGAGATCCACGGACAGCATGACGATCGCGGCCTGCTGAACGCGCGCGGGCATCGCGCGCTGCTGGACGCCTTCGGCCGCTTCGACACCGGGCCGCTTGGCCAGGCCCACGCCCGCTGGCGCGCCGCCGAGGCCGAGCTGGCGCAGGCGCGAGCCGATCTCGAAGGCGCCGAGCGGGATCGCGAATGGCTCGACCATGCGGTCCGCGAGCTGACCACGCTGGCGCCCGAGCCGGGCGAGGAGGAGGCGCTCGCCGGGGAGCGCGCCGCCATGCAGAAGGGCGCGCGGCTGGCCGAGGATATGGCCGGTGTCTCGCAGCATCTCGATGGCTCGGAGGGCGCGCTGGCGGCGCTGCGGCAGGCGGCGCGGCGGCTCGACCGAGTGGCGCACGAGCATGAGGCGCTGGCCTCCGCGCTGGCCGCGCTCGACCGTGCCGTGATCGAGGCGGCCGAGGCCGAGGAGGCGCTGGAGGCGGCGGCGCAGGCGCTCGCCTTCGATCCCGAGCGGCTCGACCGGATCGAGACGCGGCTGTTCGATCTGCGCGGGGTTGCCCGCAAGCATCGCGTCCAGCCCGACGAACTGCCCGCGCTGGTCGAGGAACTGTCCGAAAGGCTCGCCCGCATCGAGGCAGGGGGCGAGGGCCTCGCGACGTTGGAGAAGGCCGTGAAGGCCGCTCGCGCGGCCTATGAGGAGGAAGCGGGCGCGCTGTCCGCCGCGCGGCATGAGGCGGCGGGTCGGCTCGATCGGGCGGTGGCGGAGGAGCTGGCGCCGCTCAAGCTCGACGCCGCGCGCTTCCGCACCGCGATCGAGCGGCTGCCCGAGGGCCAGTGGAGCGCCGAAGGGCGTGATCGGGTGGAATTCCTGATCTCGACCAATCCGGGCGCGCCCTTCGCGCCGCTGGCCAAGATCGCGTCCGGCGGCGAGCTGTCGCGCTTCATCCTGGCGCTCAAGGTGTCGCTGGCCGAGGCGGCAGGCGCGCGGACGATGATCTTCGACGAGATCGACCGGGGCGTCGGCGGCGCGGTGGCCTCCGCGATCGGAGACCGGCTGGCGCGGCTGTCGGCGAAGGCGCAGTTGCTGGTGGTGACGCACAGCCCGCAGGTGGCGGCGCGCGCCGACAGGCAGCTCCTCATCGCCAAGAGCCATGACGGCACCGTCACGCGCACCGGTGTCCGCCTCCTCGACGCGACCGAGCGGCGCGAGGAGATCGCGCGGATGCTGTCCGGCGCCGAAGTCACCGACGAAGCGCGCGCGCAGGCGGGGCGGCTGCTGGTGGCCTGAGGGAGGCGGGGGGAGTTCCCCCGGACCCGGAATACCGCGCCCTCAGCCGTGATGATCGGGTGTGTCGTCTTCATGGGAGTGGCCGGTGCCCAATCCGCCCCCCATCCCCATGCCGGCGCCCAATCCCATGCCACCGCCGCCGCCTTTGCCGGCGCCACCCCCGCCGCTTTCGCCCTTGCCGCGGCCGGACCCGAGCTGGCGCGAAGGGCCCTGGACGGGAATGGCGAGGCCGGCCGGAATCGGATCGAGATCGAGCGCATGGCGAATGAAGTCGCGCAGCGAGACGACCAGTGGCTGCGTCGGCACCTGTCGGCCGGCGACGAGTTCGCGGGCGGCGTGCTCCGCCAGGCGCACATGCTCCTCCGTGCCGAGCAGCAGGATATCGGCCAGCGCCGCCTCGACCGTATCCCGGATGCGCCGGCCGCGCTCGGACTGCTCCGAAAGGTCGACGGTCCCCGTGGCGCCGCCGGGGGCTTCGCGCAGGTCGCGCAGATGGCGGGGATCGACCATCAGGTTGCCGGTGAAGGAGCCGCCCAGCGTCTTGTAGGCAGCGATGAGCGTGCGGAGCCTCTCATTGATCTGCCGGTTCATGCGCTCGCGGCGTTGCTGGATGGTGACCATCATCACCAGCCGGATGCCGACCCCGAGCAGGGTCACCAGCACCAATCCGAGCAGGGTGGCGAGCAGGCTCTGCCATGAGGTGAAATCGATATTGCGCAACGGCTTCTCCGCGGGCTGCCGATCCTCCCCAAGGAGAACGCCGTGCGGCCGCACCGGTGCCTCCCTTGGGGAGCGGACGATATCGATCGGCTTGGGCGGGCGCAGCGTTTATTTGCGCGGGAGCGGCCGTGGCGCATCCGTTCGCGTCACGCCGAGGGGCCGTTCAAGTCATGGGAGAAATTGGTGCGCCCGGAACGATTCGAACGTCCGACCCTCAGATTCGTAGTCTGATGCTCTATCCAGCTGAGCTACGGGCGCGCATTGGAGGCGGGCTGTTAGATCGGCTGGGGGCGGACTGCAACCCTTTTGTCACCGTCCGCCCCAAAATTCTCGCTCAGCCCAGATTTTCCGCCATTTCGGCCAGCTCCAGCCAGCGCATCTCGGCGGCGTCCTTCTTCTCGCGCGCGGTCTCGATCGCCTTCATCAGCGCGTCGAATCGCTTGGGGTCCCTGGCGAAGAGATCGGGGTCGGCCAGCGCCGCCTCGTCGCGCGCGATCGCGGCCTCCAGCTTCTCGATCTCGCCCGGTAACAGGTCGAAGTCGCGCTGGTCCTTGTAGCTGAGCTTGGATTTCTTCGGCGGCGGGGCGGCGGCGGGCGTCTCGGCCTTGGAGGCGGCCTTCTTTGGCTCCGCCTTGGGCGCGCGCTGGCGCACCCAATCCTCATAGCCGCCGGCCACCACATCAACCTTGCCCGAGCCGTCGAGGCCGAGTGTGATCGTCACGGTGCGGTCAAGGAAGTCGCGGTCGTGGCTGACGATCAGGACGGTGCCGTCATAGTCCGAGATCACCTCCTGCAGCAGGTCCAGCGTCTCCATGTCGAGATCGTTGGTCGGCTCGTCGAGCACCAGCAGGTTGGACGCACGGGCAAACTCGCGCGCCAGCAGCAGGCGCGAGCGCTCGCCGCCGGACAGCGAACCGATCTTCGCCTCGGCGATCGAGGGATCGAACAGGAACTCCTTCAGATAGCCCTGCACATGCTTCTTGATGCCGAGCACGTCGATCCAGTCGCCGCCGTCGGCGAGCACGTCGCGGACGCGCTTCTCGGGCGCCATCAGCTTGCGCTGCTGATCGATGACGACGCCGTTGAGCGTCTTGGCCTGCACGATGCTGCCCTCGTCAGGCTGGATTTCGCCGGTGAGCAGCTTGAGCAGTGTCGACTTGCCCGCGCCATTGGCGCCGACGATGCCGATGCGGTCGCCGCGCTGCACGCGGAGCGTGAAGTCCTTGATGATGGTGCGCTCGCCGAAGCGCTTGGTCACGCCCTTGGCGTCGATCACCGTCTTCGAGCGCGCGTCGTCGGTCGCGGTGGCGAGCGCGGCGGTGCCCTGCGGACCGACCATCGCCTTCCGCGCGGCACGCATCTCCATCAGCTTGGCGAGGCGGCCCTGGTTGCGGCGGCGGCGCGCCGTCACGCCGCGCTGGAGCCAATGCTCTTCGAGCTTTAGTTTCGCGTCGAGGCGCTGGGCGTTGCGCTCCTCCTCGGCATAGACCTGCTCGGTCCAGGCTTCGAAGCCGCCATAGCCGATCTCGGCGCGGCGCACGCCGCCGCGGTCCAGCCAGAGCGTCTGGCGGGTGAGGCGGGTGAGGAAGGCGCGGTCGTGGCTGATGACGACGAAGGCGCCGGTGAAGCGCGCCAGCCACTCCTCCAGCCACTCGATCGCGGCGAGGTCGAGATGGTTGGTCGGCTCGTCGAGCAGGATGACGTCGGGCTCCTGCGCCAGCGCGCGGCAGATCGCGGCGCGGCGGCGCTCGCCGCCGGACGCGGTGTCGGCCGGGCGATCGAGATCGATGCCGAGCTGGTCGGCGATCGCCTCCACCTCGTGCGGCAGCGGCGCGTCGGGGGCGGAGAGGGCGTAGTCGCGCAAGGTCGCGAAGCCCGCCATCGCCGGCTCCTGCTCCAGCAGGATGACGCGCGTGCCGGGCACGATGGTGCGGCGGCCCTCGTCCGAATCGATCTTGCCGGCGAGCAGCTTGAGCAAGGTCGTCTTGCCGGCGCCGTTGCGGCCGATCAGCGCGAGGCGGTCGCGCTGGCCGATGTGGATGTCGAGATGCCGGAAAAGCCAGCCGGAGCCCTGGACGACGCCAAGGTCTTCATAGGAAAGAACGGGTGCAGCCATGATGGCGCTGAGCTAGGGCATGACGCGCCGAAATGGTAGCCATGCGATGCGCCATGGCCACAGCCCGTCGAGAATGGCGCCCGCCACAATATGGGCTCTGCATTCACGGCTTGTTCAAGCCTTGATGGCTATGCGAGCCCCATGCGGATGAGACGGTATCTGTTGTGTGTGCCTTTGCTCGTCGTCGGCCTGTCGGCCGCCGATGCCGGCCCGCGCCGTCCGCCCGACCAGTATCGGGCGCGCGAGGCGATGCGCGAGGGCGCCCGCCCCCTGCGCGATATCCAGCAGCAATGGCAGCATGGGATGCGCGGCTACGACTATCTCGGATCGGACTATGATGCTGGCTCGGGCAATTACCGGCTGAAGTTCATGCGCGACGGCTCGGTGAGCTGGGTCGACGTGGACGGCCGCACCGGCCGCGAGGTCGGACGTTCGCCCCGCTGAGGGCTTTCTGGCGACGCAACCCACTCGTTGCTTGCCCGTTCATCTTCGCCGCGTCAGATAGGCGGCAGAGAACAGGGAAAGGCCCAGGCACATGCGCATTCTCGTCGTCGAGGACGAACCCACGCTCGGGCGGCAGCTCCGGGCCACGCTGGAGGGTGCGGGTTATGCCGTCGATCTCGCGACCGACGGCGAGGACGGGCACTATCTCGGCTCCACCGAAAGCTATGACGCGATCATCCTCGATCTGGGCCTGCCCGAGATCGACGGGCTGACCGTGCTCGACCGCTGGCGCAAGGAAGGGCGCGACATGCCTGTCCTCGTACTGACCGCGCGGGATAGCTGGTCGGACAAGGTGGCGGGCCTCGATGCCGGCGCCGACGACTATCTCGCCAAGCCGTTCCAGACCGAGGAGCTGATCGCCCGCCTGCGCGCGCTGATCCGCCGTGCCTCGGGCAATGCCTCGTCGGAGCTGGTGGCGGGCGACGTCCGCCTCGACACGCGCTCGGGCAAGGTGACGAAGGCGGGCGAGCCGGTGAAGCTCACCGCGCAGGAATACAAGCTGCTCAGCTACCTCATGCACCACAAGGGCAAGGTGGTGAGCCGCACCGAGCTGATCGAGCATATCTACGATCAGGACTTCGATCGCGACTCCAACACCATCGAGGTGTTCGTGACGCGCATCCGCAAGAAGCTCGGCACCGACATCATCACCACCATCCGGGGGCTGGGCTACAGCCTTGAAGAGTCCGACCCCGCCAACGCCTGAGGCCGGCCCGGACGCGGCGCCCGCCGGCGAGGTCCGCCGGCGCGAGCGCTGGTGGATCGGCCCGCTCAACATGCTGCGCATCCTCGCCTTCCTGCGCCCGCACGGGCGGGAGTGGCGGGGCAGCGCGCGGATCACGGGGTCGCTCACCCGCCGCATGATCGGCATGGCGGCGCTGTGGATCATGCTGCTGCTGGCCGGCGGCGACGTGGCGCTGGACCGGGTGCTGACCGGCGCGATCACGCGGAATTTCGACGATTCGCTCCAATATGTGCTGAACTCGATGATCCTCCAGTCGGAGATCGGGCCGGACGGGGAGGTGCGGTTCAGCCGCCCGCTCGCCGATCAGCGATTCCTGGAGCCTTATTCGGGCCTCTACTGGCAGGTGTCCGGCCGGGGGCACGACGCCTTCCCGTCGCGCTCGCTGTGGGACCAGACGCTCGCCGTCGACCTGGCCCACGCCTATCCCGACGTCCACGCCTATGACAGCCAGCAGTTCCGCGACGAGCCGCTGCGCGTGGTCGAGCGGGACGTGAAGCTGCCGGGATCGTCGGTGACATGGCGTTTCCAGGTCGCGCAGAGCCGCGACGTGCTCGACGGGCAGATCAAGGTGCTGCGCCGGACGATGATCCGCAGCTTCGCCATCCTCGGGCTCGGCCTTATCCTGCTGTCGGCGCTCCAGATCGTCTATGGCCTGTGGCCGTTGCGCCGGGTGCGGCTCGCGATCGCGGCGGTGCGGTCGGGCCGCGCGGCGCGGGTCGACGTGGCGCTGCCGCTCGAGATCCGCCCGATGGTGGAGGAGCTGAACGACCTGCTCGCGCACAACGAGAAGCAGGCCGAGGAGGCGCGCACCCACGCCGGCAATCTCGCCCACGCGCTGAAGACCCCGTTGACCGTCGTGATGAACGCCGTGACAGCTGGCGCGCCAGACTTGCCCCAGACGGTGATGCGCGAGGCGCGGACGATGCGCCGGCAGGTGGACCACCACCTCGCCCGCGCGCGCGCCGTCGGCCGGCGCGGTTCCGCGCAGAGCCGCGCGGACGTCTGGACCTCGCTCACCGCCGTCAGCCATGCGGTCGACCGGCTCTTCCCCGAGGTGGTGATCGACCTCGACGGCACGCGCGGCCTCGCGGTCAGGGTGGAGCGGCAGGATCTCGACGAGCTGCTCGGCAACCTCATCGAGAATGCCGCCAAATATGGCGGCGGCCGCGTGTTCGTGACCGTGCAGCAGCAGGACGAGCGGGTCGAGATCCTGGTCGAGGATGACGGGCGCGGCATCCCCGAGGCGGAGCGCGAGAAGATCTTCGAGCGCGGCGCCCGGCTCGACACCGGCAAGCCCGGCACCGGCCTCGGCCTCGCCATCGTGCGCGACGTGGCGGAAATCTACGGCGGCAGCGTGGCGCTGGAAGAGAGTGAGGATCTGGGCGGGCTGCTCGTCCGGCTCAGCCTGCCGCTCAGCGCCTGACGGGCGATCATTCAGGAAAACGGAATGCGGTGGTCAGTTCCTGACCATCGATATGGCCAAACATGCTGAGTAGAAGCGCCCCATTCCCCGCACCCCGACAAGGGCGAGGCGGCTACCCCCTTGCGGAGTGACGGACATGGGCATGCTTGTCGACGGCCAATGGCACGACGTCTGGTACGACACCCAAGCGACCGGCGGGCGCTTCGTCCGCAAGGATGCGGCCTTCCGAAACTGGGTCACCCCCGACGGCAGCGCCGGACCGAGCGGCGAGGGCGGCTTCAAGGCCGAAGCGGGCCGCTATCACCTCTATGTCTCGCTCGCCTGCCCATGGGCGCATCGCACGCTCCTCCTGCGCGCTTTCAAGGGGCTGGAGGAGATGATCTCCGTCTCGGTGGTGAACTGGCTGATGGGCGAGAAGGGCTGGACCTTCGCCGACGCCCCCGGCGTGGTGGCCGATCCGATCCACGACGCGCGCTTCCTGCACGAGGTCTATACCGCCGCCGATCCCTCCTACAGCGGCCGCTCGACGGTGCCGATCCTGTGGGACAGGCAGCGCGGCACGATCGTCAACAACGAATCCTCTGAGATCATCCGGATGCTGAACTCGGCGTTCGACGGCATCGGCGCGAAACCCGGCGATTTCTACCCCGAAGCGCTGCGCGCCGAGATCGATCAGGTGAACGCGCGCGTCTACGACACGCTCAACAACGGCGTCTACAAGGCCGGCTTCGCCACCACGCAGGCGGCCTATGAGGAGGCGCTCTCCCCGCTGTTCGACACGCTCGACTGGCTGGAGGAGCGGCTCGCGCAGCGCCGCTGGCTGGTAGGCTCGCAGATGACCGAGGCGGATATCCGCCTGTTCACGACGCTGATCCGCTTCGACGCCGTCTATGTCGGCCACTTCAAGACCAACCTGCGCCGGATCGCGGATTATCCGCATCTCTCGGCCTATCTGCGCGACGTCTACCAGACGCCGGGCGTCGCCCCGACCGTCAACTTCGAGCATATCAAGAAGCATTATTACCAGAGCCACCGGACCATCAATCCGCACGGCGTCGTGCCGGCCGGGCCGGTGCTCGATCTGGACAGCCCGCCCAACCGCGAAGCGCTGGGCTGATTTCCTCCCATCCCGCGAACCCTCTTCGGAGGGCTCGCACGATCCCCCGGTCACGCATTCCGCGTGCCCGAACCCCTGCCTGCACCCTCAGGAGACCCACGATGCTGAAGTTCTATTTCCACCCGTCGCCCAACCCGATGAAGACCGCGCTGCTGCTCGAGGAGCTGGGCCTCGCTTATGAGACCATCAAGGTCGACACCTTCAAGGGCGAGCAGCACGAAGACTGGTTCCACGCGATCAACCCGAACAACAAGGTGCCCGTGATCGTCGACGGCGACACCACCGTGTTCGATTCGAACGGCATCCTGCTCTATCTCGCCGAGAAGCACGGCCGTTTCCTGCCGACCGACGAGAAGGCGCGCGGGGCGGCGATCTCGTGGCTGTTCTTCGTCGCGACCGGGCTGTCGCCCTTCTCGGGCCAGGCGGTGCACTTTCTCCACCATGCGCCGGAGACGCTGCCCTACGCGCAGAACCGCTATCTGAAGGAAGTCGAGCGCCACTATCGTGTCCTCGACGAGCGCCTCGCCACCCACCGCTATCTGGCCGGCGACGAATACAGCATCGCCGATATCGCGTTGTGGGGCTGGGGCAATGCCGCCGGCTACATCCTCGGCGAGAAGGGGCTCACCGACACTCCGAACGTGAAGCGTCTCCACGACGAGATCTCGGCGCGCCCGGCCGCCGCGCGCGCTCATGCGATCAAGGAAGCGCTGACGCTGAAGACCGAGTTCGACGAGGAAACCCGTCGCGCGCTCTTCCCGCAGAACGCGTAAATTCTTCCGGGTCGCGGATCGGGTACGCCCGGCTCGCGGCCCCTTCCTTTGGAGGGATGCCCCGATGCAGCTCCGCTTCAACAATGTCGCACTGGCGGTTTCCGATCTGGAGCGCGCGATCGCCTGGTATGGTGAGGTGCTCGGCTTCACCGTCGCAGAGCGCGGCCGCTTTGACGCAGTGGGCGCCGGCTATGCGATGGTCGATGGCGCGGGCATCCGCATCGAGCTGGTCCACCGCGAGCGTGGCGCGTTCACGCCCGTCGATCGCACCGCCCCGCCGCATCATCTCGATGTGCTGGGCTGGAAGGCGCTGGTTCTCGAAGCCGACGATCTGCCCGCCGCCACGGCCAGCTTCGCCGACAAGGGGGCGGAGATAATGTGGGCCGACATGCAGATATCCGCCGATCGGCGCGGCACCATGCTGCGCGATCCGGACGGCAATCTGATCCACATCTTCGGGCCGCGAGGCGTCATCTGACGCGCCCTTCGAAGGGACGGCTTTCCCTGTTCCAAGGATAAATGCTGCGACGCGGCGTAAAATGTGCGATACCGCTGTCAATCCACATCGCACCCGGAGTTTCGCCATGTCCGCACCGCAGGGAGCGCACGCGCATCCCGGCCTCGTCATGTTCGCGCTGGCGATGGGCGGGTTTGCGATCGGGACCACCGAGTTCGCCTCGATGAGCCTGCTCCCCTATTTCGCGCGAGGCCTGCGCATTGACGAGCCGACCGCCGGCCATGTCATCAGCGCCTATGCGCTGGGCGTGGTGGTCGGCGCGCCGCTGATCGCGGTGATCGGGGCGAAGCTCGCGCGACGGACGCAGCTCATCGCGCTGATGGCGATGTTCGCGCTGGGCAACGGCCTTTCCGCGATGGCGCCGAGCTATGGCTGGCTGCTGCTGTTCCGGTTCATCGCGGGGCTGCCGCACGGCGCCTATTTCGGCATCGCCGCGCTGGTCGCGACGGGTCTCGTGCCGCCCAACCGGCGCGCGATGGCGGTCGGCCGGATCATGCTGGGCCTGACTGTCGCCACCGTGATCGGCGTGCCGGCGGCGAGCTGGATCGGGCAGGCGGTGGGCTGGCGCTCGGGCTTCGCGATCGTCGCCGGGCTGGCGCTGACCACCGTGGCGCTCGTCACCCTCTATGCCCCGCGCGACGCGGCGCACCCTGACGCGAGCCCGCTGCGCGAGCTGAGCGCGCTCGGCAAGGTGCAGGTGTGGCTGACGCTGCTGATCGGCGCGGTCGGCTTCGGCGGGCTGTTCGCGGTCTACACCTATCTCGCGACCACGCTGGTCGAGGTGACGCATGTGTCGCCGGGCTTCGTGCCGGTGGTGCTGATGGTGTTCGGCCTCGGCATGACCATCGGCAACATCGTCGTGCCGTGGTTCGCGGACAAGGCGCTGATGCCGACCGCCGGCGGTCTGCTGCTCTTCTCGGCGCTGATGCTGATCCTGTTCCCGCTGGCGGCGCCGCATCTGTGGTGGATGATGGCGGACGTGTTCCTGATCGGCATCGGCGGCGCGCTCGGCACGGCGCTCCAGACGCGGCTGATGGATGTCGCCGAACATGCGCAGGCGCTGGCCGCCGCGCTCAACCATTCGGCGTTCAACACCGCCAATGCGCTGGGGCCGTTCCTCGGCGGTCTGGCGATTGATGCGGGGCTGGGCTGGACGTCGACCGGCCCGGTCGGCTGCGGACTGGCGCTGGGCGGCTTCGCGATCTGGGCGGTGGCGGTGTGGGACGCCAGACGCCGAGAAGGGCGACCGGCCATCGCCTGACCGGCCGCCCTTCTCGGAGGGTTTCGATGTTCAGAGCGTGGCCATGCCGCCATCGAGGATGATCTCGGTGCCGAGCGCGAAGCCGCCCTCGTCGGAGGCGAGGAAGACCACCGCGTCCGCAATCTCCTTCGAGTGGCCGTAGCGGCCGAGCGGGATCTGCGCCTTGATCGCATCGCCGATCGCCGCATTCTCCTCCGGCGTCGAGCCCAGACGGTCATGCAGCGGGGTGCGGACCGGGCCGGGGCTCACCGCGTTCACGCGGATGTCGCGGCCGACCAGCTCGCCCGACAGCGTGCGCGCCATCGACAGGAAGGCGGCCTTGGTGGCGGCGTAGATGCTCGAACCGGGCATCCCGAGATGCGCGTTGATCGAGGTGTTGAGCACGATCGAGGCTGGATTGGCCAGCACCGGCAGCAGTGCCTGCACGAGGAAATACGGCCCCTTCACATTGATCGCGAAGCTGCGGTCGAAAGCGGCCTCGGTCCACTGCTCGACGGGGCCGAAATCGGCGATGCCGGCGTTCAGGAAGGCGATGTCGAGCGTGCCGAAGCGCGCCTTCACCGCATCCGCCACCCCCTTCTGCGCGGCGACGTCGCCGGCGTCCGCCTTGAGGACGAGGGCGTCGGGGCCGAGCACGCGCTGCGCTTCGGCGATATTGTCCGGATTGGTGCCGGTGACGATGACGCGGGCGCCTTCCTCGATGAAGCGGCGGGCGGTTTCGAGGCCGATGCCGCTGGTGCCGCCGGTGATGAGCGCGGTCTTGTTGGAGAGACGTGCCATGATGACTTCCTTTCCATTCGCTTGGCTGCCCCGATCGCAGCCTCGGGAGAAGAGGTAGGCATTCTGCATGACTGGATAAATGGGCCGAAACTGATTACACCATTCAGCTAAACGGAATAATCGGGGAAAACGATGGATCGCCTGCGTGCCTTCGAGGTGTTCGCCACGGTGGTGGCCAGAGGCAGCTTCACGCGCGCCGCCGACGCCCTCGATACATCGCCCGCCAATGTGACGCGCTATGTGTCGGAGCTGGAGGCGCATCTCGGCACCCGGCTGCTCAACCGCACCTCGCGCCGCCTGTCGCTGACCGAGAGCGGCGAGGCGTTGTACGAGCGCGCGAAGTCGATCCTGGAGGATGTCGCCGAGGCCGAGACGATCGCATCGGCGTCCGCGCTGCACCCGAAGGGGCGGCTGCGCATCAATGTGCCGGTGAGCTTCGGCACGAATCATCTCGCGCCGCTCTGGCCGAAATTCATGGCGCGCCATCCCGATATCGAGCTGGATATCGACCTTTCCGACCGCGTCGTCGATCTGGTGGAGGAGGGCTATGACCTCGCGGTGCGCATCTCGCGCAGCGGGTCGCTGGCCAATGTCGGGCGCAAGCTGGCGGATTCGCGCAACCTGCTCTGCGCCTCGCCCGCCTTCCTCGCCCGCGCCGGCACGCCGCAGACGCTGGAGGAGCTGCCCCGCTACAGCTTCCTCGCCTACAGCCTGTGGACGGGCGGGGACACGCTCCCCTTCATCGATGCGCAGGGCAAGACGCACATGGTCCGCATGAACCCGATCATGCACGCCAACAATGGCGGCACGCTGCGCGCGGCGGCGCTGGCGGGGCTCGGCATCGTCAACCAGCCGACCTTCCTCGTCGGGGAGGACATCCGCGCCGGGCGGCTGGTCGAGCTACTGCCCGATTATCGCCTGCCGGACATCGACATCCTCGCCGTCTATCCCAGCCGGCGGCACCTGAGCCTCAAGGTGCGCGCGATGGTGGATTTCCTCGTCGAGCGCTTCCGCGGCACGCCATCCTGGGATTGCGCCTCGGCCTAGGGCTGCTTGTCGTCCTCGAAGGAGAAGAGGCGGCGCAGGTCCAGCCGGTGGTCGAGCAGATCGACCAGCGAATAATTGTCGAGCACGGTGAGGAAGGCGCGGGTCGCCTCGGCCAGCACGCGGGGCAGGCCGCAGGCGGACTGGATCATGCAGGTCGAGCAATCCACCAGGTCGAAGCCAGCCTCGGTATGGCGGACCAGCTCGCCCAGATTGATGTCCTTGGCCGGCCGGCCCAGCCGGATGCCGCCGCCGCGCCCGCGCACCGTCTCCACGAAGCCGGCGCGGCCGAGATCCTGCACCACCTTCATCAGGTGATTCTGCGAGATGTCGTAGACACGCGCGATCTCCGCGATCGACGAGAGGCCGCCGCCATTGCCATCGTCCCGCGAGCCCAGGTGGATCAGCACCCGCATCGCGTAATCGGTGTAGCGCGTCAGTTTCATGGCGCTTCCCTAGCCGGAATCGGGCTGCCGAAAAATAACATGTATTTCTATTGCATGTTTCTCTGCCCCAGAATACATGCATCTCAGATGAATGATTAGAGGTGAGTCGTGGAACGGACCCCCATCATCGACGAGGCCGCGCTGCCGGCGCTCATGGATCGCTTCTACGGCCGCGTGCGCGAGGACGCGGAACTAGGGCCTGTGTTCAACAGCATCGTGGAGGATTGGCCGGATCATCTGGAGCGGCTCGCCGCCTTCTGGTCGTCGGTGATGCTGACCACGGGGCGCTACAAGGGCAATCCGATGATGAAGCATCTGATCCACGCCGATCGCCTCAAGCCGGAGCTGTTCCAGCGCTGGCTGGCGATCTGGGAACGGACCACCGCCGAGATGCTGCCTCCCGAGGCCGCCGCCGCCATGCAGGCGAAGGCGCAGCGGATCTCGGAGAATCTCCAGCAGGCGATCCGGCTGCGCGGCACGGCGCAGCCGCCGGTCGCGGCGGAACCGGCCACACCGGTGTCCAAGCCCTACGGATCGTCGCCCATATTCGATGCCGAGACGCTGCCGGCGGCGCTGCGCCGGGCGCACACCACCAAGCCCGGCGTCTGGGGCGTGATCCGCGTGCTGGAAGGCGCCGTCTGCTACCATATCGAGGATGGCTCCGTGCCGCCCGCATTGCTCACGCCCGCCACCCCCGGCCTGATCCGGCCCGGCCAGCTGCACCATGTCGAGCCGGTCGGCGCGATGCGGATGCAGGTGGAGTTCTACGATCACAGGCCGCCGCTCGCCGCCTGACGATGGCGCGGGGCAGGGCACCCGTCCGCTCCCGCCGTCTACGCCTTGCATCGCCCGGAGGGGCTCTCCCCCTCTCCCCAAACCTCCGGGCGGTGCATCCCGTTACGTTGCGTCCTTCCCTCGCACCTCTCCGCCGTCCTTCGCGGCGGCGCACAGGAGACCGGTCATGGACACTCTCGCTTACGCCTTCGATCGGGACCACGAGCTTTACGGGGTCCATGATGTCCAGCTCGGCCTGCCGCTCTGCCCCACCCCAATTCCGGTCGTCGGCCGGGCGCCGGTGATGGGGGAGGCGGCGGCGCCCGATGTGCCGGCGGCGCTCGGCTGGATGATCCTGGCGGCCTATGGCGCGATCATGGGCGCGTTCCTGACGCTCTACACCGGCAATCTGCGCGCCGCGATGATGGTGGCGATCAGCGGGGCCTACATGGCCGTGTTCTTCGCGGTGCCGATCTTCTTCCTGAAGCAGGAGCCGGCGCGGGCAGGGCGGCCGAGCCTCGCCCGGTTCCTTGATCGGGGGCTGAACACCTGGACCGGGCATATCCATGGCCGGGAGGCGGCGATCCAGATCCTCTCCATCCCCGTGGTCATCGCCTGTGCGGTCACCATCTTCGGAATCATCGCGGCGATCGAACTCTGAGTTCCTCTCCCTGCTCAGCGTTCGCGCGATGGCGCGCCCAGGCCGCTCCCCCCTTCCGGCCTGGGCGCTTTCTTCATCAATGGGCGTCGGGGGTGGTCAGCACCTTGTCGTCGCTGTCGACGACAAACACCGCGAGCAGCTTCGCGGGCTTGGTCTTGCTGGCATTCTCGCTGATCTTGTGGTGCGCGCCGGGCGTCTCGTACCAGCTCTCGCCGGCATGATAGACGCGGGCCGGCTCGTCGTTCACCTGGCTGCGGATTCCGCCTTCCAGCACATAGGCATAGATGAAGGCCGAGGAGGCATGGTGATGCGCGGGCGACGTGCCTCCCGGCGCATAGCTGACGACCACGGCCTTCAGGGACTTGCCGGGAATGTTCGGGATCGCGTGCGCGAACTGCGGCGTTACCGTGGTGTTCTGGGGCGCGGGCGCGGCGAGCGCGGGCGTCGCCAGCAGGGCGGCAGCGGCGAGAAGGAAACGGTGGGCCATCGGGATTTCTCCTAGGTTGGGGGTTTCATGGTTCGCGCACGGGCAGTCTCTGAAAAAGAACCAAGAACGGCATCATTTCTTGTACCATCGCGACATGAACGCCCCGCTCGACCTCTCGCTCGACCTCCGATCGCGGAGGACGCTCGCTCTCCAGATCCATGACGCCATCGGCCAGGCCGTGCGGGAGGGGAGGCTGGAACCGGGCGCGCGGCTGCCGTCCTGGCGCGATCTCGCCGCGCAGCTCGGCGTGGCGCGCGGCACGGTCCGTGCGGCCTATGAGCGGCTGATGGACGAGCAGTTCCTCGTGTCGGCGGGGGCGGCGGGCACGTTCGTCGCGGATCGTCCGCCGGTCGAGGCGCGGCCCGCCGACAGGGCGATCCGGCCGCCGCTGCCGGGCCTGTTCTACGATCATGGCGTGGAGCCCTTGCCCTTCCAGATGGGCGTGCCGGCGCAAGATGCCTTTCCGTTCAAGCTGTGGTCGCGGCTATTGGCGGCGGCGGCGCGGACGGCGGCGGCGCAGCCGGTGAGCTATCCCGATCCGCGCGGCCTGCCTGCACTCCGGCAGGAGATCGCGGCCACTCTGGGCTATGCGCGAGGCATCGCCTGCCTGCCAGCGCAGGTGATCGTCACGGCCGGCTTCGCGGGCGGGCTGGGCCTGACGCTGGGCGCGCTGGGGATGCGGGGACGGCGTGCCTGGGTGGAGAGTCCGGGCTTTCCGCTGACCCGCCTCGCGCTGGAGACCGGCGGCGTCGAGACGGTGCCGGTGCCGGTCGACGCCAGAGGGCTCGACGTCGCGGCGGGGAGGGTGCTCGCCCCGGACGCGGCGCTGGCGGTGGTGACGCCGGGCCAGCAGGCGCCCCTTGGCGTGACGATGACGCTCGAACGGCGGCTGGCGCTGCTCGACTGGGCCGGGCGCACCGGCGGATGGGTGATCGAGGATGATTATCTGAGCGAGCTGCAACTGCGGGGCCGGGCGGCACCGGCGCTCGCCTCGCTCGATCGCGCGGGGCGGGTGATCCACATCGGCAGCTTCAGCAAGACGATCAGCCCGGCGCTGCGTCTGGGTTTCATCGTGGTCCCGGCGGAGCTGGCGGAGCGTTTCGGCGATTATGCCGCCTGCCTCGCGCCCGCGCCGGGGCTGGAGGCGCAGCGCGCCGTCGCGAGCTTCCTCGCGGAAGGCCATTATCTGCGCCATCTGCGGCGGATGAAACGCCTCTATGTCGCCCGTGCCGACGCGCTCAGCGAGGCGCTGCGCCCGCATCAGGGTGAGGGGGTGGTGGTGCATCCGATGGGCGGACTGGCGGTGCGCGTCGATCTGCCCGAAGGCATGGACGACGGCGATGTGGCGCGGCGCGCGCTGGCTTTTGGCCTGGCGCCGGTGCCGCTCTCGGGCTGGTATGGCGAGAGCGCGCGGCGGCCGGGGCTGCTGCTCGGCGTCACCAACGTCGCACTTGCGCGGATCGCGCTCGATTGCGACCGGCTGTTCGGGCTGATCCGCCGCTGACGCGTTGCCGCGTCAGGCGCTTCCCCGGCAGGCCGGATCGAGCGCGCAGGGCGTGTCGTGCTCCGTCTCGATCTGGATCGTCGCATGGTCGATGCCGAACCGCGCCTTGAGCGATGCGGCCACCTCCACCGTGAAGGCGTCGCCCGGATAGCCCGACGGCATCAGCATATGGACGGTGAGCGCCGTCTCGGTGGTGCTGATCGGCCAGATGTGGAGATCGTGGATCGCCGTCACCCTGTCGATGCTGCGCAGGAAGACGCCGATCTCCTCGGGGTTGAAGCCGGGCGGCGCGGCGTGGAGGCTGAGGTTCACCGAATCCCGAAGCAGCCCCCAGGTGCCGATGGCGGTCACGACGACGAGGATCAGGCTGGTGACCGGATCGATCCAGCTCCAGCCGGTCGCGACGACGAGCAGCCCCGCCAACACCACGCCCGCCGAGATGACCGCATCCGCCGCCATGTGAAGGAAGGCGCCGCGGATGTTCAGGTCATGATCCCGTCCGCGCATGAACATCAGCGCGGTGGCGGTGTTGATGACGATGCCGATGCCGGCGACGATCATCATCGTGCCTCCCGAGACGGGGGCGGGCTCCAGCAGGCGGCGGATCGCCTCCACCGCGATGACGCCCAGCGTCACCAGCAGCAGCAGCGCATTGAGCAGCGCCGCCAGGATCGACGAGCTGCGCAAGCCGTAGGTGTAGCGCCCGCCCGGCCCGCGCCTGGCGAGCACGGTCGCGCCCCATGCGATCAGCAGGCCGAGCACGTCGCCGAGATTGTGGCCGGCGTCGGCCAGCAACGCCATCGAGCCGCTGATCAGGCCATAGGCCGCCTCGACGGCGACGAAGGCGAAATTGAGCGCCGTCCCGATCGCGAAGGCGCGGCCGAAGCTGGCCGGCGCATGGCTGTGGCCGAGGCCATGATGATGATGGTGATCATGGCCGTGCCCGTGCCCGTGGTGGTCATGGTCATGTGCATCATGGTCGTGATGGTGCTGATGCCCGGCATGGGCGTCGTGCTGGTGGCGGTTCATGGCGCTCAGGTCAGATAAGCATGGACGATCGCGACCAGCTCTTCGCCGGCCTGCGTGCGGGGATCGTCGGGGGAGGCGGCGGCGTCCATCATATGCTCGCGGATATGATCCTCGATCACCTCGCCGATGAAGCCGTCGAGCGCACCGCGGCAGGCGGTCGCCTGCTGGAGCACGCGCGCGCACTCTGCATCGGCCTGAACCGCGCGTTCGATGGCCTCCAGTTGCCCCCGCAACCGCTTCAGCCGATTGAGCAGCTTCTGCTTTTCCTTGGCGACGTGACTCATGCCATATCCGATCGATGATACTATACCCCTATAGGGTATCTATGAGCGGCTGTCCAACGGCTGAATGAAGGGACGCCCCGGCGCACGCCTTCATAGCTCGATGAGAGGACGGGTGGCGCTATGGGACCGAGAGCTGGAGCGAGGACACGGCGTACGTGCCGGCGTGCTTTCGAAATTGTCGGTCGATAAATGCTGGCGGAGCGGGAGGGATTCGAACCCTCGAGGAGCTTTGGACCCCTACACACTTTCCAGGCGTGCGCCTTCGACCACTCGGCCACCGCTCCGTGCCGGGCGCTGCTAACGACATCGGGACGCTTCCGCAAGCTCTCGCGCTATGGCAGGCTACCGGAATGCGTCGATCCGTCCTGTCGCCCGCTTTCCTGGCCCTTCTGCTCACGGCAGCGTCGCCGCCTCCCGCAGCCCTGTCGCCGGGCGAGATCGTAGCCGCGGCGCCCGCCGGTGCGTGGCGCGCGGTCGCGCCCGACAATCTGCTGGTGATGGATCTCGCCAATGGTGCGCGGGTTGCGATCGAGCTGGCGCCTGATTTCGCGCCCGTCCATGTCGCCAACATCCGGGCGCTCGCCCGCGCAGGGTGGTTCGATGGCAGCGCGGTGGTGCGCGTGCAGGACAATTATGTGGTCCAATGGGCCGGAGCCGACGAGAAGAAGCCGCTCCCGGCCGGCGTCGTCGCGCATCCGCCGGCGGAATATGAGCGGCCGCTGGCCGGGCTGGCGATGCGGCCTCTGGGTTCGCCCGATCCCTATGCGGCGCAGGTCGGCCATGTGGGCGGCTGGCCGGTCGCGAGCGACGGCCGGACGGCGTGGCTGACCCATTGCTACGGGATGGTCGGCGTGGGCCGCGACATGCCGCCCGACACGGGGACCGGTGCCGAACTCTATACGGTGATCGGGCAGGCGCCGCGTCATCTCGATCGCAACATCGCGCTGGTCGGCCGGATCGTGGAGGGGATCGAAGCGCTGACGGCGCTCCCGCGCGGTACCGGCGATCTCGGCTTCTACACCGATGCGCGACAGAGGCTGACGATTCGCCGCGTGCGAATGGCAACCGACATGCCTGCCGCCGAGCGGCCGCGCTTCGAGGTGATGCGCGAGGACGCGCCGGCCTTTGCCGCCTATCTCGATGCGCGCGCCAACCGGCACGACGCTTTCTTCGTGCGCCCGGCGGGCGGCGTCGACCTCTGCAATGCGCCGGTGCCCGTCCGGCCGCAGCGCTAGGCGCTAGCGCGGCCGTTCGTTGCGCGAGGGGGCGGGGGCAGGAGCCGCCCTATGCGCAGCCCCGCCGGACGGGCCGTGCCAGCCATGGCCGCCGCCGCCGGGGCCTCCGCCATGCCAGCCGCTTCCGCCGGGGCGCCCGTTCCAGCCATGCGGGCCGTGGCCCGTCCATCCGGAGTTGCCATGGCCGCCGGCCCAGCCGTGCCCGCCATTCCAGCCATGGCCGGGGCCGTTCCAGTGGCGGCGATGGCCTCCGCGGTCATACACATAGAAGCCGGTGCCGGGATAATAGAAGCCGTCATACCAGCCATAGGCCGGCCATCCGCCATAAGCGGCATAGTCATCATAGCCGCCATAGACGTCGCCATAATAGCCGCCGCCATAGGCTCCGTAGCCGCCATAGCCGTCATCGACGCACCCGCTCAGCGCCAGCGCGCCGGCCAGCGCCAGCAGCGGAAGGGTTTTGCGAAGCCGCCCCCGGTCGATCCTTTCCCATGCCATCTTCTCTCTCCATCGCGGAGGGCTGCCATCAGAAGCCATGATATCTCATGGCCTTGAACCGGTGCTGAATCCGCCGGGCCGATGAGGGAGAGAGGGCGGTCAGAAGGGCAGCAGCTTCGACTGCGGTGTGAACTTCATGTAGCCGACATTGGCGCCCAGCCGCCAGCCGACCCCCAGCCGGATCGGGATCAGCACGATGTCGCCGCGGCGCAGATAGCTCGCGGTGAAGCCGCCGATGAAATAGGCAGTGCCCTCCGCCGCCGGGAAGCGATGATAGGCGTCCTGGCTGTCGTAGAGATTGTAGACGAGGATGAATTCCTTCGACGCGTTGCCGCCGATGTCGAAGCCCAGCGACGGCCCCGTCCAGTAGATCGGGCGATCGCCCTCGACCTTGTGATGCAGCACGCCCGAGCCGTAGCGCAGGCCGATGGCGAAGGCGCCGCTCGCCTCGCGGCCGGCGATATAGGCCGTGGGGCGGCCCTGATCCTTCAGGATCTTCTCGATGATCTTGGCGAGGCCCTCGGTGCCGCGGCCGAACACGCCCTCGGCGGCGTCGAGCACGTCGCTTTCCTGATAGGTCTGCGAATCCGAGGCGCGCGAGGCGTTGGTGGCCGGCGGAGTGGCACGCTCCTCGGTCCCCTCGGACGCGGGAGGCGGCGGGGCGCCACGGTCTTCGGCGGGGGGCGGCGGCGTATAGGCCGGGCCGCTGGTTTCGGGCTGGCCGTTGCCGAGCGCGTCGGCATGGGCCTGGGCGGAGGACGGATCGACCGTGCGAATCTGCGCTGCGACGGGCTGGGCCAGCAATCCGCCGAGAGCCGCGATGCCGGCGGCGGCCCCGAGCCGACGGGCGATGATCGTCATGAAACCTGTGCTCCCCAACTTCTCAAGGCTCTGGTTAACCGCGAAGCGCCTTAGCACGCAATGAATGGCAAGCGTGACGGAAGCGGCATGACTCAATGGCTGCACATTTCACCGCGCAGAGGCAGTTGTGCAGTCCGAAAACCGTCGCTATAGCCCCCCGAAGCCGGCCCGGAGACGTGGGTGAGTGGCTGAAACCAACGCTTTGCTAAAGCGTCATACGGGAAACCGTATCGAGGGTTCGAATCCCTCCGTCTCCGCCACTCCGATGATCCTTCCAGATTCGTGATGACACGGGATGACTCTGCATTTCTGCGGGCTTCGTCCGCCTAGCGCGCGGTCGGCGCGGTGCGGTGGAGGCGATCGAGGCGGACCAGCGCCGCCAGAATCTCGACCGGCAGAGCCTGACCGACAGGCTGGGCCACCTTCGGCCCGAGCGGGGCTTTTCGTGTCGGCAGCGGCTGGCTCAAGGTTAAACTCCCGTTAGCCCTATCAATAACGGCTGGCGGCCCGGAGAGTTTAGCGTTCGACCAAAGTTAAATTCCCACAGGCCTTTTCGCCGGGCTCGCAAGGGGCATTTCCGGTGCGGGCGGCCGTCATGTTGCGGCGGCTCCCTGAGTCCTGTAGGTCGCGCGGCCATCCCGACAGGGACGATCCGAACATCAGGGCTTGGCGGGATGACGACCCGGACACTTTTCGCGACACGTTTCTATCAGGGCGAGCTGGGCGACGCCGATCTGCTCGCCGAGCTGGAGGACGCCGCGCTGTCGCTCGCCCGCGAGGATCGCGCCGGCCGGGCCTGGAGCAAGCAGCAGGGCTATCCCGGCTACACCTCCTATGCCTCGCTGAACGATCTACCGGTCCGCAATCCGGTGTTCGACGACTTGCGGCGCGTGCTCGACAAGCATGTGCGCCGCTTCGTCGACGAGGCCTATCTCGATCTGGGCGGGCGTCGCCTGAAGCTGGACAGCCTGTGGGTCAACGTCCTCAAGGGATCGGGCGGGCATTCGGGCCATATCCATCCGCACAGCGTCGTGTCGGGCACCATCTATGTCCGCGTGCCGGAGGGCGCGCAGGGGCTGAAGCTGGAAGACCCGCGCCTGCCGATGATGATGGCGGCGCCGCTCCGCCGCCGGGACGCGCCGGAAGACGCGCAGACCTTCGTCTATGCGACGCCTGCCGAGGGCAGCATCTTCCTGTGGGAGAGCTGGCTGCGGCACGAGGTGCCGGCCGGGCAGGCGAAATCCGAACGGATCAGCATCAGCTTCAACTATCGCTGAGTTCCGGGGCTGCCATGCGGGCGCGGGAGCGCCGGATATGCCTGGCGGGCCGAACGAGGGCGTTGGCGGCGCGCGTGGTGAGGCGGTCGGCGGCGGTGGCCGCGGCGTGGATCAGGCCCGAGAAGGAGAAATGGTCGGCCTCGCCTGTCTTCCCCCGTGCCAGCGCGCGATCATAGGCGAAGATCACCGCGATCACGACCGCGAGCAGCAGCAAGGCGGACGGCGCGGCGCCGAGCTTCGCCGTGATGATCTTCGGCCAGAAGGTGATGATGACATTGCCGAAGCCGAAGCCGAACAGCGAGCGGCGGCCGAGCACGAGCAGGGCATCCGGCACCCGGCGCCCCCGGGTCGCCGCGACGGCGACGAGGATCAGCACCAGCGCGAACCCGCCCATGATGAAGGTGTAGGCCGGGTGATTGAGGTTGCGCAGGCGCATCGAGGAGAGGCTCGTCAGATCGATCGGCCCGTAGCGCGTCTGCGTCAGCGACCAGAGGCCCACCGCCGCGAAGAGCAGCAGCAGCGGCCACAGCCTTCCGCGAGGGGAGGTGCCCGTCAGCCAGCGCCCCAGCAGGAAGCCCGCGAAGACCAGCACCAGGCTGTGGAGGATGGACGGCCCGGCGATCTGGGGAACGCTGCCCGTGCCGATCGTCAGGTCGATGATCCGGCTGAGGATCGGCTGGCCCATCACCGACGGCGGCGTCGGCAGGCTCTTGAGCTGCGGGAAAGCCAGATGCACGCAGACGGCGGCGGCGAGGCACAGCGACACCGGCACCCGCCGCAGCAGCAGGATGACCAGCGGCATCGCCATGAACATGATCGTGTAATATTGCAGGATGCCGGCATAGGGCGTGCTGCCGAGCATCAGCGCGCAGAGGAAGGTGTATCGCGCGCTGTAGGGCACGGCGATCCACAGCGCGAGGACGTTGGCGAGGAACAGCAGATAGCACTGGATGCCGCGCGCCCAGCTTCGCCGCGTCAGCACCTTCAGGCCATCGCGTTCGGCGCGGGGCAGGTGGACCAGCGCGATCATCGCGCCGAAGAGCAGGATGAAGATCGGCGTCGAGGTGCGGATCACGATGCCGACCAGCGGGGAGGGCATCGGCGTGCCCACCTGAACCATCGCGTGGGCCGTCAGGGCGAGCAGCATGGCCCAGGATCGGGCGACATCGAGGCCATAGATGCGCTTCGCCGCCATTGCTCCGCCGGTCCCCTTGATCGCAACCGGGGTAGCCCCGCGCTCGTGGACGAGGGACTACCCGCAGATACGCTTACGCTAACACGAAATCGGCGGCCGAGAAGTTGGACGCACTCAGCGTATGGTGCGGATCACTCACCTCGACGCTGAATTTGACACCGGTTGACGTGGTCACGTCGATGCTCACGTCGCCGTTCGTCATGTCATGGGCATAGACCGTCCCGGCCGCGCCGCCGACCTTGTAGGCAGTAACGCCCAGCTTCTCCAAAACGATCCGGTCCACCCCGTCCTCGTAATCTTGGATGACATCGCCCCCATCGAGCGCGCCGGCGCCCTTGAACACGAACCAGTCCGCGCCGGCTCCGCCCCAGAGCTGGTCGTGCCCGGCCTCGCCGAAGATATGGTCGTTGCCGGCATCGCCGTGGATCTGGTCGTTGCCGTTGCCGCCCAGCATCGTGTCGTCGCCGTCGCCGCCGTACAGGACGTCGTTGCCGTCCTCGCCGTTCATCGAGTCCGCATCCTTGCCGCCGTCGAGATAATCGTCGCCGGCGCCCGCCTGGAGATTGTCCTTCCCGTCACCGCCGTAGAGCTGGTCCTTGCCGCCCTCGGAAGACAGGATGTCGTCGCCCGTGCCGCCGTCGAGATAGTTATTGCCGTCGCCGCCATCGACGCGGTCGTTGCCGGTGCCGCCGTAGACATGGTCGTCGCCGGACTGGCCTTTCAGCTTGTCGTTGCCGTCTTCGCCGTAAATCCAGTCATTGCCGGGGCCGCCGGCCACCGCCTCGGTGGTGACGAGGCCGGTCGCGGGGTTGACCTCGTTGAGGAAGCCATCGTCGCCGGGGCCGGCGTGGATGATGTCGTCGCCATAACCGCCGTCGATATAGTCGCGGCCGTCGCCGGCGTAGATGGTGTCGTTGCCGCCGTCGCCGAGAATCTGGTCATGGCCCTTGCCGGCCTCGATCAGATCGTCGCCGTCGCCGCCCGAGAAGATGTTGTTGCCGGACAGGTCGATCAGATGATCGTTGCCGGGCCCGCCGTCGAGCTTGTCGAGGCCGTCGCCGCCATCGATATAATCGGCTCCGTCACCGCCCTTGAGATAGTCGTTCCCTGCGAGTCCCAGAATTTTGTCGGCCAGTGTCGTGCCGAATATCGTATCCGCTCCGGAAGTTCCGTTGTAATTACTCATCTCGCCACTCTCAATAATGAACCCTTGTAGCTTTGCTGCAATATTCAATCCTATTTGGTAAATTGGAGAGAGATTGCTGGAAAGCTGCGTTTTGCTTGCAGAAGATTTTCGGGTCGAACAGGGCGTTGAGCCGATGCGAGCGTTGGTCGCGCCCGGTAGTTGGGGACGCGGCCTGGCGTAGAACGGCGGTATGGGAGAGTGGGGGGAGCCTTCGGACGATGGGAAGGCCTAGGGGTGCAATGACATCCAAGTCAGATGCGTGACGATCCGTCAGCCGGCCCAATGGATTTCATGGAAATTCCGATAAAGCTCACGACGGATTTACTATTTCTGCAAGGAGTTATGAGTCCAGATTCACGATCGTTCGCCGGAAGGGGGCGAGATTTGGCGCGCCGCGCCCGGAATGCATCCGGTGCTATAGGCCGATAATTATTTGCAACGAGCAGTCATATTGCGGTGAAAGCCGCGTGCTGCGTCGCACAAATCCATTGGCCTTGGCGGATGGCGCCAGGGGCAGAATCGCTCCGATCTGGGGCACCTTGTCCGATTTCGGCGCGGACAGCGTCGCGGGATCGACATAATATCGAGGCAGCAGGGAGCGGGGCGGGTCGCAGGCGGCAAAAAATGCCGGGCCGGCTCAGGGCGTCTCAGACTGATACGGCGGCGCAACAAACCGCCTTGTCGGTGAACATCGATGGCGCGACTAATAATTTTGCTATAGTTAATATGTTGTTGGCGTTTGTGGGGCTCGATATGGAAAACCAGCACAGTCAGCTCTTGGGCGAAGACAAGCATCTGCTTGACGCCGTCGACCTCTCTCATTCGAGTGATGTTGACCGGCCTCGTCCAAGATATCGCTTCGATCTTTCCGAGATCGAGGTGCGTTGGGACCCATCGACGCAGGCGTTGTGGAGTTTCATGACGCCGACTCTTCGACCGGCCTTCAATCCGCTGTTGTTGCGCGATCTTCAGGCGTGGCAGAACGAAATCGGGCGCAGCTTTGCTTCCGGTGATCCGCAGCTCAAATATGTTATTCTGGGCTCGCGGGTGCCTGGAGTGTTCAATCTCGGCGGCGACCTTTCGGTTGTCGCCGACATGATCGACGCGGGCGATCTCGATGGCCTCGTCCGCTATGCCTATCTCTGCGTCGAAATCCTTTATCGCAACATGACGGCGCAGGGTTTGCCGGTGATCACCATCGCCCTCATCCAGGGCGAGACGGTGGGCGGCGGGTTCGAGACGGCGCTTTCCTTCGATGTGCTGGTGGCGGAGCGTCAGGCGCGCTTCTCGCTGCCGGAAAATGCCTTCGGCCTGTTTCCGGGCGTGGGCGCGCATTCGATCCTGACGCGTCGCCTCGGCGCGGCGAAGGCCGAGCAGATCATGCTGAGCGGCAAGACCTTCACGGCCGAGGAATTGTATGATCTCGGCCTCGTCCATGTGCTGGCCGAGCCGGGCGAGGGCGAGGCCGCGGTGCAGGACTATATGGCGCGCAACGGCAAGCGGCAGGGCGGCCATCTCGGCATCTACCGCGCCTCGCGCGAGGTGAACCCGATCACGATGGAAGAGCTTCAGCGCGTCGCCCGGATCTGGGCGGAGACGGCGCTCGGCATCGGCGCGCAGCATGTGAAGGTGATGCGCCGGCTGGCCGGCATTCAGGCTAGGCGTTCGATCGAACTACCCGCAGGGGCGTGATCCTGGGAGAAACCGCGTCGGCGCTGTTCGGCGTGCCGGCGAGATAGCCGGCAATGTGCTCGCGCGGCATGGGACGGGCGAAGAGATAGCCCTGACCGGCCGCGCAGCCCTGGCTGACGACATAGTCCTCCTGCTCGGGCGTCTCGATCCCCTCGGCGATCACCGAGAGGTCGAGCGATTTGGCGAGGCTGCAAATCGCCTGCACGACGGCGCGCGTCTCGCTCTGGCGATCGGGGCTGCTGATGAAGGAGCGGTCGATCTTGATACGATCGAACTTGTAGCGGCACAGATAGCTCAGCGACGAATAGCCCGTGCCGAAATCGTCGAGCGACACGCGAATGCCGAGCTTCTGGAAGCCGTCGAGCAGGCCGGCGGCGTTGGGATTGTCCTCGACGATCGCGGACTCGGTGATCTCCAGCTCCAGCCGGCGCGGCGACAGGCCGGAGGCCATCAGCGCCTCCACCACCATCGTCGGCAGGTCGCGGCCCTTGAGCAGGCCGGCCGAGATGTTGACCGCCACCGAGATGCTGTCCGGCCAGCGCTGGGCCTCGGCGCAGGCGACGCGCAGCACCCAGGCGGTAAGCGAGTCGATCAGGCCGATGCTCTCCGCGATCGGCACGAAGGTGCTCGGCGGGATGTTGCCGTGAATCGGGTGGTGCCAGCGCAGCAGCGCCTCGAAGCTCTCGACCCGCTTGGTGGCGAGATTGACGATCGGCTGGAAATGGAGGTCCAATTCCTCCTGCGCGATGGCGCGCTTGAGGTCATGCTCCAGATGCTGCCGGTCGACGAGGCGGCGCTCCATCTCCGGATCGAACAGGATGACGCGGTTGCGGCCCTTCGCCTTCGCCTCGTAGAGCGCGACGTCGGCGTGGCGCAGCAGGTCGTCCGACGAGATGCCCGGCGACGAGATGGCGATGCCGATCGAGACGGTGAGGTCCATCAGGCCCTGGCCCGAGCCGACGGGCTTGGCGATCACCTCGCGCACCATCTCGGCGAGCTTCAGCGCGTGCTCGACATTCTCGACCGGCACCACGACGATGAACTCGTCGCCGCCGAAGCGCGCGACGCTCGCCATCGGGGTCGCGAATTTCGAGAGGCGCGAGGCGACATGGTGGAGCAGGTCGTCGCCCGCCGCATGGCCCATCGTGTCGTTGATCTGCTTGAAGCGGTCTAGATCCAGCCACAGCACGGCGATCGCCTGCTCGCGGTGCTGGAGGAGCCGCTCCAGCGTCAGACGCAGCGTGCCGCGATTGTCGATGCCGGTCAACGGATCGGTCTTGGAGAGCTTCTCGTAGACCGTCGCGAGCTGGAGTTTCTCCTGCCGGTCGATGAACGCCTCCAGCACCGTCTTGTAGGTGAGGAGCGTGATGTCGGTCACGACGATGATGAAGAGCAGGTTGGCGACCGCCAGCAGCATCCCCGCTGGTCCGCGATCGGTGGCGAACAGGCCGATGCTGATCGGCAGCGCGCTCGACAGGAGCTGGCCGATGGCGATAAAGGGCCGGCCCGTGTTGCGGCCCGCGGCGCCTGCGGCATAGCCGGTCGCCAGCGTCGCCATCAGCGCGTGGAGCCTGAGGTCAGGACTGATGAGCAGGATTTCGAGCGTCAGCAGGCCGAGCAGGGCGGCATAGCTGACCGCGCCGATATCGTACAGAATCTCCCACTTCTTCGCGCCGGCGCTGAGATTGCCGGGGCGGAAGATGCCGAAGCTCGCCACGCGCAGCGCGCCGCACAGCGTCAGCAGCAGGCCGGTCACCTCGACGAGCGTGGTGCGGCAATAATAGGAGGTGACGGCTGCTACCGCGCCGCCGAGCAGGGCGCCGATGCCGAGGGAGGCGCGGGAGGCGTAGAGTGCCTCGATCAGCGCGACTCGCACCGCATGATTCAGCTCCTTGTCCTTGGGGCGGACCTTGAAGACATTCAGGAGCACGGCCGCGCCTAGTCCGTCTGCCCGCCGGCGAGGCGGGACACCTGGAGCAGATGGCCGTCGCGCGCGAATTCCGGGATGCGGGCATAGAGGCCGATGCAGCGGGCCAGCGCCGGCGACACGTCGAACAGGCAAACCCCGTCGTCGCCGAATGGCAACGCATAGACGGAGCGGACCGATTCGCTGGATTCGAAGGGCTGACCAAGTTCCGGCTGCATGCCGTTTCTATGGCCGCCGGTCTCTTACCAAAGACTTAAGTTTCCAATCCGTAAACGCCCTGAAATCCGCGCTTTTGGGCGTCAGCCGGTCCCTTCGGCGTTAATGGTCGGACGGTGTGCGGACGAGCCGGAGGAGGGAGGTGTCCCGCCGGTCCGGAATCCGCACGGTCAGCGTCGCGGCCGTGGCATCCGCGGTGGCGGGGACGGGCTTGTCGTCGAGCATCGCGGTCGGCGCGGGGCCGCTCCAGCCGTGGATCACCACGTCGATATCGCGCCACCACGGCTTGTAGCTGCCGTCGCGCTTGTCGAAACGGAGTTCGAGACCGGTCGGCGTGACCGAGCAGCGGATCGTCTGGCGGAGATAGGCGCCGCGCTGATAGTCGAGGCTATGTCCGTCGTCGGCGTAGAGGGCGCCTGCGCAGCCGTCGCCGGGATAGACGGCCAGTTCCAGCGCGCCGACGGGCGTTTCCATCGTCGACTGGACCAGCGGCTGGCGCGGCAGGATCGTGCCGGCGCGGACATAGACGGGCAACTGGTCGAGCGCGGGCTTCTCCTGCACCACCTGCCGCGTGCCGCGCATCCGGGGCGTGGCGGGCTTGCCGGTCCAATAGTCGAACCAGCCGCCCTTGGGCAGGCAGACGTCATACCAGCCGGGCGATTCCGGCTGTGGCGGCGGCGCGACCAGCAGCTTGCCGCCGACGGTGAAGACCATGTCGCTCGGGCAATCGGTGTCGAGCGCGTCGGGATAGTCCATGAAGACGGGGCGCATCATCGGCAGGCCGGTGCGCGCCGTCTCGTCCGCCACGGCGTAGAAATAGGGGAGCAGCCGGTAGCGCTCCTCGATGTAGCGGCGGCGGATGGCCTCATGGACGGGGCCGTGGACCCAGGGCTCCTGATAGGCGGTGTCCTTGGCGCTGTGATCGCGGAAGATCGGCTGGAAGGCGCCCAGCTCGATCCAGCGGGTGAGGAGATCGGGCGGCGGCGTGCCGAGGAAGCCGCCGACATCCGCGCCCGACCAGGCGAAGCCGCTCATCCCGAGATTGAGCAGCATCGGCACCGTCATGCGCAGATGGTTCCAGGTCGAGCTGTTGTCGCCCGTCCAGGTCGCGGCATAGCGCTGCCCGCCCGCGAAGCTCGCGCGGGTGAGGACGAAGGGGCGCTCGTCGGGGCGGAGCTTCAGCAGGCCGTCATGGGTGGCGCGGCTGTTCTCCATGCCGAAGATGTTGTGGATCTCGGCATGGGTCGCGGTGCGCGTCTGGAAGCCGGGCTCCTCGATGCGGTGGAGGTTGCTGAGCGGCATGGTCTTGTCCGGATAGGTGAAGACCGCCGGCTCGTTCATGTCGTTCCAGAAGCCGGCGATGCCGTCCGCCACGAAGTCCTTGTAGAGCCCGCCCCACCAGTCGCGCGTGGCGGCGCGGGTGAAATCCGGGAACACCGCCGGGCCGGGCCAGACCGGGCCGACATAGAGGACGCCATCCGCCTTCTTGACGAAATGATCGCCGACGAAGCCGGTGTCGTAAGGGGCGTAGCCCTGGTTCGGGGCGAAAGCGATGTGGAGGTCGGTGATCGCGACGGTGCGGATGCCTTCCTTCTTCAGGTCGCCGACCAGCCCGGCCATGTCCGGGAAGGTCTTGGTGTTGACCGTGAAGGGGCGGTTGCGATCCTGATAGTCGATGTCGAGCCAGAGCACGTCGAGCGGGATATGATCCTGTCGGAAATGCTGGGCGATGCCGCGCACCTCGTCCGCCGACATGTAGCTCCAGCGCGACTGCTGGAAGCCCAGCGACCACAGAGGCGGCAATGGCGAGGGGCCGGTGAGCTTGGCATAGCGCTGCACCACGTCCTTCACGGTCGGGCCGGCCAGCACATAATAGTCGATCGGGCCGCCGTCGGCGCCGAAGCGCAGCGTGTCGCTCTGCCCCTTCCCGAAATCGAAGAAGCCGCGCCAGCTATTGTCGAGATACAGGCCAGCGGCGGTGCCGTCCGGGCCGACCGGGATGACGAAGGGGATGGATTTGTAGAGCGGGTCGGTCGTCTCCTGGAAGGGGGAGTCGGTGTTCCAGGTGACGAAGCTCCCGCCGCGGCGGTCGAGCGGGCCGGTCTTGTCGCCGAGGCCGAAATAATGCCAGTTGGCCGGCATCGCCTTGGCGAGCTGGAAGCCCGCGCCGCCGCCGGTCGCGGTGCGCTTGGCCGGCGCGTCGATGTCCTTCAGCAGCACATGGCCGGCGGTATCGGCCACCGTCAGCCCGCCCGTCGCGGGATCGACCGTGACGACCAGCCCTGCGCCGGCAAAGCCCCAGGTCAGGGGCGTCACCGGCGCGGTCGCCTGCCGCGCCTCGGGCAGCACCGCCCAGGAGGCGTCCTCGCCGAGCTGGCCCTCCAGCCCGATGCGGACCCGGATCGCGCCGGCCGCCAGCGCCGTCACCCGCGTCAGCCGCCGGCCGGACCACACGTCCATGCCGTCTGGCCGCATCACCACGCGGGACCGGGTGGGGAGAACCGAACTCTGAAGGTTCGTCGGCCGCACCGCCGACAAGGCGGGGAACGCGAGCAGGGCCGAAAGCAGAAGGGCCTGTCGGATCATCAAAGCTGTTTCCCTTGCCAGCCCGTCCCCCGGCGGACGGGCGGAAAAGCGCGGCGTCCTATGCGCCGAATGGCTCGACGGTGGAACCAATTTGTTTCACGTCCGATCTTCCCTCGCGGCACTGGCGCGCGCGTCGTAGGAGGGTCCTGTGTTCACGGAGGCGTTGATGTGGACGAGCGATCCGTATCCGGTGCAACCCGGCAGGGCGTCCCCGCGCGGATGAGCATCGGGGCGGCAGGAATAGGGCGGCGGGCCCTGATCGGCGGACTGGCCGGTCTGGCGGCTGGCTGTTCGTCGGTGAAGTTCCGCTCGCCGATCAGCCTGCGCTCGCCGATCGTGGAGACCTCGGCTTCCTCGGGGATGCCGCCGCTCGCCAGCACGCCCGAGATCGAGGCCTTTCTCGACGACGTGCAGCTACGCACCTTCGCCTATTTCTGGTGGACCACCGAACCCAAGCGCGGCCTCGCCCCCGATCGCTTCCCGACCACCTCCTTCGCCAGCATCGCGGCGATGGGCTTCGCGCTGACGGCCTTCGTGATCGGGGTGGAGCGCGGCTATGTCCCCCGCCAGCAGGCGGCGACGCGCACGCTCGCCATGCTGCGCTTCCTCGCGACGGCGGAGCAGGGCGCCAAGCCCAGGGACGTGATCGGCTATCAGGGCTTCTTCTATCATTTCCTCAGCCTCAAGACCGGTACGCGCTTCCAGCAGACCGAGCTTTCCACCGTCGACACGGCGCTGCTGATGGCGGGCGTGCTGCTTGCCCAGACCTATTACGACCGGCCCGAGGAGGCCGAAATCCGGACCCTCGCTGAGAAGCTCTACAGCCAGGTCGACTGGCGCTGGGCAATGACGCGCGCGCCGGTCGTGGCGCTTGGCTGGACGCCCGAGCATGATTTCATCCCCTATGACTGGGTGGCCTACAACGAGGCTATGCTGGTCTATGTGCTGGCGCTCGGCGCGCCGATCTACGGCCTGCCGCGCGAGAGCTGGGATGCGTGGAGCGTTCGCCTCGCCACCTTCTGGACCGACTCGGGCAGCCTCTCGATGCTGCGCTTCCCGCCATTGTTCGGCCATCAGTACAGCCATGTCTGGATCGATTTCCGCAAGATCCAGGACGATTTCATGCGGAGCAAGGGCAGCGATTATTTCGAGAACAGCCGCCGCGCGACCATCGCCCAGCGCAACTATGCGCTCGCCAATCCGCTCGGCTGGCGGGGCTATGACGCGAATCTCTGGGGGCTGACCGCCTGCGACGGGCCGGGCGACGTCTCGATCGACGTCTTCGGCGAGCAGCGGACCTTCCACTCCTATCTGGCGCGGGGCGTGGGCGCGGTGGACGACGGCACGCTGGCGCCGACCGCGCCGGGCGGCTCCGTCCCCTTCGCGCCCGAGATCTGCATTCCCTCGCTAATGGCCATGCGCGATCGCTACGGCGACCATCTTTATGGCACTTACGGTTTCTACGACGCCTTCAATCCGACGTTCCAGGCAGTCGGCAAGGCCCAGAACGGCCGGGTCATCCCCGGTCAGGGCTGGTTCGATACCGACTGGTTGGGCATAGACCAGGGGCCGATTTTGGCGATGATCGAGAATTACCGAACAGGTCTGATCTGGAGCATCATGCGGCGCAATCCTTACATCCGCGCGGGCCTCACCAAGGCCGGCTTCACCGGCGGCTGGCTTTCCGCATGAGAGGGCGGAGCGGCATCGGGCGGCGCGCCGTGCTGGCGGGCGCAGGCACGCTGGTGATGGCGGCGCGGCCCGCCTTCGGTTTCGCGCTTGGCCCGTCGACCAAGGCGACGCCGGAGTTCATCGAGGCGCTGATCAAGCGCATGACGGTGAAGGAGAAAGCAGGCCAGCTCAGCATCATGGCGTCGGCGATCGGGGGCGGGGCGGCCACCCGGCTCAACCCGCCGAGCAGCCGGGCCAATGTCTCCCAGCAGCTCGCCGACGCCAAGGCGGGGCGGCTGACCGGCATCTTCAATGGTGCGGGATCGGACTGGCACCGCCGGCTCCAGCAGGCCGCGATGCGGAGCCGGCTGCGCATCCCCATGCTGTTCGCGGCCGACGTGATCCACGGCTTCCGCACCGTCTTCCCGGTGCCGCTGGGCGAGGCGGCGAGCTTCGATCCCGAGCTCGCCCGCCGCACGGCGCGCGCCGCCGCCGTCGAGGCCTCGGCGGCGGGCATCGACCTCACCTTCGCGCCGATGGTCGACATCGCCCGCGACGCTCGCTGGGGCCGCGGCGTGGAGGCGAGCGGGGAGGACGTGCTGGTCGGCTGCCGCTTCGCCGCGGCGCGGGTCGCCGGCTTCCAGGGCAGATCGATCTCTGCGGACGATGCGGTGGCCGCCTGCGCCAAGCATTTCGCCGCCTATGGCGCCGGCGAGGCGGGGCTCGACTATAACAGCGTCGACGTGTCCGAGCGCACGCTCCGGCAAGTCTATTTCCCGCCCTTCCAGGCTGCCTTCGATGCGGGTGCTGCCGTCACCATGGCGGCGTTCAACGAAATCTCGGGCATCCCCGCCACGGCCAATCATTGGCTGCTCAGCGACGTGCTGCGCGGGGAATGGAATTTCCGCGGCCTCGTCGTCTCCGACTACACCGCCGACGAGGAACTGATCGCCGCCGGCTATGCCCGCAACGGGCGCGAGGCGGCGCGGCTCGCCTTCCTCGCCGGCGTCGACATGAGCATGGAGAGCGGGCTTTACTTCCAGCATCTGCCGGCGCTGGTTGCGTCGGGGGCGGTGCCGATGGAGCGGCTCGACGAGGCGGTGCGGCGCGTGCTGGCGCTCAAGGCGGCTCTGGGGCTGTTCGACGATCCCTTCCGCCGCCTCGTCCCCGGACGCGAGCGGGCGCGCGTGCTGACGCCGGACGCACGGAAGCTGTCGCGCGAGGCGGGTGCGCGCTCGGTCGTGCTGCTGCGCAACGAGGACGATCTGCTGCCGCTGCGCTCGGACGGCGGGCAGAAGATCGCGCTGATCGGGCCGTTCGCGCAGGGGGCGCATGACCTGATCGGCCCGTGGAACGTCTATGGCGACGATGCGCAGGCGGTCGACCTCGCCACCGGGCTCGGCGCCGCGATGCGCGATCCCACGCTGCTCAAGGTGGCGCGCGGCTCGGGCGTCGAGACGGCCATCCCCGGCGGCATCGCGGAGGCGGTGGCGGTGGCGCAGATGGCGGACATCGTGCTGCTCGCGCTCGGCGAGAGCGAGGAGATGTCCGGCGAGGCGCAGTCGCGCACCGAGGTGGTGTTGCCCGCCCCGCAGCAGGCGCTGGCGGATGCCGTGGCGGCCACCGGCAAGCCGGTGATCGTGCTCCTCAAGAACGGCCGCGCGCTCGCGCTGGAAGGCTCGGTGCTGACGGCGCAGGCGATCCTCGTCACCTGGTTCCTCGGCAGCGAGACGGGCAATGCGCTGGCCGACGTGCTGTTCGGCAGGGTCGCGCCGTCGGGGCGCCTGCCGGTCAGCTTCCCGCGCGAATCCGGGCAGGAGCCCTATCATTACGACCACAAGCCCACCGGCCGCCCCGCGCCGGCTGGCCCCCGGCAACCCTATAAGGCGCAATATCGCAGCTCGCCCAACGAGGCGCGCTTCCCCTTCGGGCATGGCCTCACCTACGGGCGGATCGTCTATACCGGGCTCGATATGGGGAAGAGCCGGCTGTCGGCCGACACGCCGCTCACCGTCACGGCCCGCATCGCCAATCGCGGCACATGGCCGGCGGACGAGGTGGTGCAGCTCTATGTCCGCGACCGGTCGGCCAGCATCACCCAACCGGTCCGCCGCCTGATCGACTTCCGCCGCGTCGCCGTCGCGGTGGGGGAGAGCGAGGAGGTGCGCTTCACCATCCGGCGCGAGGATCTGCTGTTCGTCGGGCCGGACCTCAAGCCCACCGTCGAACCGGGCTGGTTCGACATCTGGGTGGCGCCTTCGGCTGCGGACGGGCTGGAGGGCAGCTTCGAACTCGTCGAGTGAAAGCCGCAGCACCTCTGTAAATTCCGTCCGCCGCTTCCCATATAGGCACGGTGCTCGTCGCGTGCGGGGTCTTCTCCGGCCATAGGAGCTTGATGTGAAGAAGCGGAATTTCCTGGTCGCGGCGGTCGGCGGATTGGCGCTTCTCGCGGCCTCACCGGCTTTGGCCCAGCGGGGCGGCGGCTCGCATGGCGGCGGCGGTTTCCATGGCGGCGGCGGCTTCCGCGGCGGTGGCGGCTGGCATGGCGGTGGCGGGAACTGGCGCGGTGGCGGCGGCTGGCATGGCGGCGGTTGGCGCGGCGGTGGCTGGCGAGGCGGCTATCGTGGTGGCTGGGGCGGCTGGTATCCGGCCTATGGCTATGGCTGGTACGACCCGTGGTTCTGGGGCGGGAGCGGGCTGGCGCTGGGCTATGCGCTGGGGGCCGGCGCCTATGACGACGGCTACGATTATCCCGACGCCGGCTATGGCGCTTATGGCGACGGCTATGCCTGCCAGCCGGTCTGGGACCCGGCGCTCAACCATTATGTCCCGGCCTGCAACAACTGAGGCAGGCTAGTCCGCTGGTTCTCCTCCCCTCCCTGTGATGGGGGAGAGCGCATCGCGCCCGGCCGGGGCGGCCGATGCGCTGGGGCCGCGTGACGCGCACATTGTCAATTTCTTTGGCATCAAGGGCGATGTCGCAGTGCGAATCGCGCTGCCAAGGGGATCGTCCATGTCCGCACCTGAGCTGAGCCTGCTCACCAAGCGCCGTTTCCTGCCTCTGTTCGTGACCCAGTTTCTCGGTGCGTTCAACGACAATCTCTATCGGTCGGCGATGCTGTTCCTGGTGTCGTTCACGCTCTACCGGGGCGAGGCGGATCGGGCGGCGATGGTGGCGGTGATCGCGGGCGGGGTGTTCATCCTGCCCTATTTCCTCTTCTCCTCGGTATCGGGGCAACTTGCCGACCGGATCGACAAGGGACGGATCGCCCGCGCGGTGAAGATCGCCGAGGTCGGGATCATGGGGATCGGCTGGTGGGGCTTGCACAGCGGATCGATGCCGCTGCTGATGACCGTGCTGTTCGCGATGGGCACGCATTCGACGCTGTTCGGGCCGGTCAAATATTCGATGCTGCCCCAGCATCTCTCCGAGACCGAGCTGATGGGCGGCACCGGCCTCGTCGAGGCGGGGACGTTCCTCGCCATCCTGCTCGGCCAGATCACCGGCGGCCTGATGTCGGCGGAGAGCGCTTCGCTTCTGCTGCTCGGCGTGGCGGCGCTGGGGCTCGCCGCCAGCCTGTTCATCCCGCCCGCTCCGCCCGCTGCGGATCGCCCGGCGGTGGAGCTGAACCTCGTCCGCTCGACCGCCGAGATCGTCCGCCATGCGCGGCGCAACCGGCCGCTTTATCTCGCCATCCTCGGCATCAGCTGGTTCTTCGCGCTGGGTGCGGTGCTGACGCAGCAGTTCGTGCCGCTGGTCGGCCATCTCAACGCCACGCCGGAGGTGGGAGCCTTCTTCCTCGGCCTCTTCTCGGTGGGCGTGGCGGCGGGCTCGCTGCTGGTGAGCCGTCTGCTCGGAGGCGAGATTTCCGCACGCTATGTGCCTGTCTCGGCGCTGGTGCTGGCGCTCGCGGTGATGGACCTCGGCCTCACCGTCCACGGCCTGCATCCGGCGGAGGCGCCGGTCGGTGTCGCGGACTTCCTCGCCCGGCCGTCGAGCTGGCGGCTGGTGACGGACCTCACCGTGATCGCGATGGCCGGCGGCGTGTTCATCGTGCCGCTCTACGCGCTGCTCCAGACGCTGGGCGATCCGGCCAACCGCTCGCGCGACGTGGCCGCCAACAACATCGTCAACGCCGCCGGCATGGTGCTCGTCTCGGCGGGCGTGGCGGGGCTGATGGCGGTCGGCGCGGACAGCGCGATGCTGTTCGGCGTGCTGGGCCTCATCGGGCTGGTGGCGGCGGCGATCGCCTGCGCCTTCCTGCCCGAGCCGGTGCGGCAGCGCTGGGCGGGGCGCTTCCTGCGCCTCCGCCACGCGCTCGGCCGGCCCTGAGGGATCAGGCCTCTTCGGGCTCCTTGCCGGCCCAGAGCTTGCGCAGACGGTGCGCCGCCAGCTTGGGCCGCCGATCGCGCGTGAACACGCCCTTCTGGTTGAGCGCGCTGATCCGCATGATGCTCTGCGCCGTGCGGAAATCGGCGAAGGCCCAGGGATGCGTGCCGACCACGAAGGGAAAGCGGCCGAGCACGCGCAGATACATGGCGATCAGATCCGCCTGATATTCCTCGGTCCACATCTCGGCGGGGTGGGCGTGGCTGCCGGCGATGGCGTCGGCGCCGAACTCGGTGAAGATGATCGGCTTGCCCGGATGCGTCTGGCGCAGCGCCTGCACCTCCTTCTCCAGCACGGCCGCCGCGTCGTCGATCCGGCCGGAGACGGTGTACCAGCCATTATAGCTGTTCTGGCAGATCACGTCGCCCTGGCCGACCCACTCGGCAGGCCCCCCCTGCACGCTCACCATCGCGACCGGGCGGGTGCGGTCGAGCGCGCGGACATGCGCGAACATGTCCCTGAAGAAGGCGGTGCCCTTGGCGGCCGCATCCGCCGGCGCCTCGTCGAGCGTGTGGAAGGGCTTGGTGAGCGACTCGTTGGCGATCGACCAGAGGATCACGCAGGGGTGGTTCTTGTCGCGGTCGATCAGGTCGCTGAGGTCGGCGGTGAGCTGCTTGTGGCGCGCGGCGATGATCTCGGGCCGATCCGAGAAGGTAAGGCTCACCCCCGGCGTCTCGCCGATGACGAGGAAGCCATATTCGTCGGCCAGCATCATCGCTTCCTCCGAATAGGGATAATGCGAGGTGCGGAAGCTGTTGGCGCCGATCCACTTCAGAAGCTCGAAATCGCGGACCAGCACCGGCAGGTCGAGCCCGCGGCCGTGGAGGATGAAATCCTCATGCTTGCCGAAGCCGGTGAGGTGGACGGGCTCACCGTTGAGCAGCAGCCTGTCGCCGCTCACCTCGATGGTGCGGATGCCGATCTTGAAGGCGTATTCGTCGAGCCCGTCGCCGAGCGTCACCGTCAGCGTGTAGAGGAAGGGGTGGTTCGGCCCCCAGAGCTTGGCGGAGGGGATGCGCACCGTCCCCGTGGCCCGGCCGCCCGACACCTGCACGGGCACGCGGATCGGCGAGGGGCCGCCCGAGATGGTGAGCGTGGCCGCGCCCGACCAGCCGCCCGCGACGGTGAAGGACACCTCCGCCACGCCGGTCGTCCCGGAGCGGGTGGTGACGACGCTCACATCATGGACATGCGCGGCCGGCGTGGTGAACAGCCAGACGGGGCGGTGCAGGCCCGAATAAGGGAAGAAATCGTAGGAGGTCTGCGGGAAGTCCTCGAGGTAGAAGCGCGAGGTGGCGGGGTCGGGGATCGCGGGGACGCGGGCCAGTTCGAGCTTGTTCTCCACCATCACGACGAGGCGGTTGGGCTGGTCGAAGCGGGCGGCCTGCCCGATGTCGAAGGCGAAGGGCAGGTGGCCGCCGAGATGCTCGCCCAGAAGCTGGCCGTTCACCCACACCTCCGCGCGATACACCGCCGAGCCGAAGCGCAGATGGACGCGCTGGCCCTTCCAGGCGGGATCGAGGTGGAACTCGGTCTCGTACCAGGCCGCGCCGAAATAGTTGCGCGCATCGTCGAACAGGTCGTTCCAGCTACACGGCACGGGAATGGCGCGCGTGTCGGTGAGCCCTTCGTGCCAGCGCTGCGCCTCGCCCTCGTCCTTCGGGTCGAGCTTGAACCGCCACAGGCCGGAAAGGTCGCGCGTGGCGCGCGTGTTGCTCGGATGCGGATAGAGGCGCGTCGGGCCTTCCGGTGCGGGGAGGGGTGCGCGGACCGGGCCGTCCGCCGCCGTGGCGGCTTCCGCGAGGCCGGCGACCGCGACGGCCGCACCGACCGCCCCGAACGCCTGCCGGCGGGTGATGTCCGTCGAGGGGCGGTGCGACGTGTCGGTCATGTCTGTCCTCTCCTGATCTTGTGACGGGCGAATGCCATTGCGCTGTCCCGCGCCTGAAGCTCGTCCGATCGGCAAGGGGATTAGCTGGTCAGGCCACCTGCGGCAAGCGCTCCTGTCGCATGACCGCCAGTTGTAGTCTGTTACCATCGTGGCGGATTTGCCACGTCCGCAAAGTGTCTGTCAGGCCGATGTCGATGTCATACATTACCAATGTTGCAAAAGGTCTGACCAATGCTTAATCGGCGGAGTCGGGGATCGGCGCATCTCGCGCCGCCAGAAACAAAACATCCCGGAGAGGAACACCATGCGGAACTTGCTCGATGCCACCATCTTGTCGCGATCGGCGACCGGCGCCGCCCTGGCGCTCCTGATCGCGTCGGGCGCGCACGCCCAGACGGCGTCGGAGCCAGCCCCCGTGCAGGCCGCGGACGCCTCGGCGCCCAACAGCGGCGAGATCATCGTCACCGCGCAGAAGCGCGCGCAGAATCTCCAGAACGTGCCGCTCGCCGTGCAGGTGGTGGGCGCGCAGCAACTCCAGTCGAACGGCGTGCGCGCTTTCACCGATCTCAACCGCGTGGCGCCGTCGCTGGTCGTGCGCCCGGCCGAGAATCCGGTGAACGCGTCCGTGTCGATCCGCGGCGTCGGCACCTTCGCCTTCTCGATCGGCGTGGAGCCGAGCGTCGCGGTCGTCGTCGACGATGTGCCGATCGCCTTTCAGGCGCGCGCGTTCGCCGATCTCTCGGATGTCGAGCGTATCGAGGTGCTGCGTGGGCCGCAGAGCACGCTCTACGGCAAGTCGGCGTCGGCTGGCCTCATCAACATCGTGACGCCCGCGCCGAGCAAGACGCTCACCGGCAAGGTGACCGGCCTCGCCACCACCGACGACGAGTGGCAGGGGCAGGCGATGCTCTCCGGCCCGCTCACGCAGAACCTGGGCTTCCGCACGACGTTCAACTACGACAAGTTCGACGGCAACATCCACAACCTTGCCGATGGTGACAAGATCAACGGCCGCCGCATCCTCTCCACGCGCAACAAGCTGCGCTGGGAGCCGGCGCCCAACGTCACGGTGGATGCGGGCCTCGATTACATCAACGGCCGCACCACCACCGGCCGCCCCTTCATCGACATCGCCGACGGCGCGCTGCTGCGCGGCAATCCGGCCTATCCGCAGTCGGTCATCTCGCCGGGCGTGACGGTCGGCCCGAACAACCGCGACGTGGTCAACAACTTCACCACCGGCACCCAGTATCACGACCTCGCGGAATCGCTCCGCGTCTCGTGGGACATCGGCGGGCCGACGCTGATGTCGATCACCAGCCACGACAAGTTCCTGATGCACGATCAGCTCGATCAGGACGAAACCGCGCAGCCGAGCATCGACAACCGCCAGTTCGGCAATTTCGGCTCGCGCCAATGGACGCAGGAACTCCGCCTCGTCTCGCCCGGGCATGACCGCTTCCGCTACACGCTCGGCCTGTTCTACGCCGACGTGAGCTACAGCCGCGACTTCACCCGCGGCCCGGTCTATTCGCAGGCGCGCTGGCACGCGACGGCGGGCTCGATCCAGGAAGCGGGCTTCGGCCAGCTCGAATATGACATCCTGTCGCACACGACCCTCATCGCGGGCGGCCGCTACAGCCATGAGAAGGTGCGCAACACCTTCCTCGATATCCTCGCCAACAACACCTTCTATCATGGCAGCGATGGCGACAGCTTCGGCACCTACAAGCTGAGTGTCCAGCAGCATATCGGCAACGACGTGATGCTGTTCGCGACCTATGCGACCGGGCACAAGGGCGAGACCTACGATCTCTCCACCGGCTTCAACTCGTCGCGCGAGATCCCGGTGCGGCCGGAGACGTCCAAGGATTGGGAGATCGGCGCCCGCACCCAGTTCTTCGACAAGCGCGTGACCCTGAACGTCACCGCGTTCAACACGCGCTACAAGAATTTCCAGGCGCAGGGTGTCGAATATATCAACGGCACGCCGAACTTCCGGCTCGACAATGTCGGCAAGCTGCGCACGCGCGGCATCGAGGTGGAGAGCGCCTTCCGCGCCACGCCGGACCTCAACCTGAACGTCTCGGCCACCTATCTCGACGCGAAGATCACCGACTTCCCCTTCGCCCAGTGCTATACGAACCAGACGGCCGCGCAGGGCTGCATCCCCGCGACGGTGGCGGCGCCGGGCGCTCCGTCGGTGCCGGCGCACCAGGACCTGTCGGGCTCGCGTCCGCCGCAGGCGCCGAAGTGGAAGCTCACCGCCGGCTTCGATTACAGCCATGATCTGGGGTCGCTGCCCTTCCAGGCGGTGGTCACGGGCGCGTACACCTATCAGAGCAAGTTCAACTTCTCGCTCAACCAGGACCCGACGACGATCCAGAAGGGCTATGGCATCGCCAACCTGTCCTTCGGCATCCGTCAGCCGGACCGTCATTATGAGGTCATGGCCTTCGTCAACAACCTGTTCGACAAGCATTATTACGACAACCTGACCAACTCGTCCGGCAATTACGCGAACGCTCTGGCGATCCAGAGCTACCTCCCGCGCGATTTCCGCCGTTACGCGGGCGTCAGGGCATCCTATAGTTTCTGATCGCTTACCCCTCCTGGCGGTAGTGTTCCCCGCTACCGCCTCTTTCTTCCCCCCTGTCATGCGGAGCCCAGTACCATGCCCAAGATCACCGGCGCCAAGGTCATCGTCACCTCGCCCGGCCGCAACTTCGTCACGCTCAAGATCGAGACGGACGAAGGCATCTACGGGCTGGGCGACGCCACGCTCAACGGCCGCGAACTGGCGGTCGCGAGCTATCTGACCGACCATGTCATCCCCTGCCTGATCGGCCGCGACGCGCACCGCATCGAGGATGTGTGGCAGTATCTCTACAAGGGCGCCTACTGGCGTCGCGGTCCGGTGACGATGAGCGCCATCGCCGCTGTCGACACCGCGCTGTGGGACATCAAGGGCAAGGTGGCGGGCCTGCCGGTCTACCAGCTCCTCGGCGGCGCCAGCCGTGAGGGCGTGATGGTCTACGGCCATGCCAACGGCAAGACGATCGAGGAGACGATCGACAACGCGCTCCACTACCAGTCGCTGGGCTACAAGGCGATCCGGCTCCAGTCGGGCGTGCCGGGCCTCGCCTCGACCTACGGCGTCTCCAAGGACCGCTATTTCTACGAGCCCGCCGACGCCGACCTGCCGACCGAGAATCTCTGGTCGACCGAGAAATATCTCCGCTCCGTGCCGCCGCTGTTCGAGAAGGGGCGCGAGGCGCTCGGCTGGGACGTCCACCTGCTCCACGACGTCCACCATCGCCTGACGCCGATCGAGGCGGGGCGCCTCGGCAAGGATCTGGAGCCCTTCCGGCCCTTCTGGATGGAGGATGCGGTGCCGGCCGAGAATCAGGCCAATTTCCGCCTGGTCCGCCAGCACACCACCACGCCGCTCGCGGTGGGCGAGATCTTCAACTCGATCTGGGATGCCAAGCAGCTCATCGAGGAGCAGCTCATCGACTATATCCGCACCACCGTGGTCCATGCCGGCGGCATCACCCATCTGCGCCGCATCGCGAGCTTCGCCGACATGCACAATGTCCGCACCGGCAGCCATGGCGCGACCGATCTCTCGCCGGTCTGCATGGCCGCGGCACTGCATTTCGATCTGTCGGTGCCGAATTTCGGCATCCAGGAATATATGCGCCACACGGAGGAGACGGACGCCGTCTTCCCGCATGCCTACAGCTTCGAGGACGGCCTGATGCACCCCGGCGACAAGCCCGGCCTCGGCGTCGACATCGACGAGGAACTGGCCGCCAAGTACGAATATAAGCGGGCCTATCTGCCGGTGAACCGCCTTGAGGACGGGACGATGTTCCACTGGTAAGCCGCTTTCGCGACAGAGTGGCTGACAGAACGAAGGCCCGGCCGATCATCTCGGCCGGGCCTTCGCCTGTCGGGAGGGCGGGGCGTAGCCGCCCGCCCGATCAATAGGTGCCGGAGAAGCTCCGGCTGAGATCGACCCCGCTGCGACCGTCGTCTTCCTCATCGCGCCCGAACAGGCCGCGCTGATTGTCCTCGTCGCGCCAGGCCTGCCGGGTCTGCTCGGCGGTTCTGGACAGGTGGACCTTGTCGTCCACCATCTGGATCCAGGACGAGGGGATCGAGTGATGATGGCCACCGGCGTCGCGATCGGTCCTGGTCAGCAGGATGCGGTCGCCCCGGATATGGTCGATCGTGCCGACATGCTCGCCGTCGGAGCCGACCACCTCCTGATGCTCCTTCGCCTTGCGCAGCGCTTCCCGCTGCGTCTGCCGGTTCTGGCGCCAGGCCGAGAATTCGCTCTCGAAGCGCGACTGGTTCTCGCGGCGATATTCGTCATAGTCGCGATCGAACTCGCTCAGCTGGCGGTTGCGCCAGCTATGATAGCCGTGCTGATCCTCCTGGCCGCCACGCCGGCCGTAGAGCGCACGATATTCGGCGGTCCGCCAGCTATCGTCGTCGACATAAGGATAGCCCGCATCGCCATGGGTGCGGGTGGCGGCATAGTCCGTCCCGAACTGGCGATCCTCATCCGGCCCCGGATAATAAGTGGAATAAGGGCTGTAGCCCGACGCGTAACGATGGCGCGTGTCCCCGGACTGGTTGCTGCGCGCCCAGCGCGGATAGCTGTCCGGGCTCGAATAGCCGCCCGGCCGATAGCGGGCATAGCGCCCACCCTCATAGCGGTCGCGGTTGTAGCGCTCGTCATAGATTTCATCGAGACGGCGGCGGCGTTCGGCCTCCTCGTCGCCGAACCAGGAACGGACCTCATCGCCGGCCCGATCGAAGAAGCCGCGATCCTCGCTGGAGCGGCGATAGCGATCGCCCGCGTCGCGATCATAGTCGCGGCCCGATCCGTAGCGGCGATCATAGCGTTCATAGCCCATGATGGCTGATCCTTTCTCCTGGAAGACGGATGCCGCCCGGTGTCGACGGCTTGCGCGCTGCCCGGACGATCGACCAAGGAACGGAAGAAAATCCTTGATGTTCCGATCGTTACGCCAGCGTCGGGCTGTGCGCGCGGTCAGCCGGGGCCAGCCGGAGACGGACCGCGAACGGGCGAATTCCCGGCGAATCGGATTTTTTGATTTTTGCGTGTTGCAGCGTGCGAAAGGGGCGGCTAAAGGGACGGCCCCGGCGGGTGCGGGGCTGTAGCTCAGATGGGAGAGCGCTGCAATCGCACTGCAGAGGTCAGGGGTTCGATTCCCCTCAGCTCCACCAACCCCGCCGGGTCTTTCCTCACATTTCGACAGGCTCGGACGATGCCATTCCGGCGGTCGATGAGGCTGTTCGCCGGCCGCTCTTGCGGGCGGTGCGTGATCGGCGTCATGGATGGCCGATGACCGAGGATGATCCCGCCTTTCCGGCCGCGTCGCTGATCCTGATGCGCGAGCGCCGGTCCGGTCCGCCCGAATTGCTGATCGTGCAGCGCAGCGCCTCTCTGGTGTTCGCGGCCGGTGCCTATGTGTTTCCGGGTGGCCGCGTCGATCCCGCCGATTACGAGGCCGCGAGCCGGCTCCACCCCGCGCTGGAGCCCGAGGACGGCGCTGCCCGCATCGCGGCGGTGCGCGAGACGCTGGAGGAGACGGCCATCGCCGTCTCCCCGGCGGAGGCGCTGGTGCCCTTCGCCCGCTGGCTGCCGAAGGAGCGGGTGAAGCGTCGGTTCGACACGCGCTTCTATCTGGCGGAGGCGCAGGGGGAGGCGATCCCCGTGGCGGACGGCGTGGAGACGGCGAGTGCCTTCTGGGCCGCCGCCGGGGATCTGCTCGCCCGTTGCGCGCGCGGCGATGGGCGAGCCATCTTCCCGACCCGGCGCCTGCTGGAGCGTCTGGCGCGCTTCTCCCGCTTCTCGGACGCGCGTGCGGAAGCCGAACGGCTCCCCCAGCGGATCATCACCCCTTGGGTGGAGCATCGCGCCGGCGGCGACTGGCTGCGCATCCCGGACGATGCGGGCTACCCGATCACGGGCGAGCCGGTCGGTACGGCGATGCGCTACTGAGCGGGGACGGGGAGGAGGCTCAGGCCTTCTCGATCGTGCACTGGAGCGGATGCTGGTGCTGGCGGGCGAAATCCACCACCTGCGTCGCCTTCGTCTCGGCGACCTCGTGGCTGAACACGCCGCACACGCCCACGCCCTTCTGGTGGACGTGCAGCATCACCCGCGTCGCATCCTCGATGTTCATGCGGAAGAAGCGCTGGAGGCAGAGGACGACGAACTCCATCGGAGTATAATCGTCGTTGAGCATCAGCACCTTGTAGAGCGACGGCTTCTTGGTGCGCGCGCGCGTGCGGGTGGCCACGCCGAGGCCGGTGCCGGCGTCGTCGCCTTCCTTGCCGGCGGCCATGGCGCGCATGGTGCGGCTGTCGATGTTGTGGATATCGGTCTGCATGGCTAGGCCGCAGGATATGGTATCGGCCGGCACCAGAGCAAGAGGCCGGCGAGGTTAATGCGGCGCGGCCCGCCGAAAGGCGCGGCCCCAAAAGCAAGACGGCCGCCCCTTGCCGGGACGGCCGTCTCCTTCATCTCTCGCCGGAGCGGATCAGAAAGCGGCGTTCGCCTTCACCTTCTCCACCGCGACCGCAAAGCGGTTCGACAGCGGCTGGGCGATGTCGCCGGCGAGCTTGAGCCACGCCTCGGTGACCTTCGAGCTTTCCGCCACGGCGGCGTCGAACGACGACTTCATATAGTCGCTCTGGAGCTTGAACAGCTCGGTGGGCGACTTGGCCGACGCGAAGGTCTTGAAGGCAGCGCTGCTGCTCTCGAACGACTTGCGCGCATAGTCGGCGGCTTCCTGGCCGAGCGACTCGGCGGCCTTGGCGGCCAGCTTCGACGATTCGACCATCGCCTCGACATTGCCCTTCTGGAACTCGGTGAGTTCCTCGCCGAGCTTCACGCTCTTCTCATACGCGCCCTTGGCGCGCTCGCTGACTTCGCCGAAGAGCGCCTGGACGCGCTCGCTGGCATCGGCAGTGAACTTCTTGGCGGTTTCCTGCGCCTTCGCAACGGTCTCGTTCATGGTCTTGCTTCCCTCGGTGATGGCGGCGATCGTGATCGACGCCGCCTTCTTCGCCCCAGTTTCGACGGGAGCGGCCACGGGGGCCGGAACCGTCGGCGTGTCCTGCTTCGTTGCGGCCACTTCTGCCGGCTTCGGCGCGGGCGCCTGAGCCGTGGGGGCCGACTTGATGTTGGGCGCCGCAGACGCCGGTTTGACAGCCACCGGCGCGACCTTGGCGGGCGCGGCGGCGGGTGTTTCCTTGACGGTCGCGACCGGCTGCGGAGCCGGCGCGGGCTTGGTTTCGACCGGAGCCGCCTTCACGCTCTGAGGAGCGGGCCGGGGCGCCGGGGTCGGCTTGGCGGCCACCGGGGCGGCCTTCGCCGCGGCCGGAGCCGGCTTGGTTTCCACCGCCGCAGCGGCCTTCGGGGCCGCACTGGCGACGGCCGGCTTGGGCGCCGCGACCGGCGCGGTTTTCGCCGCCGCCTTCGCCGCGGGGGTCTGCTTCTTCGATGCCACGGATGACGACTTCGACGTGTTCTCGGCCATGCCCTGCTCCAAGGCTGATACCATTACACTTATGTTGCGACGCACAATATCCGATTCGCGATCGTCGCGCAAGATTTTTGTGCAGTGCAACATGACCCCGTTGTGAGGGTTTTGGCCGAACGGTCCGGGAAACGCGACGAACGGTTCAGGGCAGCGTGACGTAGCGTCCGGGCGCGTCCTCGATCGCCTTGCGCTTGCCCTTGCCGGGGATGCGCGCGCCCTTCACCGGGACCGTCTCGCCGTCGTGCGCGGCGATCCAGCCGCGCCAGTCCGGCCACCAGCTTCCCTTGGTTTCCCGCGCCTGCGCAGCGAAGTCGCTCAGGGACGCGGCTGCCTTGTCGCTGGTCCAATACTGATATTTGCCGGCCGCCGGCGGATTGACCACGCCGGCGATATGGCCCGAGCCCGCGAGCACGAACTTCACCTCGCCGGCGAAATGCTCGGTGATCTTCCACACGCTTTCGGGCGGCGCGATATGATCCTCGCGGCCGGCCTGCACATAAGAGGGCGTCTTCACCTTGCCGATATCGATCGGCATGTCCGCCACGCGGATGCCGCCGGGGCGGACGAGGAGGTTGTCGCGATAGAAGTCGCGCAGATAGGCCTGGTGCCAGGCGGCGGGCAGGTTGGTGGTGTCGCCGTTCCAGTGCAGCAGGTCGAACGCCGGATATTCCTCGCCGAGCAGATAGTTCTGGACGACATAGTTCCAGATCAGATCCCGCCCGCGCAGCAGGTTGAAGGTGACGGCCATGTAGCGGCCGTCCAGATAGCCCTTGTCGGCCGAGAGATTGGCCAGCATGTCGAGCTGGGTATCGTCGACGAACAGCGAGAGGTCGCCGGCCGCGCTGAAGTCCACCTGGGCGGTGAAGAAGGTGGCGGTGGCGACCTTCGCTGCCTCGCCTCGGCTCTCCAGCAGCGCCAGCGTCGCGGCGAGCGTGGTGCCGGCCACGCAATAGCCCACCACATGCGCCGCCTCGACGCTGAGCAGCGCGCGCACCGTGTCGATCGCGTCGATCTGGGCGGCGACATAATCGTCGAGCGTGATGCCCGCGAGGCTCTCGTCCGCCGATTTCCACGACACCATGAAGACGCTCAGGCCCTGCTCTACCGCCCAGCGCACGAAGCTCTTCTTCGGGTTGAGATCGAGGATGTAGAAGCGGTTGATCCACGGCGGAAAGATGATCAGCGGCGTCTTCGCGACGTCGGGCGTCGTCGGCGCATAGTGGATGAGCTGGTAGAGCGGCGTCTCGTGGATCACTTTGCCGGGGGTGGTGGCGATGTCCTTGCCGAGCTGGAAGGCGGAGCGATCCGAATGGGTGAGCTGGCCGCGATCGAGATCGGCGAGCAGATGCTCCAGCCCTTTGAGCAGGCTTTCGCCGCGCGTCGCCGCGATCTTCTCGAGCGCGAGCGGGTTGGTCAGCGTGAAGTTGGCCGGCGAGAGCGCCTCGGTGAAGGCGCGGGTGGCGAAGCGGAGCTGCTCGCGCTGCTTGTCGGTGAGGCCCTCCACCGCCTCCACCGAGCGGAGCATATGCCCCGAGACGAGCTGGTAGGACTGGCGGATCAGATCGAACAGCGGATGGTCGCGCCATTGCGGGGCGGCGAAGCGGCGATCCTCGTCATGGCCGGCGGGGGCGGGCGTCTCCGGGTTCAGGAAGCGCTGCCAGAGCGACAGGCTGTCCTTCCAGAAATCGGCCTGCACATCGATCAGCGCCTGCGTGTCGATGCCGAAGTGCATCGGCCCCGCGCCGCTCATCAGGCGGGAAAGATCGGGCATCGCCGGCACCGCGGTCTGCGTGGCCTTGCGGGTGCCATATTCGAGCAGGAGCTGCTGCGCGCGGCCGATCACGCCCGTCCAGTGCTGGAGTTCGTCGAGCGTCGGCGTGAAGCCGAGCGCGCCCGGAGTGTCCGACGTTGCATGGTCCTTGCCCGCCACCTGAATCTCCCGTCGAAACGCGCCTGTGACCGCGCGCGCTCTCACGCTATAACGCGTGGGTCGCGTCAATGGCGACCCATTCGAAAGGTGTTTACGAATGTCCGAAGATTTCTACCGCATCCGTCGTTTGCCTCCCTACGTGTTCGCCGAAGTGAACGCGATGAAGGCGGCGGCGCGCGCGGCAGGCGAGGACATCATCGACCTCGGCATGGGCAACCCCGACGGCGCGCCCGCCAGCCATGTGATCGAGAAGCTGGCCGAGGTGGCCCGCGATCCGGCGGCGCACGGCTATTCCGCGTCGAAGGGCATCAAGGGGCTGAGGAAGGCGCAGGCCGGCTATTATCAGCGCCGCTTCGGCGTCGATCTCGATCCCGAGAATGAGGTGGTGGTGACGCTCGGCTCCAAGGAGGGCCTCGCCAATCTCGCGCAGGCGATCACCGCGCCCGGCGACGTGGTGCTGGCGCCCAACCCGAGCTACCCGATCCACACCTTCGGCTTCATCATCGCGGGCGCTGCGATCCGCTCGATCCCCGCGGCGCCGGGGCCGGATTTCTTCCGTCGTCTGGAGCACGCCGTCGCCTACACGGTGCCCAAGCCCAAGGTGCTGGTGATCGGCTATCCGTCCAACCCGACGGCCTATGTCGCGGACCTCGATTTCTACACCAAGGTGGTCGAGTTCGCGAAGGAGCATGGCCTCTGGGTGCTCAGCGATCTGGCCTATGCCGAGATCTATTTCGGCGACACGCCGACGCCGTCCATCCTCCAGGTGCCGGGCGCGAAGGACGTGGCGATCGAGTTCACCTCTATGTCCAAGACATACTCCATGGCCGGCTGGCGGATCGGCTTCGCGGTCGGCAACCGGCAGTTGATCGGAGCGCTCACCCGCGTGAAGTCCTATCTGGATTATGGCGCCTTCACGCCGATCCAGGCGGCGGCGGTGGCGGCGATCAACGGCCCGCAGGACATCGTCGAGCAGAACCGCCAGCTCTACAAGCGCCGCCGCGACGTGCTGGTGGAGAGCTTCGGCCGCGCGGGCTGGGATATTCCCTCGCCCGAGGCGTCGATGTTCGCCTGGGCGCCGATCCCGCCCGCGCTCGCCCACCTCGGCGCGCTGGAATTCTCCAAGCAGCTCCTCACCCACGCGCAGGTCGCGGTCGCGCCCGGTGTCGGCTTCGGCGAGGAGGGCGAGGGCTATGTCCGCATCGCGCTCGTCGAGAACGAGCATCGCATCCGGCAGGCGGCGCGCAACATCAAGCGCTACCTCCAGTCTATGGGGATCAACACGCCGGGCTCGACCAAGGCGGGCTGATCCTGTCTCCCACCTGACTGATCCGTTCAGCGCCGCTCCATTCGGGGCGGCGCATAAATCGAACCGGCTGCGCAACCATTTGTCGCGCAGTCGGTTGAGGCGCAAGGAAGGCAAGGAGTGGATCGATGAAGAAGATGATGTTTGGCGTTGTCGCCGCGACGTTGATGGCGGCACCCATGGCGCTGCCGGCCCCGGCCCTCGCGCAGGACCGCTATCACTGGCAGGGCGACCGCCACGACTGGAATCCTTCCGATTCCTATCGGTCCGACCGCCGCTATCGCGAGCGCCGTCTCGGCCGCAACGACCAGGTCTATCGCGGCCGTGACGGGCGCTATTACTGCCGCCGCAACGACGGCACGACCGGCCTCGTGATCGGCGCGATCGGCGGCGGCGTGCTCGGCAATGTCGTCGGCGGCGGCACGCTCGGCACGCTGCTGGGTGCTGGCGGCGGCGCGCTGCTGGGCCGCTCGATCGATCGCGGCAAGGTTCGCTGCCGCTGATATAAAGGATTTCTGAGCCGTCTGACGGCTTGCCCTAACCCTCCCGACGTGCCAGCGGAAAAGCCGGTATCTCGGGAGGGTTTTTAATGTCGAAGGCATTGCGCGTCGCTCTGGCTGGGCTTGGCACCGTGGGTGCGGGCGTCATCAAGCTGATCGATGCCAATCGCGAGATCATCGAGCGTCGCGCCGGCCGGGCGATCGAGATCACCGCCGTCTCCGCCCGCGACCGCACCCGCGATCGCGGCGTGGACCTCGGCCGTTTCGCCTGGGTGGATGATTCCGCCGCGCTCGCCGAGCGTGACGATGTCGATGTGGTGGTCGAGCTGATCGGCGGGGCGGACGGCCCGGCCCTCACGCTCGCGCGCCGGACCATCGCCGCCGGCCGCCATTTCGTCACCGCCAACAAGGCGATGATCGCGCATCACGGCCTCGGCCTTGCCGGAGACGCCGAGGCGAAGAGCGTCGCCTTCAAATATGAGGCGGCGGTGGCGGGCGGCATCCCGGTCATCAAGGGGCTGCGCGAGGGCGCGGCCGCCAATGCGATCGGGCGCGTCTACGGCATCCTGAACGGCACCTGCAATTATATCCTCACCACCATGGAGGATGAGGGCCGCGACTTCGCCGAGGTGCTCGCCGAGGCACAGCGGCTGGGCTATGCCGAGGCCGATCCGAGCTTCGACATCGACGGCGTCGATGCCGCCCACAAGCTCTCGATCCTCGCCAGCCTCGCCTTCGGCACGAAGATCGATTTCGGTTCGGCCGCCATCTCCGGCATCCGCCACGTCATCGCCGCCGATATCGCGCAGGCGCAGGCGCTGGGCTATCGCGTCCGCCTCGTCGGCGTGGCCGAGGCGCAGCCCGAGGGCAGCGCGACCGCAGGCCTGTTCCAGCGCGTCCACCCCTGCCTCGTGCCGGCGTCGCACCCGCTGGCGCATGTCGCGGGCTCGCTGAACGCCGTGGTGGCGGAAGGCAATTTCGTCGGCCGTCTCTTCTTCGAGGGACGCGGCGCCGGCGAAGGGCCGACCGCCTCCGCCGTGGTCGCCGACCTGATCGACATCGCGCGCGGCGAATATGGTCCGGCCTTCGCCATGCCGGTCGACAGCCTCGCCGAGATGGCGCCCGCGCCGACCGGCGAGCGGCGCGGCCGCGCCTATCTGCGCTTCTCGGTGGCGGACCGTCCCGGCGTGCTCGCCGAGATCGCGGCGGCAATGCGGGACGCGGGCGTCTCGATCGAGAGCCTGATCCAGCGCGGCACCACGCCCGACGGCGGGGTGCTGGTCGCGATGGTCACGCACGAGGGGCCGGAGCGCGCGGTCACCGACGCGCTCGCCCGGCTGGAGGGCTCGGCCAGCCTTATCGGCCAGCCGATGTGGATGCACATCCTCGACGTGTGAGGGTCAGTCGACCGGGTCTTCCCCGGTGAAGATGCTCTTGAGAAGGTGGAAGCCCTTGAAGATCGTTTCCATCTGCTTGCTCGGCGGGCCGGTGGGAGGCCCCGGATCGCCCTTCCCCGGCTCGCCGGGATGGCGGACCATCTCGCCCGGCTCGGCCCGCGCCTCCGGGAAGGGCAGGCGCGGCGGCGGGCGGCGACGCTTCGCGCAGACCACGATCTGGTCTGCCACGTCCTCCGGACAGGCCTCGTCGAGCCTCCCGGGCGTCGTGATGCTCGTCATCGCGTGATAATGTGCCATCGCCTGCTCGGCCGTGATGCCGGACTGCGGGCTTGCGACGGGCGGTGCCTGTGATGCTGCGGCAGCGAAAAGTACCAACGCTGCCATGCTCGACATCGTAACACGCCTTCCCTAACGCTCGACACAGTTTTCAGGGCCGCAGGAGCCATCATGCCCAGCAACCATGTCGCCGCAAGCCATGTTCTCGATCGCGTCCTCGTTCTCGAAATGGTGCGCGTCACCGAAGCGGCGGCGATCGCGGCGGCGAAGCTCGTGGGGCGCGGCGACGAGAAGGCGGCCGACGCCGCCGCCGTCGAAGCCATGCGTCAGGCGTTCAACGAGCTGGAGTTCGACGGCACCGTCGTGATCGGTGAGGGCGAGCGCGACGAGGCGCCGATGCTCTATATCGGCGAGAAGGTTGGCACCGGGAACGGCCCCAAGATCGACATCGCGCTCGATCCGCTGGAGGGCACCACCATCACCGCCAAGGCCGGGCCGAACGCGCTCGCCGTTCTCGCCATCGCCGAGGAAGGCTGCCTGCTGAACGCGCCCGACGTCTATATGGACAAGCTGGCGATCGGGCCGGGCTATGAGCGCGGGCTCGTCTCGCTCGATCGCACGCCGACCGAGAATGTCTGCGCCTTCGCCAAGGCCAAGGGCGTGGAGCCGTCCGAGATCACCGTGATGGTGCTCGACCGCCCGCGCCACGAGAAACTGATCGCGGAGCTGCGCGGCCTCGGCTGCGGCATCCACCTGATCCCCGACGGCGACGTGGCCGGCGTGATCGCGGTCACCAACCCGGACACGACGATCGACATGTATATGGGCTCGGGCGGCGCGCCGGAGGGCGTGCTGGCGGCGGCCGCGCTGTCGTGCGTCGGCGGGCAGTTCCAGGGCCGTCTCCTGTTCCGCAATGACGACGAGCGGGCGCGCGCCGCCAAGTGGGGCGTGACCGACCTCAACCGCATCTATGAGCTGGAGGATCTCGTCCGCGGCGATGCGATCTTCGCGGCCACCGGCGTGACCGACGGTTCGCTGCTCGCGGGCGTCAAGCGCCGCAAGGATGGCGTGATGACCACCGACAGCGTGGTGATGCGCGCCTCGTCGCGCACGATCCGCTGGGTGAAGGGCGAGCACCACCGCCAGCGCTGATCCGGCTGGCCGGGCGGCGTTCCCAAGCGGGCGCCGATCGGCTACCCCGCCGGCATGAGCGCGAGTGCCCCCTGCGGAGTGACCCATTCGATCCTTGGCCAGCCCTGGCGCTGGCGGGGACTGGCCAATGACGACAGTGACACGGGCTTCCGCCCGGATGCCCTGGTCGACCAGTTGCTGCTGACCCGCGGCTGCCCGCGCGACGCGCTGGAGTCGCATCGCAGCCCGACGATCCGGGGCTTCATGCCCAACCCGTCGATCTTCCGCGACATGGACCGCGCCGCCGACCGGCTCGCCGATGCGATCGAGCGATCCGAGCCGGTGACGATCTTCGGCGACTATGACGTGGACGGCGCGACCTCGGCGGCGCTGCTCGTCCGCCTGCTGCGTGATCTGGGGCTGCGGGCGGGCATCTACATCCCCGACCGCCTGCTGGAGGGCTATGGCCCCTCCGCCGACGCGCTGGTGCGGCTGGCGGGGGAGGGGGCGAGCCTCGTCGTCACCGTCGACTGCGGCGCGCAGGCGTTCGAGGCGCTTCAGGCGGCCAAAGATGCCGGGCTCGACGTGATCGTCGTCGACCACCACAAATGCTCGACCGCGCTCCCCGTGGCGCACGCGCTGGTCAATCCCAACCGCCTCGACGAGGATGAAGGCGCGGCGCACGGCCATCTCGCCGCCGTCGGCGTGGCGTTTCTTTTGGGCGCGGCGCTGATCCGCACGCTTCGCGCGCGGGGCTGGTTCGCCAACCGGGCAGAGCCCAAGCTGCTCGACCTGCTCGACATCGTCGCGCTCGGTACGGTGGCGGACGTGGCACAGTTGAAGGGTCTCAACCGCGCTTTCGTGACGCAAGGGCTGAAGGTGATGGCCGGCCGCCGCAACATCGGCCTCGCCGCGCTGATCGAGGCCTCGCGGCTGACGCGCGATCCGACGTGCACCGATCTCGGTTTTGCGCTCGGCCCGCGCATCAATGCGGGCGGTCGCGTGGGCCGCGCCGATCTCGGCGTCCGCCTGCTCACCACCGAGGACGAGGGCGAGGCCCGTGCCATCGCCGCCGAACTCGACCAGCTCAACGAGGAACGCCGCGCCATCGAGCAGGCCGTCCGCGACGAGGCCGAGGCGCTGCTGGCAGCACAGGGCAATCGCTCGGTGGTGCTGATCTCGGGCGCGGGATGGCACCCCGGCGTGATTGGCATCGTCGCCAGCCGCATCAAGGAGCGCGCCCAGCGCCCCGCGATCATCGTCGCGGTGGACGAGGGCATCGGCAAGGGCTCGGGCCGCTCGGTGACGGGCGTGGACCTCGGCGCGGCGGTGATGGCGGCGAAGGACGCGGGGTTGCTGGTCGCGGGCGGTGGCCATGCGATGGCGGCGGGCCTGACGGTCGAGGCGGAGCGGCTGGATGCGCTGGCGGATTTTCTCGACGATCGCCTCGCCGCCGACGTCGCTGCGGCGTCCGAGGCGCGGGCGCTGCTGGTGGATGCGGTGGTCGGGCCGGGCGGCGTCACGCCGGAACTGGTCGAGGCGCTGGAAGCGGGTGGCCCCTATGGCGCCGGCTGGCCGAGCCCGCGCGTCGCAGCAGGGCGGGTGCGTGTGGTGAAGGCGGATATCGTCGGCAAGAACCATGTCCGCGCGATCGTGGCGGGTGAGGATGGCCGGCCGATCAAGGCGATGGCTTTCGGTCAGGCCGACACCCCACTGGGCGCGGCGCTGCTGGGGGCAGGGCCGCAGCGTCGCCTTTGGCTGGCCGGCCGCGCGAAGATCGATGACTGGGGCCAGCGCCGCGCGGCTGAATTGCACATCGACGACGCGGCCTGGGCGGATTGATGCGCAAGCGCGCTTGACCCGGCGGCACGCCTGCCCTAAGCGCCCCTCCACAGCCGGACGGCCCCATCGTCTAGCGGTCTAGGACGTCGCCCTTTCACGGCGAAAACACGGGTTCGAGTCCCGTTGGGGTCACCACCTTCATCCGGATAGCTGGATTTCCGGCAGGACCGCGCAATCTCGTAGCTTTGGCACCGCCCGGTGGTACAAAGGGGTGGTACAAATGAGATTGCGTATGCCGGGGCCCACCAAGCACTCAAAGTCCAAATATCTCTGGTTCAGGATGGGGGTTCCGCACCGCCTGCGCCATCGTGTCGGCAAGACCGAGATCAAGTTGTCACTCCACACCCTGGAGCCGAATGAGGCGAAGCTGGCGCACGCCCGCCTGCAGGCGGAATGGCGAGCGAAATTCCAGGTGCTGGATCGCGAGATCGCTGAAGAGAGCCTCGCTCGAGCGCCCGCCCTTGTCGATCAAACCATACGCCAACTTGCGGAGCCTCACGATCAGCTCGACCCCGTCATCTACGGTTTTCTCAAGTTCCTCGCCTATCGCGTCGTCACCTCCTGGGGACAGGAAGCGTACCGTGACTTCAACGCAAAGCTGGCATTCGCCGGCGAGCCTGACGAGGCAGACTGGGCGGATAGCGGTGAGCCGGTCTCGCTCATCTCGGACGATGAGAAGGCGCCGCTTGTTGCGAGGATGCGGGTGAGCCAGCGTTCATTCGAGACCCAGGGCCTGGCGTTTCGCGAGATCGCAACGAAGGCATTGAACGACCAAGCTTGGCATCTCGTCAGCCCCGAGGTCTCGCTCATATCAAGTGTGACAGGAGTCGAAATTCCCAACCAGAGCTCGCTCTACGATGCAGTCGCAGAAGCGTTCCTCACCGTCCTGTCGAACTACCGCCTCGCCAGTTGGGATGAGCATCTGATCGTGATGTACAGTCCTTCGGTATCGACGCCCCAGCCGGAGGCGCCAGGCGCTGTCCGTCATGTTGTTGCGGAGGCATCTGCACCGGTATTGTCACAAGGTGGAAGGAAGCTCTCGGAGGGACTGACAAGATGGCAGGCGCTTGCCGCTCCACGGCCGCAGTCCTTTCTCGAGGCTCAACGCGCGGTCGGCCGTTTCATCAACCTCTTTGGGGATTTGCCGATCGGTGAAATCACGAGGGACGCTGCGCTGGAATATCGCGACCTCATTGAGGACATGCCGGCCAACCTGACTCCCGAGAAGATAGAGAAAAAGGGTGGATCGCTCCGCACCATCATCGAGGAAGCGAGGCGGGGGGCAGGTGCCTACCGAAAGCTCGCACCTGCGTCGATCAAGAAAGACGTTGGTGCCTTGCAGGCAATTCTGGGCGCGTTGGCGAATGAAGGCTGGATCGCACAGAATGTCGCCTCCGGCATACGGATCAGCGGTTATTCGAAAACACGCAAAGGGCAGGTCAACCCTCGTCTGCCTTTCCGCCCGTCCATGATGCAGGCGCTTTTCGACTCGCCGTTGTTCAACGGATGTGCGGGGCAATCCGATACGCAGCGAACGGTACCCGGCGACAGGCTCTATCAGGACGAGCTTTACTGGTCGTTCCTGTTTGCCGCGACGGCCGGACCGCGCCTCGAGGAGATCGGGCAGATCCGGCTCGGCGATATCGACGAGGTCGATCTGCGACGCGCATATGGTCCCGGGTTCGAAGGAACCTGCACGGTGATTTATCTGACCGGAACGGGAGAGGACCAGAGCACCAAAACCGACGAATCGGATCGGGTCATTGTGATCCATCCTCGCCTGCTCGAGCTTGGTTTCTCTGACTATGTTCGCCAGCGAAAGGCCGCGGGTGCGGGACATCTCTTCGAACTGACCCGCGACAAGGACGGCAAGTTCACCCGCGAACTCAGTCGGCGGCTGAACCGGTACATTGATCGCGTCGTGACCAACGACAAGCGCTATACTTTTCATTCGCTACGTCACGAATGGAAGGATCGCGCTGAGGAATCAGACATTGATGAGAAGCTTCGGGACCAGATTACTGGGCATGCGCCCGCGACCGTCGGGCGACGATATGGCCTGGGCGCCTCGATACGGCGGCAGTATGTGGAGCTTCAGAAGCTGAACCTCCATTTCATCGATTGGCCACGCCTGATATCTGCAAAAGATAATGGTTCCCATTAAAGCATATGGAGCTAAAATGATACAATATCATCTAAAAATTGGGAATACTATTGGCGTCAAGAAAGATTTATTTTCGCATTAATCGGCTTTTTCTGGAGTGCCCGTTTGTCGTAGGGCGCGCTTTGTCCAATATTTCTGCAATTACTAAGAGGACAAGCGGAGCTAGATTTTCATCAATTTTTCCTGACTCGACGGATGCACACCAATCGTCCATGTGCGGTTCGATTTGATCAAGGGCTAGAGCAGCGTCTCCCTGGAACGGATGCGCTGGGGTCTCGCTATTCTCTTCCTCGAGTTGTTGATAGGCCTGCATCATCGCTTCGGCATCAGTGAGTTTATAGCCACGTATGCTGTGCCTCAGATCTTCGGGGTCTCTCAGAGCAGCATCGCCGGCCTCCCAATGTCGTAAGCAAATGTCCATCAGCGCTCGACGAATCTCTTCGTCAAAATGCTCGTTTCCACCGAGAGCGTCGATTGCGCGCTGCAGAAAGCGCGACTCCCGTTGGCGTGCCAGTTCTTCCTTGGTGCGAGGGCGGCTCATTGAAAGCTGCTCGGTCGATTGCCGTGATCGCGGCTGCAATGGCGAGATGATACGCATCAACTGGAACGCTGGACCCAGCACCACGACGTCGCGGATCTGGCGCTCGACGGCGGCTGCAAGCTGGGTTTGCAAAACCGTGACTTGTTCGGCTTCGCAGGCTTCGACCTGAGCCTGGGCGCTAGCTACGGCGGCTTGCGCTTGCTCCAGCGCCGCTTGGGAAGCTTGCAGCTGCCTCTTCGCGCTCAGCAGATCGTTGCGACTGCTAGCCACCTGACTCGGAAAGCCCTTCGAACTGTCTCTCCAACGGATGGTCTTGGCCTTCGCCGTGACCTTTCTGTTGTCCCTGGCGAAAGGCGCCTGGTTGTGTTCGATCCAAGCGATCCAATGTTCCAGATCGGGCTTCGAGCCGCTCAGGGAGTGGATGAGGTCCGTGACCATCGCTTCGGTCAGCCAATTAGCTTTGAGCTTCTCGATCACGTCATCACGCATATGCCACTCCCAGGAGGCTGCGCGCAAAGCAGCCTCGGCATTCTGCATGTCCAGGCTTCATGAAAATATGGTTGCCTCGCAGACGCTTTGCAGCGTCTCTCGGATCATTTTCCCTGCCTATTCGGCAGCGCAGGTTTTGACCGAATAGGCAGGGGAAAGAACCTCTCGCTCCAGCGAGGAGGCCTTAAAATAGGCAGGGAGACCAGCCTTTTCATCCCTGAAAGAAATTTAGGCGCAATACCGTAGATTTGGGGAAACCCAAATCTACTGCGCGAGCGGGGAAAATTTCCCCGCGTTGGCCAGAGCAGACCGCTCGACGAGCGGCAGCTTGGTGCGGAGCGGCGACGCCGCTCCTGGGTCTATGCCCGGCCAGCACGGGCGCCGACGAAAGGATATTGATGACACCAAGGCGGCGCACGCGAGATCCGGTCGCGAGACGATAAAGCTCGATCAGCGATCCGCCGAACAGCTTGATAGGATTGGACGCCGCCGCTCGTTCGTTCAGCTTACATCAGGGCGGCAGTTGTACGGCGGCATTGGGGACTTTGTTGCCGTTCACGGCCGGCCCCCTCAACGTCAGCTTCCGGCGAGAGCGGTCATTCGTCCGCCGGCCGCGGCTATGTCGGTAACCGCCCGGACGGCACGGGATTAATTGTACCGGCGAGCCGATCCCGTCGACAATAGTACAGACGCCCCCGCGATCAGGACCGCGGCTAGAAGCGTGGATTGACAAACCAAACGGACCAGCACTCCTGGAAAACGGATTGACGAACCGCAACGCGGCCGACACTTTCTTCGCAATTGCAACATGAGGGATGATAGCAGGCTTGCGGATCGTGATCGTCGATGACACGGGGCTGCGGGCGAGCATCCTTGAAGACGGTCTGAGCGAGGCCGGCTTCGACGATATCCATGTCGTTCCCCCGCGCGGTGGCTTCGTTGCACGAATCGAGCGCTTGGCGCCGGATGTGGTGCTGATGGATCTGGGCTCCCCCAGCCGAGATACGCTGGAGGAAATGCTCGTGGTCAGTCGCGCGCTGGCGCGTCCGATCGCCATGTTCGTCGATCAGTCGGACGATGCCATGATCGGGGCGGCAATCGATGCCGGCATCTCGGCCTATGTGGTGGACGGGTTGCGCAAGGAACGCGTGAAGCCGATCCTCGACCTCGCCATCCGCCGTTTCAATGCCTTCGCGCGCATGCAGAGCGAACTCGCCGAGGCCCGCACCGCGCTCGCGGAGCGCAAGACCATCGACAGGGCCAAAGCCATCCTGATGAACAGCCGCCAACTCTCCGAGCCCGACGCCTATGCCCTGTTGCGCTCGACCGCGATGAATCAGGGCCGTCGCATCGTCGAGGTGGCCGAGGCGCTGATCACGGCCAGCGATCTGCTCGGAGGCGGCGCATGACCCGCATATCTGCCGCCTTCCTGCCGCTGACCGACAGCGCGGTGCTGGTTGCCGCGCGCGAGAAGGGCTTTGCCGCCACGCAGGACATCGAGTTGGATCTGGTCCGCTCCGAAAGCTGGGCGACGCTGCGCGACCGGCTGGTCTACGGCCAGGTGCAGGCGGCGCACATGCTGGCGCCGCTGGCGATCGCGGTGACGCTGGGGTTGAGCCAGCATCCGGCCTCGCTGGCGACACCGTTCAAGCTCAGCGTCAACGGCAACCTGCTGGTGATGGGCACCGCGTTTGCTGCCGCGCTCGACCCAGACATCCTACGCCGCATCGAGGACCCGGTGGCGACCGCGCACGACTTTGCTGCTGCGATCGGTCTCTATCGACGCAAGCCGGTGATCGGCATCGTCCATCGCTTCTCCTGCCATGCGCTGCTGCTGCGCTACTGGCTCAGCTCTGCGGGCATGGACCCGGACCGTGATCTGGTGCTGCGGGTTCTACCGCCGTCGCTGATGGGCGCCGCGTTGAAGGCGGGCGAGATCGACGGCTTTGTTGCCGGCGAGCCCTGGAGCACCGTCGCGGTGCAGGAGGAGCAGGCGGAGATCGTCGCCGTGGGCGCCCGCATCTGGCAGCGCGGCGTCGAGAAGGTGCTGGCGCTCCGCACCGAATGGATGGAGGCGAATGCCGAAACGGTCGATCGGCTACTGATCGCGCTCGATCGCGCTGCCGCCTGGTGCGACGATCCCGCCAACCATATCGAGCTCGCCGGCCTGCTAGCGCGACCGGGCTATGTCGACCGCCCGGCCGAGGCGATCCTTCCGGCATTGACGGGGCGGTTGGTGGCGCGGCCGGGCGAAGCGCTCGTCGAGGTGCCGGCAACGATGCTGTTCCACCGCGAGGCAGCCGGCTTCCCGTGGCGAAGCCAGGGGCTGTGGATCTATTCGCAACTGGTCCGTTGGGGGATGGCCGAGGCATCGCTGGAAGCAGAGCGGCTGGCGGCCGGGGTGTTTCGTTCTGACGTCTATCGCCGTGCGCTGGGCGGCGTCGGAGTGCCAATGCCGGGAGCGAGTCTGAAGGTCGAGGGCGCGCTGTCCGAGCCGATGGCGGTCGGATCGCACAGCGCGGGCCTGACGCTCGGTCCCGACCGTTTCTTCGACGGACGGGTCTTCGATCCGGCCGACATCACCGCCTATCTCAACGGCTTCCGTCGCTGATATTTTTGCACTTGCGAAATGCGACGCTTTGATGAAGTCTTGACCCGTCGCGCAAGGATGCGCGCTTAGCGGAGTCGAGCCTCAACGACGGGGCTTCCTCCACCATGAGATCAGCAAAGCCGCTGTCCGGCCATCGCCATGCGCGAGGGGCTGGTGGCGGCTTTTTTCGTGTCCACGCTTTTCGACGGGGGATTTGATATGGCGACCGCCTATTGGCCGGACGGACGGGAAGAGACCGGCAGCGGCTTCTGGAGCGCGGGCCACAAGCCGACTTTGATCGCGGCCTTCCTCTATTTCGACCTAGCGTTCATGGTCTGGGTGCTGCTCGGTCCGCTGGCACCGGAGATCGCCCGCACGCTGCATCTGACGGCGGCGCAAAAGGGCCTGATGGTCGCGACCCCGACGCTCGCCGGAGCCGTCCTTCGATTGGTGAACGGGCTGGCGGTCGATCGCATCGGGCCGAAACGCGCCGGTACGATCAGTCAGGTCATCGTCATCGCCGGCCTGCTGTTCGCCTGGGGCGTCGGGATCAGCAGCTTTGCCGGCACGCTGGCGCTCGGCGTGATCCTGGGGTTCGCGGGAGCCAGCTTCGCGATCGCGTTGCCGCTGGCCAGCCGCTGGTATCCACCCGAGCATCAGGGCAAGGCGATGGGGATTGCCGGCATGGGCAATTCGGGCACGGTGTTCGCCTCGCTGTTCGCGCCGATGCTGGCGAAGGCGCTCGGCTGGAACGCGGTGCTGGGCCTGGCCTGCATCCCTCTGTCGATCGTGCTGGTGGCCTATCTGGCGATGGCCAAGGATGCGCCCGGCACGTCCGCGCCCAGGCGCCTGATCGACTATCTCCAGCCGTTGAAGCAGGCGGACGCCTGGTGGCTGATGGCCTTCTACGCCGTGACGTTCGGGGGTTTCGTCGGGCTGGCGGCCTCGCTGCCGATCTACTTCACCGAGGCCTTCGGGCTGACCATCGTCATGGCCGGCACCTGCACCGCGGCCTGTGTCTTCGCCGGATCGCTGGTGCGGCCGCTGGGCGGGGCGCTGGCGGATCGGATCGGCGGGGTGAAGACGCTGAGCCTGGTCTATCTGGTCGCCGCGGCGGCACTGGCCGGCGTCAGCGGCGCGCCGACGTTGGGAAGCGCGCTCGGCCTATTTGTGGTGGCGATGCTGGCGCTCGGCACCGGCAATGGCGCGGTGTTCCAGCTGGTCCCGCAGCGCTTCCGCGCGGAGATCGGGGTGATGACCGGGCTCGTCGGCATGGCGGGCGGCATCGGCGGCTTCTACCTCGCCTCGTCGCTGGGCATCGCCCGGCAGCTGACCGGCAGCTTCGCGCCGGGCTTCCTCATCTTCGCAGGTCTCGCGCTGGCGGCCGCTATGGCGCTGGCCGCGATCAAGGGGCGGTGGCGCGCGACGTGGGACGCGGCGGCGGCCGGCGTCCGCATTTGATCGGAGCGACAGACATGGACTTCTACGAACAGGATCTGGGTGCCGCGGCTGACGACCGGACGGTGCAGGCCGCACTTCCGCACCTCGTCGTCATCGGCAACGGCATGGCTGGGTGCCGCGCGGTGGAGGAACTTCTGGCGCGGGACGCCGGCCGCTACCGCGTCACCATCTTCGGCGCCGAGCCGCATGTGAACTATAACCGCATCATGCTCTCGCCGGTGCTGGCGGGGGAGAAGACGTTTGACGAGATCGTCATCAACGATCGCGCCTGGTACGCCGACAACGGCATCGATCTAATCGTCGCGGACCCGGTCGAGAGGATCGACCGCGCCGCGAAGACGGTCACTTCCCGCTCGGGCCGTACCGTCGCCTATGACCGGCTGCTGATCGCGACGGGCTCGGATCCCTTCATCATTCCGGTGCCGGGCCGCGATCTGCACGGCGTTATCGGCTTCCGCGACCTGCACGATGTCGACCGCATGCTGGCGGCGGCGGAGAAGGGTGGCGACGCGGTCGTCATCGGCGGCGGACTGCTCGGGCTGGAGGCAGCCCATGGCCTGACCCTGCGCGGCATGAAGGTGACGGTGCTGCACATCATGCCGACGCTGATGGAGCGTCAGCTGGACGAGGCGGCGGCATGGCTGCTCAAGACCGCGCTGGAGGCGCGCGGTCAGACCATCCTGACCGGCGCCGACACCGCCGAGATCGTCGGCGACGGATGGGTCGAGGGCGTGCGCCTGAAGGACGGGCGCGAGATTCCGGCGAGCCTGGTCGTGATGGCGGTCGGCATTCGTCCGTCGGTGGCACTGGCGCGGGAATGCGGGCTGGAGGTCGGGCGCGGCGTCAAGGTCGACGACCATATGGTGACCTCAGACCCCGCGGTGCTCGCGGTCGGCGAATGCGTCGAGCATGACGGCCTGGTCTATGGCCTCGTGGCGCCGCTGTGGGAGATGTGCCGCGCCTTGGCCGACGGTCTGGTCGAGCAGCCGACCGGCTATCGCGGCTCGGTGACCTCGACCAAGCTGAAGGTCGCCGGGCTGGATGTCTTTTCGGCGGGCGATTTCTCCGGTGGCGAAGGCACGGAGGACATCGTGTTGCGCGATGCCTCGCGCGGCATCTACAAGCGGGTGGTGCTGAAGGAGGATCGCGTCGTCGGCGCCGTCCTTTACGGCGATACGGCCGATGGCGGCTGGTATTTCGACCTGATGCGCAAGGGCGAGGATGTCGCGATGCTGCGCGACATGCTGATCTTCGGCCAGGCCTATGCCTCCGGGGGTGGGCGCACGGACCCTAAGGCGGCCGTTGCGGCGCTTTCCGACGACACGGAAATCTGCGGCTGCAACGGCGTCAGCAAGGGCCAGGTGGTCGCCGCCATCGCGGGCGGCGCATGCAGTCTGGATGCGGTGCGCGCCACCTGCAAGGCGTCGGCGAGCTGCGGCTCCTGTACCGGGCTGGTCGAGACCTTGCTGGCGGTGACGCTGGGCGACGAGGTCGAAAGCGGGCCGAAGACGATGTGCCAATGCACCAGCTTCACCCATGACGATGTGCGGCGGGAAATCGTGGCGCAGGGGCTGCGCTCGATCCCGGAGGTGATGCAGCGGCTGCACTGGTCGACGCCGGACGGCTGCTCCTCCTGCCGGCCCGCGCTCAATTATTACCTGCTCTGCGCGCTGCCGGGCGACTATGAGGACGACCAGCAGAGCCGCTTCGTCAACGAGCGGCTTCACGCCAACATCCAGAAGGACGGCACCTATTCGGTGGTGCCTCGGATGTGGGGCGGCCTCACCAATCCGCGCGAGCTGCGGGCGATCGCCGATGTGGTGGAGAAGTACCATGCACCGATGGTGAAGGTGACGGGCGGCCAGCGGCTCGACATCTTCGGCATCCGCAAGGAGGATTTGCCCGCCGTCTGGGCCGATTTGAACGCCGCCGGCATGGTCTCGGGCCATGCCTATGGCAAGGCGCTGCGCACGGTGAAGACCTGCGTCGGCTCCGAATGGTGCCGCTTCGGCACGCAGGATTCGACCGGGCTCGGCGTCAAGCTCGAGAAGATGACCTGGGGCAGCTGGATGCCCCACAAGTTCAAGATCGCGGTCTCGGGCTGCCCGCGCAACTGCGCCGAGGCGACGATCAAGGACTTCGGCGTGGTCTGCGTGGACTCGGGCTATGAGCTCCATGTCGGCGGCAATGGCGGGATGAAGGTCCGCGTGACCGACCTGCTCTGCAAGGTCGCCACCGAGCAGGAGGCGATGGAATATTGCGCCGCCTTCACCCAGCTCTACCGCGAGGAGGCGCGCTATCTGGAGCGCACCGCGCCCTGGGTCGAACGGGTGGGGCTCGACTATGTGAAGCGGCGCATCGTCGAGGATGAGGGCAATCGCAAGGCGCTGACGCGGCGCTTCCTCCATTCCCAGAGCTTCAGCCAGGACGACCCATGGGCGACACGCGCCGCCGGCGCCGACCGGCAGCTTCACCATCCCATGGCCGAATTCCAGCCGATGCCGGCTGTCGCAGCGGAGTAAGCAGATGATCGGAGACTGGATCGATATCGGCTGGGTCGACGAGATCCCGGTGCGCGGTTCCCGCACGGTGCCTGTGGCGGGTGGCGAGGAGGTGGCGGTGTTCCGCACTGCCGATGGCAAGGTCTTCGCGCTCGCCAATCGCTGCCCGCACAAGGGCGGCCCGCTGAGCCAGGGCATCGTCCACGGTCACAGCGTCGCGTGCCCGCTGCACAATTGGCAGATCGCGCTCGCGACAGGCGAGGCACAGGGCGGCGACAAAGGCTGCGCGCCGACCATTCCGGTGAAGCTGAGCGGTGGTCGGGTGCTGCTGTGCCGGGCGTCGACGCTGAAGGCCGCTGCCTGACGATGACGGCCGTCCGCACCACCTGCGCCTATTGCGGTGTCGGTTGCGGCGTGCTGGCCGTGCCGACCGGGCCGCGATCGGTCGAGATCCGGGGCGATCCCGACCATCCCGCCAACAGCGGGCGGTTGTGCTCCAAGGGCACGCATCTGGGCGAAACGGTGGGGCTGGAAGGGCGCCTGATGCATCCGATGATCGGCGAGAAGCGCGCGAGCTGGGACAAGGCGCTCGACCTCGTGGCCCGTCGCTTCAAGGAAACGATCGCGCGACACGGGCCGGACAGCGTGGCCTTCTACGTCTCCGGCCAGCTGCTGACCGAAGATTATTATGTCGCCAACAAGTTGATGAAGGGCTTTATCGGCTCGGCCAATATCGACACCAATTCCCGGCTCTGCATGTCGAGCGCGGTGGCGGGGCATGTCCGTGCCTTCGGCGAGGATGTCGTCCCGGCGGGCTACGCCGACCTAGACGAGGCTGATCTGTTCGTGCTGGTCGGTTCCAACACAGCTTGGTGTCATCCGATCGTCTATCAGCGCATCCAGGCACGCCGCGCGGCGAGCGGGGCCAAGCTGGTGGTGATCGATCCGCGCCGGACCGAGACCTGCGAGGATGCCGATCTGCACCTCGCCATCCGGCCGGGTACGGACGTTGCGCTGATGAACGGCCTGCTGGCCCATTGCTGGCGGGAAGGGCTGTTGGATCAGCCCTATCTCGCCGCGGGCGTCAGCGTGCCGGAGGGCTTCTGGGAACATCTGGGCGAAGGGCAGGACCTGTGGACGGTCGCCGCGATATGCGACTTGCCGTCGGCGGACCTTCAGCGCTTCTACGAGCTCTTCGCCGCCCACCCTCGCACGATCACCCTGTTCAGCCAGGGCATCAACCAGTCGCTGCGCGGCACCGATCAGGTGAACGCGATCTGCAATGTCCATCTCGCCACGGGGCGGATCGGCAAGCCGGGTGCGGCGCCCTTTTCGATCACCGGTCAGCCCAATGCGATGGGGGGGAGGGAGGTGGGCGGCCTCGCCTCGAGCCTCGCCGCGCACATGGACTTCGCTCCCGAGCATGTCGCGCGGGTTGGCCGCTTCTGGTCGGCCCCGCACTTAGCGACGAAACCTGGCCTTAAGGCGGTCGACCTGTTCCGCGCGGTGGGCGAGGGGCGGATCAAGGCGCTGTGGATCATGGCGACCAATCCTGCCGTTTCGATGCCAGATGCCGGGCGCGTCCGCGACGCGCTGGCGGGCTGTCCCTTCGTCGTCGTCTCCGACGTGATCGCCGACACCGACACCACGCGCCTTGCGCATGTCCGTCTGCCGGCCGCCGGCTGGGGCGAGAAGGACGGCACCGTCACCAATTCGGAGCGGCGCATCAGCCGCCAGCGTCCGCTCTTCTCACTGCCCGGCGAGGCGCGACCGGACTGGTGGATCGTCAGCGAAGTCGGCCGCCGCATGGGGTGGGGGCATGCCTTCGCCTATGACCGCCCGGCCGATATCTGGCGTGAGCATGCCCGCCTTTCGACCTATCAGAACGAGGGGGCGCGCCTGTTCGACCTTGGGGACCATGCCGCGATCGGCAACGAGGCCTATGACGCACTGGAACCATTCTCCTGGGGCGGACGACCTTTCGCCGACGGGCGCTTCCCGACACCGGATGGCCGGGCGCGGCTGGTGCCGGTGCGGCAGGCCCCGCTCGCCGGGCCGCTCGCTCCATGGCCGATGACGCTCAACACGGGACGCTATCGCGACCAGTGGCACACGATGACGCGGACCGGCCTCTCGCCCAAGCTCTCCCGCCATCGCGAAGAACCGATGCTGGAGATCCATCCGCGCGACGCCGAAGCGCTGGGGCTTGCCGACGGGGATATCGCCCGTGTCGCGACGCCCCAGGGTGAGAGCCTGTTCCGGGTGAACCTCAGCGAAGGTCAGCGGATCGGCGAACTGTTCACTCCGATCCACTGGACCGATCGCCAATCGACCGGCGGCCGCACTGGCCTGCTGCCACGCCCGCTGGCCGATCCGCATAGCGGCCAGCCGGGTTTCAAGCAGACGCCCGCGCGAGCCGAGAAAGTCTCGGTCGAATGGCGCGGCTTCCTGCTGCTGAGCGGTTATGCCGAGCTGGTGCCGGATTGTCTGTGGGCAACACGGATCACGGTCCCTGCCGGCACGCTCTACGAGCTGGCGGGCGTGGGCGATCCGGTGCGGCTGGACGCTTGCCTGCCCAAGGGCGAACGCATCGAAGTGCGCGATGCCCGACGGGGCTTTCACCGCAAGGCTGTCATGGTCGATGGTCGGCTGATGGCCACGCTGTTCGTCGCCCACGACGGCAGCCTGCCGTCGCGCGACTGGCTGATCGCGCAACTGGGGGAGGCGGTGGGCGCCTCCGTCCTCGCCGGGCGTCCGGCCGGTGCGCAGGTCGATCGCGGTCCGATCGTCTGCGTCTGCCTTGACGTCGGACTGCACACGCTGACCGCCGCGATCGCCGCACACGGGCTCACCGATGTCGCGGCGGTCGGCAAGGCGTTGCAGGCCGGCACTAATTGCGGCTCCTGCCGACCGAGGATCGCCCAGATCATCCATAGTCAGAAGGAGATGCTCCATGCCGCGGAATGACGATTTCCTGCCAGGAGAGGTCTGGCTGGTCGGCGCCGGTCCGGGCGATCCGGAGCTGCTGACGCGCAAGGCCGAGCGGCTGCTGACGACAGCGGACATTGTCTTCCACGACGCACTGGTCGGCTGCGCCGTGCTGGATCTGGTGCCGGATCAGGTCGAGCGGGTGAGCGTCGGCAAGCGGTCGGGGCGTCACTCCAGGGATCAGAGCAGCATCAACGCCCTGCTGCTGACGGCGGCCAAGGCGGGGCGTCGGGTGATACGGCTCAAGGGCGGCGACCCCTCGATCTTCGGGCGATCGACCGAGGAGATCCATCATCTCTTGGCGGCCGGGGTGACGGTGCGGATCTGTCCGGGCGTCACGGCAGCCAGTGCTGCCGCGGCGTCTGCTGGCATCTCGCTGACACTGCGCGGCGTTGCGCGTGGGCTGACATTGGTGACGGCGCACACCCGCGTCGGCGAGCCGTTGGCGCTGGACTGGCAGGCGCTGGCCGCGAGTTCCGCCACGCTCGCCATCTACATGGGACGTGTCGCAGCCGCCGAGGTGGCCCACGCTCTGGTCGCAGCCGGAATGGCAGCAGATACGCCTGTCCTGGTCGCCGTCAACGCGTCGCTGCCGACGGAGCGGCTGATCCGTGGCCAGCTTTCGGCTCTGCCATTTTTGGTGAAGGCCATCAGCGACGACGACCCGACAATGCTGCTGATCGGTGACGCAGTGGGATCGCGGACCCTCGGTCGAGGCGACCGGGATATTGGACAGCATTTTCGTGCTGACCGCGAGACCGCTAACCTTTGTCGCTCCTAGTCTCATGCCTTTTGATGCGTCCAATGCTGAGAGGCAGCGAACATCGTAAGCTGTAAGCCGGCAACGCCCCTTCGCCGCCATCCAATCGCCCGAACGATCGATCGGATGCGCTGAAAGTCGAAAATTGAGGCATTGCCGTCCCGTCGGTGCACCATCAGCGAACGACCGCTTCCGTTCAGTGCGGTCATACAGCGGTGGGTCTCGAATGTCTGATGTCGGCCGAGAGCCGCCAGCGGAGGCTGGGCCCAATCAATCGCATCCAGATTGGTGCTCTCTGGCGTGAACAGTCGGACGGCTGAGCGCCGCTTAGCAGCCATGGCCTGGCGTCACGTCGGCTATCGACTCCGGTCCGTCTGGTTTCTAGTCGTCAACCTTTTCCTGGCGGTGGATCGGAGCGGCGCGACTACCATCGCCTCTGTCATATTAGTCGCGCTCGCCTCCCTGGTTGAACTCTGGCCATCTGCCCTCGGCCGGATTTAAGCGGCGGCTTCGTCGCTGAACGATGCCATATGGTCGGACATGGCTTTCCGGTGAGCCGGACGGGCTTCGCCACGCGCCACATAGGCGGCGAGGTTCGGATAGGCGTCGAGCACAGCCGTGCCCCGTAATCCACCGAGCACCGAAACCATCATCAGATCGCCGAAGGTGAACGCGCCGCCGTCGAGAGTCTCCTTCTCACCCAGTGCGTCCGACAAATCCTTGAGACGTCCGTGAAGGTCATCGAGCACCTTGGGCCGGCGCGAGCTCGACCAGTCACGATCCGCTTCGAATATATCGACGACCGCGAGCTGCATCACCCAAGGCTCGACAGAGTTGAGAGCCGCAATCAGCCACTGCACTGCCTTTATGCGGGCGCTGGGCTCTGCCGGCACGAGCACCCCGTTCGTCTCGCAGATGTGCAACACGATCGCGCCGGATTCGAAAATCTCGACCTTATCGTCACGGAATGTCGGTATCTGTCCGAAAGGCTGGAAGTGGCGGTGGGTCTGGCTTTTGACATATGTGCCATCCACGAGATCGACCGCATAAGCTTGGCCGGCCTCTTCAAAGGCCCACCGTGCGCGAATGTCGCGAACGAAGCCGCGCGCGAACTCGGGGACCCATTTGAATGCGGTGATGGTCGGGACCATGGCTATCCTCTCCTCAGCAATGCGTTGCGTAACGAGCGGGGGAGATGTCTCTCCTCTTGATATTTGAGTTGATATCAACATAAATGAGACATGTCAAAGTTGGTGCCCTTCGAAACCACACTTCACGTCCGCGACACGTGCCTCTGCCTCCATGCTCAACGGGCAGCGCGCGCACTGGCACGGCACTTTGATGAGGCGTTACGCCCGGCGGGACTCACCAACCAGCAATTCTCGCTCCTGATGGCGCTGAACCGTCCCGATCCACCGTCCATGGCTCCGGTTGCCGACTTGCTGTGCATGGACCGTACGACGTTGACGGCGGCGCTTAAACGGCTCGTACGACGCGGTTTCGTGCGGATCGAGCCGTCACCGACTGACCGACGGACCCATCTGCTGGTGCTTACCAAAGCGGGAAGCGAGGCGCTCGCCGCCGCACTGCCGATCTGGCGGGATACGCATGCAGCAATCGATGGTCGACTTGGCGGCTGCGATCTGGAGACGCCGCGTGATGCATTGGACTTGCTCGCTCGCATCTGAAGGGAGGCGACCTCGGAGGAAAACCGCTGTCCGATCGTCGGGGACGCGGGATCGGTGAGCATGTGCACGTCCAAAGGGATTGCTCGCTGCCCGGCAGTTCCGCGCCCCATGTCGGTCGTTGCTGCGGCTTTGGTCCGATCCCGAAACCGGACATTCATTCATAGCGGGAGACACGTCTGCACCCGCCCATTCTTGGACGTTCGACGTGTCCTTAGCCGATCCCGGAAGCTTCCGTTCGTTCAGAAGCGCTGGTGGTTGTACTAACGGCCATGTCAACGACCTGTCATGTAGGCACGTACCTACCTTGTGACATCGCTACCACAAGACGGCATTGGTTCTCAAAAACCAGCAGAAGCGCCGCTTCCATGGCCGGAAATCGCTTGCTCACTTCCTCGGATTGCGTCTCCTTAACGTCGAAACCGCCTTACGACCGACCGCCGTTGATAGCGCTGTCGAGTAGAGCAGGGATGAGGGGCAGGGGGCATGGGCTTAGGCCAATTGAGCGTCGCGTTCTTTCTGCAGATGTTCGTCATCATCGCCGCCTGTCGTGCCATGGGGTGGTTGATGAAGCGTCTGTTCGACCAGCTGGGGCTCGTCCGGCCCGCATGAGGCCTGCCATCAGGAAAGAGCCGTCGAACGGCTGTCGAACAAATGGATCGGGAGTGTGGTCATGACGGACCGGATCGTGAAGCGGGTGGTTGTGGCGGGTGGCGGCACAGCGGGCTGGGTGACGGCTACGGCGCTCGTGCGCCATTTGGGGCCGCTTATCGATGTCACGCTGGTGGAATCGGACGCGATTTCCACCATCGGGGTCGGGGAATCCACCGTCCCGACTTTCAAGTCTTTCCACAAGCTGATGGGGATCAAGGAAGACGTCTTCATGTCCGCCGCGCAGGCGACCATCAAGCTCGGCATCGAGTTCGAGAATTGGGGGCGGATCGGCGATCGCTACATCCACCCGTTTGGTACGATCGGGCGGCGCTGGAGCTGGATGGCGGACTTCCATCATTTCTGGCTCCATGCCCGGGCAAGGGGCTTTGGCGGCGATCTCAACGATTATTGTCTGGAATATGTCGCGGGCGAGGCGAACCGCATGTCGCTCAGCCCACCGGTCGCGCCGAGCTATGCCTATCATATCGATGCCGCCAGCTATACGCGGTTCCTGCGCGGCCTTGCCGAGCCGGCGGGCGTGACGCGCGTCGAAGGCAAAATCCGTCATGTCGCGCTGCATCCCGAGAGCGGCTTCATCGATGCGATCGAGCTGGACTCAGGTCAGCGGATCGAAGCCGACCTTTTCATCGATTGCACGGGCTTCCGCTCGTTGCTGCTGGGTCAGGCTCTGGGTGTCGCGTTCGAGGATTGGGGCCGCTGGATCACGACGGATCGCGCGGTGGCGGTGCAGTCCCGGTCCGTCCATCCGCCGCGGCCCTATACCTCTGCGATCGCTCATGAGGCCGGCTGGAGGTGGCGCATCCCGCTCCAGCATCGCGAAGGTAACGGCTTCGTCTTCAACAGCCAGTCCATGTCCGACGATGAGGCTCAGGCGCGGCTGATGGCCGAGATCGACGGGGAGCCGACCGTCGATCCGTGGCTGGTCCGTTTCCAGACCGGAATGCGCGTCCAATCCTGGGCCAGGAATTGCGTCGGGCTGGGGCTGGCCGGCGGATTCATCGAGCCGCTGGAGTCCACCAGCATCCATCTCATGATGGCCGCGGTGACGCGCCTGATCGAGGATTTCCCGTTCAATGGCTGCACCGATGCTCTGATCAACAACTTCAACGCAAAATCACGGCAGGAATTCGAGAATATCCGCGACTTCATCATTCTGCACTACCACATCACCGAGCGCGAGGATTCCAGCTTCTGGCGCCATTGCCGGACGATGGAGCTGCCCCACAGCCTGCAGGAACGGCTCGCCTTGTGGCGGGAAGACGCGCGAGCCTATCAGTTGCCCCACGAGCTGTTCCGGGTGGATAGCTGGGCCTCGGTCCTCCTTGGTCAAGGTTATGAGCCGCGCGGCTATCATCGCCTCGCAGAAATGATGCCCGAGGAGAAGCTTCGAAGTGAGTTGGCCAGCATGCGCACGCAAATCGCGGAGCTTGTCGAAGGGATGGCCAGTCACCCCGATTTTCTGAAGGCTTATTGTCCCGCCGAGGAGCCAGCCTTCGCGCGCGCCCATCCCGCCGAATTGGCGTTGAGTGGCTGAAAATAGCAAGCAGGCGGCTGGGCAGCTACGCGCCCAAATGCGATCCTTAGGCCGCGCTCTGCAAATGGCCAATCGCGGACTGACTGTTTCGGGAGTTCGCGCGGTGCATCTGCATCGTCTCCGGCTTTCGATTGCTTCTCACGGTTTGCGATCACTTTTCCAATGGCGAGCTTTCGGATTGCAGCGCGGAACGCAATCCAGAAGCATCGCAACCGGCGCTCTCCGTGCAACCCGCGACACGCAGCGTCTGCACCGCAGCGGGCGAGAGCGGAGTGAGGTCGCGCATCTCGTCGAGCGACTGGCTGCGAAAACGGACGGCCAGTCGGTAACGCCCGGATCCGTCGGTCCAGCGCTCGAAGATCAGGGCGCCACCGGGCGGCGGATCGTCGGTGGCGAACTGGACCGCCTGCCAGTGCAGGCCCAGCGCGCCGCCGATCAGGGCGAGATTGGTGTCGTGGCCTACGAACAGGCTGTACGCCGGCGCATCCGGTGCGGACAGGGCGCTGGCCACCTCACGGAGCAGCGCGGATGATCCCGCGCGCGCGATCGCCGGCGGGCGGGCGGTCACTGCGAACTCCCAGCTGTGTAATTCCAGCAGATGCGTGATCGTGCCGCGGGTCGCGCGGCCCCAGCCGACCTGTGCAAGCGGCTGCCCGTCGGCATATTCCAGTGCGAGAGTCTCGGAGAAGCTGCCGCCGGTAGCCAGCGCACCGCTCAGCTTCACCCGTCCACCGTTGGCCGAAACGGCGGTCGGTTTCGCGGTGATGCAAGGGGACGCGTGGCAATCGAGGATGTGATCGATCGCGGCCCAGTCGTCGGCCAGATCGCGATCGAGCTGCGACGCGCCGCCCTGGGGCAGTGCCGCATTTGCGGCGGCGGCCGTCTCGGCATTGGTTAGCGGCGACGTGCCGTCGAAGGGCGAGAAGCGCGGGTCCCGTTCTCCCGCCGCCTTGTGATCCACGCTCGTCTTACAACCCGGCAATAGCGCCGCGACGTAGACTTCGGCGGTGCGAACCGTGCGCTGGTCGGTGTCGGCCACGGCGCGTATCGCCGGGCAACCTGATCCCAGCACATCGGCATAGGTCGCCCGATCGAACGCGCCGAGCATCGTCACCGCCTGCTCGCCGTGATGGCTGAGTTCGCCCCAGCCCACATCCCAGGCCGGCCATGGCGCGGGGGCGAGACCGGCCGGCAGCGGTTCGGCCTTGGTGGGCGGGCGGATGCCGTGGCGCATCACCACGACCACCCGGTCGATCCGCCAGCCGGAGGCCGGGGTGGCGGATGTCGCGGATGATGCCGCCGCCGACGTCGCCAGCACTGCCGCCAGCACACGCATCACGAGGCGCATCAGAAATGCGTCTCCAGATTGAAGAACACGCTGCGGCCGGGCTGGCGCAGATAGAGATTGTAGGGCGACTGCTCTCCGTCCGCCGTGGTCGACTGGGTGCCGGCATAATCCATGACCGCGTGGCTGTTGAACAAATTGCCGACCTTTACCGAGGCGGTCAGCTCATGAAACAATCCCGCGACATGATCGAAGTGCCAGCCGAACGCCAGATCGGCGGAGAAGGTGGTGCCGATATGGCTGGTCGGGTCGTCGATCGTGCCGGCGGCGATAGGCACGCTGCCGTTGAGATAGCCCGCATCCATCGGCACGTTGCCATTGTCGTTGCCATAGCGCGGGCCGACCCACTTGCCGATCAGCGACGCGAATGGGCCGTGCTTGTTCTCGTAGATCAGGCCGGCGGCGGCGGTCCACTTCGGCGCCTCGGCCAGCGACGCATGGGTGCCCTTGTATTTGGCCGAGTTCAGAGTGGCGTTGCCGTAGAAGGAGAGGCCGTGCGCGAGCACATACTGGCCCTCGAATTCCAGGCCCTTGTAGATCGCGCCGCCAGCATTGACGAAGCTGCTCTCCTCGGTGCCGTCGACGACGGTGGTCACAGGCGAGAGGAAATTCGAGAAGTCGATATAGTAAGCGTCGGCCGAGAGGCTCCAGCGGTTGCCGTGGAGCACGGTGCCGACCTGATAGTTCCAGGTCAGCTCGGGCTTCAGGTCTGTGGGGTCCTCTACCTGGAACACGTCGATCGGCGGGGCGAGGAATCCGCGCGCCATCTGCGCATAGGCCGACCAATTGGAGGCGATGCGGTAGTTGGCCGCGATCGAGGGCTGCCAGGCGTGATAGGCGATGTCGGTCTCGCCGTTGGGGCCGCCCTTGTTGATCGTCGCGTGCAGATCGCGCTGGTAGCTGGTGTATTTGACGCCGGGGTTGATGGTCAGCCCGTCGACCGGGCGCAGATCGACCTCGACATAAGGCTGCCAGGTCGTGCCCAGATCGGCATATTGGTAGGAAAGGGCCGTGCCCGTCTTGCCGGGAACGGGGACGCCGTCCTGCGTGATGTCGACCGTTTCCGAATAGCGCTTGTCGTGCTGGGAGTCGAACCAGACACCCCATTTAAAGTCGGCGAACTTGGTTGGGGCCTCGAAGCGCAGGGTGTCGCCCCAGGTGCTGACGACGGCGTCGGTGTGCTTGCCCTTGATGTCAGTGGCGTAGGTGGCGACCTTTTTGCCGATGTTAGTCGGGCTGTAGAAGGTCACGCCATTATCAGCGGGATTATCGTCCGACGCGTCGCTCGACTCGGTATATTTGTGCGTGAAGCCATTGTGATAAGCCTGGTTGTCGATCTGCACCGGGCCGATGCTGGTCTGCAGTCGGAGATATTCGAAATCGGTCGTGTAGTGACTCGGCTGGTAGCCGAAATAGCACATCGCGGTTTTGTCTTTGCACAGGCCGTAATTGTTGCCGTATTTCTGATATTCCTGCAGCGTGGCGCCCTGCGTGGTGTACTGGAACTCGCGATTGTAGCTGGCGAGCGCGGTCAGCTTGGTGGTCGGGCTGATCTGGTAGATCGCCTTGCCGATCAGGTTGTCGCGATGTTCAGCGGAGCCTGTAAGGTAGCCGTCGGTTTTCTCATGCTGCCCTTCGGCGAACATGCGGAAACCGCCGATGTCACCGCTGTCGACCCGGCCGCCGCCCGAGAAGGTGTTGAAGCTGCCCGCCGTGCCATAGGCGTCGACGTCGAAGTGATCGAGCGGGTCTTTCGAGAGGAAGCCGACGGTGCCGCCGAAGGTGGCCTTGCCGATCGTGCTGGCCGATCCGGGCCCGCGATCGATCTGCGCCTCCTGCAGCGCATGGGCGATGAACAGCGACGAGGTGGTGTGGTGGAGATCCTGCGAGTCGCCGAACGGAATGCCGTCGAACGTGACGTTATACTGGCCGTCCTGAAAGCCGCGGATCGCCATCGTCTCGGCCTTGCCGATGCCGGGGCCGTTGGGGTTCGACGTCCAGACGCTCGGCTGGAACTTGATGATGTCGTCGATGCTGGCGAGCGGTGGGATGTTGTTGGCGATGAAGCCGGACTGGATGACGGAGGTCGGCTGCATCGCGTCCAGCGGCATCGAGGAGGGCGCCAGCGGGAGCTCGTGGCCGATGACGGTGATGTCGGCGGCGGGCGCGGTATCGGAAGTGCTGGTCTGGGCCAGCGCAGGCGTCGCCATGGCGAACAGCGAGGTGGCACACAAAAGTGTCGGACGGCGCATTGGGGACCCCCTTCGATGGATCAATCGAAGGGCGCGCTACGCAACCGGTATGACAGATCGCTCGGTGGAACCTGATATTCCTGCAAGGTCGCCGATTTCGGACATTGGCGCGGGCTGATGCGCGGGGAAGCGAATCTCGACGATCATCCCCGGCGCGCCGTCCAGCAGGCGAAGCGAGCCGTCGTGGAACCCGACGATCGCCTTGGCGATCGCGAGGCCGAGGCCGCTGCCCCGATTGGCACTCTTGTCGTTCCCACGCTCGAAGGGGCGCAGCACCCGCGCGCGATCGGCGTCGGCCAGGCCAGGTCCGTCGTCGGCCAGCGAGACGACCGCTTCCGCGCCCTCGCGGTGCATCGCGATCCGGGCGCGGGTGCCGGGGCCGGTGTGCCGCGCGACATTGTCGAGCAGGTTCATGAACAGCTGGAGCAACAGGCTGCGATCGCCCATCAGGATGGCGGGCTCGAACGGCCCGATCGCCAGCGCGCAGCCCGCCTCGACCAGCACGGGTTCCATCGAATTGGCGACATCCTCGAGCAGATCGTCGAACATCAGCGCGGTGCGCGGCGCATCGTGTCGCCCGGCTTCTATCTCGGACAGGCGCAGAAGCGCTTCGAAGGTGGCGATGATCGCGGAACATTCGCGCTCGGCGGCCAGGCGCAGGGTGGCGAAGTCGGCCGGATCATTGCTCTCGCGGGTCAGCAGTGCACGCAGGCGGGTGAGCGGGGTCCGCAGATCGTGCGCGAGGTGGCTGGCAAAATGGCGCTGGCCTTCCACCATCTCCTCCATCCGCGCGATCATGCGGTTGAAGCTCTGCGCCTGCGCGGCGAATATCCCCTCTCGATCGTCGACGGGCACGCGCTGCGAGAGGTCGCCGGCGGCGATCGCATCTGCGGTGGTGCGGGTCAGAGCGAGGCGCGCAGCGATCATCCGCGCCATCGTCCGGCTGGCGAGCACGCCCATCAGCGCCCCGAACAGCGCCAGGCACAGTACCAACGCCGGCAGCATGTCGCGCACCACCTCCTTCATCTCGTCATGATGGAGGACGGTGAGATGCGCGCCGTCGGGCAGGCGGATGGTGAAGGCGCGACCGTCCTTGGGTTTCGAATCCCCGTCGCGGTAGCTGAGCGTCACCAGTCCAGCGCGCTGCAGCGGCAGGTCCACGCGCCCAACGATCCGGCGGCCCGACGCATCGTAGAGCAAGGCGATCTTCATCGATGTGGAGCGCGATGCGGCGCGTCGGATCACCCGATCGGCGACCGAGGCGGTGTCGCGCGGCGCACTGGGCGGCATCAGCTTGCCCATCTCCTTGTAGAGCGACGCGTCGAGCTCGCGGGAGAATTGCAGGCTGGTGAGCGCCAGCACGATCGAGGCCGCGACCGCCATCCCCAGCGCCACCGCCGCGCCGATCCGGAGCGAAAGCCGGCCGATGCCGGGATCGGTCTCGCGCCGGCGTGCGGTCACTGGCACTGCTCGCTCAGCAGCACATAGCCTTCGCCGCGCCGGGTGACGATCGGATCGCAGCCCAGTTCGAGCAGGCGCCGCCGCAGCCGCGATATGTTGCTGTCCACCAGGTTGGGGAGCGGCTGGAAGGAATGGCTCCACACCCCTTCGAACAGCATGGCGCGGGTCACCAGCCGGTCGGCATGGCGCATCAGGAACAGCAGCAGCGAGAATTCGATGCGGTTGAGATGCCGCTGCGCCGCGCCGAAACGGACATTGTGGTTGGTGCCATCGAGCCGCAATTGCCCGATCGACAGGCTGATCACGTCGCCATGCACCTGCGGCCCGCGCCGGACGATCGCCGCCAGTCGCGCGTTGAGCTCCCCGATATCGTAGGGCTTGGCGAGATAGTCGTCGGCGCCGGCATTGAGCCCTTCGACCTTGTCGCTCGAACTCCCCAGCGCCGACAGCATCAGGACGGGGGGCAGGACCCCTTGCGCGCGCAGGTGGTCGAGCAAGCCGGTGCCGGTAAGGTCTGGCAGCATGCGGTCGAGGATGATCGCTTCGAACGGCATCTGGTTGAAGGCCTCGATCGCTTCGGTTCCCGTAGCGGCAACCCTGCAATGATGGCCGAGCGAGCCGAGCTTGGCGGCCAGTTCCTCCGCGATGAGCGGGTCGTCCTCGACAAGTAGCAATTGCAACGCCCGCTGCCTTCAAGTGCATTGGCAAACGTCCACCTGTAACGCTGCATTGTGACAATTCGCAGAGGCTGCGCATTCGGCGCGCGGATGATAACCGTCCAATTTCATGTAGGTCGACGGCTGCTCGGCGCCGCATTGCGGTCATACAGCAGAGCGGACCTCGATCCTGAAAGCCGCCGCCCATTCAGGTGGCGGCTCGGGGCCTTCCAACTGACCGCATCGGGGACTCTATTGCCGCCGTTTACGAGATTGTCTCCGGACGGCTGCACTCGCGGCACGTCCGAACGAGCAGGGCGGGCCGATTGCCGACTGGCCGGTTCCGGGCAAGCTGCCTTCGTTCAGGTCGGCAACCGCTGTCGGGCCGGCTCAATCTCGTCTACTCGTCCAAGGTCCGTTGGACCAAGCGTAACGACGACACCTACCAGACCGTGCAACGCATCGGTCTCGATGGCATCCGTGGTCTGGCCAAGGCTTCGGTCAAGGGCACGCAGATCGGCATGATGGCGCTGTTCGACGCGTCCCCCCAGGACGCGTAATCACCTCTCCCAAGGGTTTGACGAGGGGCGGCAGGCTTAAGCTTGCAGCCTCTTTTCATATAAACGCTGGAGCGTGTTTAGCTTCATCAGCACCTCCTGCGCATTAGCCACGTAGCGCTCAGCCCGAATAGTCAGATATTCGTTCATCTGGCTTGCGGGCGACACGGTGGCGGTGTGGGGCTGCGGACCGGTCGGACTCTTCGCGGTCCAGTCGGCCTTCCTGATGGGGGCCGAAAGGGTGATCGCTATCGATCATTTCCCGCATCGGCTTGAGCTCGCCAGAGGTTCGGCGCCGAGACGACCAAGGACTCGACGAGACGCCGAAAATGGTCGCCAGGACGGCGAAGATGGTGGCCGCCAACGCTGTCCATCTCGCCGGGCTCCTGAAGAAGGAGGGCTATCCGGATTGACGACTGATGTGCTCATCGGCGTCGATGATCTGGGATAGACAGTCAGTTGCTCCCGGATTCAGCACTTCGGATCACGGGAAAATGAGCAGCTTTTAATGATGGGGCAGCGTTAGCGGCGCATTTGTGGCGTGACGCTGCTTCGTTCAAATCGGAATTGGTTATCTTCGGTTGCTTCAACTCATCAACGCAGGCACTCGATCTTTCAGAGCCCAAAACGTGGTGCCGGCTCGCACGACGGTGGCGTTGTCGGGCACTGAGGGCTGGGAGAGGGGTGGCCTTTGAATCTGGTCGTGGTCGGAACATGTGCTGGGGGTGTTCGCGGGGCGGACGGACCTTCGGAGGGCGGTGAGCCCCTCATCGAAAACGCGCGGATTCGCGACGGTTGTGAGGCATCGCTCGATATGCTGGAGTTAGGACAGGCCCTATCGCGACGTTTCAGGGCTTATAGAGCGGACTGGAGGCTAAGCGCCTTTCAGCTGGTGACAACCGCCTTGCCGTTCGTGGGGTTGCTTGTCGCGATGGGAATCGCATCTCCCCATCATCATGGGCTGGCGCTTATGATGGCACTCCCTGCGGCCGGATTGCTCGTTCGCCTCTTCATCTTCCAGCATGATTGTGGCCATGGCTCGTTTTTCAGATCACGGGCAGCAAATGATGCCGTCGGGCGCGTAATCTCCGTACTGACGCTCACGCCGTACGGCCATTGGAAGCAGGGCCACGCTATCCATCATGCCTCCAGCGGCAATCTGGATCGGCGCGGTCGTGGCGATGTCGAGACGTTGACGGTCGACGAATATCGAGGCCTGTCGCGCCTCGGCAGACTGGGCTACCGGCTGTATCGCAGCCCGTACATCCAGGTTCTGATCGGAGCCCCTCTCAACTTCATCATACTCCAGCGGATACCGAGGGGGGCGTCGTATCGAGACCCCTCCGCTCGTCGCAGCATGCTGTCGCTGAACCTGGCGCTGGTGGTGGTTTTCGGCCTGCCGATGATGTTCGTAGGCGTTTGGGAGGTGCTGGCAGTGTATCTGCCTGTCATGGTCTTGGCATCCTGGATCGGAAACTGGCTTTTCTATGTCCAGCACCAGTTCGACGACGCCTATTGGGAGCGAGACGGCGCCTGGAATTTCCACGCATCCGCCCTTCAGGGCGCTTCCTATTTCAAGCTGTCGCCGATCCTGCAATGGTTCAGCGGCAACATCGGTCTGCACCACATCCACCATCTGTGCAGCCGCGTTCCCAACTACCACCTGCAGGCGTGCTTCGACGAAGCGCCGGAACTGAGCCACATCGCCAGGCGGATCACATTGCGTGAGAGCTTGGGGTGCTGGCGGCTGGCTCTTTGGGACGAGCAACGCCGCACGATGGTTGAATTCCGGGAGCTGAATCTGCGGAGCGCCTGACCGTCATCAGGCGGACTGACGCGGCGGATCAAGCAGCCTTCGGATCGCGATGACGATCGGATCGCGATGACGATGTCTATGGCTTCGCTCGACGGGAGCGGAGCGGAATCAAGCTCAAATAAGGGGTGCCCAAAGGCACCCCGAATTCCTTAGGCCTGCTGAAGATTGACGGCCGAGGTCTTGCCGCGGCGATCGGTTTCCAGCTCATAAGAGATGCGCTGATCCTTATCGAGCGTGCGCATACCCGCGCGCTCGACCGCCGAGATATGCACGAACGCATCGCCGCTTCCGTCCTCGGGCGCGATGAAGCCATAGCCCTTGTCGGCGTTGAAGAATTTGACGGTTCCGGTGATCATGGAAAGCTCCTTGTTAGGGATGGGCCGGAAGGCGCACCCTTGTGGTAAAATTCAGTTGGTTTCGGTTGTTGCCGCCTTTTCGGCGATTGCCTGATCGCGCAGGGCCTCTCCCTTCTGAAGCCGGGTCGCCATGGAAAGCCACGCTTCCTGCGATCGCAGGAAGCGTTCTCGCACGTTCGCCAGAGCTGTAGCTTCGGCTTCGCGGCCGCATTCCGCGGCGCGGGCCAGATAGAAATCGCTGGTGGCGGACATCGCAGGCTCCCGGAAAAACGAAGATCAGCCCAACGCGTCGGCGACGATCTGCCTCAGTTCAGCTCGGGACAATGTCGTCGGGCGCAGCAGGATCGTAGGGCTCTTCCGAAAAATGAAGACAGGTACGGGTAATTTGCGGGCAATGGATTTCAGATGATTCATATGTCCTTTGGCGCGACGTCTTCGCGCTTGTAGTTGATATAAGGCGCCAACATGATTTGCGCTGCACTTTCCGTGCGGGGGGAGGCCCGCTCGTTATGACAATGATGCCAACCCCATTGTCCGACAGCACCTGAAACGGCCATAAATCGGATGATCCGATAGCATCGGACGATGTCACAAACACACTCCGTTCTGCGCCAGTAAACCAGCCGCACCAACGGGAGAGGAGCCCAGGAAGGCCAAATCTATGGGAATATGAGCTTTCCACAGACAAGTCTTGCTGCGAGCGGAGGCTCGCACAGCCGGAAGCATGTAAGGGAAAACGATGCCGAAGCACCAAATTCCGTCGCAAGCGACGTTAGCCGCTCACGTATGGACCTGTTCGAGGGCAATTGCAATCGCACCGCCGGATCCGCCTGATTTCAGCCTGCGCGCAACAGATCGCCGATGTGAATGTAGAAGCGGCTAATCCAGGCCAGATCGGCGGGACTAAGGGACAGCTGGTCTCCGATCCGGAGCACATGTGCCACAGTTCCGCCCAAGCCGTTCGGCCAGCCCAGGGTAAGGGTTTGAGCGTCCCGATCGTCGCCCCGCCGAACCACCCCGCCGCAATGGAACAATGTGTCACGGCATCGACCCAGGGCCCGCAGCGGGACGTCATGCCCTGCCTCGATATTCATGCGAAGGCAGACCTTTTCCAGCTTGTTGGGGGTATTTCTGATCCGGGCCAGCAAGAGGAGGTCCTCCGCGCTCCAGCCGGCCTCTGCCGCAACCTCGTCCAGCAATATGTTGAGGAAGCGATCGAGTTCCCGCAGGCCATTTCCGGCCACTTTCGAAGGATAGCGGGGCGGGACGGAATTGATGCCCGGCGAATCCCGGCCCGAGGCGAAGAACAGGGCGGCGGTGCACAAGGTGCTATACGCCTGGTCGCTGCCAATGGATGATATGCGGGGAATGACGATCGCCTGCGGAGCGGGATGCCCCATCCCCTCGATAGCACAGCAAACGCCCTACCCCTATTCAGGCGACACTGTCGCACGAACATGGTACAAGTGGCGCTCACGGAGTTGAACCGCATCCTCGTGACAGACGGCAGGGCGCCCCTGCGCACGAACGAGGTCGCCGATCCCTATGACTGCCCTCAATCCAGGGATGCAGAGCGCCTGTTCATGTGCCGCAGGCGGATGCGGATGATCACGTCGCAGCAGAGAATCGGCTTCTATCGCGCATGGTCCTCGCATGCCGCCCGCCAGGCGCTGTCGGCCGACCAGCAGCAAACCAAAGATCGCTGTGCGCACAGCGCGGGTATGTGGTCCCTGATCGCGGATGCGCTGGAAGCGGGAGACGACGGGCGAGTGGCGGGCCTTACGCACAATCTTGCCTTCTTCCGGACGACCTGCCTGGTCCCTGCGGCCTGACCGCCGTGTCCTTTCCGTCAAACATGGAGAAAACGGTGCCGAACATCCTCAAACACTGGGTGATCGAGCCTCATGAGGACGGGTATCATCTGCGCATCGAGACGGAAGAAGGGGACGTCTTCGAGTTTCTGGCATCCTTCGATCAACTCGACCTGATCGCTGAGGATATCGATAGACGATTGGACGCCGATCAGGATCCAGCTCTCTAGGCTGGCCCTATGCGGCTTCGGATTCTTCGCGCTCGCTTCGCTGGGTATCAGGTCCTGCTGGGCCACACGAAAATCGAACACGTTCGGCATTTGGGCGCGGATGTCGAGAACGCGCTCACCTTCGCCGAAGGAACAGAAATCTAATCTCTTTCCGGCCCCTCACCCTCGCCGAGGAGCCGGACCGTTTCGCGCCCCATTTCAGACCCTCATTGCAATATTGCCTGATCCTAGAAGCGGCCCTTCATTCATGCGCGCCGATCCGGTTTCGGCTGAGCAAATTTCGAGTCTCCAATCCGTGCGCTGGGAATGATCGAAGCCCCAGTTACCGCTACACTCTGCCAAGGATGCGCTCAAGTCGGAGAAGCCAGTGGGTTGCCGAGCGTCACGTCCGTGCCGCTCTCGACACGGCGAAACTATCCTCCAGCATCTGGAACCGCGTGATGCAGTCACCGGACGTGGTGAGGATGATCGCAAAATCGGTTTCGACGACCTTCTCGGTTGCCTTGATCCGGGAGGCGAGTTCTCCGACGATCGCGGCGCGTGTGTCGTTCGCCAGGATGTCCGCAACGTCGAAACTCAGGGGTTCCGTCAGTGACCGTATGGCGGTGATGAAGTTGACGACCGCCGGGTGGCCCATCCGACGGCCCACCCACGGCAGCACGCCGTTGTCCCCGGGGGATTTCAAACAGAGCATCGTCGCTGAACATGGCCGCGATCGTTTCAGCAGGCGATCCGTCTCCGATCGCGGCGAGGAGGCGTTGCGCCAGGACGATGCTGTTCGGCTGCGCCATGCCCTTCGTCCCGCTCCGGCGTCAGACGCCACGATAAACAAGCGCGGTGAAGAGCTTGCCATCGATGACCGACCTGCCCCATTTCACGTCGAAGGCGGCGGTCGGGTGTGCGGCCTGCACCTCCTCCAGCGACTTGCCCTGTGACTTGAGCGAAGACACGCGGGCGCGGACGCTGACCAGCATGTCGCGGAAGGCGACCAAGGCGGTGCGATCGCCCACCGGGCCATGTCCCGGTATGACAACCGTGCGTGCGCCGACCATCGCGATGTTGGCATTGGCGGCGGCGATGGCGCCGTCGATGCTACCACCAGTCACATAGTCGATGAACGGATACATGCCGTTCCAGAAGGTGTCGCCGGTCTGGAGGATGTCGGCCTTTTCAAACAGGGCCGAAAGATCGCCATCGGTATGGCCCGGACGATAGTGCCGGATCCGCACCGTTTCGCCATCGAAGCGGAGCAGCTTGTCACCCGTGAGCACGGAGTTCGGCAAATCCTTCGTCGGGACCGGGGAGAAGGTGTGCCCCCATTCGACGACGCGGATCGTCTGGGTGAGCCGCTGCACCGCCAGCCTGTCGGCGATCAACGTGGCACCGGCGGCACGGACCCAGCCATCGCCGTCGCTATGATCCCAATGCCAGTGGGTGATGATCGCGTAATGCACCTGCCCCGACCCGAGCCCCGCGAGCGCGCGCTTGATCTTGGCCTGGGAGACGGCGATCCCACAATCGACCATTAGCTTGCCCTCGGGGCCGACCAGCACGCCGATATTGCCGCCCGATCCTTCGAGCATGCTGATCCCGCCGCGGAGATGATGCACGATGATCGGAGAGGTGGCTGCAGCCCGATTGATCATGTCGTAGGGCGTTTGCTGGGCACCGACCGGCGCCGCGCCGAGATTGAGAATGGCGGCGGTCATGAGAAATCCCCTTCGTCGCCGCCCGTCAGCCACAAGGCGTCGCGGGGATGCCGGATTATGGAGAGGATCGCGCATCGCTCGGTCTCCCGATGGTGGATGGCTGGCCGGGTCAGTTGTCGTCGAGATGACGGCCGAGGAAGCTGCGCATCAGCGGCACCATCTCGTCAAGCTTGTCCTCGAGCGCGAAATGGCCGGTGTCGAGCAGATGCAATTCGGCCTCCGGCAAATCGCGCAGGTAGGGCGTCGCGCCGTCGGCCGGGAAGATGAAGTCGTTCTTCCCCCACAGGATGATCATCGGCGGCTTGTGCTGCCGAAAAAAGGCCTGAAAATCGGGGTAGAGGGGGACGTTCGTGCCATAGTCACGGAACAGGTCGAACTGGATGTCGCGATTGCCCGGGCGGTCGAGGAGCGCCTGGTCATGTGCCCAATTGTCGGGATCGATCCGCGAGACGTCGCTGACGCCATCGACATACTGGAATTTGGTGGTCTCCGGCGTGACCAGCACATTGAGTGCCTCGCGACGCTCTTGAGAGTTATCCGCCCAATAGGCTTTGATCGGATCCCAGAAGGCCTTCAACCCCTCCTCATAGGCATTGCCATTCTGGACGATGAACGCGCTCACGCGCTCCGGATGCTTCAGCGCGAGCCGGTATCCAATCGGCGCGCCGTAATCCATGACGTACATCGCGTAGCGTGACACTCCCAGTTGCTGGAGCAGGCCGTCCATGAGGTCGGCATAATGGCCGAAGCTGTACTCGAAGGCGGCGTGATCCGGCGCTGCGCTGTGCCCGAAGCCCGGATAGTCCGGCGCGATGACGTGGTATTTGTCTGCCAGAAGCGGTATCAGATTGCGGAACATGTGGGAGGATGTCGGGAAGCCGTGCAGCAGCAGTACGACCGGTCCGTCTGACGGGCCTGCTTCGCGATAGAAGATTTCGATCCCACCCACTGTCGCCGTTCGATAGTGCGTGACCGGGTTGCTCGATGCGTGGTGCAGAACGTTCGATGCAGTCATCGTCGGTCTCCCTTGGCATGGCGAGTCATGCCTTGAGGAGAGCGTAGGCGGCTGTCGGGGAGATCAGAATGCCCGAGATACGGCAACCTAGCTTCCACAGCCCGAAACCATGATCGATCGGCTCGACACGATGCGCGTCTTCGTGACGGCGCTCAATGAGGGGAGCCTTGCCAGAGCCGGCCAGCGTCTCGGCCGCTCGCCAGCCGCCATCACGCGCGCGATCGCGGCGCTCGAAAGCCATGTCGGCACGATCCTGCTGCACCGAACGCCCCGCCGGTTGCAGTTAACCGAGGCCGGTGAGCGCTATGTCGCGGTCTGTCGTCATGTCCTGGCGCAGCTCGACGAGGCGGACCGCTCTGCGACGGGCGAGGGAATGGTACCTCACGGCATACTGACGGTGACGGCTCCGGTCATGTTCGGTACGCGCATCCTGCGCCCGATCGTCGGCGAGTTCCTGAGCAAATATCCTGCGGTGCAGGTGCGCTACCTCCTGCTCAACCGCATGACCAACCTGGTCGATGAAGGGATTGATGTCGGCCTGCGCATCGCGCCGCTACAGGACTCGGCGCTGATCGCCTTGAAAATCGGCGAAGTCCGCCGCGTATTGTGCGCGTCTCCCGCCTATCTTGCCCGCCGAGGGGCGCCGGAGACGATCTCGGATCTTGCAGGCCATGACTGCATCGCCATCGAGCCCACCAGCGCCGAGGATATCTGGAGCTTTCCGCCGTTGCGTGGACGCAAGATGGCCCGGACGGTCAGGGTCCGGCCGCGGCTCATGGTCAATGCCGACGAAGCAGCGGTGAGCGCCGCAGTGGATGGAGAAGGCATCGTCCGGATCCTGAGCTACAAGATCCAGCAAGAGGTGTTGGACGGGAAGCTTGTCATTCTTCTGCCAGACGATCAGCCCCCGCCGGTTCCCGTTCACCTGATCGCCTCAGAACATCGTCTGGCTCTCACCAAGGTTCGTGCCTTCATGGATTTCGCCGGCGAGCGGTTGCGAGCAAGCTTCAGGGCAACGGAAACGCTGGCTCCTGTGCACGAGCTACGCGGAGTGGCCTGATAACCGGGCCTCGCAAAGGACACTGTTCTCCCTTCGCGCACCAGTAAGCCGCTCCGTCTCAAAGGCTCGCGCCGTCGGCGAAGCTGTTTCAGGACGGCAGTCGATTCTGCCCAGCGACTTGAAGAGTGCTCGCGCCAGCTTTGCGCCCCATTGCCGCCATCTCGTGGCCCGATTGATGAGCCCGAAACCTGCCTTCTGTTCATGTTGGATGTGACCGATCCTCCGACGTCGCCTCGAAGGACGAAGCTGTCGTTCGCTGCGACAGTGATGAACGAAAGCCGTTATCAGAAGCAGACGCAGTACGTTTTGCGGATCGGACACCCCCAATTGCGTTCCTCTCACCGGCTGGGAAAGGACGATCCTTCGAGGCAGAAGCGCCACGGCGTTTCCACGCCCACACTAATCCCGATTCTGGGGCCGGCACTGATCGACGCAGGCCGCGTGCAGGGCCATAATTCGAAGGGCGGCTGGTTGAGGGAGTGGCCATCATATCGGCCACCAATCCCTAGCGCCTGACAAAGGCGCCCCGGCCCGGCACAGAAGCGCCGAAGATCGGCTGTACCACGGCGCTCAGCCATTTGATCGAGACCGGCTGTCGGCTCAAGCGCCCGGATCAGCACGCCACTGGCCGGCAGGCATACGAAGTTCAGGCACCAGTGGATGCCATAGCTTCTGTAGACATAGGCGCGGCCCGGCGGACCGAACATGCTCGCATTGCGCGATGTCCGTCCCCGGTAGCAGTGGGATGCCGGATCGTTGGCGTCATAGGCTTCCGTCTCGACGATCACACCGCCGACACCGTCCACCAGGAGAGTGACGCCGATCAGCGCTCGCGCAACGGTTTCCACATCCCGCGCAAAAAAGTCCGCTGGAAGCTGCGGGCCTTCATCGATCAAGGGCATGCCATCAGCCACTCGCCTGTGCGCAACAAGTCCCTCTCATGTTGCCGGATTCCACCCTCTGCAAAGGGAGACTAACCCAAGGGCGAAATCCGACGCCCCGGGATTACGCGCCGCCTCACAGTTCGCGAATATCCGCTCTCCGACAGACAGGCTTGCGCGCAGCGAGAGAATGATCAAACGCTCAGGAAATGGCCGCCCGGAGTTCCCGATACGCTGCCACCAGTTGCTCGAGCGAGAAGGCGCGGTTCCTGCCGCTCGGATTGGGGAGAACCCAGATCCGTGACGTTCCCATCTCTGCGGCCTGCCGGCCCCAGCCGACTTCGCGTTGGCCCGAGAGGACCGAATAAGCAGCCTTCCCGAGAAAGGCGAGATGATGCGGCGCGTAACGCGCAACCTTGTGTTCAAAGCCGGTCGCCGCGGCCGCAAACTCCTCCTGCGAGAGCTGGTCTGCCCGCGCAGTGGGCCGCTCGACCACTGATGTCATGCCGCATCCATAGCGAAGCACATCCCGGTCCCTCTCGGGCGCGATCTCGTGCGGCGTAAATCCGGCGAGATGGAGCACACGCCAGAAGCGATTGCTCCGACCCATAAAATGATGGCCCGTAGCCGCCGCCCTCAATCCGGGATTGATGCCGCAGAACAGCACCAAGAGGTCGTCGGCGATAACATCGGGCAGCGTGTCGTGCACGATGTCCTCCGGAGCCAGCGCGTCCGGCCTCCTCTGCATCATCCGCAAATCACATCCACCGCTCTGCGCGCCAGTTCTTCGAGCCGCTCGCGAGACGTCCCGGCGCGTGCGCGGATCGCAATCGTGTGCATTGTTGCGGACGCCAGAAAGGCAAGCGCATCCACATCCGCCCCATCCTCGAGTTCACCGGCCCGCTGCGCCAATCGGAACCGCGCTTCGAAATACACGTCGAGCGTCTGGAACCCTTCGCTCACCATCTGCCGGATCTCGGCATCCTCCGGAGCCTCGGTGATCGCGGTGCCGACGACCAGGCATCCGTGCGCCCAGCCCTCCCCGAAGAAATAGAGCGATAGCGATGCCTCATAGGCCCGCATCAAGGCTTCCCTGAGCGTGCCTCCCTCCAGCGCCTCGCGCATCATCTCGAACTTGGCGTCCCAATAGGCGCCGAGCACCTTGAGATAGAGGTCATGCTTGTCGCCGAACGCCGCGCGCAGGCTCGGCCGGTTCATGCCTGTCGCCGCCGCGATCTCGTCGAGCGACGTGCCGGCATAGCCGCTCTTCCAGAAGGCATGCATCGCGCGCTGGAGCGCCTCCTCGGGATCATAGGCCCGCGGCCTCCCGCGACGCTTCACCTCCGCCTCGCCGTATTTTGTTCCATTTCGTATAAAATCCTTGACGGACCATCCGCTCCGCTATATTTGTCCATCATCGAACAAAATTCAACAACAATCGGGGCAAGCAGCCCGAATGGCAGGTTCCCAAGGGATTTCCGGGCTTCTGTCCGCGCTTTCCCGTGTCGGCGTTCCGATCGAGATGACGGGTGAGACTATGCAAAAGCAACTCGAAGAGGCGATTGAGAGCACGGCCCCGGAAGCGGGCGCCAGCGCGCCGAAGCCGACATGGAAGCAGCGGCTGCGCCGTCCCCTGATGATCGGGGTTCCGGTGCTGCTGCTCCTTGGCGGTGCGGCGATGTACCGGGCCGACAAGCCCTATGTCAGCACCGACGACGCCTTCGTCCGGGCGACCAAGGGATCGATCAACGCGCGCGTTTCCGGCCAGGTGGTGGAAATCGCAGTGCGGGACAATCAGGTCGTCCGTAAAGGGCAGCTGCTGTTCCGGATCGACCCCGAACCCTATCAGATCGCCGTCGAGCAGGCCGAAGCGCGCCTCGCCAATGCGAGGCTTCAGGTCCTGGGCCTGAAGGCGACCTATCGCCAGCAGCTCGCCGACGTGCAGTCGTCAAAGGACACCGCCCAGTTCAGCGCGCAGGAGTTCGACCGTAAGAAAAACCTGCTCGCGTCCGACTTCACCTCGCGCTCCGCCTATGAGCAGTCGGAGACCGACTATAAGGTGGCGCGCCAGCACATCGTTTCGGCCGAGCAGCAGGTTTCGAACACGGTTGCCGCGCTGAACGGCGACCCGAATATCGCGATCGATCGGCATCCGACCGTCCGCGACGCCAAGGCCCAGCTCGATCGCGCCCGGCTCGATCTCTCCTACACGCGGATCGTCGCGCCGGACGACGGGATCGTCACCAAGGTCGACGACCTGCAACTGGGCGATTTCGTCAACAGCGGTTCGGCCGTCTTTTCGATGATGTCGACGCGGCGCATCTGGGTCGAGGCGAACTTCCGGGAGACCGGCCTCACCCATATGCGGCCGGGCCAGCCGGCCACGATCGTCGTCGATGCCTATCCCCGGCACGTCTTCAACGCGCATGTCGCCAGCCTCAGCCCCGGCACGGGATCGGAGTTCGCGGTGCTGCCGCCCGAAAACGCCACCGGCAACTGGGTGAAGGTGGTCCAGCGCCTGCCGGTGCGGCTGGAGTTCGACAGCATCGATCCGGGCCGGCCGCTCTATTCCGGCATCAGCGTCACCGCCCGCATCGACACGCGCCGCGCGGCGCAGGCCCGGTGAGCGCCATGCGCGCCCTGCCGTCCTCGCCCGAGGGCCACCGCACGGTGATGGTCGCAGCACTGCTGGCGACCTACCTGCAAGCGGTGAACATCTCGCTGCCCAATGCGGCGGTGCTGCATGTTCAGGGCGCGCTGTCGATGTCCGACGACGAGATCGGCTGGGTCTTTTCCTCCTACATCGCGGCGAGCGCCGTCACCTTCCCGATGGCGCGCTGGCTCGCCGGGGCGTTCGGACGCAAGGCCGTATTTTTGGCGTCGCTGACGTTCTTCGCCATCGGCATCCTGCTCGACACGCAGGCGACGACGCCTTTGCAGTTCGTGGGCGCGCGGATCGTCCAGGGCGCGGCGAGCGGTCCGATCGCGCCCCTGTCGCTGGCCATCCTGCTCGACGGGCTACCGCCCGAACGCCATGCGCGGATGACGTTGCTCTCCACGGTGACGGTGCTGGTCGGCATCCTCAGCGGCCCGGCCATCGGCGGCTGGATCAGCGAGTTTCACGACTGGCGGCTGATGTTTTACCTGGGCCTGCCGGCGACCGGCCTGATCTTTCTGGCGATGGCCCTGTCCCTGCCGGAGAAGAAGGCCGAGCAGAACCCGCCCTTCGATTTCTTCGGCCTGGCGACCTTCTCGCTCGGGATGGTGGGGCTGCAGATGCTGCTCGATCGCGGCGAGCGGATGGAATGGTTCGCGTCCACCGAAAGCTGGGTCGAGGCCGCGGCGTCTGCGCTGGGCTTCTATCTCTACGCGGTCCACATCCTGACATCTCCCGGCCACTTCCTGAACAAGGCGCTGTTCCGGGATCGCAACTTCACGCTCTCGACGGTGATCTTCTTCGCCTTCGGTTTCGTGCTGCTGCCGACGCTGGCGCTGACTTCGCCCATGCTCGAGGAATTGCTCGGCTACCCCCCCGACATCACGGGCTACATGACCATCCCGCGTGGCGCGGCGCTGGTGAGCGCGGTCATCCTGACCTCCCATGCGCCGAAATGGGCCGACAACCGCCTGCTCGTGATCGGCGGCATCGCCCTCACCGCGTGCGGCAACTGGCTGATGCTCGGCTATTCGCCACTGATGGACTGGACGCTCGTGGTCATCGCGGGTGCCGTTCAGGGCGCGGGGCTGGGCGTGCTCATGCCAGCGCTCGGCAAGACGGCGTTCAGCACGCTCGATCCGAAATTCCGCCCCGAAGGCGGCGCGCTCTTCAATCTGGCGCGGCTTTACGGGAGCACGATCGGCATCGCGATCGTCCAGATCTTCTTCTACGACAATACGCAGATGCTGCATCTGGCGCTCGCCAAGAATCTGACGCCGCATCACGCCGTGGGGCCTGTCGCGGGCCTCTTCTCCGGCTCGGGCGTTGCGGCCCTCAACGAGATGCTCACGGGGCAGGCGGCGATCATCGCGGTGATCGACCAGTTCAAGCTCCTGATGATCGTCATCCTCATCGTCAGTCCCCTTGCTTTGCTTCTCCGCAAACCGCGGTCGCTCAACTGAATTGCGCGGAGTCCTGCCATGATTTCCAAGACATCGATCCTTTGGGGCCAGGCCGCCCGGACCACCATCGCAGCGGTCGCGGCGCTGGGCCTGCTGACAGGCTGCACGGTCGGGCCCGATTTCCAGAGGCCCGCCCCGCTCGGCTCGCACCATTATGACCGACAGGCGGAGCAGCAGCTCAGCGCCAATGACGGCGCCAGCGCGCCGCGCATCGATCTCGCCCGCAAGCCGGATGGGGATTGGTGGGCGAGCCTCCACTCGACGCGGCTCGATCAGGTGATGCGGCAGGCGATCGGCGGAAATCTGAACCTCACCGCCGCCGACGCCACCATCGCGCAGGCCAACGAAGCCGTCGCCGCCGCGCGCGGCGGGCTGAGTCCGCAAGTCGATTTTGGCGCGAGCGGCGGCCGGCAGGGCGCGGGCGGCGCGGCCTCGAACGTCTATACGGTCGGGCCGACGGTGAGCTTCGATTTCGACATCTTCGGCAGCAAGAAAAGGCTGGTCGAGGAGCGTGTCGCGCTCGCCGATCTTCAGCGGCATCGCTACGACGCCGCCTATCTCACGCTCACCGGCGATGTCGCGAGCCAGGCGCTGCTGCTGGCCTCGGCGCGGGCGCAGATCGGCGCGGTCGAGGTGCTGCTCGATCAGGACCGGAAGACTCTCGACCTCGTCCGCACCGCGCACCAGCTCGGCAGCGCCACGCAGGTGGATGTCGCGCTGGCGACGACCCAGCTCGCGCAGGACCAGACGCTGCTCCCGCCTCTGGCCCAGCAGCGCGACGTGGCGCGCCACGCGCTCTCCGTGCTCGCGGGGAAAGGACCGGCCGACTGGACGCCGCCGGACTTCGACATGTCGGACTTCGCGCTGCCCGCCGACATGCCGGTGAGCCTGCCATCCGAAGTCGCGCATGATCGCCCCGACATATTGGAGGCCGAGGCCCAGCTCCACGCCGCCAGCGCGGCGATCGGCGTGGCGACGGCGGATCTCTATCCGCGCCTCCAGCTCTCGGCCTCGCTGGCCGCGGCGGGGCCGGGCATCGGCACGCTCTGGAGCGTCGCCGGCGGTCTTGCAGCGCCGATCTTCCATGGCGGCACGCTCAAGGCCAATCGCCGCGCCTCGGTCGACGGCTACAAGGCCTCGCTTGCCGACTATCGGCAGACCATCGTCCATTCGCTCGGCCAGGTGGCCGATGTGTTGCAGGCGATCAACCACGATGCCGAGGAATATGCCGCGCAGGAGCACGCCCTCAGCGCCGCCGAGGCCAGCCTCCGGCTGAACCAGGCGGGCTATCGCGCGGGCGAGATCGGCGTGCTTCAGGTGCTCGACGCCCAGCGCGGCTATCAGCGCGCGCTGCTCGGCGAAATTCAGGCGAGGACGGCGCAATATCTCGACGCCGTCCAGCTCTCGGTCGCGCTCGGCGGCAATTCCGATGGCGCCTTCGCACGGAGAACGGCATCCAGCGACGCCCGATAGAGTTCGAAGTCGCTGCAACCGGCCCGTTCGAGAGGCGGGCCACCCCACCGGGCAAACGTCACCCTTTGAGGCGGATGCCCCTGACGCAGGAGCATCACCATGTCCCCCTCTGAAGCCTTCCAACAAACACGGATTCCCTTGCATTCGGGCACGGGCAGCATCCCGGCCATCGGGTTCGGAACGCTGATCGCTGATCCCGCCGCCGCCAAGCAGGCCGTCAAGATCGCACTGGCGACCGGCTTCCGGCACATCGACACGGCGGAACTCTATCGCACCGAGCATGTCGTCGGAGAGGCGCTGCACGAGGCCTTTATCGAGGGCATCGTGCGCCGCGAGGATCTCTTCGTCACCGCGAAGCTGTGGAACAACAATCACCGCCCCGAGCGCGTCGGCCCCGCCTTCGAGGCGAGCCTGCGCCGCCTGCAGCTCGATTATGTCGACGCTTATCTGATCCACACGCCTTTCGCCTTCCCGCCGACCGACGAACAGCATCCGAAGGACGAGCAGGGCCAGCCGATCTACGACACCGGCGTGACGCTGGAGGAAACGTGGCGCGCGATGGAGCGCCTCGTCGACGAGGGCAAAGCGCGTTCCATCGGCCTGTCCGATATTCAGTTGGAGAAGCTGAAGGACATTGTGGGCATCGCCCGGATCAAGCCCGCCGCGGTTCAGGTCGAGGCGCATCCCTATCTGCCCGAATGGGAATTGCTCGAATATTGCCGGCGGCACGGGATCGTCTTGCAGGCGTTCGCGGCGCTCGGCCACGGGATGGAGCCGCGGCTGATCGAGGATCCGGTCATCACCGGAATCGCGCAGCGGATCGGCAAGACCCCGGCGCAGGTTGCTCTGGCATGGGCGGTGCAGCGCGGCACGGCCTTCCTCACCACGTCGGTCACGCCACACCGAATCCGCGAGAATTTCGACATCTCCCCGCTGCCAGAGGATGCGATGGCGGAGATCCGCGAGAATATCGGAATGAGCGTGCGGCTCAACCAGGTCGTGCAGACTGGCGTGCCCGGATTTGTCCCGCCTTCGCCTGGCTCACGGCCGTAGATCGCATCCCTACGCCGCGCTCCCCTCCCATGACCAGCAGGTCAAACAGGGAAGAGCGTGCGGCTGGCGCTTTGGTCGTGGAATGAACGGCTCCTCGCTTGCGAGAGCCGGCAAGTTCAAATTTCGGTCCTTCGGATACTGCGGGCTATAACCGGGGGATCGGGGTGATCCCAGTCTGCCAGACGGCATCGCACGCTGTTCTCTCTGGTGGCGATCCGACATTCTCCCGGTGGATAAAACTCAAGGAGAGAAGGATGGACGACCAGACCATCAGGCTAGCGCTGGAGCACCACTGGAAAGCGTCGGACGCCGGCGATTTCGAAGCCGAACATGCAATCTACCATGATGACGCCGTGCTTGATTATCCGCAGTCGGGCGAACGACTCCGTGGGCGCGACACGATCTGCATGAGCCGTTACCTCCAGCCCAGCAGAAAGCGCTTCAGCGTGCGGCGCATTCTCGGCGGCGATGACCTTTGGATCACGGAATTCACGCTCAGCTATGACGATGTGCCGTCCTACGCCGTGAGCATCATGGAGTTTCGTGCAGGTCGGGTTGTTCACGAGACGCAATATTTCGCTGATCGCTTCGATCCTGCGCCATCGCGAGCCCATCTGGTGGAACATGTGGCCGGCCAATGAAGCCCGTTCGCCGAAGCAGAGCCAACAAGGTGTCTGGACGCTCGAGCGGATGGAAGTTTGGTTTTGCCCGCCCGGGCGAGGGACGTGCGAAGGACAGCTTGTCTCGCGACGTCCCATCAGCCGTCCGTCCAGCGTCTATCAGAATTCCATCCGGTCCTGTTCAGCTGGCAAGGCTCGACTCTCCGGGTCGGCCGTCGCGAGCAGTATTCTCACACCATGAACGGACAGCAGCTCTCAGGCTGCTGGCTTTTCGGGGCATCGAATGGTCGGCATTGCGGCGCGAGCCTGTCCGCCCGCTCGATGCCGATCGAGTGGCGACTTCTGCCCCAACCAGACGTTCGCACGTTGGTCGAGCAATGGCGTGAATGGCGCGATATCTGTCCATCGGCGCGATCGCACTCCCATCTTTCTTTAGGCCGTTGTGGCCGTTGTGGCCGTTGGAGAAGGAAAATGGGAAAGGCACAATATGACCCCGTCGATGCAGGACATCGCGCTTGGAATGCGGGGCTAAAGGTCGGCGCGAAGCGGGCACTGAAGCCAAGGCAAGTCTGGGCAATCAGGTTCTTCCTCGACGAACATCGCCGCATTCGCGATCGGGCGCTGTTCGACCTGGCGATCGACAGCAAGCTGCGCGGTTGCGACGTCGTGAAGGTGAAAATTGGAGACCTTGTCCTAGGCGGGCAAATCCGCACTCGCGCGATCGTCATCCAGGCGAAGACCGGCAAGCCGGTGCAGTTCGAGCTGATGACCGACGCGCGCGCCAGCCTGCTGGCATGGCTGGAACGGCGCGGCGGTGCGCTGAACGACTATGTCTTCCCGAGCAGGATCGATCATACCGGTCACCTCAGCACGCGCCAGTATGCGCGGCTCGTCGACGAGTGGGTTGTCGGCGTCGGGCTTCGGCGGGAAGAGTATAGGACGCACTCGCTTCGGCGCACTAAGGCCTCGATCATTTACAAGGCCACCGGGAACCTGCGCGCGGTGCAGATTCTGCTTGGCCACACCAAGATCGAGAATACCGTTCGCTACCTGGGCGTGGACGTTGAGGACGCTCTGACATTGGCAGAGGGGACCGAGATTTGAACACTCCGGCTCCCCGCCGTTCGCGAGGAGCCGGTCAGGTCTGCGCCTAATCTCAGTCGTTCAGGGCGTCGAGTGCGGAGTTCGATACCGGTCATTCGTTGATCTTCACCGGCCACCGCGACTGGGCCTCGTCGTTTGGGGCGAAGTGAGGCGTTGTGGAGGGGCCGGCTTTTATGCCGCCGATCTCGCACCCACCCGGCTGGCTTCTTCTAAAGCCGCGAGTGCGGTCAGCGCCGCTGTGTATCCGAGAATCGGATGGACAGCGTCCCCGATCCATTTCGCCAGGTTCTTTCGCTTCAGCGGGAGGTCATTCGGCGCAAAGTCGAACCAATCGGGAAAGCCCTGAATACGAGCAGCTTCCCTCGGCGTGATCACTCGTCGCTGAAGCGAATGCACGTAGCGCCCTTGTCCCGGCGTGCCGAAGCCGGTCGTGATCGTTTGAGCGGGTCGATTCCAATGCAACCGGCCGTAAACGGCGGTGTAGGTCGTGCCGTTCTTGTGGCAATCCGGACGCTGATCGTCCGGGAGGTCGTGCAAATCGTTATCGAACAGATAGTCGATACGAGCGATGTTGACTGGTGTGAGGTTGGGTGCGGAGTCGAGCAAGCTTTCGCCTTCCCGATCGACTAGATCACCGATCGCCCATGAAAGCGGCATTGCGGGGGCCGCGAGCCGTTTCCCGGATTGCAGCAGATAATCCGGTTCCAACACGCGACCTTTGACCGCCAGCAGGAAGTGGCGTTGACGCCGCTGTGCGGCTCCCAACTCGTCGGCCTTGAGGACGGCCATCGACACGCCGTATCCGCAGGATCGCAACAGGCCCGCCGCTGTCGCAACGACGTCCGAGTGGGAATTCTGGACGGTCGGTACGTTTTCGAGAAGAACGACTTCCGCACCGAGAGCGACACCGAGCGCCACGGCGGTAACGTAAAGGTCGTTCCTGGGGTCTTGTCGTCGCGTGTGATTGTTGAGATTCGAGTGGCCTTGGCAGGGTGGCCCGGCAATGAACATATCCACTGTGCCGACCCTCCGCAGGTCGGAATGAACGATCTCCGGATCGTACCCGAAGTGCGCGGCCTCGCCGGTATCCACAACATGGAAATCGACCAGCGACGCCACGCTCGTTGCGAGATGCTTTCTCGCACCAAGATTATGCCGGTGGATATGGACGGCCGTCGCATCGGTATCGACGATCGCCGTGAAATCGACCTTGCGACCTACAGCCTCGGCGGCGAGCGCAACGCCAAGTCCGAGGCCGCCGGACCCGCAGAATGCGTCCACTATCTTGAGCGGTTTCGCATCCGTCTCTCCGGAAACTTGCTTGCCTCGAAGTATCGACTGCCAAAAAGCCGCCTCATCCGAAAGTTCGGTATCGGCGACGTCATCCACAGAGGTTTGATGAATAGATCCGTTTGAACGGACTTTTCTCACTATTAGACCATCAACTCTTTCGAACGATTGCTGCAACTGTCGATCTCACTCGGTGCTCTGCGCGAGACGCTCCCACTCCGATTCGATGAACTGGGTAGCCCGCGCCTCGGTCATTACCTCAAACATGAGGTTGGATCGAGCCCTTTTGAGGTGCTTCGCGAAATCCCGGATTTGCGCGATTTTAAGGCGAGGTTTGCGTTTTGCCTTGGCCGGAAACTGAAATTCCAGCAAGGCTCGTGCGAAGGTCCGGACGTCGCCGTAGCCCTGCCGGAACACGTGGCTGCGCCAGAAGTCGATATCGCCGAGCTTCGCCAAGGCGTAGTGATCTTTCGCATTCTGGTCGAAGGCGATCTCCGCCCGGACCCACAAGCGATAGGGCCAATTCTCGCCTGCTCCCCCGACCCCGAAGTTTTGCAGGTTCCGTTTTCCCGCGTAGCGGAGATCAATTGCCTCCTCGCAATGCGTCACGGCCAACCAGATCCAAAACTCCGCGTTCGCCAGCGCTGGATGAGACGGCAAAAGTTTGTGAACTTCGGGCGCGGCCAGAGCTTCGAAAGGACCGCCATCCGATTTGGACTTTACGGGATGCTTGTCCAACAGGGACAGAAGCACAGACCCGACCTCCGCGCCGATCGACTCCCAGTCGGCGTCCAGTCCCTCGTCCCCGAGGCGGGGCGTCGGCAAGCTCGGTTTGTTGTCGCCTTCGGCGAGAAGATATGGGCGGACTTCGGCCTTGCTCAATATCGGATAGGGCATAAAGCGGTCCCTTATAGTGCGCGGACAACCGAAAGACGATCTTGCAAGATCGCTCTCAGTTTAGACGGGCGGGCGCACAGTTTCTTAAGATCGTCGAGCCCTAAAGGCTCGGCATCACCGAGCTGCTTTGCGAGGGTGGCAAGCGGGCTGGACGAATCGATAGTTTCGAGATCCTTCCACTCGTCCACGCTGTCTAGCATTATCGACAAGATGATTTCCGCTGCGAGCATCGGTTGTAGCGCGTCGCCGATCGGCGAGCCGATCATCTTATTATGGGCATCGATATGGATATGGACGGTCGCGACGGAGCTTCCGTCCTCCATCTCACCGGCAATGCCACCGGCGTAATCGACGGCGAAGAACGTCTTGGCCGGATAGCCGGCGGCGATCCAGGCCTCGTCGGTCCTCGTCTGGAGATCGAACAGAGCCGGCATCGTCCGCGAACGGAGAAGAAAGGCCTTGCGGGCGAGCCAGTGGCCGGGAACGAAGGGGGTTCCCGGTGTCGGCTCGCGATCCGTCGAGAGACACAGAGCAAGTGTCAGGAGCAGGTTGCGACCACCGCCGAGCCGTTCGAGCAAGTCCGGCTGGACGGGAATGTCGGCCGGCAGCTCCCCTGAAAGCGGATAACGCGCTACGACTTCGGCACGTTTCAGAAACGAGTGGCGGCCGATCAACACCAGCTCGATGTCGTCAATGGACAGGCCTTCCGGCATCCACAGCGAGGGTTCGACGAGTGTGATATGTACACTCGGTTCGAGTTTCTGAAAATCGATCTCGTCGAGATCGAACGACGTGTCTTCGAACGTATCACCGTTGGCAAACAAGCGAATGCCGGAGTCGTCGAGCGCATTTTCCGCGTTCGCGGTTTCGAAGAAGGGGCGGACGTCCCTCGGTTCGGTCCGATGCCACGCAACGCTCATTGTTCGATCTCCACAGGCTCGACTTCCGGAACGAAGCGAACCGTCCAGAGAGGATCGTAGGCACCCGTTTCGCAATCGAAGTGCGCTCCGTCCGCTTGGGTCAGGTCGAAGACCTTCCAGCCGGGACGCGTCTCGTCTTCCGTCAACTCGACGTTCGCTGTCACGGCGACTTCAAGGGAATCACCGACTGCTCCATCTTCGATAACGGGGCATGTCACGCGGACACGAGCCTTGAGGCTATCGACGTTTTCTTCCGATTTCAGTTTGACGTCGAACGATGCTTTCAGCCGAAGAGAGTTGCCCTCGGCGCTTGCGCGCGGCTCTTGATCGTATGTCAAATGGATCGGTGCGGACGACGGCTCGGGGTTGGGCTGCGGCCCCTTTTTCGTGGGCGTGAGGAAGTTCGCGAGCGTCCTCTCCAATACGGACAGCCGCTTCGGCCGAGGCGGCGGCGGGGGAGAGGCCGTGCCTTGGCATTGCTTGATGGCCCGGCGCACCCCGCTCAGCACCTTATTGACGATTTCGCGTTTCCGACCGGTCTGATCCTGAAGGCGACGCGCATTCCGGTCCCAGCGATCGTGGGCCGGTGGCTCGGCAGCCCGGAGAATGTCGTCGATATCCTCCGCGCCCAAGAACGCTCCCGCCATCGCTGGGGTGCCGACGGACCACTGCCGATAATATGCGACGACCATCAGCGGGCTGCGGATGAGTGCGACCGCATCGACATGATCCTCGTCGACGAGAGGATTGTCCTTCTCATCGCGCTCAAGAACGACGAATCCCGACGTCCCGATGTTCGTGCCTTCCGACTTGTTGAAAGGCCGGTGGAAGGTCCGCCTTCCATCGGGCGGCGATTTTCCGATCGCTGTTTCGAAGGCTTCTAGGAAGGGTTTGAGATCCTCCCGCTTACGCGGGCGCGGGAAAGAAATGTCGCCCTTCGTATCGACGACGCGGATGTCGAGGAGGTTCGAAAGCAAGCGGGGCCACCACCAGTCCTCAATGCCCCGAAGAATTCCAGCGGCATCGACGGCAGCATCCACGATCAGCACCGACGTGCCGAAATCCTCGTCTCCGCGCACGTCGAAGCCGAGCTTGGCCGCGTGCGCGTCCGCCTCGTCATCGCGCAGCGGCTCGACAATCTGATGCGCGTTCGGGCCGTCCTCAGTCACGTCGCGACCGAACCAAGCGCGCCCCGTGAAACCGGCATCGTCATGCTTATGTTTGCGGTAATAGCCGCACCCGAAGAGGATCGACGTCGGGTTGCCGTCGCCATCGGACGTCCGGCTGTAGGCGTAGATAGTGAGGATCGCCGAGTTCGAGCTGTAAACCGACTTTCCGAAGCCGTAGGAGCCGCCCGTTCCGTGCTCGGTATGCTCCTTCCCGCCGTCACCCAAGGACAGCAAGAACCGCGCGAATTTCGAATCCGTATCGCTCGGATCACCGGCCAGGCCGGTGGTGTTGTAGTCGTTCACGAAAAGAAGCGTCATGGGCTTCTTGCCGTTCTGGAGATCGGCGATGCAGTTCGGCTCTTTGAAGCCGAGCTTGGCCTCTCGCTGCGCGATGGCGGTCAAGCCGGCGGCGGCGACGAAAGCCGTCTTATCCTTTCCCGTTATGGCCTTCGCGACGAACTCGACACGCACCTTCTGTTCGCCTTCGGCATGGGCATCGACGCTGTTCTGGATCGCTTCTCGGGCCAGCACCGACGCGGGGGCCATGCCGGACGACGCAAGCGTGTTGGTGAACGCTTCGCCGGTAGCTCCCCCCATCGGCGGATTGTTTTCGAACACCCAATCGCTCGTCGGAAGCGCCGCCTTCAGCTTGATTACGCCCTTCGCCATCACACTCCCTTTTCGACATCCATAGGGCGGGTTTCCACGAGCGCTGCTTCGCCCCGAAGAAAATCCTCCATCTCGACCAGCAGCCTATCAGGCTGCTTCAAACTACACTGCCACACCGTCAGGACCCGCCATCCACTGCCGGTCAGCTCCGCCGCCTTCCTCGCATCGCGTTCCCGATTGGCCGAAATTTTCGCCGCCCAGAATTCCGTTCTCGTCTTCGGCAAGCGCCCCAAACGGCACGAGTGCCCGTGCCAGAAACAGCCGTGTACGAAAAGCACCGCTTTCCGACTGCCGAAAACAAGATCGGGCGTCCCGGGCAATCCCTTCTTGTGAAGCCGGTAGCGCCAGCCTGCGGCATGGAGCAAGCTTCGAACTATCCATTCCGGCTTCGTGTTTTTCGGGCCGACACGCGCCATCAGCGTGCTCCGCTTCTCGGGCGATATCGTGTCAGCCACGGCTCTTATTCGAGACTGAAAGTCTGATCGGACGTTCCGCCGGTCTCAGCGAAGCGCGTTTTCGTGCCGTCGACTGCCTTCTGGAGCGCTTTGACGATCTTTTTGATGTCTTCGTCGGTAAAATCGTATGCCGCACGGTTCGAAAGGTTTCCGATCAGACGAATTTGATCGATCGCCTTCGTAACCCTCTGATTTGCAAGCTGTACGAACTTCTCTCGCTTGTCGCGCATGACCGTCTCCGTGATTCTGTAACGCATAATCCTAAAACCTGCGTCATGAGTCAACGATTTGGCTCAGGATATTTGTCACATTTGTAGAATGTGCTATACATTCTGCAAATGTACTATCTGGACATGGGTGTTTGTGCCATTCTGCCTACGCCGCTTTGCGTGTGGGTGGCCCATCACGATCACGACGACATACGTCGACCATCGATCGGACGGGTGTGTCGGAATCCGATGCCAAAAGGACATCAACCTGTGGATCGTCATCCGCTCACCGCCCCGAGTGACGTTGTGCCATTCGCACGCTGGTTTCCACGAAGCGAGGGAGGCATTGTCGAGCCAGCCTTGGTGTCAACTCTGCACGTCGCCCCCTCGGAGAATGCAGAAGGCTTCGACCCGGCTTTTAAGCTCCGGCTTCGATTGCAGAGTTTGTTCGCTGCCTGAAGCGCCTTGATGGCGCGCATCAGGCTATATTCTTCGCTCGGATGGGGAAATTGACAGAGCGCCCTATGCAATGAGCATCATTAACATCGAAGCGTAATGCTCCCGAGGAGTGTGCTCCTACCGCCAAGACAAAAACTGGAGCGGCAGCTTTCGGCCTGGCTTTCGCGATGAGTAGTGGATCCTTTGTCATCAGCGGCTAACTTAACGAAGGGCGGCTCACCGCGATTGCCTGCCTGAAACCCGCTGGTCGGCAAACGGCCAAGAGCGGACGATCCCTGCGATGGGTCAAACCGCCGATCGGTGGCAAGTTGATGTCCGCTTCAGCGGATGCTCTGCCTAATATTTCCGATCGATGACTGCCCGATCTGAATGGTACGTTGTCACTGACAATTCGGTCGTTGGCACTAATAAAGCCAAGATGTGCCGTGAGGTAATGTGTTTATACCGGATTAGTGTAGGATAAATGAAGTCTATCCCGTTAAATGAAAAAGGGGATGGACCTGAACCGACCCGCTGCGGCTCGGGGATTTCTCCTGACCAAGGTTTTTCATGTTCAACATACAGAGTGCCATTGATGGCGCGCTCACGTCAGCGCGCCTCATCCAGCTGCCGCTCGAAGCGACGGATGCTATCCCTGAACTTTTGACAGGTTCTGTCGGCATGCCCCGCTGTTCGGTTTGCTTGCCCGATCTGCATCTTGTCTTGGCAGCTACCGCAGACGACCACGCAGGACGGTTTCGCGACGCAGTGCGGGTGGCCGCGAACGCGTTCGACAGCAACGTCCTGATGATAGCTCATGGGAAGTGGCCAGAGAGGCTTAATCCGGTCCAGATCTCAGCGCTGCTCAAGTTGAGTAGCGGCCATCTGCTGCTCGACAATCTGCTCTTTTATCGAGATCGCGAAGACGGGCTGTGGTTCATCCCAGCGAACGGTCGAGGCCCTTGGCTCGCCATTGGGCCCGACGGGCTGCATCTCTCGATGACGGCGCCCTACATCGACCAGGATGAGCGGTCGGACGGCCTGTGCCGGGCTGCGGCTCAAATCGTTCGCCTGTGGGGCAGCTACTGAGATGGTACGTCACTCCGTGCCCGCGAAGTTCGCGGGCGGCGCATTTCGCCCAAAGCTTTCGGAGGATGATCCGTTGAGCTGGCTGTATCTCAATCCGGCGATCGAAGGGTTTGAGGCGGCATCAGGATATACGTTCGGCGTGCTTCGTCGCACATTTCGCGGCCGCACGAACAGCGCAGCCGAATTCTGCCGCCTGAAGGCGCAGCCGACCCCGCCTGCGGAGAAAGCAACAGCCATTCCCTGGCCGGTCACCGCGGAGAAAATCGAGGTCTTGCTTCCAACGGGCGCGGATGATCGCTTCCTCGATCCACGATTGCTGGTTGAGGAGATCGATGCCCGCTCGGTGGAGAGCGGGCAGGCCTTGCTCACCTACGTCACCCTCGGCTTTCCCGATGTATGTCGGATCCACGAGGCTTGGGAGAAAACGCGGGCCTTCGTCCGATCAAGCTTTGTCCGGCGGCGCAAGCTGCCTGTGATCCTCGTCCTCCATGTCCCGGCGCGCGCCGGTTCGGACGGCGACGTGCATTGTCATCTGCTGATCTCGCCTCGGCAAATGGATGGGATCGGCCTGCGCGGCTTCGAACGGCGGCTCTGTCACGATGAGGGGCAAGCCATCATCCATGCCGAGTGGCTCGACCATGTTTCGAACTGGGAGGCGTGACGATGGACCAGATCGAACGTGTGGCCCGTATCACGGCAACCAAGGGCTGGGTTGAGGTCGCGAAGCTGCGTGCCATCATCGAGCGAGCCCAAGCCCTACTCGACGAACCGGCCGCCATGACGCGCGCGGCGTCGGACCAGGTTTGTCGTTCCGCCGCTTATGACTGGGAAAAGCAGGAATTGTTCGCGGTCGGGCAGGGCAGGCATCTCTATCGGGGCAGTGTCGCGGACTTTGCGACGGGGGAGGGGCTGACCCAGATCTTCCATGCCAGCTATGCGCGATCCGAGCGCGAATTCCGCCGGATCATGGCGAAGGAACTCCCCGGTTGGCTGGTTGACGGCGCCGTCGTCGCTCGGGACGGGAACACGAAAATCGCCGGCGAGGATCTATTTCTATCGCCAGCGCTTCGTCGCCTTCTCTCGACGACGGAGAATGGGGAGGGGAGTTTTGCTGTCCTCTCGTTCCAGGCGCGCCTCCATACGAACTCGTCGTGATGCGCGGCAACCTGCACGCCGCACAAACTTGAGCGGTTTCCCATTGCAGCCAGGGCGGGCGACCGACCAGTCGGCATTCGATTGCAGCAGACATGCTGCGCATTTCCAGGGCTGCTCTGTGGGGCGGCCCTTCTGCATTTTTTCGGAGTATCCATGGATTTCGACCCTTTGTCACTGGCTCGCCCGGGCCGGCTCCCTCGCGTCCCAAAACGGCTCCCAACAACGGTTTCGGTGACCGTCTGTCCGCGATCTGGCCGTGGGGGGCGGCCTCGCGTCCATGGCGAGCCAACAATCGACACAAGATGGGAAAAGCTCTTTGAGCCTGTCGAGCTGGGCGGCCGACGTTCCATGCGCGTGTCGTCAGCCGACCGCTTCCCTCGCCTCGATGAACTTGTTGCGGGGGCTCCGTGGGCCGAACAGCTTGTACGCGACGTCGAACGCCAATTGCGCACGCAACTGGCGCTTGGGCGCCCCTGGGTGGCGATCGAGCCCGTTCTCCTCGTCGGGCCGCCCGGCGTGGGGAAGACGTGGTTCGCACGTAAACTGGGGGCGGCGCTTGGCATCGCCACGCTGGTGGCGGAGCTCTCTACCATGTCCGACGATCGAATGCTGAGTGGGACAGCAAGCGGATATCAAAGCGCACAGCCCGGCTGGCCGCTTGTCGCAATCGCCGGCACGGGCATCGCCAATCCGCTTCTCATACTCGACGAGATCGACAAGGCAGGCGGCTCGAAGGCTAATGGCCGACCGCACCAGACTCTGCTCTCGATGTTGGAGCCGGCTTCCGCAAAATCTTGGTATGATCAGTGCCTGCTCACTGCGTGCGACATCTCTCACGTCAATTGGATGGCCTGCGGCAATCGCACGGACACGATCCCGGCACCTCTCCTCTCGCGATTCCGGATCGTAGAGGTGCCGCATCCGAAGCCGGCCGATTTCGAGGCCATCCTCGTCTCTCTGATCCGCGACCTTGCCTCCGCCTGGGAGGTGCCACCGAGCCTCCTTCCTGACCTGCCACCGACCGTGCTTCGGTTGCTGCGCCATGCGTTTTTGAGCGAGCCGTCCGTTCGTGACCTTGCTCGAAACGTCCGCGCCGTGTTCGGGGCGCTGTTCGCGGACGGCCATGGTCCGCGCCGGCAGTGAGAGCAGAGCTGGCTCGGCCACCAGCGGCATATGCGGCATCGCTCTCGGCGAAGGGAGCGGCGTCAACATCATGCTGGTTGACTTGGTCCCCAGCTTTCCTCCAGCTGACGCTATCCGTCACCGTCGTGGACACTCCGACGTACAATATGGTGGTACAAAGGTAGGAATATTCAGCAAGAAGGCGCTGCCTAAGCTATTGAATTTGCGTGCTGCATTCGAGAAGTGACGGCTCCCGTTGGGGTCACCATTTCCGGCTTCCCTCGCTTAAAGCCCACCATCCGGTTTTCACGCATTTGCCGATGCAGCGGAGTGGTTATGGCTTGCCTCGACGCGGCTGGAATCCAGGATCGCCGGGAATCAGAGGTATAGGCACGCCGACGCCGTGGCGCCGACGTGCCCCATCGATCAGAACGGATAGTAGCGGAAGCTCAGGAAGCCCATGTTCTGGCTGACCTGCGGCATGCCGCCCACGCCCGCGAAGAGCTGGCGCTGCGTGTAGCTGTACTGGATGCCCACCTGCGCGCGGCCGTAGGAGCCCTGATAGAGCTTCTCCCAGAAACCGGCCGTGAGCTGGCGGATGCGACGGGTGTTGCCGGCGCAGGCGCCGCCTTCGATGAAGCAGCCGCTGTTGTTGGCGGTCGGCAGGCCGACGCCATAGGTGCCGCCGCTCAGGACCTTGCGATTCTCCTGCTCTTCGCCGGCGAAGGCGTAGACATCGAGCATCTTGGTCGCGTGCAGGGTCGCGCCGCCGAGCAGCATGAACTCGTTCAGCGGGTGGATCTGCCCGTCGGCCGAGAAGGTCACGTCGGGCAGGCCGGCCGAGCCATAGCGCCCGATGCCCTTGCCGCCGATGCCGGAGAATTGCGCATCGAGCACGCCCGGCACGATCTGCGCCACGATGCTGCCGCCATAGCCGTAGCCGGTGGCCGTATTGTTGCCGGCGCCGTTCAGGTGCGCGTCGAAGCTGCGCACCAACCCGAAGCCTTCGACATGCACCGCATTGCCCGCGATGTGCGTGTCGTAGGCGACCTTGGCGATGCCGTCCGGCAGATGGTTGAGCGACAGCGTGTTGGCGGCGTCGAAGCCCGAGCCGGCCTGCTGGTTGTTGGTGACGTTGGGCGGCACCGTGCCGGCGAAGGTCGTCTGCGGGTTTTCGGCCGCCACCGCGATCCAGAGCTTGTGATCGAGGAAGTCGCCGGCGAGGCGGATGCCCGGTTGGCGCGCCCAGGCGAAGCCGGGGACGTACTGCGCGTCGATCTGCGGCGGGGTCAGCTCGGCGCGCGGGACGATGCCCTTGGCGTTGGTGGTGAGCAGCGACCAGTTCTGGCCGGCCAGCAGGTGCCAGCCATGATCGCCCTCGTTCCAGTCGATCGTGCCGTAGAGGGTGCGGATGCGCGGATTATAGCTGTTCGACTGGTTGGAGTTGGCGGTCTGCGCGCCGCCCTGGAAGTCGAACTCGCCATACATGCCGAGCTGCACATGCGGATTGACCGCGCCTTCCGCGAGGAAGGAGAGGCGGCTCTGGCGCGCCGAGAAGCGGCCTTCCGAAGTGTGGCTCGCGCGGTTGTTCGGGAAGGGGATCGAGAAGCTCGACGAGATGTCGTTGCCCTGGAAATGCTGGCGGTAGATGCCGGCAAGCTCGAGATAGCCGCCCGGCGTGATGGTGATGCCCTTGAAGTAGAGCTTGCTGTTGTGGTGCTCCTTGTCGATCGCCGAGGCGATCTGGGTGTTCACCTGCTCCTTGGTGACCGGTGGCGTGGCGGCGACCTGCGTCTGCACCGCCTGCACCTCGGTGCGGGTGGCCTGGAGCGCGCTGTTGGTCGATTCGACCTGCGCCTGCGTCGCGACCTGCGAGGTCTTCTGCGCGCCGATCTCGCTGCGCAGCGCCTCGACCTCCTCCTGAAGCGCCTTCACCTGCGCCTGGAGCTGCTGATTGCCTGCCGGCGCCTTGTGGCGCGGCTTGTGCGCGGTGGCGGCGCCGGCGGTGCCTGCCACCAGGATGTTCGCCGCTGCGGCAGCGAGAAGCGCTGAACGCAATTTCATGAAATTTGCCCCTTTGGATGAGTGAACCGGAAGGGGCGCTAGGTAGATCGCATGACTCTTATATTACATGAGAGTCGATGTAAGAAGTGGATTGGCGGAAATCCTCAGTTTCTCGTGATTTTTGATGGAGTGAAATTAATTTCACTTTGCAAGTGCGGATGATTTGAGATGATTGGTGATCTCTAAGTCGAGACTCCATTTCGACTGGCATGGAAATTCATATCGGTGATGGGCATTTTCATGTCTCGCCAGAATCGAGTCATGGGCTGATGCGTGGGGCCGATCCGATCCGGTGCGCGCGCCGTCATGCTCACTGAGCCGCTGCGCTTTCAGGACGTCCGCAACACCAGCACCTTCCGGCTGACGCTGGTGTTCGGTCTGGTCTTCGCGCTCGGCGTGGCCGTGCTCCTGGGGCTGATCTACGAACTCTCCGCCCGCGAGCTGACCAGCCGCAGCGACCGTATCCTCCGCACCGAGGCAGGGCTGCTGAGCGCGGTGCCGGCCGACCAGCTGCCGGATCGCATCCGTACCGAGATCAGCCGCAACACCAGCGGGCTCAACTATTTCGAGCTGAAGGCGATCGACGGCGAGCATGTCGCCGGCAACATCCGCATGTCGCGCGATCCCGCGCCCGATCATGCGAGCGACATCGCCGCCGGTGTGGTGGGGGATCGGCCGATCCGTCTGCTGGCGGTGCGCATGCCTTCGGACGAGACGCTGCTGATCGGGCGGGACATCAGCCCGATCGTCGACCTGCGGCATCGCGTGCTGGCGATCCTGATCTGGAGCGGGCTGGCCACGGCGCTGTCGGTGCTGGTCAGCAGCTTCGCGCTCAGCCTCGCGCCGCTGCGCCGGCTGCGGGATCTGCAACGGGCCAGCCGCGTGATCGCCGCCGGCAATCTGGAAGCGCGGATGCCACTGATGGGGCGTGGCGACGAACTCGATCTGTTCGCCGGCACCGTCAACACGATGGTGGAGGAGGTGGGCCGCGTCGTCGCGCAGGTGAAGGGGGTGACGGACGCCGTCGCCCATGATCTGCGCACGCCGCTCACCCGCGTCCGCAGCCAGCTCTATCGCGTCCGCCAGTCGCCCGGCGTCGAGACGCAGGCGGCGGCAATGATCGAGGCTGCGACCGAGGATCTGGATGTCGTGCTCGACCGCTTCGCCGCGCTGCTGCGCATCTCGGAGCTGGAGGCGCGGGGGCGCCGGGCGGGCTTCGGCGCGATCGACCTCGGCCGCCTCGCGCGTGACGTCTGCGACCTCTACGAGCCGCTCGCCGAGGAGCGATCGGTATCGCTGGAGCTGCTCTCCTCGCCGGAGACGGAGGTGCGGGGCGATGCCAAGCTGCTGTTCGAGGCGGTCAGCAATCTGGTCGACAATGCCATCAAGTTCGTGGCGGAGGGCGGGCATGTGGCGGTGACGGTCGCGGCCGGCCCTCATGGCCCGGTCATCGAAGTTTGCGACGATGGCCCCGGCATCGCCCCGGACGAGCGGCGTGCAGTCCTCCGGCGCTTCCATCGCAGCGCCGACGCTACCGATATTCCCGGCACGGGGCTTGGCCTCAGCGTCGTGGCCGCGATCGTGCATCTGCACGGCTTCGGGCTGGAGTTCGACGATGCGGAGCCCGGCCTCGTCGTCCGTATCCGCTGTGCAGAAGTGCTGGATGGCCGTGAAATTCATTTCACTCGCCAGCCGATGAAAACAGGACGATGAAATCGTCGCTGGTTCATTGTCGAATGGAAGGGCGGTCTTCTTCGGCGTGTCAGCGATCTATCGCCGATTTTATCGACGAACATACGAATGAGATCATGACGAGATCAGGGTGGGAGCGATTCTGCCCGAAGGAGATCATTGTGCGCAAAATCCTTGTGATCGGTGCGATCGCTTCGGCGGCGTTTTCCTTTTCGGCTTATGCGTCGGCCGGCCATGCGTCGGGGCTGAGCTTCCGGGAACTGGAATATCAGGCGCCGCGCGACCCGCTGCTGCCATCCAACGCCGCGATCGGCGACCTGCACCACACGCCTGCCGCCGATCTGGCCCCGGCGGCCGAGGCGCTGAACCAGGCGATCCCGGCCGGCACCTCCCGCGCGGACGCCGAGGCCATGCTGGGCAAGGCCGGCGCGAAATGCCGCGCCGATGGCGCTTCCAGCGAGCGGTGCAGCTATTTCGACGTCGCCACCCGCGACGAATATGTCGATGATGTGCACTGGAACGTGAAGCTCGATCTGGTCAACGACAAGGTCGCCAGCCTCGCGGTGGATCGTCTTTGGTCGCGCCATTGATCGGCTGAAGACGGGAGCCTGATCCGGTTCGGTCCCTTGCCCCCGCCGGCTCAGGCTCTATCCTGCATCCATGGCCCGTATCCTCGTCATCGAAGATGATGTCGCAACCGCACAGGAAATCGCCACGGAGCTGACCGCCCACGGCCATGCGGTGGCGCAGGTGCATGACGGGCAGACCGCGCTCGAAATGGCGATGCGCGAGCCGTTCGATGCGATCACGCTCGATCGCATGTTGCCGGGCATGGATGGCCTCGCCCTCGTCGAGCAGTTGCGCGAGCGGCGTGTCCTGCTGCCGGTGCTGATGATCAGCGCGCTCAGCGACGTGGACGACCGTATCGCGGGCCTGCGCGCGGGCGGCGACGATTATCTCATCAAGCCCTTCGCCTCCAACGAGATGGCGATGCGCGTCGAGGTGTTGCTGCGCCGCCGCCAGCAATCCTCCGAAAGCGCGATCCTGCGCGTGGGTGGCATCGAGCTGGACCTGATCCGCCGCAAGGTGCGTGTGGAGGGCGAGCCGGTGCGGCTGCTCCACATGGAGTTCCGCCTGCTCGAATTCCTCGCCCGCAATGCCGGCGACGTGATGAGCCGGCGGATCATCTTCGAGCAGGTGTGGGGCTATTATTTCGATCCCGGCGCGAATCTCATCAACGTCCATATTGGCCGCCTGCGCAAGAAGCTCGATCGCCCGGACAAGCCCTCCGCCATCGTCACCGTGAAGGGCGAGGGCTATCGGCTCGATGCTGTCTGACCGGCTGCGCTTCCGGGATATCCGCAACACCAGCACCTTTCGGCTGACGCTGCTGCTGGGGCTGGTGGCGGCGATCGGCGTGGTGGCGCTGCTCGGGCTGATCTACGGCCTCTCCGCCCGCGAGCTGGATGCCCGCAGCGATCGCATCCTGCGCGCCGAGGCCGCACGGCTGGAGGGAACGCCGCGCGATCAGCTGCCCGATCGCATCCGGGCGGCGATCCGGCACAGCGTGAGCGGCCTCAACTATTACGGCCTGCTCGATCCCGCGGGGCGGCCGCTGGAGGGCAATCTCAGGGGCTCGTCTGGCTTCGTGCCGGGACATGTGCGCGAGATCGCCGGGCGGCCGGGGCGGCATGGCCCGGTCCGTCTGCTCGCCGAGCGGACCGCGGCGGGCGAGACGATCCTGATCGGCCGCGATATCACGCCTCTGGTGGACCTGCGCCGGCGCGTGTTCGAGGTGCTGACCTTCAGCGGCGTGGTGATCGCGCTGCTGATCCTGATCGCGGGCACGCTGCTGAGCTTCGCGCCGCTGCGCCGTCTCGGGCGGCTTCAGCGCTCCGCCCACAGGATCGCGGCCGGCCATCTGGAGGAACGGATGCCCATCCTCGGGCGCGGCGACGAACTCGATCTGTTCGCCGGCACGGTCAACACGATGGTGGACGAGGTGGGCCGCGTCGTCTCGCAGGTGAAGGCCGTCACCGATGCGGTGGCGCATGATCTGCGCACGCCGCTCACCCGCGTGCGCGCCCAGCTCTACCGCGCCGGCCAGCAGCCGGACATCACGCCGGTGCTGGCGGGCAAGGTGGAGGCGGCGCTGGCCGATCTCGACATGGTGCTGGAACGCTTCGCGGCGCTGCTGCGCATCTCCGAGCTGGAGACGGGGAGCCGTCGTGCCGGCTTCCGCGCCGTCGATCTGCCGGCCCTGGCGCGCACCGCGCTCGATCTCTACGAGCCGCTGGCCGAGGAGCGTGGGATCGCGATGACGCTGGAGGCGGCCGATGGCGCGCAGGTGTTCGGCGACGACAAGCTGCTGTTCGAGGCGGTCGGCAACCTCATCGACAATGCCATCAAGTTCGCGCCGGCCGGTGGCCATGTGGACGTCCGCGTCCTGCGGGCCGGGGATGAGGTCTGGATCGAAATCAGGGACAATGGGCCGGGCATCCCGACCGATCAGCGCAAGGCCGTGCTGCGACGATTCCATCGTGGCGCGGGAAGTGAGGGGATCGAAGGCTCCGGTCTGGGCCTCAGTGTTGTCGTCGCGATCGCGCATCTTCATCAGTTTTCCTTGGAGTTCGATGACGCGAAACCCGGCTTGATTGCGCGGCTTGGCTGCTCAAGCCGCTGATTTTACGCGATACAGTGAAAATCATTTCACTCGCCATTCCCGCCGCGGGGGGCGAATAGGCCTCCCGTCGGCGTTGCGGCGCGGCTCTTAACCCCGCCGTCACGCAGCGTCGGCACCCAGACATCCGCCGGGAAGTCCATGCTTCAGCTCGTCAAGCTTGCGCTGAGCAAGCCGTACACCTTTGTCGTGCTCGCGATCCTGATCCTGCTATCGGGCTCGATCGCGTGGGTGAAGACCCCGACGGATATCTTCCCGGACATCAAGATCCCGGTGATCGCCGCCGTGTGGACCTATCGCGGCCTGCCGCCGCAGGACATGTCCGGCCGCGTCGTCTATTATTACGAGCGGCAGCTCTCCACGACGGTCAACGACATCGACCATATCGAGAGCCAGTCGCTGAACGGCATCGGCATCGTGAAGATCTTCTTCCGCCCCGGCGTCGACATCCGCACCGCGACCGCGCAGGTGACGTCCGTCTCGCAAACGGTGCTGAAGCAGATGCCGCCGGGCATCACGCCGCCGCTGATCCTGAACTACAACGCCTCGACCGTGCCGATCCTTCAGCTCGCGCTGTCCTCGAAGGACCTGTCGGAGCAGAAAATCTTCGATCTCGGGCAGAACTTCATCCGCCCGTCGCTCGCCTCGGTGCAGGGCGCCGCCATCCCGTCGCCTTATGGCGGCAAGGAGCGCCAGATCCAGATCGATCTGAACCCGGCCGCCCTTCAGGCCCGCAAGCTGTCTGCCACTGATGTCGGCCTGGCGCTCGCCGCGCAGAACCAGATCGTCCCGGCGGGCACCACCAAGATCGGCCAGTACGAGTACAACGTCCGCCTCAACAACAGCCCTGAGGTGGTGGACGACCTCAACAACCTGCCGATCAGGACGGTGGACGACACCACCGTTTATATGCGCGACGTCGCCCATGTCCGCGACGGCTCGCCGCCGCAACGCAACGAGGTGCGCGTTGATGGCGGCCGCGCCGTGCTGATGACGGTGCTGAAGTCGGGCTCGGCCTCCACCATCGCGATCGTCGATCAGGTGAAGGCGCTGCTGCCCAAGCTCAAGGAAACGTTGCCGCCGAGCCTCCATGTCCAGCCGCTATCGGACCAGTCGCTGTTCGTGAAGGCGGCGGTGTCGGGCGTGATCCGCGAGGGCGTGATCGCCGCCGCGCTCACCTCGCTGATGATCCTGCTGTTCCTCGGCTCGTGGCGCTCGACCGTCATCATCGCCGCCTCGATCCCGCTGGCCATCCTCGCGGCGGTGGCCGGGCTGTCGGTGGTAGGCGAGACACTCAACATCATGACGCTGGGCGGGCTCGCGCTCGCGGTCGGCATCCTCGTCGACGACGCGACCGTCACCATCGAGAACATCAACTGGCATCTGGAGCAGGGCAAGGCCGTCCGCCAGTCGATCCTCGACGGCGCGGAGCAGATCGTCCGCCCGGCCTTCGTCTCGCTGCTCTGCATCTGCATCGCCTTCGTGCCGATGTTCTTCCTGCCGGGCGTCGCGGGCTTCCTGTTCGCGCCGATGGCGAAGGCGGTGGTGTTCGCGATGATCGCGAGCTTCATCCTGTCGCGCACGCTGGTGCCGACGATGGGCAACTACCTGCTCCGCGACCATGCGACCGAGCACACCGCCGAGATCATGGCGAGTCATGACGCGATGGCGGGCCGCCCGAAGAGCCGCAATCCGTTCCGCCGCTTCCAGCAGGGCTTCGAGGTCCGCTTCGAGAAGGTGCGGGCTTATTATCTGGCGATCCTCGACTTCGCGCTGGCGCGGCGGCGGGCGTTCGTGCCGGCCTTCCTCGCCGTCGTGCTGTTGTCCTTCGCGTTGATCCCGCTGCTGGGGCGCAACTTCTTCCCGACCGTCGATTCCGGCCAGATCAATCTCCACGTCCGCGCGCCGGTTGGCACCCGGATCGAGGAGACGGCGGCGTTGTTCGATCATATCGAGGATCGCATCCGCGGCACGATCCCGGCGGACGAGCTGGGCTCGATCGTCGACAATATCGGCCTGCCGGTGTCGGGCATCAACCGGGCCTATTCCAACACCGGCGGCGTCGGCCCGCAGGACGGCGACATCCTCATCACGCTGACCAAGGATCACCATCCGACCGCCGGCTATGTGAGGGCGCTGCGCAAGGCGCTGCCGGATGCCTTCCCCGGATCGACCTTCTCCTTCCTGCCCGCCGACATCATCAGCCAGATCCTGAACTTCGGCGCGCCGGCGCCGGTCGACGTGATGGTCACGGGGCCGAACGTGAAGGCCAACGAGGCCTATGCCCATGAGCTGGTCGAGAAGATGGGCCATGTCGCGGGCATCGCCGACGTCCGCCTCCAGCAGGCGAGCGACTATCCCGAGCTGGCCTTCGATGTGGACCGCACGCAGGCCGACCGGCTCGGCATCACCGAGAACGACGTGACGCACAGCCTTGCGGTCAACCTCGCGGGCAGCTTCCAGATCGCCCCGGCCTTCTGGCTGAACCCGAAGAACGGCGTCTCCTACCCGATCGTCGTCCAGACCCCGCAATATCGCACCGACACGATGGCGGCGATGAACAACATCCCCGTCACCGGCTCCAAGCCGGGCGATTTCCAGGTGCTGGGCGCGCTGGGCACGATCCATCGCGAGCCGTCGCCGGCGGTGATCTCGCACTATGCGGTGCAGCCGGCTTATGACGTCTACGCCGCGACGCAGGGCCGCGATCTGGGCGCGGTGGCGGGCGACATCCAGAAGATCCTCGACGCCACCAGGGGTGATCTCCCCAAGGGCGCGACCGTCGCGCTCCACGGGCAGGTCGAGACGATGAACACCGCCTTCACCGGGCTGATCCTCGGCCTGCTCGGTGCAATCGTGCTGATCTACCTGCTGATCGTCGTGAACTTCCAGAGCTGGGTCGATCCGGCGGTGATCGTCTCGGCGCTCCCGGCGGCGCTGGCGGGGATCGTGTGGATGCTGTTCGCGACGCACACGCCGCTCTCGGTGCCGGCGCTGACGGGCGCGATCATGTGCATGGGCGTCGCCACCGCCAACTCGGTGCTGGTGGTGAGCTTCGCCCGCGAGCGGCTGGAGGCTGTCGGCGACGCGATGAAGGCGGCGGCCGAGGCGGGCGCCACCCGTTTCCGCCCGGTGCTGATGACCGCGCTCGCGATGATCATCGGCATGGCCCCGATGGCGCTCGGGCTGGGCGAGGGCGGCGAGCAGAACGCGCCGCTCGGCCGCGCAGTCATCGGCGGTCTGATCTGCGCCACCATCGCCACGCTCGTCTTCGTGCCCGTCGTCTTCTCGATCGCCCACCGCAAGCATCGTCCCGCCGACGAGCCCGCGGCCGGCATCGCTCCCGAAGGTTTGGTCTATGCAGAATGAAGCCGTTTCCCATGCCCCGGCCGCACCGCGGGGGTTGAAGATCACCGGCGTCGTGGCGGCCGTCGTCGCGGCGGGCGTGGTCGTGGCGGGCGTCGTCAGCCGGTCGAGCGACGCGCATGAGGCGCAGCACTGGTCCGACGCGCGATCGGTGCCGACCGTCCATCTCGTCGCGGTGAAGACTTCGGCCGCGTCCGACGGGCTGACGCTGCCCGGCACGATGGAGGCATGGAACGCGGCGCGGCTCTATGCGCGCGTCGGCGGCTATGTGAAGGGCTGGTACAAGGATATCGGCGCCGACGTGCCCGCCGGCACGCCGCTCGGCTCGATCGAGACGCCGGAGCTGGACCAGCAGATCGCGCAGGCCCGCGCCGCGCTCGCCAGCGCGCGCGCCGATGCCGCGCTTGCTAGGTCGACGGCGGCGCGGTGGAACGATCTGCTGGCGTCCGCCTCGGTCTCCAAGCAGGAAGCGGACGAGAAGAACGGCAATCTCGCCTCCAAGAATGCCGACGTTCAGGGCGCGGAGGCCAATCTCAACCGGCTGCTCGCGCAGAAGGCCTACGCTACCGTCCGTGCGCCCTTCGCCGGCGTGGTGACGGCGCGCAACGCGGACATCGGCGATCTCGTCGGGCCGGGCGCGAGCAACCAGCAGCCGATGTTCGCTGTCGCCGACGTGCACCGCATCCGCCTCTATGTGAACGTGCCGCAGGCCTATTCCGCGGCGATGCGGCCGGGGCTGGGCGCGACGCTCGGCGTGCCCGACTATCCGGGACGCAGCTTCGACGCGCATGTGATCGGCACCTCGGGCGCGATCGACAGCCGGACGGGCACCTTGCAGGTCCAACTCGTCGCGGAGAACCCCGGCGAGGTGCTCAAGCCCGGCGGCTATGCGCAGGTGAAGTTCGCGGTGCCGGGGCAGGCGGGGACGGTGACGATCCCGTCGAGCACGCTCGTCTTCCGCGCGGCCGGCACGCAGGTGGCGATGGTCGGGCCGGGTGATCGCATCCGTCTCCAGCCGGTGACGCTCGGCCGCGATCTGGGCGGCACGGTGGAGGTGGTGTCGGGCCTCGCGTCCGCTGCGCGTATCGTCGACAATCCGCCGGACTCGATCGCACAAGGCGAGCTGGTCCGCGTCGGCGAGGGTGGCCGTGGCTAAGCGTCGTCGCCTTGTCGCGGGGCTGATGCTGGCGGGCCTGGGGGGCTGCTCCTTCGCACCGGCCTATCATCCGCCATCCGCCCCGGCACCCGTCGCCTACAAGGAGCAGGGGCCGTGGGCGCCCGCCGAACCCGCCAGCCTCTCGGCCGCAGGCGACTGGTGGACGCTGTTCGGCGATGCCACGCTCGACGGCCTCGAACAGCGCATCGGCACCGGCAACCCGACGCTGGCCGGCGCGCTCGGCCGCTATGACGAGGCGAGCGCCTATCTGCGCGAGGCGCGGGCGGGGCTCTTCCCCCATATCGGCCTCGACGCGGACATCACGCGCAACCGCCAGTCCGACAACCGCCCGTTGCGCGGCTCCAACCAGCCGGATCTCTATCCCGCCGACACGGTGGGCGGCGAGGCGGGCTATGAACTCGATCTGTGGGGCCGGGTGCGCAACTCCGTCGCCGCCGGGCGCGCCGAGGCCGAGGCGAGCGCCGACGATCTCGCCGCCATCCGCCTCAGCCTTCAGGGGCAGCTCGCCTCCGGCTATATCGCGCTGCGTGGCTATGATCGGCAGATCGGCCTGCTTTCCGCCACCGTCGATGCCTATGCCAAGGCCGATGCAATGACGCGCCGCCGCTTCGCGGGCGGCATCGCGACGGGCATCGAGACGGGCCAGTCGGGCGCCCAGCTCGCCGAGGCGCAGGCCCAGCTCGCCGACCTGCGCAACGCCCGCGCGCTGACCGAGCATGCCATCGCCAGCCTCGTCGGCACGCCCGCGTCGGACTTCTCGATCAAGGCTGCGTCGACCAGCCTGACCTTGCCGCAGATTCCAGCCGGCCTGCCCTCGACGCTGCTCCAGCGCCGGCCCGACGTCGCCGCCGCCGAGCGCCGCATGTATGCCGCCAACCGCGAGATCGGCGTAGCGCGGGCGGCCTTCTTCCCCTCCATCTCGCTGAGCGGGCAGGGAGGCTTCCAGAACACCGGCCTGCCGGGGCTGTTCACCGCCCCCAACATCTTCTGGTCGGTCGGGCCGAGCGCGGTGCTCAACCTGTTCGACGGCGGCCGCCGTCGCGCGCAGGTCGCCGTCGCGCGGGCCAACTGGACGCAGGCCACGGCGGACTATCGCGGTCATGTCCTGAAGGCGTTTCAGGATGTCGAGGACGGTCTCTCCCAGCTCCACCATCTGGGCGACGAGGCGGTGGCCGAGGATCAGGCCGTGACCCAGGCCGCGCAGGCCGAGCGGCTGTCGCTCAACCGCTATGTGAAGGGCGCGGTCGACTATCTCGACGTCGTGACCGCGCAGACCACGGCGCTGCGCACCCGCCGTCAGGCGATCCAGCTCGAGACGCTCCGCCTTCAGGCGAGCGTCGGCCTCGTCAAGGCGCTGGGTGGCGGCTGGCAGGGCGGTGCCCAGACCGCCGGCACGCAGACATCCCCTTCCCGCACGACCCTTTCGACAGGAGCATGACGATGCCGAACCCCTCCGCCCTGCTGGGCCTCGCCTGCGCGCTCGCCTGCTCGTCGGTGGCGGTTGCGCACGTCCCCGTGCCCGGCTTCGGGGAATTGGAGGGCGGCTATGCGAAAAGCGGCGGGACGGGTGAGGCCCAGCGCCGCCTTGCCGAAGCGATCCCGGTGGGTATGGGCGTCGGCGACGCGCAGGCGATGCTTGTCGGTGCCGGCGCCACATGCCGGAGCGAGCATCGCGCGCCTGATGTGCGGCACTGCCTCTTCCACCAATATTCGCTGGCGGATGGCGCGGCGGATGACATTCGCTGGGCGGTCCGCCTCGATGCTCCGGGTGGCCGTGTACGGACGGTCTCGGTCGATCGTTCCGTCGACCGGCATGGTCCGAACTGACCCGGACGCCGATATTCGCCGTGAGTTTCGCCACCACCGGTCCAGGGACCGGCGGTGACGAGACCTCGCCGATGAGCGGATCGGCGACCCAGCATATGGGGCCGAACGCACGGGGAATGGCGGGGTTAAGGCCATGCCGGCGTCCGTTCGGCCCGCTGATGATGCGGTCATGGCGTTGGGCTGGCTAATGAAATGAATTTCACTCCCCTCGCCACGAAGTCGTACCGTGTCGACGGGGACATATTCGGCCATCCGGCATTAACATTCGTCTGGTGCAGGCAGGGACGAGGCGGGATGGCGGGGAAGATGCACGGGATTTCCGGATCGGTTCATCCTGCGGCAGACTGCGGCGCTCCTCGCGGGCGCCGCGTGCCGTTGCCGGTGGCATCGCAATGATCTTTGCCGAGAGCATCGCGCTGGGGCCGATTCTGCCGGTCGACCTGCCGACCCTGTTTCAGTGGGCGGACAACCCGGACACGGCCCAGTTCAACGAGCCTTATCATCCGCCCAACTGGCAGCGGCAGGAGGCATTCTGGCTCAATACAGAGGAGGATCGCAGCCGCGTCTTCTTCGCCATACGATCGCGGGAGACGACCGACATCGTCGGTTATGTGCAGATCATGCAGATCCACGCGATCCATCGATCCGCGGTTCTCGGCGTCCTGATCGGCCATCCTCGCGATCGCGGAAAGGGCAAGGGGCGCGAGGCGCTGGGGCTGGCCGTCCGCTATTGCTGGAGCCATCTCAATCTCAGCCGGCTGGCGCTGAGCGTCTTCGCCGGCAATGATCGCGCCCTGGGGCTCTATAAGGCGCTCGGCTTTCGGGAAGAGGGCCGGTTGCACCACGCCTATTTCATCGATGGACGGTGGACCGACGTGATCCTGATGGGATTGCTCCGCCCCGATCGCGCGTAACGATCACGACCTCTTCTCCTGCCTCAGGCCCTGCTCGATCCAGTCAGCCGCCTCCAGACCGCTTTTCCAGGCGCCGTGGGCCGTGGAGAAATCCGTGGCGGAGCAAGCCTCGCCGGCGAAGCACAGCCGCTCGTTGACCGGGGTGCGGAGCACCCTTCGGGCATCGGCGCGGCCGGGCAGGGCATGGCTGTAGGAGCCGCCGATCGTGGGCTCATGCGCCCAGCGCGTCGCCCTGATCGGCGTCAGGCCCCGCGCGAAATCGGCGCCGAGCAGGTTGCGCAGCTCCTCGATCGCGAAGGCGGCCGCAGCGGCCTCGCCCTCATTCTCCAGGGCCTGCGCATGGGCGCCGCCGAGGAAGGTCTCGATCACGGGTCGGCCCAGCGGCCGGATATAGTGGCTGCCGGTCGCCGCGCGATCCAGCCGCCCCAGCAGATGCGACTCCGGCGGCACCGAATCCGGGTCGGCGATGGACAGGAACAGCTTGTCGGCCAGCCCGAGCGGCAGGCCGGCGGCGGCATGGAGATGATCGTCCACCGCCGGGGCGAAGCGGATCGCGCCGCGCGCGAGCATGGTGGTCGGCACCGCCACGATCGCGGCGCGGGCGACGATCGGCCCGCCATCGGTCTCCAGCGTCACGTCCCGGCCCTGGACGATCGAGGTCACGCGGGTGCCGAGCGCGATGGGCAGTCCGTGGGCGAGCGATATGATGAACGCCCCATAGCCGCCGGGCAGGCGCCAGTTATTCTCGCTGGCCGCGTCGTCATAAGCGAGGAAGTCAGCGACCGAGAGCCGCTCCAGCTCGGTTCCGTTCATGAAGCTGCTCAACCCGTCGATGAACGGCCGCCAGCGGCCTGCGGCGGCGAGTGCATCTCCGGCCCGGTCGCTCGGCGGCGGCTCGCGACGCAAGGCTTCTCCGAAGCGCTCATAGGCGGCCCAGGCGTCCTGCTGCTCCCTGGCCGGGATGCCGAGATCGCGGAGCTGCTTGTGCCAGGCGCTCTTCCGCCGATCGAGGGGCTCGCCCCTTGCGTCCGCCAGCGCGGCGAGGGGGTTGCGCTCAGCGGAGTGGAGCCAGCCGCAGCCCAGATCGAGCGGCATGCCCGCGATCATGTCCGTGTGCGCCCGCCCGCCGAGCCGGGGAAGGGCCTCGATCAGCAGGATCGAGCGGCCATGCGACGCGAGCCTTCGTGCGGCCGCGATGCCAGCCGCGCCGGCGCCGACGATGGCGACATCCACCCGATCGCTCATGCTGAAGCCACCTCGCCACCCGTCTTCCTGCATCGAGCTTCCATGATGGCGATTTCGGCGCCGATTGCGATACGGTTGAGACATGGACGGCCATGTCGCGTTCCGGTTCGACCTCCACCGCGACCAACGGCTCCTCCCCCCTCGCCAGTCGCGGCGATTATAAGGGCAGGGGCTTCCCTCCAACAATGCTCAAGAAGGCTGAGTGCCCGCTCAGGCCGCCACCGGCGTGCTGCCCGCCGCCTGCGGCGGAAGGCCCTGCTCGATCATGCGGCGCCAGTTGGGGATCGTCACCGCCGAGAGATATTCGCGCTGCATTTCGGCGCTGAGCACCTCCACCATCTGGCAGCCTTCGATCCAGATCTCGACGACCCTGAACTTGCCGCCCCGGTGGCAGATCTTGGCCGGCCAGTTCTCGCGCCGCGCGATCGCCAGCACCTGCCCGGCCTCCAGCGACGTCGCCATCGCGAAGTGGGTGCTGCCGAACCGGCGCCGTTCGCCTTCGATGCCGATGGCGTCCGCCTCCCCCTCGGCCGGGTGCAGCTCGGTGCCGCGCGGATAGACCTCGATCATGGTCGCGCGATCGTCGCCGGCGAAGGCCACCCAGGAGCCGATTCCCACGGGCGGAAATGGCATGGCGGTGCCGCCCCAGAACTCCGCGAGCACCTCGGCGACATGGCTCGGATGATCGGCCTCGATCGAGACGTGAAAGAGCATGATCTTCTCCATTCGGTGGGACGCGCGCGCCGATGGGCGGCGCTGCTGTCGCCAGTGAGCAAAGCCGTGTGCGCCCGTGCCGTCGCGCTCCGTTCGGCGGGGCCGCCGCTTTCGTCGACGAAAATCCGGTGAGGGTGGTCCCGAGAGGTGCCTCGATCCGATCCTGCATCTTGGTCGCAGCCGCGATCATGTTCGTCGCACCGACGCGGCGCCCGCCGGCCCGGTCGCACCCGGGCCGACAGGCGGGGCGTGGATCGCCAGATGCATCCGGGACGACGCCGGCAATGGGCCCGCGCGGAATCCGACGATGGCAGATATGGCGCATTACGATCCCCGTCTTTCGATCGAGCATCCCCGGCTCAGCACGGCATCGCTGGTGGTGCGGACCACGACGCTGGGCCGGCTGGAACGCGATATCGTGTGGCTGTCGCGGTCGGACCCGCGCTCCAGCCTGCGCCCACCCCATTTTCTCGATCGCCTGGCCGAGCGCCTCTTCGGCATCCGGCGGACCAATCCGCTGGCCGATACCCGTCTCGAGGCGTTGCGCCGATATGCGGTGCTGCTGCGCCACGAGGGCCGGATCGGCGAGGAGGAGCATCGGCTTCTGGAGAGCGGCTTCACGCCCGAGCAGTTGGGCGACGTGCGGCGTCTCGTCGCCGCCGGGTGGACGCGGCCGCTCACGACCGCCATTCGGCGCCGCTACATCGCGCTCGCCTGCCTGGTGTTCGCGGTCGAGGTCGGCCTCTATCGTCTCTGCGCGGCCTATCTGAACGACGGCCTGCTGGGGCTGGTCGGCGCGCTGCTGCCGCTCCTGTCGGCGACGCCGCTCGTCACCTTCTTCCGCCGCGACCGGAAGGTCGTGCCGGCGAGGCCCTGACGGCCGGGCTCAGCCGAGGCCGAGCGCCGTCTCCACCGCGGCGACATAGCTCGGCCCGACCTGCACGCTGGTGCCGTCGGTGAGCACGAGGGTCGTGCTTCGGTCGGCCCGCCGGATTTCCGTCACCTTGCTGGGGCGGACGAAGGCGGAGCGGTGGACGCGGATCAGCGGCGTCGCCGCCAGCTTCTCTTCCAGCGCCGACATCGTGATCCGCAGCATGTAGCTGCGCATCTCGGTGTGGAGCAGAACATAGTCGCGCGCGGCCTCGATCCAGTCGATGCAATCGATCGGCACGCGCCGCTGGCCATGCCGCTCGGGCACCCAGATTTCGGGCTCGCCGGCAGCCGTGGCGCGCTCCGCCCGCAGGCTTTCCATCTCGCTTTCGAGCATGCCGACGCGTTGGGCGTCCCTCTGGAGCTGACGGCGGCGGCGGGCGCGATCGGTCGCCTGGCGCAGCCGGTCGAAGCGGACGGGCTTCAGGATATAGTCGGCCGCCTCCAGATCGAAGGCATCGGGGGCATAATGCTCGTGCGCCGTGATGAAGACGATCTCCGGCCGGGGATCGACGCTGATCTGCGCCGCCGTCCACAATCCGTTGCGGCCGGGCATCTGGACGTCGAGGATGACGAGATCGGGCTTCAGCTCGTTGATCCGGGCGAGCGCGGTTTCCCCGTCGCCCGCCTGCCCGACGATCTCGACGTCGTCGATGTCGCCGAACAGCACCGTCAGCCGGTCGAGCGCCAGCGATTCGTCGTCCACGAGCAGCACCCTCATCGGGCAACCTCCCGGTCATGCGGTTCATAGTGTATCGGCAGCCGCAGCGTGACGATATTATCCTGATGGCGGCCATCGAGGAGAGGGCTGGCGCCTCTCCCGTAGAGCGCCCCCAGCCTCGGCCCGATGCATTGGTTCGCCATGTCGAGCAGCCGCGGCGCGCTCCCCAGATCATGGGAGACGTCGACGTGCAGGGCCTCGCCGTCCGCCCATGCCGCGATCATGATGCGCACGCCGCCGGCATTCGAGGTGGCGAAAGCGGTCTCCACCAGCTTCTCGACCAGCGGCTGGATGAGCAGGGGCGGCATGAGCAGCCCCGCCGCAGCGGGATCGCACGCGATGCTGACGCGGACGCGCTCCCCGAAGCGGAGATGCTCGATCCCGGCATAATGCTCGACGGTCGCCAGCTCCTCCTCGACCGGGATCGGCGTCATCGCCTCATGGTTGAAGGAAGCGCGGAGGAAGGCCGAAAGCCTCTCGACGAGGAGATCGGCCTCCTCGTTGCGGCGCGTGACGACCATCGCGGAGATCGCGTTCAGCGTGTTGAAGAGGAAATGCGGGTTGAGCTTGAAACGCAGCGCGGCAAGTTCGGCCTGCTGCTGCGTGGCCAATATGTCGGCGAAGCGGCGTTCCTCGGCACCGCTCCTGCGGCGCGAACAGGCGAACTGGAACAGGGCGAGGTTCACCCCGAAGACGCTGATATAGTTGATCATCGCACCATAGCCGCGCGCCAGATCACGCGGCAGCGCCTCCCAATGCGCTTCCAGATTGTGGGCGACCCAGGCGGTGAAGAGCAGGTCGAAGATCGACTGGATGATCGCGATCACCAGCACGGCCCCCACGAGCAGCGGGACACGGAGGGCGAGAGGCTGGCCGATCGTCGTGCGGAACAGCCAGAAGATCGGCATCGCGAACAGCATCGACACGAAGACGGTCGACCCGTCGAGCGCGACGCTGACGGCTCCCTCGCCGGAATGGCGCTCGATGATGATGGGAAGGTAGATCAGCAGCACGAACAGCCAGAGCGCGATCGTGACGCCGGCCGCGTCGCTCCAGCGCGCCGGGTCGCGCCCGTCGTCTTGATCGAACGGCGTCGCGACGATCCGCGAGGGCGCCTCTCGGGGGAATTCCATCCGCTCTGTCAAACGCAGCGGGCGGCAGGGCACCAATGCGGCGGGACGAAGCCGACGAGCTGCGCGACGAAATTGTCGCGGGCGCCCTAGCCGAAGGTGAAGCTGTAGGCCTCCACGCCCGGATCGAGGAACTCGATGGCGAACAGATGGTCCGCCGCCGTGCTCTTCAGGCGGACGAGCTGGTAGAGCCGCTGCCCGTCGACCATGCCGTTGCCGGCGGCGTCGATGTCGGTGCCATGATCCTCGCCCGGCGCCTTGCTGTCGATGGTGACGCGGAAGCGGATGGGGCGCCCGTCCGCGCCCGGCCCCAGCACCAGATGCAGGTCGCGCGCGTGGAAGCGATAGAGGATGCGGCCGCCGGCCCTGTCCAGCGTCGCATGTTCGGCACCGACCGTCCACGCGCCCGCCAGGCCCCACTCGTTGAGCCCGGCCGGGTGCGCGTCATAGACGGTGGGCTGCCCGCGCACCGTTTCCGGCTGCGAGACGGAGCGCTCCGCCCGCGCATATCCGATATAGGTCTCAGGCGAGGCCACATCGTCGCTGGCGACCGCCTCGACGCCCTTGCCGGCGTCCGTCACCATGCCGCCGAAGCTCTTGCCGGGATGCGCCTCGGCGAGGAGCTGCTGGATGATCCGCTCGGACCCGGCATAGTCGCCTTCGCCGAAATGATGGTGGCGGATGCGGCCCTTCGCATCGATGAAATAATGCGCCGGCCAGTAGTGATTGTCGAAGGCGCGCCAGATCGCGTAATTGTTGTCCACCGCCACCGGATAGTCGATGCCCAGATCGCGGACGGCCTTGCGGACGTTGGCGACGTCCTTCTCGAAGGCGAACTCCGGCGCGTGGACGCCGATCACCACCAGCCCGTCGGCGCGATACTTGTCGGCCCACGCCTTCACATAAGGCAGCGAGCGCAGGCAGTTGATGCAGCTATAGGTCCAGAAGTCGACCAGCACGACCTTGCCCTTGAGCGCCTCCGCGCTCAGCGGTGGCGAGTTGAGCCAGGTCACCGCGCCGTCGAGCGGAGGCATTGCGCCTTCGTCGGCGAGGTCGCTGCGCTCCGTTTTGTCCGCCATCTGGAAGCGGTCGAGCAGGCCCTGCTCGACGCCGTTGGTGCCGGCGAGCGAGGCGCGCGACAGGAAGCCGGTGTCGACGCCCAGAGCGATCACCGCCACCGCCACCAGCACCGCCGCGCCGATCGCGCGCCGCACCCACTCGCCGAGCCCAAGCGAGCGCTTCATCGCCTTGAACAGCCGCCCGCCGATCAGCAGCGCCATGCCAAGCGAGGTCGCCGCCCCCAGCGCATAGGCGAGGAGCAGCAGGCTCGTCCCCACGCTCGCGCCCTGAAGCGCGGCGCCGGTCAGCACCAGGCCGAGGATCGGCCCCGCGCAGGGCGCCCAGAGCAGGCCCGTGGCGATGCCGAGCAGCAGGGATGCGCCCAGCCCCGACCCTTGCGCATCCGCCCGCTGGGAAAGCCGCGCGCCGAAGCCGACCAGCGGCCGCATCAGCCGGTCCGCGAAGGTGGGCAAGAGCAATGTCAGGCCGAACAGCGCGAGCAGCACCAGCGCCACGGCCCGGCCATATTGGTTGGCCTCCACCGCCCAGCCGCCGCCCAGCGCCGCCAGCGTGGCGATGGCCATGAACATCAGCGCCATGCCGACGAGCATGGGCAGGCCGTTGGTCAGGAACGGCCGATCCGCCCGCGCGAACACGAAGGGGAGAACCGGCAGGATGCACGGGCTGATGATGGTCAGGGCGCCGCCGAGATAGGCGATGATGTAAAGCAGCACGGATGGGGTCTCTTGTCAGCGGAACCTGACTCATTTTCGTGCAAGAGGGGGCTGAGGTTACAGCGAGGGCTCATGACAGACATGCCGACCGCCGATGAGGAGCGCGAACGCCACCGGAAGCTGATCGCCGCCGAGGCGAGCGCGCTGGTGCTGCTCGATGCGATCGAAGCGGAGGGGCTCATCGCGCCCGGACGCAGCGAGCGCGAGGTGGAGCAGGATATCCTTCGTCTCGCGGAGGAGCGGTTCGGTGTGGAGAAGCACTGGCACAAGCGGATCGTGCGCGCCGGCGCCAACACGCTGGCCATCGCGGGCGACAATCCGCCGATCCGCATCATCGGCGAGGACGACATGGTGTTCGTCGATCTCGGGCCGGTGTTCGAGGAGTGGGAGGCGGATGTCGGCCGGAGCTATGCGGTGGGCGGCGATCCGCGCAAGGAGGCGCTGGTCGCGGCACTGCCCGTCCAGTTCGAGGCGGTGAAGCGCCATTTCCTGGAGCGGCCGGACATCAGCGGCGCGGACCTTTATGCCTTCGCCTGCCGATCGGCGGAGGGGGCGGGCTGGCGCTTCGGGGGTGCGATCGCAGGCCATCTCGTCGGCGAATTTCCCCACGCCCGCTGGCCCGGCATCAAGCATCACGGCCATATCCGCCCCGAAAACCCGACGAGGATGCGCGATCGGGACGGTTTCGGCCGCGAGCGGCACTGGATCCTGGAAATCCACCTCCTGTCGCCCGACGGCGCGTTCGGCGGCTTCTACGAGCGGCTGCTCCTCGGCGCCTGAGCGGCCGCTCAGACGAGGACCGGGGAGGCCATGTGATCCTCCGCGCCGAAGACACGCAGGTAGCGCGCGATCTCGGCGGGATCGCCCGTTGCCTTGGCCGGGTTGTCGGAGAGCTTCACGGCGGGGCGGCCATTGGCGCTCGTCACCTTGCAGACGAGGGATATCGGCTCGAGCCCCGCCGAGCCGTCCGGGTCGCAGCCGCGGAAATCGTTGGTGAGATTGGTGCCCCAGCCGAAGCTCAGGCGCACCCGCCCGTGGAAATGGCGATAGGTCTCTTCGATCGTGTCGATGTCCATCCCGTCGGAGAAGATGAGCAGCTTGTCCTTCGGGTCGCGGCCGCGCTCCCGCCACCAGCGGATGATCTGCTCGCCGCCTTCGATCGGAGGCGCGCTGTCGGGCCGAAAGCCGGTCCAGTCGGCGACCCAGTCCGGGGCGTCCTTCAGGAAGGCGGTGGTGCCGAAGGCATCGGGCAACACGATCAGCAGGTTCCCGTTATAGTGCTGCCGCCATTCCTCCAGCACCTGATAGGGCGCGCGGGCGAGCGCCCCGTCTCCCTCGGCGAGCGCCGCGGCGACCATCGGCAGCTCATGCGCATTGGTGCCGATCGCCTCCAAGTCGGCATCCATGGCGAGCAGCACGTTGGACGTGCCGATGAAGCGCCGGCCGAGGCCTTCCTTCAGCGCCTCGACACACCAGCGCTGCCACAGGAAGCCATGCCGCCGCCGCGTGCCGAAATCCGAGAGCACGAGATCGGGCAGATCGCGCAGCCGCTCGACCTTCTCCCACAGCTTGGCCTTGGCGCGGGCATAGAGCACGTCGAGCGCGAACTTGCCTTTGTCGCGCATCGCGGCGCGCGAGCGGAGTTCGTTGATGATGGCGAGCGCCGGGATCTCCCACATGGTCGTGTGGGTCCACGGGCCTTCGAAGCGCAGCTCATACTGGCCGTCGACCCTGCGCAACTCATAGTCGGGCAGGCGGAAGTCGGCGAGCCAGGCGATGAAGTCGGGGCTGAACATCTGCTGCCGCCCGTAGAAGCTGTTGCCGGCGAGCCAGATCAGTTCCTTCTTCGAGAAGCGCACCGTGCGGGCATGGTCGAGCTGGGCGCGGAGTTCGCCCTCGTCGATGATGTCGGCGAGCCGGACCGATTTCGTGCGGTTGATGAGCGAGAAGGTCGCCTGCACGTCCGGGTGGATGTGACGGATCATCTGCAACATCAGCAGCTTGTAGAAATCGGTGTCGAGCAGACTGCGGACGATCGGGTCCAGCCGGAAATTATGGTTGTAGGTGCGGGTCGCGATGTCGGTGACAGCCATGGCGTGACTCTTAGCGGATCATGTCATGGAAGGAACGGTGGCTCCGCGGCGGGAAGCGTGAAGGTGAAACGGGCGCCCGTCCGGCCGTTGTCGGCGGCGATGTGCCCGCCATGGGCCTCGATGATGGTGCGGCAGATCGACAGGCCGATGCCGAGGCCGTTCGGCTTGGTCGTCACGAAGCTGTCGAACAGCCTGTCCGCCAGATCGGGCGGAATGCCCGGCCCGCTGTCCTCGATCTCGACCGCCACGCCGCCGCCCGCAGGTGCGGTGGCGCGGATCGTGAGCCGCCGGTCCTGCACGCCATGCTGCCCCATCGCCTGCTGCGCATTGACGGCGAGGTTGATCAGCACCTGCTGAAGCTCGGTCCGGTTGCCGTCGATGAGCGGTATCCGTGGGGCGGCGTCGAAGGTGACGCGAACGTCGTGCGCGTGCAGGTCGCGGCGGAGGAAATCCAGCGTCTCGGCGATCACGTCGCCCACCGCCAGCCGCTCGCGCCCGGCGGACTGGCGGGTCGCCATGCTGCGGATGTGGCGGATCACATCGGCCGCGCGCCGTGCATCGGCCACCATGCGGGAGGCCAGCTCGCGCGCTTCCCCGACATTGGGCTCGGCGCGGCTGAGCCATCTCAGGCTTGCCTCGCCATTGGTCGCGATCGCGGCGAGAGGCTGGTTGACCTCATGGGCGATCGACGCGGTCAGTTCGCCCAGCGTGGCGACACGCGCGGCATGGATATAGTCCGCCTGGATCTGCTGGAGCCTGCGCTCCGCGTTGAGCCGGTCGGTGATGTCGAGCACCCCGAGCGTGACGACACCGCGCTTGCGCGTGTCGGGCGACCAGGCGACCGTGAACATCACGTCGAGGCGGTTGCCGTGATGATCGATAAGCGCGGTTTCGCGCACGAAGCTCGGCTGCTTTTCCAGCGTCGCTACGAGGGAGTCGACGAACACCGGATAGTTTTCCTCCGGCCAGTAGCGCGCGGTGCCATGGCCGACGATCTCGTCCTTCGCGGCGGCGCCGAACATCTCCAGCGTCTTGGCGTTCACGTCGAGCACGCGCGTCGCCTCCATCATCTCACGCACGAACGCCGGCCGTGTGGCGAGATAGGAGCGCAGGTCGGCCACGCCCTGATCGCGCAGCGGAAGGAACATCGCGCCGACGGCGTTGAAGTCGATCTCCCAGAACGACACCGCCATCGCCTCGAACAGGTTTCGGAAACGATATTCGCTGAGCCGGACCGCCTCCTCGTTGGCGTGCTGCTCCGTCACGTCGCGCCCGGTCTCGATGATCCGGCGCGGTGTGCCGTCCTCGCCGCGCTCGATCGACCAGCGCACCTCGATCCGCCTGTCGCGCCCATGCCTGTCGCGGCGGACGAGTTCGCCGGCCCATACGCCATGGGAGAACAGCTCGGCCTTGATCTGCTCCAGATGCTCGGGGGAGCGGCAGGGCAGCAGCTCGTCCAGCCGCCGGGTCAGCGCCTCGGCGCGCGACCAGCCATATTGCGCTTCCGCCGCCGCATTCCATTGCAGGATGGTGCCGTCCAACGCCCGGATGATGATGCTGTCGTGGACGAGATCCAGGATTTCCAGGGCGCCGTCCCCACCGGTTCCGTCCATGGCATGCTCTCGAGCCTGAAGGGCACCCATCATGCGCCGAGAGCGCGGTCCAGACAATCGAGCAGGGCCTGCATCTCGAACGGCTTGTGCAGGAGGCACAGCACGCCGTTCGCTTTCGCTTCCATGGCGCATTTCTCGTCGTCCCGCGCGGTGATGAGGATCACCGGCACGTCATCGCCGCGTTCGCGCAGCCGGCGCGTCATCGCGATCCCGTCCATCCTGGGCAGGTGAATGTCGGTGATGATGCAGGCGGTGGCGCCGTCCCGCTCGGCCAGGAACTCCTCCGCCGAGCCATAGCCGCGGGCTTCCTTCGCCATCGAACGGAGAAACCCGATCAGCGCGTTGCGGAGCGACTCATCGTCCTCGACAATCGAAATCACCTTTTCGGGCGGCACGGACAATAAATCCTGCATTACACATCCGACTAGACTGCCGCAGATGCGCGCCTTGTGCGATTATACGAGTGCCGTCCGCTAGTATACGAACGTATGGTCGGCGGCTCAGGGGCGCTTGATCTGGAGCGCCTCGGCCATGCGGACCAGATCGGGCAAGGTGCGTGCGCCCATCTTGCGCATGGCCGCGCCGCGATGGACCTTGACCGTGATCTCGCTGAGATCGAGATCCCCGGCGGCCTGCTTGTTGAGCCGCCCGGCGGTCACCAGCGCCATCACCTGCTGTTCCCGCGGCGACAGGCTATCGTAACGGTCCCGCAGCGCCTTGAGCGCGGCGCCGGCCTGGCGCGCCTGTCGGTCGTTATCGATCGCTGTCATCACGGCGTCGAGCATGTCCTGATCGCGGAACGGCTTGGGGAGGAAATCCACCGCGCCCGCCTTGATCCCGCGCACCGACATCGGGATGTCGCCATAGCCCGTCATGAAGACGACCGGCAGGCCGATGCCGAGGCTGGCGAGCTGATCCTGGAAATCGAGGCCGTTGATGCCGGGCAGACGCACGTCGAGCACCAGGCAGCCAGGCAGGTCGCCGCGATCAGCCTCGAGAAATTCGCGCGTCGATCCATAGCTGCCGACGACGAGGCCGACCGACCGGAACAGCGATTCCAGCGCAGCACGCAGCGATACATCGTCGTCGACGATGTAGACGATAGCCTGATCGCATTCCGCAGCCGTCGCCACAGGCCGATCTCCCCCGAAAGCGACTGGAAAATGCCATTGCCGGGCCGTTCCGGTCAATCGCATTGGATGCCGGGCGATCCACCCGAAGAGGCACGGCTCATCGGCCGCGTCTTTCGATGAAGCCTATGGCCCGGACGATGGGGGAGGGGGGGCTTGATCGTCCGGGCCGCCGAACTCAGCGCAGCGTCTTGAAGCTGGCGCGGAGTTCGGAAACGAAAAGGGCGGGCTGTTCCCAGGCGGCGAAATGGCCGCCTTTCGGCATCCGGTTATAATGGATGAGATTGGGATAGGCGTGCTCCGCCCAGCTGCGGGGCGCCGTGTAGATCTCATCCGGGAAGGCGCTGATCGCGGTCGGCAGTGTGATGCCCTTGGGCGCGAAGAAGGGGAGCTTGCTCTCCCAATAGAGGCGCGCTGAGGAAACGGCCGTGCCGGTCAGCCAGTAGAGGGTGATGTTGTCGAGAATGTCGTCGGGGGAGAGACCCTCCGGCTGCCCCGCGAAGGAGCGGGCGATCATCCGGTAGCTGCGGATATCGTGATCGAGCATCCATGCGGCGAGACCGATGGGCGAATCCTCCAGCGCATAGAGCGTCTGCGGGCGGTTCCCCATCTCCTGCGCGTAAGCGAGGCCATGCTTGTAGAAATCGTCGAGCTGCTTCCACGCATAGCTCTCGTCGGCCGAGAGGCCGGCGGGGGCAGGCTCGCCATATTGCAGCGCCCGCGCAATGTCGGCGGGCAGCGTCGCCGGCATGTTGGTATGGATGCCGATCAGCCCGGCGGGCTTCAGCAGCGCCATCTGCTCGGTGACGGCATTCCCCCAGTCGCCGCCCTGCGCCACATAGCGCTGGTAGCCGAGCCGGTTCATCAGCACGGTCCAGGCACGGGCGATGCGGATCGGGTCCCAGCCGAGTTCGGCCGGCTTGCCGGAGAAGCCGTGGCCCGGCAGCGACGGGATGACGACATGGAAGGCGTCGGCCGCGGTACCGCCATGCGCTTCCGGGTTGGTGAGAGGTTCGATGACCTTCATCTGCTCGATGATCGATCCCGGCCATCCGTGCGTGATGATGACCGGCAGCGCCTCCGCATGGCGCGAGCGGACGTGGATGAAGTGGATGTCGAGCCCGTCGATCTCGGTCATGAACTGCGGCAGCGCGTTCAGCCGCGCTTCGAGCCGGCGCCAGTCGTAGCCCGTCGCCCAGCGGCGGGCGAGCGTCTGCATGGTCGCGAGCCGGACACCCTGCGTATCGTCGGCAACCACCTCCCGCGAAGGCCAGCGTGTCGCGAGAATCCGCCGGCGGAGGTCCGACAGTGCCTCGTCGGGGAAATGGACCCGGAACGGGCGCAGCCCTTCGCCACCGGCCGGCAGCGCGGCTGTGGCGGATGCGTCGAACCCTCCGTTCGCCATCAAGAGGAGCGTGCCAGCCGATGCTGATGCAGCGATCATCTCGCGACGGCTGGGGCGCGACAATTCGGTTTCCACCTGTCATCTCCTGCTGCATGGGCGGGCGGAGCGATCCGTCCGGCAGAGCCGCTACTTGGATCGAAGAGAGGCGGGCTGCCAGTGTACCCTCGTATAATGATACTTAGGTATCATTGGACGCATGCAGCTAACGTAACTTCCTCCAGATGCTGGATATTTGGAAACTTATCCGCACGATTGATTTTGCATGCGCCTGCGGATTTCTTTCGAGACGGCGATGATAGGCCCGTTCAGCTTCCGGGTACGCGCGGATGTGCCCGGAGGGCCGCGCCGAAGCCGGAGCAGCCCTCCTGTCGCCCGAGAGCGCTTCAGCGTGCCTTGGCGCCGGCCGAGAAGCGGAAGGTGATGTGGTTGGTGTAGGCCTGCCCCGGATCGAGGCGGACCGAGCCGAACGCCGGATGGTTGGGCGTGTCCGGGAACATCTGCGGTTCCAGCACGATGGCATCGCCCTCGCGATAGATATGGCCGGACTTGCCGGTGATCGTGCCGTCGAGGAAGTTGCCCGAATAGAACTGGATGCCCGGCTGCTCGGAGAGCACCTCCATCACGCGGCCCGAGACCGGATCTTCCACGCGCGCCATCACGCGCGGCGCGGCCGCCGCCTTGCGGCTCACCACCCAGTTGTGGTCGTAGCCCCGGCCATAGCGGATCTGCACGTCCGAGGCGTCGCGCACGCGGTCGTTGATCGCGGCCGGCTTGCGGAAGTCGAACACCGTGCCGGCTACCTTGCGGAACTCGCCGGTGGGGATCGCGGTGGCGTCGGTCGGGCTATATTCCTCGGCCGGGATGGTGAGGAGTTCGCCCAGCGCTCCCCGTGCGGAGCCCTCGCCGGCGAGGTTCCAGTAGGTGTGGTTGGAGAGGTTCACCACGGTCGGCTTGTCGGTGGTGGCGCGATAGTCGACCGAAAGATCGCCCTTCTCGTTGAGCGAGTAGGTGGCCGTGGTGGTGAGCGTGCCGGGATAGCCCTGATCGCCGTCCGGGCTCACATAGCGCAGCACCACCTTGGCGACCGGCCCGGAGGAGACGGACACGACCTCCCACACCACCTTGTCGAAGCCCTTGGTGCCGCCATGGAGCGAGTTCGGCCCGTCGTTGACCGGCACCTGATAGGCCTTGCCGTCGAGCGTGAATCGGCCCCTGGCGATGCGATTGGCGACGCGGCCGACGGTCGAGCCGAAATAGCTGGGCTTGTCGAGATAACCCTTCAGGTCGGCATAGCCGAGCACCACGTCCGCCTTGCGGCCCCTCGCATCCGGCACGATGACCGACTGCACCGAGGCGCCGAGCGTGAGCACGGTGGCGCTCATGCCGCTGGCGCTGGTCATGGTCAGCGCCTCGACGGGCTGGGCGTCGGGCATGGTGCCGAAGACGTGGCGCGACACCGTCACCGCGAGCGCGGGGCTGGACAGGGGGGTGGCGATACAGCCCAGCATCGCCAGCGTTCGAAGTCTCATCACACTCCCTCTCATTCTGTTTTCGGCGCCCGCCTGTCCGTTGGACGCGGCCCCACCATCCCGGAAGGCGGTGACAATTGCACCCCATTGCTTGGCGGTCGATGTCGATCATCGAGCCCGAGTCGAGGCAGTCGAGCGCTGGCGAGAGGATTCAGGCGGCCGAAATCAGGCCGGCTGGTCGGCCTGAAAGAAGCGTGCAGGGAGCGGAATGCTGTTTGGGCACGCGTGGCCACGAGGCAGGCGGACGCGTACCGCGCCCGCGCCCTCCATAGGGGGCCGCCGTGACGCGGCCCCCGCTGGTCAATCCGTCACAGGCTTCGGCGGCCGCTGACGAGCTGGACGATCACGACGATGATCGCGACCACCAGCAGCAGGTGAATCAGGCCGCCCGCGACGTGGAAGGCGGTGAAGCCCAGCAGCCACAGAATGACGAGGATGACGGCGATCGTCCAAAGCATCCAATCTCTCCCGTATTATGATTGCGGGAGCCAACCCTTCGCCGCGCGGCGAGTTCCGCGGCGAAGGGTTGGTGCGTCCGATCAATCGGCGGCGCGGAAGCCGTCGATCCACGCCTTGAGCGTCGCGATCACCAGCGGCAGCGCGCCGAACAGGATGAACACCACGTCGCCGGGCATCCGCATCCATTCGAGGAAGCGCGCCTCGGCCCCGCCCGTATAATCGAGGCTGCGGGCATGCCAGTAGCCGGACTGGGTGACATCCCACACCTGCATCACGCCGCCGGGGAAAAGGCTCAGCACCACCATCAGCGCGAGGCCGATGTTCGCACCCCAGAAGCTCGTCTTGATGAAGGGCTCGATCTTCGCCCAGCGCTCCTCGTCGCTGGTCTGGCGCAGCACGAAGCTGGTCAGCGCGATCGCGAGCATCCCGAACACGCCCATCATCGCGGCATGGCCGTGGTTGGGCGTGAGGATGGTGCCGACCTCGAAATAGCTGACGATCGGCAGGTTGATGAGGAAGCCGAAGACGCCCGCCCCGCAGAAGTTCCAGAAGCCGGTCGCCATCAGGAAGTAGAAGGTCCATTTGTGCGGCAGGTTGATCGGCTTGCCGCAGGCGTCGCACTCTCGGCGCGTGGTGCGCACGAAGTCCCACGCATCGAGGGTGAGCAGCGTCAGCGGCACCACCTCCAGCGCCGAGAACATCGCCGAGAGCGCCATGTTCACGTTGGTCTGGCCGGTGAAGTACCAGTGATGCCCGGTACCCATCAGGCCGCCGAGGAAATAGAGGATGGCGTCGAGATAGATGACGCGCAGCGCCGTGTTCCGCGCGGTCAGCCCGAGCTGGTAGAAGAGCAGCGCCACCGTCGTGGTCGCGAAGAATTCGAAGAACCCCTCGACCCACAGGTGGATGATCCAGAAGCGCCAGGTGTCGACCACCGTGAAGTTGGTCTTGGCGCCGTAGAAGAGCGCGGGGACGTAGAACACCGGAATGGCGAGCGCCGCCAGCAGGAAGAGCCGCGCCAGCGGGCGGGCGTTGCTGTCGGGGACGGAGCCCGGTCGCACCGTGTAGAGCAGCAGCGCGAACCAGGCGAACAGCCCCGCCACCAGCAGATATTGCCAGAAGCGGCCGATCTCCAGGAACTCCCAGCCCTGATTGCCGAGCAGGAACCACCAGCGACCGAGCAACCCCGTCATCCCCGCCCACTCGCCGAGCATGCTCGCGCCGATCACCACCGCGAAGGCGCCGAAGATCAGGTTGATGGCCAGCGTGAAGCCCTTGGGCTCGGCGTCGCGCAACGAGCGACCGAGGAAGAGCGCGGCCGCCACATAAGCGGTGGCGATCCAGAAGATGGCGGTCTGGAGGTGCCACGTCCGCATCAGGTTGCTGGGGAAGATGCGTTCGAGCTGGAAGCCGTAGAAGTCGCCCGGCTCCGCCCGATAATGGGCGGTGGCGCCGCCGACGAGCGTCTGCACGAGGAAGAGCAGCGCCACCACGACGAAGAACTTCACCAGCGCACGCTGGCCCTGGCTGGCGGCGCCGGGGATCAGGTGCGGGTGGACATGCGAACGGTTGCTGATCCAGCCGAGATGCTCATAGCGGCCGAAGGCGAGCAGCACGGTGGCGATGCCGCCGAGCAGCATGATGAGGCTAAGCCCGCTCCACAGGAGCGCGCCGCCCGTCGGCGTGTTGCCGACGAAGGGATCGAAGGGGAAGTTGTTGGTGTAGGAATAGGTCGTCCCCGGCCGCCGCGCGACCGACGCCCATGCCGCCCAGCTAATGAAGGCGGAGAATTGGCGCAGCTCGGTCGGGTCGGTGATGAGGTCGGCCTTGAGGCCGCCATTCTTCGCCGGATCGTGGAAATAGGCCTGCCAATAGGGGATTTGCTGGCGATAGGAGGCCGCTTCGGGGGCGGTCAGCGTCAGCGTGTCGGTGGCGGGGTCGAAGCGGTTGGTCTTGAGCGCCTCGGCGGTGGCACCACGGATCGCGCTCTGCCGGACGGCGTCGAGCGCGGCATAGTCCTGCCCATATTGCTGCCGGGCCATGGCGTCGGCCGTGTCGAGACCGAAGCGATGCAGCGCGGCCGCCCCATAATCCGGGCCGAGATAGGCGCCGTGGCCCCAGACCGAGCCATTGTCCATCAGGCCGTATTTGAGGAAGATCTCCTGCCCTGCGCCGATATCGTCACGTGTGAAGAGCAGTTGCCCGCGATCGTCCACCACCTGCGCGGGCGTGGGCGGCGCGTTGCGATAAGACAGCATGGTCACGCCGATCAGGCCGGCGAAACCGATGATCATCACGATCAGGACGGTTCGCACCCACCAGGGCGAGAGAGGCGGGTCGGTAACGTCTGCCTCGGCCGGGATGTCGACAATATGGCTCATATGCTCCTCGCGCTGGCTGTCTGTCGCAGCGAAGCCCAGACTAAAACAAAAGATGAAGATGTGATAGTGTAAGATGGGTGTCTGTATATCGCCCATCTGCATTATCATAGAGCGCTAGATGCTCATTCCATTTGGAGGAATGTATGCATCAAGATCGAGATGACGCATACAATAGCCTTTCCTGGATGGAGCCGACCAATGTCGGCTATCATATCCGGCCGGTCTTCTCTTGATGTGTTCGGGCGTCTCTTGTCGGAAATTGCCATAATCCGACCGCCGCCGGCCGATCATGGAGCGGAGCAGCCAGCGGGAATTTTCCAATCCCCGAAGTGGGTTATGAATGGGGCGATCCCCAACCCGAGGATGATGGTTGGCGATACACGGGCGTCGACAGCCCGGTCGGGGAGGACGCTATGGTCCCGCCGGGCTGGATCGCGTTCCAGCCGAAGAGCGATCAGCCTTCGCCGGAGCGGGCGGCGTCCATCCGTTCCTCGTCGCAGATGACGCCGCTCTGGGGCAGCGCTACATGGCCGAGCCGCGTCAGCGCCTCTTCGCGCGCACCGGCGCCTTCCACATAATGGCGGGTGAAGAGGCGCATCACATGCGCGACTCCGAGCGGGCTCACCGCGCGCCGGTCCTCCTCGAAATAGAGGCCGCCGGTCGGGCTTGCGGTGATGACTTCGTAGGATGGGAAATAGTCGATCCAGTCGTGGCGGCGGACCAGTTGCTCGGCCGCGACGCGCAGCACCGCCTTGGAGTAGGACGTCGAGACGGCGACGTGCCGGGGCTCGTAGGTCGCCGCGAGCGGGACCGGCGAGACGGTGAGGATCACCCGGAGGCTGGGATTGCGCGCCCGCGCCGCGAGGAGGACATTCTCCAGCGCTTCCTCCGTCTCGCCGGCGGAGAAGTTGACGAACTCATGCCGGGTCGGGTCATGTTCCCCGCCCGCGACGCCGGGCGCCAGCGGATAGACCGAGCCATCGGCGCGCGAGCGCCACGCCTCTGTCAGGCCCAGCGTGAAGACCAGATAGTCGGCCGTCTCGAACAGGCTGCGCACGGCGGCGAGATGCTGGGCGCGGTCCCCGGCGACCTGTTCGGCGCTTTCAAAGCCATCGGGCTCCACCGACGGGCGGAAGGGGTCCACCCAGCGGCCCTGGCGATTGCGCCAGGCGCGGTCGTTGGGCTGCCGCTCGCCGAACGCCTCCTGCCAGAGCTGCCAGAGCTGCATCGGCGTGTAGATATTGCCGTACCGGGCGGAGAAGAGGCCATATTGCCGCGCCTCGCGCTCGGCCGGCGGGAGATGCTCGCCGCCTTCCGCCAGCAGGAAGTTGTCCCCCATCGCGCGCAGCCGGCGCGAGATATGCTGCGCGAAGCAGCTCCCGGCGGTCGCCACCCGGTCGCCCGGACGGATCAGGAAGCGCGGCCCGGAAACGGGATCGAACAGATGGCTTTCCACGGCCGCGACGCCGCGGCTCCAGAACTGGCGATCGGGCAGGCCGGCATAGGGATGGCTCATGCGATCTCTCCCCGCATCACCTTGCGGATGGTCTGGAGCCGTGGCTGGTCGGAGGCGAAGGCCCGCAGCCGATGCTTCTCCCATTGCGAGAAGAAGGTGAGGCTGCGCTCCAAATAGTCGACCAGCTCGAACGGCTTGTGCAGGTTGGCGGGCTTGAAGAGATAGCTTCCGGCGACCGCCAGCCGCTCGCCGATCTCGGGATAGACGGGCCAGCTCGTTGCCGAAAGATTGTCGGGCGGCAGCACCACATTCTCGAACACGGCCTTCCCCCGTGCGACGAGCAGGGCCCGCGCCACCTCGAACAGGGCGGCGATGCGGGGATGGTCGATCGTGTGCATGAAGCTGGCGCCGCGGCCCACGACGCGGAACAGGCGGGAGAGATCGATGCCGCACGCGCGATAGCTGTCGAGCATCAGCTGCCGCTGCACGGGCCAGTGCGCGAAATAGCCGGCATGAGCGTAGGTCGTCGCATTGAACCAACGGGAAGCCTCGCGCGCGTCCATCCCTTCCTTGTAGGCGGCGAGCGCGATCATCGAATGATAGGGGCCGACGACGGCGCCCGAAACAGGCTCGCCATCGAGCAGCACATAGCAGCAATCGGGGTGATAGCCGCTGAACTGGAGCGGCGGCAGGATTTCGAAGGGGGGCATGTTCGCGGCGTCGAAACCCGGCAGGGCGACCGCCTCGCCCATCGCGATGATCCGATCGTACGACCGCCAATGTTGGAGGCTCTCCGTCTCCAGCGCCCTGCCGAAGGACCAGATGTCGAGCGCCTCGCATTCGATGTCGCGCGCGAGGGTCTGAATGCAGTTGGAGAGGCCGAAGGACTGGCAATTCCACACCACTAACCAGCGTTCACGCAAGACGTCGCCTCCAGGCCCACTCATCGCCGGCAACCTCGCTAAACGCCCTTGGCGGCGAGCGCCATGCCCGACATGATCCCATCGGCTCTGCCAGCGCGCTCCAGTGGGGATACGCTTGCCCTGACCGGCGCGACAGGGCATCGACACCGGCCAGACCAAGGGATCGCAAGAGCGGCATGGGACGCCCCCGGCAACAGAATGAGCGTGTGACGATACAGGCCGTCGCCCGGCGGGCGGGGGTCTCGACCATGACCGTGTCCAACGTGTTCAACCGCACCGGCAAGGTGGGCGAGGCGACCCGCGCCCGCGTGCTCGCCGCGATCGAGGAGCTGGGCTACGTCCCCAACCAGGCCGCGCGGAGGCTGGGCGGCTCGGCGGTGGCGCGGATCGGGCTGATCTACTCCGACGTGGAGAGCATGTTCATCAACGCCACGCTCGCCGCCGTCGCGGTGGTGGCGGCGGAGAAGGGGCTCCAGCTCCTGATCCGCTCGGCACAGGCCGCCTCGGCGGAGGAGGTGGTGGATCATGCCCGCGCGCTCGTGCGCTCGGGCGCGCAGGCGCTGCTGCTCATCCCGCCCTTCGCGGAGATGCTGGGGGATTCCCCGGCGCTGGCCGGCCTCGGCGTGCCCGCCGCCGCCATCGCGACGGCACTGCCTTTCCCGGCCATCACGACCGTGCGGATCGACAATCGCGCCGCCGCGCGGGATGTGACCCGGCGCCTTCTGGCGCGGGGCCGTCGCCGCATCGCGGTGGTGGCAGGGCCGGCGAGCCACTCGGACAGCCTCGCCCGCCTCGACGGGCATCGCGATGCGCTCAGCGAGCATGGCCTGCCCTTCGCCGCCGAGCTTTGCATCGAGGGCGACTTCAGCTTCGCGTCGGGGCTGCGGGCGGCCGAGCTGCTGCTCGATCTCGATCCCCGCCCGGATGCCATCGTCGCCGCCAATGACGACATGGCTGCCGCCATCCTCTGGGCAGCCCATCGGCGCGGGCTGGACCTGCCGGCCGATCTTGCCGTCACCGGCTTCGACGACACGCTGGTGGCGACGCGGGTGTGGCCCGCGCTGACGACCGTCCGCCAACCCATCCGCGCCATGGCCTCGGAGGCGATCGATCTGCTCGCGCAGGCCGTGCGCGACCCGGAGGGCTATGGCGCGCGCGATGTCGTGTTGCCCTTCACGCTGGTGGAGCGCGCATCGGGCTGAGTATGTCAGCGCTTGAGGTTTATCGATAAATCTATCACAAGAGCCGCCGATATCGCGGGAGAGGGGAACGCTGTGGCGGATGTGGCGGAACGGATCGCCCAGGTGACGACATCGGGCGGAGGCGACGCCTCGCCCGACCGGACGGCCACGGGCAAGCCGCATTTCGAGGTGCTTGACGGGTTGCGCGGCGTCGCCGCCCTGCTGGTCGTGCTGTTCCACATCCAGGGCATCACGGTGAACTGGGACGGCGCCAAGGTCTTCTTCCACCACGCGCCGCTTGCGGTGGACTTCTTCTTCGCGCTCTCGGGCTTCGTGATCGGCTATGCCTATGACGACCGCTGGCCCCGGATGACGGCGGGCCGCTTCTTTGCGCTCCGGCTGATCCGGCTGCACCCGATGGTGATCGTGGGAACGCTGCTGGGTTTCGCCAGCTATATTCTCGATCCCTATGCGGGTGCGGCGCAGGTGGTGTCGTCGGGGGCTTTGCTGATGGCGCTCGTCTTGGGGCTGCTGGCGCTGCCGTCGGGGTCGCTGCCCAATCGGTGGACCGACACGCATCCGCTGAACGGGCCGTGCTGGTCGCTGTTTCAGGAATATCTCGGCAACATCGCCTATGCCCTGGTGCTCCGCCGGCTGCCGACCTGCGTTCTCGGTCTTCTCGCGGCGCTCAGCGCCGTGGTGCTGGCGGTCTGCGCCGTCCATTTCGGCACGCTCGACTGCGGCTCGGGCTGGGATCATCTGTGGATGGCGCCCGTGCGCCTCAGCTTTCCCTTCCTGACGGGGCTCTGGCTCTATCGCGTGCGGGATCGGCTGCCGCGCGTGTCGCTGGGCTATCTGCCGCTCACCATCCTCCTCATCGCGATCGTGGTCTTTCCCACGCTTCCCGAGATCGGCGGCTTCAAGCTCAACGGCGCCTATGAAGCCCTGTGCGTCATCCTGCTGTTTCCCGCGATCATCGTCGCGGGCGCGCATTCCGACGCCGGGCGGGGCCTGATGGGGCTGTGCAAGGCGAGCGGGCGGCTATCCTATCCGATCTACATCACGCACTTCCCCTTCCTGTACGTCTGGATGAACTATGTCGCCAACGCGCACCATTCGCCGCAGCGGATGCTGGTGATCGGCGCGGCGCTGGTGCCATTCCTGCTGCTGGTCGCCTGGGTGGCGCTCACCGTCTGGGACGAGCCGGTCCGCGCCCGCCTGCGTGCCGCCCTGAGGCGTGGCTGAGAGCGGTCAGGGCGGTCAGCGCACCTCGATATCCTGCCGCAGGCGGATGTCGGCGGACGAGCTGCCCGCCATGAGCTGGATGATGCCGGGCTCGACGACGAGGGCTTTCCGCCCCTGATCCCAATAAGCGAGCTGCATGGCCTTGAGCGGTACATGGACCGTCCTCGTCTCGCCGGGCGCCAGATGGACGCGGCGGAACCCGGCCAGTTGCAGCGCCGGCCGCTCGACCCCGGAGTGCGGGTAGCGGACATAGATCTGGGGCACGGCGTCGCCGGCGCGGTGGTCGGTGTTGGTCACGTCGATGGCGACATCAATCCGGCCGTCACGAGCGAGGGTGGCACGATCCGTCCGAAGATGGGCGAAGCGGAAGCTGGTGTAGCTGAGGCCCCAGCCGAAGGGATAAAGCGGCTTCTGCTTCGCATACATGTAGGTCCGGCCGTGGCGGATGTCGTAATCCATCATCGGCGGCAGGTCGGCCATCGATGCGGGCCAGGTGACGATCGTGTGGCCGCCCGGATTATACGCCCCGAACAATACCTGCGCGAGCGCCCAGCCCTCGTCCTGCGAGGCGTGCGCCATGTTGAGGATCGCCGGCACATTCTGCTGCGACCAGTTGATCGTGTAGGGGAAGCTCGACACCAGGACCATGACGGTGTGCGGATTGGCCGCCTTCACCTTCCTGACCAACTCCTCCTCTGCGAGCGTCAGCGTGACGCGGTCGCGTCCTTCGCGGCCGTCGCCGGGATCGGCGCAGGGCTTGGTGCCGGAATCGTCCCATTCGGTGGCCATGTTGGGGCCGCAGGTGGGGTCGTTGCCGACGACGACGATCGCGACGTCCGACGCCTTGGCCGCGGCGACCGCGGCGCCACTCGCATCGTTGGCCGCGTAGTTGACCTTCACCGTGGGGCCGACCGCGTCGCGGATGCCCTGAAGCGGCGTCGTCGCGTGGGGCGGGTGGCCGCCATACCAGTCCCAATGCACGCTGTCGGCGAGCGGGCCGACGACCGCGATCGACTTCAGCCGATCCTTGCGGAGCGGCAGGGCATTGTCCGCATTCTTGAGCAGGACGATCGATTCCAGCGCCAGCTTGCGCGAGACGGCCTGATCGGCCTCGCCGTCCCACGGGGCGGGGCCGTCATGCACAGCGGCGTAGGAGACGCGCTCGGGCGGATCGAGCAGGCCGAGCTTCAGCGTGATGCGGAACTTGCGGCGGAGCGCCTCGTCCAACTCCGCCTCCTTGACCGTGCCATCGCGGACCGCCGCGTGCATCTCGTCCTTATAGGTGTCGAGATACTGGTTGATGCCTGCCTTGAGCGTCGCGACCACGGCATCCTTCTGCGTCGCGAAGCGCTTGTGCGCCGTGACGAGCAGCTTCACCGCCCCGCCGTCGCTGGAGACGACGTTCACGCCCCACAGGTTGATGACGACATCGCGGAGCACCGGGTTGATCGCCATCGGCGTGCCGTTCCAGGCGTTGTAGGAGGCCATCACCCCGCTCGCGCCGGCGTCCTGAAAGGCCATGCGGAAGGGGACGGAATAATATTCCCAGAAGAGCCGCTCGTCGAAATTCGAGCTGGTCGAGGTGCGCTGGTTCTCGTTCGAGTTGGCGAGGAAGTGTTTCAGCAGCGGCGCCGCCTGCCAATATTTCGGATCGTCGCCTTCCAGCCCGCGCGCGAAGGCGGTGGCCATCGTGCCGTTGAGGAAGGGGTCTTCGCCATAGACCTCTTCTGTGCGGCCCCAGCGCGGATCGCGCGCCAGATCGGCCTGCGGGCCCCACAGCATCAGGATCTGGCGGCCATAGCTGGCCGTCTGGGTGATGTAGCGCGCCTCATGCCCCTCGACGCCGCCCGCCTGCCGGACGAGATCGGGATCCCAGCTCGCGCCCATGCCCGGCGGCTGCGGGAATTGCGTGGTGGGGATCGGCGACAATTGCTTCTTGTCGGAGCCGCGCTGGACGACGCCGTGAATCCCCTCGGACGAGCCGAAATTGGGGACGCCGAGGCGCGCCACGCCGGAATTGGTGCTGAGCGCGTCGATCTTCTCGTCGACCGTCATGCGCGACAGGAGGTCGGTGATGCGCTGCTCGGCGGGGAGGTCGGAGTTGCGGAAGGCGGGGGCGGTCTCAGCGATCGCGGCCGTGCCGGCGAGCAGCATCGCCGCGAACCCGATCCCGATGCGCCGTGCGGTCGTCTTCATCCTGCGCCCTTTTCCGTTGGAGATGGATCCGCCCTTCAGGCGAGGATTGTTTCCGCCACGCGCGGCGGGTTGGCCCGATAGCGGAAGTCTCGCAGCCGCACCTCGCCCGAGCCCGCGGCGTAGAGGCCGACGCGCAGGCTGAGAAAACCGCCGAACACATTGTGATGGAGGCCGGACACCTCCATGCGCGTGTCGTGGCGCTGCCAGGTCCGGCCTTCGTCGTAGGAATAATGCCAGGTGACGACATGCTCCTCGTTGCGGAGGCGCAGGCGGAGGCTCCGCGTCTTGTGGGGCTTGCGGCCCCAGGGAAGCTCGTCCGAATATTCGAAGATCTTGAGGGTCTCGGGCGTGAAGCCGAGCCCGACGAACGCCTTCTGGTTGTAGAAGAGCAGCAGGCCGCCTTCGGCCTCGCCGATCAGGTCGAGCGAGATTTCGACCTCGTAGGAACGATCCCCCACGATGCAGGTGAGCGGCGAGGAGTCGGCCGGCGACGTCCCCCGCGCGGCGATGTGGAGGCCATCCGCCCGGTAGGTGGCGCGCGTGGCCTCGTTGGCCTTGGGCTCGTGGAAGGCCCATTGGAGCCCGAGACGATCGGTCGAGAAATCGTCGGAGAGCGGCGGACGCGGCCTGCCCGGCTTGCCGCCCCGCGGCTTGCGGAGCGGGTGCGAGAGATCGCCGCCGAGCGCGCGGAACCAGCCGTCCTCGGTCCACTCGATCGGCTCCAGCAGCGTCTGGCGGCCGAGCGTGCGGAAGCCGTTCTCATAGCCGTGATAGACCATCCACCAGTCGCCGCCCGGCCCCTCGACCGGCGTCGCATGGCCGCGCGACCACCAGGGCTCGGCGGCCGAGCGGGTGCGCACCAGCGGGTTGTGCGGGCAATGCTCCCACGGCCCGTGGACCGAGCGCGAACGCGCGGCGATGACCATGTGGCTGGTCGGTGGACCCGCCGTGCCGCCGACGGCGGTGACGAGATAGAACCAGCCGTTGCGGTGGAGGAGCTTCGGCCCCTCGGGCGCGAAATTCTCGACCACCCAGTCGTCGGGGTAGCGCCACGGCGCATAGGCCTGCTCGAGCGGGCCGTCGGTGGCGAGGCCGTCGTCGGTCAGGCGGATCTTGCGGATGCCGTTGGTGAAGAGATAGCGCCGCCCGTCCTCGCCCACGACATGCCCCGGATCGATGCAGCCCCGGATGCCGAGATCGACCGGATCGCTCCACGGCCCGCGAATGTCGTCGGCCCAGATCGCGTAGATCGACCAGCCGTCCCCCTTCGGATCGGCCGGGATGTAGATGAAATAGCGGCCCTTGTGGCGGACGAGATCGACCGCCCAGATCGGCCCCAGATTCTGGTGCAGCGCCGGGCCGATCGGGGCCCAGTTCACCAGATCGGTCGATTCCCAGATCACCAGCGCCGGATAGGAGAGGAAGGAGGAGAAGGTCATGTAATAGACCTCGCCATCCTTCAGGATCGTCGGATCGGGATGATCGCCCGACACGATCGGGTTGAGGAAGGTGCCGTCGCCAAGGTCGGCCGTCGCGGGGCGCGTGAGGGGGGCCTGCTTCCCCTTGGCCACAGAGCCGGCGAGGGCCGGTGCGGCGGCGGTGCCGGCGAGCAGCCCTTGCATCAGATGGCGGCGGGTGAACGGCATCACTGCGCCGCCCGGTCCATCGAGACGAGCACCACGTCGTTGCTGCGCATCGGCAGCTCGACGCTCGTGCGCCCGTCCGCGCCGACCTCTACGGTGCGGTCGATCTCGGGCGTGTCGCGCGTCAGATCCTGCAACTGGCGGAGCTGCTTGGCGTCGAGGTTCTTGGGCATCCCCATGTCGATATAGGCCGAATAGGCGTCGTTGTGGCGATAGCCGGTCCGGTAGGCGCGCAAATGGTAGCGGCCGGGCGCGAGGTGCGCGAAGGCGAGCTTCGCCGTCGGCGCGGGCGCGTTGGGGACGAGGTGGGTGTAGAAGGGGCGGTTGCTGACCGACTGCTTCGGCTGCTGCCAGTCCCAGACGAGCGCGGTGGTGCGCGTGCCATCGGTCGCGGCCATCACCTGCGTGTCGGTGACGGGAATGGCGCGGCCCTTGATCGCGTTCAGATATTTGTAGGCGAAGAAGGCCGGCTTGCGGATGCCCTCGCGGTTCAGGAGGCCGAAGCCGCCATGGAAGGGCGTTGGCGGCGGGCCGGGCTCCTCGAACAGGTCGGTGTAGGTCCAGTAGCTCATGCCCTGCGCCACGCCCTCCACCGCCTTGAGGCGCGAGAGGATATAGGGGGCGCTTACATAGCTGTCGTGGACGGCGTCGCGCGGGGTGTAGCTGGTGCTCCACTCGGTGAAGTAGAGCGGCAGCGTCGGGAAGGCCGACGCCGCAATCTGGGCGCGCACCTTGCGGACGTCGGAAATCACGGCCTGCGGATCGGCGGAGAGCTTGGTGTCGCTCTCGCCCTTCTCGTCGAGGAAGCCGCCGTCGACGCCATAGCTGTGGGTGGTGACGAAATCGATCGGCGCGCCGGATTTCGCGACATGCGCGAGGAACTCCGGCACCCACGCCGCGCCCGCCGTGGACGGGCCGCCGACCTGGAGATCGGGGTCGATCGCCTTGATGGTGCGGGCGGTCAGATCATAGAGGTCGAAATAGGCCTTTTGGTCGCCACCTTCCCAGAAGCCGCTGAGATTGGGCTCGTTCCACACCTCGAAATACCAGCGGCGCACCTCGTCCACGCCATAGCGCTGCTGCTCACGCCGGACGAAGGCGTCGACCAGCGCGCGCCACGCCTCGGGCTTGGGATGCGAGGTGTTGCCCTTCCAGTAGAAGATGCTGTTGGACGAGGTGGCGAGCGCCTGCGGGGTGAAGCCCAGCTCCACGAAGGGGCGGATGCCCTTGGAGAGCAGATCGTCGTAGAGTTCGTCGATCTTCGTCCAGTCATAGCGGGTCACGCCATTCTCGACGCGCACCGTGCCCAGCACGTCGTGGAAGATCGCGTGGAAGCGGAGATAGCGGAAGCCGAGCTCGTCCACCGCCGTCTTGAGCTGGGCCTGCGAGTCCGGCCGGATCAGCGTGCCCGGATAGTCCGAGCCGACGGAGAGATCGTAGAAGCGGTCGACCGGCTTCTGCGCGCGGGCGACGTCGATGTCGATCGCACGTTCGGCGGGCGCGGCCATCGCAGGCGAAAGGGGAAGCAGCGCGGAGGCTGCGAGCGCCATTCGCCAGACCCGATGATGTGCCCCCCGGCCGCGCTGATCCCGCATATATTCTCCCGTTCGATGATGGAGCGGCGGCGGCACGCCCCGAACGGGACGGCCGCCGCCGGAAGCCGGCCTCAGAAGGTGAGGCGCACCGTCGCCGTGTAGCGGCGGTCGGAGACGAACCAGGCGCGGCCCATCAGGCCGATCGACTGCTTCATCAGCACGCGGTTGGTGGCGTTGGTGAGGTTCTGCGCCTCGACGCCCATCGAAATCTTGTCGTTCAGGAACTTGAAGAAGATCGATCCGTCAAGCTGGCCGTAGGCGGCGTTGTAGACCGGGAGCCCCCACACCACGCAGTGCGCGTTCGCCGCCGTGTCGCACTGCACGCCGTTCGGTGTGATCGGCGAACCGTCCGAACCCTGCGTGCCGTTGACGTTGGTCGAGAGCAGGTAGCGGCTGCGCCAGTTGTAGGCGAGACGCAGCGAGACGATGGCCTTCTCGTAATAGCCGGTCAGGTTGTAGCTGTACTTCGACAGGCCTTCGAGCGGCAGCCTGCCGAAGATCGCGCCGTTGGTGTCCACGCCGTTGGCCGACACGAACGCCGCGCTGTTCGACTGGAGGCTCGACAGGTTCACCTTGGTGCTGCTGTCCACATAGGTGAAGTTCGACGTGATACCGAACCCGCTCAGCCAGCCGGGCAGGAAGGTGAAGGCCTGATTGTAGCCGAGTTCGAGGCCCTTGATGTTCGCCGTGCCGACATTCTGCGGCGCGGTGAGATTATAGGTCACGCCTGCGAACTCGTACGGCGTGGTGACGTTGCGGATGATGTTCGTCAGATGCTTGTAGAACACCGTGCCCGTCAGCGAGCTGGCCTTGCCGAAATACCATTCCAGCGCCCCGTCGAGCTGGGTCGATCGGGTGGGCTTGAGGTTCGGATTGCCCGAGGCCGTCGAGTTGAAGGTGTAGTTGCCGGTCGTCTGGTCATAGGCGGCCGACAGCGGCGTGTAGGCCTGCAAGGTGTTGAAATCCGGCCGGGTCATCGCGCGGGCCGCGGCGAAGCGGGCCTGCAGGGTCGGCGTGATCTTGTAGAGCAGGTTCAGGCTCGGCAGGAAATCGTCATAATGGTTTTTGGCGGTGATGGCCTGCGCCGTGCCGTCGAACACGGGGCCGCCCGGAGGCGCACCGGTGATGGGCGGCGGCTCGACCACGAAGCCGCTGGCGTTGTTCGTCGTATGGACCCAGCGCAGGCCGACATTGCCGCTCAGCGGTATATTGAGGCTGTCGAAGTCGAACTTCAGCGAGCCATAGGCCGCATAGGTCCGCTCGCGCTGGAAGTTGCGCTGCGCGTCGCCGAAGGCGGAAAGCGCGAAGGCCGGGCAGGCGGAGGCCGGGTTGATCTGCTCGCAGAGCTGCGTCGCGATGTCGTGGAGCGCGTAATAGGTGCCCGGATAGCCATTGGCCTGAGACGCCGCCGGGAAGATGACGCTCATCGGCACATTGGCGCCGCCATGGTAGAAATTGCTGCCGAAGTTGAAGTCTTGGCTCGCCAGCGGGAACTGGTCGAGATAGGCCAGCGTCGGGAGCTGCCAGCCGAGCTGCCAGGTCTGGCTGATCGCCTGCCAGTTGTAGGGTGCCTGCTGGTTGTCGGCGTTGGTCCGCGTGACGCGGCCGCCGAAGTGGAAGCTCTTCAGGATGCCGCCGGTGTCGAGGTCATAATCGGCATCGGCGCGCCACGCCCACTCGTTCGCGACGTTCTTGGTGCGCTCGTCCATCGTGAACGCCCAATAATAGTTGGCCGCGTTGTCCAGATAGTTCTGGTCGACCGTGACGCTGGGCACGCCGTGCGTCAGGTCCACCGTCTGGCCGGGCAGGTTCACACCAGTCGCGACCGTGGAATCGAGGCCGTTGTTGGTGGCGTGGACATGCTGCATGTCGAACCGCAGCGTCAGGCGCTCGGTCGGGCGCCACTTGATGTTGCCCGAGATGTCGGTGGTGTTGGAGCGCTGGTCGGCGCTGCGCACGTCGTCGTTGAACGGCATTCCGCCGTCCGCCGGGTTCGGATCGGTCTCGTCGCCCTTCTGGAAGACGCCGTTGTCGTCGAACTGGAACTGCGTGCCGGCGGCCGGCACGATGTTATACGGGTTGGTCTGCGCGAAGATCGCGTGCTCGTCCCAATGGAATTTGTAGCGCGACTGGAAGAAGGTGGCGGACACGTCGAGATTGTCGGCCGGCTTCCACTGCACCGCGCCATAGGCGCCGAAGCGCTGGCGGGTGAAGTCGAGCTGGCGCCAGTCGATGCCCTTGGGGATGTAGACCGTCTTGCCGTCCACGAGATCCTGACGCGGATAATAGGGCTCGACCTGGATGCCGTCGGTGCGCGTCGCGCTGCGGGAATAGGCGACGTCGGCCAGCACGCCGATCTCGCCGATCGGGGTCTGCCAGCGGTTCGAATAGAGCGCGGAGAAGGACGGTTCGAGCTGGTTGCGCAGATCGCCCAGCGTGCCCGAGGCGGAGACGCTGAACACCTCGCCCTTGCTGTCGAACGGCATCCGCGTGCGCAGGTTGACGAGGCCGCCGATGCCGCCCTCGATCAGATCGGCCGAGGGGTTCTTGTAGACGTCGACGCCGGCGAGCAGCTCGGGCGGCACATCCTCGAAGCTCAGCGTGCGGCCGCCATTGGCGCTGAACGCGTCGCGGCCGTTCAGCTCGGAGCGCACGAAGGTGAGGCCGCGCACGTTCACGCCCGAGCCTTCGACCGAGAAGTGATCCGGGTCCGCGCGCGAGATGAAGTGGTCGATGGTGACGCCGGTGATGCGCTGGAGCGTCTCGGTCACGCTGCGGTCGGGCAGCTTGCCGATGTCGTCCGAATTGATCGAGTCGACGATCTGGTCGGCATGGCGCTTGATGCCGAGGGCAGAGTCGATCGAGGCGCGCTGGCCGGTGACGACGATCTCGCTCTGCGTCGGCTGGCCGCCGCCCTGCGGCGTGGTGGCAGCGCTGTCAGTGGATTGGGCGAGAGCGGTACCAGGAAAGCACGCGGCCACGACGGCAATGGAGGCTCCCGCACGCAGCAGGCTTCGCGGCGATCGCGTCCAAAGGGCGCGCGCAAAACTATGAGTATTCATCGATTCTCCCCTCCTCTGTGTTTTCATTTTTAAAAGCCACATTTGTCAGACTTTATTGAGGGTATTGATAGCGCTATCAGCTATCGTGCTGTCAAGGGGTTAGGGCAAAGTCCGGGCCAAGGCGGATTTATCAGCTTATTTGAAGGATTTGTCAGTCATAACTGGACTAGCGTCGCGGCGATCGACTTGGAGAAATGTCGCCGCGTCGTTCAGAAAGCGCGATGACCGGCAAAGCGACGCGCGACCCAGTCGATGAACAGACGCACGCGCGGGGAAAGCTGCCGGTTGCGGGGATAGAGCACCGAGACGGGGGCGGAAGGGACGGGATAAGTTTCCAGAACGCGCACCAGCCGTCCTTCGGCGAGATCGCGCTCGATATGGAACAGCGGCATTTGCGCGAGGCCCAGCCCGAGCAGGACGCCGTCGCGGAAACTCTCCGTGCCGGTCACCGAGAAAGGGGCGGGGACGTTGATCCGCGCCAAGCCGCCTCGCTGCTCGAATTCGAATGGTGTCAGCGCGCCGGTCGTGATCGCGCGAATGCCGACGGTGCGGTGGCGGACGAGATCCTCCGGCGTCTGCGGTGTGGCGTGGCGTGCGAGATAGGCGGGCGCCGCGCAGGTGATCCGGCCGAGCGTCGTCACTGTGCGCGCGACAAGATCGCTGTCGGGCAGCGCGCCATAACGCAGCACGCAGTCGACGCCCTCGCGCACCACATCGACCCAGCGGTCGCTCTCGCTCATCGCGATCTCGATCCCCGGATGCTGATCCAGGAAATCGGGCAGGCCGGGGATGACGAAATGGCGCGCGATCGTGCCCTGCACCTCGATCCGCAGCATCCCTTTCGGGACGGCTCCGAGAAAGGCGCCCTCCGCATCCTCCACATCGTCGAGGATCGCGATGCAGCGCTGATAATAGGCCTCGCCGTCGAGCGTAGGCCGGACCGTGCGCGTAGTGCGCTGGAGAAGGCGGACACCGAGCCGCTCCTCCAGCTGCCGGATCACCTGCGTCGCCGTCGAGCGCGGGACGTCGAGATCGTGCGCCGCCTGCGTGAAACTGCGCCGGTCCACCACCCGCGTGAACAGCCGCATCGCATCCAGCCGGTCCATCTATTATTCCATATTTGCGAACAGTGTCGCTGCTTCTAGCGGGATTATCTTTCCGTCTCCAGAGGGCATCTGGGTCACGTCGATCGGCGGGCGATCGATGCGAACCAGGAGAACGGCCATGGATACGGGCAAGAACAAGGTTGCGATCGTCACCGGCGCCTCGCGGGGCATCGGCGCGGCGATCGCGGAGCGGCTGGCGGCGGATGGCTTCACCGTGGTGGTCAACTATGCCGGCAACGCCACCGAGGCGGAGGCGCTCGTCGCCCGGATCGAGGCGGCCGGGGGCAAGGCGATCTCCGCTCAGGCCGACGTCAGCGATCCGGTCGCCGTCGCGCGCCTGTTCGACGCGACGCAGGCGGCGTTCGGGGGCGTCGACGTGCTGGTCAACAATGCCGGCATCATGAAGCTCGCGACCCTTGCCGACAGCGACGATGCGCTGTTCGACACACAGGTGGCGATCAATCTCAAGGGCGTGTTCAACACGCTGCGCGAGGCGGCCAGGCGGCTGCGCGAGGGCGGACGGATCATCAACCTGTCGTCGAGTGTGGTCGGGCTCCGGCCGGCCTCCTATGCGGTCTATGCCGCCACCAAGGCGGGCGTCGAGGCGATGACGCATGTCCTCACCAAGGAGCTGCGCGGCCGCAACATTACGGTCAACGCGATCGCGCCGGGGCCGACGGCCACCGCCCTGTTCCTCGACGGCAAGCCGCAGGCGGTGATCGACACGCTGACCAAGGCCGCCCCACTCGAACGGCTCGGCCAGCCCGAGGACATCGCGGGCGCCGTCGCCTTCCTCGCCGGCCCGGACGGCGGCTGGATCAACGGCCAGGTGCTGCGCGCGAACGGCGGGATCATCTGAAGCCTCCCCTCCTCATGCCGAAAGGATTTTCCCCATGTCGAACAAGATCATCCTCATCACCGGCGCTTCCAGCGGCTTCGGCCGCCTGACCGCCGAAGCGCTCGCGCGGGCGGGGCACACGGTCTACGCCTCGATGCGCGACATTGCGGGCCGCAACGCGGCGAACGCCGCGGAGATGGCCGCGATCGAGGGCAGCGACCTGCGGCCGATCGAACTGGACGTCCAGTCCGAGGCGTCCGTCGAGGCGGCGGTCGCCCGCATTATCGCCGCGAGCGGGCGCATCGACGTGCTCGTCCACAATGCCGGTCACATGATGTTCGGCCCGGCCGAGAGCTTCACGCCCGAGCAGTTCGCCCAGCAATATGACGTAAACGTGCTCGGCACGCAGCGCGTCAATCGCGCGGTGCTGCTCCATATGCGCGCGGCGAGGCGGGGGCTTCTGATGTGGATCTCCAGCTCCAGCTCGGCGGGCGGCACGCCGCCTTATCTGGCGCCTTATTTCGCCGCCAAGGCCGCGATGGACGCGCTGGCGGTGCAATATGCGCGGGAACTCGCCCGCTGGGGCATCGAGACGACGATCGTGGTGCCGGGCGCCTTCACCAGGGGCACCAACCACTTCGCCCATTCCGGCAGGCCCGCGGACACCGAGCGCCTCAACGCTTATGAGACCGGCCCCTACAAGGGCTTCGGCGAGCAGATACAGGAGGCGTTCGCGGCAATCGTGCCCGACGATGCCGATCCGGCGGACGTCGCGGAGCGGATCGTCGAGGCGGCCGGTATGGATTTCGGAACCCGACCGTTCCGCATCCATGTCGATCCGAGCCAGGATGGCGCGGATGTCGGCTTTACTGTGCTCGACCGTCTGCGCGCCGAGATGCTCCACCGGGTCGGGATGTCCGATCTGCTCCATCCGGCTAGGCTCGCCTGAACGGGGCTGTCGGCGGCGGGGGTTCGCGGATGCGGCCCCCGCCGTCGTCGTCTGCGCGGATCAGGGTGTGGGGGCGATCGCGTCCATGATCGTGATCCGCTGGCCCTCCGAGGCGCCGACGCTGGACGCGGTGACGAGAATGGTCGTGCCCGGCCGGAGCGCCGCCCTGACGGCCGCATAGAAGGCGCGGGGCACGCGGACGCGGTTGATCGTCGCCTCGTCGAGCATGCGCCCGGCATCCTCCTCATGCCCCGGCAGGCCGAGATAGATCCACTTCGGCTTGCCGTCCCGCGTCGAGGACAGGGTGATGACATGCGAGCCCGGATCGTCGTCGTCGATGATCGCCTTGCTGCGGCCGATCTCGATCCCGTTGCGCAGCACGACGATGCGCTGATCCTTCTTGGCGACGATGATCGTGAGCGGGCCGCCGGGCGCGCGTTCCGGCTCCCAGCGATACTCCAGATCGCTGAGATCCTTCACCGCGGTCGGGTTGCCCTTCGCGTCGATGGGAGCGAGCAGGCTGGCTTCGCTGGTGCGGACGTGATCGACGGCGTCGCCCATCACCACCACCGTCGCGCCGAGCGTCGTGATCGCGAACAATTGCTTGGAAAAGCCGAAGGGCAGGTGCACGCAGCCATGGCTTTCCGGGTAGCCCGGCAGGCCGCCCGCGTGGAGCGCGACGCCATCCCAGGTCAGCCGCTGCTGAAAGGGCATGGGTGCGCTGTTGTAGAGGCTGGAGCGGTGGTTGGCGTCCTTCTGGAGGATGGTGAAAACGCCCGTCGGCGTCTCATGGCCGGCCTTGCCCGAGGAGATCGTCGACACCGCGATGCGGACCCCGTTGCGATACACCGTGGCGATCTGGCGTGAGAGGTCGACATAGACGAGCAGCGGCCCTGTCGGCGCGACCTCCGGGGCCCAAACCCACTCGCCGGGTTTCAGATGTTCGGCCTTGCGCGCGAACTCGGGCGGCGAACTCGCGGTCGCGCCCTGGGCATGGGCGATGGCTGGCAGGGCGAGCGTGGCGAGAATCGTGAGAGCGTAACGCATGGCCGCACTTTTCGCGGGAGAGCGGATGCGATCAATCCTCTTTTCGCGGGAAGGTGGAAACAAACCTTTCAAGATATCTGAATGAGACAGAGGATTTTATCCCGGTATTCCATCAGAATAACGACCCCTACCACTGAGGCCACGGCGAACGGGGGCGCTGCTCACCGGGCTGCCGGAGCCAGAAACAGTGGAGATTCCGATGTCCATCACCGCCACCCCGACCCCCGGCAAGTCGCTGCTCTCGCCGACCGATCACGCGCTCATCATGATCGACTTCCAGTCGCAGATGGCGTTCGCCACCAAGTCGATCGACCCGACCATCCTGCGCAACAACGCGGCGCTCGTCGCCAATGCCGCCGCCGGCTTCAAGGTGCCGACGATCCTCACCACCGTCGCCGAGAAGAGCTTTTCCGGCCCGATGTTCAGCGAGGTCACCGCGCCTTTCCCCGGTCAGAAGCTGCTCGACCGCACGTCGATGAACACCTGGGAAGACGCCGCCGTGATCGAGGAGGTCAACCGCATCGGCAAGGAGCGCCTCGTGTTCGCCGGCCTGTGGACGTCGGTCTGTATCGTCGGCCCTGTCGCCTCGGCGATCGATCAGGGCTTCGATGTCTACTTCATCGCCGATGCGTGCGGCGACATCTCGGCCGAGGCGCATGAGCGTGCGGTGCAGCGCATGATCCAGCTCGGCGCGAAGCCGATGACCTCGCTCCAGTATCTGCTCGAGCTGCAGCGCGACTGGGCGCGCACCGAAAGCTACGAGTTCACGACCGGCGTCGCGAAGACGTGGGGCGGCGCCTACGGCATCGGCGTCACCTACGCCAAGACGATGTTCGGCGCCTCCGAAGGGGCGCACGGCTGAAGCCTCCCGCGGGGGCGGTGGACCGCCCCCGCATCCACATCCGACACGGAGGCCCTTCATGAAGCCCTATCTCCTCTCGCTGGCCGCCGGGATATTGGTCGGCGGCATCTATGCCCTGCTCGGAGTGAAGTCCCCGGCGCCGCCGACGATCGCATTGATCGGCCTGCTCGGCATCCTGCTCGGTGAGCAGGCCGTACCGGTGGCGAAGAAGCTGATCCACGGCGAGCCGGTGCTGGCCTTCATCAAGACCGACTGCGCCCGCGAGATTCTTGGCCCGCAGGCCGGGCCGACCCCCAGCCGCGACGCCTGATCCTTTCTCCTCACCTTATCGTCCGGGAGATTCCGATGTCCGATCTCATCCTCGTCAACGCCAAGGTCACCACCCTCGATCGCGCCAACCCCAAAGCCGAGGCGGTGGCGATCCGGGACGGCCATATCCTCGCCGTCGGTTCCGAGCAGGAAGTGCGCGCCGCAGCACCCGAGGCGACCGTGGTCGATGCGGGCGGCCGCCGCCTGATCCCCGGCCTGATCGACAGCCACATCCATGTCATCCGTGGAGGCCTGAACTATAATATGGAGCTGCGCTGGGAAGGCGTCCCCACGCTCGCCGATGCGATGGCCATGCTGAAGACGCAGGCGCAGAATACGCCGGCGCCGCAATGGGTGCGCGTGGTGGGCGGCTTCACCGAGCATCAGTTCGCTGAAAAGCGCCTGCCGACCATCGCCGAGATCAACGAGGCGGCGCCCGACACGCCCGTCTTCATCCTCCACCTCTATGATCGCGCGCTGCTCAATGCGGCGGCGCTCCGGGCGGTGGGCTACACGAAGGACACGCCCAACCCGCCGGGTGGCGAGATCGTCCGCGATGCCGCCGGCAACCCGACCGGGCTGCTGCTCGCCCAGCCCAACGCCACCATCCTCTACGCGACGCTCGCCAAGGGGCCGAAGCTGCCGCAGGAATATCAGCTCAACTCCACCCGCCAGTTCATGCGCGAGCTGAACAGCCTCGGCGTCACCTCGGTGATCGATGCCGGCGGCGGGTCTCAGAATTATCCCGACGATTATGAGGTGATCGAGAAGCTCCACAAGGATGGAGAGCTGACGCTGCGCATCGCCTACAATCTCTTCACCCAGAAGCCGAAGGAGGAGCTGTCCGACTTCGCCAACTGGTCGAAGCAGATCAAGCCGGGCGACGGCGATGACAGCTATCGCCACAATGGCGCGGGCGAGATGCTGGTCTATTCGGCTGCCGACTTCGAGGATTTCCGCGTCGCGCGGCCCGACATGCCGCCGGAGATGGAAGGCGATCTGGAGCCGGTGATCCGCTTGCTCGCCGAGCGTCGCTGGCCGTGGCGGATGCACGCCACCTACGACCAGACGATCGGCCGCGCGCTCGACGTGTTCGAGAAGGTGAACCGCGACATCCCGCTCCAGGGGCTCAACTGGTTCTTCGACCATGCCGAGACGATCTCCGAGCGCAACATCGACCGGATCGCGGCGCTCGGCGGCGGCATCGCGGTCCAGCATCGCATGGCCTATCAGGGTGAATATTTCGTCGAGCGCTATGGCGCCAAGGCGGCGGAAGCGACGCCCCCGATCAAGCGGATGATGGCGGCGGGCCTGCCGGTCGGCGCCGGCACCGATGCCACCCGCGTGGCGAGCTACAACCCGTGGGTCTCGCTCTCCTGGCTGGTGACGTCGAAGACGGTGGGCGGCCTGCGCCTCTATCCGGTCGCCAACCGGCTGGACCGCGAGACGGCGCTGCGCCTCTGGACCGAGGCCAACACCTGGTTCTCGAACGAGCAGGGCAAGAAGGGGCAGATCAAGGCCGGCCAGCTCGCCGATCTCGCGCTCCTCTCGGACGATTATTTCGGCGTGCCCGAGGACGAGATCGTCCACATCCGATCGGTGCTCACCATCCTCGGCGGCAGGATCGTCCACGGCAATGGCGATTACGCGAAGCTCGCGCCGGACCTGCCCAGGCCGATGCCGGACTGGTCCCCGGTGGCGACCTTCGGCGGCTATTGGCAGGCGCCCGCCAGCCGCCAGAAGCTCGCCTCGGCCTGCGGTTGCCACTCATCCTGCTCGGTCCATGGCCATGACCATGCCGCCGCGCTCGGCGCCGACGTGCCGTCCGCCGATCCCCAGAGCTTCTGGGGGGCGCTCGGCTGCGGCTGCTGGGCCGTCTGATCCTCGCTTTCCTTCCTGACATTTCCTCTCATGCAAGGATGATCCTCATGATCCGCTTCCGGAACCTGCTTGCCGCCTCCGCCCTCGGCCTCGCCATGCTGACCACCCCGGCGACCGCCGCCCCCGCCGCCGAAGCCGCGAGCGGCTATGCGGTCGGCCCGCAATATGACACCACCCATGTCTATGTGCCCGAGGATCAGTTCGACAGCTTCGTCACCAGCTTCTCGGCCACCTTCGGCGGCACGACCAGCAAGCAGGGCGTCTTCCAGGTGACGCCCACGACAAGCCAGACCAAGTCGCAGCTCGTGCTGACGCCGGCGGGCACCGTTTCGGTGTTCGGCTTCAAGACACCGATCCCCTATCCCTTCGGCGCCGAGCGCACCGGCTATCTCGTCACCGACATGGATGCCGCCGTCGCCTCGGCGGTGAAGAACGGCGCGACGCGGCTCATCACCACCTTCCCCGATCCGATCGGTCGCGACGTCGTCGTGCAATGGCCGGGCGGCGTGAACATGCAGCTCTACTGGCACACAGCCAAGCCCAACTACGCCCCGCTCGCCACCGTGCCCGAGAACCGCGTCTATCTGACGGCCGATGCCGCCGATGCCTTCGTCCGGCACTGGCTCGCTTATTCGCACGGCAAGGTGACGGCGGATGACCGCAATGTCTCGGGCGCCGAGATCGGCCAGCCGGGCAAGACGATCCGCCGGATCGCGATCGACAGCGGCTATGGCAAGATGCTGGTGCTCGTCTCCGACGGCCAGCTTCCGTGGCCCTATGGCCGCGACATGACCGGCTATCAGGTGAGTGACCTCGCCGCCACGCTGGACAAGGCCAGGGCGGCGGGCGTCGAAACGCTGGTGCCGACCTATGACGCGCTCGGCCGCAAGGCGGCGATCGTGCGCTTCCCCGGCGGCTATATCGCCGAGATCCACCAGGCGGCGGCACGATGAGCCCGGCCCGCACCCCGCGCTTCGTCGAGGCGATCCTCGGCTGGCGCGGGACGGGCTTTGCCGCCCGGCTGGTATTGTGCGGCGCCTATCTGCTGGGCGGCCTCGTCAAGCTCTCGGACTTTCCGGGCGCGGTCGCCGAGCAGGCCCATTTCGGGATGCCGATGCCGGCGCTGTTCGCGGCGCTGACCATCGCGGTGGAGCTGATCGGCCCGGCGCTCATCCTCTCCGGCCGGCTGGTGTGGCTGGGGGCGGGGATGCTCGGCGTGTTCACCGGCTTCGCCGCGATCACCGCCAACGCCTTCTGGACGATGCACGGGCAGGATCGCTTCATGGCCACCAACGCCTTCTTCGAGCATCTGGGGCTCATTGGCGGCTTCGTGCTGGTCGCCATGCTCGCCCTCCGCGCGGACCGGAAGGCCGCCTGATGCGCAGCCTCGCCGCCCTCCTGCTCGGACTGGCGCTGCTGCCCGCCCGCGCGGTGGCGGCCGAGGCGTGGCAGCCGCCGGTGCTCACCACCGAGCGCTATAACGAGGATTGGTCGAACCTCGCCGATCCCGCCAACCGGACCGGGCACTGGACCGAGGGCTTCAAATATATCCCGCTCGACGGTTCGGGCGCCGACTATCTCACCACCGGCGTCGAGATCCGCCTGCGCGACGAGGATTATCACGGCAACTGGACCAACCCGGATGCCCCGAACGACGGCTATCTCTGGGTGCGCGCCATGCCTTATGCCGACCTTCATGTCGGGCAGGTGCGCGCCTTCGTGCAGCCGATCCTGGCGTATGCGGCGGGCGTGCGGCCCTCGGCGAGCCCGATCGACCAGACGCGCACCGATCTGCTCCAGGGCTTCGCGGATGTGGCGTTCGACGTCGGCTCTGGCGCGACGTTGCGACTGCGGGCGGGCCGCGAGATGATCGGCCTCGGCACCGAGCGGCTGGTCGGCACGCGCTATGGCCCCAACGTGCCGCTCGCCTTCGACGGTGGCCGCGCGATTCTCCACAGCGGGCGACTGACCGTGAATGGCTTCTACCTGATGCCCGTTGAGCCGGGGCAGGGGACGTTCGACGATCGCACCTCGTCCAGCCGCGCCTTGTGGGGCGTCTACGCCACGAGGCTGATCGGCGGCGCGGGGGTGGACCTCTATTATCTCGGCTATCGCAACGATCATGCTCGCTTCGAGCAGGGCAACGGCCATGAGCTGCGCCACACGATCGGCGCGCGCTTCTTCGGCAAGGGCGACGGCTGGCACTGGAATTTCGAAGCCATGGGCCAGTTCGGCCGCTTCGACGGTGGCAGCATCGGCGCCTGGTCGATGGCGAGCGAGGTCGGGCGCGGTTTTGCGGCGCTGCCGCTGAAGCCCGATCTCACCGTCCGCTTCAACGTGGCGAGCGGGGACAAGTCGTCGGGCGACCATAAGCTCGGCACCTTCAACGCGCTCTTCCCCAAGGGCAAATATTTCGGCGAGCTGTCGCCGGTCGGCCCCTATAATCTCGTCAATCTTCAGCCCGTGCTGGCGTTCGACCTTGGCGGGGGCGTCTCAACCAGCCTCGCGGGCGCGGCTTATTGGCGCCAGTCGACCGGCGACGGCGTGTACGACATTCCCGGCCACCTGCTGCGCGCCAGCAGCGGCAGCACCGCGCGCTTCGTCGGCAAGGAGGTGGAGGCCAGCGTCGAATGGCGCGCGACCGCTGAACTCACCCTCGGCGCCTCGCTCTCCTGGTTCCAGTCGGGCGCCTTCCTGCGCGAGACGGGCACCGCCAGCAATATCCGCATGACCGGCCTCGAGGCCAATTTCCGCTTCTGAGAAGGACGATCCGATGCCATCCCAGCGTTCGCCGCTTCCCCTGCTCCTGCTGCTCCTCTCGCTGACCACCGGGCTGGTCGATGCGATCAGCGTGCTCGGGCTCGGCAAGGTGTTCACCGCCAACATGACCGGCAACATCGTCTTCCTCGGCTTCGCGGCGGTGGGGACGCCGGGCTTCCGCGTCGCGCCCTATTGCGTGGCGATCGCGGCGTTTCTGATCGGCGCGCTGGTGGCCGGGCGGATCGGCAAGGCCCATGCCGGGCGGCCGCTGCGTCGCTGGCTGATCGCGGCGGCTTCCATCGAGGCGGCGCTGCTGTGGGTCGCCGCGCTCGTCGCGACCGGCTTCGACGTTGCCCGGCAGACCCCTGACGTCCGCCTGTTCGGCATCATCGCGCTGACGGCGGTCGCGATGGGCTTCCGCAACGCCACCATCCGCCAGCTCAAGGTGCCGGACCTCACCACCACCGTGCTCACCCTGACGCTCACCGGCCTCGCCGCAGATTCGAGCGCGGCGGGTGGCGCCAATCCCAACTGGGGGCGTCGCGTCGCCAGCGTCGTCGCCATCTTCGCGGGTGCGGGGATCGGCGCCACGCTCGTGATGCAGGGCGGCCTGATCCCGCCGCTGTTGCTGGCCGGCGCGCTGATCCTCGCCGGCACGCTCGCCTGCGCGCTGCATCCGGAAGCGGGGGAGCCGCACGCGGCCTGAGCCTCAGATATCGGTCATGCCGCTTTCCTCAACGTCCGCCTCGCCCAGTTGCACAAACTGTTCGAGCAGCCACGAGGCGGCGGGGCCGGGGGGCGTATCCCGCCGCCACACGCCGGCGAAGCGATAGGTGCCGCCTGGATGATCGGGCATATGCAGCCGGGTCAGCGTGCCGCCCATCAGATCGCCCTCGATCATCGGCTTGGGCATATTGCCCCAGCCGATCCCCTCGCGGAGCAGTGCGTGCTTGGCGCCGAGATCGGCCAGTCGCCACGTCCGCGGGCTCATCACCGCGAAATCCTGCCCCTCGGTGAAGCGCGAGCGGTCGGTGAGCACGAGCTGGGTATAGTCGCGGCCCGCGCCGGGGGCGATGCGCTCCATGCGCGCGAGCGGGTGGTCGGGCGCCGCGACCGGCACCATCGGCACCGACCCCGCCGACCGGCATTCGACGCCCTCCACCCCGGCGGCCAGCGGCCCCGAGATGCCGATCACGGCGGTACCGTCCAGCACCATCGCGGTCACAGCGCCCAGCGCTTCGGTGTGGAGGCGCAGCGAGACGGTCGGGAACAACTGCGCGAATTCGCGCAGGACGCGCCCCAGCCGGGCGGCCGGCAGCATCACGTCCACGGCGAGATCGACCTCGGCTTCGAGCCCGTCGAGCAGGCCCTTCACCTTGGCGCGCAGGCCGTCCATCCCCTGATGGATCGCCCGAGCCTCGGCGAGGAGCGCGCGGCCGGCGGTGGTGAGCTTCGGCTTGCGAGAGCCCTCCCGCTCGAACAGCAGCAGGCCGAGCTGCGCCTCCAGATTCACGATCCCATAGCTGATGACCGAGACGGCACGGTTGAGCCGCCGTCCGGCTGCGGCGAAGCTGCCCGAATCCACGACCGCGAGAAAGATGCGCAGCTGATCGAAAGTCGGCATCCCCGGATTGGCCATCATTCAACTCCCTGGAACATTTTGGCGAATTTAATCAGGGTAATCTTGAAAGATGGCACTGGCTAGACCGGCTTTACCCCGCAGGCCTGCGGGGGCCTCGAACAGGGAGAAGCATCATGCCGACGATCACCACCAGGGACGAGACCGAGATCTTCTACAAGGACTGGGGGCCCCGTGACGCGCAGCCGATCATGTTCCACCACGGCTGGCCGCTCAGCTCGGACGATTGGGACGCGCAGATGATGTTCTTCCTACAAAAGGGCTTCCGGGTCATCGCGCACGACCGGCGCGGCCATGGCCGCTCGACCCAGTCCGCGACCGGCCATGACATGGACACCTATGTCGCCGATGTGATCGAACTCGCCGACGCGCTCGATCTGAAGAATGCCATCCATGTCGGCCATTCGACCGGCGGCGGCGAGGTCGCGCGCTACGTCGCCCGCGCCAGGCCGGGCCGCGTCGCCAAGGCGGTGCTGGTGAGCGCCGTCGCGCCGATCATGGTCCGGACCGGGAGCAACCCCGACGGCGTGCCGATGGACGTGTTCGACATGGTGCGCGAGCAGACCGCGGCCAACCGCTCCCAGTTCTTCTACGACTTCACACTGCCTTTCTTCGGCTACAATCGCGAGGGTGCCGAGGTGAAGGAGGCGGTGCGCCTCAACTGGTGGCGTCAGGGCATGATGGGCGGCGCCCTCGCGCACCATCTGGGCATCGCCGCCTTCTCGGAGACGGATTTCACGGCCGATCTCAAGGCGATCTCCGTGCCGACGCTCGTCATGCACGGCGAGGACGATCAGGTGGTGCCCTTCGCGACGACCGGAAAGATGGCGGCCGCCCTCGTCGAGGGTGCGGAGCTGAAATCCTATCCGGGCTTCCCGCACGGCATGCCGGTCACCCATGCCGACGTCATCAATGCGGATCTCCTGGAATTTGTCCGTCGATAATCGGCGGCGAAAGGGACGAAGGTCGCCCGGCACGTGTCGCCCGACGGAATTGCTCGAACCGCTCGGGCGACATGCCATGCATCGCTTCGACGAACGCCACGACATCCGCCACCCGGGTATCGGGTTCGATGTCGCCTCAGGCGGGCATCGCCGTCATCTTCACGCCATTGTGGACGATCCGGAACAGCTCCGCATGGTTCCAGCGCGCGGACGCGTCGATGAGGAAAGGCGGCGTCGGCAGCATCGCGCTCGCCCAGCGTGCGGATGGCGGCGGTCACCTCGATGTCCTGATCCACCGTGCCACCGCTCGCGCCCACGGCGCCGGTCACGACATCGCCATGCTTCACCGGAGCGCCGCCGCCGAAGATGACGACCTTGTCGTCATTGGTGTTCTGGATGCCGAACAGCGGTTTGCGAAGGGCGTCCAATGCCCGGCCTTGCCGTCTTTCGCGGGAGCGCTCGACGCCGGCTTGATCCGGTTGTCCGCCATGGTGTCCGAGACGTTCGCGCGCTTCTGGTCCTTCGGGCGCTTGCCTCGATTGCTGCCTTCCATCGGCAGACGGTCGGTGGGATGTTTATTGGCCATAGCGGCCTCCTTGGGCGTCCGATGGGGACGGATCAGGTTTGGCCCGTCTTCGATGCGGCAGCCGCGAGAGCGTCGGCTCTGGCGCGTTCGCGTTCGTCGGTCTTGCTCTTCGCCGCCGCGCGCTCGACATCGGCCGATTTCTTCTCGGCGGCCTCCCGAGGATTTCTGCCGGCTTCGATGTCGGCCGCGTAGGTCCGTTGCTTCGACATGACCCTGCTCCTCACAAAGGGAATCAACGACTTGTGAGGAGAGAGGTTGCCTGCGCCCCGAGTTTATCGCCTGCCGGAACGGGGCGACGGTCTCGAGGTCAGGGACGCACGATCATTGCCCGGGCGGTCGAATCTATCCCGTCCTTCGAATGGAACTGCACCTGATACTGCCCGGCGGCCAGTGGCGGGCCGTTCAGCGAAAGCGATTTCTGACCCGCCGCCTGGACCGTCACCGGCAGGACGGCCGGCGATCCCACATTCTTCTTGCCCGACCATTGCTGGATGGTGATCGAGCCATCGATCGTGCCGCCGCTGCCGGGCTTGATGACGATCTCCCACGGGTCCCCGGCGGCGAGGAACTGGCGGCTCACGCTGAGCGTGGGCGTGACGGGCACGGCGAGCTGGAACGCCCACTTGTTGGGAACGAGACCGAGGAGTTGGAGCAGAAAGGCGTGGGTGTCCTCGGATTGGCTCACTCCGATGTGGTTGGCGGTCACGAACAGCGTCTGGCAGTTGAGCGCGGTCGCGCTCTGGATCGGCACGGTGCCGTCGCCGGAGGTCGGGTCCTTGTGCGCATCATAGGCGGGGTTCGTCCCCGTCGGCAGAATCCGGACGATCGTCTCATGGGCGGCGCTGACGACGGCGACGTAGCGGCGGTCGGCCGGACGAGATGCCGGGTTCAGCAGTTTCCGGAAACCGGTGAGAAGCGGCATCGCGCTGAGGCGAAGCCCCAGCGCCGTCCAGGTCGCGTTCGATCCGAAGGGCTGCACCGCGTCTCCGGGGCCAGACCAGAAGATCGGCGCGTCGAGAGGCGGCAGCAACTGATAGGCGGCCGGGAACTTGTTGTTGCTGTTGAGACGGACGGTCTGCGCCTTGGTGAAGCCTGGGGCGGCTTCCAGCCCGGTCACTTCGGCCAGCGCATCGGTCGCGCCGTCGTGCGGGGTGGCCAGGAAGACCGCCATCTTGACCTTCGCTTGCCAGGAGGCCGCCTTGTTGGCGGGGTCCTCCAGCGCGCCGCGCACGATGAGGCCGCCCATGCTGTGGGCGATGAGCACGATCTCGTCGCCCGCGGCGGTGATCGTGGCGAGTTGCGCGGCGAAGTCCCTCGATATGTCGATGAGATTGCGCCGCCAGTCGTAGGGCCACAGGACGAGCGTTTCGTTCGGTTTGCCGTCCGTCGCCGCGGTGAGGGCGTCGATGATCGGCCCGTAGATGTCGACGGGGCCAATCGACGAGATGATCGGCCCCGGAACGACGTCGTCGCTCATAAGGGCATCGACCTCGTCGTCGGAGAAGACCTTGCAGAGGGAGGGCGGCCAGACCGTCTTGCCGTTGAGCTTGAGCTTGGTCCCGAAAATGCCGGGCACGAAGAAGATATGCCGCATCGGCTGTCCCCCTCCTTTTCGTCATGCATCCCGACCGCGACAGGCGGATCGATGCGCGCCGATGCCGATCATAGCGAAGGAAGGGCGGCCTCGACACGGCATATGGAAGGCGTCGGCCGGAATTAAGAACCAAAATGGATGAGGTGATGGCGGCGTCCTCTAGAGCGCAGCCTTCGCGACGCGGCCCGATCGCATCCCGGGCGGAACAGTGCGCAGCGATCTGCGTTCCTAGGCCTCATAACGAGCCCGGAACAATGCCGCTCGCGTTTGACGCCGGACGGGAGAATCGCATGGCGACGCCAATGGGTCCAAGCCGCATTCCGAAACCGCTTCATCCCTTCTTCGTAGGATTGGGCGGCGCGCTGCTGATGGCGGCGCTCTTCACCGACTTCATGTATTCGAGCAACTCGCTCATGCAGTGGGCCAACTTCTCGGCCTGGCTGATCACGGGCGGGCTGATCCTGGCGCTGATCTCCGCCATCGTCCTGATCATCGACTTCGCCCTCGGGTGGGTTGGCCCGATCCGCTGGCTCGATTTCGGCCTGCTGGCCGCCGCCGCCGTGCTTTCGATCTTCAACGTCTTCATCCATACCCGCGATGCCTGGACGTCGGTCGTCCCGAGCGGGATCACCATTTCGGCCATCGTGACGATCCTGCTGGCCGTCGCGGGCCTTCGTGGCTGGTGCGTCACCGCCATCCCCTTCGCCGGCCGCGGAGACGTCGCATGAGCGCCCAGCCGATCCGCGCCGCATGCGCGCTCACGGTCCTTGCGATGGTCGCCGCCTGTAGCGGCAAGGGTGGCGATCCTTCGAGGCAATACGGGCCGAACCCGGATTTGCCCGAGGCCGGCCAATATCTGCTGCCCCCGATGAGCGTTCCGAAGGCGATCGGCTGGAAAGCGGGCGAGACTCCCACCGTCCCGGCCGGGATGCACATTCAGGCGATGGCGACCGGCCTGATGCACCCGCGCATCGTCTATCCGCTGCCGAACGGGGACGTGCTCGTCGTCGAGAGCAACAGCCCCGGCACCAAGCCCTTCCGGCCCAAGGATTATATCCAGGGCAAGGTGAAGGCGCGGGCCGGCGCGGCCGACAAGGGCGGCAACCGCATCACGCTGTTGCGGGACGCCAACGGCGACGGCACGCCCGAACTCCGCACGATCCTCCTCGACCACCTGCATTCGCCTTATGGTGTCGCGTGGGTGGCGGGCACGCTCTATGTCGCCAACACGGATGCGATCCTCGCTTTCCCCTTCACGCCGGGGCAGACGAAGATCACGGTGCCGGGAACGAAGCTCATGGACTTGCCGGCCGGCCCGATCGACCATCACTGGACCAAGTCGATGGTCGCGAGCCCCGACGGGTCGAAGCTCTATGTCGGGGTCGGCTCCAACAGCAACATCACCGAGAACGGGATGGACGTCGAGGAAGGCCGAGCGGCGATCTACGAGGTCGACCGGCTGACTGGCGCGAAGCGCATCTACGCGACCGGCACGCGCAACCCGACCAACCTCGCCATCCAGCCGGGGACAGGCCAACTGTTCGCCGTGGTCAACGAGCGGGACGAGATCGGCCCGGATCTGGTTCCGGACTATCTCTCGTCCATCAGGGACGGGGGGTTCTACGGGTGGCCATACAGCTACTGGGGCCAGCACGTCGACGAGCGCGTTCACCCGCAGAAGCCGGAGATGGTCGCGAAGGCGATCAAGCCGGATTACGGGCTCAGCTCGCACGTCGCGGCGCTCGGCGTCACCTTCAGCCAGGGCGAGACGCTCTCCCCGCAATTCGCCGACGGTGCGTTCGTGGGAGAGCATGGGAGCTGGGATCGCGATCCGCTGAACGGATATCAGGTGATCTTCGTCCCCTTCGTAAACGGCAGGCCGAGCGGTGCGCCGATCCCGGTGGTCACCGACTTTCTGGCATCTGACAAGAAGACGGTCCGCGGCCGCCCCGTTGGCGTGGCGCTCGATCGGACCGGCGCCCTGATCGTGGCCGACGATGTCGGCAACACCGTCTGGAGGGTCAGCGGCACCGCCGGGCACTAGCAGGTGCCAGCATTCCTATCGGGCGGTCTCCGGGCAGGCAAAGGCCGCTTGTTGCCGATCGGCCGATCCGCGCCGCGGGCAAGCGGGTGTTCGCATCTGACCGCCGCCGAGGCCGGGGTCAGATCGCGTAACGCGCCCTTTGCGGCCGGCTGAGCATCGCGTTGGCCTCATCGTCGCCGATGAAGCGTTCGGCGGCGGGGTCCCAGTGGAGGCGGCGGCCCGTCTTCATCGCGATCCAGTGGACGAGGCAAGTCGAGCAGGCGCGGTGCCCGATTTCGGCGGGCGCGGCGTTGGGCGCGCGTGTCCGGATCGAATCCAGCCAGTTGCGATGATGCTCGGGGCTCTGCATCAGATGCACTTCGTTCGGGCCGATGACGCTCGTCAGGATTTTGGGATCGCTGGCTTCCAGCGGCGGGCGGGTATTTGCGCCGGAGGGATCGGACGCCGTGACCGCGCCGCTGCGCGTGACGAAGATCCAGCCATCATCCCCGATGAAGCGGACGCCGTTTGGGAGCGCGCCGGAGATCGTCATCTGGATGCCGTTCGCATAGCGCCCGTGCGTCTCGAACGGGCCATGGACGTCCCACAGCCCGCTCTTGGGAAATTCGGCATGGCCCCACACCTCGATCGGGCCGGTCAGCTCGGTGTCCATGCCCCAATGGGCCGTATCGACATGATGAGCCCCCCAGCCGGTGATCATGCCCGCGCCGAACTGCTCGCAGCGCAGCCAGCCCGGACGATTTTCCAGCGAATGCTGGGGATGGACGCGCATCTCCGTATAATAGACCTCCGGCGTCGAGCCGAGCCACGCGTCATAGTTGAGGTTGGGCGGCACCGGCATGGGCGGCGCCGCAGGCCCCGACGGATCGCCCGGCAACCCGACCTCCACCCGGCGAAGCGTGCCGACGCGGCCGTTGCGGACCAGCTCGCAGGCGCGGTGGAATTGCGGCCACGGGTCCATGCCGCGCTGCTGGGAACCGATCTGGACGATGCGGTCCGATGCCTTGGCGACGTCGGCCATCTTGCGCCCCTCCGCGATGGTGAGCGAGGCGGGCTTCTGGAGATAGACGTCCTTGCCTGCCCGGATGGCGTCGATCGCGAGCCTCGCATGCTGGTGGTCGGGCGTCGAGATCAGGACGGCGTCGATGTCCCGGTTGGCGAGCAGCGCGTGATGATCGCCATAGATCCGCGTGCCGGAATAGGGGCGGCCGGTCCGTGCGGCATAGGCCTCGTCGACCAGACGCTGGCCCGCCGCCAGCCGCACCGTATCGAGATCGCACACGGCGACGATATGGGCGTCGTCGTGCTTGAGCACCTCCTTCATGTCGTGCCCCCGGCTGATCCGGCCGACGCCGATGGCGCCGACGTTGATCCGCTTGCTGGGGGCCGTGGCGCCAAGGACGCTGGCCGGAACGATGGCGGGAAACCCCGCCGCTGCCGTGGCCTTGATGGCGGTGCGTCGGGTGATGGTCCGCTGCATCGATGCGCTCCTGCTCAGGACAAGACGGGGCGGGTGGCGTTCTTCTGGGCGAGCAGCACCAGCTCGGCGGCGAGCAGCGCGCCGTCCTGATCCTGCGCGACGGAGGTGCGTTCGACGATATCCGTCACGAATTGCGGGCCGAAGGGCAGGTGGACCTTGCCGCAATCCATGTAGCGCACGCTTTTGCGGTCGGCGATGAAGAGATGGTCTCCGCCGGGACGGCCGGCGATGTCCACATATTTGCGCAGCTCGATATAGCCCTCCGTCCCGAGCAGGAAGAGGCGGCCGTCGCCCCATGTCGGCAGGCCGTCGGGCGTGAACCAGTCGACCCGGATATAACCCGTGCCGCCGTCGCCGCTCAGCATCATGTCGCCGAAATCCTCGAACGCCGGATGATCCGGGTGCGCGAGATTGCCGGTCTGCGAGGCGACGACATGCGCCTTGGTGGTGCCGGTGTAATAAAGGAACTGATCGGCCTGATGGCTGCCGATGTCGGTGAGGATGCCGCCATAGCGCGCCTTGTCCCAGAACCAGGCGGGGCGGGACGGGGCGCTGATCCGGTGCGGCGCGATGTTGACGGTCTGCACCACCTTGCCGATCGCGCCCTGACGGACCAGCTCTCCCGCCATCACGGCGGCGCGAACCTCGAGCCGCTCCGAATACATGATGCCGAACTTGCGGCCGGTGGCCTGGATGGTCCGCCGCACCTCGGCGAGCTGATCGAGGCTGGTGATCGCCGGCTTGTCGCTCAGATAATCCTTGCCCGCCTGCATGACGCGGATGCCGAGCGGCGCACGCTGATCCGGGATCGGTGCGCCGGCGACAAGCCTGATCGCTTTGTTCTCGAGGATCTCGGTCTCGCTCCGGGCGAGCTTCACATCACCATAGCGTTTGCGGAAGGTCGCGATCTGCGCGGGGTCGGTCGCGTGGAAGGCGGTCAGCACGCCGCCGCCCCGGATCATGGCGTCGGTCATCGCATAGATATGCGCATGGTCGAGCCCGATCACGGCGAAGGGCACGCGATATTTGGCCTCCGGCTCGGGCGTCACAGGTGCGGCCACCTCCGACACGGCGTTGCCCTGCGACAGCGACTGGGCGAGGCCTTCGGCGGTCAGCCCTGCGGCGAGGCCCGCACCGAGCAGGGCGCGGCGATCGATGGGGTTCATCGCATTCCTCCGTCAGTGGGCGGGTGTCGTGGCGCTCTTCCAGTTGATGACGTGATATTGCGCGGGCGTGGTGCCGACATTGCGTAGCGCGTGCAGCGAATTGGACGCGTTGAAAATCACGGAGCCCGGCCCGACCCGTTTCCATTGACCGTTGGACAGCGTCTCCACCGTGCCGCGATCGATGATGACCAGCTCTTCATTGGGGTGCCTGTGCGGAGGATGCGACGCGACGCCCGGATTGAGCGTGGTGACGTGCATCTCCAGCTCGTCCAGCGTGGCGGTCGGCTGCTTCACGATGGAGCGGACTTCGCCGGTTGCGTTCTTGGTGGCGGCCATGGCGTTCCAGTCGAACACCGCAGGCCCCAGGACGGGCCGTCTCTCTTCAGCCCAGGCCACCACCGAACAGCAGATAAGCGCTGCTGTGGCGGTGAGGATCGCACCCTTGACGGCGAGCCGCATCCCTCTCTCCCATAACCATGACTTCCTGTGTCTTCATGGCGGCGCGGTTATTGTTAGCGCTCTCACCACCAAGGTTAGATTTGATGCTGGCCATGCGTCAATGGCGAAGCTCCAGCCGGGTCCAGATCAAGTCCGGCTTCCTGCGGCAATCCCGGCATTCCCATGCCGCTCCCTGCACGAGAAGAAGAGGATTTGATAGCATGCCACATTATGACATATGATGCTATCAAATGGAATGACTGATCGAAGGGAGGGACATGGGAAAGGGTTGGCGACGAGCGTTCGGCCGGGACATGCGCCCTTCGAAGAAGAGATGGTTCTGCGATGTCGGTGTCCCGGCGCTGGTCCTGGCGTGGGCATCGCCCTCGCTGGCCGCGGAGTGTCCGTCACAGGGTTATCGGGTCTTCCAGTTTCCCGCCAACGCCATCCCCCGGATCGATGGCGACGCGAGCGATTGGGCGATGGTGCCGCCCGCTTATGTCATCGGCGGGGATCGACTCACCGCCGATGACGGATCCGGCGCCCATCCCGATCCGCGCAGTCTTCAGGTCGCGGTCAAGGTCGGCTGGGTGAAGGGCCTTAACCGGCTTTATTTCCTCTACGAAGCGACGGACGATGTCTGGGATTTCGGAGAAGCTGGCCTCCACAACGACACATTCGAATTGATCGTCGACGGCAATCGCTCCGGCGGGCCGCTGATTTCGCGCTTCCATCCCTTCAAGCCGCCTCACGCCACAGCGCCGGCGGATACGGGACCGGGGATCGATGAGCAGACCGCCTGGTTCGACTTTCAGAATGTCGATGCCCAGAACTACCACATTTTCATGCCTGCCCTGAACAAGGACTGGGCGATGGCGTGGGGGCCGCAGGCCGCCTGGATCAAGCGGCTGCCCTGGTCCAACATCGCCTACCACTATGACTTCAGGCCGGGCCAGTCCGGCCGGCTGGTCGCCGAGTTCTGGATCACACCCTTCGATCATGCGGATGCCCGGGGCGGGGCTTATTCGGTCGAGAGCCAGCTTTCCGAGAACAAGGTGATCGGCATGTCCTGGGCGGTCATCGACTATGACGGACCCGGCGGCGCCCACCAGTTCTGGAACCTGTCCCCTCATCACACCATGTACGGGCAGGCATCCGAACTGTGCGGCTTCCGGTTGATGCCGCTGGAGCCGGAAGAGCGCCCGGCGATGAAGGCGGATTGGTCGTTCACCATCCTCGACAAAGCGCAGCGGACGGTCGCTTTCCATGACGACTCGCTTGGCCCCGCGACCGCCTGGGCCTGGGATTTCGGCGACGGCACGCACGCGAGCGAGCAGCATCCGGTTCACCGCTATGCCACAGCCGGCAAATTCGTCGTGACCCTGCGCGTGAGCGGGCCGAAGGGTCAATCGACGCTCTCCAAGGTGTGGGATGTCTCGTTTCAAGGGGATCCGGCGCGATGATCGATCGCCGCGCGATGCTCGCCGTCGGTGCCCTCGCTGCCGGTGGTGGCCTGACACCCGATATTCTTGCCGCCCGGCGACCCGTCCTCGATATCCGCGATTTCGGCACGGTCGGCGATGGCGTGACGCTCGCCACCTCCGCCTTGCAGCGAGCGATCGATGCGGCAGGGCCCGGTCGCTGCGTTCTGGTGCCCGCCGGCCAGCGTTTCGTGATCGGCCCGGTCGCGCTTGCGGGGGGCATCGAATTGCGCATCGACGGCGTCCTGCTCGCGAGCACGGACCCGGAGCATTATCCCGACAGGACTGCGGGCCTGCTCCATGCCAAGGGGGCGGACCGGCTGACCCTCTCGGGAAGCGGGACGATCGATGGCCGCTCCCCGCAGTTCATGGATCATTATGACGCGGAGAACGAATGGTATGTGCCCAAGCCGTTCCGTCCGCGATTGCTCGTGCTCGAGGATTGTGCGGACCTCGTGATCCGCGATCTTGAGATCCGCCAGGCGCCCTCGTGGACGATCCATCTGTTGGGCTGCCGGCGCGTGCTGGTGGACCATGTGAGGATCGACAACCAGCTCGACGTGCCCAACTGCGACGGCATTGACCCCGATCATTGCCAGGATGTCGAGATCCGCAACTGCCATATCCGCTGCGGCGACGACGGAATCGTCATCAAGACAACGCGCGGCGGCGAGCATTTCGGCCCCTCACGCAATATCCATGTCCATGACTGCGTGCTGGAGACCCAGGACTCGGGCCTGAAGATCGGCACGGAGACGGTGCAGGATATCCGCGACGTGGTTTTCGAGCGATGCATGATCGTGAACGCCTGTCGCGGTCTGTGCATTCAGTTGCGCGACGCCGGAAATGTGTATGGGATCGTCTTCCGCGACATCCGCTTCACGGCCCGGCATTTCTCGCCGCCGTGGTGGGGACGAGGCGAGGCGATCTCCTTCACGGCTATTCCTCGCAGGCCCGACGCACCGCTCGGTAGCCTTCATCATGTGACGGTGGAGCGTGTCACGGGCCGCGCCGAGAACAGCGTGCGGATCGAGGGCAGCCCGCAAGCGCGGGCGCACGACATCATCCTGCGTCAGGTGGACCTGACTCTGGGGCGGTGGACGCGCTATCCCGGAGGGGTGTTCGACAACCGCCCGACGCAAGCGGCGGAGCCTTTGGAGCCGCACGACACACCGGGCTTTCACATCCGCCATGCGGACCGCGTCAGCCTGGATCATTGTCGCCTGCGATGGGAGGCCAATCCACCGGCCGAGTTCAGCCATGCGGTCGAGGCGGTCGATGTGACGGGGCTTGCCATGCCCGGTTTCATCGGCACGGCGGCTCATGGTGGCCAGGAGGTGATCAGCCATCGATAATGCGTAGAAGAGAGACGTCGCATAAAGCTGCCCGAGGGGCTGCCCAAAAGGATTTCGTGCCGAATGCGCAAAGCCGCATATGACCGCTCTGTCGTGAGGTTGTCATGGTGATCCGGGATCCGCGTCTCGCCCTGGAGACTATCGTCGCCTATCTGCGCCTCGCCGTGCGCGAAGGCGGTCTTCCGCTCGATGTGCCGGGCGGGCGGGCTTACACGCAAGACCTGCGCGCAATGGTCGAGCGTGGCGACCTCGCGATGATGCGAGCGGCCCGGGGGGTCAATCGCCCGACTATTCTCTATGCCACCGCTCAGGGGATCGACCGGCTGTCCGGGCTGCTGGAGCGATATGGGGAGGACTTCGGACCAGTCTCGGTTCTGGGCCGGATTGAAAATGTCCGGCGCCGGTAGGGGCGGTGGCCTATATAGCCGGACGCCGAACGGCGATCAGCCTGTATACAAGGAGGGATGATAGCCAGGCGATCGCCGCGGCGGCTCCCAGCGCGATGGAAAATCCCCAGGAATAGGCATGATGTGCGGTCGCGAGCGCGGCCCGGGCGGCAGGGCCGGATAGCCCCGCGACGACGGAGTTGATGTTGCCTGCTGCAACGGCATCCGCCAGATCGCGCGCCGATGCGGGCGTGAGCGAGCCCGTCCGGATCGCCGAACTGGCGGCGGATGCCATAACGCTGCTCAGCAACGCAAAACCGAGAAGGATGCCCGAGAAGCGAGCCGTCGTGCTGATGCCGGATGCCATGCCCGCCCTGTCGCGCGGAAGATTGTTCATGATGGCCTTCTGGGTTTCGCCGTTGAGCAAGCCGCCGCCGCTGCCCAGCACCGCCATGCCGACGAGAATGATGGGCCAGCTTCCCGATATCGCGCCCCATGCCGTGAGCGCGTTGCCCAATCCCGTCAGGGCGAGGCCGGTTGCCAGGATGGCCGCCGACGTCATTCCCCGGCCAAGGAGACGCCCGATCTGGGGAAAGATCAGCATCGCAAAAGCGAAAGGCAGCATGGCAAAGCCGGCGTGGATCGCCGTCAGCCCCAGGCCGTTCTGGAGGAACGGCGGGAGCAGGGTTGCCATGACCTGCGCGCAGGCCGCGTAGGCGAACATCGCCCATACAGACCCGATCAGCCGGCCGTTGGTGAACAGCCTCAGATCCAGCATCGGCCGATCCTGGGCTCGCTCGATCGCCACGAACGCAACCAGCGCGACAGCTCCGCCGATCAGCCCGGCAAGACATCTGGCCGAGCCCCAGCCATGCGCCGGTCCGCTGATCAGGCCCCAGGTGAGTGCGAACATCGCCACGGCAAACGAGAGAATGCCGCCCGGGTCCAGGCTTCGTGCGGCCTCGTCCCGCGACTCCGGCACATATCTTCGCACGGCACCGCCGAGCGCGATGCAGATCGGAACATTGACGTAGAAAGCCCAGCGCCAGCCAAGCAGATAGGCGATGAGACCGCCGGTGATCGGCGCGAGCACCATCGTCAGCCCCATAATGGCGCCCCAGAGCGCCCAGGCGCGATTGCGCGCAGCCTCCTCATGGAAGCCGTGCGCGATGATCGCCAGCGCCGACGCCAGCAAAAAGGCGGCGGCTCCCCCCTGCAACGCGCGCGCGAGATAAAGCAGGGGTGCCGAAGGCGCCATGCCGCACAGCAGAGAGGAGAGGGCAAAGCCGGCGATGCCGAAAAGGAATACCCGCCGCCGTCCGAAACGATCTGCAATCGCGCCTGCCGGGAGCAGCAGCGATGCGAAGCAGAGAACATAGGCGCTGACGACCCATTCGATATCGGCGAAGCTGGCCCCGAGATCTCGGGCGATGGCCGGCAGCACCACGGCGACGATATTGGCATCGAGGACCGTCATCGCGCAGCCCGCCGACGCGGTCAAAAGCAGCAAAAGCTCCGGGAGCGAGGCCTTCGCATTGGCGGTCGGGCGCATGTTTCGATGGAAGTCCATGCCTCTTCCCATGCCTCTCGCTAGCTTGATCGTCATTGTTGCATTTTGGTATTTCTATTAGACGGAACCTAACACGGAGAGGATGGATGGAGCTTCGCCATCTGCGCTATTTCACGGTGCTCGCAGAGGAGCTTCATTTCGCCCGTGCGGCCGAAAGGCTGAATATCGCTCCGCCGACGCTCACGGTGCAGATTCAGGAGATTGAGCGGCGGCTGGGCACGCCCTTGCTCGTCCGGACGCGCCGGTCGGTTGCGTTAACCCAGGCCGGGGCGATCTTCCTGCGCGAGGCGCAGGCGGTGCTCGCCCGCTTCGAGCGGGCGGAAACGGTCGGACGCCGGGCCGCACAGGGCCAGATCGGACGCCTCGATATCGGCTATGTCGGGTCCGCTGCCTATTCGGGCGTGCTGCAGGAGCAGGTGCGGCTGTTTCGGCGGTCGCATCCGGACGTCGATGTCCATACGCGCGAGCTGGTGATGGAAGAATTGCCGAGCCTCGTCCGAGCGGGAGAGATCGATGTGGGCTTCGTCCGTCTTCCGATGGCCTTGCCCGCGGGCCTGGTCGGCCGCACCGTGCTTCACGATCATTTTTGCCTCGCGCTTCCGCTCGATCATCCGCTGGCGCGACAGGCAAGGAATCCGTCGCCACGCCAGCTTGCCGGTGAGCCTCTGGTTGTGCCCGAGCAGCTTGCCGGAACCCATGAGATCGCCCGTCGGGGAGGATTCACGCCCGTCATCGTCGCTCGTCCGGGACGGATGTCGGCGGTCCTCATCGAGGTATCGCTCGGGACCGGATTGTCGATCGTCCCGAGCAGCGTCCGGGATGTCCTCCGGCTGCCTCATCTGTGCTTCCGGGATATCGCGGGCAAGCCCATCCCCTCCGAGGTCGCAGCGATCTTCCGCGCCCATGGCACAGTCATCAGCGAGATGTTCGTGGAGCAGCTTGGCGATCACGGGAAACGGTGATGGATGGCCGCGGGAACGGAAAGCGGCCAACCATCGGATATATCCGGCGCAGGGAAGCGGGCCCGCTTGCGCCGGAATTATCCGTCCTTCACCGGATGGTCGGCCAGCATCTCGATCGCCCGAACCATCGCCGAATGGTCCCAGCCCGCACCGCCCTTGGCGACGCAGGCGCTAAAAAGCTGCTGAGCGGACGCTGTATTGGGAAGCGCCATGCCGAGCGCACGCGCGCTGCCCAGCGCCAGCCCCAGATCCTTCTGGTGCAGTTCGATGCGGAAGCCCGGATCGAAGGTGCGCTGGATCATGCGCTCGCCATGTACCTCCAGCACCCGGGACGACGCGAAGCCGCCCATCAGCGCCTCGCGCACCCGGGCGGGATCGGCACCGGCCTTCGATGCGAAGGTGAGCGCCTCGGCCACCGCCTCGATATTGAGCGCGACGATGATCTGGTTGGCGACCTTGGCGACCTGCCCGTCACCCACGCCGCCGACGAGGGTGATATTCTTCCCCATTCGCTCCAACAGCGGCCGCACGCGTTCGAAGACCTCAGGCTTGGCGCCGCACATGATGGTGAGCGCGGCGTTCCTGGCGCCGACTTCCCCGCCCGATACGGGCGCGTCGACATAATCGCAGCCCAGCGCCTCGATCTTCTCGGCGAAGCGGCGGGTAGCGATCGGGTCGATCGAACTCATGTCCACCACGCACTGGCCCCGGCCGAGGCCCTGCGCGACGCCGTTCTCCCCGAACAGGGTGCGCTCTACGTCCGGCGTGTCCGGGAGCATCAGGATGATGATCTCGGCGTTTTCCGCCGCCTCGCGTGCGCTGGCGCATGCTCTGGCTCCGCCTGCCAGCAATTCCGGGGGCAGGGGGGAGCGGTGCTGCACCAGCAGCAGCTCGTGTCCCGCAGTCTGGAGGTGGCCCGCCATCGGCCGGCCCATGATTCCTACCCCGATGAATCCGATCTTCATATGCGCTGCTCCTGGCAATCAGACGAGATAGGGCTTGGCCCAGCCGAGGCCGGCGGCGGTGTCGCCGGCCGGCTTATATTCGCATCCGATCCAGCCGTCGTAGCCCAGTGCCTCCAGCCGCCCGAGCAGCCAGGGATAGTTGATCTCACCCGTGCCAGGCTCGTTGCGGCCTGGATTGTCGGCGAGCTGGATGTGGCCGATCCGGGGCAGCAGCCGCTCGATCGTGCGGGCGATGTCGCCCTCCATGATCTGCATGTGGTAGATGTCGTAGAGCAGCTTGACGTTCGGGCGATCCGCCGCGTCGATGATCTCCAGCGCGGCGGCCGTGGTGTCGTAGAAATAGCCGGGGATGTCGATCTTGGTATTGATCGGCTCCAGCACCAGCGTGATGTCGTCCGTCGACATCGCATCGGCAGCCAGCCGGATATTGTCGATCAGGGTGCGCGTACAGGCGACGCGATCGGCGTCGGCGGGGATCTTGCCGGCCATCAGGTGCAGTGTCCTGCATCCTGTCGCGCGGGCATAATCCAGTGCGACCTCGATGCTGTTGCGAAACTCGTCGGTGCGGGCCGGATCGGCGCCATATCCCCGATCGCCCGCGGCCCAATTGCCCGGCGGCATGTTGAAGAGGGCGGCGGCAAGGCCGTGACGCTCGAGGCGGTCGGCCACCTCGGTCGCCGGGGCGACATAGGGCTCGACGCATTCGATCGCCTTGAAGCCGGCCGCTGCTGCCGCGTCGATGCGCTCCAAGAAGGGCAGATGCGTGAACAGCATGGTGAGATTGGCGGCCAATCGGGTCATGAATTGCCTCCTTGGGGCAGGATGAGAATGGCTCGGAAATCGTTCACGTTGGTGCGTGTCGGCCCGGTGACGAGCAGGTCGTCGATCCCGGCGAAGAAGGTGCCGCTGTCGTGGCGATCGAGATGAATTGAAGGATCGAGCCCGGCCGCCCAGGCGCGGGCCAACGTGTCAGGCGCGGTGATGGCGCCTGCCGCGCCGCCGTTCGCGCCGTCTTCGCCATCGGTGTCGGCGGACAAGGCCCATATGCCCGGATGGCTGTCCACCGCGCAGGCGAAGGAGAGCACCAACTCTGTATTGCGTCCGCCGCGTCCCGTCGGCCCGCCGGCCAGCGTCACGGTGGTCTCCCCGCCGGAAAGCAGGACCGTCGGGCGATCGACGGGATGCAGGGCCTTCGCCGCCAGCTCGGCGCCCAGCCGCCGGCTCTCGCCCTCCAGGTCGTCGCCCAGGATGATCGGCGTGATTCCCTCCATTCGTGCCGCCGCCGCCGCGGCTTCCAGCGCGGCGGCGGGCGTGCCGATCAGGCGGAATTCCTGCCGCACCGGAGTCGGCGGCCGGACGGGCCGCTGGAGGAGCCGATGTATGGCGGCTTCCGGCAGTTGGTCGCCGAGCGCACGCACCACCTCGTCCAGATCGGCGTCGGCATTGGGATCGGGAACCGATGGACCGGAGGCGATCGATGCCACGTCATCGCCCGGAATGTCGCTGATGCCGAGGGTCACGACGCGCGCCGGCGCGGCGGCTTCGGCCAGCTTGCCGCCCTTGATCGCGGAGAGGCGGCGGCGAACGATGTTCATCGTGCGGATATCGAGGCCGGAGGATAGCAGCACGCGATTGACCGCCTGCTTGTCCGCCAGCGTCAGGCCTTCCGCCGGCAACGCCATGACCGAAGATCCGCCGCCCGAGATCAGCACCACCACGAGGTCGCTCGGTGTGAGGCCGGAGACGGCGGCCAGTATCTCGCGCGCGGCCGCCTCGCTGTTGGCGTCGGGCACGGGGTGGGCCGCCTCGCGCACGACGATGCGCCGGGTCGGCATGCCATAGCCATAGGGCGTGACCACGACGCCCGACAGCGGCACGTCGGGCCACGCAGCCTCGAGGGCGACCGCCATCGACGCCGCAGCCTTGCCGGCTCCGACGACGACGCAACGCCCTTCCGGCGGCGGGGGCAGGTGCGCGGCCAGAATCCGCGCCGGATCAGCGCTGGCGATCGCCGCGTCGAGCATCGCCCGCAGGGCGAGGCGCGCGCGTTGGTCGGTCCAGGCGCGGGGTGTGTCGATGAGGGCCGTCATGCCGAGGCCGACGGATGCGGCGGGGGCCGAAGGCAACGATCTTCCATGGGTGCTTGGATCCTCTGATCAGGCAAAGTCGACAGCGACGACCTCATGCATCTCCAGTCGTGGCACTTGCACCACGATGCGGTCGCCGTCGCGCCGTGCCTCGACGTCGCGGCCGGCTTCCAGCAGGCGAACGCGCTTCGGACTGGCACCAGGCGGCAGTTGCAGCGCCACCTCGAACGGACCGGCAGGCAGAATTTCCCGCATGAAGCCTTTCATCGCCATGGGATTGGTGAGGTTCACCAGATGCGCCGCCACGGATTTTTCCTGCCGCCAGTAACTGATGTCGACCATGCCCGCGCCGGAGACGGTCATTGGTTGCGGCTCGTTCGCGGCCCACAGCACAGCGTTGCGCAGCAGCGCGAAATGATCCTGGTTGGCGCATTCCCAGAAGGTCCGGTCGAGATCGAACGGGAAATAGACGACCCGGCCCTTACCAAAGGGTCTGGCATAGACCATCGGTATGTCGGTCTGCGCGATGGTGGGGAAGACATTCTCCATGGGCAGGTCGGGATAGCTCGGCACCAGCGTCAATGCCGGCTTGCCCAGTCCGGCGTGCGGCGTGACCGAGACGAGGCGCGTGCCCGCCATGATGCGCGGCGTGTCGTCGAAGCCGATCGTCATCGGGCCGGGTCCGTGCACCGTCATGTAGGAGTTCTGCACGCGCGGATCGACCTTGCCCGCGAAGTCGCAGCCGAACAGATCGGCGAGGGCGAAGTTCGTGCGACGCTTGCCCCACTCGTCGTAAAGCGAGGTTTCGTCGGTCGCGACGATCGCGCCGCCGCGGTTCACATAATCGCGGATCTGCGCGCACTGCTTGTCGGAAAGCGCGGCGATGTTGGCCAGCACCAGCACCTTGTAGCGGCCGATATATTCGGGTTCGAGCTGCCGCTCGTCGGCGAAGCTGAAGGGAATGCGGGATTCGACCAGCGCCTGATAATAGCCGTTCGCCGCATCGTCCGCGCCGGTGTGCAGGGACTGGACGTCCTGCGGGCCGGCGCCGCCCGTGTCGGCCGGAGCGTTCGCGCGATAATAGGTGGAGGTCTGCGCCGACTGGAGCATGGCGACGCGCGCCAGATTCTCCGTGTTGCGGAAATAATCCTCATTCTCCGCGTGCCAGACATAGGCCTTCTCGACCGCCGGCACCCAGCGCTTGTCGAACACCTCCGCCTTGAACTTGGTCATCCAGGGGCGGAAGCCCTGCGCCAGCCCGTCGTGCAGATAGGCGCTGATCTCCGGGTTGGACTGCACCGAATCCATCCAGCGATAGGGCGTGGACGTCTCGCCCACCGCGAAGATGCCGCTCATCGGCCTGTCCTGCATCAGGCAGTAGGTTTCCTTGGCGCTGCGCCCGTTGAGCCACGCGGCGTTCTGCCCGCTGCGCCCCTGCCGATCGGCATAGATGGAGCGGATCGTCTGGCGCAGCCGCTTGGGGTCCAGCCGGCCCCAGCTTCCCGGCGTGAAGAAGGCCTGCGGATTGACCGCGCTGACCGTATCGCCCCAGAGCTTGAGCTGCGCGTAGCGTTTCTCGTCGTCCCAGACGAGATAGGCGCGCACCACCCTATCCTGCGGGTCGGCGAGCGAGCGCGGGATGTCGAAGCCGCTGGCGCGCCTGAAATCCGCCTTGCAGACGTCGCAGTGGCAGATGCCGGCGCTGCCCGCCCAGCGATTGCCGAAGATCGCATCGACCGGATAGGTGCTGACGATCTCCTTCAGGATCTGCGGCATCCATTCGAACGTCACCGGGCCGTTGGGACAGGTGAGGTAAAGCTCCGGGTCGGTCGGGTGTCGCTTGGGCTGGCCGTCGGCGCTGCGCGCCACCCATTCCGGGTGAGCGGCCAGCGCATCGGCCCGCATGGCGTGCGGATCGACGCGCCCCAGCACCCGGATGCCCATTTCCTTACAGGAACGAGCGAGGTCGCCGAACATGTCGCCCGAGCCGAGATAGGGGCTGCGATGATGATAGGGCACCTTGGTCGGATAGAAGGCGGTCACGCCGCCGGCGCTGAGGCACACCCCCTGCGTCCGCGTGCGGCGCAGGAAATCGATCCAGAACTGCTTGTCGTAGCGGGCCGGATCATCCTCCGTCGCGCAGATCTGCACCCAGCGCATCGGGCCCCATTCCCAGCCCTTGCCCGATGGCGGCGCGGTCCTGGCCGCGGCACCCGCCGCCGTCAGCGGCAGCCCGGCGGCGAGGCCGGCCGCCGCCATGCCCGCCATCATCTCACGCCGGCTCGGCGCCATGTGGTTCTCGGTCATGCCCTCTGTCCTCCCCTGCTGTTCGCGCATCACCAGCGGATCCGCGCGCCGACGCCGAAATCGCGGCCGACGAGATCGTAGAAGCTCGATGCCGATGCGGCGCCGGCACGGACGATGGTGTTCTCGGCCAGCAAGGGCGGGTCCTTGTCGAACAGGTTTTCGATCTTGGCGTAGATCTGGAAATGCTCGTTGATGCGGTACTCCGCCGACAGGTCGACGTAGAAAATGCCCTTGTAGTGATCCTTGTTGAGATCGAGCGGACCATAAGTATTGTCGTAATTGCCGCCGCCCACATAGTTGCCCAGGATGCGGAAGAGCGCCGGACCCTTCTCGAAGATCAGGGTGGTGGCCGAACGCCACTTGGGCACGGCATTGGTGCCGGTCAGCTGGCCGGCCGTGTCGACGGTGACGCCGTTCGAGACGGTGATGAGGTGGGCGACATAGGTCGCGACCTCCGAGAGGCTCAGATCCGCGCCGATCCCGTCGAGCGGGATATGATAGGACGCCGCCATATCGAGGCCGCGGGTCTTGAGAACCTGCGCGTTGAAGGTGGTCGTCTGCACCTGCGTGATCGTGCCCGCCCCGTTGCGCGTGACCGCCGAGCAGAATTCCGATGCACCGGCCGCGCAACGATCGAGCACTTCCTGCGCTCCCAGCGTGGTGATCGCGCCATCCAGCTTGATGTCGAAATAATCGACGGACGCCTGGAAGTTGGGAATGAAGCTCGGCTGGAGCACCACGCCGACGGTGAAGGTGTGCGCCACCTCCGGCTTCAGGTCCCGGTTGCCGCCCGAACTGGTCGCTACGACGACGGACTGGTTGTTGGTTCGGTCGATGACGGCCGTGCCCTGTCGGATGGTGGTGGCGGCGAACAGTTCGTTGATCGTCGGTGCGCGGAAATCGCGTGAATAACTGCTGCGGAAGCGGATCGAGTCATTCACGGCCCAGGTGCCGCCGACCTTCCACACCCCTGTGCTGCCGCTGGTGCTGTAGTCCACATAACGGCCGGCCAGATCGAGCTGGACCTTCTTGGCGAACGGCAGGTCCCTGAGCAGCGGAACGCCCATCTCGAGATAGACTTCCTTGACAGTGACGGCCCCGTGATAGGGCGCGGAACTCGCCTGCCGCCAACCGTTGATGGCGGAAATCGGGTCCGAGTTGAGGTGCACCGTCTCCCGCCGGGCCTCGGCGCCCACGGCTGTTGCCACGGGGCCGGCCCAGGTCTCGAAGAGATTGCCCTTGGCGTTCAGGTTGCCGTCGATCTGCGTCGAGATCGCGCGGATGAACGAGGTGCCGGTGACATAGGCGGCCGCCTCAGGCGAGACGCTGTTCAGGCCGAAGGGGTTGGCCGCCACGCAGCCATTGTTCGGATTGGTCAGCGTCGACCGGCAGATCGGCGTCCCGCCCGGACCGATCACCGAGTCGAGCGCGTTCGTCCAATTGGCGTTGATGCGGTTGTTGAGGCTGACATTGCTATATTTGGCCCAGGTGTAATTGACGTTTCCATCCCACGACCAGTCGCCGAACAGCCCGCCCTTCAATCCGCCGGATGTGCGGATGTAGGTGTCGGTCGTCGTGTTGTCGTCTATGCCGGTTTCCTGATTGAGCCGGCCCATGTTGAACGATTTGATATTGTTGGCGACCATGATGTCGCGGATATTGGCGGGCAGGAAGGCATTGTCCTGCTGGATGACGATGTCGCCGTTGTTGTAATTATAGTTGTTGGTCTGGTGTTGCTTGGTGCGGGCCGCCAGCACGTCCAGATGGCCTTGCAGGGCGGGCGAGAAATCATAGGTCGCCCGCGAATAGCCGTTGATCCGCTGGGTGGAGGGCTGGAGCACGGCGAAATCCGGTTGCAGCTCCAGCCCTTCGCCGCCCTGCATCCACACGGAGCTGGCGTTGGTGCCCTGGACGAACTGGCTCTGCGCGCCGTTGACGCCGAACTGGATGTTCTTGAGCGGGCCGTTGCTGGTGATGACGCCGCCATAGGTCATCGACGACAACCGGACATCCGGCACGATCAGCTGGCGAAATTGGCCGTTGGTGGGCGTGTAGGCAGAGTTCGGGATCAGCGTGATGCCTTTGGACCCCCAGGCCCGGTTGCCCTGATAAAGAATGTCCGGTTGATCGAAATAAGAGCCGGCAATCACGAAGTGGCCTTTGTCGCCGGCGAAACGCGTTCCCCAGGCGGCGTTGACGGTATAGTTCTGCGCATCGCCGTGCTGCGAGATGTTGTTCTGACCGTCTACCTTCAGGCCGGTGAGATTGCCGTCCAGGAAGACGTTGACCACGCCGCTGACCGCGTTGGAGCCATAGACCGAGGACGCGCCGCCGGTCACGATCTCCATGCGCTGAATCAGCGGCGCCGGCAGCAGGTTGACGTCGAAGCCGCCCGTCGGGCTCGAATTCATCACCCTCTGGCCGTCGATCAGCACCAGCGTGCGGGTCGCGCCGAGCGAGCGGAGATCGAAGGTCGCGGTGCCGACGTCCGTCGCCGAGCCATTGTTCCGGTTGGGCCGCAGGGAAGGCAGGTCGCGCAGCAGGTCGATCACCGTCGGCGCGGCCTTGGCCTCAAGCTGCTTCTGGCTGATCGCGGTGACGGGCGTCGGCGTCTCGAACGGCGATCGGGCGATCCGGCTGCCGGTGATGACGATCTCCTGGCTGGCCGGTTGACCGCCGCCTGCCGGGGCGGCTTGAACCAGGGCCGGCGGCGGAGGTGAAGCGCCTGCTGCAGCCGTGATCTGGGCCATGGCGGGTGTGGTGAACGCGACGATGCTGATGCCGGCCAGAAGCCCGGCCAAACGATGGGCCTTCTCCATCTCTCTCCCCTTTGCAGTACGACGTACCGCTCCCCGAGTGCTGCCGAGCACCGGCTCACATTTTTGGCTTTCGACGATTGGCTAACATTTATGACCGAGAGTCGCAATGGGCAAAAATGATGACCGAGATTGACCGGGTTTCAGCGAAATGAGAGATGCTGATGCGTGGGAAAACATGAGGTTCGAGAAGACATGTCGTCGATCAGGCCGGCCAAGCTGGCGGATGCAATTGCCGAGCATATCCAGCAACTGATCCTGGAGGGCGCCCTCCAGCCGGGCGAGCGCTTACTGTCGGAGCGGGAGCTGTCCGCGAAGCTCGACGTCTCGCGCCCTTCGCTGCGCGATGCCCTCGACAAGCTCGTCGGCCTCGGGATGCTGACGACGGACGCCAGCGGCGCCTCCTATGTCAGCGAATCGATCGGCAAGTCGCTTCGCGACCCGCTGGTGCTGCTGATGGACGATCCGGAAGCGCGGCTCGACTGTATGGAGTTTCGCCTGGTGGTCGAGGCCGCCGCCGCCGCCTATGCTGCTGAAAGAGCATCGGAAATTGACCGCGATACGATCGTGGAGCGGTACGAGTCGATGATCGCCGCGCATGAGAAGCATGATGTCGACGAGATCGCGCGGGCCGACGCCGAGTTTCACTTCGCCATCTACGAGGCGAGTCACAATCTGATGATGCTCCACTTCATGCGGAGCCTCGAGAGCCTGTTGCGGTCGAACGTCTATCTCAACCGCAAGAATCTGTTCGAGCACCGCACGGAGGGCGATTCCCAAATCGCAGAGCATCGCGCGATCTTCGATGCGATCATGGCGCGCGACCCGGAGGCTGCGCGCGCCGCTGCACAGGCGCACATGATCTCCACGATACGGACGCAGCGCGCCATCCATGAGGCGGAGCGCCGTCGTGAGGCTTCGATTCGGCGACTGGCCCGCAACGATCTGGTGGCTCCGCGAACCAGAAAGGCCCGAAAAGCCTGATCCCGGCGCCGATCGGAGGCCTCTTTCCCCGGTTCTCATAAGGTCCGCGAATTTTACCGGTTGATTGGACCGGCGGTCCAGAATATCGATTGGTAAGAAAAAATGACCGCAGTCGGCATGCGCGGGCTGTGCACCGGGGAGGTGCCGAATGTTTCATCAACTCGTCGAACCCGTCAGCGGCAGCCTTGCGCTCTCTTTTCTGGTGGCTGCGGTTCCTATCGCGATCGTGCTCATATTGTTGGGTGTCCTGCGGCGGCCGGCCTGGCAGGCTTCGGCCGGAGGATTGATCGTGGCGCTGGTGCTGGCGGTGACGGTCTGGAAACTGCCCCTCCGTCTCGGACTGGACAGCATCGCAGCCGGCGCCACGTTCGCCCTGTGGCCTGTCATGTGGATCGTCTTCAACGCGCTGGTGCTCTACAATGTGGCCGTGAAATCCGGATGCTTCGATGCATTCAGGAACTGGCTGGTCGTGCATCTCCCCAATGACCGCCGCGTCGTCCTGGTGGTGATCGGTTTCTCCTTCGGCTGCCTTCTGGAAGGGGTGGCCGGTTTCGGCACGCCGATAGCGATTACCAGCGCCCTGCTGATCGGACTCGGCTTTCCGGCGATCGAGGCTCTGGTCTTCACGCTCATCTTCAACACGGCGCCCGTTGCCTTCGGCGCGCTGGGCGCACCGGTGACGACGCTCGCGGCCGTCACCCAGCTTCCGGACCAGATGCTGGGGGCGATGATCGGTCGACAACTGCCCGTCATTGCGCTGCTTCTGCCCTTCTATGTGATCGTCGCTTATGGGGGGCTACGCGCGCTGCGCGGTGTGTGGCCGGTGCTGCTGGTGGCAGGAGGATCGTTCGGCATCGCCCAGTTCCTGTCCGCCAACTATCTCGGCTATGCCCTGACCGACGTGCTGTCCTCCCTGATCTCGCTGGCCGTCACGCTGGGGTTCGTGCGGATATGGCGGATGACTCCCGATCCGGCTTTCGCGCTCGCCATTCCTCCCCAGACGGTTGCAACCCGGGCGAACGGGGTGGGGACGTGGCGGGGCTGGACGCCCTGGTTGGTATTGTCCGTCACCGTCATCGTCTGGCTCCATCTGAAGCTGCCGCTCCTGGGGCAGGTGCAGGTGGAATGGCCTGGGCTACACAACGCGGTGTTCATCACCACTTATGGAAAGCCCTATGCCGCGGTCTGGTCCTTCCAGCCGCTCGCCGCGGGCACCGCCATATTGCTTGCCTCGGCCATCACCTGTCTTCTGGTCGGGCTGGGCGCGGCGGAGTTCGGGCAGGCGATGTTACGGTCGTTCCGACAGGTGAGGCTGCCGGCCATCACCACCATGCTGATCGTCGGACTCGCCTATCTTATGAACTATTCGGGCATGGCCTACACGCTGGGCGTGGGGATCGCGTCGGTGGGGGCGCTGTTCCCGCTGGTTTCGGCTTTTCTGGGGTGGCTGGCGGTGTTCCTGTCGGGCAGCGACACCTCCGGCAACGCCTTGTTCGGCAATTTGCAGGTGGTTGCCGCGCGGCAGCTCGACCTCAGTCCGATCCTCATGGCGGCGACCAACTCCTCCGGCGGCGTGATGGGCAAGATGGTCTCGCCGCAGAATATCTGTACGGGAACCGTCGTCACCGATCTGAGCGGCAGGGAAGGGGAAGTCCTGGCGCGGACCTTCAAGCACAGCATTGCACTGACATTGCTGCTGGGTCTGCTGGTGCTGCTCCAGCAATATCTGTTCCCCGCGATCATCCCCCACCCGTGACAGAGCCGCTTATGGATGGCGGGCGGAGGCGGAATCATCGGTGTGGCTTGGTCATGCGCAGAGAAATGCAGGGGCCGCGCGATCGGAGGCATCGGATGTCCATGCCGGTTCTGGCTGTTGTGATCGAGGAAAGCCGCAAGCCGCGCGCCGCTTGGGAACGACGAATGCCACGGCGAGTTGGTGTTCCGGGAGCGAAGCATATCGTCCGGTGAGGCTGAGACCATCCGCTCCATTCCGGGATGGAGACGAGGATGGCGGGAGGAGAAGCGGTCGGCACCGGTGTGGCGGGGCTCGACGATATCATGACCGGCGGCTTCGAGAATGGCCGCGTCTTTCTTCTCGAAGGCCATCCCGGCACCGGCAAGACGACGATCGCGCTCCAGTTTCTGTTGGCGGGCGCGGAAGCCGGGGAGACCGGGCTCTATATCACGCTGTCGGAGACGGAAGACGAGTTGCGGGCCAGCGCGCGGTCGCATGGCTGGTCGCTGGAAGGAGTCGACCTCTACGAGCTGGCGCCGCCGGAGAGCATTCTCGACGAAGGGCAGCAGCAGAGCCTGCTCTATTCCTCCGATCTGGAACTCGGCGAGACGACCAGGCGCATCTTCGAGGCGTTCGAGCGGATAGCGCCGAGGCGCGTCGTGCTCGACAGCCTGTCGGAGATCCGGCTGCTTGCGCAGGGCTCCTTGCGTTATCGACGCCAGATTCTGGCGCTCAAGCATTATTTCGCAGGACGTGGCGCGACCGTGCTTCTGCTCGACGACCTCACCACCGACCATGCCGACAAGACCGTGCACAGCATCGCGCATGGCGTCCTCATGCTGGAGGAATTGTCCCGCGATTACGGTGCCGAGCGGCGCCGGCTGCGTATCACCAAATATCGCGGGCGCAAATATCGCGGCGGCTATCACGATTTCGTGATCGAGACCGGCGGCGTCCATGCTTTCCCCCGCCTGATCGCCGCGGAGCACGAGACGGGCTTTGAGCGCCATCCTATCTCGACGGCCATTCCCGCACTCGACGCCCTGCTCGGCGGAGGGGTCGACCGTGGCTCCAGCGTCCTCATTCTTGGACCTGCGGGGACAGGCAAATCGTTGCTGGCGCTCACGTTCGTGGCGGCGGCGGTGGCGAAGGGCGAAACAGCGGCGATGTTCGTGTTCGACGAGGAGCTGGACCTTCTCATCAATCGCGCGCGCGGGCTCGGCATCGACATGCAGGCGATGGTGGATGCCGGGATGCTGGTGATCGAGCAGGTGGACGCCGCCCAATTGTCGCCGGGCGAACTGTCCGAACGGGTGCGGCGCTCCGTCGAGCAGCGGAACGCGCAGACGGTGGTGATCGACAGCCTCAATGGATACCAGACGGCGATGCCCCAGGAGAATGCGCTGGTGCTCCACATGCACGAGCTTCTCCAATATCTGAACCGGCAGGGTGCCACGACCTTCCTGACCGTCGCCCAGCACGGCCTTTTCGGCGATATGAAGTCACCGGTCGATGTCACCTATCTCGCCGATACCGTGATCCTGCTGCGCTATTTCGAGGCCCAGGGGCGGGTACGCCGGGCGATATCGATCGTGAAGAAGCGCACCGGTTCTCATGAGGACACGATCCGCGAATATCGCATCGGCTCGGAGGGGATCATCCTCGGCGAGCCGCTCACCGCATTCCAGGGCGTGCTGCGCGGCGTGCCCGCGCTGGTCGGCGACGTTCCGAAGCTGCTCGAGGACCCGCGTTGATCCCCGCATTCTCCGAGCGGGCACTCGTCCTTGCCCCGATGGGACGCGATGCGGGCATCGCGATGGGCATTCTCGCCGAAGCCGCGATCAACGCGGTCCAGTGCGCTACCGTCGAGGCGCTTGTCGAAGGCATGGAACGCGGGGCCGGCTTCGGGCTGGCCACGTCGGAAGCGCTGGAGAGCGCCGATCTCCATCATCTGCGCGCCTGGATCGACAGCCAGCCCGAATGGTCGGACTTTCCCTTCATCCTGCTCACCCGGCGCGGTGGCGGCCTCGAGCGCAATCCCGAGGCGAGGCGCCAGCTCGAGGTCCTGAGCAATGTCGCCTTTCTCGAGCGGCCCTTCCATCCGACGACCCTGATCAGCCTGGCCCAATCGGCGCTGCGAGGCCGCCGTCGCCAATATGAGGCGCGTGCGCGATTGCAGGAGCTTCATGCTCTCGCGGGCTCCCTCGAACGGCAGGTCGAGCAGCGCACGGCGGATCTGCGCCGCAGCGAGGCGCGGCTCCGGGCGATCTTCGAAACCAACTACCAATATCAGGGCCTTCTCGCGCCCGACGGAACGGTGCTCGATGCGAACAGGACGGCCCTGGAAGGCATCGGCGCGACGCTGGTCGACGTGGTCGGCAGATATTTCTGGGAAACGCCCTGGCTGACCGGCGCGGCCGGAATGAAGCAGGCGATGCGGCGGGCCGTCGCAAGAGTCGCGGCTGGCGAGACCATCCGTCAGGAAGCCACCGTCCCGCTCCCTACGGGGCTACGCATATTCGATTTCGGCATGCGTCCCGTGCGGGGGCCGGACGGCAGTGTCATATCCATCGTTCCGGAGGCGGCCGACATCACCGAGCGCCGCCAGGCGGAAGAGGCTCTCCGTCAGGCGCAAAAGCTGGAGGCCATGGGCCAGCTCACCGGCGGCGTCGCCCATGACTTCAACAATCTGCTCACCCCGATCGTCGGCGGGCTCGACATACTCCAGCGGAGCTGCCTCGGCACCGACCGGCAGCGTCGGCTCATCGACGGAGCGATCCGGTCCGCCGAGCGCGCCAAGGTGCTGGTCCAGCGGCTGTTGGCCTTCGCCCGGCGTCAACCACTCCAGCCGACCGCGGTCGACGTCGCGAGTCTGGTGAAGGGCATGGCCGATCTCGTCGCCACAACCACGGGCCCGCAGATCAGGGTCATGACCTCCGCCCCGGACGATCTGCCTCCCGCCCATGCGGACGCCAATCAACTCGAAATGGCGATCCTGAATCTCAGCGTGAATGCGCGCGACGCCATGCCGGAAGGCGGCACGTTGCGGATCACGGCGTCCGAGGAGTGTCTGGAGCCAACCCACCAGAGCCGATTGCCGGCCGGGCGCTACATCCGGCTCTCGGTGGCCGACACGGGTACGGGCATGGACGAGGAGACGCTGGCCCGGGCGATCGAGCCCTTCTTTTCAACCAAAGGCGTCGGCAAGGGCACGGGGCTCGGCCTGTCGATGGCACATGGGCTCGCCTTGCAGCTCAACGGAGCACTGACGATCTCCAGCAAGCCGGACTATGGCACGAACATCGATCTCTGGCTCCCGCTCGCAAGACAGCCGGTCAGGCGGGACGAAAGGAACATGCCGTCGACGGCGGAGCATCAGGAGGGGGTTGCCCTGCTGGTCGACGACGAAGAGCTGGTCCGGGCCAGCACCGCGCATATGCTGAGTGAGATCGGCTATGCGGTGGTCGAAGCGGGCTCGGCCGAGGAGGCTCTGGCGCTCGTCGATCAAGGGCAGCCGTTCGATGTGCTCGTGACCGATCATCTGATGCCGGGGCTTTCGGGCGTCGACCTGGTGCGCACATTGCAGCTCCGAAGGCTCGAAGCGCCTGCGCTGATCATCTCCGGTTATGCCGACGCCGCGGATATCGCGCCCGATCTGCTGCGGATCACCAAGCCGTTCCGTCAGGAGGAACTCGCAGCGGTTCTGAGCAGGATCGTCGCTTCTGGCTAGCTTCGTATGATCGGGCTCGGGGGAACTACCGCGATACAAACGTGGGGACGTGACTGAAAGCCCTCCGGCGAGACGGCCTCAGTCGCCGTGCGAGGCGGGCAGGAAACGCTGCGACAAGCCATGATAGAGGCGCTCGCGCGAAATGGTCGATGCCGCGACTTCGGCGATCAGCGCGGTCGCGAGGAGGGGCATCATCAATCCGCGGCTGCCGGTCGTCTCGGAGATGATAATGACGGAGGTCAGCGGCGCCCGCACGACTCCGGTGAAATAGGCCACCATCCCGAGCAGCACGATGGCGCCGGTGGGCTCGGCGGGGAACAGCGCGTGGATGCCGTTGCCGAGCCCCGCGCCCGTGGCCAGCGTCGGCGCGAAGATGCCTCCGGGCAGGCCCGCGGCGGCGGTCGCGAGGGTCGCCACGAATTTGGCGGGGCCGAACCACAGCGGGGCATTGTCACCGGCGATGATGCCGCGTGCGGCCGAATAGCCCGTGCCCCAGGTCAATCCGCTGGCGATGCCGACGCCTGCGACGATGAGGCCGCAGGCTGCGGCGAAGAGGATGGGCCGCCCGCGCGACAGCATGCGCGTGCCGCCTCGCGACAACCACAGCGTGGCACGCGAGAACAACGCCCCGGTGATCCCGCCCGCGATGCCAGAGAGCGGCGCCACCACCAGCGTCGAGCGCAGCGACAAGGTCTGCCCGACCACGCCGAAATAGACATAGTCGCCCGCGAGCCCGAGGCTGATCATGCCCGCGATCAGCACGGCGGTCATCACCAGCAGCGTCATGCGCTGCTCATAGGCGGCGGCCAGTTCCTCGATGGCGAAGGCGACGCCGGCCAGGGGCGTGTTGAACGCCGCTGCGACGCCGGCCGCCGCTCCGGCGACGAGCACGGATGCGCGCACAGGCACGCGCATCAGTCGATGGGCATAGGCCATCACCGTCGCGCCGACCTGCACCGTCGGTCCTTCGCGGCCGACGGAGGCGCCGCAGGTCAGCGCGCCGGCCGTCAGGATCACTTTCAGGATGGCGGTCCGGGCGGAAGCCAGCGCGCCGGTCGCCCGCTCGGGATCGGCCTTGGCGGCGATGATCTGGGGAATGCCCGATCCGCCCGCCGCGGGCGCCAGCCGCGCGGTCAGCCATGCGATGGCCGCGAAGCCCGCCGGGGTCAGCAGCAGGGGTAGCCACCATATCCGCATGACCGTTCCGGCGAACAGTTCGCTGGCCATGTCGGCGATCCGTGCGAACAGGATGGCGACGAGCCCGACCGCCACGGCGCCACCGAAAATGGCGGTGCGCCGCCGCCACGAGTGCGAGGTGGGGCCGTGCCGGCGGAGCAATATCTTTCCGCGGCGGGCATGATGGCGGATGGGGGCCTGTTCGGAAGGGCTGGTCATGTCGCCCCGTCTCTAGCGGGAGACGATCAGGCTCGCATCCTTTCTGTGACAGGTCCATCCGCCGAAGCCGCCGGCCCCTTCCGGGAGGCCGGGCGGGCGGCAGGCAGATCCAGCCCCGTCAGCCCATCGAGCGACCAACGCCCGCCACCCAGCGCGATGAGCGGCAGCAGCAGCCCGGCCCAGCTCAGATGCGTCGGCCAGGCATCGGGATAGACGAAGATCTCGATCACGCTCGTCATCCCGAACAGGGCGAGCGCGGCGGGGCGGGTGAACAGGCCGAGCACCAGCAGGATCGGGAAGAGATGCTCCGAATAGGCCGCGACATGGGCGGCGATCACCGGGTCCATGAAGGGCAGGGCATAATCGGTGCGGAAGAGTTCGTAGGTGGAATCGGTGATGGTCAGCAGCCCTTCCACCTTGGTCCGCCCGGACTGGAAGAACACCGCCGCGATGCCGAGACGGGCGACGAGCAGCAGCAGGTCTTGCGGCAACAGGCGCGCGGCGAGGCGGCCGGCATGGCGATAGACGCGGATCGGCGAGAGCATGGCGGTTCCCTCTTCGGACGATAGGAGCGTCCCGCCGCTGCCCGGCGGACGGCGGCGGGTACGCATGGCTCAGGCCTTGGGGGTGAGCGAGCCGAAGCCCTTGGGCGTCTTGATGCTGGTGCAGGTGCCGGCCTTCACCAGCTTCCACGCATTGCCCTGATAGTTGACTTTGGAGGTGCCCGCGCAGGTGGTGCCGGCGCCGGCCTTGCATTCATTCTTGCCGGCGAGCGCCACGCCGTAGCATTTTTCCATCGGGGCCTTGCCGGCGTCGGCGGCATGGGCCGCGCCCGCCGCGAAGGTGAGCGCGAGGGTGGCGGCGAGAGCCGCGTGAGTCTTGGTCATGGCGTTCCTCAGTCGAATGCCTCTCGCGCGGCGGCCGCCTGTGGGGGATGGCCGGCCGCCGCACGGTGACCGCGGGGAGGCGTGGGGGTTCCGGGTCACGATGGGGTTACGCGGCGGTCCCCTGGCCGGTTACAGGGGCCGCTCGAGGAAAAGTTCGGCGGACCGTGTAACCGCCCGCCCGTGCGGCGCGTAGCCCTTGCCGGAGGGCGAATGCAGGCCGGCGAGGAACAGCTCAAGGCATGGATGGTGGCGGGGCTCGACGGCGATGCCGCGGGCCATGCCTGCCTGTTGCGTGCGCTCGTTCCGATGCTGCGCGGATTTTATCGTCGCCGGTTGCGCGGTGCCGAGGATGATATCGAGGATCTGGTGCAGGAAACATTGATCTCGGTGCACACCAAGCGTGAAAGCTATGACCGGGATCGCCCCTTCACGGCCTGGCTCTACGCGATCGCGCGCTATCGCCTGATCGATCATTATCGCCGCCGGAAGGTCGTCGTGCCCATCGAGGATGTCGAGGCGATCCTCGTCGCCGAGGGGTTCGAGGAAGCGGCGTCGGCGCGGATGGACGTCGATGCGCTGCTCTCGACGCTCTCCCCCAAGCAGGCGCGCGCGATCCGCCATACGCATATCGACGGGCTCAGCGTCTCGGAGGCGGCGGCGCGCGCCGGCATCGGCGAATCCGACGTGAAGGTTTCGGTGCATCGCGGCCTGAAGGCACTGGCCGCCCGCCTGCGCGGGGAGGATCGGCGATGAACACCGACGATCTCATCCGGACGCTGAGCCGGGACGTGCCCCGCGTGCCGCGCCGCGTGCTGGCGCGGCGGCTGGCGATCGGCATGGCCGGCGGCGGGATCGTCACCATGATCCTCGTCACCGCCATCCTCGGAATCCGGCCGGACCTGCGCGTGGCGATGCACGGCTTCTCCTTCTGGATGAAGTGGACCTACACCCTCTCGCTGGGCGTCGGCGCGATCTTCGCGGTGTCCCGGCTTGCACGGCCGACTCCAGTGTCGCTGCGCTGGCTCTGGCTGCTGGCGGTGCCGGTGCTGCTGCTCGCCGGCATCGGCATCGGGGAGCTGGTCGACACGCCCTCTCGCGACTGGCTCGCCATGTGGCTGGGCGGGAGCTGGAAGGTCTGCCCATGGCTGGTGTTGACGCTCGCGATGCCGATCTTCGTCGGCCTGCTCTGGTCGTTCCGGCGGATGGCGCCGACGCGGCTGCGTGCCGCCGGAGCGGCGGCCGGTCTCGCGGCGGGCGCGTGGGCTGCGACGATCTACTGCCTCCATTGCCCGGAGGTGTCGGCCCTCTTCGTGCTCACCTGGTACAGCCTCGGCATCGTGCTCGCGGCCGGCGTCGGCGCGCTGATCGGCCCGAAGCTGATGCGCTGGTGAGCGCTGTAACCGGGCCGGCGTCGGCGGCGTAGGAGGGGAGCCATTCCGGCACATCCTTTCGGGAGAGACCAAGATGACCCCTTCGAAGACCGCCGTCAGCTTCGCCGCCGCCGCCGCGCTCATCGCCCTTTCGGGCGCGAGCATCTCCAGCCCGGCGCTCGCCAAGGGGGCCAAGGTTGCGGCCTGCTATGGCGTCAACGCCTGCAAGGGTCAGTCGGACTGCAAGTCCGGCAACCATGACTGCAAGGGCCAGAATGATTGCAAGGGGCAGGGCTTCAAGGACCTGACCGCCAAGGCCTGCGCCGCGCAGGGCGGCAGCCTGACCGCTCCGGCCAAGTGATCCCTCGGGGGCCGGCCCGCGCGGCCGGCCCCTCCTCAAGGAGGCCTGGCATGTTCGACCGGCACCAGTTCGGCCTCGGCCTGCGCAAGCCGCATTATGGCGATTTCCTTGACGGCGATGCGGCGGTGGCCGTCGATTTCGTCGAGGTGATCTCGGAGAATTTCATGGTCGACGGCGGCCGCCCGCTCGACGTGCTGCGACGCGTGCGCGAACGCCACCCCGTGGCACTCCACGGCGTGTCGATGTCGATCGGCTCGGCGGACGGGCTGGACGCGGACTATCTCCGCCGCCTGTGCGCGCTGGCCGATGCGGTCGACCCGCTGTTCGTCTCCGACCATCTGAGCTGGTCGCGGATCGAAGGCTTCAACTCGCACGACCTGCTGCCGCTGCCCTATACCGGCGAGGCGCTCGACACGGTGTGCGCCAATATCGCGCACGCGCAGGACGTGCTGGGCCGCGCCATGCTGATCGAGAATCCGTCGAGCTATATCGCCTTCGCCGGCGAGATGAGCGAGTGGGAGTTCCTCGATGCGCTGTGCGCGCGGACGGGCTGCGGGCTGCTGCTCGACGTGAACAACATCGTCGTCAGCGCGAGCAATCATGGCTTCGATCCGATCGCCTATCTGGACGGCATCCCCGCCGCGCGGGTGCGGCAGATCCATCTCGCAGGGCACAGCCAGGGCGAGGCGCTGCTGATCGACACGCACGACAAGCCGGTGCCGCATACGGTCTGGTCGCTCTATGCGGCGGCGCTCGACCGGCTGGGGCCGGTCGCCACCATGATCGAGCGCGACGATGCCATCCCGCCGCTTGGCGACCTGCTCGCAGAGTTGGACATTGCGCGCGGCATAGCCGGCGTGGATTTGCGAAAGGCGGCGGCATGAGCCTGCTGGCGCTCCAGCGCGATTTCCGGGGCTGGCTCGCGACGGAGGATGCCGGCGTCGCCGCGCGCTTCGGGGAGCCCGCGCAAGCCGGCCTCGCCGTCTATCTCAACAATTATCGCGGGCAGTTGATGGCGTGCCTCTCGGAGAGTTTCGAGACGGTGCGGGCATGGATCGGGGATAACGCCTTCGAAGGCGCCGCCGCCCTGCATATCGACCGCCTGCCGCCGCATAGCTGGACGCTCGATGCCTATGCGCTCGATTTCCCGGAGACGCTGGACCGGCTCTACCCGGAAGACCCCGAGGTCGGCGAACTGGGGCGGCTGGAGCGCGCGCTGGGGTTGGCCTTCGTCGGGCCCGACGCCGCGCCGATCGAACCCGCGAGCCTCGACGGGATCGACTGGGACCGGGCTGTGCTGCGCCTCGTGCCGACCTTCGCTTCCTTCTCGGCGGCGACCAACGCCGGCGCGATCTGGTCGGCCCTGTCCGGCGGGGCGCAGCCTCCGGCCGCCAGCCTCCTGCCGCAGCCCGCGTCGATCATGGTCTGGCGTGCCGGGTTCGCGCCAGCCTTTCGGACGCTGGAGGCCGCCGAAGCCGAGGCGCTGGCCCTCGTGGCGGAAGGACGGGACTTCGGCGCGCTGTGCGCCAGCCTCGTCGCGCGCTTTGGCGAGGAGCAGGGGCCGGCTCTGGCGGGCGGATTCCTCGGGCAATGGCTGGCCGACGGGCTGATCGCCTCCGTTTCGTGAAGTAAGGGATTCGGGGCCCCCACGGGGGGGCTGCACCTTCCAGCAGGTGCGGCTATGCCCGGTGCCGCGCCCCGGATTCCTTCTGGCGGCTGCGATGGGCGGCGACCTTGGCGCGATTGCCGCAGACGCTCATGCTGCACCAGCGGCGCGCATGGCCGCGGGTGTGATCCGCGAAGAGAAGCGTGCAGCTCTGCCCCTGGCAGGCCTTCACATGGGTGAAGTCCTCCTCCACGACGGCGCGGGCCAGCGCCTCGCCGATGGGGATGAGCAGCGATTCCGGCGAGCGCCAGCGGCGGGCTGTCTCCAGCGTCAGACGCCCCCTTTCGTGCGACACGATGCGGTCATAGGCCTCGTCGCGCTCCAGCAGGCGGTTGAGCGGCGCGAGATCGGCGATCGCATCGGCCGGCAGCGGCTGGCCCATATGGCTCTTCACGAAACCCCGGAACCATTCGCGCAGGTCGCGGGCCTGATCGGCGACGCGATCCAGCTCGCCCGGCATGGCCCGCTCCGTCAGCTCATCGAGCTGGCGGTCCGGCACCAGACCGGCCTGCCGCAGCCAATCGACCAGCCCCGCGCCATCGCGCAGCCAGTCGACCGCCTCCTCCGCCGGCGTGGCGATCGAGTTGAGGAAATCAATCCCCCGGGCGTCGGCAATGAAGAAGGCGGGCATGTTCGCAGCCATGGTGTCGCAATCCGTCGATGATCCTTGTCCGATCGATGTAACCATCAAAATGGCAATTGACAAGTTACAATACGAGTCGTAACCATCATGCCGTCGCTTGGATGGTTTCATCATCCGGCTGTCATCGAGGAGGGTCCGGCATGGCCGCGCATCGCAGGATTGTGGCGTTCGCCCGGAACGCCTGGGCCCATGGGTTGGAAGGGCGGAGCGTGGAACCGGCGAAGCATCCGGTCCATTCTCTGCATGGAATCCCGGCGTTCGCGGCGAGGCTGATCGAGGCCGCGCTGCCCGATCTGGGTTTCCTGCTCATGTGCGGAGCGCTTCTCGTCCAGTCGCGTCCCCGGATGATCCGGGGCTTTTGAGGCCGGTTCGCCGCGAAATTTGAAACCCTATTAGTTGGGTAATGGAAGTTAGTTCGTTAGGGCAAGGTGCCCCGGTCGCTCATTTGCAAGCAGGAGGAATGCGATGATTGCCAACACATACCGCACCGTCGACGTGGACGGGATCGAGCTGTTCTATCGCGAAGCGGGGACGGCGGGTGCGCCCAAGCTGCTCCTGCTCCATGGCTTCCCCAGCTCCAGCCATATGTTCCGCGATCTCATCCCGCTGCTGGCGGATCGCTTCCATATCATCGCGCCGGACCTGCCGGGCTTCGGCCAGTCGGGCGATCCCAAGGTCAACAGCTTCGATTCCATCGCCGACACGATCGAGCGCTTCACCGAGATCGTCGGCTTCGATCGCTTCATCGTCTATGTGTTCGACTATGGCGCGCCGACCGGCTTCCGTCTGGCGATCCGCCACCCGGAGCGTGTCGCCGGCATCATTTCCCAGAACGGCAATGCCTATGTGGAGGGGCTGAGCGACGGCTGGAACCCGATCCGCGCCTATTGGGAGGATGCCTCGCCAGCCAATCGCGACGCGCTGCGCATGATGCTGAAGCCGGAGACGACCTACTGGCAATATGCGCACGGCGTGGCCGATCCTGCGGCGATCTCGCCCGACGGCTACACGCTCGACGATCATTATCTCGCGCGGCCGGGCGCGGACGACGTGCAGCTCGACCTGTTCGGCGACTATAAGAGCAATGTCGCGCTTTACCCCGCCTTCCAGGACTATTTCCGCACGCACAAGCCGCGCTTTCTGGCGGTGTGGGGCAAGAACGACCCCTTCTTCCTGCCGCCGGGGGCCGAAGCCTTCCATCGCGACATTCCCGAGGCGCGGGTGACCTTCCTCGACACCGGCCATTTCGCGCTGGAGACGCACGCCGCCGAGATCGCGGCGGAGATCCGCGGCTTCTTCGCCTGACCTCCCCCCGGGGCGCGGGCTTCTCCCCCCGGCTCGCGCCCACCCCCCCATCGTTTCAGGAGACGATCATGCGCGCCATCGTTCTTGACGGTTTCGGCGGCCTCGAAGCCCTTTCCTATCGCGACATTCCGGAGCCGGGGCCGCTCGCCGGCCATGTGGTGATCGAGATCAAGGCGTTCGGCATCAACCATGCCGAAATGCACATGCGGCGTGGCGAATGGGCCGAGGCCGCGCCGGTGTCGGGCATCGAATGCGTCGGCATCGTCAAATCCTGCCCCGGCGGCGAATTTCCGGTCGGCGCCAAGGTGGCGGCGCTGATGGGCGGCATGGGCCGCACCATCAACGGCAGCTATGCGGAGTTCACCCGCGTGCCGGTCGGCAATGTCGCGCTGATCGAGGCGGATCTGCCCTGGGCGGAGTTGGCGGCCATCCCCGAAACCTATGCGACCGCCTGGACCTGCCTGTTCCGCAACCTCGAGCTTCGGGCGGGGCAGTTGATCGTCATCCGGGGCGCGACCTCCGCCTTCGGTCAGGCTGCGGTGAAGCAGGCGGTGAACGCCGGCGCCCGCGTGATCGCCACCACCCGCCAGCAGGAGCGCTTCGCGATGCTGGAGGCGCTGGGCGTGGAGCGCTGCGAGATCGAGCGGCCGGACCTGTCGAAGCATATCGCCGAGGCCGGGGAGATCGACGCCGTGCTCGATCTGGTCGGCAACAGCGTGGCGCTGGATTCGCTGGCGATGTTGCGCCGGGGCGGCCGCTCGTGCCTGGCCGGCTGGCTGGGCGGGCTCGATCCGATCCCGGATTTCAACCCGCTGCTCCAGATGGCGAGCGGCGTCTATCTCACCTTCTTCGGCAGCTTCGTGTTCGGCACGCCGGGTTTCCCGCTCTCCGACGTGCCGCTGGGCGAGATCGCGCGCGATGCCGCCGCCGGCCGGCTCGACGTCAGGCCGAAGCGCGTCTTCGGCTTCGAGGAGGTGCCGGAAGCCCATCGGCTGATGGAGGCCAATGCCGCCGGCGGCAAGATGGTCGTCGTCCTTTGACGGCCTCCCCGGAAGGCCGGCGGAGGCGGACTCAGCCGGCTTTCCGGGCCTCCCGGCGATATTGCGCGGGCGTCGCGCCCATATGCTGCTTGAAGGCGCGCTGGAACGCCGCCTCGGACTGATAGCCGACATCCTCGGCGACTGCGCCGGTCGAGGCGGAGGAGGTGCGTAGCTGGTTCGCCGCGATCGTCATGCGGATGCCGGTGAGCAGGTCGGCCGCCGAGCGCCCGAGGCTCTGCTGGAACTGGCGGATGAAGGTGGCGCGCGACATGGCGCAGAGCGCCGCCAGCTCCGGCAGCGTCCAGGCGCGGGCAGGCTCGTTGAAGAGCGCGGTGAGGGCAGGGGCCAGCCGGGGATGACCGGCCAGCGCGAGCAGCCCGTCCGGCGCCCGCTCAGCCTCGCTGGCGAGGCGCAGCACCAGCGCGAAGGTGGCGGTCGAAAGCGCGTCCAGCATGGCGCGGCCGCCGAGATTCTCGCTCGCGGATTCCAGCCGCATCAGCCCGACCAGGCTCGCGAGCTGCGCGCTCGTTCCCGGCCGCGCGGTCGCGGCGGTGTGCTCGCCCGCACTGACCACCAGCTGCGCCGGCAGATAATCTCGGATCAGCCGCTCATGGGCCGCGGACAGCTTGAAGCGCCCGCACAGGATGTCGAGCCGCTCGCCCGGCCCCTCATTCTCGTCGATCGTCAGCGTGAGGCCGTGGCGCTTGTGCGAGGGCGCGGGCTCCGCGCCGCTGCCGTCGTTCAGGATGTGCGCGGAGCCATGCGGCAACAGCACGATATCCCCGGCCGTCAGCCTGCGTGACGGCGCGCCGGACGGATCGTCCAGCGTCGCCGATCCGGCCAGCACGATATGATAGGGGATTTCGCCCGGCCCGGCCGGCTCGAAGGCGAGCTGCCACGGCGCGCCGAAGAAGCAGCGATGCTCGACCCTCCCACTGACCGGCACCAGCGCGAGCAATCGGCTCAGCCAGTCGGTTGCGTCAGCCATGCTCAACTCCATCGATGATACGATGGAGCATATTATTGAGCCTATGGCGAATTAGCAATCTCGCCTTGTGGGTTCATACGACACTCAACGTCCGAACGGGACGCCTCAACAGCAAGGAGTGTCATCATGTCTCGCATTGCTACCCCCGCTCTCGACACCGCGACCGGCGCGACCGCCGAGGTCTATGCCCAGATCCGGAAGGCCGCCGGCAGCGTGCCGAACACCTACGCCGCCATAGGCGCCCATGGCCCGGCGGCGCTCAAGGCGGTGCTGGCCGCCGAGGGTGTGCTCGCCTCCGGCTCGCTCGACAAGCAGGATCGGGAGACGATCAAGCTGCTGGTGAGCGCGGTCGCCGGCTGCGACTATTGCGTCGCCGCGCACAGCCTGCTCGGCAAGATGACGGGCCTTTCGCAGGATGCGCTGAAGCATATCCGCGCCGGAGAGCCGACCGGCGACGCGAAGCGCGATGCGCTGATCCGCTTCGTGAAGCTGCTCGCCGGCACCAGCGGCACGATCGCCGCCGAGGAGTTCGCCGCGATCAAGGGGGCCGGCTACACCGATGCGCAGATCGTGGACATCAGCCTCGCCATCGCGCTGACCGGGTTCACCAACGTCTTCAATCGCATCAACGACACCGCGATCGATTTTCCGGCGGTCGACTGACCAGCCGGACGAGCGCCGCCCTTCCTGCCCCCCTCCCCGGGGCGGCGCTCCCCCCTTCATCGTCACGCCCGCAACAGGAGGACATCATGAACTTCATCGTTGATATGCTCGGCCGCTCGGGTCTGCTCCGGCGCGATCTCGATTATCATCTGCTCCGTGCCGCGATGGTGATCATCTTCGCATGGTTCGGATACGACAAATGGTTCGAGGCGGAGATCAGAGGGCTGCTGCCCATCATCACCCATGGCCCGTTTATCTTCTGGACGATCCCGGTCCTGGGCATTCGCGGCACCGCCATTTTCCTCGGCGCCTCGGAATGGACCTTCGGCACGCTGCTGTTCCTGGGGTTCTGGAACAGGAAGGCCGGCATATTGGGTGCCCTCGGCTCGACCTTCACGTTCATCGCCACCGTTACGGTCCTGCCGTTCGTTCCCGATGCGTGGGACGCCGGCGCCGGAGGGTTCCCCGCGATGACGATCAATTCGGCCTTCCTGCTGAAGGATCTCGTCCTGCTGGTCGTCTCGGTCTATCTCCTCAAGCAGGATGTCGGGCGACTGATCGAGGCGCGGGAGGTCCGTTGACCTCCTCTCGCCCCCGATCCGCCGCTCGTTTCCCGGCTCAGCTATCGAAGGTTTCGGCCAGATAGGTGATCAAGGCCCGCGCCGACGGCTTGGCGGCGCGGGCTGCCGGGAACACGGCATGCATGTCGAGGCGAGCAGCGCGCGGGGCCATCTGAAGAGCTTGCGCGCCGTTTCGATCGAGCAGCGGACTTTCGCTGCCATGGTCGGCCAAGCCGATCCTGAGGATGTCAACTCCATCGCCTGTCAGCGGCAAAAGGCAGCGTGGTGCTGGCCATAGCTCACCCTGCCGACATTGTGTGGCCGGCTTAGGGACGATCAGCAGTCGTGCGCGTGAAGGTGACGCCTTCCTTTGCCCACGCGGCCTCGCTCTGGCAGCGCAATTTTCCGTCGACGGCAATTTCTCTGATGCAATAGCTGCCGCCTCTCGTGATCCAAACCTTCAGGCCCTTCGTCATAATCGGGCCGTCATCATCATCATTTCTCTTCGCCTGACTTGCGTCATTCTTATTCGCTTTGGCCTCGCCGCTTGGCGAGACGGCGTGCCCTTGTTGGGCCGCGCGGCATCTGGATGCGCCGTCTCTTCCAGCATCACAGTCAGGCCTTGGGGCGGTGGTCGCAACAGGCCGTGCCTCCGCCCTCAAAGGCGCGGGCAGCGTGCCGATCGAGGCAAACGCCGGAACAAGCAAAAGGTGGATGCGGCGGAATTGCATCGAGATCCTCCAGGGTTTGCTCTTGCGAATGCGGGAGATGCAGGCCGGGGGCGTTTCATGAGGGAAGCATCGAGCCATGCCTTATGGCAACATATGTAGATTTAAGAGTCAAGCCGGATCGAGGGAAGTTTCCTCGATCCGATATCAACGAACCAATCGAGGCTCGAGTGAATGGGTTTGGCGAGGGAAGTCAGAGGCTTGGGCGCTTCGTCGCCGAGCCATGCTAACCAAGCTGGTTGCGATTTGCGGCCTCTGGGCCTTCTTCTCTAGTATCGCCAGCCGGGCTTCGACATCACGACGCCCGGGAAAAGCCGGCCATGCCAACGCGCGACGGCGAGAATGGTCGTCAGCTCGATCGCCAGCGTAATGGTTTCCAGGAATACGGGCGCGGCATCGAGAAGCAGCACCGTCATGAAGACGGCAAGCGTCGCCGTGACCGCCGCCATCAAGGCGCCCATACTGACGACGCATGGCCAGTCGCATTCCACCAGAGCCCAGGCAAGGCGAAGATGGGCGACGCCGAGCAATAGCCAGAGGGTCAAGAGAGACGGGGCGGCAGCCATGTGGGCCGTGATCCAATACGGCCCCTGCGCGTTGGCGGCGGCCAGCGTGCCATAGAGACCCGTCGGCCCCGTGAAAAAGTCCGGAAAGCCTATGGCGCACAGGCATTGCAGGGCCGCCATCGGGATCAGCACCCCTAATGCGAGAGCGTAGTTCGCAAGAACAAAGCGCCCTTCCTCGGTGACCGGCATCTCTCGCCAGGCGGCTATCAAGCAGCCGGCCGCGAAAGGCAGCGCCCTCCCGTCTTCGAGGGCGACCGCGAACTCCCCTTCCATCGCCCATGCCCATTCGCGGCGGCTTTCGCCGAAGCAGCGCGCGGCCAGGTGCATCATCGTCCTTGGCAGGACGGCCGTCATGCGAGGGAGGCCTTCAAGGGAAGAACGGTCGTGTGGCTGGCCGTTTCCTGCGCGAGGATGATCCCTGCGGCCGTCAATCGATAAGCATGGCGCGCAGGCCGGCCGGGTTGCGCCGGCTCACGCCATTCGGCTTCCACAAGCCCTTGATCCGTCATCCGCATCAGCAGCGGATACAGCGTGCCCGACTGGAGACCTGTCTCCTTCATCAAGTCATAGCCATGGCGCCATTGCTGGGCGCGAACAGCCAGCGCCTGCAGGAGCAGGAGCATTTGCTTCGATGGTCGCCGGTTACGAGCCATGTCGCCATCCAACATATGTAGAATAGATAGTCAAGACGAACTCGATAGGCGCCCCGTCATGCGGCACCGGCGATTCAGCCCTCCGCGCTGCCGTCGACGTCGAACAGCGTCTTATATTGCCGGGGTTGCGAACGGAGATACTGCTCGGGGGCATGAATGCGGCTGCCGAGATGCGCGGCGGCATGCCAGGGCCAGCGCGGATTGTAGAGCATCGTGCGCGCCAGTGCGATCAGGTCGGCATCGCCGGTGCCGACGATGGCTTCGGCCTGATCGAAGTCGTTGATGAGCCCCACGGCGACCACCGGCATGGCGACGGCTGCCTTCACCTGGCGGGCGAGCGGGACCTGGTAGCTCGGGCCGACCGGAATCCGCTGACGCGGATCAAGGCCACCACTTGAGACATGGATGGCCGCGCAGCCGCGCTTTTCGAGTGCCTGCGCGAACGCGACCGTCTGCAGGATGTCCCAGCCGCCTTCCACCCAGTCCGTACCCGATACCCTGACCGTAACCGGCTTCTCCGCGGGGAAAGCCTCGCGCACCGCATCGAAGACCTCGAGCGGGAAACGCATCCGGTTCCCCAGACTCCCGCCATAGGAGTCATCGCGCTTGTTGGAGAGAGGGGAGAGGAACTGGTGCAGCAGATAGCCGTGTGCGCCATGGATCTGCACGGCATCCAGGCCAAGCCGTGCCGCCCGTCGCGCGGCATCGGCAAACCCGCGCCGGATGCGGGCGAGGCCGGACGTGTCGAGCGCCACGGGCGCGTGCTCCCCGTCCTGGAAGGGCAGAGCGGAAGGCGCCATCGTTGGCCAGCCGCCGATCGCGTCGGGCGGGAGCTGGGCCCCGCCCTTCCAGGGCACCTCGGTCGAGGCCTTCCGGCCGGCGTGCCCGAGCTGGATCGCGATCCCGATGCTTGAATGGGCCCGGATGCTGTCGAGCGTGCGCCGCATGGCCTCTTCGCAGTCGTCGTTCCAGAGCCCGACGTCGGCGTAGGTGATCCGCCCCTCGGGCTCGATCGCGGTCGCCTCGATGGTCAGGAGACCCGCGCCGGACAGGGCGAGTTGGCCAAGATGGATCAGATGCCAATCGGTCATGCAACCGTCGATCGCGGAGTACTGGCACATCGGCGCGATGACGATGCGGTTGGCCAGCGTGAGGCCACCGACGGTGATCCGCTCAAACAGTCGGCTCATGCTCATGCCCTTTCCGATCCGGCGGCTCGCGAAGCGCGGGCTGCTGCACGACGTCGCATCATACGGACTGCCGGGCCTTCGGTCTTCCCCGTTGGGCAGGCGGAGGTTGCGATGATCACTTTCGTCGATCGCATGGCGCGCCGCGTTTCCGGTTGCCCGGATGGAACGAGGTTTCGCTGGCGCTCGAGGATTTTGTGGTGGCGGGTGAGGCACCCATCGCTAGTCTGGGCGCGCGAGCAGGCGGCGCGTCGATTTACGAACGACGCGCCTCTCTGCGGACCCTCCCGGAGTTCCGATTGTTGGGGAGGCATCAGTACGGGAAGAATATGATGGCGAAGCGGGACAGATCGAAAGACGACAACGACTCCGGAAAACCGACCGCGAGCATGATCAAGCCGGCCGTGGGGATCGCGGCGGGAGCGGTCGTCGGTTCAGCCGCGATCGCGGCGGCGCTCATTTTCTCCGGGCGTCTCAGGAATCCCTTTGTCGACGCACCCTCCCAGAGCGGCCGTCGCGGCTTCTTCAACCGGTCACGCAAGGCGCCGGCCGCGTTCGCGAGCGATGCCGGCGCGGAGGGCGCTCTCGCCCCGATCCGGGATGCGGGGCCGGAGAATATCCGGGACCCGGAGCCCGGTCGCGAATGGAGCCGTGAGGACCAGGCATCGGACGAATCCTTCCCGGCCAGCGATCCGCCCGCGCGCTGATCAATCCTGTCCGGCAGGGCCGAGCGGTTCCGGCGGGCTTTCTATGATGAGGGCCCGCAACGGCCCGACGGCAAATCGGAACCCCGACGGCGGCCGGTAGCGCTGGCCGGTGTGCGCTTCGAAACCTTCCGCAAGCTCGCGATCATCAACTCGCCGGAAAATTGGCCCCCGAGGTCGCGGGAGAAGACGAAACTGCGTCCATTATCGACGATCAACGGCCCGATTTCCGAGCCGTTGGCGTTTACGTCCGGCCCGAAGCGGTATGCGCGTCGCCAGCTACCGCCTTTACGTTCCACCATGAAAAGACCCTCTGAGGTCGAGAGTATCCCCCATCTGCCATCGGGCGCCGGCTCGAACTCATATTCCGCACCGGCTGAATTCAGGCCGGCGCCGGCATTCTCGACCTTCCAACGGCCGTTGGCGGTTGGCCGCGCTCGCCAGATGTCGTCCTTCCCGAACCCTCCCGGGCGGCGCGAGCCGAAATAGAGCCACCCGTCCGACGCCGGTCGGGGAAACCACTCCGCTTCCGTGGAATTCACCGGCGCGGGCAACCGCTCGATCGCGGTCCACGCTCCTTCAGCCGTTCGCCGCGCTCGCCAGATGTCGAGGTCTCGGCTCAGGTGTGCACCGGTGGCTCGCGTCGAGATGAAATACAGACTTCCGCCATCGGACGAGAACCATGGGTCTGCCTCGATTCCCTCGGCGGAGATCGGCGCGGGTTGCGGAACGCCGAGTTGACCGCCGCCGCACCGCGAAACCCACAGACGCCAGCCCGCGAAATTCCGATCGCTCCTGACGAACCATATGTCGCCCGTCCGCGGGTCGCGCGCGGGATGCGACTCCCAGGCTGAACTGGACAGGGCCGGTTGCGCCCACCGCGAAACCGGATGGACCTCTTCGGTGCTCGCCGTGCCGACGAGTGCACCAAGAAGGATCGTTGCTGCCATCAGCGAGGACGGCGCTGCCATAGCTTGCCCCCATCCAAAACCATTTGTCCGGGACGGACCAGAGAAGGTCTTACCGAACTGGCGCTTCTATCAGAAGCGATACCCCCCAACTCCACTCCAACCGCGCGACAGGTCTCCTGCCGGGATCATCGCGTGCTCGCGCTCGACGGGGCCATGATATGTCTTGGAAGTTGGGCCGGAGGTCAGCCGAAACGGAGCGCGCCGGTCAGATCACCGGGTGGCGGGCCTCCCGCCGCGATCATCGCGCGCTCGCGCTCGATCAGGCCGGGGAGCTTCTGCAAGCCCCAGCGCCGGGTGATGAAGCGCGCGATCGAGCCTGTGTCGTAGATGGTGTGATCGACCTCGCCATGGCGGGCATGGGGCGAGATGATGAGCGCGGGGATGCGCGTGCCGGGCCCCCAGCGATCCCCCTTGGGCGGCGCGACATGATCCCACCAGCCGCCATTCTCGTCGAAGGTGACGACGACGAGCATCTTCTCCCACTGCGGGCTCTTGCGCAGTGCGTCGATCACTCGGGCGATGTGGCGATCGCCGGCGTCCACGTCGGAATAGCCGGCGTGCATGTTCAGATTGCCCTGCGGCTTGTAGTAGCTGACCGACGGCAGCGTCCCCGCCGCAACGTCCGCAAGGAAGCGATTGGTGCGCGGCGTTTCGCCCATGCCGCCGTCGCGCAGCCGCTTGGCCCGCTCGGCGGTGCCGGGGGCGAACTGCTCGAAATAATTGAACGGCTGGTGATGCGGCTGGAAATTGGGGCGCGACGGAAACTCGCCATCCTCGCCATGGCCCGCCATCGCCGCACCCCAGCCGCCCGCATACCAGGCCCACTCGACGCCCTTCGCGTTCAGCATGTCGCCGATGGTCTTGTGCTTCTGGGGCACCAGCGTGTGCGCGCTCTGCCAGTTGGCGTAGCCCGGCCGATCGGGGTCGAGTTCGAAGGTGGGCGCATAAGGCGGCAGCATCGTGTTCACCGCCCAGAAATCCGGCGAGATCGTGTTGGGCACGAAGCGGACCGGGCCATCCATGGCGCTCGGCGCCGAGTGAACGGTCTGCTTCGGCCGGATGCCTTTGGGGTCGCTGCCTTCCAGTTCGACGATGCGCCCCCTGGCCGGGCTCTTGTCGGCATCCGGATAGAAGGGTGGCCGCGCCGCGATCAGATATTGATGGTTGAGATAGGAGCAGCCGAAGGCCCCCATGAAGAAGTTGTCGCAGAGCGCGAACTCGCGCGCGATCTGCCACAGGCGGAGATTGGCGGACGCATCTCCATAATGGCCCATGACGAGCGCGCCACTGTCTCCCCAGGCGACGAATCCGTCATTCCTCCCGCCGTTGATCTGGAGTTGGTTGTTATAGAAGGCGTGAATGAGGTCGCGGGTGACGAGCCCGTGCGGCAGAGGGTCACCTTCCGGCGTCGCGAGCGCGAAGGGGCCGTTGGGGATCGGCCCCAGTGCGTCCGGGCCAATCTGATATTCGCGGTGCTCGACCACCTGCTTGTCGGGGACGAGGCCCTCCCAGATCTTGGGCAGATGCTCGAGCACGCGGCCGTCGCGATCCCGCTGTAGCGTGCGCTCTCGCGGCATCGCCGAGAGCGGTTGCTCAAGGCCGGGAAAGTCCGCGAACAGGTTGTTGAAGCTGCGGTTCTCCGCGTAGATCACGATGACCGTATCGATATGCGCGCGCAAGTCCGCATCGCTGGCGGCGCGAAGATGCGATGATCTCCCGTGCGCCGGCCCGGCCTCCGCCGGCGATCCCATCGTGGCCGCGCCAACGGCCGCGGCCATGCTGCCGAGCAGCAACCGCCGATCGGGATTTTCGGGTCGATCATCGGAATCGCGCGTCTTCGTCATGACCTGCTGGTAGCGGTTGCCGACGGTCCATGACAATTATGTTACAGGTTTGGCTTCTGTTGCACAAAGCGAGCGGACAAGCGGCAGCGCTTACCAGCGCGAGTGTCGCCCCCTGTAGGGCGGAGGCCTTGGCTCGTGTTGGCGATCGAAGCTCGCTGTTAGCTGATTTTTGGCGCACTCTTGGTACGCACGATCACATAATGATCGCGGTCAGTAAGACCGAACCAGCAAACTCCCCAGCTTCCGGCGATTCCACGAAATTTGATCACCGGTTCATTTCGCTGAAGACTGAACCAAATCAGGCGCGGTGGTCTGTAAGACTGACCCATCGGCATTCGGCCATCGGACGAGTGCTGCGGGGCAGATAGGGAAGAGTGGACGACGTGAATGTAGAGCGCGCCGTAGGGCGACAGCAATGCACCTGAGCCTTTCATTCTCGGGGCCACAGCCCACGTACCCAATTGCGGCCTGCACACTCTTACGCCGCCCCACCCATCGATTGCTGCGCACGAACGTCCGGGATGGGGACTTAGCGGTCGTTCCCACGCGACATGCCGAATGACCGGTTTCGTCAGGAGCGAGCGTTCAGCGATTACCTAGCTTGCATTGCAGAACGACAGAAACAGGGCCCTCAGGCTAGCGGGCCGACGTTGGTCATCAATTACGACCTGATCCGGTAGGCATCCAAAATGCTACTCGCCGGCGATCGGTCCTTCGTCCCAGCGCGGCCGAACGTCCACGAATAACTCGCGGACGGTCTGCGCCGTCGCCGAGAAACCGTCTGGCGAGGGCAACACAGACCGGCCAAATTCTCTCAGCCGGCCGTCGAACACGACTAGGTAACCAATGTTCACACCCAGCTGACCCATGTAGTGGCGCAACTGCAACTCGCCTTTGGAGGCGTAGTCGCTCGAGTAACTCCCACCACACATCTTTAATTC
>NZ_AORL01000020.1 GCF_000383095.1 Sphingomonas sp. PR090111-T3T-6A
AGGTCGTAGACTCATAAGCCCGGAGCCACAGACGCATTGAGGCGAGTTGAACCATGGCGAGGAAGTTGGCGGCGAGTTTGTCGTAGCGGGTGGCGACGCGGCGGAAGTGCTTCAGCTTGGAGAAGAACCGCTCGATCAGATTGCGCTCACGATAGAGCCGCTTGCTGAAGCAGGGCTTCCACTTTCGATTGGATTTGGCTGGGATGTTGGGCGTGGCGCCCTGTTCCTCGATCAGCGTGCGGATGCGATCAGCATCGTAGGCCTTGTCGGCGAGCACGATCATGTGCGGCCCGAGGTGGTCGAGCAGCGTGTCGGCGATCTGCCCGTCATGCGTTTGGCCAGCGGTCAGGCCGAGCCGGATCGGGAGCCCTTGCGCATCGACGACCGCGTGGATTTTGGTCGTGAGCCCGCCGCGTGATCGACCGAGACAGTGATCTGCACCCCCCTTTTTGCCGTCGCGGCCTGCTGGTGGGCGCGAACGGAGGTGCTGTCGATCATCTGGATATCGCCGTCGTGCGCGGCGGTGATGGCGTCCATCAGCCGGTCCCAGACGCCCGCCTTCCGCCATCGCACGAAGCGGTTGTAGCAGGTGGTGCGCGGGCCATAACGCTCCGGCAGGTCACGCCATGGGGCACCTGACCGTAGCACCCAGAAGATGCCGTTCAGCACACGACGGTCATCGACGCGCGGAACGCCCCTGGGTTTATTGGGTAGCAGTGGCTCGATCACGCGCCATTCGAAGTCGGTTAGGTCATATCGGCTCATGCCGATGCTGAATCAGACCAGCTTGGAAAATGGAAGCATCATGTGATGGAGGCGTCCGGGTAAAGCCCCTTTGCCTCCTCAGGGTTAACCGCGCGGATATCGTGCAGAGTCTCGTGCCACAGCGTGCTGCAGACTCCGCAGCGCTTCAGAAAAGTTGGCCCATCAGCGTGAGCAGCTATCGTGGCGAGCGCCTGCCACTTCTTATCCGCAGGCACATCCGTTCCACATGTCTGGCATCCGCCGTTCACTCGCTTCCCCCTTGAACACCCGGGCAAGCCAGATCAATACACGCCTCGACCACCGCCGTTAATGGGTTTACGGCCTA
>NZ_AORL01000021.1 GCF_000383095.1 Sphingomonas sp. PR090111-T3T-6A
AAATCGAGTTCTACAGCGGTCAAAATCCTGTCCCCGCAACCATCTTGATTTGCCGGAATATCACAAAGCGCCTCAGCTCATCCTGAGGCGCTTTTTAATTGCACCAATGAGGCTCAGGCGATCCCAGCAGTCCTCTCAAAAGCGCAGGACGTCGATTTGACAAAGGGGGTGTTTCCGGGGGGAGCCTCATGACCAGCGAGGAGGGATAGCTGTAGCCGACGCTGCCAATGGATGCTCAATGCTGCGACGGCATCAGCCTCGAGTGGGTTGGGCGACCACCATCCGTTTTCGGTGGCGGTCGCCGAACGGTTGCGTCCCGATGCGGGCTTTATGCACGTCTTCCGGATTCGCGGATCAGGCAGCGAAGCTGGTCGAGCGCGATAACGCCTCCCAGGTGGCGATCTCGGTTTTCATGTCGTCGAGCTTGTGTCCGACCAGCCCCAGTGCATCATCGCCCAGAAAAAGCCGCGCGGGCGGGTTCGGTGCCTCGACGAGCATCAGCAACGCCTGAGCGGCTTTCGCCGGATCGCCCGGCTGATGACCGCTCTTGGCCTGCCGTGCGGCGCGGATCGGGTCCATCACCGTATCATAATCAGCGACACTGCGGGCGGTGCGATCCATCGACCGCCCGGCCCAATCCGTGCGGAACTGGCCCGGTGCGAGCCCGGTCACGTGGATGCCGAAACCCGCCACTTCCTTGCCGAGCGCCTCGGATATGCCTTCGAGGGCGAACTTGCTGCCGCAATAGAAAGCGATGCCCGGCATGGTGATGAAGCCACCCATCGACGTCACGTTGATGATATGGCCGCGACGGCGCTGCCGCATGCCCGGCAACACCGCCTTCACCATCGCGACCGGGCCGAAGACATTGGCGGCGAACTGGCGCTGCAGATCGTCCATCGAGGATTCCTCGACTACGCCTTCATGACCATAGCCGGCGTTGTTCACGAGCACATCGATCGACCCTGCTCGCTCTTCGGCATCACGCACAGCTGCCGGGATGGCATCGTAATCCGTGACATCGAGCTTGAGCGGAAAGGCGCGATCGGGCGCCTGCGCCACGAACGCGGCCGCATCTTCGTCGCGCCGCACGGAGCCGATCACGCGATGCCCGGCCTCCAGCGCGCCCAGGGCAAAGGCCCGCCCGAGCCCCGAGCTGACACCGGTGATGAGAAAGGTTTTCGAGACGGTCGACGCCATGGCATATCTCCGGTCTGGTAGATTAATTATATCATGATATAGATATTGCTATGGCCACCATCAAGAACCGATCGCCAGGAATCCCCGTCCGGGGGGAACCGTTGCGTCAGACCGTCCTTGATGCCGCAGAAACGCTGCTCCGCGAGGGCAAGGCCGATTTCTCGATGCGCGATCTGGCAGCCCAGGCCGGTGTCAGTTTTGCGACGCCGTTCAATCAGTTCGGTAGCAAAGCGGCGATCATGCGCGCGCTGTCGGGACGACGGATCGATACGATGGCCAAGCGCTTCGCCGAAGCGCCGACGTTGCCGGGCGCCGCCGAGCGCGTGCTGCTTGCCACCGCAATCGCCGTCGAGGTGATGCTCGAACAGCCCGACGTGAACCGCACGGTGATGGGGTGGATCGGAGCAGCGGCTCCGTCTTCGGGGCAGGTGCGGGCACATTCGTCGGCCCTTTGGGCGGTGGCGCTGGGAGCTGGCGAGGGTTTGCTCGCGTTCCGACGGGATCAGGCGCTGTCCACCCTTCCGGCGCAGCTCGCCTTCGGATTCCGCGGCGTGCTATCATTTTGGACCGCGGGAGAACTGTCGGACAAGGCTCTCGCCCTGAACGCGCGGGACGTCGCGAGCACCCTGTTGCTGGCCTTCGCTGAACCGTAACTGCGCCGATGCCAGGGCATCCGTGTCTCTGCTGGTCGCGACCGGAGGTTTCAACCAAGATGCACCTCGGCCAACCGGCTGACATAAGCGAACGCCGCGGACGCGCCTGCGACGACACGCTGCTCTTGCGCTTCGTCGAGCTGCACCGCGTCCAGGGCCGATGTGAAGGTTCGCCAATGCGCCGCCGGGCCTTCGGCAGCAGGGGCGAGATGCCGGGCCCCGAACGTGTCGGACAAGCCGAGCTTGGCCGCGTCCTTACGGAGCAGAGCGGCCCCCATGTTCGACCCTTCGGCCACATAGAGCCATCCGAGCGCCTCGGGCACCGACACCGCCTTGTTGACGGCAAAGTTGCGCGCTCCCCCATTGTCCGGTCGGTCGCGACCCAGATCGGCCAAGTCGGCTTCGATCAGCGCCAACCGCTGCCGGCCCGGCAGGCCCGGCAGCAGATTCTGTAACCGGGCGTCGCCGTAGAGAACCGCTATTTCGCGATGGAAAGCCCATTGCATCTGCACGAAGCGCCCATAGCCTTCCAGATCGCGGAAGGAGGCCGCTTCCATCACCGTCCTGTCGAGACGGTCATGCACGACATGGGTTGCTGCCTTGAGTCGTTTCGCGCGGCTCGAATGCGCTTGCGTCATGCTCATATTGCTCCCGCTGCGGCGAGATTGGCGCGCGCACGCGCCATCACGTGGAGGAAACGGCGATATTATCGGCCTCGACCTGAGCCATCGCTGCGCCCGAAGGACGCGTTGAACTCCCTACCGTTCGGCCCATCGGTCGCGGACGAAGCGAGAGACCTCTTCTGCCAGCTCACGGTCTTCGGGCGTGCCACCCATGAAGCCGCCATGCGGCATCGCCTCAAAGACGTGCAGCTCCGTCGGGACCTTGGCCCGGCGCAACTGGCGGTGCATGCGGACCGTGTTGGAAAGAAAGAGATCCCGCGTGCCTGTCTGCAGGAACGTGGCGGGCAGTCCATCGAGATTGCCGAAGAGCGGCGATAGATAAGGATGTTCCAGGTCCGCTCCGCTCGCATACAGGAGATTGCTTTTCATCAGCGAGCCCGGCAGCACGGCGTCCACCATCCGGTTGATCTCGAAGCTGTCACCGGATTCGGTCAGATCGACCTGCGGTGACAACAGAACCAGGCCCGCCGGCAACGGCAGCCCCTCATCCCTCGCCCGCAGAGCCATCGCTACCGCAAGGTTGCCGCCTGCGGACCTGCCGCCCATCACGATGTTCCCGGGCGAATGACGATCCAGCACATGGCGGTAAGCTGTGAGGCAGTCGTCCAGCGCTGCGGGATAGGGATGCTCCGGCGGCATCCGATAGTCGACGCCGTAGCATCGCACGCCATGTTGGTCGGCTTGCATCTGGGCTCCGACGCGGCACGCATCTCCGCCGCCGAACACCAGCGCTCCGCCGTGCAGATCGATATAGGCGCAGTCGGACCGGAACGGCGTATCGGGTGTCGCGATATGGATGGTCGCTCCGTCGACTTCGACCGTTTCGACACTGGAGCGCAGGGTGTCGGCGAGCCTCTTCACCGCCGCTGCATATTGGACATCCGCAGTGATCTTGATGCTCATCCACGCGTCATAAGCTTCCGGCGCCGGCATTTGGTACAAAGCATTGAGCGGCATCCCATCGTTCCGCACGAGACGTTCGAGCGCTGCCCGCGCCTCCGGACTGATCGACTTGGGGAACGGCACAATCCGCTGCTGCAGCATCACGCCGGCTTTGGAGGCGTTCATCGGCTTCGATCTCCGTTCCGGCATCGACGTTATTTCGGCTTCCTGCAGCGTCAGGTCATATCGGCGTGGAGGAGCCGACAGAGTCGTTGCGTTGGAAGCGAGGGCGACTTTGAGCTGGAGCGACCTGCCTTGGCATCGAATTCGCGCACGCTCATCGATCATGCTCCGATCCCGAGGCTGTCCTGCTTGTTTCGTGGCGTGAAGAAGGGGTGCGCTGCCGCCTTGGGGGACGTAGGCGGCAGCGCAGATGGGCGGCGGCAGAGGCTCCGAGCCGGGGGGGATGGGTCGGAAGCGCCGCCCAATGGCGGATGGGGTGGCGGTGGCGTCAGTGCGCCGCGCGCGGTGTCACTTTCCTGGCTTCGCTGACAGTGAGCCAGATGGCGGAGACGAGGAAGTAGAAGGCGCCGAAGGCGGCATAGGGAGCGACGTTGGCGATGCCGACCGGTGCAGGACCATGAGCCATTTTGACCATGAAGATGCCTGCCAGCGCGGATTGCGCGCCGCTCAGGGCCATCGCCCACTGTGCGCCATAGGATTTCCAGCGGCCGACAGCGGTGGCGAGCTGAAAGATGCCGGCGAAACCGGCCCAGACGCCGAAGACGAAGAGCACGCTGTTCATGCTGTCGTCCAGCGCAACGCCGACGGCGATGGCCGTGATGATGCTGACGATGAAGTTGAGCAGCTGCGACTTGTTGTGGGCGATGCCGCCGCTGCGCTGCGCATCAACGAAATTGGCGAGCGCGTCCCAGACAGGATAGGCGATCAGCATCACGGCGGCCAGCGGTGCCGCGTTTTTCGCGACCGTGAAGGCGACAGCGACCCAGATGGCCGAGAACGCGAAGCGTGTGAAATAATAACCCTTGAGCCACTTGGCGGTAGCCTCGGCAAGGCGGTTGTCGATCGTGTTGCTGATCATGGCGCAATTTCCCGATGAGTTATTCGTCCTACTAGAAGGTAGATTTGTGGGCGTCAAGCGATTGTCGAGGGGGTGAGGCTCAAAAAAAGCGCGTGAGCTGGGCGTCCATATAATCGAGCCGATCGGGTGACCGTCGTCTTGCGACTCGGTCGGCCCTCTCCGCGGTCCCAGAACTACGGGGCTTGAACGCCACAAGCTACCTTTTAGAAGGTAGTTTGTGGCGGATCGCACATCCACCGGGAAGGCATATCGCGAGGCAGCCGACCCTTGGCGTTGGAGAGCGCTCGCGCGCATATTGGCTTATTTTGAGGGCGCTGCCCCATGGAAGGCTTTGAAGTGTCGATGGGAACAATCTGGAGGCTGGCCGAACCGGCCGACGTGCCTGTCATCAATGCGCTGGCCGCCCGGTCCATCCGCGCGCTGCATATCGGAAGCTACGAGGATGCGGTGATCGAGGAGGCGGTCCACCATGCCTATGGCGTGGACTGGCAACTCATTCGTGACCGCACTTATTTCATTGCCGAGATCGACGGCGCAGTCGCGGGTGCGGGTGGGTGGAGCTACCGGCAAACCATCGCCGGTGCCCATGGACCGGACGAACCGGCGGCCGCGCTCCTGGATCCCGGCCATGATGCGGCGCGCATACGCGCCTTCTATATCGACCCCGCCTATACGCGCCGAGGCGTGGGCGCACTTCTGCTCTGGCTCAGCGAGGCGGCCGCGCGGGAAGCCGGCTTCAGCAAGGCGGAACTGACATCGACAGTCCCTGCGGTGCCATTCTACGCCGCCTTTGGATATCGCCCGGTGCGGCCGTTCGACATGGCGCTGCCGAACGGATCGGCCCTTCGGCTGGAACTCATGGATAAAAGCCTGATCGCTAACCCACAGGAACCCTGAACTGGGGATCGGTTGAGAACCGTGTCAACCGTTGCACCAACGACTGTCATCGCGACGCCCGTGGCCTCGATTTCGCCAACGAGCACCATTGGCGGGTCGATGTGCAGGCCGGACGAGCAACCTGTGATCAGTCCGATCTTCATACTGCCTCTATCACATCGGTTCGGAGGGAACGGGCGGCCCAAGCCACCGCAATCCCAGTCAGCATGAGGAGAGTTCGGGCGTTTGGATTTGTTCGGTAAGAGGCGAATATGTGTGCTTGCCGTGCAATGTTGTGAGATGCTGCCATGGAGTGGAGCGACGTCAGAATCTTCCTCACGGTTGCGAGATCGGGCACATTGGGGAGCGCTGCCCGCGCGCTGCATCTCAGTCACCCAACGATCGGGCGCCATCTGAGCAGGCCACCGGCCAGACTCTGTTCCAGAGAACGACGGATGGTCTCGTATTGACCGAGAAGGGTTCTGCCGTCCTGTCGCTGGCAGAGCAGATGGAAGAAAGCGCGCTGGCAATCGAGCGGCGGCTCGCCGGCGGGGAGCGGGAGCTCCGGGGCACCTTGAGAATATCATCCGCCGACTGGTTCGGTGCTTATGTCCTGTCACCGATCATAGCCGACTATGCGAAGGCGCACCCGCATGTCGATGTGGAGATCCTGACGGGCACGCGCCTGTTCAACCTCGCCCAGCGCGAGGCTGACATCGCCTTCCGGATCGTTCCATTCGATGCACCTGACATCGTGCAGCGACGGCTGGCACGGCTGGCTTACGGGGCTTATGTCTCGGCGGACGCTCCCGAGCCGGTTCATGGCGACGAGTCCGCCCCCAACCCCGTTCCCAGCGATCGATATGCGAAAGATCGCCAGGACCGCGCGGCTGAGGCATCTATTTGTGTGTCTTCGCCTTTTGAGGGCGTGCTACCGCATACATCGCATTCGTTATGTCCTTCCACAAGGCGCGACGATCCCCTCCTCGTGAATAGAGGTCGGCAACACCGTGGGTGGCGTTCGGCACGAAAGTGAAGTCGGCTCGACCGCCTACCTTACGAAACACGGCTTCGAGTTCATGCGCCGCGCCATCGAGATAATAGGAGTCGGCGGTGCCGACCGTCAGGTGCACCTTGCCATCGAGATCACGCTTCAGCCGCGGCCAATCGGTCTCGATCCGGTGGCCGATATCATAATTGTCGCGCCAGTAATTCGCGACCGTCGGGTCCACCGCGCCGCTCTCGCGATCGAACATGAAGGCGGGCGTGCCATCGGCACGCCGCGGCGAGAATACCCATTCGAAGGACCGGAGCTGCCCACCATCGTGGCCAAGCACCGTCTCGACCTTTGCAGAGGTCTCCACCATCGTCAGTATCTTGTCGTGGTCGCGCTCAAGAGGGCGCGGTGCACCGTTCGCATCGTGGTACATATTGGCGCCGGGTGCGTAGAGATCGACGCCAAGAAAGTTCCGGAAGTCCACCGGATCCGGCGAGGTCGGCCAGCTTCCCCCGAACATCGCCGGATAGCGCACGATCGCCCACAAGGCGAACCAGCCACCCGAACTATGCCCGGTCAGGAAGCGTCCGGACGGCTTCGCGTCCATCCGGTATTTCGCTTCGAGCGCGGGGATGACCTCGGTCACCAGCGCCTGCCCCCACGGGCCGTTATTGAGGCTGTCGGCAAACTCGGTCGTTCCGGTCGGCGAGCTGAAGTCGAGGGCCACCCAGATCATCGGCGGGATGACGCCCGTCTCCATCATATGCCAGGTTTGCGACAGCAGTTGCCCGTCCAGCTTGTGGTTCGTGCCGAACCCGTTAGCCGTATAGACGGTGGGGTAAGTCGTCCGCGACTTCGGATCGTAACCGGGCGGCGTCAGGATCCATGCTGCCACCGATTGGCTGGTGCCACGGAAGCGCGTCAGCGCGCTCGACACGATCCGCTCCTCGTGCAGGTGGGCGCGGGACGCCGCGATCTGCTGGGCCGCCGCCGGCGGGATGCCCGTGGTGTCGAACTGGTCGGTCTCGGGAGGGGCCGCATGATCGAGTGGGATCGAGGGCACGGACGTGAGCGGGAAATGGATGGTCGCGACCTTTGAAACAAGGTCTCCCGGACCTCGTCCGCCATAGTTATAATCGCCATTGCGATCGAGCACGGCCTGCACGCGGTAATCCCCCGGTGCCAATGTCGCGAAGCCCTTTGGAAACGCGGTATCCTGCGTATCGATCGTGACCGCCCGTCCAGACCCGAACCCTGCGACGTCCCGTCCCGCCACCGATACCCCGTTCCTGTCGGTGGCATCGGTATCCACTTCGTCCGCATTGGCATTTCCGGGGGTCGCCGGTTCGGCGAAGAGCAGCAGGCGCCCTCCGGCATCGCCCGCGAGATCGGGCGGCAGCGAAACGGTCACCCGTGTTTCGGGCGCTGCCGCGCCGACGAGACCCAAGGTAAATATGGGGACGAAGAATAGGCGCATGGTCATGGCTAGTCCGTTTCGAGGGGTTCTTGGCCGGTGCTCGCCTGCGCCTTCCGTAACCAAACGAGAGAGTGCAGCATTACGGGCGAACGGAGACAGGAAGTGAAGTGGAGCGCAAACAACCGGGCGACCACCGCACCGACCGCTCGCAAATATTGTAAGGTCTGATGGAGCAAAGATCGATCGGCGCAGAAAACCGCCGGCCAATCGGTTCCTGGCCACCGCCGTTCGGGAATGAAGAGACGAATTCGAGCAGCGCGATGGGCGATCGGGGGGAAGGTTTAGCGAGTATCCGTTCGCATCCGGGTCAGGAAGGCATCGATGATGAAAGTGAACTTACTGGAATCGCCATATGCGCGGGCCATCACCATTGCGCCATAAACCGCCGTCTGAAAGAATTGCGATGAGGTTTTTGGTTCAAGCTCGAGCTGGATCGTACCCTGCTCGATCCCCAGCGTCATAATGCGCTCGAGCCATTTGCCGAGATCATCGAAATGCCCCTGCACCGCAACGCCCACCGCCGGCGGGAGGCCCGGCAGTTCCACAGCTAGAACGCCGGCGAGGCAGAACGAGGCGGACTGGTCATCGATGCAGCGCTTCCAATGATCGACGTAAGCGAGCAATTGCCCAATGGCATCGGGGGTTCCGTTTTCCAGCGTCTCGATTTGTGCCCGGAAAAACGCACGCTGCTGTTCCACAACGGCGACCACCAGATCCACCTTGGAGGGGAAATGATGATGGATGCTCGGCTTCCGGATTCCCAGCCGCTCGGCGAGATCAGCATAGCTGAACCCGTTATATCCGACGTTGGCGATCAGCTGACGGGCTTCGATGATCAGCTTGTTGGCGGTCTCGTTCACTAGCCTTCCTAACTACCTTCTAGTAGGTGCTGATAAGCTCAATCGATGGATGTTTCAAGGCGCGTGGGTGTGAATGCCGATCGTCCCACGAGCGCCTCGGCCTGGTCGACGGAGGGGCAGTGAACCGCCCCTGGTTTGCCAGAAGCTCCGGCTACCGGCGATCCAGTTGCGAGGCCTGGATCCGATGAAGCGCTACCGCGTGCGTTCGATCTATGCCGCACCATTGACCACGGACAGAGTGCAGAGCGGGGCCTATTGGATGGCATATGGGGTCGACCTAGCAATGAAAGGCGACTTTCAGGTGCAGGGGCGTATATTCGAAGTTGTCGACTGATCTGCTGACAGCTTTTTATCTCGGTGGCGGCTGCCGTTTCGCAAGCACGGCTGCGCGCGGAACGGTTCCCGTTAGAATATGGCGACAACGGGTCACTCCGGCCGTCGAAAGACAAGATTCCGTCTTCGATGTCGGAAGTCTGTCGGGCCGGTAACGTGAAGAGTTTCGGGCGCCTGCTGGCGCCCGAAACTCTTCACGCAAGCTGTATGGCAGTTGCTGGCGCCCGCGTCTGCGGTGCTGAACGGCTGGAAGGGGGGCTCTGGGGCCGGACCGCTTCTGGCACGCGACTCGAGGATAGCCGCCGGGCCGCATTGGTGAAACCAGCCCGACGGTTGCCGCGCCAATGCGGTCACTCAGATACGCGTGCCGTGGAGCCAAAAGCGGCCGCTCATTAACCGAGCTATATGAGACCGAGCGACATTAGCGGATTGTGGGGCGATGAGATTCAAGCGAGGATGGTCTTCTCTTGGGACTCTCGAAGGTCGGAATTGGGCCTCTGGTGTCTTGATTGTTAGTGAACATCTCTACGAATATTAGATAATCATCAGGGAAGTGGTTGTGATTCAGTCAGGTCTGCAGATAGTATATTTAATACTAGGCCCTATTGATTGCAGCCAAACGGCGTCTCCACCTGGATGGTTTCTCTGTCGTTCGCAAGGCAAGTCAGAAAGCGTCTGGTCGCCAATTGGCCGGCGCCATCGGGTATCTGCCAGACGACTTTACTCGAATAGGCCGAGGCGATGGCGTGACCTCTGGCATCCGTCGCCGGCGTGAAACGCGCCCTGACACGCAGAAGCGCGCAGGTCGCATCATCCAGGGCGCTGGTCCCGCTCGAGAGCGTGATCGTGCACCCTGCGACATTACCGTCACTGCCAATGTCGAGACGAAAGCCGGTCGTGCCTGCGACATAGGTTTGAAGCGCGGAGGTCGGATAGTCCGACGACGTGATCCAGTCGCCCGGATTGTTAACCGGCCGGGGCCCCGAGCCAGCTTGCGCCGCCGAGGCCAGCAGAGCCCCTCCGATCATCCCAACGAGAATTTTGTTCCCCATCGCCCAGCATCGCTCTTCGCCGACATCGCATTGAAGTCTGGATGAATACGGCTAACCTGAGAAGGGGAATTTCGGGGGATCGATGAAGACCGGGTTTCTTCTGTTCGCAGCGGTGAGCCTGTTGGCGATGCGTGCGGAGGCGGCTGACAAGCTGGTCATGGCGCCGCCGCCATCTTGGGTGAAGCCCGTTCCCTTGCCGCCGGCGCCCGTAAAGCCAGGGACTGCGGCGGCCACGGTGCTGCTGCAGGATCAGCAAGTCGATCTGCAGCCCAGCCGTCAATCGCGTTATTCGGAGACGGTCCTGTTGCTGCAAAATGCCCAAGGCCTTGCAGCGGGCAACGTCGCGCTGTCGTGGAACCCCGATACGGACGTCGTGACCGTCCACAAGTTGCAGATCCGGCGCGGCGACAAGGTGATCGACGTGCTGGCGAGTGGCCAGAGCTTCACGGTGGTCCGGCGTGAATCCAATCTCGAAAATGCGATGCTGGATGGCGTCCTGACCGCGACCATTCAGCCGGAGGGGCTTCAGATCGGCGACATCGTCGATTTCGCGGCGACGGTCAGCCGCAGCGATCCGGCGTTGAACGGACATATCGAGGAAGTCGGCGGCGGATGGAATGGGGCGCCCGTAACGGTTGCGCACATGCGGATCCAGTGGCCGTCGTCGGTGCATCTCAGGCTGCGTGTCGCACCCGGCCTGCCGCCGTTGAAGCCCGTCCGCGCGGGCGGCCTGTCGAGCGTCGAGCTGTCGCTGGCCGATTTACAGCCGCTGCAGGCTCCGAAGGACGCGCCCCCACGCTTTTCGATCAATCGGATCTGGGAGATGAGCGACTTCGCGTCATGGGCCGATCTCGCGCAGTTCATGGCGCCGCTCTACGCAAAGGCTGCGGTGCTGCCGCCGCAAGGGACGGTGCAGGCCGAGATCGCGCGCATCGCCGCGTCTTCGAATGATCCGAAGGTGCGGGCGGAGGCCGCGCTGGCACTGGTTCAGAATCGGGTCCGCTACGTCTTTCTCGGTATGAACGACGGCGGCCTGATGCCGGCCGACGCGGAGACGACATGGTCGCGCCGGTTCGGCGACTGCAAAGGCAAGACGGCGCTGTTGCTGGCCGTCTTGCACGGCCTGGGAATCGAGGCGGATCCGGTCATCACGTCTATCGGCGCGGGCGATGGCCTGAATGGGCGTCTCCCCCTGATCGCGCTGTTCAATCATGTGCTGGTCCGCGCGACCATCGCCGGCAAGGTCTATTGGCTGGATGGAACGCGTACCGGCGACGCCGGGCTGGATTTAATCCGCACGCCCGCCTTCAGCTGGGGATTGCCGCTCGTTTCCGGCGCATCGCTGATTGCTCTTATGCCGCCCGCTCCGGACGAGCCGCTGACAACGACCAGCATCCGCATCGATGCTTCGGCCGGCCTGACGCTTCCCGCTCCGTTCCATGTCGAGGCGACATGGCATGGCGATGCGGCGGTAGCGGCGAACCTCTCCTTCTCCAACATGACGCCCGAGGTCCGCGACAGCGGGCTGCGCACCTATTGGCGCGGCCAATATGATTTCGTCGACATAGCGTCCGTCAGCGCTTCGTTCGATCCCGTCAGGCGGGAGGAGCGGCTTGTCATGGACGGTAGCGCGCACATGGACTGGACGAGCGGCTGGTATGAGACTGACGGCCTGGATGTAGGCTACAAGGCTGATTTCACGCGCGATCCGGGTTCGGGTCAGGATGCACCGTTCGCGGTCGGCTATCCTTCTTTCAGCCGCAACGAAGAAGTCATCATCCTGCCGAAAAATAGGAATTTCACCCTCGATCATGGAGAGGATGTCGATGCTACCGTAGCGGGCGTTGCATATCACCGCCACGTTACGATCGAAGGGAACCGCTTTACTGGGGTGGAAACCGAGAAAGCTCTCGAACGGGAATTTCCGGCCGCGGAGGCCGCCAGCCACCAAAAGATCCTGCGCGCATTGGCGCAAAAAACTGTCTATATCAAAAAGCCGGACGATTATGGTGCCATGCCTGGCGAGATCGATGCGGCCATGCTCGATAAGCCGACTGATGCTTCGTCCTATATCAAGCGCGCGGACACGATGCTGGATACCGGCCGGTTCGATGAGGCCGTTGCGGACTTCACGAGTGCACTGACGCTCGATCCCAAAAACGCGCACGCGCTTGCGGGGCGGGGCGTCGCACATGCGTGGAAGGGCGAGACCGCACCCGCCACGGCGGATCTCGATGCCGCCGCCGCGATCGACCCGAAGAACGTCGCCGTTTTCCATGGTCGCGCTATTCTGGCCGAGCACGCCAGGCAGTGGCCTGCCGCCCTCGATGCCTTGAGCAAGGCGATCGCTCTCTGGCCGCAGGATGGTTTTGCGCTCCGGCACCGCGCCAGTCTGTCCCGCTATTTCGACAATGCGGACCAGGCCTTGGCCGATGCCGGCGAAGTGATCCGGCAGAACCCGCAGGCCCTCGATCTCTATCTCCTGCGTGCCAGCCTGTATCGCCAGCAGGGCCATCGCGACCTTGCCGCAAACGAGGCTTCGATGTTGAGCAAGGCGCTTCCGACAAGTGACTATGCGCAGGTGACGGCCGGGATGATCTATGCCCGGTCGGGTCAGCAGGTCGAGGCGATGAAAGCCTTTGATCGTGCCATCGCGATCGCGCCCAGTGCCTATGCCTATATCAACCGCGAGCGCGCGCGTCCGTGGCGGGATTTCGCCGCGCGTGCGGCAGATATCGACGCGGCCTTGAAACTGCAGAGCATGGCCGCCGCCGGGACGCAGAATAGCAGCGCCAACACGAAGGGGGCTCCGCAGGACACCAACAGCGCCGTGGAAGCACGGTGGCGCGATGATCCCGGGGCGGCCATGTCTCTGCTCGCGAAGGCCGAGCTGCAGGACGATCGGCAGGATTATATCGGAGCGATCGCAACATTAACGACTCTGCTGGCCGCATCGCCCGGAAGTCCCGATGCGTTGCTGCGTCGCGGGATCGATTACGCCCGCCTCGGCCAGGTGACAGCCGCTGATACGGATATGCGTGCGTCACATGCGAAGGCGACGAATGGCTTTGCGGAGGCCAAGATGTGCTTCGAAAAGGCTGCGGCGGGTGTGTTGCTCGATAGCGCGCTCGTCGATTGCGAGGCTGCCTTGAAGGACGATCCGGCCGATCCGAGCTATCTCTCGGATCGAGCCCTTGTCCTGCTACGCCGTGGCGATCCGAGCGCGGTGGCAGCCTATGACGCGGTGCTTGCTCGCAGACCCGATATGGCGTCGGCCCTGTACGGCCGGACGCTTGCCGAAACGCATCGTGGCGATATGGCCAAAGCAGCGGCGGATCGAGCGGCAGCGTTGAAACTCGATCCCGATGTCGGCGATGAATATCAACGGATCGGTTTCGACATCCTATCGAAACCGGACTAGCGGGGTCGGATGCGTAGAGCGCGTACTTGACCAAACGGCCGTCGATCGAGAAACCTGCCCTTCGCTAAGTGCCCATCCCGGTCATTCCTGAGCCTTTACGCTGTTTCCCATTCCTGTCGGCCCGCTTCAGCGTAGGCTGATTGTTCAACCTGATAGGGAACGGCGAAAACGGGGACATTCCTGCCAAGCAGCTTTTGGATCGCATGGGGCGAAAGCTGTCATTGAGGTGGCCTCCCGATTCAATCGACGCTAGGGTCGAGTTCGCGCGGCACGAGGTCCAGCACGTCGCTCAGCGCTAGCGTTAACGGCCTTCCGTCGGTTGAATTGATGAACGTCAGGCTGCCCGCGGTGTTCGCATCGGACTTGAGACATTGACGCTGGGTGAAGGCGAGCGGAACCTTATCGTTAGTTGAACGCAGCCAGACGTGCACTTGTTGCCGGCCGTCCGGGGGCCCGGCGACCGATGAAGCCGTGAACTTACCGAGGTCGTCGATCCGATAACCGGTGCCGCAGATCGATAATACGGTGCCACGGTTCTGGATCTGGCCACGCAAGGTTCGTGTCGTCCCGTGGTCGTTGATGGCGATGTAGTCGCGCCAGACCGAAAGTGCCTTGGCGATGTTGAGCCGCCCCGACGAATAGACGTCTTCGGACAACGTCGGATCGAAATCGGCCGAGAAGATCAGGCGCTTTTTAATGTCGGGAGGAGAAAGACCTTCACTCTGGAGGAGTGCGGCGACCATCGTGACGAGTGGAGCGGCGAACGACGTGCCGTCGCGCTTGATCGGCTTTAGGTTCGGCGCGGGATAAGCGTCGTCGGACGTGTAGGTGCCGATGGTGCACCCCGGCGCCAATATGTCGACCTTGTTGTATCCGCGGCGGCTGAAGGGCGTGATTGCGCCAGTGATGTCGTGCGCACCGACGGTCACGACGACGCTCCTTGGAGCGTTGCTGGGATCCCCACCGAAACTGCCTGGCCATGTGGCACTGGTGCTCGTGAAAGGACTTCCATCATTCCCGGCGGCGGTGACGAACAACACAGTCTCGTCGGTTTCGCTAAGCGCCGTCTGAAACTGGTCCACATCGTCTACGGCCTCAAGACTCGCATTGATGATGAAGATGCGATTGTTCGTCGCTTGACGGAACGCCCGGCTTATCGCCGCCTCGCTTAGAAACGGGATGTTGTCCCGATCCGTCGCCGCCACACTCGCGAAAGACAATCGTATGGGTAACGCCGTCTTTTCTATGGGCGTGAGCTGACTGCCGCCCAGAATCATTGCAGCGACTTCTGCGCCATGCTGCCTGTTGGGCAGATCTGAGGGCGGATCCGCGAAGTTCGAGGAGGTTGCGAGGTTCACTCCGACGTAACGGTTGGCGCCTGATCGCAGGTCGAATCCCCGCATCTGCGCGATAGCAGTGGGCGGAAGCGCGTTGGCCCATCCGGCCACGTTTGCGATGCCTGTATCGAGCACCAGCACCCGGGCCGGCTCTACTGTCGCATTGGTAGGTCGGGCCTGCAGATTCTCCGCGAGCGCCGCGCGCAGAACCTCTGGCGAGAAAGGCCACCCATTCCCGGTCGGCGAGCAGGATCCCAGCGGAAGCGATACGTCCGAGATTAGGGACGCGATCTTGGCACCCGTGGCGGTCACCTTCGCGCTGTTCCCGGTCGGAACTGTAGCGGCTTGGATCTTGCTGGTTGCTTCCTCGACCGTGATCCCCTTCGCGAGCGCGATCGTCGCAGAGCCGGGTGCCGCCGGCACGACAATTTCGGAACCTGGCTTGATGTCGCGATAACTCGCAAAGGGATTGGCCTGGACGAACGTCTGGGCATTCTGCGTCGCGCGGAAGCCCCGGTCCGTGCGGGGGGTGAAGCCGGACGCGAGGAATTCACGCGCGCGATCAAGCAGGCTCGCCGCGGCAATCAGGGTTTCGCTCTTCTCCAACCCGTGAAGATCGATCGGAAATCCGTTCCGGGCGAAGATGGAGCCGACCGTCTCACCTTGCTTGAGAACGTGCGCCGCCGGAATCTGTGTCCGAATGCAAGCAGGAAGCGTCAGGATGGTGCCCGGAGGCACGATATCGGACGTCAGCTTCTTCAATGCCGGATTTTGCGCGGTCAGGATTGCCAAGTATGTGGGATCGACCCCACCGCACCGAGATGAGATCAGATCCTTCAGGTTGGTGGCGGCGGTCAGCGTGACGGTCGATGGATGGCCGACCTCCGCTACTACGCGAACGACTGCGGAGGGAGGATTGTCCGCGAATTTGATGTCGATGGCAGCGGGATTGGCGAATGCCGATCCGCTCACGGCGGTCATGCCGAGAAAAAGGCGAGCCCGCCCCTTCAGCCATGACATGTGGACATTTCCTTGCCCCGCACGCAGATCGGACTGGTCCAAGCCGCGAAGAATGGGTCGAGGGCCGGTGACGCCAAAGCCGTGATCACCGAGTTCTCGGTCCTATCGCCGGCGGCGTTTACCCCGACCATAGTGCGGCTTTCACCCAGGCCTCGGAGATAAGCACCCCCACCGCTGTCGCCGGAGCAGACCGCGACACCGCCCTTGCCGGGATCGCCGACGGTGTGAATCTGCCCTTGAGAGTCCATCGCCACCGAGATCCTGGCGGGCCCCTCGGCCAGGATGCCGCTCTTGCCGCCACCGCCGCTCCGCCGACAGCCGATACCCTGCAGTAGAAGGGTGCCGCCAGTGGGCGGGATCGAAGGATCCCGATTGATCGTCTCGTACCACGCGTGTCGCGGCAACGGGATCGAGTCATCGGTCAAGCAGAGTGCGACGTCGTTATGCTCGCCGTCGAACTTGTCGGACAGTGTGCAGGTTGCCCAAGTGTGACTGGTATCCGGGAAGTCAATGCGGCCGTGCGCACGGGGCCGGACGCAATGAGCGGCGATCAGGATCGTGCGGGGTCCAATCGCATTGGCCGAGCAATCTTGACCGTTGCCCCTGTAGCGAAGCGCGGCAGCGAAGCTCAGCAGATTCGAGGCCGTGCCACCCACGATAGTTACGCCGGCCGCGCTGGGCGGCCGGCTCATCGTGAAGGCTGGTGGCTCCATGTCAGCACTGGAGAGCATAACTTCGCCGAAAAATAGCAGGCTGACCAAGGCCACCCTGTGTCGGATCAGCCTGCTAGCCATTACTGATTGACCGTAGGTGCCGTGGTCGAGCTCGTTGGCTGATTAGCCGCATCCTTGGCGGCCTTGAGATCGGCAGCGGCCTTGTAGTTCGCGGTCTCGGCTTCAATCCGCTTCGTCTGGGCTTCGATCTCCCCCTGCTTGCTCTTGAAGGCGTCTGTTATTGAGCCAACGACCGCGTTCACCACTTGGAGCGGGAGAGATACGACCGCCAATCCCGTACTCGGATAGTCGACGTCCGCCTTCGTAAGCCTGCCGTTGGCGAAGCTATAGGAAGTCGCGCGCTTGATGAAAGTCGTTCGATCGATGGGAAGATTGTAGGCGTAGCGACTGTCGAGTACGGGAAACGTCGATCTCGCGAGCGGAACATCCGCGTGGTTTGGGTCTATGGCGACGATGGTGCAGACGCGCTCCATGGAGGTTACCACGCCACTGACTCCTCCTTCATCGGCATACATCGCGTTAGTCGTCGCCGAATTGGGTACGGCGCTGCAGTCACCACTGAGTTGCACCTTGATGTCCGCGCGAATGGTCACTTTCTTGCTCTCGAGATCGCTAAGTTCGAAGGTCTTCGAGACCGGAAGGCTGATATCGATGGCCGGCAGCGGCTCGGCGATCGCAGGATATTCATCCTGTAACTCCACGAGCAGATTGTGGGTGATTCCCTGCTTTCTCATCTTCGCGATCGTAACATCCAGATCCGTTGCGGACGCCGCACCGACCCTTCCGACCGCACCGACGGGTGGCCCCGGCACGAAGAACATTGCTACAGTCTTCGCGATCGCCTCGATCACCTCCGCTGCCTGACTGTCGGCGGTGATTGATACCGTCTTGATCATCCCGCCGTCGAATTCCGTCGTGACATGATCGTTTGAGAACGCGTTGACGGAGCCGTAGAGGCGGAAGGTCGACATATGGTCGGCTTCCGTCGCCTCCTGAATCTGCACCTTAAGCTTCAGGGGGCATTGAGTGTCGATCAATGATGCGTTCGAACGGCCGCGATCAGCAGTCTCGATGTATGTCTTGAACGCGGCAGCGAAACTTTCGATGTCCTTCAACGCTGCAGCCTGATCGGATTTGGCTAAGCCGTTTGTGATCCAGGCATTCAGCTTGGCGTCAAAACCGTTTTTCGTCTGGACGTACTGCAGCGTCGTCAGGACATCAGCGGCATAAGAGGCGCGCAAGGCGGTGCACCAGTCGGGCTTCGACTTCGGCAGCTTTGCAGTGTCGTCGTTTGCCGGCTTGGCCGCGGCAGCCGCCTCGGCCCCGGCTGCTTGGTTGGTGACCGTCACCGTGTTTGAAATGGATGTGGGAGTGGTGCCGGAAGCTGCTCCGCCACCGGAGCCCGAACCACTGTCCGCATCGCTCACGACAACGTTGAGAACGCTCCGCGGAAGACTGTATTCTCCATAGAGCGGCTTGTGCTGCGCTGCTGGGAAATGACCTGCGGCGTAACTCTTCGCCATCGGCTCCGAGCATGCCGACAAGCCAGGTAGCGTGGCTAGGCACAGGAATCCCATGGCCCGTTTCATGTATCGATCCCCCTCTTCGGCCTTTCCCCGAGCCGTCCAAAAGGAACGCGACACCACTAAACTCTAGATCCGAATCGATGCTTGCACAGGAACTCCACTTGAGCAATCAGAATTGAACCCGCGATGGTGTATTCAACCTAAAGGGAGTTCTTTGCTGTAAATAGCTTTTCATTTTTCCGCGCTCTACAACGCCTTAGAATCTAATGCGCCACGCTGCCGGCTTTTGATGCTACCCAAGCATCTTCCTAATTTTCGACACACAGCAGACACGGAAAGCTCGAGGAGGTGTGCGCCACCGTCGGGATCACCTTCACAAGCACCACATCGCAATGAATACTTGTCATTCCGCTTGCGAGGAATTTGTTTGGGCCTTTGAACGCCCGGGTTTGGCTCGCGAGCGGTCCGACAGCTCGGCGCCCTCATGATTGCCGTTCGACGCAGCGCGAGGGCTACCCGTTAGCGGTCATAAGCGATCTGCCCCGTTGGCAGGCGATATGGTACGCTGAGGCTAGGGTCGGGCTCGTGCATCCACTGAATAAGAAAGTCCCATGCCGCTTTGTTACTGGGGTGCGCCAACCAGCCAAGTGCGTCCCGGTTCGTCCGATATGTTGCTGTTAGATGGCCGAGGGTTTGCGGAATGAGATTGAGCCGATCCTTGATTAGCCCAACCCAAAGATCGCTGGGAACCGGCAACCCGTGAACAACGCTGAAATCACGAAAAACGTCTTCATTCGCAGTATAATACCCGACAAAGCCTGAGCGAAAGATGCCGCTTTGCTGTCCCGGTTTGTGCTCGTTCAGCCAATCTCTAAGCGCAGGTATTTCTATCCCAATAACGCCAAACAGCTTGAACCCCCATGGTCGGCGCTGCGCGTGAGGAGCGAAATAAGCAATGACTTCACTGGAGCGCGGCGCCCAGACCTTGGCCGTACCCTTCCATAGTCGCAGCTCCTCAAACCCTTCCGCACAAAACGCTTTTCTAAGTTCGGCGCGGAATGCTCGGATGTCCATCGGATGAAATCCTACGCTCTGCCGTGCAGCGGATCGGCATTACCATGTTAGTCTAAATGGCCGAAAGTCATTGCGGCAGGACAAGAGCGGCCAGAAAGCTCCCCACAAAGTCCGGACACTCCACGCGAACCGGTGACCCGGAGGGCCCGGGGGAAGCGGTCGGTCGGCTTTCAGGATCGCCGTTAGACCGGCGGAATGTCTGCGATTGGTCGCAAGCAGTCGGTTGGCCGTCCGCTCAATCAACAACATCCAGATTGGTGCGAGCTGTCGGACGGCTTAGCGCCTAATTCCGGACGCTTGGGATGCGAGCACCGATCCCGAAAGCCGCTGTTCGTTCATGCAGACCGATATTCGGTCTAAGCGTTCATGCGACCGGGGAGAACAGCCCTTTGCCTCCCCGGTCACGGGGATCAGGCGGCCAGTTGCGCCTTGTGCTGGTTCACGACGTCGGCCTCGTCCTTGAGGGCTTTCACGACGGACGGGCGGGCATCCATGCGCGCCTTCCAGGCCATCAGGTTCCCGAGATGCTCGATCTCGGTGCCACTGCGCTTGTGCCACATCGTCGCCCAGACATAGGCATCGGCGACCGTGAAGGCGTCACCGGCGACGAACTCCTGGGTAGCCAGGCGGTCATCAAGGACCTTGTAGGCGCTCACGAGCTTGTTGCGGGTCCAGAGTTGGCCTTCCTCGGTCATGAGCTTGCGCATCAGGGGAATGTGCTTCTGCGCGATCTCGGTCGCGATGAAGGTGAGCAACTGGTCGAACTTGGCGCGCTCGAGCGTGCCCGCCTTGGGGGTCAGGCCGGTCTCGGGGTGCTGGTCGGCGAGATAGGAGGCGACGATGATCGTCTCGGTGAGGATGTCCTTCCCATCGGCGTCGAGCGTCAGGGCGGGAACGTAGAGAAGCGGATTGATCGCGGCGAAATCCTCGCCGTTCGACGTCGACTTTCCGAAGACATCGAAGTGGACGAGTTCGGGCTGAAGGCCGAGCTCATTGGCGATGATCTGGACAGCCTGCGAGCAGGTCTGGTCGGCAATGAAGAGTTTCATGGCAATCGTCCTTGAACGAGGGTGGTCGACAGGGACGAAATTATTTCGGGAATTAATCGCGATAAACTGCCGTAATCGATACGATCTGTATCAATAACAGAGACAATGAAATTGCTGCCTGAAATCGGCTGAGCGCCCGCGATAGCGGCACTGTCTCAATACAGGCGACAGTGTATCGCAATCAGGCAGATTTATCTCGCACATCACGCCCACCATTGTCCTGCGCGAAGGCCGCAAGTCGCAGGTTGGCCTGTCGCGTCGGGGGTAACCGAGGCGCCGGCATCCTCTCGAACGGTCATCACGAGCGGCTGGGATGCCGGCGATGTATGCCGGCCCACCGTTCGTCCGGAAAATTGAGTGATCTCATCAGACGCGGCCCACCAGGCCGCCGCGTCTGCATTCGGATTGGACAAGACCATGAACCAGGTAACCCGAATTGCCGAGGATGCGGCGCATGACGCAGGGCATACGCGCCGGTGGAGCCGCACGGCTCTCTTTGCCCTCCCTCTTCTGGCGATGGCTGGCGTAGGCGTGAGACTCGCCCATCATGGCCCTGAGGCGGCGGCACCACCACCATCCGTAGTACAGGTTTCCACCCCACTGGAGCGCGAGGTCGACCAGTGGGACGATTATGTAGGGCGCTTCGCGGCGAGCAAGGCAGTCGAGGTGCGTCCGCGCGTATCGGGGGCGATCACCGCGGTTCATTTCCGGGATGGCCAGATGGTGAAACAGGGAGACCTGCTCTTCACCGTCGATCCGCGCCCTTATGGGGCCGCTCTGGCGGAAGCGCAGGCTGGCGTCGCGACCGCCGAGAGCGCGCTGGCGCTGGCTCGCTCGGATTATGAGCGGGCTTCGAGACTCAAGGGCGACGACGCGGTCTCGGCCGGCGAGATCGATGCTCTGGGTGCGAAGGTGCGAACCGCGACGGCAGCGCTTTCAGCGGCGCGGGCTCGTGCCCGAACACGCGCGCTGGATGTCGAGTTCACGCAGGTTCGCGCGCCGATCAGCGGCCGCATCTCGGATCGCCGCGTGGATGCGGGCAATCTGGTCGTCGGCGGAGAGGGCGCGGCGGCGACGCTGCTCACCACCATCAATGCGCTCGACCCGATCTACTTCTCGTTCGACGCGTCCGAGGCCTTGTATCTCAAGGCCAGGCGGGCACAGGCGGCGGGCGCCGATCAGGTCCAGATCCGCCTGCAGGGCGAGACCGGCTACGACTGGAAGGGCAAGCTCGACTTCACCGATAACGGCGTCGATCCGCGTTCAGGAACGATCCGGGCGCGAGCGACAATCGCCAACCCCAAGCTGGTGCTGACGCCCGGCCTGTTCGGCAACATGCGGCTGGCGAGCGGCGGCACCGCCAGGGCGCTGCTGGTGCCCGATACCGCGATCCAGGCCGATCAGGCCGACAAGGCCGTGCTGGTTGTCGACAAGGATGGCACCGTGGCGCTCCGGAAGGTGGTGCTGGGGCCGGTCGTCGACGGCTTGCGCATCATCGCCTCCGGCCTCGCGCCGGGCGACCGGGTGGTGATCGGCGGCAACATCGCCGCGGCACCGGGCAGCAAGGTCCAGCCACAGCCCGGCACGATCGTGGCGAAGCCCGATCCCGTCACCCCGCCCAGCGCACCCGTCGCGGCGGACGCCACCTTCGCGTCCCGCTGACGCCCGCATTTTCGCAAGGAGGGCGCCATGCGCATCTCACGCTTCTTCATCGACCGGCCGATCTTCGCCTGCGTGCTCGCGCTGGTGGTCGCGATCGTCGGTGCCATCGCCTATGTGGCGTTGCCGGTCTCGCAATATCCCAACATCGTGCCGCCGACCGTTACGGTCACAGCCACCTATCCGGGCGCCAACGCCCAGACCGTCGCCGAGACGGTCGCCGCGCCCATCGAGCAGGCGATCAACGGCGTCGACGACATGCTCTATCAGTCGTCGCAGTCGACGGGTGACGGCAAGCTCACCATCACCGTCACCTTCAAGGTCGGCACCGATCCGGACAAGGCGCAGGTGCTGGTGCAGAACCGCGTCTCCACCGCGCTGCCGCGCCTGCCCGACGTGGTGCAGCGCCTCGGCATCGAGACCAAGAAGATTTCGCCGGCTATCCTGATGGCTGTGAACATCAACTCGGACGACGGCTCGCGCGATCTCGCCTACATCCAGAATTATGCGCGCACGCAGGTGGTCGATCCGCTGAGCCGCATCGACGGCATCGGCAATGTCGATCTGATGGGCGGTGGGCAGGATTATTCCATCCGCGTCTGGATCGATCCCAATCGCGCCGCCGCGCTGGACCTGACGGCTTCCGAGATCGTCGACGCCCTGCGATCGCAGAATGTGCAGGTGGCGGCCGGCAAGCTCGGGCAGGCGCCGACCGGGCCGAACGAGGCGTTCCAGGTCAACCTGCGCACGCTGGGCCGGCTGACGACGCCGGAGCAGTTCGCCGACATCGTGATCCGCACCGATGCCGAGGGACGGCAGGTGAAGGTGAAGGATGTCGCGCGGGTCGAGCTCGGCAGCGACAATTACAGCGCCTACACCTATCTGAACGGCAAGCCGACCGCGATCCTCAACATCCTCGCCCGTCCGGGTTCGGACGCGGTGAAGGCGCGCGCGGCCGTCTATGCCAGGATGAAGGAGCTTTCGAAGGGCTTCCCGGCCGGCATCAACTATTCGATCGCCTATGATCCCACCCGCTTCGTGGTGGATTCGATCAACGCCGGTTTCCAGACGCTGCTCGAAGCGACGGTGCTCGTGATCCTCGTCATTCTGGTGTTCCTCCAGAAATGGCGGGCGGCGATCATCCCGGTGATCGCCATCCCCGTCTCCGTGCTCGGCACCTGCGCGGTGCTGCTGGCGCTGGGCTATTCGATCAACAACCTGTCGCTGTTCGGCATCGTGCTCGCCATCGGCATCGTCGTCGACGACGCGATCGTCGTGGTCGAGAATGTCGAGCGCAATCTGGAGAGCGGCATGTCCGCGCTTCAGGCGGCGCGCAAGTCGATGGACGAGGTGGGCACCGCGCTCGTCGCCATCGTGCTGGTGCTGTGCGCCGTGTTCGTGCCGACATTGTTCATCACCGGCCTGTCGGGCGAGTTCTACAAGCAGTTCGCCGTCACCATCGCGACGGCCACCATCTTCTCGCTGATCCTGTCGCTCACGCTTTCGCCGGCGATGGCGGCGCTGATGCTCAAGGCCTCGCATCATGACGAGGAGGCGACGGGCATTCGCGGCGCCCTCCAGCGCGCGGCGGTGTGGTTCAACACCGGCTTCGAGCGGATGAGCGAGCGCTATGCCGCGCTCACCCATCGGCTGGTGCTGATGCCGAAGCGGATGATGTCGATCTATGCGGGGCTGATCGCGCTCACCATCGGCGTCTTCTGGTACACTCCTGTCGGCTTCGTGCCGTTGCAGGATCAGGGCTATTTCGCGGCCCTCGTGCAGCTCCCGCCGGGCGCATCGCTCCAGCGCACCGATGCCATCGTGAAGGAAGTCGCCAAGCGGACGCTCAAGATCGAGGGCGTGGCGCATTCCGAGATGTTCGTCGGCATGGACGGTCTGTCCTCTACGCTGGCGCCCAATTCGGGCGTGGCCTTCTTCCCGCTCAAGTCCTTCGACGAGCGGGATGCGCATCATCGCACGATGGAGGCGATCATGGCCGACACCCGCAAGGCGCTGGCCGACATCAACGACGCCCGCATCCTCGTGGTGCCGCCGCCCGTGATCCAGGGCATCGGCGGCAATGCCGCGACCGGCTACCGTATCATGCTCCAGGATCGTGGCGGCCACGGCTATCAGGATATGGGCAAGGTCGCGCAGGACTTCATCGCCAAGGCCAATGCGACCAAGGGCCTGTCGTCGGTGTTCACCTTCTACGACACCTCGTCGCCGAGCGTGTACGCCGATATCGACCGCACCAAGGCTGACATGCTGGGCGTGCCGCCGGGCCGCGTGTTCGATGCGCTCCAGACCTATATGGGCTCGACCTTCATCAACGACTTCAATCTGCTCGGCCGCACCTATCATGTGACCGCGCAGGCGGATGCGCCCTATCGCCGCACGCTGTCTGATGTCGCCAATCTGCGGGCACGTTCCAATCAGGGCGGCATGGTGCCGATCGGCAGCCTCGCCACCTTCAAGGACGAGTCCGAGCCCTATCGCGTCACCCGCTACAATCTCTTCCCCGCGGTCGAGATCGATGGCGAGACGGCGCCGGGCTATTCCTCGGGCCATTCGCTGAAGGCGGTCGAGGCGCTCGCCGCCAAGGCGCTGCCGCAGGGCTATGGCAGCGAGTGGACGAGCATCGCCTATCAGCAGACCACGGTGGGCAACACTGCCGGCATCGTCTTCGTGCTGGCGATCGTGTTCGTCTTCCTCGTGCTGGCGGCACAGTTCGAGAGCCTGTCGCTGCCGCTCTCGATCGTCCTCATCCTGCCCATGTGCCTGCTGGCGGCGATGACGGGCGTGAACCTGCGCGGCTACGACAACAACGTCCTCACCCAGATCGGCCTGATCGTGCTGATCGCGCTGGCAGCGAAGAATGCGATCCTCGTGGTCGAGTTCGCCCGTCAGGCCGAGCATGAGGGACTGAGCCCCGTCGAGGCGGCGGTGAAGGCCGCGCAGATGCGTCTGCGCCCGATCCTGATGACCAGCTTCGCCTTCATCCTGGGCGCGGTGCCGCTGGCGCTGGCCCATGGTGCTGGCGCGGAGCTCCGCACGGCCCTCGGCACGGCGGTGTGTTTCGGTATGCTCGGCGTCACCGGCTTCGGCCTGCTCTTCACCCCGACCTTCTACGTCGTCTGCCGCACGCTGGGCCTGAAATGGGCCGGGCGTCGCGGTGGAGCGACCGGCGCGATCGTGCCGGCGGAATAAGGAACTCCTCCCATGAAGACGAAACTTTCGTTGCTCGCGGGGCTCCTGCTGGCGGGCTGTGCGGTCGGGCCAAGCTATCGGCCGCCGGAAATCCCGAAGGCGGCCGGTGGGCCGCTGCTGGGCGCCACGGCGAGCCCCTCGGTGACACCGGCGGTGGTCGAGGCCGGCGAGTGGTGGCGGCTCTATCAAGACCCCGTCCTCGACAGCCTCGTCGCCGATGCGCTGGCCGCCAATACCGATCTGCGCGTGGCGATCGCCCATCTGGAGAAGGCGCGGGCCTCGCTCCGCCTCGCCCGTTCCGATCGGCTGCCCACAACCACAATCCAGGCGGGTGGCAATTATCAGCGCGTGCCCGAGATGCTGGCCGTTCCCGGACAGGAACGTGAAGGCTGGCAGGTCAGTGGCGGCCTCACCATGAGCTATGAGCTGGATCTGTTCGGCCGCGTCACCCGATCAATCCAGTCCGCGCATCGCGATGCCGATGCCGTGGCGGCGGATGCCGATGCCGTTCGGGTGAGCGTCGTCGCGGACACGATCCGGGCCTATGTCGATGCGGCGACGGCGGCCGAGCAACTGGCGGCCGCGCGGCGGAACGTCGATCTGCTGGACCAGTCGCTGAAGGTGACGACCCGCCGCTTCGAGGCCGGGCGCGCCGCCCGTGTCGACGTGCTGCGGATCGAGGCGCTGCGTCAGCAGGAAGCGGCGCATGTGCCGGATATCGAAGCGGCACGACAGGCGGCGCTCTATCGGCTGGCGACATTGACCGGTCGCGCGCCGGCGGAGTTGCCGGCCGCCGCCGGCGAGCGGGCGACCCCGCCGACGATCGATCAGCCCCTTCCCGTCGGCGATGGCGCGGCGCTGCTCGCGCGCCGGCCGGATGTGCGCGCGGCCGAGCGCCGGCTCGCGGCCGCGACGGCGCGGATCGGCGTGGCCACGGCCGAGCTCTATCCCCGCATCTCGCTCGGTGGCTCGATCGGGCAGACCGGTTCCGGCTTCGGTCATCTCTTTGGCGGGGGTGCGCTCAGCTTCCTCACCGGGCCGCTGATCAGCTGGAACTTCCCGAACATCGTCGCAGCACGGGCGAAGATCGCGGGCGCCAGGGCCGACACCAAGGCCTCGCTGGCGAGCTTCGACGGTACCGTTCTGAAGGCGCTGGAGGAGACGGAGACGGCGCTCACCGCCTACGCCAAGGCGCTCGACAAGCGGGCCATCGTGCGGGCGGAGGTAGAGCAGGCGGACGCCGCCGCCCGTGTCGTTCGCAACCGGCAGAAGGAAGGGACGGTTGATTATCTGACCGTGATTGACGCCGAGCGGACGGCCGCCAGCGCCGCCGCCGATCTGGCGCTGGCGGATGGTCGTGTCGCCTCCGCTCAGGTTGATCTGTTCAAGGCGCTGGGCGGCGGCTGGCGATCGGACAAAAACGAAACCCGCGTGGCTGACGCCCGCTAGCTGGGAGATATGGGCCGGCGCCTTCGGTACTGCCGGCCCTAAGCGAATATGGATGCAAGAATGATCTATCCCAGCGCCGCGCACCCGATCGAACTCCGGCGCTATCCGAAGCTCGCGACCGCGATCATCGGCAACATCGTGCTGGCAGAGAGTCACTGGGCGCTGCTGCTGCGCGAGGCGGCGCTACCGCCCCAAGTCTATTTCCCGCGTAAGTCCGTGGCGATGACGTTGCTGGGGCGCTCCAGCCGGCATAGCCATTGTCCCTACAAGGGCGAGACCAGCTATTTCCGTATTCGGCCACTGGGCAAAAGCCATGACGATGCGGCCTGGAGCTACGAAGCGCCGTATCCGGCCATGGCCGATATTCGGGACTATATCGCCTTCTGCCCGAACAGGGTGACCATCGAACTGGGGGAGGTGGAGAGCAGCGCTCGCTAGCGTCGCCAGCCACCCCGACAACGTAAAAGGACCGGGAAGGCGCCATGCCATCCCGGTCCTTTCCGTATGACCTCAGGTGAAGCGGGTGTTAGTTTCGCAAGCTCGCGAAGGCGTTGCGGACTTCGCCGACGAAGATCGACGGCTGCTCAAACGCCGCGAAGTGGCCGCCTTTCGCAGGACGGTTCCAGTAGATCATGTCGGCGTAGGTGCGTTCGCACCATTCGCGCGGCGGGGTGTATATCTCGCCCGGGAAGACGCTCACCGCTACCGGGATCTCGATCCTGCGGGCCGCGAACGACATGGTGGGATGCTCGGCATACATGCGGGCCGAGGAAGCGCCGCTGTTGGTGAGCCAGTAGAACATGATGTCGTCGAGCATCTGGTCGTAGCGGAACACATTTTCGGCCACGCCATTGCTGTCGCTCCAGGCACCCAGCTTCTCGTAAATCCACGCCGCCTGGCCGACGGGCGAATCCGCCAGCGCATAGCCGATGGTCTGCGGCCGCGTGACCTGAAGGTGGTGGTAATAAGAGCCATCGTTCGCGAACCGCAGGCACTGGTCGATCGCGATCTGCTCTTCCGGGGTCGGATTTTCCGGGAAGACCTCGGGCACAACGAAGGGCAGGTTGGTGTGGATAGCCTTCAGGCCTTCCAGCTTCTGGACGCCCATCTCGGTGACGATCACGCTGCCCCAGTCACCGCCTTGCGCGACATATTCGGCATAGCCAAGTCGCTTCATCAGCACGTCCCAGGCGCGGGCGATGCGGCCGCGCTCCCAGCCCTTGGCGGAAGGCTTGTCGCTGAAGCCGTAGCCGGGGATCGACGGCAGAACGAGATGGAACGCATCCTCCGCCTTGCCGCCGTGGGCCGTCGGGTTGGTCAGCGGATCGATGACTTCCAGAAACTCCACGATCGAGCCCGGCCAGCCGTGGGTCATCACCAGCGGCAGCGCATTCTCATGCGGCGAGCGGATGTGGAGGAAGTGGATGCCGAGACCGTCGATCTCGGTCTTGAACTGGGGAAGCGCGTTCAGCCGGGCTTCCAGACGGCGCCAGTCATAATGGTCGCGCCAATATTCAACGAGTTTTCGGACAGATTCGAGCTGCGCGCCCTGCGAGCTGTCGTCGACCGTTTCCTTTTCCGGGAAGCGGGTGGCGGCGAGGCGACGCTTCAATTCGTCGAGCTCGGTTTGGGGTATGTCGATCCGGAATGGTGTGATGGTCATGATGCCCTCGCGATGGTGGGTGAAGCCATCGAACCGAGCTCCGCCGGCATGGAGGGGGAGTGGCCGGTTGTGGGGAATGGGATGCCCGCTTGTCCGATGGCTTCCCCGCAAAGATGGATGGAGCGCCGATGGGTATAAATCCATCAATCTGCGACGCTCTGTCTCCTGTAGAGATGCAATGCCGCCTTGCCAGCGAGGACGCTATTGTTGCGGATAACGATACAGATCGTCGCAATGCTGCGCGTTTATCAGCTCAGGGGACAAGGATTAGGTCTGCGGTCGTTCCTGTCTCTATAATCGGGTGACCTATGACCTCTTCCCGTGCCCCGGAGGGCACCGGCAGCCTCGCCGTTCTCGGCGCCGTCTGCCTCGCGGCGCTGATCCTGCCGCTCAGCTTCTCAGGCGGCGCCGTCGCGACGCCCGCGATTGGCCGGGACCTCGGGGCCAGCCCGACGGCGCTCACCTGGATCACCAATGCCTTCATGCTGTCGTTCGGCAGCCTGTTGATGGCGGCCGGCGCGCTGGCGGACGAATATGGCCGCAAGAGGCTCTTCACCATTGGCGTCGGCCTGTTCGTCATCTTCTCGCTGGCTCTGAGCTTCGCACCCTCCGTACTGGTCATCGACCTGTTGCGCGCGGCTCAGGGCGTGGGCGCTGCGGCGGCTCTCTCGGGTGGAGCAGCCTCCCTCGCGCAGGAATTCCACGGCAAGGCGCAGGCACGCGCTTTCAGCATGCTGGGCACGACTTTCGGCATCGGTCTCGCCTTCGGCCCGATCGTCTCCGGCTTTCTCATCGAGACGTTCGGCTGGCGATCGATCTTTCTGACGACGACGGTGATCGGCAGCATCGCGCTGCTGTTCGGCGTGCCGCGGATGCGTGAAACGCGCGATCCGGATGCATCCGGTCTCGACTGGCCGGGCGTGCTCAGCTTCACCGGCATGCTGTCGCTCTTCACCTTCGGCGTGATTCAGGCGCCGGAGAGCGGATGGGGCAGCCCGCTCGTGATCGCGCTGCTGGTTGGCTCGGCCGCTCTGCTCGCCGTGTTCGCCTGGGTAGAGACCCACGTCGCGCGGCCGATGCTGGATCTGACCCTGTTCCGCTATCACCGTTTCATCGGCGTGCAGGTGCTGCCGATCGCCACCTGCTATTGCTATGTCGTCCTGCTCATCCTCCTTCCGCTCCGCTTCATCGGTATCGAAGGCCGGAGCGAGATCGAGGCCGGCTTGCTGATGATGGCGCTCTCCGCGCCGATGCTGGTGGTGCCGACCGTCGCCGTCACGCTGACGCGCTGGTTTTCGGCGGGGGCCGTGTCAGCGGTGGGGTTGCTGGTATCGGCTGGCGGCCTGTTGTGGCTTGGCACGCTGGGCGTCGACGCGGGGACTTCCGCCGTGCTGCCGATGCTCGTGATCGGTTTCGGGGCCGGGCTGCCGTGGGGTCTCATGGACGGTCTTTCCGTCAGCGTCGTGCCCAAGGAGCGGGCCGGTATGGCCACTGGCATCTTCAGCACCACGCGCGTGGCAGGCGAGGGCGTCGCGCTGGCGGTGGTCAGCGCCGTGCTCGCTGCCCTGTCGGCGGGAAGTCTCCATCGCACCGCGCGCGAGGTTGGTATGGCGACGCTTCCGCACCAGCGCGAACTGGCGCAGCGTGTGGCGACGGGCGATCTGGCGGAGGCCGCGAAAGTGGCCCCTGAAGCCATCCGGCCCATGCTCGCGCAGAGCTATATCGAAGCCTTCCAGAGCCTGACCCACATCCTCGCCGTCGTGACGGTCCTGTCTGCCGCGGCCGTCTTTTTCTTCCTCGGCAGGAACCAGGCCGTTGCCGGAGTGAAGGCGCCCGAAAAGGTCGCGTAATGGCAATTTCCGCTTCGCTTCCCGGCCCGCATATCATGCGGGCCGGCAGCCTCCACGCTCTCGGACGAGCTAGAGCCGCCTCCACTATGGCGATCCTGCTTGTTCTTGCCGGCGCGCCGGTGGGGCCACCCTGTCGGCCGTCGACATGGCCGGTCGTGGCTCGTGCTGTCGGGCGAAAGGCTCTGCGTGACCTGCGTATCTGTTTGTGGTGGCGGTGAGCCTGTCAGGCCGGGATGGGTTTGCGCAGGAGATCCGCAAGGGCATCGAGTACGACGCGCGTCTTGCGCGGCATACCGCGACCGAGCGGGACAAGCGCGTGGACAGGCGGGCCGTCAATATCGGCTTCGGGCATGACGCGGACGAGGCGGCCGGCGCAAAGATGGGGCTGGGCGGCACGATCGAAGATCTGGGCGATGCCGAAGCCGGCGATCACAGCGTCGATCAGGGCCTGCCCGTCGGTCATGACCGCGCTGCTCGTGGGCGGCAGGAAATCCAGCCGTCGGCCATTGTCGTTCAGCGTCCAGGAGCGGATCGTCCCGGCCGCCTGACGAAACGCCACGCCATCATGGGCCTCGAGGTCGCGGACTTCCTTCGGCGTTCCCCGCCGTTCCAGATAGGCAGGGGACGCGTAGAGACCAAGACGGAGATCACAGAGCTTGCGGACGGTCATGTCCCCCTGCTCGGGAAGCTGCCCGATGCGAACGACCAGGTCCCAGCCTTCTCCGACGGCATCCGAATGACGATCGGATAGCGAGAGTTCGAGGCTGACCTTGGGATAGCTCCGCAGCAGTTCCTCCAGGGCCGGCAGGAAGAGGCGGCCAAGACCGGCGGGGACATCGAGACGGACCCGCCCATCCGGTTCCGAGCGTCGCGCTGCCAGCGCATTCTCCGCGTCGGTTAACCCCTCGATCGCCATCCGTGCCGCTTGCAGATAGGTTTCGCCGTCTTCCGTCAGTCGAACGGCCCGGGTCGTCCGCTGGAACAATCGGGTGCCGAGCTTGGCTTCCAGTCGCTGGACGGCCTTCCCGGTGTTGGATTTGCTCGTTCCGAGCCGTTCGGCCGCACGCGTGAAACTGGCGCTTTCCGCGACCGCTATGAAAACCTCGATGTCCTGGATGCCGGGGATGGATCGCTCGATCATTGTATCTCCCATGGCGACATAACGTGGCGATACACAATCTCTGCCAGCGGTCAGGCGCAAGTCGCCAGATCAGGATTGTCATCTAACAGCAGGAACGCTGATCCGGGAAGTCGGCATGGCCTCCCAACTGTTTCCCTGCAGGAGACGGACTGTCCCTGGCCCACCAGTTTATCTCCATTTCCCGAAAACCCATCCTGCTGACGATGATGGCGACCCGCTGTCGTCGCGGGCATTTCGGGACCGGAGCCAGATGACGGTGAAACCTAAAGAGGATCAGGCAGAGGGCGCCTCGCCGCTGGGAGAGCAATTTCTGCTTTCAAGACGCATCCTGGAAGAAGAAGGTCTCGCCGCTCTGATCGCGCGTGACGGGCCCTTGCAGCGATTGACGAGCGAGGAAGAGCGCACCGCATCGTTACAGTCGATGTTGGCGGCTCGGCCTTCGGGAGACATCTGGGTGTTCGCCTATGGTTCACTCATCTGGAACCCGGCGATCGACATTGTCGAGGCGCGGAAGGCCCGCATTGCCGGCTGGAGCAGATCCTTTTGTCTATCGGCAATGGTAGGGCGTGGCTCCCCTGAAAGACCGGGCCTCCTGCTGGGGCTCGAAGTTGGCGGCTCTTGCGATGGGATTGCGCTGCGGATCGCCGCGGATGCGGTGGAGCGCGAACTTTCCCTGTTATGGCGGCGGGAGATGATCACAGGCGCCTACAACCCGCAGTGGGTCGAGCTATGTGACGAAACCGGCCACGGATTTGGTCAGGGGATCGCCTTCACGATCGACATGGACAGCGATCATTATGCGGGAAATCTCCCACGCGAGGAGATTGTGGAGCGGTTGGCTACAGGTCGTGGCTCCCTCGGGAGTTCGGCCGATTACTTGTTTCGCACGAGGCAGGCGCTCCAGGCCCACGGCATCCTCGATACCCGGATTGAGGCCATTGCTGCCGATGTCGAGGCGGCCTTGCTTGATCGTCCAGACCTTGACATTCGCTCATGAACCGGGACACGTATATCACGATATTGGCGTGGAGCATCCAATACAGGCTGGTACGAACCGCTTGGAAACTGGCAGTAATGCGCCTAATCCCGGTCGTTCAGCCGCGCGTTCGCGATTGCCAAAAGCTGCCATCGGTTGACGCCCCTTATCAATCGTTCCAGGCGCAATTGGCCGCGCCCGGGACCGGTCTTCCGTTCAGGGGGCCTCTGCCGCTATCAGACCAGGACGGCGCGAGGCTCAAGGAAGGATTCGAGCCCGAAGATACCGAATTCCCGCCCGATGCCCGATTGCTTGAAGCCGCCGAACGGCGCGAGCGGCTCATGCGGCGCGCCGTTGATTGCGACCCGGCCTGTTTCCAGTTGTTCGGCGACCTGCTGCGCGCGCTTGACATCCGCACCGAAGACATAGCTTGCGAGACCGTAATCGGTGTCGTTGGCAATCGTGACGGCCTCCGTTTCATCCCGATAGGGGATCAAACACAGGACGGGTCCAAATATCTCCTCGCGCGCGATCCGCATCCGGTTGTGCACGCCGGCGAACACGGTCGGGCGCACGAACCAGCCTCGGTCGAGGCCTTCCGGACGCCCTTCGCCGCCGATCAGCAGCGTCGCGCCTTCCTCCTGGCCGAGGCGGATATAGGACTGGACGCGATCCCATTGCTTTTGGCTCACCATCGGGCCGATCCTCGCCTCTGGATCCGTCGGCGCGCCGACTTTGATCGCGGCGACCGCGACCCTGATGCGCTCAGCGATATCCGCCAGCCGCTCCTCCGGGACGAGGATGCGCGTGCCGGCGATGCAGGCCTGGCCACTGTTGGCGAAGCCGATCATCAGGGCTTGCGGGATGGCGGTATCGAGATCGGCATCGTTGAGGATGATGGAGGGGCTCTTGCCGCCCAGTTCCAGCGTCACACGAGCCATGCGCTGTGCCGCGGCGGCGAGGATCGCGCGGCCGGTCGCGGTTGAGCCGGTAAAGCTGATCTTGGCGATATCGGGATGCGCGCTCAGCGCCGCGCCGGCCACCGCGCCGGTGCCGTTGACGATATGGAAGACCCCCCTGGGCAGCCCGGCCGCATGCAAGCACTCGGCCATCACCTGTGTCTGGATCGCGCTCATCTCGGAGGGCTTGATGACGATCGTCGTGCCCGCCGCGATCGCCGTCGCCAGCTTCGAAGCGATGAAACCGATATTGCTGTTCCACGGGGTGATCGCCGCAGCGATGCCGGCCGGCTTCATCTCGATCTCGGCGCGGCCGATCGTCCGGCGGAACGCGTAATGTTCGAGCGTGCGCGCCATATCGAGGAAGACCGAGGCCGCGTGCTGCACCGAGAAGCCGGTGAAATAGGAAGGCGCGCCATATTCCTCCGCCATTGCGGCGGCGAGATCGTCCGCGCGGGCGGAGACGGCAGCGGAAAGGCGTTCCAGCATCATGATGCGCTCGGCCTTGGTGGTGCGCGAAAAGGCCGGGAAGGCGCGTTTGGCTGCGGCGACCGCCGCGGTCACATCCTGCTCGTCGCCAAGGCGGACGGTCCCGATCTGCTCTTCCGTCGAAGGGTTGAAAAGGGGCGCCCGTTCCCGTCCATGGGGCGTCACGAAGGCTCCGTCGATGGAGATGGTGTCGATCTCGCGCATGAATCTGCTCCGTCGATGATGTGAGACGGCGATATGCGGCGCCATGCCTGATCTGATAAGCGTGCCAATCCTGCACAGTCTGATGAGATGGATTACGCAATGTCCAGGGCGAGCATGATAGAGCTCGAGGCGGCCGCGGCGGTCGCCCGCACCGGCGGTTTCCGCTCGGCTGCGCGGGAGCTCGGCTTGACCAGTTCGGCCGTCAGCCACGCCATTGCCGGGCTGGAGGGGCGGATCGGCGTCCGACTCTTCAACCGCACGACGCGCAGCGTAGCGCTGACCGCCGCTGGCGAGCAGTTCCTCGCGCAGGTGATGCCTGCGCTGGCTAGCATCGATGCCGCCGTGGAGGCGGCGAGCGAATATGGCGGTGCGCCGACAGGCACGCTCCGGCTCAACACCTCGCTCGGCGCGGCCCGCATGCTGCTGGTACCGCTCTTTCTCGAATATGGCCGGCGTTATCCCGGTGTCGAGCTGGAGATCGTGACAGAGGGTGCGTTGATCGATGTCATCGGCCAGGGCTTCGATGCCGGCATCCGGATCGCCGAAGCGGTGCCGCCGGATATGATCGCGATCCCGATTATCCCCGTGATCCGTTCGATCGTGGTCGGCTCGCCTGCTTATTTCGCGGACCGCCCACCGCCTGTCGTGCCGGCCGATCTGGCGCGCCACCGCTGCATCCGCGCGCGCATGGCGAGCGGCAGACTATATCGCTGGGAGTTCGAGTTGCATGGGGAGGGCACGAGCATCGACGTGCCCGGCATCCTGACGCTGGACGAAAGCGGCCTGATGGTCGACGCCGCTCTTGCCGGGGCGGGCCTTGCCTTCGTGTCCGAATCTTCGGTCGCCGGGCATCTGCGCGATGGGCGGCTGCTGAAGGTGCTCGATGACTGGACGCCGGCCTATCCAGGACTTTGTCTCTATTTCGCCAGTCGGAAGCATATTCCGGCGCGGTTGCGTGCGCTCATCGATCTCATTCGGGAAGGCACACAGGAGTCGGCAGCTCGGGGATAGATCACCTTGCTTCAACGTACGGACGGAACGAACGGCCGGGTTTTGGTTAATGCCCCCGCATTGGGGCCGTGCAACGGCGAGGCGTGAGATCCGAGAAGCCGCTGTATGTTCGTGTTTGGATCAGCTTGCGCAGGTGGCCGGTGAGGGGACATTCCCGCCGTGCCAGACCCGCCACTCGAATGGCGGCTTTCGGTGGAGGCAGTCAGCTGGGCCTCCCACGCATGCAATCTTCGATGGACCAAGATCGGGCCAATAGCGGAACGGCCGATCCTCGCTGAGAAAACAGGAAAGCCGACCGACAGCTTCCGGGTGGGTCTGGCGGGCGCAGCCGATCCGGCGGCGGCATGCGCCAGAAGACAAAGCCGCAGCCGAACGATATGGAGCGCAGGATGGCCCGGCTGCTCCTGTTCAACAAACCCTTCGGGGTCCTATCGCAATTCACGGACCGCGGATCGCCAACGGTTCGGTCGACATTGTCGGACTTCATCGAGGTGAAGGGCGTCTATCCCGCCGGGAGGCTCGATCGGGACAGCGAGGGCCTGTTGCTGCTATGCGATGATGGGCGGCTGCAGGCGCGAATTTCCGATCCGCGCTTCAAGCTGCCCAAGACCTACCTTGTGCAGGTCGAAGGCGATCCGCAGGCGCTGGAACTGGAACGCTTGCGGCAGGGCGTCCGGCTCAAGGATGGCATGACCCTGCCTGCCGATGTTGCTCGTATCGACGCGCCGGACCTGTGGCTACGCGATCCGCCGATACGCCAGCGCAGGTTCATCCCCGACAGCTGGCTGAAAATCACCATCCGCGAAGGGCGCAACCGGCAAGTGCGCCGCATGACGGCGGCGGTCGGGTTGCCCACCCTGAGGCTGGTCCGCTGGTCGATCGGCGACTGGTCTGTCGCCGGGATCGCGCCGGGCCAGTTCGAGGAGCTCTCTAGCCTGGGCGAGGGTACCAGCGGCACGTAGGACTGATGACGCCGTTTGGCGGGTGCATGTGAAACGGCCGGCGGGATTGCGGATCGCAGCTGACTCTCCTGCCGGTTGCCGCCGACCGCGAAAGCTGATTGGAGGCTTGGCTCAGAGGGGCTTTGACGTCTTCCGCTGGGCGCATATGAGCGCCGGATTGGTTGCTTCAATCGTCTCGCGATCGGCTTCCTCGCCCGGTAGCTCGTATAAAGGCAAATCGGCAGGGTTTTGGATTTCAATGAATTATCGCCATTCCTTCCATGCCGGCAACAGCGCCGATGTCGTGAAGCATAGCCTGCTGATCGCCCTTGTCCGGGCCTTGCAGCAAAAACAGGGCGCGTTGACCCTGATCGACACCCATGCCGGCTGCGGGCTCTACGACCTTGGCGGCGAGCAGGCCCAACGCACCGGCGAAGCCGCACAAGGCGTGCTGCGCGTCTTTGCCGACCCGAACCCCTTGCTGGACGACTATCGCGCCGCCGTACAGGCGGTGAATGTCGGGGCAGAGCCGCGCCTCTACCCCGGCTCGCCGCAGTTCCTGGCGCAGCTCCTGCGCCCGCAGGACTTGCTGATCCTCAATGAAAAGCATCCCGAGGACGCCCATGCCCTGCGCGGCGCGATGCGCGGTACGCCTGCTGCCGTGCATGAGCGCGATGCCTACGAGCTTTGGCTGGCGATGCTCCCGACCCGAACGGCGCGCGGCGTGGTGGTGATCGATCCGCCGTACGAGCAGACAGACGAACGCGCCCGCATCACAGCCACCCTCGCCGCGGCGCACCGCAAATGGGCGCATGGCGTGACGGTCATCTGGTATCCGCTGAAAGACCGCGCGACGCATCAGCGGTGGAAGGACAAGCTGCGCACGCTCGGCATCCCGAAATTCTTGTCGGTGGAGCATTGGTTGTATGATGCCGATCGGCCCGGCATCTATAATGGCGCGGGCCTTTTTATCGTCAATCCGCCCTATGCCTTCATACAGGCGCTGCGGCCTCTGCTGGAAGCCCTCCGCGCCGCACTGGCGCCGGAAGGGCATAGGGGCGAGATCACGGCGGATTGGTTGGACGATTGAAAAGAGCCTGGTCCCGGATCCAGTCATCCAGGCCCATTGGTAACGCTGGTCTGCTTTCAGGTGATCGGCGGCCTCGCTGCACGGCTGACTTGGAGCGCAATGCCGACCGGCAGCTTCCGTCAGGACCGGACGTTCACCGAAGCTGATATGAACGTCCGGCTCTGGTCGAAACCCATCATCCTTCCAATGTAGGATTTCGTCTGACACGGTAACGCTGCCGCTTCACACGGCCGATCTTTCTCAGTGCCGATCCAGCCATGACGAGCGCGCAGCTAAAACAGCGCTGCTCGTGTCAACTTCGTCAACTCCGCGGACGGAAATTCTACGCCGCAGCCTTCCAGCAGACCACCCGGTCGCGGCCATCGGCCTTCGCGTCGTAGAGTGCCTGATCCGCCCGGTCGATCAGGTTCTGCGCGCTGTCTTCCCGGTCCAGCCCGGCGACGCCGAGGGACAGCGTCACCCGCCCGATCTCGCGGCCTGACTGGCGCGCGCGGACGGTGCGCGTGCCGATATGCTGGCGGAAGCGCTCGGCGAACTGGGTGGCTTCCTCGGCCGCGTGGCCGGGCATGACGATCACGAACTCCTCGCCGCCCCAGCGCGACACGAAGCCGCGGCCGTGGAAGAAGCGCTCCAGGCTCTGCGCCACCAGACGCAGCACCTCGTCGCCCATGCGGTGGCCGTAATTGTCGTTGAACTTCTTGAAATGATCGATGTCGAGGAAGATCAGGCTCATCGGCCGGCCCTCGTTCATCGCGCGCTCGATCTGCGCGTCGAGATAGTCGCAGCAGGCCTTGCGGTTGGAGAGGCCGGTCAGCGCGTCGGACCGCGCATCGACGCGGGCGATCTCCAGATCGGCCTTCAGCGCGTCGATCTCGCGCGAGGAAGCCGCCAGTTCCGTCTGGAGCTGTTCGGTCGTCGCGAGCATCTGGTTGGTCGCCTCGATCATCTCGGCCAGCATCGCGCGCTGGCGCTCTAGCGTCGCGGCGGCGTCGAGATCGGAGCGGCTGACGTCCAGCCGCGAGGCATAGTTGCGGGCATCGGCGTCGGAGCGCTCGATATAATCGTTCATCCGGGCGAGCTGCGCCTCGGTATCCTCCAGCACGCGGCCGACGCCGGCGCGGCCGGTGCCGTAGAGTTCGCGGCGGATGTTGGCGAGGATGCGGTCGCTGAGCTGGCCCTTGGTGCGGCGCACGGCGTCCACCGCCTCGACCAGTTGAGGGTCGGCGCCGCTGACATATCTATAAAGAAATTCGTAATTCGATGGCGTCGGCGCAATCGCGCTTTCCTCGAGCAGCGCTCGAATACGATCGAATGTGCCCCTCGTGTCGGTCACGATACCGCAGTCCATCCCCCGAAGCGAAGGATTGCGGCCTCACTGTCGGCCGAATCTCTCACCTTCCACTTTGGTAGCGGAGAAGCGTAAAGAAAGCGCGAAAGATTTGCTTCGTTTAGTCTGCAATCCGCTGGTTGAGGAAGGCCGGAACCGGGCCGTTCCACGCGGCATCGGCATCGTTCGCGATGGGCTCCGCCGCCGGGGCAGGCGCACGCTGGGCCACGGAATCGCGCCGATCGCGCTCCGGGCGCGACCGTTCGCCACCGCCGCGACGGCTGGCGGGGCGGCGCTCCTCGGCGGCGGCCGGCGCCTCGCGCTCGGCCTTGAGGCCTTCGATGCGGGGGATTTTCTGGCCGGTGAGCTTCTCGATGTTGGCGATGTTCTCGGCATCCTCATCGGTGATGAGGGTGAAGGCCTTGCCCGTCGCGCCCGCGCGGCCGGTGCGGCCGATGCGGTGGACATAATCGTCCGGGTGCCAGGGTGCGTCGAAGTTGAAGACGTGGCTGACACCCTTGATGTCGAGCCCGCGCGCCGCGACGTCGGAGGCGACGAGGATGTTGATGTCGCCGGCCTTGAAGCGATCCAGCTCCTTCAGGCGCGACGACTGGTCCATGTCGCCATGGATCTCGCCCGACTTGAAGCCGTGGCGCTGGAGCGACTGGTTGAGATCGCGCACCGTCGTCTTGCGGTTGGCGAAGATGATCGCGGTGTTGACGTCGTCGGCGCCGAGCAGGCCACGCAGCGTCTCGCGCTTGCCGCGCGAGGTGGTGGTGACGAGCGCCTGCTCGATCGACGCATTGGTCGAGCCCGTGCGGGCGACCTCGATCTGCTTCGGGTTCGACAGGAACTTGTCCGCCAGCTTCTTGATCGGCGGCGGCATCGTCGCGGAGAAGAGCAGCGTCTGCCGCGCGGCGGGCAGCTTGGTGCAGATTTCCTCGATGTCGGGGATGAAGCCCATGTCGAGCATCCGGTCCGCCTCGTCGATGACGAGCAGCGAGCATCCGGTCAGCAGGATCTTGCCGCGCTGGAACAGGTCCATCAGGCGGCCCGGCGTCGCGATCAAGACGTCGACGCCCTTCTCCAGCGCCGCCACCTGATCGCCCATGTTCACGCCGCCGATCAGCAGCGCCATCGAGAGCTTGTGATACTTGCCGTACTTCTCGAAATTCTCGGCGACCTGCGCGGCGAGTTCGCGCGTCGGCTCCAGGATCAGAGAGCGCGGCATCCGCGCGCGGCTGCGGCCATGGGCGAGGATGTCGATCATCGGCAGCACGAAGCTCGCCGTCTTGCCGGTGCCGGTCTGCGCGATCGCGATCAGGTCGCGATTCATCAGCACAGGCGTGATGGCGGCGGCCTGCACCGGGGTCGGCTCGGTATAGCCGGCGTCCGCGATGGCGCGGAGCAATTCATCAGAGAGGCCGAGGTCGGCGAAGCTCATGCACGGTTCCGGGAATGACCACTTGCGACAGGCAGGTGGAATCGCACGTTGCCCTGTCGTGCCAGGCTCGCCTTGTCAAGGGGATGGAGGCGAATGCTGGGGGACCGGTATCAGCAGCCGGAAGCGATCCACCTGGCAATCGCCGCCCGAACGGGTGCGGATGGAATCGCGGTTGGCGCAGATCTTCCCGTCGCCCGCGGGCTTCACATAGAAGCCCGAATAATAATCGAGCGCGGGGCATTCGTCCTCCAGCCGGGCGCGGACGCGCTGGCCGCCGCGGAGGATGAAATCCACGCTGTCCGGCGCGGCGATGGCGGCGCCGGCGATGGCGCCCGCGTCGATGCAGCGCGGCCCCTTGCGATCGCGGAAGACCGGCATTGCGGGCGGATCGACATGGGCGCGCCGATTGGCACGGTGGGACCGGCGCGCGGGCACGCGGATGATGACCGACTGGGTGACGGTCAACTGCTCGACCGTCGCGGTGGCGACGCCCTGGCCGCCGGACGTGCCGGTGCCGCCGAACAGGATGGCAATGAGCGCGAGCGCTATCACCAGTGAGGGCCCCATGGTGGAAAAAGCATGATGGCTGCTTACGCTGACCATGCCGGGTTGAACATGCGATGAATTAATATGCAGCCAGTTGTGACCGGACAATCGGACGTTTCCGCATCCGCGCAATCGCTCTAGGAGAGGGGGCATGACCTATCCGATGCCTTCTCCGGGGTTGCTGGCGCGTCTGTCCGAGCGGCTGGGGCCGGCGGGCTTCACCACCGATCCGGCCGATCTCGCGCCCTGGCTCACCGACTGGCGGCGGCGGCTGACGGGATCGGCGGCGGCGCTCGTCTCGCCGGCTAACGCGGAGGAGGCGGCGTTCATCGTCGCGTCGGCGGCGGCCGAAGGCGTGGCGATCGTGCCGCAGGGCGGCAACAGCTCGATGGTCGCCGGCGCCACGCCTGCCGGCATAGGGGAGGGGCGGGCGTTGCTCGTCTCGATGCGGCGGATGCGCGCGATCCGCTCGGTCTCGGCGGCGGACAATGCGGTGACGGCGGAGGCCGGCGTGGTGCTGGCCGATCTCCATGCGGCGGTGGAGGCGCAAGGACGCCGCTTCCCGTTGTCACTGGCGTCCAAGGGCAATGCGACCGTGGGCGGGCTCATCTCCACCAATGCGGGCGGCACGCAGGTGCTGCGCTTCGGGCCGATGCGGTCGCTGGTGTTGGGGCTGGAGGCGGTGCTGCCGGACGGATCGATGCTCCGGGGCCTCGCGCCGCTGCGCAAGGACAATCGCGGCTACGATCTGAAGCAACTGCTGATCGGCGGGGAGGGGACGCTCGGGCTCGTGACGGCCGCGACGCTGAAGCTGGTGCCTGCGATCGGGGAGCGCGCGGTCGCCTGGGTGGGTTTCCGCGATCCCGAACAGGCGCTCACCCTGCTGCGCCGGCTGGAGGATCGGCTGGGCGAGGCGGTCGAGAGTTTCGAGCTGGTCCCGGCCGAGGGTCTGGCGCTGGTGCTGCGCCACATTCCCGACACCCGCGCGCCGCTTGTCGAGGCGTGGCCGTGGAACGTGCTGGTCGAGGCGGTGGCGCCTGCCGGAGATGCCCCGCTGGGCGAGCGGTTGGAGGGGGCGCTCGCCGAGGCGCTGGAGGCTGGTCTCATCGGCGACGCCGCGCTTGCGGTCAGCGAGGCGCAGGCCGACGCCTTCTGGAAGCTGCGCGAGAGCATGTCCGAGGCCGAGGCGCGCGACGGCATGGCCGCCAAGCACGACATCTCCGTCACCGTCGCCGACATGCCTGCCTTCATGGCACGGGCCAGCGCGGCGGTGGTCGAGCGCTTCCCCGGCGCGCGGCCGATCGCCTTCGGCCATCTCGGCGACGGCAACGTCCATTTCAACGTCCGTGCGCCCTCGGGCGGGGACGACAAGGCCTGGTTCAAGGCCACCGCCGCCGAGGTGTCGCGCTTCGTCCACGGCCTCGTCACGGAGGCGGGTGGATCGCTCTCTGCGGAACATGGCATCGGCCGTTTCAAGTGCGCCGATTTCCTCCATCTGATCGATCCGGCGCGGCTGGCGGCGATGATGGCGGTGAAGCATGCGCTCGATCCGGCCGGAATCATGAACCCCGGAGCGCTGCTCCCGCTTGCAGAAGCCGCTTCCGGGCCATAGACGACTCTGTCTTCAAAGGGGGGCGGGGGGCCTCTCCCGTCCAGTGGTTTTCAGGAGAGCAAGTTTATGGCGAGCGCACCCAATCAGGGCCTGCCGCTGTTCTACAACGATCTGACGCCGATCTCGAGCCAGGTCCATGCTGATTGGCGCATCCGCCCGGTCGCCGGCGCGCCGTTCCTCAAGAACGTCCATGCCGTGCCGCTGCTGGTCGAGGAGTTCATCTCCGCCAGCCGTCATTTCCCGATCGTCTTCTCGGTCGGCGACAATCCCGTGCCGCTGGCGCTGATGGGCCTGAACGAGGGCATCAACACCTTCGTCGACGAGAACGGCCTGTTCCCGGCCGACGTCTATGTCCCGGCCTATATCCGCCGCTACCCCTTCATGCTGGCGCGCCTGCGCCCGGATACGGACGAGCTGTCGCTCTGCGTCGATCCGACGTCGGATGTGGTGGGCGCCTATGATGAGGGCGATCTGCTGTTCGAGGACGGCAACCCGACCGAGCGCACCAAGGCGATCCTGGCCTTCTGCGAGCAGGTCGAGCAGAGCAGCCTGCTGACCGGTTCCTTCTTCAAGGACGTCGTCGAGCAGAAGCTGCTGATCGACGGCGAGTTCACCGCCCAGCCGGCCGACGCGCCGCAGCCTTATGTGTATCGCGGCTTCCAGATCGTCTCGGAAGAGGCGGTCAAGAATCTGCGTGGCGACGTGGCTCGCAAGTGGATCCAGAGCGGCCTGATGGCGCTGATCTACGCGCATCTCTTCTCGCTTCAGCGCATGGCCGACGTGTTCGGCCGTCAGGTGCAGCAGGGCAAGCTGCCCGTGCCGGACATGCCCCTGATCTGATCCGCCAGGCGGGAACGACCAATATTGAGGTGGTGATGATGGGGACCGTGTTCTCGGGTGCCGGCCTGACGCGCTACACGCGGGTGGCTATCGCGTTGCACTGGACGATTGCGGTTCTCCTCATCACCAACCTCGGCATCGGTCTGCTCATGGACGATCTGCCGGATGGCATCGTGCCCATCCACAAGTCGATCGGGATGCTGGTGTTGCTGCTCAGCCTCGTGCGGCTGGGTTGGCGACTCGGCCATCGGCCCCCGCCGTTGCCCGCCAGCGTGAAGCCCTGGGAGAAGGGGCTCGCCCACGCGGTCCACTGGATTTTCTACGCCTTCCTGATCTTCATCCCCTTGTCGGGATGGATCTTCACGTCGGCCTCTCCCAAGCGTCATCCGCTTACATTCTTCGGGCTTTTCGGGTTGCCTTATTTCCCCGTGCCGCAGGAGAAGGCGATCAGCCATGTCTGGCATGATCGGCATGAGACGGTCGCCTATCTGATGCTCGCGCTGCTGGTGCTGCACGTCGCGGCGGCGCTGAAGCACCGCTTCCTGGATCGCGACCGCACGCTGGACCGGATGCTGCCGGGCGCAGGACCGCGCTAAAGCAAGCCTTTAATCGCCCCTCGATAGTTTTTTAGTCGAGTCGTGGCTTTTTTGCATCTTTGCGCTTGAAATCGATCCCCCGCGCTCTATTTTTGTGATGCGTGGTCGCGCCCCCCTTCGTGACCGCGCATGACGCGCCTCCGGGCGCGTTCCTCCCTGAACCTTGGCCGCCTCGCGCATCTGCGCGGGGCGGTTTTTTTAATGGTGATCGATCTACTCGGCCGCAAGCGCGAGCCCGCGCGCCTCGTCCTCCAGTGCGGCGGCGATCGCCGTTACCAGCCGTCGGGCTTCGGTGAGGCCGGGGCCGGGCTCCAACTCCAGCGGGTCGAGATAGAGCGAGCGGTCGACCTCGATCTGGATCGCGTGACGTCCCCTGCGCGGCTGGCCATGGCGGTCGAGCGTATGGCCTCCGGCATAGGGATGGTTGCGCGCCACCGTCAGCCCCGCGTCGCGTACCGTGTTCATCACCGCCGCGACGAAGCGCGTGGCGGCCGAGCGGCCATGCCGGTCTCCCACCACCACACGGGGCGAGGGCCCCCGGCCGGCCAATGACGGCATTGAGTGGCAGTCGAGCAGGATCGCGATGCCATGCACTGCCATGGCCTCGTCCATCGCGGCGGCAATCGCCGCGTGATAGGGGCGGTGGACGCCCGCCATCCGGGCCTCCAGCTCCGCCTCGCTGAACGGCTGCTTCCAGACGGCTCCGCCGGCCGCGATGCGGCTCGGCACCACGCCCAGCCCGCCTGCGACCTTGGGTGAGGCGATCAGCATGCCGGGCGAAGGGCGCGTCGTCAGCAGCACCGGATCGATTTCCTGCTCGTCGCGATTGAGATCGACATAGGCGCGGGCGGCCTGCGCCACGATCGCGACGGCGCCGGCCTGCACGGCGTCGGTGACGAGCAGATCGGCATAGCGATCCTCGATCGTCTCCAGAGCGCTCCGCGGCAGGCGGGCGGCTTCCAGCATCGCGGGCGGATAATGCCGCCCGGCGTGCGGGACGGCGATCACCAGCGGGCTGCGTGCGCCCACCTGTCCCAACCTGGCATAGGCGATCAGTTCCGAAGGCTTCATGGCCATGCTATTCTGCTAGGCAGTCGCTGTGCGGTGAGCAATGGTCTGCGCACTCGCCAATAGGTGAGGGGTGGAAGCGAAGGCGAACCCGCCGCGTTATCTGCCCGATGCGTTAGGAGCCGATACGCCCTTTCCGTGGTTGTGCCGCGAAGGGTCATCCGGGGTGTGTGAGAGACGATGATCAGGATATTGCTCGCCGAGGACGACCGCTCAATGCGCGAGTATCTGGCGCGCGCGCTGGAGAGGGTCGGCTATTCCGTCACTGCGGTCGATTGCGGCACGGCGGCGCTGCCGCTGCTGGAGGCGGAACGCTTCGATCTGCTGCTGACCGATATCGTCATGCCCGAGATGGACGGCATCGAACTCGCCCAGCGCGCGGCACGGATGGCGCCGGACATGCGGGTGATGTTCATCACCGGCTTCGCGGCGGTGGCGCTGAAGGGCGGCATCTCGCACCCCAATGCCAAGGTGCTCTCCAAGCCCTTCCACCTGCGCGATCTGGTGCTGGAGGTGGATCGGCTGTTCGGCGTCGGTACGATGGCCGGGGAGCCCTGAAGCGGAGTTATCCCCAAAAAATCGTAACAAGGCGCTTGTCATCCTCCATCATGCTGGCTAGAGGCCCATCCCACGGCGGGCGTGTAGCTCAGTGGTAGAGCACTGTGTTGACATCGCAGGGGTCGCAAGTTCAATCCTTGCCACGCCCACCATGACAAGCCCCGGAAAACGCTCAGTTTTCCGGGGCTTTTTTACGCCCCGTGCAGATCGGGCGCTCAGGCGGATTGTTTCCCACTCTAGGGCAGATGCCCCCTGGTTTTGTCATCCCTCGCGGGCGCCGGGGCGGCTTGAGCCGCTACCTTTGTGCAGGCCCCGTTCGCGCGCAAGAAGGGTGCGCTTGCGCTGGAAACCCCAGCGATATCCGGAAATCGTGCCGTCTTTCTTGATCACGCGGTGACAGGGCACGAGGACGGCGATCGTGTTGCTGGCGATCGCCGTCGTGACGTCGCGCGCGTCCCGGGTGCCGAGCCGCGCGGCCAATGCGCCGTAATTTGTCGTCTCGCCTGCGGGAATCTCGCGCAGCATTCGCCAGACCTTGACCTCGTAGGGCGTGCCTCGCAGGTCGAGCGGCACGTCGGGTTCGTATCCGGGCTCCTCGATGGCGCGGGTGACCTTCATGCGGATCGGCTCGAGCACATCCGGGCGCTCGCTGATGATCGCCTCCGGGAAGCGTGCGCGCAGCGCCGTTTCCATGGCGATCCGATCCTCTCCAAATTCGAGCGCGACGATCCCGAGGCTGGTCGTCGCGATCAGGAAATCGCCGAGGGAACTGGCCCCCCATGCGAAGCAGATCGTCTCTTGCATCGTCGTACTCCCGAAGTCTCGCTCGTCTTCATGGCTTGGCGAGAGATTGGGGGCACTCCGATCCTTGCTTCCAATCGCATTGGTAGAGAGCCGGTGTCGGACGCATCTTCCCACCCAATGATCTCTTGCAAACCGGGGCTTCGACCTGAGCATGCTCAGGGAGCGTCGTGGAAGATGATCCCGACGGCATGGCGCCGGCCAGTGCGCAAGCGGCTTACGCCGTGGCGCATGTTGACGCGGTAGGTGCCTCGAGTTCCCCGAACCGGCCGGTTGTGGACCGCGAAGGCGACGGCATCACCCTGTCGGAGAGGGACCACCTCGACCCGGCTCTGCATCCGGGGGCGCTGTTCGGTGAGCACGAACTCGCCGCCCGTGAAATCATCCCCCGGTTCCGATAGCAGGATCGCGACCTGAATCGGGAAGACAAGCTCGCCATAGAGATCCTGATGCAGGCAGTTATAGTCGCCCGGCCCATATTGCAGCAGCAGCGGCGTCGGGCGTGTCTGCCCAGCCTCGTGGCAGCGTGCCAGATAAGAGGCATGATCGGCCGGATAGCGTTGATCGATCCCCATCTGCCCGTTCCAGCGATTGGCGAGGTCGGCCAGATGCGGATAGATCGCCGTCCGCAATTTGCCCACCAGATCAGGCAGCGGATAGCGGAAATAGCGATACTCGCCCTGGCCGAAACCGTGTCGCCCCATGACGACCCGGCTGCGAAAGTGGCTTTCGTCCGGATAGAGCGCTGCAATCGCGCGGCACTCGTCGACCGAGAGTAGGTTGGGCAGGGTCGCGCAGCCGAAGCCATCCAGCTCTTCCGTGATCGTCCGCCAGTCATAGGCTTCGACCCGAGCCTCCGCGGACACCGCCGCGGAGGCCGGATACGGAAAGGTCCGACCGCTCATGCCGCGGCCTCCTTGCCGACGAGCGAACGCTTGCGCTCGATTCCCCAGCGATAGCCGGCGAGCTCGCCGTCGCTCCGCACGACACGATGGCACGGAACCGCCACCGCGAGCCGGTTCGCGGCACAAGCGCTCGCCACGGCGCGGGCCGAGCCTGGCATCCCGAGACGATCGGCAAGCTCGCTATAGGTAAGGGTCGTGCCGGTCGGGATGGTGAGCAACATCTCCCAAACCCTGCGCTGGAACACCGTCCCGCGCAGATCGAGCGCAAGATGGAGCTTCTTTGCCGGCCGCTCGATGAAGTCGAGGATGTTGGCAAGATCGTCCCTCACCGCATCATCATCCGTGATCAGCCGGGCGTCAGGGAATTCGGCGGCCAGTTCCGCTTCGAGCTTCTGGCGATCCCGCCCGAACTGGATCGAGCACACGCCGGTGGCGCTCCTCGCGACCAGCAATTCGCCCAGCGCGGATGTCGCGATCGAATAGGAGATCTGCTCGGCTGCGGGCGTGGCTGCCCCCGTGGTCGGCACGACGCTGGAAGACATGACGTTCATCGCTGTTACTCCTCTCTGTTTCGTCATGTCGGGAGTACGCCTTGGTCGGATCATCCGAACTCCGGTCCTTGCTCTTGAATCCGGAAGCCCGACAGCAGATCGGCTTCGGTGCCCGAGAGATGCCATCACAGCGCTCTTCGAAAGGTGAGATTGATGCGTTGGCGCCCCAGCGTTTCATGCTCGCCGTCCTTCAGCTCCGCGATCCCATGGAAGCGCAGGCGGGATGGGCCTCCCCAGACGACGACGTCGCCGTGCCTGAGCGCAAACCTGCTCGGCGTATCGCTTCGCTTCGGGCCGCCGAACAGGAATGTCGCCGGCAGACCAAGGGAAACCGAGACGATCGGATGCGCGAAATCGCGCTCGTTGCGATCCTGATGAAGCGACAGGCGCGCACCGGGGACGTAGCGATTGATGAGGCACGCATCCGGCCGGAACGCTGGATAGCCGGCCGCGGCCGCCGCGGCGCTCGCCAGCGCCTCGAAGCAGTGGGGCATGGCGGGCCAGGGCAATCCCGTCTGCGGATCGGTTCCATCGTAGCGATAGCCCGTCCGGTCCGTGATCCATCCGGCCGCGCCGCAATTGGTCATGGCAACCGACATCGCATAGCCGCCGGGCGTCACCATGTGGCGGAAGGGCGAAGCCGTAAGGACGTCGTCAAGCGCTTGGAGCAACTCTCCGTCCTGCGGCTTGGCAAACCCCCGCAGGATGAAGGCGCCTTCCGACATCGTTTCGATCGCCGGTTCGACGATCGGATGCCCCTCGAAGAGATCACGCATCTGAGATCGAGTCCTCCTGCTCAGCCTCTCGACGACCTGAACGGAGATAGGTTCGGCAGGCTGTGTGCGAACTCCGGTTCTTGCTCTGCAATCGAAACAGATCCGCCGACGCCCCGGATCCGGGCGGTACTCGATCCTTGCTGCCCCCTACGGGCGGGGAGACAGTTCGAGCGTCAGCACCTCGAACGGCGCGAGCGCGATCGTGGTCGCGTGATCGGCGGCAAGCGTGGCGGGCGGATTGGCCCCGCCCGACCACATGACCTTGATCGCATAGAGGTTCGGCGCACCTTGCGGCAGTTCCAGCGTGCGGGCGAGATCAAGCAGGAAGGATTGGGGCCTGGCATCCGGGTTGCGCAGGGTGATGATCGACTTTTGCGGGCTCCAGGCAGCCCAGCCGTAGACGTCGAGATGACCTGGATTTCCGCCGATCCAATGGGTGTCCTTCAGGGTGTTGCTGTTGGCGCGCGACCATTTCGCGGCCTCCGCGAGCATGTCCCAGTTCTGCGGAGTCAGGAGCGAAGGCGTGATATAGAGTTCCTGAAGTTCGGTGCCGCTCCCAAAATAGGAATGGACTTCGTTGGCGAAATCGCCCTGAGGATCGCTGTTCAATCCGACGGCATGTTGCGCGTAGATGATGCCGTGCAGCATCAGCGAATTGAGCGGGAAGAGCGGCCCCGCCACGACGTCGTTCTCATAGACCTGCTTGTCGCGATAGGTGATCCAGCGCTCGCGCGGGTTACCGACACCGGCGAAATCATGATCCTCGCCGTCCCGCCAGATCGTATCCGCATAACGGAGCCATGCGGGGGACGGATAAGTGCCCGTGGTGAGGTTGATGAACAGGTCCGGCTTCGTGGCGCGCAGATCGTGGATCAGCGCCAGCGCGGCGTCGAAATCGCTGTTGAACCGGCTACCGGGGATGACCCGGCTGGCGTTGCCGGTGCCGTCGAACTTGAACTGGTTGATGCCCTGTCTGGTGAGAAGATCGAGGGCGACATCATGGAAGCGCTGATAATATTTCGGGCCTGACAGCGCGAAGCCGCCGTCGATCGTCTCATATTCCTTGCCGCCGGCCGCGATGCGCTCCGCCTTCGGACGGCCGTAGCCGCCCCAGGGGGAAAGCCAGATTCCCGGTGCCGCGCCACATTTCGCGGCGGCGTCGCGAAGTGGGACGAACCCGTCCGGGAAGTCCTTGGAGAATTTCCAGCTGCCGCTCCGGTCGTCCCACCCGTCGTCGAACAGGAACGAGTCCAGCCGGGTTCCTCGCTTTTCGGAAAGCTCCCGGCAGAAGATGTTGATCCGCCCGACCGCCTCGTCGGCCGTGTAGGGCGTGAAATATCCGATGTCGTACCAGCTGTTGTAGTGGAGATAGGGGCGGTAGGGGTGCGCCCGCTGATCTTCCACATAGGTCTGGAAATCGCGCCGCAACTGGCCCGGCGCCGTGGTTCCGACAGCGGCGCTGTAGGTTATGGACTTGCCCTTCTCCAGCGGGAGCGCGCGATCGATCCACAGGCGGATCGTCGGATGGTCCACGCCCGTGCTCGCCTTCGAGAGAGGGTTTTCGAACTGGAGATAATCGGGGCCGATCACCACCGGCGATCCATCGACGCGCCCGAAGACCTCGGCGCCCGGCGCCTCGCCCTCGAACAGGTCGATCCGCGGGATCGCCTCATCCTGCTTCAAAGCGGTCACGGTGACTTCGGCGCGCAGATAGGAGGCGTCGGCAACCTGGATCAGCCGCCATTCGACGCGGAAGCGGCCGGCCTTGTCGACAAAGACGGTTTCGAGCTGTGCGCGCTTCTTGCGCTCGGCGAGGCGCGATGCTTCCGGAGCCGGCGCGATCGCGTTGGCTTTTGGTTGGCCCTGCATGACAAGCTCTGCCGGGGTGAGCAGCGTGCCGTCCGCAAGATGAAGCGCGAACGGCGCAGTGAACGCGATGACCCGGTTGTTGGCATGGTCGACCGCACGCATTCCGGACAGATGCCCGTCATTCTGCCAATCGAGGCTGATCACCCGATTTCCGAAGCTGGTCTCGTCGTTCCGGGCCGACGCGGCGGCACCGAGCAGGCCGGTGGCAAGCGCTGCGAGCGCGATCTGTCCGATCGTCCTGGCAAAGGTTCTGATATTCACTCTCGGTTCCCGCCCATCTGCCGTTGCGCAGACCGCTTGCTAGCTCTCCCGGCGGCGGACGCAAATATATCTGCAATCCGTCGATAACGGACGAACCCTCGGGTGGGGCGGGTCATGTCACCCCTGTCGGGTGATCATTTGACGGGCTTGCTTGCCAGCGTGGCCAGATAGTCCGCCAGCGGCCCCGTCAATTCGGGCTTCACGCGCGGAGCGACGATCGACATCAGCTTGCCCCGATGTCCGCGAAGAGGCTCCCAGTTCCTGAGTTCATGTTCGATATAGGCCGGGTCCTGGGCGGCGAGATTGGGAAAGTCCGGCCGAATGCCGGTTCCGTCCGGCCTGTGACAGGCTGCGCAAGCCGGCAGATCGTCCTCGGGGCGGCCGTGAAGGAATATCTGCTTGCCCAAGGCCGCTTCGGCCGGATTTCGCGGCCTGGATGGCTTGCGCCAGAGCTGGGCATACCACGCAGCCACATTGTCCCGATCGGTGTCCGGCAAGGCGCGGGCGATCGGCTCCATGACCGCGCTCACGCGATGGTTGGGGGCGCCGGCCGGCGCCGCGAAGGCGGCGAGCTGCTTCCTCAGATATTCGGGATATTGCTCGTTCAGGGAGGGGACCCCGGGTGCAGCGTCGATGCCCGGGCCCCCATGGCAGGCGGCGCACTTCGCTTCGGCGACCTGCGAGCCCAGCCGCGGGTCTCCGCCGAGCTGGCGTTCGTCCGCCATATCCCGGGGCGAGCAGGCTGCGAGACCCACGGAAGCCACGAACAGGAGCAGCGCGTTCCGCATCATCCGGCCCTGTAGGTGGGCGGCTGATCGGAGACGACGGGGTTCGAAAGGATGCCCAGCCCGGAAATCTCGACCTCGACCAGATCGTTCGGCCGCATATGGACGAGGCCGGGGGTGGGGAAGGGGCCGTACTGACGCGAAAGGTCGCGCCCCTCGATATCGTCCTGCGCCGGCGGCAGCGCGCCCGGCGTTCCCATCGCGATCATGTCACCGGGCCGGAGGCGATAGCCCTGGGAGAGATAGGCGACCGTCTCAGCGACGCCGACCAGAAGATCGTCCAGGCCGGAACGCTGCCGGACGATGCCGTTGAGGCGGGTCTCGATGCTGTGCTTCGTCGGATCGCCGAACTCGTCGGCCGTCACCATCCATGGCCCATAGCTGCCCGAGCCCTCAAAATTCTTGCCCAGCCCGAATTGCCGGTTGTGCATCTGATATTCGCGGACCGAGCCTTCGTTGACGATCGTGTAGCCGGCGACATGCTCCAGCGCCCGGTCGACCGGGATGTGGCGGCCGGGCTTGCCGATCACCACGCCCAGCTCCCCCTCATAGTCGAAGGCGCGGGCAACCGATTCCGGTGGCGCGAGGATGGGCTCGCCGCTGCCGACATAGGATGCCGCCGTCCGGAGAAAGAGATGGGGGTAATCGAGCGAGGTCGTAAGGCCTGTCTCGGCGATATGGGTTTTGAAGTTGAGCGCGAGCGCCCAGAAGGCGTTCGAGCGGTCGAGGAAGGGCAGGAGGGTGACATCCGCCAGGCTGCGGCCGGGGCCCGCCGCGGCGAGCAGCCCGGCCAGCCTGTCGAGGACGCCGTCCAGTCCGAGCAGGGTCTCGATATCCGCGGGAAGGTCGGGCGCGAGGGCCGCAACCGGATGAAAGCTGATGCCGTCGGCCGACACACCGAGAGAGCGGTCGGTGGTCGTGTCGCGGAACGCCAGGAGACGCATGGTTCGCCTTCCCTCAGTTGCCGGTGGAGCTGACGACAGCGTCGAGCGCCGCGGTGATGACCGCCACGTCGACTGCGGAGGGTGCCCCGCTCGCCCCGATCGCGCCGATCACGCGGCCATCGATCCTGATCGGCAGGGAGCCGATCGCTGGCAGCATCGGAGCGCCGTAGCCGAGCGCGCTGGCATTGCCCCAGACCATCGGATTCTCCCGGTAGCGCTGATCGAGATTGTCGCCGGGCTGGCCGCCGGTCGCGGCGCAGGCGAAAGCCTTTCCGCGGGCGACCTCGACCGTCACGAAGGGGGCACCGTCCATTCGCGCCGAGGCGACGAGATGGCCGGCCGTATCCACCACCGCGAACGACAGGGCGACGCCCCTCCGGTCCGCCTCGGCGATGCCCGCGTCGATGAGCTTCCGCGCCATCTGGCAGCTGACCAGATATTGAACGATGCAGGTGGAATCGGATTCCATGACATTACACTCCATGGGGAAAGGGGGTTGGGCGGGCCGAACGGGCAAGCCCGATTGCGGCCAGCACGCCGAGCAGGGCCAGCATCGCGATCGTGGCGAAGGTCAGGGCGACCGATGCGCCGAGGCCGAGCATGACCCCGACGGCCAGCGGGCCGAGGACCGTGCCGGTTCGGCCGACGCCGAGCGCCCAGCCGATGCCAGTCGAGCGCGCTGACGGGACATAGGTGCCGGCGGAGACCGCGAGGAGCGTGCCGCCCGCCGCCGAGGTGGCGCAGCCTGCGGTGATCGCGAGCACCGCGAAGGCGAAGGGGATCGCCGTAAAGGCGCCCATGAGCGCGATCAGGCAGCCGGCGGCGGCCAGCGTCGCCATCAGTGCGCGCTTGGCGTCTCCGCGCCCGATCATCAATCCGACCGCGAGCGTCCCGATGATGCCGCCACCATTGTTGAGGGCGAGCATCGATGCCGCATGGGGCGCCGCCCAGCCCGCCCGTTGAAGGAGCGCGGGCATCCAGAGGGCGGTGACGACGACGGTCGACCAGGTCATGAAGGATGTGACCCAGAGCAGCAGCGTCGTCGTCCGGATGTCCTTCGCGAAGAGGGCCGTCACCGGTGCCGCGCGCTCCTGCGCCACTTCGCGCGATTCCGGGAAGAGGAGGGCGACGGCCGCCAGCACCGGCAATGGCGCCGCGGCGCCGATCAGGAAGATCGCATGCCAGCCGTGGACCGGCAGCAGTTGCCCCGTGGCGAAGGCGCCGACCATGCCGCCCAGCGGAACGGCGGCCCACAGCATCGTCACCGCGCGTGCGCGACGTTCCTCCGGCGTGAACTCCCCGACCAGGCTCACGAAATTCGGGCTGGCCCCACCGAGTCCCAGCCCGGTTACGACCCGGCTGAGCAGCAGGGCCGGAAGCGAGCCCGAAAGCGCCGTGGCGAGAGTGCCGAGGGCGAAGAGGGCCGTTGTCAGCAGAAGCATCTTCTTGCGGCCGAGCCGGTCACCCAATGCCCCGAAGAGGAAGGCGCCGATGAGGAAGCCTATCTGCGATGCTCCGAGGACGGACCCCATCGCGTCGGGCTTGAGGCCGAGCTGGCTGGCGATCGCGGGGATCGCCGGCCCGATCGCCTGGGTGTCGAAGCCGTCGAGAAACGCCACGATGGCGCATCCGAAGACGACGCGGCGCGCAAGCGCCGCGCGCGCGGCGTCGATGGGCTCATAGGAGGTCATCATCAGGCGCCCGGACGGAGCGACCGCGAAATCTGCGCGAGCCGAGCGGCGTCGAAAATCGCCTTGGGCAGCACGCCATGGACCGCCTTGCGCGGGGAGCTTGTATACACGCTGCCCGTCTGGTTGGCGTATTGCGTGATCCGGAAGCTGCCGGCGATGCTGGCCAGCGCATAGACGTCCTGCCCGGTGAGGCCGGTCGCTCCCGAAAGCCAGCCGATCATCTGGCGGATGGACGCCGCAAGCGCCTGATCGACCGTATCGCCGTAAGCCAGCACGATCCATGAATCATGCGTCTCGGCGACCGGGGTCGCGATCGGCACCTTCTTGTGCAGGATATATTGGATGCGCAGATCCTCCATCGCGGTTTCGATGGCGGTCTGGTCGACGACGCCGTCGCCCTGCGCGGCATGGCTGTCGCCGGTCCACAACCGTCCACCCGCGACTTCGACGCCGAGGAACAGCGAGGTGCCTTCTGTCAGATCCCGGAGCGAGATATTGCCGCCATAGCGGCCGCTGAGGATGCCGCTCACCGGCTTGTCGCCGGCGGGCTGCACGGCCATGACCGCCTGGATCGGGGAGAGCGGAATCCGCACGCCTTCGGCGAAATCCGCATAGCGGCGCTCGGCGTCCATCCTGAGATAATGGAGATAGGGCTGATCGAACGCATCCGGAAGCGCGCCCATGCCTCTGGGCGTGGAGTTCCATCCCCACGCGATCGGCTTCAGGCGGACCATCCTGCATTCGATGACGTCACCGGGCTCGGCGCCCTTCACCGCGACGGGCCCCACGAGCGAATAGGGGCCCGCGGGATAGCGCTTACGAATGCTCTCCCGTTCGGCGAACGCCATGCCGAACTTCGCTTCGTTCGCCCAGTTCACCCAGGTATTCGGGTAATGGACGATGTCGCCGCTTTCGATCTCGAGGACCACAGGCGTCGCGGGGTCCATCGCGCCGATCTTCACCGTCTGCGGCGTCGAGGGGAGCTCATGGAGGCGCCCGGCGGGAAGCGCGGCCATGGTCCGGCCCGCCGCGTGGGCAAGGGCAGGCGAGGCGCCGCCGCGCACGAACATCGCGGCCCCCGCGCTCGCCGCGAGGATGGCACGCCGGCTGATCCCGCGCTGGTCGAGGCAGGCGTCGATCATCTCGCGATCGACGCCATCGATCGCGCCCGCCCGGTCGCGGTTCGCGGATGCTTGGGCCGCGTTCAGATGATGCGGACAGGGATCATGCGCTGGGCAGCAGATGTGGGCCGGTTGCGTCATTCTCATCCTCTCTCCTGCGCGTGGCTTGGATGCCGCGCCGCTTATTGGTCGGTTGCCATCTGTATTGGCCGAAACTCCCCCTCGCGCTGTTATCAAATCATCCGGATTTCGGTCGCGGCAGAACATTCGGACGAGGCGATAAACGGCAGGACTGACCGGCATCAGACGGGGCGGGGGTCTCCTCTAGGTTCGGCCTCGGGCGCTTCCGCGCCGGAGAGGATGTTGCATGCTGAAGATCTGGGGACATCGCGCGGCGCCGAACGTGGCCAAGGTTGTGTGGGCCTGCGGCGAGCTTGGCCTTGAGCATGAGCTGATCCCGGTTGGCGGTCCGCATGGCGGGCTGGACGAGCCGGCCTATCGAAGCCTCAATCCGAACGGACGCATACCGACCCTCGATGACGAGGGGTTCATCCTTTGGGAATCCCATGCGATTCTGCGCTATCTGGCGCGCCGCGAGCAGGCGGCCGGACTCTATCCGGCGGATGCGCGGCAGGCGGCGAAGGTCGATCAATGGCTCGACTGGCAGGCGGCCCATCTGGCCCAAGCCGTGCGCGATCTCGTGCGTCTAACCGTCAAGGCGAGCACGCCGGCCCCTGCGGAGCGGCTCGCCGCCGCCGAGGCGGAAGCCGACGAACTCTTCGGTATCGTCGATGCGGCGCTCGGGACGTCTCCCTATGTCGCCGGCCACGCCTTTACGCTGGCGGACATTCCGATCGGGGTGGCGGTGAGGCGCTGGACGACGCTTCCGGTGAAGCGGGCGTCGCTTCCCCATCTCTCGCGGTGGTTCGGGGAGGTTTGGGCACGTCCGGGAGCAGCGCTCCTGTCAGCCTGACGGGTCTTGGTCGACCAGATGCGTCTGGCGCCGGAATTCGCTCGGTGAAACGGCCATGTGCTGGGCGAAGAAGCGGGTGAAATTGCTGTGCGCGCCGAAGCCGAGCCGATCGGCAAGCTCGACCAGGGGCTCATCGCTTGTGCTGAGATAGCGGGTCGCGGCCTTCATCCGGATATGATCGATATAGTGCTGCGGCGAGGCGCCGACACAGCGCCGGAACTGCTCGAAGAAGCGGGACCGGGAGAGGCCTACCATCGCCGCGATTTCATCGATCCGTGGATTTTCGAACGCATGCTCGTGGATATAGTTGAGGGCCTTGCGGATGCGAAAATCGATGGGTCGGCGGCTCGTGACTCCCGTCCGCTCGACCTCAGGGGCGATATAGGCGCGGATCACGGCGTCGATCAGGTCGAGCAGCAGCGCCTCGCGGTCGGCGACGCTTTCCACGAGATCCCGTGAGATGGCGGCGGCAAGGCGTTCAGCCTGAACGCGGACATTCTCCGTCATCTGCTCGCGCGGTCGCGGGAAGATCAGGCCGGGGCGCAGGCCCTGCGCCTCGATCGCACGATCGATCCAGCCGGTTTCGATGATCAGCGACAGGATCATCGTCGGGCCGGCCTCGTTGGCGAGTTTCAGATGCGGAACCCAGGGATTGAACAGAAGCACAGACCCCTCGTCGAGCGGGAGGTCGTCCGACCCTGAACGGAACATCGTGTCGCCGCCGCCGAGCATGAAGATCATGTTGAACTGCTGATGCGCATGTTCGACGAGGGCCCTGCCGGTGATGTTCACCGTCGCACGGCCGAAATCCCCGGAAACGATCCAGATCGGGGTATGATCGTTCGCCATAGAGATGCTCCTCTCCGCCTGGCGACGTGGCCTCGCCCTGAATTCGACCCTAGCCTGCCTTGCGATCGATTCAATGTTCTCCGCAGGCCCTTCCCCTGCGATGGTTCCGGGCTCCCCGTCGCTTTGCATGCAGATGAGAGGCGGAGGAGACGCCGGAAAACCTGCTTCCGGCGCGTTCCATCGGGCTGGCCTCACGATTTTCGGACGCTTTGATAAGCGGCCGGAGCCTGACGTTATAAGGAAGTTCGCGCCCCCTTCCATAAAGGGCTGAGCCCGAAGCGTCTGCCTGCTGGCGACGTGAAGAGGCCGAAAAAAGAGGGAGAGGGCTGTTCATGTTCCGCATGCAAGTTCGCAATCACCGGATCGAATGTTGCCGCACTTCGGCACTGGCGCTGATCATCGCCTGTGGCGCAACGCCGGCCTTCGCCCAGGATCAGGCCGCGGCGACCGCCCCGGCCAATGAAGTGGCATCGGCCGCCCAGCCGAGCGACCCGACGCCGCGGAACGCCGCTCCGGCGCAGCAGGGCGGCGGAGCCGGACTGGCCGAGATCGTCGTCACCGGCACGCGCGTCGCGCGTCTGGGCTATACGGCGCCCACGCCCACGACCGTGATCGGAACCGCGCAGATCCAGGCGGCTGCGCCCGCGTCGCTCGCCGACTATGTCAATCAGCTCCCTGCGCTCGTCGGCTCGACGACGCCGCGTGTCGCGACCACCGGCGCGTCCGCGACCGTCGGCGCGAACCTCTACAATCTTCGCGCGCTGGGTGCGAACCGTACGCTCGTGCTCCTCGACGGGCACCGCGTTGCGCCGTCGACGCTGACCGGGAATATCGACGTCGGCCTGCTGCCGCAGGCCCTGGTCGAGCGTGTCGACGTCGTGACGGGCGGCGCTTCCGCGGCCTGGGGCTCGGATGCCGTCGCGGGTGTCGTCAACTATGTCCTCAACACCAAGTTCACCGGCATCATGGGGAACATCCAGTCCGGCATCTCGGACGAAGGAGACGCCCGGAGCTTCAAGGCCGAGCTGAGCGTCGGCACCAAGTTCGCCGACGGCCGCGGGCATTTCCTCGTCAGCGGCGAATATCATGACGACGGCTCCGCCGACCCCGTGACCTCGCGCGACTGGTTCAAGAGCTACAAGGTCGTCAACAATCCCGCCTATGCGCCCGGAAACGGGCAGCCGGTCCGGTTGCTGGAGCCCGGCGTCGGCCTCGGCGTGGCGACGAACGGCGGTCTCATCACCTCGCCCGGTCCGCTCGCCAACACCCAGTTCGACGGCAACGGGAAGCCGATGCCCTATAATCCGGGCTTCACCTCGGGCGTGCTGTCCTTTGGCGGCGACGCGCAGGACGTCAGCCAGATCATCCGTCTCGCATCCCCGGTCAGGGGCGGGACCATCTATGCGCGCGGAAGCTACGATCTCACCGACAACATCACCGCTTATGGCGAGTTCGGCTACGCGAACGTCAAGAGCAAGATCTATGCCCGCGTCTATGAGCGCGACGGCAATATCACCATCCGCAACGACAATGCCTATCTCGACCCGGCGATCAGGGCGACGATGGCGGCCAACGGGCTCACCAGCTTCAGTCTCGGCAAGATGTTCCTCGATTGGGGCCCCTCGGTCGGACGCAACGATCGCGAGCAGTTCCGCTATGTCGGTGGCCTGGAAGGGAAGTTCGGCAATGGCTGGAGCTGGGATGTCTACGGCCAGCACGGCAAGACCGACTTCCTGAACGGCGACTACAGCAACAATCCGGTCACGGCCAACTTCAACAATGCGGTCGATGCGGTCGTCAATCCGGCCAACGGCCAGATCGTGTGCCGGTCGACGCTGACCAATCCCGGCAATGGCTGCGTGCCCTACAATGTCTTCGGCACGAACAAGAGCACGCCGCAGGCGCTCGCCTATATCTACGGCCAGTCCTACCAGAACATCACGATCAAGCAGGATGTCGCCTCCGCGTCGCTGCGCGGCGAGCCCTTCTCCACCTGGGCGGGGCCGGTGTCGGTTGCCCTCGGTGGCGAGTGGCGGCGCGAGTCCTATGACGCCACGACAACCGCGCTCGACCAGACCAACGCCTTCTTCCTCGGCAATTTCCGTCCGTCGCAGGGGCATTACAATGTGAAGGAAGGCTTCTTCGAAACCGTGGTGCCGCTGCTGAAGGACAAGCGCTTCTTCCACGAATTCGATTTCAACGGGGCCGTGCGCTACACCGACTACAGCCTGTCGGGCAGCGTCGTCAGCTGGAAGCTCGGCCTGACATGGGATGTCGACAACCAACTTCGCTTCCGTGGTACGCGGTCGAGAGACATCCGCGCGCCCAACCTCGCGGAACTCTTCCAGGCGGGCAACAACCTCAACCAGACGATCAGCGATCCCGTCCTGAACAAGAGCTACAGCGTCCAGCAGTTCGCCGCCGGAAATCCGAACCTCGTGCCCGAGAAGGCCGATACGACGTCGGTCGGCGTCGTCTATCGTCCGAACTGGCTGCCGGGTTTCGCGGCCTCCGTCGACTATTTCAACATCAAGATCGACAAGGCGATCTATTCGAACACGGCGCAGGCCGTGATCAATCTCTGCCAGGGCGGCGATCCGCTGCAATGTTCCTTCATCACGCGCAACGCGGCCAACCAGATCACCCTGATCAAGCTCCTGCCGCTCAATATCGGCGGCGAAGCCACCCGCGGCGTCGATTTCGAGACCAGCTACACCCGCAACGTCTCCGACATCGTGAGCCAGTGGAGCGGCACGCTCAACCTGCGCATGGTCGGCACCTATGTCGCACACCGGACCGTCACGGTCGGCGGCGTGAAAACCGAATATGCCGGGCAGAACGCCAATTTCGACCAGAACTCCCAGGCCGTGCCGAGCTGGCGCTGGCTGGCCTCGGCGACCTATGACTCCGATCATTTCACCGCCTCGGTGACCGAGCGCTTCATCAGCGCGGGCAAGATCAACGTCGCCTGGGTCGAGGGCGTCGATATCGACAAGAACCATGTGCCTGCCGTGTTCTACACGGATCTGTCGCTCGGCTTTAAGATGCCGCACCTCGGCAAGGGGGCGGAAATCTACTTTGCCGTCCAGAACCTGTTCGACCGGGACCCGCCGGTCGCTCCGATCTTTGGCGCGACAGGCTTCCTGAGCACCGGCACCAATGGCTATCTCTACGATGTCATCGGCCGCCAGTTCCGCGGTGGCGTGAGGTTCAAGTTTTGAGCATTCACGCGTCTTCGGCTTCGTCCGCTCCATCCCCTGAGGATGGAGCGGTCCAGGTCCTGATCGTCGGTGCCGGCTCCGCGGGGCTGACACTGGCGATCGACCTGGCCCGTAGGGGCGTGTCGTTTCGCCTGATCGAAAAGGGGCTGGAGCCGTTTGCGGGGTCCCGCGGCAAGGGACTTCAGCCCCGGACGATCGAGATCTTCGAGCAACTGGGGATGATCGACGCCTTCCTGGCTGGCTCGGCCCCGTATCCGCCCATCGCCAATCACGGCATGGAGGACGGGGGCACGCAATATGTTCATAGCGAGCCGGAACCCAGAGCGGGCGAACCCTATTCCGTCTCGCTGATGATCCCGCAATGGCGCACGGAAGCCCTGATGCGAGCGCGCCTTGCGGAACTGGGCGGCCATGTCGAGTTCGGCGTCGAATGCATCGGCCTGATCGAGGCGGATGGTCGCGTCCATGCGCATGTCCGGATCGATGGCGAGGAACGGACCATCGTCTGCGACTGGCTCGTCGGCACGGATGGCGCGCGCAGTTCGGTGCGCAAGCAGCTCGGCATCGGCTATCCGGGCGAGACCGGGACCTTCCGGATGCTGGTCGCCGATCTGCCCGTCGCCAATCTTTCGCACGATGCCTGGCATCGCTGGCCCAAGGCGCCGGGCGGCCAGTTCGCGCTCTGTCCGCTGGTGAAGACCGACAGCTTCCAGCTCTCGGCCGAACTCACCACCGACGAGGAGCCCGACCAGAGCCGGGATGCGATCCAGGCGATGATCCTGGCGCGCACAGGCGATGCCAGGCTCGTCGCCGGTGAGCCGAGCTGGAGTTCGATCTATCGGGTGAATTTCCGTCTGGCGGATGCCTATCGGAGGGGGCGTGCCTTCATCGCGGGCGATGCGGCCCATGCCCATCCGCCAACCGGCGGGCAGGGGCTCAACACGAGCGTGCAGGACAGCTTCAATCTGGGATGGAAGCTGGCAGCCGTGCTGGTCGGTGCCGGCGAGGAATTGCTCGACACCTATGAAACCGAGCGCCGCGACATCGGCGCCGGCGTCCTGCGGATGAGCAAGGGCCTGCTCAGTGCCATGACCGACAAGGCCGACATGCGGCGCGGTCGCGATACGCTGCAGCTGGACCTCAGCTATCGGGCATCGCCGCTGACCCATGAGGATCGCATGGAACCGGGCAAGGTGCGGGCCGGTGACCGTGCGCCCGATGCGGCGATCATCGATCCGGACGGCGCCTCGACACGCCTATTCGATCTCTTCCGCCATCCCGATTTTACGCTGCTTGCGATCGGGGGGCGTGAGGCCGCCGATTGTGCGGGCGTGCGGCTGGTCGAGGTCGACCGCGGCCCCGGATCTTACCGGGACACGGGCGAGCTGGCCGAGAATTACGGCCTTGTCGGAGAGTGCCTCCTGCTTGTCCGTCCCGACGGCTATATCGCGGTCGCTGCCGACGCCGGGCGCATGGATGTCATCGAAGACTGGCTGCGTCGCTGGATCGAACCGATCCGGGTGGTGGCGTGACCGCACGGCATATGCGGTGGGTGGAGACGGCCTCGGGGGCGAATATGAGCGCTCCCGACGGGGAGCGGATTCCGTTGAGCGGCTTGCTCCTCCAGGCGGGCGAGCGGCCGTCCTGCTCGCTCTATCTGTTCGTGCGGCCGGCCGGCGCGTGGCATCTCTTGCCGCTCGAAGACGCGATCAGCTCGCAGGGTATCGACGTGCTCGCCGTCTCGACGCGCTTCGCGCGCAACGAAGCGCTGGCGGTCTTCGAGCGAGCCCTGCTCGACATCGGGGCATGGACCCGCTTCGCACGGGAAACACTGGGCTACCGCTCGATATTCCTGCTCGGGTGGAGCGGCAGCGGGACGCTGTCGGCCTTCTATCAGGAGCAGGCGACCCGGCCGACCATCGCCGACACACCGGATGGCGCCAGGCTTGTGCTGGCCGAGGCGGGGCTCGAACCTGCGGATGGCCTCGTCTTCCTCGGTGCGCACGCCTCGCGGGCACGCATGCTCGCCGACGCGATCGATCCTTCGGTGATGTCCGAGGGCGATCCGGATGGTCGCGATCCCATGCTTGACCTTTATGATCGCCGGGCACCGGCGGCGCCCTTCGATACGGCGTTTCTCACCCGCTATCGCGCGGCGCAGCGGGCCCGGATACGGCGGATCACCGCCTTTGCCCGCCGGCGGATCGGGGAGGGGCGCCTCGACCCCTTCATCATCCCCCGCACGATGGCTGACCCGCATTTCCTCGATACCATGATCGATCCCAACGGCCGCGCTCCGGGCCGCTGCTGGCTGGGCTCGCCACGCGCCATCAACGAAGCGCCTTCGGGCATCGCTCGCGTCTCGACCCCCGAAGCCTGGCTTTCGCAATGGTCCCTCGATGACAGCCGGGTCGATGCGGTCCGGTCGGTCGGCGCGATCGATTGCCCGCTCTTCGTGGTCGAGAACGGCGCCGACGACGCCGTGCCCCAGGCGCATCTGCGCGAAACCTTTGCGGCAGCCCGGTCGAAGGACCGGCAATACGCCGTCATTCCGGGCGCCAGCCACAGTTATGCCGGCCAGCCCGACGCGCTTGCAGCCGTGGCGGGCGCGGTCTGCCGCTGGGCTGAGGAGAGACACGGATCATGATCAGCATTCTGCTCCCCAACGACCAGCGCGAGCAGCTGGACCAACTCTATGCGGCCATGCGCCCCGACAGCCTGACGCCTCTCTGGGAGGTGCTGGCCGCACTGGTTTCGCCCACCCCGAACAGCCCGGCGATCGCCCACCACTGGCGTTTCGGCGACGCGCGACGTCACCTGATGCGGGCAGGAGACCTCATCAGCGCCGAACAGGCCGAACGGCGTGTCCTCATCCTCGAAAATCCCGGCCTGCCGGGAGAATCCGCGATCACGGCAAGCCTCTATGCCGGGCTCCAGATGATCCTCCCCGGCGAGGTGGCTCCGGCGCATCGGCATACCCAGAGCGCGCTCCGGTTCGTCATGGAAGGCGAGGGGGCCTATACCACGGTCGACGGCGAGCGCGCGGTGATGCGCCCCTTCGATCTCGTGCTCACGCCGTCCTGGCAGTGGCACGATCATGGCAACGAGACCGCCCAGCCGATGATCTGGCTCGACGGTCTCGACATCCCGACCGTCAGGCATTTTGCGGCGAGCTTCGCCGAAAAGACCGACAAGCCGGTCCAGGCCCGCCTTGTCGAGGACGATGACAGCCTGAGCCGTTACGGCCGCAACCTCCGGCCGCTCAGGGGCAGCGTGGCGGATCGCCGTCCGGCCGATCGGCCCCTGTTCCATTATCCTTATGCCGATTGGCGGCGAAGCCTGGCCGACATGGCCGCGGGGATGCCGGACCCTCATCTCGCGCATGCGCTCGAATTCATCAATCCGGCCGATGGCGGTTCCGTGCTGCCGACCATCGCCGCGCAGGTCCAGCTGGTTCCCGCCGGCACGGCCACCCGTCCGCGCCGCGGAAGCGACGGCGCCGTCTATGTCGTGGTGGAGGGGCGTGGCACGGCCCGGATCGACGACCGCGAGATCATCCTCCTGCCACGCGACCTGTTCGTCCTGCCTTCCTGGGCGACGCTGTCGCTCAAGGCCGAAACCGACCTGGTGCTGTTCAGCTACTCCGACCGGGCCGCGCAGGAACGCCTCGAACTCTATCGGGAAGAACGCTTGTGAGCCCTATGATCGAACCCGCCCCCGCGGTTTTCGCCCCGACCAGCGATGGCCGCCAATTCCCCGTTCGCCGCATCTTCTGCGTCGGGCGCAATTATGCCGCGCATGCCCGTGAGATGGGGCGCGACCCGGATCGCGAGCCGCCCTTCTTCTTCACCAAATGGGCCGAGGCCGTCGTCCCGAACGGCTCGATCATCCCCTATCCCCCGGCGACCGCCAACTTCCATTACGAGGCCGAACTGGTCGTGGCGATCGGCACCGGCGGCCGCAATATCCCGGTCGACGATGCGCTCGGCCATGTCTGGGGTTATGCCACCGGCAACGATCTGACGCGGCGGGATCTCCAGCTCGCGGCGCGCGACACGGGGCGCCCGTGGGATAGCGGCAAGAATGTCGAGGCGTCCGCTCCGCTGGGCCTTCTTCACCCCGTCAGTGCCATCGGTCATCCCGCGCGCGGCACGATCCGCCTGCTGGTGAACGAGGAGGTGAAGCAGGATGCCGATCTGGCGGACCTGATCTGGTCTGTGCCCGAAATCATCTCGACGCTTTCGACCCTCTGGACGCTGGAACCGGGAGACCTGATCTTCACGGGCACGCCGGCCGGCGTGGGAGCCGTGGTGACCGGTGACGTCGTGCGGGTCGAAATCGAGGGCCTCACGGCGCTTACCGTCACGATCGGCCCGGCGGCGTGATCCTTCACGGCTATTTCCGGTCCACCGCGAGCTGGCGTGTCCGCATCGTGCTGGGCCTGAAAGGCGTGGCGTTCGACCAGCGCGCACATCATTTGCGGCATGGCGATCAGCGCCGGCCGGCCTTTCTCGCGCTCAATCCGCAGGGCCTGCTTCCGGTGCTCGAGCTGGACGACGGCACGGCGCTCACCCAGTCGCTCGCGATCGCGGAATATCTGGATGAAATCCACCCGGAGCCTCCGTTGCTTCCGGCCGACCCGGTGCCGCGCGCGCATGTCCGGGCGATCGCGCAACTGATCGCCTGCGACATCCACCCGATCCAGAATCTGCGCGTGCTCGCCCGTTTGAGAGAGATGGGCCATGACGAGGCGGCGGTCCACCGCTGGGCCGCCGACATCATACGCGACGGGCTCGATGCCTGCGAGCAGATCCTGCGCCGTTCCGACGGACCTTATTGCTTCGGGCCGGCGCCGACGCTCGCCGATGCGGTCCTCATTCCCCAACTGGCCAATGCCCGCCGCTTCGGAGCGGAAGGCGACTGGCCGCGCATCGCGGCAATCGCGGCGCACTGCGCAACCCATCCGGCCTTCATGGCCGCGGACGCCGGCGCGCAGCCGGATGCCGAATAGGAGCCACTCCATGAAGTTCATCAGTTTCCGTTTCGCCGGCCTGGCCCGTTGGGGCGTCCTGCGGGACGACGGAGCCGTCATCGACCTGTCCGGGGCAGGTCTGGGGGCAACCCTTCGCGAGGCGATCGGCGGCGGATTGATCGGTGCGGCGCGGGACCGTGCCGCGAAGTCCGAGCCTCTGTGCCGCTCCGATCAAGTGGAACTGGACAGCCCTCTGCCGGACGCGGGCAAGATCCTCGCGGTCGGCGCGAATTACAGCGATCATGCGGCCGAGATGAACCGGGATGTCGGCGGTGACCCGCAATTCTTCATCCGCCTGCCTTCGAGCCTCGTCCCGCACGGCGCGCCGATCCTGAAGCCCAGGGTATCGGATCATCTCGATTATGAGGGAGAGTTGGCGATCGTGGTCGGCAAGCCCGGACGGCACATCGCCCTGGCGGACGCGCTCGATCATATCGCCGGCTATACCATCTTCAACGACGGGACGATCCGCGACTATCAGCAGGTGTCCCTGCCCGTGGGCAAGAATTTCGACGCGAGCGGATCGATCGGGCCCTGGTTCGTTCCCGCCGATCAGGTGCGGTTTCCGCTCACGCTCGAAACCCGCGTGAACGGCGAGGTCCGCCAGCACAACAATACGGACAACTTCACCTTCGGCCCCGCGCGGCTCATCGAATATGCCTCGCGCTTCACGCGGCTGGAGGCGGGCGACATCATCGCGAGCGGCACGCCCGCAGGTGTCGGCGCGCGCCGCGTGCCGCCGAGCTGGCTCAAGGCCGGCGATGTCCTGGAGGTCGAGATCTCGCAGATCGGCACGCTGCGCCATGAGATCGCCCATGAGCCTGCATGAACCTGTCGGGCGGGAGGTTGCCAAGCCGCCGGCGTTTCGGGCACCGATGCCAGTTGCCATGGAATCCACAGCCACCTCGCCATCGCTGACGCGCAAGGCGGTCGATCATGTGCGTGACCTGATCGTGCGCGGTGAATTGCCGCCGCGTTCCCGCGTGCAGGAGAAGCAGCTTTGCGACATGCTGGGCCTCTCGCGCACGCCCTTGCGCGAGGCGCTCAAGGTTCTCGCGACGGAAAATCTCGTCGAACTGCTGCCGCGCCGTGGCGCGAGGGTCACCGCGCTCGATCCCAAGCGGCTGCGCGAGCAATTCACGGTCATCGCCATGGTCGAGGCGGAGGCCGCGCGTATCCTCTGCCGGTCGGGCACGGCCGAGCAGATCCGCGACCTGCGCGTGATCCATGATGCGCTGAAGTCCGCCTATGTGAGCCACGATCCGGCGCGCTACTATCTTTCGAACGAGCAGTTCCATCGGGCGGTGGTCGTCCAGAGCGGCAACGAGACGCTGGCGGAAATCCATGCCGGGCTGATCGTTCACCTGCATCGCGCCCGGCACTTCGCGCTCACGATGCGCGACGTGAACCTCGAATTTGCGCATGACCATGATGAGATCATCGAAGCCATCGAGCGGCGCGACGCGGATGCCGCGGGGCGCCGGATGACCGAACATCAGGCGGGGGTGGCCGATCATGTTCTCGCGGCCCTCCGGCCAGTTTCGACTTCCGCTGCCAAGGGGGCATGCCATGAAGATTGACGGCTTCGTCCTCGCCATGCTGGGCGCGGTCGCGCTAGCCGTCGCGATGCCGTGGCTCGGGACCCAGGACGGCCCGCTGCATCTCGGCCTCGTGACGACGATCGGCATCGCGTTCGTCTTCTTCCTCCATGGCGCGGCTCTCTCGCCGGCCGCGATGAGGGCCGGCGCTGCGAGCTGGCGCCTCCACCTCGTGGTTCATGGCAGCACCTTCCTGCTGTTTCCGGCGATCGGCGCCATGCTGTTCTTCGGGCTTTCCGGGGTCCTCGCGCCCGAGATACGGCTTGGCATCTTCTATCTCTGCGCCCTGTCGTCGACCATCTCCTCTTCCGTCGCGATGACCGCGATCGGCCGCGGGAACGTGTCGGCGGCGATCTTCGATGCGACGCTCTCCGGGCTGCTCGGCATGGTTCTCACGCCGTTCCTCGTCAGTCTGGTCGCCAAGACCGCGACGGGGCACCTGCCGCTTCTGCCCGCCATCTGGGACGTGATGAAGACGCTGCTCCTGCCCTTTGCGGCGGGGCAGATCATGCGCCCGCTCGTCGGCGGCTTCGTGGCGAGGCGCAAGAGCTGGGCGTCGAAGGCCGATCGCTTCGTCATCCTGCTCATCGTCTATTCCGCCTTCTGTGAATCCACGGCGGCGGGCCTCTGGTCGCATTATGCGCCGACGACGCTCCTCGTCATCGCGCTCCTCGTGCTGGTGCTGCTCGGGAGCGTGATCAGCCTGACCACTTTCGTCAGCCGCCTGCTCGGTTTCAGCCGTGCCGACGAGGTCACGGCCGTGTTCTGCGGGTCCAAGAAAAGCCTGGCGAACGGCGCGCCGATCGCGCGGGTGCTGTTCGGCCAGAACCCCGCACTGGGCATGATCGTGCTGCCGCTGATGATGTATCATCAGGCTCAGCTCATTGTCTGTTCCATGCTGGCGCGCCGCTACGCCGAGAAGGCCGAGCGGGAAGGACAAGGCGTCGAGGCGATCGGCATGGCCTGAACGACGCCGGACTCTCAATGAGCCCGGCGGCTTGTCTTTAAGGCCAGACGCGCTCGCCGGGGCCGGCCTTGCCTCTGACGCGCGGCAGCATGATGAGCGGCCAGGGGCTCGGCATCTCATCGACCGGCACATGGACGAGGGCAGGCTCGTTGGCGGCGATCGCTTCGCGCAAGGTCCGCTCGAGTGCCGCCGGTGTGGTCGCCCGGACCGCGCGGACGCCGAAACTCCGCGCATAGGCCACGAAGTCCGGATTGTGCAGGCTGTCGGCGATGCGGCGGCCGCCATAGGCCTGATCTTGGATGCGCCGGACATTGCCGAAGGCGCCATCGTCAAACAGGACCGTGACGAGCGCGATCCCATGCTTGGCCGCGGTGGCGAGCTCGAACGCCTGATAGCCGAAGCCGCCATCGCCGGCGATCGCCACCACCGGCCGGTCGCCGACCGCGACCTTGGCTCCGAGCGCGGTGCCGAAGCCATAGCCGAGATTGTCCTGCTGGCCGCCCGAGATGAAGGTGCGGGGCAGGGCGGCCTGATAGCCGAGGCGCGCGGCGAAGCCCATCTGGGTGACTTCGTCGACGAGAATGCCCTCTGGCGGTAAAGCCCGGCGGATCGCGGCGAGATACGCCATTTGCGGCGCGAGACGGCCAAGCTCTTCGGCCATCCATCCGCGTTCGGCCGCCAGATCGCGGTGAGGACGCGGAGAAAGGTGACGGGGAAGGGCGTTGGCGAGAGCGTCCAGGGCAGCCTGAGCGTCCGCGACGATCGAGCAGTCCGGATTGCGGAACCGCCCGGGCTCTTCCGGATCGATGTCGATCCGGATGATCTTCAGTTCCTCATCTACCCCCCAGACGCTTTGCTGGGTATGAAGCCGGGTTCCGACCGCGAGCACCACGTCCGCATCCCGCCAGAGCCTGTGCGCCAGCGGGAGATTGACCGAAAGCGGATGTGTGCCCGGGAGCACGCCATGGCCCCGCCGATAACAGCCGACCGGAGCCTGCAGCATCTCGGCGACCCGGATAAGCGACTGGCTCGCATCCTGCGCGCCGCCGCCGACCATGATGAGCGGGCGTTTCGCGGTCCCCAGCAGGCGCGCCGCCTGCTCGATCGCGTCGCTGTCGACCTCGGGCTGGAGAAGCGGGAGGGGCGCCGCGGCCTTGCCCGGGCCGCGGGTTGGCCAGACGTCGATGGCGCATTCGAGAGCGACGGGGCCGGGACGGCCCGACCGGGCCAACTGGAGCGCGGAGGCGAGCCTGGCGCCGGCATCCGCGGGTCCGCCGATCCGCTGCGCGTCCTTGGTCAGATGGCGCAGGAGGCCCAGTTGGTCGCGGATTTCGTGAAGATGGCCATGTCCCCGTTCCATCGCGTTCGAGGGGATTTGCCCTGCCAGCGCCAGAACCGGCGCCTGCATCCCATAAGCGGTGAGAAGGGCGGCCGACGCGTTGAGGATGCCCGGCCCCGGCACGGCCGCGAAAGCCTGAGGCCGGCCCGTCGCGAGCGCCGCGCCGAGCGCCATGTAGCCCGTCGTCTGCTCATGCCGTGCGTGGATCGTCCGGATGCGGCCGCGCGCGACGTAGAGCGCATCGAACAACGCATCATTGTGGATGCCGGGAACGCCAAACAGCAGATCGATCCCATGCGCGACGAGCGTCTCGACCGTCAGTTCCGCCGTGTTTCTTGCTGCAAATTCTCGTGACACTGGCATCCTCATTATCTAATAATGAATCAAGCAAACCGGAGTAAAAATGATGAAACCAGCATATTGGATTGCCAGATCGAGAATAATTGATCCGGAGAAATATTTTGAATACGTAAGAAAGGCTGGCCCTGCATCGCAGCAATATGGGTCAAGGATACTTTCGCGGGGTGGGCGCTTTGAGATCCTCGAAGGATCGAGGGAGTTTGAACGCTTCGTGCTCGTCCAATATCCTTCGTTCGATGCGGCCATGGAGTTCTATCATTCGCAGGCCTATCAGGAGGCGGCGGCTTTCCGTCTGGCCGGTGCGGGGATCAACGAGCTGGTGATCGTCGAGGGCGAGGACAGCGGTTGACCGCTCAGCCGAGTTTCTCCCGGAAGAAGGGAATGAAGCGGCTCGCCAGATGATCATAGGCGAAGCCGCTGGGGACGACCTCTCCGAAGTGGCCAAGCACCGGGAAGAGTTCGAGCGTCACATCGCGGTTGCCCGCCGCCTCGACCTTGTCGCGCACCATGATCGACTGCTCGACGGGTGCATGCATGTCGTGCTCCCCGTGGAGCAGCAGCAGCGGCTGGACGATGCCCGCCACATGGTCGATGGCCTGGATATGTTCGTAAAATGCGCGCCGGGTAACGGGATCGCCCAGCCAGCCGGTGATCAGCTTGTGGCGCGCCGGGGCGAACGCCGCCGTTCCATAGGCCTGCTGGAGGAAGTCCGACACGGTCCCGAAGGTCGCGATCGCCCTGAAGCGATGGTCGGCCGCTGCGGCGCGAAGCGCAGCATTGCCGCCGCGAGAGACGCCGAACAGGCCGATGCGATCCGGGTCCACGAACGGCTGCCCGGCAAGCCAGTCATAGGCGAGCGAGATGTCGTCGGCATCATGGGTCGGCAAAGCTCCGCGATAATTCATGCTGAGCACATGGAAGCCCGCGGATCTCAGCCGCGAAGCCGCCCATTCGATGATCTCGAACATGCCGGTGCCCATGCCGCCGGGGCAGGCGACGATCGTCGGCGACGGGGCGTTCCCGTCCGCCCTGTAGAGCATCGTGTCGAACGTGCCGCCGTCGGGAAGGGGGACGGTTTCCGCGGTGCCTGTCAGGATCACGGGGCCTCCGTCGCGAGGTGTCAGGTTCATGCGATGCCTCTGTTCTTGATGAGATGCGCGGGTGCCGGGGCTTGCTGCGTGGCGAGGAAGGCGAGGGCGATGGCGCTCAGCATTCCGGGGATGACGCCTGCGAACAGGATATGGGCAGGATCGATTTTCGCGCTGAGCAGGATGCCGCCCAATGCAGGCCCGAGGAGCGATCCGCAGCGCGCGACGGCATTGTTGAAGCCGATGCCTGTGCCGCGCAGCGCTGTCGGGAAGAAGGCCGTGATATAGGCGGACAGCGTGATCTGCGAACCGATCAGGAAAAAGCCGCTGGCCGCGAGGCTGGCCATCAGGAGGACGAGGGGCACGCCATCGATCATGGTCGCCGCTCCCGCGCAAAGGATCGAGGCGACCGCGCAGAGATAGGACAGGGCAAGGACCGCCGAGCCGCGCATGCGGCCGTCGACCACCCTCGCGATCGCGAGGCTTCCCACGATCCCGGACAGATTGAGGATGATGGTGCCCAGAATAGCATCGCTCATGGGGATGCCGGCCCGCTCAAGCAGCGTCGGCGTCCAGTTCACGAGCATGAAGGATAGAAGCAGGCTCGTGAACATCGCGGCCGAAAGCAGGATCGTTCCTGCCGCGAGGCCATCGCGGAACAAGGCTCCGATCGTGGCCCGCGCGACATTCCGCTCGGGCAGGACGAAGCGCGTGGCCGACGTGGCGGGAAGCGCGGGCGCAATACGCAGCAGGATCGTCCGCAGCCTCAGGTCCGCGCCGTGCTTCAGCGCCAGGAAGCGGATGGATTCCGGCATGCCGATCGCGAGCAAGGGGACAAGCAGCACGGGCGCGATGCCGGCCACCAGGAGCATCGCACGCCAATCGGCGACGGCGAGCATGGTGGGTGCGAGCAGGCCTCCGAGCACCGCGCCGAGCGGCGTTCCCCAGGTTATAATCGAGACGATCGTCGAGCGGCGGCGTGCCGGCGCATATTCGGCGGCGATCGCCAGCATGTTGGGGAACGCGCCGCCGAGCCCCAATCCGGCCAGGAAGCGCAGCAGCACCAGCGAGGTTATGCCCGTCGCGAATGCGCAGGAGATGGTGAGCGCGCCGAACCACAATATGGCCGCCATCACGAGATTCTTGCGGCCGACCCGATCGGCCAGCAGCCCGAGGCTCGCGGCACCGATCGCGGCCCCGAGCAGCGTGGCGCTGAAGACGAGCCCGAAGGATGCATGGGAGACGCCCCATTCTTTCGTGATCGCGGGCGCCAGGAACGACATCACCATGGTGTCGAAACCATCGAAGATCGAGGCGATCAGCGTCAGGGTGAAGACGCGCCACTGAAGAGGGCTGATGGACGCGGCGTCGATCGTCGCCGCAACGTCGATCTCGGCGGCGGCCAGCGCCTGCGGGTGATGCCCTTGCAGCAAAATCCTCTCCATCTCTCGTTTCCACCGACCCCATCGACCGCGAGGCACGCGGTGCAATTTCTGCATGCAGAATGGGAGGGCCAGAGTGCGTTGATCGAAGATATGCGGCCAGCGGGTTTGGGAGGCCTTATCAAATCGTCCGAATATCGCTGGCGGGCTTTCCGGTCGAGTTGACCCTGTCTCACGCTGCTGTCACTCAAATTGCATGCAGAATGAGCACGCACAATCGCCATCGGGATGTGATCCGGATGAATGGGCCGCGCGGCAGGATCTTGCGGCGGCCTATCGGATGGTGGACCGTTTCTTCCCGACCACGGATGGCATCTACAACCATCTGAGCCTGCGCGTTCCGGGGATGCCGCGGCATTTCCTGATCAAGCCCCACGCGCTGCTCTATCGCGAAGTGAAGGCCTCCAATCTCGTGCGGGTCGACATGGATGCGGATCTCGATGAGCGGGCCGGCGTGAATCGGCCGGGCTTCATCCTCCACAGTGGTGTCTTGAGGGCTCGTCCGGACGTCGAGTGCGTGGTCCACATGCATACGCAGCCCGGCATCGCCATGTCGGCTCATGGCGCGGGTCTGCGGATGATCTCGCAGGCGGCCATCCGCTTCTACAAGCGGATCGGTCATCACCCTTTCGAGGGAGTGACGGAGAAAGCCGAGGAGCGCGAGCGGCTCGCCGCGGCACTCGGCGAGAATCATGCGCTGTTCCTGCGCAATCACGGCATCGTGATCGTGGGAGCAAGCGTGCGCGAAGCCTTTGAACGGACCCGCGATCTGATGACGGCGTGCGAGACCCAGCTCATGCTCGAGGCCGCGACCGACAACATCATCGAGGTGCCCGACGATATCTGCGCGAGCACGGTCCGCCAGCTCGAGCTGCACGACCGTGGTCGCGGCAAAGCCGACTGGCCAGCCTGGCGCCGCCTCATGGACGAGGTCGCCCCCGGATATGCGGACTGAACGAGAGCACCGGGAATCTGGGAGAGCAGGATGACCTCGATCATGTTGGAGAATGACCTCACGCATATTCCGGCGTCCGTGCGGCGCTGGCTCGACCGCGCTCCCGCCCATTTCATCGGTGGGGAATGGGTCGCGAGCAGGGGAAGCCTTCCCGTCGTGGAGCCGTCGAGCGGTCGGGAGATCGGTGCGATCGGGAAGGGCGGCGTCGAAGAGATCGACATGGCGGTGACGGCCGCCAGGGCCGCGCTCGTCGCGCCGGAATGGCGCGACGCGGGCCCGCTGGCCCGCGAGGCCGTGCTTCACCGCCTTGCCGCGCTGATCGAGGCGCGCGCGGACGATCTCGCTCTGCTCGATTGCATCGACAACGGCATGCCCCTCTGGCTGGCGCGCGGCATCGATGTCGGCGGGACGGTCGATGTCTTCCGCTATTATGCGGGATGGCCGTCCAAGCTGGCCGGTCGCACGGTCGAGGTGTCGGCGCCGCCGGGGATGGGCCGGTTCCGGGGCATGACCCGGCGCGAGCCGGTCGGGGTCGTCGCGGCGATCGTGCCATGGAACGTGCCGTTGATGATGGCCGCCTGGAAGCTCGCGCCCGCTCTCGCGGCAGGCTGCACGGTCGTCCTCAAGCCCTCGGAGGAAGCCTCGCTCTCGGCGCTGGCTCTGGCGGAGCTGGTTCAGGAGGCGGGGTTCCCGGCCGGAGTGGTCAATGTCGTCCCGGGTCTCGGCAGCGAGGCGGGCGATGCGCTTGTCCGTCATCCCGGCGTTGACAAGATCTCCTTCACGGGCTCGACCGCGACCGGCCGGGCCATTGCCCGGGAGGCCGGCGGGTCTCTAAAGAAGCTGACCCTTGAGCTTGGCGGCAAATCGCCGACCATGCTGTTCGCCGATGCCGATCTCGATCGCGCGATCATCGGCGCCGCGAACGCGATCTTCCTCAATTCAGGCCAGGTCTGCGTCGCCGGCTCGAGGCTCTATGTCGAGGATGCGATCTACGATCAGGTGGTCGAGCGACTGCAGGCCCATATTCGCTCGATCCCGGTGGGCGCGGGCATGAGCGAGGGCGTCTTCATGGGGCCGCTGGTCAGCGCGCGGCAGCGCGAACGGGTCCGCTCCCATCTCGACGCGGCGCGGGCAGGCGGCCTCAGCGTGGATGCGGCGGCGGATTATTCGGACACGTCGGGCTTCTATGTCGCGCCCACCCTCGTCACGGGCGCTCCCCACGATGCGCCGGTGACGCAGGAGGAGATATTCGGTCCGGTGCTCGGCATTTATCGCTTCTCGGACGAAGACGAACTCGTCGCGGCCGCGAACGGCACCGATTTCGGCCTGGCGGCCAGCTTGTGGACGCGGGACATCGATCGCGTCCACCGCATTTCGGACGCTCTCCAGTGCGGCAAGGTCACCGTCAATGCCGGCGGCTTTCCTTATCCGGGCCTGCCCGAGGGCGGCTACAAGGGCTCGGGCTTCGGGCGCGACCTTGGACCGGACGCCGTCGAGCAGTGCCTCCAGACCAAGACCCTTCTCATCCATGTATCGTGAGGCACCCATGCGCGAAATGAACGAAGCAGCCCTTCCGGTTGGACGGGCCCTGATCGCTGCCCTTTTCCTCTGGAGCGGCTTTCGCAAACTCGGCCACCCTGCGGCGGTGATCGCCATGATCGGCCACAGCCTGCCCTTTCCCACGTTCGGCTTCGCGATCTCGCTCGCCTGTGAACTCGGTGCGGGGACCTTGCTGCTGCTCGGCTACAGGACGCGTTGGATGGCGGCCATCATCGCGATGTTCACCCTCGCAACCGCGCTGGCCTTCCATAATGACTTCGCCGATCGCGATGCGCTGACCAACTTCATGAAGAATATCGCCATCCTCGGAGGGCTTTTCCACGTCTTCGTCGTTGGGGGCGGCCGTTTCTCGATGGATGCTCTAATTAGCCGTCCCCGTACGGCCGCCGCCTGAGCCCGGTTCGTGATCGGGCGGAGATGATCGACAGGACGCAGGGTGAAGGGATTTCCGCGATGCATCAGGAAGCGCCGATCTGGATCGTCACGGGCGATTATGGACGCGCGACGGTCAACGTGACGGATCGCGCGCTGGTCGAGCATGCGCACCAGCAATTCAACATGCTCTTCATGCTGGGCGGAGCAGATACTGTCTTCCGGTCGGGCAGTTGCGACCTGCTTCTCGATGCCTCGACCGTCATCCTCTTCAATCCCTGGGTGCCGCATCTCAAGCTCGCCAACGACGGCAAGCCGACGACGATCCTCTCCCTGGTCATCGAAGCGGAGTGGATCGACCGGGTGCTGGAGCGAAGGGGCCTTCGTGCCGGCCTTGTTTTTCCCCATGTCGTGGAAAGCATGAAGCCCTGTGTCCAGCGCGCGGCCGAGCGCCTCGCTGGCGCCATCTCGCGAGGTCTGCTCGACAATGGTGAGGACAGGGAGTTGCCCCTGATCGAGCTGATCGATGCCGTGGTGGCAGCCTATATCGTGCCCGAGACGGCAACCGTCACCGCGAGCGGGCGGCCGATCGATTTCCGGATCCGCAAGGCCATCGCCTATATCCACGACCACGCGCTCGAAAATCCGCGGATTGAGGAGATCGCCCGGGTGGTCGGCCTCTCCCGGTCACGCTTTTTCGAGCAGTTTCGTAACTGCGTAGGCGTGTCGCCCCGACATTATGTGGATCATATCCGCATGCGGGCGGCGATGCACTGGTTGAGCGCGACCGAGCGCTCCCTTGTGGAAGTTGCGGATGAGCTTGGCTTTGGCGCCCACAGCAATTTCACCCGTTTCTTCGCGCAGCATATGGCGGTCTCGCCCAGCGAATATCGCCGCCAGACCCACAGCCTCGGATGAAAGGGGCGATCAGCGGGCGAGCGCCGGATCGATGAAGGCGATCAAATGGCTCGCCAATATGAGCGGGCATTCGTCCATCGGATAATGACCGGCCTCGGGCATGACCACGAGATGGGCATTGCGCAGCGAGGCAAGCCAGGTCGAACGGACCAGCTCTTCGGGAACGCCCCGGTCCTGCGCGCCGGCAACCACCAGGACCGGCTGCTCGACCGCCTGGGCGGCCGTCGCGAATTCGTCGCCCGCCCAGGATTCGAAGGTGTCGGCGAAGGCCTCGCGGTTGCTGACCGCAACCGAGCGTTCGGCAGCCCTCCGCAGCCAGGCGGCCGGGAGGCGCTGGCCCGTGGTCATGTCGAGAATGGCCTGCCGGACCGCGACGTCGTGCGCGGCCGCGCGGAAGAAGTCGAGGGTCGCCGGATCGAAAGGTGCCTTGCCAGCCCAGACCGGCGTGATCCCGATGATCCGTTCGACCCGCTGCCCGGCCATGAGCGCAACCCGGAGGGCGACCTTGCCGCCCATCGAGTGGCCCATCACCGTGAAGCTCTGCCAGCTGAACGTGTCGGCGACGGCCAGCACGTCCTCGGCCATTGTCGAGATGTCGAACGGCCCCTCCGAAGCTCGCCGCGAGCCGTAGCCGCGCATGTCGGGCAGGGCGATGCAGAAACGATCGGGATCGAAGCCCGCCAGCATTCCGTCGAAGGCTGCACTGTCGTTGAACCAGCCATGGATCGCGATGATGCGGCGGGGGCCGTGTCCGTAAGTCCTGCAGCGCGCCATATGCTCTCCTGTCCGGTTTCGGCTGCGAGCTAGAGCGGGTGACGGGCCTGCATGCAATCCGCCCCCGGTGGATTGTCGGACTTCATGATAAGTCGCCGGAGCCGCTCATCAGGCCAATCGCGCGCGAGCTTGTAGAGAGACCCGGAAGCTGGAGACGGCCGCTGCATGCGGTTGCCAAGGGAAGAGGAATGATGAGCGCAATGGCGAACGCCACTTATGTTCCGGGCTTCGGGAACAACGTGTCGACCGAAGCGATCCCAGGCGCGTTGCCGATCGGGCGCAATTCGCCGCAACGGCCGCCATTCGGCCTCTATGCCGAGCAGTTGTCCGGCACGGCCTTCACCGCGCCGCGCGGCGAGAACCGGCGCAGCTGGCTCTATCGACTGCGCCCGAGCGCAGACCATCGTCCTTTCGAGCCTTATGCCGGCGCGCCGCTCTTCAGGGCCGCGTCGCCTTCGGCACCGCTCGCGCCGAACCGCCTGCGCTGGGACCCGCGCGCGCTCCCCGTCGACCCGACCGACTTCGTCGATGGGATCGCGACCATGCTCGGCAATGGCGCGCCCGAGCAGCTCGAAGGCGTCGCCTTCCACGTCTACGCGGCCAATCGCGACATGACGGATCGTGTGTTCGTGGACGCGGACGGAGAGCTGCTCATCATCCCCGAGACGGGGCGGCTGACCCTGCTCACCGAACTCGGGCGCATCGATCTCGCGCCGGGGCAGATCGCTCTCATCCCGCGCGGCGTCCGCTTTCGGGTGCTGCTCCCCGACGGGGAGGCGAGGGGCTATCTCGCCGAGAATTATGGCGCTCTGTTCCGCTTGCCCGAACTCGGCCCGATCGGGTCCAACGGTCTCGCCAACGCCCGTGATTTCGAAACGCCCGTCGCCTGGTTCGAGGATCGCGACGTGGCAACCGAGGTGGTCCAGAAATATCTGGGATCGCTCTGGAGCGCGACGCTTGATCATTCGCCGCTCGACGTCGTTGCCTGGCACGGGAATCTGGCGCCGTTCCGTTACGATCTCGCGCGCTTCAACACGATCGGCACCGTCAGCTTCGATCATCCGGACCCGTCGATCTTCACCGTGCTGACGTCACCCTCCGACGTTCCGGGGCGGGCGAATGCCGACTTCGTCATCTTCCCGCCGCGCTGGATGGTGGCCGAGGATACGTTTCGTCCGCCCTGGTTCCATCGCAACGTGATGTCGGAGGCCATGGGCCTGATCCACGGGGCCTATGACGCCAAGGCGGGCGGCTTTGCTCCGGGCGGCATCAGCCTGCACAACCTGATGGCGGGCCACGGGCCGGACCTGGCCAGCTGGCAGGGCGCGACCGACGCGGACCTTGAACCGCACAAGATCACCGCCACCATGGCCTTCATGGTCGAAAGCTGTTGGCCCTATCGCCCGACCTCCCACGCGCTCGCCAATGCCCAGCTCGATTATGATGCCGTCTGGACGGGCTTCTCCAAGGCGCGGATCGCAGGATGAGCGCGATGATCGATGAAACGCATGACCCGCAGCGCCGCAGCTGGGTTGAGAGCGCCGACGGCCACGAGGATTTTCCGATCCAGAACCTGCCGCTCGGAATCTTCTCTCCTGACGACGAGGAGCCCCGGATCGGCACAGCCATCGGCGACCATATCCTGGATCTGCGGGCGATTTCGCACCTTCTGCCCGCGACCTTGGCGCGCGCGTTGTCCGGCCGGACGCTGAACGAGCTGCTCGAATATGCGCCCGCGGAGCGCCGGTCGCTCCGCCAGCGGCTCTCGATGCTCCTGTCCGATCGACGGCATGAAGCCTCGCTTCGTCCGCATCTCCACGAGGCCCGCCGCTGCTCGCTGCATGTGCCCGCGCGGATCGGCGACTACACGGATTTCTATGTCGGCATCCATCATGCCACCAATATCGGAAAGCTCCTGCGCCCCGACACGCCGCTCTTGCCCAACTATAAATGGATTCCGATCGGCTATCACGGTCGCGCGTCGTCCATCCGCGTCTCGGGGGATCGGGTTGTCCGGCCCGTCGGGCAGCGGCGCCTGCCGGACAGCGAGCGTCCCTTGTTCGGCCCGTCGACCCGGCTCGACTTCGAACTCGAGCTGGGGCTCTGGATCGGTTCCGGCAATCGCCTTGGCGAACCCGTCGCGATCGGGGATGCGCCCCGGCATATGGCAGGGCTGAGCCTTCTGAACGACTGGTCCGCCCGGGATTTTCAGGCCTGGGAATATCAGCCGCTGGGGCCTTTCCTGTCCAAGAATTTCCATACGACGATCTCGCCCTGGATCGTCACGATGGAAGCTCTCGCGCCATTTCGCACGCCGCAGGCACAGCGACCGGACGGCGATCCCCATCCTCTTCCCTATTTGTGGGATGATGCCGACCAGGCGAACGGCGCCTTCGCGATCGAGCTGGAGGTCGGCATGCGCTCTCCGGAGATGCGCAATCGGGGGCTTGCGCCACACAGGCTGAGCCTGAGCGATGCGCGAACCATGTACTGGACCGCCGCCCAGATGATCGCGCACCATACGGTGAACGGCTGCAACCTGAACGCCGGGGACCTGCTCGGGACCGGAACGCTATCGGCCGCAAGCCCGACAGGGCTCGGCAGCCTGATGGAGATGACGCTCGCCGGAGGGGCGCCCATCAGGCTGCCGACCGGGGAGGAGCGGTCCTTCCTGCAGGATGGCGATGAAATCTCGATCGGGGGGAAGGCGCGGGCGGATGGTTTCGTCCCGATCGGATTCGGGCCCTGTCGCGCCGAGGTGAGTGCTGCCAAGGTGGGCTTGTGGGAAGCCGTGAGCAGGGCAAACTCGCCGATGGATCATGCCGGCTCTCCGTCCTCCCTATAGGGTTGCCGTCCGGGATCGCGTTGATCCGATCCCGGAGCGGAGCAAGGAGCGAGACAATATGAACCAGCCGCCCGATGGCATCTGTCTCCTTCTTCGAACGACCTTTCTGGCCATGGTCGATCGCGTCGAGCACGAGTTCGATGATCTGGGCCTGGCCCTTTCGCAGTGGCTCACGCTGAAACTCATCAATATCGGCACGATCTCCTGCATCGGGGACATCAACCGCGAACTGGGCCTCACCACCGGCGCCTCGACCAGGCTGGTCGATCAGCTCGAAAACAGGAATCTGATCGTCCGTAGGCGCGGGGGTGCCGACAGGCGGGTCGTGGAAATCATGCTGACCGATGAGGGGCAGCGAGTCATCGTTGCGATACAGCCCCGGCTCGCGGACCTCTGGGAGGAACAGCTATCCGATTTTGAGGAGGATGAGCGGGACACGTTGTTCGCGCTCCTGTCGCGACTGCGGGACGGGCTGAGGCGTCGCACCGACGGTTGAGCGGAACCGATGCCAGCGAAGGCGCCAGGATCGAAGCCGGAATGGCGCACGCACGGGTCAGTCGCGCGCATGACGATCAGAAATGCGAAAATATCTTACAAGTGTCTGAGAGCATGATATTCAATGCTGGCGCGCGGGTTGTTGCGATAGTATCCATTGGCGCGCTGTCATAGTGAACCGTCCGATTGTGCTGCTTTCGTTCTTGTTGAAGCCAGCACGCGAATTTAGATGGCGGCAGACTGAAAATGCTTCCGGATGTTGAAGCAGAGACGCAGGTCTTTTCAATTTTTCCCCGACGTTGACGCACTGTCTTCTCGCGCCTTTTTCGCGCCGATTTTCATTGCCGAAAATTACCTTGGGAAAGGAGTCGTTTCATGTCGATCAAAGCCACTCCCGTGCCTGGCAAGACGCTGTTGACGCCGAACGATCACGCGCTCGTCCTGATCGATTTTCAGTCGCAGATGACGTTCGCGACGAAGTCAATCGACACGACGGTGCTGCGCAACAATGCCGCGCTGATTTCGCGCGCCGCCAAGGGTTTCAATGTCCCGGCCATCCTGACGACGGTCGCAACCAAGACTTTCTCCGGCCCGATGTACAGCGAGATCACCGATGCGTTTCCGGGCCAGGCGATGCTGGAGCGCACCAGCATGAATACCTGGGAAGATGCCGGCGTGATCGAGGAGGTCAATCGGATTGGCAAGGACCGTCTCGTCTTTGCCGGCCTGTGGACCGGGGTCTGTATCGTGGGGCCGACGCTCTCGGCGCTCGATCAGGGCTTCGAGGTCTATGTGATCGCGGATGCCTGCGGCGACGTGACGGACGAGGCGCATGAACGCGCCATGGAGCGCATGATTCAGGCTGGCGTCCGTCCGATGACGTCCGTTCAGTATCTGCTGGAACTCCAGCGCGACTGGGCGCGCACCGAAAGCTATGGAATGACGACCGGCATCGCGCGGGATTATGCCGGCGCCTACGGTATCGGCATCACTTACGCCAAGGCGATGTTTGGCGGGTCCGAAGGCGGTCACTGATCCGCTCCCCGGGGAGCGGTGGTCGCCGCTCCCCTTTTCATCAGGTGGAGGGGATGCCGCTCCATGAAGCCCTATCTCATCTCGCTTGCCGTCGGCCTGCTCGTCGGCGCCATCTACAATCTGCTCGGCGTGAAATCCCCGGCGCCACCGACGATCGCGCTGATCGGCCTGCTCGGCATGCTGATCGGCGAACAGATCATCCCCGTCGCGAAGCGCATCGTCACCGGGCAGCCGGTGCTGTCCTTCGTGAAGAACGAATGCGCTCCGAGCATCCTCGGCCCCCAGGCCGCACCGAAATCCCCGAAACAGGAAGATGCGTGAGGCAGCCATGACCGATCTCATCATCAGCAACGCCAAAATAACGACCCTGGACCGGGAGAAGCCGGTGGCGGAGGCGGTCGCCGTCCGCGATGGCCTGATCCTCGCGGTGGGCGAGGAGGCGGAGGTCCGCGCCGCGGCGGGGCCGGACGCGACCGTGATCGATGCGGGCGGGCGCCGCCTGATCCCCGGCCTGATCGACAGCCACACCCACATCATCCGGGGCGGGCTCAACTATAATATGGAGCTGCGCTGGGATGGCGTGCCGAGCCTCGCCGAGGCGATGGCGATGCTGAGGAGGCAGGTCCAGAACACGCCGGCACCGCAATGGGTGCGCGTGGTGGGCGGCTTCACCGAGCATCAGTTCGCCGAGAGGCGCCTGCCGACCATCGACGAACTCAATGCGGCTGCGCCGGACACGCCCGTCTTCATCCTCCACCTCTATGACCGTGCGCTGCTCAACGCGGCCGCGCTCCGGGTGGTGGGCTACACGAAGGACACGCCCAACCCGCCCGGCGGCGAGATCGTGCGTGACGCCGCCGGCAACCCGACCGGGCTGCTGCTCGCCCAGCCCAACGCCACCATCCTCTATGCGACGCTCGCCAAGGGGCCGAAGCTCCCACCCGACTATCAGGCCAACTCAACCCGCCACTTCATGCGCGAGCTGAACGGCCTCGGTGTCACCAGCGTGGTCGATGCCGGCGGCGGATTCCAGAATTATCCGGACGATTATCAGATCATCGAGCAGCTCCATCAGGCTGGCGAGATGACGGTGCGCATCGCCTACAACCTCTTCACCCAGAAGCCGAAGGAGGAGCTGTCCGACTTCGCGGGCTGGGCGAAGACGGTGAAGCCGGGGGACGGCGACAATCTCTATCGCCACAATGGCGCGGGCGAGATGCTGGTCTATTCGGCCGCCGACTTCGAGGATTTCCGGGTCGCCCGGCCCGACATGCCGGCCAGCATGGAGACCGACCTCGAACCGGTCGTCCGCCTGCTCGCCGAGAACCGCTGGCCGTGGCGGATGCACGCCACCTATGACGAGACGATCGGCCGCGCGCTCGACGTGTTCGAGAAGGTGAACAGGGACGTGCCCTTCGACGGCCTGCACTGGTTCTTCGACCATGCCGAGACGATCTCCGAGCGCAACATCGACCGGATCGCAGCGCTCGGCGGCGGCATCGCGGTTCAGCATCGCATGGCCTATCAGGGCGAGTATTTCGTCGAGCGATACGGCTCCAAGGCGGCCGAGGCGACCCCGCCGATCAGGAAGATGATGGCGGCCGGCCTTCCCGTCGGCGGCGGCACCGACGCCACCCGCGTGGCGAGCTACAATCCGTGGGTTTCGCTTTCCTGGCTGGTGACGTCGAAGACGGTGGGCGGCTTGCGCCTCTATCCGCAAGCCAACCGGCTGGACCGAGAGACGGCGCTCCGCCTGTGGACCGAGGCCAACACCTGGTTCTCGAACGAGCAGGGCAAGAAGGGGCAGATCAAGGCCGGCCAGCTCGCCGACCTCGTGCTCCTCTCGGACGATTATTTCGGCGTGCCCGAGGACGAGATCGTCCACATCCGCTCGGTGCTGACCCTGCTCGGTGGCAAGGTGGTGCACGGCGACGGCGACTATGCGCCGCTCGCGCCGCGGCTTCCCAGGCCGATGCCGGACTGGTCCCCGGTGGCGACCTTCGGCGGCTATCATCAGGCCCCGGTCGCCCGCGCGAAGCTGGCGTCGGCCTGCGGCTGTCATTCCGGCTGCTCGGTCCATGGCCATGACCATGCCGCCGCGCTCGGCGCCAATGTCCCGGCCAGCGACGTGCAGAGCTTCTGGGGGGCGCTTGGTTGCGGCTGCTGGGCCGTCTGACACATCCAATCCTTTCCGATCCCATTCGACCAAGGAAAAACCATATGGCCACCATCAAAGCCTTGATCGCCGCCGGCCTGATCGGCCTTGCCGCAGGCCCCGTCGCGGCGCCTGCCTTCGCCAAGGCGGCGCAGGCCGTTCCCGCTGCCGGCGACTATTCGGTCGGCCCGCAGTACGACACGACCCACGTCTATGTGGACGCGGCCGACTTCGACAAGTTCGTGGCGAGCTTTGTCGCCACCTTCGGCGGCACCACGAGCAAGCAGGGCGTCTTCCAGGTGACGCCGACGACGAGCCAGACCATGTCCCAGCTTGCATTGACGCCGGTGGGCACGGTTTCGGTGTTCGGCTTCAAGACGCCGATCCCTTATCCGTTCGGCGCGGAGCGGACCGGCTATCTCGTCACCGACATGGATGCCGCGGTCGCCTCGGCTGTGAAGAATGGCGCGACGCGGCTTATCACCACCTTCCCCGATCCGATCGGCCGCGACGTCGTCGTGCAATGGCCGGGCGGCGTGAACATGCAGCTCTACTGGCACACCACCAAGCCCAACTATACGCCGCTGACGACGGTGCCGGAGAACCGCGTCTATCTGACGGCGGACGCCGCCGATGCCTTCATCCGCCACTGGGTCGCCTTCTCGCACGGGCGGATCGTCTCGGACGACAAGGCGGCGCCGGGCGTGGAGGTCGGCCAGCCCGGCAAGAGCATCCGCCGGGTCCGGATCACATCGGGTTATGGCAAGCTCACCGTGCTCGTCTCCGACGGCCAGCTTCCCTGGCCCTATGGCCGCGACATGACCGGCTATGAGGTGGCCGACCTTGCGGCGACGCTGGACAAGGCCAGGGCCGCTGGCGTCGAGGCGCTGGTGCCGGCCTATGACGCGGGCGATCGCAAGGCCGCGATCCTGCGCTTCCCCGGCGGCTATATCGCCGAGGTGCACCAGGCGACGGCGAAATGAACCCGGAACGTGTCGGAGAGCGGGACCCGCGCTTCGTCGACGCCATCCTCGACTGGCGCTGGACGGGCTTCTTCGCTCGGCTGGCGCTGGTCGGCGCCTACCTTCTGGGCGGGATCGTCAAGCTCTCGGACTTGCCCGCCGCGATCGCCGAGCAGGCGCACTTCGGCATGCACCCGCCCGCGCTTTGGGCGGCGCTCACCATCGCCATCGAACTGATCGGGCCGCTGCTCATCCTCACGGGCCGTTTCGTATGGCTGGGAGCCGGGATGCTCGGCGTGTTCACGGCGATGGCCGCGTTTACCGCCAATGCCTTCTGGACGATGCAGGGGCAGGAACGGTTCGCGGCGACCAACGCCTTCTTCGAGCATCTCGGCCTTGTCGGCGGTTTCGTGCTCGCCGCCATCCTCGCGGAGCATGACCAACGCAGGAAGCGCGCAGGCTGAATGCGCAAGGGAGAAGACATGACATCCGGACAAGGCCCCCATGCCAAGGCGATCGTCTTCCTCCTGCTGGTGCTTTCGGCCACGACCGGACTAGTCGATGCGGCGAGCGTGCTGGGCCTGGGCAAGGTGTTCACCGCCAACATGACCGGCAACATCGTTTTCCTGGGCTTCGCGCTGGCCGGAACGCCCGGCTTCTCCTGGCCGCTCTATGTCGTGGCGCTGCTCTTCTTCATGGGCGGAGCCGGCGCCGGTGGCCGCATATGCAAGGTGCAGGCGCCCCTTGGGCGAAGGCGGTGGCTGCTCTGGGCGGGCACCATAGAGGCGATCCTGTTCGGCCTCGCCGCCGCCTGCGCGCTGGCGAGCGGTCGCTCCCCGGCCGAAATCGTGGTGATGGCGATGATCGCGCTTACGGCCGCGGCCATGGGCTTCCGCAACGCGACGGTTCGCCAGCTTAAGGTGGCGGACCTCACCACCACCGTTCTGACGCTCACCATCACGGGGCTCGCCGCCGATTCCACGGTCGCGAGTGGTGGCGGCAATCCCAATCTCGGGCGTCGCTTCGGCGCGGTATTGGCCATCCTGCTGGGGGCGCTGGCTGGCGCCCTGCTGGTGCTGCACACGGGGCTTGCGCTGCCGCTGGCGCTGGCCGGGCTCATCACATTCGTCGCCACGGTGGCGCTGGCCAACGACCTGCCGGCGCAAGGCTGAAAGGCTTGACGGTGCGCGCGCTCCCCTGGCTGCTTTCGGCCGCCGGGCTCGCCGGTCTTTCCGCACCCGCCATGGCGGAGGACGGCGAGCCGCCGGCCTCGCCGGTTGAGGCGCCCCCCGCACGGCCGGCAATCATGATGAACCGCTGGCAGGAGGACTGGTCGGTGCTCGCGGACCCGGCGCTTCGCACGCAGCCGTTCGATGGCCTCAAATACATCCCTCTGTCGGCTGCGGACCCGAAGACCTTTCTCTCGTTCGGCGGAAGCGTGCGGGAGCGGTTCGAGACCAACGATGCGCCCGGCTTCCATACCATTCCGGGCCGCGCGGACAGCTATGTGATCAGCCGGCTCGAAGCCCATGCCGATCTTCGTTCCGGGCCGGTGCAGGTCTTCGTCCAGTTCCAGAGCGATTTCGCGCCCGGCAAGAGGATCAAGGCGCCGGTGGACAGCGACCGGCTGGATCTGGAGCAGGGCTTCGTCGCCCTTACCGAGCCTGTCGGGTCCGGCACGCTCAAGCTCCGTCTCGGCCGCCAGCAGTTTGCCTTCGACATACAGCGCTTCGTCTCGGTGCGTGACGGGCCCAATGTCCGGCAGTCCTTCGATGCCGCCTGGGCGGATTACGAGATCGGCCCGTGGCGTCTGATCGGCTATTACACCCAGCCGGTCGTCAATCGTGACGACCACCCCTTCGACGATACGAGTTCGGGCGGCAACCGCTTCTATGGCGTCCGCGTCGAGCGGCATGTGCTGGGCAATAATGAGCTTTCCGCATACTGGTCCCGTTTTACCAACGATCGTGCGAGCTTTCTCGTGGCCACAGGCCATGAACGGCGCGACGTGTGGGACGTTCGCTTTGCCGGCAAGACCGGCCGGCTCGACTGGGACACCGAAGCCATGGCGCAGACCGGCCACGTCGGTCCGCAACGAGTGCATGCCTGGGGCATGGGCAGCAAGGCCGGCTACAGCTTCTTCGCAACCCCATTGAAGCCCCGGCTCGGAATTCAGATCGACGCCGCCTCCGGCGACCGCCACCGTGAAGACGGCACGCTCGGCACCTTCAACCCGCTTTTCCCCAATGGCATCTATCTTAATCTCGCGGGCTATACCGGCTACGCCAACGTCCTGCATGTGAAGCCTTCGGTCACCGTGAGCCCCAGCTCCCGCCTCACGCTGCTGGGCGCGGTCGCTGCGCAATGGCGTGTGACGACGCAGGATGCGGTCTACACCCAGCCCAATGTGCCCGTGCCACGCACCAGCGGCACAGGCCGCCACTGGACGGGCGCCTATGGTCAGTTCCGCGCCGACTGGAAAGCGAACGCCAACATCGCTGCCGCCATCGAAGCCGTACATTATGATGTCGGAAGCACCCTGCGCAGCGCCGGTGCCAGCAACAGCAATTATCTTGGAGTGGAACTCAAATGCTCGTGGTGAGGGCGTGGGGCGTAACCGCTGCCTGCGGCGGCGCGGAGAAGCGGCGCCGATATTCGGATGGCGTCAGGCCCACGATGGCGTGGAATACGCGCCGGAACCCCCGCACGTCATGATATCCGACGCTCGTGGCGATGACGTCGACGGACTGTCGCGAGAATTCGAGCATCTCGCGTGCCCGGCTGATGCGGAGGCGTTGCTGATACTCGGTCGGCTTCATGCCGGTGGCCCTGACGAAACGTCGCAGGAGCGTGCGCGGCTCCAGTCCCGCATGGCAGGCAATGTCCGCGACGGAGACCGCGCGATTGCGCTGCATGGACAGCCATTGCTGGGCCTTGAGGATGGCGTCGTCGCCATGCTTGGTCCGCGGTTCGAAGCCGCTGTAGAAGCGCTGCTCGCGACCGGGCGACGGCCTGCATCTCTAAGCTGTTTCTCAACAATGATCGGAGGACAGTATGGACCAGAAGATGGACATATCAACGGAAGGCGGAGAATTCGCCGCCTATGTCGCAAGACCTGCCAGCCTCCCCGCGCCGGCGGTGGTCGTCCTCCAGGAGATATTCGGCGTCAACGAGGATATCCGGCAGACCTGCCGGGAATTGGCGGCGAAAGGGTTCATCGCGATTGCGCCGGATCTGTTCTGGCGGCAGGCGCGCGACGTCGATCTCAACAGCTGGTCGGACGAGGAGTGGAAACAGGGACTGGCGCTCTACAAGGCCTATGATCGCGATATCGGCGTGCGGGATATCGTCGCCACCATCGCGGCCGCGAGACGGTTGGAAGGGGCCAGCGGCAAGGTGGCTGTGATGGGCTTCTGCCTCGGCGGGCTGATGACCTTCCTGATCGCGGCCCGTCATGGGGTTGACGCCGCCGTCGCCTATCACGGCGCAGACACCGAGCGATATCTCGGCGAGGCACCGGCGATCACCGCGCCGCTGTTGATGCACCTTGCCGAGGAGGACGAGTTCATCGGAAAGGACGCCCAGGCACAGATCAAGGCAGCGCTCGCGGACGTGCCGAGCGCGACGGTCTACAGCTATCCGGGGCAAAACCATGCCTTCGCGCGCCACACCGGGCTCCACTACAACGCAGAGGCCGCGGCGCTTGCCAACGGGCGGACGGTTTCCTTCCTGGCCGAGCATCTCGGCCTTCATCGGGAAAGTTGATCCGCGTAGGGCAGCCTGCACGAATATCGCTGCTGAAGTTCACCATCGATGAGGAGAAGGCACCATGGCCGACGGCACGTTCACCACCAGGGACGGCACGACGATCTTCTACAAGGACTGGGGCCCCAAGGATGCCCAGCCGCTCGTTTTCCATCATGGCTGGCCTCTGAGCGCGGACGATTGGGACGCGCAGATGATGTTCTTCCTCGCGGAAGGCTATCGTGTGATCGCGCATGACCGGCGAGGCCACGGCCGCTCCAGCCAGACCGACACCGGCAACGAGATGGATACCTACGCGGCAGACGTCATCCAGCTGGCCGCGACGCTGGATCTTCGGAACGCCGTTCATATCGGCCACTCCACCGGCGGTGGTGAGGTGGCCCGCTATGTCGCGCGCGCCGAGCCGGGCCGCGTCGCCAAGGCGGTGCTCATCGGCGCCGTGCCGCCGCTCATGCTCAAGACCGAAGCCAATCCGGGCGGCCTGCCGATCGAGGTGTTCGACGGCTTCCGTGCGGCGCAAGTCGCCAACCGCGCGCAATTCTTCCTCGATGTGCCGAGCGGGCCCTTCTACGGCTTCAACCGCGAGGGGGCGGCCGTGAGCGAGGGCGTCATCCGGAACTGGTGGCGGCAGGGCATGATGGGCGGCACCAAGGCGCATTATGACTGCATCAAGGCCTTCTCCGAGACCGATTTCACCGACGATCTGAAGGCGATCGAGGTGCCGGTGCTGGTGATGCACGGCACCGATGATCAGATCGTGCCCTATCCTGACTCGGCGCCGCTCTCTGTGAAGCTGCTGAAGAACGGCACGCTCAAATCCTACGAGGGCTTCCCGCACGGCATGTGCACCACGCATGCCGACGTCATCAACGCCGACCTGCTGGCCTTCATCCGGGGCTGAGCGGATGTCTTCGATCGCCGGGCGCCTCCTGTGCCCGGCGATTGGGGCGTGCCGGCCTGGGTCAGGCTTTCCCCCTCGCCGGTAGGGCGATCAGCGCGGTCGTGGCGCCCCGCAGGCCCTCGGCGGTGGCCGTCAGGCGGATCGGGCCGGGTGCTTCCTCCGTCTGCACGATGGCCTGTGCCAAGCCGTTGAAGGCTTGGCGCCGGGGTGCCTGATCGGCTTCATGGCTGTTCGGATTGCCGTTGCCGACCCCGATCAGCCGCGCAGGGCCTTCCAGCCCGAAGTGGATCAGCGCATCCGCACGCGGCACGACCCGGCCGGCCTGATCGACAACCTCGACCCGGATCATCGCGACATCCCTGCCATCGGCATCGAGCCGAGACCGGTTCGGGATCAGTCGCAGCGCGGCGGAGGGGCCGCTCGTCTCCCGGACGTCGTGTGCCGCCATCCGGCCGCCGGAATAGCCGCGCGCCTCGATCCGGCCGGGAGCATAGGGGACGGACCATGCCAGATGACGGTTGCGGGGCATCGGCTTGCGGCCCTGGCTGCAGCCGTTGACGATCAGCTCCACCTCTTCGCAATTGCCATGGGCCCAGACCTCGATCGGCTGGCCCTCGCGCCCTTCCCAATTCCAGTGGGGCAGCAGGTGCACCATCGGTTCGCGGGGACGCCACCAGGCGCGGTAATACCAGTAGTTGTCCTTGGGGAAGCCGCAGAGGTCGAGGATGCCGAACTGGCTCGAAACGCTCGGCCATTCAGGATAGGGGGTCGGCTCGCCGCGATAGTTGAACCCCGTCCACACGAAGCCGCCCGCGAACCAGGGGCTCTCGGCGGCGATCGGCCACCATTGCTCGGCCGTGGAGGCCCAGAAGGGATATTCGGTGTCGTAGGCGCGCACGAGATGCTTCGCGGCGTCGTTCTCGTAGACGCCGCGCGTGGCGACGGTACTGGCGGTTTCGGTGCCGATGATCGGAAGGTGCGGGAACTGCCGGTGGAAAGCCTCCGCCTGATCGGTGCGGTAGTTGAGCCCGGCGACGTTCACCACGTCCCACGCGCCGGTATGATAGCCCTTGTCCTCGAAGTAGAAGGCCTGTGTGAGAGGGCGCGTGGGATCGAGAGCGGCGATCCGGCGCTTGATCTCGGCAGTGATGCGCTTGCCGCGATCCGTGCCCTGCTGGGGCTCCTCGTTGCCCGCCGACCAGAGGATTACGCTCGGATGGTTGCGATCCCTGCGCACGATGCGGTCAAGCTCGTCGAGCGCTTCGGGGTCGGTGGTGTTGCGGCGAAGCTCGACGATCATCAGCATGCCGCTGGCATCGCAGATATCGAGCAGCGCCTCCGACGGCGGATTGTGCGAGCTGCGCCAGGCGTTCGAGCCCATCGCCTGAAGCTGCTCCACGCGCCACGCATTGAGCCGGTCCGGGATGGCCGTGCCGACGCCGGCGTGATCCTGATGGTTGCAGGTGCCGAGCAGCTTCACGGGCTCGCCGTTGAGGAAGAAGCCCTTGTCGGCGTCGAAGCGGATCGAGCGGATGCCGAAGCGGGTCTCGGTGCGGTCGAGCAGCCGGCTATCATCCCACAGCTCGGTGACGAGGCGGTAGAGGCGCGGCGCCTCGATCGACCAGAGCTGCGCGCTCGCCAGCCGGAGGTCGGCCGTGCGCGTCACCGTCGTGGCGGGATCGAGCGCGAGCAGGTCGTCGGGCAGGCGCGCGGCCTCCATGCCGTCGGGCGTTAGGATCGTGCGCTTCAGCCGGATGCGGGCAGGGGACGTGCCATGATGCGCGATGTCGGTCGCGACGTGGACAGCCGCGCCGCCGCCGTCGGGCTCGGCCCGCACCACCGTTCCCCATTGCGGGACATGGGTCGCGGCGGTCTTCACCAGATCGACATGGCGATAGATGCCGGCGCCCTCGTAGAACCACCCCTCGCCGAGAGAGGCGTCGACGCGGACGGTGAGCATGTTGGCGCCGCCGTCATAATCGAGGAAATCGGTGAGATCGACGCGGAAGGGCGCGTATCCGCTGGCATTCTCGCCCACGATGCAGCCGTTCACGAAGACGAGGCAGTCGCGGAAGACGCCGTCGAACTCCAGCCAGATGCGGCGGTCGCGATCGGCCGGGCCGATGGGGAGGGCGCGGCGATACCAGCCGACGCTGTTCTCCGGATATTCGCGCCCGATCGCCTTGAAGCCATGCGCGGCGACGCGATCCTTGATGTTGCGGTCGGCGGGCGCGGGCAGCGGGCCTTCCGGATGCGCGAAGGGCAGGGCCACAGCCCAGTCGTGCGGCACGCGGACGGCGGCCCAGTCGCTGTCGTCAAAGCCCGGCAAGGTGGCGGGCGGGGCGTCCTCCTGCACCTTGGCGAAGGTCCGCTGGAAGCGGCCGAAACCGAAGTCGCGCTCCAGATCGGCGGCATGGCCGAGATGGAAGCGCCAGCCATCGGCGAGACGCACGCGCTCGCGCGGACCCGGCGCATCGGCGGGCGCAGTGCCCGCCAGCGCACATGCCGGCATCGCCAGACCGATCCCCGTGGCGCCGACTGCTCGTAGGACATCCCGCCGCTTCATTCGGATCGCCTCTCTCTTTAGGATGGCTCTGACGGCCGTTCAGGCCTATTAATATGATTTATTTCTGCCGGCAATCTTGTTCCGCCGGTGGCCCTTAAGCGTGAGAGGGGATCGGGAATGCGTCGTTTGTGGCGGGCGGTTCTGGGTGTTGCGATGCTGCCGATCGCACCGGCCTTGGCGGCTTCCTCCCAGCCGGTTGATTGGGTGAATCCTCTGATCGGCACCGGCGGAACCGTGATCGGGCCGGATTATGCCGGCACGATGCCGCTCGTCACCACGCCCTTCGGCATGACCAACTGGACCGCGCAGACCCGCCAGAACCGGATCAGCGTCACCTCCTACGCCTATGAGGACCAGTGGATCACCGGCTTCATCGGCACGCATCAGCCGGCGGTGTGGATGGGCGACTATGGCTATGTGACGCTGATGCCCGAGATGGGCGGGCTCCAGCCGAGCCCCGAATATCGCCGCCTGCGCTTCAGCCATGCTGACGAGACGGCGACGCCCTATTACTATGCCGTCACCATGGCGGACGAGGCGGGCCGCAAGCTACGCGCCGAGATGACCTCGACCGACCATGCGAGCTATCTGCGCTTCACTTTCCCGGCCGGCGTGCCGCAGTCGGTGCTGGTCGAGGCGACGCGGGCGGGCACGCGCGGCTGGGCGAAATATGATGCGGAGCGGGGTGAAATCCTCGGCTACAATCCGGATCGGATGGATGCCCATCTGAGCAATGTGAAGCTCCCGGATTTCAAGGGTTATTTCGTCGTCCGTTTCCGCCGCAAGCCTTCGGGCGGAGGCGTCTATCAGGGGCCGCTGGGAGCTGCTGGCACGGAGGTCGAGGGCGACAATGTCGGCGCCTTCGCGCGCTTCGACGGAAGCGACACGGTGGTCGAGGCGCAGGTCGGCACCTCGTTCATCAGCCTCGATCAGGCGCGGGCCAATTTCGACGCCGAAATGCCGCGCTGGGACTTCGACGGCACGAAAGAGGCGCTGAAACAGGTCTGGAACGGCAAGCTCGGCACAATCACGGTCGAGGGCGCAACCGACGACCAAAAGCATATCCTCTACACCGGCCTCTATCACGCGCTGCTCTATCCGAAGCTGATGTCGGAGCAGGGGCGCTACCACAGCGCCTTCGACGACAAGGTGCATCAGGGGACGAGCTACACCGCCTTTTCGATCTGGGACACGTTCCGCGCCGAGAACAGCCTGCTCACCCTGATCGCGCCGGAGCGGATCGACGGCATGGTGGGCGCGCTGCTCCAGGATTATCGCGAAGGCGGTTACATGCCGAAATGGCCGAACCCTTCCTACACCAACATCATGATCGGCACGCATGCGGACTCGCTGGTGGCCGAGGCGATGGTGAAGGGCTTCAAGGGCTTCGACCGCAAGCTCGCCTATGAGGCGGTGCTGAAGGACGCGACCGTCCCGCCCGAGGGCGACACCACCCGCCGCTGGCTCGATCGCGAGCCGGGTGTGCCATACGAGGCGCGGGCCGGCCTCACATGGTCGAGCAAGATCGGCTATGTGCCGGCCGACAAGGTTTCCGAGTCCGCGTCGAGCACGCTGGAAGAGGCCTATGACGATTTCGCCGTGGCGCAGGTCGCGAGGGAGGTGGGTGATCAGGCGGGCTATCGCCGCTTCCTCGATCGCTCGCTCCGATATCGCGTGCTGTTCAACCCGGCGACCGGCTTCATGCAGGCGCGTAATCTGGACGGAAGCTGGGCCTCGCCGGCCGAAGGCTGGACCGAGGGCGACCAGTGGGCCTATCTCTTCGCGGCGCTGCACGACATTCCCGGCACGATCGCCCTGCTGGGCGGGGACGCGGCGTTCAACGCCAGGCTCGACGCCCATTTCGCCGGCGGCCACAACCACCACGATAACGAGCCGAGCCACCACTACAGCTATCTCTACGATTTCGGCGGCGAGCCGTGGAAGGCGCAGGCGACGGTCCGCCACATCGCGGAGACAGCCTACAGCAACACGCCGGCTGGCATGCTCGGCAACGAGGATTGCGGGCAGATGTCCGCCTGGTACATCTTCGCGGCGCTGGGCTTCTATCCGGTCAATCCGGTCTCCAAGGCTTATATGATCGGCAGCCCGCTTTACGCCCGCGCCACGCTGAACCTGCCCGGCGGAAAGAGCTTCTCGGTCGAGGCTCCGGGCAATGGGCCGGCGAACGTCTATATCCAGTCCGCGACGCTCAATGGGCGGCCGCTCGACAAGCCCTTCGTCACCTATGAGCAGATCGTCGCGGGCGGGAAACTACGCTTCGTGATGGGGCCGAAGCCGTCTGGATGGGCGTCGCAATGGCGGGGTAAGCCCGATCAGTAGGAGGGCGCACACGTCATCGGCGTCATGATATCCTGTCCGGAAGGATCGTCATGCTGTTGTCGCGCGAAATTGTAAGAGGCCAAGGCTACGCGGGTGGGTGGAACGTTCGGCGATCGTGCCCCGACAGCCATGGCGGAGCCCGAACGCATCACGAGCGGGAGCCGTTTGGCAGGGCGCGCATTCTGCACTAACGGCGTCGCGCGTCGTCAAACGAAGGAGTGAGAATGACACAGGCAGAACCCGTTGGCGTGGACCGGCTTCCGAGTGCACCTCGTGCCCGTCTGGTGTCCGACGAGCTGACACGCCTCATGAAGATGGTGACCGATGCCTGCCCGCCGGACGTCAAGGTGAGCTTCGCCTTTGACGGACAGCTGCACCTGTTCGTCGACGTCCGGACGATCGAGGACGTTCTGGCTGTGGAGCTGATCCTGCCCAGCCTCGGTGCCGGCATGTTTCATGGCGTCCAGCGTTCGCAGGCGCCCCGTCACGGCTTCGGTCATCGCGTGACGGCTCTGGTCGATCGATAAAGCATGGGAGGGCAGGGGCGTGCGATACCGCGCACCCCTGCTTCTCGGGCGTGCCCCGTCGTCGATCCTGGCGAGGCACGGACGGTCAGCTTGCGATCCCGGACGCGAATAGGCATAATACAGGCAAGGAGTGCCTGATGCTTGCCTCTTTCCTCGATACGATCCGCGATGGCGACATGATCGCGCCCCGGCTGATGGCCGAGCGGCTGCGCGTGCCGATGACGCAACTCTCGCGCATCGCTCACGTCAACCGCAACACGCTGGCGGACCGCCCCGGTTCGCCCAGCGTGCAGGCCAAGCTCGGCCAGATCGCGCGGATCATCACGCGCGCCGCCGAGCTTTCCGGCGACGAGGGGCGGGCGATCATCTGGTTCCGCCACCAGCCCATCCCCGGCTTCGGCAACCGCACCGCCGAGGAGCTGGTCGAAGCCGGCGAGGCCGATGCGGTGATCGAGGATCTCGAGCGCATGGCCGAAGGCGTCTATAGTTGAGTCCGCGAGCCCGGCTCCCGGACGCGCTCTGCTATCACCCGGTCTCCGTGCCCGGCACGCTGGCCACATGACCGCACCCGACCTTCATCCGATCGCCGGCCGTTTCTGGCGCATGATCCGCGTGCCGTGGCAACGCGATCCGCTGTCGGGGGAGGGCGCGCGCCTCTACGGCGGTCGGTGGAACGCCAAGGGCGCGCCTGCGCTCTATCTCGGTGCGAGCCACGATGTCGCCATCGCCGAATATCATCGCGGGCTGCCCAAGCCGGGCACGCTCGTCCCCTATGACATCCGCTCGGATGCCATCGCGGACCTGACCGACGGTGCCGGCCGCCCGCGCGATGCGGAGGTCGCGGATGCCGTCCGTTGCGACTGGACCGCCCGGATGCGTGCCGGCGACATTCCGCCGAGCTGGCTCCTCGTCGAGCGGATGATGGCGGAGGGGGCGGCGGGCGCGCTGGTGCCCTCGGTCCAGCATCGCGGTGGTGTCTGTCTCGTGCTGTGGAGCTGGCATGATGCGGCCGGCACAGGGGAGCGGGCGGCCGTCACCGTGCTCGATCCGATGGGCGACCTTATCCCGCTCGGGGCGGGGGCCGGCCCGCGCTGAAAATCCGAGACGCGCGGTAACGGACCTTCATGCGGGGGCTCTGCAATCGAGGGCGTGCCCATCCCGTACGGATTGTGCTTTCGCGGCACAGCGTTCATGGAGGATGTGGCCCATGATCGCCAGTATGAGGCGGTTCCGGCCGGATGCTGGAAGAGGGGGCCCCTTCGATAGAACGCCTCGGCGCAACCCGGCCGGCCGGTAATGCAATCGAAGGTTTTGTGGGGCATCGGCGGGAGGGAGATGGGAAGATTCCGTGGCCTTGGTAGAGCGGCGATGCTGCTCCTGACTTGCGCCTTGCTGGCTGGCCTTTGGCCGTCGGAAGCCTCGGCGAGCGAAGTCGTGCTGGGGCCGACCCTCTGTCACGCGGTGAGCGAACGGGTGGCGACCGCTCAGGAGGCCCCGGCGCCGCTTGCCTGCCGTGGCGAGCCGCACGGCTATCAGGATGGTTCGCTCTGGTTGCGCACGAGTCTTCGCGGATTGCCGGTCGACGGCAATGACCTGATGCTTGTGGTCCACAATTCGCGGTTCGATCGCCTGTCCGTGGCGTTCCGCTATGCCGATGGCTTCGTGGCGCAGTCCGAGGTGCGCGGCGGCGATTTCGGATCGCATTGGCGGGCAGGGGGCCAGATCGCGTTCGATGCCCCGATGCGCGACGTGCCCGTCACGGCCGTGACCCTGCGCTTCGACCGGCTCGCCAGCACCAAGCTGCTGCGTATGCGCCTGATGGATCATGGCGAGGCGAGCTATGAGGCGATCGCGCTCGCCGGGACGGTCTCGACGGCGCTGACCCTTCTGCTGGTCTGTGCGCTCTACAATGCCGGGCTGGCCGTCGCCGTCCGGCGGGCCTTTCCTGCGTGGCAGGCGGCGTGGGCTGGCTGCATGGTCCTGTGGGGAGCGATCTGGTCGCAACTCCACCTTTTCCTGTTCCCTGGAATGGCGGGAGCGCTTTCCGCGCAGAGCTGCACCGCCTTGTCCTGCCTCGCGATCACGCTCGCCACGGCGAGCGCTGTGACCGCGATCGACCGGACGACGCTGCCCGCCGGCCTGCGCAGGGCGGCGCTCCTGTCCGGCATCGCGGTGGGGATCTTCGGTCTGCCCCTGGCGGTCATGCGGTCCGGTCCGATCGTCGAGCTGGGAAATGTGCTGGGTGCATTGATCCTGGTCGATCTGGGGCTTGTCGCGATCTGCCTCGCTCTCGCTTCGCTGCGGAAGAGCACGGATGCGCGTAATCTCGTCGGCGCCTGGTCGCTCCCGATGCTGATGCTGGCTGCGCTCCAGATGACGAACCCGAACACGATCTTCTGGGGAGGCGGGGCGCAGATCCTGATCCTGTTCGCCGCGGCCTGGCAAACGCTCTGGCTCTCGATCACCGCCTCGCACAAATATGCGAAGCTGCGCATCGATCGTGACGCCGCCCGCATCGCCGAGGCGCAGGCGCAAGAGCTGGCGCGTCGTGATCCTCTCACCGGGCTGCTGAACCGTCGTGGTGTCATCGAAGTGCTGGAGGCGAAGTCGCGCCAGGGCGACGATCCCGACATGCCGGTCGCGCTGCTGCTGATCGACGTCGATCGCTTCAAGCTCATCAACGACCAATATGGCCATGACGCCGGCGATCTCGTCCTGACGAGGATCGCATCGCAGATCGTGCGCTGGGAACAGGCGCGGTGCCACGTGGCCCGATTGGGCGGGGAAGAGTTCGTCATCATCATCGAAGGGCTTGAGACGGCCGCGCTGCAACGCTTCGCCGAAAGCGTCCGCGAGGATATCGCGGCCTGCCGGTACGGGCTCGGGCCGGGCGGGGGAGTGACTGCCAGCATCGGCGTGGCCCAGACGACCGGATACCCCGACTTCCGGGCGCTTTATCGGCTCGCGGACAAGGCGCTCTATGCTGCCAAGCGATCCGGCCGCAATCGCGTCAGCTTCAGCTCCGCCCATAATGACGAGGGCGACGAGCGCTCTGCCCACACCGCGCTCGGGGCAGGGCATCCGCTTCGGGGCGGTGCATAGACGCAGGGCCGACCGCTCGACGAGGTTGCGCTTTTCTGCGATCCGCTGGCTCCATGACGGACACACCCAACCGGCTGCGGCGATCCGCGCGCATAATTCTGCTCGATGACGGCGGGCGGGTGCTGCTGCTGCGCTTCGTGATCGAGCGGATGAGCGGCCCCTATATCTTCTGGGCGACACCGGGAGGCGAGGTTGAGCCCGGCGAGGAATCGCTGGAAGCGGCCCGGCGGGAGCTGCACGAGGAAGTTGGCCTGTCGCTGCCGCTCTCGGGGCCGGTGCATCATGCTTCGGGCGTGTTCGAGTTCAGGCATGAGGTGGTCGACAATGTCGACGCCTTCTACCTCGCCCATTTTCCGGGTGGGCCGGTCAGTCTTGGCGGCGTCGACGAGGCGGAGCGCGCCGTGCTGCGCGAATTGCGCTGGTGGACGGCGGACGAGATCGAGGCGAGCCCGGTTCCCGTCTATCCGCCGGATCTGGCCGAGGCGGTCCGCAGGCTGGCGATCAGATCCTGAGAGCATCGATCACCGCCCGCAAACCGGCCGAGATATGCCTGCGGGTGGGATAATAGAGATAGAGCCAGTCCTCGGGCGCGCACCAGGATGCGAGGCATTCGACGAGCTGCCCGTTGGCGATCAGCGGCTCGGCCCGGTCCGCCCAGACATAGGCGAGCGCAACGCCGGACTTCGCCGCTTCGATCATCAGCTCATGATCGTCCAGCGTGAGCGGGCCCGTGGGCTCGAACGTGATGACCTGGCCGGCACGGTTGAACTCCCAGGCATAGGCCGTGCCGTTGGGATAGATGTTCCGAATGCAGGCGTGGTCCTTCAGGTCCACGGGTGTCCGCGGCATCGGGTGTCGTTCGAAATAGGCGGGGGAGCCTACGACGGCGAGGCGCAGGCGTGGCCTGATCTTCACGGCCGTCATCCCGTCGCGCAGGCTTTCTCCCAGCCGGACGCCGGCGTCGAAGCCTTCCTCCACGATGTCGACGAGCCGATCGGTCGCGACGATCTCCAGTTCGAGATGGGGATTGCTGCCGAGCAGTCGTCCCATGATCGGCCCGAACACGAAGGGGGCGATCGAATTCGGTGCATTGATCCGCACCTTGCCGAACGGTGTCTCGCGATACTGGTTCAGCGCGTCGAGCGCCGAACCGATTTCGCCGAACGCGGGCGAGAGCCGGGCGAGCAGCATGGCGCCCGCATCGGTGAGCGATACGCTGCGTGTCGTTCGGTTGAGCAGCCGGATGCCGACCCGATCTTCGAGATTACGGACGGCATGGCTGATCGCCGACGCGGTGACGCCACGTTCCTCGCTCGCGCGACGGAAGCTGCGATGGCGTGCGACGGCATCGAAAGCGGCAAGCTCGGACAGGTCGGTTGCACGCATTGATGATTCTCACTCAGGATTGATCGGAATATTATCCCGCTAATCGAGCCAATCGAAAAGAGGCAGATATCTCCCACGAGGTCGGCGTCGCTGTCGGCCTCCCAAGGCGAAGGAGCATTTCCATGAAGACATGGTTCATCACCGGCGCATCGCGCGGTTTCGGCGCGCTCATCGTCGAGCGCGTGCTGTCCAAGGGCGACGCCGTCGTCGCCACCGCGCGCAATCCGCAGGCGGTCATCGACCGGTTCGGCGCGCATCCAAACCTGCTGGCCGTCGCGCTCGACGTGACGGACGAGAAGCAGGCCGCCGCCGCCGCAGAGGCTGCGATCGCTCGCTTCGGCCGGATCGACGTGCTGCTCAACAACGCCGGTTTCGGGCTGATGGGCGCAGTGGAGGAAGCGAGCGCCGCCGAGGTGGAGGCGCTCTATCGCACCAACGTCTTCGGCCTGCTGAACGTCACGCGCGCCGTCCTGCCGCACATGCGCAAGGCGCGGTCGGGCCGCATCCTCAACATCTCGTCGATCGGCGGCTACCGTGCCGGTGCGGGTTTCGGCGTCTACAGTTCGACCAAGTTCGCGGTCGAGGGCTTATCGGAGGCGCTGCATCACGAACTGGCGCCGCTCGGCATCCATGTGACGGTCGTCGAGCCGGGTTATTTCCGCACCGATTTCCTCGATGCCTCCTCGCTGTCGGTCAGCCCGACGCGGATTTCCGATTATGATGGAACCGCCGGCAAGGTGCGTACCGTGGCCGCCGGGCTGAGCCATAATCAGCCGGGCGATCCCGCCAAGCTCGCCGAGGTGCTCGTCTCCTTCGTGGAGGCGCCGAACCCGCCCGTCCGCCTGCCGCTCGGCAGCGATACCGTGGCCGCGATCGAGCAGAAGCACGAAGCCGACCGGGCCATCCTGGCCGAGTGGCGCCCGGTGTCGATCTCGACCGACTTCGCTTCCGGTCGCTGAGTATTGTCGCCGGGGCGGAGTTCAGCGCCCGACCCCGGCGCCCGGCTGTCTTTCGATCCGTAGCTGCTCCCGGTGGCGAGGGAGCGCTTCGGGCATTTCGGCGGCGATGAAGGCGGTCATCGCCTCGCGGACATTGCAGCGCAGATCGAAGGCGCGTCCGGCATCCTGCGCGCTCATGAGGCAGCGCAACTCCAGATGATCGGGCTGGCTGTCCGTCACCTGAAGGCCGCAGACCCGCTTGTCCCAGAGCGGATCGGCCGACACGATCTCGATCAGCTTGCGGCGCAGGCGGGGCACGTCGGCTGTCCGGTCGACATGAAGGAAAGCGGTGCCGAGCAGTGCGGAGGTGCGCCGTGTCCAATTCTCGAAATTCTCCTCCATGAACTTGGCGATGGGGACGATCAGCCGCCGATCGTCCCAGATGCGGACGACGACATAGGTGAGGTTGATCTCCTCGATCCGCCCCCATTCGCCCGCGACGATCACGACGTCGTCGATATGGATCGGCTCGGTGAAGGCCATCTGGATACCGCCGATGATGTTCTTGAGGGCCGGCTGGGCCGCGGCGCCCACCGCAAGCGCGCCGATGCCCGCGGAGGCCGCAAGCGTCACGCCCACGGTCCTGACGGCGGGGATCGACATCAGCATCAGGCAGATCGTGATCATCAGCACGACGAACAGCGCGATGCGGTAGAGGATGTCGGCCCGCGTCCGCCGGCGGCGCGCGCGCAGATTGTCGGCGACGCTGATATCCACCCTGACCCGGACGATCTCGTTGCCCGCCGCCAGCAGGGCGATCGCCAGCCAGCCGGCCAATGCGGGCGTGGCCAGCGCCGCGACGAAATTCCACCAGTCTCGCCCACCGGGGCCAAGCTGCATCGCCGGCTGCGCCAGCACCAGCGCGATCCCCGCGAAGAGCCAGCGCGTCGGCCCGCGCAGGCGGCGGAGCAGGATGTCGTCCGTGGGCGTGCTGGTCCGCGCGGCGGCTCGCCTCAATATGGCGCCGAGCCCGGCATGGAACGCCCCGGCCAATCCGATCGCGATCAGCGCCACGATCACATAGCGGCTCCAGATCACCGCATCATTGCCGGCCAGCGTGGGCCAGCCTGTCGGATCGCGCATGACGCTTTGCTCCCGCTACTCGTGCTGCGATCGCGAACGGGAGGGCGCACGAGGGGTTCCGTCCCCGGCCGGTCTGCGGAGGGGATGCTGCGTCGAAACGCGATCAATCCGCAGCGGTTTTCCGTTTGAGGCGGGACTCGCCGGGGCAGGTCGCATGGAGGCAGAGGCCCGGACCATGGTCGTTGTCCGGTTGCGGGGGCTGTTTCCCGTCGAGGTCGAGCCGGATGAAGATATGCGAACCGTCTCCATTGCACACGGGGATCAGAAGCGAGCGGGAGCCCATCGCCTGAGCGGGCACCGAAAGCAGCAGCAGGGCCGGCAGGGCAAAGAGGATGGCGGGCAGGCGCCTGTTATGCAGCCGATGCCGCCTGCGGCGGATGCGATGGCGGCAGAGGCGCCGCTGTTTCACAGGTCGGCCATCAGGGCGAAGCTGCGATGGGCGCGAGGCGGCGGCGGTGGCTGGCGCACCGCGATGAACGACGCCGTAGCTCCTGCCGGCGCATCCGGGCCGTGCGCATGGACCCGTATGACCGTGCCGACCAGCGAGGGCCTCTGATCGACGGCATTCGGCCAAAGATGGCCTGCCTCTCCCCGATAGTCGTAGCGCCAGCCCTCCGTCGGCGTGCCGGGCATGCCTTCTCCGATCATCGAGAAACGGAGCGGCGCGTCTTCATGGCCTGGCGTCACTGTGCCGCGGAGCGCGAGCGCATGGTCGAGGCCCATGCCCAGCCCGCCGCGCAAGATGCTCCCTTCCATCTCCAGATCGAAGACGCCCTCGCCATTGATGAGGGCCAGCGCGGCGGAGGCATCCCCGCTGATCAACCCCGGCTCATTCCTGAAGATGCGGTAGGTCCATTTGCCCGTGAGCATCCCACTCTCCGCCCCAGCCATGAAGGGAGTCGTTCCGAGTCATGCTCGGTATATCGTTAATGAAGTTTTATAAAAATTGCAGATTTGCATCCAGTTTGAACGCAAAAATCGGATGTGTGGAGGGTGTGGAAAAGTTATTCCGATGTTATTTTTACGAAATTGATGCGGAGTCGCGGGTGAGTCAGCCATCAATTCGTTGAAATGATGGAAATTGCTGCCGAAGTGGATGAATGACCCGCTGCGCCATGTCATGATTTCTGCCGATTGATGGATCATGAGGGGAGGCTTTGTCATGAGTATGCCGGGAATCCGCCGTTCGATCACGGATCTGCAGGATGATTATGAGCAGGGCAACAAGGCGCCGCTCGAAAAGCTGATGCGGGCCTGGAAGGGCATCAAGGAGCTGGACCCGAGCAATCTGCGCTCCTTCTTCACGCTCGGCGGCTTCCATGGCGAGCCTTTCCGGGGCCCCGGAGAGACGGACCCGGCGTGGTGGGGCGGCTATTGCCAGCACGGCACCGTGCTCTTCCCGGCCTGGCATCGCGTCTATCTGTATCAGCTCGAAAAGGCATTGCAGAGCATCGAGGGCTGCGGGGACGTGATGCTGCCCTTCTGGGACGAGTGCAGCGAGGAGTCGCGCATCAAGGGCGTTCCCTGGGCGCTCACCGAGGAGTTCTTCGAGCTGGACGGCAAGCGGATCGCGAACCCGCTGCGATCCTTCGTGCTGCCGGTCGGGATCGTCGATCAGGTGCAGGGGGACAACGCGCTCTACAGCAAGCACAAGGGCTATGAGACGGTGCGCTATCCGCTCTCCGGCCTCGTCGGCACCCCGGAAGACCGGGTGGCCACCGCCGCGCACAACGCCAAATATCCCGATTACGGGGTCAATGTCGGCATTCTGAACAAGAACATCATCGAATGGCTCAACACGAGCTTCATGATCGATGGCAAGCAGCGCGGTGAAATCTACGCCAAGTTCGTCGCCTGCCTCGATGCGCCGACCTACACTCTGTTCTCGAACACGACATCGGCGGCGGCCTGGAACAATGCGAATCCGCATCAGCTCGTGATGCCGCTGGAGACGCCGCACAACTATATGCATCTCGCGGTCGGTGGTTTCGACGTGCCGGGGCAGGGCTCGGCCTCGCTCATTCCGGGCGCCAATGGCGACATGGGGGAGAATGACACGGCCGGGCTCGACCCGATCTTCTACTTCCACCACTGCTTCATCGATTATGCGTTCTGGACATGGCAGAAGCGCAACGGCGCGACGGACAGCTTCACGATCGATGCCAGCGATCCGGGGGCGCATTATGTGCTCGGCGCCGGGTCCAACAACCAGCCGCCGGCGGACTCCGACCCGAACCAGACGATCACGATGCAGACCGGGCTGGACCCCTTCACCAAGGCGGACGGATCGTCCTTCACGGCCGCGGACGCGATCAATATCGAGACGCAACTGGGCTACGCTTATGGCCCCGGTTCGCTCGATCAGTTCGCCGAGCGCACGGCTTTCTTCGGCGATGCGGCCGCGCAGCCTGCCGAGAATGCCCGCACGGTCCATGTCTCTGGCCTCGATCGCAGCAAGATTCCGGGCTCCTTCATCATCTCCGCGTATGCCGAGATCGATGGAGAGCGTCGTTCGCTCGGTCATGAGCCGGTGTTGAGCCGCTGGCATGTGGCCGGTTGCGCCAACTGTCAGACGCATCTGCGGGTGTCGGCCAATTTCGTCCTGCCGGTGGCGGGCCCCGGCTCGGAGCCTCCCGTCCATATCGAGATCAAGACCCGCGATGCCGTGTTGCGTCACCGGCTCGTCGCTGCGGGCGAGGAGAGGGCGCTGACGGAGGCAGAGGCCGAGGCGGCGCCGCAACCTGCCTTCAACGTCGAAATTCGCTGAGGGGTGGCGGTTGGGGATCGCGGGGCTCCCCTGCGATCCCCATGGCGCGTGACGGCGTCCGCGAGCATGGAGCGCGAAGATGAGGATCGTCATCCCCGTTTATGACGGTGTGGACCTGCTGGACGTGTGCGGGCCGTCGGAGCTGTTCAACTGGGCGAAGTTCGGTGTCGAACTGGTGACCCGGAAGCCCGGCCCCGTGCGCTTCGCCAACGGTTTCGAGATCAACGCGATGCAAGGGCTCACGTCGGTGACGTCGTGCGATGCCCTATGGGTGCCGGGCGGCGAGCCGGCTGCGTTGTCGGCGCTGATGTATGGCGCGGACCAGAGCTATATCCAGTTTCTCGTCGCCCAGGCGGCCGTCAGCCAATATGTCTGCTCGGTCTGCGAAGGGGCGCTCCTGCTCGCGCAGGCGAGGCTTCTCGACGGCTATGCCGCGACGACCCATTGGGCGTTCATTCCCTATCTGCTGGAGAAATTCCCGGCGATCAGCATCGCCGATGGCCATCCGCGCTATGTCCTCGATCGCAATCGCTTGACTGGCGGCGGCGTGTCGTCCGGGCTGGACGAGAGCCTGCGGCTGATCGAGCTGCTCGGCGGAACGCCCCTGGCGCAATCGGTGCAGCAGAATGCGCAATATTATCCGGTGCCGCCGGTCTCCAGCGAGATTCCGAACGTGATCCAGTCGCCGATGCCGGCTGTTCAAGGGGAAACCTTGGCTGCCTGACTTGCCGAGTTGCTCGGGGCGGTGTCGGGTGGATCTTGCGGATCGACCTGCCTAGGCAGGGGATAGTTCGCGGCACCTTATCCTCATGCGATTTGCCAAGCGAGATCGGGCTCCTTGCTGTGACCTCGATTTGCGCTAATTCAACATAAATCCCACACGATGATGTGTGCTTGAGCGGAAAGGCGTCGCTCATGTGCAAGTCGTGCATTCATTATAAAACGATATATCATTTCAAGAATTGGTCCTGAATGTCCGGGTGCCAGCCTGCGGTGTGAGCTTCCAGGGGCGCTGCGTCTGGCGCTCGGCGACGAACTTTCACACCATTCTGTTTGAATGGTGATGGAAATTGCCGAAAATGTCACAAAGATTCCACAGAATCTCGATAGCTCCACCACGAGCCGGGGAGAGCCGGCGGGACATTCTGGCATCGTTCGGATTCGATCCGTAAATCCGTGGGGAAATAATCGTGAAATCCTATTCGCGTACCGCGCTTCTGCGCGCTGGATTCCTGTTGGGTGTGGCCATCCCGATGAGCGTGTTCGTCGCGCCTGCGGCCCATGCTCAGGACTATACGAACATCGTCGCTTCAGGCCGTGTCACATCGGGCGACGGCACGCCGATCGCCGGTGCGACGGTGTCGATCCGGTCGTCCGATCGCGGCGTTGCCCTGACCGCTCGAACCAACGACGTGGGCGCCTATAGTTTCTCGCAGGTCACGCCCGGCGCCTATGATTTCTCGGTGACGGCCGACGGCTATGCGCCTTATCAGGAGCAGGGCGTTCCGCTGACCCGCTCCAATGGCGGCGCCAACACGTTCCGGCTCGTGAGAGCCGATGCGGCCATGCCCAAGGGCAACAACAACGAGATCGTCGTGAATGGCAGGCGCGTTCGCACCGCCGACTTCAACGATACGACCACGGGCGCGGTGATCGACATCGCCGAGCTGGACAAGCGTGTGCCCGTGGGGCGCTCGTTGCAGGATGTGGCGATGCTGTCGCCGGGCGTGACGCGAGGCTCTTCGGGGCCGAACAGCGCCTTTGACGATCAGATCACGATCAGCGGCTCGGCCTTCACCGAAAACGCCTATTTCGTGAACGGCCTCAACATCACCAATTTCCGCATGGGCCTCGCGCCCGTGGAAGTGCCGTATGATTTCTACAAGACGATCGAGGTCAAGACGGGCGGCTTCCCGGCGGAGTTCGGGCGGGCGACGGGTGGCGTCATCAATGCCGTGACCAAGTCGGGCAGCAACCAGTTCCACGCCAGCGTCTCCGGCACCTGGGATCCGAGCGGCCTGCGCTCCGTCTCTCCGGCGACCCATGACGTCAATTACGAGGACGCGACCGCCAGCAAGCGCGAGCTGGTGATGCAGGCCAGCGGGCCGATCATCAAGGATCGGCTGTTCATCTACGGCCTGTACGACGCCCGCGACTTCCACTCCTTCACGCCCGACCAGAAGCAGAACAACGCGACGCGCGTCACCAACACCAATCCGTTCTGGGGCGTGAAGGTCGACGGCTATGTGACCGACGGCCAGCATCTGGAATTCACCTATTTCGACAGCAGCAACACCACGCACACGCGCAGCTTCGATTATGATCGCGATACCAAGCATGTAGGCGCGCAGACCGGCGGCACCGATGCGCGGTCCGGCGGCCAGAACCTCGTCGCGCGCTATACCGGCACCTTCGCGCCGTGGATCACGGTGTCCGGCGCCTATGGCATCAACAAGCTCAGGGACGGCACGCTTCCGCTCGACATCACCAATGAGCGCGTGCTCGATTACCGGACCGATCCGTCCGGCATCGATCTGGGCCTGAACAAGGTGACGGACGCCTACGGCTATACGAACGACAAGCGGGATTTCTATCGCGCCGATGTCGATTTCAACTTCCAGCTGCTGGGCGGCCACCATCTGCGCATCGGCCTCGACCACGAGACGGACCGGTCGGACCAGATCCACCAGACGATGGGCAATGGCTTCTACAAGATATTCACCGCCAACGCGGATTCGGCGGCCCGGCTCGGCATTCCGATCGGAACCGATTATTACACGACCCGCGTTTACGAGAATAACGGCAACACCACCGTCCGTAACGAGGCCTATTATATCGAGGACAACTGGTCTCTGTTCCATGATCGCGTGAAGCTGGAGCTGGGTATCCGCGACGATCGGTTCAGCAATCAGGGCATCGACGGGAAGTCCTATTACGCCTCGGGCAACCAGTGGGCGCCGCGCCTCGGCGCATCCTTCGATGTGTTCGGAGACGGCAAGACCAAGGCCTATGCCTATTTCGGCCGCTATTATCTGCCGGCGGCGGGCGACCTCAACCTCAACGTCGCGGGCGGGCTTGTCACCTACACGCGCTACAATCTGTTCAATGGCCTGACGGGCACGAACAACACGCCGGTGGCGGGCGCGCCGATCCTGGCGCCGGGCCTGCGCCCGTGCCCGGATACGAAGGTCGCGAACTGCGACGTGGCGGCGGACGGCTCGCCGGTCGATTATTCGGGGGCGATTGCGAGCAACCTGAAGCCGCAGTCGGCCGACGAGTTCATCATCGGCGGCGAGCGGCAGTTCGGCGATCGCATCCACATCGGCGCCTATTTCACGCACCGCACGCTGAACAACGCGATCGAGGACTTCTCCACCGACGCCGGCGAGCGCGCCTATTGCGTCCGCGCGGGGTTCAGCGACGCGCAGTGCAGCGCGGCCTATCCGGGAGGTTCGAGCTGGGTGATCGGCAATCCGGGCCGCGACACGACCGTCCAGATCCAGTTGCCCGACGGCACCAGGAAGGTCGTGACGCTGAGCGCCAAGGATCTCGGCTATCCGACACCCAAGCGCAATTACAACGCGGTCACGCTGACCTTCGACCGCAAGTTCGACGGCGTCTGGAGTCTGGCCGGCTCTTATACCTGGGCGATGGACAAGGGGAATTACGAAGGCGGCGTCCGGTCCGAGAACGGCCAGCTTTCGATCAACCGGACGGCGGACTTCGACTCTCCGGGCTTCCTGAACGGCGCCTATGGCTATCTGCCCAACGATCGCCGCCACACCTTCAAGCTCTATGGCAGCTACAAGCCGACGAAGCTCGTGGAGTTCGGCGCGAACCTGCTCGTCCAGTCGCCCGAGCATTATAGCTGCATCGGCACGGTGCCGGCGAGCGTCGATCCGGTGGCGAACAGCTATCACGGCTACAGCTATTATTGTAACGGCCAGCTCGTGCCCCGCGGTACGGCGTTCCAGGGCGACTGGCTGTATCAATTCGACGCCAACATGATCGTCAACCTGCCGATGCCGAAGGGTCTCTACGGCTCGCTCAGGATCGATGCGTTCAACCTGTTCAACCTGAAGTCGGTGACGGCGTACAACGAGTTCGGCCAGAACAGCGACGACTCGCCCAACCCCTTCTATCGCACGCCGGTGACGTATCAGACGCCGCGCTACGTCCGGGTGCAGTTCCGCCTGGGCTTCTGATCCGACATGTCGGGAAGGGGCGGCTTTCCTGCTCCTTCCCGTTCGACACGCAATCCAGAAGACGGGCCGGCGACGGATTGACCGCGACAGGCGGCAACGGCAGTTTCGCGCTCGTCGGGGCACAGGGAGGAAGCCATTCAGAAGCGGACGGAACGGCAGCGCGAGATCGTGGCGCGCCTGCGCGGCGGCATGGTGCAGTCGGTGACCGGCCTCGCGGCCGAGCTGGCGGTTTCGGATGAAACCATCCGTCGGGAGCTGCGCATCCTGGAGGAACAGGGCGTCATCATCCGCGAGCATGGCGGCGCGCGCCTCGCCGCGCAGATTTTCGAAGGGCCGCTGATCCAGCGGATGGAGGAGAATGCCGAGGCGAAGATGCGCATCGCCCGCGCGGCGGCGCCGTTCGTGTCCGACGGCATGATCGTCTTCATCGATTCCGGCACGACCTCCTGCTTCATCGCCAAGCAGCTGGTCGACTGCAAGTCGCTGACGATCATCACCAATTCCTTGCAGGTCGCCGCCGATCTCGGGGGCATCAACGACAACTGCCTGTTCCTAGCGGCGGGCCAGATGGATTATGACTATCGCGCCTTTTCCGATCATACGGCGCAGCAATATGTCGGCGGCTTCACGCCGCATCTGTCCATCCTGTCGGTGGGTGCGATCCATGTGGATCGGGGGCTGATGGATTTCCATCCGGGTGAGGCGGCGATGAGCCGCATCGCCTATGCGACGTCGGAGCGGGTGCTGTTGGGCGCGGATGCCTCGAAATTCGGCCGCTACGGCCTGATTCATACCGCACCGCTCGACGCGGTCGGCATCCTCGTGACCGACAAGCCGTTGGACGACGATTACAGCCGCGCATTCGCCCACGCGGAGGTGGTGATCGCCTGACGTCCGCCTTCCGCCGGAAAAAAGGGGAGCGGTACGGCCGGTCGACGCGTAGGATGCGGCGGCTCGCTTGCGCCTGCATGGCCTGTCACCTTTGTGTCTCGGGATTGCTCCAAAGGCCGGTCGGCTGGGGCGGTGCTCCGTCGGAGTGCGGCCTCGCGGCTGGTGCAGGGCGATCGAGGTGGTGGGTCCGTGGTGTGGGATGGGGATGCGACGCCCGGAAAGGGCGCATTCGCGGAGCGGCAGGCGGCCTATCGACTGGCATGGGTGGAGGCCCTCGAACGGTTCAGCGTTTCCGGGGTGAAATCGCTGATCGCGCTCTTCCTGGTCGATCATGTGCTGGCGACGGGGGATCGCGGCGTGATCGCGCTCGAAGGCCTGAAGCGTGCTCTCGAGCATTTGTACGGGCCGCTCTCCAGCGTGGCGCTGGCATCGCAGATATACGGTTTCCAGAATGCGCTTCTCTATCTGTCGGTCCCGTTGGGCGGGGTGTTCGGGGATTGGCTGGTCGGGCGGCGACGGGCCGTCAGGATCGGCGCCATCCTGATGATGGCAGGCCCTCTGCTCCTCATGACGCGGGCCTTCCTGCTGCCGGGGCTGATGCTCTTCGCGATGGGAGCCGGGTGCGTGAAGGGCAATCTCGCCGCGCAGGTGGGAGAAATCTTCCGCGACGAGAGGGAGCGCCGCCGGGGCTTCGCGCTCTATCTCGCTTTCCTCAACGCCGGCGTATTCCTCGGGCCGCTCGCCTGTGGCGCCGTGGCGAATTGGCTCGGCTGGAACCTGGGCTTCGGCGTTGCCGCCGCAGGCATCGGCTTCGGATTGCTGCTCTATGGCGGAAATCCCACGCCGGCCTCTGCGATGCCGTCGGCGCGCGAGGATAGCGCCGAGCGCGAAGAAGATGCGCGCGCCCACACCGATTGGTTCCGGCTGATCGCGGCCATCGGCGCCGTCTATCTCGCCTTCGCCGCCTACGAGCAGTCCTTCAATCTCGTCCTCATCTGGGCCGAGCGTCATGTCGCCTTGCAGCTCGGCGGGCTGACCATGCCGGCATCATGGATCGTCTCGGCGGACGGCCTGATGAGCATCCTGCTGATCTGGGTGGCCGAAGCGGCGTTCCGATGGTGGGAGGAGCGGGGCACCGTCATCGGCCCTGCCATGCGCATCCAGATCGGATGCGCGGCCTGTATGCTCGGCTTTCTCCTCCTCGCAGCCGGCGCGATGCTGGGACATGGCGAGCGCCTTCCGCTCATCTGGTTGCTGGGCTTCCTGCTGCTGGTCGATCTCGCGATCGTGCTGGTCTGGCCTGCCGGGCTGGCGCTCATCACATCGGAGGCGCGGCGCCGGCAGGTTGGCCTGCTGGTGGGCATCTTCTATCTGCACGGCTTCTTCGCCGGCCTCTGGGTGGCGGCGGCGGGAACGCTTTACGAGCGGCTCGGGCCGGCGCGCTTCTTCCTGCTGCACGCAGCGATCGCAGCCGCGGGCGTCGTCGTGATGCGGGCCGGCGTTTCGCTGTCCTCGCTGTTTCGGCGGACGGCGGCGCTCCCTCCGGCCTTTTCCTCCTGAGCGGCGGTCAGGCCGGCACCGGCTCCGAAATATCCGGCGCGCCATTCTCCAGATGCCCGCACAGGCGTTGGCTGAGGCCCGGACCGGTGATGCCGAGATCGTACCAGCGATGGGCCGCGCTCAGCGGCACGGAGAGACGCTGCCCGCCGTCCGCCGTGACGAGAAGCTCCTGCTTCGCCCCCGTGTGGCGACAGTGGACGGTCACCGGGATCGCGCCGCCGCTCTTGTGGGCGAGCGTCAGCAGGATCGCGGAATCGCCTTGCGCCCAATGCATTCCGCTCTCGATGCGAGGCTTGTGAGCGTCACCACGATACTCGCGATAAAAGCCGTTCGGCCCGGTGACGACCAAGGCATGGGGCTCGCCCTCCGCTATCGCCCAGACGGCATCCAGCGAGGCCTGCGCGCCCACCGTATAGTGGCGCCATCCTGGGAAGCTGATCTGGTCCTGCACCGCGAACACCACGCCGACCGGACTGCGGTTCACGAAGCGCAGCGCCATCCCTTCGGGCGTCCAGTTCGGCAGCACGTCGAGATCATAGGGAAGCGCGCGGGCGGGGCGGGTGCCGGTTTCCGCGCTCGGGACGCCGTGGCTGCCGCCGATCGTCGGCTTGGGAGCGGTGCGGCAGATCGCGTCGCTCTCGTCGAGATAGTGGCGGACGGAGGGCAGGTTCGTGAACCAGCTCATGTCGTGCCGTTCGTCATGGGAGACGTCGAAGTCGAACGCGGTGACGAGATCGCCGCAGACGGACCGGCGCCAGGGCGAGATATTGGGCTCGGCGATGCCGAAGCGCCGTTCGAGGAAGCGCAGCACCGAGGTGTGATCGAAGAGCTGCGAGTTGATCCAGCCGCCACGCGTCCAGGGTGAGACGATCAGCATCGGCACCCGCGGGCCTAGCCCGACCGGCACGCCCTTATATTCCTCGCCGCGCAGGCTGACGGTGCTGGCCCCGAAATGCGGCTGCGTTGCCGCCATCGGCGGCACCATATGGTCGAAATAGCCGTCATTCTCGTCATAGTTGAGGATGAAGACGGTCTTGGCCCAGACCTTGGGATTGGCCGCCAGCGCCGCGATCAGCGCGCCGGTGAGCATCTGGCCGTAGGCGGGCGGCGCATCGGGATGCTCGCTCATCTGCATCTGCGGCACGATCCACGATATCGCCGGCAACCGGTCTGCCGCGACATCGGCGGCGAAGGCTTCGATCAGATGGTGGGCACGGGATGTCTCGGCATTCTCGGGCGTCGAGCCTTCCACCCACGCGCGGCCCCGGCGATAGCGCGACGAGGCCCGGTCGAGATTGCGGAACTCTACGAAGGAACCGAGAGGATTATCCGAGAAATTGGCATATTCCTGATAGATGCGCCACGAGACGCCGGCCTCTTCGAGCCGTCCGGCAAAGCTCTTCCACGGCAGGCCGGGGAAGCGCGGATCGTCCTTGGCCATGTCCGCGCCGGGATTGTCGTCGCAGCCGCCGTTGGTGACGGCGTATTCGCCGTCGAGGCCGAGGCTCAGCCCGCTCGTGCCCGAGAAATGATAGAGGCGGTTCGGCCCCGTCGGCCCCTGCAACGAGCAATGATAGGCGTCGCAGATGGTGAAGGCATCGGCGAGGGCATAATAAAAGGGCAGGTCTTCACGGGTCATGTAGCCCATGGTCTGCGGGCCCTTCTGGTCGGCCCAGACATCCCAGTTCTGCCAGCGGATCTGGCTGTCCTTCCAGCTATGATCCAGCCCGCCGAAGCAGCCGGCGGCGGTTGCATGGGTATCGAGCCGGAAGGGCCAGGCGATCTCGCCGCCGTCGCGGTCGGCCTTGCGCTGCGCCCAGACCGGATGGCCGCCCGGCAGGATGGCGGGGCGCGGATCGGCAAAACCGCGGACGCCGCGAAGCATCCCGAAATAATGATCGAAGGAGCGGTTCTCCTGCATCAGGATCACGACATGCTCGATGTCCTCGATGCCTCCCCGAGCGGCGCTTCGACCTTTGGCGGCCGCGACCTGCGTGGCCGCCGCGGCGCCCGATGCGCCCAACAGGAAAGTGCGACGATCCATGGAGATCCTCTTTCTCGTCAAATCTTGTGCGAGTGCGATGCAGGTATCGATATTTCGGTTCCCGGAGGGAGTGCCCGCCCGGCTGGTGTCGGCTGACTACATGCGACATGTTGATGTGGTGTGACAATGGTTATGAGATTACGGCGTCGGTGACCGATTCCTGTTCACGAATGTGGCTTTCGTGATGATATTTCCGGCTGGAACAGTCGGCGGAGCGGGTGCAGGCCCCGCTACATCTTCAGATCGGCGGCATAGCCGGTGAGTTCGAGATAGCCGCGTCCGCCGGAGGTGCGCACCGCGCCTTCCCAGTAGACCGGCTGACCGGCCCTTCTGGCGTCGACCTCCTGATCGGCGAACAGGGGCCGGAGCAGGAGGCGCCGGATGCCGCCCGGCAGCTTCACGCTCAACTGCTGCGCGATCGGATAGGTCGCGCCGGTCCACGCGGAGCGCCATGTCCGGACGGGCGTGAAGTCGATGTCGGCGGGCTCCAGTCGCGTGACATGCCCGTCCGGCCAGCGATAGGAGCCGCCGGCCCATAGGGAGCCGCCGCCCTTTCGACGGATGCGAAAGGCCATCAGGGCCGAGCCATCGTCGAGATTGAGCCCTGTCCAGTCCCAACCCACCGCATCAGGCGCGAGATAATCCGACGACCATTCGCGATCGAGCCAGGCCTCTCCAGTCACCGCTTCCGTGCGGCCGCCCCGCCGGATGCGGCCCTGCACGGCGAGATGCGGAAGCGAGTAATAATAGCTGGCCTGCTCGGGTCCGGGCCCTTTCCGGCTGTAACCATTCTCACCCTCCGGCAAGGGAGGCTGGCGAGGCCGGAAATCGAGGTCGAGGGCGAAATCCCGCGCCGTGATCCGGCTCATGAACCGCCCGTCCGGCGTGCGGCGGAAAGTCCAGCCGGACAGGCGCACGTCGGCATCACCGGTCGCGGCGTCGGCAAGCCCGAAGCCTGCCCGCGCCGCCCGCTCGCCGTGGAGGATATGGCCGACGGCGCTGTCCGACAGGGCGGCATGGGCGAACAGGATCTGTCGCGGTGAAAAGCGGCTGGGGTTCGCAGCGTCCGCCCCCGGATTGACGCGGAAGAAGGTGATCTGGAAGCCGAGGTCGCGGCCATCCTCTCCCTTCAGCCAGCCCGTCACATACCACCATTCGGTGCGGAAGGCCGGATGCGCGCCGTGATCGGCCGGAAAACGCAGCGTGATGCTCGGCCGGACGACGGGGTAGGGCGGTGCGGCTGCCAGCGCCATGCCCGCCATCATCGCGATCAGGCGCCGCATCACCAGTCCTCCCGGACCGCGGCCACGGCATCGGGCGCGGTGGCCCGTCGTCCCGCGATCATCGCGGTGAGCGCCGCCGCCACGATCAGCGCGGCCATCACGCCCGCTATGGTGCCGATCGGCCATCGGGTGGCCATCGTCCAGTGGAAGGACTGGGGATTGATGACGCGGATCAGGACCTGCCCGAGCAACGCCCCCAAGGCCACCCCGGCGAAACCGCCGATCAGGCCCAGCAAGGCGCCTTCCGTTCCCAGCATCAGGACGATCTGCTTCTTGGTGAGGCCGAGATGCCGCAACATTCCGAACTCCTTGGTGCGGGCGATGGTCTGGGCCGACATCGTCGCGGCGACGCCCGCGAGACCCACCAAAATCGCCACCGCCTCCAGAACATAGGTGATGGCGAAACTTCGGTCGAAGAGTTGCAGCGCATAGGCCCGTAATGTCCGAGGTTCGGCCATGGAGGCGCCGGGAGGCAGCAGGGGCGCGAGCTTCCGCCGCAACGTTGCAGCGTCGGTGCCGGGCCGGAGCAGGATCGAGGCCTCGTCGCGCCCGGTATCGCCGGTGAGCCGGTCATAATCCGTATCGCGGATCACGATGGCGCCCTGCTGGCGGGCATAGTCGCGCCACACGCCGGCGACCTCGAACTGTCGATGGCTGCGGCCCACGGGGAGTTGCACCATGTCGCCGGTCTTCCAGCCGTAAAGGCGCCCGGCGGGTTCCGAGACCCAGATGGAGACGGCCTTTCCCGTCGGCGGCATCTGGCTCAGCAGAACCAGCGGAGGGCCGCCCGCCTCGCCGCCGACCGGGCGCGCGATGAGCTGGATCGGCGGCCGATCCGATGTGACGGTCAGCGGAATCTGACGGCTGAACGCGATATGGGCGATGCCGGGCACGCCGGCCATCCGGTGCTGGAGCGCCGGATTGAAGCCATCGCCATTCTCATCGCGGACATAAAGATCGGCGGAGAGCACCTGACCCAGCCAATCGTCGACGGCGACGCGGAAGCTCGTCACCATCATCGCCATGGCAATCATCAGCGCGGTCGACGCCACGATGCCGCACAGCGCGATGGCGGCCTGTCCGGGCGCCCCTTGGACATGCCGCACCGCGAGCAGGCGGGGCGGCGAGGAAAGGTGGCGCATCCGCCACGGGGCCAGCAACCAGTGGGCGAGCCACGGCACGCCGGCCACGCCGCCCGCGAGCAGCAATGCCATGCTGACGAATCCGAGGATCGGAAGTCCGTCGATCGCTGGAGATTGCGCGCAAGCGGCGCCGACGAGCAGCAACAGCAGCGCCGGTCGCCACGCCACCGGCGCGCGAGGATCGATCATGTCGCCGGCATTCTTCAAGGCGGCGGCCGGTGCCGCGCGGCCGGCTATACGGGCGGGAAGGGCGCTCCCGAGGAGAGCCGCCGCGAGTCCCAGCAGGAAAAAGGCGACCGCCGCGCCCGGCTGAAAGGCGATGGAGGCCGCTCCTCCCTCGAAATAGCCGCCGCCGAGATCGCCGCCGAAATAGGTGAGCGCGAATGCGGCCATGCCATAGCCGAGGAGCAGCCCCGTCCCGGCGCCCAGGATCCCGATCACGAGCCCCTCCATCGTGACGGCGGCGACGATGCCGCTGCGCGGGAGGCCGAGGGTTCGCACCAGCGCGAAGGCACGCAGGCGTCGCGCCACCGACAGCGACTGGGCGGAGAAGACAAGGAACCCGCCCGTCAGCAGGGCAACGAGCGCCAGCATATCGAGATTGACGCGGTAGGCGCGGCTGAGGGTGTCGCCCTGCCTCGCTTCGGTCTGCCCGGTAGCAAGGATGGCATCGGCGGGAAGCAGGGGACCCAGCGATGCCTCGGCGGCGGGACGGCCGGCGAGCTTCAGGTCTAGGCGATCGAGCTTGCCCAATCGACCGAAGCGCCATTGCGCGGCGGCGATGTCGATGACGCCGATCGGCTGTCCCTCGGCCGCGCCGGGCAGACTGCCGGCCACGGTGAAGCCGGCGCTGCGGCCGTTCGCGGTGATCGTGATCCGCTCGCCGATCCGTGCGCCGGTCGCCCTGAGCGCGGCGCGGGACAGGAACAGGGCGTCGGGCGCGAAAAGCAGGTCTCCGCGCGTGTCCGGTCCGGTCGCGGGAGAGCCGACGAGACCCGGTGTCACCGAGCCCGCCCGGATCGCATCGAGCCCGAGCAGCGTGAACCGCCCGGCGCGCGCCTCGGCGGGCAGGCTGACGACCGGACTTGCGTCGGCCACGCCGGGGGCAGTCGCGACGGATGGATAGAGCCGCTCGTCGAAGCCCAGCGGCGTGCGTGCGCGGACCTGGAGATCGGCGGCTCCGCTGACGCCGGAGACGGCTTGGTCGAAGGACGCCAGCGCCGATCCGTTGACGAGGTGGACGGCGAAGCCGAGCGCGACCCCGACCGCTATGGCGATGCCGGTCGCGATGAAGCGGGCCGGATGCCAGCGCCATTCGCCGGCGATCAGCCACATCAGCGCCAGACGGGAACGCCAGAGCCCCGCTTCAACCATGGACGGGATGAAGGCCGTTCGGGGTGAGCGCCAGCACGCGGTCGGCCATGCTCGCGGTCGCGGCCGAATGCGTTACGATCACGGCGGCCGCGTGCTCGGCGCGAACGATGCTGACGAAGAGATCGAGGATGCGGCCTGCCGTCCCCGGATCGAGATTGCCGGTCGGTTCGTCGGCCAGGATGATGGCGGGGCGGTGGACCAGCGCACGGGCGATCGCCACGCGCTGAAGCTCGCCGCCGGAGAGATCGCGGGCATAGTCGGCACCCCGCTTGTCCAGCTCGACATGCGCGAGCATGGCCTGCGCGCGAGACCGTGCCGCCGCGGCATCTGCCGAGATCAACGCGAGGGGAAGCGCGACATTCTGCTCCAGCGTGAGATAGGGGAGGATGTGGAAGGCCTGAAAGACGAACCCGATGCGTTCCCGCCGGAGCTTCGTCCGCGCCTCTTCTTCGAGCGGGGAAAGGGCGATCCCTTCGATCCGCACGTCGCCTGCGTCGGCCTCGTCCAATCCGGCGAGGATGTTGAGCAGCGTGGATTTGCCGATCCCGGATTCTCCCACGATCGCGAGGATTTCGCCCGCGGCGACGCCCATCTGGAGATCTGAGAATAGTCGCCGGCCGGAACCGACGGATTTTGCCAGGCCTTCGACGGCGATCGTGTCCATCCCACCGTAACGGAGGTCCGCTCGTTTCGCTCCGCCGTGCCGGCGTCAGCAATGGGCCATGCCGGTCAGGAGCCCAGCAGCGCCGCCATCATCCCGAGGGTGAAGATCACGCCCAGCCCCACCAGCCCGATCAGGTAGATGCCGGCATCCCTCAGCATCGACGGGTTCCGGCGGGGCGGAAAATCGTCAAACAGATTGCGCGTTTCCATCCGTCCCCTCCCTTCCATGCGCCGATCAACCCCTGAAAATCGAGGAGGTTTCCATCGTCCGCGAACTTTGGTGGAGACCGGCGTGGGGACGTGCCGGTCGCCTCAGCCCTCCGATCCGCGTTCGGCGGCTGCGCGCTCCATCATCGCCTTCTGGAGAGGGGAGGCGTGCAGCATCGCCAGTTGCAGGCTCTCCGCGATCCGCGCCGCCCTGGCTTGCAGCGCCTCGGCGAGTGCTTCCGGCAGCATCTCGCTGGTGGTCGATGCCCAAATCCGGAGCCAGCGTTCGAACATCGCGGGCGTGAGGCGCTTCGCATGGAGCATGTGCTTCGCGACCGGATTGCCCTTGTAACGACCCGTGGAGAGCATCACCGACGACCAGAAGTCGGCGATCCGCGCGAGATGCTCGGGCCAGTCATGGACCGCTTCGTTGAAGACCGGCCCGATCAGATCGTCCTCGCGCACGCGGGCGTAGAAGGCATCCAGCAGCGGCGGCAGGGCGGTTTCGAGGATATCGTGCTTCGACATGATGGCCGTGAGGGATGCATGGAATGCGCCCTTCCACGCAAGGGGATGCTGCGATCTACGACCATCCCGTCCTTGACGTGGGAAAGCCTGTCGGGGGAGAGGTCTGTCGCGCCGGGAAACGGGGCGCGGGAGGACAGGAATGAAGCGAGCGGTGTGGGCGGTTCTGGGCGCCACGATGATGGCCGGCACGGTGCAGGCGGCGGAGCGGCCGGCCATCACCGGCATCTCGCATATCGCGGTCTATTCCGCCGATGCCGCCGCGACGGAGCAGTTCTACAAGGACAAGCTGGGCGCGGAGAAGCTGCCTGACCCGGAGGACCCGCGCGGCGTCCGCTATCGCTTCAGCGCGCAGCAGTTCGTCGAGGTGCTGCCGCTTCCCGCCGGGCAGGGCATCAGCCGGCTTGCTCACATCGCCTTCTCGACCAGCGATGCGGCGAAGCTGCGCACCTATCTGGCGGCGCATCGCGTGCAGGAGGTTTCTCCCGTGAAGAAGGGAGCCGATGGCAGCCTGTGGTTCTCGGCGCGGGACCCGGAGGGCAACGAGGTCCAGTTCGTCCAATCCCCCAACGCGGACAGCAGCCCGGCCGTGGGGGCGATCAGCGGACGGATGATCCACATGGGCTTCCTGGTGCACAGCCGCGCCGTGGAGGACCGCTTCTACCGCGACCTTCTGGGTTTCCGTCCCTATTGGTACGGGTCGATGAAGGAAGGCACCACGGACTGGGTGTCCCAGCAGGTGCCGGACGGGCACGACTGGCTGGAATATATGATGGTCGGCGACGGCAGCACCACGCCGCTTTCCAAGATCGACGGACGTGAACTGGGCGTGCTCAACCATTTCTCGTTGGGCGTTCCCAACATGGAGGCGGCAGTGACGACGCTGATCGCCGGGGATCGGCTGAGCCCTCGCCATGACGGGCCGCAAATGGGCCGCGACGGCAAATGGCAGGCCAATCTCTACGATCCCGACGGCACGCGCGTGGAACTGATGGAGTTCCAGCCCGTGACCAAGCCTTGTTGCTCGGCCTTCACCGCGGATAGCCCCACCCACTGATGGCATGCCGTTCCGCTAGGGCCGGTAACGGCTCGGTGGAACGCCCAGCATGCGCTTGAACATCGTCGAGAAATTCGCCGGGCCATCATAGCCGAGATCGAGCGCGATCGAGGTGATCGACTCCCCTGCGGCTAGCCTGGGCAGGGCAACGGATACACAGGCCTGCTGCCGCCATTCGGCGAAGCTCATGCCTGTCTCGCGCCGGAACAGCCGCGTGAAGCTGCGCCGGTTGATGGCGAGGGCGAAAGCCCATTGATCGATGGCGGCGGTGGCGTTCGGGCGTTCGAGAAAGGCGTGGCAGAGCGCGGCGAGCGCGACATGGCGCGGGAAGGGGACGGCGATCGGAATCCGAGGCGCGGACCGGATTTCGGCGATGAGAAGCCGCATCACCAGCCCGTCGCGGCCCTGCTCGTCATATTCGGTCGGAATCTCGGCCGCGGCGACGAGCAACTGGCGCAGCAGGGCGGAGACGCCGACAACCCGGCAGGAGCCCGGAAAGGCCCCATAGGCGGCGGGCTCGATCAGCACGCTCCGGGTCTGCACCGCACCGACCATGCGCACGGAATGCGGTGTTCCCGGCGGTATCCACACCGCTCGTTCGGGCGGCGCGACCCAGCTTCCTTCCGGCGTGCCGACGGCGATCACGCCGGAGGCCGCATAGAGGAACTGACCCCGCCGATGGCGGTGCTCGGCGAGTTCGAAGGAGGCGGGGAAGGCATTGCCGATGCCGACGACGGGCCTCGGCACATCCTCATGATCCTGGGAACGACGCGGTTCCATGAACTGTCCCATTCGCAAAATTGATTGACCCATATGGCGAAGCAGGCCGAGCCGAAAGGGGCTATCGGGCTGCGGCACAAGGCAGCAACGGAAAGGTGCCGCATGACTACGGCAACGGCGAGAGCCGGCATGATGACGAACGGCACCGTCTTCGGCGTGATCGTGGCGATCAGCTTCTGCCATCTGCTCAACGACATGATGCAGTCGCTGCTTCCGGCCATCTATCCCGACCTCAAGGCCGGGCTGGGCCTGAGTTTCGGGCAGATCGGGCTGGTGACGCTCGCCTATCAGATCACGGCATCGATCCTTCAGCCCATGGTCGGGCTCTATGCGGACAGGCGCCCGACGCCCATGGCCCTGCCGGGCGGCACGCTCTTTTCGCTCGCGGGGCTGGCGGTGCTGTCGTGCGCGCACACTTACTGGCTGGTGCTGGTCGGGGCTTCGCTGCTCGGGGTCGGTTCCTCGGTGTTCCATCCGGAATCCTCGCGCGTCGCGCGGATGGCAGCGGGCGGGCGGCACGGCCTGGCCCAGGCGCTCTTCCAGGTCGGCGGCAATGCCGGGCAGGCGCTGGGGCCGCTGGCGGCGGCGCTGGTCGTTATGCGCTGGGGGCAGTCGAGCCTCGCTTTCTTCGCGCTGCTGGCGCTGTTGTCGGGCGCGGTGCTCTGGAACGTCGCGAACTGGTATCGTCACCATGGGCTGACGCGGCTCAAGGTCAGCGGCCACGCGATGGCCGCGGGCGCACTGCCGGAGGCGCGGGCCCGGCGCGGCATCCTCATCCTGCTGGCGCTGATCTTCTCGAAATATGTCTATCTCGCCAGCCTGACGAGCTATTTCACTTTCTACCTCATCCACCGCTTCGGCCTGTCGGTGGAGAATGCCCAGCTGCATCTGTTCGTCTTCCTCGCGGCGGTCGCGGTCGGGACGGTGCTGGGCGGCCCGCTCGGGGATCGCTTCGGGCGCAAATATGTCATCTGGTGCTCGATCCTCGGCGCGCTTCCCTTCACGCTGCTGCTGCCGCATGTCGGCCTGTTCTGGACGGGGCCGCTCACGGTGGTGATCGGACTGATCCTGGCGTCCGCTTTCCCTGCCATCGTGGTGTTCGCGCAGGAGCTGGTGCCGGGGAAGGTGGGAATGATCTCCGGCCTCTTCTTCGGCTTCTCCTTCGGCATGGGCGGGCTGGGCGCGGCGGCGCTCGGCTGGATCGCCGACCGGACCAGCATCGAGACGGTCTATCAGCTCTGCGCCTTCCTGCCGGCGATCGGCCTCCTCACGGCTTTCCTTCCCGATGTCGAGGCGGAAAGGCGCCGGTCGTCCATCGGTTGACGCCCATTCCTGAAGACATGCCGGCCCACGCAGGGCGGCGGATCTGATTGCGAGAATGTCCCTTGTTTTCATTGCTGTGGATGCCCGCCACGATCGCGGCCTCGATTTTCCAGGTGGGACGTAATGCACTCCAGCGCAGCGTGATGACGTCGGCCGGCCCGTGGGGCGCGACGCTGGTGCGGTTCCTGTTCGGGCTCCCTTTCTCGCTGCTGTTCGCCGCCGTGGCGTTCATGGTCGTGCCGGATGCCCGGCCGGTGTTCGGAGGTGCTTTCTGGCTGTCCGCGACGGCGGGCGCCGCGTCGCAGGTGCTGGCGACGGCCGCCCTGCTCGTCGCCATGCATCGTTCGGGGTTCGCGGTAGGGACGGCGCTGCAGCAAAGCTCCCTGCCGCTGGCGGCGATGGTAGGGCTCGTCGTCTATCATGACCGCCTGAGCGGCGTGGCCTGGCTGGGCGTCGTCATCACCAGCATCGGCCTCGCCATCCTGACATGGCCGCCGAAGCTGACGCGGACGCCGCACGCCTTCTCCGGAGCTGTTTTCGGGCTGCTGTCCGGCCTGTTCTTCGGTTTCTCGCTCAACGCCTTCCGGCATTCCGCCCTCGCGATGGAGCCGGGGCATCCGGTGTTCGCGGCCATCGTCAGCGTGTGCGTCGTTCAGGCCATGCAGGCGGCCGTCCTGACTCTCATTCTCCTCGTGCGCGATCCGGCGGCCCTGCGGGCCGTGCTTCGAGACTGGCGAAGCTCGCTCGGCGCGGGGCTGTGTGGTGCTTGCGCATCGTCGGGCTGGTTCGTCGCGCTGGCGCTGTCCCCGGCGGCGCCGGTGCGGGCGCTGGGCGTGATCGAAGCGCCGATCGCGGCGTTCGCTGGGCATCGGCTGTTCCGCGAGACCTTGCACCTCAAGCAGATGCTGGCGGGCCTCGCGGTCATCGGCGGGATCGTGATGACGTCGCTCTGGTAGGCCTATGCCCGAGCGTGCCGGCGATGCGCCGCGATGCAGGACAGGACGCTCGCCACCACCAGCCCGAACGCGCCGATCTCCAGCGGCCGCGGCAGGCGATGCTCCCACAGGAAGCCGTAGACCAGCGCGAACAGCGTCTCGAACAGGATCATCTGGCCCACCATCGTCAGGGGCAGGAGCCGGCTCATTCGGTTCCATAGGGCGTTGCCGACGATCGAGGCGAGGATGGCCACGCCGATCGACACGCCGGCGAAGTTCAGCCAGGCGGCCGCCCCGTGGCGGATGGGTTCGATGAGGAGGGTGACCGGCACCAGCATCACCGCCTGCGCGCCCGTGACGAGGCCGATCAGCAGGTTCCAGTCATGCACGGACACATGGTCGAGCCGGGCGAGGCAGCGGCTGTTGCCGACCGCAAAGGCCGTCCAGGAGATCAGCGCACCGATCGCGCAGACGAGGCCGGTGATCTGCGTGCCGGTCGATCTGGTTGCAGGCATGGCGATGGCCTGCCAGCCGATGCAGACCGCTCCGGCCGCGCACAGCAGCAGCGATGGAGCCAGCGCCGGCAGCGCCACGGCATCCCGATCCCGGCTGCCGATGATCGTGACGGCAACCGGAAGGAAGCCGATGACGAGTGACGTCATCGCGATGCCGCCTGTCTGCACCGCCATAGAAAGCAGGACGTAGTAGAGCGTGTTGCCGGCCAGCGCGAGCCAGGCCAGCGACAGCCATTCGCGCCGCGTGAGGCCGGCGAGAAGCGTGCGCCAGCGGGGCGCGATCAGCGCGGCGGACAGCACTCCATAGGCCAGATAGCGGCCGATCGCGAGCTGGAGTGGGGTGAAGTCGCGCACCAGCTCCGGCGCGAGGAACACGAGCCCCCAGAGCGCCCCGGCTCCCACGCCGCAGGCGATGCCCCGATGGGTCCGGTGCGTGGCGGACGGGTTGGCGATGGCTATGTCCACGGTCGATCCTTGCTGCTCGCCGCGGGGAATATCACCTTCATCGCGAGACTTGCGCTCTTGATCGGGCGCCCGAATGCAACAAAAACCCGATCCATGCCCCGGATGAACCTTTCCAAGACGCGCACCCTCGATGGTTTCGACCGCGCGATCCTCCGAATCCTCCAGCGCGACAACAAGACGCCGCAACGCGCCATCGCCGAGCGCGTGAACCTGTCCGCCGCCGCCGTGCAGCGGCGCATCGCGGCCATGGAGGATGCCGGGATCATCGAGCGGAACGTCGCCATCGTCGACACGGCGGCGCTCCGGATGACGATCACCGCGATCGTCGAGGTGCAACTGACCGACGAGCGCCTGCCGACCGTGGACAAGGCCAGGGCGGTGTTCCTCGACGCTCCGGAGGTTCAGCAATGCTATTATGTGACCGGCGGGATCAGCTTCGTCCTGGTGATCGTGTCGCCCGACATGGTGGCCTATGAAGCGACGACCCGCCGCCTGTTCACCCATAACGACGCGGTTGCGAGCTTCCGCAGCCTGATCGCTCTCGATCGCATCAAGACGGGCGCCGAGATCGTCATAGCCTGACCGGCTCCTCAGAAGCTGAAGCGCGCGCCGAACTGGAAGGTCCGCGGCGGGCCGGAGAGTGTGTTGGGCGTCCCGAAATTGGCGTTGGTGAGCGGTGGCGTGGGCAGGAAGCCGTCGTAATTCTGGAAATTGGCCCGGTCGAAGATGTTGAACACCTCCGCGATGAGCTGGAAATCGGCCCTGTCGTGGCCGAACAGGCGGATGTCCTTGGTCAGGCGGATGTCGACCTGCCGGAAAGGCTTGGTGTGGCCGACGTTGGAAACCGTCTGGAACGCGCCGGAGCCGAGCCGCTGGTCGGTCACCTGATAAGGCTGGCCCGAGGCGAACACCATCAGCGTCGAGATCTGGAAGTCCCACGGCAATTGCGCGAGCCCGGAGACCACCACGCGATGCCGCTCGTCGCCCGCATTGGGGAGATAAGGCTGGTCGGCGACGTCCGGATGGTCGAAGTTGAAGGCATAGCCCCGCTCCTTCGAGAAGGAGAGGGTGTAGGCGATGTTGAGCGACCAGGGCGAGCTTTTGGTGAAGGGCTTGTCGACGGTGACGTACATGCCGTCATATTTGCTGGCGCGCGCCTGCGTGAGCGCGATGACGTCGCCGAAGCCGGGGACAGGGATCGCGTCGTAGCCGCCGGTCGCGTTGGGTGCCGGCATCCGGTTGACCGGATAATAGGCGATCTGGTTCATCGCGGCGACGTGGTTGTAGGCGATCGAGGTGTTGATCCGGCCGATCTTCTGCCTGACGCCGAGGCTGAACTGATCGGTGCGCGGCGGCTTGATGTCGTTGCGGATGATGCGCAGCTCTCCCGGAGGCGCGGAGCTTTGGGCGATCAGCCCGTCCAGCCCCTGCTTGCTCAGATAGCTGTCGTTCCACAGGATGGTCTGCTTGCCGTCGCGGATGCCGCCGTCCTTGGAAAACTCGAAGGTGCGTGAGGAGAACTGGCGGAAGAGCGCCTCCTCGGCGGCGTTGCGGAACAGCGCGCGGTCGTAATAGCGGCCCCAGCCTGCGAAGAAGACGGTCCGCTGATCGCCGAAGACGTCGAAGGAGACGCCGATGCGGGGCTGGAACGCCTTCCAGAACGGCTTTCGATTATGGCCGTTGGAGATGTAGTCGGCTGCCTTGAAGCTGGTGACGCCCTGTGCGTTGAGCGCCGTTTCCAGGTTGCGGAGCGCCGTCGCGGCGTCCGGCGGGGTGACATAGTCGTTGTTCTTGGCGTTGGTCTCATAATCCCAGCGCAGGCCGATGTTGAAGGTCACATGGTCGGTGGCCTTCCAGTCGTCCTGCGCGAAGATGCCGATCTGGGTGTCCTTGGCGTGAATGGTCGGATCGCCGATACCGTAATTGGCCTCGTAGGGCTGGGTGAAGTCCTCGTTCAGCGCGGGATCGATCCGGTATTTGAAGATCGGGTTGGCATTGAGATCGTTGTTCACCGTGTAGTCGACGAACGCCACCTTGCCGCCGACCTTGATGACATGATTGCCGCCGAGGAAATCGACGTTCGAGAAGGTCATGTTATCGCGCAGCGTGAAGCCCTTCTGAACCACGCGCTGGCTGGTCGAGGCGCCGCCGATGGTGATGGTCTGGTCGAAGGCCTGCTGCACCGCATCGGGATTGTCGGGCGTCGGCGCGAACTTGAAATAGAGATAATCGAGCGAGGCTTCGTTCAGGAAATCGCCCTTGTTGTGTGCCCAGCGGATGCGGCCGGTATAGACGTCGTTCTTCACATCGGACGCGGCCGTCCGCGCCGTCTGCGCGCCGAAGCCTTGCAGGTCCTTCTCCTTGCGGATCGAGCCCGAGAGATCGATCGTATCGGCCTCGGTCGCCTCCAGCGTCAGCTTGGCGAAGCCCAGATCCTCGCGGAAGGGCGTGTCGAACGTGCCCTCATATTGACCGAAGCGATCGAGCACGCCGGGCTCGGTGCGGCGGCCCAGCACCACGCTTTCCACATTGCTCTGCTCGTTCGCTTCATAGGCGACGAAGAAATGCAGCTTATCCTTCACGATCGGCCCGCCCAGCGAGACGCCATATTGCTTCTGGCTGAAATCGCTGGTGTCGGCGATGCCGTTCTTCGCATTCTGCTTCTGGAAATAATCCTTCGATCGGAGCGCGTTGAGCTGGAAGAAGCCGAAGGCCTCGCCATGGAACTCGTTTCCGCCGGATTTGGTGACCGCCGAGATCACGGTCGTGCCGGCATCCTCATATTCCGCCTTGTAGTTGGAGGTGATGACGCGGAATTCCTGCACCGCCGCCTGCGGGAAGGGGTTCCCCTTGGAACTGTCTCCGCCGACGATGCCGCCCTGATTGATGTCCGACTTGAGGCTGACGCCGTCGATGAAGACGTTGACCTGCGGCCCGCCGAGGCTCTCGCCGTTCGGGTCCTCGCTGACGCCGGAGCCGGAGAAGGTCTTGCGGGTCGGATTGGTGCTGACGCGCACGCCGGGCGCGAGCTGCGCGAAATTGAGGAAGTTGCGGCTCGCCTGCGGCAGGTTCTCGATCTGCTGGGTGGTGATGTTCGTGCCCAGTTCGGAGGTGCGCGTCTCCACCAGCCGCCGGCCTGTCACCACGATCTGCTGGGTCGGCGTGCCGCCGGTCGCGGTCTCAGGCGCGGGTGCGAGGTCTACGTCCAGCGTCGAATTCTCGCCGACGCCGATGATGACGCGCTGCTTCACGCTCCGCCCGCCGGCGGTGAAGCTGATGTCGTAGGTGCCGGGACGCAGGCCCGATAGCGTATAGGCGCCGCGTCCATCGGCGGTGGCGTGGCGCGAGGAACCGTTGCCGGTGTCCACGGCGGTGATCTGCGCGCCTGCGCCATGCGCGACCGCGCCACGGATCGACCCGGTGACGGTCTGCGCGAGCGAGGGCGCCGCATAGCAGATAGCGGAAGCGAGCAGCGCAAGACGAAGCGGCGTGCGCGCGCGAGCGGCTGAAGAACGCATCCCTGTCCTCCCTGTCAGCCTGGAGGGCGTGAGGATGCCCTTCCGGCATTGGCGTCTGACGGTGACGCAGGGGGACAATCAAACTTGATGGAGGTTTGTTCCGGAATCAATCGAGGAAGCGACAGCCGCTCCCCGATCCTGAAGCCATGCGTATCAGTTCGAAACGAATGTTTCGGATGTCTGGAACTGTTTGGGATCGATGAAGGGAAAATGGCCTGTATCGAGATATATTTGTTTCGCCCGGCGATCGATATCCGATCAGTCTTTCGACGGCATCGGTGGCGTGATGGCGATTTGTTGGCTGGAGCGCATTCGAGTTCATGCCTCCGCCCTTCAGGCGCCGAAGCGGGCTGCCAGATGGTGGTGCCCCTGCATCCGCGCCAGCGTGACGACGGTATTGCCGTTCAAATCTGCCACGGCGGGATCGGCGCCGGCTTCGACGAGCAGGTCGATGATCTCGGCCTGGTTGAACAGCACTGCCGTCATGAGTGCGGTCTGGCCCACGGCATTGCGGGCGTTGACGTCCGCGCCCCCGGCCAGAAGCACGCGCGCGATGGCGGGATACCCCTTGAAGGAAATGCCCATCAGCGCCGTATTGCCCCGCTCGCTATCGCCCGCGTCCACATGCGCGCCGAGCGAGAGGAGCAGCCCGGTCGTGCTTTCCTGACCCTTGTAGCTCGCAAGGATCAGCGCCGTATAGCCGCGTGCATCACGCCCCTCGATGTCGGCACCGGCCCGCAGCAGATCGGGAATGATATCGTCGCGACCCATGCGGGCCGCAGCGAACAGAAGCTCCTGAAGGCGCTCGGGGGAGGGCATCTGCGTCTCGATGTCGGTCATGTCATGCATCCTCGAATGGCAGTCGTGGGTGGCGCGATTGAAGGGGGTAGGGACTCCATCCATGTGCCGCCCGCCTCCCGATCGGTGTACGGGAAGGCGGGCGGTGCATGCTGGCCTTATCGGCCGGCCAGCCGCGCCACGGCGGCCGCGACGCCGGCGCCATAGGCCGGATCGGCCTTTGCGCAGTTGTCGATGTGGCGCTGCTTTACCTCGTCGCGCGCGTCGCCGAGGGCGCGGGCCGTGTTCTCGAAGAGGGTCTGCTGCTGCGCCGGAGTCATCTTCCTGAACAGGATGCCGGGCTGCTCGAAATGATCCTCATCGACACGGTGATCCCAGTGGGCGGCATCGCCATCGAGCGGAAGCGGCGGCTCGGCCAGCGAGGGATCATGATCGATCCATGCGCCCTTGGAATTGGGCCAGTAGCTCGGCTTGCCGCCCGCATTGCCGTCGGTGCGCATCCGGCCGTCGCGATGATAGCTCGTCACGGGCGAACGCGGCGCATTGACGGGGATATGGTTGAAGTTGACGCCGAGGCGGTAGCGCTGGGCATCGCCATAGGAGAAGAGGCGGGCCTGGAGCATCTTGTCGGGCGAGAAGCCGATGCCCGGCACGATGTTGGCAGGCGAGAAGGCGGCCTGCTCGACCTCGGCGAAGTAGTTGTCCTGATTGCGGTTCAACTCCATCACGCCGACCTCGATCAGCGGATAGTCCGCCTTCGGCCATACCTTGGTGAGGTCGAACGGGTTGTGCTTGTGGGTGCGGGCCTGTTCCTCGGTCATCACCTGGATGAAGAGGGTCCATTGCGGGAAGTCGCCCTTCTCGATGCTCTCGAACAGGTCGCGGCCATGGCTCTCGCGATCGCCGGCCACGACCTGCGCGGCGTCTGCATCGGAGAGGTTCTCGATGCCCTGCCGGGTGCGGAAGTGGAACTTCACCCACACGCGCTCATTGGCGGCGTTGATCATCGCGAAGGTGTGGCTGCCGAACAGGTGCATGTGCCGGAAGCTCTTGGGGATGCCGCGATCCGACATCACGATCGTCACCTGGTGCAGCGCCTCGGGGAGCAGCGACCAGAAATCCCAGTTGTTGTCGGCCGAGCGCAGGCCGGTGCGCGGATCGCGCTTCACGGCGTGGTTGAGGTCCGGGAAGCGCATCGGATCGCGGAAGAAGAACACCGGCGTGTTGTTGCCGACGATGTCCCAATTGCCTTCTTCGGTGTAGAATTTGATCGCCGTGCCGCGGATGTCGCGCTCGGCGTCGGCCGCGCCGCGCTCGCCGGCGACCGACGAGAAGCGCATGAACAGATCGGTCTTCTTGCCGACTTCCGAGAAGATCTTCGCCTTGGTGTAGCGGGTGATGTCGTGGGTGACCGTGAAGGTGCCATAAGCGCCCCAGCCCTTGGCGTGCATCCGCCGCTCCGGGATCACCTCGCGGTCGAAATGGGCGAGCTTCTCGATCAGCCACACATCCTGAAGCAGCGCCGGGCCGCGAGGGCCTGCGGTCATCGTGTTCAGATTGTCGGCAACGGGGGCGCCCGTTGCGTGGGTCATGCGATAGTCGGCGCTCATCGAATTCTCCGTGGAAGCCTTCTGCGGAGCCCTGGCCGGGGAGGCCGTCTCCTCGCCAACCTTATTGAGGGATGCTATTCATAGGTTAAACACAATGTTTCTATGGAACGCATAGGATTACCCTATTGCTGGGATAGCCACATGAATCTCGCCGGCATTTCGTTCAGGGATCTGGAATATGTGGTGGCTGTGGCCACCGAGCAGAGCTTCGTGAAAGCGGCGAGGCAATGCGCCGTGTCGCAGCCCTCGCTGTCCGCGCAGGTCCAGAAGGTCGAGCAGTGGCTCGGCGTACGGATTTTCGAGCGGACGTCCCGCAAGGTGATCGTCACCGAGGCGGGGCGGGCGTTCGTCAAGCACGCCGGTCGCGTGCTGGCGGAGGCCCGGCAACTGCGCGCGGCGGTGCCTTCGCCGGATCAGCCCTTCGGTGTCGAATTGCGCCTGTCCGCCATCTCGACGCTGGGCCCCTATCTGTTTCCGAGGCTGCTGGGCTCCTTGCGCACCGCCTATCCCGGTCTGCGCTTCATGCTCGGCGAGGGCATGACCGAGCAGCTTCTGGCCGATCTGCTGGCAGGCGAGCTTGACGGCATCCTGATCTCGCCCCCGTTCGACGAGAGCGGCGTCGTCACGAGCCCGCTCTTCAACGAGCCTTTCCTGCTGGCTTGCCCCGAGACCCGCGCCTTCGCAGCCAGCCCGGAGGACGTCTGGACGACGCTGCCCGGCGACGAGCGCCTGCTTCTCGAAACGGGGCATTGCCTGCGGCATCAGGCGCTCGACATGTGCGCCACCCCGAGCGCCAGCAACCGGCAGGGCACCAGCCTGGAGACGCTCAAATATATGGTCGCGGCCGGCGAGGGGTGTACGATCGTGCCGGCCCTCGCGGCGCGGGAGGTGGAGAATCTCCGCTATGTGGAACTGCGCGGAGAGCGGTTTTCCAGAACGATCGCGCTGGCGTGGCGCGCGAGCGACCCGCGAAGGGCATATTTCGAGGCGCTCGCGATGAATATCAGGGACAGTGCTGGCTCCATCCTCCCCGGAGTGTCCCCGATCGCCCCCTGAACTCGCCGATCGAGAAGATATGGTGCTCATAAATAATGAAATAAAATAGCACCATGACCACGGCGATTGCTTCTTTCATCCTATAACACTTGCAGGTGGCCCTCCGGACGGAGTGGGGATCGCCGCGGGGATAATGGATGGACGTGATGGACGATCATGTCGTGCAAGCGGGGCGCTCGGTCACGGTTCGATCTGTTGCCGAATTTCATGCCAGCCTCTTGTCGGTCTTCGGACAGGGGCGAGGCGATGTCGTGCTCGATCTGTCGGATCTTGGCGAGCTTGACTTGAGCTTCATCCAGATCGTCGAGGCGACCCGCAAGCAGTTCGCCGGAGCCGGTCGCGGCGTTCGGTTGCTGCATCCGGCCGACGGCCCGGTCGCGGCTCTCCTCGCGCGGGCGGGTTTCGACACGAGCCTCGACGCCATCGATTTCTGGTTTCACGGAGAACTGCAGGCATGACGGCCTCGATCCTCACCGTTGACGATTCCCCCAGCCTGCGCATGGCGATCCGCATCGCGCTGACCGGCGCGGGCTACGCCGTAACCGAGGCCGGCGACGGCAGCGAGGGCCTGGAAAAGGCGCTCGCAACCCCCTTCGACATGATCGTCACCGATCTCAACATGCCGGTGATGGACGGCCTCACGATGATCCGCGAGCTGCGCAAGGCGCCTAGCATGAGCGGCGTGCCGATCATCTTCCTCACCACCGAATCCGACGATGCAATGAAGCAGCAGGCCAAGGCCGCCGGCGCCACCGGCTGGCTGGTGAAGCCGTTTGTCGCCGAGCAGCTCGTCAAGATCGCCCGCAAAGTCCTCGGGCGATGAGCGGGCAGGACCCGGTCGCCGCCTTCCGCGTCGAGGCGGCCGATCTGCTCGACCAGATCGAGCAGGGGCTTCTCGATCTCGGTCATCGGCTCGACGATCGCGAGTTGGTCGACGAGGTGTTCCGGGGCCTGCACACGCTCAAGGGTTCGGGCGCGATGTTCGGTTTCGACGCGCTCGCCACCTTCACGCACCATTGTGAAAGCGCGTTCGATCGCGTCCGCAAGGGGCTGGTGCCGGCGACCGAGGAACTGGTCGCGGTCATCCTCTTCGCCAAGGATCATATGCGCGCGCTGATCGAAGGCGATGGCACGGGGCTGGAGGCGGCAGGAGAGGCGATCCTCGCGCGGCTTCGGGCGGCGATCGAGGGCGCGGCGGGGATGGACGCCCATTCCGAGGCCGCCGGGGACGCAGCCGGCGGCTGGCGCATCGTCTTCCGACTTCCGCCGGATGCGATGGCGAACGGCACCAATCCGCTGATGCTGCTCGACGAGCTGCGCGAGCTGGGCGAGGCGCGTGTCGTCGCGCGCACCGATGCGATCCCGCCGCTCGCCGATCTGGTGCCGACCCACTGCCATGTCGGCTGGGAGGTGGAACTCCGTACCCGGGCTCCGAAGAGCGAGATCGAGGATGTCTTCATCTTCGTGATGGACGATATGGAGCTGGCGATCGAGCCGCTCGTGCCGGCGGCCGAGGCGCCGGAAGAGACGGCCACCCCGCTGTCGGAGCTTCCCGAGGCCGACACCTCTGCCGATGTCGCGGCTCAGCAGGGCCGCCCCACCGCCCGTTCCAGCGAGCATGTCCGCGTGCCGGCCGAGCGGCTCGACGAGCTGATGGACCGGGTGGGCGAGCTGGTGATCGCGCAGAGCCGTCTTTCCCAGCTTGCCAACGGCGGAGTCGACGTTGTCGCGCTGCGCTCGGTATCGGAGGAGATCGAGCGTCTCTCCAGCGAGCTGCGCGACACGATGATGGTGCTGCGCATGGTGCCGGTCGCGACCTTGTTCGGGCGCTTCCGCCGCCTCGTCCACGATCTGGCGCGCGAGACAGGCAAGACGATCGATCTCGTCACCGAGGGCGAGGGCACCGAGGTCGACAAGACGGTGATCGAGCGGCTCGCCGATCCGCTCGTCCATCTGATCCGCAACGCCTGCGACCATGGGCTGGAGCTTCCCGAGCACCGCCTCGCGGTGGGCAAGGCGGCGGCAGGCGTCATCCGCCTCTCCGCGCATCAGGCGGGCGGCGAGGTGGTCATCACCGTGCGTGACGACGGGCGCGGCATCGATCGCGAGCGGGTGCGTGCCAAGGCCGAGGCGCAGGGACTGATCCAGCCGGGCCAGCCGATCGCGGATCAGGACCTGCTCCAGATGATTTTCCACCCCGGCTTCTCGACCGCCGCGCAGGTGACGAACCTGTCCGGCCGGGGCGTCGGCATGGACGTGGTCAAGCGCACCATCGAGAGCCTGCGCGGGTCGATCGACGTCAGCAGCGCGCCTGGCGAGGGATCGAGCGTGGTGCTGCGCATCCCGCTGACGCTGGCGATCATCGAGGGGCTGCTGGTCCGCGTCGGGGCTGAGCGCTACGTCATCCCGCTGGCGGCGGTGGAGGAATGCCTCGAACTGTCGCTGGAGGAGGATCTGCGCTCGCGCGGCCGCAGCTTCATCACGCTGCGCGACCGGCTGGTGCCCTTCCTGCGCCTGCGCGAGATGTTCGCCACCGGCACCCGGCCGGACCCCTATCAGAAGATCGTCGTGATCGCGACCGGGGCCGAACGCGTCGGCCTCGTGGTCGACCAGATCATCGGCAACCATCAGACGGTCATCAAGTCGATGTCGCCGCTGCATCGGGACGTCGGCACCTTTGCGGGCGGCACGATCCTCGGCGACGGCGGCGTCGCGCTGATCCTCGACGTGGCCCAGCTAGTCGCCATCGGCCAGCAGCAGGAGGAGCGGCTTCGCGCCGCCGGATAAGCCCATGCATGAACCGACCCCCATCCTCTGGGATGCGAGCGGCCAGCTCGCGGTGCTGACCTTCGATCTCGATCGGGAGACCTTCGCGATCGAGGCGGTGCTCGTCCGCGAAATCCTCGATCTCCTGCCGGAAACGGCGGTGCCGGGCGCGTCGCCGCTGGTCGGCAGCGTGGTCAATTTTCGCGGACGGATCATCCCGATCGCGGACCTGCGCCTCGCCTTCGGGATGCCGCGCGCGGAGGCGACCGTCGACAGCCGCATCATCGTGATCGAGATCGAACAGGACGACGAGGCGATCCAGATCGGCGTGCGCACCGACAAGGTCCATGAGGTCACATCCCTCGATCAGGCGACCAGCGAGGAGCCGCCCGCCGTGGGCATGCGCTGGCGTCGCGACTTCGTCCGGGCGCTGGTCCGCCGGAGCGATCGCGTGATCGTCCTGCCGGACCTGCCTTCCATCTTCCGGTCGCTTTGCGGCGGCGACGGCGATCCCGCCGCCGGTGCCGTGTCCCTGGTGCACTGAACTTCCGAGAGGTAATCATGCGAGCCACGATCAAGCTCAAGCTGGGGCTGACCTTCGCCCTGCTTCTCATCCTCATGGCGGCGGCGATCCTGCTCGGCGTGTCGCGCCTGACGCTGCTGAACGACGCCATCGGCCACCTCGTCAACGGTCCCGCCAAGCAGCTCGATCTCGCGCGCAGCATCGAGGATGGCGTGGGCCGCGTCGTCCGCGCCGAGAAGAATCTCGTGATGTCGAGCGACCCGGAGCTGTCGCGCACGATGGAGAGCGGGATCGCGAACTGGCGCGGCCGGGTCGACGACATGATCCGCCAGGGCAAGGATACGGCCGCCGCCGAGGACAAGGCGTCGTGGGAGAAGCTCGACCAGCAGTGGAGCGAGTTCAAGCCGATCAACGATCGTGTCCGACTGGCGGCTGCGTCCGACAAGGCGACCGCCACGGCACTCACGATCGGAGAAGGGCGTGCCAAGGCCGAGGATGTCGGCAAGGCAGCCGAGGAAGTCGCCGCCGTGCAGTCGCGCAAGATGGCCGAGGCGGATGACTCGACCGAGCTGCTCTTCCAGTCCGCGCACACCAGCATCATCGCGCTCGGCATCGTCGCCTTCATCGCGATGCTGGCTTCCGGAGCCTATATCGCGATGTTCATTTCCCGTGGGCTCGCGACGGCCGGCCACGCGATGCGGCAGGTCGCGGAGGGCGATCTCACCCGCACCGTGGAAATCCGCCACCGCGACGAGATCGGCGACCTGCTGGGCCTCGTCAACGACATGATCGAGCGCCTGCGCGGCGTCGTCGGCGATGCGACGGTGGCGGCGCAGAACGTGTCGTCGGGCAGCCAGGAGCTGTCGTCCAGCTCGGAACAGCTCTCGCAGGGCGCGACCGAGCAGGCGGCATCCGCCGAGCAGGCGTCGGCCTCGATGGAAGAGATGGCCGCCAACATCAAGCAGAACGCCGACAATGCGGCCCAGACCGAGAAAATCGCCCGCCAGTCGTCCAAGGACGCGGAAGCGAGCGGCGTCGCGGTGGACCGCGCGGTGGGCGCAATGCGCACGATCGCCGACCGCATCGGCATCGTGCAGGAGATCGCCCGCCAGACCGACCTTCTCGCGCTGAACGCCGCGGTCGAGGCTGCGCGTGCCGGCGAGCATGGCAAGGGCTTCGCGGTGGTGGCGTCGGAAGTGCGCAAGCTCGCCGAGCGCAGCCAGACGGCGGCGGCGGAGATCGGCTCGGTCTCGACCGAGACCGTGAAGGCCGCCGCGGAAGCCGGCGAGATGCTGTCACGCCTCGTGCCGGATATCCGCCGCACCGCCGAACTGGTGTCCGAGATCAGCGCGGCCTGCCGCGAGCAGGATATTGGCGTCGAGCAGATCAACCTCGCCATCCAGCAGCTCGACAAGGTGACGCAGCAGAATGCCGGCGCCTCCGAGCAGATTTCTACGACGTCGGAGGAACTGGCGGCGCAGGCCGAGGAGCTGGAAACGAGCATCGCCTACTTCCGCGTCGATGGGCGGGCCGGTGAGCGCGCCGCGCCGCGACCTGCTCCTGTGGCAACGCGTCGTCCGATGCCGGCTCCCGTCCGCAAGGCAGCCGCGCCTGCCATGGCCCGGCCCAACTCGGTCGCGGACCAGAAGGCCCGCGTGCAGGGCTTCGCGCTCGATCTCTCGCAGGGCGGCCCCGATGCGGAGGATGCCGATTTCGGGAGCCGCGCGGCGTGAGCGGCGAGGCGGAGGAGATCCAGGTCGTCACCTTCGGTCTGGGGGCGGAAACTTTCGCGGTTCCTGTCGCGTTCGTCCGCGAAATCCTCGATTATCGCGAGACGTTCCGCATCCCCAACGGGCCGGACTATCTGCTCGGCCTGACGGATGTGCGCGGCGAGGGCGTGCCGACGATCGACTTCCGCCTCCGGCTCGGCCTGCCGCGCGCCGAGCCGACGCCCGCGACGCGCATCCTCGTGGTGGACGTGCCGCTGACGGACCGGACGCTGGTGCTGGGGCTGGTGGTCGACCGGGTGCTGGATGTCAGCGCCTTCCGCGCGGATGCGATCGAGGCGGCGCCAGACATCGGCGTTTCCTGGCCGTCCGACTATATCGGCGGCGTGGCGCGGCGGAGTGAGGGCTTCGTCGTCCTCATCGACGCGGCGCGGATCTTCTCGTCCGCCGACGCGGCCTTCCTGAAGCTGCCGGCCGCCGCCTGATCGCCCGTCCCCTTTCGTCATCCGCGCCGACCATGGGCGTCGGCGCGGATATCCTCCGGAGCATGGCCTTGCACGCAGCCGTCCACAGCGCGCCGACCGGCGCCGATCATCTCAGCCGCCGCAACTTCGATCGGCTTGCGCGCTACATTCGCGATACGTCCGGCATCAAGATGCCCGACAGCAAGATCACCATGCTCGAAGGCCGCCTGCGCAGGCGCGTCCACGCGACGGGCCAGCCCAGCATCGACGCTTATTGCGAGCGTCTGTTCGAGGCCGACAATCTGGCGGCCGAGGGGCTGCACCTCATCAATGCCGTCACCACCAACAAGACGGATTTCTTCCGCGAGCCCGCGCATTTCCAATATCTGGGCGACACCGTCCTGCCAGACCTGGCGGAGCGGGGCGTCCGCACGATCCGCGCATGGAGCGCCGCCTGCTCGACCGGGCCGGAGGCCTATACGCTGGCGATGATCCTCGACGATCGCGTCCGCGCGGCCGGCGCGGGTGATTTCACGATCCTCGCGACCGATCTCGATACCGAGGTGCTGCACGCGGCCCACCGGGGCGTCTATCCGGCCGACATGGTCGAGCCCGTGCCCGAACGGCTGCGCCGTAAATATGTCCTCTCGCCCCGGAATCCCGCCCGGCGGGAGGTGCGCATCGTGCCCGAACTGCGCGGCACCATCGGCTTCGCGCCGTTGAACCTGATGGACGGCCATTATCCGGTCGGCGCGCCGATGGACCTGATCTTCTGCCGCAACGTGCTGATCTATTTCGACAAGCCGACGCAGCGGCAGGTCGTCTCGCGCCTCCTCGACTGTCTGGCGCCGGAGGGCCATCTGTTCCTCGGCCATTCGGAGACGATCACGGGCTTCGACCTGCCGCTGGAGCAGGTCGCCAACACCGTGTTCCGGCGGCGCTGACATGGCCGCCAAGATCCGCGTTCTCATCATCGATGATTCCGCCAGCGTCCGGCAGACGTTGAAGACGATCCTGGAGGAAGACCCCGCGCTGGAGGTGATCGCGGCTGCCGCTGATCCCTTCGCGGCGGCGCGCTACATCCAGCAGGAATTACCCGACGTCATCACGCTCGACGTCGAGATGCCGCGAATGGACGGCATCACCTTCCTGCGCAAACTGATGCACCAGTGCCCGGTGCCGGTGGTGATGTGCTCCTCGCTGGTCGAGGATGGCTCGGAGACGCTGTTGCAGGCGATGGAGGCGGGGGCGGTCGACGTCATCCTGAAGCCCCGCCTCGGGGTCGCCGATCATCTGGCCGAACAGCATCTCCAGATCCGCGACACCGTGAAGGCCGCGGCTGTCGCGCGCGTGCGCGGAAGGCCGCGGACGCCTACGGTCGAGCGCGTCGCCCGCAAGCTCACCGCCGACGCCGTGCTGCCGCCGCCGGATAACCGGCCGATGAGCCGCACCACCGAGATGGTCGTCTGCCTCGGCGCATCCACTGGCGGCACGGAGGCGCTGCGCGAGGTGCTGGAGGCGCTGCCCGCCAACGCGCCCGGCATCGTGATCGTGCAGCATATGCCCGAGAGCTTCACCGCCGCCTTCGCCCGCCGGCTGGACGGGCTCTGCGATCTCAGCATCAAGGAGGCGGCGGACGGCGATCCCGTGCTGCGCGGCCATGTCCTGATTGCGCCGGGCGGGCGGCATATGATGCTGGAGCGGCGCGGTGCGCGCTATCATGTCGCGGTGCGCGACGGGCCGCTGGTGGCGCGTCACCGGCCGTCGATCGACGTGCTGTTCCGTTCCGCCGCGCGTTCGGCGGGATCGAATGCGGTCGGCGTCATCATGACCGGAATGGGCGACGACGGCGCTCGCGGCCTGCTGGAGATGAAGCAGGCCGGCGCCCGGACTTTCGCGCAGGACGAGGAAACGTCGATCGTCTTCGGCATGCCCAAGGAGGCGATCGCGCGCGGCGCGGCCGAGCGGATCGTGCCGCTCGGCGATATCGCGCGCGAATTGCTCCGCGTCACGACGCGCTGACGGGGCGGGGGAGGTCCGCTCCCCCGCGGCCGGTCCCTAAAACAGGGCGTCCTCGAACAGATCCTCGTCGCTCGCGATGTCCTCGGCAATGGAGGCGTCGTTCTCTTCGCCCCTGCCGGTGACGAGCCGATGCACCTCGCGCTCGCGCGCCATGGTGTAAGTGCTGGCGATATCGTCGAACAGCGTATCGAGCAGGGCGGCGGCCTCTTCGGGAAGCTCGGCGTCCCGTTCCGCGAGCGTCGCGAGCTGCGCGGCGGCCACGCCGAGTGTGCGGCCGATCTCCGCCTCGCAATTCACATTGTCGGCCGTTTCCCGCAGCATCGCGACCATGGCCGAAGCCTCGCCGTCGAGACTGTCGAGGCTGTGCTGCATCCGCTCGCTGCCCGCACGGATGCTGGAAAGCGATTCCGCTAGCGTGCGGCCCGCGTCGATCTTGTCGCCCTGTTCCTCCCGGCCGCGGATCGCGCCCGCGGCCGTGCTCAGCCGCTCGAACGTCTGCGAAATCTGGCCGGAGACGATGCCGAGATTGGTGGAGAATTGCCGGATCTCGGTGGCGATGGCCGCGAGCGCCAGCCCGTCCTCGCCCATGCGGCGACACCGCAGGCCCGTGTTCCACGCCATCTGCTCGACGTCGGACTGGACGTGCCGGACGATGTTGAGCCGCTGGGCCAGGCTCTCCGCGATCGCCGAGGTGGCGCTGCCGAGCCGGTCGGTCTGCTCCTCGGCATGGCGGAGCTGCGAGGTGACGGTCTGGATGTTGGCGATGTCCTGCTCCAGCCGGCGCAGGAAGGACTGGCCGTCGGCCTCCGGGGCCGTATCGCTCTTGAGTGCGAGCAGGCGGTCGGCGTCCGGCGCGATGCCGCGCAGATTCCGGTTGAGGCTATGGGCCTCGCGCAGGAAGTCGGCCGTGGCGTCCTCGATCTGGGCGGTCAGCAGCGCGACGATGCGATTCTCGACGGCCTCCGCGGCATCGGGGGCTTTCGGGCGATGCTCGTCGAGGAAAGCCGTCAGGGTGCCGACACCGTCCGCGATATGCTCTAGCCGCTGACGGGTGATGTCGCCGATCTGGATCGCGCCGAGCGCGGTCGCGAGCTTCGTGCGGATCACGCGCGCAACGTCCGCGATGCGGCCCGCCAGAGCGGCGGCGTCGCCCTGATAGCGTTGCAGAGCCACGGCATCATTGGCGAGCTTGAGCGGCACCTCGGGGATGATGTGGTTGCATTCCGTCGCGAGGCGCTTCTCGGCTTCGGCCATGTTGGTCACTTCCGCGAGCAGCCGGGCGGCCTCCCGCTCGAAGCCGGCGAGCTGGCCCGAACCCAGATCGAGCTGGGCGAACATCGTCTCCGCGAAGCCCGAAAACTCCTCGGCGCCGGCGGCCGCGACCATGATGTTGAGCCCGCAGATGCGCAGGAAGCTCAGCGTCCGCTGGATCTGCGCGACATGATCGCGCAGCGCCTTGGTTGCGTCGCCGATGCTCTTCAGCGCACCCCGGCGCTCCCCCTGGATATGGGGCAGGCGGGCGAGGCTGTCGGCGGCGGCGCGCATGTTGCCGATCGCGGCCTCTGCGGCCTCGCGGTCCAGCGCGTTTGTGACGCCCTCCAGCGAGGAGAGCAGCCGCTCGACGATGTCATAGGCGCTGGCCAGCGCGGCGCCGGCCTGAACGAAGCGTCCGTCGAGTCCGCTCGCCACCGTGGCGAGCGCCGTCCGTACATCGCCGAGCACCGTTTCGCTCGTCTCGGCGTTGGGATTCATCGAATGCAATCCAGCCTCCCCCGGGAACTGAGGCCAGGCGTGGCGACCGGACCATAGTCTCTTATAGAGGGGATGGCGTGGGCAACGGTCCGGCGCGCCGGAACCGGAACCGCCGCATCCCGTTGCCCCGAAAGAGGAGCCGTCATGTTTCGTAGCGTAAATCCCGCGACCGGCGAGGAAATCGCCACCTATGCAGAGCTGACCGGCGCCGAGCTGGATGCGCGGCTGGACAAGGCGGCTGCCGCCTTCCGCCACTGGCGGGCGACGGACGTGACGGAGCGGGCCGCGCTGCTCGAACGCATTGCCGGGCAATATGACGCGAACCGGGACCGGCTGGCCCGTACGATCACCGCCGAGATGGGCAAGACCTACGCCTCCGCGCTGGCCGAGGTGGACAAGTGCGCGACGGCCTTCCGCTACTATGCGCAGCAGGGGCCGGCGATGCTGGAGCCCAGGACCATCCCGATGGCAGGCGGCGGATCGGCCGAGGTGCGCTATCTGCCGCAGGGGCCGGTGCTGGCGATCATGCCGTGGAATTTCCCGCTGTGGCAGGCTGTCCGCTTCCTCGCGCCGACCATCCTCGCCGGCAATGTCGGGCTGTTGAAACATGCGAGCATCGTGCAGGGCGTCGCCCGGCTGATGGAGGAGATGGTGATCGCCGCCGGTGCGCCGGAGGGGGTGTTCCAGAACCTTGCGGTCAAGTCCTCCGCCATCGCCGGGATCATCGCGGACGAGCGCGTCGTCGCCGTCACGCTGACGGGCAGCGAGGGCGCGGGTCGGGCCGTCGCCGAACAGGCGGGCGCGGCGCTCAAGAAGGTGGTGCTCGAACTGGGCGGCTCGGACCCGTTCATCGTGATGCCGTCGGCCGATCTCGACGAGGCGGTCGGTCAGGCGGTGAAGGCGCGTGTCCAGAATACCGGTCAGTCCTGCATCTGCGCCAAGCGCATGATCGTCCATGCGGATATCTACGACGCCTTCCTCGACAAATTCTCGGCCGCGATGCGCGCGGTGAAGGCCGGCGATCCGATGGACGAGGCCACCGACATGGGGCCGCTCTCCAGCATCGAGCAGCGCGATACCGTGCTCGCCCAGCTTGAGGAGGCCAGGGCCTCGGGCGCGCGGCTGCTGTTCGGCGGCGAGGCGCTGCCGGGCAAGGGGGCCTATATGTCGGCGGGCATCCTCGTCGATGTCGCGCCCGACGGGCCGCTGATGGCGGAGGAGATTTTCGGCCCCATCGCCATGCTGTTCCGGGCGGCGGATATCGACGAGGCGATCCGCCTCGCCAATGCCATTCCCTACGGCCTCGGCTCCTCGGTCTGGACGCGCGACGCCGCCGAACAGGAGCGCTTCGTGCGCGAGATCGAGGCGGGCATGACGGCGATCAACCAGATGCTGGCCTCCACGCCAGAGACGCCCTTCGGCGGCATCAAGGCGTCGGGCCATGGCCGCGAGCTTGGGCCATACGGGCTGCACGAGTTCATGAACCTCAAGACCGTGCTGCGGCGGGCGTGAGGATGGGAGCGCTCTCGTTTCGTCGTGCGGGGCTGACGGAAAGTCGCCGCTCGGGCATCTAGGCGCCAGAATGGAACCTGCTTCGCCGCACCTGATTGGATGGGTCAGCCGTCACATCCTGCCTCTGGAGGCACGGTTGCGCTCGTGGCTGCGTTCCGCTTTCCCGACCATCGATGCGGACGACGTGATCCAGGAAACCTATTGCCGGATCAGCGCGCTCGACTCCGTCGCCCATATCGCCGATCCGCGCAGCTACTTCTTCCAGACGGCGCGTAACGTCGTGCTCCAGCAGATCCGTCGCACGCGGGTGGTGAGCATCGAGGCGGCAAGCGGCCTCTCAGAGTTCGACGAGGCGCTGGCCGAGGACGACGCCTCGCCCGAGCGGATCGTGGCGGGACGACGCGCGCTGGCGCGGGTGGAGGCGCTGATCGCGGCGCTGCCCGACCGTTGCCGCCAGATTTTCCAGCTTCGCAAGATCGAAGGCGTCTCCCAGCGCGAGATCGCGACGCGGCTCGGCGTCACCGAGACGATCGTGGAGAACGAGGTGACGCGCGGCCTGCGGCGCATCCTCGATGCCATGGGCGAGGAGGAGCGTGCCGAGATGCGGGGGCGTCCCGGAAGGCGCGGATCGAAGGGCAAGGATTTCAAGGGGAGGCGCGGATGATCGACGATCGCGCCTGCCAATGGGCGTCCCGGATCGACCGGGGCCTCGACGATGTCGAGAGCGTGGCGCTGTCGGCGTGGCTTGCCGAGGACAGCCGCCATCGCGGCGCGCTGCTGCGCGCGCAGGCGGCGCTCAGCCTGCTCGATCGCGGCCGCGCGCTCGGCGCCATCGAGGATGAGCCCGAGACGGTCGAGAACCAGGGTCGCCGCCGTCTGCTGCGCTTCGGCGTGGCGGGGATCGCGGCCGCCATGGCGGGCGGCTTCGGCCTCCGGCACTGGCTGCGGGGGACGCCGATCAGCACCGCCGTCGGGGAAATCCGCCGTCTGCCGCTCGACGACGGCTCTTTCGCGGTGGTGAACAGCACCAGCCATATCCGTGTCGCCTTCACGCCTGAACGCCGCGACATCGAGCTGGCGCGCGGCGAGGCGTGGTTCGAGGTCGCCCACAACAAGGCGCGGCCTTTCACCGTCTCGGCCGGTCCCGTGCGCGTGCAGGCGGTGGGCACCGCCTTCGACGTGCGCCGCCGCGACGGCGCTTCCGAGGTGATGGTGACCGAAGGGACGGTGAAGGTCTGGTCCACGTCCTCCCACGCCGAGCCGACGCTCGTCACGGTCGGTCAGCGCGCGATCGTGCGCGAGGCGGGGGATGTGATGGTGAGCGGCCTCGCCCCCAATCTCTCCGACCAGCGGCTGGCGTGGCGGGAAGGGCGGATCGTCCTCGACAACATGACCCTCGCGCAGGCGGCGGACGAGTTCAACCGCTATCATGTGCGGACGCTGGAAATCGATCCGGCGCTGGGGAACCGTCACGTCGTCGGATGGTTCCACACCGACGACCTCGATGGGTTCACGCAGGCCGCGGCCGTGATGGTTGGCGGCCGGGTGGTGAAGGATGGGGACAGGGTTCGCATTGTCCCCTGAAAAATTTTTGAGCGTGGCGACGGAAAGCCTCGCCCCGCGCATCTGACCAAGAGCGACGCAAGATCGCCGCGATACTACGGGGAGAATGTTTGATGCGCCTCCTTGCGCATGTTTCCGCTGCCGACATTTCCATGACGGCGCTTGCCGTCGCCAGTGCCGCGGTGGTCGCCGCGCCCGCTGCCGCGCAGAGCAGCGTCCGCCCGTTCGACGTGCCGGCCCAGTCCGCCGCCCAGGGCATCGTCAGCTTCGCCCAGCAGGCGGGTATCCAGGTCCTCGCACCCAGCGAAGCGACGGCCGGCCGGCATGTCGCCAGCCTGAAGGGCAATTACACGGTGGAGGATGGCCTCCGCCGCCTGATCGCGCCCGCGCGCCTGCGCCTCGTCTCGTTCGACGGCCGCACCGCGGTGATCGCCGATCCCAAGGCCGGAGGCGGCAATGCCGCGCCGCGCGCCGCGTTCACCAACATCAACTACGAGCCGCAGTCGGCCCCCGTCGCGAGCGCTCCGGCTGCTGCGCCGCAGGCTGCCGCCGCCCCCGCCGACCAGCAGGCGGCGTCCGAGCAGATGCAGGAGATCGTCGTCACCGGCAACACGTCCGGCAAGCGCACGCTCTTCAACTCCTCGTCCAACGTCACGCTGGCCAGCACGGCGGACATCCAGCGCAAGGCCCCGCGCTCCACGGCGGATATCCTCGAACTTGTGCCCGGCATCTTCGTCGAGGGCACGGCCGGCCCCGTCTCGAACAACTACTCCGTCCGCGGCCTGCGCGGCGGCGCGCAGACCTTCATCACGCTCGAAGAGGACGGCATGCCGATCCTCTACGGCGGCGGCGGCGCCGACGAATATTTCCAGCAGGATATCACCATCGATCGCGTCGAGGCGGTCGAGGGCGGCACCTCGGGCATTCTCGCGCCCAACGGCGCGGGCGCGACGATCAACTTCATCTCGCAGCGCCCGAACTTCGACAAGACCGAGGCGCAGGTCCGCTTCACCGGCACGACCTATGGCGACTATCGCGCGGACGGCTATTTCTCGACGCCGATCACCGACAGCCTCGCCTTCAACGTCGGCGGCTATGCCGACAGCACGAAGGGCGTGCGGCACTCGCCGTTCAGCTACAACACCTATCATATCAAGAGCATGCTGGAGAAACGCTTCGACGACGGCGGCTATGTCCGTTTGACGATCAAGCGCGGCGACGAGCATGATCCCTATTATGCCGACCAGCCCTTCGCGGTCTCCGCGAACGGCAAGATCAGCGGCATTCCGGGGCTCGGCACCCAGTATGGCAACATCGTCGGCAACGCCTTCAACGACATCAAGGTGCCGGATAGCTGCGCGACCGGCAACTGCATCCGCAACTTCAGCCTGTCGCAGGGCATCCACACGACCTCGACCCAATACCGGATCGACGTCGACAAGCCCGTCACCAAGGATCTGAGCGTCTTCCTGCGCGCCCGCTATCTGGACGCGAAGTTCGACTTCAACGGCATCTTCCCCGGCAGTGGCGCGGGCACGGCGGGCCTCGCCTCGGCGGCGACCTACCTCGATCCGACGGCATCCCCGATCGCCAGCTTCCTGGCGCAGGGGCAGGCGGCCTTCCCGACGGCGACGCAGTTCGGCCTGCGTGACGTGATGGGCGGCGGCACGGTGATCCCGGCGTCCGACACCGCGACGCTCAACGCGCTGAACGGCAACGGCCTGCTCCAGCAGACCGTGCTCAACCACCAGCTCGTCACGACCAAGGATTTCGGCACCGATTTCGGCACGCGCTGGAACTATTCCTCCGGCGTGATCGACAACTCGCTGACCGTCGGCGGCATGTTCTACAACGTGCGCCACTATAACGATCAGTCTGGCGTCTCGACGCTGATCAACGACGTCAAGGACAATTCCCACATCTACGACATCGTGGCGCTCGACGGCACGGGCAATGTCGTGGGCCAGCTGACCAACAACGGCATGATCAGCTACGGCAACTGGGGCCAGGGTGTCGTGAAGGACGAGATCAACTCGATCTCGGCCTACTTCAACGACGAACTCAAGATCGGCTCGAAGCTGCACATCGACTTCGGTGCGCGCTACGAGCATGAGCATGTCGGCGTGGATATCGGCAATACGGCGGCGGTGAACCAGCCGGTGCCGGCCGGTACGCCGGGCATCATCGCGGATGTCGGCAGCACCTTCGACGGCACCTACACCCATGTCGCCAAGTCCTATCACGACTGGGCGGCGACGGTCGGCGCCAACTATGAGCTGACGGACAATATCGCCCTCTATGCCCGCTATGCGCGTGGCTTCCAGACCTTCGGTGGCGACACGGGCGGCACGCACAAGCCGTCCGACCTGACGCTGTACGAAGGCGGCGTGCGCTATCGCGGCCATGGTCTGGCGGCGTCGGTGATCGGCTTCCGCACGATCTTCAACGACCAGTCCTATCAGTTCATCAATCCCGACAACCCCGCCGTGCAGGCCAACGCGCTGGCCAACAACAAGACGGTGGGCGTGCAGGTGGACGCGACCTGGAAGCCGGTCCGCTTCTTCAGCCTCGACGTGAGCGGCGTCTATCAGGATCCGAAGCTGCACAACCTGCGCTTCGACGGCGTCGCCCAGCCGCAGTACAACGGCAACACGCCGGAACGCACGCCCAAGAAGCTGCTGACCGTCACGCCCACCTTCATCCTGCCGGGCGGGCTCGGCGAGATCTATGGCCGGTACAAATATATCGGCAAGATATTCGCGGACTCGGGCAATGGCGTGGCGCTGCCGAGCTATGGCGTGTTCACGGTGGGCGCGAGCTTCAACGTGAACCAGAAGATCACGATTTCGGCGAGCGTCGACAACCTGACCAACGTCAAGGGTTTCACCGAAGGCAATCCGCGACAGGGGCAGACCCAGACGATCGTCAACGGCTTCTTCTACGGCCGCAGCATCGTCGGACGGAACGCGCTGGTGAGCGCGACCGTGAAGCTCTAACACTTCCCTCCTCTGGGGCGGCTGGCTGGACCCGGCCGCCCCTCTTTTTTGGGTCATGCCGATGCTTTCAGCCGTCCATCGCCGCATCCGGGCCGCGGCGGGGCTCCTTGCGCTCGCCACCGTGGCGGCGGCACCGACGCCCCGTGGCGATTTCGTGCAGAAGGAGGGGCTCAACCTCAACAGCTTCGAGCGGAGCGGGCGGGTCTCCGCGCATGTCGTGCTGCGCTCGGGGAGCGATCCGCGCCTGATCGTGGCTTTCCCGGCGGGGAATAGCGGCGTCGGGCTGTGGTTCGACGGGATCGACCATCCGGCCGAGTGGACCATGCCCGCGCCCGCGCAGCCGATCACGATCAAGGATGCCAAGGGCCGCGCGCTTCACGGCGTGCGCTTCACCGCGACGATCGCCACGCCGCGTCTGGAGGCCAGGCAGGCGGTGCTGTCGAGCATCCGTGTGCTGCGCGACTATCAGGCGCTCGGCACTGCGCCCGGCGAGGTGCTGACGCCGCCGGTGGCGGATCGCACGGGCCTCGTCTGGTCGCGCGATCGGCTGGATGGCGCGCCGGGCTATCGGCTGGAGGTCCATGGCGCGATGCGAGGGGGCGCCTTCGTGGCGGACAAGGCCGGGCGGATCACGCTCTCGATCACGGCGGTGACGGGCGAGACGCCGCTCACGCCGCTCACAGGCAAGGATCTGCTGACGCCGGCTGTCAATGCCGATCCCAAGGCGCGCGCAGCGCTCGAATATCTGAGCTATCGCGAGAAGTTCCTCGCCGGATCGTGGCGCTTCGACACCTATTTCGGCCGCGACACGCTGATGTCGGTCAGGCTACTGATGCCGGTGCTTCAGCCGGTGGCGGTGGAGTCTGGCCTGCGCTCGGTGCTGGAGCGGCTCTCGCCCGAGGGCAAGGTCGCGCATGAGGAGGATATCGGGGAGTTCGCCATCCTCGACCATCGCAAGGAGGACGGCACCTCCTCCGCAGCGCCGACCTTCAACTACAAGATGATCGACAGCCATTTCATGCTGGCGCCCGTGGCGCGGGCATGGCTGCTCGACGATGCGCGCGGGCGGGGGCGGGCGAGGGCCTTCCTCGCGGAAAACGGCGCGGGCGCAGAGCTGATGCGTAACCTGCGTTTCGTGATGGCGGAGGCGCAGCCCTTCGCGCGCGATCCGGTGGTGGGCAAGCTGATCGGCCTCGAACCCGGAATGCAGGTCGGCGAGTGGCGCGACAGCAACGATGGGCTCGGCGGCGGGCATTATCCCTATGACGTCAACGCCGTCTTCGTTCCGGTCGCGCTGGAGGCCGCCGACGCACTCTATCGGGCGGGGCTGCTGACGCCTTATCTGTCGGGTGAGGATCGGGCGGCGTTCGAGCGCCTGCCAGCGATGATCGCCACCTGGCGCGAGAAGGCGCCCGGCCTGTTCGCGATGGAAGTCCCGGCCGACAAGGCGGCCGAGGATGTCCGCGCCTATGCGGGGCAGGCGGGCGTGCCGGCGGCACCTGCACTGGCGGCGCTGAAGGGCGAGCCGGTGCGCTTCCACGCCATCGCGCTCGATCGGGACGGCAAGCCGGTGCCGATCGAGAACAGCGACATGGGCTTCGACCTCCTCTTCGGCCATCCGACGGAGGCCGACCTCGGGCAGAGCGCGCAGCTCATCAGCCGCCCCTTCCCGGCGGGCCTGCGCACGGGGGCGGGGATGCTGGTCGCCAACCCGGCCTTCGCCTCTGCGGCGCTTCAGGCGCGTTTCGGGCCGAACGCCTATCATGGCACGGTGATCTGGTCGTGGCAGCAGGCGCTGGCGGCGGCGGGATTGGCGCGTCAGCTTGAACGGAAGGATCTGCCGGCCGATCTCCGCCTGAAGCTCGCCGATGCGCAGGCCTGCCTCTGGGACGGCATCGACGCGACGCGGAGCGTGCAGCGGTCCGAGCTCTGGTCCTGGGCCTATAAGGACGGCGCCTATCGCGTGGTGGCCTTCGGCGCGGGCGCCAAGGACGTAGACGAGTCCAACGCGGCACAGCTCTGGAGCACCGTCTTCCTCGCGCTCAAGCGGCCGGCGGGCGCGGGGCATTGCCCCTCGGCCTCCGCGACGGCTAGGACACATCCATGAGCGACAACCGTATCCGGCAGATCGTCATCCTCGGCGGAGGCACGGCCGGCTGGATGACGGCCGCGGCGCTCGCCAGAGGGCTCCATGGCACGGGCACCGCGATCCGGCTTGTCGAGTCCGAGGAGATCGGCACGATCGGCGTCGGCGAGGCGACCATCCCGACGATCCACTGGTTCAACCAGATCGTCGGCCTCGACGAGCGCCAGTTCATGGCCGAGACGGGCGCCACCTACAAGCTCGGCATCGAGTTCGTCGGCTGGAACGGGGAGGGGAGCCGCTATCTCCATCCGTTCGGCACCTTCGGCCCGCCGGGCGACGGGGTGATGTTCCTCCACCGCCTGATCCGCGCGCGGCTGGCGGGTTTCGATGCGCCGACCGAGGACTATTCGCTGAACGCGCAACTCGCGCTTCAGGGGCGTTTCGCGCAGCCGTCGGCGGATCGGCGCTCGCTGCTCTCGACGCTCGGCTATGCTTTCCATTTCGATGCCTCGCTCTATGCGCGCTATCTGCGAAAGCTCGCCGAGGCGGGCGGGGTGCGGCGCTTCGAGGGCAAGGTCTCGACGATCGACCAGCATCCCGAAACCGGCTTCGTCCGCTCGCTCACCACCGATCGCGGCGACGTGCTGGAAGGCGATCTCTTCATCGATTGCTCGGGAATGCGCGGGCTGCTGATCGAGCAGACGCTGGGCGTGGGCTATGAGGACTGGTCGCACTGGCTGCCCTGCGATCGTGCCTGGGCGGCGCCGAGTGCTCCGGAAGAGCGCGTCACGCCCTATACGCGCGCCACGGCGGCGGAGGCGGGTTGGCGCTGGCGCATCCCGCTCCAGCATCGCACCGGCAACGGCTATGTCTTCTCCAGCCGCTATCAGGACGATGACGCCGCGCGAGCCTCGCTGATCGCGGGCATGGACAGCCCGCCCATCGCCGATCCGCGCCTGATCCGCTTCCTGCCCGGCCGGAGGCGGAAGAGCTGGGATCGCAACGTCGTCGCCATTGGCCTGTCGAGCGGCTTCCTTGAACCGCTGGAGTCGACCAGCATCCACCTGATCCAGAGCGGCATCGCCAAGCTGCTCGCGCTCTTCCCGCGCCGCGACGGATCGCCGCTCGCCGCCGACCAGTTCAATCGCATCTACGCACAGGAGATGGACGACGTCCGCGATTTCCTGATCCTGCACTATGCGATGACGCAGGGGCGCACCGAGCCGCTGTGGCAGGCCTGCCAGGCGATGGAGATCCCCGAGACGCTCGCCCGTAAGATCGAGCATTTCCGCGCCTCCGCGCGACTGGTGCTGTCGACCGACGAGCTGTTCCGCGACGCGAGCTGGTTCGCGGTGATGGACGGGCAGGGCATCCGGCCGGCCGACTATAACCCCGCCATCGAAGGTCATTCGATCGAGGACACGATCGCGCATCTCCAATCGGTGCGGGCGGCGATCCGGACGACCGCCGCAGCCATTCCTGCATTGCAGCGTATTACACCCGATCGCGCTGCCGTTTGATCTGGCGCGTTTGGCTTAACCCTCTGGATTGAAACACCGCCGTCACAAAATCCCGGCATGAGGCTCCCCGTGCTGCACCCGCTCAGAAAGCGGGGTGGCGCCTTCTAGGGGAACTCATTTGTCCAAAATCTTCATCCGCTCGGCCGCGCTGGCCGCCGTCGCCTCGTGCGCCATGATCGCCGCTACGTCCGCCTCCGCGCAGGACGCTGCCGCCACCGCTCCGGCGGCCGGCAACGAGCTGGGCGACATCGTCGTCACCGCCGAGCGCCGCGCCGAAAATCTCCAGAAGGTTCCGATCTCGGTCGGCGTCATCAACGGCGTGGGCCTGCGCGATTTCCAGTCGGGCGGCGACGACACGTTGCTCTCGCTCTCGGGCAAGGTGCCGAGCCTGTACGTCGAGTCGACGACCGGCCGCATCTTCCCGCGCTTCTACATCCGCGGCCTTGGCAATATCGACTTCTACCTCGGCGCCTCGCAGCCGGTGTCGATCATCCAGGACGACGTCGTGCTTGAGCATGTCGTCCTGAAGTCGAACCCGGCGTTCGACATCCAGCAGGTCGAAGTGCTGCGCGGCCCGCAGGGCTCGCTGTTCGGCCGCAACACCACGGCCGGCATCATCAAGTTCGATACCGCGAAGCCGACTCAGGATTTCGAGGCGCGCGGCACGGCCTCTTATGGCAGCTACAACACGGTCAACATCGATGCCGGCGTCGGCGGCCCGATCATCGCGGACAAGCTCGCCTATCGCGTCTCGGCGCTCTACCAGCATCGCGACAACTGGGTGGACAACACCTTCACCGGCGTCTCCGATGACGGCACGCGCGCGCCGCGCAAGGACGCTCTCGGCGGCTTCGACGAGAAGGACGTCCGCCTCCAGTTCCTGCTGACGCCGACCGAGCAGCTATCGATCCTCGCCTCGGGCCATGCGCGCGACTATTCGGGCACGTCGACGATCTTCTATCGCGGTTCGATCACCAAGGGCACCAACGTGGTCCCCTCGAACTTCGACCGCAGCCAGGTCGCGCTCGACGAGGGCGACAACAACCCGCAGCATTACTGGACCTATGGCGGCTCGCTCAACGTGGGCTATGATTTCGGCGGCGTGAAGCTGACCTCGATCAGCGCCTATGAGACCAGCCATGGCTACAGCCGCGGCGACACCGACGGCGGTGCGGCGATCAACTTCCCGGGGCCGGCCTTCTTCGGTGAATCGCAGGGTCGCCTGCGCTCGCTCGGCCAGTTCACCCAGGAAGTCCGCCTCGCCAGCGACGGCACCGATCGCTTCAAGTGGCAGGTCGGCGGAATCTACTTCGATTCCCGCGACGATACCGAGTTCGATCAGCGCGCCTTCTTCCTCAATCCGGGCGTCGCCGCGCGCAACCCGAACAACTGGGTGCTGCTGCACGACATCAACACCTCGTGGGGCATCTTCGGCCAGGCGAGCTACAAGCTCACCGATCGCCTGACGATCACCGGCGGCGTGCGCGAGACAAAGGACACCAAGTCCACCCGCCTGCTCAAGACCGCCGACACCGCGGCGGGTGCCGTCACCTACACCGGCCGCCGCTATGTCCGTCTGTCGGACACGAAGCCGAGCTGGGATGTCAGCGCGCTTTATGAGCTGACCCCGAACGTCAGCCTCTACGGCCGCATCGCGCGCGGCTTCCGTGGCCCGACCATTCAGGGTCGTTCGGCGGTGTTCAACTCCGACTTCACCACGGCGAACTCGGAAACCAACACCTCCTACGAAGGCGGCATCAAGAGCAGCTTCTTCGACAACCAGGTGCGCCTGAACCTCACGGGCTTCACCTATGTCGTCGACAATATCCAGCTCAACGGCAACGATTCCAACGGCAACGGCGTGCTGTTCAACGCCAACAAGGCCAAGGCCTATGGCATGGAAGCCGAAGCCGAGGTGAAGCCGATCCCGAACCTGACGCTGTCGGCGGGCCTCAGCCTGCTGCACACCGAGATCGACGACAAGAACGTCTATGCGCAGGTCTGCGGTCTCGCCATCGCGGGCGTATACAACGTGGTCTGCACGGTCCAGAACCCGACCATCACGAAGCCGGTCTTCGGCACGCCGACCGTCTTCGCGCAGATCGACGGCAACCCGCTGCCGAACGCGCCGAAGTACAACCTCGACCTGACGGCGCGCTACGATCTGCCGATCGGTCCGGGCAAGGCCTTCATCTCCACCGACTGGAACATCCAGGGCTATACGAGCTTCGTGCCGTACAAGACCAAGGAGTTCACCTCGAAGGGCAGCTTCGAAGGCGGCCTGAAGATCGGTTACGACCTGAAGTCCTATGAGGTGGCGGTGTTCGCTCGCAACATCACCAATGAGAAGAACCTCAAGGGCGTGATCGATAACTATATGGCGGGCGTCTACAACGATCCCCGGATCATCGGCGTCTCGGTGAGCGCCAAGTTCCACTGATCGGAACGGGTCGGGCGGCCCGGATGACGGCCGCCCGACCCACCTGCCGGCGTTGACAACGCGCATGAGGCCCGATGAGATCGGGCTCATGCGTCGCTGGCCGGTCCTGTTGTTTGCGTTGCTGGCGGGCTGTGGCCCCAAGGCACATCCGCCGGCCTCGCCGATCATCCTCTGGGCCTGGGAACGGCCGGAGGACCTGCGTTTCCTGCCCGAGGATGTGGGCGTCGCCGTCCAGAGCGACTTCATCGAGATCGTGGGGGACAGCTTCATCGCGCGCGGGCGGCGCTATCCGCTTCGGGTCGCGACGCCGCCCGAGATCGCGCTCGTCCATATCCAGATCGCGCCCGAACAACCTGTCCGCTGGACGCCGACGCTGCGCCGTCGCGTGGCCGGCGCCGTGCTGCATTATGCGACGCGCATCCCGGCGAAGCGGGTCCAGATCGATTTCGAGGTGCGGGCGTCCGAGCGGCAGATCCTCCTCGATGTGCTGGCCGATGTCCGCGAAGGATTGCCCAGGGGAACGCTGCTGTCGATGACCGCGCTCGCATCCTGGTGCGATGACGAACGCTGGCTCGACGCGGCGCCGGTCGACGAGATCGTGCCGATGCTCTTCCGCATGGGCCGCACCGACCCGCTGATCCGGGAACGGCTGGAGAAGGGAGGGGATTTCCGCAACCCTCGCTGCCGCACCGCTCTGGCACTCTCCACCGATACGCCAATCGCGCGCGCGCCGGCCGGGCGACGAGTATATGTCTTCGATCCACGGAGCTGGACCAGAGCCGACTTCGATACCGTGCGGCGCCAGATAGGGGGATGGCGATGAAGGGGATGCGCAAGGCTGTCGCGGCGACGCTGGCCATGCTGGCGATCGGCTCGGGCGGGCCGCCGCCGGTGCCGGACTATGTGACATCCTATGCGCTGAACGCGGTCGATCTCTCAGCGCTGTCGGATGGGCATCTGGGTATTCTCAAGGCTACCGCTCCCTCGCCGATCCTCTATCTGGACTGGCGGTTGCTGAACGGGCTTTCCGTCGGCAAGGAAGCGGGCGCGGCGCTGGCCAAGCCGTGTTGCGGAGATTCCAGCGCCGATCCGACCTATCAGTGGATCGATGCCCGCAAGCAGGTCCCCGGCGCCTCCACAGACATCTACTATATCTCCACCGAGCGGGAGGGGCCGCACTATACCGCCATCCCCACCTGTTTCAGCGACGCCTTCGTCACCGCGATGGCGACGCTGAAGGATCGCGTCGGCCGCTACGGCGCTTCCTCGCCGGGCGTGCGGGCATGGCTCGCGGGGCAGGACGCCGTGTTCCAGTCGTGCAGCAAGCCGGGCGTCGCGCTGCCTGCGCTGCCCGCCGGCGCACCGGACTGGCTGCGCGCCGATCGCGCCTATCAGGAGGCCGCACTCGCGCTCTATGACGGGCGCTATGCGGATGCCGAGCAGGGGTTCGCCGCGATCGGGAAGGATCGCCGTTCGCCGTGGCAGCCCAAGGCGCTGTATCTGCAAGCGCGCGTGGCGCTGCGGAGCGCGATGGATCATCTCGATGCGCCGGGCTTTGCGCATGCCCACGCCGCGATCCGGCAGCTCGGCGCCGCGCCCAAGGGCAGCTACGGGCAGGATCAGATCCCGACGATGCAGCAGCTCCTGCTCTATCGAGAGCATCCGCGCGAGCTGCTCGCCCGTCTCGACCATGATCTCAACCAGCACGAGGCCGCACCGGACATCGCGGTGAAGTTCAAGGATTATCTGAGCCTCAGCGACGTCTCGACCGCCAAGCCGGAGGCGGGCGACTGGATTCGCACGCTGCAAACGAGGGATCGGAAGGCGGGGCTCGCCCATGCGCAGCAGCAATGGTCCGCGACACATCGTGTCGCATGGCTGGCGGCCGCGCTGAGCCTCGCCATGCCCGACGACGCGGCTGCGCCCGCGCTGGCGCAGGATGCGGCCGCTGTTGCGCCGGGCGATCCGGCGTGGCTGACGGCCCAATATCATCTCACCCGGCTGACGCTGCTGAAGACTCCGCTGGCCGAGACGCGGATGCGCACCGATGCCATCCTCGCGCGGGGCGATCTCACCCCGTCGGACCGCAACATCTTCTCCGCGATCCGGACCCAGCTTTCGACCGGTCTCGACGATTTCGCGCGTCATGCGCTCCGCCAGCCTTATTGCACGGCCACCGACGGCGGCTGCGTACCGGGCAATTTCCCGGCGGGCGACGGGCTGATCGGCAAGCAGGGCGCTTCCTATGTGGGGCTCGGCGGCGATGCGCGTGCGGTGATCGATCGCCTGCCGCTCAAGGAGCGCATGACGCTCGCTCAGGCCGTGACCTTGCCGCGCGAGCTGAGGCTGGATATCGCGCTCACTAACTATGCGCGCGCCGTGCAGCTTCAGGACGATGCCGCGATCGGCGCGACGGCGACGCTGCTCGCCGAGCTATTGCCGCAGGTGCGCGACGACTGGCGGGCCATTCAGCGCCTCAAGCCGGGGCCGGACCGGCGCTTCGCCGAATTCTTCGTGATGGCGAAGATCCCGAGCCTGCGCAGCGATCTCGCCGGCTATGCGCGGCCCGAGGGGAAGGAGCCCGGGTTCAGCGGCTATTGGGTGGACTGGATGCTGCTGCCGCGCGGCCATGCGACGGTGGTCAGGGCTTTCCCGCCGACCAGGGCTTACACGCCGGACGAATATTGGAGCGGGAATGACGATGAGGCGCCGGACGGTGCTGACATGGCCTGCTTCGGCAAATGCGGGCGGGGCATCTTCGCCTTTCATATGCCGGTTTTCGCGGGCGATCTCTTCGCCAGGGCGCGCGTGGAACGAGGCTTCTTCCTCGCGGGCGACGACAAGCCGGACCGTATTCCCCCGGACGCCACCTCGCTCTGGGGCGAAATGCTGGACTATGCGCGCCTCCATCCGAAAGACCCTCGCTCGCCCGAGACGCTCTATCGCCTGATCCGCATCGCGCGCTGGGGCGGCAATCACGATCATCTGGGCAAGCGCGCCTTCCAGTTGCTCCATGCGCGCTATCCGAAGTCGATCTGGGCGACGAAATCCCCTTATTATTACGACAGTTGAGGCGGCGGGGCAGGACGGCGCATACCTCCTTGGAGGCATTGACCCCTGAGGCAGGCGGTTCCAGCACGCTCCTCGGGAGAGACAGGGTCTATGAGAGTCGCGGCCATTCTGGCGCTGGCGTGGCTTGCCGGCTGCCATAAGGCGGAGCGCAGCCATGCGATCACGGCGCACGCGCCCGCGTCGGCACCCGGTGCGAAGCCGGGGGCACCGGCCGCGCCGCCTCCGGCCCAGACCTACACGCTGCGCGGGCTGCTGTCCGACCCGCAGGTCTTCCCCGACCTGAAGCAATGCGAGGAGGCGCTGAACACCAACGCCGCCGCGATGGACATCGTCGCCAACGGCAGCAGCGCCCAGCTCCGTTGCGTTCCCACCCAGACCGATCTTGCGACCGCGGTGAACAATCAGGGCCATTGAGCCCCGGTCAGCCGTTGCTATGAAGGCGGCGGTGCCGGGAAAAGGGGAAGGCCTTGCTTCGTAGTTTCGTCCTGCTGGTGGTGGGAGCGCTACTCGGCGCGGCCCTGTTCCATCTCTATTATGTCGGGCTGAGCCCGGAGAAGCGCTGCGGCTGGGATCATCCGTTCGACGATCGGGCGAAGGCGCTGTGCAGCGAGCCCGCGCCTGCTGCCGCGGCCGCCGGCTATGGCCGCAAGGCGCGCCATGATCTGGACGGGTTGATCGACAACGTCTCGAACTAGCGGGTGACGTGGCTGCCTTTACGTCGGCCTGACCAGCGATGTCGTCATTGATCGCGCGGATGGCGCGTGGCAGGCAGCCTCCAACGATCCATTGGAGAGACGATGATCCTGGGAGAGATGCAGACGGCGATCCGCGATTCCGTGCGTGACTTCGCGCAGGAGCGCATTCGCCCGAACAGTCAGGCCTATGAGGCGGCGGGCGGCTATCCCGCCGGGCTGTTTGAGGAGCTGGGCGGCATGGGCCTGCTCGGCATGACGGCGCCCGCCGGGTTCGGCGGCGCGGAGGCGGATTATGTCTCCTACGCGCTCGCGCTGATGGAGATCGCGGCCGCCGACGGGGCGCTCTCCACCATCGTCTCGATCCAGAACTCGATCATGGTGTCCGGCCTGCTCAAGGACGGGAGCGAGGCCCAGAAGGCGCGCTTCCTGCCCGACCTCATCTCCGGCCGCATGATCGGCGCCTTCGCGCTGACGGAGACGGATGCCGGCTCCGACGCTTCCGCTATCCGTACACGCGCCACGAAGGTCGAGGGGGGCTGGAGGCTCAACGGCTCCAAGCAGTTCATCACCTCGGGCCGCATCGCGGGCGTGACGATGGTGATCGCCGTCACCGATCCGGAGGCGGGCAAGAAGGGCATCTCAGCCTTCCTCGTGCCCACCGACACGCCCGGCTACGTCGTCGACAAGGTGGAGCATAAGCTCGGGCAGGGCGCGTCCGACACCTGCGCGCTGCGCTTCGAGGACTGCTTCGTGCCCGACGAGCTGCTGCTGGGCGCGGAAGGGCGCGGCTATTCGATCGCGCTTTCCAATCTGGAAGCTGGTCGCATCGGCATTGCGGCGCAGTCGATCGGCATGGCGCAGGCGGCGCTCGATATCGCGGTTGCCTATGCCAAGGATCGCAAGTCGATGGGGCAGGCGATCATCGCGCATCAGGCGGTCGGTTTTCGCCTGGCGGACCTCGCGGCGAAGCTGGAGGCCGCGCGGCAACTCGTGCTCCACGCGGCGAGCCTCAAGGACGGCGGGCTGCCTTGTCTCAAGGAAGCGTCGATGGCCAAGCTGGTCGCCTCCGAGATGGCCGAGGCGGTCGTGTCGGGCGCGATCCAGACGCTGGGCGGCTACGGCTATCTGGAGGAGTTCGGCCTTGCCAAGATCTATCGAGATGTCCGGGTCTGCCAGATCTACGAGGGCACATCGGATATCCAGCGCATGGTGATCGCGCGGGCGCTCTGACGGAAACGGCCGGGCATCGCTGCCCGGCCGCTCCGATCGTTCGAGGCTTTAAGCGAAAGCGTCAGGCTTTCACCCTCGGCTTCTTGGCCTTGCCGCCACCCTTGCCGGCCTTGGGCGCGGCCGCGGTGATCTCGAAGGCGAGCGCGTCGTCCTTCAGCTTCACGCGGACCTCGCCGCCATGGACGAGCTTGCCGAACAGCAGCTCCTCGGCGAGCGGCTGCTTGATCTTCTCCTGGATCAGGCGGCCCATCGGGCGGGCGCCATAGAGCTTGTCATAGCCCTTGGCGGTCAGCCAGTCGCGCGCATCCTCTTCCAGCACGATGTGGACGTCGCGGTCGGCGAGCTGGAGTTCGAGCTGGAGCACGAACTTCTCGACGACGCGGGCGACCACCTCGGTCGGCAGATAGCCGAAGGGCACGATCGCATCGAGGCGGTTGCGGAATTCCGGCGTGAACATCTTCTTCACGGCCTCCTCGTCCTCGCCCTCGCGGGTGAGGTTGCCGAAGCCCAGCGACTCACGCGCCATGTCGGACGCGCCGGCGTTGGTGGTCATGATGAGGATGGTGTTGCGGAAATCGACCGTCTTGCCGTGGTGGTCGGTCAACTTCCCGTTGTCCATCACCTGGAGGAGGATGTTGAACAGATCGGGATGCGCCTTCTCGATCTCGTCGAGCAGCAGCACCGAGTGGGGCTGCTGGTCCACCGCGTCGGTGAGCAGGCCGCCCTGATCGTAGCCGACATAGCCCGGAGGCGCGCCGATCAGCCGCGAGACGCTGTGGCGTTCCATATATTCGGACATATCGAACCGCTGGAGCGGGATGCCCATGATCTCGGCGAGCTGGCGCGCCACCTCCGTCTTGCCGACGCCCGTCGGGCCGGAGAAGAGATAGTTGCCGATCGGCTTGTTGGGCTCGCGCAGGCCCGCGCGGGACAGCTTGATCGCGGACGCCAGCGTCTCGATGGCCTTGTCCTGCCCGAAGACGACGCGCTTGAGATCGGTCTCCAGCGTCTCCAGCACCTTCTTGTCGTCGGCGCTGACGGACTTCGGAGGGATGCGCGCCATCGTCGCGATCACCGCCTCGACCTCGCGCGTGCCGATCACCTTCTTGCGGCGGCTTTCCGGCAGCAGCATCTGCATCGCGCCCGCCTCGTCGATCACGTCGATCGCCTTGTCGGGGAGTTTGCGGTCGTTGATGTAGCGCGCCGACAGCTCCACCGCCGACTTGATGGCATCGGCCGTGTAGCGCAGGTGGTGGTGCGCCTCGAACGAGGGCCGCAGGCCGGTGACGATCTTGATCGTGTCCTCGACCGAGGGCTCGTTCACGTCGATCTTCTGGAAGCGCCGGAGCAGCGCCCGGTCCTTCTCGAAATGGTTGCGGAACTCCTTGTAGGTGGTCGATCCGATGCAGCGGATCGCGCCGCCCGAGAGCGCCGGCTTGAGAAGGTTCGACGCATCCATCGCGCCGCCCGAGGTGGCGCCCGCGCCGATCACGGTGTGGATCTCGTCGATGAACAGCACGGCGTGGGGCAGCTTCTCCAGCTCGGCCACGACCTGCTTCAGACGCTCCTCGAAATCGCCGCGATAGCGGGTGCCGGCGAGCAGCGCGCCCATGTCGAGCGAGTAGATCACCGCTTCGAGCAGCACGTCGGGCACCTGCCCCTCGATGATCTTGCGGGCGAGGCCTTCCGCGATGGCGGTCTTGCCCACGCCCGGATCGCCCACATAGAGTGGGTTGTTCTTCGAGCGGCGGCAGAGGATCTGGATGGTGCGGTCCACCTCGGGGCCACGGCCGATCAACGGATCGACCTTACCCTCCTTCGCCTTCTCGTTGAGGTTGACGGTGAACTGCTTCAGAGCGCTGTCGCCCTTCTGCTTGGGCTCGGCCTTCTGGGTTTTGTCTTCCTCGGAGCCCTTCACCTCGCGTGCCTCCGTCGCCTGACCGCCCTTGCCGATGCCGTGGCTGATGAAGCTCACCGCATCGAGCCTCGTCATGTCCTGCTGCTGCAGGAAATAGACCGCATAGCTTTCACGCTCGCTGAACAGCGCGACGAGGACGTTGGCGCCCGTCACCTCTTCGCGGCCCGAGGACTGCACATGGAGGATGGCGCGCTGGATCACGCGCTGGAAGCCCGAGGTCGGCGAGGGATCGGTTTCCTGATCGGTCTTCAGGGCATCGAGCTCGCTGTCGAGATAATGCGTGACGGCATCGCGCAGTTCGGTGAGCTCCACGCCGCAGCCGGTCATCACCTGCGCCGCATGTTCGTCGCCGACGAGCGCGAGGAGAAGATGCTCCAGCGTCGCATATTCGTGCCGCCGGGTGCTCGCCGCGGCCAGCGCGTTGTGGAGGGTGGTTTCAAGTTCGCGAGCGAAAGAGGGCATTGTCGATCAACTCCTGGGCGCACCCGGCCGATGAGCGGGGGCCGTCTCGACAATGTCGGGGCGGTTGCCCGTTTCATCAAGGATCACCGTCCCGCCGCAGGGCCGGAAAGTTCGGCCGGGAGAGGGGCGGAGGGTCCTCATCGTTTAAATAGAGCGTCCGCGCTTGCGCGGTGGTTAACCGCTGTTTGGATTTTTTCTTTGATGCGTGCGATCTCGGCTTCCAGCGCGGCGACCCGCGCCTCAAGCTCCCCGACCGACATTGGATCGAGGTCCTGACGGCCGAGCGCGACGATGGGGTCGTCCATGCGCTTGGGCAGGAAATCTTCCGTATCCATCCCCTGAACGTTGACCCGAAACGGGCCGCTGTCAATAAACCCCCTCGCATGTTTGACCAAAAGGGGACGGGTGTGGCCGAGCTGCCGGAACGGATGATCGCGATCGACCCCGAGACGGCGGGCGGACCGGAGGTTCTCGTCCCTGTCGAACGGCCGGTGCCGCAGCCGGGGCCGGGCGAGGTGCTGATCCGCGTGAAGGCCGCCGGCGTGAACCGGCCGGACGTGCTCCAGCGCAAGGGCCATTATCCGCCGCCGCCGGGCGCGCCTTCGATCTTCGGGTTGGAAGTCGCCGGGATCGTCGTCGCGACGGGCGAGGGGGTGGACCCGTCGATGCGCGCGCAGCCGGTGTGCGCGCTGGTCGCGGGCGGGGGCTATGCCGAATATTGCGTCGCGCCGGCCGGGCAGTGCCTGCCGGTGCCGCCCGCGATCTCGATGGTTGAGGCGGCGGCCTTGCCCGAGACGGTCTTCACGGTGTGGTCCAACCTGTTCGAGCGCGCTTATGCGATCGAAGGCGATACGGTGCTCGTCCATGGCGGGACGAGCGGCATCGGCACGACCGCGATCCTGCTCGGCAAGCTGTTCGACCTGACCGTCATCGTCACCTGCGGCTCGGCCGAGAAATGCGCGCGGGCGGTCGAGCTCGGGGCGGATCATGCGATCAACTACAAGACGCAGGACTTCGTCGAGGAGGTGAAGCGCATCACCGGCGGCAAGGGCGTGCAGGCGGTGCTCGACATGGTCGGCGGCGACTATGTGGCGCGCAACCTCGCCTGTCTCGCGGAGGATGGGCGGCATGTGACGATCGCGGTGCAGGGCGGCGTGAAGGCGGAGGTCAACCTCGTGCAGGTGATGACCCGCCGGCTGTCGATCACCGGCTCGACGCTCCGCGCGCGGGATACGATCTTCAAGGCGCTGGTGGCGGACGAGCTGCGCCGCAACGTCTGGCCGCATGTCGCCGAGGGGCGGCTGAAGCCGGTGATCGACTCGGTCTTCCCGCTGGCGGGGGCCGCCAAGGCCCATGCCAGGATGGAGGGCGGCGATCATGTCGGCAAGATCGTGCTGGAGATCGCCTGATCCATAAGGAGGGCTGATCGATCGGAGTCGCAAAACCGCGTGTCTCCGGGCGCGCGGCTGCCCTAGGGAGCGGGCGACCATCAGGGAGGGGCGAACATGGAAAAGCTGGTTCTTCACGAGGATTCGGACTCGGGCAATTGCTACAAGGTCCGTCTGGTGGCGGCGCATCTGGGGCTTCCGCTCGAACGCCGCGACTATGACACGCTGAAGGGCGAGACCCGGACGCCCGAGTTCCTCGCGAACGTGAACGCCAATGGCCGCATCCCCGTGCTCCAGATCGACGACCGCTTCCTGCCGGAGAGCAGCGCCGCCTGCTTCTATCTGGCGGACGGATCGCCCTTGATCCCGGAGGATCGCTTCGATCGCGCCGACATGCTGCGCTGGATGTTCTTCGAGCAGTATAACCACGAGCCCAACATCGCGACGCTGCGCTTCTGGATGGCGTTCGTCGGCGAGGATCGGCTGAGCGAGGCGCAGAAGGCGCTGATCCCCGCCAAGGTCGCCGCCGGGAACGCCGCGCTGGCCGTGATGGACGAGCATCTGCGGACGCGCGACTTCTTCGTCGGCGGCCGCTTCACGCTCGCCGACGTGGCGCTTTATGCCTACACCCATGTGATGGAGGGCGGCGGGTTCGATCGGCGGTCTTATCCGGCGGTGGAACGCTGGCTCGATCGGGTGGCGGCGCTGCCCGGTCATGTCCTGATCGATGGGTGATAACAGCGCCTTGCCCTAGGCCGCGCTCCACGGTACATTCCCGAAACGCAGAGGCCGCTCCCGTGTGGGGCGGCCCTTTCTTTATCCATCGGAGAGCAACCGTGTCCCAGCCGCTCATGCCCCATGCGACCGCGTCCTGGCTGGTCGACAATACCGCGCTCAGCTTTCAGCAGATCGCCGAATTTTGCGGCCTCCACATCCTCGAAGTCCAGGCGATCGCGGACGACACCGCCGGCATCAAGCTGGCCGGCCGCGATCCCGTCCGTGCGCACGAACTGAGCATGGACGAGATCGAGAAGGGCCAGGCCAACCCCAACTACAAGCTCCAGATGGCCAAGGGCCCGGAGCAGGCGCGCCGCACCAAGGGCCCGCGCTACACGCCGGTGTCCAAGCGTCAGGACAAGCCGGACGGCATCGCCTGGATCATCCGCAATCATCCGGAAGTGTCGGACGGCGCGATCGGCAAGCTGATCGGCACCACTCGCACCACCATCGCGGCAATCCGCGACCGGACCCACTGGAACATCGCCAACATCACGCCGAAGGATCCGGTGACGCTGGGCCTCTGCTCGCAGCGCGAGCTGGACGCGGCGATCTCGAAGGCCGCCAAGGCCGCCGGTCTCGAGGCGCCGGTCGACGATCGCCTCTCGGGCGACCGTGCCGCGCTGATCGAGGAGTTGCGCGCCCAGCGTGACGCGGCCCACCGCGTGTCGGGCGAAGCCGAGGACGGCGAAGGCGCGCCCGCGCGGCCGACCTACAGCCTGCCGGAAGGCGTGGTCGATCCCTTCAAGCGCTGACGAAATCAGGAAGCGGGTGATATCGCGAGATGTCGCCCGCTTCCGTCCGGTAGCCAGCGGGTCGAGGCTGATTTAATATATTGATTTCCGAATAGCTTTTCTTTTCGGGTCCGATACTTTTTTGCCCGGAATTGCTTCCGCCGTTTCGATCGCTCGGTTATGTTCACCGCATGATGACTGCGGGGGATCGTCTGGGCGGTTCGGTCTGTCATTCGGCGGATGGGTTCGTTGACCTTCGCCCCCTCTCCTTGCCCGACATGCTGGAGCGGGCAACCGCCGCGGCACCCGACGCGCCGCTGATCGATTTCTTCGGGCGCGTCTTCACCTATCGCGAAATGGCGGCGCTCGCCGGCCGGGTGGCGACCGGGCTTGCCGAACTCGGCATCAGGCCGGGGGATCGTGTCGGCCTCTATCTTCCCAATGTGCCTTATTATGTGGCGGCCTATCATGGCGCGCTGAGGCTCGGCGCGGTGGTGGTGAATCTCTCGTCGGGAAGCTCCATGGAAGAGCTGCGCCGTCAGATCGGGGATTCCGGCGTGCGCGTCGTCTTCACGCTGGCGGCGACGGGCTTCCTGCCCAAGGCGATGGGCCTGCTGGCGGATAGCGCGCTGGAATGGCTGGTGGTGGGGTCGCTGTCCGGCTGCCTGACCAGCGGCAAAGCCTTTTTCCAGCGGTTTTTCGGCCGGGGGCTGCTGCCGATGCCGCCTTCGGACGGCCGCGTTTCCTCCTTCGACGAGCTGGTCGCCAATAGCGGTTCGGTGCCGAGGATCGGGGTCGATCCCATGCGCGACGTGGCGCTGATCCAATATTCGTCCGGGGAGGGCGCGGCGCGAGGGGCGGAGTTCACGCATCAGGCGCTATCGGCGAACGCGCGGCAGATGGGCCTTCTCTGCCCATGGCGCGGCACGCAGCGGCCGGAATCAGACGAGCGGATGATCTGCGCGCTGCCGTTGTCGACGATCTTCGGGCAAGGCTGCGTGCTCAATCGAATCGTCGTGAAGGGCGGCCAGATGGTGATGCTGTCCTTCTTTCGCCCGACCGAGACGATCGCCGCCATCCGGCGCACGCGGGCGAACTGCCTGCCTGCCACGCCGGCGATGCTGCGCGCGCTGCTTGGCCATCCGGGGCTGACCCGGATGGATCTGGCGTCGCTCGATCTCTGCATCGTGGTCGGCGCGCCATTGCCGCAGGCGCTGCGCGAGCGGTTCGAGCATTTCTCCGACGCGCAGGTGGTCGAGACATATGGGCTGACCGAGGCGGGGATCGTCAGCTGCAATCCGGTGGACGCGCGCGGCCGGCCCAGCCCGATCGACCGGGCGCTGCCGGCGACTCAGGTGGCGCTCGCCCATCGCGACGATCCGGAGCGGGCTCCGTCACCCGGCGAGCCCGGAGAGATCATCATTCGGGGGCCGCAGCTCATGCTGAGCTATCGGCGCGGCGGGACGCCGTTCGTCGAGCAGGAGGGGCGGCGCTGGCTGAGAACCGGTGATATCGGCTCGATCGATGCGGCGGGTCGCATCCATTTCGTCGATCATGTCGCGGATACGATCTCGGTGACCGGTTTCAGGGTCTATCCCAGCCAGATCGAGGCGATCCTGTGCCGGCATCCGGCGGTGGAGCAGGCGCTCGTTGCGGGCATGCCCGATCATTATGCGGGCGAGCTGCCCAAGGCGTTCGTCACGCTGGCCGAAGGCGCGTCGGCGACGCCGGACGAACTCAGGGGCTGGCTCAACGCTCGCGTGGGCAAGCACGAGCAACTGATCGACGTCGAAATCCGCGACATATTGCCGCGCGATCGCCGGGGCAGGCTCGATCGGCGGGCGGTGATCCGGCGGGAGAATGCTTTGCCGACGGGATCGGCTTGACCCGCCCGATACCCGTCGCCACAAGCGGCCCATGGCAGAAGATGGCGACCGCATCGCGGAATTGAGCTTCGAGGACGCGCTCAAGCGACTGGAGACGATTGTTCAGCAGCTCGAAAGCGGCGACGTGCCGCTTGAGAAGTCGATCGAGCTTTATGGGGAAGGCGACAGGTTGCGTGCGCAATGCGAGGCGCGGCTGAAGGCCGCCCAGGCCCGTATCGAACAGATCCAGATCGGCGCCGATGGCACGCCGGCCGCTTCCCGTCCCTTCGATGCCGAGTGATCCCGTGACCAAGCTCGCCTCTCCCTCGCTTCCCGACACCATGCAGTCCGTCGCGGCGGACATCGATGCCCTGTTCGATCAGGTGCTCGCGCTGCCCGGCGATCCGCGCGACGTGCTCTATGAGGCGATGCGCCATGCCGCGATCGGCGGCGGCAAGCGGCTGCGTCCGCTGCTCGTCTATGCGGCATCCAACCTGTTCAACGTCTCTCGCGGGAGCGCGCTGCGCGCCGGCCTGGCGATCGAATGCATCCACGTCTACAGCCTGATCCACGACGACATGCCGTGCATGGACGATGACGACATGCGCCGTGGCAAGCCGACGGTCCACAAGGCGTTCAGCGAGGCCGTGGCCGTGCTCGCGGGCGATGCGCTCCAGGCGTTGGCCTTCGAGGTGGTGGCCGATCCTGAGACGCATCCCGATCCCTTCATCCGCGCCGAGCTGGCGCTGGAGCTGGCGCGGGCGAGCGGCCCGTCGGGCATGGCCGGCGGCCAGATGATGGACCTCGAAGCGGAAGAAAACCGCTTCGACCTGCCGACCACTACGCGGCTTCAGCAGCTGAAGACCGGCGCGCTGATCGCCTTCTGCCTCGAAGCGGGCGCCATCCTCGGCCATGTGCCGCCGGAAGGGCGCCGGGGCCTGCGCGCCTATGCCCGCGACATCGGCCTTGCCTTCCAGATCGCGGACGACCTGCTCGACGTTGAGGGCGATGCGGCCGTGGTCGGCAAGGCGACGGGCAAGGATGCGGAGGCCGGCAAGGCGACCTTCGTGTCGCTGCTCGGCGTGGAGCGCGCGCGGCAGCAGGCTTCGATGTTGGTCGATCAGGCGATCGCTCATCTCTCGGCCTTCGGTGCCGAGGCGGATCTGCTGCGCGCCATCGCGCGCTATGTCGTGGAGCGCGATCATTGAGCCAGCGGGTCGGCATCTATCCGGGCACGTTCGATCCGGTCACTCTTGGCCATATGGATATCATCCGGCGCGCCACGACGCTGGTCGACCGGCTCGTGATCGGGGTGACGACCAACCCGTCCAAATCGCCGATGTTCTCGCTCGACGAGCGGCTGGAGATGGTCCGCCGGGAAACCGCCGGCCTCGGCCATGCCGCGATCGACGTGGTGGCGTTCGACAGCCTGCTCATCCACTTCGCGCGCCAGCAGGGCGCATCCGTGATCGTGCGCGGTCTGCGCGCCGTCGCGGACTTCGAATATGAGTATCAGATGGCCGGCATGAACCAGCAGCTCGATCGCGGGATCGAGACGGTGTTCCTGATGGCCGACGTCGCGCTTCAGCCGATCGCCTCGCGGCTGGTGAAGGAAATCGCGCTCTATGGCGGCGATATCCGCGCGTTCGTGCCCGGCGCCGTCGCCGAACAGGTGATGGAGCGGGTGGCGCGGATTGGCGTCAAGGGGAGTGTTCCGCTCGCTTCCTGACGTTCAGCGATAGGAAAGCGCCGCCGCTTCAGCTAGTGCATCGAAGATCATGACCATTACCCGCCGCATTTCGGAGCCCGGCCAACCTATGAGACTTGCGTTCGCCCTCGTCCTGACCGCCGCGCTCGCGCTCCACGCGCCTGTCGACGCGAAGAAGCCGAAGAAGCCGGTCATCAAGACGTCCGACATTCTGGCGGCCAACAATCTGAAGCCGTTCCTGCCGCCGGCACTGACGCCCGAGAACACCTGGGATCTCGATCTCTCGGATGGCGGCCGCGTGGTGATCCAGCTTCGCCCGGATCGCGCGCCCAAGATGGTGGAGCGGATCAAGACGCTGACCAAGCAGGGCTTCTACAACGGCCTGAACTTCCATCGCGTGATCGACGGATTCATGGCGCAGGGCGGCGATCCCAAGGGCACGGGCGAAGGCGGCTCGACGATGCCGGACGTGCCGGCCGAGTTTAACGATCTGCCCCACGTCCGTGGCGCCGTTGCCGCCGCGCGCTCGTCCGACGAGAACAGCGCGAACAGCCAGTTCTACATCATGTTCATGCCGAATCTGCGGCTCGACAAGCATTACACGGTGTTCGGCCGCGTGGTGGCGGGCATGCCCTATGTGGACGCCATCCAGCGCGGCGAGCCGCCGGCGAACCCGACCAAGATCGTCCGCGCCGTGATGGGCGACGATCCGGCCGCCAGCATGCCGCCGCCGGCGCTCCCGGCCGCGCCTGCGGTGCAGGCGCCCGCGACGTTGCCGTCCGGCCCGATGACGCCGCCGCCGGCCGGCTCGACGCCGCAGGGCTGAGGGTCCGCATCGGCGGAAGATCATGCGCGTAGAGCTGTTCGATTTCGATCTGCCGCCGGAGTCCATCGCGCTCCGGCCGGCATCTCCCCGTGACTCCGCGCGGATGCTGGTCGTGCGCGGAAGCGAGATGGCCGACCGCGTCATGGCGGACCTCGCCGACGAACTGCGGCCCGGCGATTGCCTCGTCTTCAACGACACGCGGGTGATCCCGGCGCAGCTCGAAGGTCTGCGCGGCGAGGCGCGGATCGGTGCGACCCTCCACAAGCGCGAGGGCGTGCGGACGTGGCGGGCCTTCGTTCGCAATGCCAAGCGGCTGAAGGACGGCGACCGGATCGCCTTCGGGGCGGACGTGTTCGCAACGGCGAGCGATCGCGGTGAGGACGGTAGCTGGCTCCTGAGCTTCGAGGGCGAGGAGCCGGTCGAGCTTCTGCTGGAACGGGCAGGGCGGATGCCGCTGCCGCCCTACATCGCCGCCAAACGCCCCACCGACGCGCGCGACGCGGACGATTACCAGACCATGTTCGCCAGTGAGCCCGGCGCCGTCGCCGCGCCGACCGCCGCGCTGCACTTCACGCCCGAGCTGATCGCGCGGCTGGGCACGGCCGGCATCGCGCACGAGACGCTGACGCTCCATGTCGGCGCGGGCACCTTCCTGCCGGTGAAGGCGGACGACACGGTCGACCACAAGATGCACGCCGAATGGGGGCGCATCGACGCCGCCACGGCGGATCGCCTCAACGCGGTGCGCGCCGGAGGCGGCCGCCTGATCGCGGTCGGCACCACCAGTCTGCGCCTGCTCGAAAGCGCGGCGGGCGAGGATGGAATCATCCGCCCGTTCGAGGGCGATACCTCGATCTTCATCACGCCGGGCTATCGCTTCCGTGCGATCGATGGGCTGGTGACGAACTTCCATCTGCCCAAGTCGACGCTGTTCATGCTGGTCTCCGCGCTGATGGGGCTGGAGACGATGCAGGCGGCCTATGCCCATGCCATCGCGGCGGGATACCGCTTCTACAGCTATGGCGATGGGAGCCTGCTGCTTCCGGGTGCTTGAAGGCTGGGCGGCGCTGACGTAGCGCTCAGGCCATGACAGCGCCTGATCTCTTCGCCGCCGAAACCACCGCCGCCGAGCGCCTTGCCTTTCTCGCCGCCGAGATCGCGCGGCACAATCGCCTCTACCACGACCAGGACGCGCCCGAGATTTCGGACGCCGAGTACGACGCCCTGATGCGAGAGAACAACGCGCTGGAGGCGCAATATCCGCATCTGATCCGTGCCGACTCGCCGTCGAGGCAAGTGGGTTCGGCGCCCACCGGCCATCTCGCCAAGGTCGCCCACGCGCGACCGATGCTGAGCCTCGACAATGCCTTCGCGGACGAGGACGTCGAGGAGTTCGTCGCACGCGTCCGCCGCTTTCTGGCGCTGCCCGACGATGTCGAGGTGGCCATGACCGCCGAACCGAAGATCGACGGCCTGTCCTGCTCGCTGCGCTACGAGAAGGGGCGGCTGGTGCAGGCGGCGACGCGTGGCGACGGCAGCATCGGCGAGGATGTGACGGCCAATGTCCGCACCATCGGCGAGATACCCGAGATGCTCCACGGCGAGGCCCCCGATGTGTTCGAGGTGCGCGGCGAGGTCTATATGTCCAAGGCCGATTTCGCCGCCCTGAACGAGAAGCTCGCGGGCGAGCGTGTCTTCGCCAATCCGCGCAACGCCGCCGCCGGCTCGCTCCGCCAGAAAGACCCGGAGGTGACGCGCGGCCGTCCGCTACGCTTCCTTGCCCATGGCTGGGGCGAGGCCTCGGCGCTGCCCGGTACGACGCAACTGGAAGTGATGGAGGCGATCCGCGGCTTCGGCCTGCCTGTCTCGGATGCACTGGTCCGCTGCACGAGCGCGAAGCAGATGCTCGATCACTATCGCAGCATCGAGGCACAACGCGCTGATTTACCGTTCGATATTGATGGCGTGGTCTACAAGGTCGATCGCTTCGACTGGCAGCAGCGGCTGGGGCAGGTGGCCCGCGCGCCGCGCTGGGCGATCGCGCACAAATTCCCGGCCGAGCGCGCGCAGACGCTGCTCAAGGCGATCGACATCCAGGTAGGCCGCACCGGCGCGCTGACGCCGGTCGCCCGGCTGGAGCCGGTGACGGTGGGCGGCGTGGTCGTCACCAACGCGACGCTCCACAATGCCGACGAGATCGAGCGTCTCGGCGCGCGGCCCGGCGACCGCGTCGTCCTCCAGCGTGCCGGCGACGTGATCCCGCAGATCGTCGAGGTGCTGACCCGCGACGAGGAGCGCCCGGCCTTCGACTTCCCGCATGTCTGCCCCGAATGCGGTTCGGCGGCGGAGCGCGAGGAGGGCGAGGTGATCTGGCGTTGCACCGGTGGCCTCATCTGCCCGGCGCAGCGCGTGGAGCGGCTGATCCATTTCGCCTCGCGCCATGCCTTCGACATTCGCGGCCTCGGCCTCGTGCGCGTGGAGGAGTTCTTCAAGGACGGGCTGATCGCCTCGCCGGCCGACATCTTCCGGCTCAGGGACCGCCGCGACGAACTGGTCGCGCGTGAGCGACTCGCCGATGTTTCGGTCGACAATCTGCTGGAGGCGATCGAGGACAAGCGCCGCATCCCGCTCGACCGTTTCCTCTTCGCGCTCGGCATCCGTCACATCGGCGAGGTGACGGCCCGCGAGCTGGCGCGGCGCTATGCGAGCTACGATGCCTTCATGGAGATGATCGACAAGGCACTGGATACGCGTAGCAATTTCGTTCAGGCGATCGGCGAGACGGACCGCAAGTTCGAGATCCGCCGCCTGAAGGAGTTGGTCAACGCCATCGGCACGCGCGACATCGGGCCGGAGGTGGCCGAGGCGCTGCTCGATTTCTTCGCCGAGCCGCACAACCGCGATGTCGTCAGCGATCTCGCGAACGAGCTTGCCATCGAGGATGTCGTCCACGAGACGCTCCAGTCCGAGGTGTCGGGCAAGACGGTGGTGTTCACCGGCAAGCTCCTCACCATGTCGCGCGACGAGGCCAAGGCGCAGGCCGAGCGGCTGGGCGCCAAGGCGGCCGGATCGGTCTCGAAGGCGACCGACCTGGTGGTGGTCGGCGCAGACGCGGGCTCCAAGCTTAAGAAGGCGCAGGACCTCGGCATCAAGGTCGCGACCGAGGAGGAGTGGGCGGCGATCGTGGCGGCGGCGGGCTGAGCATTCCGCTCGACGGATATCCGATCAGAAGACTCGCAAAATCCGTATCCAATGTTACCTTCTGCATATGGCTGAGCATGTATTGGATTGCCCGCCCGAGGGCGCGGCGGCGGACTGGACGATCCCGCAGGACTGGGCGGCCTACACCGCCGAGGACCATGAGACGTGGGATATCCTCTTCGCGCGCCAGTCGAAGCAGCTTCCCGGCCGCGCGGCGGATGCCTTCCTGCGCGGGCTGGACGTGCTCAAGCTCTCCAAGCCCGGTATCCCGGACTTCGAGGAACTGTCCGAGCGGCTGATGAAGGCGACCGGCTGGCAGGTCGTGGCGGTGCCGGGGTTGGTGCCGGACGACGTGTTCTTCGATCATCTCGCCAATCGCCGCTTCGTGGCGGGTAATTTCATCCGCCGCCGCGATCAGCTCGACTATCTTCAGGAGCCGGACGTCTTCCATGACGTGTTCGGCCATGTGCCGATGCTCGCGGACCCGGTGTTCGCCGATTATATGCAGGCCTATGGGCAGGGCGGGCTGCGCTCGCTCGGCTTCGGATCGCTGAACAAGCTGGCGCGGCTCTACTGGTACACGGTGGAGTTCGGGCTGGTGCGCGAGGGCGGCGATCTCAAGCTGTTCGGCTCGGGCATCGTCTCCAGCCATGGCGAGAGCGAGTTTGCGCTCGACGACCCGAGCCCCAACCGCATCCGCTTCAATCTGGAGCGCGTGATGCGGACCAATTACCGCATCGACGATTATCAGCAGGTCTATTTCGTCATCGACAGCTTCCAGGATCTGCTGCGCCAGACGCTGGAGACGGATTTCGCGCCGCTCTATGCGCGGCTGGCGGACTTGCCCGATCTCGGCCCGGCCGATCTGCTGCCCGAGGACGAGATCATCACGCACGGCACACAGGCCTATGCGATGGAGCGCGCCGGCGCGGCCTGATCGAAGGCCTCGTTCCGCTTTCCAGAATCGCTTGGCGGACGCATAGTCGGGCGATGTCTTCTACGCCGTTCGTACCTCTCCGCATTTTCACCGCCTTCACCATGCTCGAAGGCGCGATCGATCCCAAGGCGCTCGCCAAGCAGGCCCGCAAGCTGGGTTTCCCGGCCGCCGGCATCGCCGACCGCAACGGGCTCTATGCGGCAATGGCCTATTCGGTGGCGGCGAAGGGCGAGGGCGTGCAGCCGATCGTCGGCACGCTGCTCGCGGTGGCGCGGCCGGCGGATTGCGGCGGCGCGGAGCCCGGCAAGCCGCCGGTGATCGACTGGTTGCCGCTCTATGCGCAGGACGCGACGGGCTATGACAATCTCTGCGCGCTGGTGTCGGCGGCGCATCTCGGTCGCCCGGTGGAGGAGGATGCGCATGTGCCTTTCTTCGCGCTCGAAGGACGGACGGACGGGCTGATCGCGCTCACCGGTGCGGGCGAAGGCGCGCTGGCGCGGCTGCTGGCGGGCGGGCAGGCGAAGCACGCCGCGCTCTATGCCGACCGGCTTCAGGCGCTGTTCGGGGATCGCCTCTATATCGAGCTGGCGCGGCGCGGAGACGCGACGGAGGAAGCCGCCGAGAACGCGCTGATCGACCTGGCTTATGCCCGCGATCTTCCGCTGGTGGCGACCAACCCGGCCTGCTTCGCGGACGCCTCCTTCCATCAGGCGCACGACGCCATGCTCTGCATCGCGGACTCGGCCTATGTCGACAGCGAGGAGCGCCGCCGCTCCTCCCCCGACGCGTGGCTGAAGCCTGCCGACGAAATGGTGCGCCTGTTCGAGGATCTGCCCGAGGCCATTGCCAACACGCTGGTCGTCGCCCAGCGCACCGCCTTCGCCGCGCCGAAGCGCAAACCCATTCTGCCCAGCCTCGCCGGAGACCGCGAGGGCGAGGCGAAGATGCTCCGCGACGACAGCTACAAGGGCCTGCTCGCCCGGCTGCGCTTCGCCGACGAGAGCCTCGCCCATGCCTCCGACGAGGAGGTCGAGGCCAAATATCCCGAGTATTTCGAGCGGCTTGCCTTCGAAGTCGACATCATCGTCGGGATGGGTTTCCCCGGCTACTTCCTGATCGTCGCCGATTTCATCAAGTGGGCGAAGGATCACGACATCCCGGTCGGGCCGGGCCGTGGCTCGGGCGCGGGCTCGGTGGTGGCGTGGGCGCTCACCATCACGGATCTCGATCCGCTGCGTCTGGGGTTGCTGTTCGAGCGCTTCCTGAACCCGGAACGCGTGTCGATGCCCGACTTCGACATCGACTTCTGCGAAACCCGGCGTGGCGAGGTGATCCGCTACGTCCAGCAGAAATATGGCCGCGATCAGGTCGCCCAGATCATCACCTTCGGTAAGCTCAAGGCGCGCGCCGTGCTGAAGGACACCGGCCGCGTGCTCCAGATGAGCTACGGGCAGGTCGATCGGCTCGCCAAGCTGGTTCCTAACCATCCGACCGATCCCTGGACGCTCGATCGCGCTCTCAATGGCGTTTCCGAGCTGGTCGCCGAATATGATCGCGAGCCCGAGGTGAAGCGGCTGCTCGACCTCGCCCGCCAGCTCGAGGGCTTCCCGCGTCACTCCTCCACACACGCCGCCGGCGTGGTGATCGGCGACCGTCCGCTCGACCAGCTTGTGCCGCTCTATCGCGATCCGCGCTCGGACATGCCCGTCACTCAGTTCGACATGAAGCATGTCGAGGATGCGGGCCTCGTGAAGTTCGACTTCCTCGGCCTGAAGACGCTGTCTGTGCTCCAGAAGGCCGTGCAGATGCTCGCCAAGCGCGGCATCGAGGTCGATCTCTCCAAGATCGCGTGGGACGACCCGGCGGTGTTCGAGCTGCTGATGTCCGGCAACACGGTGGGCGTGTTCCAGCTCGAATCCGAGGGCATGCGGCGCACGCTCTCGGCGGTGCGGCCGACGACGTTCGAGGACATCATCGCGCTCGTGTCGCTCTACCGGCCCGGCCCGATGGACAACATCCCGACCTTCGGCGCGCGCAAGAACGGGCGCGAGGAGGTGGAATATCCGCACGCCCTGCTCGAGCCCATCCTGAAGGAGACCTACGGGATCTTCGTCTATCAGGAGCAGGTGATGCAGGCCGCGCAGATCCTCGCGGGCTATTCGCTCGGCGGCGCCGATCTTCTGCGTCGCGCGATGGGCAAGAAGATCAAGGCGGAGATGGACCAGCAGCGCGCGATCTTCGTGAAGGGCTGCGCCGAGCACAACCAGATCCCCGCCGACAAGGCCAATGTATTGTTCGACTTGATCGACAAGTTCGCGGGCTATGGTTTCAACAAGAGCCACGCGGCGGCCTACGCGCTCGTCGCCTATCAGACGGCGTGGATGAAGGCGCATCACAAGCCGGAGTTCTTCGCCGCCTCGATGTGCTTCGACATGGCGCAGACCGACAAGCTCTCGATTTTCGTCGATGACATGCGGCGCATGGAGGTGCCCTGCCTGCCGCCTTCGATCAACCATTCGGAGGCCGAGTTCACCGTCGAGCAGGGCGAGGGCGGCACGCTCGCTGTCCGCTACGCGCTGGGCGCTTTGAAGGGTGTCGGCGAGCGGGCGATGGAGGAGCTGTGCGCCGAGCGCGTGCGCGGCGGCCCCTTCAGGACGCTGGAGGATTTCGCCGACCGTATCGACCCCAAGCTCCTCAACCGCCGGCAGATCGAGAGCCTGGCCGCCGGTGGGGCCTTCGAGCCGCTCGGCCATGAGCGCGCCACGTTGGTCGCGGCGGCGGAGACGATCCTTGCGCACGCCAATCTCGCCGCCGAGGCGCGCACCAGCGGACAGGGCGGCCTGTTCGGCGGCCCCGCCGACGTGCCCCCGATCCGCCTGCCCGAGGGCAAGGCCTGGTCGATGGCCGAGACGATGGCGGCCGAGAAGGATTGCTTCGGCTTCTATTTCTCGGCGCACCCGACCGATCGCTATCGCCATCTCGCGCAGGCCCATGGCGCGCGGACCTTCGCCGAATGGTGCGAGCTGCCCGCCCCGGCGCAGCAGGCGCCCGACGATCGCGGCCGCCGCCCCGCGGCGCCGACCTATTCGATGGCGGCGCTGATCGAGGATGCCCGTTGGCGCACCTCCGCGCGGGGACGGCGCTACATGATGGCGACCTGCTCGGATTCGTCCGGCCAGTTCATCGCGAGCTGCTTCGACGACGATATCTCCGCCAAGATCGAGGAGATCGGCAAGGAGAATGGCTGCGGCCTGCTCTCGGTCGAGCTGGACCGCAAGCCGGGCGAGGAGACGCCACGCGTCACCATCCGTAACGTCCGCCCGTTCGAGGGCATGACGACGGCGGCGCGGCTGCGGCTGGACGTGACGCTGGCCGATGCGAGCGGGCCGGCGGCGCTGGCGGCCTTGCTGGCGAACGCGCGCGGCGGGCGGGGCGAACTGCATATCTTCGCCGGCCTGCCGGGCGGCGGCCATGCCCATCTCGTCGCTGGGCGGGACTTCATGTTCGACGCCGAGCTGGCCCAGCAGGTCGAGAAGCTGCCCGGCATCGCCGCGGTGCAGCTCGTGCCGATCGAGGCGCCGAAGCTCGCGCTGGCGGGCTGAGCGGTTAGGCTAAAGGCGGGGGCGAAGGGGCTCGCCTGACGGCTTCGGCGGGTATAGTCTGCCGCCATGGCACGGATCAGGAGCTTCGCGGAGTTCTGGCCCTATTATCTGCGCGAGCATGCGCGCGCGGGCACGCGGGCGTTGCATTATGCGGGGACGAGCCTCGTCCTGCTGCTGTTGATCGCGGCGCTGTGGACCGGCCATCCATGGCTGCTCGTGGCGATGCCGGTGGCGGGATATTTCTTCGCCTGGGTCGGCCATTTCGCGGTGGAGCATAACCGGCCGGCGACCTTCACTTATCCTCTATGGTCGCTGGCGGCGGATTTCGTGATGTACGGCTATTGGATCAGCGGCCGCCTCGGCCCGGAGCTGGATCGCGCCGGCGTCCCCCGCGCGCAAGCCTGAGCTCTCAGAACAGCGACATCTGCGTTCCCGGCAGCACGGGCGGCCGGAACAGATCGGTGCGAAGCTGGATACGGTCCCGCCCGAGCCCGTGCTTGCGGCAGGCGATGGCGACGCGCGTGCGGATCAGCTCCGCCCAAGGCCCTTGCCCGCGCATCCGGCTGCCGAAGTTCGGATCATTGTCCCGGCCGCCGCGGATCGACTGGATCGTGGCCATCACCTTGGCGGCACGATCCGGATGATGCGCCTCCAGCCAGGCGCGGAACAGCGGCGCTACCTCATGCGGCAGGCGGACGGGGATGAAGGACACGCTGCCGGCGCCGGCCTCGGCGGCGCGCTCGATCAGATGCTCGATCTCATGGTCGGTGATCTGCGGTACCACGGGCGCGATGGAGACATGGGCGGGGATGCCGGCGTCGGCGAGCTTGCGCACGGCGGTCAGCCGCCGCTCAGGATGCGGGGCGCGGGGCTCCAGAGTGCGCGCGGTCCTGGGATCAAGCGAGGTGACCGAGATCGCCACCGCCACAAGCCCGTCGCGTGCCATCCTGGCCAGAAGCTCGATATCGGAGAGAACCCGATCCGACTTGGTGGTGATCGTCAGCGGGTGGCGCGTCTCCGCCAGCACCTCCAGGCAGGCTCGGGTGATGCGGTAGCGGCCCTCGATCGGTTGATAGGGATCGGTGTTGGTGCCGAACGCGATCGGCCGGCATTCGTAACGCGGTGCGGCCAGCTCGCGGCGGAGCAGGTCGGCGGCATCGGGCTTGGCGAACAGCCTGGTCTCGAAATCGAGGCCGGGCGACAGGTCGTGGAAGGCATGGGTCGGCCGGGCGAAGCAGTAGATGCAGCCGTGCTCGCAGCCCCGATACGGATTGATCGAGCGATCGAAGGGCACATCCGGCGAGCGGTTGCGCGCGAGAATGGTGCGCGGTTTCTCGATCGTGACGGTGGTGCGCAGCGGCGGCGGATCGCCGTCCAGCGTAGTCCGCGCGTCGAGCCAGTCCCCGTCCGCCTCACGCGCAGGCAGGCCGAAGCGCTGGGGCCGGTCGTTGACCGTCGCGCCTCGCCCGGCGCGCTGCTCCGGGAAGCGAATCGCCATTGACAAATGGTAGCGCATCGATGAGAACAAAAAAAGAACATTGGAGGGTGGCAATGGCGCGCATCAACTATGTGGAGCTGCCGGTGGCCGATGCGGCGGCGTCGAAGGGCTTTTACGAGGCGGCGTTCGGCTGGCGGATGACCGGCTTCGGGCCGACCTATGCCGCGACGACGACGGGCGATGTGGACATGGGCCTCCAGGGCGACGCGTCCGAGGCGACGCGCGCGCCGCTGGTGGTGATCGAGGTCGAGGGGCTCGATGCGTGGCCGGCCAAGGTGGCGGCGGCAGGCGGCACAATCGTGCGGCCGATCTTCGCCTTTCCGGGTGGGCGGCGTTTCCACTTCACCGATCCGTCGGGCAACGAGCTGGCGGTGGTGGAGGCGGATCACTGAGGCGCCGCGCAACAATCTCCCCGGCTGTCTGTTCTGTATGTCGTGACGTGAACAGAACGAGAGGGAATGCCATGAAAAGGGCATGGATCGCGCTTCTGACGGCCTTGCCGCTGGCGGCCTGCGCGGGCGATTATTATGGCGGCCCCTACGGCTCCGGCCCGATCGCCTATGATGGCTTCTACGATGATTATTACGGGCCGATCCACGATGGCTATTGGGGCGACGGCGGCGTTTTCTACTATCGCCGGCACCAGAATGGGCGCTTCGTGGCCGACCGCAGCGGGCATTTCCGACATGATGCCGGTTCCGGTGGGCCGGGCCATTTCCATCCCATGCACGGCAATTTCACGCCCCCGCCGCAACGTGGCCATCATCGGCATTGAAGCTGAGAAGGGGCCGAAGGGCGGAGGATCGGGCGGTCCTAAGGTGGGCCGGCTTTCAGTCTGAGCTTCCATCCCGGCCTGCTTGCGATGGCGGCGGCGGAAACCCGTTCCGGCGAATGCCGATCCGCCCTAGCGCTCGCGAAGGCGCGGCATGAGTTCGACGAAATTGCAGGGCTTGTGGCGGATGTCGAGCTGGCTGGCGAGGATGTCGTCCCAGCCGTCCTTCACGGCGCCGGTCGAGCCGGGGAGCGCGAAGAGATAGGTGCCGCCCGCCACGCCGGCGCAGGCGCGGGACTGGATCGTCGAGGTGCCGATCTTGGCGTAGCTGAGCCAGCGGAAGAGTTCGCCGAAGCCGGGGATCTCCTTGTCCCACACGCGGGCGAAGGCTTCCGGGGTCACGTCGCGGCCGGTGACGCCCGTGCCGCCCGTGGAGATGACGCAGTCCACGTTCGGATCGGCGATCCAGCCGAGCAGGCGCTCGCCGATCCGCTCGGCATCATCCTTCTCGATGGCGCGATCGGCGAGGATGTGGCCGGCCGCCTCGATCCGCTGGACCAGCGTGTCGCCGGAGCGGTCGTCCGCCGCGCTGCGCGTGTCGGAGACGGTGAGGACGGCGATGCGGACGGGCCGGAAGGGGATGGAGGCGTCGATCGGCATCAGTTGGCGCGCGCGGGTGCGGGCACGCGCGGAAGTGCGGCCGGCGCGCTCGTGGTGAAGCCCGCGCGAGGGCCGGTCTGCGCGCCGGGGAAGCGCGGCCATGCACCCTGCGCCAGCGCCTTGAGGCTGGCGGCCTTCTCGCCGGACTGGCGCTGATACATCCAGTAGTTGCGGAGCACCGTCGTCACATAGCCGCGCGTCTCGGCATAGGGGATGCTCTCGATATAGAGCAGCGGATCGCTGTCGGCGCGGGTGGCGATGTTCCAGCGGGCGACGGCGTTGGGGCCGGCATTATAGGCGGCGATCACCTTGGGTAGCAGCCCGCCGGTGCCCGCCGCATCGCGGAGCTGCTCCAGATAGGCTTGCCCATAGGCCATGTTGACCTGCGGCGAGGCGAGCGCGCCATGATCCGCCACCACGCCGCCACGCTTGCGGTCGACCAGGTCGGCGGTGGTGGGGAGCACCTGCATTAGCCCGCGCGCGCCGGCAGGGCTGACGGCATCGGTACGGAAGCGGGATTCCTGGAGGGTGTGGGCGAAGACCAGCGCCTTGTCGACCTGCCAACCGCCCTGGGGCACCCAGTTGGGCGCGGGATAGCGCGCGCTCGCCTCGACCCGCTCGCCGGCGGGGAGGTTGTGCGCGAGCCAGATCTGCGTCGCGGGGAGGTCGAGCCGGGCGGCGAGGTGGAGCAGCGGCTTATGGTCGCGATCCTCGCCGATCCGCGCCTGCCAGCGCAGCATTTCGTCGGCGAGGCCATATTCGCCGATCTCGGCCAAGGCGGCTGCGCGGCGGACGTTGGGATGGGCGGAAAGCTGGGTCCATTCGGACGGTGTCAGCTTGGGCGCGGCGGCCGAGGTGGGCACCGCCATGCCGAGCAGGCGGGCGGCGATCAGGCCGTAGAAGGTCTCGGGGCTGCGGGCGGCGGCGCGCAGCTTCGCCTGCACCCGGTCGAAACGGCCGCACGCCATTTCGGCGCGCGCGGTCCAGAACAGGCCGGCGGCGCGCATCTCCTCGTCGCTGGCGTTGGCGCCGACGCGGGTGAAAGCATCCTCGGCGGACTTGCAGTCGTTGGTCCGCCACGCGGCGAGGCCTTGCACCCAGCTCGCCTGCACCGCCCAGTCGCCAGCCCCGCGTGCGGCGAGCGTGGCCAGGCGGGTGGCGTCCTTGTCGTCGCCGTTCAGATAATAGCTCCAGGCCACGCGCTGCTGCCATTCGGTGGCGGCTTCGGGGGTGAGCTGGGGTAGGGTGGTGTTGAGCAGCGTCTCGGCGTCGGCGGGCTTGTCGGCCTTGAGCAGGGGGCGGGCCTGCACCGAGAAGACGGCGGCGGCGAGATCGCCGGCCGTCGGCTTGGCGGCGATGCGGCGGGGGGCGCCGTTGACCCAGTCGAGATCGCGCGGGGACGGCAGCGTCGGCAGATCGCCGGGGCCGCGTTTCCGGGCAAGGAGAGCGAGTTGCGGCGCCTGCGGCAGGTCCGGCGCGGCGTTGAGGAGCGTGACCAGATCGCCCCGCTCGACACGGGGGCTGTTCTTGGCGAGGAAGAGTTCGGCCCGCGCCACGGGCGTCAGCACGCCGTCGCCGGCCGCCGCGAGCCCGGCCTGCGCATCCGACCAGCGGCCGTTGCGGAGCGCATCGAAGACGGCTGCATAGGTCTGGCGTTGCTGCGGGGTGAGCACGCTCCCGGAATTGGCGGCAACACTTGCGACATTGGGCGGCGGCGGGGCGAGCAGGGTAGGCGGCGTGCCGGCGGCCGCCGTCGGCGTCGAGGTCTGGGCCACCAACGCGGTCGACGAGGCCAGCGCGAAGGCCAATCCGAGGAAGGGCCGCAATGTCACTGGGCGAGCACTCCGAGCAACAGCCGCATGTCTGCCCAGGCTGCCCCCTTGAGGGCAGGCATCCGGCGCAGATGGCGGGGATGGAAGGTGGCGATGGCGGGCACGCTGCCCTCGTCATGCTGGACCATGCGCAGGCCGCCCCGGCTGGAGAGCGCATCCGGGCCGATCAGCCAGCGGGCAGCCTCGTCGCCGAACAGGATCAGCGCCTTGGGCTTCGCGAGCGCGATATGGCGGCGCATCAGGCGGGCCAGCGCTTCGCCCTGCTTCTCGTCGATTCGGCCGGCGATGCGCGCGGGGGAGAGTGGTGCGGTATAAATCCGCGCGCGGTCGCGCCCCATGGCGGCGAGCATCGCATCGAACAGCCGGCCGGTCTCCGCGCCGAAGAGATGGCCGGCCTCGCCATCGCCCGGATCGGGCATGTCGGCGACGATCATCAGCTCCGCGCCGGCCGCGCCGGAGGGGCCGACGCGTCGGCCCGGCGGGGCGGCGTTCGGCATGTAGCTGCCGGTCGCGAGCAGGGTTTGGAGAGCTTCGATCGTGTCCGGCAGGCCAGCGGGTTCCGGCGCGGCGGCCGGTGCGGAAGCCGGCGCGATGGGAGCGGTCGCCGCCATCTCCAGGCGCGGCGGCGGCGGGGCCAGCCAGTCGCGCGTTGCGTCGTCGGCGAGGTTGTCCACGCCCGCGTCCGCCCACCAGCCGAGCGCGCTCGCGATCACGTCGCGAAACCGATGATCCCCCCCGTCGAGCATCATTTAGCCCATGGACCGAGGTTGACGCGGCCGTCAATCTCGGGGCACGCGCAATCTGGTCAAAATGGTATCGGATTGCGCCGATACGTCATTCCCGAGGGGAATGGCGGGCGAACGGGGAGGAGTGGTGATGTCGGAACGCGAATCGATGGCCTATGATGTCGTCATCGTAGGCGCGGGCCCCGCGGGTCTGGCCGCCGCGATCCGGCTGAAGCAGCGCGCCGAGGCGGAAGGGCGCGAGCTTTCCGTCTGCGTGCTGGAGAAGGGCTCCGAGGTCGGCGCGCACATCCTGTCGGGCGCGGTGGTCGATCCGATCGCGCTCAACGAGCTGATCCCCAACTGGAAGGAGCTGGACAGCCCGCTTACCGTGCCGGTGGTCGAGAACCATCACTGGGTGCTGAGCAAGGGCGGCAAGTGGGAGATGCCCCACTTCATGATGCCGAGCTTCATGAACAACAAGGGCACCTACACGGTCAGCCTCGGCAATCTCTGCCGCTGGCTGGCGGGGCAGGCCGAGGCGCTGGGCGTGGAGATATTCCCCGGCTTCGCGGCGGCCGAGATCCTGTTCGACGAGGACGGCGCGGTGAAGGGCGTCGCCACCGGTGACCTCGGCATCGCGAAGGACGGCACGCACAAGCCCGATTATCAGCCGGGCATGGAGCTGCACGGCCGCTACACCTTCTTCGCCGAGGGCGCGCGCGGGCACCTGACCAAGGAGTTGAAGCGCCTGTTCGAGCTGGAGCGCGATTGCGATCCGCAGGTCTACGGCATCGGCCTCAAGGAATTGTGGGACATCGATCCCGCCAAGCATGTGCCGGGTCGCGTGATCCACACGCAGGGCTGGCCGCTCGATGATGCATGGGGCGGCGGCTTCATCTATCATCAGGCGAACAACCAGGTCGCGATCGGCTTCGTCGTCGCGCTGGATTACAAGAACCCGTGGCTCTCGCCCTTCGAGGAATTCCAGCGCTGGAAGCAGCACCCGGAGGTCCGCGCGATGCTCGAAGGCGGCCGCCGCGTCTCCTACGGCGCGCGCGCGATCAACGAGGGCGGCTGGCAGTCGGTGCCGCGCCTGATCTTCCCGGGCGGCGCGCTGATCGGTTGCTCGGCCGGTTTCGTGAACGTGCCGCGCATCAAGGGCAGCCACACCGCGATGAAGAGCGGCATGCTCGCCGCCGAGGCCGCCTATGACGCGATCGTCGCCGATCGGAAGCAGGACGAGCTTTCCGCCTACCCGGAGACGCTCAACCAGAGCTGGATCGCCGATGAGCTGAAGCTGGTCCGCAATGCCGAGCCCGCCGTCTCGAAGTTCGGCGGCACGATGGGCACGCTCGTCGCCGGCGTCGACATGTGGATGCGGCATCTCAGGATCGGCCTGCCCTTCACGATGAAGCACAAGCATGCCGACAATGAGACGCTCTGGCAGGCCAACCAGCAGAAGAAGATCGTCTACCCGAAGCCGGACAATGTCATCAGCTTCGACCGGCTCTCCTCGGTCTTCCTCTCGGGCGTCAATCATGAGGAGGACCAGCCGGTCCACCTGACGCTCAAGGATGCGTCGGTGCCGATCGAGGTGAACCTGAAGCTCTACGAGGCGCCAGAGCAGCGTTACTGTCCGGCCGGGGTCTACGAGATCGTGGGCCGCGAGGAGAATGCGCCGCGCCTCCAGATCAACGCGCAGAACTGCGTCCACTGCAAGACCTGCGACATCAAGGACCCCACCCAGAACATCAACTGGGTGGTGCCGGAGGGCGGCGGAGGCCCGAACTATCCGAACATGTGACAGGCTTCGCTTGCCTCGGCCGGCGGGATCGGGAAAGAGTGAGGAAAGAGGGGCCTGAACCACTCGTGTCGAGTATGTCACCGATGAGCTTTACCCGCCCCGTCCTTCTGGCTGCGATCGCCGCGCTGGCGATCGCGCCCGCCGCTTCGGCCGACACGCCGCGCCATACCCGCAGCGCGATCGCGGACTATGTCCATGCCCGCGTGGCGGACGATCTCGGCCAGCTCGACGTGGCGGCGGCCGGTTTCGCGGCGGCGGCGGACGGGAATCCGGGCAACACCAGCCTCGCGCTCCGCGCCTTCCGCCAGTCGGTAGCGGCGGGCGACATGACGCTAGGCCTGCGCATGGCGCACCAGCTCGATGCGAGTGGATCGTTGCCGCCGGACGGCACGCTGCTGCTGCTCTCCGAGTCGGTTGCCAAGCGGGACTGGAAGCAGGCGAAGGCGCTGACGGATCGTGTCGACCGCGAGAAGCTCTTTTCCTTCCTGTCGCCGGTGCTGCGCGCCTGGATCGCGTTCGGCGCGAAGCAGGGCGATCCGGTGGCCCTGCTCGATGCCGGCGGCGCGACCGGCCTCGCCGAAACCTATGCGGCCGAGCAGCGCGGGCTATTGCTGATCGCGGTCGGCAAGGAGACGGCGGGTGTCGCGGCGTTGGGCGCGCTCCAGCTTCCCGATGGCGGGCGTTCGGCGCGGCTGAGGATCGCGGCCGCGGCGGCGCTCGATCAGCGGCATGAGCGGGACGCGGCCCTTGCGATGCTGACCGGCGACTGGCCGGCCATCGCGCGGGCACGGGCGACACTCACCGCGCATCACAAGCTGCGCGGCGCCGTGGATACGCCGGCGACGGCCATCGCCGAGCTGTTCGTGCGCGTGGCGGCGGACATCAACAAGCAGCAGGCGGCGCCGCTGGCGCTCCACTTTGCGCGGGTCGCGACGCTGCTCGCGCCGGACGACAGCGCGGCGTGGCTGGTGACGGCGAGCATCCTTTCGGCCGGCGGGGCGCAGGATGCGGCGCTCGACGCGCTGGGCCATACCGTGCCCGACGATCCCTTCACCAGCACGATCCGCGATGCGCGGCTGACCCTGCTCGTTCGCGCGGGCCGTACCGATCAGGCGCTGGCGGAAGCCCAGTCGGCCACCACCGCGCCGGAGGCCGGCAGCGGCGACTGGTCGCGGCTGGCCGATCTCTATGCGGGCAATCATCGCCCGGCCGATGCCGCCGCCGCTTATGGCCGCGCGCTGGCGCTGGCCGGCGGGGACAAGGCGCCGCCCGAGGTGGCGTGGCCGCTGCTGCTTCAGCAGGCGAATGCGCAGCTTGAAGCGGGCGACTGGCCGGCCTCCAAGGCTTCGGCGTCGCGCGCCCTCGCTCTGGCGCCGCGTCAGCCGGCGGTGCTGAACTTCGTCGGCTATTCCGAGATCGAGCATGGCGAGAATCTGGATGGAGCCTCCGCGCTGATCGCACGGGCGAGCGCGCTGGCGCCGGATGATCCCTCCATCTCGGATTCGCTCGGCTGGTCCTGGTATCTGCGCGGCGACCTGGAGCGGGCGATCCCGCTGCTGGAACGCGCCGCTCAGGGCGCGCCGGCGGAAAGCGACATCAACGAGCATCTGGGCGATGCCTATTGGAAGGCCAACCGGCGGCTGGCCGCGCGCTATGCGTGGCGGGCGGCGCTGGTCGCGGCCGATGGGGAGCAGGCCACCCGTCTCAAGGCCAAGATCGATTTCGGACTGACGCCCAAGCCGTGAACCAGCGTCCTTCGGCCGAGACGGCCTATGCCAAGATCAACCTCGCGCTCCATGTCCGCCGCCGCCGACCGGACGGCTATCATGAGCTGGAGACGCTCTTCGCCTTCTGCGCGGGCGGGGACCGGCTGACCGCCGAGCCCGCCGACACGCTGTCGCTCGCCATCGGGGGGCCGTTCGGGGAAGGGCTGTCGGCGGGGCCGGACAATCTCGTGTTGCGTGCGGCCGAGGCATTGCGGCAGGCGGCGGGCGTGACGACGGGCGCGGCGATCCGTCTCGACAAGCGGCTCCCGGTGGCCTCCGGCATCGGCGGCGGCTCGGCGGACGCGGCGGCGGCGCTGCGGCTGCTGGCGCGGCTGTGGGGCGTCGAGGTGGCGGACGCGGTGCTGCACGACATCGGCGCGGCGCTGGGCGCGGACGTGCCCGCCTGTATCGCCTCGCGCGCCTGCCGGGGCGAGGGGCGGGGCGATGCGCTCGATTTCCTCGACGAGGGCGCGCTGGCAGGGGTGCCTGTGCTGTTGGTCAATCCGCGCGTGCCGGTGCCGACGGGGCCGGTGTTCCAGCGCTGGGACGGTATCGACCGGGGCGAGCTGGCGTCGGGCGACCCGTTGACGGCGGCCCTCTCGGGGCGAAACGACCTGGAGCCACCCGCGCGTGCGATGCAGCCTGTGATCGCCGATGTGGTCGAGGCGCTGGCCGCCATGCCGGGCGTGGTTCTGGCGCGCATGTCGGGCTCGGGCGCGACCTGCTTCGCGTTGTATGAGGGCATCGCCGCGCGCGATGCCGCCGATGCCGCGATCGCGGCGGCTCATCGCGACTGGTGGCGTCTGGCGACGACGCTCCGCTAGGCGAGCGCGGCCTCCACCATCGCGAAAGGGCGCGGCCCTGCGTCCAGCACGGTCGCGTGGAAGCTGTGCACATCGAAACGGCGGCCGGTTGCCGTCCGCGCATGGTCGCGCAGCGCAAGCAGCCGGTGGAGGCCGAGCGTCGGGCTCACCGCCTCGCCGGGCAGCGCCATGATGCGGTCGATCGCACCACCCTGCGGAGCGCCGGTCATCTGCGTCATCTCCGCCTCGGCCTGCTCGCGCGTCCAGCGCTGGGCGTGGACGCCGATGTCCGTCACCAGCCGCGCGGCGCGCAGCAGTTCGTCGGAGAGGCGGGCGATGTCGCCCCACGGGTCGCGGGCGAACAGGCCCTGCTCGGCGGCGAGGCGCTCGGCATAGCAGGCCCAGCCGGCGCTGATCGCGGACCATGCGCCCATCCGGGCGAGCAGGGGGCGCTCCTTCGTCGCGCGGCTTGCCTGAAGGTGGAGGCCCGGCAATCCCAGATGATAGGCGAGCGGCGGCACCCCCGGCATGGGCAGCGCGTGGACGGAGCGCGTGTCCAGCCACAGCGCGGCCGCGCGGCTGCCGTCGATCGCGGCGGGCATGTAGAAGGAGCCGCCGACGGTCCGCAGCCCCGCTTCGGGCAGGGGGCGAATATCCAGCGGTGGCGTGTCGCTCGCCGGCACCAGATGCGGCAGGACGGCGCGTGCCGCGTCGATCCGGGCCTGCGCGGCCTGGAGCAGCGAGGTGCGGCCGCCCTCGTCGTCGCTCTCGATGAACTCGGGGTGGGCGGCGAAGGCAGCGGCGACCCGATCCGCGAGGCTGCCCTTGTGGAGCCCTCGCAGCGTCAGCCGCCGATCGAGCAGCCCGGCGATCCGCGCCACCTCGTCCCGGCCGAACGCCTGCGAATCGGCGAGGCTCATCGCCGTGTCCCCGGCGCGGGCGACGTTGGCGGCGTGGAGCGCCTCGCCGTCCTTCTGCGCCCACAGGCCGATCTCGGGGCGCCCGCGGCGGGTCAGCGCGGCCGTGGTGTCGCGGAGCATGGCCATGGCGGGCTGGACATGCTTCTCGATGGTCAGCGCCGCCTGCCGGGTGGCCGCCGCTCGCTGATCGGCGTCCGCGATCCGCTGGCCCAGCGCGACCACCAGCGGATGCCGCTCGGCCGGCACCAGAAGGAAGGCGTCCATCTGCGGCAGTGCGGCGCGGCTGACGGCGGCGGGAGGCACGCATCCGGTCGACTCGTCCGCCCGCATCGCCTCCGCGACACCCAGCAGCGCGGTCCCATAGACGTCCAGCCGTGCCTGCCATGCATCGATGGCGGCAGGCGTCGTGACATCCTGCATCAGCCGCATGGAGGTCGGTGTCGAGACGTGCGGGCCGGAAAAAGCGGTGGCGAGGTAAGGCTGGTGGATCGCGGCCAGCGGATCGTTGCGGCCATAGGAGACATCCGCGCTCGTCATGGTGGCGTCGAGCTGGGCGCGCACGGTCGCGGTCTGCGCGTCGCAGCCCCCGGCCGGGATCATCGCCCGCGCGCCCGCGACCGCCAGCCTGAGAGCGGCGCGCCCGTCCGGCGACCAGTCGTCACAGCGCCGCGCTGCCGGCCCTCCGGCGGATGCTTCCAGCAGGCCCGCGGTCACCGCCGCCTCGGGCAGCAGCGACAGGATGGGGGCCGTCACCGTGTCGAGGCCGGCCGGCGGCGTAGGGCAATGGGTCTCCACGTCCGCCGCGAACGCCCGCGCCGGGCCGACAAAAGCCACGCCCGCCGCCAGCATGGCCATCGCTTCGCGCCGCGTCTGTCCTGCCACCGTACCGATACTCCGATTACTGTCACGCATTGCCCTCGTGACATTCGGCGAGGCCCGCGACAATATGGTGCCCATGTTCAGGCTCGAAACGGACGGCCCCGTCGCACGAGTCGTGATCGAACGGGGCGAGAAGCGGAACGCGATCCCGATCGCGGGCTGGAGTGTGCTGGAACGCGTCGTCGGCGAAGCCGCGGCGTCCGATGCCAGACTGGTGGTCATCACCTCGTCTGACCCGGAGAGTTTCTGCGCGGGTGCGGACCTGTCGGAATTTCCGATGCTGATGGAGGATGTGCGCAAGCGACACGTCTTCCGCGGCGCGATGGCGAGCGCGCTGTCCCGCATCCGGGCGGTCGGCAAGCCGACGGTGGCGGTGATCGAGGGTGGGTGCTTCGGCGCGGGCGTGTCGCTGGCCAATGCGTGCGACATGCGGATCGCTGGGCCGAGGGCGAGCTTCGCGATCACGCCGGCACGGTTCGGCATCTCCTATCCGCAGCCGGATCTGGCGCGGCTCGCCGAGCTGGTCGGGCCGGGGCAGGCGGCGCGTCTCGTTTACGGCGCCGAGACGATCGACGCCGCCGAGGCCCATCGCATCGGGCTGGTCGAGATGATCGATGCGTCGGATCGGATCGGCGAGAGCATGATCGGCCGCATCGCGAGCAACGCGCCCTACAGCCTGTGCGCGCTCAAGGCGACGCTGGCGGGCCGCTGGGGCGTTGACAAGCGCTTCGACGACGCCTTCGCCTCGCCGGACTTCGTCGAGGGCTTCAAGGCGTTCAAGGCCGGCCGCAAGCCCGATTTCGCCGGATGACGGCAGAGACCGGGGAAGCCTGGCAGGCGATCGGCGCGGAACAGGCGATGGGCGGCATGGTCATCATTGCCGACCATGCTTCCTCGCATGTGCCCGAGGATGTGGATCTCAGCATCGCGGCGGACGTGCTTACCCGCCATGTCGCGGTCGATATCGGCGTGGCGCCGCTGGCTGAGGCGTTGTGCGAGGCGCTTGGCTGCGATGCGATCCTCGGCGGCGTGTCGCGCCTGGTGTGCGATTTCAACCGCGAGGAGGGGGCGCCCGGCCTTTTCCCCATCGCCAGCGACGGCATCGCCATCCCCGGCAACGCGCTGGACGAGGCGGCGCGCGAGGCGCGGCTGACGCGCTTCTTCCGCCCCTATCATGACGCGGTGGCGGCGCGGATCGCGCGGGCCGAGCCGGCTTTGCTGATCTCGCTGCACAGCTTCACGCCTCGGCTCGAGTCGCATCCGGATCAGGCGCGCCCGTGGCAGATCGGCATCCTCTACAACGAGGACGAACGCGCGGCGCGTATCGCCATCCCGCTGCTCAAGGCGGCGGACATCGTGACCGGCGACAACGAGCCCTATTCGGGCCGTATCCTCAACGCGACGATGAACCGTCACGGCGAGGCGGCGGGCCTTCCCTATCTCGGCATCGAGGTCCGGCAGGATCTGATCGGCGATGCGGAGGGCGTGGCGCTCTGGGCGGAGCGGCTCGCGCCGGTGATCCGCGCGACGTGGGAAGCCATGGCGACGAGCGGACATGACGCGGCCCGACGCCTTGCGTAAGGAGGGCGCCATGGCCCGTCCTCTTCTCCTTGCCCTGCTGTTCCTGACCCCGCTTGCGGCGTGCGACAAGGCGCCCGGCACCGGCTCGACCGGGCAACCGGCTGCCACGACCGCGCCAGCGGGCATTCCCTGCGCCATCCATGGCGCCAAGGCCTTCGCGAACGGCTGCTCGGTGGAGCGCAGCACGACCGAAGAGGGGCTGGTGCTGGTCCTCCATCATCCGGATGGTGGTTTCCGCCGCCTGCTGGTGACGACCGACGGGCGCGGCGTGGTCGCGGCCGATGGGTCGGAGCAAGCCAGCGTCTCGGTGGCCGGGCCGGGCATGATCGAGGTGGCGATCGGCGAGGACCGGTATCGCCTTCCCGCGACCGTGAAGGGGCAGGCGCTGCCGGAGCGATGACCGGCCGCCCGATCCTGACCGCCGCCGAAACCCGTGCCGCGGAAGAGGCGGCGATGGCGCGCGGCGTCTCCGTGTCCGAGTTGATGCGGCGCGCGGGCCGCGCGGTGGCGGATATCGCCTGGGATCGCTTCGGGCCATTGGAAACGCTGGTCGCTTGCGGGCCGGGCAATAATGGCGGCGACGGCTATGTGATCGCGACGCGCCTGCGCGAGCGCGGCGTGAAGGTGCGCGTGGGGGCGAGCGCTCCTCCAAAGACGGACGCGGCTCGGGAGGCCCGCGCGGCGTGGGGCGGCGCGGTGGAGCCTCTCTCCGATGCAGCTCCGGCTGCGATCTTCATCGATGCTCTCTTCGGCACGGGGCTGACGCGAGCGCTCGCTGATGAGATCGCTTCGCCCGCGCGCCGGCTGATGGAAGCGGCGCGCCATCGCGTTGCGGTCGACTTGCTGAGTGGAGTGAGCACGGATGACGGCGCGGTGCTGACCGGCCTGCCGCCCGCGCATCTCACGGTCGCGTTGGGGGCGCTCAAGCGGGCGCATCGGCTGATGCCGGCGGCGGCGTTATGTGGCTCGGTGGCGGTGGCCGACATCGGCCTCGATCTCCTTCCCGCCGCGGATATCCCGCGCGAGATCGCCCGGCCGCGCCTGCCGGGTCCGGGGTTCGAGAGCCACAAATATAGCCGCGGCAAGGTGCTGGTCGTGGCGGGCGCGATGCCGGGGGCGACGCTGCTCTCCGCGATGGCGGCGCAGCGGGCGGGGGCTGGTTATGTCGAGTTGCTCGGCAATCCCGGCGAAGCACCGCCGCACGCTTTGGTCCGCCGCGCATGGGACGACGCGGCGTTGCGAGACGAGCGGATCGGCGCGATCATCGTTGGGCCGGGGCTGGGCAGCGATGCCGAGGCCGAGCGACGGCTGCGTCTCGCGCTCGATACTGGCAAGCCGCTGGTGCTGGACGCCGATGCCCTGACACTGCTCGCTCGGCAGGGGGCAGAACGGGTGGGAGTCCCGGCGGTGCTCACACCCCATGCCGGGGAATTTCAGCGGTTGTACGGCGATGTGTCCGGCTCGGCGCTCGACAAGGCACGCGAGGGTGCGCGGCGGTCCGGTGCCGTGGTGCTGCTCAAGGGCGCCTGCACCGTCGTCGCGCATCTCGATGGACGGGCGGCGATCGGAGCGCCTGCGCCGGCCTGGCTGGCGAGCGCGGGGACGGGGGATGTGCTGGCCGGCATCCTCGGCACGCTGCTCGCGCAGATGGCCGATCCCTTCGAGGCGGCGCAGGGCGCGGTGTGGCTGCACAGCGAGGCGGCGCGGCGTGCGGGGCCGGTGCTGATCGCGGATGACCTCGTCGCGCATCTGCCGAACGTGGTGGCGGACTGCCTCTGAGCTTGCCGGGAGAGGCGAAATGCGGGAAAGCGCGCGCGCCTTATGACTGACGATCTCATCCTCCGCCTCGCCGCGCGCGGTGACGGCATGACCGCCGATGGCCGTACCATCCCCTTCGCGGCCCCCGGTGATCGCGTATCGGCCGACGGCTCGATCGCGCCCGGCCCGCACCACCAGACGCCGCCCTGCCGCCATTTCCCGACCTGCGGCGGCTGCACGCTCCAGCATGTCGATGACACGGCCTACAAGACCTATCTGATCGAGCGCGTGGCCGGCGCACTGGCGACGCAGGGGTTGAAGGCGGAGATCGGAGCGCCGCATCTCTCCGCGCCGCGCACCCGACGCCGGGCGTCGCTCCGGGCGGAGCGGTTCGGGAAGAAGATTCTGCTCGGCTTCAACGAGGGGCAGAGCCGCAAGGTCGTCGATCTGAGCGAGTGCTGGATTCTCGCGCCGGAACTGTTCGCGGTGATCCAGCCTCTGCGCGGTCTGCTCGCGAAGTTCCTTGCCGACAAGCGGACGGCGGGCGTCGAACTGGCGCTGACCGATCAGGGGATCGACCTGCTGCTCTCCGGCTTCGAGGCGGAAGGGCTCGCCGCGATCGAGGCAATCAACGACTTCGCGCAGGCCCACCGCCTCGCCCGCGTCTCGATCGACAGCGGCTATGGCGCCGAGGCACGCTGGGAGCCGCGGCCGGTGACGGTGACGCTGGGTGGCGTTGCGGTGGGATTGCCGGCGGGGGGCTTCCTCCAGGCGACGGCGGACGGCGAGGCGGCGCTGCTTGGCGGCGTGCGCGAGGGCGTGGGCGACGCGAAGATCATCGCCGATCTCTTCGCGGGACTCGGCACGTTCGCGCTGCCGCTCTCCACCTCTGCGCGGGTGCTGGCGGCGGAGGGAGCGCGCGACGCGATCCTCTCGCTCAAGGCGGGCGCCGCGCGGGCCGGACGGCAGGTGGTCGCCGATCATCGCGACCTCTTCCGCAGGCCCTATACCGCCGCCGAGCTATCGCGCTTCGATGCTGTGGTGCTTGATCCCCCGCGCGCGGGGGCCAAGGAGCAGGCGGCGGAACTGGCGAAGGCGGAGACGAAGCGCATCGCCTATGTCTCCTGCAACCCCGCCACCTTCGCGCGCGACGCGAGGATGTTGGTGGACGGCGGCTGGCGGCTGGAGTGGGTCCGTCCGGTCGGCCAATTCCGCTGGACGACGCACGTGGAGCTGGCGTCCGCCTTCACTCGCTGAGGCTTGGACACGAAAAAGGGCGCCGACCGCGAGGCCGGCGCCCTTTTCTTCACCCCGCGAAGGGGCCCACCGATCAGTCGTCGGCGAACATCTTGGCGAACGCGCGCTTCTCGCGGTTGCGCCAGTGACCGCGGTGGTAGGCGTCGGAGGCCAGCAGCGGCATCACCGAGGTCGCCTCGGCATAGACCATCTGCTCGAGCGCGGTCGAAACCTTGCCCCACGAAGCCGCTTCCTGCAGCGTCGAGGACGAGCAGGCGCCGTCGCGCACGTCGGCGACGGTGATCTGCACGGCGTACTTGTGGACCTCGACATCGTCATGGCCGAGGATCTCGGCGCACACCACGGTGTCCTGCACGAAGTTCTTCGGCACGCCGCCGCCGATCATCAGCAGGCCGGTGGTGCCCGCCTTGATCTTGATGTCGGTCAGCTCGCGGAAGTCCGCGATCGAGTCGATGGTGAGGTAGGGCTTGCCCGCCTTCATCGCGTCGACCTGATGCTTCACGAGGCCGAAGCCGGCCGACGAGTCGGTGAAGGCCGGGCAGAAGATCGGCACGTCATGCTCGAAGGCGAGCTTGACGAGGCTGTTGTCCTTCTTGCCGTGCTGGGTCAGGTAACGGCCCATCTCGCGGATGAAGGCGCGCGAGCTGTACGCCTTGACCGGCAGGCTCTCGGCGATCTCGAAGATGGTGTGGTCGACGTTCTGCAGCGCCACTTCGTCGATGTACGTATCGTAGATACGGTCGATGTAGAGCGAGCGCAGCGTGTCGTCGTCGGGGATTTCCTTGGCCTGATAATGCTTGTGGCCGAGGCCTTCGAAGAAATCCATGTCGACGATCGAGGCGCCGGTGGCGACCACCGCGTCGACCATGTTGTTGCGGATCAGCTCGGCATAGAGGTCCATGCAGCCGCCGGCCGAGGTCGAGCCCGCGATCACCAGCACCACCGAGCAATCCTTGTCGGCGAGCATCTGGTTGTAGATGTCAGCAGCACGGCCGAGATCGCGCGAGGTGAAGCTCATCTTCTTCATCGCGTCGACGATCGGGCGCGCGTCGAAGCTGGTGATGTCGACATGCTCGACAACGGTGGAGAGCAGCTCCGCCTTGCGGGTGTCGTTGATCGGGCTTTCGGTGTTCATAGGGGCACTCCGCGAATGCATAGAGTCGGCCCGACGCAGGCCGAAGCCTGCGCCGGGGTAGGGGATTGTTGTTGGCCGAAGCCCTTACAGCTTGATGACGCGCCCGGCCAGCTTCGCCGGTTCGGCAAGCTCGATGTAGAGGCTGGCCATCGGCTCGTCTTCCACGATCACCGTCTCACCGTTGGTGAAGCCGTTGAACGCAGTACGCATGGCCGAGCCATAGGCGCCGAGCATGCCGATCTCGATATAGTCGCCCGGCTGCACGTCGGCGGGCAGCTCGAACGGGCCGGCCATGCGATCCATGTCGTCGCAGGTCGGGCCGTAGAAGCTGAAGCCCATCGTCTTGGCATGGCTCTCCGGCTCGCGCAGGAGCGTGACCGGGAAACGCCAGCCGATGTGCGCCGCGTCGAACAGCGCGCCATAGGCGCCGTCGTTGATGTACAGCTCGTCGCCACGGCGACGCTCCACGCGGACCAGCACCGAGGCATATTCCGCCGACAGCGCACGGCCCGGCTCGCACCACAGCTCGGCCGAGTAGGACACGGGCAGGCTCTCGAAGCCCTCGTGGATGACGCGGAAATACTGCTCCAGCGCCACCGGCTCCATGCCCGGGTAGACCGACGGGAAGCCGCCGCCGACGTCGATGACGTCCACGGTGACAGCCGCCGACACGATCGCCGCGCGAACGCGGGTCAGCGCCTCGGCATAAGCCGCCGGGCTCATCGCCTGCGAACCGACGTGGAAGCAGATGCCGAGCGCGTCGGCGACCTGGCGGGTCGCCATCAGCAGCGGGGCGGCATCGGCCAGATCCACACCGAACTTCGACGCGAGGCTGAGCTTCGAGTGATCCGAAGAGACGCGCAGACGCACGCAGAGCGTCAGGTCGGTCGCGCCCTTGGTGGCGCGGACGATCTTGTCCAGCTCTTCCTGGCTATCGAGCGAGAAGGTGCGCACGCCATGCGTGAAATACGCCTCGGCGATGGCTTCCTCAGCCTTCACCGGGTGCATGAAGCAAAGCGTCGCTTCCGGCAGCGTGCTGTGCACGAGCCGGACCTCGGCGATCGAGGCCACGTCGTAATGCGTGACTCCGCCTTCCCAGAGATTGAGAAGGAGATCGGGCGAGGGGTTCGCCTTCACCGCATAGAGCGACCGACCCGGAAACTTCTCCGAGAAGAAGCGGGCGGCACGCTGCGCGGCGTGCGGACGAACGAGCGTGACCGGCTGAACCGGACGGAGGGACGAAGCTACCCCCAGCGCGCTATGGTGCTTGTGCAATTCAAGGGACCTCCAAGTGCCTAACGGCATACGTTGACGAAAAGCTGCCTTGCGGTTGGAAGTCCCATGGGGCAGCGAGGGGCGCGATATACGTATCCCTGACCCCCCTGTAAAGCCCTACTCAAGCCTTTGGAGAATGGTGATTTTCCCGATCGAATCACAGGAAGATGCGGCGATGCGTGCGCCATCGCTGTCAGGCATCCGTTCAGCGGCGGCCGCTTTGGCTGGAATTGGGGTCAAAACGCCCCTGATCGAAACCGAAATTCTGGGCGAAACGGTCTTCATCAAGGCCGAATGCCTCCAGCGGACGGGGAGCTTCAAGCTGCGTGGCGCCTGGTGGCGTCTTTCGTCCATTCCGGAGGCGGGGCGTGCGGCCGGCGTGGTGGCGTTCTCGTCGGGCAACCATGCGCAAGGCGTCGCCTGGGCGGCGCAGCGTCTTGGGATGCCGGCGGTGATCGTGATGCCGGCTGATGCGCCTGCCGCAAAGGTCGCGGGCACGCGCGCGAGCGGGGCGGAGATCGTCTTCTACGATCGGCTGACCGAAAGCCGTGAGCAGATCGCCGCCAAGCTGGCGGAAGAGCGCGGCGCGGTGCTGGTGCCGAGCTTCGATGATCCGTGGATCGTCGAGGGGCAGGGCACGGCGGGGCTGGAGATCGTCGAGCAATATCGCGCCGCCACCGGCCGCGAAGTGGAGCGGATTGCGGTGTGCTGCGGGGGCGGGGGGCTGTCGTCGGGCATCTCGCTCGGCGCGCCGGATGCGGAGATCATGGTGGTCGAGCCCGAAGGCTGGGACGACATGGGCGAGTCGCTGCGCCGGGGCGAGATCGTGCCGGTTGGTGCAAACCCGCCCGCGACCGCCTGCGACGCGCTCCAGACGCTGCGGGTGGCGCCGCTGACGTTCGGTATCCTCAAGGGGCGCGGTGCCGTCGGCGTGGCAGTGAGTGAAGCCGAGGTGGCGACGGCGATGCGCTTCGCCTTCGAGCGGCTGAAGATCGTGGCGGAGCCCGGGGGTGCGGTGGCGCTGGCGGCGGCGCTGGCGGGGAAGGTGCCGCTCAAGGGCGCGGTGCTGCTGGTGTCGGGCGGGAATGTCGATCCGGCGCGCTTCCGGGAGCTGGCGGCGTGATCCTCGGCGGAGGCTTCTTCAGCTTCGCGCTCAGCCTCGCGATGCTGGCGGCGTTCGCGCTCGCCATCGCGGGCGTGATGCTGATCGTGAAGAAGAAGGATCGTCAGCGCGGCCTGCTGATGATCGGGGTCAGCGTGGTGCTGATCCTCAACGTGCTCATCTGGGTGTGGCCGACGAGCGCCTGAATGATCCTGCGTCACCCCGAACCCGGTTCGGGGTGACGTGGGCCGCGCCTTACTTCAGCCGCATGTCCAGATAGCCGTCCACCGACTGCATCAGCTCGGTCATCTCGTCCGCGAAGAAGTGGTTCGCGTGCGGGATGGTGTCGTGGTGGATGGTGATGTGCTTCTGCGTGCGCAGCTTGTCGACCAGCTTCTGCGTCGCGGGCGGCGTCGCCACCTCGTCCGCATCGCCCTGGATGATGATGCCCGACGAGGGGCAGGGCGCGAGGAAGCTGAAGTCGTACAGGTTCGCCGGCGGCGCGATCGAGATGAAGCCGCGCACCTCTGGGCGGCGCATCAGGAGCTGCATCCCGATCCACGCGCCGAAGGAGAAGCCCGCGATCCAGGTCTGCGTCGCTTCCGGGTGGATCGACTGCACCCAGTCGAGCGCGGAGGCCGCATCGGAAAGCTCGCCGATGCCGTTGTCGAACACGCCCTGCGACTTGCCGACGCCGCGGAAGTTGAAGCGCAGCGTCGCAAAGCCGCGGCGCACAAACGTCTGGTAGAGAGCCTGCACGATGCGGTTGTTCATCGTGCCGCCGGCCTGCGGGTGCGGATGGAGGATCAGCGCGACGGGCGCGCGCGGGCGCGGACCGGGGCTGAAACGGCCTTCAAGGCGCCCCTCGGGGCCGGGAAAGATGACTTCGGGCAACTGGCACCTGCTGCGGACGAGCGAATGGGATCGGCCGGCTATGGCCGCGTGAACGCCGTCCTATATAGAAGGGCGACCCTTTCGTGCAATCTTGGAGCTAGAACGGACACGATGGCCGCTCGCATCTATCTTGACCATGCCGCGACGACGCCGCTGAGACCGGCGGCGCGCGCTGCGATGCTGGAGGCCTATGACGGTTGGGCGAATCCTTCCTCCCCGCATGGCGAGGGGCGTGCCGCCCGCGCAGGCCTGGAGGAGGCGCGCCGCAGGATCGCGGAGCAGACCGGCTGGCGCGGCACCATCCTCTTCACGAGCGGGGCGAGCGAGGGGATCGCGATGGCAATGGCCGGCGCCAGGGCCGGCCGGCGGATCGTCTCGACCGTCGAGCATGATGCGGTGCGCCGCCGGGGCGAGGGCGCGGTGCCGCTAATGGTCGATCAGAACGGACAGGTCACGGACGTCACGCTGGCGCTGGCCTTCGAGCAGGCGGGGGAGCGGCCGCTCGTCGCCGTCCAGCTCGTCAACAGCGAGACCGGGGTGATCCAGCCGGCCGCGACGGTCGGCGAAGCGGTGCGCGCGGCGGGCGGGCTGTGGCTCTGCGACGCGACGCAGGCGGTGGGCAAGATGACGCTGCCGGACGCGGACTTCATCGCCTTCTCCGCGCACAAGTTTGGTGGGCCGGTGGGCGTCGGCGCGCTGCTGGTCCGCGATCTCGCGACGCTTTCGCCGACGGGCGGACAGGAGCAGGGCTATCGCGGCGGCACCGAGAACTGGCCCGCCGTCGCCGGCATGGTCGCGGCGCTGGAAGAAGGCCCCGGCTGGATGGAGCGCGTCGTCGAGTTGCGCGCGCATTGCGACAGCGTCATCGCGGAGGCCGGCGGCGAGGTGATCGCGCGGGGGGCCGAGCGGCTGGCGACGATCGGTTCCTATCGGATGCCGGGCATGGCGGCGGCGGCGCAGCTCATCCGCTTCGATATGGCGGGCTTCGCGGTGTCGGCGGGGAGCGCCTGCTCCTCGGGCAGCCTGCGCCCGAGCCATGTGCTCGCCGCCATGGGGCTGGACGAGAGGGCCGCGAGCGAGGTCATCCGCGTCAGCTTCGGCCGCACCACGCGGCGCGAGGATGTCTGGCGCTTCGCTGACCAATGGCGCCTGATCGCGGGCGTCGGGGGCGTGTCATGATCTATCTCGATTATCAGGCGACCACGCCGCTCGCGCCCGAGGCGCGCGCCGCGATGCTGCCGCTCCTGGAGGAGGGCTTCGGCAATCCCCATTCCCCGCATCGCATGGGCCGCGCTGCCCGCGCCGCCGTCGAGCTGGCGCGCGACCGGATCGCGGCGCCGTTCGGGGCCGGCGGGCGGCTGCTCTTCACCAGCGGGGCGACCGAGGCGCTCAACTGGGCGATCAAGGGCATTGCCGACCGGGCGGGGCCGGAGCGCCCTCGCATCGTCACCACCGCCATCGAGCATGCAACCGTGCTCGACACGCTGGAATGGCTGGAGGGGCGTGGAGCCGAGGTGATCCGTCTTCCCGTCGGCACGGACGGCATCGCCGACCTCGATGCGGCGCGGGCGGCGATCGATGGGCGGACGGCGCTGGTGGCGGCGATGTTGGTCAACAACGAGATCGGCACGATCCAGCCGGTCGCCGAGCTGGGCGCAATGGCTCGGTCGGTTGGAGCCTTCATGCTGTGCGACGCGGTGCAGGGCTATGGCCGCGTGCCATTGCCGGTCGAGGCGTGCGATCTGGTGGCGATCTCCGCGCACAAGATCCATGGGCCGAAGGGCATCGGCGCGCTCTGGCTGCGCGATGGCGTGGAGCCGACCCCGCTGCTGCATGGCGGCGGGCAGGAGGGCGGCGTCCGTTCGGGCACGCTGGCGCCGGCGCTCTGCGCGGGCTTCGGCGTCGCGGCGCAACTCGCCTTCGAGCGGAGGGAGACCGATGCCGCTTATATCGAGGCGCTCTGGACGCAGGCGCGCGCCGTGTTGGGCGAGGGTTGGGTGTTGAACGGCTCGACCGAACGGCGCTGGCACGGCAACCTCAATGTCCGCCGCGAGGGGCTGGACGTGGCGCGGCTGATGTCCGAGCTTCGCGATGTGGCCTTTTCCGCGGGCTCCGCCTGTGCGAGCGGTTCCGGGCGGCCGAGCCATGTGCTGAAGGCGATCGGCCTCAGCGACGCCGAGGCACGCTCCAGCATCCGGCTGGGCTTCGGCCGATACACGACGAGCGAGGAGATCGATCGCGCCATGACCCTGATTCGCCAGGCCGCCGAAGCGCAGCGCCGGATGGTGGCATGACGCTGGTCCGCTTCCTCGATCCGCGCGGCGACGTGTCTGCCGAAGTGCAGGCGGCGGCCGGCGAGCGCCTGCTCGACGTCGCCCAGGCGGCCGGTCAGCCTCTGGAGGGGACGTGTGAGGGGCAGATGGCCTGCTCCACCTGCCATGTCATCGTCGATCCGGCCGATTTCGAGGCGCTGCCCCCGGCCTCGGAGATGGAGGAGGACCTGCTCGACCTTGCCGCGCATGTGACCCGCACCTCGCGGCTCGCCTGCCAGATCTGGCTGAGCGACGCCCTGCCGACCCTGACGGTGCGGATGCCCGGCGTCTCGCGCAACATGATGGGGCGCTAGTCCCAGCGTTCGACATGCTCTCCGGCGATGCCGGTCCAGCGATGTCGGCGGCCCTCATAAACGGAACGGCCGGGCGCCGGGAAATCGGGATCGCCAAAGGCCCCGACCGCCACCGCGACCATCTCCGGCTCGGCCTCCATCAGGTAGAAGACGGTCGAGCCACACGTTGGGCAGAAGCGGAAGTGGGCGGTAGTGCCGTCGTCGCCCGTGCGGCTCCATTCGTGGGCGTCGCCGTGGGTCGTGACCTGCTCGGCGCGGAAGCGCGCCTGCACTGCGAAGGCGCTTCCCGATCGCCGCTGGCAATCGAGGCAATGGCAGGCGGAGACGCGCACCGGCTCGCCCTCGCACCGGGCGGTGAGCGCGCCGCATTGGCAGGCGGCGGTTCGGATCGTCATGGAGCGGGACGATACGCCTGAGCGCAGGCACTTGCCAGCACGGTCCGCTTCGACCATATGCGCCGCGGGAGTCGGGCGGACGATGCCGTCGCCAACCCGGTCAGGTCCGGAAGGAAGCAGCCGCAACGATTTCGTATCGGGTCGTTCCGGCTCCCACCGTTTTCTTGAAAATCTGAGGCCTGCAAGAGCGGGCACCGGGCGCGGTCCGGCATTTCCCGACACTGGAACGAAGAGAGGCCATCGCGCCCTCGACTTTGCCGAACCCCACCGGGTAGTCTGCCGGCCATGAGCGAATCTCCCGCCCCCTATCGCGTCCTCGCGCGCAAATATCGGCCGCAGCGCTTTTCGGAGCTGATCGGGCAGGATGCCATGGTGCAGACGCTCGGCAACGCGATCCGTCGCGGGCGCCTCGCCCATGCCTTTCTGATGACCGGCGTGCGCGGCGTGGGCAAGACCTCCACCGCCCGCCTGATCGCCAAGGCGCTGAACTGCATCGGGCCGGACGGGCAGGGCGGGCCGACCATCGATCCGTGCGGCGAGTGCGAACCCTGCAAGGCGATCGCGGAAGGCCGTCATATCGACGTGGTCGAGATGGACGCCGCATCCCATACCGGCGTCGACGATGTGCGCGAGATCATCGAGGCCGTGCGCTATGCGGCCGTCTCGGCGCGCTACAAGATCTACATCATCGACGAAGTCCACATGCTGTCGAAGAACGCGTTCAACGCGCTTCTGAAGACTCTCGAAGAACCCCCTGCACACGTTAAGTTTCTGTTCGCCACGACCGAGGTGAACAAGGTGCCGATCACGGTGCTGTCGCGCTGCCAGCGCTTCGACCTGCGACGCATCCCGTCGACGTTGCTGGCCGGGCATTTCCAGCATGTCGTGGATGCCGAAGGCGTCTCCGCCGAGCCCGAGGCGCTGGCGCTGATCGCGCGCGCGGCGGAAGGTTCGGCGCGCGACGGCCTGTCGATCCTCGATCAGGCGATCGCCCATGCCGGCACCGATGTGACCGGGGTCTCGGCCGCGCAGGTGCGCGAGATGCTGGGCCTGTCCGATCGCGGCGCAGTGCGGCGGCTGTTCGCGCTGCTGCTGGCGGGCGACGCGCCGGCCGTGCTTGCGGCGCTGGCGGATCAGCACGCGCTGGGTGTCGAGCCCTCGGCGCTGTTCCGGGGGCTGCTGGAGGCAGTCCACGGCATCACGCGCGCCAAGGCGGGCGGCATCCCCGATCCGGCCCAGTCGATCGAGGAGCGCGAGGCAATGGCTGAGTGGGCCAGCCGTCTCGGCCATGCGACGCTGCACCGGCTGTGGCAGCTCCTGCTCAAGGGGCTGAGCGAGGTCGAGACGACCGCCATGCCCATGGAAGCCGCGGAGATGGCGCTGCTCCGCGTCGTCCATGCGAGCCAGCTCCCCGATCCGGGCGAGCTGCTACGCCGCCTCCAGTCGGGCGAGCCGATGCCGGTGGTGGATGCCGCGCCATCCATCTCCGGCCCAGCCACCGCGCCTGCTGCATCGATGGAGCCTGTGGCGGCGGCGCCTGTCGCCCCGCCGAAGCCGGTCGCGCCGGAGAGCTTCGCCGATCTGGTCGAGGCGATTTCGTCCCGCCATGCGCATCTGTCGCAGCAGCTCCATGATTATGCGAGCCTCGTGTCTTATGCGCCGCCGGAACTGGCCATCCATCCGCGCCGCCCGATCGACGGCAACATCGCCAAGGCGCTCGACGAGGTGTTCCCGATCGGCTGGCAGGTATCTCTGCGTGAGCAGGCGGCCGCGCCGACGTTGCGCGAGCAGGAGCTTGCGGCGGCCGAGGCGGCTCGTCGCGCCATTCTCGAAAGCCCGCTGGTGGCGGCCGTGACGGCGGCCTTCCCGGGCGCAGAACTCATTGAAGATCAACGGAGTGTAGCATGAACCTCGAAGAATTGATGAAGGCCGCACAGAATGTGCAGGACCAGCTCAGCAAGGCGCAGGACACGCTCGACCATGTCGAGGTGGACGGTGTGGCCGGCGGCGGTCTGGTGAAGGTGAAGGCGACCGCCAAGGGCCGCATCGTCGGCATCGACATCGACGAGAGCCTGCTCGCCCCCTCCGAGAAGCAGATGCTCGAAGACCTGATCGCCGCCGCCTTCAACGATGCGCGCACCAAGGCGGATGCCATCAGCCAGCAGGAGATGAGCAAGATGACCGCCGGCCTGCCGCTGCCGCCGGGCTTCAAGCTCCCCTTCTAAGCTCTTGTGAAAGGGCGGCTTCGCTGATCGCGGGGCCGCCCCTTTCGATTCTCAGCGTGGTTTGCGGAAGCGCAGGACGAACTGGTCCGTCTTCCCCCGGATCGAGGGATCGAAGACATTGGCCGTGTGCGGGTCGGCCGGATTGTGCAGCACGGGCGACTCTCCGTCGAGCTTGAAGCCGGCCGCCAGCACTTCCTTCTTCACCAGCGCTTCGTCGATGCGATGGAGCTTCGACATGCCGGCATCGTCGAGCCCCGCCGGGCCGGCATGGTCCTCGATCACATAGACGCCGCCGGGCTTCAGCGCCTCGAACGCGGCCTTGTTGAGCGCGGCGGTGGCCTTCGCGCCGCCCCAGATGTGGACGTCGTGATAATTTTGCGAGGTCCAGACGAGGTCGACCTGTTCAGGCGCGCCCAGCGAGCCGTTGTTCGCGATCGCGTCATGGACATTGCCCCGGCCGGCCTCACCGACGATCGAGGGTGGCTTGGGCTTGCCCGCCTCAGAGAGCTTTTCGAGATAGACCTCGGGCTGGGCGGCATAGACGCTGCCCTTCGGGCCGACGGCCGCGCTGAACAGCCGCGTAAAATATCCCTTGCCCGGAAGATAATCGATCACGGACTGGCCGGGCTTGATCTGTGCGAAGACCAGCATCTGGGCCGGCTTGCGATCCGTGTCGCGATCCTTGTCGGCGGCGGGGCGGCCGGGATCGGTGATGGCGGCGGTGATTCCCGGCGGAACGGCCATGGCCGGCGTCAGGGGAATAAGAAGGGCGGCAAGCAGGAGCGGACGTGACGTCATGGCATCATTCTCCTCATATGCTTACGGTTTTCAGGCGCCTCAATGGACGCAGGCGTCATAGCCTCCCTGACGCACCGTGGCGATGCGCGTCGCGATCCTGTTGCCATAGCGGCGGACGAAGCCCACTGGCGCCACTGCGCCGCGGACCTTGGGCAGCGGCAGGACGGCGGCGATGCGGGCGGCCTCCACGGGCGTCATGCGGCTCGCGTCATGATGGAAGTAACGCTGGGAGCCCGCGTTGACGCCGTAGGTGCCGATGCCCGTCTCGGCGACGTTGAGATACATCTCCATGATCCGGCGCTTGCCCCAGATCGCCTCGATCAGCACCGTGAACCACGCTTCCAGCCCCTTGCGGACATAGGAGCGGCCCTGCCAGAGGAAGACGTTCTTGGCGGTCTGCTGGCTGATCGTGGAGCCGCCGCGGATGCGCTTGCTGTCCTCGTTATGCTCCATCGCCTTCTGGATCGCGGTGAAGTCGAAGCCATGGTGGCGGCAGAAACCCGAATCCTCCGCCCCGATGGCGGCGCGCGCCATGTTCGGATCGATCTTCGAGATCGGCATCCAATCCTTTGTAATCCCTCGGCCATCCAGCGCGTTGGTCAACATCGTGACGGTGACCGGCGGGGGCACGAAGCGATAGATCGCCACCCACAGCACCGACAGGCCGACGAACCACAGGATCGCCTTGAAGACCCACCGGACGATCCGGCCGAGCGAGAGCGAGGAGCGGGACGTGGTGTCGTGCATGGCGCTTGCGTTAGCGGGCTCGGGGCAGGCTCGACAAGCGGGATCGCGATACGAAAAAAGGGACGCCCGTCGCGAGACGGACGCCCCTTTCGATGTCAGGCCCGATCGGCTCAGGCGGCGGCGGTCAGCAGGCCCCGGCCACCGGCGAGCCGGAGCATCGCCTTCTGGAGCTTGTCGAACGCGCGCACCTCGATCTGGCGGACGCGCTCGCGGCTGACGCCATAGACCTGGGAGAGTTCCTCCAGCGTCTTGGGATCGTCCGAGAGGCGGCGCTCGGCGAGGATGTGCTTCTCGCGGTCGTTCAGATCGCCCATCGCCTCGACGAGCATGTCGTGGCGGACCTCGCCTTCCTCGCTTTCGGCGAGACGCTCGTCCTGAAGCGGGTCGTTGTCGACCAGCCAATCCTGCCACTGGCCTTCGCCATCCTCGCGCATCGGCGCGTTGAGCGACGAGTCGCCGCCCAGCGCCATGCGGCGGTTCATGGAGTTGACCTCGTCCTCGGTCACGCCGAGATCCTTGGCGATCTTGGCGAGATGCTCGGGGTGGAGATCGCCTTCCTCGAACGCGTCGAGGCGGCTCTTCATCCGGCGCAGGTTGAAGAAGAGCTTCTTCTGCGCGGCGGTGGTGCCCATCTTCACGAGGCTCCAGGACCGCAGGATATATTCCTGGATCGAGGCGCGGATCCACCACATCGCATAGGTCGCGAGGCGGAAGCCCCTTTCGGGCTCGAACTTCTTCACGCCCTGCATCAACCCGATATTGCCTTCGGAGATGAGTTCGGACGTAGGCAGGCCGTAGCCGCGATAACCCATCGCGATCTTCGCCACGAGGCGCAGATGCGAGGTCACGAGCTTGCCGGCGGCTTCGGTGTCGCCATGCTCCTGGAAGCGCTTGGCGAGCATATACTCTTCCTCGGCGCTCAGGATGGGGAAGCGGCGAATCTCCGACAGATAGCGGTTGAGACTCTGCTCACCGCCGAGAGCGGGGATGGTCGCGGGGACTTTGCCGTTGCTGGCCATGTTTACTGTCTCCCAGAACCTAAGGACCGACTCGGAAAATCAGTCCTGACTTGCAACCCTTATACACGAAGCTGGCTGAACAGATTGTGCATATCGGGCGGAATTGTGCTTTCCAGTTCCAAAGTCTGGCTTGTGATGGGGTGCACGAAACCCAGATGGGCCGCGTGCAGCGCCTGCCTTGAAAAACCCAACTCCTTCAACAGCCTGGAGTGCCCCGAATGGCCCCGGCCATAAACCGGATCGCCGAGCAGGGCATGGCCGATCAAGGCCATGTGGACGCGGACCTGGTGGGTCCGCCCCGTCTCCAGACGGCACTCGACGAGCGCCGCGTCCTTCAGTTTCGTCTCCAGCCGCCAGTGGGTTACAGCCCGCTTGGCGTGTTGGGCCGTGACGATCGCCATTTTCTTGCGATCATGGGGCGAGCGGGCGAGCGGGGCGTCCACCGTCCCCGCCAGCCGCAGCGGCACCCCACCGACAATGGCCTTATAGCGCCGGTCGATCGTATGCCGCGCGAACTGGACTGCAAGCCCTTCATGCGCGCGGTCGTGTTTTGCAACCACGAGCAGGCCGGACGTGTCCTTGTCGATGCGGTGGACGATGCCCGGCCGCGCGACGCCGCCGATGCCCGAGAGCTGCCCCGCGCAATGGTGGAGCAGCGCGTTCACCAGCGTGCCGTCGAGATTGCCGCAGGCCGGATGGACCACCAGCCCCGCCGGCTTGTCGACCACGATCAGATGCTCGTCCTCATAGGCGATGGAGAGCGGGATGTCCTGCGCCTCGTTATGTGCGGGGCGCGGATCGGGGATCGAGACCGTGTAATGGGTGCCGCCCTTGATCTTGGTGGCGGGATCGCGGATGAGGACGCCGCCCTCCGCCATCACCGAGCCGGCCGAGATGAGCACCTTCAGCCGCTCGCGCGAAAGCTGCGGCAGGGCAGCCGCCAGCGCGCGATCCAGGCGCCAGCCGTCGGAGGCCGGGGGAACAAGGGCTTCGATGTTGGAAAAACCTGAAGACATCCGCTAGCGGATGTGGGGATGGCGATCCGGATTTCAAGAGCCTTGTTCGATTGCCTTATGGCGGAAGCCGCCCTTGCCCCGATGCGCGAGATTTGCGGCCTTCTGTTCGGCACGGACGAGCGGATCGAGGCGGTCGAGCCTGCCCGCAATGTCGCCGTCGATCCCGCGCGCTGGTTCGAGGTGGACCCCGCCGCCCTGTTCACCGCGATTCGGGCGGAAAGAGCGGGCGGGCCCCGGCTGCTCGGCCATTATCACTCGCATCCGAGCGGCGTGGCCGCGCCGTCCGCGCAGGATGCGGCGACGGCCTTCGACGCCGGGCGGCTCTGGTTGATCCTCGGAGGCGGTGAGGCGTTGGTGTGGCGGGCTGTGCCGGGCGGGCCGGTGCAGGGCGCCTTCGAACCCGTCCGTCTCGTCGTCGATTGATGGGAATGGCGGTTGCGCTTGGGGATTCCAGTCGTCACAAGGGCCGCCTTCGTGGATCGGCGTGGAAGGAAGGATACAGGACATGGCGGCGGACGGCATCGAATTTGCGAGCCTGCTCTGTTCCCGCTTGTGTCACGACCTGCTCTCGCCGGTCGGCGCGCTGAACAACGGCATCGAACTGCTCGCCGACGAGCATGACCCCGAGATGCGGGCGCGCTGCCTCGATCTGCTGGCGGAGAGCGCGCGGGCGTCCGCCAACAAGCTCAAATTCTTCCGTCTTGCCTTCGGCGCTGCGGGCGGTTTCGGCGACTCGGTCGACACGCGCGAGGTGCGCGCCGCGATCGAGGGCCTGTTCGGCGGCGACCGTCGTATCCAGGTGGGTTGGATGGTCGGCGACGCGACGCTGGGCAAGGGCGCGATCAAGATCCTGCTCAACCTCGCGCTGATCGCGGGCGATGCGCTGGTGCGCGGCGGCCGACTCGATATCGGCGTGGAGAATGGCAGCGGCTCGACCGAGATCGTGATCCGCGCCGAAGGCCCGCGCATCGTGCTCGATCCGGAGCTTCGCACCGCGCTCACCGGCGGCACCTCGCAGGAGGCGCTGACCCCGCGTGCGTCGGCGGCGTGGCTGGTGTGGCATGTCGCGAACGAGCGTGGCGGCTCGATCATGATCTCCGAGCCCGAGGATGGCGTGCTGATGTTGGGCGCGGCGCTTCCTGCGGGCGGCTAACGGCTTTTTTACCAGAAGCGTTCGATAGCGGCACGGTACAGTCTTGGACCGGAGCCGATGGACGAACTGCTGGCCGAATTCATCGCGGAAACACGCGAGACGCTGGAGCCGCTGGCCGGCGAGATCGTCGCGTGGGAAGCGGCGCCTGCCGATCGCGCGCGGCTCGATGCGATCTTCCGCTTCGTCCACACGGTGAAGGGGAGCTGCGGCTTTCTCGATCTTCCCCGGCTGGAGCGGCTGAGCCATGCGGCGGAGAACGCGCTGGCCGAGGTCCGCGACGGATCGCGGACGCCGGATCGCGCGCTGGTGAGCGCCGTGCTTGCGATCATCGACCGCATCGGCGAGTTGGTCGAGGCGCTGGCCGCCGGCGAAGCCTATCCCGAAGATGGCGACGAGGGCCTCATCCTCGCGCTCGACCATGTCGACATGGTCGAGGAGGCGGCGCCGTCCGCCCCCGCCGTGCTGCATCCGGCGCGGACCCCTCGTGCGCCTGCGCGCAGCATCCGCCTGCCGGTCGAACTGCTCGACCGGATGATGGCGGGCGTTTCCGACATGGTGCTGGCCCGCAACGAACTCTCCCGCCGCCTGCGCGAGCAGGGCGGCGATGCGATGGTGGACGCCGCTTTCGAGCGCCTCTCCACCTGCGTCGCCGAGATGCGCGAGTCGATCACGCGCACCCGGATGCAGCGCATCGACGGCCTGTTCTCCGCGCTGCCGCGCATGGTGCGCGATCTGTCGGCCGAGCTTTCCAAGCAGGTCCATCTTGTGATCGACGGCGGCGACGTCGAGCTGGATCGCGAGATGATCGAGATGATCCGCGATCCGCTGACGCACATCGTCCGCAACGCGATCGACCATGGCATCGAGGAGCCCGCCGCGCGCCAGTCCGCCGGCAAGCCCGCGTCCGGCACGCTGCGCGTCGACGCGCGCCAGTCGGGCAACCAGATCCTGATCGAGGTGGCCGACGACGGTCGGGGCATCGACGACGAGAAGCTGGTCGCGAAAGCCATCGCCGCCGGCATCATCACCCGCGAGCGCGCCGCCGCCATGACCCGCAACGAGCGGCTGGAGCTGGTGTTCGCCGCCGGGCTCTCCACCGCGCGCGAGGTGACGGCCATTTCCGGGCGCGGCGTCGGCATGGATGTCGTCCGGGCCAATGTCGAGCGGATCGGCGGCACGGTCGAGGTGGATACGCAGGTCGGCCGGGGCTGCCGCCTGACGCTGCGCGTGCCGATGACCCTGACCATCATCCCGGCGCTGACCTTCTCGGTCGGCACCGAGCTGTTCGCTATTCCCCGCGCTGCGATCGACGAGATCGTGCGCTCGCGCGGCGGCTCGGTGGAGGTGGAGACGGTCGGCAGCGCGCCGGTCGCCCGCATCCGGGGCGAGCGCGTGCCGGTGGTCGATCTCGGCAAGCTGCTGGGGCTCGATCCTTCCGAGAGGTTCCGTGCCATCCTCGTCGTGGTCCGCGCGTCGAGCGGCGAGCGCTATGCGCTGGCGGTCGACAGCGTGCAGGATCATGAGGAACTGGTCGTGAAGCCCGCCGCGCCTGCGATCATGGCGACGGGCGTGTATGCGGGCACGACGCTGCCCGACAATGGCCGGCCGATGCTCCTCATCAATCCGGCGGGCGTAGCCCATGTGGCGGGTGTCCGCGCACCCGACGCGGCGCTGCCCGCGCGCTCCAACGACGATGCCGAGGATGTCGCCGAGACAGTGCCGACGCTGCTGTTCCGCGCGGTCGACGGCGCGGTGCGCGCGATCCGGCTCAGCCTGGTCGAGCGGATCGAGGATGTCGCGGCGGGTTCCGCGGCGCGGGCGGGCGGGCGGCTTCGCCTTTCGCACGACGGCCGCATCCTGCCGATGTTCGGCTGCGAGGAGGTGGTGCCCGACGAGCATGGCCGCATCCGCGTGCTGCTGCTGGGCGATGGCGAGAACGAGATCGCCTATGCGATCAACGAGGTGATCGACATCCACGACCTGTCACCCGAGATGGTGCCGGCGGCCGAGCCGGGGCCTGTCGCGGGCGTGATGCTGGTCGACGGCATCCAGGTCGAGCTGATCGATTGCTTCTGGCTGTTCGGGCAGGCGGGCGTGCTGACCGGGCCGGGTGAGCGACCGCTCTGCCTGCTCGACAAGTCCGACCCCTGGATGCGCGACGTGCTGCGGCCGATCGTCGAGCAGGCGGGCTATCGCGTCGCCTATGACGGCGAGGCGGGGGAGGCGGAGCCGGCGGTGACGATCCTGTCGGCCGAACGTCCGCCCGATCACCCTCCGGCGCCGGGCGCCTGCGTGGTGCGCCTCCGCGCGACGGCGGACGAGGCCTTGTCATCGCCCGGTAGCATCTATCGCTATGACCGCCATGGCCTCATCGCCGCGCTCGCGGCGGCGCAGGGGCGGAGTTGACGACATGGAAGCGCTGAAGCTCATCGCCCGCATCGCGGACCAGCAGGTGGCCATCTCGGCCGACACCGTGGAATCGGTGGTCGAGGTCGAGGCGATCACGCCGGTTCCGCTGGCCGCCCCGCACATCGCGGGCCTCGCGGCGCTGCGTAGCCGGGTGCTGACGATCATCGACAGCTATGCCGCGCTGGAGATCGGCCGCTCGCCGCGCGAGGGCGTGCTCCAGGCGATCGTGGTGACGATCGACAACCATCTCTACGGCCTGCTGGTCGACGAGGTGGTGGATGTCGCCGCCATCGTCACCGATCCCGAGCCGGTCCATGCCGGCCTGTCGCGCGGCTGGGCACATGCGGCGCTCGGCCTCGTCGAGCATCAGGACCATGCGTTGCTGCTGCTCGATCCGGCGCGGATCGTGGCGGGATCGTCGGCGCTGGCAGCCTGACGGCGTTAACGAGCCAATTACCTGACTGACTTAAATTGGTCGAAACACACGGTGTAGTCCGAGGAAGTAATGATGAAGACCTGTCTCGTTGTGGACGACTCGAAAGTGATCCGGAAGGTCGCCCGGCATATCCTCGAGACCCTGGAGTTCACCGTCACCGAGGCTGGGGACGGGCAGGAGGCGCTCGATCGCTGCCGCACCGATTCGCCCGACGTGGTGCTGCTCGACTGGAACATGCCGGTGATGAGCGGGATCGAGTTCCTGCGCGCGCTCGGCCAGGAGACGTTCGACCGGCGCCCCAAGGTGATCTTCTGCACGACCGAGAACGGCATTGCCCATATCCGCGCCGCGATCGATGCGGGCGCGGACGAATATGTGATGAAGCCGTTCGATCGCGAGACGCTCGAGAGCAAGTTCCAGCTCGTCGGCGTTGCCTGATCTCCGTGGCATGGCGGTGCGACAACCTTATGGACGAAAGGCTAGCGCGCGGCCGATCCGGCTGATGATCGTCGACGATTCCATCGTCGCCCGCTCCGTTTTCCAGACCATCCTCGCGCCCCATCCCGAATTTCAGATCGTCGCGACGGCGAGCACGGCCGATCAGGCGCTGTCGCAGCTCGACGCCACCACCGTGGACGTCGTGCTGCTCGATCTCGCCATGCCGGGCATGGATGGTTTCACCGCATTGCCGGAGATCATCCGGCGGGGCGACGGCGCACGGGTGCTGATCGTCTCGGCGTCGGCGGGGACGGGGGCGGATGCCTGCGTCCGCGCGCTGACGCTGGGTGCCGCCGATACGCTGGAGAAGCCATCGGCGGGATCGTTCGGCGGCAATTTCCGCGAAGGGCTGATCGACAAGCTGCGCCGGATCGGCGGGGATACACATCTTGCAGAGCGCGACGATCATCCGGAGCCGGCACGCGCCGCTCCGCTGCCCGTGCCGATCGCGTTGCGGCCGCCGGTTGCGGGACGGATCGACTGTCTCGCCATCGGCGCCTCGACGGGCGGGCTTCATGCGCTCTCCGAGCTGTTCGCGGCACTGCCGCCGGAATGCGATGCGCCGATCCTCATCACCCAGCATCTGCCGGCATCCTTCATGCCCTATTTCGCCGCGCAGATGACGGAGATCGCGGGTCGTCCGGCTGCCGTCGCACGGGATGGCATCAACCTGCTTCCCGGGCAGATCCTCGTCGCACCGGGCGATGCGCATCTCACGCTCCGCTCGATCGGGGGCCTGCCGCGTGTGCTGCTCAATCATGACCCGGCGCCGTCGGGCTGTTTGCCTTCGGTCGATCCGATGCTGGATGCCGTGGCCGAGCATTTCCAGGAACGCGCCTTCGCCGTGATCCTGAGCGGCATGGGGCGGGACGGTTCGATCGGCGCCCGGCGGATCGTCGAGAGCGGGGGCGAGATCGCCGCGCAGGACCAGGTCAGTTCGGTCATCTGGGGCATGCCCGGCAGCGTGGCGAGCGCCGGACTGGCCTCGACAGTCGCCTCGCCGACCGGCATCGCGACGCGCATCGTCGAGCGCATGGGGGGACGCAGCCTGCGTCGGCCTCCGTGGAAATAAGCGACGGTTCGGTTCGCATTCTGGCCGCCTTGCTGGAGGCGCGCACGGGGCAGCAGCTCGCCCACGGACGACGCTGGCGGATCGAGGCGGCACTGCACCCGCTGATGGGGGAATTGCAGGCGGCCTCGATGGATGCGCTCGTCAGCCGGATCGTCTCGGGCGAGGACCCGCGCCTGTCCGATCGGGCGATCGATGCGCTCCTCAACCACGAAACCTTTTTCTTCCGTGACATCGCCTCCTTCCGCCTGCTCGACGAGCAGGGGCTGGAGCGTATCCGCGCGGCGCGCGCGGCGACCCGGCGGCTGCGCATCTGGTCGGCGGGCTGCTCGACGGGGCAGGAGGTCTATACGATCGCGATGCTGATCGCGGATCAGCCGGAGCGCTGGCAGGGCTGGTCGATCGACATCGTCGGCACCGATCTCTCGGCGAAGGCCATCGCCCGGGCGCGGCAGGGGCGCTATTCCCAGTTCGAGATCCAGCGCGGATTGCCCGTCGTCCAGATGCTCCGCCGTTTCGACCAGATCGAGCGCGAATGGCAGGTTTCCGACGCGCTGCGCGGGATGGTCTGCTTTCGAAACCATAACCTCCTGGCGCCTCCGCCGCCGGGCCTGTTTGACGTCGTCCTGTGCCGCAACGTGCTGCTCTATTTTTCGTCGGACGTGCGCGGGCTGGTGTTCGGCCGGATCGCCAGCGCGATGCCGGAGGACGGCGTCCTGATGCTGGGCGCGGGCGAGACGGTGATGGGCCATACCGACCATTTCGTCTCGGATTACGAATGCCGGGGCCTCTATCGGAAGCGCATCCACGCGCCGTCGCGGACGTCGATGGAGTGTGCGGCGCGGTGAAGCCTTGACGGCGGACAGAGGGCGCGCGAGGTCTCCCGCCATGGCCGGTATCATCGATTGCCCTTCGCCCAATTATGACGAGCGGACGCTGCCCATCTCGATGGTGGTGCTGCATTATACGGGAATGCGGGACGCGGCCTCGGCCTTCCGCCGGCTGACCGACCCCGAAGCCAAGGTTTCCGCCCATTACATGATCTCCGAGGACGGACAGGTCGTCCGCCTCGTCGAGGAGAGCAAGCGCGCCTGGCACGCGGGCAAGAGCTATTGGCGCGGCATCTCCAACGTCAACTCGGCGAGCATCGGCATCGAGCTGGTCAATCCGGGGCACGAGTTCGGCTATCGGCCCTTCCCGGAGGAGCAGATGGCGGCGCTCGTCACACTGATGATGGGCATCGTGCCGCGGTATCGGATCACGCGGGGCAATATCGTCGGCCATTCCGACATCGCGCCAGCCCGCAAGGAGGATCCGGGCGAGTTGTTCGACTGGGAGCGGCTGGCGAAGCTCCGCCTGGCCCTGCCGAGGCCGCGTGCCTTCCTCACCGATCCGCACTGGAGCGACAGCGGCTTCCTGCTGGCGCTGGAGCGTTTCGGCTACGACATCGTCGAGCCGGAGGCGGCGGTGCGCGCCTTCCAGCGCCGCTTCCGCCCCGAGAATCTCGACGGCGTGATCGACGGCGAATGCCGCGCCATCCTGCTCTCGCTGCTGACCGGCGGGGACAAGGCGGCAGCCCTTCGCAACGAGCATCATTGATTTCGCTTTCGTGACGGCGCGCGACGGGCTATCGAGCGCGCCGCCAGAGGGTCGGGCGGCCGCGGCCTCGCGTTAGCGGGGGCGAGGAAAGTCCGGGCTCCACGGAAAGCACGGTGCCGGGTAACGCCCGGCGGGGGTGACCCCAGGGAAAGTGCCACAGAAAGGATACCGCCACGCTTCGGCGCGGTAAGGGCGAAAGGGTGCGGTAAGAGCGCACCGCGGTCCCAGCAATGGGAACGGCACGGCAAACCCCACCGGGAGCAAGACCGAATAGGGATCGCACATGGGGCCGCTTCCGCCTCGCGATCCGGGTTGGTTGCTGGAGGCCGGGAGCGATCCCGGCCCTAGAGGAATGGTCGCCCATCCGATCTCGATCGGTGGACAGAACCCGGCTTACAGACCCTCTGGCGATTTCGTTTGCGAGGCCGTAGCAAGGGCCACGATGCAGACCTTGCCGCTGGAACGACTAATCGCCGCCGTCTTCCTCGCTATCATTGCGGGTTGTGTCGACGCGGTCGGGTTCACTGAGCTGGGCGGCTATTTCGTGTCCTTCATGAGCGGCAATTCCACGCGGCTCGGCCTTCATATCGCCACGCACGAGTGGCGGCCGGCGCTGTTCACCTTCGGCCTCATTGCGCTGTTCGTCGGCGGCGCGGCAGCGGGCGCGCTGATCGTCGATCATGCGGGCCGGGCGGGGGCGGCCGCGATCCTGCTGGTCGAGGCGCTGATACTGGCGGTAGCGGCCACGCTGCTGGACGGGCCGAAGCCGCTGATGGGCGCCGTGATGCTGCCGCCGGCGATGGGCCTCTCCAACGCCTTCCTGCTGGGCGAAGGCGGCGTCCGCGTCGGCCTTACCTATATGACCGGCACGCTGGTGCGGATCGGCACGGGACTCACGGCGCTCGGCACGCCGGGCAGGGGGCGGGCGGTTCTGCTCGATATCATGCTGTGGCTCGCGCTGGTCGGCGGCGTGGTGCTTGGCGGGATCGGGCGGGTCCGGTTCGGTGGGGCGGTGCTGCTCGCGCCGGTTGCGGCGCTCGTGCTGATAGGGCTGGTCGAAGGCTTCGCCCTGCGGCGGCCGCGCGCGTAAAATTTCCGTCTTCGCGGTCGCGAAAACCGCGCTCTGCCCTTACATGGATGGCATGGCACGACGGCAGATCCGATCGAACGACTGGGGCTTTCCACGCTGGCGCGGCTATGGCAGCGAGCGCGGCGCCACGCAGGTGCGCATGTGCGACCGCGAGGGGTGCGACCAGCCGGGCGACCGCCCCGCGCCGAAGTCCCCCAACAGCCCGGAGCGCTGGTGGTTCTGCGAGAACCACGCGGCCGAGTACAACCGCAACTGGGATTATTTCCAGGGCCTCTCCGCCGAGGAGGCGGCCGAGCGCGAGCGCAACGAGCGGCGGACGGCGAACGGCTACACCCAGTCCGCGCATCATAGCTGGGGCGGGGCTGGAGACGGCCGCCGCAGCCGCGACGAGATGCGCGCGCTGGAAGTGCTCGAACTCGAAACCGACGCCGATATCGAGGATATCAAGGCCGCGTGGCGCCGCCTCGCCAAGGCCAACCATCCGGACGTGAACCCCGGCGACGCGGCCGCCGCCGAACGCTTCCGCAAGGCGCAGGCGGCGTGGGACGTGCTGCGCGTCGCCGAAGAGCGCCGGCAGAAGGCATGAGCAAGCCTCCGCGCGACAGCGTGTGGAGCGCGTGGTCGTCCGCGATCCTCGTGTGCGGCAAATGCTCGAAGAAGCTCGACGGTGGTTTCGGCAAGAAGGGCAGGACGTCGCTTGCCAAGCTGCTCCGCAAGGCGGCTGGCAAGGGCAAGATACGCAAGGCTCCCTATGGCGTGGTCGAGACGCGCTGCCTCGGCATCTGTCCCGGCCGGGCCGTGGTGGTGCTCGATGGTGCGAAGCCTGACGAGTGGCTGCTGATCCGCGAAGGAACGCCGATCGAGGAAGTCGGCGAGCGGCTGGGGCTGGCGATCCCCGAGAAAGGCGACAAGCCGGAGCGAGGCTGGAGATTTCCCCGTTTATCGATCCGGGGCTGATTTACTCGTCGCTCTCGCTGTCGGGCACGGGGTCATGCCCCGAGATGCGGCGGGCGAGCGCCGCCGTCGCCGTATAGTCCCCGAAGTCGCCCGAAAGCTGGAGCACATGCTCGCTGCCCAGCGAGTCGGACGGGCTTTCGCCCAGCGGCTTGCCGTCGAGCGTGCAGGGCACCCGCGCGCCCTGTGCGACATGGATCGCGGCGGCGGCGGCCGGGGTCAGCGTGATCATCAGCGAAGGCTTGCCCGCCATGTCCGGGATGGCGCGCGCGTCGAGCACGTCCTTCGCCGCAATGGGGTGGCCGGCGGCGGTGAAGACGCCGGTCGGATAGGCCTTGGCCTTCACGACGGCCGCGGCCGATGCGCTGCCCGCCAGCAGCAGGGCCGCTCCCAGGGCCAGGAGGAGGCGCTTACGCACGATCATCATGCCTTGGCATAGCGCGCGGCGGTCTGGTGGATCAACGCGATCATGTTGGGGATGCCCTGGGTCCGGTTCGAACTCAGCTGATTCTTGAGGTCGAAGGGGGCCAGCGCCGCCGCGATGTCCATCTCCGCGATCTCCTCGGCCGGCTTGTCCTGCACGGTCAGCAGCACCAGCGCGATGATCCCCTTGGTGATCGCCGCATTCGAGTCGGCGAGGAAGTGCAACCGTCCGCCTTCGGGCTGGGTGGGATAGACCCACACCGCGGCCGAGCAGCCCCGCACCAGCGTGGCGTCGGTCTTGAGCGCGTCGGGCATGGGTTCCAGCGCGCGGCCCAGGTCGATCAGGAGGCGGTAGCGGTCGTCGGCATCGAGGAACTCATATTCCTCGCGGACATCATCGAGCGTCGCGGTCATGGGAGGCGGTTAGCAGGCCCGGGCGCCTCGAAAAAGAGCAAGAGGGAAAAGGTGCCGGGATCAGAGATCGATCCCGGCGGCAATGGCCTCGAGCTTGCGGATGCGCTCCTTGAGGTCGGCCAGCTCGATGCGGGCGCCGGCAGGCGGCGGCGTGGTCAGCTCGCGGTCGTTGGTGAGGGCGAGGCGCTGGAGGTCCAGCCAGCCGCGCCAGCCGCTGAGCGCCGCCGCGGTGAGCATGGCCAGGCCGCCCAGGCCCGCGATCGAAAGCGTGATGATGGAGAAAGTCTCGGTCATCGCTACTGTCCTTGGATGTGCGCGGGCCGCTTACGGGCGGTCGCGCAGGGACTCGATCTCGCGATCGAGCGAACTCGAACTGTCGGTGGCGATCCGCTCCAGCGTGGCGACGCGCGCCTTGAGCTGGCGGATTTCCTCGCGGAGCGCCTGAGCCTCGGGATCGGGGCCAGGACGGGCGACCATCTCCTCGCCCTTCCAGCGGCGCACCACGCCATATTTGGCCCTGAGCACGCTGGCGATCGCTCCGATGGCGACGATCGCCACAACCATCTCGAACGGGTTCATCTCTTACTCTCCCTGTCTTCAGTGCAGGATTGTCTAGTTGAGGGGCTGATCGCGCAGCCGCTCGATCTCTTCGGCAAGGTTGGTGGAGCGATCGGTGATGATGCGCTCCAGAACGGCCATCCGCTGCTCCAGCCTCTCGGTCTTGGCGGCGTATTGCGCGGCCTTCTCAGCGGTCTGGGTGGACATCAGTTCGAGCTGCCGCTCCTTGAACCTGATCCACATCTTGAGGATGCCGCCGACACCGAAAACGAGGATCGCGGTGACGGGGATGATGAAGGGGCTGAAGAACATCGTTCGCGTCCTTTGATCCGTCAGTTGGCCGGGCCGCGCAGCGTGTCGATCTCGCGATCAAGACGATAGGCGCCGTCGGTGACGATCCGCTCGACATTGGCGAGCCGATCCTTGAGCGATCCGATCTCGGCGCGGAGCTGGGCGTTTTCCTGCGTCAGCAGCTTCACGCGCTCGTCCGTCTCGGTGTTGCGAAGGGGATGGATCGCCTTTCCCCAGCTACTCTCCAGCGGATAGCCGTTGCTGATCCGCAGCCATGTCGTGAACACCCATCCGGCAATTCCGGCGAAGGCCACGATCAGCCCGCCCAGCAGGATGAAAGGGAGCAACTGCATGAAAGCGTCATGTGCCATGATTTCCCCTCCTCCCCGAGGCGTTCAGCGCAGGCTGTCGATCTCGTCGGCGAGCCGGCGATTGTGGCTGGTGTAGTAGACCTCGAGGTCCGACAGGCGGCGATCGATGTCGCGGAAGCGGCTGCGAACGTCGCGGACCGAGTTGCCCGGCTTGGCGCGCACGCCCTGCCAGAAGCGCTGGTCCTCGCGGCTCATGTCCTCGAACTCGACCGGCTTGTCGCTCGCGAGCCAAGCGGTGATCCAGTAGGCCAGCAGCGTCCAGGGGAAGCCGCCGATGAAGGTGAGGATCACCAGCCCGACACGCACCAGCGTGACGTCGAGCCCGGTATAGTCGGCGATGCCGGAGCAGACGCCGAGCCACTTGGCATTCCGCTTGTCGAGATAGAATTTCGTGTGACGGGCGGACATGGGTTTACCCTTTCGGATCAAGGATTTCGGCTCAGGCGCGGCCCTGCCAGTCGTCGCTGTCGCGCAAGGGGCGCTCGACGCGCTCGCCGGCTGTGGGGCGCCAGTTGGGATTGTCGGCAGCGACGATCCGCTCGATGGTGGCGAGCCGCTCGTCGAGCCGGCGGGCCAGATCGTGCAGGCCGTCGAGCAGGTTCTCGTCCTCGATCGAGAGGCCGCGGGCCCGCTTCCACTGGGTGACGTAGTGGAAGATGATCCACGGCAGCCCGATGAAGAGCATGCCCACGATCACGATCGGGAGGAAGACGTCCTCCATGGCCTCAACCCTCCTGGCTGGTGGTCCGGCCGAGGCGGGCCTTCAGGGCCTCCAGCTCGGCGTCGACCTTCTCGGATGAACGGAGATCGGCGATCTCCTCCTCGAGCGACTTGGGCGCGGTGCCCATGCCGGCGGCCTCGGCGCGTCCTTCCGCGAAGTCCACGCGGCGCTCCAGCGTCTCGAAGCGGCTGAACGCCTCGTCGACCTTGGGGCCGTTGGTCATCTCGCGCAGGCGGGCGCGGTTCTGCGCGCTCTCCAGACGGGCGACGATCGAGTTCTGGCGGGCACGCGCCTCGCGCAGCTTGTTCTGGAGCTTGGTGATGTCCGCTTCGGACGCCTGAAGCGCCTCGTCGAGCGCAGAGATCTCCTCGCGCAGCCGGTCGGCCATGTCGCCGGCCTTCTGCTTCTCGAGCAGGGCGGCCTTGGCGAGATCCTCGCGGCCCTTGGAGAGCGCCAGCTCCGCCTTCTCGGTCCAGCTCTCCTGGAGCTTGTCGAGCTTGGCGATGTGGCGGCGCATTTCCTTCTGGTCGGCGATGGTGCGGGCCGCCGAGGCGCGAACCTCGATCAGCGTCTCTTCCATCTCCATGATGATCATGCGGATCATCTTCGCCGGATCCTCCGCCCGATCGAGCAGATCGGTGACGTTGGCGGCGATGATGTCCCTCGTGCGGGAGAAGATGCCCATAGAAATCGCTCCTCGTGGAAAGTGTGTAAGGCCGGACGGGAAAGGGGACCCCCGCCCGGCCGGATCGGTCAGGCAGCAGCCGGACCGACCGCGGCGGCCAGACAGACGATGCTGGCGGCGGCCGTCGCGAAAAGAGAGACGAGCGCGGTGGCGATCCGGCTGCCCATGATAACGTCGAAGTGGACCATGATGCTTCTCCAACCTGATCTCGTGAACCGCGCTCGGCGGTGACGTGAAGATCAATGCAGGAGGTGTGCCAATTCCAAAAACCTCCATTTTCGGGCGCTTCTGGTGTATCGCTAAAATAATACGCCGCGCAGGGCTTGCCAAAGGTTGGTGAATTGCACCAACTTCGTGGCCATGGATCGCGACGTGAAATTCATCGGCGAATCGACCGCCTTTCTCGATGCGGTCGAACGCGCCAGTCGGGCCGCCGGGCTCAACCGTCCCGTGTTGGTGATCGGCGAGCGCGGCACCGGCAAGGAACTGATCGCCGAGCGCCTTCACCACCTGTCGCCGCGCTGGTCCGGCCCGCTGGTGACGCTCAATTGCGCAGCCCTGCCCGAGACGCTGATCGAGGCGGAGCTGTTCGGCCATGAAGCCGGTGCCTTCACCGGTGCAACCAAGGCCCGCGCGGGCCGCTTCGAGGAGGCGGACGGCGGCACGCTCTTCCTCGACGAGCTGGCGACGCTGTCGTCCGGCGCGCAGGAGAGGCTGCTGCGCGCGGTGGAATATGGCGAGGTCACGCGGATCGGCTCCTCGCGTCCTGTGCGGGTGGACGTCCGCATCGTCGCGGCCACCAACGAGCATCTGCCCTCGCTGGTCGATGCAGGGCGATTCCGCGCCGATCTGCTCGATCGTCTCTCCTTCGAGGTCGTGACCTTGCCGCCGTTGCGTCATCGCGACGGGGATGTGCCGGTGCTGGTCGACTATTTCGGGCAGCGCATGGCGTTCGAGCTGGGCTGGACCGACTGGAAGGGATTTTCCCCCAAGGCGCTGGCGACGCTGGTCGGGCATGACTGGCCCGGCAATGTCCGCGAGCTGCGCAACGTGATCGAGCGCGCCGTCTATCGCTGGGACGAGCCCGGCAGGCCGGTCGACGCGATCGAGTTCGATCCCTTCGCTTCGCCCTGGCGTCCGCAAGGACAGGCGGCGCGGCCGGCCATGACGGCGGAGCCACGCCCCGCGCAGACGGTGGCCGTGATCGAGGAGCCCGAGGTCAACGATTTCCGCGCCGCTTGCGATGCCTATGAGAAGAAATTGCTGGAGGCCGCGCTCAAGCGCTGCCGCTTCAACCAGCGAACCACGGCGGCGGCGCTCGCGCTCACCTACGACCAGCTTCGCCACGCTTTGAGGCGTCACAATCTGCTGGATCGCACCGGCGCCTGAACGGCGACTCGTCCGTTTCGCGTCCGTTCCATGAGAATGCTTCGCAACAGGCGTTTTCGCTGCACTTTTGGCGGGCGGAGGCGTTAGGGGAGCCAAGCTGGATTCCCAACCAAGGAGACGCCTGATGGCCTTCATCCTCCCCCCGCTTCCGTTCGAGAAGACTGCGCTCGACCCGATCATGTCGGCCGAGACCTTCGATTATCACCACGGCAAGCATCACAACGCTTATGTGCAGAAGGTCAATGGCTGGGAGGCCGAAAAGGGCCTCGCGGGCAAGACGCTCGTCGAAGTGACCAAGCTCGCCAAGGACAAGGGCGACAAGGGCCTGTTCAACAACGCGGCCCAGATCTGGAACCACAGCTTCTTCTGGCAGTGCCTCGCGCCGGCCGGCTCGACCAAGCCTTCGGAGAAGCTCGCCAAGCTGATCGACGATTTCGGCGGCCAGGACGCGCTCATCGCCAAGCTCAAGGAAGAGGCCGTCGGCCACTTCGCGAGCGGCTGGGCGTGGCTGGTGCTGGACGGCGGCGCGCTTAAGGTGACGTCGCTGCACGACGCCGACACGCCGGTGGTCTATGACGGCATGAAGCCGCTCCTGACCCTCGATGTGTGGGAGCACGCCTATTACATCGATTATCGCAACGCCCGCCCGGACTTCGCCGAGAAGGTGCTGAAGAACGTCGTGAACTGGGACTTCGTGTCGCAGAACCTCGACGGCGAGGGCGTCAGCCGCGCCGATCAGCAGCCGGCGTAAACCGGTCCGCGATGCGGCCCTCTCGTCAGGAGAGGGCCGGACAGGAGCCTGTGCGAGCCTTGGCGGTTCGCGCGGGCTTCTTTCATTCCTCGGGCGGGCAGTCGGCGATGGCGGCCATGGCGCTTTCGCCGAGGCCATGCTTCATCAGCATCGGGATGTTGGCGAGCGCGAAGAGCATGGTGGCCGGGATCGCCCCCCACAGCTTGTAGCCCACCCACACGCCGGTGCTGAAATTGCGCCAGACGATCTCGTTGGCGACGGCCATCAGGACGAAGAACAGCGCCCAGTTCCGCGACAGGATCACCCAGCCGCGCTCGTTCAATCCGGGATAGGCATTGCCCAGCGCGAGGCGAAGCGTCGGCTTGCCGGTGAAGAGGCCGAAGAAGAGGATGCCCGACACCATCAGATAATAGAGGGTGGGCTTGATCTTGATGATCCAGTCCTTGTGCAGCCAGATGGTGAGGCCGCCGAGGATCAGCACCATGGCGCTCGAGAACCATTGCATCGGGGAGATGCGGCCAAAGCGCATCAGCGAGATGAGCATCGCCGCCCCCGTCGCCGCCATGAAGATGCCGGTCGACGCATAGATATTCTTCGCCGTCAGCGAGTAGGCGATGAAATAGACGACCAGCGGCCCCAGATCGAGCGCGAGGCGCAGCATCGGTCCGGCTTCCGGCTTCGCGGCGGCGGCAGTGGTGGTGGTCAACTCGATCCTCTCGTCTCTCGCCCGTGCCAGTCGGGCCATTCCATCACTATAGCGGAAATCGCCCTGACGGTTGATGAACGCTTCGGCGGGATGGATGTCCCCAGCGATGGCGCGCGGGGAAATGTGGCTTAGTCCACCCGATCCTTGGAGCGGGCGATGAGGCTGGCGACCTCGTCGGGATCGAAGGGGCGGAAATCGTCCAGCGTCTCGCCCACGCCGATGGCGTGGATCGGGAGGCCGAACTTCTCCGCCGCCGCGACGAGGACGCCGCCCTTGGCGGTCCCGTCGAGCTTGGTCATGACGAGACCGGTGACGCCGGCTTCCTTGCCGAACACCTCGATCTGGTTGAGCGCGTTCTGGCCGGTGGTGGCGTCGAGCACCAGCACGACGTCATGGGGGGCTGCAGGGTTCAGGCGGCCGAGAACGCGGCGGATCTTGGACAGCTCGTCCATCAGACCCGCCTTGTTCTGGAGGCGGCCGGCGGTGTCGACGATCAGCACGTCGGTGCCGATCGCGGTGCCCTGCTTCACGCCTTCCCAGACGAGGCTGGCCGCATCGCCACCCTCTGCGCCGGTGATGATCGGCACGCCGATGCGCTCCGCCCACACCTTGAGCTGGCCGATCGCGGCCGCGCGGAACGTGTCGCCGGCGACGAGCATCACCTGATAGTCCTGCTCCTGGAGCAGGTGGGCGAGCTTGGCGATGGTGGTGGTCTTGCCCGAGCCGTTGACGCCGATGACGAGGATCACCTGCGGGCGCGGGAACGCCTCGATCTCCAGCGGCTTGGCAACGGGGCGGAGGATCTTGGCGACCTCCTCGGCGACGATGCCGCGCAGGGCCGTCTCGTCGAGCCCCTTCTCGTAGCGTTCGTCCTCGAGACGGGCGCGGACGCGGGCCGCCGTCGTTGGCCCGAGGTCGGAGGCGATCAGGGCCTCCTCGATCTCGTCGAGCGTCTCGCGGTCCAGCTTCTCCTTGGTGAAGAGGCTCTGGAGATTGTCGCCCAGCCGTTCGGAGGTGCGGCGGAAGCCGGCGACCAGCTTCTCGTGCCATGCGCTAGGGGTGTCGCTCACAGGGTCTCTCCGACCAGCATTCCGTCCTCGATATGGGTCATGTGCAGGGTGACAACGTCGCCGATGACGACGCCGTTGGTGGGCGTGCCGCGCCGGGCCGCGCCGGAGGCGAGGCGGGCGGGGGCGTAGTTTCCGGCATGGCCGCGGCCGCTCAGGCCCTCGACCAGCACCGATTGCGTGGTGCCGATGAGCGTCTCCAGCCAGCGCGTGCGGCGGGCGTCAGCGGCCTCGCGGAGCGTCTTCGCGCGGGCGCGGATGGTGGCGGTGTCGAGCTGCGGCATCTTGGCGGCCGGTGTGCCCGCGCGGGGCGAGAAGGGAAAGATGTGCCCCATCACGATGTCGCAATCGTCGAGCAGCTTCAGCGTGTTGCCGGCCATTTCTTCCGTTTCGGTGGGGAAGCCGGCGATGAGGTCCGCGCCGATCGCTATGTTGGGGCGGGCGGCCTTGAGGCGCTCGACCATCGCGACCGACTGGGCGCGGCTGTGGCGGCGCTTCATGCGCTTGAGGATGAGGTCGTCGCCCGACTGGAGCGAGAGGTGGAGATGCGGCTGGATGCGCGTCTCCTGCGTCACCAGCTCGAACAGGCGCTCGTCGATCTCGACGGAGTCGAGCGAGGAGAGGCGGAGGCGCCTGAGGCCCGGCACGAGCTTCAGAACGCGCTCGACCAGCATCCCCAGCGACTGATCGCCGGGCAGGTCCGGCCCATAGCTGGTGGTGTCGACGCCGGTGAGGACGACTTCGTTATAGCCCTCGTCGACCAGCGCCCTGATCCGATCGACCACCGCGCCGGCAGGGACGGAACGGCTCGGGCCGCGGCCGAAAGGGATGATACAGAAGGTGCAGCGATGGTCGCAGCCATTCTGTACCTCGACGAAGGCGCGCGCACGGTTGCGCTCGCCGAGGTCGGCGATCGGGGCGGCCTCGCGTACGCCCATGATGTCGGAGACGTGGAGCTTCGTGGACGAGGGCGTGAGGAAGGTCGCGGCCTCGCGCTTCTCGCGGTTGCCGATCACGGCCGTCACCTCGGGCATCGCGGCGAAGGCATCGGGCTCGACCTGCGCCGCGCAGCCGGTGACGAGGATGCGCGCGTCGGGGCGACGGCGGCGGGCGCGGCGGATTTCCTGCCGGGCCTGCTTCACCGCCTCGGCCGTCACCGCGCAGCTGTTGATGATGACGAGATCGTCCTGACCGGCCGCGAGCTGGCGCATGGCCTCGCTCTCGGTCGCGTTGAGCCGGCAGCCCAGCGTCAGGATTTCCGGGCCGTTCACGGGGCGAAGGCCTCCAGATCGAGTTCGCCCGTGAAGACATGGGTGGCGGGGCCGGTCATGCGGAAGGTGCCGCCGGGCTGCCAGTCGATCACGAGCTCGCCGCCCGGCAGCGCGACGGTGACGCCGCTGTCCACCCGGCCCGACTTGATCGCCGCAACCGCCGTTGCGCAGGCGCCCGTGCCGCAGGCGAGCGTCAGGCCCGCGCCGCGCTCCCAGACACGCAGGCGGATGCGGCTGCGGCTCTCGATGGTGGCGACGTTGACGTTGATGCGCTCGGGGAAGACCGGGTCATGCTCGACGACCGGGCCGCTGGTAGCGAGGTCGAGCGCGTCGGTGTCGGGGACGAAGAAGATGACGTGCGGGTTGCCGACGCTCAGCGCCATCGGCGGGGCGATCGGCTCCAGCCCGTCCCACGCCAGCGGCAGCGCGCCGGTGTCCATCGGATAGGCGAGCGGCACGGCGTTCCAGTCGAAACGGGGCGCGCCCATATCAACGCTGGCGCCGCCGGCGGTGAGTTCGCTGACGAGGATGCCGCCCAGCGTCTCGATGGTCGGCTGACCGCCGAGCAGGCTCGCCACGCAGCGCGTCGCATTGCCGCAGGCCTCCACTTCGCTGCCGTCATTGTTGAAGATCCGCATCCGGGCGGTCGCGGCATCGGAGGGTTCGATGACGATCAGCTGGTCGCAGCCGACACCGGTATGCCGATCCGCGATCGCACGCGCCCGCGTCGGCGTCATGGCGAGAGCCTGCTCGCGCGCGTCGAACACGACGAAGTCGTTGCCGAGGCCATGCATCTTGTGGAAACGGTGCCGCATGACGCGCGATCTAGGAAGTCCGGCTCCTCAAGTCCACGCCCAAGCGCAGGATGTGCTGCGCTTCTGGTTCGAGGAGACGCCTGACCGCCTCTGGTATGTGGAGGATCATGGGCTCGACGCCATCTGCGCCAGCCGCTTCGGCCCGCTCCGCGACGCGGTGCTGGAGGGGCGGGCGGAGGGCTGGCGCGACGAGCCGGAAACGATGCTCGCCGCGACCATCCTGCTCGACCAGTTCTCGCGCAACATCTTCCGGGGCGAGGCCCGCGCCTTCGAGGCCGATCCGCTGGCGCTGGAGCTGGCCAAGGAGGCGGTCGCCAGGGGATGGCCCGACCGGTTCGACGAGCGCCACCGGCAATTCCTGCTGATGCCCTTCATGCACGCCGAGGACGGGGCGATGCAGCGGCGCTCGATCGAACTGTTCACCGGCACCGAGAACGAGATTTACGCGATCCGCCACGCCGAGCAGATCGAGCGCTTCGGCCGTTTCCCTCAGCGCAACGTCGCATTGGGCCGCGAGACGACGGCGGAAGAAGAACGCTTCCTCAGCCAGTCCGGCGCGCGCTTCTGATCTCATCGACAGGCGCGGCCGATCCCCGCGCGCTCGGCAGCAGGCCGCGCTCGGCGAGCATCCGGCGGGTGGCCGTCACGGTCATCGGCTTGCCGAAATGCCAGCCCTGACCCTTGTGGCAGCCCATGTCGCGCAGCCGGTCGCGGATGTCGCCATCCTCGATGCCCTCCGCCGTGATCGGCAGGTTGAGGCTCTCGCCGAGCTTCGAGATGGCGTTGACGATCGCGGCGGACTCCGGGTCCTTGTTGATCGAGGTGACGAAGCTGCGATCGATCTTGATCCGGTCGAAAGGCAGCGCGCGCAGGTGCGCGAGCGAGGAATAGCCCGTCCCGAAATCGTCGAGCGCGAGGCGAATGCCCTGGTTCTTCAGGCTGCCGACGATCGACTGGGCGAGCGGCAGGTTCTGGAACAGTGAGCTTTCGGTGATCTCGATCTCCAGCCGATTGGCGGGGAAGCCCGTCTCGACCAGTAGCTTCACGATCTTCTGCGCCAGCCACGGGTCGCGGAGCTGTGCCGGCGAGATGTTGACCGAGAGCGAGAGGGTGGGCGCCCAATCCCGCGCCTCGACGAAAGCGCGCCGCATGACGGCGATCGAAAGCTCGCTGATGAGGCCGCATTCCTCGGCGACGGGAATGAAATTGTCCGGCGCGATCACGCCGCGCGTCGGATGCTCCCAGCGCGCCAGCACCTCGAAGCCGAGGAGCGCATTGGTCTCCAGATCGACCTGCGGTTCGTAATAGGGGACGAACTGGCCGATCGGGATGCCTTCGCGCAGGCCGGCCTCGATCAGGTTGCGGGAGATCAGCTCGCGCTCCATCGAGGTGTCGAACCACGCATGGCGGCCGCGGCCCGAGCCCTTGGCGGCCTGCATCGCGATATTGGCGCGGCGGAGCAGCGCCTCGACCGTCTGGCAATCCTCGTCGGAGCGGGCAATGCCGATCGACGCGCCGATATGCGCCGTGACGCCGCGCGCGATCAGCGGCTGGGCGAGCGCGCTCACGATATAGTCGGCGATCGAGTCGATGGCGCCCGCATGGCGTGGGTCGAAGGGCAGGAGGGCGGCGAACTCGTCGCCGTCGAGCCGTCCGGCCACGGCGGAGGCGGGGAGCGCGCGGCGGATGATGTCCGTCGCGGCGCGCAGCACCGTGTCGCCGGCAAGGTGGCCATGGACTTCGTTCACGGCCTTGAAATGGTCGAGGTCGATGATGAGCAGTGCGATGGCCTTGCCCTGCCGGCGTGCCTGCGTGATCAGGGCTTCGCCGTCCGATGCCATGGCACGGCGGTTGAGGAAGCCGGTCAGCTCGTCGATGCGCGCCAGCGTCATGGCGCGGGCGGCCGCGAGGTCGTGCTGGGTGGTGGCGGCGGCGAGGTCGCGATAGCGGCGCCAGCCGAACAGGATCAGCGCGAGATTGAGCAGCAGGCCCGACAGCAGCAGCCGATCGCCGGCCGCCAATTGAGCGTTGCTGCCATGGCCCAGCAGCCGCTCGGCGAACCCGATGAAGCGCCAGCCGCTCAGGGCCAGCACTACCAGCGCTGCAATCAGAACGCCGCCCACCACCAGATCGCGGCGCGCGCGCGTCATGGCCCCGTCGGCGCTGTGCAATTCGCCCTGTTGATCCGACATTGAGGCCACTTTCCTTTTCCGGCAGCCCGTCATGCGACCAAAGGGTATAGAAGCGGTAAAGGCGGACGGCGTTTTGCCGGGCATCGACTTGCCTTTGCGGCGCGGCTCGTCTATCGGGCCCGGCATCGTTCCGTGGCGAACGTGATGGCTCCAAGCACGCAGTCAGAAGGCTGAGTGCACGCCGGCCGGCGAGTTTCGCCCGCCGGCGCTTTGTGCGTTGGGGCTGTCGCGAGTCGTCCGGCAAAGGAGTTTGGGCGCATGTTCGAGAGTTTGAGCGAAAGGCTGGGCGGCGTTTTCGACCGGCTGCGCGGCCGTGGTGCGCTCAACGAAGCCGACGTGCGCGCGGCGATGCGCGAAGTCCGCATCGCGCTGCTCGAAGCCGACGTGGCGCTGCCGGTGGTGCGCGAGTTCGTCGACAAGGTGACCGAACAGGCCGTCGGCCAGTCGGTGCTGAAGTCGATCACGCCCGGCCAGCAGGTCGTCAAGATCGTCAACGATGCGCTGGTCGAGATGCTGGGCTCGGAAGCGTCCGACCTCCAGCTCGACGTGACCCCGCCGGCGGTCATCATGATGGTCGGCCTCCAGGGCTCGGGCAAAACCACCAGCACGGCCAAGATCGCCCGCCGCCTGAAGCAGAAGGGCGCGAAGAAGGTCATGATGGCCTCGCTGGACGTCAATCGTCCGGCCGCGCAGGAGCAGCTCGCCGTGCTCGGCACGCAGGCGGAGGTCGCGACGCTGCCGATCGTCGCCGGCCAGCAGCCGGTCGAGATCGCCCGCCGCGCGCTCAACGCCGCGAAGCTCCAGGGCTTCGACGTGCTGATGCTCGACACGGCGGGCCGTCTCCACGTCGATCAGGCGCTGATGGACGAGATGAAGGCCGTCGCCGAAGTCTCGACGCCGGATGAAATCCTCCTCGTCGTCGACTCGCTGACGGGTCAGGACGCGGTCAACGTCGCGAAATCCTTCTCCGAGCAGGTGCCGCTGACGGGCGTGGTGCTGACCCGCATGGACGGCGATGCGCGCGGCGGTGCCGCGCTCTCGATGCGCGCCGTCACGGGCAAGCCAATCAAGTTCGTCGGCACGGGCGAGAAGCTCGACGGCCTCGAACTCTTCCAGCCGGGTCGTGTGGCCGGCCGCATCCTCGGCATGGGCGACGTCGTGTCGCTCGTCGAGCGCGCCGCCGAGACGATCAAGCAGGAAGAGGCCGAGAAGCTCGCCGAGCGCATATCGAAGGGTCAGTTCGACCTCAACGACCTGCGCAGCCAGCTTGGTCAGATGCGCCGCATGGGTGGCCTCGGCGCGCTCGCCTCGATGCTGCCGGGCGTCGCCAAGGTGAAGAACGCCATGGCGGCGGGCAATGTCGACGACAAGATCCTGATCCACATGGACGCGATCATCGGCTCGATGACGCCCAAGGAGCGGGCCAAGCCGGAGCTGATCAACGCCAAGCGCAAGATCCGCATCGCGAAGGGCTCGGGCCGCACGGTGCAGGAGGTCAACAAGATCCTGAAAATGCATCAGGAAATGGCGACCGCCATGAAGAAGATCAAGAAAATGGGCGGCCTCAAGGGCCTTGCCGGGCTGTTCGGAAAGGGTGGCGGCGGCATGGGTGGCTTGGGCGGCCTTGGTGGTGCCGGCGGCGGAATGCCGCCCGGTGCCGGCGGGGCCGGTGGCCTCGGAGGGCTTCCGGGACTTCCTGGAGGAGCGCAGGGGCTTCCCCCCGGCTTCCAGAATTTCCTGAAGAAGAAGTGAGTTCGTCACCCTCAAGGGTGGCTTCGATTTGATAGAAGGAAGATTAAAATGGCTGTTTCGATCCGTCTTTCGCGCGGTGGCTCCAAGAAGCGTCCGTATTACCGCATCGTCGTCGCCAACTCGACCGCGCCGCGCGACGGCGCCTTCATCGAGAAGATCGGCACCTACAACCCGATGCTCGCGAAGGACGACGAGAAGCGCGTGATCCTCGACGGCGAGCGCGCCAAGCACTGGCTCTCGGTGGGCGCGCAGCCGACCGACCGCGTTGCCCGCTTCCTGGATGCCGCCGGCATCCGTGAGCGCGCGGCGCGCAACAACCCGAAGAAGGCCGAGCCGGGCGAGAAGGCCAAGGAGCGCGTCGAGGAGCGCGCCGCCAAGGCCGCCGCTGCTGCCGAGGCCGCTGCTGAGGCCGCTGCCGCTCCGGCCCCGGCCGAGACCCCGGCTGAGGAGGCTCCGGCCGCCGAGGAAACCACCGAGGCGTAATGCTTCGGCGCCCGCCGTCTCTCACAGGAGGCGGCGGGCTCCTTTCCCGTTTGCGGGAAAGAGAACAGGGCCCCGACAGGATCAGCCCGAACGGAGGTTTGTGTTGGTCGAAGATCGGCCCGTCGTCCTCGCCGCCATCATCGGCGCGCATGGCGTCACCGGAGAGGTGCGCCTCAAGCTCTTCACCGACGATCTGAAGCGCTATCCGACGCTCAGTGCCGGCGCGAGCAGCTACACGCTCAAATCCATCCGCCCCGGCCCCAACGGTGCCGTGGCCCGCTTCGCCGAAGTAAGCGATCGCAACGCCGCCGAGGCGCTGCGGGGCACGCAGCTCACGGTGCCGCGCTCCTCGCTGCCGCCGCTCGCCGAGGGCGAATATTATCATGCCGACCTGCTCGGGCAGGATGCCGTTTCCACCGATGGGACACCGCTTGGCCGCATCGTCGCCGTCGAGAATTTCGGCGCGGGCGACCTGATCGAGATCGAGCGCGAGAATGGCCGCCGCTTCCTCGTGCCGGTGAGTGCCGGCGTGGAAGAGCTGGGTCCGCCGATCCGCGTCCATGTCGAGTTCGTCGAGGCGTGATGAACCCCGCAGCCGCCTTCTTCTTCGTGGTGCTGGCGTTGCAGGCGGTGTTCGTCGCGGCGCTGGTGTTGCTCGTCGGCCGGCGGTTCCCGGCGCGGCTCAAGCTCTATCGCTTGGTGGCACCCGCCGCGCTGCCGATCCTGCTATGGGGCATGGCGAGCCTCGCCTATCTCCAGTCGCGCCGTGAGATGGGCCTGCCGCAGGACATGATCTCCTATGAGCCGGTGGTGCGCTTCTTCCTCGGCTACGGCATCCTGTGGCTGATCGGCGTGCTGTGGGCGACCATGCTCATCCGCTGGACGCGCCGCCGATGAGCTTTCAGGCGTCGATCCTCACCCTCTATCCGGAGATGTTTCCGGGGCCGCTGGGCGTCAGCCTCGCTGGCCGCGCGCTCGCCGAGGGGAAGTGGGCGCTGGAGGCGTTGCAGATCCGCGACTTCGCGACCGACAAGCATCGCTCGGTGGACGATACGCCCGCGGGCGGCGGTGCCGGCATGGTGATGCGCGCCGACGTGCTAGCCTCCGCGCTCGATGCCACCATCGCCCGCCATCCGGGGGTGCCGGTGCTGGCGATGACGCCGCGCGGCGCGCCGCTGACGCAGGCCCGTGTCCGCCAGCTCGCCGAGGGGCCGGGGGCGATCATCCTCTGCGGCCGCTTCGAGGGGATCGACCAGCGGCTGTTCGACGCGCGCGAGATCGAGGAGGTCTCGATCGGCGATTATATCCTCTCGGGCGGTGAAATGGCCGCGCTGACGCTGCTGGACGCTTGCGTTCGGCTGCTCCCCGGCGTAATGGGCGCCGCTTCGAGCGGAGATGAAGAGAGCTTTGAAACGGGGCTTCTCGAATATCCGCATTATACCCGACCCGCTGAGTGGGAAGGGCGCACGATCCCTGAAGTGCTGCGATCGGGGGATCATGCGAGGATCAAGGCCTGGCGTCATGCCGAGGCCGAGACCATCACACGGCTAAGGCGGCCGGACCTTTGGGAGCGCCACGGTGGCGTTCCGGTCCAGTCGCCCTCTGGCGCGCGGCGAAAAGACGAGGACGACAAGTCATGAACCTCATCCAGCAGCTCGAGGCGGAAGCCATCGCGCAGTTCAATGAGACGAAGAAGATCCCCGAATTCCGTCCGGGCGACACGCTGCGCGTCGGCGTGAAGGTTGTCGAAGGCGACCGTTCGCGCGTCCAGGCGTTCGAGGGCGTCTGCATCGCCCGCTCCAACAAGGGCATGGGCAGCAGCTTCACCGTCCGCAAGATCTCGTTCGGCGAGGGTGTCGAGCGCGTCTTCCCGCTTTACTCGCCCAACGTCGATTCGATCGAGGTTGTGCGCCGCGGCGTCGTGCGTCGCGCGAAGCTCTATTATCTGCGCGGCCGCACCGGCAAGTCGGCCCGTATCGCCGAGCGCAAGGACACCCGCGAGAAGGCGCAGGCCTAAGCCTCGCGCGTCCATCGCGACGTTTCCGGGAGGGCGTCGGCGGCTTGAGGCTGCCGGCGCCCTTTCCTTATGCGGCGGCGTCAGGGAAGCGCCGGCGCCCAGCGATAGCCGTCGCCACTCTTCTCCACGAAGCCGACGCCCGGATAGGGGAAATGCGGCGCGAAGATGCGCTCATGGCTGGCGGCGAGCTTGGCGAGCAGAGCCTTGCGGGCGGTGCGGCCCTGTGCGGAGTCCCCGTCATACTCGATCGTCCAGTCGGGTTTGGCGAGCGAGATGATCGAGCTATGCGCGCTATCGCCGATGTCGAGCAGGTGGGCGCTGCCCGAGCGGATCTCATAGCCGCTGTGCCCCGGCGTATGCCCCGGAAGCGGCACGGAAGTGATGCCGGGAACCACTTCGGTGCCGGGCTTGAAGGGCTGCACCTTCGCGCGGATCGTTTCGACCAGCCCCTTGCTGCCCTTGGCTTGCATGTAGCTCCATTCGGCTGCCGACATGCGGATGGTCGCCTTGGGGAAAGCAAGCGCACCGTCGCTGGTCGCGAGCCCGCCGACATGATCGCCATGGCTGTGGGTGATGAGGATGTCGGTCACCTCCTCGGGCCTGACATGCGCGGCGGCGAGGCTTGCCATCAGCGATCCGCCCACCTTCGGGCCGAGGCCGGTGTCGAGCAGCACGACATGACCCGGCATCCGTACCAGCAGCGCGTCCACTGAGAGGCTGATCTTGTCGGTCGGCGCGTGCGCCTGCTGGAGCACCTTCGAGACCTCCGGCGTAGGCACGCCGACGCCGAAGACGCTGCCGTCATTAGGCACGACATTGTTCATGTCGCGCAGCGTGAAGAGCTGGAGCGTGCCGAGCCTGAAGCCGGTCGCGCCCGCGGGCGTGGGAGCGGGGACTGCGAGCAGAGGCTGGCTGGCGAGGAGGGCGAAGGCGAGGGGCGCAAGGGTGCGGCGAATTCGGAACGACACAGCACATCCCTTTCATAGGAACCGTTGGCTTTGACAGGATGCTAGCCCCGGACGAGGAACGGGGAAAGCTGGCCGCAAGCATAGTGATTTTCCGCCGAGCGGTGCTTGCCCGGCGATGAAGGCTGGCTACACAGTGCATATGCGTCTGCCTTTTCTCGCGAGCGTATCGCTCCTCGCCACCACCGCCGCCTTTGCCGCTCCGCTTCCCTCGGTTCCGCAGAAGCCGCTGACCATCGACCGCATCTTCGCGAGCCCCTCGCTGTCCGGCCCGACGCCGCGCGGCGTGAAGCTGTCGCCCGACGGCAAGCTCGCGACGCTGCTCAAGCCCCGCGCCGACGAGCGCGAGCGCTATGACCTCTGGGCGGTCGATACGAAGACCGGCGCCGAGCGGATGCTGGTCGACAGCAAGAAGATCGGCACCGGCGCCGAACTCTCCGAAGCCGAGAAGATGCGCCGCGAGCGCGCCCGCGTCGGCGGCACCAAGGGCATCGTCGATTATGCCTGGGCGCCGGACGGCAAGAGCATCCTCGTGCCGATCGACGGCGACCTCTATCTGGCGAAGCTCGATGGCAGCGTCCGCCGCCTGACCGACACGCCTCAGTCGGAGATCGACGCCCATGTCTCGGCGGGCGGTGGCTATGTCAGCTTCGTGCGCGACCAGAACCTGTTCGCGATCGACCTCAAGACCGGCACCGAAAAGGCACTGACGAAGGAGGGTGGGGGCACCGTCACCTGCGGCACCGCCGAGTTCGTCGCGCAGGAAGAGATGGATCGCGACACCGGCACCTGGTGGTCGCCGGGCGACGCGCATGTCGCGGTCGAATGCTATGACGAAGCGCCGGTGAAGACCGTCACCCGCGCCGCCATCGGCGCCGACGGCACCAAGACCTTCGACCAGCGCTATCCCGCTGCCGGCACGCCCAACGTGATCGCCTCGCTGTCGGTGATGTCGGCCGATGGCTCGCATCGGGTGAAGGTCGATCTCGGCTCCGATCCCGACACCTACATCGCCCGCGTCGACTGGTCGGCGGCCGGCAAGACGCTCTACGTCCAGCGCGAGAGCCGCGACCAGAAGACGCTCGACATGCTCGCGGTCGATCCGGCGACGGGTGCCGCGAAGGTGCTGTTCGCCGAGACGTCGAAGACGTGGATCAAGCTCACCGACGATTTCCGTCCGCTCAAGGATGGCAGTCTGATCTGGGGCTCGCAGCGTTCGGGCTTCATGCATCTCTATCGTTTCGCGAACGGCCAGTGGACCCGGCTCACCAAGGGCGACTGGATGGTCGAGACCAACGGCCAGTCCAGCCACACCGGCCTGATCGGGGTCGACGAGGCGCACCACCGCCTGTTCTTCGCCGCCAACAAGGACAGCGTGCTCGAGAGCCAGATCTACACGATCGACTATCTCAACCCCGGCGAGCCGAAGCGCTTGACCGAGAGCGGCTACTGGAACGACGCGGTGATGGATCAGGCGGGCACGCACATGCTCGTCTCGCGCTCCTCGCCCAGCCAGCCGCCGCAGGTCTATCTCGCGGACGCGACCGGCAAGCGCCTGTCGTGGATCGAGGAGAACAGGCTCGACGCGAAGCACCCCTACGCGCCTTATCTCGCGGCGCATCGGCCGGTCGAGTATGGCACGCTCAAGGCCGAGGACGGCAGCACGCTCTATTACGAGATGATCACGCCGAAGCTGGAGGCGGGCAAGCGCTACCCGGTGTTCTTCGAGCATTACGGCGGCCCCGGCGCGCAGCAGGTGAAGCGCTCGTGGATGAGCCCGATGGCGCAATATTGGGTGTCGAAGGGCTGGATCTATTTCCAGATCGACAATCGTGGTTCGGCCAATCGCGGCACGGCGTTCGAGGACCAGATCTATCACGCGATGGGTACGGTCGAGGTCGCGGATCAGGCGACGGGCGCGCGCTGGCTCCAGAGCCAGAACTTCGTGGACCCGAAGAAGATCGCGATCTTCGGCTGGTCCTATGGCGGCTACATGACGCTCAAGATGCTGGAGAAGACGCCGACCGGTCTCTACGCGGCGGGCGTCTCGGGCGCGCCGGTGACGAAGTGGGAGATGTACGACACCCACTATACCGAGCGCTATCTCGGCAACCCGGCGACCGATCCGAAGACCTATGACTCCTCCGACGCGGTGGCCGATGCGCCGTCGATCAGGACGCCGATGCTGCTGATGCACGGCCTCTCGGACGACAATGTCGTGTTCGAGAACTCGGCCGCGCTCATCAACCGGCTGCAGGAGACGGACACGCCCTTCGACATGATGCTCTATGTCGGCCAGACGCATCATATCGCGGGCGAGGGCCGTCAGGCGCACGTCCAGAAGACGATCGAGACGTTCCTCGACGAAAAGGTGCTGGGCAAAGCCGATTGAGTGTGCGCCGCTGCCTCCCGTTCAGCGGATCGGGATGGGAGGCAGCGCGCCGCGATCGACGACCCGCGTGTAGAGGTGCCACGTCGCATAGCCGAGCCACGGGATCACCACCGCCAGCCCGATGAAGGCCGGGATCGACCCCGCCACCAGCAGCGCCGCGACGATCAGGCCCCAGCGCGCCGCCATCCCCGGATTGGCCATCACCGCGCGGAACGAGGTGGAGATCGCCGTCGCGCCGTCGACCGGGCGATCGACCAGCATCGGGATCGAGGTCCACGTCAATCCCAAGGCCACCAGCGCATAGGCGAAGCCGACGAGATTGCCGATGATCATCATCTGCCACCCGGCCGCTGTCCCGAAGAGCTGATGCAGGAACTGCCCGACCGACTTCGGCGGCACGGTGCCGAGGAACGCATCATGGATCGCGCCGCCGACCCACACCCACGATCCGAACAGCATGATCATCAGCACCGCCACGCCGATCAGCGATCCGAAAGACGGGCTGTGGCGGATGTCGAAGAAATGCTGCCAGCTTGAATCCAGCCCGGCCTCTCGCCTGCGCGCCAGCTCGTAGAAGCCGACTGCCACCAGCGGCCCGACCAGCGAGAGCCCCGCCGCCATCGGGAAGAACAGCACCAGCGGCACGCCGCCCAGCGAGGCGAAGGCGACCGAAAGGCTGAACAGCGGGTAGATGATCGCGATCACCACGATGTCGCCGCGCTTCTCGCGGAAGTCGGCCCAGCCTTCCTTCAATGCGAAACGAATATCTTCGGAGGATATCCGCCGGATCGGTATCGCCGGGGCGGATGCTGGGGGCTGAGCCGATACTGCCACCATGACTACTCTCCTCAGATGTTCTATCATCTCTCCATCGGTCGGGGACGGCATCGCCGTCGGCGATCGTGTACGGCATCTTTGCCGCGCTCAAGTTTTACCATAGCGAGCGGCGCTGGACAAAATATGTCTCGGCGCTATGCCGCCCACGCAATTTCTTAACGTAACGGAGTCGCAAGATGGGTTATCGGGTTGTCGTCGCGGGAGCCACGGGCAATGTCGGGCGTGAGATGCTCGCCATTCTCGCCGAGCGCGAATTCCCGATTGCCGAGATTGCAGTGCTGGCCTCCTCGCGCTCGACCGGCGATCAGGTGGAGTTCGGTGAGACAGGCAAAATGCTCACGATCAAAAACATAGAGCATTTCGACTGGACCGGCTGGGACATCGCGCTGTTCGCGATCGGCTCCGAGGCGACGAAGAAATACGCCCCCATCGCGGCGGCGGCCGGCTGCACGGTGATCGACAACTCGTCGCTCTACCGCATGGACCCGGACGTGCCGCTGATCGTGCCCGAGGTGAACCCCGAGGCGATCGACGGCTACACCCGCAAGAACATCATCGCGAACCCCAACTGCTCGACCGCGCAGATGGTCGTCGCGCTGAAGCCGCTGCACGATGCCGCCAAGATCAAGCGCGTCGTCGTCTCGACCTACCAGTCGGTATCCGGCGCGGGCAAGGCGGGCATGGACGAGCTGTTCGAGCAGAGCCGCAACATCTTCGTCGGCGACGCGGCCGAGCCCAAGAAGTTCACCAAGCAGATCGCCTTCAACGTGATCCCGCACATAGACAGCTTCCTCGATGACGGCTTCACCAAGGAAGAGTGGAAGATGGTCGTCGAGACCAAGAAGATCCTCGATCCCAAGGTGAAGGTGGTCGCCACCTGCGTGCGTGTGCCGGTGTTCGTCGGCCACTCGGAGGCGATCAACATCGAGTTCGAGAACGAGATTTCGGCGAAGGAAGCGCAGGACATCCTGCGCGAGGCGCCGGGCGTGATGCTGATCGATAAGCGCGAGGATGGCGGCTACACCACGCCGGTCGAGTGCGTGGGCGAGTTTGCCACCTTCGTTAGCCGCGTTCGCGAAGACCCGACCGTCGAGAACGGCCTCGTGATCTGGTGCGTGTCCGACAATCTCCGCAAGGGCGCCGCGCTCAACGCCGTGCAGATCGCGGAGCTGCTCGGCCGCCGCCACCTCAAGAAGGCGGCCTGATCTCATGTCGATCGAGGGCGGGTGCCGCTGCGGAGCGGTGCGCTACACGCTCTCGATCGATCGCCTGCCGCCGACCTATGCCTGCCATTGTCTCGACTGCCAGACGTGGAGCGGCAGCGCGTTCAGCCAGCAGGCGCTGGTTCCCGAAGAGGCGGTGCATATGACCGGCCCGGTGGTGTTCTATGATCGCACCACCGGCGACCGCACCTCGCACCAGCGCATGTGCGGCATCTGCCACACGCGCCTCTACAACACGAACACGCGCCGCCCCGGCATCGCGGTGATCCGGGCGGGGACGCTGGACGACTCCCACCGGCTTGATGTCGTCGCCCATATCTGGACGAAGCGGAAGCAGCCGTGGCTGATCGTGCCGGACGGCGTGCCGGTCTGGCCCGAAAGCGCGCCGCTGGACGAGTTCGTCAAGGTGATGATGGGCTAGAGGCCCTTCACCACCACGCCACCCTTCATCACGAACTTTACGGCGCGCAGCACGGCGACGTCGCGCGTCGGATCGCCGTCCACGGCCACCAGATCGGCGAGCAGGCCGGGCTTCACGCTGCCGACCTTGCCGTCGATGTGGAAGATGCGCGCGTTCCCCGAGGTCGCGGCCATCAGGACCTGGGCGGCCGGCATTCCATCCGCCTGCATCAGCTCCATCTCGCGGACGTTGGTGCCGTGTGCGAACACGCCGACGTCGCCGCCGACGCAGATTGGCACGCCCGCCGCCATCGCCATGCGGAAGGAGCGGCGGTTCTGCTGCACGGCCTCGGGCGCGGGCTCCTGACCGTTCCAGCCGCGATAATGCGAGGTCGCGTCGGATGCCGCCAGCGTGGTGCAGAGCGCGATCCCCTTGTCGTGCATCGCCTTGAAGATGGCGGGCGTGCCGCCATAGCCATGCTCGATCGTGTCCACCCCCGCAGCGACCGCGCGGCGCATCCCCTCGGCGGTGGCGGCGTGGACGGCGACGATACGGCCGGCGTCGTGCGCGGTGGCGGTGGCCGCGGTCATCTCCGCCTCGGAGAGGGTGGGCTTACTGCCTTCGCCGCCCTGGTAATGATAATCGGCGTAGAGCTTCACGATGTCCGCGCCCGCGGCGATCTGGTCACGGACGGCGCGGACGATGTCATCGACGCCGCTCACCTCCTGCGCGCCCTGCGGGACATGGAGGCCGGGCTCGAAGCCCTTGGGGCCATAGGCGCCCTCCGCCACGATCGCCTTGGTCGCGACCAGCAGGCGCGGGCCGGGCACGATGCCTTGATCGATCGCCTGCTTCAGGCCCACATCGGCGAAGCCCGCGCCCTCGGTGCCGAGATCGCGCTCGCTGGTGAAGCCCGCCATCAGCGTGTCGCGCGCGTGGACGACGGCACGGGCGGTGCGCAGCGCCAGCGGCTCGTGCAGCACCTGATCGTCCCACGACCGCTCGTTATAGGGATGGAGGAAGAGGTGGCTGTGCCCCTCGATCAGGCCGGGGAGCAAAGTCTCGCCCGGCAGCTCGATCACCCGCGCGCCGGCAGGGACGGGGAGAGAAGGGCCGACCGCCGCGATCTTGTCGCTCTCGACCAGCACCTGCCAGCCGGGATGCGGCTTCGCCTCCACCCCGTCGAAGACCTGCGCGGGCTTGAGCAGGATCGTTTCGGCAGCGGCCGGTCCGGTCATGAGCAACGAGGCGGCGGCGACGGCGATCCATTTCATGGTCGGGAAGGCTCCTTGCGGGCAGGCCGGGCTGTCGGTAGCCCTTGGTCGCATGGATAGACCGACCCGCCTCGCCGCGAAAAGCTTTCTGCTCGCTACTCTTTTCCCCGCGACCCTCCACGCCGCGACGCCCGCCGAGCAGGCGCGCTGGAAGACGGAAGCCGCCGCCGTCACCATCGCCCGCGACGATTGGGGCATCGCGCATGTTGCGGGGCGCACCGATGCGGATGCAGTGTTCGGCATGATCTATGCGCAGGCGGAGGATGATTTCTCCCGGATCGAGGCGAACTATCTGACCGCGCTCGGCCGCACCGCCGAGGCCGAGGGGGAGAAGGCGATCTGGCAGGATCTCCGCCAGCGCCTCTATGTCGACCCGGCCGAACTCCAGCGGCAGTATCGCGAGAGCCCGGACTGGCTGCGCAAGCTGATGGATGCGTGGGCGGACGGGCTCAACTTCTATCTCGCGACCCATCCGGGCGTGCATCCCAAGGTGCTGACCCGCTTCGAACCGTGGATGGCGCTGAGCTTCTCGGAGGGGAGCATCGGCGGCGATATCGAGCGCATTCCGCTCTCCGGCGTCCAGAGCTTCTACGGCGCCACCCCGACGCCGCCGACGGCGGAAGAAACCGGCGCCCGCCCGCGCGAGCCCAAGGGCTCCAACGGCATCGCCATCGCGCCCAAGGATACGGTCAACGGCCATGCCCTGCTCCTCATCAATCCGCACACGAGCTTCTATTTCCGCTCCGAGCTTCAGATGACGAGCGGCGAGGGGCTCAATGCCTATGGCGCGGTCACCTGGGGGCAGTTCTTCATCTATCAGGGCTGGAACGAGAAGACGGGCTGGATGCACACCTCGTCCGGCGTCGACAATGTTGATGAGTTTGCAGAGACGATCGTGACGAAGGACGGCAAGCCCTTCTATCGCTACGGGCAGGAGCTGCGCCCGGTCCAGACCTCGCAGGTGCGGATCGCCTATCGCAAGCCGGACGGCTCGATGGGCGAGCGGAGCTTCACCCTCTACCGCACGCACCACGGTCCGATCGTCCGGAGCGAGGGCGGCAAGTGGATCGCCGAGGCGCTGATGTGGCGGCCGACCGCGGCGCTGGAGCAGAGCTTCCTGCGCACCAAGCAGAGCGATCTCGCCTCCTACATGAAGATCGCCGCGCTTCAGGCGAACAGCTCCAACGACACGCTCTTCGCCGACCAGAAGGGCGAGATCGCCTATCTCCACCCGCAGTTCGTGCCGATCCGTGCCGATCGCTTCGACTATACGCATCCCGTCGACGGTGCGGACCCGGCAACCGACTGGAAAGGGCTGCACAGCCTCGCCTCGCTGCCGCAGGCGGTGAACCCTTCGACCGGCTGGGCCTTCAATACCAACAATGAGCCATGGGGAGCCGCCGGGCCGGACAGCCCGAAGAAGGCGGACTTCCCGCGCTACATGGATCAGGTCGGCGAGAATGACCGCGGTCGCCACGCAACGCGGCTGCTGACCAGCCAGCATGGCTTCACCCATGACAGCCTGCGCATGGCGGCGTTCGACAGCTATCTGCCCGCCTTCGCGCGCCTCCTGCCGATGCTGGCAGAGGCCTATGATGCGCTGCCGGCGAACGACCCGCGTCGCGCGTCACTCGGTGGCCCGATCGCGCTGCTGCGCGGCTGGGACGATCGCTGGGCGATCGATTCCGAGGCCACCTCGCTCGCCGTCTTCTGGGGCGACACGCTGTGGACCGAGGTCGGCCCCTTCGCCAAGCAGGAGCGGATCAACGTCCCAGACTATATCGCTACCCGCGTCTCGCCCGAGGCGAAGCTGGCGGCGCTCCAGCAGGCGGTGGATCGGCTGACGCGCGACTTCGGCGGCTGGAAGGTGCCGTGGGGCCGGATCAACCGCTTCCAGCGGCTGGATGACAGCATCGTGCCCCATTTCGACGATGCGAAGCCGAGCATCCCCGTCGCCTTCACCTCGGCGCAATGGGGTTCGCTCGCGTCGTTCGGTGCGCGGCCTTATCCGAACACGAAGCGCTATTACGGCACGAGCGGCAACAGCTTCGTCGCGATCGTCGAGTTCGGGCCGCGCGTGGAAGGCTGGGCGGTGACGGCGGGCGGAGAGAGCGGCGATCCCGCCTCCCGCCACTTCGACGATCAGGCCGAGCGCTATGCGACCGGCAATCTGCGCCCCGTCTATTTCTGGCCGGACGAGCTTCAGGCTCATGTCGAGCGGCGCTACCAGCCCGGAGGCTGACGCGCCGCTCCCCGGTCAGAAGTCGAATGTCGCGGACGCCCGGACGGTACGCGCCAGGCCGACATAGAGCGTCGTGCCGCCGGTTGCCCAGTAGCGCTTGTCGGTGACGTTATCGGCGTTCACCCGGAAGGTGATCGCATGGCCGTCCGCCGTCGGCATCTTGTAGCTCGTGCCGAGGCTGAGCGTCGCATAGGCGGGCAGCACGCCCTGATCGAGCGCGTCGGTGTAGCGCTTGCTGGTGTAGTAGACACCCGCATTGAGCCCGAGTGCCGGCAGGATCGGCGGGTGATATTCCGCGAAGGCCGAGCCCGACCAGCGCGGCGTGCTGTCGATGAACTTGCCGTCCTGATCGGCATTGCCGGTCTGCTTCTGGATCGCGGTCAGATACTGGCCGGAGAGCACGACGGACAGGCTCTTGGTGAGGTTGCCCTGCACGCTCGCCTCGACGCCCTTGTTGATCTCGCGGCCGTTCACCAGGAAGATGTTGGTGGCAAGATCGGTGTAGGTCAGCCCGCGATTGATGTGGAACCACGCCACCGACAGCAACGCGCCGAGGAACTCCGCCCGCGCGCCGACCTCGATCTGCCGGCTCTTGATCGGCGCGAGCACGTCGCCGGCATTGGCGGTGCCGTCGGGCGCGGTGCCGGCGCTTTCGAGGCCTTCGATATAGGTGAAATAGAGGCTGGTCTTCTTGGTCGGCCGAACGACGAGGCCGCCGGTCGGCGTCCAGGTCTTGATGCTGTAGTCGGTTCCGCTCGTCTTGGTCTCATAATCGACATGGCGGACGCCGCCGATCACCAGCACGCGGTCGGTGATGTGCGCGAGGTCGAGCGCGTAGAGACCGGTATCGACGTTGGTGGTGCCGGCCAAAAAGCGGTTGGTGGTCGGGCGGAGCGCGCTCAGCGGGATGTCGAGCGGATCGTAGAGATTCTGCGCGACGGCCGCATAGCTCTGCTGGTGCTGATCCTCCTGTATCTGCCGGTTGCGCGCATAGCCGAACAACAGGTCGTGCTTGATGCCGAAGGTGTCGATCTTGCCGGCGATCTCTGTGCGCCAGTAGAGGTTCGAATATTCCTGATCGGGCGTGTAGGTGGCGACGATCGTGCCGGCGCCGGTATCGAGATTGACCTTGCCGATATTGGCGATCATCCGCTGGCGACGGGTGCGGGCATAGCCGGCCTCGGCGCGGATCGACCAGTCGTCCGAGAGCGCATAGTCCGCCCGGCCGAGCGCATTGGTCACCCAGGTGCGATAGGGCGAATTGACCGGCGCATAGCGATTGTGCGGATTGGGGATAGCCGGCAGCGTGATGTGGCCGTTCACCGCCGCCGGCAGCGTGATGCCGCCGGGCTCGTCGGTGGCGCGGCGATAATTCTCGACGTCGAGCTTGAACGAGAGGCGATCGGTCGCCCGCCAGTCGAACGCGCCGCTCACGACGTAGCGATAGCCGCGCACCCCGTCGATCGGCGTCTCGATATGCGCGCCATAGGCGTTGATGCGCGCGCCGAACTGTTTGTCCGCGCCGAACTGCCGGCCGATGTCGAAGCCGCCGCCGACGCCGCCCTCGTCATCGCCATTCACATAGAGGCTGGTGACGGACTGGGCGCCTGCACGCTTGGTGACGACGTTGACGATGCCCGACGGCGTGCTGATCCCGTAATAGAGCGCGGAGACGCCCTTGAGCAGCTCGACGCGCTGCTTGTTCTCGATCGGGATGGGGCCGAGGTTGATGATCTGGAGCGCGCCATTGAGGCGATAATTGGTGCGCGCGTTCATCAGCACGCCGCGCGAGACGAAATTGTTGCTGGTGGTGGGGCTGGTCGCCTGCTGGGTCACGCCCGGCGTGTTGCGGAGCGCCTCCTCCAGCCCCTGCGCACCCTGCGAGTCGAGCAGCGAGCGTGTCACCACGGCGATGCTGGCCGGCGTATCCATGATCGACTGGTTGCGGAAAGCGCCGACTTGCACGACCTCGGCGCGGAACGGCGCTTCATGCTGGCCGGTGACGACGATCTCCTCGTCGAGGCTGCGCTCGATGCGCGGATCGTCGGCGGCGGGAGCATCGGCGGCCGCGGCCGCAGGAGCGGCGGCCACTGCGGCGGCGAGAAGAAACATCGTCATGAAAGCCCTTTCCGCGACTCACTCGCGGAGTCGTGCGGGTCACCTATTGCTATTGATATCGATTCGCAACATTGGTGGCGCATGAAGGAATCGACGAAGGCGCCCATCACGGCGCGATGGCTCATCTTCCAGCTTCACTGGCTGCTCGGCATCACGGCCGGGCTCGTGCTCGCCGTCATGGGCGTGACGGGCGCCTCGATGGCGTTCCAGGACGAGATACAGGGGGCGCTGGTCGGCCATGTCGGGTTAGCACCCGATCAGCAGCCTCTGGCGCCGGCCGATCTGATGCACCGCGCCGTCGCCGAGCATGGCGGCAAGGTCGTCCGCCTGCTGGTGGATCAAGACCCGACCGTGCCTGCGCGGATCAGTTTCTCCTCCGAGGAGGATGAGGGCCGCGACACGTTTCTGGTGGATCGCGGCACAGGGCGGATCCTCGGGCCGCTGCCCGCGGGGGCGCTGTTCGACACGATCAACCACCTCCATCGCTGGATGGCGTTGCCCGGCAACGGCAATGGCTTCGGCCGCCAGATCACGGGTTTCGCGGCCTTCTCGCTGATCTATTTCGCGCTGTCCGGCCTCTATATGCGCTGGCCGCGCCGGCCGCTGAACTGGCGCGCCTGGCTGGTGCTCGACGGGCGCAAGACCGGGCGCAACCTCTACCGCGAGCTGCACGCGGTCATCGGCGGCTGGGTGCTGATCTTCTACCTGACGAGCGCGCTGACCGGCCTGTGGTGGTCCTATGACTGGTATCGCTCCGGGCTCCAGTCGATGCTGGGCGGCGAGCGGGTGGAGAAGGTGAAGGCCAAGGGCAAGCCGTCCTTCGATCTCGCCTGGCAGGGCTTCGATCAGGCGACGGCGGGCTTCACCTATGAGCGCGTGCTGATGATCCTGCCCAAGAAGGGCGCGGCCGTGCAGTTCCGTGCCCTGCCTTATGGAGCGCGGCACAATCGGGCCGATGATCTCGTCTCGATCGACGGCGCCACGGGGAAGCCGCTGTCGGTGGATCGCTACGCCACCCGCCGTCTTGGACGGACGATCCTCACCAGCATGTTCGAGATCCACCGTGGCGCCTTCTTCGGCTGGCCGGGGCGGATCGTGATGTTCACGACCAGCCTTACCATGCCCCTGTTCACGGTGACGGGGCTGCTGCTCTATCTCTCGCGCCGCCGCCGCAAGCGGGCGATCCCGGCCGAGGAGGAAACCCTCGCGGGGCAGCAGGCGGGAGACGCGCTCGTCGTCTATGCGAGCCAGTCGGGCACGGCGGAGCGGCTGGCACGGCGGACGGCGGCGATGCTGGGCGGTGCGCGGCTGGTGCCGATGGCGCGGCTCGACCCGGCCGAACTCGGGGAGGTCCGCCGGGCTTTCTTCGTGGTCAGCACTTATGGCGAGGGTGAAGCGCCGGACGATTGCCGTGCTTTCGTCCGGCGGACGATGGCCACGCCTGTCGCGGCAACGGCGCTGGACTATGCGGTGCTCGCGCTGGGGGATCGGGAATATCCCGATTTCTGCGCCTTTGGTCATGCGGTCGACGCGTGGCTTCACGAGAGCGGCGGTCGGCGGCTGTTCGATCTGATCGCCATGGACGGCGACGATGCTGATGCCCAGCGCCACTGGCAGCAGCAACTCGCCGTGCTGGGCGCGCACCCCGAGGTGCCGGACTGGGAGCCGGCCGCCTATCAGGACTGGCGGCTGGTGGAGCGTGAGCGGCTCAATCCGGGCAGCGTTGGCGAGGGCGTCTATCGCCTGTTGCTCGAACCCATCGATCCTGCGGTCCGCTGTGAATGGCGTCCGGGCGCGATCGCGGAGGTCGTGCCACGCCATGATCGCGCCTATGTCGATGAATGGCTTAGGAAGATGGGCATTTCCGCGACCGAAGAAGAGCGCGCGGATCTCGCGGGCGCCATTCTGCCGCTGGCCGGTGAGGCGGATGGCGAGCTGCTGACGGCGCTCCGTCCGCTGGCGCATCGCGAATATTCGATTGCCTCGCTGGCGGAGAGCGGACGGGTTGAGCTGCTTATCCGCCGCCATGTCTTCGCCGACGGGCGCATGGGCGTGGCCTCAGGCTTCCTGACGGAATCGCTGGGCGAGGGGGCGATTGTGCAGCTCCGCGTCCTGGACAATCCCGGTTTTGCCGGGCCGGAGGACGCTGCCACGCCGCTTATCCTGATCGGCAACGGCACCGGCATGGCGGGGCTCCTCGCACATCTTCGCGAGCGGGCACGAACGGGTGGCGGCAAGGTCTGGATGATCCATGGTGAGCGCAACCGCGCGCATGACGGGCTCCATGCGGAGGAACTCGCCATGCTTCAGGCCAGGGGCGTGCTGACGCGTCTCGATCAGGCCTGGTCCCGCGATGCGGGGGAGGCGCGTTACGTCCAGCATCTCGTCGAGCGACATGGCGAAGCGATCGTCGAATGGATCGAGGCGGGCGCGGTCATCATGGTTTGCGGCAGTCTCGCGGGCATGGCCCCGGCGGTGGATGCCGCTCTGCGCGAGGCTTTGGGCGACGAGCGGCTGGAGCTTCTGGCGGCCGAGGGGCGCTACCGGCGCGACATCTACTGATCGCCGGCGCCTCCTCTCATTCGGCTCTCGCCCCGGCCAATTTCCGTCGCACGCCTCTCGACTTCCACGCGCGGCGGAGTAGCTTGGATGGCCGCAGAAGGGACCAGAGAGACCGTGCGCGAGCGCAAATCGCCAGAAGATGCGGACATTGAGAGCAACCTGATCGACATCAGGCGCTATCTCCAGACTCACGCCCGGTCGACCATGTCGCATGAAGACGAGGATGCAACCGAGCCATCCGCGTGGGAAACCTACCGGCACGCGGAATATAGCGACGGGCATCGGCCCCGCTTTTCCAGAACGGATCTGATCCTGATCGTTCTGGTGCTGGTGCTGGGCGGATTGCTGGCGGTGTTCGTGCTTTATTGATGCTCCATCGATCGATTTTGGTGGGGCGATAGTCTCAGCGTAATGGCCTTTCTAACGCGAGGTCCGTTTTGGATGAATAAAAAGCGCCTATAGTCTGGCGCATTTGTCGATTTCTCTCCATTATGACGAATGTCGGCGCTGCACAGTAGCTGTCGATAACAATACACGAACCCGGCTGATGTTTTTCCGGTCGGGGGTCATGAACTGTCATCCATCATCGACCTATGACGCCGCGCGCGACACCCTTCGGGATGCGGATGCCGTGGCGATCGTCTCTGCCGCCTGCCGCTATCCCGGCGGTTGCGACGACCCGGAGGCGTTCTGGGACATGATGAAGCGCGGCAGGACGGGATTCCGCGCCGCGCCGCAAGGCTGCTCGCCCGGCTGGGACAGGGTGGGCGGCTTTCTGGATGCGCCTTTTCCGCATGCTTTCGACGCGGCCTTTTTCGATATCGCACCGGCCGAGGCTGTCGGGCTCGATTCCCAGCATCGCCTGCTGCTCGAAGTGGGATGGCGTGCTCTGGAGCGGCGGGTTCGCGAGACATGGCGTTGCACCAGGGTCTCCACGAAGGCCTGCTGCTCGGGCGTCAGCCGCGCGCCGGCGAGATGAATCCCCCGGATCGCGGCGACGGGTACGGGCGTCGGCGCGCGTGGCCGCACCGGCTGAGCCTGTGCCGGTGCCGGTTGCGGAGCGGCGGCGGGGAGAACGGCTCCGCCCGCTGTCGCGAGCTGCTGTCGGCTGAGTTCGGTGAGACTGCGGAGATGCTGGGCGGACATCTCCGCCATGGCCTTGAGCTGTTGCTGGAACAGCGAGCCGGCGTCGGGTGACGGCAGGACGGGCTCGACCGGCGACCCCGCCGAAATGGTCAGATCGGGCGGCACGGTCAGGAAGGCCGGAGCCTCGGGTGCGATAGCGGCCGTCCGGCGGGTGGCGTGTTTTGCCAGATAAGCCTCGATGTCGCCCAGCGTCCCCAATTCGGTGAAGAGCTGGCTCATCTTGAGTTCGACGCCGTAGGAACGCTCGACGCCTCGCCGAAGCGAGCTGACCGTCAGCGCGCCGCCGTGCCGCGCGAGCGCGGAGAGGATGTCGCCCGGCCCGATTTCGAGGAAACGGCCATATCCATCGGCCTTGAGCGCCTCGATGGCATCGGCGAAGCGGACGGGTGCCTCGATCTGCGCGCACCAATAATCGGCGTCGAGCAAGGCATGGGCTGGCCGGCGGCCGCCGCTCACCGTGGAATAGAAGGGCAGTCCGGCCGGCCGGGCCCGCACACCCTCGCAAGCGGTGCGGAAGAGCGGGACCATCGGCGCCATCAGCGGCGAATGGAAAGCGTGCGAAACGTCCAGTCGAGGCGCCCCGATCGACCGCTCGGCGAGGTTCGTCAGCACGGCGGCGAGCGCTTCCTCCTCGCCTGAGAGGGTGACGGATCCCGTGCCGTTGATCGCCGCAATGGCGACACGTCCCGCATGGGAAGACAGGAACGGCGCGACCGTCTGGGTCGAGGCGAACACCGCCGCCATCGCGCCACCCGCCGGAAGGGCTTGCATCCGCCGGCCACGCTCCAGCACCAGCCACAGCGCCTCTTCGGGTTCGAAGATGCCGGCGATCGCAGCGGCCGCGAACTCGCCGACGCTGTGGCCGACGACGGCGTCCGGCCGCACGCTCCGGCTCGCCCACAGCTCGGCCAGCGACCATTGCAGCGAGAAGAGCAGGGGCTGGGCCACCTCCGTCCGCGACAGCGCCGAGGCGTCGCCCAGAAGCTCGGTCAGCGGCTGGCCGAGCCCGTCGCCGACGACCGCCTCGCACCGGTCGAATGCTGACCGGAAGACGGGTTCGGAGGCATGGAGCGCCCGCCCCATGCCGACATGATGCGCGCCCTGGCCTGAAAAGAGGAACACCAGCCCGCGCGACGGGGATGTCGCATGGGATGGGGCTTCGTGCGCCGCTCCGCTGCGCAGGGCCTCGGCGAGGGCCTCCCGCGATGGCCCGATGGCGACCATGCGCTCGCGAAGCGGACTCCGCCGTGCAGCGACGGCGCAGAGATCGGCCAGTTCCGCATCGCCGGCGGTTTCGATCCGGGCGCGCCACCGGTCGGCGGAGGCTGCGAGCGCCTTGGGGGTCGCCGCCGAGATCGGCAGGGCGAGCATCGGGCGGGCTTCGGCCGCCGGATGGGCTGTGACGGGCGGCGCGGTCACGACGATGTGTGCGTTGGTGCCGCTCAGCCCGAAGGAACTGACCCCTGCCACGCGGAGCCGCTCGCCCGCATTCCAGGGCGAGGCCGAACCCGTCACCGCGATGGAGGAGGCCTCCCAGTCGATATGGCGGTTGGGCGTCTCGAAATGGAGGCTCGCCGGGATGATCCCGTGACGCATCGCGAGGATGACCTTCATCACCCCCGCGATGCCGGCGGCCGCCTCGGTATGCCCTATGTTGGTCTTGACCGAGCCGAGCCGCAGCGCGCGCTCCATCGGTCGGCGGCCGAACACGGCGTCGAGCGCGCCGAACTCGATCGGATCGCCGAGAGGCGTGCCGGTGCCGTGCGCCTCGATATAGTCGATCGCGTCAGGGGCGAGGCGAGCGTCCTCCAACGCAGCTCGGATGACTGCCTGCTGGGCAAGGCCGTTGGGCGCGGTCAGCCCGTTGCTGCGCCCGTCATGATTGACCGCGGAGCCGGCCAGGACTGCATGGACAGGATCGCCGTCACGGATCGCATAGTCGAGCCGCTTGAGGAGGACGAGGCCACAACCCTCGCCTCGGCCATAGCCCGATGCGTGCTCGTCAAAGGCACGGCTGCGCCCGTCGGCAGCGAGGGCGCGGACCTTGCACAACGCCACCATGCTGTCCGGAGAGAGGAGCAGGCTCACGCCGCCTGCGAGCGCGGTGTCGCATTCCTGTCGCCGCAGCGCCTTGATAGCCGCGTTCAGCGCGACCAGCGACGAGGAACAGGCGGTGTCGAGCGTCACGCACGGTCCGCGCAGATCGTAGAAATAGGAGAGCCGTCCCGCTGCCGTGCTGAACATCACCCCGCTGCCGGCCTGCGGTGTTATCCGCGCGGGATCGCCGGAATGGATGTGGGCCTGGATATAGTCGTAGTTGGAAAGGCCGAGGAACAGGCCGGTGCGGCTGCCCGCGAGCCGTTTCGGATCGAGCCGGGCGTCCTCGAACGCCTCCCAGCTGACCTCCAGAAGCAGGCGCTGCTGCGGGTCCATCGCCTCGGCTTCCGTGGGGGTGATGCCGAAGAAGGCGGCGTCGAAGCGGCGAACATCGTCCAGCAGCGCCGCCTCGCGAACATAGAAGCGGCCCACCGCATCGGGATCGACATCCCACCAGCGATCGAGATCGAAGCGATCGCGCGGGATTTCGGCGACGGCGTCGCGCCCGTCCTCGAGGAGTTGCCAGAAGCGCTCCGGGTCGGTCGCTCCGCCCGGAAAACGGCATCCCATGCCGATGACCGCGATCGGCCCCCGTGCGGCGAGCGCATCATTCTCGTCCCGCAAGGCGCGGATCTGCGTCGAGGCCTTGCGCAGGGCTTCGGCCAGTCGAGGTTCGCCTGTCGGTTCCATGGCAGCGCGCGACGCTCCCGCTGAGGGCTGGGATCAGGCTGGGCCGGTCGTCGCCGAAGCACCTGGGACGCAACGGTACGGCCGCCGGCGACAGCTGGCGGTTCGGCAGGCGGGCCTGCCATTGGCGAAGAGAGGGAGAGGCCGCCTGATCAGGGCAGATAGCCCTGTCAGGCGGCGCGGGTGTCAGGCCGCCTTGGCGGGCGTCGCGGCCGGCTTATGGGGCAGGGCATCCGCCACCGAAGTCAGCAGATTGGTGCCGGTCGTGGCGATCTTGTAGGAATTGACGCGAAGGCCGATGGCGGCAAGCGCGGCCATCAGCGGCATGGACGGCGCCAGAATGGCGGCGGCCGCGCCCGCCGCGACGAAGGTGCCGACACCGGTGCCGATATCGCCACGGATCAGGCTGCTGGCGCCGGGAAGCAGCACTTCGCCGGCCACCATCGCGGTGCGCCCAATCACGGTATTGCTGTCAGCAAGCGCGTTGCTCATCTGTGTTGTCCTTTCCCCAAGGAAGACGTGCCGTATCTCAGGATCGGGCAACCCCAATGGTTACCGGAGACAGGGCATATCATGAGGAGGCGTGCTCCAGAGGAGCGACTGGTCTGTTTTGGACGAGACGAGGATTATCCGGCGCGAATGTGCCATTTCATTGTAGGATTACCGGGCGATATCCAGGATGGCCGTGTTTCTGGTGAAGATCGTCGTAACCAGCGATGCCCAATATCCCTCTTCCGGCTGCCATGCCGCCACGCGCCAGCGATCGGAGGCGGCTTCATCCTCCCGGTCCCGGATCGTCTCGCCGCGTTCGCCGAGCAGCGCCCCGAACTCGATCGATGTCGGCGGGCGCATCAGCCCGTCCCCCAGCGCCTTCAGATAGGCCTCCTTGCGTGCCCAGGCCTCGTGGAAGAAGGCCTGCCGATCCCCCATTCGGAGCGCCGAGAAGGCGGCTTTCTCTCGTGGGCTCAACACCAGCTCCGCGACGCCCTGGAGATCGGCAATCGGGCGTATCTGCTCGACGTCGATCCCGACCGGGCCGTCCCGCGTGATGGCATAGAGCGCCAGATCGCCCGAGTGCGAGACGTTGAAGTGCAAGGGGGCTGTATCGAAAGGGCTCCCGAGTTCGGGCTTTCCATAAGGGCCCACCCGAAGCGGCACGTCGGCGGGTTCGGTGCCCAGATAGGCGGACAGGAGCCGCCGCAGCGTCATGCGACCGAGCATGTAGAGCAGGCGGTCTCGATCGAAACGGAAGTTCGCCGCGCGTGCACGCTCCGTCTCGTCGAGAATGCCGGTGGCGGCTTCGGCATGGCCGCACAGCGCATCCAGTCGCGCGATCCAGACATGCGCCTCTCCGGGCGACAATTCCGGTATGCCGAGGTGGCCCTCCGGTCGGAACTTCCCTCTCATCCCCACGAACCGCACCGCCTCTTCCTCAACGGCTTCTGCTCCGAACGAGTGTATAGTCAGGGCCGGCTTCCGCGGCATAGGGCGCCGCAGCGCTTGTCGTGCCGTAACGGGAGGGCTGGTGCCTCCCCGGAGCGTGGACTTGCCGCGCCGCCGCCTTGGTGGCAGCTTGGGGCATGGGCCGGTCGGGGCGTGCAACGCGATCGAACCGGGCGGAGATGAGCATGGCGGACCCGCTCGAAATCGAACTCAAGCTCGAAGTCGCGTTCGAGGATCGGGAACGATTGAACGCGCTTCCGCTTCTCGCGGATGGCTCGGGGAAGACCGATCATCTCTTCTCGACCTATTTCGACACGCCGGACCTGCATCTGCTCGACGCCGGCTATTCGCTGAGGGTGCGCCGCAAGGGGAAGGGGCGGATACAGACCGTGAAGGCGGACAGCGAGGCTGCTGCCGGCCTGTTCGTCCGGCCCGAATGGGAGCGGTCGATAGACGGCGATCTGCCCGTGCTGGACGAGACCAGCGGGCCGTTGACCCAGCTTCTGGGGGAGGATGCGATCGCGCGTCTCGCGCCGCTGTTCGTCACCGAGGTTCGCCGGACGGCTCGCGCGGTCGCCCAGGGTAGCAGCCGGATCGAACTGGCGGTGGATCGCGGCGAAATTCGCGCCGGCGATCGACGGGCGCCGCTCTGCGAAGTCGAGCTGGAGCTGGAAGAGGGGCCGGCCAAGGCCTTGTTCGATCTTGCGCGGGAGATCGACGCGGAGGTGCCGCTTCGTCTCGGCGTGCGCTCCAAGTCCGAGCGCGGTTATGATCTCGCGTCCGGTCGCGTGGAGAAGTCGGTGAAGGCGGAAACGGTCCGCCTCGAACCGGATTTCGATGCGCAAGCCGCGTTCCAGGCGATCGCGCGGGCCTGTATGCGGCAATTCCGGCTGAACGAGGCGCTTCTTCTCGAAACGGGCGACAAAGAACCGCTGCATCAGGCGCGGGTGGGCCTGCGGCGATTGCGCTCGGCCTTTTCGCTGCACAAGCGCCTGCTGGCGACGGACGGCCGTGTCCCGCGGCTGAAGGAAGAATTGCGCTGGCTGGCGGCAGGGCTGGGCGAGGTTCGCAATGTCGACGTGCTCATCCCGCGCATCGAGGAGAAGGATGTGTGCCGGCGGCTCGTCGAAGAGCGGGCGCGGATGTTGGAGCAGGTCCGTGCCGCGCTGATGTCGCCGCGTGCCCGGCTGCTGATGATCGATCTCGCCGAATGGCTGGCGCTCGGCGACTGGCGCGTCCGTCCGGCGGACCCGGACCTGCTCCATCAGCCTGCGGCGTTCTTCGCCGGTGATGTGCTCGATCTGCATCGCAAGCGCCTCAAGCGTCGCGGCCGCAAGCTCGCGGAGCTGGACGACGAGCACCGCCATCGCGTGCGGATCGAGGCCAAGAAGCTGCGCTATGCCTCGGAATTCTTCGGCGGTCTCTATGTCGACCGCAAGGCCGGACGGCGGCGCAAGGCGTTTCTGGACGCGCTCGAGGAGTTGCAGGACCATCTGGGCGACCTCAACGATCACGCCACGGGCGCTGCGGTGCTGGCCCGGCTGGGCCTTGAGGCGAAGCTGTCCGAACTGGACCGGCGGGAGCAGGCGCGCCTGCTCGACCGGGCCGAGGATGCTTATGAGACGCTCATCGATGTGAAGCGCTTCTGGCGCTAGGAACAGCGGCGGGGATCAGCGCTCGTCGGTGGTGCGCTTCACCTTGTTGGGCAGGTCCTTGCCCTTGGTCCGCCGCGACGGGAGCTGGACCGGATTCTTCTTTTTCCATTGAGCCCAGGTCATCGGCCCTTCCGGCGTGTCGATGATCGTATCGTCGAGAGAAGCCATGATCCTGTCCGTCCACGAGAGTTCGGCCGGCAGATAGCATAACGCATGACGGTGGACATCGGCCAGCAAGGCCCGGCCGGGAGCATGCCTCCCGGCCGGCGCGATGCTCAGAACTTGTAGGCGGCCGTGATCGTGGCGTGGCGGCCGAAGATCGGGCGGCCGAGGAAGAAGCCGTTGGTGTTGCCCGAACCCGCGGCGCGGATATTGCCTTCGGTCAGCGCCAGCTTGTTGGTGACGTTCTCGACAGTTGCCTGGATCGAGAAGCGGTTGTTGAGATCGATCGAGGCGCCGAGATCCACCGTGTCATATTTCCCGAGCGGCTGCTGGTTCTGGATGTCGGCATAGCGGTTGCCGACATGGGTGTAGGTGCCGAAGACGCGCGCCTGCCCCCAGGAGGTGCGGAAGGTGTAGGACGGCATCACCGCAATCAGGAATTTGGGCTGGCGGGCGACATCATTGCCCGTATTGGCGCCGAAATCCTTGAGCTTGCCGTTCTGGATCACCCCGCGCGTGCCGATCTGGAGCCCCTCGACCGGACGGATCGCGCCTTCGAACTCGAGGCCATAGGCGCGCGAGCCGCCGAACAGCACCCGGTTGATCGGATTGCCGTTGGCATCCAGCACGATGTCCTGGAAGAGCAGGTTGTGGAAGCGGTTGTAGAAGCCGGTAAGGAAGACGTCGTAATAATGGGTCGAGGTCTTCAGGCCGACTTCATATTGCTTCACCTTTTGCGGCTTGATGTTCTCGGGATCGGCGGCGTTGCCGCGCAGATCGTCGAACTGGGGCAGCAGCGCGCCGCCATTGGCGCGCAGGAAGCCATTCAGATGATTGGTGAAGGCGAAGTCGGCACCGGCCGTCCACGATACCTGGGTCTTGTGGTAATTGATCGTCTCGAAGGTGCCGTTCAGGACGGTGGCGTTGTTGTTGTAGGCGGTCAGCGGGTTGCCATCGAGATCGACGCCGCTGGTGCTGTTTTCCAGCAGGCCGTGGATCTTGGTGTGCTCCACGCGCACACCGGCATCGAGGCGGAGCTTGCCGATCTTCCATTCGTCGCTGGCGTAACCGGCGATGTTGTTGCTGCGATAATAATTGTTGATCGCGGTGTTGGTGGGCGAGGTGAAGCCATCGCGGGTGAGGATGGTGCCGTCATCCAGCGCGGCGTTCAACACACGCGCCTGCGGTTCGAGCGCGAGCAGCACGTTATTGCCCAAATTCCACACGTCATGATCGGTGACATGAGCGTAATAGCCGCCGAGCGTCAGCGTATTGCCCTCGAACAATTCCCTGGAGAGCTTAAGCTCGTCCGTGAAGCTCTTGATATGCTTCTCGACGGCCCAGATGCCGGCCTGGATCGTTTCCTGATCCGGAGTCAGCGCGAGGCCGCTGTCGGCATAGGTGACCGTGCCGGGGCCGCCGGCGCCGGCCAGATATTGCGCGACCGTCTGCGGGTTGCTCCCGGTGAAGACGGCGTAGGTGTTCGCCTGCCCCTTGGTGAAGTTGACGGCGTTCTGGAGCTGGAAGAAGCCGAAATCATAGCTGAAGGTGCTGCCCAGCGTGTAGATGCGCGCACCGCGGCCTTTGGAGAGATCGATGCTCTTCTTCTGCGTCGGCCCGCCGTTGATGCTGGGGCCGACCTCGATCTGCGTATCCTCGATCTCCTTGCCGACGAGCGTGTCATCGCGTGCGTCGAAGCCGGGGAAGGTGTGGAACTTGCCGTTCGTCTCAAGCAGCGGCATCGGCGTGTAGAAGGCGTTCTTGTCGTCGAGATAGCGCGCGTAGAGCGTCACCTTGCCGTTATCGACCTTGTGGGTGATGCTGCCCGTCACCTGCCCGCCGAGATCGCCGGTGAAGCCGGTATGGCGCAGACCCTTCGAGTAGCGATAGAAACCGCCGATCATATAGGTGGTGTCGTCGGTGATCGGCCCCTGCGCCACGACGTCGCCGCGATACATCCCCTCGGTGCCGTAGGTGACGCGCATCGAGAGGTGCGGATCGGCGGTGCCTTCCTTCAGGATGAAGTTGGTGGTGGCGCCGGGCTGGCCGTTGGCGAAGATCGGGCTCGGGCCGCCGCGCAGCACCTCGACATGGTCCACCGTGTCGTCGATGCGGAACAGCGAGCTGTTCTCCAGGAAGGAGAGCGACGAGGGCGCGAAGATCGGCGAGCCGTTCATCTCGATGGTGAGGAAGGGCGCGTCGCCGGTCGAAGGGAAGCCGCGGATGAAGACGTTGGCGCCCGTCTCGCCGCCCGAGGTCTCCGTCCAGACGCCGGGAACGATCTTGAGCAGATCGGCGGTCGAGATCGGCTGGACCTCGCGGATCTGTTCGGCCGTCGCGGTGGAGATGGAGTAGCTCGCGTCCAGCTTGCGCAGGCCGAGGCGGTTGGGGTTGCCCGTGACCACGATCACCTGCGACTGGTCGGGCGTGGCGGCGGCGGCCGTGTCGCCCTGCTGCGCGGCGGGGGCGGCGGCCGGAGGGGCCTGATCCTGCGCGAGCGCCGCGCCGGACCAGCCGAGCGCGGTGCCCGACAGAAGCAGAAGCGCGGTCGTCCGGGCATTCCGGCGATGCATCGTCTTCATGAGTGTTCCCCTGGGTTCTTCTGTGGTTCGCCTGATCCGAGCCGCTCAGGCGGGCGGGACATGCCGGGCTCGCGAAGGGCGTGAGGGCGCCTCGCGGGCATCGGCAGCAACGAGAGATCGGGGGTAAGCTCGGGGCAACGCGCGAGCATCCGCGCAGGTCGGCTGGAACGACGGGAAACGCAGATCGGCTGCGCTTCGACTGCACGGCGATGAAAGGCCATGCCTCATCCCCCAATGCTTGTCCGCCTTGTCAGCGGCGGTATTCCGGGGATGGGTTGCGGTCGGTATGATGTCAAGGCGGTGGGATCGTTCCGGGCGCATCTGTGCTCGCAGGGCCACGCTTCCCCGTCGAGGTTGCTCCCCAGGTCGCTTGAAGCCTAGGAGGACGGGATGACACTCCGGCATCCGCTCGACCGCCCCGTATGGAGCGCCTTCACCACGCGGCAGGCGGCACTGGCGCAGCATAAGGAAGGCGCGCTGCGGGTGGCGCCCAACTACGGCCCCTTCGCCGCGATGGCGGATGCGTCTCCCGGAAGTCAGGCGGCGCTTGTGGCGTTGCTGACGGACGACAAGCCGGTCTGGATCGTCGAGGCCGGTGAGATGCCGACGCCACCCGGCACGACGGTGCTGCGCACCGCGCCGCTGTTCCAGATGACGGCCGAGGCGATCCGGCCCGCGCCGCGGTCGTTCGAGATGGTGCCGCTGACCGAGGAGGATGCACCGGAGATGCTGGCGCTCGCCCTCCTCACCGAGCCCGGTCCCTTCAGTCACCATACCCACCGCCTCGGCGAGTTCGTCGGCGTGAAGCAGGACGGGCGGCTGATCGCCATGGCGGGCGAGCGGATGCGGCCGGACGGCTTCACCGAGGTGAGCGGGGTCTGCACCCACCCTAACCATCGCGGCAAGGGCTATGCCGGTGGCCTGATGCGCGCGGTGGCCGAACGCATACTGGAGCGCGGCGAAACGCCCTTCCTCCATGTCTATGCCAGCAACACCGGCGCCATCACGCTCTATGAGACGCTCGGCTTCACGATCCGCGCTCCCATCCGGATGACAGTCCTCGCCCGCGCGGAGTGAGGTGAGCCGTCAACCGATCGGGATGCTGGCCGGCTGCACGTTCCAGCCCCGGAGCTGAACGGCAGCAGGCGTGCCGGTGGGCTTCGCCCCATCCATCGTGCGGATGGTGACGGTGCGGCTCTCGCCGGGCAGCAGGCTGATATAATTGTCTTCGTAGAAGGCGGGCAGCACGCGCTCGCCCCTGGCGTCCACCAGCGTGAGCTTGGTGGCGAGCACGGGCGAGGTATTGCGGTTGGCGATCTCGATGGTGATGCCGTCGCCGTCCCTCTTCGCGGTAGCGATGAGAGGTTGCGCCGCGAGGTTGTTGAGCTGGCGATAGGAGGCGTCGTCCTTGCCCTGCCAATAGACGTTGCGGCTGATGGCCTTGCCCTTCGCGTCGTTCAGGATCAGCTCGACCAGCACGAGGCCATGGGCGTCGAGCAGGGGCTGGATCGCCAGTGGCTTCAGCGTCGTGGTCTTGTTGGCGGGGGCGGAGACGCTCTCGCTGCGGTCGAGCAGCGTGCGGTTGGCGATGTCCACCACATGGGCCTTGAGCGTCAGGCCATCGGCCGGCTCGCGCGTGGTGTTGGTGACGGCCAGCGCATAGTCGGGCAGGTTCATCTGGACGTGGATCGGCTCGGAGCCCGCTTTGGTGCCGTAATAGGCGGCCGACGTGTCATAGTCCGAGCTGTAGATCTGCCAGTGGTTGGACGGCCAGGCGGGGTGGGTCATCCACAGCAGGCGGCCGCTGTTCCTCGTCCATAGCCCGGCGTTGAAGCCTTCGAAGATCGCGCGATAGTCGACATAGTTGAGCATCTGCGCCTTGCGCTCGAAATCCTCGAGACTGGTCGCCTCGCCGAACTGCGCGTCGAGGATCTTCATGAAGCTGCGAACGTCGCCGTTCCCGCCGATATGCCAGTCATGATAGGCGAGCGTGTCGCTGATCGGCCAGCGATCGGCCGGCGGCACCATTGCCTTGATCGCTTCCAGCGTGGCGAGCGAGGGCGTGCCGTCCTCCACCGAGAAGCCGGTGTCGAGATCGGTGAAATAGCCGACCGGGTTCTGCCAGCTATAGGGGCCGCTCCCCTGAAGGCCGATCCTGTTCGAGCTGCCGGTGTAGTAGCGCGTGCCGTCGAGCTTGAGGACGAGATCGTTCAGCCCCTCGTTGATGATCGGCTGCGGCACGCCTTCGTTGCGGCCGAACCAGACCGCGATCGAGGGATGGTTGCGATAGCGCGCGATGACGTCCGCCGCATTCTTGAGGAAGAGCTGCGGGTCCTCCGCCTCGTTCTGGGAATCCTGCGTGGACTCCCAGAAATCGTTGAGGATCAGCATGCCATATTCGTCGGCGAGATCGTAAAAGCTGTCCTCGGTATTCTGGCCCACCCAGTTGCGGATGATGTTGACGTTGGCTTCCTTGTGGAGCCGGAAATAGGGTTCCAGACGGGCGCGGGAGACGCGCTTCATGAAGTCGTCCATGCCCCAGTTGCCGCCGCGTGCCGCGATGGGCACGCCGTTGACGAAGATTGTCATGTGCGGCTCGCGCATCTGCTGCGGGATGGCGCGGACGGCGGGTGAGGTCTCGCCGGCGGGCGTGAGCGATTCCGCCCAGCCGTCGGGGGTCTGCTTGATGTCCTCATGGGCCAGCGCAATCAGCGCCTCGCCACGTTCGTGCGCCAGCGTGGGATCGACCTCGACGCGGCGGAGCTTGCCCTTGCCGTCGAACAGCGAGAGGCCGTAGGTCAGCTCCCGCATGCCGAAACGCAGGCTCTTCTCGTCCGAGGGCGCGGTGCCGGCGGTGGCCGTCACCTTCAGCGTATAGAGATTCTGCGGGCCATAGCCGTTCGGCCACCAGAGCTTCGGATGGGCGACGTCGAGCTGGGCGAAGTCGGTAGGCGTTAAGCGCACCTCGCTGCTGCCCGGCGCAGCCATCACCAGCTTCGAGACGCTGACGCCCTCGAAGCTGGCGGTGACGGTGGTTGCAACCGGCGTCGCGCCATCATTCCGGATCGGCACGGTGATGGTGACGGCGGCATGATCGGTCGCGGGGAGAGGGAGCTTCGTCACCACCTGCGGATCGCCGATGTGGACGGCGCCCGTCTGGTGCAGCTCTACAGGCTGCCACAGGCCCATGTTGCGATCGCGGACACCGGGTATCCAGTCCCACCCCTCGGTCGCGACGAAGGTGGGGCCGTCGAGCGCGAGCTGGCCGCCATTGAGGCCGGGGCCGGCGGCGATCGACTCCTCGTGCGCGATGCCGGGGTGCAGTGGCGGCAGGATGTGGACGGCCACAGCATTGCGCCCCGCGTGGAGAAGGGCCGAGACATCGAACTCGCCCCGGATGAAGGCGCCGGTCATCGCGCCGAGCGAGCGGCCGTTCACCCAGATTTCAGCGGCGTAATTGATGCCCTTGAACAGCATCTGGCGATGGACGGGCGCGAAATCGGCGGGCAGGTCGAAGCTCGCACGATACCAGTAATCCTGCCGGGAGAGCTTCTCCGGGATGGCGAGATTGTTCAGGCCGTAGGACGGATCGGGATAGACGCCGCGGTCGACCAGCGTGGTCAGCACCGTGCCGGGGACGGTGGCGGCATACCATTTCGCATCGTCGAAGCCGTCGCTGCTGATCGTGGCGCCGCTGGCATGGACATCCGGCCCGATTCCGAGCTTCCACCCGCCGATTTGCCAACGCCCGGCGCCCAATTCGGTGAGCGGGGCGGTGCCGGTGGGCGGCACGGCGACGGGCGCTGCGGGCAGGGTCTTGCCTGTGGGGAGCGTCGCCGGGTCCTGCGGCTGGAACATGCCGCGCCACGCCTTCTCCTGCCACTCCCAGCCCTGACCGGGCTTGGCGAAGGCGATCAGCGAGGGATCGGGGCGATGGCGCGCCGCCTCCGCGAAGGCCGCAGCGGAAGTAAGGGCAGGGGAGACGACGAGGCCCGCCACGCGGCCGCCGAAATGGGCTGTGCCGGCCATGGTGGGCGCGATGGAGAGCGTCGGGGTGACGGCGGGCGTCGTCATGGCGCGGCTTGCCACCTTGCGGCCATCGACGAACAGGCTGACTGTCCGGCTATCCGAGATGAGGCCGATCGCCGTCCATCGCCCGGCAGGAATGTTCGCTTGCGCCTTCACCGCCCCACCTGCCGAGCGGAGGACGAGCCGGCCATCCTCCAGCCCGATGCAACGACAGGCGCTGGCCGGATCGCCGATCGCCACGAGCGGGACGAAGCCCTCTTGGGCCGTCTCGGGCGACACCCAGGCGGAGAGGGACCAGATGCCGCCGCTGGCTGCCGCCATCGCCTCGCCGCTCAGCGTGAAGCTCGCGCCGATGCCGCCTTCGAGAATGGAGAGATTATACGGCCCGCGCCCGTCCACCATCGCCGGATCGGTCAGCGTTGCCCCATGCGCCGGAGCCGCCCCCGCGACCAGGAACGCGAGCAGGCGCGCGATACGAGGATGCCGGGCGGCGGTACGCATGTGATTCCCTCCCTGTGACGGCGCATTCCGGCTGCATTCGGCCGAGCCGGCTGGCGTGTCGGCCGCCACCCTAGCCAAAAATACTTCTTTCAATCTGCCTTTTTTCTGGCCGGGCGCCGACGCGGCGGAAAAGCTGCCTTTCCGTCGCGAATAAACCGCCTCCGGACGGCTTGCAGGAGCCTTGGGGAGACGCCAACTTGGCGTTCCCCTCTCCGTAAGGAAATCCAGATGGTCACGAAAGCTTACGGCGCGCATGCCGCCGATCGTCCTCTTGAGTCGATCGATATCGAGCGTCGCGCCCCCGGTCCCCATGATGTCCAGATCGAGATCGCCTATTGCGGCGTCTGTCATTCGGACCTTCACACCGTCCGGTCCGAGTGGGGCGGCACGCTCTATCCCTGCGTGCCGGGCCACGAGATTGTCGGTCATGTGAGCGCGGTCGGCGCCGAGGTCACCAAGTTCAAGGTCGGCGATACCGTCGGCGTCGGTTGTCTGGTGGATAGCTGCCAGCATTGCCCGTCCTGTGCGGACGGCGAGGAGCAATATTGCGAGAACGGCCTCGTCGGCACCTATAACGGCGCGACGCCGGATGCGCCGGGCCACACGCTCGGCGGCTATTCGCAGCGGATCGTCGTCTCCGACAAGTTCGTGCTGAAGATCAGCCATCCGCAGGAGCAACTCGCTGCTGCGGCGCCGCTGCTGTGCGCGGGCATCACCACCTGGTCGCCGCTGCGCCACTGGAAGGCGGGGCCGGGCAAGAAGGTCGGTATCGTCGGCATCGGCGGCCTCGGCCATATGGGTGTGAAGCTCGCCCATGCGCTCGGCGCGCATGTCGTCGCCTTCACCACGTCGGACAGCAAGCGCGCGGACGCCAAGGCGCTCGGCGCGGACGAGGTGGTCGTCTCACGCAACGCGGAGGAGATGCAGGCCCACGCCAACAGCTTCGACTTCATCCTCAACACAGTCGCCGCGAGCCACGATCTGGATGCCTTTACGGGGCTCCTGAAGCGCGATGGGACGATGACGCTGGTCGGCGTGCCGGAACATGCGCACCCCTCGCCCAATGTCGCTGCGCTGATCTTCAAGCGCCGCGCCATCGCGGGCTCGCTGATCGGCGGCATCGCGGAGACGCAGGAGATGCTCGATTTCTGCGCGGAGAAGGGCATCGTCTCGGACATCGAGATGATCCGCATCCAGCAGATCGACGAAGCCTATGACCGGATGCAGAAGAGCGACGTGAAGTATCGCTTCGTGATCGACAACGCGACGCTCGCGGCCTGAGGAATCGGGCGCCGGCTCCCTTCCAGGGGCCGGCGCCTGTCCGTCAGAGCAAGGAGCGCTGCGGGTTCTCCAGCGCGAGCAGATGTTGCTTGGCAGGCAGGCCGCCCGCGAAGCCCGTCAGCGCCCCGTTCGATCCGATCACGCGATGGCAGGGCGCGATGATCGAGATGGGGTTTCGGCCGTTCGCAGCGCCGACCGCCCGGATCGCCGCCGGATTGCCGATGGCACGGGCGATCTCCGCATAGCTGCGGGTCTCCCCGAAGGGGATCTGGAGCAGCGCGGCCCACACGCTCTTCTGGAAATCCGTGCCATGAAAATCGAGCGGCACCGTGAACTGCGTCCGTCCGCCCGTGAAATATTCGCCGAGTTGGCTTTGCGTCTCGCAGAGGAGGGCATTGTCCGGCTCCTCGACCAGCTCGGGCAGTGGCACGCGCCGGGGATCGTCATTCTCCCACAGGATCGCGACGAGGCCGGCATCGCTGGCGACAAGCGTCAGCGTGCCGACCGGCGACGCCATCGTCTTGCACGCATAGGCCATCCGCTTCTCCCGCACCGTCACTCCGTCCGGGCCGGATAGCGAATGTGCCGGGCCGCCGATATCCTCTTTACGCGATAGACGGCCCCGGCCGATGCCGGGAGCCGTCCTTCGCCGTCCTTCGCCGTCCTTCGCCGTCCTTCGCCGTCCTTCGCCGTCAGGCGACGTCGAAGCGGTCGAGGTTCATCACCTTCGCCCATGCCGCCACGAAAGCGTCGACGAAGGCGCGCTCCGCATCCGCCGTCGCATAGGCTTCCGCCAGTGCGCGAAGCTGCGAGTTCGAACCGAAGATGAGATCGACACGCGTGCCGGTCCACTTCGTGTCGCCGCCCTTGCGATCCGAGGCAGCGAAGGTGCCGTCGTCCTTCGCTTCCCACTTCATGGCCGTGCTGGTCTTGAGCAGGTTGACGAGGAAATCGTTGCTCAGCGTCTCCGGCCGGTCGGTGAAGACGCCGTGCTTCGATCCGCCGACATTGGCGCCCAGCACGCGGAGCCCGGCGATCAGCACCGTCATCTCCGGCGCTGTCAGAGTCAGCAGATTGGCGCGATTGACTAGCAGTTCCTCGGGCGAGATGCTCGATTCCTCGCCGACATAGTTGCGGAACCCGTCGATCGTGGGCTCCAGCGGCTCGAAGGATTCGGGGTCGGTCTGCTCCTGGGTGGCATCGACGCGGCCGGGCGTGAAGGGGACGGTCACGTCATGACCGGCCTTCTTCGCCGCTGCCTCGACCGCCGCGCAGCCGCCGAGCACGATCATGTCCGCGAGGCTGATATTCTTGCCGGATGCGTTGCGGATATTATCGAGCGTCGCCAGCGCGCCGGCCAGCGCGGCCGGCTCGTTGACGGGCCAGTCCTTCTGCGGCGCGAGGCGGATGCGGGCGCCGTTGGCGCCGCCGCGCTTGTCCGAACCGCGGAAGGTCGAGGCCGAAGCCCAGGCCGTCGCCACCAGTCGCGAGACGGGCAGGCCGGATGCGAGGATGGCCTGCTTGAGTTCGGCGATGTCCGTCTCGCCGAGAGGGGCGCCTTCCGCCTTGGGCAGCGGGTCCTGCCAGAGGCGCGGCTCGGCCGGCACTTCCGGCCCGAGAAGACGGATATGCGGCCCCATGTCGCGATGGGTGAGCTTGTACCATGCCTCCGCGAAGGCATGGGCGAACAGGTCCTGATCCTCATAGAAGCGGCGCGAGATCGGGCCGTAGATCGGATCGAGGCGCAGCGCGAGATCGGTCGTCAGCATCGTCGGGCGATGCTTCTTCGTGGAGTCATGCGCGTCGGGAACGTCCTCAGGCGCGTCCTTGGCGACCCACTGGTGCGCGCCGGCGGGGCTCTTGGTCAGCTCCCACTCATGCTCGAACAGGTTTTTGAAGAAGAGGTTGGACCATTTGGTCGGCTCCTGCGTCCAGATCACCTCGATGCCGCTGGTGATGGTGTCGCCGGCATTGCCCGAGCCATGACTGTTCCGCCAGCCAAGGCCCTGCATCTCGATGCCCGCGCCTTCGGGTTCCGGCCCGACATATTGCGACGGGTCTGCGGCGCCGTGCGTCTTGCCGAAGGTGTGGCCGCCGGCGATCAGCGCGACCGTCTCCTCGTCGTTCATCGCCATGCGCGCGAAGGTCTCGCGGATGTCGACCGCCGCTTTCAACGGATCGGGATTGCCGTTCGGCCCCTCCGGATTGACATAGATCAGGCCCATCTGGACCGCTGCCAGCGGGTGCGCGAGGTCGCGCTCGCCGCTGTAGCGCTCGTCGCCCAGCCATTCGCGCTCGGGGCCCCAATAGGTGTCGTTCTCCGGCTCCCAGACGTCGGGACGGCCGCCGCCGAAGCCTGCGGTCTTGAAGCCCATCGATTCCAGCGCGCAATTGCCGGCCAGCACCAGCAGATCCGCCCAGGAGAGCTTCCGGCCGTATTTCTGCTTGATCGGCCAGAGGAGAATGCGTGCCTTGTCGAGGTTGGCGTTGTCGGGCCAGCTGTTGAGCGGGGCGAAGCGCTGTTGGCCGGTGCCCGCGCCGCCACGGCCGTCGCCGATGCGATAGGTGCCCGCCGCATGCCACGCCATGCGGATGAAGAGGGGGCCGTAATGTCCGAAGTCAGCAGGCCACCAGTCCTGCGACTCGGTCATCAGCGCGACGATGTCCTGCTTGACCGTGGCGAGGTCGAGGGTCTCGAATTCCCTGGCATAGTCGTAGCCTTGGCCCATCGGATCGCCGGCGGGCGGGTTCTGGTGGAGAACCGAGATGTCGAGCTGGTTCGGCCACCACAGGCGGTTGGTCATTTCGAAGAGTACGGCGTTCCCGCGAACCGTGTTGCCCACCGGGCACCTGGCTTCGACGTTCATGATATCCTCTCCTCCGATGTCTCCCTCGTTTCGGCGGGGATGGTTGTGCGCCTCCGGCGGCCTGTCCAATCGTTTAAATCGGTCACGATGATCGAATCTGACGTCCAGCCGGTTCGTATACGAATGATCGTACGGCCGGGCATGCGGGCAAGACATGAGGATGACCGGAAGAGAGAAGGGCGGGTTTCGCGCGAGGAGAGGCGGCATGAAACGCGCCTCGTCTGGCGATGAGTCCGCTGTATTGGTGGGCGGCTGTCGCTTTGCCGCGCAATCAGATGGGGGGAATGCGAATCCTCCTCTTGATTAGACATCCGTCTCGGCCACTAATGTCGATCCATGAGCGACGCTGCATTTGACCGTCTTACCGAGCCCCAGCGCGAGGCTTTGCGACTGGTCGCGCGCGGATTCGAGTCGAAGGAGATTGCTCGCATCCTGGGGATCAGCCCCTATGCGGTGGACACGCGCGTCACGCGCGCCGTCCGCATACTGGGCGCTACCGGCCGGAAGGAGGCCGCCCGCCAGCTCTCCGCCTTCGAGGAAAGTACATACGAGCCGCTCGTATACGAGCCGCCATATGCGGACATTCCGCCTTCGCCGCGCCATGCCGAGCCGGACACGACATGGGTTCGGCAGCAGGAGACGGATCGCGGCAATCGGATGCAGGAGGAGCTGGCGCTCTATATCCCGCCCGTCAGATTGTCGCGGAAGATCAAGGGCTGGCCGTTCCCCACGACGGGGAGACCGGAGAATGACCTGAGCATGGCGGAAATCGTGATCGCAGTCGTGATCGCGGCGATCCTGTGCGGGGTTGTAGGGCTGGGCCTGATCAGCATCGGGCTCGCCGTCCTCGAGAGCGCCGCTCGTTTCATCAAGCTTATCCATTCATGATGGCGGCGCTCCCGGGCGTCCGCCCGGGAGAGAACTCGTGATCAAACGGCAAGCGCTTTTTTCCTCCGCCTCGGATGTCGCCGAGATGGTCGTCACCAACGAACGCGCCTTTGACGAGGCGATCGAGCTTCAGTGCTCGCTGATCGGCCGCACCTCGCGGGCCCGGATCGATGCGGGGCTGCCGGCGGCGATCTGCCACTCCGCGCTGGAGCGGATGACGGCGGCGCTTTCGGCCACGGTGCTGGCGCGTACCGAGTTCCTGGCGGCGCACGCGGCTTTCGCCGACATGGCGCGCGAGCTGCGCATGCCGACCGGCTTCGGCAGCGGCGACGGTTGCCCGGATCAGATGGCGTTCGACGGCAACCTGCGGGTCGCGGCCTGATACCATCGGGGCGATCTTGACCCGGCGGGAGGGACATGGCCTTCCTCCCGCATGGTCATCGCCCTCATCTTCGACACGCTCCTCCTGGTCGCGTTGATCGCGGCGATCTGGAGGGGCGGCACCATCGAGCGATTGGGTGCGGCTTTATGTATTCTCGCCACAGTCCTGACGGTCGTCAGCAGCCCGCTTCGTATCCGCTTCCAGGGGGTGCGGCTGGACTTGCTGACGATCGATTTGGCGACGCTGCTGGCCTTCGTCGCGCTAGCGCGAGCGAGCCGTCGGTTCTGGCCGATCTGGGCGGCGGGGCTCCAGATGCTCTCGATCATCTGCATGACGGCGGAGGCGCTGGCCCCCGACAATCTGGCCTACGCCTACGCGGAGCAGGTGTGGTCGTGGGGGATCGTGGTGCTGATCATCGTCGTTTCTCTGCGGCACGGCGCGACCTTGAAGGCGCGCGGCTCATCGCGCAGCTTGTCCGCGGGGCCTGCGGAGAACGAGCGGACCGGATCGCCGACCGGCTCCTGATCCGTTTCGAGAGCGTAGGGGACGTTCTGGCGGCCGACCCCTCCCTGCTGGCGGGGATGCTGGAGGACGAGCCGGAGGCGGCCCAGGTGCTGGAGGCGGCACGCTCGACGATGCGCTACGCGGTCCGGCAGACCGCGATGCGGGGGCCGCCGCTGGAGCAGGGCGACGCGCTCATCGACTATCTCACCATGACCATGGCGCATGAGCCGCGCGAGCTGTTCCGCGTGCTCTATCTCGACGCGCGGCTCTGGCTGATCCGCGACGAGATGCTGGGCATGGGCACCATTCGGGAAGCGCCGGCCTATCCGCGGGAGATTTTCCGCAGGGCCTTCGAGCTGAAGGCGGCGGCGATGATCCTCGTGCACAGCCATCCGAGCGGCGATCCGCGGCCGAGCAAGGCCGATCTGGATCTGACGCGACGCCTCAAGGCGATCGCGGCGGAGGTGGACGTGCCGATCAAGGATCATCTGGTTGTGACCCGATCGGGGTGGCTGAGTTTCAAGGCGGAGGGGCTGTTGTGAACGACCGGCGCGACTGAACTGGATTTCCTTTCCTTCCCATGGGTGGGGCGCGTGTTCGTTGGCCGCCACCCGATACAGGCAATGGATTTTGCACATGTCAGAAAGCGTTATCACGCCTCGCAGCGAGAACATGGCCGAGGACCTCGGCACGATCGCGGCGATGTTCGGGACCATGTTGTCGGATCGTCCCGTGAGCGGCGAGGGGGCCGTTCAGGGTTTTCCGGCATCGGAGGTCGATTTGGCCCGCAGGACGCTCAAGGCACGGCGGCGACGCGAGGAGCTTCTCGGGCGGGAGTTCGGGCTCGATCTGCCCTGGTACGTCCTGCTCGACCTCTATGTCGCGACCGCGGAGGGGCGGCGCGTGTCGGTGACGGCGGCTTCGCTCGCCGCCGGGGGGGCGCCCAGCTCCGGGCTGCGCATGGTGTCGCGGATGGTTGAGGCGGGGTTGCTCAACCGTTCACCCGACATCTGCGACGGCCGGCGGAGCTGGGTCACCCTGTCGAGCCGCTCGCTCGACACCGTGCGTCGCCTGCTGGAGACGGACCCGGGCTCGCCCATACCGGCGAGGCTCTGACTGCTATCCGCAGATCGTCGGGGTTTATCAAAAATTTACGGGAAGACCGCAGGGAGGGGGCGCTGCGTTGCCCGGCGCAAGCGTATTCAACGCCCCCGAACTAGGACTTCCCTTTGCTCGACGTAGCCTTGTGCATCGCGCGTGATCATGACCCATGGCTGACATTGTTGGCGGTCATTCTTTGTTGCGTCGGGGCGTTCGCGGTGGTCCAGCTCTTCTGCCGGGGGCAGGAGACTGCGAGATTGCAGCGTTTCGGATGGCTGTTCCTCGCGTCGGTAGGGGCGGGGGCGACCATCTGGTGCACCCATTTCGTCGCCATGCTCGCCTATCGCGCGGGCGTTCCGGTGACGCTCGATCCCGTGCTGACGATCTTCTCGCTGATCATCGCGGTGGCGGGGACGGCGCTCGGCTTCTCGGTCGCGACCTTCCGGCGCGGCCCGCTGCTCTCCTCGATCGGCGGCGGGATCATCGGGGCGGCGATCTCCGCGATGCATTTCGCGGGCATGAGGGCCTATCGGGTCGACGGCATCATCGAGTGGCGCGTGCCCTATGTCGCGGCTGCCGGCGCCTGTGCAGTCCTTCTGTCGGCGGCGTCGCTCGTGGCGCTGGATAGCGGACGGACGGGACGCTACCGCATTCCGCTGGGCACCGCGCTGTTCGTGGCCGCCGTCGCCTCGCTGCATTTCGTGGCGATGACGGCGGTGAAGATCATTCCGCTCCACCTCTCCGATGCGCCGCTCGACACGGGCGAAATGCACGCGCTCGGCCTTGCGACAGCGCTGGTGGGGCTGGTGGTGATCGCCACAGGCGTCTTCGCGGCCCTGATCGACAAGGGCACGCGTTCGGACGCGATGCAGCAGCTTCATCACATGGCGATGAACGACGCGCTGACCGGCCTGCCCAACCGGCTGAGCTTCCAGCGCGAGCTGGCGCGCCAGATGGCGTCGTTGCGCGGCACCGGCACGGCGCTGGGCCTCGTCGCCATCGACCTCAACCGTTTCAAGGAAATCAACGACGTCCATGGCCACAAGGCCGGCGACGAGGTGCTGCGGCAGGTGGCCGGGCGACTGCGGGGCGAGATGGGCCGGCACGAGTTGGTCGCGCGTCTCGGCGGGGACGAGTTCGTCGCGATCACGCGCTTTGAGGATCGCGCGTGCCTGCTCGGTTTCATCGCACGGATCGAGGCGGCCATCACGGCCCCGTTCTCGGTGGAGACTTTCGAGGCGACCGTCGGGGCCAGCATCGGTGTCGCGGTCTATCCTCAGGACGCGACGGACGGCGAGACGCTCGCCAACAATGCCGATCTGGCGATGTATCGCGCCAAGAGCGAAGGCGCGCTGGCGCCCTGCTTCTACGACGCTCCGCTCGACGAGGCGGTGCGCAGCCGGCGCGAACTGGCGGCGGACCTGCGGCTGGCCCTCAGCGGCGATCAGCTTGACGTCCATTATCAGGTGCAGGCCTCCGTCTCGACGCAGGAGGTGACCGGCTACGAGGCGCTGCTGCGCTGGACGCATCCGGTGCATGGAGCGATCTCGCCCGCCGTCTTCATTCCCATCGCCGAGGAGAACGGGCTGATCCTGCCGCTTGGCGAGTGGGTGCTGCGCCGCGCCTGTGCGGACGCCATGCTCTGGCCGAACGAGGCGAAGGTGTCGGTGAACGTGTCGCCGCTTCAGCTCGCGCACCCGGATCTGCCACGCAATTTCCACCAGATCCTGTTGGAGACGGGCCTGCCCCCGCGCCGGCTGGAGATCGAGCTGACGGAAAGCGCGATCATGGCCAATCGGGAGCGCGCGCTTCATGTGCTGCGCCAGATCAAGGCGCTGGGCGTGGGCATCGCGCTCGACGATTTCGGGACGGGCTATTCCTCGCTGGAGACGCTCCGGGCCTTCCCCTTCGACAAGATCAAGCTCGATCGGCTGTTCGTCGCCGAGCTGGAGGTGAGCCCGGAGACGATCGCGATCATCCGCGCGGTGCTGGCGCTCGGCAAGAGCCTGTCGATCCCGGTGCTGGCCGAAGGCATCGAGACGGATGGCCAGCTTCGCATCCTGCGGCGCGAGGGATGTGACGAGGCGCAGGGTTTCCTGCTCGGCTATCCGGAGCCGTCGATCTCACCGGTCCAAGTGCTGCCGATGGAGGTGCTGTCCGATCGCCTCCATGCCAATGGCTGACCGCCGCTAGCTGGCCAGCGCCCCGAGCGGGAAGCGCATGGCGACGGCGAGCCCATCGGGCCGCCACTCGCGCTCGATGCTGCCCTGAAGGCCGCGGACGGAGGCCTTCTCCAGATGGCTGCCGAAGCCTTCATGGACGGGTAGGACGCGATCGCCGGTCGCTCCCGCCTCGATCCAGTGGACCGACAGTATGTCGTTGCCGGTCCCGATATTCACGCTCAACGTGCCGCCCGACGCAGAGAGAACGCCATATTTGGCGGCATTGGTCGCCAGTTCGTGGAACAGCAGCGCGAGCGAAGGGAGCGAACGAGGGCCGACCGCGACATCTTCACCCCGGACATGGATGGAGGACGACGACCGATCCTCGTGCGGGGCGAGGATGGCCCCGAGCAGGCTCTTGAGCGTCGTCGCGGCGTTTTGCACGTCGCCGGCGAGATCGGGCAGCGTCAACTGGTGGGCGCGGGCGAGCGATGCGATGCGGCCGGACAGGTCCGCGATGAAATCGTCGATGTCGCTGGCCCCGCGCGCGCTCACCGTCACCAGGCCCGCCGTCAGGGCGAAGAGGTTTTTGATGCGGTGGTTCATCTCGCGCAGGATGAGGGACTGGCGCTCGGCCGCCATCTTCGCCTCGGTGATGTCGCGCGCGATCTTGGAGGCGCCGATGATCCGCCCTTCCGCGTCGCGCACCGGCGAAACCGTCAGCGAGATGTCGACGAGGCGGCCGTCCTTGCGCTGCCGCACGGTCTCGAAATGACGGACGCGCTCTCCCCTGCGGATCTTGCCGATGATCTCGGCCTCTTCGGAGAGGCGATCTTCGGGGATGATGATGGTGATGGGCCGGCCAACCGCCTCTTCGGCCGAGAAGCCGAACAATCGCGTCGCGCCGGGATTCCAGGAGGAGATGATGCCGTCCAGCTTCTTGCTGAGGATGGCATCGTCGCTGTTCTCGACGATCGCGGCGAGCCATGCGGCGGCGTCGCGATCCGGGTGGGAAATGCCGCCGGGCGCTTCGTCGGTAGCGAAGGATGATCTGTCCAGGGATGAAGGCACATCCATGCTCCGCCGGCTGATATAACCATTCGCCCGAGAAGCTGCTTCGCAGTCTTTGCCGGTGGAGCAAAGCCCAAATTGCGAGGTGGTGGGGATGTCGGCCATCGACCTCTGATATCGCAAAGCCCGCGAGGTCTTCTTGATGTAGATTAGCGTTCGATCACGCGCCATGTTTCCGCCGGAGGAAGGCGATGACGGCTTCTTCTTCCGCCGTCATGAAAATCCCCTCTTTGGCCTTCGGAGCCTTCTTGGAAGGAGCCCGCAGTATCGTCTCGGCCGCCAGATAGGCGTCCAGGACGTGAGGATGGATGTAGCATTTCCGGCATATGGTCGGCGTATTGCCCAGCTCGGCCGCGATCTGCGCGATCACGTCGCGTATGTTCTGCTTCGCGGCGACAAGGCTCTCGCAGGTCTCGCATCTGGAAAGAGCCGTCGCGGCCAGAACCGTGCCGGCCCAGGTGCGGAAGTCCTTGGCCGTGATGGATGTTCCGCTGATCTCCCGCAGATAGTCGTTCACATCCTCCGAGCCGACATCGTGGCGGGCACCCTCTTCATCGAGATATTGGAAAAGATGTTGGCCGGGCAGCTCCTGAATGGCCCGCACGATCTTCGCCAGCCGCCGGTTGCGCAGGGTGACGCGCCAGAACCGGCCGCTCTTGCCCTTGAACGCGAACCGCAGTTTTGCGCCGCCCGGCTCGACATCCACATGGCGCGATCTGAGCGTGGTCAGGCCGTAGCTTCGGTTCCGTCGCGCGTAATCCGCGTTGCCGACGCGGATCATTGTTGTTTCGAGCAGGTGGACGACCGTGGCGAGAACCTTCTCGCGGGGCAGGCCGGCACGCGCCATGTCGGCGGCCACCTGCCTGCGCAGCGAGGGAAGGGCGGCCGCGAACTCCAGCATATGCTCATATTTCGCGTTCTCGCGAACCTCACGGAAGGAGGGGTGATAACGATATTGTTTCCGGCCCCGCGCGTCGCGTCCGGTAGCCTGGAGATGCCCGTTCGGTCGGGGGCATATCCACACGTCGGTATAGGCGGGCGGAATGGCGAGCTTGCGGATGCGCGCCAGCACCTCGGGATCGCGGATGAGCTTCCCCTCCGCATCCCTGTAGCTGAAACCCTTGCCCGATCGGCGGCGGCCGATCCCCGGCTGATCGTCGCTGACATGGACCAGCCCCGCGCTCCGGGCGGCGGCGCGCGGATCGACGATGGCGAGCCGTGCGCGCGCTTCGTCGACGCTTTGGTGCTTCGTCATGTGACCAGAAGCGACCATGCGCAGGGGAGTTCCCCGGATCGCTTTTGAGCCGGTCGGGAAAAAGCTATCGCAGGGGCTCGACATGTTTCACGGCGAGGCCTTGTGAGCACTGCGCTTTCCACACCCTGCGATCGCGGACAGGCCGAGGCGGTCTCTGGCGGATCGGTGCGGCACCCGAACTGGACGATCGTGGCGACGATGCTGGCCTCCAGCCTCGATCAGGCGGAGAAGCGATAGCCGGCCCGGAAAAGCGGCAGTCCGTGAGATATCCTCCTCCGGCGGCGTGGCGGCGCGGGAACGGGGCTGGCTGGCCATCGGTTATGAGCGCAGGAGGAGTCGTTATGGTCGACAAGCATTCGCCTCGCGGCACCGACAGGGACGAACATGGCGCGCTCGGCGATGTCCGGGAAGCGCTGGATGCGGACAGCCATGGTGCGCTCAAGGCCGATCCCTCGAACGAGGACGCCAAGCTCGATATCGGCCTCGACGAGAGTTTCCCGACGTCGGACACGCCGTCGCAAGTCCATGCCGGATCGAATGAACCGGCTCCCTCGTCGGGTTATGACGAGGCGGCGGAGCAAGCGATCCTCAGGCGGCGTGCGCGGACGCAGGCGCTCGTCGACGCCCTCCCGTGGATCGGGGCGGCGGTCGCGGTGCTGGCGGCCGGCGTGTTCGCTACGAGGTGGATGCGTCGAGACTAGGGGCGGCTTGCGCCCGGCGTAGCAGGTAGGTGTCCATGATCCAGCCGTGCGTCTGCCGAAGCTCGGCCCGGCGCGCCACGATCTCGGGGCCCGCCGTGGCAAGAGGCCCGTGGATCAACGCCTCCTGCGGCATGGCGAGATAAGCCCCCCACCAGATCGATATCCCCTCGGCCGTGAGGCGCTGAAAGGCACAGCCCCCGTCGAGCATCACGACGACGCTGTCCGTTCCGTCGGGCCAGCCTTGTTCGTGTAGCCACCGTCCGGTGGTGATGAGCACCGGCCGGGCCAGCTCGTTGAGGCAGATGCCGTGGGCTGCAGTCAGCGCCTGGATGCTGGTGATGCCCGGCACGACCTGGACTTCGGCGGCCCCCAGACGGGTCGAGATACGCAGGCTGCTGTCGTAGAGCGAGGGATCGCCCCAGACGAGCAGGGCGACCGATCCTCCCTCAGGCAGATGCCGTCCGATCTCCCGCATCCAGATCGCGGCGATGGCGTCGTGCCAGGCATCCACGGCTTCGAGATAGGGGAGCGTCGCGGCGCGCTCGGGCATGTCGAATTCCACCACGCGGGCGGGGCCGGTCAGTAGTTCGGCGCAGATCGTCCGGCGTAGGTCCAGCAGATCCGATTTCGCATCTTCCTTGCGCGGAAGCAGGATGAGGTCGGCCGCATTCATCGCCTTGATCGCGGCGAGCGTGAGGTGATCGGGATTGCCCGTACCGATGCCGACGAGCGCAAGCCGGATCATGCCGGGGCTCCTCCTGTCGCGACGAGGTGGAAGAAGGTGCCGGTGACATGGCCTCGCCGGGAGCCACTGGCGGAGACAGCCCGCCCCTCTGCGTCGATGACGTCGGCAAGGGGCTCGTCAGGCTGCTCGACGATGCGGGCATAGCGGAACTCATGCCCGCGCAGCACGGTGCTGCCGGGGATCGCACCGACCGGAGCATGAAGGCGTGCCGTCCTGTAGCCGAGGTGAAGGCGGCGCTCCGCATGGCTGGAGACGAGCCCCAGCAGCCCCGCCATCCGATGGACTTCACCTCCCGCATCGACGAGCGCGGCGCCGAGCGTCATATAGCCGCCGCACTCGCCATGGATCGGCTTGCGCATGGCATGATCGCGCAGCCCCGTGAGGAAGCGTGACGCGGCGGCGATGCGGCCGGCATGAAGCTCGGGATAGCCGCCGGGCAGCCAGACGATATCCGCATCCTGCGCCGGCGCTTCGTCGGCCAATGGCGAGAAGGGCAGGATTTCCGCTCCTGCCGCGCGCCAGCCTTCCAGCAGATGCGCATAAGTGAAGGAGAAGGCGACATCCTGCGCCAGCGCGATCCGCTGTCCGGGCGGCGTGCAGCGGAGCGGCGGCGCGGCTTTCTGGCGTCCGGGACGCGCGAGGGCCCGGACGGCCGGCAGATCGACATGGGCAGTCACGACGTCTGCGAACCGGTCGAGCCAATGGTCGAGATCGGGATGCTCGGCGGCCTGCATGAGCCCGAGATGCCGCTCCGGCAGCCGGACGTCGGGCAGACGGGGAATGGCGCCCAGCACGGCGATGCCGGCATGCTCCATCGCGCCGCGGATCAGGCGCTCATGCCGTTCGCTCGCGACCTTGTTGAGGATGACGCCCACGACGTGGACGTCCGGGCGGAAGCTCCGCAGGCCATACGCGACGGCGGCGGCGGACTGGCTCTGGCCGGAGACGTCCATCACCAGCAGCACGGGCCAGCCGAGATGGGCGGCGATGTCGGCGGTCGCGCCGCGGCCTGTCTCTCCGGGTGCGGCGGCGCCGTCGAACAAACCCATGGCGCCTTCCGCGATCGCGAGGTCCACGTCGCCCGCGCGTCCCGCGATCGCATCGAGGATGTCGCCTCCCATCGCCCATCCGTCGAGGTTGAAGGCCATCTGTCCGCAGGCGGCGGCGTGGAAGGCCGTGTCGATATAGTCAGGGCCGGTCTTGAAGGGCTGCACCCGAAGGCCCGCGCGCGTGAATGCCCGCATCAGCCCGAGCGACACCATCGTCTTGCCCGAGCCGGATCGCGGCGCCGCGATGACCAGTCCGGTCATTCCGACGATCCGGCGAAGCGCGAGCCTGCCGTCGCCGGGCGGAACCGGCGATCGTAGCCGGGCGCGTAGAGGCTGCTCTCGGCAAATCCCTCCGCGCCGAGCACGTGTCCGACGAGGATCAGCGCCGTGCGTTCCGGCGCGCTGGCCTCGGCGCAGACAGCCTCCACGGTGCCGAGCGTGGCGCGGACGACCCGCTCGTCGGGCCAGCTTGCGCGCCAGACGATCGCGACCGGGCACTCCGCGCCATAGACAGGCAGGAGATCGCGCACGACCTGCGCGAGATTGTGAATGGAAAGGTGGATGGCGAGCGTCGCGCCGGTCGTGCCGAAGGCGGCGAGCGTTTCCCGCGGCGGCATGGTGCTGGCGCGGCCGGGCGTGCGGGTGAGGACGACGGACTGCGCCAGCTCGGGCAGCGTCAGCTCCGCGCCCAGCGTCGCCGCCGCGGCCGCGAAGGAGGGGACGCCCGGCGTCACCGTGAAGGCGATACCCTCCGCGCGGAGCCGCCGGATCTGCTCGCCCATTGCGGACCAGACCGAGAGGTCGCCCGAATGGAGGCGCGCGACGTCCTGTCCGGCGTGATCGGCCTCACGGCAGAGCGCGATGATCTCGTCGAGCGTCAGGGGGGCCGTGTTCACGATCCGCGCGCCGGGCGGGCAATGGCCAAGCACGGCCTCGGGCACCAGCGATCCGGCATAGAGGCAGACGGGCGACTGCGCGATGAGATCCCGGCCCCGCAGCGTCAGGAGGTCGGGCGCGCCTGGGCCGGCGCCGATGAAATGGACGGTCATGCGGGGAATCCTTCGGCAAGCGCGCATGTCGCCAGGCGATCCGGCGAGATGTGACGGGGGGTGAGCAGCCGTGCGCCGGCTCCGGCTGCCACCAGCGCGGACGCTTCGGCGACGCTGCCGGTGCCATGGGCGGCAAGGCTGGCGGCGGAGCGGGTGGGCGTCGCCATGCCGGCGAGCGCCTCCGGCTCAAGCACGATCAAGGGAAGGGCGAGCGCCTCAGCCAGCCGGGCGAGAAGCGACGCCTTGGAGCGTGGGCCGGCCAGCGCGTCGACAGGCCTTGTCTGTGCCGACGCCATCGCCAGCGCGTCGCGCAAGGAAGCAAGGTCCGCGCCCGAGCGATAGCCGAAACCGGCGACGATCACAGTGTCACGCTCCACTGTGTGATGGGGTAGGAGGATCGCCATCCGCGCCTCGTCCCGAGCGGAGCCGCCGTGGCCAGTTCGATGCGCAGCAGCTCTCCGCCTTTGCGGGTCTGCCAGGAGGCCAGCAAGGCTTCGGATTCCAGCGTGACGGCATTGGCCACCAGCCGCGTTCCGGGCGCCGACATCGTCCAGAGCGTTTCGAGCAAAGCCTCGCGGAGGCCGCCGCCTATGAAGATCGCATCCGGCTTCGGCAGGTCCGCGAGGCCATCCGGCGCGCGCGCCTGGATCAGCCGGAGCCGATCGACACCCAGCCGCGTCGCATTGGAGCGTGCGCGGTCGGCACGCGTGGGGTCGGCTTCGATGCCGATCGCTTGGGTCGAGGGATGGGCGAGCAGCCATTCGATCGCGATCGATCCCGACCCGGTGCCGATATCCCACAGCATCTCGCCGGGACGTGGCGCGAGGGCGGAGAGCGTCAACGCGCGGACGGGGCGCTTGGAGATTTGGTGATCATGCTCGAACCAGTCGTCCGCCAGCCCCGATGTGTGCGGCATCACATCGCCTCCGCCCGCGAAGGCGATGCCGACGGCGACAGGGTGGGGGATATCATCGAATGCCAGCGTCTCGGCCGTGGCGGCGCGCACCCGCTCGCGGTGGCCGCCCAGTGCCTCCATCACATGGAGTTCCGAGGCTCCGAAACCCTCCGCCCGCAGATAGTCCGCCAGCGCGCCGACTGACGCGCCGTCGCGCACCAGCACGATGGCGCGTCGTCCCGGCGCGAAGCTCCGACGCAGCCGCGTGAGGGGGGCCGCGTGGAGGCCGTGGCACTCCGTTTCGGCCAGCGGCCAGCCGAGATGCGCGGCGGCGAGCGCGAAAGTGGAGAGGGCGGGGTGGGCGACCCATTCCGCCCGATCGAGATGACGCGTGATGGTTGTGCCCGCTCCGAACCAGAAGGGATCGCCCGAGGCGAGCATCACCGACGGCTGCCCGCGTCGCGCCAGCAGGGCGGGGATGCCGTCCTCGAAAGGCGCTGGCCAGGGGTGAAGCGCGGCCGTAAGAGGCGGCAACAGCGCCAGATGGCGAGGGGCGCCCATGACGAACACAGCCCGCTCCAACGCCTCGCATGCTGTGCGGGAGAGGCCGTCGACGCCGTCCTCGCCGATGCCGACGATGGTGAGCCACGGACCGTCAGGAGACACGGGCATTCGCAACATCCTCATCCTGGGAGGGACCACGGAGGCGAGCGCGCTGGCAGCCGCCCTCGCCGAACGGGGCGATCGCGCGCTGCTGAGCTATGCCGGGCGCACCGAGCGGCCGCGCGCGCAGCCGGTGCCGGTTCGTATCGGCGGCTTCGGCGGGGCGGACGGATTGGCGGATTTCCTGCGGCGGGAGCGGATCACGCATCTTGTGGATGCGACCCATCCCTTCGCGGCGACGATCAGCGCCAACGCGGCTGCGGCCGCGCGCGAGACGGGCGTGCGGCACATCCTCCTGACGCGGCCAGCATGGGCGCCTGCCGAGGGTGATCGCTGGACCTCCGTGCCCGACCTCGCTGCCGCCGTCGGCGCGCTGGCGGGCCCGCCGCGTCGCGTGATGCTGGCGCTGGGGCGGATGCATGTCGAGGCCTTCGCCGCCCAGCCGCAGCATCATTATCTGCTCCGCTTCGTGGGTGCGCCGGAGGTTCCGCCGGCGTTGCCGCGCCACACGCTCGTCGTCGATCGGGGGCCGTTCACTGTCGAGGGCGATCTTCATCTGATGCGCGAGCAGGCGACCGATCTGCTGCTGTGCAAGAATGCAGGCGGCAGTGGAGCGGAAGCGAAGCTGATCGCGGCCCGCACGCTCGGCCTGCCCGTGATGCTGATCGATCGCCCGCGGATGCCGGCGGCGCGGATCGTCCATGATGTCGGCGCAGTGCTCGGCTGGCTGGATCATTCGGCCGACCTCGGCGTGTAGAGGATCGGCGCCCCCGGCCGCTCGATCAGACGCGTGCGGCTGGAGCCGACGATCACCATCGTGCGCATATCCGCCATCTCGGCGGTCGCTTCGCCCAGCGGCACGATGCGGAGCGTCTCCTCCGGCGTCGAGACGGCGCGGGCGAAGAGGACGAGGCGGGCATCCCCGCATTCCTCGCGCAGCACGGAGAGGGCGCGGGCGAACCCCTCCGGCCGGGCGCGGGAGCGGGGGTTGTAGAAGGCCATGGCGAAATCCGCTTGCGCCGCCAGTCTCAGGCGCCGCTCGATCAGCGGCCAGGGCTTCAGATTGTCCGAGAGGTTGATCGCGCAGAAATCGTGGCCCAGCGGCGCGCCGGCCCGCGCGGCGGCGGCGAGCATCGCGGTGATGCCCGGCAGGACGCGGATATCGAGCGCGCGCCAGCCGGCGGGGCCGGCCTCCAGCGCCTCGAACAGGGCCGAAGCCATGGCGAACACCCCCGGGTCGCCCGAGGATACCACCACCACACGCCGGCCCTCTGCCGCGAGGCCGAGCGCGAAGGCCGCACGTTCCAGCTCCACGCGATTGTCCGAAGCATGGAGCGCCAGCCCCTCGCGCGGCGCCACGCGCGCCGCATAGGGGCCGTAGCCGACGATATCGGTCGCCTCCGCCAGCGCGGCGGAGACCTCCAGCGTGATCAGCGCTTCGCCGCCGGGGCCGAGCCCCGCGACCGCGACCCAGCCACTCACGGCCGTCGCCCCTGTCCGTGGATCAGCAGGATCGAGAAATAGGCGGTGACCGCATCCGCCTCGGCCAGCGGGGTCACGCGCTCTTCCGCCATCGTCGCATATTCGATCAGCCAGGCGGCATCCCGCTTCCCCGCCGCCTCCACCGCGCGGCGGAGCTTGGGGAGGTTGCGGCCGATCTTCATCACCGCCAGCGCGTCGGCGTCGCGGATGCGGCGGACAAGCTCCTCCTCGGGCAGCGTCGCCATCACGACGGACAGCACGTCATCCCCCCAGCCGATCGGCGTGCCGCTGGCCGTCCAGGCGCCGGACAGGCCGGTGATGCCGGGCACCACCCTGACGGGCGCCACGCCCGCCAGCCGGCTGTGGAGGTGCATGAAGGAACCGTAGAAGAAGGGATCGCCCTCGCACAGCACCACCACGTCCTCGCCCGTGGCGGCCAGCGCGGAGAGATGCGCCGTGCAGTCCGCATAGAAGGCGGAAAGCAGGGCGGCGTAGCGTGGATCGCTGAAGGGGATTTCCGTCGTCACCGGATAGTCCATGGGGAACTCGATCGCCTCGGGACGCAGCATGCCCTCGACGATCCGGCGGGCATGACCCTGCCGCCCGGCCTTGCGGAAATAGGCGATGTGGCGTGCGCCCCGGATGAGGCGGTCCGCGCGGACGCTCATGAGGTCCTGCGCGCCCGGCCCCAGCCCGACGCCGTGGATGGTGCCCACGCTCATTCGGCGGGACTCGCCAGTGCGTTGACGGCGGCGACGGTGATCGCGCTCCCGCCGAGCCGTCCGGCGACGATGCATCTCGGGACGGGGAGCGCCTCCCACAGCGCGTCCTTCGATTCCGCGGCGCCGACGAAACCCACGGGACAGCCGATGATCGCCGCCGGACGCGGGCAGGCGGGGTCTTCCAGCATGGTGAGCAGATGGAAAAGGGCGGTCGGCGCGTTCCCGATCGCGGCCAGTGCACCCGCCAGATGCGGCCGCCACAGCTCGATGGCGGCAGCGGAGCGCGTGGTGCCGAGCGCGTGTGCCAGTTCGGGCACCTGCGGGTCGTTCAGCGTGCAGAGGATCGGATTGCCGGCAGGCAGGCGCGCGCGGGTGATGCCCTCCGACACCATCCGCGCGTCGCAGAGGATCGGCGCACCGCCCTCCAGTGCGGCGATCGCCGCCTCCGCGAAGCCGGGGGAGAAACGGATATGCGCCGCCAGCTCCACCATGCCGGCAGCGTGGATCATGCGGACGGCGACCCGCTCCTCCGTGCCCGAGAAGTCGCTGAGATCGGCCTCCGTCCGGATGGTGCGGAACGACTGGCGGTAGATGGCGGCGCCGTCGGTTTCATAGGCATAGGGCATCAGGAAGCTCCGAGGAGAGCGAAGATCTGGTCGGGTGTCAGCCCCTCGCGGAAGGGCGGTCCGCCGGCGCGTGCGTGATGCGCGAGGTCGAAGCGGCCGTTGCAGCCAGTGAGGACGAGGTCCGCCTCGCCGGGACAGGCGCAGCCCTTGGCGCATCCCGAGACATGGAGGCGACCCTCGACATGCGGCGCCAGCCGCCGGGCGATCGCGCGGGTTGCGACGGTCGCCTGCGGGCAGGCCGGCCGGCCGGGGCAGGCGTCGACCCTCAGCAGCGGGTCGTCTGGATCGGGGCTCGGCTCCGCGCCGGGCCGGGCGCCCTCCAGGATCACGCCGCGCCAGGGCGTCAGGCGGATGGCCCGGGCATCGCCGTCCGACAACAAGGATGCCAGCCGTCCGGCCTCCAGCTCACCGAAGGGCGCGCCGCGGAAAGCGCCGTCCGCTGCCCGGATCGTCTCGGCGCGCGAGCGAGGCGGGAGCGGCGCGACCAGCGCGTCCATGCCCGGCAGGGGCGTGGCGTGGCGCGCCATGCGGCCGGAGCGATGCCCGCCCGTCGCGACGAACCAGTGGGCGAGCGTCACCAGCGCGTCGACCGCTCCGTCCACATCGATGGGAAGCCCCTCCGCGTGCCCCTCGGCCCGCAGGATAAGCCCGCCGCCGGTGCCGCGCTCGATGCGAAAGTCCGCCGGCGTGCCCGACAGCGCGGGCGCAGGCCCGGCATCGATGGCTATGCCCATTTTCGCCGGCAGATCGGGCAGTTCGTCGATGCGCGCCAGCAGCGCGGACGCGATCCGGTGCGTGTCGTCGCCCGTCCGCCAGTCAGGCACCAGAAGAATGGCACGCCGTGCATCCCGCTCGGGGATCGGGTCCACGAGACCGGCCGCGACGAGTTGCTCGATCAGTGGCCGCCAGAGGGCTTCCGTCACGCCCCTGAGCTGGAGCGCCCCGCGATTGGTGAGGTCGATCCGGCCGTTTCCGAACCGGGTGGCCGCGTCATGCAGCGCAAGGGCCTGCGCGTGGCCGAGCCGGCCGAAGGGCGGGCGGAGGCGCATCAGCCAGCCGTCGCCTGCCTCCATCGGCCGCCATGCGGTGGGGCACCAGCCGCGCACCCCATGCCGATCGGCCGTCGCGAAGGGGGGCAGGGATGGGTCTCGCATGTCTTCGCCTTCCACATGTCGCACGGCGGGCAGGCGGCCATCGCCGCATACCCCGCGGCCGCAGCCGCCCTATCCGTCGCTCATGCGGAAAACCGAGCCCCGATCTCTCCCTGGATCAAGGCGGAGCGACCCTTGCGGCGGCAGGTCTCCTGGCTCACGGGTCGTCGCTCGGCGCATACCTTCCCGGAGCGGGCTCCAGTGGCCGACCTGCCGTGGGGGCAGGTCTCATGCGTCTCGCTCGCCGCTTACAGTTGCAGGGACAGCCATGGAGTTGGGAGAAGCCCGCACCATGTTCCCTATTAAGCCCCGAGGGGCACCGTCGCGATCGATGGAGGCGGGCGATGCCCGCTTCCGGCCGCGAGCCATAAAGGCTGAGCGGAGGTCTGGAAAGATGGGATCGGATGCCCGTCGGCGGTGATCCGCGCGAAATCGGTTGTTCGAGGCCTGCAAGCCCGCCTAGGTTCGGCGCCGTCACGTTCATCGCTGCCCGGAAGACATCATGCCGATCATCTCGTTGAAGGGGCTCGCCAAGACCTATCGGACGGGGCATGTCGCGCTCCAGCCCACCGATCTGGATATCGAGAAAGGCGAGATCTTCGCCCTGCTGGGGCCGAACGGCGCCGGCAAGACGACGCTCATCAGCATCGTGTGCGGCACGGTGACGGCGAGCGGGGGCGAGGCGCTGGTCGACGGGCATGATATCCGCCGCGACTATCGCGCTGCGCGCTCGATGATCGGGCTGGTGCCGCAGGAGATATCGCTCGATATCTTCATGACGGTGTGGAACTCGGTGCGGCTGAGCCGGGGGCTGTTCGGCCGCTCCGCCGACCCCGCCTATCTGGAGCAGTTGCTCCGCGACCTGTCGCTCTGGGACAAGCGCGACGCCAAGGTGATCGAGCTGTCCGGCGGCATGAAGCGTCGCGTGATGATCGCCAAGGCGCTGAGCCACGAGCCCGACATCCTCTTCCTCGACGAGCCGACCGCCGGTGTGGACGTCTCGCTCCGGCGCGACATGTGGGCGCTCGTCCGCAAGATGCGCGCCAAGGGCGTCACCATCATCCTCACCACCCATTATATCGAGGAGGCCGAGGAGATGGCCGACCGCGTGGGCGTGATCGACAAGGGCCGCCTGCTGCTAGTCGAACGGACCGAAGACCTGATGCACAAGCTCGGCAAGCGCCAGCTCACCCTCTCGCTCCCGGACCCGCTGGAAACCGTGCCGCCAGCGCTCGCCGACTGGCCGCTGGAGCTGGCGGACGGGGGCAACAAGCTCGTCTACAGCTTCGACAGCCACGCGGAGGACAATGGAATGCCGGCTCTGCTCAAGCGACTGGACGAACTGGGCATCGGCTTCTCCGATCTCGACACCAGCCGGAGTTCGCTGGAAGACATCTTCGTCGGCCTCGTGGAGCAGCAGGCATGAGCGCACGGGGCTTCAACGCGATCGGCGTCTGGTCGCTCTACCGCACGGAGATGGCGCGCATGGTGCGCACCGTCTGGCAGAGCATCGCCACGCCGGTGATCACCACGGCGCTCTATTTCATCGTGTTCGGGGGGGCGATCGGGTCGCGGATGCAGCATGTCGGCGGTGTGGGGTATGGCGCGTTCATCGTGCCGGGGCTCGTGATGCTGTCGCTGCTGACGCAGAGCATCTCCAACGCGTCCATCGCCATCTACTTCCCGAAATTCACGCGGACGGTGTTCGAGATCCTCTCCGCGCCGATCTCGCCGGGGGAGGCGGTGCTCGCTTATGTCGGCGCGGCGGCGACCAAGTCGATCATCCTCGCGCTCATCATCCTCGTGACCGCTACCTTCTTCGTCCATCTGGAGATCCTGCATCCGTTCTGGATGATCGCCTTCCTCGTGCTGACGGCCATCGCCTTCGCGCTGTTCGGCTTCATCATCGGCATCTGGGCGGAGAATTTCGAGCAGCTCGCGATCGTGCCGTCGCTGGTCATCACGCCGCTCACCTTCCTCGGCGGGGCCTTCTATTCGATCGACATGCTGCCCCAGCCGTGGAGGACGGTGAGCCTGTTCAACCCCGTCGTCTATCTGGTCAGCGGCTTCCGCTGGAGCTTCTACGGGCTGGGCGACGTGGGCGTGGAGAAGAGCCTGCTCTTCACCCTGCTGTTCATCGGCCTGTGCCTCGGGCTGCTCGTCTGGATATTCCGCACGGGCTATCGGCTGAAGCCCTGACACGCAGCGACTTGCCCCCGGCGGCCGGATCGGCCTATGCAGGTCATGATAACGCTAACAGACGTGTGGAGAGGGGGCCATGGGCGTCCCAACGGACCGGGCGAACGCACCCGCCGATCGCGACACCGCGATCCGGTCTCCCTCGTCGATGGCCTGACGCATATCAACAAGGGGAGGTGGCGATGCGCCGTTCGTTACTGGGGTCTTCTTTCCTGACGACATTGTCGCTGCTGGCCTGTGCCGGAGCGGCCGATGCGCAGGGGGTGGCGAAGGCACCCTGGCTCGATCCCTCGCTGCCGGTGGAGAAGCGGGTCGACGATCTCATTTCCCGCATGACGCCGGAGGAGAAGGCGTCGCAGCTCAGCAACCAGTCGCGCGCGATCCCGAGGCTCGGCGTGCCGGCGTACAACTGGTGGAGCGAGGCGCTGCACGGCGTCGCGCGCAACGGCTACGCGACCGTCTTCCCCGAGCCGGTGGGCCTCGCGGCCACCTTCGATCCGGCCGCGATCAAGGAGATGGGCGTCGCCATCGGCACCGAGGCGCGCGTCAAGTTCAACATCGTCGAGCGCGCGGGCGGCGAGCATCATATCTATCAGGGCCTCGATTTCTGGTCGCCCAACATCAACATCTTCCGCGATCCGCGCTGGGGGCGGGGGCAGGAGACCTATGGCGAGGATCCCTATCTCACCGGCAAGATGGGCACCGCCTTCGTGCAGGGGATGCAGGGCGACGATCCGCGCTATTACCGCGTGATCGCCACCGCCAAGCACTTCGCCGTCCACAGCGGGCCGGAATCGACCCGCCACGAGGCGGACGTGACGGTCAGCAAGCATGACCAGGAGGACACCTATCTCCCCGCCTTCCGCGAGCTGGTGACGGAGGGCAAGGTCGCCTCGGTGATGTGCGCCTACAACCGCATCAACGGGCAGCCGGCCTGCGCCAGCGACTTCCTGCTGACCGACCAGCTCCGCGATCGCTGGGGCTTCACCGGCTATGTCGTGTCGGACTGCGACGCCATCGCCGACATCCAGCGTGGACATCACTTCACAAAGACGCTGGCCGAGGCGGCCGCCGTCTCGCTGAAGCATGGCGTCGACAATGACTGCAACAGCTTCTCCGGCACGCCGGGCGGCCCGGCGCTCTATCAGCTCTATCAGGACGCCATGACGCAGGGCCTCGTGACGCAGCAGGAGGTGGACACCACGCTGCGCCGGCTGTTCACCGCACGGATGCGGCTCGGCATGTTCGATCCGCCTGCCAGCGTGCCCTATGCGCAGGTGTCGGACGATCAGCTCAACTCGCCCGCCCATCGCGCGCTGGCGCTGAAGCTCGCCAACGAGTCGATGGTGCTGCTCAAGAACAACGGCGTGCTGCCGGTGAAGCCTTCGGTGAAGACGATCGCCGTGATCGGCCCGCTGGCCGATCAGGTGGACGTGCTGCTCGGCAATTATAACGGCCAGCCGATCCATCCGGTGACGGCGCTGGACGGCATCCGCGCCGCCTTCCCGAATGCGAAGATCGTCTACGAACCGGGCACCAATTTCCTGCGCGCCGCCACCACCATCCCGGCCACCGCGCTCAGCGGGCTGGATGGCCAGCCGGGGCTGAAGGCCGAGTTCTGGGCCAAGCCCGATTTTGCTGGCGCCCCGCAGGTCACGCGCACGGACGCCATCGTCAATCTCGACGGCGACATGGCGCCGGTGCTCGACAGCGAGACCCTGTCGTCGCGCTGGACGGGCTTCATCACTGCGCCCGAGACCGGCGAGTATGAGATCGGCATCGGCGGCCCGAATGCGAAGCTCTGGGTCGACGGTACGCTGATGGTCGAAAACGACGCCCAGCAGCGCAAGCCGCAGATGAAGACGATGCACGTCGAGAAGGGCCATCGCTACGCGATCCGGATCGATCAGGCGCCGGGCAAGGGGCCGGTGATGCGGCTGGTGTGGAACCCGGTGGTGCAGGATCCGCTCAACCGCGCTGTGGCGGCGGCGAAGACGGCCGACCTCGTGATCGCGGTGGCGGGCATCAGCTCCGCGCTGGAAGGCGAGGAGATGAAGGTCGACGTCCCCGGTTTCCAGGGTGGCGACCGCACCAGCCTCGACATGCCGGCTGATGAGGAAAACCTTCTCAAGGCGGTGAAGGCGACCGGCAAGCCGATGGCGCTGGTGCTCATGAACGGCTCGGCGCTGTCGGTGAACTGGGCGGCGGCGAATGTCGATGCGATCCTCGACGCCTGGTATCCGGGCGAGCAGGGCGGCGCCGCGATCGGCCAGACGCTGGCGGGCGTGAACAACCCGTCCGGCCGCCTGCCGGTGACCTTCTACACCGGCGTCGGCGAGCTTCCGCCCTTCGACGATTATGCGATGAAGGGCCGGACCTATCGCTATTTCGCGGGCAAGCCGCTTTACGCCTTCGGCCATGGCCTCAGCTACACGCGCTTCGCTTATGCGGCGCCGAAGCTGTCGACGGCGAAGCTCAAGGCGGGCGGCACGCTCGGTGTCGATGCGACGGTGCGCAATGCCGGCACGGTGGCGGGCGACGAGGTGGTGCAGCTCTATCTCGGCTTCCCGAAGGTGTCGGGCGCGCCGATCCGGGCGATGCGCGGCTTCACCCGCGTCCACCTTGCGCCGGGCGAGAGCAGGAAGGTCCATTTCGATCTCTCGCCGCGCGACCTGTCGAGCGTGACGGAAGCAGGCGATCGGGTGGTTGCGGCCGGCGGCTACACGCTGACGGTCGGTGGTGGCCAGCCGGGCACCGGTGCGGCCGGCGCCTCCGCGACGTTCGCGATCGAGGGCACTAGCAAGCTGGCCGAATAAGGCGCACGAAAAAGGGGCAGTGGTTTCGACCACCGCCCCTTTCTTTTCGTCCGATGTCGCCGGTTCAGAAAATCTGCGACAGGATCACATAGAGGGTGCCCGCCAGCAGGATCGACACCGGCAGCGTCAGCACCCAAGCCAGCACCAGATTGCGGATCGTCGACATCTGGAGGCCGGAGCGGTTCGCCGCCATCGTCCCCGCCACGCCCGAGGACAGGACGTGGGTGGTCGACACCGGCAGACCGAAGGAGTCTGCAAGCCCGATCGTCGCCATCGCCACCAGCTCGGCCGAGGCGCCCTGTGCATAGGTGAGGTGCGACTTGCCGATCTTCTCGCCCACCGTCACCACGATCCGCTTCCAGCCGATCATCGTGCCGAGGCCAAGCGCGAAGGCCACCGCGATCTTCACCCAGGTCGGGATGAAGCGCGTCGCCTTGTCGAGCGAGCCCTTATAGTCGGTCAGCGCCTTGCCTTCCGCCTCGCTGAAGCCCGCGCTCTTGTTCGCGGAGACGCGCTTGATCGCCTCGGATGCCAGATACATGTCGTTGCGCATGTTCTTGGACTGCGTGCCCGGTACGTGCGCGATCGTGCCGTAGCTGCTCACCTGACGATCGATGTCGCCGATGAGCGCGGCGAGCGACGGGACGGTGTCCGGCGTCTGCGTCTTGTTGGCGATGAAGCTGGTCACGGCCGCGCGGGCATCCGTCGCCGGGCCGACGCCGCCGTTATGGGCGGTCAACGCCTTCTGGGCGTTCAGCGAGCTGGTGTGGAACTGCGCTTCGTAATGCGCCGGCACCGCGCGGTTGAGCGCATAGGCGGTGGGCACCGTGCCGATCAGGATCAGCATGATGAGGCCCATGCCCTTCTGGCCGTCGTTCGATCCGTGCGCGAAGCTGACGCCCGTGCAGGTGAAGACCAGCAGCAGGCGAATCCACCACGGCGGCGGCAGGCCGTCCTTGGGCTCGCTGTAGAGCGCCTTGTTCTTGATCGTCACGCGCGCCACGAAGAAGAGCAGCGCGGACAGGAAGAAGCCGATCAGCGGCGAGAACAGCAGCGCATAGCCGATATTCTGCGCCTGGCCCCATTCGACGCCCGACGTGCCGCCGCGCCCGTGCAGCAGGGCGTTGGCGACGCCCACGCCGATGATCGAGCCGATCAGCGTGTGCGAGCTGGAGGAGGGGATGCCGAGATACCAGGTCGCGAGGTTCCAGATGATCGCTGCGATCAGCAGCGAGAAGACCATCGCGAAGCCGGCGTCCGATCCCACCTGGAGGATCAGCTCCACCGGCAGCAGCGAGACGATGCCGAACGCCACCGCGCCGGTCGACAGCAGAACGCCGAGGAAGTTGAAGAAGCCCGACCACACCACCGCGATATGGGCCGGCATCGAATTGGTGTAGATCACCGTGGCGACGGCGTTGGCCGTGTCGTGGAAGCCGTTGACGAACTCGAAGCCGAGCGCGATCAGCAGCGCGATGAACAGCATCACGAACGGCAGCACAGCGCGCGCCTGAACGCCGGCCGCCGCCGCATCCGTATAGACGCTGTATGCCACGAACAGGATCGCCGCGAGCACTGCGGCGCCGAAACCAATTCCCCCGGCTGTTCCCAGACCCTTTTCAAGATCGGGTCTCGAAGACACCCGAGTCTCTGCCATCGTCGCCATGACGCTGTCTCCCCAGAGTTCTCTGGGGATATCGCTAATGCGACGATGTGACAGTTTGGCGGTCGGTGTTAACCTTGAGTGACCCGGCGCGCCCGAGGGGTATTGCTTCCGATGGACTCGGAAGCCTTTGGCTTAGACCCTCAGATGGCCGACCGCGTATAGCGGAGAGGTCGTGGCTGGATGGAGCCCTATCGGCGGCCTCGCTGCCCCAGCATCTCGGCCAGTACGGTCGTCACCAGCATCCCGAACGCCAGCAGCGTCACGGCGACGCCCAGCGCCAGCCAGCCCCAGCGCGTCACCACCACGCCGCCGAGCGGAGGCCCGATCAGCGCGCCGCCCGCGCCGAATTGTGTGATGAGGCCGTTGACGGTCGCGATGCGGGGGCTGTCGGCGGTCTCGGCGCCCGCCATGCGGGGGAGGCGCGCGAAGATCAGTGGCGGGGCGATCCCGCTCGCCACCATGAAGGCCATCGCCGCCGCTCCGCTGAGGATCGCGGCGCCGGGAAGCTGGGCGATGTGCGGCTCGAAGACGAGCAGCGCCAGCAGGCAGCTCGCGGCAAGGCTGACCGTGATCAGCAGCAGCACCGTGCGCATGTCTTCCAGCCCATGATGGAGCTGCCGCGCCGCATAGGCCGATCCCGCCAGCGCGAACAGCGAAGCCGCGCCCGTGATCGCCGCCGCGATGCTGACGGGGATGCCCATCCGCTCGATCAGGAAGGTCGGAAGCAGCATGGAGAAGGCGCAGATATATGTCGTGTAGAAACCGAAGCTCAGCGTCGATACCCAGCCGCTGAGCGCGGGCAGCTCCAGCCGGGGGCGGGCGCCGGTCCGCTCGACGCGGCGCGCCAGCAGCGCGATGGCGATGCCGGCGGGCACCAGCGCCCAGCCGAGCATGATGATGCGGGGGGAAGCCAACTCCAGCGCGAGGCCTGTCACCGCGCTCCCGAATGCCACGCCCACCGGCACGAAGGTGCTCCACAGCGCGAGTGCGGTGCCGCGTTGGGCGTCGCTGGCGATGGCGGCGATCATCGTCGGCGCTGCCGTCACGACCAGCAGATAGCCGATGCCTTCGATCGCGCGGGCGGAGAAGAGGAGCGGCACATTGACGGCGATGGCTTCCAGCATTCCGGCGGCGGCGAGCAACCCGAGCCCTGCGAGCAGGAAGCGGCGCGTTCCCACCCGGCCCAGCGCCAGCCCCGCCGCGAAGCCGAACAGGCCGCCACCCACTTCCAGCAGCGAGATCAAGAGCCCGGTTTGTGGGAGGGTGAGGCCGTAGCTTTCCCGCAGGATGGGCGCCAGCGAGGACATCTTGGCAAGCTGGGCTGCGGCGAGCACGCCGACCAGCCACAAACCGACGATCCGACTCCACGAATTCCGCATGGCGCTCCCCCTATTCCGGGCGGACGGGAGAGCGCCATGGCAAAAATGCGCGATCCGGTTCGTGGGCGTTACGAGGCCAGATCGAGATTGATCAGCTCGCCATTGACGATCCAGTGGCAGCCGAAGCGATCGGTCACCATGCCGAACTTCCGTGCCCAGAAGGCGTCGCTGAACGCCATGGTGATGGTGCCGCCCTCGGCCAGCGCGTTGAAGATGCGCTCGGCTTCCTCGACACTGTCATAGTTGAGCGTCAGCGAGACGCCGTGGATGCCCTGATAGGGCATGTGCGGGGGGCAGTCGCCGGCATAGAGGAAGACGCCGCCGTCCAGCTCAAGCCGTGCGTGCATTATGCGGTCGAGATGCTCGGGCGGGCATTGGTCCGCCATGGGCGACTGGGCCGCGCTCATCATGCCGAGCGTGCCACCCAGCGTCTTCGCGTAGAAGCGCATGGCCTCCGCGCAGTTTCCGTCGAAGGCGAGATAGGGAATGGGCTGAAGCATGTCCGTCTCCTGTCGGGTCTTGCGGGTTCAGGCGTGCGGGGGCGCGGCGTTCGGGTCCATCCACATCACTTCCCAGATGTGGCCGTCCGGGTCCTCGAAGCTGCGGCCGAACATGAAGCCGTAATCCTGCGTCGGCGTGGGGTCGGCCTTGCCGCCCGCGGCGACGGCCTTGTCGACGGCGGCGGAGACGGCCTCGCGGCTGTCCTGCGACACGCAGAGCAGCACCTGCGCCTGCCGGTGCGCGTCCACGATCGGCCGGTCCGTGAACTGGCGCCATTTGTCATGGGTCAGAAGCATGACGTGGATCGTTTCGGAGAGCACCATGCAGGCGGCGGTCTCGTCGGTGAAACCGGGGTTGTTGGTGGCGCCGACCGCTTCGTAAAAGGCTTTCGAGCGGCCGAGATCGCTGACGGGAAGGTTGATGAAGATGAGCCTGCTCATATCCTGCTCCTTGTGGTGGCCCGGCGAGACGGCCATCCTTCTTATGGTGTCACCTTAACCTCCGGGGAGGGAAAGCCGATGCCCGATATCATGACCGGCGGATGCCAGTGCGGGCGAGTGCGCTATGCGGTGCCTATCGCCTCCGACGAAGCCTATCTGTGCCACTGCAACTATTGCAAACGCGCGACGGGCGGGGTGTCGATTGCCTTCAAGAATGTCCGCTTCGCCGACGTGACGTGGACCAAAAGCCCGCCGGACTGGTATCAGTCCTCGCCGATCGCGCGGCGGCCTTTCTGCTCGGCCTGCGGCACGCCGCTCGGCTTCCAATTCCTCGACGGCGAGAATATGGACCTCACCGTCGGCTCGTTCGACGATCCGTCCCGCTTCCGCCCGACCTCGAACTTCTCGATCGAGACGGCGCTGACCGCGTGGATGGATGCCTCGCAACTTCCCGGCAAGCGCCTCGACGAACATGCGCCTGCCGTCGATCGCTGGATCAAGGACATTGGCAAGCTCCCCGACTGAACTTCCCGTCCACCGTTTCAACAGTTTCGACGGCATCGAGCTTGCCTATCGCGAGATGGGCGAGGGCCGGCCGCTGGTGCTGATCCACGGCTATTTCTCGACCGCGATGGTGAACTGGGTGCGCTACGGCCATGCCGGGAAGATCGCGGCCAAGGGCTACCGGGTCATCATGCCGGACCTGCGCGGCCATGGCGACAGCGCCAGGCCGCACGACCCCGCCGCCTATCCGCGCGACGCGCTGGCCGACGACGGCTTCGCCCTGATCGAGCATCTCGGGCTCACCGACTATGATCTTGGCGGCTATTCGCTGGGCGGGCGGACGACGATGCGGATGCTGGCGCGGGGTGCGAAGCCGGGCCGGGCGATCGTCGCCGGCATGGGGCTGGACGGCATCCTCAACACGGCAGGGCGGGGCGGCTATTTCCGGCACGTGCTGACCAACCTTGGCAGCTTCGAGCGCGGCACGCCCGAATGGCTGGCGGAGGCCTTCCTCAAGACGGTGCAGGGCGATCCGGTCGCGCTGCTCAATGTGCTCGACACCTTCGCCGACACGCCGCGCGAGGAGGTGGAGGCGATCGCCATGCCGGTGCTGATCGTCGCCGGAAGGGACGATGACGACAACGGCTCGGCCGAGGCCCTGGCGGATCTGCTCCCCCATGGCCAGCATGAGGTCATCCCCGGAAACCATATGAGCGCGGTGACCCGGCCCGAGCTGGGCACCGCCATCGCGGAGTTTCTGTCGAAATAATCTTCTCTCGGGGTGAGCCGGTGAGGATTAGCAATTCTTTCATCGCCCTGGCCCGATAGGTCGCCGATGGAATCGGCCGTGGTCATCCTGTTCAGCCTCATCGCGACGAGCCTGCTGCTGTGCATCGCGCTCGCCGTCGCATGGCGACGCTTCGGCCAGGAGGCTCACGCGGCCTTCTGGTCGCTGGCTTATGGGCTGTCGGCGGCGAACTGGACGGCCAATCTGCTCAAATTATGCTTCCTGCCGGCGGGGTCGAGCCTGACCCTGATGTCGGCGGTCTGCTCGGTCGGCAGCTTCGCGCTCATCGCGCTGGGTTTCCGGCGGAGGGCCGGACTGCCGTTGCGGCTGGACGCGATGATGGTGGCGGCCACCGTCACCATCCTCCTTGTCGGCTTTGCCCTGTGGGGAGCGGCCAGTTCCGGCGTGCAGCGGTCGGCGGTGCTGCTGTTCTGCGCGGCGATGATGGTCGTCTCCGCGATGTCCCTGCGCAAGACCGGTCACGATGGCCGCCGTGCGACGGGGGGAGCGGCCTTCTGGATGCTCGCGCTGTTCGCAGCTTATGCCACGGGGCTTGGGCTGCTCGCGCTGTTCGGCGGAAATGCGGGTTATGATCTCTATCGCCTGCTGTTCCTGACCGGCGTGCCGACCGGGCTGTTCGGCGTCGGGCTCTTCGCCATGTTTCTGCTGGCGGCGGACCTGGCCGAAGGGATGCGGCAGGTCGCCGCGAGCGATCCGCTGACCGGCATCCTCAATCGACGCGGGTTCGAGCAGGCGGCCGAGCCGCTTCTCGCGCGTTGCACGGGAGAGAGGCGGCCGCTGGCGGTGGTGATCGCCGATATCGATCGCTTCAAGACGGTCAACGACCGCTTCGGCCATGCGGTCGGCGATCTCGTCCTCCAGCGCTTTGCGGCGCACATGTCGGCGATGCTCCGGCCGGGCGACCTGTTCGGGCGGCTGGGCGGCGAGGAGTTCGTGCTGCTGCTCCCCGACACGGACGGGCGCGAGGCGGTGGCAGTGATGGAGGCGGCGCGTGGCGGCCTCGCCTCGGCGGTGCATGATCTCCTGTCGATCGGCAACGTGACGGCGAGTTTCGGCATCGCGTCGCTGTGGCGGGGAGAGACGCTGCGCGAGATGATCCAGCGCGCGGACGAGGCGCTCTATCGTTCCAAGATGGACGGGCGGGACCGGATCACGCTCTGCCCGCTGGCACCGGCCGGAAAGGCCGTGCGGTATGAGCAGTGGACGGCCGACGAGCCCCGCAAGGCCGTCGGCTGACGCGACCGGATCGGCGAGACCCGGCCGCGTCCTGACGTTCAGAGCTGGCCGAGCAGATGGTCCGCCGTGCTGACCTTGAACTCACCCGGCGCCTCGACATTGAGCTGCTTCACCACGCCATTCTCGATCAGCATCGAGTAACGCTGGCTGCGCGTGCCCATGCCATATTTCGAGCCGTCCATGGTGAGGCCCACGGCCTTTGCGAAATCGCCGTTGCCGTCGGCGAGCATGGTCACCGCATCGGCGTCGTTGGCCTTGCCCCAGGCGCCCATGACGAACACGTCGTTCACCGAGGTGCAGGCGATGGTGTCCACGCCCTTGGCCTTGAGATCGGCCGCCTTGTCGAGGAAGCCGGGAAGATGGCGCGCCGAACAGGTGGGCGTGAAGGCACCCGGAACGGCGAAGAGGGCGACCGTGCGGCCCTCGAAGAAATCCCGGCCGATCGGCTCCGGGCCGTCGGCGGTCATGGTGGAGAAGGTGGCGTCGGGCAGAGTGTCGCCGATCTGGATCGTCATGGGGAGCGTCCTCTCATTGGGCCGCAAGCGCGGCGAAACCGCCTCCGCCTAGCGCAGTGCGCCGACGGTCGCCAAGCTCAGATATCGGCTTCCCGCCGACGCCGCCAGCGAAGCACCGGTCCGGCCAGCGGAGGGACGGCACGGAACAACCCCATCATCATCCGCCAACGGGGAGAGCGTGCCCCCGCCCGGTGGCGATGGAGAAGTTTGAGTCCCGCCGACGTCCGCCCGGTCATGACGAGTTCCTCGCCTTCCGCCCAGCCAGCCTCGCGACGCATCTGCTCCATCATCGCCGCTGCAATCGCGGCTTCCGGCCGCCCGGCAAGACGCTCCACCGCTTTTTCATAGACCCGTGCCGTTGCCAGCCGGAGCTGGCGCGTCGCCGAGGAGAGCGAGCCCGGTCGACGCCGATAGATCGCGAGCGGCTCGGGCACCTGCGCGATGCGCCAGCCCTGCTCGACGATGCGGAGCCACATGTCGAAATCTTCGGCCGCCGGCAGGGTCTCGTCGAATCCGCCGGTCGCGTCGAATGCCTCCCGCCGCAGGATCGCCGCGACAAACACGTTGAAGCTCCGGTCGAGCAGCGCTGCCAGCGTCGGCGTTGCTGCCTGCCCATGATATTCGGAGAAGCGGCGCCCCTTGCGCGAGGGCTGGCCGGAATAGGTGGCGTCGCAGGAGACGATGCCGAGATCGGGCGCGGCGCGGATCGCCGCGACCATGCGCTCCAGATAGTCCGGCCGATACTGATCGTCGCCATCGAGAAGCGCGATCAGCGGTGCGCGGGACGCGGCGATCGCCCGGTTGCGCGCGGCGGACAGGCCGCCATTCTCCGTCGCGAGAAAATGGATGCGCGGATCGGCGGCGACGAACGGGGCCACCGCGCCGGCGACGTCGTCGGGCGCGCCGTCATCGATGACGATCGCCTCCCAATCGCGGAAAGTCTGGGCCTGGAGCGATGCCAGTGCCTCGCCCACGAGGTGGGCGACGCCCCAGGCGGGTAAGATGACCGATACGGCGGGACGGGTTTCGCTCATGATCCGGGTCGCCCTAGCACCGATTGGTCGTTTCGCCTCGTGAACAAGCCGTCATCCGCGCGTGACGTGGACCGGGCCGTCTCATCGCGGTAGAGCAAAGAGCATGGATAGTCCGCGCTTTCTTGTCGGCCAGATTCTGCTCGCGATGCCGGGTATCGGCGATCCGCGCTTCGAACATGCGGTGATCGCGATGTGCTCGCACGACGAGAGCGGCGCGCTGGGGATCGGCATTGGGGCCTATGTTCCGGGGATCGGGCTCCATGCGCTGATGCGGCAGCTCGATCTCGATCCGGGCGAGGCGCCGGACGCGCCGCTCCATGCGGGCGGGCCAGTCGAGCCCAATCGCGGCTTCGTCATCCATAGCGACGATTGGGGCGGGGAGGGCAGCGTCGATGTCGCGGGCCGCTGGCGGCTGACCGCCACCCTCGACGTGCTGAAGGCGCTGGCCGAGGGGCGCGGGCCGTCGCGCTGGCTGGCGGCGCTCGGCTATGCGGGCTGGGGTGCGGGGCAGCTCGACGACGAGATGGCCGCCAACGGCTGGTTCGACGTGCGGGGCGACGAGCGGCTGATCTTCGAGGGTGACGCCTCGCGCCGGTGGAGCGCCGGCTTCGCCTCGGCGGGTGTGGACGTGCGGCTGCTGTCGAGCAGCTCGGGCCGCGCATGACGCTGGCGTTACACATATAAAGACATCTTTATATTTGCATCCCGCTCGGTCAGGCGTTAGGTCGCGAGACGCTGTCGGCCGCACGTCGCTGGGCCGACCCCAGACTCCGGGAGCTTTTTCCGTGGCTACTGCCTCCGTTCAGCCCATCGCCGATTATGTCGTCCGCGACCTCTCGCTTGCCGCCTTCGGCCGCAAGGAGATCGAGATCGCCGAGACCGAGATGCCCGGCCTGATGGCGCTTCGCGAAGAATATGGCGCGTCGCAGCCGCTCAAGGGCGCGCGCATCACCGGCTCGCTGCACATGACGATCCAGACCGCCGTGCTGATCGAGACGTTGACCGCGCTCGGCGCCGAGGTCCGTTGGGCGTCGTGCAACATCTTCTCGACCCAGGATCATGCCGCCGCCGCCATCGCGCAGTCGGGCGTGCCGGTCTTCGCCGTGAAGGGCGAGACGCTGGCCGAGTATTGGGACTATGTCGGCCGCATCTTCGACTGGGGCGACGAGCCCTGCAACATGATCCTCGACGATGGCGGCGACGCCACCATGTTCGTGCTGTGGGGCGCGAAGATCGAGGCGGGCGCCGAGCTGCCGGCTCCGGAGAATGAGGAAGAGGTCGAGTTCCAGCGTGCGCTGAAGGCGTTCATCGCCGCCAAGCCGGGCTACCTCACCCGCACCGCCGCCGCCATCAAGGGCGTGTCGGAAGAGACCACCACCGGCGTCCACCGCCTCTACGAGATCGCGAAGAAGGGCGAGCTTCCCTTCCCGGCGATCAACGTCAATGACTCGGTGACGAAGTCGAAGTTCGACAATCTCTACGGCTGCAAGGAGTCGCTGGTCGACGCCATCCGCCGCGGCACCGACGTGATGCTGGCCGGCAAGGTGGCGTGCGTCGCGGGCTTCGGCGACGTGGGCAAGGGCTCGGCCGCTTCGCTCCGCAACGGCGGCGCGCGCGTTCTGGTCACCGAGGTCGATCCGATCTGCGCGCTCCAGGCCGCGATGGAAGGCTATGAGGTCGTGACGATGGAAGAGGCGGCCACCCGCGCCGACATCTTCGTCACCGCGACCGGCAACGCCGACGTCATCACGCTCGACCACATGCGTGCGATGAAGCCGATGGCGATCGTCTGCAACATCGGCCACTTCGACAGCGAGATCCAGATCGGCGCGCTGTCCAACATGAAGTGGACCGAGATCAAGCCGCAGGTCGACGAGGTCGAGTTCCCGGACGGCAAGAAGATCATCGTCCTGTCGAAGGGCCGCCTGGTGAACCTCGGCAACGCGACCGGCCATCCGTCCTTCGTGATGTCGTCGAGCTTCACCAACCAGACGATCGCGCAGATCGAGCTGTTCACGGCCGGCGACAAGTACGCCAACCAGGTCTACGTGCTCCCGAAGCATCTGGACGAGAAGGTGGCGCGCCTTCACCTCGACAAGCTGGGCGTGAAGCTCTCGAAGCTGACCGAGAAGCAGGCGGCCTATATCGGCGTGAAGACCGAGGGTCCGTTCAAGCCGGATCATTATCGCTACTGATCGGACGGCCGGGCGGAGCGATCGCGCCGCCCCGGCTTTCGAGAGGAACCCGAAGCGCCCCGCCTGGATCCAGGCGGGGCGTTTTTGGTATGGGGAGCCCGTCGCCGCTTCCGGTTTGACGTCATCCCGCCTAGACAGGCGGGGTGGGGGCCGAGACGTGATGGCGGAACAAGGCGAGTGGGGCGTAGCGGCGTGATTGAGCTGAATCCTCTTCACGCGACGCTGGCGGGTTTGATCGTCGCGATCTGGCTGGCGGCGGCGATCGTCGCGGTCATCTTCGGATGGCAGCGGGGGCATTCGGCCAGAGCGGCTGTCGCGGAACTCGCGCGGTTGCGCATGATGCTGGCGGGCGCGCCGGTGCTGCCGATGCTGGTGACTGCTGACGGGCGTGTCCGCGCGCATGAGCGGGTGGCCGACTGGTTCGGGCTGGAACGCTCGCCCCGCTCGCTGCCCGATCTCGCCGCGCGGCTGGACCCGCTGGATGCCGAAGCCCTGACGAGAGACGTGCTGACTGCCCAGAGGGGTGGAGCCGCCTTCGCGCGCGCCGTCCGTCCGGTCGGGGCGGGGCGGGTGCTGATGGTGCGTGGGCGGCCCGCGGCGGAGGCGCTGGGCGAAGGCGCGGCGCTTCTCTGGCTGTTCGATGCGACCGAGAGCGAGGAGGAGATCGATAGCCTCGACTCCGAGCGCGGGCGGCTGGCCGATGCGCTGGATGCACTCGCCGGGCTGATCGAAGCCGCGCCGATCCCGATGTGGCACCGCGGGCCGGACCTTCGGCTGAGCCTCGTCAATTCGGCCTATGTCCGCGCGGTGGACGGTGTCGACGCGCATGGCGTGATCGAGCGCGGGCTGGAGCTGATCGAGGGCCACGGCCCCGGCAGCCCCATCGCCACCGCCGCTGCCGCCCGAGACGAAGGCGAGATGTCCGTCCGCACCGTGCCCGCCACGATCGGCGGCGAGCGGCGCACGCTGCGCGTCGTGGACGTGCCGCTCGGGCCGAGCGGGATTGCCGGTTATGCGGTCGACGTCGAGGAGGTGGAGCAGGCCAAGGCCGATCTCGTCCGCTTCGAGGATGCGCAGCGCGACATGCTTGATCGCCTCTCCGCTGGTGTCGCCCAGTTCGCGGCGGACCGGCATCTGGTCTTCTCCAACTCGGCCTTCCAGCGGCTGTTCGCGATGCTGCCCGAATGGCTCGCCGATCGGCCCGAGTTCGATCGTGTGCTGGAACGGATGCGCGAGGCGGATCGCCTGCCCGAAAGCCGGGATTTCCCCGGCTGGAAGGCCGAGCGCCGTCGCTGGTTCCTCTCCGAGACGGCGCAGGAGGAGGCGTGGCAGCTCCCGTCCGGCACGCACCTGCGCGTCGTGGGGCAGCCGCTTCCCGATGGCGGGATGCTGATGATCTTCGAGGACCGCACGGAGCAGGTCCGCCTCCGTGTCGAGGCCGACACGCTGCTGCGCGTGCGGACGGCGACGTTCAACAACCTCTATGAGGCGGTCGGCGTGTTTGCGGCGGACGGGCGGCTCCACCTCTGGAACAACCGCTTCCGCGAGGTGTGGGAGTTGGAGGAGGAGGAACTCGCCCGCCATCCGCGTGTCGATGCGCTGGTGCAGATGGTGAGCCCGCGTCTCGCCAATCCTGCGCGGGGCGGCCTGATCCGTGAGCTGGTGCGACTTGCCACCACGGATCGGCAGAGTCGGGTCGGCCGCATCGCGTTCGCCGACGGGCGGCACTTCCAGTTCGCGGCGGTGCCTCTGCCGGATGGCAATGCCCTCTTCACGCTGCTCGACATCACCGACAGCCTGCGCGCAGAGCAGGCGCTGCGCGACCGCGCCGCCGCGCTGGAGGAGGGGGATCGCGTCAAGTCCGCCTTCGTCGCGACGATGAGCTATGAGCTGCGCACGCCGCTCACCTCGATCGGCGGCTTCGCGGAGATGCTATCGGCCGGGTTCGCCGGCCCGCTGAGCGATCGGGCGAAGGATTATGTCGGCTCGATCATCGCCGCCTCGGCGCGGTTGGGGCAACTCGTCGACGAGGTGCTGGACCTGACGCGCAGCGCCGCCGGTCATCTCGATCTGGAGCATGTGCCGATCGAGCTGGACGCCATCTGCCGCTCGGCGGTCGAGGGGCTGTCCGACGCGGCGCGGACGCGCAAGCTGGAGCTGATCGTCGCCATCGAGGACAATGTCGGGCAGGTTTCCGGCGATGTCCGCCGCCTGCGCCAGGCGATCGACCATGTGCTGCGCAATGCTGTCGATTATACACCGGAAGGCGGACGGGTCTTCTTCCACGCCAGCGGCGACAGGGAGCAGGCGACGATCATCGTTTCCGACAATGGCCGCGGCATCGAGGCGGAGGAGCGCCAGCGCATCTTCGATCCCTTCCACCGTACCACCGTGAAGGGGGATCGGCGCGAGGGCTCGATCGGCCTCGGCCTGCCGCTCACCCGTCATTATATCGAGGCACATGGCGGCAGTGTCTGGCTCGAATCCGAGCCGGGCAGCGGCACGACGGTGTCGATCCGCCTCCCCAGGACGACTGCATGACCCGTACCGGAACCATCCCTCTCCCCGATGCCGCCGCCACCGAGGCGCTGGGGCGTGCGCTTGCGCCGCTGCTGCGCGCGGGCGATGTCGTGGCGTTGTTCGGCGATCTGGGCGCGGGCAAGACCAGCCTCGCGCGCGGCGTTCTGGCGGCGTTGGGCCTCGCAGAGGAGGCGCCGAGCCCGACCTTCGCCATCGTCCAACCCTATGCGCCGCCCGAGGTGTCTCTGCCGGTCGCCCATGTCGATCTCTATCGTCTCGACGATCCCGAGGAGGCGGAGGAACTGGGCCTCGACGAACTGCTGGAGGACGGCGTTCTGCTCGTCGAATGGCCCGAACGGCTCGGCGCGGCGCTGTGGCCCGAAGCCCTGCGCCTGGCGATCGAGCCGGACGGAAGCGGCGGCCGTCGCTTGACTTGGACCGCGCCCGCGCCATGGGAGGCGCGATGGCCACCCCGATGATTCCGCCCGCCCACGCCCCCGCTTTCCTGGCCGCGAACGGCTGGGAGGGCGCCGCGATCCTGCCGCTTGCCGGCGATGCCTCGTTCCGGCGCTATTTCCGCGTCGTGCAGGAGGGGCGCACCGCCGTCTTGATGGACGCGCCGCCGACGCATGAGGATCTCGGTCCCTTCATTGCGATCGCGGAGCATCTGGGGCGGCTCGGCCTGTCATCGCCACAGAGCTATGCGGTGGATCGCGAGGGCGGGCTGCTGCTGCTGGAGGATTTCGGGGATCGCCTGGTTGGCCCGCTGCTCCGCGCAGGCGAGACGGATCAGGAGGCCGCGATCTATCGTGACGCGATCCTGCTGCTGGCGCGGCTCGGCGAGCAGCCGGTGCCAGAGGGGCTGCCGTCCTATGATATGGCGGTGATGCGCCGCGAGGTCGGGCTGTTTCCGGAGTGGTATGCGCCCGCCGTCGGCCTCGATCTCGACAGGGCGAGCTGGGATCAAGCGTGGGAGGCCGTGCTGCCGCGCGTCGCCTCGCCCAAGCCGCCGGTGCTGGTGCTGCGCGACTATCATGTCGACAACATCATCCTGCTGGAGCGCTCCGGACTGAAGCGGTTGGGCCTGCTCGATTTCCAAGACGCGCTGGCGGGACATCGGGCCTATGATCTCGTCTCGCTGCTTCAGGATGCGCGCCGCGACGTGTCGCCCGCGCTCGAAGCCGGGATGCTGGAGGCCTATGCTGCCGAGGCCGGGATCGAGGATGTCGAGGCCTTCCTCGCCGACTACGAAATCCTCGGTGCGCAGCGGAACACCAAGATCCTCGGCATCTTCACGCGTCTGTGGAAGCGCGACGGCAAGCAGACCTATCTGCCCATGCAGCCGCGCGTGTGGGGCTATCTGGAGCGCAATCTCACCCATCCGGCGCTGGCCCCGGTGGCGGAATGGTTCGATCGGAACGTGCCCGCCGAGTTGCGGGCGGCCTTCTGGACGGAGTTCACGGCATGACGAAGTTCGCCAAGCCCCTCACGCTCCGTCCCGATCCCAACGCGGCGCAGGCGCAGCCCGAGACGGCGATGCTGCTCGCCGCCGGCCTCGGCAAGCGGATGCGCCCGCTGACGGCGACGCGGCCCAAGCCGCTGGTGGAGGTGGCGGGGCGTTCGCTGCTCGATCATGCGCTCGACCGGGTGCGCGCGGGCGGCGTGCGGCGCGCGGTGGTCAACGTCCACTATCTGGCGGACGCGCTGGAGGCGCATCTCCATCGCCAGTCGGACGGGCTCGACATCCTCGTCTCGGACGAGCGTGCCGAACTGCTGGAGACGGGGGGCGGCGTGGTCCATGCGCTGCCCCTGCTGGGCGATCAGCCCTTCTACGTCATCAACACGGACAATCTCTGGGTGGACGGCCCGGTCGACACGCTCCGCCTGCTCGCGCGGAGCTGGGACGATGAGCGGATGGACGCCCTGCTGCTGGTGGTCGCACTGGCGCGTGCGACCGCGCATGGCGGACAGGGCGATTTCCACATGGACGCCGCCGGCCATCTCCGTCGCCGCGAGCCGCGCCGGATCGCGCCCTTCGTCTATACCGGCATCCAACTCGTCTCCCCGCGCCTGTTCCGCGATGCGCCGGAGGGGCCTTTCTCGATGAACATCCTGTGGGATCGCGCGATGCGGGAAGACCGCGTCTATGGCGTGGTGCATCAGGGCTTGTGGTGTGACGTCGGTACGCCCGCCGCCATCGCCGTCGCCGAGGACATGCTGCGGCGTGGCTGAGCGCGCCACGCCGGCGCTGTACACGGTTCCGGCGCACCGGCCTTTCGCCGACGCGCTGGCCGCCGGCCTGATCGCGCAGACCGGCGGCGACCGGCTGGCGCTGGCGCGGGGCCTCATTCTCGTGCCCAACAACCGCGCCGCGCGGGCGGTCAGCGACGCCTTCGTCCGCCGGGCGGAGCATGGCCTGCTGCTGCCCCGTCTGGTCGCGATCGGCGATCTGGAGCTGGGTGACGGGCCGGGCCATGCGCTCGATCCCGCCGATGCCGAGCCGGTGCCGCCCGCCGTCGATCCGATGGTCCGCCGCATGATGCTGGCGCGGCTGGTGTCCGAGGAGCGGGCGAAGATCGGCGAGCCGGTTGATGCCGCCGAGGCGGTCCGCCTCGCGCAGGCGCTCGCCCGCACGCTCGACCAGATGATGGTCGAGGAGAAGCCGCTGCGCGCACTGGCGGAACTGGACGTGGAGGCCGACCTCTCCGAACATTGGCAGCGCGCGCTTGGCGTGCTGACGGCGGTGCTGACGCGCTGGCCGGACGAGCTTCGGGCGATGGGCCGCATCGATCAGGCGGAGCGCCGCAACCGGCTCCTGGATCGCGCGGCGGTCGCATGGCGCTCGGGCACAGCACAGGGTTTCGTTGTCGCGGCGGGCATCATCGATACGGCACCGGCGGTTGCCCGGCTGCTGCGGACCATCGCGTGGATGCCGGAAGGCAGGGTGGTGCTCCCCGGCCTCGATCTTTCGATGCCGCAGGAGGAATGGGACGCGCTCGGCCCCGACGAGGACGGCCGCGCGATCGAGACGCACCCCCAATTCCACCTGAAGCGGCTCCTCGACCGCATGGGATTGGCGCGCAGCGAAGCCGAGCGCTGGGGCTGGGGCGGCGGCTCCGAGGCGGCGGCGTCCTCCGCCGCGCGAGGACGGGCGATCGCCAACGCCATGAAACCGGCCGCCTTCACCGGCAAATGGCAGGAGCTTCCGCCCGCCGAGCGCCGCCTGTCGGGCGTGCGGGCGCTCGAATGCGCGACCCCGGCCGAGGAGGCACAGGCCATCGCCATCGCGCTGCGTCAGGCGATCGAGACGCCCGGACGCACCGCCGCGCTGGTGACGCCGGACCGGACGCTGGCGCGCCGCGTCGCCGCGCATCTCTGGCGCTGGGGCATCGTGGTGGACGATTCCGCCGGCCGCCCCCTGTCGGCAATGCCTTCGGGAACGCTGCTGACCGCGATCGCAGAGGCGGCTGCGAGCGGCTTCGCGCCAGTGGAGCTGCTCACGCTCCTCAAGCATCCGTTGGTGACAGGCAGCGTCGAGCGCTGGCAGTGGCTGGCAGCCGTCCGCGCGCTGGATATCGCGCTCAGGGGACCCAGGCCGGCGCCCGGGCTCGCGGGCGTGAGCGGGCTGGTCCGCGACCCTGAGAACAAGCTGGACGGCGTTTGGTGGAGCGGCGTGCTGGACATCCTCCAGCCGCTGGAAGAGGCTTTCTCCGGCCGCGTGACATTGCCTGCCATGCTCGCGGCGATCCGCGAGGCGGCCTCGGCGTTGACGCAGGAGGAGGCGTGGGCCGGCCCCGCCGGACGCGCCGCCGCCGAGCTGTTCGAGGCGCTGGAGGCTTCCGCGCCGCTCGGACCGTCCGAACTGGCGCCCGCCGCAGCAGGCCCTATGCTCGCTCGGTTGATGGACGAGGTGTCGGTGCGGCCGCCGCAGGGTGGCCATCCGCGCGTATCCATCTGGGGCCTCATCGAGCAGCGTCTCCAGCACGCCGATTTCGCGGTCGCGGCGGGACTCAATGAGGGCGTGTGGCCGGCGTTGCCGAGCCCGGACCCATGGCTCAGCCCGCGCGTCCGGCGGGAGCTGGGCCTGCCGGGGCTGGAGTGGCGGATCGGCATCGCCGCGCATGATTTCGCAAGCCTGCTCGGTTCGCCCAGCGTGCTCGTCACGCGCGCCCGCCGCGATGCGCGTGCGCCGGCGGTCGCCTCGCGCTTCTGGCTGCGGCTGGAGGCGATGACCGGCGGTATCGCCCGCGCGCCGCATTTCCGCCGCTGGAGCGCCGCCATCGACCGGCCGGATGCTTTCGCGCCCGCCGACCGTCCGCGTCCCGCTCCACCAGCCGACGAGCGTCCGCGCAAGCTCGCCGTGACCCGCCTCGACCGCCTGAAGGCCGACCCTTACGCCTTCTACGCGCAGGAGATGCTGAAGCTCATCAGCCTCGATCCGGTCGATGCCGAGCCTAGCCCCGCGTGGCGAGGCAGTGCCGTCCACGAGGTTTTGGAGGCTTGGGCCAAGGAGGATGGCTGCGATCCCTCCAAGCTCGCCGCCCGCGCGGAGGCGATGCTCGACGGCATCACCGCGCATCCGGTACTGAAGGCGCTGTGGGCGCCGCGCCTGCGGGAATCCATCGCGTGGATCGCGGACGAGATGCTGGCGGCGCTGGCGACGGGGCGGAAGCCGCTCGTCGCCGAGGTGTTCGGCGAGCGTGAGATCGATGGGATCAAGCTCTACGGCAAGGTCGACCGGATCGACCGGATGCCCGACGGTAGCCTCGCCATCGTCGACTACAAGACCGGCCAGCCGCCGGGCACGAAGCAGGTCGCGGCGGGCTATGCGATGCAGCTCGGGCTGCTCGGGCTGATCGCGGAGAATGGCGGCTTCAAGGAGGTGTCGGGCAAGGCCGGGGCCTTCGAATATTGGTCGCTGGCGCAGAAGGACGGCAGGCTCGGCTATGTCGCACCCGCGACCGGCAAGCGCGCCGGCATCGATCCGGCCGAGTTCACCGCATTGGCCTACCGCAATTTCGCGGAGGCGGCCGCCAAGTGGCTGACGGGTGACGAGCCTTTCCTCGCCAAGCTCCATCCCGAGCTGGCACCCTATGCGGACTATGACCAGTTGATGCGTCTCGACGAATGGTATGGCCGGCAGGGGGACGGGGCATGAGCAGCCGCATCTCACCCCTGAAGCCGCTGGAAGGCGCGCAGGCCGAGGCCTCGCACCCGGAGCGGCTGGTCTGGTTGTCGGCTTCGGCGGGCACGGGCAAGACGCACGTGCTGACCGCGCGCGTGATCCGCCTGCTGTTGGCGGGGAATGATCCGGCGTCGATCCTCTGCCTCACCTTCACCAAGGCGGGCGCGGCCGAGATGGCCGACCGCATCCATGCCCGCCTTGCAAGCTGGGTGCGGATGAGGCCCAATCATCTGAGCCAGGAGTTGTTCGCGCTGGGCGAACGGCATGACAGCGAGGCGGTCGCCAACGCGCGCACGCTCTTCGCCCGCGTGCTCGACGCGACGGGCGGGGGCCTGCGCATCCAGACCATCCATGCCTTCTGCCAGACGCTGCTGGCCGGCTTCCCGTCGGAGGCGGGGCTGGTGCCCGGCTTCCGCCCGCTGGAGGATCGCGAGGAGCAAGCGCTCGGCTATGCGACGCTCGCCGAGATGCTGGTGGCGGCGGAGCGGAGCGGCGACTTCCCGCTCGTCCGCGACGTGCAGACGCTGAGCCGCCGCTTGGGCGAGCAGGGTGCCGAGGGTTTCCTCCGCCAATGCGCCCGCGCGCCGGACGCGATGGAGGCGCTGGGCGTCGGCATCGAGGCGAAGCTCCGCCGCGCGATGGATGTGCCGGACGGCGATATCGAGCGCGCCATCGCCGAGGCCTGCGCCGACGACCGCTTCGACATCCGTACGCTGCAACGGGTCGCTGCGGCCAACGCGGGCTGGGCGACGGCGCGCGGTCTGGATCGGGCGGACGTGATCGCCCGCTGGCTGGCCGGATCGGCGGAGGCGCGCGCGGAGGGGCTCCAGGCGCTGCACGAGGTCTGGGCGACCAAGGCGGGCGAGCCGCGCTCCTTCGCCAAGGGGCAGGCGCCGCAGGAAGATGGCTATGCGGAGGACGCGATGAGCCTCCATGACCTGTGCGGCGATCTGCTCGCGCTGCGCGTGAAGGCGGCTTATGCCTCGACGCTGGCGGCCGCCTTGCGCGCGGGGCAGGCCTATGCGCGTGCCTATGCGCAGGCCAAGCGCTCGGCCGGCGCGGTCGATTTCGACGATCTGATCCGCACAACCGTCCGCCTGCTCAACACCGATGGCATGGGCGAGTGGGTCCGCTTCAAGCTCGACCAGCGCACCGACCATATCCTCGTCGACGAGGCGCAGGATACGAACGCGCAGCAATGGTCGATCGTGGCGGCGCTCGCGAGCGAGTTCTTCGCTTATGAGCGCGCGCCCGAGGATGCGGTCAGGACGATCTTCACCGTCGGCGATTTCAAGCAGGCGATCTTCGGCTTTCAGGGCACCGATCCGCTGGCGTTCGAGGCGGCGGCGCGGGCTTTCTCTTATCGCGCGGAGGGCGGGGGTCAGACGATCCAGCGCCTCTCGCTCGACCGCTCCTTCCGCTCGACGCCACCGGTGCTGGCGGTGGTGGACCGGATGATCGCGTATCTGGGCGCGGGCGCGCTCGGCCTCGTCGACGACGTGCCTCCTCATGAGGCGGCGAAGAAAGGCGCGGGCCGCGTGATGCTCTGGCCGCCAGTCTCGGCCGGGCAGGCCGAGGATGTCGCGACCGGCGAGGAAGGCTGGCTCGACGACGCCACCCGGCTTTTCGCCGACAGGCTGGCGCAGCAGGTGAAGGCATGGATCGACGCGGCGCCGTGGATCGGCACGCGCGGGCGGACGCTCCGGCCCGAGGATGTGATGATCCTCGTCCGCAAGCGCGGCGATCTGGCCTCGCTGATCGTGGCGCGGCTCCATGCGCATGGCGTGCCGGTGGCAGGCGTGGATCGCCTCCGCCTCGACGCGCCACTGGCGGTGCGAGATCTGCTCGCCGCCGCCCGGTTCGCGCTCCAGTCGAGCGACGATCTGACGCTGGCCTCGCTGCTCGTCTCGCCCCTGTTCGGGATGTCGCAGCAGGAGATTTACGGGCTCTGCTACGGCCGTAAGGGCTCGCTCTGGTCCAACCTGCCCGAGGGAGAGGCGCGGGATGGGCTGAACCGCATCCTCGGCGCGGCGGATCTCGTGACGCCCTATCGCTTCTTCGAGGAGATACTCTCCGGCCCGCTCGACGGGCGGCGCAAGCTGCTCCGCCGGCTGGGCGAGGAGGCGCGCGATCCGATCGAGGAACTGCTCAACGCAGCGCTGCTGTTCGAGGAGAATGGCACGCCGTCGCTCCAGCTTTTCCTCGACTGGTTCGATCGCGGCGAGGTGCAGATCAAGCGCGATCCCTCCGCGCCGCTCGATGCCGTGCGGGTGATGACGGCGCATGGATCGAAGGGGCTTCAGGCGCCGCTGGTGGTGCTGGCGGATGCGACCGGCGACCCGGATCGCTCGCCCGGCGGCGGGATCGGCTGGGCGGCCGAGGAGGGCGCGCCTCCGGTGCCGGTGATCCGCCCGCGCAGCCACGAGCGGTTCGCCCCGTTCGATGCCCTGATCGACAAGCAGGAAGAGCGCGAGCTGGAGGAGCATTGGCGCCTCCTCTACGTCGCCGCGACGCGGGCCGAGGAGTGGCTGGCGGTGGGCGGCGCGTTGGGGCCGATCGCGAAGGGCGTGGTGCCGGCGCGGAGCTGGTATGCCGCCATGGCCGCCGCGCTCGACGGGCTGGAGGCGAGCGCGATCGAAGACCCGCTCTGGGGCACGACGCGTATTCACGCAGGCGGGGAGACGGAACGCTCCGCTCCCCGTGAGCCACGTGAGGTCGTGCCGGAATCGCCGCCGCCGGCCTGGCTGCGCGCGCCAGCACCTCAGGAGAGCCGTCCGCCGCGGCCACTGGCGCCGTCCGCGATCGGCAACGACACCGTCGCCAATCCCCCGCCCAACCCCGCGATGCGCGCGGCGGCCGAGCGCGGGCGCTGGCTCCACGCGCTGTTCGAGAGGCTTCCCGCGCTCCCGCCGGAACGTCGCGAGGCGGCGGGGGAGCAATGGCTGGAACATTCGGCCGGAGTTGCCGACGCGACGCTTCGGGCCGGGCTGGTGGCGGATGTCTGCAAGACCATCGCCGATCCGCGGTTCGCTGCGATCTTCTCTCCGCAAGCGCTGGCGGAGGCGCCAATCGCCGCTGTCGTGGAAGGGCAAGTGGTGGCGGGCACGGTCGACCGCCTGCTGGTGACCGAGAGCAAGGTCACCATCGTCGATTTCAAGACCGGGCGGCGGGTGCCGTCGGGGCTCGCGGCGGTGCCGGAGCATCATCTCGATCAGATGGGCGCCTATGCGGCCGCGCTGGCGGCGATCTTTCCCGGCCGCGCGATCGAGGCGGCCCTGCTCTACACGGCGGGGCCGAAGCTGATCCCGCTCGCCCCCGAAACATTGGCGGCGCACAAGCCGGACTTGGCGGGCAGGGAGCAAAGTTTGGCATCCGCCGGTTGAGGCGAGGCACCGACGCGCCTACATCCGTTTCCAAAGTGAACCGGAGTATCGCCCCATGGCTACCAAGACTGTCACCGATCAGAGCTTCGCAACCGACGTGCTGGCCGCCGATGGCCCCGTGCTCGTCGACTTCTGGGCCGAGTGGTGTGGCCCCTGTAAGATGATCGGACCGGCGCTCGAGGAGCTTTCGGAGGAGCTGGGCGAGAAGGTGACGATCGCCAAGCTGAACATCGACGACAATCCCGACGCGCCGGGTCGTTACGGCGTGCGCGGCATCCCGACGATGATCCTCTTCAAGGGCGGTGCGCCTGCGGCCACGCAGGTCGGCGCCGCGCCGAAGAGCCGCCTCAAGGCATTCATCGAAGAGTCGCTCTGATCTGGACGGCTGGGCCTGAGGCTCAGCCGAACAGACGCTCCGCCGCTTCGTCCCACAGTTGGGGCGAGGCGGCTGCGAGCAGGCCGGGGCGGTCGTCGCCCAGCCGATAGGGCTTGCCGTCGATCCGCGCGATCCGGCCGCCCGCTTCCTCCAGAAACAGCGCGCCGGGCGCATGATCCCACGGCATGGCCCGCCAGAACAGCGCGAGGTCGTTGGTGCCCAGCGCCAGACGCGGATATTGCTCGCCCGCGCAGTGCGGGATGTCGGCGATGGTGATATGCCCCTCGGAGCGCGCCATCACGCTCGCGCGGACATCGTCGGGCAGATAGCGAGTCGCGAGCGCGCCGATCGGCTGCGCGCCGCCGGTCGGGCGCGCAGTGATGCGCTGGCCGTCGACATAGGCGCCGCCGCCCAGCACGGCATGGCACATCCGCCCGCCGACCGGATCGAGTATCCAGCCGGCCTGTACGACGCCGCCTTGCGCCAGCGCCACCATCATCGCGAAGGGGGTGCGGCCCGCCGCGAAGTTGCCGGTGCCGTCGAGCGGATCGACGATCCAGGCGGCGCCTTCGGTCGCGCGGAGGATCAGCGAGGCGTCCGCCGCCACGCCTTCCTCGCCCACCACATGGCTGCCGGGGAGCAACGCCGTCAGCCCCTCGATGAGCAGGGCTTCCGATTCCTTGTCGGCGATGGTGACATAGTCGTCGGGCGCTTTTTCCTCGATCTGCCCGGCTTCGAGCTTCTGGAAATGCGCCATCAGCACGTCGCGGCCGATCCGTCGCATCAGGGCGTCGGCACCAGCATGGAGGGCGTGCATCGGCTTAGCTCCGATAGTCGGCGTTGATCGAGATGTAGCCGTGGGTGAGATCGCAGGTCCAAACCGTCGCGCGGCCCTCGCCGAGGCCGATATCGACGCCGATGCGGACGTCCTGCCCCTTGAGGTGGGCGGCGACGGGGGCCTCGTCATAGCCCTCCACCGCGAGGCCGCCGGTCGCGACCTGCGTGTCGCCGAAGCGGATCGAGAGCTTGTCACGCTCGGCCGGTTCGCCCGCCTTGCCGACGGCCATGACGACGCGGCCCCAGTTGGCGTCCTCGCCCGCGATGGCGGTCTTCACCAGCGGCGAATTGGCGATGGAGAGTGCGATCGTCCGCGCGCTCTCGTCGGAGGTGGCGCCTTCCACCACGATCTCGATGAACTTGGACGCGCCCTCGCCGTCGCGCACGACGAGCTGAGCGAGCTGGAGGCACACATCCTGAAGCGCCGCCGCGAAGGCGTCCGCGCCGGCATCGTCGAATGAGGCGAGGGGGGCGTTGCCCGCCTTGCCGGTCGCGAAGGCGAGCACCGTGTCGGAGGTCGAGGTGTCGCCGTCCACCGTGATGCAGGAGAAGCTGCGGCCGTTGGCGGCGGACAGGATCTGCTGGAGGAAGGCGGGCTCCACCGCGGCGTCGGTGAAGAGGAAGCCGAGCATTGTCGCCATGTCCGGCGCGATCATGCCCGAGCCCTTGATGACGCCCGCGATAGTGATCGTCCGGCCGTCCACGATCGCCGTGGCCATCGCGCCCTTGGGGAAAGTGTCGGTGGTGGAGATCGCGGCGGCGACCTTCTTCCAGCCACTCTCGGGCGCTGCGAGCGCGAGGTCCACGCCCGCCTCGGCGGTCGGGATGGGGAGCGGCACGCCGATCACGCCGGTCGACGCCACGAACACGTCGGACGGCTGGCACCCGGTCGCGGCCGCCACGCGCGCGGTGATGGCTTCCACGGCGGCGCGGCCCTTGGCGCCGGTGAAGGCGTTGGAGTTGCCCGCATTCACCACCAGCGCCCGCGCGCGGCCGAGCGGCAGCGCATCGCGGCACCACTCCACCTCGGGCGAGGGGCATTTGGACTGGGTGGTGACGCCCGCCACCGCTGTGCCTTCGTCGAACAGCGCCAGCGTCATGTCGTCGCGCGTCCATGCCTTATAACCCGCGCGCACGGTGGCGAGGCGGACGCCTGCGATCGGCGGCATGGCGGGGAAGGGCGTGGCGAGGGGAGAGGTGGCGTCGGACATCGGGCGGGCCTCTGGCTGGCGTCGGAATGATCGGTTGGCTCGGTGGCGACCTCGGGGAAAGATGTCCACGCTTTTGTTGTCCGGCGCATGTCGGCGGGGCCGGTTCGTCGCCGTTCCGGCCGCAACCGTCTCAAAATGAACGAGCCTCCCGCGACCGGACCGCAGACTTCTCCGCGCCACCCGAATTGACACCCCAACCCACGCTCCCTAGATCAACCGCCTACTCGCGCGGGGGGTCGCGGGGCGTCTAGGCGTGCCCGTATCCGCCGTCCCATTTCGATTAGGAACGCTCATGCTCGGCGGCATCGCCAAGGCCATTTTCGGTTCGTCCAACGACCGCTATGTGAAGTCGCTGCGCTCCATCGTGGCGAAAATCGCCAGCTATGAGCCCACCATCTCGGCCCTCGACGACGCCGCGCTCGCCCATCAGACGGTGCTGTTCCGCGAGCGGCTGGAGCATGGCGAGACGCTCGACGATCTGCTGCCCGAAGCCTTCGCGACCGTCCGAGAGGCGGCCAAGCGCGTGCTCGGCCAGCGCCATTACGACGTGCAGATGGTGGGCGGCATCGTCCTCCACCGGGGCGAGATCGCCGAGATGCGCACGGGCGAGGGCAAGACGCTCGTCGCCACGCTTGCCACCTATCTCAACGCGCTGACGGGCAAGGGCGTCCATGTCGTCACCGTGAACGACTATCTCGCCAGCCGCGATGCGGACTGGATGGGCCGCGTCTATCGCTTCCTGGGCCTCACCACCGGCGTGATCGTGCCCAATATCCCCGATTTCCAGCGCCGCGAAGCCTATCACGCCGACATCACCTACGGCACGAACAACGAGTTCGGCTTCGACTATCTGCGCGACAACATGAAGTATGACCGCAGCCAGATGGTGCAGCGGCCTTTCAACTTCGCGATCGTGGACGAGGTCGACTCGATCCTGATCGACGAGGCGCGCACGCCGCTCATCATCTCCGGCCCGACCGACGACAAGTCGGAGCTGTACATGGGCGTTGACGCGGTGGTGAAGCAGCTCTCCGCTGACGATTACGAGATCGACGAGAAGCAGCGCTCCGTCGTGCTCACCGAGGACGGCACCGAGCGGATCGAGCGCCTGCTCGAAGCGGCCGGCCTGCTCGAAGGCGACAATCTCTACGATTATGAGAACACGCAGGTGGTCCACCACCTGAACCAGGCGCTGAAGGCCAACGCCGTGTTCAAGCGCGACACCGACTACATCGTGAAGGATGACAAGGTCATCATCATCGATGAGTTCACCGGCCGCATGATGGACGGCCGCCGCTGGTCGGATGGCCTGCACCAGGCGGTCGAGGCCAAGGAAGGCGTCAAGATCGAGCCCGAGAACCAGACGCTCGCCTCGATCACCTTCCAGAACTATTTCCGCATGTACCCGAAGCTCGGCGGCATGACCGGCACGGCGGCGACCGAGGCGGCCGAGTTCTTCGACATCTACAAGATGAACGTGGTCACCATCCCGACCAACGTGCCGATCCAGCGCGTGGACGAGGATGACCAGTTCTTCAAGAACATCCACGACAAGTTCGGCGCCATCGCCAAGGCGATCCGCGACAAGCAGGAAAATGGCCGCCAGCCGATCCTCGTCGGCACCGTGTCGATCGAGAAGAGCGAGCTGCTGTCCGAGTTCCTCCAGAAGGAGGGCGTCGTGCACAAGGTGCTGAACGCTCGCCATCACGAGAGCGAAGCGCATATCGTGGCGCAGGCGGGCCGTCTGGGCGCCGTCACCATCGCCACTAACATGGCCGGCCGCGGCACCGACATCCAGCTCGGCGGCAATCTCGAGTTCCGCATGCTCGACGAGTTCCCCGATCTCGTCGAGGGCACGCCCGAATATGAGGCGCAGGCCGAGAAGATCCGCGCCGAGATCGCTGTCGAGAAGCAGCAGGTGCTCGCCAATGGCGGCCTGTTCGTGCTCGGCACCGAGCGGCACGAGAGCCGCCGCATCGACAACCAGCTTCGTGGCCGTTCGGGCCGTCAGGGCGACCCGGGCCTCAGCCGCTTCTATCTGTCGCTCGACGACGATCTGCTGCGCATCTTCGGGCCCCAGACGCTCTTCGCGCGCATGATGCAGAAGAATCTGGAGGACGGCGAGGCGATCGTCAGCCCCTGGATCACCAAGGCGATCGAGACCGCGCAGAAGAAGGTCGAGGCGCGCAACTACGACATCCGCAAGCAGGTCGTCGAATATGATGACGTGATGAACGACCAGCGCAAGATCATCTACGAGCAGCGCGCCGACATCATGGATTCGGAGACCGTCGATGACGTCACCGACGAGATGCGCGGCGAGACGGTGTCGGCGCTGGTCGGCGATGCCTGCCCGGTCGGCTCCTATCCCGAGCAATGGGACGGCGAGACGCTCCAAACCCGCGTCGCGGAGGTGTTCGGCCTTGAATTGCCGATCGTCGAGTGGGTCGGCGAAGAGGGCATCGAGCCCGAGACGCTGGCCGAGCGCATCAAGGAACAGGCCGACGCGCAGATCACCGCCAAGATCGAGGAAATCTCGGTCGATAGCTGGCGCGGCGTGGAAAAGAGCGTGCTTCTCCAGACGCTCGACGAGCATTGGAAGGACCACCTCTCGCGTCTGGACTCGCTGCGTCAGGTCATCCACCTGCGCGCCTACGCCCAGAAGACGCCGATCAACGAGTATAAGGCCGAGGCCTTCGCGATGTTCGGCCGCATGCTCGACGCGATCCGCGAGGACGTGACGCGCATCCTCGCCAACGTCACCTTCCAGGCGCCGCCGCCGCTCCCCGAGCTGCCGGAGTTTCTGACCAGCCACCTCGATCCGCTCACCATGACGGACGATGCCCAGCCCGCGCTCGACGCGCCGGCTTTCGGTTCCGACATGGGTTTCGTGACCACGCGCCTCGCGATGCCGCAGATGCAGTCGCAGGACGATGAGCAGCCGGTGCTCGGTGACGATCCGGCCTCATGGGAGGGGCAGGTGAGCCGCAACGCGCCGTGCCCCTGTGGTTCGGGCAAGAAGTACAAGCACTGCCACGGCGCGCTCTGAGTTCGGGAAAGCGCCGCCTCTCCCGTGAGCGGCGGCGCCTCCAGCTCGGGGTTTAGCCCAGGCTGATCGTTTCGGCCTTCATGACGCGGGCGATGCGGGGCAGGATCTTCTCGATCGACATGGCGTGCAGCTCCGCGCTGGCGGATGCGCAGGCATCCTCCACGATGACGAGATCATAGCCCAGCTCCCAGGCGGAGCGGGCGGTCGACTCGACGCCGAAATTGGTGGCGATGCCGCCGAGCACGATGGTCCGGATGCCGCGCCGGCGGAGCTGGAGGTCCAGCTCCGTGCCGGTGAAGGCGCCCCAGTGCCGCTTCATGACGACAAGATCGCCGTCGTGCCGCACGCCATCGACGAAGCTGGTCCAATTCTCGGGGAGGCCGCCTTCGGGCGCGGGCATCGGTTGATCGACCTTCTGGCTGGGGCGATCGGCGAAATCGGGCGCCCAGCCGACATGCACCTGCACCACCGGCGCGCCCGCCGTGCGGAAACGATCGGCCAGGGCGATGGAGGTCTCCACCACGTCGGCGCCGCTGCGCGGGGCGAGGGTCATCGGCACGATGCCCTGCTGGAGATCGATGAGGACGAGCGCGGTCGTGCGGGGATCGAAACGCGACATGGGAAAAGCTCCGTTCGACAAGGGGTTCGCCCGTCCTAAGGCGCTTGCCCTCGCCGCGCCAGATTGACGGGGGCGGGCCTCGCGTTCCAAGAAGGCGGGGATGCAATGGCGTTTCTGGATCGACCGCGGCGGCACCTTCACCGATATCGTCGCGCGGGCACCCGACGGCGGCATACGAACCGCCAAACTCCTCTCCGAAAATCCGGACCGCTACGAGGATGCGGCGGTGGAAGGCATCCGCCGCCTCACCGGGATCGCGCACGGGCCGCTGCCACCGCTCGATGTACGGATCGGCACGACGGTTGCCACCAATGCCCTGCTGGAGCGGAAGGGCGAGCCGGTTTTACTGGCGATCACCCGTGGGTTCGGCGATGCTCTCACCATCGGATATCAGGAGCGGCCGGACCTCTTCGCGCTGGACATCCAGCTTCCCGAGCCGCTCCACGCCGACGTGGTGGAGATCGACGAACGGATGACCGCGGAGGGCGAAGTCCTCCGTCCGCTCGACGTGAATGCGGCCCGGCGCGATCTGCGAGCCGCATTCGAGCGGGGTCTTCGCGCCATCGCGATCGTGTTGGTGCACGGCTATCGTCATACGGCGCATGAGGCTGCGCTGGCGGGGATCGCGCAGGAGATCGGTTTCACCCAGATTTCGGTCAGCCATGAGGTCGGCCCGCTCATCAAGCTGATCGGGCGCGGCGATACGACGGTGGTGGACGCCTATCTCTCGCCGGTGATCGGCGCCTATGTCGAACGCTTCTCGGGCGCGCTGGGCGAGGGGCAGGCGCCACTCTTCATGCAGTCCAACGGCGGACTGATCGAAGGGGCGGCGCTGCGCGGCAAGGACGCGATCCTGTCCGGCCCGGCCGGCGGCATCGTCGGCATGGCGCGCACGGCGAGCGCGGCGGGTTTCGATCGGGTGATCGGCTTCGACATGGGCGGCACCTCGACCGACGTGTCGCATTATGCCGGCGATTATGAACGCGACACCGAGACGGTGGTGGCAGGCGCGCGCATCCGGGCGCCGATGATGCGCATCCATACGGTCGCGGCGGGCGGCGGATCGATCTGCCGGTTCGAGGGCGGGCGTTTTCGCGTCGGCCCGGAGTCGGCCGGCGCGGTGCCGGGGCCGGCCAGCTATCGGCGTGGCGGGCCTCTGACGGTCACCGACTGCAACGTGCTGCTGGGCAAGGTGCAGCCGGATTTCTTCCCCGCCGTCTTCGGTCCAGGCGGAGACCAGCCGCTCGATGCCGATCGGGTGCAGATGCTGTTCGAAGCGTTGGCCGACGAGGTGGAGACGGAAACCGGCCATCGCCAGTCCCCGCAGGAGATCGCCGAGGGGATGATCGCCATTGCGGTCGCCAACATGGCGCACGCGATCAAGCGCATTTCCGTCGCGCGGGGCCATGACGTCACGCGGTACACGCTGGCCTGCTTCGGCGGGGCGGGTGGGCAACATGCCTGCCTCGTCGCCGATGCGCTGGGCATGGAGCGTGTGATGATCCATCCCTATGCCGGCGTGTTGTCGGCTTATGGCATGGGGCTGGCGGATCGCGCGGTGATGCGCGAGCGCACCGTGGCGTTGCCGCTCGATGCGGCGCACGGTGCGGCGATCGCATCCGAGGCGGAGCGGCTGGAGGCGGAGGCGCGCGCCGCGCTCGATGCGCCTCGCGTGGATATCCTCGGGCGCGCTCATATCCGCTATGCGAGCGCGGATAGCCTGATCGAAGTCCCGCTCGGATCGATCGATGCCATGCGCACCGCTTTCGAGCAGCGGCACAGCGCGCGCTTCGGCTTCGTCGGCGAAGGCGCGTTGGTGCTCGACATGCTCCAGGTCGAGGCCGTCGCCCGCTCGGACGAGTCCGTCCATCCCGCTCCGCCTGCGGGCAAGATCGATCCTCTGCCTCAGGCAAAGGTTGCGGCCTTCATGGAGGGCAAGCCGGTCGCGGCGCCGCTTTATCAGCGCGAGGATCTTCCCGAAGGCTGGTCGACGGCGGGACCGGCGTTGATTGTCGATGCCGTCTCGACGACGGTCGTGGAGCCCGGATGGACCGTCTCGGTCGACGGGCAGTGCAATCTCATCCTTCACCGCGCGATAGCCCGGTCGGCGGCACAGAGCGGCGGAACGGCGCTCGATCCGGTACGGCTGGAGATTTTCTCTGGACTTTTCATGGCGATTGCCGAGGAAATGGGGGCGGCGCTTCAACATTCGGCAGCCTCCGTCAACATCCGCGAACGGCTCGATTTCTCCTGCGCGATCTTCGACGCCGGCGGCTGCCTCATCGCCAACGCGCCGCATATGCCGGTCCATCTGGGATCGATGGGGGACAGCATCCGCGCCGTCATCGCGCGCCATGGGGAAGTGCTGAGGCCCGGCGACGCCTACGCGCTCAACGCTCCCTATGACGGCGGCACGCATTTGCCGGACATCACCGTCGTCATGCCGGTGTTCGTCGAAGGTGGAAGCAGGCCCGATTATTTCGTCGCCGCGCGGGGCCATCATGCGGACATCGGCGGGATCAGCCCGGGATCGATGCCGCCCGGCAGCACGTCGGTCGAGCAGGAGGGCGTGATCTTCGACGCCGTGCGGATCGTTGCCGGCGGGCGCTTCCTCGAAGAAGATGTGCGGGCGCTGCTCGGTTCGGGCGCGTGGCCGGCGCGTAATCCGGACCAGAATATCGCCGATCTTCAGGCCCAGCTCGCCGCCTGCGCGCGCGGCGCTACCGAACTGGCGCGGATTGCCGGCGATTATGGGAAGGATGTCGTCGATGCCTACATGGGGCATGTCCAGTCCCACGCCGAGCAGGCCGTTCGTACACTTCTGACGCGCCTGTCCGACGGGCGCTTCGCCTATGAGATGGACGACGGGGCCGTTGTCCGCGTGGCCGTGTCGATCGATCGCGAGGCGCGCTCCGCTCGTGTCGATTTCACTGGTTCCAGCGCGCAACTTCCGAGCAATTTCAATGCGCCACGGTCGATTGTTCGCGCGGCGGTTCTCTATGTCTTCCGCACGCTGGTGGACGAGCCGATCCCGATGAACGACGGTTGCCTGCGGCCCGTGGAGATCATCGTACCGAAAGGGTCGATGCTCGATCCGGGGCCGGAGGCGGCCGTGGTTGCCGGGAATGTGGAGACCAGCCAGGTCATCACCGACGCCCTGTTCGGCGCGCTCGGCGCCTGCGCGGCGGCGCAGGGGACGATGAACAACTTCACCTTCGGCAACGCCCGCGTCCAATATTATGAGACGATCGCGGGCGGCGCGGGCGCCGGGCCGGCATTCGACGGCGCTTCCGCCGTACAGACGCACATGACCAACAGCCGCCTCACCGATCCCGAGGTGTTGGAAACGCGCTTTCCCGTGCTGCTGGATGAATTTCGCATCCGGCGCGGTTCCGGCGGGGAGGGGCGGCATCGCGGCGGCGACGGCACGGTCCGCGCGATCCGCGCGCGGGAGCCGATGCAAGCGGGCATTCTCGCCAATCGCCGCCGCATTCCGCCGTTTGGATTGGCAGGCGGCGGCACAGGAGCCCCCGGCCTCAATCGGGTCGAGCGCGCGGACGGGCGGATCGAGTCTCTGCCCGCCACTGCATCCGTTCAACTCGATAAGGGGGATCGCTTCGTGATCGAGACGCCCGGTGGTGGTGGTTATGGAGCGTCGCGCTGATGCTGGTGCTGGCCGGGATCGCGGTGATCGCGCTCGGCTTCCTGCTGCGCTTCAATCCGCTGCTGGTGGTGGCGGCCTCCGCCGCCGTGACGGGGCTGGCAGCAGGGCTGGACCCGTTGGCGATCCTCGCAGCCTTCGGAAAGGCTTTCAACAGCGCGCGCTATATCTCTGTTATATGGGTTATCCTGCCACTGATCGGCCTGCTGGAGCGCTATGGTCTCCAGGCTCGTGCACGTGCGCTGATCGAGCGGTTTGGGCAAGCCACTGCGGGCCGATTGCTGATGGTCTATCTCCTGTTCCGGCAATTGAGTGCAGCATTGGGGCTCACGACCATCGCCGGACCGGCGGTGACGGTACGGCCGCTGCTCGCACCCATGACGGAGGCGCTGGCGGAGCGTCAGACGGGTGAACTGGATGAGGCTGAGCGCGAGCATATCCGGGCGCTGGCCGCGGCCACGGACAATGTTGGCCTGTTCTTCGGCGAGGATATCTTCCTCGCGATCGGCTCGATCCTGCTGATGAAGGGGTTGCTGGAGCAGTATGGCATCCGGCTGGAGCCCTTCCAGCTTTCGCTGTGGGCGATCCCGAGCGCGATCGCCGCCTTCCTGATCCACGGGGCACGGCTCTGGTGGCTCGACCGGCGGCTGGCGAGGAAGCGCGCGGCATGATCGGATTGCCGTTCGTCTATACCGTCACGGGGCTGTTGTTCGGGTTCTATGCCCTGCTGTCGGCCTGGGATCGGCGGCCGGGCAATGCCGGCTTTTGGGGGCTCATGGCGCTGAGCTTTTTGCTGGGCGACCGGATCGGCGATATCGGCAATGGCGTGCTGGCGCTCGGCCTCGTCGCGATTGCCGGGGCGGGGCTGATGCGTCCGGCGCGCGCCATGCAGGATGGCGTCGCGCCGCGCGGCGATGCGCTGTTCGTTCCCGTGCTGATCGTGCCGGCGGCGGCGCTGGGCGGTACGATTCTGGCGCGTGCGCGGCCCGACTGGCTCGACCCGCAGCAGGCGACGCTGGTGGCGCTCGTCGCGGGTGTGCTGGTGGCGCTCGGTGTGGCGTGCCTCTGGCTCCGGCCGCGCCCAGAGACGCCGTTCCGGGAAGGATTGCGGCTGATGGACTCGGTCGGCTGGGCGGTGGTGCTGCCGCAGATGCTCGTGAGCCTCGGCGCCATCTTCGCGCTGTCCGGCGTAGGGACGGTGGTGGGCACGCTGCTGGGGATGGTTATTCCGGAAGGGAGCCTGATCGGCGCGGCCATCGTCTATGGCGTGGGGATGGCGCTGTTCACCATCGTGATGGGCAATGCTTTCGCGGCCTTTCCGGTGATGATGGCGGCGGTGGGGTTGCCGCTGCTGATCCACGGCCATCACGGCAATGCGGCGGCGATCAGCGCGATCGGGATGCTGTCCGGCTTCTGCGGGACGCTGCTGACGCCCATGGCGGCTAATTTCAACATCGTACCGGCCGCTCTTCTCGAACTGCGGAACCGCAACGGCGTGGTCCGCGCGCAGATGGCGACGGCGCTGCCCTTGCTCGCCGTCAACATCGCGCTGATGATCTGGCTGGCATTCTAGAAGGACGAACGATGCTTTCCGTTGAGACCGCCACCCTCTTCGCACGCCTGACGCTGGGCCATGTGGGGCGGGAATATCCGAACAAGCTCGATCATGTGATGGCGGGCCCGGAGGGTGTGCGGAGCCCTTCGGAGTTGCATCCCATCTTCTACGGCAGTTTCGACTGGCATAGCTGCGTGCATGGCTGGTGGCAGTTGCTGCGTATTCGCCGGCTTTTCCCCGGAACGCCCGAGGCGGCCGCCATCACGGCGCGAGCCGACGAGATGCTCGTGGCCGAAAAAGTGGCAGGCGAACTCGCCTATCTGGAGCGGCCCACTTCGGCCGGTTTCGAGCGCCCTTATGGCTGGGCGTGGCTGCTGGCGCTGCATGGTGAGGCGGAGCGGACCCCATGGGGAGTCGCGCTGGAGCCTCTGGCGCGGGCTTTTGCCGACAGATTCAGGGCTTATCTGCCGAAGCTCACTTACGCGATCAGGAGCGGGGGTCATTTCAACACCGCGTTCGGGCTCGTCCTCGCGCAGGATTGGGCTCGGGCGCATGATCCGGAATTAGCGGTGCTGATCGGGGAGCGCGCCCGCGCATGGTATGGCGAGGATCGCGCCTGTCAGGCGTGGGAGCCGAGCGGGGACGACTTCCTGTCGCCCGCGCTGATCGAGGCCCTGCTCATGAGCCGGCTTCTCGATGGCGCGGATTTCGCGGCGTGGTTCGCGGATTTCCTGCCCGATGCGTTGGATTCCAAACCGGCGACGCTGTTCACCCCGGCGTATGTCTCGGATCGGAGCGACGGCAAGATCGCCCATCTCGACGGGCTCAATCTCAGCCGGGCGTGGTGCTGGCGGGGAATCGCTGCGGCGTTGGGTGCGAAGCATCCGGTTGCGGTTGTGGCGGAAGAGGCGGCGGAACGGCATCTCGCTGCCAGCCTGCCGCATGTGGAGGGCGACTATATGGGCGAGCATTGGCTCGCCACCTTCGCTCTGCTTGCGCTGGAGCGGGGCTGAGCCTCAGCCCGAGAGCTGTTGCCGCCCACGGCTGATGAGGTGGTGCTCGTCGATCGGATTGTCGAACGCCACGCCGAAGCGGTGATCCTCCACCCAGGCAACCCGGCCGTTCACGCGCAGATCCTCATGGATCAGCACGACACGTTCGTCGCGCGCCGGGGGCGCGTCGGCGTCCAGCTTCGCGCCCGAATGGGAGATGTTGAGCAGGTGCACCTCGACGACGCCCTGATCGCATTCCATCCGGGCGGTCAGCAGCAAACGCGAACGCTTGTTGTCACGCTTGTCCTGCGGCAACTCGAACGCCGATGCAGCCATACCCCTCGTCTCCCACGGGCGTCGTCGCCCACGTTCATGCCACAGGAAGTGCTAAAGGCGGGTTAAGACTTTAGGCCAGTTCCCGCAGATCCAGCGCTTCCAGCAGAGCCTTGCGCGCCTCGACCGCCGCGAGCCAGGCGCCCAGCGTCTCGATCTCGGCTGTCGTCACGCGCTCGGGCCAATGCGCCTCGATAACGCCGGCGAGGCGATCGAGTTTCGTCTCGTCGACGAGGAAGCGCGGGTCCACCGTCGCCGGATCACAGACGACGCGCAGGCGCAGGCAGGCGGGGCCGCCGCCATTGGCCATGGATTCGCGCACGTCGACCGGGATCAGCCGACGGATCGGCCCATTGCCGGCGACCAGTGCCTCCAGCCATTGCCAGACCCGTCCGACATGGCGCGCCTCGGTCGGCAGGATCAGCGCCATGCCACCGCCGTCGGGGAGCGTGACGAGCTGGGCGTTGAACAGATAGCTGGCGATGGCGTCGGAGAGGCTCACCGCCTCGGCCGGAACCTCGATGATCTCGACCGAGGGCAGCCGCTCGCGCAGATCGGCGAAGAAGCGCTGCTTGTCGGCGAAGGCGTGCTCGTGGGCAAACAGCACGCGCTCGTTGGCGACGGCGACCACATCATTGTGGAACGCGCCAGCCGTGATCGCCTCGTCGGACTGGCGAACGAACAACGCCTGGCCGAGCCCGTGCCGGCGCACGATGGCGGCACTGGCCTGAAGATGTTGGCGAGCCGGGAAGGGGCCGCCGGCCTCGCCATAGACGAACACCTCGACGCCGGGCGCGCCATGATGCTCGCACAGGCGCATATGGTTGGCGGCGCCTTCATCTCCGAAGGGCGCGGGGACCGGGCCGTGGACGGCGAAGGCACGCTCGTCTGCGAAGGCGAGGCGGAGCTGGGCGAGCGTCCCCGGCCATTCATGGCTGCGATGCGGCATCGTCACCAGATTGGCGACGGTCAGGTGGCAGCGGCCGTCCCCGGTGTCGGCGGCGGGCGAGACGGTCGCGGCATTGGCCGCCCACATCGCGGACGCCGAGGTCGCCGCCGGCCAGAGCGGCCCCGCATTCGCCACGTCGGTCGCGAGCGAGGCGAGCCACTCGCCATCCGGCCGGCGATGAGGGAGCAGGATGCCCTGCGTCAGCCCCAGCGCGAGGTTTGCGCGCATCTTGGCGAGGCCCTGAAGCGCGGCCGCACGGGGGTGCGAGGCCTGCCCCGCATTCTTCTTCGAGGCGAGATTGCCGAGGCTCAAACCCGCATAATTGTGGGTAGGGCCGACGATCCCGTCGAAATTGATCTCGACCATCCGGCCGGGCTCAACGAATGGCATAGGTCACCCCGTCGCCCACCGACGCGCCCAGCAGGGCGGCGCTCTCGGCGCTGATGGCGACGCCGCCGTCGCGCTCCTCGATCATTGCGTGGATGGCGACGAAATCCTGCAACAGCCCATGCGACATCAGCGCGCGCTGCCCGCCTTCGGCGTCGATGGCGACGATCTTCGCGTCCACCGCATCACGGACGGTGCGGATCTGGTCGGTTGCGGCGGCCATGCTCGGGCCGCCGTCGAAGATGTCGATATAGCCCTCGTGGGCGAAGCCTTCGCTTTCCAGCATCCGCATGGCGGCGCGGCCGGTCGGATGCGGCATCCCCATCACCGCGCGCGCCGTCTCCGGCAGCATGGCGGTGTAGATCGGGTGCTTGGGCATCAGATCGGCGATGAACTGGTTGCCGTGGACGGCGTTGAACTGGTCTGCCTCCTGAAAGCTCATGCCGAAGAATTTGCCGGCGAGGCCATCCCAGAAGGGCGATCCGCCCGCCTCGTCGATCACACCGCGCAGCTCCGCGATCACACGGTCGCCGAAGCGGCGACGGTGCTGGCGGATGAAGAGATAGCGCGAGCGGGCGAGCAGCAGGCCCAGCCCCCCCGCGCGCTCGCGGGGATGGAGGAAGAGGCCGCCGACCTCGGACGCGCCCTCCAGATCGGTGGTGAGCGTCAGCATCTCGGCGCGGAAGGTGCGGCCGAGTTCCTGACTGGTCTGGCTCAGCACGCCGGTCCGATAGCTGTAGAAAGGCCAGTGCTGCCCGATCTTGGAGAAGACCTGCGCGGTGCCGCGCACCTGCCCGGTCTCGCTGTTCTCCAGCATCAGGACGTAGATGTCGTCGCCGGTGGTGTCGGCCTCCTTGGCGAAGGCGTTGGCCGAGCGGGCGAGCTTGGCGGCCAGGGCATCGCGATCGGGCGGGAGGTTGGTGAAGCCGCCACCGGTCAGCTTGGCCAGCTCGTAGAGCGAGCCGAGATCGGCGATGCGGGATGCGCGGATGCGGAAGCTCATGCGCGGCCCCGCTCGGCCAGTTGCAGCAAGACAAGCGCGGACAGGCGGGCCCTCTCGGCCAGGCTCTCGACGATCAGAAATTCCTCCCCGGAGTGAATGGCGCCTCCGCGGGCGCCCATTGTATCGACCACGGGCACGCCCGCCGCCGCTATGTTGTTGCCGTCGCATACACCGCCGCTGGGCGCCCAGGCGATGCTTTGCCCGATCGCCTCGCCGCATTCGCGCACCAGCTCGAACAGCTTTTCGGTCTGAGGGCTGAGCGGCTTGGGCGGGCGGGCGAAGCTGCCGTGCATGTGGATGTGGACGTCGTGCTCTTCGGCCACCATCGCGATCGCCGCGTCGATATGGCTCTTGGCGCGCAGCTCGTCCTCAGGCGCGGTGGGGCGCAGGTTGACGCGAAGCACGGCATGATCGGGCACGACATTGTTGGGTCCGCCGCCGTCGATCTTGGCGGGGTTGACGGTGAGGCGCGGGCCGGCCGCCTTGGCGAGGCGGAGCGCGAGGTCGGCGGCGGCGAGCACCGCGTTGCGGCCGTCCTCGGGGTTGCGTCCGGCGTGGGCGCTGCGGCCGGTGATGATGATCGAGAAATTGCCGCTGCCCGGCCGCGCGCCCGCGAGCAGACCGTCGGGCCGTGCCGAGGGCTCGTAGGTGAGTGCCGCCACCTTGCCCTTGGCGGCGCGCGCGATCAGCCCTGCCGAGCCGTGCGAGCCGGTCTCCTCGTCCGAGTTGATGACGACCTCATAACCCACGCGGTCGCGGAGCGGGCTCGCCTCCAGCGCGGTCAGCGCGGCGAGCATGATGGCGAGGCCGCCCTTCATGTCCGCGACGCCGGGGCCGTTGATGCGCCCGTCATCGAGCTGGACGGTCTGCTGGAAGGGATGGTCGGCGGCGAACACCGTGTCCATGTGTCCGGTCAGCAGGAGCTGCACCGGAGCGGTGGGCCGCACCGCGAGATGGAGGTTGCGCCCGCGCTTGATCTCGCGCGTCGCTCCGTCGGGAAGGATGCTCTCGACCGGATCGGCCGCCAGCAGCTCCACCTTGCCCGGCAGCACGGAGAAGGCATCCGCCAACCTGGCGGCCACCGTCTTCAGGCCGGCGAGATTGCCCGTCCCGCTGTTGATCGCGGCCCAGTCGAGCGTCTGCTCCAGCATCGGTTGACCGGCGGCGCGATCGAGAATGAGACGGTGCTCTGCGCGAAGCGAAAACATGGGCGGAGGCTTAGAACGAAGAGCGCTCCGGGGCAAATCGTAGCGGCGGTGTCAGAAGCTGTACACGAGCGAAGCGCGGCTGGTCGTATCGAGATTCTTGGCCGCATCCGTCGTCTCTCGTTCGTAGGTGATGTTGTAGGAGAGGCGCGCCTTGAGCGGCCCGAACAGCTTGGTGTCGAGCGCGGTGGTGGAGACGATGTTGTTGTTGCCTGTCTCGAAATAGACCTGCGTGTTCTGGGTGAACTGGATGTTCGGGTTGGGCTTCCACGCGATGTTCAGCGATCCGCGGCCCGCGAAGTCGGTGCGGTGGCCGCCGTCGATGAAGCGCGTCTGGCGGACAGCAGGGCCGCCTTCCAGATCGACCTGGATCTTCGGCCCCGGCAGCAGGCGATAGCCGAGACCGGTGCCGGCCGTGTAGCGCTGGTCGTAACCGGTGAAGCGATCATGCTCGAACTGGCCGAGGCCGTAGAGATAGAGCCGCTCGTCGAACTTGTATTGTGGCTGATAGGCGATGCTGTCGCGATCGGTGGTGGTGGTGCCGTCTGTCTTCTGGAAGTCCGCGCGGGCGGTGAGCGCGTTGCGCCAGCGCAGCCCCTCACGGGTGAGCTTCAGCGAGCCGTAGACGGCGATGTTGTGCGTGTTGCCGGTCTGAAGAGATCCGCCGACCTCGACCTCGCCCTTCCAGTTGTCGAGGAAGGAGGCGGCGGCCAGCGCATCGGCCTTGGCGCGGGCTTCGGCTGCCTTCTTCTCGGCGATGTTGGCGGCATTCTCGGCCGTCAGCGCGTCGATCTGGGCGCCGCCATTGGGATAGGTCTCGCGCGCCAGCTTCTCGACGGCCGCGAAGCTCTCGGCCGAGCCCTTGCTCATCGCCTGTTCCAGCAGCGCGCGGGCGGCGGGCGGCAGGGCCACGGCGTTGGGATTGGGCGGCGGCGGCAGGACCAGTGTCAGCACGGGCAGGCGCTGGTCCTCGATGGCGATGTCGGTGGGCGGCGGCGCGAGCCAGATGATCGGGATTTCGGGCTCGGGCCGGGCGAACGAACTCGTTTCCGTCATCTGCGCGCTCGCCGCCGTCCCGATCAGCCCACAGGACAGCAGAAGGAAGCGACGCGCACGACTCATGCCGACAAGCTCTAATTTATCAGATCAGATGCGCAAAGGCGCGGAGCACATTTTCATAAAGCTCGCGTTTGAAGGGCACGATCATGTCGGGCAGCTCGCTGGGTTCGGCCCATTTCCATGCGCGGAACTCGGGGTGGGCGGTTTCCAGCTTCACGTCGGCGTCGGTGCCCTCGAAACGCATCAGGAACCAAGCCTGCCGCTGGCCCCGGTAGCGCCCCTTCCAGAGCTTGCCGACCAGATCGGCCGGAAGATCATAGTCGAGATCCTTTCCGGCGCGCGCGATCACGGTGACGAGGCGGGCGGGAATGCCTGTCTCTTCCTCCAGCTCGCGGAGCGCGGCGGCTTCGGCCTCCTCTCCCGGATCGATGCCGCCCTGCGGCATCTGCCAGGCCTCCAGCGTCGAATCGAGGCGCTGGCCGACGAAGACCTTGCCCTCGGCATTGAGGAGCATGATCCCGGCGGCGGGGCGGTAAGGAAGGTCGGTGGTCACGATGGCTGTCCCGTTTCGGCGAGGAGGGCGTTGAGGGCGGCGAGATTGAGCGCCAGATCCCCGCTGGACGAGGGGATGGCGCGGCGCAGGTTGAAAAAGCCGTGGATGTTGCCGGCGGCCTCCCGGAAGGTCACCGCGACGCCGGCCTGCGCGAGGGCGGCGGCATAGGCGCGCCCCTGATCGCGGATCGGGTCGAGCCCGGCGGTCGTTACCAGCGCGGGCGGCATCCCGGCGAGCGGCGCCTGCATCGGCGATCCGCGCCAGTCGGTGGCGTCGGGCGCGTAGCAGTCATTGAACCAGTGCATTGCCTCGTCGGTGAGGAAGAAGCCGGACTTGAACTCGGAATAGGACGGATAGTGCGTCACCAAATCGGCGGCCGGATAGATCGCCCAATGCGCGATCAGCGGAACGGCGGCGGGCCTGTCCCGGAGCGCGATGGTGGCGACTATGGCGAGAGATCCGCCCGCACTGTCGCCGGCCAGCACCAGCCCGGTGGGCGAGAGGCCGAGCGCCTGCGGAGCGCTGGCCACCCAGCGCGCGGCCGCCTCGCAGTCCTCCGGCCCGGCAGGCCACGGATGCTCGGGCGCCAGCCGATAGTCGACCGAGACGACCGGCATATCGAGCCCGCGCGCGATCTCCGCGCAGAGCGCCTCATAGCTGTCGAGATCGCCCAGCACCCAGCCGCCGCCATGGAAGAAGACCATCACCGGGCCGGGCGCGCGATGCTCGCGGGCGTCGAAGAGGCGAAGCGGGATTTCCCCGCCGCCGGGGCCCGGCATGGCGAGATCGCGCAGCACGGCGAGCGGGCCGGTGTCCAGATCGGCGACGCCTCGCATCGCGCGCACCATCTCGCGGGCGTCGGCGGGCTTCAGCTCATGCACCTTCGGCCCGGGGACGGAGTTCAGATAGCGCAGGAAGGTGGCGACGTCGGGTCGGACGAAGGCTTCGGTCACGGACGGCTCCTTGTTCGCGCGCTCTCCTTAGGGCGACGCGACGGGGGAAGTCGAGCGCCGTTCCGCGACCGCACAAATCCTCCTAGGAAGGCCCTGTGCTGCATATCGTTCACCACCCCGGCTATGTCGCGCCCGGAGCGCCCGGCACGGGGATGCTGTTCGACAAATATGGTCTCGTGATGATGGCGCTGGACGAGGCGGGCACGGCCTATGAGGTGCACCGTCCCGAGCCGATGCCCCGCGCGTGGATCGAGGCCGTCCACGACCCCGATTATGTCGAGGAGGTGCTGGGCTGTACGGTGCCTGTGGAGAAGGAGCGGCGGATCGGCTTCCCGGTGACGCCGCGCGTCGCCCGCCGCTCGCAGCTTTCGCCCGGCGGCACCTGGCTCGCGGCGCGGCTGGCGCTGAGGACGGGCTATGCTGCGAACGGGGCGGGCGGCAGCCATCATGCGCTCTACGACACAGGCGCGGGCTATTGCGTGTTCAACGACCTTGCCGTCGCCGCGCACCGGCTGCTGGCGGAGGGGACGGTCCGCCGGGTGCTGATCGTCGATCTCGATGTGCATCAGGGCGACGGAACGGCGGCGCTCACCGCCGGCAGGGACGACATCGTCACCTTCTCCATGCATGGCGAGCGCAACTTTCCGGCGCGCAAGGCCCGTTCGGACCTCGACGTGGCGCTGCCGGACGGGACGGGGGACGAGGCCTATCTCGAAGCGCTGGCGGAGCATCTGCCCGCGCTGATGAAGGCGGTGCGGCCCGATCTCATCCTCTATCAGGCGGGCATCGACCCGCACGAGGCCGATCGTCTGGGCCGCCTCTCGCTGACCGACGCGGGACTGGAAGCGCGCGATCGTTTCGTCATGCTGCAAGCGCAGCAAAATGATGTGCCTCTCGCGAGCGTGCTGGGCGGAGGATATGGCACAGACCGCATGGCAGTCGCGCGACGTCACGCCATGTCGATGCGAGTGTTGGCCGATGAACACACCAGGTCAGGTTGAGAGCGCGCTGGATCTTTTCTTCATTGAGCCTTTGCCCTGAGAGGCTTACGACATGAAGCATCCGCCTCGCGCTAGCGTTGTTGGCGCGTGTACCGTATCGCCTTCCAGGGTTTTCGGAACATGGCCACAGCCGCGCGTGAACTGCCCCCCCGTGAAGCCTCCGCACATCCGCCGCCCGAATCCATCGTCGTGCGGTTCGCCGGGGACTCCGGCGACGGGATGCAGTTGACCGGCGGGCAGTTCACCCTGTCCACCGCGCTGGCCGGCAACGACCTTGCGACCTTCCCGGATTTCCCGGCCGAAATCCGCGCGCCGCAGGGCACGACCTTCGGCGTCTCCGCCTTCCAGATCAATTTCGGCTCGACCGCGATTGAGACGGCCGGCGACCAGCCGGACGTGCTCGTCGCGATGAACCCGGCCGCGCTCAAGGTGAATGCGGAGGCGCTGAAGCCGGGCGGCCTCATCATCGCGGACGAAGGCGAGTTCACGGCGCGCAATCTCGCCAAGGCGGGCTATGGCGAGGGCGTCAACCCGCTGACCGACGGCAGCCTCGGCCGCTGGCAGCTCATGTCGTTCAACATCTCGCAGCTCACCATGGATGCCGTGAAGCCCTTCGGCCTCGGCAACAAGGAGGCGCTGCGCTGCAAGAATATGTGGACGCTGGGGCTGGCGCTCTGGATGTTCGATCGGCCGCGCGATCCGATCGTGACGTGGCTCCAGACCAAGTTCGCCAAGTCGCCCGAGCTGGCCGAGGCCAATATCGCTGCGCTCAACGCCGGCCACGCCTTCGGAGAGACGGCGGAGATCGGCGCGGATGCGGCGCGGGGGCTGCACCAGCATCACGTCGCGCCGGCGCCTGCCGAGCCCGGCCTCTACCGCACGGTGACGGGCGCGGAGTCCATCTCGCTCGGCCTCGTCGCGGGATCGAAGCTGGCGGGCGTGGATATGTTCTTCGGCGGCTATCCGATCACGCCGGCCTCCGCGATCCTGCATCATCTGTCGCGCCTCAAGGAATTTGGCGTCACCACCTTCCAGGCGGAGGACGAGATCGCGGCGATCGCGTCCGCCATCGGCGCCTCCTATGCGGGGAAGCTGGGCGTCACCTCGTCCTCGGGGCCGGGCATTGCGCTCAAGGGCGAGGCGATGGGGCTGGCGATCATGACCGAGCTGCCGCTCGTCATCGTCAATTCGCAACGCGGCGGCCCCTCGACCGGGCTCCCCACCAAGACGGAGCAGTCGGATCTCTATCAGGCCGTCTATGGCCGCAACGGCGACGCGCCGATGCCAGTGATCGCCGCCGCCTCGCCGGCCGACGCCTTCGACTGCGCGATCGAGGCGTGCCGCATCGCCACCCAGTTTATGACGCCGGTGATGCTCTTGACCGATGGCTATATCGCCAATGCCGCCGAGCCGTGGAAGGTGCCGGACATGGCGGGCTATGAGGCTTTCCCGGTAACGTTCCGCACCGATCCTCCAGCCGAAGGCGAGGCGTTCCAGCCCTTCGGCCGCGACGCGAAGGGCGCGCGGCCATGGGTGAAGCCCGGCACGCCCGGCCTGCTCCACCGCATCGGCGGCATCGAGAAGCAGGAGGGCAGCGGCAATATCGACTACGCTCCCGCCAACCATCAGGCGATGACTGATGCCCGCAAGGCCAAGGTGGACGGCATCGCCGCGCATATCCCGCCACAGGCCGTCGCGCTGGGCGAGGCGGGGAGTCAGCTCGTCGTGGTCGGCTGGGGATCGACCTTCGGGCCGATCCATCAGGCGGTCCGCCGGGCGCTGGCGCGGGGGCTGGATGTCAGCCACATCCATCTCCGCCATATCTGGCCGCTGCCCGCCAACCTCGGCGACTTGCTGCGGAGCTTCGGCCAGATCCTCGTGCCCGAGATGAACACGGGACAGCTCAAGACGGTGCTGCGCGATCAATATCTTGTGGACGCCCGGCCGCTCAGCAAGGTGTCCGGCCAGCCCTTCCGCATCGCCGAGATCGAAGCCGCCATCGAGAGGGCGCTCGCATGAACGACATGACCCCTGTGACGAGCAAGCCCAAGGACTGGGAGAGCGATCAGGAGGTCCGCTGGTGCCCCGGCTGCGGCGACTATGCGATCCTGAAGGCGATCCAGCGCACCATGCCCGATCTCGGTGTGAAGCCGGAGAACACGGTGTTCATCTCAGGTATCGGCTGCTCCTCGCGCTTCCCCTATTACATGGAGACCTACGGCTTCCACACCATCCACGGCCGCGCGCCGGCGGTGGCGACGGGGGTGAAGCTCGCCAATCCCGATCTCGACGTGTGGGTCATCACCGGGGACGGCGACGGCCTCTCGATCGGCGGCAACCACACGCTGCACCTGCTGCGCCGCAATCTCGATTGCCAGATCCTGCTGTTCAACAACGAGATTTACGGGCTCACCAAGGGCCAATATTCGCCGACTTCGCGAACGGGGACGCGCTCGCCCTCGACGCCGTTCGGATCGGTGGACGGGCCGGTGAACCCCTGTGCCTTCGCGCTCGGCGCGGGCGCGCTCTTCGTGGCGCGGGGGATCGACGTCCACAAGAATCTGCCCGGCGTGTTCAAGGCGGCCCATGCCCACAGGGGGGCGAGCTTCGTCGAGATCTACCAGAACTGCATCGTCTACAATGACGAGGTGTTCGCCCCCTTCACCGAGAAGAAAGAGGCCGCTGCCAGGCAGATCTGGGTGGAGCACGGGCAACCGATGCTGTTCGATGGCGGGCTCAGGGGCCTCGCGCTCGACGCCAATGCATTGGCGCTCAAGGTGGTGGACGTCGCGGGCGGCGACTGGAAGGCGGCGGGCGTGCTCGTGCATGACGAGACCAACCGTTCCATCGCGAACATGCTCGTGACCATGCCTTCCGGCGCCCATCCGGTGGCGCTCGGCGTGATCTACCAGTCTCCCGCGCCGACTTTCGAGAGCGCGGTGATCGAGCAGAACGCCCGCGCCTCGGAGGGCAAGACGGCGGACCTTCAGGCGCTCATCTCCAAGGGGCAGACCTGGATGGTGGAGAAGGAACCCCGAGCCGATTAGCCGCCGAGGCGGGTGCGGTAGCCGGTCTCGAAATCGTCGGCGACGAGCTTGGCGATGGCCGCGCCGGCCTCGGCCGGCTGCTGGATGGTGGCGGGGTCTTCGCCCGGATAGGCGTTGTGGCGCATGGCCGTCGCGGTCGCGCCCGGATCGACGATGGCGACGCGGATCGGCGCGAGTTGCTCCACCTCGTCGGCATAGGCCAGCACCAGCGTCTCCAGGGCGGCCTTGGAGGCGCCATAGGCCCCCCAATAGGCGCGGGGCTTCGCGCCCACGCTGGAGGTGAGCGCCACCACCCGTCCGCGCTGGGACTTGCGCAGCAACGGATCGAAATTGGCGATCAGCGCCTGATTGGCGAGAAGGTTCAGCGTCAGCAGCTTGTTGAACTGCTTGCCGTCGATCGAGGAGACGGGGCCAAGCTCGCCCAGCATCGCGGCGTTCAGCACGAGAATGTCGAGCGCGTCCCAGCGGCTGCCGATGGCGGTGGCGAGGCGGGCGATCGAGTCGCTCTCGGTCAGGTCCATCGGCGCGATCGTGGCGGAGCTGCCGACGGCGTGGATGCGCTCCTCCAACTCCTCCAGACCGCCCGACGTGCGCGCCGTCAGCACGACATGCGCGCCGAGTGTGGCCAGTGCCTCCGCCGTCGCGGCGCCGATGCCGCGCGATGCGCCCGTGACGAGCGCGATCTGCCCCTGAAGCGGCTTATCCGTCATTCCCACCCCCTGCTTGTGACGATCAGGCCGCGCGTTCGCCGAGCAGCGAGAGCTGGTCGGCCGGCGCGACGTCCTCCTGATCGGTCAGGTGGGTCGGATAGTCGCCGGTGAAGCAGGCGTCGCAATATTGCGGCTTGCCCTCGTCGCGGGCCTCCTCGCCGAGCGCGCGGTACAGGCCGTCGATCGAGAGGAAGGAGAGGCTGTCCACCTTGATATAGTCCGCCATCTCGGCGACCGACATCTGGGCGGCGAGCAGCTTGGCGCGCTCGGGCGTGTCGACGCCGTAGAAGCACGAATGGCGCGTCGGCGGCGAGGCGATGCGCATGTGCACCTCCTTGGCGCCCGCATCGCGCAGCATCTGCACGATCTTGAGGCTGGTGGTGCCGCGCACGATCGAGTCGTCGATCAGCACGAGGCGCTTGCCGTCGATCAGCGAGCGGTTGGCGTTGTGCTTCAGCTTCACGCCGAGGTGGCGGATGCCGTCGCCCGGTTGGATGAAAGTGCGGCCGACATAGTGCGAGCGGATGATGCCCAGCTCGAACGGAATGCCGCTCTCCTGCGCATAGCCGATCGCGGCCGGCGTGCCCGAATCCGGCACGGGGACGACATAGTCGGCGTCGATCGGGTTCTCGCGGGCCAGCTCCGCGCCGATCCGCTTGCGGACCGAATAGACGCTGGTGCCGTCCACGATCGAGTCGGGGCGCGAGAAATAGACATGCTCGAAGATGCACGGACGCGGCGAGATCGGCGCGAATGGGCGATGAGAGCGGATGCCCTTGTCGGACACGATGACGATCTCGCCTGGCTCGACCGAGCGAATGAAGGTCGCGCCGACGATGTCGAGCGCCACCGTCTCGGAGGCGAAGATCGTCGCGTCGCCGAGGCGGCCCATCACGAGCGGACGGATGCCGAGCGGATCGCGGCAGGCGATCATGCCCTCGGGCGTCAGGCAGACGAGGCTGTAGGCGCCCTCCACCTGCTTCAGCGCGTCGATGAAGCGGTCGAGCAGGGTGCGGTAGGTCGAGGTGGCGACGAGGTGGATGATGACCTCGGTGTCGCTGGTCGACTGGAAGATCGAGCCGCGGCGGACGAGATCGCGGCGCAGCTTCATGGCGTTGGAAATATTGCCGTTATGCGCGACGGCGAAGCCTCCGCTTGCCAGCTCCGCGAACAGCGGCTGCACGTTGCGCAGCGCGGTGTCGCCGGTGGTGGCATAGCGGACATGGCCGATGGCGACCCGGCCGGGCAGGCCGCGGATGATGTCGTCCCGGTCGAAATTGCCAGCGACATGGCCCATCGCGCGGTGCGTGTGGAAGCCGTTGCCGTCCCATGCGGAGATGCCGGCGGCTTCCTGACCGCGATGCTGGAGAGCGTGCAGGCCCAACGCGACGACGGCGGCGGCCGTTTCGCCGCCATAGATACCGAAGATGCCGCACTCCTCGCGCAGCTTGTCGTCATCGAAGGGATGAGTCGTGAGCATCTAGGGCGTTCCGTCGCGGCTGGTGTGGGGTTGCGCGCGCATATAGGGTGTTGTCACGGACTTGTCGCCCCCTTCCGGCAAGGGTAGCCATCCCCCATGTCCAACGATCGCGAAACGGGCACTGTGCTTGCCCCCAAATTTGACGCCAGCGGCTTGGTCACAGCGGTGGCGAGCCATGCCGAGACGGGCGAGTTGCTGATGCTCGCGCATATGAATGCCGAGGCGCTGGAGCGCACGATGGCGACGGGCGAGGCGCATTTCTGGTCTCGGTCGCGCGGCAAGCTGTGGAAGAAGGGCGAAACTTCGGGCCATGTCCTCCATGTCCGCGAGATGCGGGTGGATTGCGATCAGGATGCGATCTGGCTGATCGTCGATCCGGCCGGCCCCGCCTGCCACACCGGCGAACCGAGCTGCTTCTATCGGCGCGTGGCCGATGGGCGGCTGGAGCGAATCCAGGCGACCGAACCGAAGGAGCGATGACCCCATTGCAGTTGACGTAAACGTCAACTAGCATCGCTCCCATGAGCTTCAACCCCGCCACCATCGACACCCCCGATGCGCATAATCGGGATAGCTACACGATCACCGATCTCGCCGAGGAGTTCGGCGTCACCGCCCGCGCGCTCCGCTTCTACGAGGACGAGGGGCTGATCTCGCCCGAGCGGATCGGGCTGGCGCGCGTTTATTCCAAGCGGGATCGGGCGCGGCTGGCGTGGATATTGCGCGGCAAGCGCGTGGGGTTCAGCCTCGCCGAAATCCGGGAGATGATCGACCTCTACGATGTCGGCGACGGCCGGCAGGAGCAGCGGCGCGTCACCGTCGCCAAGTGCGAGGCGCGAGTCGCGAGCCTGATGCGCCAGCGCCACGATATCGACGCCGCGATCGAGGAGCTGGCGAAGTTCGTCGAGCAGGTGAAGGCCGCCGATCACCCATAAGAGCGATCCCGTAGGAGAGTATCCATGCCGACCTATACGCCCCCCATCGCCGACACCCGCTTCGTGCTGGACAAGGTGTTGGGGCTGGACCGCTATGCGAACCTGCCGGGCTTCGGCGCGGCCACGCCGGATATGGTGGACGCGATCCTGGAGGAGGGCGGCAGGCTCTGCGCCGAGGTTTTCTTCCCGCTCAACCAGTCCGGCGACGCGGAGGGCTGCACGCGGCATGACGACGCCTCGGTGACGACGCCGGCCGGCTTCCGCGATGCCTATCGCCAGCTCGCGGAGGGCGGCTGGATCGGGCTCGGCGCGCCGGAGGCGTTTGGCGGGCAGGGGCTTCCGCATGTGCTTTCGACGGCGTTCGAGGAATATCTGATCTCGTCGAACGTCGCCTTCGCCATGTATCCGGGGCTGACGCAGGGAGCGATGGCGGCGCTGCTGGCGATCGGATCGGATGAGCAGAAGGCGCTCTATCTGCCCAAGATGGTGGCCGGCACCTGGACCGGCACGATGAACCTAACCGAGCCGCATTGCGGCACCGATCTCGGCCTCATCAAGACGCGCGCGGAGCCGAAGGGGGACGGCAGCTTCTCCATCACCGGCACCAAGATCTTCATCTCGGCGGGCGAGCACGACCTCTCTCAGAATATCATCCATCTCGTGCTGGCCAAGCTGCCGGGCGCGCCGGAAGGCAGCAAGGGCATCTCGCTCTTCATCGTGCCCAAGTTCCCGCCCGATGCGGAGGGCAATCCGGGCACGCGCAACGCTGTCTCCTGCGGTTCGATCGAGGAGAAGATGGGCATCCACGCCAACTCCACCTGCGTCATGAACTATGATGGGGCGACGGGCTGGCTGCTGGGCGAGGAGAATAAGGGCCTCGCCGCGATGTTCATCATGATGAACGCGGCGCGGCTCGGCGTCGGCCTGCAGGGGCTCGGCATCGCGGAGACGGCCTATCAGAACGCGGTCGCCTATGCGAAGGAGCGCCGGCAGGGCCGCGCGCTGACCGGCCCGGCGGAGCCCGACAAGCCCGCCGACACGCTGTTCGTCCATCCCGACGTGCGGCGGATGCTGATGGAGGCGAAATCCTCGCTGGAGGCGGCGCGCGCGCTGGTGCTGTGGGGGGCGTTGCAGGTCGATCTGTCGCACAAGGCGCCCGAGGCAGCGGACCGCGAGGCGGCGGACGAGCTGATCTCGCTCGTGACCCCGGTCATCAAGGGCTATCTGACCGATCTCGGCTATGAGATCGCCACCAAGGCCCAGCAGGTGTTCGGCGGCCATGGCTACATCCGTGAATATGGCATGGAGCAATATGTCCGCGATGCCCGGATCGCGATGATCTACGAGGGCACCAACGGCGTGCAGGCGATGGACCTCGTCGGCCGCAAGCTGCCGCGCCATGGCGGCAAGGCAGCGATGGCGCTGTTCGGGCTGATCTCGGCCGATATCGCACAGGCGAAGGACGGTCCGCAGGCCGAACTCGCGGGGCATCTGGAGAAGGCCGTCGGCCAGCTTCAGGCGGGCGCGCTATGGCTGATGCAGAACGGCATGAAAGACCCGAACAACGCGGGTGCGGCGGCCTATCCGCTGATGACGATGATGGGCATCGTCTCGCTCGGCTGGATGTGGCTGAAGATGGCCCGCGCGGCGCAGGCGGCGCTCGATGCGGGCGAGGGCGACAAGGCCTTCCTCGAAGCCAAGCTCGTCACCGCCCGCTTCTTCGCGGAGCGGATGCTGCCCGATGTCGGCGCGCTCCGCCGCAAGCTGGAGGGCGGGGCCGAGGCGGTGATGGCGCTGCCCGTCGAGGCGTTCTGAACGTCAGGCGGCGATGCGCAGCCGGCGGCCGAACAGGAAGGCCACCGACACCCACGGCGCCGCCGTCCGTCCGCCGACGGCTCCTCCGGCCGCCTGCCAGCGCTTGAGCGCCTCGTCGATATCGGGCCGCCCCAGCGCGGCTTCGATCTCGGCTGCGCGCGCAATCACTTCGTTTCGCATCGTTCGTCCTGAATCGCCTTGAAGGTTCGTCCTAGGCGAGAACTTCTCTCTCAAATCTAAACGCTGCGGCGAACGGCCGATCAATCCTGAAGGACGTAAAGCAGCAGGCAAAGGCCAAAGGGCGTCAAGACAAGCAGCAGTCTTGCGCATTCCCGGATGATCCGGGGCAGGCCCTGAACGGCGGGATGGGCCGGCCGGCTCATCCCGCCATGGGTCCGTGAAGATAGCGGTCGGTCAATCGATACTCTTGCCGTATCGATTACGCTTCCGGCAGGAAATCCGGCACCGACAGATAGCGCTCGCCGGTGTCGTAATTGAAGCCGAGCACCTTCACGCCGTTGCCGAGCTCGGCCAGCTTCTGCTTGATCGCCGCCAGCGTCGCGCCGGACGAGATGCCGACCAGCACGCCTTCCTCGCTCGCCGAGCGGCGGGCATAGTCCTTGGCGTCGCCGGCATCGACCTGGATCACGCCGTCGAGAAGCTGGGTATGCAGGTTGGTCGGCACGAAGCCCGCGCCGAGGCCCTGAATGGGGTGTGGACCCGGCTGGCCGCCCGAGATGACGGGCGAGAGCGTCGGCTCCACCGCGAACACCTTGAGCGCCGGCCAATGCTGCTTGAGCACCTGCGCCACGCCGGTGATGTGGCCGCCGGTGCCGACGCCGGTGATGATGACATCGAGCGGCGCGTCACGGAAATCGTCGAGGATCTCCTGCGCCGTGGTGCGGACATGGACGTCGATATTGGCCGGGTTCTCGAACTGGCCGGGAATCCACGAGCCCTCGATGTCGGCAGCGAGCTCGGCCGCGCGCTCGATCGAGCCCTTCATGCCCTTCTCGCGCGGGGTAAGATCGAAGGTCGCGCCATAAGCCAGCATCAGGCGGCGGCGCTCCAGCGACATGCTCTCGGGCATGACGAGGATGAGCTTGTAGCCCTTCACCGCGGCCACCATGGCAAGGCCGATGCCGGTGTTGCCGCTGGTCGGCTCGATGATCGTGCCGCCGGGGCGGAGCTTGCCGGACTTCTCCGCATCCTCGATCATCGCGAGCGCGATGCGATCCTTGATCGAGCCGCCGGGATTGGTCCGCTCGGACTTGATCCAGACCTCCGCGTCCGGGAACAGGCGCGAATAGCGGACGTGCGGCGTGTTGCCGATCGTCTCCAATATGCTTGCGGCCTTCATGCGGCTTTCTCCTCCAGAGGGACGTCTTCAAAGCTCTTGGGCGGATCGAAGCTACGCGCACGGCGCAGCTCGGGGAACCAGCGCGACCAGGCGAATGCAACCAGCACGGCGCCGATGCCGCCCGCCACCACCGCCGTCACCGGGCCGACCAGCGCCGCGAGGAAGCCGCTCTCGGCCTCGCCCAGCTCGTTCGAGCCCGAGATGAAGAGCGACGACACCGCGCCGACGCGGCCGCGCATCTCGTCGGGCGTCCAGATCTGGATCAGTGACTGGCGGACATAGACGGAGACCATGTCCGCCGCGCCGAGGATGGCGAGGCAGCCGAGCGACAGCGGCATCCAGCGCGACACGCCGAAACCCACCGTCGCCGCGCCGAACAGGCCGACGGCTGCTAGCATCTTCACGCCGACATTGTGCTTCAAGGGCCGGAAGGCGAAGAACAGCGCGGTCAGCGCGGAGCCCGCCGCCGGCGCGGCGCGCAGGTCGCCGAGGCCGGAGGCGCCGACATGCAGCACATCCTTGGCGTAGACCGGCAGCATCGCGGTGGCGCCGCCCAGCAGCACGGCGAACAGATCGAGCGAGATCGCGCCCAGCACCAGCCGGTTGCGGCGGACATAGTGCAGCCCGTCGATCATCTGCGCCCACGGGTTGCTCGATCCGCTGATCGCGCGGCGGGGCAGCGGGCGGAGCATCATCAGGCAGAGGAAGCAGCCGGCGAACAGCACGGTGCTGACCGCGAAGGGCACCCACGCCGCCGCCGCATAGAGATAGCCGCCCAGCGCGGGGCCGACGATCGATCCGCCCTGCCATGCGATGGAACTCAGCGCGATCGCGGTCGGCAGCACGGCCGGCGGCACGAGATTGGGCGAGATCGCCTGGATCGCTGGCCCCGCGAAGGCCCGCGCGACGCCGAGCAGCGCGGCGATGGCGAAGAGGGCGGGCAGCGTCGTCGTGCCGTGATACGCCATCAGCGCCAGCGTCGCGGCGCATCCTGTCTCCAGCAAGGTCGAGCAGCGGGCCACCCAGCGGCGATCCACCCGATCGGCGGTCCATCCGGTGATGAGGGTGAGGAGCGCCAGCGGCAGGAACTGCGCGACGCCGATCCAGCCGAGCTGCAACGCCGCCTCGTGGACGGGCATCGTCCGGCGGGCGATGTCATAGGCTTCCCAGCCGATCACGATCACCATCGAGAGCTGCGCGATCGTCGACATCAGCCGCGCCGCCCAATAGAATCGGAAGTCTCGATAGGCGAACGGGTGGCTGGGCTGTTCCATGCCGGTTCCTTACGGCGGGCGGTGAGGGGGAAGCAACCGCAGCGTGGCTTCGTGGCCGCTTAGTGATGCTTCCTTCGTTACGCCACCGTCTCAGGCGGCGCCGGGCTCTACCTCGGATGGGGAGGGGCGGCGCAGCGCCGGATTGAGCCGCGCCACACTGCACACGCCCGCGATCACCGCGAGGCAGGTCGCGACGAGCGGCGGCACCGGCCCTTCGCCGAGCCCGAAGGCGAGCAGGGCGGCCACCAGCGTGGCGCCCAGCGTCTGCCCGGAAAGCCGGGTGGTGGAGATGAGCCCGCCCGCCGAGGCGGCGCGATGCCGTGGCGCCGAGCCGACGATCAGCCGCGCATTGGGGGCGAGGAACAGGCCGAAGCCCGATCCGCACAGCGCCATCCGCCACGCCATGTCGGCATAGCCCGGATGCGCCGGCAGGAAGGCAAGCAGCAGCAGCGCGATCGTCGCCACCGTCATGCCGATTCCACCGAGCAGCCCGGCCGGCACCTTGTCCGAGAGCGAGCCCGCGGTCGGCGCCACGATCATGGTGGTGAGCGGCCAGGGCGCGATCATCGCGCCAACCTCGCTGGGCGTGAGGCCATAGGCGTGCTCCAGCCGGAAGGGCAGCGACAGGAGCAGCGTCATCGACGCCATGAAGGCACACAGGCGCCCCCGAGGTGGAAAGGGCCAGGACCGGCATCCGGAGCAGGTCCACCGGCATGATCGGATGCCGTTCGTCCAGCTCGTGGCGGACGAACATCACGGCTGCGATCAGGCCGGCCGCGAGCACCAGCGCGGCGACCGTCGGCGGCCCGCCATGCACGCCCGTCTCCAGCCCGGAGATGATCAGCCCGAACGTCACAACGCAGTAGACGGCGCCCATCGTGTCGTAGCCGACCTTGCGGCCCTGCACGTCGGGCAGGCCGAAGCGGCCCAGCACCAGCGACAGGATCGCGAAAGGCACGCCGACGGCGAACACCCACGGCCATGGCGCCATGGCGAGAATCAGGCCGCCCGCCGTCGGCGCCAGCGCGGCCGAGACGGAGACCATGACGCTGTTGAGCCCCATGCCGCGCCCGAGCTGCCGCGCCGGATAGATGGAGCGGATGAGCGCCGACATGACGCTGAGCGCCGCCGCCGCGCCCAGCGATTGCACCGCGCGGATGACGAGAAGGAAGGGCAGCGACTTCGCGAAGAAGCACATCGCCGTCGCGATCGTGAAGACGACCTGGCCGATCTGGTAGAGCCGCTTGAGGCCGATCCGGTCGCCGAGCGCCGAGAAAGGGAGCAGCGTCATCACCAGCACGAGCTGGTACACGGTGACCACCAGCACCGCGGCCGAGTTGTCCACCTTCAGATCGTGCGCGATGGTGGGCAGCGCCACGCCTGCGATCTGCCCGTCGATCACCGTCAGGATCGTGCCCAGCGAGATCGCCGCGATGGCGAGATAGCGGCGCGGGCTCGGCATCCCGTCGGCGGGCAGGCCGCCGCCGTCCTCGCGATCGGTCTTGCGGGGGGCGAGGTCGGAGGCGAGCGGTCGGATCATGCTGGAGTCACGAAGCTGTCGAGCACATGCTTGGTTCCGGCATGTTCGAAATCGATCTCGAGCTTGTTGCCCTCGATGCGCTCGATCCTGCCGTAGCCGAATTTGGTGTGGAACACGCGCTGCCCGACCGCAACATCCGCTCGCGGCTTGGCGGCATAGCTGGCGGCCGACGCTTTCACCTCGACGATGCGCTGGCCGGGGCCGGAGCGCGCCGTGGGCTCGCCCAGCGCGGCCGCCCGCTGCCAGCCGGGGCCGCGCCCGGTGCCGCGCTCGATATGGGCGAAGGGATCGGTCCGCTCGCTCCATTGCGCGCGCCAGAGCGATTCCCCGCCGGTCATTGTGGTTTCGCTCTCGACATGTTCCTCGGGCAGTTCGCCGACGAAGCGGGAGGGGATAGAGGAGGTCCATTGCCCATAGATGCGCCGGTTGGCGGCATGGAGGATGATGCAGCGTCGCCGTGCCCGCGTGATCGCGACATAAGCGAGGCGGCGCTCCTCTTCGAGGCTCTTCACGCCCCCTTCGTCGAGCGCGCGCTGGGATGGGAAAATCCCCTCCTCCCAGCCGGCGAGGAAGACGGTGTCGAACTCCAGCCCCTTGGCGGCGTGGATCGTCATGATCGTCACCTTCGCGCCGATATCAGCCGCGTCATTGTCCATGACGAGGCTGACATGCTCCAGGAACTCGCCCAGCGTTTCGTAATCCTCCATAGCGCGGGCAAGCTCGGTAAGGTTTTCGAGCCGCCCCGCGCTCTCGGCCGAGCGATCGGCCTGGAGCATCGCGGTATAGCCGCTCTCGTCGAGGATCTGGCGGCACAGCTCGGGATGGGCGAGCGCGTTGGAGAGGTCGCGCCAGCGGGCGATGTCCCCCACCAGCCGGCCGAGCGATTTGCGCGCCGCACCCGCCAGTTCGTCGGTGTCGCAGAGCCTCGCCGCGGCGAGCGTCAGCGGCAGGCTCTCGGCGCGGGCCAGCGCATGGATTTTCGCCACGGCCTTGTCGCCGAGTCCGCGCTTGGGCGTGTTGACGATGCGCTCGAAGGCGAGATCGTCCGCCGGCTGGAACACCACGCGCAGATAGGCCAGCGCATCGCGGATTTCCGCGCGCTCGTAGAAGCGGAAGCCGCCGATGATGCGATAGGGGAGCCCGATCGCGATGAAGCGGTCTTCGAACTCGCGCGTCTGGTGCTGGGCGCGCACGAGGATCGCCGCGTCATCATAGCTGCCACCCTGACGGCGGAGATTCTCGATCTCCTCGCCGACGCGGCGGGCTTCCTCCGGTCCGTCCCACACGCCGATGATGCTGACCTGTTCGCCGACGTCGATCTCGGTCCACAGCGTCTTGCCGAGGCGCGAACCGTTATTCTCGATGAGCGCGCTGGCCGCGCCGAGGATATGCGGAGTGGAGCGATAATTCTGCTCCAGCCGGATCACCTTGGCGCCCGGGAAATCCTGCTCGAAGCGCAGGATGTTGGCGACCTCCGCGCCGCGCCATGAGTAGATCGACTGGTCGTCGTCGCCGACGCAGCAGATATTCTTGTGACTCTGCGCGATCAGCCTCAGCCAGAGATATTGGGACGAGTTGGTATCCTGATACTCGTCCACCATCACATAGCGGAAACGCTGCTGATAATGCTCCAGCACGTCGCGATGGCGCTTGAGGATGACGAGCATGTGGAGCAGCAGATCGCCGAAATCGCAGGCGTTCACCGCGATCAGGCGCTTCTGATAGGCGTTGTAGAGTTCGGAGCCCCGGCCGTTGGCGTACAGCTCGCTCTCGCCGGCATCGACTTCGGCGGGTGTCCAGCCGCGATTCTTCCAGCGATCGATCAGGCCGGCGAGCTGGCGGGCGGGCCAGCGCTTCTCGTCGATGTCGGCGGCCGAGATGAGTTGCTTGAGCAGGCGGATCTGGTCGTCGGTGTCGAGGATGGTGAAGTTGCTCTGGAGCCCCACCAGCTCCGCATGACGGCGCAGCATCCGCGCCGCGACCGAGTGGAAGGTGCCGAGCCACGGCATCCCCTCCACCGCATCGCCGACGATCCGCCCGACGCGCTCGCGCATCTCGCGCGCGGCCTTGTTGGTGAAGGTGACGGCGAGGATCTCGCTCGGCCACGCCTTCCGCATCGCGATCAGGTGCGCGAGGCGGGCGGTGAGCGCCGCCGTCTTGCCGGTGCCGGCGCCGGCCAGCACCAGCACGGGGCCTTCGGTGGTGAGAACGGCCTCGCGCTGCGGCTCGTTCAGGCCCTTCAGATAAGCGGGCTCGGGGGCGGTGGGGGTGGGCTGATTCACGTTCGAACAGGTAGGGAACGGAAGGGCTCAGGGCAACCGGGGATGCCCTGCTGGAAACGGCAGGGCGACCATCTTATGACATGCCATCGGAGATGAAGGGGGCAAGCCGATGAGCGAAGGTACGGCGATGGACGGAAAGACGCCCTCGGAGCTGATCGACGGCCGGATCGCAGAACTTGGCGACTGGCGGGGCGAGACGCTGGCGCGTGTCCGCGCGCTCATCAGGCAGGCCGTTCCCGACGTGGTCGAGGAATGGAAGTGGCGCGGCGTCCCGACCTGGTATCGCGATGGCATGATCTGCACCGGCGAGACCTACAAGAGTGCCGTGAAGCTCACCTTTGCCAAGGGCGCGGCGCTCGATGATCCGGCCAGGCTGTTCAACTCCAGCCTCGACGGCAACGTCCGCCGCGCGATCGACATCCGCGAGGGCGAGGGGATCGATGAAGAGGCCCTCAAGGCGCTGCTGCTGGAAGCGGTGGCGCTGAACAGGAAGCCCCGGCGCTAATCGGAACTCGCCCCTTCCCATGCAGGATTTCGTCCAACACCATCGACGTTGCCGCCCGCCACGGTACTAGCTTCAATTCCGCCCGAACGTCGCGCGCGATTTTCCGCTCATATGTGTCAACTTCGCGGGTTCAGCCCTCGTAGCGCAGCAGCGTGATCTTGGCCTTGCCGTAGATGCGCTCGGCCTCGATCGAGAAGCCGCCGGGGCGCAGTTCCTCGGTCTTCTCGCCTTCGACGCTGGCGAGCGCGCCCGGCGCCAGCCAGCCGAGCCGGGCCAGACGCTCCAGCGTCGGCACGCCGGCATGCATCGCATAAGGCGGGTCCATCATCATCAGGTCGTAGGCGCGTGTGGACGGGCCGAGCGTATTGACCGCCTGAGCCCGCACGTCCGCCTTGGCACCCAGCGCCGCGATGTTGGCGCGCAGCGCATCGAGCGCGGCCTTGTCCTGCTCGACGAAAGTGCAGCTTTCCGCACCGCGCGACAGGGCCTCCAGCCCCAGCGCGCCGGTGCCCGCGAAGAGATCGGCGACGGCGAGCCCCTCGAAGCTGCCGAGCCGGCTGGTCAGCATCGAGAACAGGGCTTCCCGCGCACGGTCGGAGGAGGGGCGCGTGGTGCTGCCGGCGGGCGACTTCAGCGGGCGGCCGCGCCATAGTCCGGAAACAATCCTCACCGCAGCGTCTTCCGGAATTCCACGAGGTCGTTCTGCCGCACCTCGACCACATCGCCCGCCGGCAGGTCGGCCAGCACGAACTCGCCATAGGCGACGCGGATCAGGCGCGAGACCTGAAGCCCGAGATATTCCAGCACGCGCCGGATCTCGCGGTTCTTGCCCTCGGTGATCTTCATCTCGATCCACACGTTGCGGCCGGTGCGCCGCTCCATGTTGGCGTCGATCGAGCCGTAGCGGATGCCGTCGATGGTGATCCCCTCGGACAGCGCCTCCAGTTGCTCCTGATGGATCTCGCCATAGGCTCGCGCGCGATAGACGCGCGGGATGCCCGACGAAGGCAGCTCCAGCTTGCGCTTGAACTCGCCGTCCGTGGTGAGGAGGAGGAGCCCTTCCGTGTTCATGTCGAGGCGGCCGATCGGCATCACGCGCGGCAGGCCTTCGGGCAGGCGGTCGTAGATGGTCGGCCGGCCGGCCGGATCATGCTCGGTGGTGAGGAAGCCGACCGGCTTGTGGAAGAGGAAGAGGCGCGTGTGCTCGGGCGCATCGACCTGCTGGCCGTCGACCGTCACGCCCTGGAGCGAGGTGAGGATGGTGGCCGGCGTATCGAGCACCTTGCCGTCGAGCGCGATGCGGCCTTCCGCGATCATCCGCTCGATCTCGCGGCGCGAGGCGACGCCTGCGCGGGCGAGCAGTTTGGCGATGCGCTGCGGCTCCTTGCGGCTGTGGACGCGCGGCGCGGGCGTTTCGGCGGCGTGCGCCTTGCCGGAGGCACGGCGGGCTGCGGGGCGGCGCTCCCGCGTCTCGGGTTCGGCGGCGCGAGGCGTCTTGCCCCGCGATTCGGCCGGGCGAGCGGAGCGGCCTTCACCCTCGCCGCGCGGTGGGCGCGAGAGGAGCTTCTCGCCCCGATCCGCACCATGGGTGGGTGCAGGGCGGGTGCTGCGCATGGCCTTGCCCTTGTCCGAAGACGGGCGCGCGGGGGCGTCGGTTCGGCGGTTCCGCGTCGGACGTCCGCTTTCCTCCTCGCGGCGTGCGGGACGAGCGGCGGGAGCATCGCCACGACGGCGGCCATCCGCTCGCGGAGCGGGGCGCTTGCCGGCGGGTGCGGCCTCCCACGGGGCGGCTTCGTGCGCGGGCGAATGCGGCTCGTCCTGAGCGGCGCGACGTTCGCGAGGCTTGCGTCCGGTCGCGGGCTTGGCGGCGGCATCGCGCTCGCGCGGCGGACGCGCGGCGGCCCAGGCCTCGGAGCGGCTCGTGCGGGGCTTGGCGCCGGTCCGTTGCGGCGAGCGCTGCTTCTTGCCGTCCGAGGGCGCGTCCTCACGCGGCGTCTCGCCGGTTGCGCGGGGCTTGCGCGGGGGCGAACCGCGGCGATCGCGGGGTTCGGCGCGGCGGCCGGCACGACGATCGTCGCCGGGGCGGCGGGGGGCGCTCACTTCTTGTCTCCGATGGCTCAGGATGCGGGAACCGCCTTCCGCGCTAATCGCTTGTCGGTCAAGCGGCGAGTCGCATCCTGCGTACTGGCGGCGAGGGGTTCGAGCGTCACCATGTTCCGAAAATTCCAGCAGGAAGAGACCAGAAACCGCACCATCCTCATTGTCGAAGACGATGTGCTGATCGCCTTCGACAACGAACATGTCCTGCGCGAGGCGGGCTTCACCGTCGCCGCGGCGGTGGACAATATGACCGATGCGCTGCACCTGATCGCGCGGGGCGGGATCGATTTCGTCATTTCGGACATCCGCTTGCGGGGCGAGGGGAGCGGAATGGAGGTCGCCCACGCCGCGCGCAAGGCCGGGGCGGCACTGCTGTTCGTATCGGGAGACTGCCCGGAAGAAGCGCGGGAGGTGGCTGCGGGCTTCCTCGCCAAACCCTATCGCCCGCACGATCTGCTCGCCGCCATCAGGGCGATCGCCGCGAGACAGGCGGGACGGGCGCCGGTTTCCCTTCCCCGGACGTTGACGTTGTTTGGGGATTGAGGCCGAAACATCTTTCCCAGTTGCGTCGGGCCGCTAAGGTAATGGCGATGTCCGGTCCGACTTCCACCACGCTCCGCCATTATCTGAAGCCCGCTCCGCTCGGCGCGTTCCTGCTCGGGATATCGAGCGGATTTCCGCTGACGCTGCTGCTGGCGACGATGTCCTATTGGCTGTCGAAGGTCGGCATCGACAAGAAGACGATCGGCTTCGCCTTTGCGCTGGGCACGCCCTATACGCTGAAATTCCTCTGGGCTCCGCTGATCGACGGCATCGCGCTGCCCGGCCTGTCGCGGCTGTTCGGGCAGCGCCGCGCGTGGCTGTTCGTGGTGCAGGCGCTGCTGGCGGTGGCGCTGATCCAGCTCGGGGCGAGCGACCCCAACCATCATATCGCGCGCTTCGCGCTGTGGGGCGTGATCGTGGCCTTCCTGTCGGCGACGCAGGATATCGTCATCGACGCCTATCGCATCGAGATCCTGTCGGACGAGGAACTGGCGCAGGGCACGGCGACCAATCAGGTCGGCTATCGCACCGGCAACTTGCTGGCGGGGGCAGGGACGATCTGGCTGGCCTCGACCGAGGGCGCAGCGCTCGGCTGGCCGATGGCCTATGCGATCAGCGCGGGGCTGGTGCTGCCGGGCGCGATCGCGGCGCTGTGGCTGGGGCCGGGCCGGCGCACGGCGGTGCGCGAGGCGTTCAGCCTCGCGGCGTTCCGCCATTTCCTGAAGCATAATGTCGCCGATCCCTTCGTGGACTTCTTCAAGCGGCCGGGCGCGTGGCTGATCTTGTTGTTCGTGCTGACCTACAAGCTCGGCGATGCCGTGGGGCAGAACATGCTCTCGCCGATGGTGGTGCATCAGGGCTTCACCGACACGGACTATATCGCGATCAACAAGCTGGTCGGCTTCTGGTGTCTGGTGATTGGATCGCTGGTAGCGGGCGCGCTGATCGCGCGCTTCGGCATGGGGCGGCTGCTGTTCGGCGCAGGGATCATCATGGCGGGCGCGAACCTGATGTTCGCGACCGTCGCCGCGACGGGCCATTCCGTGGCGATGCTGACGCTGGCGGTCGGCACGGAAAACCTGTTCGCGGCGATCAGCCTGACCGTGTTCGCGACCTATCTCTCCGGCCTGTCAAGCACCGCCTTCACGGCCACCCAATATGCCCTGCTGTCCAGCGTAGCGGCGGTGGGGCGGACCTTTGCGACCACGCCGTCCGGCTATGCGGCGGCGGCGTTCGGCTGGGTCGGCTTCTACATCTTCGCGGCCTGTCTCGCGATACCGGGGCTGTTCTTCCTGTGGCTGATGCACCGCGCCGGCTTCGTGGTGGAAAGCGTCCGGCAGACGGGCGTGGAAGAACCTGAAGGCTGATTTAGTCCGGCAACTGCTGGTTCTCGCGCAGCACCTCGCCCGCGAGATAGAGCGAGCCCAGCACCAGCACATAGGGTGGCTCGGCGCGGTCGGCATGGCGGCCGATCCAGCCGAGTGCGTCCGCCACGTCGGCGGCGGGGAGTGCGGTCAGGCCGACCTGCTTGGCCATCGTAGCCAGCTCGGCGGGTGCGTGATGTTCATGATCCGGCACCGGCACCGCATGGAGCGTCGCATGGCGTCCGGCAAAGGCGCGCAGCACGCCCGTCGCATCCTTGTTCGCGAGCAGCCCCATGACGAGATGGAGCGGCTTCCCCGTCGGCACCGCCGCGCGCAGATGGTCTGCAACCACGCGGGCCGCCGCCGGATTATGTCCGCCGTCGAGCCACAATTCGGCTTCCTTGGGGAGGAGATCGCGCAAGGGGCCGGGGCCGAGCGGTTGCATCCGGGCCGGCCATTCCGCCCAGCCCATCGCGGCGCGGATCGCGGCCGGCGGCACGGGGACCGCCGCCTGGTGTCGGAGCATCGCGATGGCGAGCCCGGCATTCTCCACCTGATGCGTCCCCGCGAGCCTGGGCAGCGGCAGGTCGAGCCGGCCTTCGGCGTCGCGATAATGCAGCTCGCCGCGATAGGGCGCGGCATCCCAGGCCTCGCCGCGCGGCAGGAGCGGCGCTCCGGCCTCGGCCGCGACGGCGGCAACGCGTTCGGCCATGGAGGGCGGATAGCGCTGGATGACGAGCGGCACGCCGGCCTTGGCGATGCCGGCCTTCTCGGCGGCGATCTGCTCGGGCTTGTCGCCGAGGAAGGCCTGATGGTCCATGCCGAGCTGCGCGATGCCGGTGACGGCGGGCGCGGTGAGTATGTTGGTGGCGTCCAGCCGCCCGCCGAGGCCGACCTCGATCACGCAGGCATCCGCCGACACCTCGGAGAAAGCGAGGAAGGCAGCCGCCGTCGTCACCTCGAAGAAGCTCGGCGAGATGTCGCCCGCAATATCGAGCACGCGGCCGAGATAATCCGCGAGCTGGGCATCCTCGATCAGCCGCCCCGCGAGCCGGATGCGCTCGTTGAAGCGGACCAGATGCGGGCTGGTGTAGACATGGACCTTGTGCCCCGCCGCCTCCAGCGCCGCGCGCAGGAAGGCGCAGGTCGATCCCTTGCCGTTGGTGCCCGCGACGTGGAAGACGGGCGGGAGCTTCGTCTCCGGGTTGCCCAGCCGGTCGAGCAGCGCACGCACCCGCTCCAGTCCGAGGATATCCCGACCGGGCGAGAGCGCGGCCAGCCGGTCCAGTTGCTGCTGGACCGCGGCATCGTCGGAACGGGCATGATCCGCCATGGAAGCGTCAGGCCGAGGCCTTCTCCGGCACCAGATAGGCGATCAGCTTCGCCAGCGTCTCGCGGAGCTGGTGGCGATGCGTGACCATGTCGAGCATCCCGTGGTCCAGCAGATATTCGGAGCGCTGGAAGCCCTCGGGCAGCTTCTCGCGGATGGTCTGCTCGATCACGCGCTGGCCCGCGAAGCCGATCAGCGCGCCCGGCTCGGCAAGCTGGACATCGCCCAGCATCGCGTAGCTGGCGGTGACGCCACCGGTCGTCGGATCGGTCATCACGACGATGTAGGGCAGGCCCGCCTCGTGCAGCTTGGCGATGGCGACAGTCGTCTTCGGCATCTGCATGAGGGAGAGAATGCCCTCCTGCATCCGCGCGCCGCCGGCGGCGGTGAAGACGATGTACGGCGCCTTCTCGGCGATCGCCGCTTCCACGCCCGCCACGAAGGCGGCACCCACCGCGAGGCCCATCGAGCCGCCCATGAAGGCGAAATCCTGCACGCCGACGACCGCCTTGCGGCCCTCGATCTCACCCTTGGCGTTGAGGAAGGCATCCGGCTCGCCCGTTGAGGTGCGTGCCGCCTTCAGGCGATCAGCGTACTTCTTGGTGTCGCGGAACTTCAGCGGGTCTTCGCGAACCACCGGCGCCGGCAGGGGCGTGTGGACGCCGCCGTCGAACAAGAAGTCGAAGCGCTTGGCCGCGCCGATGCGGCCATGATGGTCACACTTGGGGCAAACGCTCTGATTTTCCTCATATTCCTTGAGGAAGACCATCGTCCCGCACTTCGGGCACTTGTGCCAGAGATTGTCCGGGGTCTCCCGCTTCGTGATGAAGGGGATCGAATTGCGGACCTTGTCGATCCAGCTCATGCCGTAACTCCTACGCGGGCTTCACGCACCGCCCCTGCCAATTGTGCGACGAGCACGCGGCCCGCCTGAGGATTGCCGCCGGCCTTCGCCAGCGCGTCGACGATCGCCGAGCCCACGACCACCCCGTCCGCCACGCGCGCGATGGCGGCGGCCTGCCCGGGGGTGCGGACGCCGAAGCCCACCGCGATGGGCAGGTCGGTGCCGGCCTTGAGCGACGCGACGGCCGCCTCGATCGTGTCGGTCGCCGCCTGCTGGAGGCCGGTGATGCCCGCCACCGAGACGTAATAGAGGAAACCCGACGCGCCCTCCAGCACCGCCGGCAGGCGCGCCTTGTCGGTGGTGGGCGTGGCGAGGCGGACGAGGTCGATGCCCTTCGCGCGGAGCGGCGGGCCGAGGGCAGCGTCCTCCTCGGCGGGGATGTCGACGCAGATCACGCCGTCTATGCCAGCCTCTTCAAGGGCTTGCGCGAACCAGCTCGCGCCGCGCGAGAGCATCGGGTTGGCATAGCCCATCAGCACCAGCGGCACTTGCGGATGGCGCTCGCGGAAGCCCCTGGCGATGGCGAGCACGTCGGCCGTCTTGGTGCCAGCGGCGAGCGCGCGGATGTTCGCTTCCTGGATCGCGGGGCCGTCGGCCATCGGATCGGTGAAGGGCATGCCGAGCTCGATCAGGTCGGCGCCACCCTCGACGATGGCGTCGAGAATGGCGGGCGTGTGCGCAGGCGAGGGATCGCCGGCGGTCACGAAGGCGACCAGCGCGGCGCGGTTCTCGGCCTTCAGGCGCGCGAAGGTGTCGGCGATGCGGCTCACAGCTTCACACCCATGCTGTCGGCGACGGTGAAGATGTCCTTGTCGCCGCGACCGGAGAGGTTGAGGATGACGATCTGATCTTCGTTCATTTCCCGTGCCTTGCGGACGATACCTGCGATGGCGTGTGCGCTCTCGAGCGCCGGGATGATGCCCTCGACCCGGCAGCAGAGCTGGAAGGCGTCCATCGCTTCCTGATCGGTCACGCCCTCGTAGGTGACCCGCTTGATCTCGTGGAGCCAGCTATGCTCCGGCCCGATGCCCGGATAGTCGAGGCCGGCGGAGATAGAGTGCGCCTCGGTGATCTGGCCGTCCTCGTCCTGAAGCAGGTAGGTGCGGTTGCCGTGGAGGACGCCCGGGCGGCCGCCGGTGAGGCTGGCGGCGTGCTTGTCGGTGTCGAGCCCGTGGCCCGCCGCCTCGATGCCGAGCATCGCCACGTCCGCATCGTCGAGGAAGGGGTGGAACAGGCCGATGGCGTTCGATCCGCCGCCCACCGCCGCGACCAGCAGGTCGGGCAGGCGGCCTTCGGCTTCGAGGATCTGCTCGCGCGCCTCGGTGCCGATCACCGACTGATAGTCGCGGACCAGCTCCGGATAGGGGTGCGGGCCGGCGGCGGTGCCGATGATGTAGAAGGTGTCGTGGACGTTCGCGACCCAGTCGCGCAGCGCCTCGTTCATCGCATCCTTGAGCGTCTGCGCGCCGGACGTGACGGGGCGGACCTCCGCGCCGAGCAGCTTCATGCGGAACACGTTGGGCTGCTGGCGCGCGACGTCCACCGCGCCCATGAAGATCGTGCAGGGCAGCCCGAAGCGCGCCGCGACCGTGGCGGTGGCGACGCCGTGCTGGCCGGCGCCCGTCTCGGCGATGATCCGCTTCTTGCCCATGCGGATGGCGAGCAGGATCTGGCCGATGCAATTGTTGATCTTGTGCGCGCCGGTGTGGTTCAGGTCTTCGCGCTTGAAGTAGATTTTCGGCCCCTTGCCGGCGGGGGCGTCCTTGCGGAGCGCCTCGGTCAGGCCTTCCGCATAATAAAGCGGGCTCGGGCGGCCGACATAATGCTTGAGCAGACCCTCGAACTCGGCCTTGAAGGCCGGGTCCGCCTTGGAACTGCGATATTCGCGCTCCAGGTCGAGGATCAGCGGCATCAGCGTCTCGGCGACATAACGTCCGCCGAATTCTCCGAAATGGCCGTCAGCGTCGGGCTGGGCGCGAAGCGAGTTGGGCAGGGTCATAGATGGCTCGTCGCTTGAAGGAAGGCGGCGATCTTGTCCACATCCTTGATGCCGGGCGCGGATTCCACGCCGGAGGAGATGTCGACCAATCGTGTGCTGGTGATCCCCACCGCGTCGGCGACATTGCCGACATCGAGGCCGCCCGAAAGCGCCCAGGGCAGGGGGTGCGAAAAGCCGTCGAGCAGCGCCCAATCGAAGCGCAGCCCCATGCCGCCGGGAAGTGCGCCCTTCGGCGTCTTCGCGTCGTAGAGGATGCGGTTGGCAGCACCACGATAGCGAGCGGCGGCGTCGAGATCGGCACGGGTGCGCACCGGGATCGCCTTCCACACCGACACACCGAGCCGCGCCTTCACCGCCGCGACACGCTCGGGCGTTTCCTCGCCATGAAGCTGCACGCCGGTTAGCCGCGCACCCGCCACGGCATGGGCGAGCAGCGCGTCGTCGGGATCGACGAACACGCCGATCCGCTCGACATGGCCCGGCGTCGCGAACTGGCCGGCACGGCCGGGCTCGATGTCGCGCGGGCTCTTCGGGAAGAAGACGAAGCCGACATGACTCGCCCCGCCCCGGACGGCGGCATCGACGGTCTCGGCGGTGGAGAGCCCGCAAATCTTGGCGCTGACTGGCATGATGGGCGGATATAGGCCCGCCTTACGGTTAGGCCCACTCATTCCTTCTTGGCGAGGGCGAAGCTCAGAGCGTCGCTTCGATCGCGCGGGCGGCGGCGTCCGGGTCTTCGGCCTTGGTGATCGGGCGGCCGATCACCAGCACCGAAGCGCCCCGGTCGCGAGCCTGACGCGGCGTTACCACGCGCTTCTGGTCGCCGATCACACCGTCCGACGGGCGCACGCCGGGGACGACGAAGAAGCCGTCCGACCAGATCTTCTTCGCGATCGCCACCTCGGCGCCCGAGCAGACCACGCCGTCCAACCCCGCCTCGCGGGCGAGGCCGGTCAGGCGCTCGACCTGCCCGTGGACGTCGTCCTGCAAGCCGATCGAGCGGAGGTCGTCGCCGTCGAGCGAGGTCAGCATCGTCACGCCCACCACCTTGGTGCCGAGCGGGGCGGCCGCCTTGGCGTCCTCCATCATCGCGCGGCCGCCGGCGGTGTGGACGGTCACGATCGCGGGCTCCAGCACTGCCAGCGCCTGCATCGCCTTGCCGACGGTGTTGGGAATGTCGTGGAGCTTCAGATCGAGGAAGATCGGCAGGCCGAGCGTTGCCATCTCGCGCACGCCGGGACGGCCGTTGGCGGCAAAGAACTCGAGCCCGAGCTTGATGCCGCCGACATGGTGGCGAACCTTCTGGGCGAGCGCCTTGGCGTGCTCGATGTCCGGCGTGTCGAGGGCGACGTAGATGGGGGAGCGATGGGTCACGATTGAGCCGGGGGTTCCGTGGTGAGGGGCGCGGTCGGCGGAGCGACCGGGTGAGTGGCCGCCATGTCGCCGATGCCGCGCATGTCCGCAAGGGCGCGTTCGTGGCTGTCGAGCCGGCGCTTCAGCCGCCAGCGCGTGGCGCGATGATAGGCGAAGGTCGGCAGGAAGCCCGCCAGAAAGGCGCCGAACACCAGAACCGGCAGCTTGGCGTCCACCAGCAATCCGCCCCACAGGTTCACCGTCACAGGCGTCCAGTTGCGCATCGCGAAGATCACCGCGGCAACGGCCAGCACGACCCAGAAGAGCGTTTTCAGAAATTGCATGGGCCCGAGCTTATGCGGAAGCGTAATGAGACGCCAGCCTCCCCGGCCGGGTTATCCGATCTCGGCCGCCAGCTTCTCGAACAGATCGGGGATATGGGTGAGCCGATCGCGCTCCTCGCCCAATATGGCACGGAATATGTCTCGTTTCAGGCCAGCGATCGCGCCGGGGGGCAGCGAGCGGCCGGCCGGGAGTGTGGAGGCGACGATATCGATCATCCGGTCCGCTCCGTGGAGGCGGCCCCAGAGATAATCGTTCTCGCGATAGACCCGGCTGAAGAACGCCCCGAAGCTGTTGAACTGTATGCCCTTGAGGCTCGCTTCCGCGCCGCCCTCCCGGATGGCGCGGGCGTCCTCGGGCGAGATGCGGTCCACCTTGATCGGGTCGAACTCGTCGAGCCCTTCGTCCTGGAGCAGCGGCAGCATGGCGATGTCGTAGAAGGGGAAGCCGAGATAGGCATAGAGCATCACCCGCCGCTCCGCCCTCGGCAGAGCGGTGAAGGCCTCCGCCAGCCGTTCGTCGGCGCCTTGGTCGAGCGCGGCGAGATCGCGCGTCTGGGCGAGCCAGTCCAGCGCGGCCTCGGGTTGGTCGACGGCGATGCGGGCGGCGGCGCGGGCGGCCTCGTCGTAGAAATCGTCGCTCTGCCGGGCGAGATAGGGGGCGAGGGCGTCGAACAGGCCTTCGCGCATCGTCTGGGCGGCCTGGCGGAGGAGTTCGCCATGCTGCTCCATCGCCTCGATCCGCCGCGCGAGGAAGCGGAGCCGCCGCACCCGGAAGCGGATGTCGTGCTGCCGGAAGAACAGCACCACCGATTCGGCGACGCGGCCCCCGATCAGCGAATGCGGTGCGCGGAGGCCCTTGGCGACGATATGATCCGCGATGGCGTCGCGATAGGCGTCGAGCGAGGCGGCGGTCGGCCCGGCGAGCGAGTGGAGGAGGATCGCCAGTTCCTCGTTCACCGTCGTCAGCTTCAGGTGGCCGTAGGAGGCATAGGCATAGCCCGCTCCCTTGCCGGCCCGGTCATGCGCCTTGGCGCGCCAGGCGAGCAGGCGGGACGGCGTTGGCGAATCGAGGAAGAAGGTGGAGCCCAGCGCGTCCTCGATCGTGGCCTCCACCTCGGGGCGGATCGCGTCGGTGATCTCGCGCATCCGGTTGATGCGGGCGGAGCGGCCCTCGATCGCCTCCAGATTGTCCCGGATCGGCTGTTCGCGCGGGATGTCGGACATCGCGCCGAAGATGGTCTGGAAGAAGCCGGGCTGGCTGATGGCGCCGGGCGTGTTGAGCCGCATGATCCGGTTGCCGGGATGTGGATCGACATAGACGAAGCGCCGGTCGATCTCGCGCCGGGCCGGACGGTTGCGCAGCGCGTCGACGGCGGGGCGGAAGGGCGCGTTGGCGAGTACCGAGCCGTCTATCAGGGCGGCGGAATCGATCTGCCCCGCCGCCGCCTGCCGGGGGAGTGAGCGGGTAAGGAAGGCCTCGCGCGTCGGCCAGTCGCGCCCGCGTGTCGCGAGCACGCCGTCCAGTTCGGCGACCGTGAAGGGCGGGAAGGCGCCCGGAAAGCTCGCGGTCGCCCGTGCCGCGAAGGCGAGTTCGGCCGCGTCGCCCAATCCTGGCCCGCCGTCCGGCCCGGAACGCCCGCGATCGCAGAAGGCGAGCGTCAGGCGATGCTCGGTCTCCACCACCTCGTCCGGCGAGTGAAGGTGCAGCCGCTCCGGGTGGCCGTGGAAATCGGTGACGGTGACGAAGAGGTCAAGCGGCTGGCCCTCGGGCAGCAGCGGCGGGCCGGCCGGGCGCGCCTCCATGGCATCGAGCGCGTCGAGGATCACGCCCGTGAAGCCGGCACCTCCGAATGGCGGCTCGAACCAGCGCCCGCGCACGAAGCTGGCGAGCTTGGCCTTCACCTCGGCGCGCGCGGCGGGCTCGACCGTCTCCTCCAGCCCCGTCTCGCGGCCGGCCAGCGCCCAGGCGATCGGCGTCGCCCACATCTTGGAGAGCCGCGATCCGGGCCGGGCCTCGGGATCGACGAGCTGGTCCACATCGGCTTTCTCCAGCCACAGGCTGGTGAGCGGCTCCAGCGACTGGCCGCTGCTGATCGCCTGCGCGAGGAAGATGCCGTTGAGCCCGCCTGCGCTGGCACCCGCGATGATGTCGACAAGGATACGGAGCCAGATTTCCGCCTCGTCCTCGATCAGCGCGAGCAGGCGGCGATAGACATCCTCGCTGGCGCCCTCGGCCGGCTCCCCGGCCGAGAAAGCGCGGCTGGCGCGGGCGAGATGCCAGATCTCCTTGGTGATGCCGTGCATGTACACGGCAAGGCTGATGCCGCCGTAGCAGACCAGGGCCAGCCTGAGTTCCTTCTCCCTCATTGCGGCAAATGGTTGCATGGCAGCCGTGCCCCCGCAAGAGCGACCCTGCCTCTGTTGCGATGTTGGGAAGTGCAGGCTATGTTCTCGCTTCGTTCAAGGGCGGGAGCATCATGGCCAAGCCAGCCAAGCGTTATGTCTGTCAGGCCTGTGGGGGCGTTTCCCATCGTTGGCAGGGCCAGTGCGTCGATTGCGCGGAGTGGAACACGCTGGTCGAGGAGGTGCAGGCCGCACCCACCGCTTTCGCGGCGAAGCATGACCTCCGGCGTGGCGGGCGGATGCTGGAGCTGGTCGGGCTCGACGCGGACATCGTGCTGCCGGAGCGGACGAAGACGGGGATCGGCGAGCTGGACCGGGCGCTGGGTGGCGGGCTTGTCGCGGGCTCGGCGACGTTGATCGGTGGTGATCCGGGCATCGGCAAGTCCACGCTGCTCATTCAGGCGGCGGCGAAGCTGGCCGACGAGGGGCTGTCGGTGGCCTATATCTCGGGCGAGGAGGCTGCTGATCAGGTGCGGCTGCGCGCGCGCCGGCTCGGTCTCGGCAACGCGCCGGTGAAGCTGGGCGCGGCGACATCGGTGCGCGACATCCTTGCGACGCTGGACGCCGGGCGCCCGCCCGCGCTGCTGGTGATCGATTCGATCCAGACGATGCATTCGGACATGATCGAGGGCGCGCCGGGCACGGTGAGCCAGGTCCGCGCCTCGTCGCAGGAGCTGATCCGCTATGCCAAGGAGACGGGCGCGGCGCTGATCCTCGTCGGCCATGTCACCAAGGACGGCGCGATCGCCGGCCCGCGCGTGCTGGAGCATATGGTCGATACGGTGCTGAGCTTCGAGGGCGAGCGCAGCCATCAGTACCGCATCCTCCGCCCGATCAAGAACCGCTTCGGCGGCACGGATGAGATCGGCGTGTTCGCGATGGCGGAGACGGGGCTAGGCGAGGTGCTGAACCCATCTTCGCTGTTCCTGACGCAGCGCGACGAAGGGGTGGCCGGTGCGGTGGTGTTCCCGGCGCTGGAGGGCACGCGGCCTCTGCTGATCGAGATACAGGCGCTGACGGTGCGGCTGGCATCCGGTGCGACGCCGCGGCGGGCGGTAGTGGGCTGGGATTCGGGGCGGCTGGCGATGATCCTCGCCGTGCTGGAGGCGCGGTGTGGGCTGAGCTTCTCCTCGGCCGAAGTCTATCTGAACGTGGCGGGCGGCTATCGCGTCACCGATCCGGCGGCGGACGTGGCGGTGGCGGCGGCGCTCGTCTCGGCGTTGGCGGAGCGGCCGGTGCCGCCTGATGCGGTGGCGTTCGGGGAGGTGTCGCTGTCAGGCGAGATCCGGCCGGTGGCGCATGGCGCGATCCGGCTCAAGGAAGCCGCGAAGCTCGGTTTCGAGCGCGCGCTGATGCCATCCGCAGGCGCGGGCGAGGTGGCCGGGATTCAGGCCAGCCACTTCCCGTCGCTGGGCAGGCTCGTTGACCATCTGCTGGGGCGTGGCTAGGCGCGCTTCATGCACTCGCTGACCCTGCTCGATATCATCGTCCTCCTGTTCGTCGGCGGCGGCGCGCTGCTCGGCGTGATGCGCGGCTTCGTGATGGAGGTGCTGTCGCTGTTCGCCTGGGTGGCGGCGGTGATCGCGCTCAAGCTGTTCTACACGCCCGCCTCGCTGTTCCTCGGCGCGCATCTGCATACGAAGGCGGGGGCCTCGCTGCTCGCCTTCGTGCTGCTGTTCGCGATCGTCTTCTTCGCGGGCCGGATGCTGGCCGCGCGGATCGGGCGGAGCACGCGCACCTCGGTGCTGGGGCCGATCGACCGGACGCTGGGCCTCGGTTTCGGCGCGGTGAAGGGGCTGATCGGCGTGACGTTGCTCTTCATGCTGGGCAATCTCGTCTACGATCTCGGCTATGGTGGCGCGGCCCAGCGGCCGCAGTGGGTGCGCGAGGCGCGGAGCATCTCGCTGCTCCAGGCGAGCCGCCATGCCATCGACGATCTCGTTGCCAAACGGCGCGGGGATCGCCCGGCCGACAATATGGCCGAATCGATCGATCGCTGAACGATCCGACACCGGCGAACGGGTGACCGGCCTTGAGGGCCGGTCGCCTGTGCCAGGGGCGATGCGATCTGGGGCGGGTGATCAATCGCGCGGATGGTGAAGTCGCCGAAGCTCGTCGGACGCTCCGCATCTCCGCCGATAGGCATGGCCGCTTCGCCTCCTCGACGCGGCCGGAATGCTGCCCTATCTCGGGGGCATGTCGGCCGCGCTCTACAATTCCACCATCCTGCGGCTTGCCGCGTCGATCCCGCATGACGAGCGGCTGGCCGGGGCTGAAGGCTCCTCCAGCCGCCGCTCGCCCATCTGCGGCAGCCGCGTGACGGTGGACGTGCGGCTCGATGCCGAGGAACGCATAGAGGCGATAGGGCAGGAGGTGCGCGCCTGCGCGCTGGGGCAGGCTTCGGCCTCGCTGATGGGGGCGCATGCCCTCGGCCGCTCGATCGGGGAACTGGAGGCGGCGCGCGACGCGCTCACGGCCTATCTGGCAGGTGAGCGGGACGATCCGGGCGACTGGCCGGGGCTGGAGATATTCGGCCCGGCGCGCGACCATCACGCCCGCCATCCCTCGATCCGCCTCGCTTTCGAGGCGGTGGCCGAAGCCGCCGCCCTCGCTGCCGCCAAGCGCCGGGACGCCGCCGCGTGACGACGGGCGTTCCGGCAGACAATCTGCTCCGTGACGGCGTCATCATGCTGGGCGCCGCCTTGCCCGCCGTGCTGCTGTTCCGTCGCTTCGGCCTCGGCGCCGTGCTGGGCTATCTGCTCGCGGGCGTGCTGATCGGGCCGCAGGTGCTGAACGTCGTGGGCGATGCCAATGGCAAGATGGGCATCGCCGAGATCGGCATCACGCTGCTGCTCTTCCTCGTGGGGCTGGAACTCAATCCCCGCCGGCTATGGGAGCTGCGCCGCGAGATTTTCGGCATGGGCCTCGCGCAGGTGGTGATCGCGGGGCTGGCCATTTCGGCCGTGGTGTTCGCCTTCACCGGCTTCACGCCCGCCGCTGCGCTGGCGCTGGGCCTGCCGCTGGCGCTGTCGTCGACGGCGCAGGTGCTGCCGCTGCTGCGCTCCGCCGGGCGACTTCATACCAAGTTCGGCGAGCGCGCCTTCTCGATCCTGTTGTTCCAGGATCTGTCGATTGTACCCCTCATTACCGTGATCGCGGCGCTGTCCCGCGCGCCGGCGGACGCCAACGCTCCGCCGGGATGGCTGCTCGGGCTCTACACGGTGGGCGCGATCATCCTGCTGGTGCTGGCCGGGCGCTTTATCCTGAGCCCGGCGCTGCGCCTGATCGGCAATCTCGGCGAGCGCGAGATGTTCGTCGCCTCGGGGCTCTTCACGGTTCTGGCGGCCTCGGCGCTGATGGAGGCGCTGCATCTTTCCACCGCGCTCGGGGCTTTTGTGGCGGGCGTGATGCTTGCCGATTCGCCCTATCGCCACGAGCTGGAGGCGGACGTCGAGCCGTTCCGCTCGATCCTGCTCGGCCTGTTCTTCCTGACGGTGGGCATGTTGCTCGATCTGTCGGCGATCGCGACGCGGCCGCTGTTCGTGATCGGGCTCGCGGCGGCGCTGATCGTCGTCAAGACGCTGGTGCTCTACGGCATCGCGCGGATCGCGAAGATGGAGCGGCGATCGGCCTTCGCGCTGGGGCTGTTGCTCAGCCAAGGGGGCGAGTTCGGCTTCGTGCTGTTCGGGCAGGCACAGGCGGCGCTGCTCATCAAGCCTGAGGCGGCGAGCCTGTTCTCCGCCGTCGTCACGCTGTCGATGGCGACGACGCCCTTCCTGATGTCGCTGGCGCGGCGCTTCGGGGGCGAGGAGGCGGGCGCCAAGCTGCGCGGCCTCGCGGGGCCCGAGGAGGCGGATCAGGCCGCCGCCATCGTCGTCGGCCACGGCCGCTTCGGGCAGACGGTGGCGCAGATGCTGCTGGCGCACGGCCTGTCGCTCACCATCGTCGATCTCGACACCGAGATCATCGACATCGGCGACCGGCTCAACATCAAGATCTATTATGGCGACGGCACCCGGATCGACCTGCTGCGGCAGGCGGGCGCGGAGGAGGCCAAGCTGATCTGCTTCTGCCTCGATGGCGAGCAGCCGGACGCGGAGACGCTGCGGACGATCCAGACTGCTTTCCCCAAGGCGCGGCTGTTCGTACGCCTGTTCGATCGGCGGCACGATCTGGCGTTGCGCGGGATCGAGGTGGCCGGCACCGTGCGCGAGGTGTTCGAGAGCGCGGTCTGCATGGGGCGGCAGGTGCTCGAAACGCTGGGCGTCGACGAGGCCGAGATGGACCGCATCGAGGAGGATTATCGCGAGCGCGACCGGCGGCGGCTCGATGCCCAGCACGAGGAGGGGGATATCCGCTCCGCGCGGGCGATGGCGCTGATGCACCGGCCGGGGCAGCTCGGCGTGAGCCTCGACGAGGATGAGGGAACGCCGCTGTGAGGGCCCGCGATCCGCTTGCGCTGCTGGCGGCGTTGTCCGGCGCGGTGGCGGTCGCTGCCGGGGCCTATGGCGCGCACGGGGCGCACGGGGCCGCGGCGGAGTGGCTGAAGACCGGATCGCATTATGAGCTGATCCACGCCGTCGCCGCGCTGGTGGCGTTGGCGCGACCGCTGGGACGGGCTGCGGGCTGGTGCTTCGTTGGCGGAGGCGGGCTGTTCGCGGCGACGCTCTACGCCATGGCGTTCGGCGGGCCGCTCTGGCTCGGGGCGATCACGCCGCTGGGCGGGCTCGCGATGATCGTCGGCTGGGGGATGCTCGCCTTTGGGGCGTGGCGCCGGGGCTGAGGCTCAGCCTCGCGCGCGCTCCGCGTCGAGGAAGGCGGCGACCTCCGCCAGACTTACATTCTTGTCGAGGAAAGTCTGTCCGATGCCGCGCGCGAGCAGGAAGGGGAGGCGGTTGCCCTCCATCTTCTTGTCATGGAGCATGTGGGCGACCAGCGTTTCGCCCGACGCATCCACGCCGGCGGCTTTGAGCGTCGTCGGCAGGCCGGCCGCCGCGAGATGGCGCGAGACGCGCTCGGCGTCCGCCTCAGGACATAAGCCCTGCGCGGCGGAGAAGCGGAAGGCGAGCGCCATGCCGCAGGCCACGCCCTCACCATGGAGCAGGCGCTCGGAGAAGCCCGTCTCGGCCTCCAGCGCATGGCCGAAGGTGTGGCCGAGGTTAAGCAGCGCGCGCACGCCCGCCGTCTCGCGCTCGTCGGCCTCGACGATGCGGGCCTTGGCGGCGATCGAGGTGGCGATGGCATGGACCCGCGCCGCGCCGTCCCCGGCCAGCAGCGCAGAACCATTCGCCTCGCACCAATCGAAGAAGGCCGGATCGTCGATCAGGCCGTATTTCACCACCTCGGCATAGCCGGCGGCGCGCTCGCGGGGCGGGAGGGTGTCGAGCGTGTCGGGATCGATCAGCACATGCGCGGGCTGGTGGAAGGCGCCGATCAGGTTCTTGCCGGCCTTCGTGTTGATCGCGGTCTTGCCGCCGACCGACGAATCGACCTGCGCGAGGAGTGTCGTGGGCACCTGCACGAAGCCGCAGCCGCGCTTCAGGATCGAACAGGCGAAGCCGACCAGATCGCCGATCACGCCGCCGCCGAGCGCGATCACCTTGTCCGATCGCTCGACGCCCAGCTCCAGCAGACGGTCGGTGAGCTGTTCCAGGTGCGCCCAGCTTTTCGTCGATTCGCCCGCCGGAAGCGTGATCGGCTCCACCGCGATGCCGGCGGCCTCCAGCGAAGCGGTCAGCCTCGGCAGGTGGAGCGCCGCGACATGCGCGTCCGTCACCACCACGAAGCGCCCGCGCGGCGCATAGCGGGCGAGGCGTGCGCCCGCATCCTCGAGCGCGCCCGGCGCGATCGCCACCTCGTAGCTGCGGTCGGCCAGCGAGACGGGAACGATCGTCGTCATTCGGAGAGCACCTTCAGGATCGCCTCGACCGTGGCCTCGTGCGGCAGCGGCTCGGAACGGACATGGATGGGGGCGAGCGCGTAGACCGGGTTCCGCACCGCGGCCAGCTCCGTCAGGATCTCGCGCGGATCGCGGCCCTGGAGCAGCGGGCGGTCGTCGCGCCGGCCGACACGCTCGACCAGCACGTCGATATCGGCGTCGAGCCAGATCGCGGTCGAGCGCTCCAGGATCAGCTTGCGGGTCTTCTCGTTCATGAAGGCGCCGCCGCCGGTCGCCACCACCTTGGGGCGGCCGTCGATCAGGCGGGCGATCACGCGGCGCTCGCCGTCGCGGAAGCCGTCCTCGCCGAATCGGGCGAAGATGTCGGAAATCTTGAGGCCGGCGGCGGCCTCGATCTCGCGGTCCGCATCGACGAAAGGCAGGTGCAGCCGCGCCGCGAGCCGTCGTCCGACGGTCGACTTGCCCACGCCCATCAGCCCGATGAGGACGATCGGCTTGCGCGTCGCGACGTGCCGGGCGGTGGATCGTTGTGAGGGCGGGCTTTGCGGCATGGGGCTGGGGCTATACACAGGGGTGAGGGATCGGGCAAAAGCGCGCTCCTTCGTTTGGTCCTTGTTTTTCTTTTTCCCCGGGAAGCAGCATGTCGCGTGGCAGCATCATCCTGATTGTCATCCTCCTCGCCCTGGTGGCGGGCCTCGTCTGGCTGTCGCATCGATCGGTGGCCGTGACGCCCCACCATATCGAGAAGGTGGTGACGCTGAACGGCGCCGATGCCTCGCACTAAGGCGGCGATCGACCTTCTGGCCGGCGTCGCGATGCTGGCCGTCGCGATCCCGGCTTTCGGGCAGCAGTCGCCCCAGTCGATCCTGCCGCCCGGCTTCGGCACACCTGCGAAGGCGCCGCCGCCTCCGCCGGCCACGCCCGCTCCGGCGCAGCCCCCGGTCGTGGCACCCCCGCCGCCGCCTGCTTCGGCCGAGCCCGGCAATGCGGTGGCGTCGTCCCTGCCGGACACCGGTCTCGACGAAGCGGCCAACGCCGCGATCGAGGATCAGGCCGCCAACGCCGCGGCGGAAGCCGCCGCCGAGCTGCGCAAGCAGGACATCCCCGAATTCGCACGCCGCTCGACCGAGCATGTCGGCTTCCTGCGCCCCGAGGTGACGGGCGTTCCGGCGGACGGCTTCGGCAACACGGCGGGTCGCTACCTCACCACGCTGATGGCACGGCTGGATGCGCCGGTCGCCTCGCGCTGGGTGTCGATGCTGCTCAGGCGCGTGCTGACCACCGACATCCAGACGCCGGGCGGCGTCGATCCGTCCGACTGGGTGGCCGAGCGCGTGCTGCTGCTCACCCGCATGGGCGAGGCGGACGCGGCGCGGCTGCTCGTCCAGCGCGTCGATCCCGACAAGGCGACGCCGCGCCTCTATGACGCGATCCTCGAAGCGGGGATGGCCTCGGCCGATCCGGCCGCGCTCTGCCCGGTGGCGGATGTCGCGGATACGAAGAGCAAGACCTCCACCTGGCCGCTGGCGCGCGCGATGTGCGCCGGCTTGTCGGGCGAGGCAGGCACGGCCAGCGCACTGGTCGATCGCGCCCGCTCGCTGCCGCACGCGGCGCAGGGCATCGACCTGTTGCTCGCCGAGCGCATCGTCGGCGCCGGCCCCAACGGCAAGCGCGCGACCGATATCCAGTGGTCGGGCGTCAACGAGCTGACGAGCTGGCGCTTCGGCCTCGCGAGTGCGGCAGGCCTCGCCATCCCGGATACGCTGTTTGACAACGGCAATCTTGCCATGCAGGCGTGGCGCGCGCGTGCGCCGATGCTGCCGGCGCAGAGCCGCCTTGGCGCGGAACGGATTGCGGCGACGCTGGGCGTGATGTCGTCGGCCGACCTGGTCGATTTCCTCTCCGCGCAGGCAGAGAGCGGCGATCCCTATGCCATGGATCAGACTCCGGCCGGCCGCTTGCGTTCGGCCTATGCCGCGCAGGACGAATCGGATCGGGTGGCGGCGCTTCGCGCGCTCTGGACCGATCCGGAGGGCGAGCGCGATCAATATGCCTCGCGCATCCTGACGGCGCGGGCCTCGGCGCGGATCACGCCTTCGTCGGACTATGCCTCGGACGCGTCGGCGCTGCTCGCGTCGATGCTGTCGGCGGGGCTCGACACGCAGGCGGCGCGGTGGACGGGCGTGGTGCGGAGCCTGTCCGGCACCTCGGGCGACGAGGCCTGGGCGCTGCTCGCGGTCGGCGCGCCGCGTTTGCAGGTGGAGATCGACACCGATCGCATCGCGAAGTTCGGTGACGGCGGACGCGGCTCGGCGAAGTTGCGCGCGCAGTTCCTGTTCGTGAGCCTCGCGGGGCTGGGCCGCATCGCGCCGCGCGACGTCGACAAGCTGGCGCAGCGCCTCGACGTGCCGCTCGGGGTTCAGAACGAGTGGACCCGCGCGATCGACACGGCGGCTGCCAAGCGCGAGCCGGCATTGACGGCGCTGCTGGCGGCCGTGGGGATGCAGACGACCGACTGGACGCAGGTTTCGCCGGTCTTCCTCTACCACATCATCGCGAGCCTCCGGGCGGTGGGGTATGAGCCCGAGGCGCGGATGATCGCGGCCGAGGCGCTGAGCCGGACATGAGGCCCGGCGCCGCCTTCGCCACCGGCGAGGATGCGCACGCCATCGAACGCTTCTTGGAGGCGATGGCGGCGGAGGCCGGGGCGTCCCGCAACACGCTGCTCGCCTATGGGACAGACCTGCGCGGCGCCTCGGCGCTGCTGGAGGGGCGGCTCGCGGCGGCGGACGGGGATGCGCTCGTGAAGCTGGGTGAGGCGTGGCAGGCGCTCGCCCACGCCACCATCGCGCGCAAGGCGGCGGCGCTGCGACGCTTCTTCGCCTTTCTGGTGGAGGATGGGACGCGGGCAGACGATCCCTCCGCAGCGCTCCCGCGCGGGCAGGTGCGGCGGCCGCTGCCGAAGATCCTCGACCATGCGGAGGTCGATCGCCTGTTCGAGGTGCTCGCCGCGCGCACCGGCGAGGGCGCGAGCCGCGCCGATCTCCGCCTCGCCGCGCTGGTCGAGCTTCTCTACGGCTCCGGTCTGCGCGCGACCGAGCTGGTTTCGCTGCCGCGCGCGGCGATTCGGGCGGGGCAGCCTTTCCTCATCCTCAAGGGCAAGGGCGGGCGCGAGCGGCTGGCGCCGATCTCGGACCGGGCGCTGGCGGCGGTCGAGCGCTGGCGGGCGGAGGTCCCGTCGGGGCAGCCCTGGCTCTTCCCGTCGGGGAAATCGCATCTCAGCCGGATGCGGCTCTACCAACTGGTGCGCGCGCTGGGTGGCGAGGCAGGAATCTCGCCCGAGCGGATCAGCCCGCATGTCCTGCGCCACGCCTTCGCCACGCACCTGCTGGAAGGCGGAGCCGATCTGCGCGCGTTGCAGGCGATGCTGGGCCATGCCGACATCGCCACCACGCAGATCTACACGCATGTCGATAGCCGCCGGCTGGTCGAACTGGTCAACGCGCGGCATCCGCTTGCCGAGCGCGTCCAAGTTGACGGCGCGAACACAGCGCCTTAACCGCCGGGGCATGATGTTTCTCGACTTCGAAAAGCCGATCGCCGAACTGCGCGCCCGTGTCTCCGAGCTGCGGGAGACGGCCGACGCCGGTTCGCTCGATATCGAGCAGGAAATCTCGAAGCTGGAGGCCAAGGCCGACCGGATGCTCCGGGAGACCTATGCGAAGCTGACGCCGTGGCAGAAGACGCAGGTCGCCCGCCACCCGCAGCGGCCGCATCTCAAGGATTATATCGCCGGCATCGTCGACGATTTCATGCCGCTCGCCGGCGACCGCGCCTTTGCCGACGATCAGGCGATCATCGGTGGGCTCGGCCGGATCGATGGGCGCCGGGTGATGGTCATCGGCCATGAGAAGGGCGACGATACCGCCAGCCGTCTCCGCCACAATTTCGGCATGGCCAAGCCCGAGGGCTATCGCAAGGCGATCCGCCTGATGGAGATGGCCGACCGCTTCGGCCTGCCCGTGGTGACGCTGGTCGATACGTCCGGCGCCTTCCCCGGTGTGCAGGCGGAGGAGCGCGGGCAGGCGGAAGCCATCGCGCGCTCGACCGAGACGTGCCTGGAGCTGGGCGTGCCGCTGGTCGCCGCGATCGTGGGCGAGGGCGGCTCGGGCGGCGCGGTGGCTCTGGCTGCGGCCAATCGGGTGCTGATGTTCGAGCACGCCGTCTATTCGGTGATTTCGCCCGAGGGCTGCGCCTCGATCCTGTGGCGCACCGCCGAGAAGGCGCCGGATGCGGCCGATGCGATGAAGGTTACCGCGCAGGATCTCCAGAAGCTCGGCGTGGTGGACCGGATCGTGCCGGAACCGGTGGGCGGCGCGCATCGCGGTCGCAGCGAGGCGATCGGGTCGCTTAAGCAAGCGCTGGGCGAGGAACTGGATCAGCTCACGCCGCTGGAAAGTGGGGAACTGCGCCGTCGCCGTCGGGATAAGTTCCTGGCGATTGGCTGATGGCGTTGGCGACAGCGGGCTGTCGCCTCCTGAATTGCGGGCAAAGAAAAAGGGCCGACAGGATATCCTGTCGGCCCTCCCACAACCGAGTGAAGATTAGGTGGCAGGAGCCGCGGTGCCACCGAGGTTGTTCGACACGTTGTTGAACGTGTTCTTCAGGCCACTGCCGACCGAGCTCATCGCGGCGATCGCGGCGACGGCGATCAGGGCGGCGATCAGGCCATATTCAATCGCCGTCGCGCCCTTGTTGTTCTTCAGGAACTTGCGCATGGGTTTTCCTCCGTCCAGTCCGAAACACTTCCCGGCTTCCCCTTTGGAGGGGTTGCAGGGCCGCTTTTAAAGGTGGTGGAGTTGCCAAATGTTTAATCCGGGGGCGGGAAATCGTCTTCCGCTCCGGATCACTCGACGTTGCTGGCCTCATTGGCCACATGGTTGAGCATACCGACCGCCTTGGAAGCGAAGAGCTGCACGCTGCCCATGATGGCCAGCACGATCAGGGCGCAGATGAGGCCGTATTCGATCGCTGTGCCACCGCGCTGGTCAGACGTGAGCTTCCCGATTATGCGCACGCTCGTCCCCTGCCGCTGTGTTTGGTCAAGCTTCACCTATTCTTCGGATATTAAGGAAGATTTACGCGGATGAACGTGAGTTCGAACGGTAACGGCATCCTGCTTGTCGCTGCGGCAGCCTTGGTGGACAGCGACGGGCGCGTGCTCGTCCAGCAGCGCAGCTCCGGCGCACTCAAGGGGCTGTGGGAGTTCCCCGGCGGGAAGATCGAGCCCGGCGAGACGCCGGCTGCTGCCCTGATCCGCGAATTGCACGAGGAACTGGGCATCGATGTCGAGGCGGCCTGCCTCGCGCCCGCCGCCTTCGCCAGCGAGCCGCTGGGAGAGCGTCACCTGCTCCTGCTGCTGCATGTCTGCCGCAAGTGGAAGGGCACTCCGCAGCCGATCGAGGCGGCGGACCTGCGCTGGATGCGTCCGGTAGAGCTTCATGCCTTGCCGATGCCGGAGCCGGACAAGCCGCTGATCGGCCTGCTGGAGGCGCTCGTCTAGTCGGGCTTGCTCTTGAGGGCCGCGGCGAGGGAGGCGACGGCGCTGCCGCGGCGTGCCGGGCGGGGCTGCGATTCGTCGGGCGCCCAGCCGATCAAATAGACGATCTCGAACGTCTCGGAGACGCGGCCATCGACATCCGCCTGACCGAGGAAGGCACCATGGGCCGCCGCCGCCTGCATCCGGCCCAGCCGGGGCCGCTCGCCGGACAGGATGGCCCCCTGCGCACCGAAGCGGAGATCGGCCAGCAGGCCATCCAGACTGCGATAGCGGGCCTCCAGTGCCTCGCCATCGGCGACGGGGAGAGCGAAGCCCGCACGGGCAAGGAGATCACCTGCCGAACGCACGTCCACCTGCGGATGGATACGCGGCGCGACGCCCACGTCACCGGCAAGATCGGCCTGAAGCATCGCCGCCCGCAGGCGGGGGAGGCTGCCCGCTCCCGCGAAGCCCGCCATGAACAGGCCGTCCGGCTTCAGCGCGCGCCGCGCGAGCACCAGCGCGCCGGGCAGATCGTTCACGCTGTCCAGAACGCCCGCGGACATCACCAGATCGAACGCACCATCGGCGAAGGGCAGGCGATCCTCGTCGCACTGGACGCCGCCCATCGCCCGTGCGGCCGAGAAGCTCGCATCGGCACAGACCACCCACATGCCCTGCGCCCTCAGCGCCGCTGCGAGCTGGCCGTCCGCCGCGCCGAGCACCAGCGCGCGCGTGAAGCGGCGCTCCACCAGTTCCAGTCGCCCGAGCAATTCGTCGGCGATATGCGTCGTGAGAAAGCCGTGCTGCTCAAAGTGCGCCATGGCCCGATCCCGCCGGATGCGGCGGCGGCGGCGGTCGAAGGGTTCGGGCGCGGGCTGGCTCGGATTCATGGCGGGGCTTGTGCCGTCATGCGCGTCGGGGAACAAGAGGCCTATGGCCGTCGCCGTCGCGCTTCATGTGCTTCGCTCGCTCCGCTCGGCGGGTTTGAACTTTGCCTTGCCGCCGCGCTGTCCGGGGTGCGGGGCGATCGTCGACGGTGATCATCGGTTTTGCGTGACGTGCTGGCAGTCGCTGGAGTTCCTCGGTTCCCCGAGCTGCATCCGCTGCGCTGTCCCCCTGCCGCACGACATCGGTCCGGATGCGACCTGTGCGGCGTGCGATTGTGATCCGCCGGTCTTCGATCGGGCCGCCGCCGCCGTGGCCTATGGAGAGGTGGCGCGCACGGTCGCGCTGCGCTTGAAATATGGACGGCGGCCCGGCGTCGCGCGGACGATGGCGGGGCAGATGACCCGGCTGCTCGGCGATCTCCCGCCGGGCGCATATGTGGCGGCGGTGCCGCTCCATCGCTGGCGGTTGTGGAAGCGCGGCTACAATCAGGCGTTGCTGATCGCGCGAGGCGTGGCGGAAGAGGCCGGGCTCGAGTGCGTGCCGGACCTGATCGAGCGGACCCGTGCGACACCGACCCTGCGCGGGCTGGGCACGCGGGAGCGGCGGCAGGCGGTGCGGGACGCATTCCGCGTGCCTGCGCGCTATCGTCAGTCCCTCGCTGGCAGGATGGTTCTGCTGGTGGACGATGTGTTCACGAGCGGCGCCACGGCGGAAGCCTGCGCGCGCACCCTGAAGGAGGCGGGGGCAGGGGAGGTGCGCCTGCTCTGCTGGGCGCGGGTGCTGCGCGAGGATGGTGCGGCCCGTTGACATTCGGGCGCTTCATCCACAGTTCCGCGGTCAAACTGGAAAGGTCCATTCTTATGGCGAAGATCGAAGTCTATACGAAGATGGGTTGCCCCTACTGCACGCGCGCGCGCCAGCTGCTCCAGGCCAAGGGCGCGGCATTCGAGGATATCGACATCACCATGGGCGGCCCGAAGCGCAAGGAAATGCTGGAGCGCGCGCCGCATCACACCACGGTGCCGTCGATCTTCATCAATGGCCGCCATATCGGCGGTTCGGACGATCTCGCGGCGCTGGAAGCGCGCGGTGCGCTCGACGAGCTTCTCGCAGCCTGATCCGAACCATGCGTGTCGCCGTCCTCCAGATGCGGAGCGGGATCGATCCCGCCGCCAATGCCCGCGCGCTGGTCGCGGGGCTGGAGGAGGCGGCCGCGGGTGGTGCTGCGATCGCCTTCACGCCCGAGATGACGGGGCTGCTCGACCGCGATCGCCAGCGCGCGGCTTCGTCGATCGCCGGGGAGGCGTCGGATGTCGTGCTCGCCGCCGCGTGTGAGGCTGCCCTGAGGCTCGGATTGTGGGTGCAGCTCGGCTCGCTGGCCTTGCGGCCGGGGGGTGAGGAGAGGCGCTACGTCAATCGCGGGTTCCTGATCGACCCGATGGGCGTGATCCGTGCCCGCTACGACAAGCTCCATCTCTTCGACGTGGACCTGCCGACCGGCGAAAGCTGGCGCGAATCCGCCGCCTATGCGCCGGGCTCGGGCGCGGTGGTGGCCGAGACGCCGGTCGGGCAGCTGGGGCTCAGCATCTGTTACGACATGCGTTTCCCGGACCTCTATCGCGCGCTGAGCGATGCGGGCGCCGAGATATTATCGGTCCCCGCGGCCTTCACGGTGCCGACCGGGCGGGCGCATTGGCACATCCTGCTCCGCGCCCGCGCGATCGAGGCGGGGTGCTTCGTGGTTGCCGCCGCACAGGCGGGGACGCATGAGGACGGCCGCTCCACCTACGGTCATTCGCTGGTCGTCGATCCGTGGGGCGAGGTGTTGCTCGATATGGGCGAGGAGCCCGGCGTCGGCTTCGCCGAGATCGATCTGATACGGCTTGAGGATGTGCGGGCGCGCATTCCGGCGTTGCGCCACCGGCGTCCGATCCCGGCCGTGGAGCGTGTCGGATGATCGTGTTCGATCTCAACTGCGGCGGCGGCCATGTGTTCGAGGCGTGGTTCGGCAGCCAGGACGATTATGACGGCCAGCGCGAGCGCGGGCTCGTGTCCTGCCCGGTATGCGGTGACGGAGATGTCTCCAAGGCCCCGATGGCGCCCCGCATCTCTACGGGCGAAGCGAAGCCACCGGCCGATCCTAAGGCGATGATGCGGGCGCTGATGGCGGCGCAGGCGAAGCTGCTGTCCGGTTCCGAAGATGTCGGCGGTCGATTCGCGGAGGAAGCACGGGCGATCCATCTCGGCGATGCGGAGGAGCGGCTGATCCACGGCCGCGCCACGCCAGCCGAGGCACGGATGCTGGTGGAGGAAGGCGTGCCGGTCGCACCGCTGCCATTTCCGGTACGCGATCCCGTGCGGGACAATTGACCCGGAGCCCTCCCGCATCTAACCCTCCGCGCCGTGGCTCCATAGCTCAGCAGGATAGAGCGACGGTTTCCTAAACCGCAGGTCGGGGGTTCGAATCCCTCTGGGGCCACCAAGATTTCGCCATGGGGCGGATTGCGAAAATCCAGCTCGCCGGCTGCCTGCCAAGCATCTCCAACCACTTCGTGACGAGGTTTCGCGCGCCCTTCGATGAGGGGTGGTCGAATCATATGTTACATCATAACATTGATCGACACGGTGACCCTCCATCCAGGCGGGCAAGCAAGTGGGCGGGAATGAAGGGGCAACAGGCGCGGAGCAGGAAAACTGGGTCCGGCACACGGTGCCGGTTCACGTTCCTGTGCGCGCTTTTGCTGGCTCTGCTGGGTCAGAGCATCGCTACCCAGTCCCATGTCCACCGCCGGGATATGAGCAGCCCGGCCGCCCGGCAGGGGCCGCGCATTTCCACAAGCAGGTTGCCGGCGCCCGCGCCTGCTGATTGTCCCATTTGCAGGGAAAGCGCGCAGGCCGGGCATTATCTCGGTCCAGCCACGTTTCAGCTCGCTCCTGTGGCAAGGGCCTTCCCGCCATCCGGCGTTTCGTCGCTCAGGCGGATCATCTGCCGGCTTTACGGTTTCGGGTGGCGCAGCCGTGCTCCGCCCATCCCGCTCCACGACTGACAACGAGAAGAAGAGGCGGCCCTCGCGCCGCTGCCCCGCTTTCGGGGTTGCGCCCGCACGCCCGCTGCCAAGGTCATGGAGTTATTTGAAATGCGATCCGTTTTTCTGTTCGGTGCGGCGTCTGTCGCGCTGATGCCCGCTGTCGTGCAGGCCGAGGATATCGCGGCCGACAGTGCCGATCCGCGCCAGATCATCGTGACAGCGTCGCCGATCACGTCGGCACAGGATGAAACCCCCTCGATCGTCGCCAAGATCGATCGCGCCCAGATTCTGGCCAATGGCGGCGCGAGCATTGCGGATTCGCTGGCCGACGTTCCCGGCATTTCGGCGACCAGCTTCGCGTCGGGGGCGAGCCGCCCGATCATTCGCGGCATGGATGCGACCCGCGTGCGCATCCTCGAAGATGGCACCAGCAGCTCCGACGTATCGGACATCGGCCCCGATCATGGCATCCCGATCGATCCGCTTTCGGCCCAGAGCATCGAGGTGGTGCGCGGCGCCGGCACGTTGCGCTACGGCAGTCAGGCCATCGGCGGTGTCGTCAACGTGCTGAACAATCGCGTGCCGACGAGCCTACCCGACAAGCCGATCTCCGCCGAGATGACGGGGAGCTACGACAGCGTCTCCGACACGGGGCAGGGCTCGCTCCTCGCCGACGGCAAGGTGGGCGATGCGATCGCCGTCCATGTCGACGGCTTCTACCGCCATGCCGGAGACTATGACACGCCGGATGGTACGCAGCAGAACAGCTGGTTTCATGGCTATGGCGAAACCGCCGGCGGTTCCTATTTCTTCGGCCCCGGCAAGGGCAGCCATGTCGGCGCGGCGATCATGCAATATGACGCGCAATACGGCATCCCCAGCGACACCACCCACATCGACATGCATCAGATGAAGGTGCTGACCCGCAATTCGTTCGACCTCGGGACGGGCCTGTTCCGCACCCTGAACGTCGACGGCAGCTATGCGAAATATCATCACAGCGAGGTGGAGCCCGACGGCACCGTCGACACGACCTTCCGCAACAAGGAATATGACGGCCATGCGGAGCTGCTGATGGGGCCGATCGGCTTCATCCGCAATTCGGCGCTGGGCGTGGAGGTCCAGCACCGCAACTTCTCCGCGATCGGCGAAGACAGCAGCTATCTCTTCCCCACCGTGACCGAGAGCGAGGCGGGCTATATCTTCACCGAAACGCCCGTCACCTCGACGCTGCGGGTGCAGGCGAGCGGCCGTGTCGAGCATGTGAGCGTCAAGGGCACGCCTGCGTCGGATATCCGCACCAAGACGGATTATACGCCGGTCAGCGGCGCCATCGGGGCGTTGCTGGATGTCGGCAAGGTCGTGAAGCTGGGCCTCACCTTTTCGAGCACCGGCCGCGCGCCTGCCCAGACCGAGCTGTTCGCACGCGGCGGGCATGATGGCCCCGATACGTTCGAAACGGGCGACCCCAATCTGAGGATCGAGCGGGCCAATTCGCTGGAGGCGACGTTGCGCATCAACGAGGGCGGCTTCCGCTTCGAGGGCAGCCTCTACAGCACCTGGTTCCACAATTATATCTACGGCGACCTGACCGGGCGCACCTGCGACGATGATGGCGAGTGTGTCGAAGGGGGCGGCGAAGAGCTGCGGGAACTCAACTACCGCCAGCAGGACGCTCATTTCCGGGGAGCGGAAGCGCAGGCCTCCTATCAGCTTCTCAAGACCGGTTCGGGCGCCACGCTCGATGTGAAGGCGCTGGGCGACTACACGCGCGCGACGCTCGACGATGGCGGCAACGTGCCGCGCATCCCGCCCTATCGCGCCGGGGGCGGCCTGTCGTGGCAGAGCGATCCTCTGGATGCGGGCTTCATGCTCATCCATGTCGGCCGACAGAACAGGTTCGGCGCCTTCGATACCCCGACGTCGGGCTATAATGAGCTGAACGCGCAGGTCGCGTTCCGCCCCTTCCGGGAGCATCGGGGCGTGGAGCTGGCGCTTGTCGGCCGCAACCTGACCAACGACACGCAGCGGAATGCCGCCGCGCTCAACAAGGACGAGGTTCTGCTTCCGGGCCGCAACGTCAGGCTGGTCCTGAAGGTCGCCCTGTAAACATGATGCGTGGCGGCCGGATCAGGCGGCCGCCACGTTCGTTCGTCGCGCCCGCGCGCTTCATCGGGAGGGAGGACGCGCCTTCTCCGGGGCTATGATACGGGATTTCCCGGAAAGAAAGCCATGGACGAACCTATGAGGTGAAAATTTCTGCTTATTCAATAAGATGATCGGGCGCTTACTTCTGGTTAAGCGTTTCCCGACTACGGGAGAATGTGCCGCGCAGGGAACTGGGAAGGAAGTCAGTCGCGGCCGCGTTGAGGACGGAGGGAAAGCGTCTTCAGTAGTCGCGAGGCGCGAGACTATGAGTCACGGAAAGCATGACCGGGCCTCTGAAGCACGCGGATCGCGCTGGTTCGTGCCCGCCGGGCCCATGGCGACGCGACCGAGGGGCGTTACCGACCTCGCCGCTGAACTGAGCCTTCCGCTCATGCCTGCATCGCGTGGCGGCGCCGATATGGAAGCCGGCGATTGCGGCGCCGGCATCCTCGATCTGAACGAGGTCCTCAGCCGTGCCGAGGTCGGCATCCTGCACCGCGATCTCGCGCTCAACGTGCTGGCGGTCAACGATCATTATTGCCGGCTTGTCGGCCGAACCCCGGACGAACTCGCCGGATTGCCCATGCACATCTTCACCCATCCGGACGACGCCGCCCGCAGCCTTGCGCTGCACGAGCGGCAGTTCGCGAAGGGAGAGCCCTTCCAGATCGAGAAGCGCTATCAGCGGCCTGACGGATCGGTGAGCTGGTGCATCGTCAACGTCTCCTTCGTCTGCGATGCTGCGGGCCGGCCAACGTCCACCGTCACGGTCGCCCTCGACGTGACGAAGAGGCGTGAGGCGGAAGAAGAGCTGCGCGAAAGCGAAGAGCATTATCGCAACACCGTCGAACTCGCTCCGCAGATCGCGTGGACGGCAAGCCCGAGCGGCCAGATCGAGGAAGTCAGCCCGCGCTGGGCCGTGATAACCGGCATGAAGCCCTTGGAGGCGTTGGGTTCGGGCTGGCAGAAGGCGTTGCACGACGACGATATCGAGCCCACGCTCGAGGCTTGGACACATGCTCTCCGGATGGGCACGCCGGTGGACGTCGAGTACCGGCTGTGGACGCCGGACGCAGGTTATCGCTGGTTTCGCGCCCGCGCGGCCGCGCGGCGGGACGAGCAGGGCCAGATCGTTCGCTGGTACGGGACGCTGGAAGATGTCAACGATCGGGTGCTGGCCGAACGGGGCCTGCGGGAGAGCGAGGAGCGCTTCAGGCTCGCGGCGGAAGCCGCCGGCCTTGGCATCTGGGATTATGACCGGCTGACCGGGCGCCGCGAATGGTCGGACGAGTTGAAGATCATGCTTGGCCTGCCCCGGTCGGCAAAGCCCGATCTCGCCACCGCGCTTGCCCTCATCGTGCCGGAAGACCGGCCCAAGCTGCGGAACCTCGCGCAACGCGTGCAGAGCGGCGAAACCGATCCGCGCTTCGATGTGACCATTACGATGCATCGCGCCGATACGGGCGAGAAACGATACATGCAGACGAGCGGCTGGAGCGTGCAGGCCGCGACCGGTCGCCTCGAGCGGGTTCTCGTTACGATCCGCGACATCACCGAGGAGCATACCGCCGAACAGCGTATCCGCTGGGCAGCGACACATGACGCGCTGACCGGCGTCCCCAATCGCAGCCACTTCTCGGAGAAACTCGAAGGCGCCATTGCCCGCGCCAGGGAGGCGGATACCCAGATCGCGCTCATCCTTTTCGACGTCGACAATCTGAAGCAGACGAACGACACGATCGGCCATGATGCAGGAGATCGCCTGCTCACCATCTTTGCCGAGCGTCTGAAGGCCTTTTCCGGCGAAGCAGGCGGGATCGGCCGCCTGGGCGGCGATGAATTCGCGATCTTCCTCGAACATCGCGACGAGGCGCAGATGCTGGCCGTGGCACGCGATATCCTGCAACGCCTGCATCAGCCTTTCGAATATGATGGAGGGGCCGTCGACTGTCAGTCCACGGCCGGCTGCTCCATCCTGCCGAGGGATGCCGACAACGCCGCGAACCTTCTGAAGTGCGCGGATATCGCGCTCTATGCCGGCAAAGCCGATTGCCGCGGCTCGCTTTCCATCTTCGATCCCGCGATGCGGACGATCCTGGACCGGCGCACCTCCATGCTGCGGCTCGCGCGGGCCGCTCTTCGCGACGATCGCATCATGCCTTTCTATCAACCCAAGGTGTGCTTGCTCGACGAGAGGGTCGTCGGCTTCGAGGCGCTGCTGCGATGGACGGAGACGGGCGGCGATATCGAGCCTCCGGGCTCGATCGCCGCGGCGTTCGAGGATCTGAACCTCGCGACCGCCATTGGCGAGCGGATGCTGGATCAGGTCTGCCGCGATATCGCCCGCTGGCGGGCGGAGGGGCTCGATGTCGGGAGCGTGGCGTTCAACCTCTCCCCTGCGGAATTCCGACGCGATGACCTTTTCGACCGCATCATGAGCAGGCTGCATCAGGATCGCATCCCGACATCGCTTCTGGAACTGGAGATCACGGAATCGGTCTTCCTCGGCCATGATGCGAGCGCGGTCGCCAGAACCTTGCAGGCCTTCCATCGCGAGGGCGTCCGCATTGCGCTCGACGATTTCGGGACCGGATTTGCGTCGCTGACGCATCTGCAATCCTTTCCCGTCGACGTCATCAAGATCGACCGGAGTTTCGTGTCGGACGTCGCCGCGCGGCCGGGCAACGCCGCCATCGTGAAAGCCGTGATCGGGCTCGCGCGCGACTTGAGCATGGACGTGGTGGCGGAGGGCATCGAGACGCGGCAGCAGGCGGATCATCTGCGGCAGCAAGGCTGCACGTTCGGGCAGGGTTTCTGGTTCGGGCCGGCCATGCCGCGCGACGAGGTGGCCGAGCTTCTTCGGGCGAACCGCCGGGATCGGGCCTCACGAGGCTGTCTCTAGCAGTCGTCTCTATTCGAGGCTGGCAACCGCCTTCTCGATATCGCCACCCGGCGGCACGGTTCCGCGGACGTGTCCTTCCGCATCGATCAGGATCACGGTCGGGATTTGACGCACGCCGAAGGAGCGGAAGAGCGAACCGCTTGGATCGAGCGCCAGTGGAATCTTCGGATGCGTCTCCGTCTGGTAATCCACCAAATCCCGCAGCTTCGTCGACCAGGGGCCGCCGGCGATGCCGAGCCACTCGACCGCGTCGTTCGCGGACAGGCGATCGGCGGTTTCGCGCGCGCTCCGGCATGCCTTCGCCACCTCGGGGCGGCTCGTCGCGAGATAGGATTCGCACCAGCTCGAGAAGAAGAGAAGCGCGCGCGGACGATGGCGGGGGCTGACAAGCGGGACTGCCGCGCCGGTGGTGCCCGTCGCGGAGAGGCTTCCCACCCCGTCGCCCGTTTGAAGAACCGGCGCCATCTGCGCCGTCTGTGTCTCGACCACGGGGCTTGTGGAGCTTTCCTGGGCACGTCGCAGGGCAGTATCGAGGGCATCGCCGTCAAGATTGCCCATATAGGCGATGCGCCCGTCGCGGCCGATGACGACATGCTGCGGCGTGACGCGCAGATTGAGCGCCGCGGCGAGGCGACCGTCATCGATCACGATCGGCATCTTCAGCCCGTAGGCCTTGCGGAAAGCCCTGACATGGGCCTCGTCGTCGCCGAAACCCGTATTGACGGCGATGACCTCGATCCTGTCGCCCTGCGTCTCGAAGATATGCTCGAACTTGGGCATCTGCTGACGGCAGGGGATGCACCATGTCGCCCAGAACTTCAGATAGACCGGCCGCTTGCCGTAAAAGCGGGAGAGATCGATCGTCTGCCCGTCGATCGTTTTCAGAACGAGCGTGGGGGCCGGTTTTCCCAGCAGCGGCGTGCCGGCTTCCTGTGCGCGGGCCTCGCCGTCCGGCGTTCCGGCAGATTGCGCCTCGGCGGCCTGGGGGGGCGGCTTCTCCGCGCGCCGGCAGGAGGCGAGGGGCAGGGACGCGATCAGTGACAGCGCCAGGATCAACATGCCTTTGGATGCCGTGTTCGTCATGCCCTGCCTTTTGTCCACCGATCCGCGCCCGATTCCAGAGGCCGATATAGCCGATCTCGGTCTCGCTGAACGGGCTGTCCACAAAAGGATGATCGACATGCGATATGCCGTTTCCGGCGACGATGGGCAGGGGGCCGGTTCATACGAAGACAGGCATCATTTCGAAAAATCCGAACATTTGGTTCTGACTTATCCATCTTCTTAGAAATCATCCGGTCCGCTAGATCGTCCCGCAAGTTTCCGCCGCCAATCAGGGTGGGCGACAAATAAGGAGCACGGGTCATGGCGAAGGTGCTGGTTCTTTATCATTCGGCTTATGGTCATATCGAGCAGATGGCGGAAGCCGTGGCGGAGGGCGCCCGCGGCGCCGGCGCCGAGGTGACGATCCGTCGCGTTCCCGAGACAGTGCCGGAAGAGGTCGCCAAGGCCTCCTATTTCAAGCTCGACCAGAAGGCGGAGATCGCCACCGTCGCCGAGCTGGAGAATTATGATGCGATCATCATCGGCGTTGGCACGCGCTATGGCCGTATGCCCTCGCAGATGGCGGCCTTCCTCGACCAGACCGGCGGGCTGTGGATGCGCGGCGCGCTGAATGGCAAGGTCGGCGCCGCCTTCGCCTCGACCGCCAGCCAGCATGGCGGCCAGGAGACGACGCTCTTCTCCGTCATCACCAACCTGCTGCACCTCGGCCTGACCATCGTCGGCCTGCCCTACAGCTTCCAGGGCCAGCTCAAGCTCGACGAAGTCACCGGCGGCTCGCCCTATGGCGCGACCACCATCGCGGCCGGCGACGGCTCGCGTCAGCCGAGCGCCAACGAACTCGACGGCGCCCGTCACCAGGGCAAGCTGGTGGCGGAGACGGCGGCCAAGCTCTTCGGCTAAGTATACCGTAGCTTTGCGTATGGAAGGCGGCGGCCCAGTCGGGCTGCCGCCTTTTTCGTGCTTGAAACGATCGGCTGGCATCCCCAACAGAGGGGCATGAATCAGGAACCTGAAGACGGCGATCTGGTCGCCGAGCCGGCCAAGCTGCCCGTTCCCCAGGATGTCGAAGAAGCCATCCGCACGCTCATCCGCTGGGCGGGGGACGATCCCGAGCGGGAAGGCCTGCTCGATACGCCCAAGCGCGTGGCGCGGGCGTGGAAGGAATATTGCGCCGGCTATCTTGAGGACCCGGCCCAGCATCTCAGCCGCACCTTCAGGGAAGTGGGCGGTTATGACGAAGTGGTGCTGCTGAAGGACATCCCCTTCCAGTCGCATTGCGAGCACCACATGGCCCCGATCATTGGCAAGGCGGCGATCGCCTATCTGCCGCGCGACCGGGTGGTCGGCATCTCCAAGCTGGCCCGCGTGCTTCAGGGCTTCGCACGGCGCCTTCAGGTGCAGGAGCGCCTGACCGCCGAGGTGGCGGACTGCATCTGGGAGCATCTCCAGCCGCATGGTGTCGCGGTGGTGATCGAGGCCAGCCATGCCTGCATGAGCGCACGCGGCGTCCGCACGCCCGGCGTGGCGATGACGACCAGCCGCATGATGGGCGTGTTCCGTGACGACGATCGCAGCCGCAAGGAAGTGTTGAGCCTGATGGGCTACTGAGCCCGGCGCGGCCTTCCTGCGGGAGGGCCGCCGCTTCCCCGGACCACGGACAAAAGAAAAGGCCGCCCGCAATCGCTTGCGGACGGCCCTTTCTTTATCAGCTTGAAAGAAGCGATCAGGCCTCGGCCTGCTCGCCCTCTTCCTGCGCCGGAACTTCGGCGGTGGCGCCCGGCTCGGCGTTGGGATCGTAATCCTCGGTGAAGCCGGCTTCGTCACGCTCGAACATCTCGGCCATGACGTTGACGCCCTGCGCCTGGAGGTCGGCCTCTTCCGGCGAACGGGCGACGTTCACCTTGACGGTCACCGACACTTCCGGGTGCAGCGTCACGCGCACTTCGTGCAGGCCGATCGCCTTGATCGGCTTGTCGAGGACGATCTGCGCCTTGGTGACGTGCGCGCCGTCGGCGTGCAGCAGTTCGGCGAGGTCGCGGGCCGAAACCGAACCATAAAGCTGGCCGGTGTTCGACGCCTGACGGATGAGCGTCACGGTCTTGCCGTCGATGTCCTTCGACTCGGTGACGGCGATCTCGCGCTTCTTGGCGTTCTCGGCCTCGAGGTGGGCGCGGTTCGCTTCGAAGACCTTCTTGTTGGCTTCGTTGGCGCGCAGCGCCTTCTTGTTCGGCAGCAGGAAGTTACGGGCATAGCCGTTCTTCACGGTGACGATGTCGCCGATGGCGCCGAGCTTTTCGACGCGCTCCAGCAGAATCACTTCCATGGGGGCGTCTCCTTACTTCACGACGTAGGGCAGAAGGCCGAGGTGACGCGCGCGCTTGATCTCGCGGGCCAGCTCACGCTGCTTCTTGGCGGAAACCGCGGTGATGCGGCTCGGGACGATCTTGCCACGCTCGGACACGAAGCCCTGGAGCAGACGGACGTCCTTGTAATCGATCCGGGGAGCATCCTTCGCGGAGAAGGGGCAGCTCTTGCGGCGGCGGAAGAATGGGCGGGCCATTTCTGTCTTATCCTAACTCGAAGGGGCTCAGGCGGCGTCGCGGTCGTCGCGGGGACGATCGTCACGCTCACGGCGGGGGCCACGCTCACCGCGCTCGCCACGCTCACCGCGGCCGCCACGGTCGCGCTCGTTGCGGCGCATCATCGCCGACGGGCCGGCCTCATGCTCGTCCACGCGGACGGTCATGTAGCGGATGATGTCCTCGTTGATCGCGATCTGGCGCTCCAACTCGACGATCGCCGCCGACGGACCGTCGACTTCGAGCATCACATAGTGCGCCTTGCGGTTCTTCGCGATGCGATAGGCGAGACCACGCAGACCCCAGGTCTCGGTCTTGACGATCTTGCCGCCCAGCTCTTCGATGATCTTGGTGGCGTTTTCCGCCAGCGCGTCGACCTGCGCCTGGGCGAGGTCCTGACGCGCGAGAAACACATGCTCGTACAGAGCCATGTGGCCGTCCTTCCATGTTGGCCGATCGCTGACGCCCACCCCCATGGCGGCCGCCCCTCCGGCTGTCTTTCAAATGCTCAAGGGGCGGCAGGACAGGCCTGTCACCCCGAGTGCGCGGCGCTATGGCGCAAATCCTGCCCGAAGGCAAGGGTTCAGGTGACTTCCCGCACCATAGTCTGCACGGAGACGCGGTGTGGACGGGAGAGGCGAGCCGTTATCCAATCCACGCCCGCCTGCATCCTGCGCAGCAGCGGCTTCTCGACGAAACGATGCAGCAGCAGCGCGAGGCCGGTTGAAACCAGCACCATCATCGCAGCGGAGATCAACGGATTTCCGAGCGGCAGGATGTGCTTTGCGTGGATCACGGCCTTCAGCACGATCAGGTGGACCAGATAGAGCATATAGGATGCGCCGCCCAATACCGTGAACCAGCGCGTCCTGCGGCTTTCCTGCGCAGGTGTGGTCACGACCCCTATGACAAGCAGGGCCGAAGGGAGACCCCAGTCGAGTAGCCGACGCAGACTCGATTCTCCATGAATGACGGCGGCGAGGGTGGCCTGGAAGCCCTGGCCGATGTCGATCACGAGGCCGGAGGCGAAAAGCAGGACCGCCACGACCGTCAGGCCGGCGGCCAAGCCTTGGGAGATACCTTTCCGCCAGACAACCCAGCTGAGAATGCCCAGGGTGAACTCGCCGATGATCGGATTGAAGAGGACGTTGCTCCAGGCGTGGTCGTGTCCGGTGAACAAGCCGGCGATGGCGAGTGTGGCGGTCAGGCCGAGGAGGATCGTCGCGCGTGATTTCAGGCCTGTCGCGATCACGGCTGCGACCAGCATATAAAAGATCCATTCGAAACTGAGCGTCCAGCCGAGGTAGAGCGGTGGGGCTGCGTAATCGGTCGGATCGAAAATCGGAAACAGGGTGATGCTGTTGAGGATCTGGGCCAGAGAGTAAGGCGCCTCGGAGGGCAGCTTCTCCAGCATGAACGCGGCGCTCGCCAGCCAGAAGAAGGGCAGGATGCGCACTGCGCGGCGGAGCAGGAAGGTGACCGCCCCGGCCGACCGGCCGTCTGCGATGCTGTGTGCCATCACGAAACCGCTTATGACGAAGAACAGATCGACACCGGCGGCGCCAAAGCTCGGAAGTGACGGGACGGAACCGGCGATAGGCGCCGCGTCCGGCGCGCGCAGATCGTTGGCAAGGAAAACCGCATGATGTGCGACCACCATCAGCGCTGCGATTGCGCGCAGCCATTGGATGGAGACGAGGCGAGCTGTCATGATGACGCTACTATGCCGGCAGGACGTTACCAACGCGTAAGGAGCCCGCCTGCGGATGAATCCATACGGGTTGCGCTCGGCTCCGGGGGTTTCTATCGCGACCGGCCTGACAATGGGAGTGGATCATGCGAGCCTTCATCTTTCCGGGCCAGGGCAGCCAGACCGTCGGCATGGGGCAGGCGCTCTCCGCCGCCAGTGCCGTCGCGCGCGAGGTGTTCCAGGAAGTGGACGAGGCGCTCGGCCAGCATCTCTCGCGCCTGATGGCGGAAGGGCCGGCCGAGGAGCTGATGCTCACCGAAAATGCCCAGCCGGCGATCATGGCCAATGCGATCGCGACGCTGCGCGTGCTGGAGCGCGAGGGCGGCATCCGCCTCGCCGACAAGGCCGAGTTCGTCGCCGGGCACAGCCTTGGCGAATATACCGCTCTGTGCGCTGCTGGCGCGCTGGGCCTCGCCGAGACGGCCAGGCTGCTCCGCATCCGCGGGCAGGCGATGCAGGCGGCGGTGCCGGTAGGTGAGGGCGCCATGGCGGCGCTGCTCGGCCTCGACTTCGAAGCAGCACGCCAGATCGCGGCCGACGCCGCCGAAGGTGAAGTCTGCGAAGCGGCCAACGATAATGCACCGGGACAGGTGGTGGTCTCGGGTTCCAAGGCGGCTGTCGAGCGCGCCGTGGAATTGGCCAAGGTGCGTGGCGGTAAGCGCGCGATGCTGCTTCCGGTGTCCGCGCCCTTTCATTGCTCGCTGATGGAGCCGGCCGCCCGCGCGATGGAGAAGGCGCTTGCCGGCGCCGATCTTCGCGCGCCGCTGGTGCCGGTCTATGCGAACGTGACCGCCGCTCCGGTTGCCGACGCGGCGACGATCCGCACGCTGCTGGTCGAGCAGGTGACGGGCACGGTGCGCTGGCGCGAGAGCGTCGAGGCGATGGCTGCGGCGGGCGTCGCCGAGTTCATCGAGTTCGGCGGCAAGGTGCTCGGCCCGATGGTGAAGCGGATTGCGCCGGACGCGACGCCCACCAGCATCGTGACGATGGACGATATCGAAGCGCTCTCGAAGGCGCTCTGAGGAATAAAGGGATAATCGGCATGTTCGATCTGACTGGAATGACGGCGCTGGTGACGGGCGCCTCGGGCGGCCTCGGTTCGGCGACCGCGAAGGCGCTGGCGGCGCAGGGTGCCAAGGTGGCGCTCTCCGGCACGCGCGAGGCGGTGCTGGCCGAAGTGGCGGCCGAGCTTCCCAACGATCCGGTGACGCTCACCTGCAATCTGTCGGACGCGGCCGAGGTCGACGGCCTCATCCCGCGCGCCGTGGATGCGCTCGGCGGCCGCATCGACATCCTCGTCAACAACGCCGGCATCACCCGCGACAATCTCATCCTGCGCATGAAGGATGATGAGTGGGATCAGGTGATCTCGGTGAACCTCGAGGCCGCCTTCCGCCTGATCCGCGCGGCGGCCAAGCCGATGATGAAGCAGCGCTTCGGCCGCATCATCTCGATCACCTCGGTAGTGGGCGTCACGGGCAATCCGGGGCAGGCCAACTATGCGGCGTCCAAGGCAGGCCTGATCGGCATGTCCAAGAGCCTCGGGCAGGAACTGGCGAGCCGCAACATCACCGTGAACTGCGTGGCGCCGGGTTTCATCCGCTCCGCCATGACGGATGCGCTGAACGAGCAGCAGAAGGCCTCGATCCTGACGAAGATCCCGGCCGGCGATCTCGGCAACGGCGAGGATATCGGCGCGGCCGTCGCTTATCTCGCGAGCCGTGAGGCTGGCTACATCACCGGCCAGACGCTGCACGTCAACGGCGGCATGGCGATGATCTGAGGTTCAGGACGCGGAGGGGCTGCGGCGTGCTGCAGCTCCCACCCCGTCCAGAACAATCGCACGGCGAAGCGCCAGCGCGAAGGTCGCCACGACGGCGATCCAGTTGAGCGGGACGAGCGTCAGGGCCGCGAACGTCCGCCCGAACAGCGGCGCGGCATAGGCGAGCGCCAGCAAGCTTTTTTCCCACGACAGCCAGCCACGGGCGCGGCCATCGGCGACGAGAAAAGTGATAGCGCTTCCCAGGATCACCAGATCATAATCGAGCGCATAGGGCGTCGAGAGTAGCGCGGCGCAGCAGGCAGCGGCTCCGCGCACGGCAGGGCTGGCCCAGCGCGCCGCCACTGCTGCGCCCGCGATCGAGAGTGTGGAGATAGCTCCCTGCACCGCATAGGCAACGGGAATGCTGGCGCCGAGTGCACGCACCGCGGCGAAGGCGCTGATGATCTTTTCCCAGCCGGTCTGACCGGTCTCGATGACGATGTGCCGCGTGATCGGAAGCGAATCGAGGAAGGCCTGCCACACCGGCCAGCCCCAGATGGCGAGCGTGATTGCTACCAACGCCAATGACGACACGGCCGCGCCGAAAAAGGCACGCCAGTTCCCTGCGGCGATGAGCAGCACGGGCAACAAGACCGCGAATTGCGGCTTGTAGATGAGGCAACCGAGCAGCAGCCCCGCCGTCCATGGCTTCCGGTCGAGGAGGAGCAGGCCACCGCCGAGCAGGCTCGCCGTCAGGAAGGCGTTCTGGCCATGGCCGAGGCAGACGAATGCCGCCGGCGCGGCAAGCGCCACCAAAATGGTCCGACTGCCCGGCACGATCGCGCGGGCCGTCGTCACGGCTGCCGCAAAGGTCGTCCCCTGCCAGATTGCCAGCGCCGCGAGATAAGGCAGCGTGGCGAGGATGCTCGCGATCAGCAGGAAAGGCGGCGGATAGTGCCAGCCGTAGAAGGGCACGGCGCGGTCGTGATGCAGCATCTGCTGCACGCGATAATGCTCTGGCCAGATCCACGCCGCCGCTGCGCGCCCATGATCGGCCATCCAGCCGGCAGCATAGACGTCGGAAAAATCCGTCCCGATCGGGCGGCCCATCCAGTCCAGCGTGCCGTGGGCCGTAGCCAGAAGGGCGATCCATGTCAGGACATTGGTTGCCAGTAACAGCGTGCAGACGCCCCGCACGCGCCGCGCGTCAACCCATTGTCCATTGACCAGACCGTTCCACATCGGCACGGCGCGTAACATTGCCGCCGCTATCAAAGTCCTAACGGAAGCGTTGCGGCCCCCCTTGCCAGCATCGGTCGCCCCGTCTAGGGCAATCGACCAACAACAATCCCCCAAACGGAATGGGAAGAGAGACATGAGCGAGACCGCCGAGCGCGTGAAGAAGATCGTCGTCGAGCATCTCGGCGTCGAGGCCGAGAAGGTGACCGAGGACGCGAGCTTCATCGACGATCTCGGTGCCGACAGCCTCGACATCGTCGAGCTGGTCATGGCGTTCGAGGAAGAGTTCGGCGTGGAAATCCCGGACGATGCCGCCGAGAAGATCACCACGGTGAAGGACGCGATCGCCTACATCGACAGCCACAAGGGCTGAGGCAAGCGATCCTGCCATCGGCCGCCTTCGGGGGCCGGAGGATTCAAGACGGCTCTCCGACCCGGATCATCGGGGCCGGGGGCCGTTTCGTTTTTGGGGCGTTTTGCGCAACGAACGCCAGCGAATGAATGAAGAGAGGAGGCGCCGATGCGCCGCGTAGTTGTCACGGGTCTGGGTCTTGTCACGCCGCTGGGCGCTGACGTGGAGACGAGCTGGGCGAACCTGATCGCCGGCAAGTCGGGCGCGGGCACCATCACCCGCTTCGATGCATCCAACCAGGCCTGCACGGTCGCGTGCGAGGTGAAGCCGGCCGATCATCCCTGGGGCTTCGATCCGGGCAAGCGCGTCGACCATAAGGTCCAGCGTCAGGTCGATCCCTTCATCGTCTATGGCATCGATGCCGCCGGTCAGGCGCTCGAAGACGCCGGCCTCACCGAGATGACGCTGGAAGAGAGCTATCGCGCAGGCGTGTCGATCGGCTCGGGCATCGGCGGCCTGCCGGGCATCGAGAGCGAATCGATCGTGCTGCACGAGAAGGGCCCGCGCCGCGTCTCGCCGCACTTCGTCCACGGTCGCCTCATCAACCTGATCTCGGGTCAGGTCTCGATCAAATACGGTCTGCGCGGGCCGAACCACGCGGTCGTCACCGCCTGCTCGACCGGCGCGCATTCGATCGGCGACGCCGCGCGCATGATCGCGATGGACGACGCCGACGTCATGCTCGCCGGCGGCTCGGAGAGCACGGTGTGCCCGATCGGCATCGCCGGCTTCGCGCAGGCCCGTGCGCTCTGCACCACCTTCAATGACGCGCCCGAAAAGGCCTCGCGCCCCTACGACAAGGATCGCGACGGCTTCGTGATGGGCGAGGGCGCGGGCGTCCTCGTTCTGGAGGAATATGAGCACGCCAAGGCGCGCGGCGCGAAGATCTATGCCGAGGTGATCGGCTATGGCCTGTCGGGCGACGCCTATCACGTCACCGCCCCGCACCCGGACGGCGACGGCGCCTATCGCTCGATGGAGATGGCGATCCGCAAGTCCGGCCTGAAGCCGGAGGACATCGACTATATCAACGCGCACGGCACCTCGACCATGGCGGACATGATCGAGCTGGGCGCGACGCAGCGGCTGTTCGGCAAGGATCTGGGCGGCGCTTCGATGAGCTCGACCAAGTCGGCGATCGGGCACCTGCTCGGCGGCGCGGGCGCGGTGGAGAGCATCTTCTGCATCCTCGCGCTGCGCGACCAGATCGTGCCTCCGACGCTCAACCTCGACAACCCGGACGAGGGCGCCGAGGGCGTCGACCTTGTGCCGCACGTCGCGAAGAAGCGTGAGGTGCGGGCCGTGCTCAACAATTCGTTCGGCTTCGGCGGTACCAACGCCAGCCTGGTGATGCGCAAGATCTAAGGGCGACGATGCGCCGGCTCCTCATCCTGGTGCTGGCGCTCGGCGCGCTGGCGATCGGTGTTCCGCTGTGGATGTGGAACGGGCCCGGCCCGCTCCCGAAGCGGACCATCGTGCAGATCCCCGATGGCGCGACGATCGCGTCGGCCTCCCGCGTGCTCGCGGAGGCCGGCGCGATCCGCAGCGCGACATGGTTTCGCGGCCTGGCGGGGCGGCTCGGGCCGCATGATCCGATCCGCGCCGGCGGCTTCGCAATCCCGGCCCACGCCAGCTCGGCCGCTATTCTGGACCTTCTCCAGCATGGCCGTCCGGCACTGACGCTGCTGACCGTGCCGGAGGGCATGCCCTCCGTCCTCGTCCACGACAAGCTCATGGCGACCGCGGCGCTGACCGGCCCCGTGCCGGTGCCGCCGGAAGGCACTGTACTGCCCGACAGCTATGCCTATCAGAAGGGCGAGACGCGCCTCGCCGTCGTCGAGCGGATGCAGAAGGCGATGGACAAGGCGCTCGCCGCCGAATGGGCCGCGCGCGGGCCTGATCTTGCCGTCTCGACCCCGCAGGAGGCGCTGACGCTCGCCTCGATCGTCGAGAAGGAGACGGGCATCGCCTCCGAGCGCGAGACGGTGGCAGCGGTCTACGGCAATCGCATCAAGATGGGGATGCCGCTCCAGGCCGACCCGACCATCATCTATCCGGTGACGCAGGGACGGCCGCTCGGCCGGCGCATTCTCGAGTCCGAGCTGCATGCGAAGAACGCCTACAACACCTACACGATGCGGGGGCTGCCCGCGGGGCCGATCTGCAACCCCGGCCGTGCCTCGCTCCATGCGGTGCTGCATCCGGCGGCGAGCAAGGCGCTCTATTTCGTGGCGAACGGGCAGGGCGGCCATGTCTTCGCCGACACGCTGGCGGAGCATAATGCGAACGTGAAGAAGTGGTACGCGATCCGCCACGCGCGCGGGGAGATGTAAGCGCTTCCTACAACCGGCTTGCGAGGTGTATTACTCGACTATATGACTGCCCCATCAAGATAAGAGGGGCCTCCATGCGAACCGGTCTGACTGTAGCGGCGTTGATGTTCACTCCGGCGGCGTTGGCGGCCGCGCCATCGCCTGTTCCGCAAGGCATCCTTCCCGATACGGCCGTGCCGACAGCCTACCGGCTGGACCTGACCGTGCTGCCCGACCAGCCGCGTTTCTCCGGCCACGTCGAAATCGACGTCACGCTGAAGGCGCGGACCAGTTCGCTCTATCTCCATGGCCGTGACCTCAAGGTGACGACCGCGCTTGCCCGTGTCGGCGCCGTGAAGACCGCCGCGAAATATACGCAGGTCGATCCGCAGGGCGTGGCGCGCGTCGATTTCGCCAAGCCGCTTCCGGCGGGCCGCGTGACGCTGGTGTTCGATTATGACGCGCCGTTCGGCAGCAGCCCGTCGGGCATGTATCACCTGAAGATCGCGGACAAGTGGTACGCTTGGACGCAGTTCGAATCGATCGACGCGCGCGCCGCCTATCCGGGCTTCGACCAGCCGGGCTACAAGACGCCCTTCACCGTCTCGCTCACCACTGCGCCGGGCAGCACCGCCGTCAGCAACGCGCCGGAGACGGGCGTGGTGAAGGTCGGTAAGCTGGAGAAGCACCAGTTCGCGCCCACCAAGCCGCTGCCGACCTATCTGGTGGCGATGATGGTCGGCCCCTTCGCGACCGTCAACGGCTCGGCCGCGCCGACGCCGGAGCGCGCGCAGCCGCTCCCTGTCCGCGTGGTCGGCACGCAGCCGAACAAGGACCAGATGGACTTCGCGCTCCAGAACACCGGCCAGATCGTCGGCCTGCTGGAGAGATATTTCGGCCGCCCGTTCCCCTTCCCGAAGCTCGATCAGATCGGCTCGCCGGTGATGCCGGGCGCGATGGAGAATGCCGGCGCCGACACCTATGGCGACAGCATCCTGTTCCTCGACAAGGGCGCCTCCACCGCGCAGAAGCAGGAATTCGGCATGGTGGTGGCGCATGAGCTGGCCCACCAGTGGTTCGGCGATCTCGTCACGCCGAAGTGGTGGGACGATATCTGGCTGAACGAGAGCTTCGCCAACTGGATGGGCTATCGCATCGGCAATGAGTGGCGCCCCGATCTCAAGATCGGCGTCGGCGCGATCGACGAGGCGTTCCGTGCGATGAACACCGACGCGCTGAAGGCGGGCCGCCCGATCCACCAGCCAATCAAGACCAACGGCGATATCGACAGCGCCTTCGATGCCGTCACCTACGGCAAGGGCGGGCAGGTCGTGGCGATGATCGCTGCCTATCTGGGCGACGAGAAGTTCCGCGACGGGGTGAGGCTGCATCTCAACCGTCACGCCTATGGCAATGCAAGCACGGACGAATTTTTCGCCGCGCTGGCCGAGGCGGCGCATGATCCACGCGTTCTGGCATCGCTCAAGAGCTTCGTCGATCAGCAGGGCGTGCCGGTGGTCCGCGTCGAGCGCACGGCGAACGGGCTGACGGTCAGCCAGAAGCGCTACGCCATGCTCGGCACCGACATCGCGCCGCAGACCTGGACGATCCCGCTGTGCGTCCGTGTCGGCGATACGCGCCAGTGCAGCCTGCTCGACAAGGCTTCGGGTGTCGTGCCGGTCACCGGGACGGGCGCGATCATGCCCAATGCCGGCGGCACCGGCTATTATCGCTTCTCGCTCCCCGAGGCGGAGTGGAAGAAGCTGATCGCCGAAGCGGCCAGCCTGCCCCCCGGCGAGGCGCTCGCGATGACGGACAGCCTGTGGGCGGCCTATCGCGCGGGCGAGGTTTCCCCGTCGCTGCTCGTGGCGGCGGCGCGGGAGATGTCGGCCAATCCCTATTCGGGCGCGGTGACGGACGGCGGCCAGCGCCTGTCGGCATGGCGCACGCGCGGGCTCATATCCAATGCCGACATGCCGGCCTATCATGCTCTGGTCGATGGTATTTATGCGCCGCTGCTGGCCCGGCTCGGTTTCGATCCCAAGGCCCGCATCTATGCGTCGGAAGACCCCGACCGGCAGAAGCTCCGCTCCAGCATCGTCTCGCTGCTGGCGAACGAGGCGGAGGACAAGGCTGTCCTCGCCAAGCTCTCGACGGCAGCCACCGCTTATCTGGGCGGCGACAAGGACGCGCTGGACCAGTCGCTCTTCGATGACGGTTTCGGCGCCTATCTGTCGGCCGGCGGCGATGCCGCGCTCTCCGCGCTGTTCGACAAGGCGGCATCGAGCGACGATACGTTGTTCCGCGATGCCGCCATCGATGCGCTGGGCAGCACCGGCTCGATCGCGAATGGCCGTTGGCTGATCGCCCATATGGACGACAAGCGCCTGCGTCCGAGCGACCGCCTTTCCCTTCTGCGAGGCATGGTGTTCCAGCCCGCGACCCGCGATCTGGGCTTCGACTATCTCGTCCAGCACTATGACGTGTTCGTGAAGGACAACGGCATCTTCGCCGCGTCGACCCTGCCGAACTATGGCGGCTATTATTGCTCGGTCGAGAAGGCGAACGCGATCGAAGCGGTGCTGCGCCCGAAGGTCGAGCAATACAAGCGCGGCGGGCTGTCGCTGGATCGGACGGTGGAGCAGGTGCACGATTGTGGCGTGCTCCAGCAGAAGCTGGGCACCCAGATCTCCGACGCCGTTCACGGCCGGTAGGTGCCGGGGCGCGGGCCGCGATGGCGTGGCCCGCGCTCGGCATCGATGACGAGCGCGTTCGACAGGATATTGACGCCGCCATGATCCGGCTCCAGCTTTTTGGGCAGAAGGAGCCATAAGCTGATGAAAGGCGCGACGATTCTGATCGGTCTGCTGGCAATCGGTTGCGGGTCGCCGGGGCAGACGCAGGAGACGTCGCCCGATCGTGCGTCGATTGCGCCCCCTGCCACCACCGCGGCGCCACATCGAAAGGGCCGATACCGGCTGGTGGGATTGCCGACCGGACCCAGGCTTTTCTTCAATCAGGCGCGCTGCCTGCGCACGCTCCACACCTACGCCGCCGGGATGGAGGCCGGGCTCGGGGCGGGCAGCAGCAGCCAGCTTCATTGTGAGCCCGAATGAACGCGCTTTGATCCGATCGGTCATTCCGATGCGCCGCGCGAGCATCCAGCGCGGCCGGGGCCGGGGTTAAATCCTCCTCATCAACGAAGGAGGTTCCCATGACCCACATGATGGATTGGAATGCTTACCGCGCCCAGATCGGCGCCGGTGTCGGTGAGATGGGCAAGCTCAGTCCGGATACCGTGCGCGGCTACATGACGCTCGGCGGCGCCGGTGCGAAGACCGGCCATCTCGACGCAAAGACCCGCGAACTGATCGCGCTGGCGGTCGCCATCTCGCTGCGCTGCGATGGCTGTATCACGGTGCACGCCGATGCCGCCAACAAGCTGGGTGCCACGAAGGAAGAGGTCGCCGAGGCGCTGGGCGTCGCGGTGAGCATCAACGCCGGCGCCGCGCTCGTCTATTCCACCCGCACGCTGGATGCCTTCGCGGTCGCCCAGGAAGCCTGAGCCCCCGAAGGGCAGGGAGGAACATCATGCTCCGTCTCATCAACCAGGGGCTCGGCATCATCGCCAACCCCGCCTCGAACCGCGTTGGCATCGGCGCGATGAAGATCGCCATCGCAATCATCTTCCTCTGGATCGGCTTCCTGAAGTTCCAACCCTATGAGGCGGACAGCATCACGCCGTTCGTGGCGAACAGCCCGGTGATGTCCTTCTTCTACGAGCACCCCAAGGATTATAAGCCGCACCTCACCAAAGAGGGCGAGCTGAAGCCCAGGCAGCGGAGCTGGCAGACCGCCAACAACACCTATGGCTTCTCCGACGGCCTCGGCACGGTGGAACTGGTGATCGGTGGACTGACGCTGGCGGGGCTGGTGTCACGGCGGCTGGGACTGGTGGGCGCGGCGCTGGCCTTCGCGACGCCGTTCGTCACCCTGTCCTTCCTGGTCACGACGCCCGAGGCGTGGGTGCCTGCACTGGGAGATGCCCAGCACGGCTTCCCCTATCTCTCGGGAGCCGGGCGGCTGGTCATCAAGGATGTCGCGATCCTCGCCGGGGCGTGGCTGATCCTCGTCGACACCGCCCGAGCGCTTCTGCGCGATCGGCCGGTACAGATCGAGAAGCGGAGGGAGCTGGAAATCGCCTGACGACTGTCGATGAAGCAGCGTGCGGCGGGTGGAGGATGCTCCGCCCGCCGCCGGCCGTTCACCAGCGTGTGACGCGGGGCAGGATCAGCCGCCAGATGAGCGCCACCGCGACGGCCCCCACACTGTACCAGACGGCGACATAGAAGGGGTCGTCATGCGGGCATTGGAAGATGAAGACGAAGGCGCCCCAGGCCGCTCCGGCAAAGCCGATGGCGAGCGCGCTGCCCTTCCGGTCGGTGGGCGCGCCGCGTCGCATCATCACCCCTAGCGCCACGGCGACAGGGATCGACAGGATGACGATGGCGATCGCGCAGTCGACGCCATGCCGCCACATCAGCCGCGCCCGGAGCATCCCGCCGCCGGCATTCGCGACGTCGATCGCCCAGCCGCTCACCAGCGCGGCGCCAAACAGCAGTGCCATCCAGCGCAGGCCGGGCCGCGGCGAGGCGGTCGGGTCGAAGGAACGGAGCGCGGTGATCATGCCAATGACGGTGAGGCCGCCGAGGCATCCCGCCTTCCACCAGAAGGAGGGCATGCGCATCGCCATCATGAGATCGGGCCGGTGATGCCCGAGCATCAGATAGAGGCCCAGCTCCACCGCACCGATGAGCGCCAGCACCAACCCCTCGCGCCGGGGATTGCGGCGGCGCACCGGTGCCAGCGAGGCAACCAGATCGTCCAGAAGCTGCTCACTCGCCATCGGACTGCCTCTGGATCAGGGCGGCGAGGCGGGCGAGGCCCCGATGGATGTTGACCTTGATGAGCGAACCGGACTGGCCCGTGCGCGCGGAGGCCTCCTCGACGCTATAGCCTTCGAGCTTTACCAGCCGGATCGCTTCGGCCTGCGCGGGTTTGAGCGTGGTCATCAACTGGCCCAGCAGCGCGGCGCTGGTGACGGCGCTTTCGTGATCGCCCACTGCGGTGTCGTCGGGCAATTCCTCGGTCTTCTGGCGCGACATGGCGCGCAGGCGGTCGACCCACTTGTAGCGGGCGATGGCGGCGAGCCACGGCCGGAAAGGGCGGGCGGGATCATAGCTATGGCGTTTCTCGTGAATGGCGATCAGCGCTTCCTGCACCGCATCGTCGACATGGGCAGGGGGCAGGCGCGAGGCGTAATAGCGGGTCAGCCATCCCCGCAGCTCGGCCAGCAGGCGGCGATAGGCGCCGCCATTGCCGGCCTGGGCCGCCGCCATCAGCGAACCCCACTCATCCGGTTCGACCTCTTTCATCGAAGGTGGACGGAAGCGCAGTGGAGCCGCCGGAGCGTCGGATCTGAGGCTGGAGCGGGCGAGGGAGGGCATGGAATGCCATTCGTCGGAAACGGGCCCCCGGTTACGGCATCACGCGCCGGCCCGACCGGCTGAAGGATTGGCAAGGCAAGGCTCATGGCAGCTCCGTCGCGCAGACTGACGAAGCTGGCCAGGAAAGCCAGTCCAATTCTCGCCTTATCTCGATTTTTCCGTCAGATGCGGAGCGCGTCGAGGATCGGTCCTCCCGTGCCGCCTTGCAGCAGAACGACGCTCTTGAGGGGGGCGGATGCGGCCTTCGGGAGCGCTATGGTCTGGGCCGCTCCCGTCCAGTGGCCGACCTTCACGAGATCGCGCACGATGTCGCGGTGCGGGAGCGTACGGCCGCCATTCTCGCCGGCCCGGATCGCCACCTGCACGGTGCGCGGATCGTAACGGACCAGCCACAGGTCCGCTCCGCCCTTGGGCGCCGTGCCCGCGGCGATCGACAGGCGGCCGTCGCGGAGCGACAGCGGCCGGGCTCGGAAAGCGCCGGCGCGCGCGATGGCTGCGTTCAGCTCGGCCTTGTCGCTGCCGAGGATCGTCGTCCGCCCGTTCACCCAGACCTGCGGCGTCCCGACCTGATCGCGGTTGTTATGGTGCGCATAGTCCCACTGGCGCTGGGTATAGCGGGGCGAGCCGAAACTGTCCTTCCAGCCGAGATAATCCCAGTAGGTGACCGAGAAGGAGAGGGCGACCACGTCGCCGCGATCGGCAATGGCGTTGATATTGTCCTGCGCGGGCGGGCAGCTCGAGCAGCCCTGGCTCTGGTACAGCTCCACCACGGTCGGGTGGGCGGCATAAGGGCGTGCGGCCTCGGGGGCGGGGATCGACGCCCATGCCACGCCGCCGATGACGGCCATTCCCAAAGCAGATCCCAACAGCAAGCGCGTCCGCATCACGAATACTCCGATGTCGATCGGGGCGTCCACGGCAGGACGCCCCGTTTTGCGCGGACATTCGCCGGCTGTCGGCGGCCGGTTACAGTCAGTGCTGATAGGCCTTGGGGAGCGCTCCTTCCGAGGGCGTCAGATAACGGCGCAGAAGCTCCGTCTGGCGCGAGGTGGTCGGCTGCGGCCGCCCGTCGATATAGATCGCGACCGGCGCGGAGGAGAGTTCCAGCGGATCGCCGTCCCACACCACGACGTCCGCACGACGGCCGGCACGGAGCGAACCGATCTCGCCGTCCATGCCGATCGCGGCGGCTGGCGCCGAGGTGATCGTCTCGAAGGCATGACCCCAGTCGAGCCCGGTCGCACCCGGTATGCGCGAAATGGCGACGAGATTGCCGGCATATTGGGTGAGGTTGCGCTGCTGCGCCGGAGCGCTCGCGTCGACCGTCGAGATCGCGACCGTCACGCCCGCGCGCTGGAGGCGGCCGACGTTGGATTCGGTCGCGGCGACACGCTCGAACTCCTCGGGCAGGTCGGCCAGCGCGGCGGCGATCACCGGCACATGCGCGTCGGCGATCTCACGGGCAACCATCCATCCCTCGCTCGCGCCGACCAATACGAGGCGGAGCTTCGGATAGTCGGTGCGCAGCGCCAGCACGGAGCGGATGTCGCTCGCCCGCTCGACATGGACGAGGAGGGGCATCTTGCCGCCCAGCACAGGCAGCAGCGCCGCCGCATCGGGCCGCTTGACCAGCGAACCCTTCTCGCGCCCGCCGAAGCCCTTGGGATCGCGGCGATAATCGGCTGCTTCCGCCAGCGCTTCGTGGAGCATGGCATAAGCGGCGGGCCGGCTGCCGCCAGCCTCGCGCCCGCCATCCTCGCCCAGCTCGACATATTGGAAGGCGCGTGCGCGGGTGACGGGCGGAGCGTCCACGCCAAGGCCGATCGCCGCGCCCTGACCGCCGAAGATCGACCCGGAGGTGCCCGCCGAGACGAGCGAGCGCGTGATCCCGCCCGCCCGTTCGACGCCCATGATGACGCCGTTCGGGTTGATCGCGGGAGCGATGTCGATCGCCGCTGCGAAAGGCGAGTGGCCGGCGTTCTGGTCGTTGCTCTCGCCAATGCCGTCAGCATCCACCAGCCCGAGATCGGACAGGCCGGCCACCATGCCGGCCGCCACCCATTTGCCGTGCGCGTCTACCACCGTGGCGCCGGCCGGCACCGCGACATTCGCGCCGGCTCCAACGATCCGGCCGTCACGGAACAGCACCGTGCCGTTCTGGATGGGCGCGGAGCCGTCCCCGATGGCGACGGTGCCGCCGACGATGGCGACGGTCTCGGCAGCGGCAGGAGCCGCGATCAGCGCCGCGAGCGAAAGGAGGGCCGCCTTCATTTCACGTCTCCCGCACCGGGCTGGCCCAGCTCGAAATCGGACATTGGCCGGAGTTTCGGATCATTGGCATCATAGAGCAGCGCCCCGTCCACCCAGACGCGTTCGGGCCGGGTGTAGACGCTGAACGGATTGCCGTTCCACAGCACGACGTCCGCCATCTTGCCGGGCTTGAGGCTGCCCGTCCTGTCGGCGATGCCGAGCGCCTTGGCGGGATTGTAGGAGAGCCATTCCCACGCCACCTCGTCCGGGATCGCGATGCCCGCACGGCGGCCGGCGGCGAGGCCCTTGGCGACCTCCTGGTTGAGCCGCTGGATGCCGTTCTGGTCGTCGGAATGGATCATCACGCAGGCGCCCGCCTTCTGGAGCAGGGCGAGGTTCTCGGGGATGCCGTCATAGCTCTCCATCTTGAAGCCGAACCAGTCGGCCCAGACGGCGGCGCAGATGTCGTTTTCCTTCAGCAGGTCCGCGATCTTGTAGGCCTCGACCGCGTGGTGGAAGGCCGAGACGTGGTAGCCGAACTCCCTCGACATATCGATGACATTGGCCATCTCGTCGGCGCGGTAGCAGTGGTTCTGGACACGGATCTCGCCGTCCAGAACGCCGCGCAGCGTGTCCATGGCGATGTCGCGGGCGGGGGGATCGCCGCCGTCCTTCTCATATTTGTCCCACTTGCGCTTATACTCGGCCGCCTTGGCCCAGGTGGCGCGGTCGACGGCGATGTTGCCCATGCGGGTGGAGGGCTCGCGGCCCTTGGAACCGTAGACGCGCTTGGGATTCTCGCCGCACGCCATCTTGAGGCCATAAGGCGCGCCGGGGAACTTCATCCCCTGCACGGTGCGGGCGTAGACGTTCTTCAGCACCACCGAGCGGCCGCCGAACAGATTGGCCGAGCCGGGCAGGATCTGGAGCGTGGTGACGCCGCCATTGGCGAGCGCGCGGCCGAAGCCGGGGTCCTGCGGCCAGACGCTGTGCTCGGCCCAGACGTCGGCGGTGACGGGCGAGGTGGCCTCGTTGCCGTCCGACAACGCCTTGATGCCGGGCGAGGGATAGTCGCCCAGGTGGCTGTGGATGTCGATCACGCCAGGGGTCAGCCACTTGCCCTCGCCGTCGATCACCGTCGCGCCGGCCGGCGGGGTGATGTCCTGCGCCACCTGCACGACCTTGCCGTCCGCGAACAGCACGGCGCCATGATCGATCCGCCCGCCTTCACCGTCAAACACCGTGACGTTGCGGACCAGCGTCGGCACGCCGGGATAGGGCTTGTAGGTGGAGGGATAGGGATCGTGCGAATAACCCTTGCCCTTTCCGGGGGCAGGCGTCGATGAAGCGGTCTTCGGCGGTGGAGAGCCGGTGCAGGCGGACAGCGCCAGCAAGGACGCAGCGGCGAACGCGATCCGCTTCATGAGCGCGCAACCTGGAAGTATGACATGCTTGATGGCCCCCTGACCCTAGGTGCAGCATGGGTAGAGGGCCTTGGCCCGCAAGTTCAAGAGGCGAGGCGGATGGGAACGAACTCTTTTCCCTGCCCATTTCGACGAACATGCCATCGGTTTCGACGGACGGGGCAACCTGTTCACTTTATCCCGATCCCAGTTGGGTTATGATCGATCATGCAGATCGGTTCTGAAGAGCCTTCACCCGTCCAGCTCAGCCCGCGCGTCGCGCTGATGTCGATCGCCGGCTTCTGGGCTTTCTACTTCGCGATCACGACGGCCCGCGCGGTGGCCTTCGGCTATGACAACCAGTTCGAGCTGCTGTTCCGTCGCGCGGCGGTCGCGCTCGTCAGCATGGGGCTGTCCTACATCTTCTATCTGCTGCTGCGCGGGAACCCGACCGCCTCGCTCAAGCGCACGATGGTGCTCGCGGCGGTCATCGCGATCCCGGCGGCGATCATCTATTCGAGCGTCAACCTCTTCTTCTTCCATGAGACGGACAAGAAGATGGAGGCCAAATATCAGGCTCAGCATCAGAAGGGGGCGCTTCCGCCGCCTCGTGGGTTCCCGATGGCGATGCCGCCGGGGCCGCCCGACAACAGCTTCCAGATCACGACGCCCGTTCCGCCCGGCCCTCCCGTCGCCGCCAAGAACATGACGCACGAAGACGACGAGATGACGATCCTCCAGTCGATCGCCGAAAATTCGTGGAACGGCTATTTCTTCTTCGTCGCCTGGGCGTCGCTCTACATCGCGCTTTGCTACGCGGCGGAGGTGGTGGCGCTTGAGCGCCGGACAGGCGCCCTGCGTGCCGCCGCGCAGGCCGCCGAACTGCGGGCCCTGCGTTATCAGGTGAACCCACATTTCCTTTTCAATACGTTGAATTCATTGTCGTCCCTCGTGCTCACCGGAAGGCAGGAGCAGGCCGAGCGGATGATCCTCAACCTATCGACCTTCTTCCGCACCAGCCTGTGCGACGATCCGACGGTGGACGTTCCGCTCTCCGAGGAGATCCTCCTCCAACGCCTCTATCTCGACATCGAGGCGGTGCGTTTTCCCGAGCGCCTTGTGATCGATATCGATATACCCGAGAGGCTCCAGAGCGCGTGCGTACCCGGACTCATCCTCCAGCCGCTGGTGGAGAATGCGGTGAAATACGGCGTGTCGCGATCGAAGAAGCCGGTGACGATCCGCATTCGCGCCAGCGAGAGCGAACTCGGCCTGCTGCTCTGCGTCGAGGATGACGGCGATCCGTTGCCGACGCCGGTCGATCACGTCAACGGCACCGGCGTGGGGCTTCAGAATGTCCGGGATCGGCTGGTCGCCCGCTTCGGCGAGGCGGGGAGCTGCCGTTGGGGGCCTTTGCCGGGTGGCGGCTTCGCCGTGCGCGTCGCCATGCCGATGGTCTGGAACTGTGCCTGAGGCGCCGCTCCGTGCCCTGATCGTCGACGACGAGCCGCTGGCCGTCGAGCGGCTCCAGATTCTGTGCGCGGGGACGGACGGAGTCTCACTGATCGGCACGGCGTCGGATGGGGAGGCCGCTCTACGGCTGGTCGAGGCGCTGTCGCCGGACCTGCTGCTGCTCGACATCAGCATGCCGGGCATGGATGGGATGAGCGTCGCTCGCGTGCTGGAAGGCAAGGCGGCGCGCCCTGCGGTGATCTTCTGCACCGCCTTCGATCAGTTCGCGGTCGCGGCTTTCGATGTCGCGGCGGTCGACTATCTGCTGAAGCCGGTGACGCAGGAACGGCTCACCAAGGCGGTGGCGCGCGTCGCGGAGAAGCTGCACGCAGGGGGGAGCGGCGAGACTGTTCCTGGATCGGAGTGGACGGAGGAATTCTGGGTGCCGCACCGATCGGAGATGATCCGCATTGCCGCGCAGGACATCGATCTGATCGAGGCGGAGCGGGACTATATGCGCCTGCGCATCGGTCAGCGCAGCTTCCTGCTGCACCAGACGATCAGCGAGCTGGAGCGGAGGCTGGACCCGACGCGCTTCATCCGTCTCCATCGCTCGACGATCGTGCGCAAGGACTTCATCGCGAAGCTCCAGCATGATCGGCTCGGCACCTGGTTCGCCTGTCTGGCGGACGGGTCTGAGATGCGGATCGGACGGACTTATCTCGCGTCTGTAAAAGCGCTCGCAGGGCGCTGACGGACAAGTAAAAAGCGCCTCCGGCGATTACCGGAGGCGCTCATGGTGTCAGTGGAGGCCGACGCGGGCCGGGATTCTGTCCGCCATCGCGAGGGCCTTGCCCTGTCGCGCATCAGCGATGGCGAGCTGCACCTGCGGCGCGGCGCTTTCCAAGGCGACCTGACGGCAGGCATCGCTCTGCCGCACGGCCGAAAGATCGCGGGCATCCGGGGCGCCGCAGACCTTCTTCGCGGCATGGGCGACGCGGGTGTGCAGCGTCTGGATGCCCGCATCGGTTGCGAGGTTAAGGTCCGCGATGTGGACGATCGCGCTCTGGCCGTCGGCGACGGGAGCCGCAAGAGCCGGCGCGGCGAGGGCGGAGGCGGCGGACAATGCGACGGAAACGCTGGTATGGACGAACCGGGTGACCATGATCCATGCTCCTCAAAAACTTGGCCGGGGCCTGGCCCGGCGCGTTTGCGATGTCTTCGCGGGCTTTCCCCTCCCGACCTCGCAGGACCGCACCATAAGGAGCCCCTCCGCGACTGACCCATGAGGTTCGACCGGAGGTGCCCGCCGCTCTGCCGACAACGGCCGGACCTGACGAACGACAGGCTCCCATCGACGAATGACCTGGAATGAGGCGTTTGAGGGCCGTCGCGGGCAAGGGATCGAGCCTCCTGCCCCGCAGCGGGAGTGACTCTCCTTCACTTCGTGGAGATGGCTAATCCGAAGGGATTAGCGTGACCGCGGTGCGTTCCTGCGAAGGTGTGTAGCCCCGAAAGGGCGATGTCCCACCCCCAGGGAGCGGACTACACCCTTGACCCGACGACAGGCTCGGGGGCGGCGATATCGTGACGACTCTCGTCAGGCAGGCGGTGGCGCGGGCAGGGCGTCCGCAGGGAACGGACACGCCCTGGATCATCCTCGGCGGGATATTCTTCTCCTGCTATCTGACCTGGCGCCCCATACAGGACGTCATGTTCACGCTGAGCGACGCGCTGTTCCTGCTGGGATTGCTCGTCCTCGTCATCCAGCACCGCATTCCGCTGGAGCCGCTGCGCTTTCTCACCCCCTTCTGGCTCGCGGGGTTCGCGATGCTGGCGATCGGCCTGCTGATCGGATCGATCGGCTGCCCGATGCCGTGGCGGTGGCTGATCGTGGCTGGGCAGTATCTCTTCGCCTGGGTCGTCCTGCCTCTGATCGTGATGCGGCGCGGGCCGGAGCAGACGGTGCAGATGCTCAAGGCCTTCACCTGGGGCGTGTTCGCGATGAACCTGTTCGGGGCCTATATCTGGTTCAACTACACCGGCTCGTTCGAGGAGGCCCGTAGCCTGCTCGGTATCGATTTCCTGTCGGGCGGACGCCGGCTGGGCGCCTTCACGGCGGATGCGAACTGGAACGGGGCCGTTCTCGCCATGGCCGTGCCCGCCGCCTTCTATCTGCGCGCCAAGAAGGAGATCGGAAATTTCCTGCTGCTGTTGTGGCTTGCGGTGCTGGTGCTGGGCGTCATCCTGACAGCCTCGGTCACGGCCTTCACAGGGTGCTCGGCGGCGGTGCTCACCTTCATGGCGGTGGGCGGCATCCGGCCGAGCTTCCGCACGATGCTGCTCCTGCTGGCCGGAGGCGCGCTGCTCGCCTTTCTCTATTTCGAGAATGGGGGCGAGTTGCCCAGGATATTCGTCAATCGCGTGGGCAATGCCATCGATCGTGGCGACATTTCCGAAGCGGGCACGTTCGAGGGGCGGATGGCGCTCATCCGCGAGGCCTGGGGGATGGTGGAAAGCCATATGCTGGTGGGCGTCGGCGCTGACCAGTATCGCGAGATCAGCATCTACAAGGCGCCTGTCCACAACATGTACCTGCTGCTTTGGGCCGAGGGCGGGCTGATCGCAATGTTCGGCTGGGTGCTGATGATGGCGGTGCTGCTTGCCGCGGCCATCCGGGCCTATCCGCGAGATCGGCTGGCGACCGCGCTGACGCTCTCCACCACCACCACCTTCCTGATCGCAACCACGGCGAGCCCGCATATGTATGCGCGGCTCTGGTCCGTGCCGGTGCTGATCGCGCTGGCGGTGTCGATCGAGGTGGCGTTGGACGTCGGGCCCGCGCAGCGGCGTCGCAGCGTGCTGAGGCGGGCCGAGCAGGCGCTCTGATGGAGTGGCGGCCGCGCCAGGACCCCGCAGCGGACAACGTCCAGCCGGGCGCGAGGAGGCTGCATATCGCAATGGTGCTGGCCGGGCTGGGTGCCGGCGGGGCGGAGCGGGTCGTGAGCCTGATCTCCGGCCGCTGGGCGGAAGAGGGGCACCGTATCACCATCGTAGCCTTCGATCGTGGCGACGCGCCCGTCTTCCACGCGATCGATCCGCGCATTCGCCTCGTGCGGCTCGGTATCAAGCCCGGCGGAGGCGGCCGGCTGGCGGGCGCGGGCTCGATGCTCCGGCGGATTGCCGCGCTGCGGGGGACGCTGGCGGAACTGGCGCCTGACGTCACCATATCCTTCCTCACCAAGATCAACGTGCTGACGCTGCTGGCGAACCTCGGCACTGGTCGGCGGGTGATCGTCTCGGAACGCAACAACCCCCGGATGCAGCAGGCCAACCGCGTTTGGACGATGCTTCTCGCGCGGCTGCACTGGCGCGCGGACGGGATCGTCATGCAGACGCAGGCGAGCCTCGGCTGCCTCGGTTCTGCGGCGCGGCGGCGGGCGTCCGTCATTCCCAATCCGATCTCCGTCCGCCCGATCGAGAGGCCGCCGCATGACGGTCATGTGCTGGCGGCGACGGGGCGGCTGACGCGGCAAAAGGGTTTCGACATGCTGATCGATGCCTTCACCCTCGTCGCACCGCTTCATCCCGACTGGAGGCTGGAGATATGGGGCGAAGGCGAGGACCGTTCGCTGCTGGAGGACCGGATCGAGCAGCATCGAATGGCGGACCGGATCAGCCTGCGCGGGAACAGCCGCTCGCCCGACGAATGGGTGGGGCAGGCGGACGCCTTCGTGCTTTCCTCCCGCTATGAGGGCTTCTGCAATGCGTTGGGCGAAGCGATGGCGGCGGGCCTTCCGGTGGCGGCCTTCAACTGCGACTTCGGGCCCGCCGAGATGATCCGGCCGGAAGAGGACGGCCTGCTTGTCCCCGAAGCTGACGTGCCGGGGCTGGCGGGAGCACTTGGGCGGTTGATGGGCGATGAGGCGCTGCGCGCCCGGCTCGGCGAGGCTGCCGAACGATCCGCCCGACGCTATCGCCCGGAGGCTATCCAGCAGCGCTGGGACGATCTGCTCGCCGGGATGGGTGTCCGCTGATCAGGGATGCGCGATCCGCTCCTTGCTGAGATCGTCGAGGAACTCGTCCAGATTGGTCCAGCCGCTGGCGTCATGGTGGCCCCAGGCATCGAACTTGTCCGGATTGAGCCCGTGGGCCACCTCCCAGTCGTCGGCCATGCCGTCATTGTCGCGGTCGGTATAGGGCTTGCCGGAGGCGATCGCGGGCAGGTCGCCGAAGCCCGAGACGATATGGCCGGACCGGCTGCGGACCTCGCCGACGATCCGACGGTCCACCGCGTCGCGGGGCAGCGCGCCGGAATGGGCGAGCACCTCCTCATAAGCCGCCTGCGCGCTGGTGACCGGAACGGTGATCGGGCAGGGCGGCGACGGCACACGGACCGCCGCCACGCCCTCATTCTCCGCCAGCAATCCGTCGAAGATATTGCCCTTGTCGTACAGCCGCGCATGGCCGGTGCTTCCCAGCGCATGATAGACCAGCGCATGGGCGTAGCCGGGCTTGCTGTTCGGGCCTGCGCGGAAATAGTTGCCGACGATGCTCACCGGCGTGCCGCCGTAGCTCTCCCATATCTCCGCGAACTCGACGACCCCGTTGTAGAGCACGTTGTTCACGATCTCGACGCAGGAACCGCGCGGGAAGTTGATGTCCGGGTTCCGGTCGCCATTATGGGCGCAGAGATTGCGGATGAAGCTGACATGCTGCGGCCCAGTCGGGTCGCTGGCGAGCAGAGCGCATTTGTCGTGCTTGGGGATGCCCTCGGCGAAGATCGAGTTGGAGATGGTGATCTCGTCGTTCTGGGCATAGCCGCCGATATTCTCGTCCAGCGACCAGGACGTGCTGACATGATCGATCATCACGCGGCGGCTGTTCTCGATGGTGATGCCGCTGTTGGACTCGCGCTGCTCGCCACGCCGGTCGGGCCGCACCCGGATGTAGCGGATGATGACGTCATGCGTGTTCTTGATGACGAGCGGGGTGAAGCCGTCCGGCCCGCCATTGTGCGTGAGGAGGATGCCGCCGCCCGGCGCGGTCTGCCCCGCGATGGTGATGTAGGGATTGACGATGATCGGCCTTTTGGTCGTGTAGCGGATCACGCCGCCCACCCGGAAGATGCACACCCGCGGGCCACGCGCGTCGATGCAGGCGCGGAGCGATCCGGAGCCCGAATCCGCTAGCGTGGTGACCGGAATGATCCGCCCGCCGCGCCCGCCGATGGAGGTGCGGCCATAGCCCTCGGCACCCGGAAACGCCTCCTTCTGCGCGATGGGAGCGGCGGCGGCCGCTTCGCCGAGCAGCATCAGCAGCGTGGCCATGACCCAGAGCAGCAACCGTTTCCGGTCCATGTGCCTGTCCTCTAATAAGCGAAGCGTATACCGAGCTGTGTCTGCCAGCGGTGGAAGCGATCCACCTGCTGGTCCGCGCCGCGATGCGTGTAGGTGGTGTTGAGGATCAGCGTGAGAAATCGGTTCATCAGATAGCGCGCCTCGGCCGTGCCGCTGACGTAGCGCTGATCATGGTCGATCGAGCCGCGATAGTGGATGTTATCGATCGCGACGCCTGCGTGGAGGATCAGGTTGTGCCGCGCCTCCTGATCGATGGAGACGCCGGCACGCGTATCGATACGGCCGATAGCGCCGTTGCGGATCGTGGCGACATCGCCCCGGAACACGTCAGCAGTCACACTGGTCCTCACGCCCGGATGCCAGACGAGCCGCCCGCTGGCCGCGAGCCCGGTGAAGGATTTCAGTCGGCGGTCGTCAGGATCGGATGAAAAGACACCCGCGCCGATATTGCCCTGAAGCCGGTTGGTGATGTCGAAGGACAGGCCGGCCAGCGCACCGCTTGTGGTCGCGTCACGGTTGACGCCGTTGCGATCGACGCGCAGGCGCGCATCGCGGCGGTTGACGAAGGGCTCGATATAGACGGCCACGCGCTTCGTGACGTTGAGCAGGCCTCGCACGGAGGCGCGATAGGTTGTCATGTCCCGATCCGCGTCGACTGTCGGCAGATAGTCCAGATGGCTGACGGTGACGCGCGCGATCACGCCGGCTCGCCCGCCCTTGTAGGCATAGCTGAAGTCGCCCGTCGCGAGGTTGATGAGCGCGGGCGGCAGGGATCGATCGAAGTCGGCTTCGGGATCGCTCCGGCGCTCATAGGTGCGATCGAAGGTGACGGTTGCGTTGAGCGTCTGGCTGTCGCCGAACGTCTTGGTGGCGTCGGCCTTGGCGCCGAAGGTGTTGACGTTCTCCCGCGGCGTGTCGGCGTAGCGGATGAGGTCGGCGTGGAGGTCCGTCTTGAGATCGAAGGTGGAGCGCTTGAGTTCGCCGGTCAGGCGCGGCTGGATGTCGAAGATGGTGTCGCCCTTCCGCCGATCGGGCGTGGCGAAGATATTGTCGTTGTAGGTCGCGTCCGCCTCAAGGCTCGGCACGAGGAGGAAGCCGCCCGCCGTCAGCGTGCGCGGCTCGTAGCCGGGGCGGGGCAGGCTCATGATCGATGTGTCGCGCTGCTCGTCCTGCCCCATCAGCGGGGTGGCGCCCAGACAAAGGATGGAGAGGGCCAGCATCGGGCCGGCCCCCGGCGTAAGCGCCGCTCCGAAGAGCCTGATCCTGCGGTTCACAGGCTTAGAACCAGCTTTCCCGGACCACGATCATGTCGCCGGGCAGCACGGGGGTGTCCGCCGTCGCGCTCCCTTTCTGCGAGGCGCGGGTGATCGTCGCGGAGCGGGTGTTGGCGCGGAAGGTATAGCCCCCCGCGATCGACACGGCCGTCATCAGCGACATGCCCGGCACATAGGGATATTGCCCCGGCTTCTGCACCTCGCCGGCGATGTAGAAGGGGCGATAGGCGATGATCTGGGCGCTGACCTTGGGATCGTTGACGAGCTGTTTGGTGCGGATCTGCGCGGCGATCGAGGCTTCCGCCTGCCGGAGCGTCTTGCCTGCGATCTTGACCGGATCGAGCATGGGCAACGCCACCTCGCCGGTATCGTCGATCAGATAAGTGTTGGTGATGGCGTCGAGGCCGAAGACCGTGATGCGGAGCTGGTCGCCCGGTCCGAGCTGGTAGGTGCCCGGCGCCGTCATCGACATTTCGGGCAGGCGCGCGCCGGTGGCGCCGCCGGCGCTGGCCAGCATCAGGATGGACGCCGAGATTGCGATGAACCGATGTTTCGTCACTGCCCCCTCCTCTTCGGCGGAAGATCGCGGTGCGGCCCATTGCTCCCATCGGTCGGCCCGCGATCCGAAGATTTCCTCCCTGCCCTGCGGACAGGAAAACGGCGGTATCGACTCATCGCACGGCGCAACCCCCGCTCATGCGACGGCGCGATCATTGCACAACCAGCCGGACAAGTCTCGCTTCAGAAGCGTGGCGAGATCCCGGATATCGTCGCGATAATAATCGCGTAGCATGGCCCGAAGCTCCTCGGTGAGCGGCGGGTAGCGCACCGGGCGGGCGAGCGAGGTCCACACCCGCGCCAGCCACGGGTTGGATCGCATCGGATCGAGCAGCGGCCGCGCCGGACGGAGAATGCGGCGCAGCGGCAAGGGGAGCGTCGGTGCGCGACTGTCGTTGCGGCGGTCGTCCACGGCCTCGGGCGCGATATGCACGGGCACGCCGATATGCTCGCATACCCGGGCGATCACGGCCTCCGGCTCGCGGCGGATATCGTCGTAGAGGATGATCTGGAGCTGCTGGCCGGGGATATGTTCGTAGAGCCGGCGAATGTGATGGGCGTAGCGCCCGCCTTCCAGGAAGCGTCCGCCGGCGGCGACGCGGCCGTCCAGGTAGTGGCGGGGGTCGCCGCCGACCTGCCCTCGCCGATAGAGCATGCAATAGTCCGAATAGGCCCGCTCGACCGGATCGCGGAGCTGCACGATCAGCGGGATGCCGGGCAACAGCGCGGAGATGCGCCCGGCGGCTTCGGGGTGCGCGAGATAGTCGGCGGACTTCTCCCCGACGATCCGGTCTGCCGGCGCCCCGGCGAAGAGGGACCGATACCAGTCCACCCCGCGCGCATATTCGGAGCTGAAGAAATGCGGCTCGGCATCGGGCAGCCACAGCATCGGATGATGGCGAAGCTGGTGGCCGATCCAGGTGGTCGCTGCCTTTACGGCACCGATCACCATGAAGGAGGGGAGGCGTCCCTCGGCCATGTCAGCGCCCCGCCTCGTCCAGCACGGAGCGCAGGATGCGTCCCATGGTGCGGCAGCTTTCCTCGTCCAGTGTCGGGTCGACCGGGAGCATCAGGCTCGTTTCCCCCAGCATGTGGGCGACGGGCAGGCGGCGTTCCGGGCCGATACCGGCATCGACGAAGGCACGTTCGCGATAGATTTCCGGGCATATCCCCGTCTGGCAGGGGATGCCGAGGTGCCAGGCCTCCTCCACGATGCGGTCGCGGCTCCAACGGGGGTGGAGCGTGTCGGGCCGCACGAAGGCGTAGAATTTGTAATAGGCGTGGCCGACATTCTCCGGCGGACGGACCTGACGGAGGACGGCACTGTCGGACAGCTCCTCGATCAGGATCGACGCGTTGCGACGCCGGATGTCGGTCCAGAGCGGGAGTTTCTGAAGCTGGGCCAGGCCGATGGCGGCCTGCATCTCGGTCAGGCGATAATTGCTGCCGAACTCGCGATGGAGCCAGCGGAAGCCATGTCCCGCGACGACGGCGTGGGCATCCTGCGGGTCCTTGCCATGGTCCTTCAGCGACCAGGCGCGCCGCGCCGTCGCCGCGTCGCGCAGCAGCAGCATTCCGCCTTCGCCGCCTGTCGAGATGATCTTGTCCGTGCAGAAGGAGAAGGCCGCCGCGTCGCCGAAGCTGCCGACCGGCCTGCCGCCCAGCGTCGCGCCATGGGCCTGCGCGCAATCCTCGATGAGCTTCACGCCATGCCGTTCGGCCAGCAGCGCGATGTCATTCGCCGCGGCCGGATAGCCGCCGAGGTGGACGAGAATGATCGCGCGTGTCCGCTCGGTCAGCGCGCGGGCGACGAGATCGGCGGTGAGCCCCTGCGTCTCGGGATCGATGTCGCTGAAGACCGGGGTGGCCCCACACGCCACGACACAGCTCGCCGAGGCGACGAAGCTGCGCGCGGGCACGATCACCTCGTCGCCCGGCCCGATCTCGAAGGCCCTGAGTGCCACCTCCAGCGCCAGCGTGCCGTTGGCGAGCGCTATGGCATGGGGCTGGTCGCACATCCGGGCGAAGGCAGTCTCGAAGGCGGCGCATTTCTCGCCATGATGGAGCGAGTTCACCCGGCCGGAGCGCAGCACCTCGGCCACCGCCTCGATCTCGTCCTCGGCATAGACCGGCCAGCGCGAGCGGATGCGCGCGAGCTTCACCACGTCGTAGGGTGGCGCGTCGTCCGTGTCTCCGATGTCGGGCAGGATGCTGGCCATGGCGGCGCTACAAGGACTGCGGGACAAGCGCTTCGGGCGGCCAGACGGCGCTGGCGCGACCCGCCGCGGCGGGCTGCTTGGGCGCGACCTGAAGCATGTCGCTGCCGCCCGGTTCGATCATCGAGAAGAGGATGTGCTTCACGCTTTCCTCCTGATGAGCCATGATCGCGCGGGAGAGCGCCTCCAGTCCCTCGCGCAGCACCTCGATCGGCACGGGCGAAGGTTCGGCCTCGAACACGCCGGGAAGCGCGGAGGGCAGACGCTGCTCGCGTTCGTCGAACAGTTCCTCGTAGAGCTTCTCGCCGGGGCGCAGGCCGACGATTTGGATCGGCACATCCTTGTCCGGCTCCAGGCCGGCGAGGCGGATCATGCGGCGAGCGATGTCGATGATCTTCACCGGCTCGCCCATGTCGAGCACGACGATCCGGCCGCGCCGCACGTCGCACTCCATCGCGCGCGCCATGCTGTGGAGCACGAGCTGCACGGCCTCATGCACCGTCATGAAATAGCGCGTGATCTCGGGATGGGTGACGGTGAGCGGCGCGCGGCGCTTCAATTGCCGCTGGAAGAGCGGGATCAGCGATCCGCTCGATCCCAGCACATTGCCGAACCGGACCGTCATGAACCGCGCCGCGCCCGGATCGCCCACGCCGTCGAGATCGAGCGCCTGGCAATAGAGTTCGCCGAGCCGCTTGCTGGCGCCCATGATGCCGACCGGGTTCACCGCCTTGTCGGTGGAGACCTGCACCATCGCACGCACGCCATAGCGCTGGGCCGCATCCGCGACATTGCGGGTGCCGAGCACGTTGGTCTGCACCCCCGCGCAGATGTTCGTCTCGACCAGCGGCACATGCTTGAGCGCGGCAGTGTGGAACACGAAGTCCGGCCGGTGCCGCTCGAACGCGGCCATCACGCTGCGGCGCTGGCGGATCGAGCAGAGCAGCGGCGTGCAGGCGATATGCGGATAATTCTCCCGTAGCTCCAGCTCGACCGAGTAGAGATTGAACTCTCCGCATTCGAGCAGGATGATCTCGGCCGGGTCCATGGTGGCGATCTGGCGGACCAGCTCGCGGCCGATCGTGCCGCCGGCGCCCGTCACCATCACGCGCTGACCCTTGAGGGCGCGGAGCACGACGTCCTCGTCCAGCTTCGCCTGCGGGCGGCCGAGCAGGTCGGCGAGGTCGATCACCTCCAGATCGAGCGGCTGGCCGATCTCGGTCGGCGACGGCGCGCGCAGCACCGACAGGCCCAGCGTCTCGGCCGCCGCCACGAGACGGAGGCGGCTGTTGCCCGGCACGGCGGCACCTCCCGCGAGGATCAGGCAGCTCGGCCGCTCGTCGCGGGCGGCGAGCTTGCCGACGACGTGCTCCAGCGCGTCGATCCCTCCGAGGATCGGCACGTCGCGCAGCCGCAGCTCGACGTCGCGCTCGCCCGTGTCGATGATGCCGACGGGGACATAGCCGGGATTGGGCGTCGCCTCGATCTGGCGCAATAGCAGCGCCACCTGCTCAGGCAGGCCGACGATCAGCGCGCGCCTCGGCGGTATATGGGGCGGCTCGGGGGAAGCGGGAGCGACGTGGTGCTGGCGACGGATCTCGCGCAGCCGGTCGCTCAGGATGCGGCGCCCGATCCGTCCTCCAACGAGGATCGCCACCAGCACCAGCCACTGGATGATCGGTACGGAGGTCGGAAGCCAGCGCGCGCGCGAGGCCGCCACCAGCATCAGCACCGGCACCGCGATCGATATGGACGCGGCTTCGAGCAGCGAACTCAGATCCGACAGCGAAGGCACCCGCCAGACGCGCCTGTAAAGGCCGAAGAAATGAAAGGTGATGAGGCCGCTCACGATGAAGACCGGCAGGTTGGCGACGAGCCCCTCCCACATCTTCGGAGGGATCGAGCCGTTCATGCGCAGCGCCAGCGCCAGCGTCAGCGCGAGGGCGATCGCACCGGCATCATAGAGGATATAGGCGATCCTCCGCGAGGCGCAGTGTCCGATGGTCGGGATGGCTTTCATACGACCACGTCCCCCTTCGGCCCGAAGCCGACCCATGTTGATGCGCAGTTCGTGCGGTTTCCGTTGGCGCCGTTCGGCCCCGCCGAGGAACATAGATGGGCGGCATCGCCACGCGGAAAGGCGCATCGGGGTGCAACCGCCTAGGGGGCGGCCCACGCCATTTTGGGAGAGGGATATCCGGCCGGTCGGTCGCGTCCTCGCCAAAGGAGGTGTTGGCCGGTTCGGCCTCCCTCCTTTGGAAGCGAAGGGATGATGCCCGAAATTGCCAGGCCCTCGCGGACGGCTTTCGCCTAGGCTTCGGAAAATCGTCTGCGCGCAGGGGGCTATGGGCAGGAGAGCCGGCATCTTGGCGGAGGAGGCGGAGGCGTGAAGCTGCTTCACGTCATCACGGGCCTGAACGTCGGAGGGGCGGAGACAATGCTCGCCCGTCTGCTGGAAAGCCGCAATCTCGCGCCGGATATCTGCCCGGAGGTGTTATCGTTGATGACGCCGGGCGTGGCAGGCGACCGTATCGCCGCGACGGGTACGCCGGTGTGGAGCCTCGGGATGCCCAGCGGGCTGCCCTCGCCGGGAGCGATGGCGCGTCTGGTGGCAACGACGCGCAGAGTCCGCCCCGATCTCATCATGGGATGGATGCATCATGGCCAGCTCGCGGCCAGCCTGGGCGCGCTGGCGGTGCCCGGCCCGGTGCCCGTGATCTGGAACGTCCGCCACTCGCTCAGTGGTTACCGGCAGGAAAAGCGCCTCAGCCGGATGGTGCTGCGCATGGGGGCATGGCTGTCGGGTATGCCTTCCGCCATCGTCTACAATTCCCGCACCGCGAGGGCGCAATATCGGGCGTTCGGCTATCGCGCGCGACGGGATCTCGTCATTCCCAACGGCTTCGACGCCCAGGGTTTCACGTCGCGCGAACCGGCCCGGCGGGCGCTCCATGCGCTCTTCGCTCTGCCTGAAAGGGCGGTGCTGATCGGAATGATCGCCCGCAACCATCCGATGAAGGATGTCCCCAACCTGCTCGCAGCCTTCGCGAAAGTGCAGGAGGGCCGCCCGGATACGCATCTCTTGATTGCAGGCGAGGGGATAGATGCGCCCTCTGGCGACGCAGCCGCCTGGCTCGATCGCCTCCCGCCGGGAAGCTGGACGTTGACGGGGCATCGTGCCGACGTTCCGACGTGGCTGGCCGGGCTCGACGTGGTGGCGCTGCCTTCGGCCTGGGGCGAAGGTTTCCCGAACATCGTCGGGGAAGCCATGGCGGCGGGTGTCCCCTGCGTCGCGACCGACGTGGGCGATGCGGCGTGGGTGGTCGGCGAAACCGGCCGCGCCGTCCCTCCGCGTGACGCAGGCGCGCTGGCAAAGGCGCTGCTCGATCTCGCCGAACTGGGACCGGAGGGACGCGCCGCGTTGGGCCACGCTGCCCGCGGACGGGTTGAGGAGCATTTCTCATTGTCCCGCGTGATGCAGCGCTATGCCGCCTTGTTCCGCGAGCATGGCGGGAAGGCGTCTCCGCTCCTTCCGGCCGCGGCATGGGCGGAGGGCGCGCGATGAGGATCGTCGTGGTGGCCAGTCTGGCTTTCTCCCTCGTCAACTTCCGCAAGCGGCTGCTGGCCGACATGGTGGCGTGCGGCCATGAGGTGCTGGCCTGCGCGCCCGAGGACGATCGGGAGGTCGCACGCGAGCTGGCGGCGATGGGTGTCGCCTATCGCGTAATGCCGATGGTGCGGTCGGGGCTCAATCTGTTCGCGGATTTGCGGACATTGGGCTGGCTCATCCGCCTGTTCCGCGTTCAGCGACCGGGGCTGGTGCTCGCCTATACGCAGAAGCCGATCGTCTATGCCGGGATAGCCAGCCGCATCGCGCGCGTGCCGCGCTATTTCGCGATGGTGAGCGGGCTCGGCCTCGCTTTCGGAGAGGAGGGCGGGCGCTGGCTGCGCGCCGTGGTGGCGCTTCTCTATCGCATCGCGCTGAAGCGGGCGGAGGGCGTCTTCGTCTTCAATGCGGATGATCGGGAGGAGATGCTCCGCCATCACATGATCCGGGCGGACGCGAATGTCGTGCGCGTGCCGGGCTCGGGGGTGGACCTCGACCATTACAGCGCAGCGCCGATATCCGCCGGCCCCGTCCGCTTCCTGATGATTGCGCGGCTGCTGCACAGCAAGGGCCTGTCCGAATATGCCGAGGCAGCGCGCCGTCTGCGCCGCCGTTATCCCGAGGCACGATTCGCCTTGTTGGGGCCGCCCGATCCCAGCCCTGCCGGTATCGACCCTGTACAGGTGGAGGAATGGCGCCGCGAGGGCGCGATCCGCTATCTGGGCGAGGCGCGGGATGTCCGCCCCTATCTCGCCGCGGCCAGCGTGTTCGTGCTGCCGAGCTGGTATCGCGAGGGACTTCCCCGCACGATCCTGGAGGCGATGGCCACGGGCCGTGCGGTCATCACGACGGATATGCCCGGATGCCGCGAGCCGATCGAGCCGGACATCAATGGCTATATCATCCCGCCCCGCGACGCGGATGCGCTGGCGATGGCGATGGAGCGCTTCCTCCTGCGGCCCGAACTGGTCGCGCAGATGGGCGCCCGCGCCCGCGCAACGGCGGTCGAGCGCTTCTCGGTCGAGCGGGTGAACGACATCCTCCTGTCCACTATGTGGCTCCGGGCCGGCACGACCTCGCGGCCACCCGAGAGGGGAGCCGCCGCCGCGCTGGCGGGCGTCACGTCATGACGGTTCGGCGCTGTATCGATATATTGATCTCCGTGACGGCACTGGGCCTGCTTGCGCCGTTGCTGCTTTTGTTCGGGCTCGTCCTTCTGCTGGTGGATGGAAGTCCGGTGCTCTTCGTGCAGACCCGCAGCGGGCTCGGGGGGCGTCCATTCCGGCTGGTGAAATTCCGCACCATGAACGAGGCTCGGGGTGCCTGTGGCACGCTCCTGTCCGATGCCGAGCGGACGACACCCATCGGCCGCCTGCTCCGCGGGACGCGGATCGATGAGCTGCCTCAGTTCTGGAATGTGCTCCTCGGGGACATGAGCCTGATCGGTCCCCGGCCACTGCTGCCCATCACCATCGCCGCCGCGGGAGACGCGGGGCGGGAGCGCGGGCAGGTCCTTCCCGGCATGACGGGCTGGGCGCAGGTCAACGGCAACACGCTGCTGAGCGATGCCGACAAGATCGCGCTCGACCTCTGGTATATCCGTAACCGCACGGCCGCGCTGGACCTGCGGATCATCGGGCGGACGCTGCTTGTCGGTCTGCTGGGCGAACGGCGCAATGCAGCGGCGATCGGGAGGGCGCATGCGGGCGCTTCTCATCGGCGCGGTTGAGAGCACGCGCGTGGCGCTCCGCGCGCTGGCAGACGCGCCGGACTGGACGCTGGCGGGGGTGGTGACGCTCCCCCTCGATCTCGCTGGGCGGCATTCGGATTTCGTCGATCTGGAGCCCGAGGCCCGCGCCATCGGCTGTCCCGTGCTGCGTGGCGCCAATGCCAATACCGAAGAGGCGCGAACGGCCATGGCCGCGCTCGCGCCCGACTATCTCTTCGTGATTGGCTGGTCCCAGCTTTGCGGGGAGGCGATGCGGGCGCTCGCGTTGGGACGGGTGGTTGGCTATCATCCGGCCCCGTTGCCGCGATTGCGCGGGCGCGGGGTCATCCCATGGACCATCCTGCTGGACGAGCCGATCACCGCCGGTACGCTCTTCCTGATCGACGAGGGCACCGACAGCGGCGCCATCCTTGCCCAGCATTTCTTCCACGTCGCCCCCGACGAGACCGCGTCGACGCTCTACGCCAAGCATATGGCGGTGCTGGAGGCGATGCTGCCAGGCTTGCTCTCCGGCCTCGCCGCCGGGACGGTGACGCCTCGCCCGCAGGACGAGCGCTACGCCACATGGGCGGCGCGGCGACGGCCCGAGGACGGAGCGATCGACTGGCATGACGATGCGGTGGCGATCTGGCGGATGGTGCGGGCGTGTGGCGATCCCTATCCGGGCGCCTGGACGATGCTGGGCGAGGAGAGGCTGGTGATCCTCAAGGCCGAGCCGGTCGATCTCTCCCATCACCGTGCAGCGCTGGTCGGGCAGGTGGTGGAACGGTCGGAACAGGGCTTCACCGTCCGTTGCGGCGACGGGCGCGGGGTGCGGGTGACGGAGTGGCGCGGTTCCCGGCCGCCGCTCCATGTCCGGCTGCGGGGGAAAGGATGACTCTGGTTTCCCGCATCGCCCGCGCGCTGGTGCTGGCCCCACACCCGGACGACGAGGTGTTGGGCTGTGGCGGTACGATGGCGCGGATCGTCGCGGAAGGCGGGACTGTGGAGGTCGCGATCGTCACGCGCGGGCGTCCGCCCCGGTTCGACGAGGCGCAGGCCGATCGGGTGCGCGCCGAGGCGGAACGGGCGCATCGAAGGCTGGGCGTCGCGCGCACGCATTTCCTCGACCTGCCGGCTGCCGAACTCGATCGCATGGCGCAGGCGGATCTCAACCACGCCGTCGCCCGCGTCGTGGAGGCGGTGCAGCCCGATACGCTGTTCGTGCCTTTCGTAGGCGATCTGCACATCGATCATCGGCTGGTGTTCGAGGCGGCACTGGTTGCCGCGCGGCCGAGGGGCGAGCATTATCCCCGACGCATCCTGGCCTATGAGACGGTGTCCGAGACGAACTGGTCCGCTCCGACGCTCGCGCCGGCCTTTCATCCCAACATCTTCGTCGACATCGGCGATTATCTGGAGGCGAAGCTCACCGCCTTCGCCTGCTTCGAGTCCCAGTGCAGGGCGCCGCCTGACGAACGTTCCCTGAACACTCTGCGGGCGCTGGCGACGGTGCGCGGCTCGACGGTGACGCGAGCGGCGGCGGAGGCCTTCATGCTGATCCGGGAGGTAGGGTGAGGTGATGGACGTCTCTGCCTCCGATCGTTTTCCCGGACAGTCCGGCGCGCGCCGCGGAAGCCGTCATATGCGGATGCTGCTCAGTTCGGCTGGCCGACGCGTCGGGCTGCTGCGCGCGTTCCGCTCCGCTGCCGAGGAATTGGGCGTTGCGCTTGAGATCTTCGCTTGCGATCTGGAGCCGGAATGGAGTTCGGCCTGCCGCGAAGCGGATCATGCCTTGGCTGTCCCTCCCGCGCCATCGCCCGATTATATCGATGCGGTGCTGGGCATCTGTGAACGCCATGGCATCGCGCTGGTAGTGCCGACGATCGACACCGAGCTTGTGCAATACAGCCACGCCCGCGAGCGCTTCGCGGCAATCGGTACGACGGTCTCCATCGGAAGCCCCGCGATCGTCGAGATGGCGCGGGACAAGCTGGCGACGGCGCGTTTCCTTGCGGCTGCGGGCATTGCCTCGCCCCGGACGGCCAGCGCGGAGGAACTGCTCGACGACGATGCGGAATGGCCCTGGCCGCTGCTCGCCAAGCCGCGCCATGGAAGCTCGAGCCGGGGCATCCAGATCGTCTATGATCGCGACGAATTGCGGCCCCTGACGACTATGGAGCCCTATGTGGTGCAGGAGATGCTGCGCGGGCGCGAGTTCACCGTGAACATCTTTTTCGACGAGCACGGCGCGCTGCACAGCGCCATTCCGCACGAGCGGCTGAAGGTGCGTGCCGGTGAGGTCGAGAAGGCGGTGACGGTGCGCGATCCGGTGCTGTGCGCCATGGCACGCGATCTCGGAGCGGCGCTGGATGGGGCATTCGGCGCGATGTGTTTCCAGGCGATCATGGATGGCGAGGGCCGCGCCTCGTTGTTCGAGATCAACGCCCGCTTCGGCGGAGGCTATCCGCTCGCCCATCAGGCGGGAGCGACCTTCACCCGCTGGCTGCTCGAACAGGCGCTGGACTTGCCGCGCTCGGTCCACGACGCATGGAAGGCCGGCGTGGTGATGCTGCGCTACGACGACGCGGTGTTCGTGTGACCTGCCGTCCCACGATCGATGCCGTGATCGTGTTCGACCTCGACGACACCCTCTATCTGGAGCGCGACTATGTGGAGAGCGGGCTCCATGCTGTGGGCCGGTGGATGGAGCGGCAGCTCGGCATCGCCCATGCCGGCGGTGCGATGGTCGAGCAATTCCGGGCGGGTGCGCGGGGCCATCTCTTCGATGCGGCGCTTGCTTCGGCAGGAGTGCCGGATGCCGAGGGGCTGATACCTCGAATGGTGCAGGTCTATCGGCAGCATCGGCCTGCCATCACGCTGGCGGAAGATGCAATGCGCTTCCTCTCGCATCGACCGGGGCGGACCGGGTTCGCCATCATCACCGACGGCTATCTGGACGCGCAGCGGCGCAAGATCCGTGCGCTCGGGCTCCATCGGCTCGGCGTGGAGATTGCCGTCTGCACCGATCGCTGGGGACGGCAGGACTGGAAGCCGGCGCGCCGCGCCTTCGAGCGTGTCCAGTCCTTCTTCGCCTTGCCGGCCAGTGCCTTCGCCTATGTCGCGGACAATCCCGAAAAGGATTTCGTCGCGCCCCGCCGCATGGGCTGGCGGACGGTGCAGATCAATCGCCCCGGCCGCCTGCGCGAGGGCGTCGCGACCCCGGCGGACCCTGCCGAACGGGAGATCGACAGTTTCGACGGACTGCTGGCCTGAAGGGCCCGCGCGGGAAAAGTTCCCGCCGGAAGAGGCGTACCCATTTCGGATGCCGGACCGATATCCACATGCACCTTGCGCAGACTTACTGGGAGGTCGCTTTACGCTACGGCGTGATGCATAGACGACATCGAGTGACAACCTCGGATGACGAGTTCTCGCGTGGGTCATGCGATGAACCCAACAGAGTGGCGCCGGGGGGAGTGTGGGTCCATCTATTATTTGAGCGCATCAAGTTGTGCGTGCGTTGCGCTCTGTCCGTGATCTGGGGATTCCTTCACGGATTTGCTGGCCCCCATTCCTTTACGGTGCAAAGGGGGCAGCCTTGCACGCACATCTCAATATCGCGATCGTCAGCCAGAACGAGATCGAGGGCGAGGGTCTCCGTCGGATATTGACGGAGCAGTCCTTCGACGTTCTCGGTGTCCATCGCGACTATCTCGACCTCGATCTGGAGCACTGGGACGATGCGCCGGGCAGCGTTCCCCTGGTCATCGTCGATGCCAACAGCGAGGAGGAGGGGCTTGAGACGTGCCGCTACGTCCATGACCGCTGGCCTCAGTGCAAGATCGTCATCATCGCCACCGACTGCCAGAGCCGCGCCGTGGCCGAGGCTTTCCACGCGGGGATAGACGGCTATGTCGGCAAGCATATCTCCTGCGCGAGCCTTGCCGAGATGCTGAAGCTGGTGGCGCTGGGCGAGAAGATGATCCCGTCGCAGGTGATCTTCGATCTCGCCTCGCTCAAGGCCGATGGCGGGCTCGACGAGATCAAGGTCTCGACGGGGGATGCCAACCTTTCCGATCGCGAGATCGAGATTCTCAAGGGGCTGATCCGGGGCGAGCCGAACAAGGTGATCTCGCGCCGGCTGCTGATCACCGAGGCTACCGTCAAGGTCCACGTCAAGTCGATCCTTCGCAAGCTCGGCGTGATGAACCGGACGCAGGCGGCGATCTGGGGAATGAGCCACGGGCTGACGGGCGGCCTCCAGGCCGCTCCCGTCGCCGCGTCGGCGGGCGGAATGATGAACGGTGCCGGCGGCGGAGCTTTCGGAGGCGGAGGCGCCTACCTCAGCTGACGAGGGCTCGGCTCGGACGACTTATCGAGGGGGACGGGATGCAGAATGCCAATGCCCTCATCATGCCGGGGCAAGGCCTTGACGGTCAGGCATATACGATGCGGGCGGCGCACCAGCAGCCGGGCACGCGAACAGGCTATCTGGGGATTGCGGATTCGCTCAGGATCATCAGGCGCAGGCGGTGGCTGATCCTGCTGGTGGTGGCGGCGGTCGTGCTGCTGACCATGCTCTATCTGTCGCAGACCCAGCCGATCTACAGCAGCACCACCACCGTGATGGTTCCGCCGCCCGACCAGAATGTGCAGTCCGCCCCCGGCGCGCCGACGCTGGCGCCAAGCCCGAACGAGGAAACGGCGATCCAGACGCGGGTGGAGCTTCTCCAGTCGCGCTCGCTGGCGCGGCAGACGGCCGAGAGCCTGCAACTGTCCCACGATCCCGAATTTGCGCCGGGCCCCGGCGGGCCGGGCTTCCTCGACAGCTTCCTGAGCTTTCTGCAACCCGGCGTGAACGTCGCCCTGTCACCCAGCCAGAAAGCGCTGGCGGCTGAGCGGGCGCGCTCCGAGGCGGTGACCGATCACCTGATGGGGCACCTCAATGTGGCGCGGGACGGGCGTTCCAACGTCATCAGCATCACGGCGTCTTCGGCCGATCCGGTCAAGGCGGCGCGGATCGCGAACCGGCTGGTCGATACCTACATCCGCGGCCAGATCGACGACGCGAACGAAACCCGCTCGCAGGAGATCAAGGCGCTCTCCGAACGCGTGAAGGAAGTGCGCGGCTATCTCCAGAATGCGGACATGGCGGCGGCATCCTATCGCAAGCAGCACGGCCTCATGAACTCCCGCCCGGAGGACAGCGGCTCGCTCCAGGCGACGCAGATCGCCGGCCTGCTGGCACAGGCGCAGGCGGACACGGCATCGGACGCCCGCAAGGCCGCGCCCACCGTGATGCCCGAGGGCGGCGTCTCGGCCTCGTCGGCGCTGTTGACCGATCTGCGCGGACAGGAAGCCCTCCTCACCCGCAAGCTGGGCGAACTCACCAGCTTCTATGGCCCCGGCTATCCGGATGTCGCCAAGACGCAGGCCGAGCTGACGGCACTGCGTGCCCGCATCGATCAGGAAACGGCGCGTCTCACGGCGGACCTGAACAGCCAGGCCTCGGCCAGCCAGGCACGATCCGGCTCGCTCAGCGCGGCGATCGCGGGCTTGCGGAGCCGCTCGTTCAACGACGATACCACGGCCGTGCCGCTCCGCGCGCTCGAACGCAATTCGGATGCGGTCAACACGCTCTACACCACGCTGCTCAACCAGTTGAACGCCAAGATCGGCCAGACGCCCGATCTCGACCCGGACATCACCCGCATCTCTCGCGCGCCGGTGCCGGACGAGCCAAGCTATCCGCTGCCCAAGCGCGTGCTGGCGGTGGCTTTCGTGGGCGCGCTCGCGCTCGGCACGCTGCTGGCTTTCGTGATCGAGGCGATGGACACCAAGCTGCGGACGTCCGAGCAGGTGCAGCGCCTGCTCGGCATCCCGACCCTCGCCATGATCCCGGAGATGGAGGACGACGAGGGGCCGGTGCATTCGATCGTCGCCGGCCGGCCGCGTTCCCGTTTCGCCGAGGCGATGCGCAACCTGCTGATCGAGCTGGAAACCCGCATCGAGAAGGAAGGGCCGAAGATCGTCGTCGTGACATCGCCACTGGAGGACGAGGGCAAGAACACCATCGCCGCCAGCCTGGGCGCGGCGGCGGCGGTGATCGGCCGCCATGCCGTTGTGGTCGATTTCGACCTGCGCCGGCCGGAGTCGGCGGGTTCGAACACGCTGCCTGTGCCGAACGGCGCGGGTGTCGTCGCCTATCTCGCGGATCGGGCGCATGTCGACGAGCTGGCGATCGCGGAGGATGAGCAGCATTTCGCGGTGATCGGCGTGGGCGAGTCGGCGGCCGATCCGGGGGCGCTCATCGCCTCGCCACGCCTGCCGGAGCTGCTGGACCAACTCCGCCAGCGCTTCGAGCTGGTGATCCTCAACGCGCCGCCGATCCTGCCGGTGCGCGACGCCAAGACGCTGGCGGATCACGCGGACGCGACGCTGCTGGTGCTGCGCTGGGGGCGGACGAGCCCGGAGGCCGCCGCAGCCGCGATGGATATCTTCGATCGGCCGGTCACGGGCGCGGTGCTCAACAGGGTCGACTATGAGGTTCACGCCAACCGCCGTTATGGCGATGCGATCCATCATGTCGCGCAGTCGATGGCTTATTATGATCCGGAGCCCGATCAGGGCCGCTGGGGCTGGCTCCGTCGCACGCGGCGTCGCTTCCGCCGCGGCATCAGCCGGACGGCCGAGGCGCTGCACCTCGCCTGAGAACGGTTGGAGGAGGGAGAGGGGCGTGGTCGAAAGGCCGCGCCCCGATCCTCGTCAGGATTGAAGGACCGTATCCGTGGCGCCGCCACGCTCCTCCTTCAGGCCTCGACGCAGCGAAAGCGTCAGGCCGGCGAGCCACACCGTGCCGAACAGCACATGGGCCATGTTCGCACCCATGGCTCCCATCAGATAGATGAGTGGCGCCACCAGACCGTAGAAGGTCCCCGCCGCCGCCAGCACGGTGCGCAGGACGGCCGGTTGCCGCCCCATCGCCAGCAGCGCCGCCCGGCTCGCCGCCCCGCTGATCGTGAGCGCCACCGCGAAGATCTGGATGGTCAGTAGCGGTCCGGCGGCGGCGAAGCGCGCGCCGGCGGCCATCTCGATCGCCCAGCCGCCCAACAGAAGCGCGCCGACGAAGCAGGCCGCACCGAAGCTCGCCAGCACCAGTTCGGTCTGGAGGATGAGGTGGAGGAAGCTCTTGCGTTGCCCGGCTGCCCACATGCGGCTAAGGTCGGGATAGACCACCGCTTCGACCTGGCTCCCAACCTGCTGCACGACGCGGCTCACCCGCTTGGCGATGTGGAACATGCCGGCCGAGGCGGGGTCCGCCAGCCAGCCGACGATCAGCGTGTCGAGCTGTTGCGCGCTGGCCCAGATGGTCAGCGAGAAATTGGCGCCCCAGGTGAAGCGCCAGAGGTCCGGAAAGCGGCTGGAAATCCCGGTCAGGCTCGCGCGGAGGATGCGGGTCGTCCCCTCGCGGTGCAGTGCCCGCATACCGACGAGAATGTTGAGGAGCGTGCCGAAGATCTGCGTCGCGGCCCACACGATCACGAAGCCGGGCAGGCCGGCACCCAGAACGAATGCCAGGGCGCTCGCGGCGAGGCGCGCCAGAGCCGTGATGATCTGAAGTTGCGCGATGATGCGGAAGCGGCCGGTCAGCCGGAAGATGGCGGTCGCGGTTCCGTTCATGTTGAAGAGGAGCGAGATCATGTAGATCAGCGCCGTCCCTACCGCCGCCCAGCCGATGCCGAACACGAAATGCGCGGCGACGGAAAGAAGGCTCGCTGTGGCCCACGCGCCGGCGCTTCCCAGGCCATCGAGCAGCAGCCCGAACTTGTAGAGCGAGCGCAGATCATCGCGCTGGGATTGCGGGTCCAGCGTCGCGCCATAGCGGATCAGGGGCTGCCAGGACTGGAAGCTCAGCAGCCGCTCGCAGGCCTGCCCCAGCGTCAGGATCAGGGCCAGCACGCCATAATCCTTCGGCCCCAGCGAGCGGGCGGCGAGCGCGATCGACAGCAGGCTGAGGCATACGGTGGCGGAGGTGCCGGTCAGCAGGTGGCCGACCGAGCGGACTCGATGGTGACGAAGGGCAGCGAACGCCCGCGCGAACAGATGGCTGGAACGAGCCTGTCCGGCGCCGACATCCCCATCGGTCATCATTCGCCCCCTCTGGCCCGTATGAAATCGATGGGCCGTCGCGCGCGCCGGGTGCAGCCTGTCAGCCGTCGTAATCCGAAATTCCTCGCGCCCGCGCGGGCCTCACGCGGTTACAAAATCGCGGGAGGGTGGTCATGGCGATCACGGCAACCAAATTCTTTTCGCTCGATCCCGCGCGCCTGACGCCGGACGTGGAGGACAGCTTCTTCACGGACCTCAAGACGTACAACAACACCTTCAAGCGGACGGCGAGCCATCGCTTCCGCGATCTTGACGATTGCTGCGTGCGCCATTTCGACGAGATGGGCGTCAGGCTGGCGGAAGTGCTCGATATCGGCGTTTCGTCGGGCAGCACCACGCTGGATTTGTGCGACCGGCTGCACGCTGCCGGACAGTCAGCCCGGATCGTGGGGACGGACCTGTCGCTGACCGGCTATCTCATGCCGGTGATGCCGGGGTTGCGCGTGCTCGTCGACGAGAACGGGCATCCGCTGCAATATGAGGTGTTCGGCAAGGCGATCCGGGCATGGGGCCGACGCGCGGACTATGTCACCGGCATGATCTTCGTGCGCGGATTGCTCCATTTCCTGTGCGAGGATCGGGTGCATCGCCGGCTGCACGAGCATGACGGATCGCTCCGCCCGCTCCAGCTCCTGAGCCCCAGGCTGAGGAACCGGGCGGACATCCGCATCGAGAAGAACGACATCTTCAGCCGTACCGGCCATTTCGTCGAGCGGTTCGACTTCATCCGCGCCGCCAACATCCTGAACCACGGTTATTTCGATGAAACGACGCTCCGGCGCGGCTTCGCCAATGTGGTGAGCTATCTTTCCGGTCCCGGCGCATGGCTGCTGGTGGCGCGGACAAACGGCGCCGCCAACGCCGCGACGCTGTTCCGCGTGTCGCCCGACGGGCGGCGGTTGCTGGTGGTGGACAGGATTGGCGGCGGATCGGAGGTCGAGCGGCTGGCGCTCTGGGCGCCACTGCCTTTCCGGCGGATGGAGGCGTCATGATGCCGGCGACGGTCTGCTTTCCGTTCGTCGGCAAGCTGGTCGGGGGGAGCCATATCTCCGCGCTGGGGCTGATCCGCAAGCTCGACCCGCAGCGTTTCCGCCCGCTCATCCTGCTGCAGCATGGAGAAGGGGCGATCGCCGACCTGTTCGCGGGGGCGGGGCTTTCCTGCGAGGTGGGGCCGTCCACACCCCCTCTCGAGCATGGCCGGCCGATCGGTCCGGCGACCGCGTTCCGTCTGCTGTCGTCGACGCCGCGTCTCGCGCGTTTCCTCCGGCAACGCGGCATCGGGATTGTCCATTGCAACGATGGCCGCACGCTGGCGACCTGGGCCTTGCCGACGAAACTCGCGGGGGCGCGGCTGTTCTGGCACCATCGCGGATCGCCCAACGCGGCAGGGCTGAGGTTCGTCGCGCCGGTGCTGGCGGACCGGGTGGCGACCGTCTCCCGCTTCGCCGCGCCGGAACCCGGCTGGTATTCGGCCGCCTCCCGCACCCGGATCATCCCCAGTCCGTTCGACACGCAGACCCGCTATGATCGCGATGCCGCGCGGCGGGCCGTGCTCGCGCTGCTGCCGGGTGCCGGGCCGGAGACGCGTGTGGTGGCCTTTTCCGGCGCGCTGATCGATCGCAAGCGTCCGCTGCTCTTCGTGAGGGCGATGGCCGCGCTCCGGCGTCAGGCTCCGGATAGGGACATACGAGGCGTCATGCTCGGCGAGGCGCTCGATGACATGCTGGAGCGTGTCCACGCGCTGGCCGCGGAACGGGGAATGGACGACCGCCTCCACTTCCTCGGCTTTCGGACGCCGGGCGCGCAATGGCTGGCCGGGTGCGACCTGCTGATGGTGCCGGCGATCGATGAACCTTTCGGACGAACGCTTGTCGAGGCCATGCTGGTCGGCACGCCGGTGGTGGCGACGGCGTCGGGCGGCAATGTCGAAGCGATCCGCGACGAAGCGACCGGCCTGCTGGTGCCGCCGGAAGACCCGGAAGCGCTGGCGGCGGCGTGTCTGGGCCTGCTGTCCGATCCCGCCCGCCGGGCCGCCATCGCGGATACGGCGCGCGCGGACGCCGCCGAGCGCTTCGGCGAGGCGAAACATGCCGATGCGATCATGGCGCAATATTCGGATCTGCTGACCGGTCTCCGAACCGGAGATCGAACATGGGCAGGGGCATTGAGCGGGGAAGGGCGCTGATGGCGTCCGTAGGTGTCGTGGCCCGGACATCGGGAACGGCGAACGCTGGCCGGGCCATGCTTCTGCGGATCGCGGCCTGGGGTCTGGTCGCGCTGCTGCTTGTCGGCCTGTTCGGCCGCATCATGACCTACCCCCTCTCGCACGACGAGCAGATCCATGTCTCCGCCGCGCGACTGATCTTCCACGAACCGCTCTACGGAGTGGTCGGCTACAACCATCTGCCGGGCCTGCCGCTGCTTCTCGGCGGAATCTATGCGATGACAGGCACGACGTCCCTCCTGCTGGCGGGGCGTCTGCTGATCTTCGGCTGCTGGCTGGCGACGGCAAGCGTGTTGTGGCTGATCGTCCGCCATTATCGGGGCGGGCCGGCCATGCTGCTGGTCGCGATGCTCGTGCTGGGGGCAGGGACGCTGCTCGGGCCGGCGGGGATGGTGACCACCAACAATTTCCTGCCCGTTCCTTTCGCGTTGCTGGGCGCGCATTGCATCATCGTCGGGCTGGACGGCGGGCGGGTGCGGCCATGGCTTATCTTTTTCGCAGGATGCGCGGTGGGCGCGGCGATCCTGCTGAAGATCAGCTATGTGATGCTCCTTCCGCCCGTGGTGATCGCGGCGATGATCGAGCCGCGCGGCCTGCCGCTGGTCGACCGTATCCGGCTGGTGCTGCTGCCGCTGCTCGCCGGCGGGATGTTGGGAGGGCTTCCGATCCTCGTCGTCGGGGCGAGCGACCCGCAGATGCTGCTTGCGCATACCGTGCGCTACTTCACCGGCGGGCATCTCGCTTATTGGGAGCATTCCACCGAGCCCAAGATCATGAGCTTCCGGGACAAGCTGGCTCTGGCGGGAAGCGTGTGGCTGCTGAGTTCCGGCTTGCTTTCCAGCGTGCTGGCGCTGGGTTTCGCCTGGCTTGTCGGCCGACGCGATCCGGCCCGGTTGCGCCGTTGGCCGATCCTTTTCCTGATCGCGATCATCGGCATCGCGGCGCTGCTCTCCTTCGTGCCGACGCCCGCCTTTCCCCAATATTATGAACCCCCGGTGCCCTTCGTGCTGCTGCTCGCCATCATGCTGTACGGCGAGGTGGAGGAGCCCACTCGTCGTCGTTTATGGCCATTGATGGCGGGGGTGTCGGTGCTGGCGCTCGGCCTCATCGCGCCGAGGTTCCTGCCTCATATGACCGCGATCGCGCATCCGTCGCGCTGGACGGGGACCAGGATCCACGCGGAGGGAGAGCGTATCCGCGCCGAACTCGCAGCCAGAGGCGAGCGCGGGAAGGTGTTGACCTTGCAGCCCATCCTGCCGCTGGAAGGGCGGCTCCCCCTCTATCGGGAGTTCGGGGCCGGCCCCTTCATCTATCGGGTCGCGGACTATATTGCGCCCGCCGATCGCCGGTTCTTCACGACGACATCGCCGGGAGCCTTGTCCGCCTTTCTCGATGCCGATCCCCCGGCCGCGATCGTGACGGGGCGCGAGGCCGCGCTGGACCCCGCCTTCGTCGCCTACGCGCGCTCCCGTGGCTATGCCGAGGTGATGACGGGTAATCCGCGGATGCAGCTCTTCATCCGCCCCGTCACCAGGCTCGCCCCTATTGCTCCGACGCTGTAGACCTTTCGGGTGAGCCTGGCGTCGATGGTATAGTTGCCTACGGGGCCGGCCACTAATTCCCCTGCGCAGGGCGGCGGGACTGGCGAACGCGCTATCTTTCCTCCAGCCGGCACGCCGCCGGCCCATTGGTCGGGGGGACACCATGCAAACGGTGCTTCTGGCAGGGGGACTGGGGTCCCGGCTTTCCGAAGAGACGGTGCGTATCCCCAAGCCCATGGTGGAGGTCGGCGGGCGGCCGATCATGCTCCATGTCATGGACATCTACGATCATTGGGGCCAGCATGATTTCATCATCGCCTGCGGCTACAAGTGCATGATGATGAAGGCGTTTTTCAACAATCTTCATCTCATGAACAACGATTTCACGGTCACGCTCGGCACCGGGCGGATGAACCTGCGCCCCTGTCGCAAGATGGAGTGGAACGTGTCGGTGGTCGACACCGGCGAAGCGACGATGACGGGCGGCCGCTTGCTTCGCCTGCGGGACTGGATCGGCGACGAGACCTTCATGGTCACCTACTCCGACGGCGTGGGGAATATCGACATCGACGCGTTGCTGGCCTTCCATCGCGCGCATGGCGGGCTCGCCACGGTGACGGCGGTGCAGCCGCCCGCGCGCTTCGGCAATCTCGAGCTGGCGAAAGGCGATCGCGTCGCCGCCTTCACCGAGAAGGTCCAGAACTACGAGACGTGGATCAACGGCGGCTTCTTCGTCTTCGAGCCCGGCGTGTTCGATTATCTCGAAGGGGATCATGAGCCGCTGGAACAGTCGCCACTCGCCCGGCTGGCCGCCGACGGGCAGCTCTTCGCCTTCAAGCACAAGGGCTTCTGGCATCCCATGGACACGGTGCGCGACCGCGAGCAGCTGGAGCGGCTCTGCGCGGAGGGCACACCGCCCTGGCTCCGGTTCGAAGAGCGTTCCGATCCTGCCATGCGCCCGATGATCTATGCCTGAGTTGCCGGGCGAGGATGACGGGCTGGCGGAGGCGCTCGCCGGACGCAAGGTGCTCGTCACGGGGCATAGCGGCTTCAAGGGCGGCTGGCTGTGCCTCTGGCTGGAGCGGATGGGCGCGCGGGTGGTGGGCATCTCGCTGCCGCCGCCGACAACGCCTTCCTTCTACGAAGCCGTCGGCCTCGACAGGCTGATCGACAGCCGCTTCGCCGACATCCGCGATCCGGAGGCGCTGGGGCGGGTGGCGAACGGCGTCGATGCGGAGCTGGTCTTCCATCTCGCCGCGCAGCCGATCGTCCGGCGTTCCCATCGCCTTCCGGCCGAGACCTTCGCCACCAACGTCACGGGCACGGCGAACGTCCTCGATCTGGCGCGGGCAATGCCGTCGCTCCGGGCCGTCGTCGTCGTCACCAGCGACAAATGCTACGACAATCGCGGCTGGAGCTGGCCCTATCGCGAGACGGATCGGCTGGGCGGTACCGATCCCTACAGCGCGTCCAAGGCCTGCACCGAGCTGGTGGCGGAATGCTATCGCCGGCTGTGGTTCGCCGACCCCGAAGGTCCGCAACTGGCAACGGCCCGCGCGGGCAACGTCATCGGTGGAGGGGATTGGGCGGAGGACCGGCTGGTGCCCGACATCGTGCGCGCGGCCAGCAATCACCTGCCGCTCTTCATCCGCAATCCGCGCAGCATCCGTCCTTGGCAGCATGTGCTGGAGCCGCTCTCCGGCTATCTGCTGCTGGCCGCCCGGCTGTTGTCGAACGGCAGAGCCTCCTTTTCCGGTGCCTGGAATTTCGGGCCGTCGAGTGAGCAGACGGTCGATGTCGAGACGTTGGCACGGGCGATCATGGCCTGCTCGCGCGAACTCGACCTGCCGATCCGCTTCGGGGCCGAGATCGACGCGCCGCATGAGGCGAGCGTGCTCAAGCTCGACAGCAGCAAGGCCCATGCGGAACTCGGCTGGTCGCCCCGGCTGACGGTGGAGCAGACGCTCAGCCTCACCGCCGAATGGTACGCCGCCTATCTGCGTGGCGAGCCGGACATGCGGGAGATCAGCCGCGCACAGCTCGCGGGCTATCGAGGCCTCCGGTCTTCGACTGGCAGGGAAGGGCTTCGCCGATGCGCGTGAACTACGGACAGAGCGTCCATTCCGAAGCGGAGATCGACGCCGTGGTGAGCGTGCTGCGCAGCTCGACGCAGATGGGCGAGCGGGTGCGCGCCATGGAGGCGCGGGTATCCGCCCTGTTCGGCAAGCGCCATGGCATCATGGTCAATTCGGGCTCCTCCGCCAATTATCTGGCGATCGAGCTGCTCGGGCTGCCGGAGGGCAGCGAGATCATCACTCCGGCGCTCACCTTCGCCACCACCGTCGCGCCGATCGTGCGGCATCGGCTGGTGCCGGCCTTCGTCGATGTGGAGGAGGGCACCTACAATATCGACGCCGGGCGGATCGAGGCGATGATCGGCCCGAACACGCGGGCGATGATGATCCCCTCGCTGATCGGCAATCTACCCGATTGGGATCGCATCCGCGCCATTGCGGACCATCACGGCCTGATGGTGGTGGAGGACAGCGCCGATACGCTGGGCGCGACGCTCGGCGGCCGAAGCACGGGCGCTCGGTCCGAGATCAGCACGACCAGCTTCTACGGCTCTCACGTCATCAATGCGGCGGGCAATGGCGGCATGGTCTGCGTGCGTGACGACGAGCTGGCGCGGCGAGCCCGGCTGCTGCGCTCCTGGGGACGGACCTCCTCGCTGTTCGTGGACTCGGAAGCGGCCGAGGCGCGGTTCGACATCGAGGTGGACGGCATTCCCTATGATGCGAAGTTCGTGTTCGAGGCGCTGGGTTACAATCTCGAACCGTCGGAGATGGGCGCGGCCTTCGGCCTCGTTCAGCTCGATCGGCTGGAGGATAATATTCGCCGCCGCATCGATCATTTCGAACGCCAGCGGGCCTTCTTCGCCGAATATGAGGATTGGTTCGTCCTTCCCCGGCAGATGGAGGCGGCAAGGAGCGGATGGCTGGCCTTCCCGCTCACCATCCGGGGCGACGCGCCCTTCTCGCGGCGGGAGATGCAGAGGTGGATGGAGGAGCGCGACATCCAGACGCGACCTGTCTTCACCGGCAACGTGTTGCGTCAGCCGGCTATGGCGAACGTCTGCCATCGGGCCGCGCCGGAAGGCTATCCGATGGCGGACGTCGTGATGCGGGGTGGAATCCTGCTTGCCTGCCATCATGGACTGGACGAGGCGCAGATCGATCATATGCACCGGAGCTTCCGCTCCTTCGCGGACTGCCACGCCGCGTCCCGGCCGAGCCATGCCGCTTGCGCCGCCTGATCCGGCTTCGAGGGGCGGACGTGTCCTCATCACCGGGGCGGCGGGGTTCGTCGGCTCGCATCTGACGCGGCGCTGTGTGGCGGAGGGGCGGGAGGTCCACGTCCTGCTCCGGCCCGAAACGGATGCGGAGCGGCTGAAGGACATCCTGCCTGCGATCCGGGTGCATCGGCTGCTGATCGGAGACCGGGCTGCCCTTCGTGCCTGCCTCGACGGGGCTCGGCCGACCCATATCTATCACCTCGCCTTCGGCACCGCGCGGCGACACGACCGGAGCCTCTCCGGCGCGGCGCCCCTGATCAGCGATCTTGCGGATCTGCTGGTGCTGGTGGAGCAGGCAGCCGACAGCACGCCGCCTCCACGCTTCTTCCTGCGCACAGGCTCCATCGCGGAATATGGCGAGGCTCCGACACCTTTCCGCGAGGAACAGCGCGAGCAGCCCAACACCGCCTATGCGGCCGCCATCGTCGCCGGCACGCACTATGCGGGGGCGGTGGCGCCCTCGTTGCCGTTCCCGCTCGTGACCGCCAGGCTGGCGCTGGTCTACGGGGCAGGGCAGGCGGCGGACTTCCTCGTGCCGGGGCTGGTATCGGCCTATCTTTCGCGTCAGCCCTTCACGATCCGGCGACCGCTGGATCGGCGTGATCCGATCCATGTCGAGGATGCCGTCGACGCGCTCTGTCGGCTCGCGGATGCTCCGCCGGAGGGCGGCACGATCGTCAACATCGGTTCGGGCGGGACCATCGGCGTGGGCGAACTGGCCGAGCGCATCGCCGGACTGGTGGGGGCGGGCACCGACCATATTCTCCGGATGCCCCAGACCGATCCCGTAGCGCTGCACCTCGCCATCGGCCGCATGCAGGCGCTCACCGGCTGGAGCCCCCGGATTGGCCTCGACGAGGGGCTTGCCGCACTCATCGCGGACATGCGTCGTGGGCGCGTGGCGGAGGCCGCATGAACGCCATCGAGCCGATCCCGACACGCGTATCGGTGCTCGTCCCCGCCTTTCAGGAGGAGGAGACGGTCGAGCGCTGCTATCAGGCCATCGTGGATGTCTTCGCCGGCCTGCCCGGCTATGACTATGAGATCATCTTCACCGACAATCATTCGACCGACCGGACATTCGCCATACTGGCCGGGATCGCCGCACGGGACGGCAAGGTGCGGGTGATCCGCCTTGCGCGGAACTATGGGTATCAGCGCTCTCTGCTGGTGGGTTACAAGAATGCGAGCGGGGCCTGCGCGGTCCAGCTCGATTGCGATCTTCAGGACCCGCCCGAGCTGATCCCCCGGATGCTGGCGCGCTGGCGGGAAGGGCATCAGGTGGTCTACGGCGTCCGCCGCTCGCTTCGTGACGGGGCAGGCACGGCCTTCGCGCGGCGTGCCTTCTACCGCCTGATCGCCGCGCTGAGCGAGGACGACCTGCCGGTCGATGCCGGCGAGTTCCGGCTGGTCGATCGATGCATCCTCGACGAATTGCGCCATGTCCACGACACGTCGCCCTATCTGCGGGGGCTCATCAGCTCGATGGGTTTCTCGCAGGTCGGCATTCCCTATGATCGGGGTATCCGCACGGCCGGGCAGAGCAAATTCCCTCTCCGGCAGATGGTCGCGCTGGCGGTGGACGGGCTGCTGAACCATTCGCTGCTGCCGCTCAGGATCGCGTCCGCAGTGGGGCTGTTCGTGGGCAGCGTCACCTTCCTGCTGATCTTCGTCTATCTGCTGCTGCGGCTGACTTTGGGGGCGGGATGGCCGGCGGGCTTCGCCACCACGACACTGCTGCTCCTGATGTCGATCACGCTCAACGCGCTCTTTCTCGGCATCATCGGCGAATATCTCGGCCGCGTCTTCATGCAGGCAAAGCATCGCCCGTCGCCGCTCGTGGAGGTGGCGCTGAACGCCACGCCGCCGCTGGAGACTCGGATCGGAGAAGAGGCGTCGTCGTGAATGTCGCCATCGGGCAAGTGCTGCGCTTCCTCATCGTGGGTGGCCTCGCGACCCTGACCGACGCGCTGCTCTTCACGCTGCTGGTGACGGGCGGGCTCGATCCCCGGCTGGCGAACATGATCTCCTTCCCGCTGTCGGCGGTGCTGGCATTCCTGCTGCATCGGCATTGGACCTTCGCCGCGCGCGCAGAGCCGGCGGGCGGTCAGGCGCTTCGTTTCACCCTGATGTGTTGCGCGGGGCTGACGCTGTCGACGTCGGTGGTGTGGGCACTGGCACCGCAGCTAGGGCCGTTGCCGGCCAAGGCGATCGCCATCTGCGGAACGGTGGTGTTGAACTTCTCGCTTTCGCGCTGGCTGGTGTTCCGGAGAAGCGCGACCGCGATGAGCTGAGAGGGAACCTCGCAGGGAGCCCCCTCCCGACGGATCAGATGCGGAGGCCTTCCGCCTCGGGCAGGCCAGCCATCAGGTTGAGGTTCTGCACGGCAGCCCCGCTCGCGCCCTTGCCGAGATTGTCGAGCGCGGCGGCGAGGCGGATATGTCCCGTCTTCGGATTGGCGAAGACGAATAGGGCGAGGCGATCCGTATCGCCGACATGTTCGATCGAGAGCGTGCCCATCGAGGCACTCTCCTCCAGCGAGGCGACGCTGACGAGCGGCGAACCCGCATAGCTGTCCGCGATCGCGGCGTGGACCTGCTCCACGGTCGTGTCGCTTGCGAGCCGCGACAGATGGAGCGGCACTTCCACGATCATGCCGCGATAGGTGCTCACCACCGACGGCGCGAAGATCGGCGGGATGGCGAGGCCCGAATGGCGCTGCATCTCGGGCACATGCTTGTGCGCGAGGGAAAGGCCGTAGGGGCGGAAGGCGGTCGGCGTGGTGCCGGCCTCGAACTCGGCTATCATCGCCTTGCCTCCGCCCGAATAGCCCGACGCGGCATTGACGCTGAGCGGCGTCTCCGAACTGAGCAGCCCTTCACGGACCAGAGGCCGAACGAGCGCCAGAAAGCCGGTCGGATAGCAGCCCGGATTGGAGACATAGCGCGCGGAGCGCAGCTCGTCCCGACGCTCGGGCTCGATCTCGGCGAAGCCGTAGGTCCAGCCCTCGGCCGTCCGGTGTGCCGTGGAGGCGTCGATGAAGCGGGTGGTGAGGCCCTCCGCCAGCGCGACCGCCTCGCGGGCGGCATCGTCGGGCAGGCAGAGGATGGCGATGTCCGCGCCCGCCAGCGCCTCGGCACGCGCGCCCGCGTCCTTGCGCCGGTCGTCGGGGAGCAGGCTCAGCGTCACGTCGCTGCGGCCGGAGAGGCGGTCGACGATCTCAATGCCGGTGGTGCCAGCCCCGCCGTCGACGAACACGCGTACAGTCATCCCAGTCTCCGAAGCGCCGTGATGCCCTTTCCTTCGGGCTGGCGCGCTAATACGTCCTGAAGAGGCTCCGTCACCACCCGCATCCAGTGGGCGTTGGCGTGGAGCAGATGGGTATCGTCCGCCATCATGCCAACATGGCCGGGCAGAAAGACGAAATCCCCTCGTCGCAGCGCGCTCCCCTCGGCCAAGGCCTCGCCGAGCGTGGCGGCTTGCTGGTCGGAATCACGCGGTGCCGCGATGCCGGCGAAAGCGAGCGCGAGCTGCACGAGGCCGGAGCAGTCGATGCCATCGCCCGAGCGCCCGCCCCAGCGATAGGGCGTGCCGGTCAAGCGGGCGGCAACCTCGACATAGTCGGCCACCGTCTCGCCGAGCGGGGCGACGTGGCGCTGGTGGACGAAGCCGTTGGCGACGGCGAGGAAGCGGCCATCCTCCCCGGTCGCAGCGATCCGGGCGCCCATGGGCAGCCACTCCACCACCGGAGACTTGATGTCCGGTGCTGCGAAGATGAGCGCGGCGGGCTGCGAGATGATGTGTGTCGGCTTCAGCGCGAGGCCGAGCGCATCGATCGCGACATAGCCCACATAGCCGTCGTGCAGGCTGTAGCCCCACGCCCACTCACCACTGCTGTCGACGACGGCGAAGCCTTCGCCCTTCAGCAGCTCCGATACGGCGGTCGCGCCATGGTTGGGTCCGGCCCGCATCGGTGTCGCGGCAGCGGTGCAGCCATGGACGAGCGGGCGGGCATAATGGGGCGCGAACACCCGGTCCGCCAGCGCGACGTCCGCGATATCCTTGCGCACCGCATGGACGCGCGCATCAAGGCGCAGCGACGGCCCCGCCAGGCAGAAGCGCTCAGGCGTGCGTGGCGTGGGAGACGGGCTGAGGCCGGCGGCGCTCCTTGCCGGCGATGAGGGCTTTGAAGCCTTCAAGGAATTCCGCTCCCAGGCTGGTGCGTGTCACGAAGATGTTGCGACGATCGCGTTCGTCACGTTCGCGGCGCAGATAGCCGAGGCGGCCCAGCGTATTCAAGGCGCGTGTCACGACCGGTTTCGATACGCCGAGCGTTCCGGCCAGACCTCGCACCGTATGGGGGCCACTGGTTCGATAGACGAGCAGCAGGAGCGCCATTTGTCGGTTGGTGAGATCCGGCTGGCCCGACCGGACGTAGGCGACCAGCGCCTCCATCCATGTGCTGAGCGGTTCGTTCTTCACGCTTCGGATGTCCCGTATAGTCCCGCGACCCCTGCCGCCGGATCATATCAGAAACACGCGAAAGCGCCGATCGTTTCCTTGCCGTTCGAAAAGGATTTGAGGCGGCCCGGTCAGCCGCCCCCATAACGGCGGCGCAACATGCTCCACGCCGCGCGAAGGCCCAGCGCTTCCCCGCCTTTCGGGCGGCCCGGCTTGGCCGATGGCATCCAGGCGAAGGTATCGAAATGCGCCCAGGGGATGTCGGCCGGCACGAACTTCTCGAGGAAGAGCGCCGCCGTGATGCTGCCCGCGAAGCCGCCTTCGGGGGCGTTGTTGAGGTCCGCCACGTCGGATTTCAGCATGTCGCGATAGCCGGCCCAGAGCGGCAGGCGCCACAGCGGGTCGGCGCTTTCGTCCCCGGCGGCGAGGAGCGCGGTCGCGATCGCCTCGTCGTTGGCGAACATCGCGGGAAGGTCCGGCCCCAGCGCGACGCGGGCGGCGCCGGTGAGCGTCGCGAAATCGAGGATCAGGTCGGGACGGACGGTGCCTTCGCCCTCGGCTGCGCGGGTGAGCGCGTCCGCGAGGATCAGGCGACCCTCGGCGTCGGTATTGGCGATCTCGACGCTCAGCCCCTTGCGCGAGGTGAGGATGTCGCCCGGCCGCATCGCATCGCCGGCAATGGCGTTCTCGACCGCCGGGATGAGCAAATGCAGCCGCACCGGCAGCTTCGCGCCCATGATGAGATCGGCCAGCGCCAGCGCGTGCGCCGCGCCGCCCATGTCCTTCTTCATGATCCGCATGCCCGACGCGGGCTTGATGTCGAGCCCGCCGGAATCGAAGCAGACGCCCTTGCCGACGATAGCGACGCGCGGATGGCCCGGATCGCCCCATTCCAGCTCGATCAGGCGCGGCCCCCGCGCTGTCGCGGCGGCGCGGCCGACGGCGGCGACCATCGGATAATCATGCTCCAGTGCATCGCCCCGGATCACGCGGGTGCTGGCGCCGTGGCGGTTGGCGATGTCCTCTGCGGCGGCCTGAAGATTGGCCGGCCCCATATCGTTGGGCGGCGTGTCCACCAGATCGCGCACGAGCGCGACGGCGGCGGCCAGTGCCACCGTCTCGTCGATCCGTGCCGCCTCCGGGGTCAGAAGCACGCGCCGCTTCGCCGGCTCGGCATCCTTGTGATAGCGATCGAAGCGATGCTGGGCGAGCAGCCAGCCGAGCGCAGCCACACCCGGCGCGCCCTCGGACAGGCGGAACGTGCCGTCCGGCAGCTTGGCGACGGCGGCCGCGAGATCCCAGGGGCCAACCTTCTCCGGCATGCCGACCGCGCCGGCCCATTCGTCGGCCTTGTTGCCGGGTACGAAGGCGAACTCGCCGGGCTTGCCCTGGAAACCGGCGGCGGCAGCGGCGGCGCGGACGCGCTCCGGCTGGGCGTTGAGCCACTCCTCATAGCCGCCCGCATGCACGAGATGGAGGACATGGGCGGGTTGGCCGCGATCGGCCTGGAGCAGCGAGGCAAAGTCAGTCATGACGCCAACCTACAACGGGACGGCGCGCGCGTCACCCGGAGGTGGCGGATTTCGGCGGTTGCCCGGTGGCTGACGCCCGCCCTTTCGCATGACCTCGAAAGGGCGGGGCGCCGATTTCAGGCGGGCACGCCGTAGAGGTCGTGCTCGTCGGCATCCTCCACCTCGACGCGGACGATGTCGCCCGCCTTGAGGTGGCCTGCGTCGCGGAGGAAGACTTCGCCGTCGATCTCGGGCGCGTCGGCCTTGGAGCGGCCGGTCGCGCCGCCATCCTCGTCCACCGCGTCGATGATGACGTCGAGCGTGCGGCCGATCTTGGCCTGGAGCTTGGCGGCCGAGATCGCGGCCGTCTTCTCCATGATGCGCTGGTAACGCTCTTCCTTCACCTCTTCGGGCACCGGATCGGGCAGGTCGTTCGCCGCCGCACCCTCGACCGGCTCGAAGCGGAAGGCGCCGACGCGATCGAGCTGGGCTTCGTCCAGCCAGTCGAGAAGATATTGGAAATCCTCCTCGGTCTCGCCTGGGAAGCCGACCACGAAGGTCGAGCGGATCGCGATGTCGGGCGCGATCGTGCGCCAGTTCTTGATCCGCTCCAGCACCTTGGCGTCGTTGCCGGGGCGCTTCATCGCTCGTAGCACCTTGGGCGAGGCGTGCTGGAAGGGGATGTCGAGATAGGGGAGCACCAGCCCCTCTGCCATCAGCGGGATCACATGATCCACATGCGGATAGGGATAGACATAATGGAGCCGCACCCAGGCATCGAGCTTGCCCAGCTCGCGCGCGAGGTCGGTCATGTGCGCGCGCACCTCGCCGCCGGACTTCAGCGGATAGGAAGCGTGGCGCAGGTCGACGCCATAGGCCGAGGTGTCCTGGCTGATGACCAGCAGCTCTTTCGTGCCCGCCGCGACGAGCTTCTCGGCTTCGCGCAGGATCGCATCCGGGCGGCGGCTGACGAGATCACCGCGCAGGCTCGGGATGATGCAGAAGGAGCAGCGGTGGTTGCAGCCTTCGGAAATCTTCAGATAGCTGTAGTGCTTGGGCGTGAGCTTGAGATCGCGCTCGGGCACCAGATCGAGATAGGCGGACGGCGTGACCGGCGCCGCCTCATGCACCGCGCCCACCACCTGCTCATATTGATGCGCGCCGGTGACGGCGAGCACATCGGGGAAGCGCTCGCGGATCAGCTCGGCTTCCTTGCCCATGCAGCCGGTGACGATGACGCGGCCATTCTCCGCGATCGCCTCGCCAATGGCTTCGAGGCTCTCTTCCTTCGCGGAATCGAGGAAGCCGCAGGTGTTGACGAGCACCACGTCCGCGCCGGCATAGTCGCCGGACATGGCATAGCCGTCCGAGCGGAGCTTGGTGAGGATGCGCTCGCTGTCGACGAGGTTCTTCGGACAGCCAAGCGATACCATGCCGATCTTCGGCGGGGAGGGGAGTTCTATGGTCATGGGAGCGGGCGCGCACATAGTGCAACGCGGCGCATTTTACTAGGCCTCGGTCAAAACCGCGAGCGTCGTGCGGTTGCGGCCTTCGATCTTGGAGCGATAAAGCGCCCGGTCGGCCTGATCGAGCGCTTCGGCCAGCGTCTCCTCCGCCGGGCCGCCGCCGAGTTCGACCGCAGTCACGCCGAAGCTGGCCGTGACGGGCACGGGCATATCCTCGTTGAGGAACCCCGCCGCGATACCGGCGCGGACGCGATCCATCACCTCGACAGCCTCTTCCGCGCTGCTGTTCACCAGCAGCAGGGCAAATTCCTCGCCGCCGATCCGGCCCACCAGATCGCCCTTGCGCAGAGCGCGGGACAGGCTCCGCGCGATGAAGCGCAGCGTCCGGTCGCCGGCGGTATGACCGAAGCGATCGTTGATGCTCTTGAAGTGATCGATGTCGACCAAGGTGATCGCGATCGGCTGACGATGTCGCCGCCCGTTCGAGACCGCTCGGACTGCGGCCTCATGAAACCCGCGCCGGTTGAACACGCCGGTCAGCGGATCGCTCGCGGCCAGAGCGCGGAGCTTTGCCGCCAGATCGGACGCGATCAGCAGATTGGCCGACACGCCGTTGGCCACGAACACCGGCGTCAGGCCGGCGAGATAGAAGTCCATGAAGAAGCTCGCCAGCCGATGGTCTTCCGGATGGAGGCGGCCCTTCATGTCCAGGAAGACAAGCAGCAGTTCGAACAGCACGAACACCACGAGCGTGGCCATGGTGGCCCATTCCGCGGCCTCTGGCTCGCGATCGCGTGGACGGATGGCTGCGATCGCGATGCTCAGCATCACCGAGGTGAAGAGCCCGTCGGTCGCCGACAGCCACCAGGGATGCACGCTGTGCCGCAATGCTTCGTTGACGAGGAACACGGTGACGAAGGCGATGCCGATGCCCCGTGCCCAGCTCTCGAGCTTGGCCCGCTGCCGTGCGCCGATCGCCACCAACGACGCCGCCGCCAGAATGCAGGCAAATTCCACCATTTCCAGAATGGGATGGAGGTTCGGCCGGGCGGTGCCGACTGCCACGGCGATGATCTCGATGCCGTAGAGGAAGTAGGCGATCGACCAGCTTAGCGCGTGACGCGGGCGTCCGAAGCAGGCCCAGCCGATCGCCATCGCCGTTCCCAGCACGAGGCTGATGACCAGCATCGCCACCGAGATGACGACGCTCGCCTGGATGTCTTCTGCCCCCATGGTCCGGCCCTATTCGCGGGCCGCGGGCAGGTAGCGTAGCGGATCGACCGGTGTCCGCTTGTCGCGGATCTCGAAATGGAGTTGCGGCTTGTTCACCGAGCCGGTCGCGCCGGCGCGGGCGATCACGTCGCCGCGATGGACGGATTGGCCGCGCGTCACGAGGATCTGCTCGGCATGGCCATAAGCGGTGATCCAGCCATCGCCGTGCTTGATGAGGATCAGGCCGCCATAGACCGCGATGGCAGAGCCGGCATAGGCGACCACGCCGTCCGCCGCCGCCCGGATCGGATCGCCCCGGTTGGCGGCGATATTGATGCCGTCATTGCGACGGCCGTCACCCGAGGGACCGAAGCGGCCGATGATCTGGCCCGAGAGCGGCCAGTCGAACTTGCCCGAGAAGGCACGCGGTTCCGCGATGGCGACGTCGGTGTGGAGTGGCTTTTTGGGCGTAGCGGTCGGCGCCTTCGGTGCGGCGTCGGTCGCGATGGCGGGCTCGGAGCCGGTTGCCAGATCGTCGATGTCGAGGCTGAAGGCATGGGCCCGCTGCTCGACTGTCATTTGCGCGGTTTCCGGCGCGCTCGGCAGCAGCAGCCGCTGGCCATTGCGGAGGACGTAAGGCGGCTGGAGGTCGTTCAGGTCCGCGATCCGGGACCATTCGATGCCATAGGCGCGCGCGATGGCAATGCCGCTCTGGCCCTCGCGGACGAGATGATAGCGGCCGCCGGGAATCTTCAGATGCTGCCCGGTGCGCACCACGAAGGGGGCGGGAATGTTGTTGGCACGGGCGATGGCTTCCGATCCGGCACCGGTCTGGTTGCCGATCGAGCGGATCGTGTCGCCGGATTTCACGATATAGGTCGAATCGGAGATGGTCTTGGCGTCCGCGGTCACCTGCCGCGTCAGCCAGGAGGGCGTCGGCTGCTTGACCGAATTCGGGATGTCGGCAGTGCGGATATGCCCGCGACTGGAGGCCGTAAGCTCGGACGACAGGGGGCGCGAGGAGGGCGAGGGCGTGCTGCCCTTGTCGCCATAGGATTCGGGTGGAGCGCCACGCGGGATGCAGCCGCTGGTCGCTAGAAGCGCGATCGCCATTACCCAACGACCGGAACGCGCCGTCATGCCCCAAACCCCGCAGCTACCCTCGCGGTGCCTTACTGGCGGAAGGGGGCGCTGCCAAGAGACGCGTGATCAATAGCTTGCGGCGAGGGATGACAGCGCCTCACGATAGGTGAGATCGAGATGGAGCGGCGTCACGGTGACATGGCCGCCCGCGATCGCTTCCAGATCGGTATTCTCGCCCGTGGTGTGAACAATCCCGCCGAAGTGCAGCCAGTAATAGGGAAATCCGCGCGGGTCGGTATGCCGGACCATGCTGGCCCGCCCATAGTCGCGGATGCCTTGGCCGACGACGCGAATGCCCTTCACTTCCTCTGGCGACAGCGCCGGGAAGTTGATGTTGACCAGCATCCCCGGCGCGAAGGGCGTATCGAGCAGCGGACGGATCGCCCGCTCGCCCCATGCCTCGGCGACGGCAAAGGAGACATTCTCGCCTGCCGCCTCGCGGGCATGGACCTGACTCAGCGCGACCGAGCGGATGCCGGCCAGCGCGCCTTCCATCGCGGCGGAGACGGTGCCCGAATAGGTCACGTCCTCGCCCAGGTTGGCGCCGCGATTGACGCCCGAGAGGATCAGGTCGGGCGGTCCGTCCAGCACCTCCAGCAGGGCCATCATCACCGCGTCGGTGGGCGTGCCCGTCACGGAGAAGCGCCGCTCGCCATGCTGGCGCAGGCGGAGCGGCCGGGTGAGGGTCAACGAATGCCCCGTGCCCGACTGCTCCTCCGATGGCGCCACCACCCAGACATCGTCGCTGAACCGGCGCGCGATCGTCTCCGCGATGCCGAGCCCACGGGCATGGATGCCGTCGTCGTTGGTGACGAGGATGCGCATGGTCAGGCCGGCTCGATCGCCTCGAGCCCGCCCAGATAGGGCCGCAGCACCTCCGGGATACGCACGGCGCCGTCGGCGGTCTGGTAGTTCTCCATCACCGCCACCAGCGTGCGGCCAACCGCCAGCCCTGAGCCGTTCAGCGTGTGAACGAAGCGCGTGCCCTTGGTCTCGCCTGCCGGACGGAAGCGCGTGTTCATGCGGCGCGCCTGGAAATCCGTGCAGTTCGAGCAGGACGAGATTTCGCGATAGCGCTGCTGGCCGGGCAACCACACTTCGAGATCGTAGGTGCGCGCCGCCGAGAAGCCCATGTCGCCCGTGCAGAGCAGCATCCGGCGATAGGGGAGGCCCAGCGCCTCCAGCACGGTTTCGGCCGCGCGGGTCATGCGCTCATGCTCGTCCTCGGACTGGTCCGGCGTGACGATCGAGACCAGCTCGACCTTCTCGAACTGGTGCTGGCGGATGATGCCACGCGTGTCGCGACCCGCGGCCCCAGCCTCGGCGCGGAAGCAGTTGGTGAGCGCCGTCATGCGCAGCGGCAGCTCCTGCTCGGAGAGGATCTGGTCGCGGACATAGTTGGTGAGGCTCACCTCGGCCGTCGGGATCAGCCAGCGGCCGTCGGTCGTCTGGAACAGATCCTCGGCGAACTTCGGGAGCTGGCCGGTGCCGAACATCGCCTCGGTGCGCACGAGCAGCGGCGGCGCCACCTCGATATAGCCGTGCTGCTCCGTCTGATGATCCAGCATGAACTGGCCGAGCGCGCGATTGAGGCGGGCGATCTGCCCCTTGAGATAGACGAAGCGCGCGCCCGACACGGTGCCGGCGGCGTCGAAGTCCATGCCCAGCGCGCGGCCGAGATCGTCATGCTCGCGGGGGCTGAAGGCCGGCGCCTCCGGCTCGCCCCAGTGAGAGACGAGGACATTGTCATTCTCGTCGGCACCCTGCGGCACATTGGCGGCGGCGCGGTTCGGGATTTCGGCGAGGCGGGCGTTGAGCTGCTCGGCGATGGCGGCTTCCTGCGTCTCGCCGTCGGCGATCACCTGCTTCAGGCGCGCGACCTCGGCCTGCATCGCCTCGCCGCCGGCGCGGTCGCCGGTGGAGAAGGCCTTGCCGATCTCCTTCGACAGGCGATTGCGCTCCGCCTGAGCGGTCTCGACCGACAGCGCGGCGTGCCGGCGGTCGGCATCGAGCGCGGCGAAGGCGTCGGCGTCAAAGGCGGTGCCGCGACGCTGCATCTCGGCAGCGAAGGCGGCGGGATCGTCGCGGAGCAGGCGAATGTCATGCATGGCTTGGGGCTATGGCGGGCGGGCGCGGCCTTCGCAACCCTCACCCGGCGGTCGCGTTTATCCGATGCACGCAGACATCGGAGAAATGCTATGCGCGTACCCCGCAACAGCGTCATTCTCGTGGCCGATGGCCGCAAACGGCTCCTCCTGCGCAACGAGGGAGATGCCGCGGCGCCGAACCTTACCGTCATGAGCGCCGTCGAAGAGCCTGCGAGCAAGACCCGCGAGATGGTGACCGATTCGCCCGGCCGATCCTTCGCGCCCAACGCCGGCGGCGGAGCCTTTCCATCGGCCGACGCGCACGAGATCGAGGGGCTGCGCTTTGCGGCGGATACGGCGGAGATGTTGTCCCAAGGTGTGCAATCCGGCGACTTTTCGGATTTGATCGTGATAGCGCCGCCGAAGACGCTGGGACAGCTCCGTAAGCATTATCATCGCGATGTGGAGAACAGGATTCTCCGGGAAGTGAGCAAGGATATGACCGGGAGCCCCGTGGGCGAGATTGAGAAGGTCCTGACGGCGCTGGATTGAGGTGATTTTACGTCTCGTCGTTTCTTCGTCTCGGTTCGTCTCTCAGTGGTTCCCTCATTGGGCGTTTGAATGTGTTGATGCTTCAGTTTGGATGAAATCCACGGAGGATTAGACGATGAAGTTCATGAAGACGGGGCTGATGCTGGGGGCTGCCACGGCGATGGTGCCGGCTCTGGCGTTCGCCCAGACGACGGCTCCGTCCACCGGCGCGGCTGCCGGCTCGACGCCTCCTGCGGCTACTGCTCCGGCGACGGCGCCGACCTCGTCGGCCACGCTCACGGCGGGTGCCAAGGTGCTCGACACGTCGGGCGGCACGGTCGGCTCGATCGAAAGTGTCGACGGCGATTTCGTCGTGCTCGCGACCAGCAAGAGCAAGGTGCGCCTGCCCAAAACCAGCTTCGCCATGGGCCCTAACGGTCCTGTGATCGCGATGACGGCCGCCCAGATCGACGCGGCGGTGGCCCAGGCGGCGCCTGCGCCTCAGGCGTCGGCGGGCAAGCCGGACGTCTCGCAGGGCGCAGCGGTCGCCGACATGCAGGGCGGTGCGGTCGGCACGATCGCGGCCGTCGATGCCCAGTTCGCCACGTTGGAACTCGCGAGCGGCGGCAAGGTTCGCCTTCCGATCACGGCTTTCGGCGCGGGCACGAATGGCGGCCTCCGCATCGCGATGACCGCGCAGCAGCTCAGTGCTGCGGCCGGCGCCAGCGGGGCCGGCACAGGCGGCTCGCACTAAGCGCGCCCCTCAGAACGTAAAAGGGCCGCGATGCTGATGCATCGCGACCCTTTTCTTATGGCTGATGGTTAGGGTTATTCGCGGTTCTTGCGCCGAGCGACGGCGCGCCGGGCGACCAGCGCCGCCGCAGCGCCGCCGAAGAGCACGAGCATCGGCGGAGCCGGGACGTCGGTCGGCGGGCCGCCAGTGGTGGTCGTGGTGCTAGGAGGTCCACCGGTCGTGGTGGTGGAGGTTGGTGGACCACCGGTCGTCGTTGTGGTGGTGGAAGTCGGAGGTCCGCCCGTTGTGGTCGTGGTTGTAGTGGTGGTCGATGTGGGAGGGCCGCCAGTTGTGCTGGTCGTCGTCGTGGTCGATGTCGGCGTGCCACCGGTCGATGAGCTGGTGCTGCTCGAAGTGGAAGTGCTCGAACTGGACGAAGACGAAGACGAGGACGACGTCGACGACCCACCGGTCGAGGTGGATGTTGAACCGCCGCTGCTCGACGAGGTCGTGGAGATCAGGAAGCCGCCGCTGCCGGTGCTTCCGCCGAAGAAGCCGCCGCCGAAAAAGCCAGGGCCGCCGATGAATCCACCAGAGCTGCCACTGGTCGTGGTGGCCGCGGGCGCGACGGCACCGCCGGCATAGGCTGGAGCCGCTTCCGGAGCGCGGGCCAGTGTGATCGTGCCGGGTGTGCACGTCGTGGTGGTGGTCACCACCTTGCGAGGCGGAGCGGCCGCGACGCGATGCACGGGCTTGGGCGCCACGCGATGGACGACAGGTCGCGGATGTTCCGCATAGTGAACGGCGCCACCGCCGATGGCCGCGCCGCCACAGGCGCAGGCGCACAATTTCGCGACCGCCATTCTAACAGACATCGCTTCCCTCTCGCCCCCTGCTTGGCGGATGTCGCTGAAACCAGGGCCGTTAGGGCCGGGTGCGCCATCCACTCGTCTGCCGAAGCGCTACAAAACCCTGTGAGCGCATGCTTCTCGTCCTTCCTCGCCCGTTCAACGAGGAATGGGAAGGGAGGTGATTAGGCGTCGCCTGGTTAATGTCCCGTTTTGCGTCAGGAAAGACACGCATTTGGATCTGAAGGGACTGTGACGGCGTTGCAGCGCCGTGGTTTTTCCGATCTTGCATCGCCTTGGGCCCCGCAAAGCGACGCTTGTATGCGGTTTCGTGGCTGGCTATAGGGCGGCCCGGGGACAGGAGCATCTCGCGTGAGGGCGTCCAAAGCCTGATCGCAGGCTCCGCAGAGGAGCGGAGAGTTGCATGGCGACGGCGGTTGATACCGTGGGGGCAGAGCAGGAAGCCGACACGCTTCCGGAGGACTATCGTCCTGCTCCCGACGAGCCCTTCATGGGGCCTCGGCAGACGATCTATTTTCGGCGCAAGCTGCTCGCCTGGAAGGACTCGATCCTTCGCGAGGCGAAGGAGACGCTCGCACAGCTTCAGACTGATTCGCTGCGCGAACCCGACATCACCGATCGCGCGTCGAGCGAGACGGACTGGTCGATCGAACTGCGCACCCGTGACCGGCAGCGCAAGCTGATCTCCAAGATCGATGCGGCGCTTCGGCGTATCGAAGAGGGCGAATATGGCTATTGCGAGGTGTCGGGCGAACCGATCTCGCTGGCGCGCCTCGAAGCCCGTCCGATCGCCACGATGACGGTGGAAGCGCAGGAGCGGCACGAGCGCAACGAGAAGATCTCGCGCGACGATTGATGTCGGATCGACGCTCCCGATGGACCGCCGGTCGAATTAGGCTTTGGTCGCAGCGGCTCAATTTTGCTAGTATGGCCAGATTGTTAGAGTGTTTGCAGGGTTGAGCAGAGGTGAAAGAAGCTTTGGGTAACGACACACCGCAAGGTGGCACGGACTCGCAGCGTCGCGACGAACGGGACAGCCTGTTCGTCTTCGCCCGGCTCAAGCATGAAGGTCAGGCCGGCGAGGGCCACAATGTCCGGGTCCGCAACGTCTCGTCCGGCGGTCTGATGGCGGATGCGCCGGAAGACTTCCGGCAGGCGATGCGAGTCGAGATCGTGCTCGAAGGCGTGGGGCTCGTGCGAGGGGCAGTGGCCTGGGCCGAGTCCGGCCGCATTGGCGTGGCGTTCGATCATCCGATCGACAAGACGCTGGCGCGCAAGCCTCGTGCTGCATCGAAGGCGGATGAGGATTTGTTCCGGCCGACAACGCTGGATTATCGCCGTCCCGGCCTGAAGGCTCGCTGAAGCGGCGGCATTATGCCGTGCCTGCGATCAATAGGTTGATAGAGTAGGATTTCGGGCGGCCCGCGGTGCCCCTTTCGACACCGGCGGACCGCTTGCGGTTCAAAGCCCCGCGAGGGCTTCCTTGATCTTCAGTTTCTGTTTTTTGAGGCTGGCAATCATGCCCTGATCAGGAGCGGGACGACGCTCCTCGTCAGCTATCCGAGCGTCCAATCCCGCGTGACGGGACAGCAAAGCGCTGGCATGTGGATCGGCCATTCGATACCTCCTCGCTAGCTAGTGTCAGCACTCTTCAGTAAATCACCAAATCACCGGCCTGTCGCGTGAACAAAGGGCGAAAGCGGCAAACGGGTTTCACAAATGCGACGATCCGTGGGCGGTCACGGCGCGGACGGATTCCGAGCTTGCAGCGAGCCACCCAAGGGAGCATCGCTGGGACGAGACCACCCGTGTCGACGGGAGTCGACCGGTACGGGGACATTCGGGATGGACGCCGAGGAGGAGATCAGCCGCAGGCTCGCCCTGCTGCGCACGGAGCATCGCGATCTCGATGCCGCCATATCGGCGCTCGGCGATCTGCCGCAGCCCGACCAGCTCCAGATCGCGCGGCTCAAGAAGCGCAAGCTCCGCATCAAGGATGAGATTTCGCTGCTGGGGGATACGCTGATCCCTGACATCATCGCCTGACACGAAAAAGGCCGGCCCGACGGATCGGACCGGCCTCCTTGTCTGTCTGTGCGCGGCAATCAGGCCGTGATCAGGCTTTCCGTGCTGTCGGTCGCCTGGCCATCGATCGCGATCCGGCGCGGCTTCTTGTGCTCGGGCACTTCGCGCTTCAGCTCGATGTTGAGCAGGCCGTCGACATAGCCGGCGCCCGTCACCTTGATGGTATCGGCGAGCTGGAAGCGGCGTTCGAAGGCGCGCTTCGCGATGCCGCGATGGAGGAACTCACGCTCGGCCTCGCCCACCTTCGGCTCGGCCTTGCCGACCACGATGAGCACATTGTCCTGCACCGTCAGTTCCAGCTCATCGCGCGAGAAGCCGGCGACGGCCATGGAGATGCGGTAGCTGTCCTCGGCGAGCTTCTCGATATTGTAAGGGGGATAGGCATCGCCTTCGCCCCGGGTGGCGAAATCGACGAGGCGGTTGAGATTCTCGAAGCCGATGGACGAGCGCAGCAGGGGTGCGAAATCAACGGTACGCATAGGTTCAGACCCTCCTTGGGCGAATGAACAACAGGCAAGTCCGCGGACCATCCGCCGGACCCGTCTCGGCGTCCCGAATGGCGACGCCCCGACCTACTCAAGATGGATAGCGGCATCACTCTTTCAAGTGGGTGTTCTGGTGTGGGACGATCCTGCGGTTTCGTTTCCGTCACGAGCGTATTTTACGGACAAATGCTATGGCACACCCACGCCATGATCATTGCTCTTCAAGAAGGGATCAGCCGCCGGCTGGTCGATTCGCTCTATGTCGAGGCGATGCTTCTGGCAGACGAGGCGCGCGGCTATTTCGACGCCGCCGGCCGGGCTGACCGGGATGTTCTTCCGCCCGTGTTGCGCGTCGGCTTTTCTTGCGAGTCGCTGCGCGTGACGACGAGGCTGATGCATGTGATCGCCTGGCTGCTGGTCCGCCGCGCACTTGCGAGCGGGGAGATCAGCGAGGATCAGGCTTCGGCCCCCGAGCGCAAGCTCGGTCATGTCCCCGAAAGCGACCCCGCCGCCGTAGAGGCGCTGCCGAGGCCCGCGCAGCAGATCATCGCCGCGACCGAGGATTTGTACGCTCGCGTGCTTCGGCTTGATAGCGGTATCCGCCGCACTGCGGTGCCGGAAAGCCCCGTGCTCAGTCTGATGGGGCAACTGGAGCGGGCGTTCGGGTCGTCACGGCTGGCGGGCGCGCTGGGTGGTGGGCAGATGATCCACCACGCGGCGCCCGCCGCCTGATCCTTCAGCGGCTCTTCGCAGCCAGCTCGGCCTGAGCGGCGCGATACTCCACGGCCAGCCGCGAGACGCGCTCGGCCACGGGCTCGACCGCATGCACTGCGCCGATGCCCTGACCCGAGCCCCAGATGTCGCGCCATGCCTTGGCCGCGCCGCCGCCGAAATCCATCTTGCTCGGATCGCTCGCCGGCAGATGATCGGGGTCCAGTCCCGCCACGACGATCGAGGCGCGCAGATAATTGCCATGCACGCCGGTGAAGAGGTCGGTGTAGACGATGTCTGCCGCCCGGCCCTCGACGATGCCCTGCTTATAGCTGTCGGGCGCATGGGCCTCGGTGGTCGCGATGAAGGGCGAGCCGATATAGGCGAGGTCCGCTCCCATCGCCTGCGCCGCCAGCACCGCGCGACCGTTCGCGATCGCGCCGGAGAGCGCCAGCGGGCCGTCGAACCACTCGCGGATTTCCTGCACGAGCGCGAAGGGGGAGAGGCGTCCCGCATGGCCGCCGGCACCCGTCGCGACCGCGATCAGGCCGGTCGCGCCCTTCTCGATCGCCTTGCGGGCGAAGCGGTCGTCGATGATGTCGTGAAGCGTCACGCCGCCCCAGCCATGGACGGCCGTGTTGAGGTCTTCCCGCGCACCGAGCGAGGTGATGATGATCGGCACCTTGCGCTTGGCGCAGGCGGCGAGATCTTCCTCCAGCCGCGGATTGCTGCGGTGGACGATCTGGTTGACCGCATAGGGCGCTGACGGCGTGTCAGGATGGGCCCGATCCCAGGCGGCCAGTTCCTCCTCGATCTGGTGCAGCCATTCGTCGAGCTGGCTCTGCGGCCGGGCGTTCAGCGCCGGGAAGGAGCCGACGATGCCCGCCTTGCACTGGGCGATCACCAGCTCCGGCCCGGAGACGATGAACATCGGAGAGGCGATCACCGGCAGGCGAAGGCGGTCGAAGATGGCGGGCAGGCTCATGCGCGCGCTCCTTCCGCCACCTTATCGATCGCGCGGGCCAGCTCGACGTCGCGCATCGAGAGGCCGTCCGCATCATGCGTGGTCAGCAGGATATCGACCCGGTTCCAGACGTTCGACCATTCGGGATGATGGTCCGCCTTCTCGGCGAGCAGGGCGACGCGGGCCATGAACCCGAATGCGGCCACGAAGTCGGCGAAGACGAAGCGCTTGGCGATGCCGTCGCGCTTCGGCTCATGCGCCCATCCCGCGAGCGTCGGCAGCAGCTCCGCCCGCTCGGCCTCTCCCAGCTTTTTGACCATATCGTCGACTCCTTGACGTTTGCGTCAACCTAGCCGGGAAGAGGTGGTCAGTCGACAGGAGATACCGTCTGCTCGATCGCGCCGAAAATGCTGTGGCCGTGCGCGTCCTTCATCTCGATGCGAATGGTATCGCCATGCTGGAGGAAGGGCGTTTCCGCCTGGCCGCGCAGGATCGTCTCGACCGTGCGGATCTCCGCGATGCAGCTATAGCCGAGGCCGCCTTCCGCGATCGGCTTGCCGGGCGAATTGCCCTCGCCACGATTGGAGACGGTGCCCGAGCCGATCACGGTGCCGGCGCTCAGAGCGCGCGTCTTGGCGGCGTGGGCGACGAGCTGGCCGAAGTCGAAGGTCATGTCGACGCCGGCATCCGCCTTGCCGAACGCGGCCCCGTTCAGCGACACGAGCAGCGGCAGATGGAGCTTGCCGTCGCGCCAGGCGTCGCCGAGCGCATCCGGCGTCACCGCGGCAGGCGACAGGGCCGAGGCCGGCTTGGACTGGAAGAAGCCGAAGCCCTTGGCCAGCTCGTTCGGGATGAGGTTGCGTAGCGATACGTCGTTGACGAGGCAGACGAGGCGGATCGCCTCCAGCGCCTGCTCACGGCTGGCGCCCTGCGGCACATCGCCGACGATCACGGCGATCTCGGCCTCCAGATCGCAGCCCCATGCGGGATCGGCGAGCGGGATCGCGTCGCGTGCACCGAGGAAGCCGTCCGAGCCACCCTGATACATCAGCGGATCGGTCCAGAAGCTCTCGGGCATCTCGGCGCCGCGCGCGCGGCGGACCAGCTCGACATGGTTCACATAGGCAGAGCCATCCGCCCACTGATAGGCGCGGGGCAGGGGGGCTGCGGCCTCATGCTCGTGGAAGCGCTCCATCGGGATCACTTCATGCGCGAGGTCGGTCGCGAGATTGGCGAGCGCGGGGCCGGCATGGTCCCAGTCGTCCAGCGCGGCCTGCAGCGTCGGCGCGATGTGGGTGGCGTCGGCATACCAGGCAAGGTTGTCCGAGACGACGACGAGGCGGCCATCCCGGCCGGCTTTGAGCGATGCGAGCTTCATGCCCTCTCCTTATCCATTATGGCCCTTCTGCCTGCGGGGAAGGCCGCCGGCAACCGGATTAGGCGGTTCGCTCTGGCACGGCGGCGGCGTCGGTCAGGATCGTGTCGCGGCTGGCGATCGCTTCCCACGGGAAGACGAACCAGTCCTTGGTCACGGTTCGGTCGATGATCTCCGCCTGATAGTCGACCTTCTCCATCGAACGGATATTGTCGATCATCACGGCGAAGCGGATGCTGCCCCTGGGTGGGGACGCCACAGCGAGCTGCTCGCGCAGATGCCGGATGGTGCGGCCGGTGTCGTTGATGTCGTCGACGAAAAGCAGCCGCTCGCCGTTCGCCGCCATCTGGCTGAGGCGGGCGAGAGGCTCGTCCGAGAAGCCGGGCACCTGCGCCGAATAATCGACCGAGAGCATCGGCCAGTCGGTCGCGTGGCTGAGGAAGGTGCTCGGCACCAGCCCACCGCGCCCGACGCCGATGATGAAGCTCGGCCGCCAGCCGCTCTTTTCCACCTGCGCCGCCAGCGTGCGGATCGACGTCACGAAATCTTCGTGGGGAATGAAGGTCAGGGTCGGTTGCGACATCGGCTCTGTCCCTCAGGCGGCGGCGACATGGGCGGCGAGTGCCGCGAGATGGCGGGCGATGGCTTCGTCGGGCAGGAAGGAGCCGAGGAAGCTGTTGCGCGCCAGCGTCACGAAATCCTCGCGGCTGAGCTGCCCGGTGCCGGCCAGCGCGCGATAATTGTCGTTCACATAGCCGCCGAAATAGGCGGGATCGTCGGAATTGACCGTTGCACGGAGGCCCGCGTCGAGCATCCGCTTCATCGGGTGCGCGTCGATATGGTCGACGACACAGAGCTTGAGGTTGGAGAGTGGGCAGACCGTCAGCGTCATCGCTTCGCGGGCGAGGCGGGTGGTGAGCTGGCTATCTTCCAACGCGCGATTGCCATGATCCAGCCGGTCGATCTCCAGGATGTCGAGCGCCTGATGGACATAATCGGGCGGGCCTTCCTCGCCGGCATGGGCGACGCGCTTCAGGCCCATCGTGCCGGCGGCCGCGAAGACGCGGGCGAACTTCTCGGGCGGATGGCCCAACTCCGACGAATCGAGGCCGACGCCCGCGATGCGATCGAGGAAGGGCTCGGCGGCTTTCAGCGTCTGGAAGGCGGCTTCCTCGTCGAGATGGCGCAGGAAGCAGAGGATGAGCTTCGAGGTGAGGCCGTGCTTCTTCTCCGCCTCGATCATGCCGGCATTGAGGCCATTGAGCACGGTCGCGAAGGGGATGCCGCGATCGGTGTGCGTCTGCGGATCGAAGAAGATCTCGGCATGGACGACATTATCGGCCGCCGCGCGATCGAAATAGGCGGTCGCGAGATCGCGGAAGTCATCTTCCTCGCGGAGCACCTGCGCGCCCTGATAATAGATGTCGAGAAAGTCCTGGAGCCGGCTGAACTGATAGGCGGCGCGCACCTCCTCCACCGAAGCGAAGGGGATCGCGACCTTGTTGCGCTCGGCCAGCGCGAACATCAGCTCGGGTTCGAGCGATCCTTCGATGTGGAGGTGGAGTTCGGCCTTGGGCAGGCTGGCGGCGAAATCGGCGAGCGCGGTGGTCATGCGCCTTGTTATCGCACCGCAGCGTCGCACGCGAGCCGTCCTGCCTCATTTTCCCTTGCGGCGGGCGATGGCGTCGCGACATTCCGGTGCCATGATTCGTCGATCTCTCCTCCCGCTCCTCGCGCTCGCGGTGGCGTTCCCGGCCGCCGCCACACCCCGTCCGACGCCGCCCGTCCGGGTGAAGATCGACACGACGGAGGGGCCGATCGTGATCGCGCTGGAGATGAAGCGCGCGCCGATCACCTCCAATAATTTCCTCGCTTATGTGGACCGGAAGCTGTTCGACAACACCAGCTTCTACCGGGCGGCGCGCGGCACCCCGAACACGAAGGAAGGCTTCGTCGAAGGTGGCATCAACAATTCCATGGGCAAATCGCTGAAGCCCATCGCCCATGAGCCGACCAGCAAGACCGGCATCCACCATCTCGACGGTGTCGTCTCGATGGCACGGGACGCGCCGGGGACGGCGATGGGGGATTTCTTCATCGTGGTGGGCGACGGCACCTATCTCGATGCCAGCAAGAAAGACCCCGGCTACGCGGCCTTTGGCCATGTGGTGAGCGGAATGCCGCTCGTCAAAAAGATGCTGGCGCAGCCGACCTACAAGGGCGGCTGGTCGAAGCAGACGGTGGGCCAGTCGATGACCCACCCGATCAAGATATTGACCGCACGCCGCCTCCCCTGAGGCGGAGGGGGCGAAGCGCTGCCCCCTCCTGCATCGCGTCAGGCGGCCGCCGTGCTGGCGCCGAGCTGCTTGCCGACGGCGTGCAACACAAGGCGATGCGCGCGGTCGACAATCTCCTCCATCGACGGCGTCTTGGCGAAGAGCTTGCGCGCCTCGACCAGCATGTCCTCCCGGCTCGGCATATGCGAGGCCACCTCCGCCCAGCGCGCGGCGACCCGCTCATGCGCATGGTCGAGCGCTTCGAGCAGCGCCGCCAGCTCATAGTCCGGCAGCACGGAGCGCAGCGAATGCGCGATCCGTTCGGGGTTGTAGCGCTCGGCCAGCCGCGTCGCGGAGCGGCCGATGATCTTGGTGCCGAGCCGCTGCTCATTGCGGATCACGGCGATGGGCGGCGGCTTCAACCCGTCGACGATCCGCGCGATGCTCAGTCCGCGCAGGATGTAGAAGGTGAGGTCCACCTCCCACCAGCGGAAGCCCTGCCGGGCGCTGCTCTGGAAGGCGTGATGGTTGTTGTGCCAGCCTTCGCCCATGGTGAGGATGGCGAGGATCGGGTTGTTGCGGGAATCGTCGCCGGTCACATAGCGCTGCGTGCCGCGGACGTGCGCGAGCGAGTTGATGCAGAAGGTCGCGTGGTAGACGAGCACCGTGCTCCACACGAAGCCGACCACCAGGCCCGACCAGCCCGCCACCAGCCAGCACAGCGTACCGAGCGCGATGCCGGGCACCCATTCGTGGCGATGGAGCCAGCGCAGCTCGGGATATTTGGTGAGGTCCGGCACGACATCGAGATCGGCGGTGTCGTGCTGGCGCGCGAAGATCCAGCCGAGATGGCTGTAGATGAAGCCGGTCAGGCGCGGGGAGTGCACGTCCGCGTCTGTGTCGGAATGCTGGTGGTGGTGGCGATGCTTCGCGGCCCACCAGAGGACGCTCTTCTGGAAGGTGCTCTGCGCGATCAGGGCCAGCACGAACTGGAAGACCCGGCTCGTCGTATAGGCGCGATGCGAGAAATAGCGGTGATAGCCCGCCGTCACCCCGAACATCCGCAGCCAGTAGAGCCCGAAGCACAGCCACAGCGCGGGCACGCTGACGCCGGTCCAGAAGGCGGCGAAGCAGGCGAGGTGGATCAGGAGGAAAGGGATGGCTGAGGGGTAGATGATGTCGTGGTCATGGCGGGCTTTGTGGAGGGGATATTGATTCATCGCGGTGGCCCCATAGCGCATCCGCGATGAACAAGCCTCATGCCTTTTGTGCAGGGGGCCTGGAAGCCCACCACGTCCGCAGACGGCCGCAGCGGCTTAACGTCCGGGCGGCATGAGGCCCGAGAGCGCCGTCGTTTCCGCCTCATCGAGCGCCTGCACCTGCTCGAACGCCTGGTTCGCGGCTACGGCTTGACCGGTATTCTCTTCGGTCGGAGCGCTGCTGCGTGCCGCGTCGAGATCGGAAAGCGCCCGCGCGACGGGGGCCCGTGCCGCCTCGATCCGGGAGAGGGATGTCTGCGCGGCGGTCCACGCGTCGCTGCCTCGTGACGCGTCTCGGCCGCGTTCGAGTGTCTCGCGCTCCCGCTTCAGGGTTTCCTGGAAGGTCGCGTCGTCGGTGCGCGCCTGCGCGATGATCGGAGCATAGCTGGCCAATGCGTTGGGATCGGCGATGGCCGGGGCAGCCGCGGGGCGCGCGGGTTCGGCGAGCGACAGGGATTCGATCGGCCGGGGCGCAAGCGACGGATAGCCGGATTCCGGGCCGGTACACGCGGCCGATGCCAGAAGGAGAGGCAGAATCGCGATGCCGCGCGCGCGGAGCTTGGAAGGGCTGGACATGGTTTCGGTCTAGGGGCGTGGATTTCTTGTCGCAATGGGGTTGCGCGTTCGCGAAACCCCTTATAGAGACCCGCCTCGCAGCGCGCCCGTAGCTCAGCTGGATAGAGCATCAGACTACGAATCTGAGGGTCGGACGTTCGAATCGTTCCGGGCGCGCCAAATTCCGACATACGCTGCGTACCTATCGCCCGATGAGCTTCATCGGACGGCGGCCTGCGCGCTAAAGCGGTCGCACTCTCCATCGCCCCCCGGAACTGCCTCATCATCGATGCCTTCACCCGGATGCGCGGGAAGGACTTGCACCTCGATATTCTGGGCGACGGCCCGCTACGAAAATGTCTCGAAGAGCATGTGCAGGCGCTGGGCATGAGCCGACAGATTCGCTTCCTCGGATTCCAGCCGTCACCATACGACCACATGGAACAGGCCGACCTGCTGGCGCTCTCATCCGATCGGGAGGGATTGCCGACCGTTCTCATCGAGGCGCTTCATGCCGGGCTTGCGGTCGTCAGCACCGATTGCGGGGACGGGGTGCGGGAAATCCTGATGAACGGTCGCCACGGAACGATCGTGCCGACCGGAGACGCCGCCGCGCTCGCCGCTGCCATTGAGAGGCAACTGATCTGCCCTCCCGACCCCGACGGTCAGCGAGCGGCGGCGCGGCGCTTCGACCCCGACAGGATTGCCGGAGAGTTCCTCGCCGCGCTTGGGCTAAGCGACGCGGACGTGGCTCAAAACCAGCCCCTCACGCCTGCCACGAAACTCGTCGAGGATATCTTGTCGCCGTCGGCACGGGCATAGTCGGCGCTTTTGCCCGTCTTGCGCTCCCAACTCACGCCGACATAGGGGGCAAACTCCCGACGGACCTCATAACGCAGCCTCAAACCGAGTTCGGCGTCGACCAGCCCCGCGCCATAGCGATCCTGTGGCACATCCTGAGCGGAGAGGTTGAGTTCGACGCGAGGCTGGAGGAGGAGCCGCTGCGTGATCCGCTGGTCGTACAACGCTTCGATCCGGCCCAGCACGTCGCCGCGTGTCGAGACGAACAGCGCGGCTTCCGTCTCGAACCTGTAGGGGGAGAGGCCCTCGATACCCAGCGCTGCATAGGTTCGCGAGGGGGAGGGGCGGATATCCTGCCGCACACCGAGTTGAAGGTTGTAATAGGGGCCGATGGCGCGCCCATAGAGCGCCTGCACCTCGGCATGATCGACGCCGTTGTGGAACCGGCCTTCGCCTTCGCTCTTGATCCAGAGGCGGTTGATGTCGCCTCCGACGAAGCCCTCTGCATCCCAGCGATAGCCTTCATGTCCCTGCTGGGCCTGGATCTCCGCGATATTGAAGAGCAGTTGATGCTGAAGCCCGCCGCCATCCTCCCGCATCATCTGATGGCGCGAGCGCTCCATGTCGGCCGGAGCATAGAAACGGTCCGCATAATGATCCATCGGTGCTGATGGTGCCGGCGCGTTGCCTGCGGGGAGTGCGGTGCCCGTCATCGTCATGCCGTCCATCACGGTCATATCACGGGGTGCCGAGGGCTCGGACATGTCCATACCCGGCATCGACGACATGTCGTGTGGCGGTGGCATGCTCATGCCGCCATGATCGTGGGACATCGCATGATGAGGCGCGGCCTTGGCCGCCGGCTTCGCGGGTGGAGCCTTTCGACCATGCACCGGCGCCTTGGATGGCGCCGGCTTCGGCATGGCCATGCCAGGCATCCCCGGCATGGATTGCGCAATACAGGGCGCGGCGAGGCCCGACATGATCGCGCCGAGCAGCAGACGGAGGCGGCTCATGCCGCGTCTCCCGAGGAGCGGACGCTCACGACGCGCATCATGCCGGCGGTCATGTGATAGAGCAGATGGCAATGGAACGCCCAGTCGCCGGGGGCATCGGCAGTGAGATCGAAGCTCAGCGTCCCGCCCGGCTGGACCAGCACCGTATGCTTGCGCGGGGCATGATCGCCATGGCCCGTCACCAGCTCGAAGAAATGGCCGTGGAGGTGGATGGGGTGGCCCATCATCGTGTCGTTGATGAGCGTCACCCGCACCCGTTCGCCCTGCGTGAAGGGGATAGGCTCCATCGTGTCCGACATGGCCTTGCCGTCGAACGACCACATGAAGCGTTCCATGTTGCCGGTCAGGTGAATCTCGATCGAGCGGGAGGGGGCGCGGGTATCGGGATTGCGATCGAACGCCATCAGATCGCGATAGGTGAGCACGCGATGCCCGGCATCGGCGAGCCCCACGCCGGGGTCCCCCGTCCGATCGACGGGCATGGGGGCGAGCGTCTGCACGCCGGGGCCGCGCTTCACCTGTGGGGCATGGGCGAAATTGCGCATGCTCATGTCCATGCCGCCCATATCGCTCATGTCGCCGTCCATAGAGCCCATGCCCATGTCGGCCATGGAAAGCAGCGGGCGCTTCCGCAGCGGCGGCACCTCCGCCGTCATGCCCGCGCGCGGGGCGAGCGTCGCCCGCGCCATGCCGGATCGGTCGATGCTCTCGGCGATCAGCGTGTAGGCGCGATCGTCCGGCGGCGTGACGATCGCGTCATAGGTTTCGGCGATGCCGATCTGGAACTCGTCGACCTCGACCGGATGAACGTCCTGCCCGTCCGCCTGAACCACCGTCATCGGCAGGCCGGGGATGCGCAGGTTGAAGGTCGTCATCGACGAAGCGTTGATGATGCGCAGGCGGACGCGCTCACCGGGCTCGAAGAGCCCGGTCCAGTTATCCTGCGGGCCATGGCCGTTGACGAGATAAGTGTAGGCCGCCCCCGTGACATCGGCGATGTCGGTGGGTTCCATCCGCATCCCGCCCCATTTCAGGCGTTCGGCAAGGGGCTGGTCCTTGCCCGTCAGCAGGCCGGAGAGCGTCTGCTGCTCCCGGTTATAATATTCGGGCATCAGCTTGAGGTGACGGAAGATCGCCTCCGGCGCTTCATGGCTATGGTCGGAGAGCAGGATGACATGCTCGCGGTCGAAGGGAGCTCGCTCGGCGCCGGCCGGATCGATCACCAGCGGGCCGTAAAGGCCGAGCTGCTCCTGAAAGCCAGAATGGCTGTGATACCAGTAGGTGCCGGCCTGCCGGATCGGGAACTCGTACACGAAAGTGGATCGTGCGCGGATGCCGGGGAAGGAGATGCCGGGCACCCCATCGAACTGCGCCGGCACCAGCAAGCCATGCCAGTGGATCGAGCTGTCTTCGTCGAGATCGTTGATGACGCGCAGGCGGACTTTCTGCCCTTCGCGCAGGCGGATGAGCGGCGCGGGCGCAGAGCCGTTGATGCCGACGGCGCGCGAAGGACGGCCATCGATCCGCATCGTCTGGCGGGCGATGCGCAGGGTGATCTCCTCGCCGGAAAGCACGGTCGGTTCGCCCGTGATGCCGGGAGAAATTCGCGCGGCCCATGCCGGCATCCAGGCCGCCGCGCCGCCAGCCAGGGTGGCGCCGAGCAGCAGCCGTCGCCGGTCGATGATCCACCGGGGATTGAGGGCGCGTGTCGTGCTGGAAGTCATCAAAAACCGGTCCTGTCGTCCTTCACCGCGAACCCGATGGGGCTTGCCACGTTGGGAAGGTCAAGGGTTGCCGATCGAGATTTTCGTTTCTTGATCCTCCGCCCCGCATCATATCTCGGATAGGGTGGGCATTCGTTGCCGCCAAGCATGGGCTAGCCGGCTGAGGCGCCCAGCCGTCGCCGCACGATCCAGCTAAGCGTCTTGAGGACATCCCCGTCTATCTCCTCGCGGCGTTCGCGCAGGACGTCCATGCCGCGTTCGCGCGCCTGTTCAAGGCGGGCTGCGAAGGCCGGATCGTCGTCCGCCAGCCGCAGGAAGCCCTTGAAGCTCATCCGAAAGTCCCGGCAGACGCGTAGCAGGGATTCCCCGCCGGCGATCCGCTCCAGCAGAGGGTCGAGATCGCCGAGATCGAGGCTGAGCTGGATATTCGACAGGTCGGCGTTCTCGGTCATGTTCGCGGGGTGTTCCTCGGCGGGCGCGCCGCCCTATAGGGATCGGGCGCGAAGTCAACCGGGAGGCCCGCCGGGCCGAGATTGGCGGCGCGAGGAGTGATGGTCCTCGCGCCGCCTCCGGGATCAGGGACGGAAGCGCTGATCGGTCATGGTCGCATCGGCCGTGAGCGCCGCATCGCCGGCCGCGCGAGCGAGGGCGACGTGGTAGCGGCCACCCACGAGGTGCCAGCCGCGCGCCTTGTCGTCCCAGCGCGACAGGATGCGGCGCTCAGCGGCCAGTGTCACATGGCGTGTCTCGCCCGGCTTCAGTTCGACGCGCTGGAAGGCCGCGAGGCGCGCGGTCTGGCCGTCGGCCGCGACATAGACCTGCGGCACGTCCGCACCGGCGCGCGCACCGCTGTTGGCCACGTCGAAGCTGACGGTCAGCGTCATGCCGCCGGTCACCTTGAGGTTCTTGTAGGCGAAGCGGGTGTAGGACAGGCCATAGCCGAACGGGAAGAGCGGCTTCTCCTTCTGCGCCTCGAACCAGCGATAGCCGACATTCGCGCCTTCCGGATAGTCGATCGGGAAGACCGCTGCCTGCGCACCCGCACTGCCGGCGTTGGAAGCCGCGTCGTTCGCCTCGATCGCGGCGAGGTTGACGGGCGCAGAGCGGGGAGCCTGCTTCTCGGCCGTGGGGAAGGTGATCGGCAGGCGACCAGAGGGATTGACCTTGCCGAACAGGATATTGGCAATCGCCTCGCCGCCACGCTGGCCCGGATACCAGGCGGCGAGCACCGCCGGCACCTTGGCGAGCCACGGCATCAGCACCGGCCCGCCGGTCTCGAGCACCACGGCCGTCTTCGGGTTGGCCGCAGCGACCGCGTCGATCAGTGCGTCCTGATTGTTCGGGAGCGTGAGGTTGTGGATGTCCTCCGCCTCGGTGCGCCACTGCGTCGCGAAGACGAGGGCGATGTCCGCTGACTTGGCGGCGGCGGCCGCCGCGGGATCGGAGCCGTCGACATAGGTGACCTCCGCACCCGGCACGAGCGCCTGGATCGCCTTCATCGGCGACGAGCTATGCCAGGTCGTACGCGCGAAGGAGGCCGCCGGGCCGCTCTTCAGCGGGATCTCGACCGGCACGCCGCCGACCGAACGCACCTGCGACGAGCCGCCGCCCGAGAGTACACCGACGTCCGCATGGCCGCCGATCACGACGATCCGCTTCGCCTGCGCCGCGAGCGGGAGCATCTCGCCCTCGTTGCGGAGCAGGACGATGCCCTCCTCGGCCGCCTTCTGCGCGACGAGCGCGTGGGCGGCATAGTCGATCGGCTGGTTCGTCGCGGGCGCCGGATCGTCATAGAGGCCGGTCTCGATGATCCCGGTCAGCACGCGCTTGGCCATCTCGTCGAGACGGGCCTTGGAGACCTCGCCCTTCGCCAGCGCCTCCTTCAGCGGCGCGCCGAAATAGATCATCTTGTCGAGTTCGGCGCCGCTATCCTGATCGAGGCCGGCATTGGCTGCCTTCGCCGTGGAGTGCACCGCGCCCCAATCGGACATGACGAAGCCCTTATAGCCCCAGTCGCCGCGCAGGATGGTGGTCAGCAGCTCCTTGTTCTCACAGGCATAGTCGCCGTTGACGAGATTATAGGCGCACATCACCGAACTCGGACGACCCTGATCGATGGCGATCTTGAAGGCGAGCAGGTCGCTTTCGTGGAGTGCCGTCCAGTCGAGCTTCGCATCGGCCACCATGCGGCCGGTCTCCTGCGAGTTCAAAGCGTAATGCTTGATCGTGGAGATGATGTGGTTGCTCTGCACGCCCTTGATGTGCGCGCCGTCGATCACACCGGCGAGCAGCGGGTCTTCGCCGAGATATTCGAAATCGCGGCCGCCCCACGGATCGCGCGTCAGGTTGACGCCGCCCGCCAGCAACACGTTGAAGCGCTTGGCCCGCGCCTCGGAGCCGATCATCGCGCCGCCCGCATAGGCGACATCGGGATCGAAGCTCGCCGCCGTTGCGAGACCGGCCGGAAGCGCTGTCGCGACGTCGCCCTTGCGCTGCTCGACCTGGTTGGCGACGCCGAGGCTCGCGTCGCTCTCACGCAGCGTCGGGATGCCGAGGCGCGGGACGCCGACCATCTGGCCGGCAGACGGGATCATGTCGGTCGGCGCGCCCTGCTTGCCCTGCGCGAACGGCGGAAACCAGGTGCGGACGAGCTGGAGCTTCTCGTCCTCGGTCATCGCGGCGACCAGCGCGGAGGCGCGCGCCTCGGCCCCGAGCTTGCGGTTGAGCCACGGCTTGGCAGACGTCTGAGGTGCTGCCGCCAGAGCCGGCGCCGCCAGCGAGAGCGCGGCGCCCGCCAGCAGGATGCGTCGCAGGGTCGGGGAACGGGTCTCGCTCATGAAGGCCTCTCTCAGTTCTGTCGTTGATAATGGTCGAGCAGGGCGCGGTGATCGGGCAGGGCATCGACTGCCTGAATGCCCGCCTGCCGAACCCGGTCGAAGGCGGCGCGCGCATCCGCGCCGTTTTGCGGGGAGGCGGCGAAGGCGCCAGCCCCCGCCTGCGTCTCGAAGCCGAGACCATGCAGGATGAAGGCCCAGCTCGGCGGCAGGAAGGTCTCGTGATCCACCACGAAGTCGAAGCGCGACGGCAGACGGCGGCGCCACTGGGCGATCTTGTCGCGCAATCCTTCCGGCCAGGAGGCGGGGTCGACGTTGTCGCGCCAATAGGCGGTGTCGGTCCGGCGGCTGACGGCGTAGTGCAGCTTCAGGAACTCCACGATCGCCTCGAAGCGCGCGGGCATCTGGCGGTTGAAGTTGCGCGCAGCCCCTTCGAGCGCGGCGCGCTCGACCGGGCCGCTCAGCATCTCGGCAAGCATGCGGGCGGCGACCTCGATCAGCATGATACCGGTCGACTCCAGCGGCTCGAAGAAGCCGGCGGAGAGCCCGATCGCCATGCAGTTGCCGATCCACTGCTGCTCGCGATAACCGGTGCGGAACTGGAGCCGTCGGGTCTGGAGGCCTTTCCCGGCCGGGCCGGCATAACGGCGGATCACCGCCTCGGCCTCGTCGTCGGACATATGGCGGCTCGAATAGACGCAGCCGGTGCCGCGGCGGTCGATCAGGCCGATATCCCAGATCCATCCGCCCTCATGCGCCGTCGCCAGCGTATAGGGCGCGACGGGCGTGTCCGGCCGCTCGTGCGGGATCTGGAGCGCAATGGCGCGATCGTTGAACAGGACGTCCTCGACGCTTTTGAAGCGAGCACCGAGCGTATCGCCGATCAGCAGCGCCCGGAAGCCCGAGCAGTCGACGAAGAAATCGCCGGCGATCGCGGGGCGCCCATCGGAAGGATGAACGGCTGCGATGTCGCCTTGCTGGGTGCGATCGACGGTCGCGATCGTGGCCTCGATCCGCTCGACGCCGTTCGAGATCGCGACGTCGCGGAGGAAACCCGCCAGCTTCGCCGCATCGAAATGATAGGCATAATTCATCGGACCGCCGAAATCGGGGTCCTGCGCGCGCTTCGGGCCGCGGCCGGCGCGGATCACGCGCTCCTGCGCGGTGACGGCATCGGCATAGGCCGGGCGAGCCGGGTCGGACGCGCTGTCGAGCCAGAAGGGCAGAAGCCCCGGCGCATCGCCGCCAAAGGGCAGGTTGAAGGGGTGGAAATAATCGTCGGCGCCTAAGCCCGGTGTGGGGCCGCCAGCCCAGTCGACGAAACGCACGCCCTGCTTGAAAGTCGCGTGGCTGGCACGGAGGAACTCGGCTTCGCTGCGGCCGAGCGTGGCCAGCGTCGAACGCAATGTCGGGAAGCTGCCCTCACCGACGCCGATCGTACCGATGTCGGGAGATTCCACGAGCGTGATGGCCCAGCCGTGCGGCTGGCCCGCCCCCGGCAGATTGCGGGACAGATAGGCGGCGGTGAGCCAGCCCGCCGTTCCGCCTCCCACGATCACGATACGCTTCTGCGTCATGCGTCTTCAGCCTCTGCTGAAAGGAGCCGGAGGATCCATGGAAAGAAATGGCGGCCATCGTCCGATCACGAACGATGGCCGCAGTACCCGGCAAAATACAAGCCGGGTGGGGGAAGCTAGATCAGAAGTTGGCCTTGACCCGGACCCCCCAGGTCGCCGGCGCTTCGTAGTTCGACAGGAAAACCGGAGCGAGGCCGACATTGGGGCCGCCACCAACGCCCGCGCTGGTGCGGATCTTCTTGTTCGTGACGTTCTGGCCGAACGCCTCGACCGAGAAGGCCTTGCTCGCCGGCGTATAGGTCATGCTCAGATCGATCTTCGCATAGGCCTTCTGCTTGTCGAAGCTGGTGCCGAAGTTCCCGCTGACATGGTTCGGATCGGTGTTCGGGCCGCCATAACGCGAGGGATCGTCGCCGTTGAAGTAGCTCAGCCAGCTGCGGGTCTCGTAATGCACGGTAGCGCGCGGGGTCAGCGTGCCATGGTCGCCGAGATCGATGTCATGCTCGTAGCTGCCGGTCATCGAGAAGCGCGGAGCGTGCGCCAGCTCGTTGCCCTTCAGGTTCTCCAGACCCTGGAGCGGAAGATCCCCGGTTGGCGCCAGATACAGACGGTTGTCCACCGTGATCAGGTCGTCGAGCTTGGTCTTCTGCACGGTCGCCGAGAGCTGGACGCGATCGGCGCGGGTGATGTTGGCGTTGAACTCGGCTTCGAAGCCGTAGGCCTTGGCACCCTTCGCGTTGGTGGTCACGATCTGGCTGCCGGTGATGTTGCCATCGGCATCGCGGGTCGTGATCGCCTGGTTGACCTGATAGCCCTTGAAGTCCTCGTAATAGGCCGCGAGGTTCAGCGTGGCGTGGTTACCGAACAGGCGGATCTTCGAGCCGACCTCATAGTTCGTCAGCGTCTCGGGGTTGGCGGTGCGGCCGCCGTCCTCGATGTTGCCCGACTTGAAGCCGGTGCTGACCGACGCATAGACCAGCGTGGTGTCGGTGATGTTGGCGTCGGCGCGAGCCAGCCACGTCACCTTGTCCCACGTGCCCTTCACGTCGTTGTTCGAGATGCCCCAGAGATTGCCGAACTGGGCGGTCTGCGCGTTCAGCTGATCGACGAGCTGCTGGGCGCTCTCATGACCACCGAGGCCGAAGATGCCCGGCAGGTTCTTGATCGCAGCGGCGCAGGCGTCGTTGCCGGTCGGGCAACCGGCGAAGGTCACGTTGCGGCCACCGACGTCCTGCTTCTTGTCGGACGTATAGCGGATGCCGCCGGTCAGGTTGATCCAGTTGTTCACATGCCAGATGGCCTGGCCGAACGCCGCGCGGGAGTCGATCTCGCGGTCCGCCTGGATGAAGCTGCCGGCCCAGTTGAAGGTGCCGTCGCGATAGCCGTTGCGCTGGTCGACGTCGAAGCGGATCTGGTTCTTCTCGTGGCTGTAATAGCCGCCGAGGATCCAGTCGATGGTGTTCTTGCCGGTCGACTTCAGTTGGATTTCATGGCTCTGGAAGTCGTAGCGCGAATAGACGGTGCGGTTCTCGCCGAACTGGTCGTTCGGGAGATTGATCGAGCCGTCCGTGTTGAGCGACGGCGGATAGGCGCCGGCGTCCGCATCGGAATCGCCGCTGCCGCCCACGCGCGACCAGCCGGCGATGTACGCCACCTGGATATGATCGGTAAGATCATAGCTGGCGTTCGAGCGGATGCCGACCGAATAGCGGTTCTGCTGCGGCGCGGTGTCGACCAGCGCGGACCAGAACTTCTGGCCGGGGCGCGGGTTCTGCATCAGCGAGAGGATGGGCGAGCCCGTGTCCTTGTAATATTCGCCGCTCAGGTTCCAGGTGAAGCGATCGTTCGGCTTCCACAGCGCGCTGATGCGCGCCGACTTCTGGTCGCCCGCATAATATTTCTTGCCGCCCGTGACGAAGGCCGACTGGTTGATGCCCACGCCGGCCGGCGGGGTCTGATAGTCGATGTAGCCGTCGTGGCGATCGGTGACGAACGCGGCGCGCACGGCGAAGGTGTCGGTGACGGGGACGTTGATCATCCCGCGGACGCCGAAGCGGTTATAGCTGCCGCCCACGGCCTCGACGCTCGCATGGAAGTCGTCAAGCTGCGGCTTGGCCGACACGAGGCTGATCGCACCGACGGTCGCATTGCGGCCGAACAGCGTGCCCTGCGGGCCGCGCAGCACTTCGACACGCTCCATGTCGTACATCAGCACCGAGGCGCCCTGCGCGCGCGGCGAGTAGATGCCGTCAACATAGATCGCGACTTCCGGGTCGGCGACTTCGGTGTAAGCGCTGTCATTGCCGATGCCGCGCATCGTCAGCGTGATCGCGGCCTGGTCGCCCTGCTGCGAGAAGTGGAGGCTGGGGACGAAGTCGGCCAGGCCGGTCACGTCCTTGACCTGCTGCTTGTTGAGCTGGTCCTGACCAAAGACCGAGATCGCGATCGGGGTGCGCTGGAGGCTCGTCTCACGCTTGGTCGCGGTGACGGTGATTTCCTGGATCTGGCCGGTGTCGGCCGCCGGAGCGGGCGTGGCGGGGGCGCTGTCCTGCGCGAAAGCGGTCGAGGTAACAAAGAGCGTGGCCGCAAGCGCAGTGCTTGCGGCAAGAATATGCCGGGTCATGCATCCCTCCCAGAAATCGCCCAGTTGATGGGGCTTGGTCGCCTTCAAACAGAACCAGACAACGATGTCAAAGAGATTTTGACATCGTTGTCTGGTGAATGAGGGGCCGAATTAGCGGACTTGTGCTTACGGAGCCGGATGATAGCGTTACCGCATGATGGGGGAGAGGGGGACGCTGCAAGGCGGTCGGGCAGACCGGCTGTTTCGGCTGCTTGTCGGGGTTTATCTCGGCGGCGGCCTGCTCAACTCTATGGTGAATCTGCTTGTGCCGCGCCTCCGGTTGACGCTGGGGTTGAATTATCATCAGGCGCTGACGGTGCAGCTAGCCTATTATTCCAGCTATCTGGTGTTTGCGCTGCCGATCGCGTTGGGCATCGTGCGCATCGGCTATCTGAGGGCCATCGCGGCTGGTTTGGCAATAGTGGGGGCGGGGTGTCTTCTCCTCTCGATCGCCAACGGCGCGCGGGACTATCCCTCCATGCTGGCCTCGTTGCTGTTGTTGTCGTTGGGGGCGACGGTGCTCCAGATCGCGGGGAATGCCGTGGTGACGGCCGCGGATTCCGGTCCGGAGATGGCGTCGCGTTTCACGTTGCTGCAGGGATTTAATTCGCTGGGCACTGTTCTGGGGCCGTTGATCGGCGCCTGGTTCCTGCTCGGCACATGGCGGAGCCGGCTGATGCCGGAATTGCCGTTTCTGGCGATGGGCGTGGGCCTTCTGCTCCTGGCTCTGGGCTTTTTCCTCGGCCGAAACCTTCTGCCGCGTGCCGCCGGGGCCGGTGCGGTCACACCGAGCTTCGCGCGCATTCGCCGCTTGCTGGCCGACCGGCCGATACAGGCCGGCATCATCGCGATCTTCGCTTACGTCGGCGCGGAGGTGACTGTCGGTACGCTGGCGGTCAGCTATCTCATGCTGCCCGATACGATCGGTGCAGGAGCGGTTTTCGCCGGGCGGCTGGTCAGCCTGTATTGGGGCGGGGCGATGATCGGTCGCTTCGCCGGTTCCTGGCTGCTTCGGCGGATCGCGGCCGCCCGGATGCTCATGCTCGCGGCCTGCGGGGCGCTGCTGCTGCTGGCGGTGGTGATCGGTGTCGGCGGAGTCGCCGGAGCCATCACGATCCTGGCGATCGGGCTGTGCAACTCCGTGATGTTCCCGCTCGGCTATACGCTCGCCATGCCGGATGACGAAGCGGACATGCCGCTCGCCTCGATGTTGCTGTGCATGGCCGTCGTAGGTGGCGCGGTGATACCGATGTTGACCGGCTATGTTGCCGATGCTCGGGGACTTGTGCTTTCGCTCCTGGTTCCGGGGGCCTGTTATATCGTGCTCGTTGCGTTTGCGCTCTATCGCTCGCCCCGCAACCGGGAGTTGCCGTGACCATTACTATCAAGGACGTTGCCGCGCAGGCCGGCGTCTCTGCGAAGACCGTCTCCCGCGTCATGAACCAGGAGGCGCATGTCCGCCCCGAACTGCGCGACGCGGTGATGAAGGTGGTCGAAGCGCTCGGTTATCGGCCCAACGCCTTCGCGCGCAGCCTTTCGAGCGCGCGCTCCTATCTGCTCGGCCTGTTCCTTCACGATCCCGCCTGGTCGAGCTACGCCGTGGCGATGCAGCGCGGTGCGCTGATGCAATGTCGGAAGCGGAATTATCATCTCGTCGTCGAGCCGCTCGATATCTCGTCGGAGGGGTGGGAGCAGCAGATGATGGCGAGCATCGACGCACTGAGGCTGGACGGTGCGATCCTGACGCCGCCGGTCTGTCGCCACGGCCCGCTGCTGGATCGGCTGGAGGCGTTGAAGCTGCCTTACGTCCGTATTTCGCCAGGCGAAGACCCCGAGCGCTCCGGCGTGGTCGATATCGACGAGGAGCGGGCGGCTTATGACATGACGCAGAGTCTGATCGATCTTGGCCATCGGGAGATTGGGTTCATCAAGGGCATTCCCAGCCACGCGGCCACCCCGAAGCGACTGAAGGGGTATCTGGAGGCCATGCGTCAGGCCGGGCTGAGCGTGATGCCGGAGCGCGTCGCGCCGGGGGATTTCACCTTCCGTAGCGGGATCGAGGCTGGCGAGGCGATGCTCCGCAGTCCCTCCCGGCCCACCGCGATCTTCGCCAGCAATGACGACATGGCGTTGGGCGTGTCGGCGGCGGCTGCCAAGCTGGGCCTCACGGTGCCGATGGATCTTTCCATCGCGGGCTTCGACGACACCGCGACGGCGCGGATCGCATGGCCGCCCATCACTACGGTTCGTCAGCCGATGGAGGAAATGGCCGCCGCCGCCGTCGATATCCTCATCGATCCCGGCTACCGCAGCGCACCCGATGATCCGCGTTTCCGGCGTGAGCTGGCTTATGCCATCATCACGCGCGATAGCACCGCACCGCCCGCCGCTGCCTCATGAGGCCGGACGCGGGGGCGGATCGCGGGCATCGCGCGCGAAGAAGACGATCAGCATTCCCGTCGCGATCACGTTCTGGAACAAGGCGTGCAGCCCTGCGCCGTGGAGCCCCAGCCACAGCACCAGCAACGGCAGCAGCGGATAGAGCGCAAGATTGGTCACCAGCGTCACCGCCATCGACCGCTGTGGTTTGCCGAGCGCCGTCAGTCCTGCCGCGATAGGCGAGGCGATGAGGGCTGCCAGCCGCGCGCCAGCGATCAGGGTGACGATGACGGCGCCGCCCTGGAAGGTATGGCCGCCGAGGAAGGGCAGGAGGTGATTGCCCGCCGCCCAGAACGCGACGACGATCGGCGCGGCGAGTGCGCCGGCGATGGTCGCGCTCCGCCAGACGGTGTGGCGGAGCTGGTCGAATCGGCCATGCGCGACCTGATCGGCCAGTACGGCATAACTGGCTTGGCTGAGCAGCTTGGAGGGCTGATCCAGCAGCGTCGTTGCTCTCTGAGCCAGCGACAGCAGGCCTGCGGCGACAGGCCCCAGCACCCAGCCGATCGTCAGCGGCGCGAGATTGGGCGCCAGCTCGCGCAAGGTGATATCGAGATTGGTCACGAGGATGAAGCGACCGAAGTCGGTCGGCTCTCGAAGCAGCCCACGCCAGGGCCCGCGAAGCGGCTCGGATGCCATCAGCTTACGCCATGCGATCAGGCCGAGCACCCACATCGCAACCCCCTCAGCGACGCTGGACAGGAGCCAGACGAACAGGAAGCCGTCCAATCCGCCCCCGATCCCCCATATGAGGAGCGTGCCGATCAGTCTTACGGTCGGTGACACGGCCTGATGGATGCCGATCAGGTCGAAGCGGCCCGCGACCTGAAGCAACCCCTGAGGGGTCGCGCGGACTGTCGCGAGCACCGCGAGGCTGTAAGGTACGGCGATCCGCATCGCATCCGGCGACCAGCCGAGCCGCGGCCCGACCAGAGGCACGGCTGCGGCGGCAACGAGTACGGCCAGCAGCCCGAAGCCCAATTCCACCACCGCCATGAAGCGCACGATCCGCGCCAGCCGGGCCGGGTCGTTCTCCGCCGCTGCCAGCGACCCGTAGCGGACCACCCCGTGGAAACCGGAAAAAGCCAGCAGGCTGCCGACGAACAAGGCATAGCTGTTGACCAGCACCAGCATCCCATAATCGCGCACGCCGAGCGTCCGCGCGACGATGATCAGATAGACCAGGCTCATCAGGCCGGCTGCCGCCTTGCCGCCAAGCAGGTGCGCCAGATTGGCGACCACCCTCTTCAGGCCCGATTCAGCTTGTCTGGTCTCTTGGACGGGCGAGGACGCAACTGGCGTTCGGCCCGGTGCAACTGGGGCGGTCATGCGGGCGCTCTACCCTTATGCCGTGCCAAATGCACGGTGGCGGGAGTCACGAATCTTTCCATGAACGCTATTTAATAACGGGAACAGCTGCGGGAATGGCCAATCGGCTACGTCTCTTCCGATAGGCGAGCATCGGTTTCGAGCATTTATGAAAATCGGATTTTTGTTCAACCACGACCAGATCCATCAGGTCGCTCACTCGCTGCCCATCGCGATGGCGTTGGCCCGCATGGCGCCCCATGTCGATATCGTCGTGGCGACCACCAACGAGCGCCTTTCGGCCGAAGTCCGGCGGATCAGCCCGGCGCATGGGGTGGCGCTGCCATCGGTCGAGTTGACGCTGCGGCGGCCGCTCACCCGTTTTGCGCGGCGTCTGGAATCGATCCTGCCGATCACCAAGCTGGGCATCTATCGCGACAATCTCGATTTCTTCGCGTCGCTGGACATTCTGGTGGTGGCGGAGAAGACCTCGCTGCTGCTGAAGAGCCATTATCATCTCGACAACCTGCGCATCATCCACACGCGTCATGGTGCGGGCGATCGGGCGATCGGGTTCGACAAGGCGAGCGCCAAATTCGATCATGTGCTGGTGTCGGGGCCGAAGATCCGCGAACGGCTGATCGAGGAAGCGGGGCTTTCTCCGGATCGTTTGTCGACGGTCGGCTATCCGAAGTTCGATCTGTTGCCGAAGGTGCCCGTGCGCCTGCCGTTTCAGGACAATGGCAAGCCAACGGTGCTCTATAATCCGCATCCGTCGCCGCATCTGTCGTCCTGGTATCGGCACGGCCGGGCGGTGCTCGACTATTTCCTGAACGACGATCGCTACAACCTGATCTTCGCGCCGCATGTGATGCTGTTCCACCGGCGTTTCGTGCTGACGATCGACAAGCTGCGCATCGATCGTCCCGGCCTGATCGACCGCCGGGTGAAGGATGCGCCGAACATCCATGTCGACCTGGGCAGCCAAGCTTCGACGGACATGACCTATACCTCCGCCGCCGACATCTATCTCGGCGACGTGAGCAGCCAGGTCTACGAGTTCCTGCACCGGCCGCGCCCGTGCCTGTTCCTCAACAGCCAAAACGCCGAATGGCGGGGCAATCCGAACTACGCCCATTGGCAGACCGGCGAAGTCATCGCCGACCCGACCGATCTCGGCGCGGCGCTGGATCGCGCCGTCGCCGAACATCCGCATTACCTGCCCATGCAGCAGGAGCTGTTCCGTCGCAGCTTCGATCTGACCGAGGAGAGTTCGGCCGATCGCGCGGCGCGGGCCATCCTGGGCAGCCTCGCGCGGCCGGTGCAGCAGATTGTGCCGGCGATCAGCAGCGGCGCCAGCCGCCACACGAAGCGCCCCACCGCCGCGGCGGCCTGATCGGTCAGAAGTGCCGCATCCGATCGAGGATCGCCAAGCCAGCGGCCTCGAACCGGGCAGCGCTGAAGCGATCCAGCACGGTCGTGCGGGCGAGGACGCCCATGGATTCAAGCTGCTCAGGCCTCGCAAGCATCGTCGCAAGCGCGTCGGCGAGTGCGCCGGCGTCACCGGGGGGCACGAGCGCTCCCGTCTTGGCCGGGTCGATCGAATAGGGAAGCTGGCCCACGGCGCTTGCGATCACCGGGAGGCCGGCCTGCATGGCCTCGTGCACCGCGACGCATAGCCCCTCGGAACGCGAGGGCTGAAGATAGAGATGCAGCCCAGCGAGATAGGCGCGGGGGTTCTCCGTATATCCCGCAAGTCGAAGCGAGGTGACGCCCAGCGCCTGCGCGCGCGCCGCCAGCGCCTCCCGCTCGGCGCCTTCTCCCGCGATCGAAACTTCGATCGGTACGCCGGTATCCGGAAGCTGTGCGAGCGCGTCGATCAGGACGTCATATCCCTTTACAGGATGTAGCCGGCCAAGCGTCCCGATCCGCAGGGCTTCGCTTGCTTGCCACGGCTTTGCCTGAGGCGCGCTCGGGTCCGCGCGGAAGATCGACCATTGGACAAGGCGCTCCGGCGGCACCTTGAGGCGTTCGGCGGTCAGCCGCGTCACCGCGTCGGAATCACCCACCCAGAGACGCGACATTCCCTGCATGGCGCGGAGAAGCCTGCGATTGGCGGGTTTGAGATAGGCTGCGTGCTGCCAGCTCACGACAGGTATGCGCCGTCGCGCACCGGCGAGTTGCCCCAGCAATGTCGCGCGGCTCAGCGAGGTCCACAGATGCGTCGGCTGCATTGCGGCGATCTGGCGGTCGAGCCATCTCAGTGCCGCGACATGATCCTTCTCGCCGCCGTCCCTGACGAGAACTTCGAGCCCGGCCGCTTCCATCGGAGGGATCGCCCGGCCGTCGCGGCGGGTGAGGGCAAGGATGCGCACTTCCGCGCCGCCACGGCGCAGGACATCCGTGACGGCCGGCACCGGAAGCGCCGCGCCACCGCCCTCGACCGAATTGATGACATAGGCGATGCGCATCAGGATTTTGCCCGGGCAAAGAGATCGAGATAGGCCGTCGCACCCGCACCTATCCGATAGGAAGCGACGGCCTCCGCCAGCGCTGCCGGGGCCGGCGCAGGCCGGTCGAGCAGTTCGCGGAGGGCATGGGTGAGGGCCGTGACATCCTCGATCGGCACGACGAGACCGCGCGCGGGGTCGGTCAGGACGTCCTCCACAGCGGGCGTCGACGCTGTGGCGATAACGGGCCGCCCGGCGCCCAGCGCCTCGATGATGACGGCGCCATAACCTTCGAACCGCGAAGGCAGGACGAACAGCCGCGCCTGATCGAGAAGAGGACGGATGTCTGGCGTATAGCCTGCCAGCCGGACCCGATCGGCGAGGCCCGCCGCTGAAATCTGCCGGCGAAGCGCCTCTTCCTCCGGGCCGCTTCCGGCGATCACAAGGCGGGCATCGCGATCGCCGAGTTGCCGGAAGGCCTCGATCAGAAGATCAAAGCCCTTCTGGTGGATGAGGCGCCCGGCCGCGAAGATCAGGCGCCCCGACGCCGGGCCGGCCGGCGGGCGGTCGTCATCCAGGGCCGGCAGGGGAATGGTCGTGGCCATCGGGCGCTTCATCATGGCGTCAGCGCTGCGTCGAGCGGCTTCGTCCATGGCGATGAGCCCATCCGCGCGGGCGAGCAGGCGACGCATCCGGCGGCGGAACAGCACCTGACGCAGCCGGCGGCGCCGCGGCATCTCCAGAGGCGAGCTGATCTGGACGAGGATCGTCGGGCGCGGCCTGACACGACTGAGCGCCGGCACCACCTCCCAATGGAAGTTTCCGGTCACGAAGAGCGCATCGACCGGATGCGCCGCGAAGTGACGCGCAGCAACCCTTCCCAGTCGCTGGCGTGACCGTGGGGCCCGCGGAACGGGAGGTTCGGCGGCGACGAGCCGGGCGCCTTCGGGCACCATGGCCCGCAGCGGTCCGCGTGCATCGCCGCAGAAGATGGTGACGGCCACCCCGCGGCTGATCCACTCGCGCGCGAGGCGCAGCGCGATCCGCTCCGTTCCGCCGAGCGGGAAGTCGTGCATCACGATGCCGATGGACGCAGGGTGCTTCATCCCCGCGCGGTAGCATCCGAACAGCGCTCGGAACAGCGCATCAAAACGCTCCAGCGGAAGGATTTGCCGGACGGCCAAATCGTGTATGTCAGCCTGCCGGAACTGGAAGGATCGAGACGATGAAGACACGGGCGGCTGTGGCATTCGAGGCAAAGAAGCCGCTGGAGATCGTCGAGCTGGATCTCGAAGGCCCGAAGCCCGGCGAGGTGCTGGTCGAGATCATGGCGACGGGCATTTGCCACACCGACGCCTACACGCTGGATGGCCTCGACAGCGAGGGCCTGTTCCCGAGCGTCCTCGGCCATGAGGGCGCGGGCATCGTGCGCGAGGTGGGCGCTGGCGTCACCTCGGTGAAGCCTGGCGATCATGTCATTCCGCTCTACACGCCCGAATGCCGCCAGTGCAAAAGCTGCCTCTCGGGCAAGACCAACCTCTGCACGGCGATCCGTGCCACGCAGGGCAAGGGCCTGATGCCTGACGGCACCACCCGCTTCAGCTACAAGGGACAGCCGATCTTCCACTATATGGGCTGCTCGACCTTCTCGAACTTCACCGTGCTGCCCGAGATCGCGGTCGCCAAGATTCGCGAGGACGCGCCCTTCCAGTCGAGCTGCTACATCGGCTGCGGCGTGACGACGGGCGTCGGCGCGGTGGTGAAGACCGCGAAGGTGACGCCGGGCTCCAACGTGATCGTCTTCGGCCTCGGCGGCATCGGCCTCAACGTGATCCAGGGCGCCAAGATGGTCGGCGCAGACAAGATCATCGGCGTCGACGTCAATGACTCCAAGGAAGAATGGGGCCGCAAGTTCGGCATGACCGACTTCGTGAATCCCACGAAGGTGGAGGGCGATCTCGTCGCCCACCTCGTCGCTCTGACCGATGGCGGCGCGGACTACACGTTCGACTGCACGGGCAACACGCAGGTGATGCGCACCGCGCTCGAGGCCTGCCATCGCGGCTGGGGCGAGAGCATCATCATCGGCGTGGCGGAAGCGGGCAAGGAGATCAGCACCCGTCCGTTCCAGCTCGTGACGGGCCGCGTGTGGAAGGGCTCTGCCTTCGGCGGTGCCAAGGGCCGCACCGACGTGCCTAAGATCGTCGACTGGTACATGAACGGCAAGATCGAGATCGAGCCGATGATCACCCACGTCCTCACGCTGGACGAGATCAACAAGGGCTTCGACCTGATGCACGCCGGCGAGAGCATCCGTTCGGTGGTGGTCTTCTGAGGTGAGCCAAGGGTGGATCCTGACGCTCACCTGCGCTGACAGCGTGGGGATCGTCGCGGGGGTATCGGGTGCGCTGGCCGGGGTGGACGGGTTCATCCTCGACAGCCAGCAATATGCCGATCTGGAGACGGGGCGCTTCTTCATGCGGCTCGCCTTCATGGGCGGCGGCGAGCGTTTCCCTGCTCACGAGGAAGGCCTCCGGGAGGCACTGACGCCCGTCGCGGATCGCTTCGCGCTGGAGTGGCAGCTCCACCGGGCGGATGAGAGGCCGCGCGTGCTGATCGCCGTGTCCAAGGGCTCGCACTGCCTCGTCGATCTGCTCCATCGCTGGCGGACGGGCGTGTTGCCGATCGATATCGTGGGCGTCGTCTCCAACCATATGGATCTGGAACCGATCACCCGCTGGCATGGCGTGCCCTATCATCACCTCCCGGTGACCGGAGAGACTCGCCACCAGCAGGAACACGCCATCGTCGACCTGTTCCGCGCCGAGCGGGCGGAACTGATGGTGCTTGCCCGCTACATGCAGGTGCTCTCACCCGCGCTGGTGGCCGAACTGAAGGGGCGTTGCGTCAACATCCACCATAGCTTCCTGCCGAGCTTCAAGGGCGCCCGACCCTATGAGCGGGCGCACGCGCGCGGTGTGAAGCTGATTGGTGCGACGGCCCATTTCGTCACCGGCGACCTCGACGAGGGGCCGATCATCGAACAGGCCGTCGAGCGCGTCGACCACCGCTCCACCGCTGCCGACCTCGCGCGGATCGGGCGCGATATCGAGGCTCAGGTGCTAGCCCGTGCCGTCGGCTGGGTGGCGGAGCGGCGCGTTTTCCTCAACGGCCAGCGCACTGTGGTTTTCCGATAGGAGTGGGCATGGAGACCGTCTCGACCAACCGGGCTCATGGCGGCGTTCAGGGCGTCTATCGCCATGCCTCGCGTGAAACGGGCACGGAGATGACCTTCTCGGTCTATGTCCCGCCGCACGAGGAAGGCACGAAGCTGCCGGTCGTCTGGTATCTCTCGGGGCTCACCTGCACCCATGCCAATGTCACCGAGAAGGGCGAGTTCCGCGCCGCCTGCGCCGAGCTTGGCCTGATCTTCGTCGCGCCCGACACCTCGCCGCGCGGCGAGGGCGTGGCGGACGATCCGGCGAGCGCCTATGATTTCGGTCTGGGTGCGGGCTTCTATGTCGACGCGACCGAGGAGCCCTTTGCGCCGCATTACCGCATGTGGAGCTACGTCACCGAGGAACTGCCGGCGCTGATCGCGGCCCGGTTTCCGGCGGATATGGCGCGCCAGTCCATCATGGGGCACTCGATGGGCGGCCACGGCGCGCTGACCATCGGGCTGAGCTTCGCGGATCGCTTCAAGGCCGTCTCGGCGTTCGCGCCTATCGTCGCGCCCTCGCAGGTGCCTTGGGGGGAGAAGGCCCTGTCCGGCTATCTTGGCACGGATCCGGGCGCGTGGCGCCGGCATGACGCCGTATCCCTCATCGAGGACGGTGCGCGCGTGCCGGCTCTGCTGGTCGATCAGGGCGAAGCGGATGGCTTCCTGAAAGAGCAACTCCGCCCCGAGTTGCTGGAAGCGGCATGCGCTCAGGCGGGCATTCCCCTGACGCTCAGAATTCAGCCGGGCTACGATCACAGCTATTACTTCATCTCGACCTTCATGGCCGAGCATCTGCGCTGGCACGCGGCCCGGCTGGGCTAGGCCACCTCGTCGAACTTCTCCTGGCAAGGAAGGCTATCCACCCGCGGCAGCAGGACGTCGAGGAAGGCGAGGGTGGTCGGCCGTGTGCGCTCGACATTGTGGATCACCCACATGCGGCTGAGCGCCCGGTCGCCGCTGATCTCCCGATAGTGAAGATTGGCGACGTGCAGGCGCCGCAACGACGCCGGCAGTACGGTGATGCCGAGCCCTGCCGAGACGAGCCCCAGCAGCGTGGACATCTCATGGGTCTCCTGCACCAGACGCGGGTGAAGGCCTGCGCTGCCGAACAGGCGCCACAGATCCTCCTGGAATCCCTCACGATCATAAGGATAATGGACCATCGGTTCATCGCCGAGATCGGCGACATCGATCGGATCGGACGTGTCGGCCAGATGGTGCCCTGTCGGCATGGCGACATACATGCGATCCACGGCGATCGCCACGGCGGTGAGATCGGAGGGCAAGGTCGGTCGCCGGCCGCTGCGGATCAGGCCGATGTCGAGTGCCCCGCCGGCCACGCCCTCGCGTTGGGCGGCCAATGATTTTTCGGAAAGATCGAGATGCACCTCGGGATGAAGGCGGCGGAAATCGGCGACCGATTCCGAAAAGATCGGCATGAACAGCGCCGACGCGGAGAGGCCGATGCTCAGCTCGCCAATCTCCCCGCTGGCCGCCCGGCGCGTGACGTTGATGGCATGTTCGGCGCGTTCGAGCGTCGCCTTGGCTTCTTCGAGGAACAATCGGCCCGCGAGCGTGAGCCTGACCCGGCGGCTGGAGCGTTCGAAAAGCTGGACGCCCAGTTCGCCCTCCAGTTGCCGGATCTGCTGGCTGAGCGGGGGCTGGGAGATACCGAGCTGTTCGGCCGCGCGACCGAAGTGAAGCTCGCTCGCGACGCGGACGAAGTAGCGGAGATGGCGCAATTCCATGATTGATATGAGTTACATATCAATCGGGGTTAAATCCATACTGGACCTCGGCTGACAGCGCGCGCACATCAGTCGCGTTCGGACCCTGCGCCCCCGTAGCTCCCCCCTCCACGGCGTGTGCGCAGGGTTCGACGCGTCCTTTGCGCCCCGTCCTGTGGGCGACTTCGAGTTGAGAGAGCGCGATGAACGGCATCGTCCGGATAGCCCTGGCCCGCCCGCTGACCTTCATCGTGATGTCGATTCTCATCGCCATCGTCGGCGTTCTTCAGGCGGCACGGACCCCGGTCGACATCTTCCCGAACATCGGCGTGCCCGTGATCGCGACGGCCTGGCAATATACCGGCCTGTCGCCGGACGACATGTCGGGCCGCATCATCACCCCGTTCGAGCGCGTGCTGACCACCACGGTCAACGACATCGATCATATCGAGAGCCAGTCGATGCAGGGCATCGGCGTGGTGAAGATCTATTTCCAGCCGGGCGCGAACATCCAGACGGCGACAGCGCAGGTGACGTCGGTTTCGCAGACCATCCTGAAACAGCTTCCGCCGGGCGTCACGCCGCCGCTGATCCTGAACTATAATGCCTCGACGGTGCCGATCCTCCAGCTCGCCGTGTCGGGCAAGGGGCTGTCGGAGCAGAAGCTGTTCGACCTGTCGCAGAACCAGATCCGCCCGGGCCTGGTGACGGTGCCGGGCGCGGCGCTGCCTTATCCCTCGGGCGGCAAGCAGCGTCAGGTGCAGGTGGATATTGATCCGGAGGCGCTCCAGTCCAAGGGACTGTCGGCGCAGGATGTCGGCAATGCGATCGCCAACCAGAACCAGATCAACCCGGCCGGCTTCGCCAAGATCGGCACCTTCCAGTACAACGTCGCGCTCAACAATGCGCCGAACTCGATCGAGGGTCTCAACGACCTGCCGGTGAAGACGGTCAACGGTGCGACCATCTATCTGCGTGACGTCGCCCACGTCCGCGACGGTTCGGCCCCGCAGCAGAATGTCGTGCACGTCGATGGCACGCGTTCGGTGCTGATGACGATCCTCAAGAACGGCGCCACCTCGACGCTGTCGATCGTGCAGGGCGTGAAGGACAAGCTGCCTTCCATCACCGAGACGCTGCCCTCGACGCTCAAGGTTTCCCCGATCGGCGACCAGTCTGTATTCGTGCGCGCCGCCATCCAGGGCGTCATCAAGGAAGGCGCCATCGCCGCGGCGCTGACGTCGCTGATGATCCTGCTGTTTCTGGGGTCGTGGCGCTCGACCGTCATCATCGCGATCTCGATCCCGCTCGCGATCCTGTTCGCGGTGATCTTCCTCGGTGCGACGGGCAACACGCTCAACATCATGACGCTGGGCGGCCTGAGCCTCGCGGTTGGCATCCTCGTCGACGACGCGACCGTCACCATCGAGAGCATCACCTACCATCTGGAGCAGGGGAAGAGCGTCATCCGGGCCATCCTCGACGGTGCGGCGCAGATCGTGACGCCGGCCTTCGTCTCGCTGCTCTGCATCTGCATCGTGTTCGTGCCGATGTTCTTCCTGCCGGGCGTCGCCGGCTTCCTGTTCGTGCCGCTGGCGCTGGCGGTGGTGTTCGCGATGATCGGTTCGTTCATCCTGTCGCGCACGCTCGTGCCGACGATGGCGATGTATCTGCTGAAGCCGCACATCCACGCCGAGCATCGCGAGGAGACGCGCAACCCGCTCGTCCGCTTCCAGCGCGGCTTCGAGGCGCGGTTCGAACGGCTGCGTGACGGCTATGGCGGTCTGCTCGGCCGGGCGCTCGGCGCGCGCAAGCCGTTCGCCATCGGCTTCCTCGCGATCGTCGCAGTGTCCTTCCTGCTGGTGCCGTTCCTGGGACGCAACTTCTTCCCGTCGGTCGACGCTGGGCAGATCACGCTGCATGTCCGCGCGCCCATCGGCTCGCGCATCGAGGATACGTCGGCCAAGTTCGACGAGATCGAGCGCCGCATCCGCCAGATCATCCCCAAGGACGAGCTGGTGACGATGGTGGACAATATCGGCCTGCCGGTGTCGTCGATCAACACGACCTACAATAATTCGGGCACCATCGGCCCGCAGGACGGCGACATCCTCATCACGCTGAGCGAGGATCACAAGCCGACCGCCGGTTATGTCACGCGGCTGCGCGAGGAGCTGCCGCGCGCTTTCCCGGGCGTCACCTTCGGCTTCCTGCCGGCGGACATCACCAGCCAGATCCTGAACTTCGGCGCGCCGGCCCCGATCGACATCCAGATCGTCGGCAAGGACGCCAAGGCCAACATGGCCTATGCGCAGAAGATCCTGCGCCGCGTGAAGGCAATTCCCGGTGCCGCCGACGGCCGCATCCAGCAGTCGTCCGCTTATCCGGAGCTGCGCGTCAATGTCGACCGGACCCGCATCGGTCAGTTCGGCCTGACCGAGAAGGACGTCACCACCAGCCTCGCCAACGCACTGGCGGGCACGTCGCAGACGGCGCCGGTCTATTTCGTGAACCCCGAGAACGGGGTGTCCTACACGGTCACGGCGCAGGCGCCCGAATATCGCGTCCGCTCGTTGGAAGAACTGAGCAATATCCCGGTGACGGGCGGCAGCGCCACCCAGCCGCAGATCATTGGCGGCGTGGCCAGCTTCAGTCGCGACAACACCAACGCGGTGATCAACCACTATAACATCGTGCCGGTGATCGACATCTATGCCACGCCCGCCGGGCGCGATCTCGGCGCCGTCGCGGGTGACATCAACAAGGTGCTGAAGGATCTGAAGAAGGAGGCGCCGAAGGGCACCACCGTCACGCTGCGCGGCCAGTATCAGACGATGAACATCGCCTTCTCGGGCCTGTTCTTCGGCCTGCTCGGCGCGATCGTGCTGATCTACCTGCTGATCGTCGTGAACTTCCAGAGTTGGCTCGATCCGTTCGTCATCATCACCGCGCTGCCCGGCGCCATCGCGGGCATCATCTGGATGCTGTTCCTGACGGGCACGACACTGTCGGTGCCGGCGCTCATCGGCGCGATCATGTGCATGGGCGTGGCGACCGCCAACTCGATCCTCGTGGTCAGCTTCGCCCGCGAGAAGCTGGAGGAGCTGGGCGACGCCACCAAGGCGGCGTTCGAGGCCGGCATGACGCGCTTCCGCCCCGTGCTGATGACCGCGCTCGCCATGGTGATCGGCATGCTGCCCATGGCGCTCGGCCTCGGCGAGGGCGGTGAGCAGAATGCGCCGCTGGGCCGCGCCGTGATCGGCGGTCTCCTCGTTGCCACTTTCGCCACGCTGATGTTCGTGCCCGTCATCTTCAGCGTCGCCCATCGCAAGGGCCGGCCTGTATCGTCCGCCGCCCGACTGGAGGAAATCCATGCATGACACCTCGTCCGTGCGGAGCGCGCCGCCGGAGGATTCGCGTTCGCTGAAGCGCGTGGGCGTCGCGGTCGCCGTCGTGGCGATCGCCGCGGTCGCGTGGGGCATCCACGCCCGCCATCATTCCGACGCGGAGCTGGCGGACTGGACCAAGGCCCAGTCGGTGCCGACCGTCGCGGTGGTGAAGCCTCAGTCCGAGGATGGAACGGGCGCGCTCGTGCTGCCGGGTAATGTGCAGGCGCTGAACAGCGCGCCGATCTATGCGCGGACCAACGGCTATGTCCGTAAGTGGTTCGTGGATATCGGCACGGCGGTGAAGCCCGGCCAGCTTCTGGCCTTGATCGACGCGCCGGAAGTGGATCAGCAGCTCGCCCAGGCGCGTGCCGATCTCCAGACGGCCCACGCCAACGAGGCGCTCGCGCGGACAACGGCCACCCGCTGGTCGACGCTGCTGGGCAAGGATGCTGTCTCCAAGCAGGAAGCCGACGAGAAGGAAGGCGATCTCGCGGCGAAGGCCGCACTCTCCAACGCGCAGATGGCGAATGTTCGCCGGCTGGTGGCGTTGCAGGGCTTCACGCGGATCGAGGCGCCGTTCGCCGGCGTCATCACCAGCCGCTCCACCCAGATCGGTCAGCTCGTGACGGCGGGCACGGCTGCGTCGCAGCCGCTTTTCACCGTCTCGGACGTGAGCCGCGTGCGGATCTATGTGCGCGTGCCGCAATCATCCTCCGGCCAGATCAGGCCGGGTCTCCATGTCACGTTGACGCTGCCGGAATTTCCCGGCCGCAACTTCGACGCGGTGCTGACGCGCACGGCAGAAGCCGTGGACCAGCAGTCCGGCACGGAGCTTGTCGAGCTTCAGGCCGCGAACCCGGACGGCGCGTTGAAGCCGGGCGCCTATGCGCAGGTCCGCTTCCCCATTTCGGGGACCGCGAATGCGGTTACGCTTCCGGCCAGCGCAGTGATCTATCGCAGTGACGGCACGCTTGCGGCGGTGGTGGATGCGCAGGGCCGCGTGAAACTGCATCCGGTCCGGATCGGGCGGGATTCGGGTGACAAGCTGGAAATCGTCTCGGGTCTGTCGGCTGCCGATCAGGTGATCGACAGCCCGCCGGACGCGATCCAGAACGGCGACCAGGTTCAGATCGCGAAGGATACATCCGCCGATGCGAAGCACTGAGCGGGCGGTTTCCGCCTTCGCGCTGGCCGCGCTGCTGTCGGGTTGCTCGCTGGCGCCCGATTATCATCGGCCGGCCGTCGCGACGCCGGCCGCCTACAAGGAGGTGCCCGAGGGCTGGTCGGTCGCCGCTCCCGCAGCGGACGCCCCTCGCGCGGCCTGGTGGGATGTCTTCGGCGATCCCGTCTTGACGGGACTGGAGAACCGCATCGAGGCTGGCAGCCCGTCGCTCGCGGCGGCCGTCGCGCGTTACGACGAGGCGAGGGGGGCTCTGCATGAAGCACGAGCCGATCTCTTCCCGGAAATCGGCGTGGGCGGTAGTGCAGCGCGGGATCGCGTTTCCGCCAATCGTCCTTTGTCCCCGAACGGGCAGGCCGGAACCTATAACGACTATAAGGCCGGCGCTTCCATGATCTGGGAGATCGACCTGTTCGGACGCATCCGGAACTCGATCAAGGCCAGCCACGCCGAAGCGCAGGCGAGCGCCGCGGATGTGGCCGGCGTGCGGCTGGGTTTGCAGACCAGCCTCGCCACCGCCTATTTCCAGATGCGCGGGCTCGATGCGCGCGAAGGTCTGCTCCGGCAGACGGTCGAGGCCTATCAGCGGGCCTATGACCTGACGAATGCCCGCCATGAGGGCGGTGCTGCCTCCGGGCTCGACACCAACAGGGCCCGTACCCAGCTCGCGTCGGCAAAGGCCGAGCTGTTCGAGGTCCACGCACAGCGGGCGGCGTTTGAGCATGCCATCGCGGTGCTCGTCGGCGAGCCCGCGTCCAGCTTCACGGTCGCGCCCGATCCGGCGCTGGGCACGGCGCCGACCTTCCCGACGGGCACGCCGTCCACGCTGCTCCAGCGTCGGCCGGATATCGATGCGGCTGAGCGTCGCGTGGCGGCCGCCAATTCCCGCATCGGCGTGGCCCGCGCTGCGTTCTTCCCGACCCTGACGCTGGGCGGCGGCGGCGGCTGGGAAACCACCGGCCCCAATCTGCTCAGCACCGCCAGCAGCTTCTGGGCGCTGGGGCCCGCCTCGGCCGCGCTGACGGTGTTCGACGGCGGCGCCCGTGCCGCCCGCGTGCGGATCTCGAGGGCGGAATTCCGGGAGGCGTCCGCGAACTACAAGCAGACGGTACTCAACGCCTTCCGCGAGGTGGAGGACGATATCGCCCGTGACCGCGATCTCCGTCTGGAGGAACGCGAGCAGGCCGAAGCCGTCGCTGCTGCCGAGCGGACCCGTGATCTGGCGCTCACCCGCTATCGGGACGGCGCATCGGATTATCTGGAAGTCGTGACGGCGCAGACGGCGGCGCTGGACGCCGAGCGAGCGCTGCTTGATCTCCATACCCGCCAGTTGACGACGTCGGTCGACAGCGTGCGGGCCTTGGGAGGTTCGATCACCGGCTGAACGACGTTCCGGTTTCCCGAGCCGGTTTGGCATGATATTCCTCGGCCCTGCCCACGGATTTCGGAAAAGGTGCCGTTTTGGACGGAGATGATCGCGGCACCGGCCTTCAGAAGACCGCGCGCGAGCCCGGTCTGGTATGGTGCTATCGATGCGACGAGAAGGGGGAGAGCGTGCTCGACGCCGCTCTCCCGCCTCCGGATATGTCTTTCCGCTGGATACACCTCAACCTCTCCGACCAGCGTAGCCTGCGCTGGCTGGAGGAGCGCCAGGAATTCGGGCCTTCGATCCATGCGCTGATGCTGACGCGCGACAGCCATCAGCGTTGCGTGGTCGAAGGCGATGTGGTGGGGCTGCTGCTGCATGATTTCGAGCGAGGCTTCGATCCATCGAGCGTCGGCCGGATCGGGAGCCTGCATGTCGCGCTAAGCGGCGGGCTTCTCGTGACCGGACGCTATCGTCCTCTCCATAGCGCCGATCTCTTCCGCGCGCGGCTGGAGGAGGGGGAGGCTGCGGAGGATGCCGAAACCGCGCTCGGCGTCCTGCTCGGAACGCTCACCGACAGCATGGGCTCACTCGTTCTCGATCTCACGACCGAACTGCTGGACGCGGAAGAAAACCTCCTCGTGGATGATCTCGCGCCCGATACGCGGCGCCTGATCGCGGCTCGCCGGCGGGGTGCACAGCTACATCGAATGATCGGCGGGATGCGTGCGACGCTTCAACGGCTTGAGCGCCAGCCCGGTCTCCCACCCGAATTGGTGCCGGTCGCGCAGCGTTTCCAGCCGCGCCTCTCGGCGCTCGATACGGACATCGTCGCCGCGCAGAACCAGCTCAAGCTGCTCCGTGATGAACTCGATCTTCAGGCGGCGCAGCGGATCAATTCGAACATCTACCTGCTCTCGATCCTGACCGCATTGATGATGCCCGCCACGCTGGTGACGGGTTTCTTCGGCATGAACACCAGCGACCTGCCGTTCGCGCAGGGCCAGCATGGCACGCTGATGGCCACGGTCGTGGCGCTCGTCTCGGCGGGTGGGTCCTACTGGCTTCTGAAGCTGATGGGCCTCGTCAGACGACAATAGGCCGCTGGTACTCAGTAGAGTTCGGGGACGTACATCTCACGCGGAACGGGGTGGCGCTCATAATCCTCATGCCGCACGCGATCGGGCAGCACGACGGGCGCACGCTCGATCTCGTCGTAAGGGATCTGCGTGAGGATATGGCTGATGCAGTTGAGCCGGGCGCGCTTCTTGTCCACCGCTTCGACGACCCACCACGGCGCTTCCGCGATGTGCGAGCGTTCCAGCATCTCTTCCTTGGCGCGGGTATAATCTTCCCAGCGGCGGCGGGATTCCACATCCATCGGCGACAGCTTCCACTGCTTCAGCGGATCGTGAATGCGCATGGAGAAGCGGAACTGCTGCTCGTCGTCGGTGATCGAGAACCAGTATTTGAGCAGGATGATCCCCGAGCGGATCAGCATCCGCTCGAACTCGGGCACGGAGCGGAAGAACTCCTCCACCTCGTCGTCCGTGCAGAAGCCCATGACGCGCTCGACGCCGGCGCGGTTGTACCAGCTCCGGTCGAACAGGACGATCTCGCCCGCGGCCGGCAGGTGCGCGGCATAGCGCTGGAAATACCACTGGGTCCGCTCGCGCTCGTTCGGCGCGGGGAGGGCGGCCACGCGGCAGACGCGCGGGTTGAGCCGCTGGGTGATGCGCTTGATGACGCCGCCCTTGCCGGCCGAGTCTCGCCCCTCGAACAGGATGACGACCTTCAGGCCCTTGTTCTGCACCCAGTCCTGAAGGCGGACCAGCTCGTGCTGGAGCTTGAAGAGCGAGCGGAAATAGATGCCGCGATCGAGCGTCTGCTCCCTGTCCGGCGCGTCGATCAGCAGGCTTTCGAGCCTGCTCTCATCAAGCTCCATCTCCAGCTCTTCGTCGAAGCTGTCGGCCAGCTCTTCGCGGATGCGGTCGAGGTCGGACGGATAGTTGGTCATGTGGCGATCGCTAGCGCGGGATGATGTCCCCCCGATGACAGCAGGCTCATCGCGCTTCCCCTTCGGCGCCAGATATGGAATGGGCGCTCCCCATGACGAGCCCGGCCGAACCCTTCGACGCCATCATCCTCGGCGCCGGTGGGGCGGGGCTGATGTGTGCCGCCGTCGCCGGGCAGCGCGGGCGGCGCGTGCTGGTGATCGATCATGCGGACGAGCCGGGGCGGAAGATCCTGATCTCCGGCGGCGGCCGCTGCAACTTCACCAATACTCACACGGCGCCGGACCGGTACCTGTCCGCGAACCCGCACTTCGCCAAGTCCGCGCTGGGGCGCTATCGGCCGGAACAGTTCATCGCGATGGTGGAGCGACACGGCATCGCTTGGCACGAGAAGACGCTCGGCCAGCTCTTCTGCGACGGATCGGCGCGGCAGATCGTGGCGATGCTGCTCGACGAATGTGCGCAGGGTGACGTCACGATCCACTGCGGACAGGAGGTTCGGGCGATCGATCATGCGGATGGCCGGTTCACGGTCTCCTGTGACGGGCGGCGAGCCTCGGCGCCTGCGCTCGTGATCGCGACGGGCGGCCCGTCGATCCCCAAAATGGGCGCGACGGGTTTCGCCTATGACATCGCCCGCCGGTTCGGAATGAAGGTCGTGGAGCCTCGGCCGGCGCTCGTGCCGCTCACCCTCGGCGGCGAGGAGGCCCTGTTCCGCTCGCTCTCGGGCGTGGCGACGGAGGTCGTGGCAAAGAGCGGGAAAACCTCCTTCCGCGAGGCCGCGCTACTGACCCATCGTGGGCTGTCAGGCCCCGCGATCCTCCAGATCTCGTCCTATTGGCGACATGGCGAGAGCATCGGGCTCGATTTCCTTCCGGATCAGGCGAGCGGCTGGCTGCGCGAGGCCAAGCGGGCAAGGCCAAGGGCGTCGGTCCGTTCCCTAATGGCAACAATGCTCCCGGACAGGCTCGCGGAGGCACTGGCCGAGCGTCTCGGCCTTGCGGGCGATCTGGCCAACCTGCCGGACCGCATGCTCGAAACGGCAGAACGCCGGCTGAGCGACTGGCGCTTCATGCCCAACGGAACGGAAGGCTTTGCCAAGGCGGAGGTAACGGTCGGCGGCATCTCCACTGCCAGCCTGTCCTCCCAGACCATGGAGGCGCGGACGGTCCCCGGCCTCTATGCCATCGGCGAGGCCGTGGACGTCACCGGCTGGCTCGGCGGTTATAACTTCCAATGGGCGTGGGCGAGCGGCCATGCCGCGGGGCAGGCGCTCTAGCTTCCGACGGGTTCGCCCTCGGCGGCCGGGGGGATGTGGCCGATGAACTGGAACTGCTGCGGCGTCGTGCCCAGCTCGATGCCCGCGGCAGGCAATCGATCGAGCAGGTGGAAGAGGATCTCGCTCTTCGTCCCGTACACGTCGCGCGGGCTGCGCACATAGGCGAAGCCGTTGATGTTGATCCGCCCATCGACGATGGAATCGATGAAGATGCTCGGCGCGGGCGTATCGAGCACCGCCGGCGCTTCGTGAAAGATCGCCAGCGCCATCTCGCGCACCTGTCGGATATCGCTCCCCATCGGCACTGAGAATTTGAGCTGAACGCGGCCGATCGGGTCCGCCAGCGTCATGTTGCGGATGGTCTTGGTGATCAGTTCCGAGTTGGGGACGATCAGGGTGGAGCGATCCGCGATCTGAATCTCGGTCGCGCGCACGCTGATGCGCTTCACATCGCCTTCCTGATCGCCGATGCGGACGAGATCGCCGATCTTCACCGGCCGCTCCGCCAGCAGGATCAGGCCCGAGACGAAATTCTGCGTGATCGCCTGAAGGCCGAAGCCGATGCCGACGGACAGTGCCGAAAGCAGCAAGGCGATCCGCTCGACACCGATACCGAGCGACGCCAGCGACCAGAGCACCGCGAGGATGAGGCCGGTATAGCGCGCCACCATGCTGATCGAATTGCGAGCGCCGGCATCCAGCTCGGTCGCGGGAAGGTAGCGGCTGGTCAGCCAGCGCTGGCTGCTGCGGACGATGAACAGCCCGACGAGCAACACCGCGCCGGAACGCAGGATCGCACCGGGAGAGATGGTGATCTCGCCGATGGTGACGCCCTGCGCGATACGGCCGATTTCACCGAATAGCGTGGTGACGTTCGAACCGAAGGGGCGGAAGACGAACCCCGCCGCGACCACGATCATCGCCAGCCGCAACCCGGCGGAAAGGGCGACCCCAAGCTGGTCGACCAGGCTGCGGCGCAGGCCGAAGCCATCGTGCATGACCGTCGCGAGCCGACCTTCGCGGGCGAAGAGGCTGGAACAGATATCGTCCGTCGCGATCAGGCTGAGATAGAGCGCGCCGGCCACCACGGTCACCCACACGAGCGAGCGCGAGAGGAGGTAGGCGAGGCTGATATAGCCCGCCAGCAGCGCCACCACGGCGATGACCAGAACGGCCCAGGCCGCCAGCGCGAAGAAGGCCACTCCTGCCTGATCCGTCCGATCCTCGCCGTGGACGCGCATGGCGCGGGTGCGCAGGCGACCGATCGTGACGAGCACGCCCAGGATCAGACCGATATCGAGGACGGCGGAAGCGGAGTCCGTCGCCGCCGTGGCCGGGCCGCTCGCCCCGGCCGCTTCGCGGATGGCGGTGAGCAGTACGCTCGCGATCACGACGCCCGTTGCGGCGAAGGTCCATGGCCGCAGGCCGGCCGCCGACTCGTCGGAGATCGGCAGCAGGCGCCACGAGCTTTGCCCTCGCTGAAGCAAGGCTCCGCCGAGCGCGGAAATCAGCGCCGCCACGAATGTCACCCGTTGGAAGGAGCGGGCCACGCTTTCCCACGCCGGCGCAATCATTCCGGCCGAGCGAAGGCCTTCGACCAATGCCACGGAAGCGAGCCCCGGCAACAGCACGCCGACCGCCACCAGCCACAGCGCAAGCCCCGAGCGGCGGATGCGGCTACCCGGAACATGCGCGATGACGTAGCGCCGCCCGACGCGCTTCAGAAGGCTCCGCGCCGGGCCGATCAGCAGCACGGCCACGATGAAGCCGACGAACGCCGAGGGTAGCCCGCCGTTCGCGATGCCGCTCCGGAGTGCATTGGCTTCCACCTTCAGGAAGAGCGATACGCGCCTTCCGTCACGAGGCAGGGAGTGGATCAGCGGTTCCCAGAAGCTCGGGGTCAATGGCGAGGCGACTCGTTCGGACATGCGTTCGCTGAAGGCGTCGCTCTGGCTTTCGGTGATTTCGCCCACGAGCTGGTCCGCCTCGACGCCGAGCAGCTTGCCGCGCTTGATGGCCGAGTCCACGGTCGATCGCTGGTTGGCGAGCAGCCTGCGCTGGGCACGGATGTCCGACGCCTCGGTGATACCCGTCGGCACGGGGCCGAGCTGGGCGATGCGTGCGTCGATCATCCCGAGCTGATCGCCGAGAACTGTTATCTGGGCGTCGGACGCCTTCTTCACGGCAGTCGCTCGATCGAGCAGCGCTTGCCGCTCGGCCGGACTGGTCCGTTCGTTGAACGCGCTGTCGATCGCGTTGAACTCGGCTGACGCCTGATCGAGCGCCTGGGTGGCGCCCGAAATCGGATCGGGCGCCTGCGCAAAGACCGGTGCGACGATGAAGAGGGAGAACAGCACGAGGAGGCGGGCAATCATGCGGCCCTTCCTATCGCCTCCGAAACGCCGCGCCCAGCCCGATGGCGCGTCTTTTCGGGCACGTCGACGGACGCGATCGCTCCATCCGGCGCGTCAGGAGGGCGATCTTCGGTGACATTCCTGCCCGTGCGGAGGTATGATGGCAGGGCTCAGGCGGCCTCGGCAGCTTGTCGTTTATCGGGGCTCCTTCTGGGTATCGGGGCGTTTTGCCCTTGGTCGACAGGCGAGAGGAGACCGGAACCATGGCTACGGAGAACGACAACCTGCCGCCGGACGATCCGATCCATTCGCGAAACATCGGCTCCGAGGACGATCCCAGCGAATATAGCTCGTCACGGGGCGTGCCGCCGTTCGCGAAGGTCGGGCTGGTGTTCGCTACGCTGGCGGCGACGGCTGTGCTGCTGGTGATGGCTATCGCCGAATAGGACGCCGGCCCTCAGAAGCACACGGGTTGTGCGCGTTGGGTCGAACGGAGGGCGGCGGTCTCAAAAGCATCGCGAAAGGCGATGCCGATCGCCTTCTCCCTGCCGCTGACGACGGAGGTGATGCCACAGCTTGCGGCTTTTCCAGAGCCGCTGATCCGCCAGTCGACCATGACGGCCGTTCGTCCACCCTGTCCTTGCGCAGCGACACTGCCATCGATCGTCAGCCAAGACGCCGATGCGTTCCCGACGCTGCCCGCCAGCATGTCCTCCAGCCGCCTCGCCCATCCCAGATCGCCTCGCGCGGAGGCGCGAAGATGGATCACGGCTCCAGCCGAGCCGGACGAACGGGAGGAGTTGCCGGCGGTGATATCGGCACTTTCCCCGGCCATCGCCGCCATGGGATCGGCGATCTTCTTCGACACCTTCTTCATCACGAACATGTCGCTTTGAGCGGCGAGGAGGAACATCACTCCCAGCGTCGCGACGATGCACCCGAGGCGCACCGCTTGCGGCAATCGCACGCGGCACAGCACGATGATGAGCCCGGCCGCGCCAACCCAGCCGAGGAACAGTAGAGAGGCCGGCGTCGGCGTGGCGCGCGTGGTCTGGCCGAGCCCGACAAGGCAGAGCGCGATCGCTCCACCCATTGCCGCCACGCCGCCGAGTGTGACGGGAGACTGGCGCTCCACCTTCGATGTCATCAGGCGACCAGCGAGGGCGTGCCGCAGCGTACCCCGTCTATCCGAAGATCGGCTTGGCCGACATGCACGCCGAGCAGACCCGTGACCTGATCGACGAGTCCGTCCAGCCCCGGCGCAACCGGCGTCAGCAGAGATCCGACCGCGCCCGTGACGCCGGAAAGATCGAGCCCGATGAAGTGTAACTGCGTATTCTTGATGAGGGATGACGTGACGCCCTGCACGAGATCGCCGGTCGATACCGTCTTTGGAGTATGGTTGGTGATGTCATCGGAATTGAAGCTGACCATCTGCCAGTTCTGGCTCGCCCCTCCCAGGTTGACGGTCGCTTTCGCCTGAATCAGCGGAAGTCCGCCGATCTGCGCGATCGTCGCCTGGCTTAATTGCGTAGTGCCATTGAAATTCGAAAGGTTCGACCTGTCGATGCTGGCCACCGAAATACTGCCGACGGAGGGCAGAACGGTGAGCCCGACGGTCGTGTTGTTTCGCCCCTGACAGCTGATGCTGTTGAGCCTTGCCTGCGCCTCCGCGAGTTCCACATAAAGTGGAAGATCGACATTCACGCCGAGCAGGTTCAGCAGAGCATTTCCCAGCAGCGTGGAGTCCACATAGAGGCGAGCCTGAGCCGTGCGGACCGTGACATTGCCATCCTGGGCGACCGTCAGCCATGGCGAGTTCGCCGGCCGCTGGCCCATGGCGAGCCATATGTCCGTGTTGGCGACACCCGGCAGTGTTGCGCCGAGCGATACCTTCACCTGACGCGATCCATTGGCGAGCTGAAGCATTTCCCGCAGGATCGAATAGCCGTCGGCTGTGATAGCCGTGGACGGGTCGGCATGATCCTGCGAGCCATAGGGGCCGAGATCGATCAGGTTGGAGAGCTGGACCGTTGTCGACGGCACGCGGAGGGCCAGCGCGTTCAATGCAGAGGTCGCTGCGGAGTTTGTGGACGCGGAGGCCAGCGCCGACAATATCTGCGGCAAGGTCGCCTTGGCGTCGAGCGTGTCGTTGAAGCTTGCGCCCGTCAGATCGAGCTTGGTGGCGAGCTGCCTGGAGAAGCTCAGCAGGTCGATCTGCGTTCCGACCAGCGCGTTATAATCCGCGACCGACAGATTCAGGTCCGTCCCCGCAAGCGCGTTCAGTAATGCTCCGGGTAGGCCGCCCTGCACGGATGCCAGCCGGGTGCCAATGGAGAAGGCCGCATAGTCGATACGAGCTGCCAGCGCCGTCGCGCGGACTTGCGTGGACCGGCGGCCGGTAACCACGCTGCCGAAGAACAACGGCACCGATTGCACCAACGTCACCTGTACGGCGTTGGTGGTCGGCGTGCCGGGCACGAAGCGCTGCGCCGGCTTGATCGATCCGTCAGGCGTATAGGTTCCGGGCACCAGCGCAGCGACCTGCGCGTCAGCCAGCCTGTTGTCGGTGACGACCTGCTGGGCTGCCGTGGTTGCGGACCCGGATGTGCCAACCGCCGCCAGCGCCGCCGCATCGGCCACGCCCTGCAACTTGCGATTGGCGAGGTAGACCGAACCCATGTCCACGGCGAAGGCGGTCGACGCCAGCAGCGCCATCATCGCAGCGACGGTAAGGATCGTGACCGACCCTCGCCGGTCGCGGGCAATGCCTCGGAAATGCCGCCGGAACACATGCATCATAGGCCTCCAAGGCTGATCGCTGCGCTCCGGTGGATGTTGGTGGGCGGCGGAACCACGAAGCTCATGTGGAGGAGAGGGTCCTGCGAAGCATCGTAGAAGACGTTCACGGTGAGCGTCGTCTGATCGTCACTGACGCTGGTCGTGGCCTTGTCCGGATCGAGCGCGCCGCCACGCGCCAGCATGGTCTTCACGTTGCTGACGGCCAGATCGCTGCGCTCATCGGAGGTCAGCCCGGCGATGGAAGCGCGTGCGGCGTCGTTGGCCGCCTGCTGAACGGTATGCGCGGTGAGGAACCAGTCCCCGTAAGAGATGATGCCCATGATGAGCGTCAGCAGGATGGGGAGGGCAAACGCCATCTCGATGGCCGCCACTCCCCGCGCATCGGCACGCAGTGTGTCGGCCTTGGGCCATGGAAGGCGAGCAGCGAGCTGTCGAACCATGCCGCCAGCCTATGGCTTCGTCATGCAGATCCAGTTTCTGCGGACTTTGCGTAAAATGCTCGAATAACGCGGAAAGTTCGATCTAAGTCTAGTTGATGATCGCCCGGATTTCCGTCACTTAAATGGACAAGGAGGGGCGTATGACACAGGTTCAGCCCATGCAATGCGTGTCATCCGCAGAACTTACGCGAAATTTCGGCGCGTGGCAGGATCGCGCGGCGCGTGGTCCTTTAGTGGTCACGCATCATGGCCGGCCGCGCTGCGTTCTTCTCGCAGCGGATGCTTACGCGCAATTTTCACGCAGCGACGTGCAGGAGAGCGAGAGTGCTGTCGATCATGCTCTCCTGTCGGAGCGGATCGATGTCGGTTTCGTCGTGCTCGACAAGTCGCTTCGGATGCAGGAGCTGAACACGCTGGCTTCGGTGATGCTGGGGCGGAGCCGCGACAGGCTGATCGGCACATCGATCCTCGATCTTCTCCCGAGGCTGGCCGAAGATCCTTATCATACGCAGATCCGGCGGGTGCTGCGCAGTGCCGCGCCGGCGCGCTTCTCGCTGCTGGGGCAGGACGAGCGCTCCATACATGTCCATGCTTTCCCCTGGCCGACGGGAATGGCGCTGACGCTGCAATCCGTGTCGTCGGAAGATGAGGCCGAAAACGAGCTCGCCCGAGCCCGCGCGCTCTTCGCGGCTCTGGAGACGCATGGGAATATCGGCACGGCGCAACTGACTGTCCGCGCGTCCATCGCCGAAGTGGACGAGAGTTTCGCCAGCATCGTCGGCATTGCTCCCGACAGATTGGTGGGCGCGCGCGTGACCGATCTGTTCGCCATGGCCTCCCGCGATCCCGTGAGTGCCGCGCTCGAGAAGGTCATGGGTGGCGGCAAGGTGGAGGCGCTGGACGCCTGTCTCCTCGTCGACGGCGGCGACCGTCCGCGGCGCATCGCGCTGGCTTCGTGGAAAGAGGGCTACGGCATCGGCGGCGCGATGATGGTCCTGCACGGACCTGCCTGAAGATCGCCAAAGGGAAGTGGTGGACGCACTAGGGCTCGAACCTAGGACCCGCTGATTAAGAGTCAGCTGCTCTACCAACTGAGCTATGCGTCCACGCTGGACCGGCAACACGTCGGTCGCCGTCGGGAGCGGCCGATTAGCAATCGAATCACATGCTGTAAACCGCTTATTTCGCCGCTGCGAAATTAGCCGAAATGCGAGCGTGATCCACGCTGTCCGCGATCGATGGCCATCAGCAGGCCGAGGATGATGAGCACGGTCATCACCGCCGATCCGCCGTAGGAAACCAGCGGCAACGGAATGCCGACCACGGGGGCCAGGCCCATCACCATCATCAGGTTGACCGCGACATAGAAGAAGATGGTGGTCGAAAGGCCCGCGGCGGTCAGGCGTGCGAACCGTGTCTCCGCCCGCAGCGCCACACCGAGCCCCCACCAGACCACGAAGAGGAACGCGGCGATCAGGATCACGCCGCCCGCAAGCCCCCATTCCTCCGCCATGGTCGCGAAGACGAAGTCCGTGTGGCCTTCGGGCAGATAATCGAGGTGGCTCTGCGTGCCGTTCAGGAAGCCCTTGCCGAACAGCCCGCCTGAACCGATGGCGATCTTGGACTGGCTGATATGATATCCCTTGCCGAGCGGATCGCTCTCGGGATCGAGGAAGATCAGCACGCGATTGCGCTGATATTCGTGCATCATGCTCCATGCGCCGATGCCGACAGGAATGACCGACAGCGCACCGCCGATGAACAGCCGCAGCGGAAGCCCCGCGAGGAACATCGTGACCGCTCCGCCCGCCAGCACCATGGTGGCAGTGCCGAGATCGGGCTGGACCAGGATCAATGCGGCAGGGACGCCAATCAGGCCCAGCGCCGGCCAGATGGCGTTCCAGCGCCGGATCTCGCCGGCCGGCAGCATGTCGTAGAAGCGGGCGAGCGTCAGCACGATGACCGGCTTCATCAGTTCCGACGGCTGGAGACGGATGATGCCCAGGTTGAGCCATCGCTGCCCGCCGCCGGCCACCGCACCGAGCAACTCGGTGAACACGAGTGCCACGAGCAGGATGACGTAGGCCGGAATGACCGCCTTCTTGATTTGCTCCTCACGCAGGCGGGACAGCAGCACAGCCCCCCCGAGGAAGAGGCAGAAGCGCGTGCCCTGGCCGAGCGCCCATGGTTCCAGGCTGCCGCCGGCTGCGGAATAGAGCACGAGCAGCCCGAAGCCCGTGATCCCCATCACGGCCAGGATCACCATCCACGGAAGCTGCGTCAGTTGCGCGGGCACGAGCGAGTTGCGGATCATTCGTCCATGGTCCCGTGAGATGGTCTCGGGCTATTCTCGCTTGCCTCCGATGGCGGAGCGACGGCGGTAGCGGCGGCGGTGGACGGCGGGATCGCGGCCTTCTCCACGGCACTGGTATCGCCCTCGTCCGGGGAAATAGGGTGCTGAGCGGCGGCATTCGCCTGCACGGCCGCCCAGTTCGCCTTGTCCCGCGCCGTGCGTGTGGCAATGTCGCCGCCCCAACTCGGCTGCATTTTCGCTAGCGTGTCGAGCGCGCGCTGCTTGTCGTAGAGGAAGGTGAAAGCGTCGCGGGCGACGCCGGCCGCGAAAGTGCCGTGGCCGGCATGTTCCATGATGAAACCCGCCGCGTAGCGCGGTTGCTCGACCGGAGCGAAGGCGATGAACAAGCCGTGGTCGCGCAGCTTCCATTCGCCGCTGGTGCCGAGTGCGCCTGCGCGTCCCGCTTTTCGATCTGCCATGCTGATATGGCGGACCTGCGCCGATCCGGTCTTGCCGCCCATGTCGATGCCCGGAACCTGTATCCGCGCGCTGCCCGCCGTGCCGCCGGGCCCGACCACCGCGCCCATGGCTTCATGAATGAAACGCAGGTGCTCGGGATCAATACCGAGAGATTCGGCCGGCTGATCGTTTAGGCGATGGACCATCCTCGGCACCAACGCCTTGCCGCTGGCAATGCGCGCCGCCATTGTCGCGATCTGGAGTGGATTGACCAGCGTGTAGCCCTGACCGATCGCCGAATTGAGCGTATCGCTGACCGTCCATTCCTTGTGATATTTCTTCTGCTTCCACTCGGGATCGGGCACGGTGCCGAAACGCTGGGAAGGCACGGGCAGGGGGAATTTCTGCCCCAATCCGAGCCGCTTCGCCATGGCGGCGATCCGCGTCGTGCCAATCCGGCGGGCCATCACATAGAAATAGATGTCGCAGCTTTTCTGCACCGCCATGTGCATGTCAACCATGCCGTGACCGCGATGCTGGTAGCAATGGAAGAAGCTGTTCCCAACCTTGTATGTGCCGGTGCACAGCACACGCTCGTCGGGTGAAACGCCCGCCTCCAGCAGTGCCAGCGCGTTCATCGGCTTGACGGTCGAACCCGCCGGATAAAGACCCTGCAACGCCTTGTTCATGAGCGGCAGGTGATCGTTCGCCGACAGCCTGTTCCACTCGTCATGCGTGATGCCGCGCGAGAAGCTGTTGGGATCATAGGCTGGCATCGACACCATCGCCAGGATGTCACCGCTCTCGCAGTCGATCACGACGCCTGAGCCTGACTGATCGCCCATGCGCTCGGCCACATAGTCCTGAAGACCGACGTTGATGGTGAGCTGCAATGTATGGCCGGGAGTTTCAGGCTGGGTAGTCAGCTCGCGGACCAGCTTGCCGCGAGCCGTCACCTCGGCCCGCTTTGCTCCTGGCTTGCCTCGCAGATAAGATTCGAACGTTTTTTCAACACCTTCCTTGCCGATCTTGAAGCCCGGCGTGAGTAGCAACGGATCATGGTCCTTCTCATAATCCTTGGCCGAGGCGGAGCCGACATAGCCGATCAGATGGGCCACCGCCGCACCCGCCGGATAGAAGCGCGAGAAGCCGCGCGCCGGCACCACGCCGGGCAGATCGGGCAGCCGCAGGTTCACGGCGGCAAAGCGCTCATAGTCGAGATCCTCGACCACCTGCACCGGCTGGAAGCCCGCTGCCTTGTCGAGGCTGTCGTGCAGTCGCTCGATATCCTCCGGCGCGAGGCCGAGGATATTCTGGAGAAGCTGGATCTCCGCATCCTTGTCGTGCAGCAGATCGGGGATCAGGTCGACGCGAAAATCCGAGCGGTTGATCGCGATCGGCTGACCGGAGCGGTCGACGATCCATCCCCGACGCGGCGGCACGAGCGTGGAGCGCGCGCGGTTGCTCTCGGCGAGCGCCGAATATTTGTCCTTCTGCGCGACCGTCAGCCACGCCATGCGGCTGGCCAGCATCACGCCGATGCCGCCTTGGATCGCACCCAGCGCGAAGGTGCGGCGGGTGAAGGAAAAGCTCTGCTGCGCCTCGGTGACGAGGCGTCCGGGCCGGCGGGGTTTCACGGACGGCCTCTCAGTCGGATGCGCGGATCTTGCCGGTCGCCAGACGCCAGCGATCGAGCAGCGCGCACAGCCTCCCGACGAAGGGGAAGCAGAGGATACTGGTGAGAATCTGCGGCTCCACCAGCGTCACGGGGGTCGCGCCGCCTGTCCAGCTGGCGATCGCCCATGCGCCGAGGATGCCGATCGCGATCGCGACCGCCGCCAGCAGCCATTCCTGCCAATAGTCGCGCCAGAGAAGCCTCACTTCCACCAAATCGATGAGCAACAGACACAAGGTCCATGTGACCATGCCCGTGCCGAGCGTCTGCCCCGTCAGAAGATCGTCGGCAAGGCCCAGCGGCAAGCCGATCCAGGCCGGCCACATCTCGGGGCGCAATAGGCGCCAACCGAGCAGCATCAGCAAGCCAAAAGGCGGCCAGGCCGGTGATAATGTCACGGTCGGCACGAGCGCGCAGGCCGAGCCGATCAGCGTCGAGACGATCGGCACCAGCCGCGCGCGAACCTCGATGGCCCGGGTCGGTGGAGCAGAGCTGCGCGGCGAGCGCATCAGTGCGTCTCGCCCGGAGCGCCCTTCGACGACGGCGGCAGGCCGGCAAAGGGCTGCTCCACGACCGCATAATCGAGCTGGCTCGGATCGGCGAGCGGCCAGGCCACGGCGATATCGCCTTCCTTGCGGAGAATCACCGCAACCGGCACGTCCGGAGGATAGAGCCCGCCGGTGCCCGAAGTCAGAACGATATCGCCCCGGTTGAACGGATTATTACCGGTGCCAAGGGGCCGGATCTCGATCGAGCCGTCCCCACGTCCGGCCGCGAGCGCGGGCATCCCGCCGCGCGCCATACGCACGGGCACGACGCTCGCATTATCCGTGATGAGAAGCACGCGAGACGCCAGCATCCCCGCTTCGACGATGCGGCCGACCAGCCCCTCGGGCGAACGGACCGGCTGACCGGGGCGCACGCCCTGCGCCACCCCGGCGGTGAGGGTGGCGAGGCGACGGCTGCTGACACCCGTCGATCCCACGATCCGCGCCACCGCGACCGAAGCCGGCCGGTTCTCGACCAGATGCAGCATCCGCCGCAGCCGCTCGTTCTCCAGCGCCAGGATGCGGGCGCGCACCAATGCGCGCCGGTTGGCTTCGAGTTCGCGCTCCATCGCCGCGTTCTTGGAGCCCGCGTCGATGTAGTTGGCCACACCGTCCACGACGGACCCGGCCCCGCGGACCATGCCGCGTCCAAAGGCCGAGACCGGCGTCGTCAGGTCGAGCGCGGCGCCGCGAACGGCGCCGAACCCTTCCGGATCGACATGTGACACGACGACCAGCCCCAGGCCGACGAAAATTCCCGTGACTGCGACAACATAGGACAGGAACAGCCCATATTGTGCGCGACGGGAGAAGCCGGGGCGCCGGTTCCGGGTCGGCGCCTTCATGGCAGCCCCTCCCGTCAGGCGGTAAGGAGCACGCCGCGGTAGACCGGCTCTTCCAGCGCGCGCCCGGTGCCGAGCGCCACGCAGGTGAGGGGGTCATCCGCGATCGTCACCGGCAGGCCGGTCTCGTCGCGCAGCACCTCGTCGATGCCCTGGAGGAGAGCGCCGCCGCCGGTCAGCACGATGCCCTGATCGACGATGTCGGCGGCCAGTTCGGGGGCGGTGTTCTCGAGCGCGATGCGGACACCCTCGATGATCGTGCCCACCGGCTCGCTGAGCGCGTCGGCGATCTGGCCCTGGTTGATCGTGATTTCCTTGGGCACGCCGTTCACGAGGTCGCGGCCCTTGATGTGGATCGTCTCGCCGATGCCGTCCGGCGGCATCTTGGCGCAGCCCACTTCCTTCTTGATCCGCTCCGCGGTCGCTTCGCCGATCAGCAGGTTGTGGTTGCGGCGGACATAGGAGGCGATCGCCTCGTCCATCTTGTCGCCACCGACGCGCACCGAGGTGGTGTAGGCGAGGCCGCGCAGCGAGAGCACCGCGACTTCCGTCGTGCCGCCGCCGATATCGACCACCATCGAGCCGACCGGCTCGGTGACGGGCATGTCGGCGCCGATCGCGGCCGCCATCGGCTCCTCGATCAGGAAGACTTGGCTCGCGCCGGCGTTCGACGCGGCGTCACGAATCGCGCGACGTTCCACCGAGGTCGAGCCCGACGGCACGCAGATCACGATCTCCGGCCAGCGCGGGAAACGGCGCTGCCCATGCACCTTGTGGATGAAGTGCTTGATCATCTGCTCGGCGACGTCGATGTCCGCGATGACGCCGTCACGCAGCGGGCGGATCGCCTCGATCGTGCCCGGCGTCTTGCCCATCATCAGCTTGGCGTCTTCGCCCACGGCGCGAACCTTCTTCACGCCGTTGATCGTTTCGATCGCCACCACCGACGGCTCGTTCAGGACGATGCCGCGCCCCCTCAGATAGACCAGCGTGTTCGCGGTCCCGAGGTCGATCGCCATGTCGTGCGACATGAACTTGAAGAAACGATTGAAGAACATTCTGTGCCCGCTCTCGCCCACCGCGCCGACCGTCGCCCACGGCCGGCGTTTGCCTCCGGATATGCCACGCCTACTGCTCTCGATCGCCCGGAAAATCGGATGATTGTTGTAGTCGCGGGATGCCGCCGCTTGGGCTAGGAGTTGCGCCATGTCAATACGGCGCCTCCCCGAACATCTGGTCAATCGCATCGCAGCCGGCGAGGTCGTCGAACGTCCCGCCAGCGCTCTCAAGGAACTGGTCGAGAACGCCATCGACGCCGGAGCTTCCCGAATTGCCGTTTCTCTGGCGGAAGGCGGCCTTTCGATGGTCGAGGTGGTCGACGACGGATGCGGCATGGCGCCGGAAGAAATGGCCCTCGCGCTGGAGCGTCACGCGACATCCAAGCTGCCGGACGACGCGATCGATGCCGTTGAAACGCTCGGTTTTCGCGGCGAGGCGCTGCCGTCCATCGCCAGCGTGGCGCGGCTTTCGATCGAGAGCCGCGTGCGGGGCGCGGACGGATGGCGGCGAGTCGTCGACAATGGCGCGCTGGTGGGCGAGGGGCCGGCCGCACTTCCGTCGGGGACGCGGGTGAAGATGGAGGCGCTGTTCGAGCGCGTGCCAGCGCGGCGCAAGTTCCTGCGTTCGGCCCGATCCGAATATGCGGCGAGCGTCGATGTCGTGCGCCGCCTCGCCATGTCGCGGCCGGAGATCGGCTTCACGCTGGAGCATGACGGGCGGCGCGTCTTCTCGGTGCCACCGGGCGATACCCAGCCCGCGCGCGTGGCGGCTCTGACGGATCGCGAATTGGCTCCCAACAGTGTCGTTGTCGACCATGTGCGGGGCGAGGTCCGGCTCGAAGGCGTGATTGGCTTGCCGACCTTCAATCGCGGCGTGGCGGATCACCAATATCTGTTCGTCAACAATCGCCCTGTGCGGGACCGCCTGCTCGCGGGATCGGTGCGTGCCGCCTATCAGGACTTGCTGGCACGGGACCGGCATCCGGTCGTCGCCCTGTTCGTGACCTTGCCGGGCAGCGAGGTCGACGTGAACGTCCACCCGGCCAAGACCGAGGTCCGCTTCCGCGAGCCGGCGCTGGTGCGCGGGCTGATCGTCGGGGGGCTGCGGGCGGCGCTCGATAGTGCCGGCCATCGCAGCGCCCAGCGTCCCTCGGCTGCGGCACTGGGCAATTGGCAGGCGGAACCGGTCGCGCCTCCGGCTTATCCGCAACCCGGAACGCTCCCGCTGCCGGTCGCCGAGCGGCAATATGGCGTGTGGGACGCCCGGCCGTCCTACGGCGCGCCGAGCCTCGCCGCACCGGCGCCGCAGGGCCGCGCCGAGATCGCCGTCGCGCCGCCGCCTGCCGCGGTCGAGCATCCGCTCGGCGTAGCCCGCGGGCAGGTGGCCGCGACCTATATCGTCGCGGAGGCCGAGGATGGGCTCGTCATCGTCGACCAGCACGCGGCGCACGAGCGGCTGGTGCTGGAGCGGATGCGCCGCGCCATGGCGGACGGCGGCGTGGCGTCGCAGGCGCTGCTGCTTCCCGAGGTGGTGGAGCTGGACGAGGCCGCCTGCGACCGACTGGAGCCTCGTGCCGAAGAACTGGCGGCAATGGGCCTTGAGCTAGACCGTTTCGGACCGCGCGCCATGCTTGTCCGCGCCGTTCCTGCGATGCTGGGGCGTACCGACGTGCGCGGGCTCGTGAGCGATCTCGCGGACGAGATCGCCGCTTACGACGAGGCGCTCAGCCTCAAGGAGAAGCTGGACCATGTCGCCGCCACCATGGCCTGTCATGGCTCGGTGCGCGCCGGGCGGCTTCTCTCGGTCGCGGAGATGAACGCGCTGCTGCGCGAGATGGAGGTCACGCCGCATTCCGGCCAGTGCAACCATGGCCGTCCCACCTGGGTGAAGCTCGGCCACAACGACATCGAAAAGCTGTTCGGACGGAAGTGAAAGGCGCTCAGTCGCGCGCGTGCCAGCGCCGCGGCTTGAGTTCGCCCACCACGACGCCGCAGAGGATCAGCGCGGCGCCGGCCCAGCCCATCATGCCGAGGCGTTCGCCGGCAAAGCGGCCGAGGATGCCGGCGAACACCGGCTCCGACGAATAGATGAGCGTGGCGCGGGTGGGGGAGACCGTCCGCTGCGCCCAGTTCATCGCGAGCTGGATGAAGGCGCTGGCAATGCCCAGTCCGATGCCGCTGATCCACACGGCCGTGCCCGGCATGTGGAAGCTCTCGCCGGCGAAGGGCATGGCAACGAAGCCCGCCACCGCCACGATGACGAGATCGAGCACCGCCACGCGTCCGGCGTCGATGCTCTCCGCATAGCGACCGATCAGGATGATCTCGCCCGAGAAGGCGATGGCGCTCGCCAGCGTCATCCACTCGCCCTTGCCGAACCCAAAGGAGCCGCCCGTAGGGTTGGCGATCAGCACCAGTCCGATGAAGGCGAGCAGGATGCCGATCCAGCTCATGACCTGCGGCGCGCGGCGCAGCACCGCCCATTGGATCAGCGGAACGAGCGGCACATAGAGCGCGGTCAGAAAGGCCGACATGCTGGACGAGACGGACTGGAGCCCTCCCGTCTGGAGCAGATAGCCCGCTGCCATCGGGATGCCGATGGCAATCGCGGCCACGATATCCTGTCGCGTCGTCCCCCGAAGCCGTCCGCGCAGCAGCAGGACCGTCGCCAGCGCGGCCGTGCCGAAACGGAGGCCGACGAAGAAGAACGGCCCCGATCCCGCGCCCAGCGCGATGCGCGTCGCGAGAAAGGTCCCACCCCAGACGAACGCCACCGCCCAGAGCGCGAGATCCGGCAGACGGGACTTCATGTCAGGCGGCGCGGAAGTCGCCGGTCGCCTCGTCGAGCAGCTTCAGCTCGCCCTCGCGGATGCCGAACCAGGCGCCGCGCAGCAGCAGCCGTCCGGCCCGCTCCGCTTCCGCCACGAAGGGGAAGGAGCGCAGGTTGGTGAGGCTGATCTTCACCGCCTCATGCTCGAGTCGGCGCTGGGCGGCATCGCCATGGCCACACTCGGCCACAACCGTATCCCGCGCGGTATCGAGCATGTCGACCCAGTGAGCGATGAAGCCGCCGGCTCCGGGCGCTGCGCCTTCGAACGCCTGGGTCATCGATGCCTTGCAGCCGCCACAGAACTCGTGGCCGAGGACGACGATCTCCTCCACGGGAATCTGCGTCACCGCGAATTCCACCGCGGCGGAAACGCCATGGCGGCTCGTGTCGTTCTCGTAAGGCGGCACCAGATTGGCCACGTTCCGGACGACGAAAATCTCTCCGGGCGAAACATCGAAAATCTGTGCCGGATCGACGCGGCTATCCGAACAGGCGATGACGAGCGTCTTCGGATTCTGGCCGTCCGCCAGCTCGGTCCAGCGGGCGCGCTGCTTCGCCCAGCCCTGCGCGCGGAAGCGGCGGTAGCCGGCAATGAGATTTTCGAAGTCTGACATGACATGCTGCCTAAGGATGCGCGGCAGGGCTGGCAAGTCCGCGTCGCAATCGCTATCTCGCCCGCCATGACCGATGCCGCCGCAGAATCCCGTCCGCCCCGCATCCGCAAGCCCGACTGGATCCGGGTGAAAGCCCCGACGTCCGTGGGCTTCTCCGAAACCAAGGCGCTGATGCGTCGCCTCAACCTCGCCACCGTGTGCGAGGAGGCTGCCTGTCCGAACATCGGCGAGTGCTGGACCAAGAAGCACGCGACCGTGATGATTCTGGGCGACACCTGCACGCGGGCCTGCGCCTTCTGCAACGTGAAGACGGGCATGCCGCGCGCCGTCGACAAGACCGAGCCGCAGCATGTCGCCGACGCGGCCGCCGAGCTGGGCCTCGAGCATATCGTCATCACCTCGGTCGACCGCGACGATCTGCCCGACGGCGGCGCCTCGCAGTTCGTGAAGGTGATCGAGGCGCTGCGCCGCACGACGCCCAACACCACGATCGAGATCCTGACGCCCGATTTCCGCAACAAGGCCGACGCCGCCGTCGAGGCGATCGTCGCCGCGCGGCCGGACGTCTACAACCACAATCTCGAGACGGTGCCGAGGCTCTATCCGACGATCCGTCCGGGCGCGCGCTATTACGCCTCGCTGCGCCTGCTGGAGAGCGTGAAGAAGCATGATCCGTCGATCTTCACCAAGTCCGGCCTGATGACCGGCCTCGGCGAGCAGCGGCTGGAGGTGCACCAGGTGATGGACGACATGCGCTCCGCCGACATCGATTTCCTGACGATGGGCCAGTATCTCCAGCCGACGCCGCGCCATGCGAAGGTGGAGGAGTTCACCACGCCGCAGGCGTTCGGTGCCTATGGAGCGATCGCGCGGGCCAAGGGCTTCCTGCTCGTCGCGGCCTCGCCGCTGACGCGCTCCAGCTATCATGCCGGCGATGACTTCGCGAAGCTACGCGCGGCGCGCGAAGCCAAGCTGGCACGCGGCTGAGCGGCGGAGAAGAAAACGGATGCCCCGTCACGCTGAAACCCGCCAGCTTCCCTATACGCCCGAGCAGATGTTCGATCTGGTGGCGGACGTCGCCCACTATGGCGAGTTCCTGCCCTGGGTCGCGGCGGTGCGCGTCCGCGAGGACAGCCCGACCGAGATGATCGCGGACCTCGTGGTCGGCTTCAAGGGCATCTCGGAGCGCTTCACTTCGCAGGTGCACAAGCAGCGCCCGTCGAGCATCCGCGTCGATTATCTGGAGGGGCCGCTCGCGCACCTCACCAACGAGTGGGGCTTCCGGCCGGACGGGCAGGGCGGCACGCTGGTCGATTTCGCGGTGGACTTCGCGTTCAAGTCGAAGCTGTTCGAGATGCTGGCGGGGCAGGTGTTCGACCGTGCCCTCCGCAAGATGATCGGCGCCTTCGAAGCGCGGGCCGCCGAGCTTTACGCGACGGGCGGCGTCGGTTCCCCGAACGCGGCCGGCGAGGGTGTGGGCAGCAGCAGCTCGAGCGCGCACAGCGCCGCCTGAAGGCGGATCGCGCCGCGCCCAAGATCACCGAACTCGCGCTTGTCGGCCACCACGTCGTCAGGATCGCCGGATCGGCTCGCCCGCGCGAAAACCACCGTCCCCACGGGCTTCTTCTCGGAGCCGCCGCCGGGACCGGCAATGCCGGTGATCGCCACACCGATGTCGGCGGAGCTATGCTGGATCGCACCCTGCGCCATCGCCCACGCGGTCGCGACCGATACTGCGCCGAACGTCTCGAGCACGTCGGAAGGGACGCCCAGCATCCCCATCTTCGCCTCGTTGGCGTAGGTGATGAAGCCCGCCTCGAACACTTCGGACGAGCCCGGAATTTCCGTCAGCGCCGCCGAGACGAGCCCGCCCGTGCAGCTTTCGGCCACCGCGATGCGGAGGCCCGCCGCACGGTTTTCCTCGACGACCCTGCGGGCCGCCTCGATCAGTTCCGGAGGGAGGTTGGAGTCGGTCATCGGCTCGCCCCTTCGTCGTTCGGCCGGCAGATCGCAAGCCCCTTCGTCTGCTCCGGCCCGGCCACCTGAAGCGCCAGCAGGATCGCTTCCACCATGGCGTGCGCCTTCAACGGCGCGGCCAGCGCGACGATGTTGTCGATCGTCCCGCAATCCCGAATCGAGACATGCTCGTTGATCTGCTGCCCGACGATCGTCCGCGCCAGATTGATGACGGTGTCGTCGGACGCGAAGCTGGAAAGATCCTGCCCGGTCGCCGCCTCGATGGCGCGGCGGGCGCGAGCCGGGTCCGCTGGCATCTCGTGCCGGTAGCGGGCAGCGACACCTTTGCCCTCGTTGGGCAGGAAGGCATCGGCCGGGAGGGCGGGGGAGCAGCGCTCGGTCAGCCCCTCGACCGCGTCGGGCAATGCTACGGCAATCAGCGTCCGCATATCGTCGCGCTCGATGCAGGAGGGGCGGACAGCCTCGGCGGCCTGCCCCATGCCCAGCGCCAGCAGCGCGGCGAGAGCGGCCTTCCTCATGCGTCCGGCATCCGCACCGAGGCGATGGCCTGCGCGGCCATGCCCTCGCCACGGCCGGTGAAGCCGAGCTTTTCGGTGGTCGTCGCCTTCACGCTTACACGATGGAGCGGGAGCCTGAGCAACTCCGCGACCCGCTGGCGCATGGCGTCGCGATGCGGCCCGACCTTGGGCGCCTCGCACATGATCGTGATGTCGACATGATCGATCACGCCGCCCTTCGCCGCGACGAGGCTGGCGGCGTGTTCGAGGAACTTGCCGGAGTCCGCGCCCTTCCAGCGGGCATCGGAGGGCGGGAAATGGCTGCCGATATCGCCATCCGCAATCGTGCCGAGCAGGGCATCGGTCAGCGCGTGGAGGCCGACGTCCGCGTCGCTATGCCCGGCCAGCGCCTGCGTGTGCGGGATCTTCAGGCCACAGAGCATGACATGGTCGCCCTCTGTGAAGGCGTGGACATCGAAACCCATGGCGGTGCGCGGGATCAGGCCAGCGGCGAGACGTCGCTCGGCGGCCGCGAAATCGGCTTCGTGGGTCAGCTTTTCCAACATCGGATCTCCGGGAACGGCGGCCACGACGAGGCCTGCCTTGCGCGCGACCTGCGCGTCGTCGGTTGCCTCATGCGCCTCGGGCCAGCCCTGATGAGCCGCGAGAATGGCATCGAAACGGAAGGCCTGCGGCGTCTGCACGCGCGCCAGCCCTTCGCGCGGGACGGTGTCGCCGAGCGCACCATCCTCGTTGCGAACGAGCGTATCGACCACCGCGAGCGTCGGCACAGCGCCGGGCTGCGTCTCCAGCGCGCCGAGCAGCCGGTCGATCACCGCGGCCGGCAGGAAGGGGCGAGCGGCATCGTGGATCAGCACGGCATCCGGCGCGCCGTTCGCGGCGATCGCTTTGAGCCCCGCGACGACGGAATCGCGCCGCGTCGCTCCGCCCGGCGAGACACTCGCAGGCTGGCGGCCATCGAGCGCGGCTACGAGTAACTCCTCCTGACCCGCGCCGATGACGATGTGGACGCTGGCTATGCCGGGATGACCCGCCAGCGCGTCGAAGGCCCGGGCGATCACGGCCTCGCCGCCGATCCGACGATATTGCTTGGGGAGCCCTCCACCGGCGCGCGTCCCGCTGCCGGCAGCGACGATCAGCGCCACCGCGCTCTTCTGTGCTGTCGAAGTCATCGCGCCGCGACCTAGACCTTCCCGAGGCCCATGGGAAGGTCACACCCCACGCTTGCCGCATCGCCGCAAAACGGGTAGAGGGACTGCCTCTTTTTCAGGCAGATTAGACCCATGCGGAGCGAAGCGCTCGTGAAGCCGATTCAGGTCGGCCCCCTGACCATCGACACGCCGGTGATCCTGGCGCCGATGACGGGTGTCAGCGATTTGCCGTTCCGCAAGATGGTCCGCCGCTACGGCTCGGGGCTGAACGTCACCGAGATGATCGCCTCGCAGGCGGCGATCCGCGAGACGCGCCAGTCGCTCCAGAAGGCCGCGTGGGACCCGATCGAGGAGCCGGTCTCGATGCAGCTTGTCGGCTGCTCGCCCAAGGAGATGGGCGAGGCCGCAAAACTCAACGAGGATCGCGGCGCCGCCATCATCGACATCAACATGGGCTGCCCGGTCCGCAAGGTGGTGAATGGCGACGCGGGCTCGGCGCTGATGCGCGACCTCGATCTGGCCGCCTCGCTCGTCAAGGCGACCGTCGATGCCGTCTCGGTGCCGGTGACGCTCAAGATGCGGATGGGCTGGGATCATGACAGCCTCAACGCACCCGAACTGGCCCGCATCGCCGAGGATCTCGGCTGCAAGATGGTCACGGTCCACGGCCGCACGCGCAACCAGATGTACAAGGGCACGGCGGACTGGGCGTTCATCCGCCGCGTGAAGGAAGCCGTGTCCATCCCGGTGATCGCGAACGGCGACATCTGCTCGGTCGACGATGCGGAAGAGGCGCTGAAGCAATCCGGTGCGGACGGCGTGATGATCGGCCGCGGCGCTTATGGTCGGCCCTGGCTGCTCGGCCAGACGATGCGCTTCCTGACCACCGGCGAGCGCAGGCCCGATCCGTCCGTGGACGAGCAATATGCGGTGATCGTCGAGCATTACGAGATGATGCTCAGTCACTATGGCCGGGAAACGGGCGTCAACATGGCCCGCAAGCATCTCGGCTGGTACACCAAGGGGCTGCCCGGTTCGGCAGAGTTCCGGAACACCGTCAACCAGGTGCCCGATGCCGACCGCGTGCTGGCAATGCTCGAAGAGTTTTACCGGCCGTGGCTATCCCGGGCGGCCGCCTGATCCGTCTCGGCCGCCGTGCGAGCGGCGAAACGGAGTTCCCCGGCGCGGCGGAATTGCTCGCGGCGGTTCCGGCGGCCCTGCTGGTGATCGACGGAGAGCGGGTAGTGCGCGACTGCAACGCCGCCAGCGAAGCCCTGCTCAATCTCGCGCGTTCGGCCGTGATCGGCCGCCCCATCGAGGAAATGACTGGACATCCGCTCACCAGCATGGCGGCGGATCAGCCTTTCGCCGCCTATGATCTCGACATGGTGCTGCCTGTTGGCCGCCATTATCGGGGAGACATGACGGTTGCGCCGTTGCCGGAGCGTGCGGGGTGGCGGATCGTTTCCATCCATGGCCGCGCAAGCCATGACATCTCGGCCCGGCGCGGCGACCGCGTGACGCGCACCTTGCCGGCCGCAGCCGCGGCATCGCTCCTGGCGCACGAGGTGAAGAACCCGCTGTCCGGCATCCGGGGCGCCGCCCAGCTCCTCGAAGCCGGAGCCAGCCCCGAGCAGACCGAACTGACCCAGCTCATCCGTCGCGAGGTCGATCGGATCGTCGGCCTGATCGATCGTATGGAAGGGTTGTCGGATACGCGTCCGCGCGTTTGCGAGCCGATCAATATCCATTCCGTGCTCAACCATGCCCGGACCGTCGCCTGCGCGGGGTTTGCCGCGGACAACATGGTCCGCGAGCTGTACGACCCCTCATTGCCGGACGTGCTCGGCAACCGGGACGGCCTGGTGCAGGTCGTGCTCAATCTTCTGAAGAATGCGGCCGAAGCGACGGAAGGCAACGGCGTCATCACGCTCACCACGGCCTATCGTCATGGCCTCTCGGTCGCGCCGCTCGGCGGCGGGCAGCGTCTCGCCCTGCCGATCGAGCTGTGTGTGATCGACGATGGCCCCGGCGCGCCGGAGGAGATGGTGCCGCATCTGTTCGACCCGTTCGTCACCTCGAAGGTTTCGGGAAGCGGCCTCGGCCTCGCCCTGGTCGACAAGCTGGTGAACGAGATGGGCGGCATCGTCGAATATGCGCGCGAGGGCACACCGGCGCGGACGGTGTTCCGCCTGTTGCTTCCGCGCGCACCAGTCGTATCGGGACGGGGATCGCCATCATGAACGCGATGTTGTCGGGCCGTATTCTGATCGTGGACGACGACGCTGCGATCCGCACCGTCGTGCGTGAGGCGCTGCGGCGAGGGGGGCATGTCGTCGAGACCGCCGGCTCCATCGCGGAGATGCGCCGCGCCATCGGGAGCTTCGCACCGGACGTGCTGGTCACGGACGTGATGCTGCCTGACGGCGACGGGCTGGACATGGTGCCTGACCTTGCCGCCCGCTATCCGGATCTGCCGGTCATCGTGCTTTCGGCGCGCAACACGCTTGCGACGGCGGTGCGCGCGACGGAGCAGGGGGCCTTCGAATATCTGCCCAAGCCCTTCGATCTCGACGAGCTGGGCCGTGCGGTGGTGGGAGCCCTTTCAGGCCGGGCCAACCGCGGAAACAGCGAAGACGGCGACGGACAGGCTCATGACCTCCCGCTGATCGGGCGATCGCCCGCCATGCAGCAGGTCTACCGGACGATCGCCCGCGTCGTCTCCAACGATCTCACCGTGCTGATCCTCGGGGAATCGGGAACCGGCAAGGAATTGGTGGCGCGGGCGATCCATGATCTCGGCCCGCGTTCGCGACATCCTTTCGTGCCCGTCAACATGGCGGCGATCCCTCGCGAATTGATCGAAAGCGAGCTGTTCGGGCATGAGCGTGGTGCCTTCACGGGCGCTGCCCAGCGGACGGCCGGTCGTTTCGAGCAGGCTGCGGGCGGAACGCTTTTCCTCGACGAGATCGGCGACATGCCGCTGGAAGCGCAGACGCGGCTTTTGCGCGTGCTCCAGGAGGGCGAGTTCACGACCGTCGGCGGCGCGCGTCATATCAAGGCCGACGTGCGCGTGATCGCCGCGACTAATAAGGATATCGAGCGGCTGGTGGCCGAAGGCGGCTTTCGCGAGGACCTTTATTACCGGCTGAACGTGGTGCCGGTCCGTCTGCCGGCGCTTCGTCAGCGAATGGAGGATGTCGGCGAGCTTGCCCGCCATTTTCTCGACCGCGCCGCCGCCGACGGACTTCCGCGCAAGACGCTGGACGATGCGGGTGTGGAGCGGCTGCTCCAGCACGGCTGGCCCGGCAATGTCCGCGAGCTGGAAAATCTCATGCGGCGTCTGGCCGCGCTGGTTCGTGAGGAGCGGATCGGTGCCGCCGCCATCGGGATGCAACTCGGCACGAGCATCGCGATCGAGGCCGGGCCGGCCATCGAGAACGACGGCGGACTGAGCGGCTCGGTGGAACTGCATCTGACCCGCTATTTCGCCAGCTTCGGCCGCGATCTGCCGCCAGACGGGCTCTACGAACGATTGCTCGCGGAGATCGAGCCGCCCTTGCTGCGAATCGCTCTGGCGGCATCCAAGGGCAACCAGATCCGCGCGGCGCGCCTGCTTGGGATCAACCGCAATACGCTGCGGAAGAAATTGACCGAACGCGGGATCGACCCATCGGCTTCGCGACGGAACGGCTGAGCAATACGACGGATTGGTTGTAACATCCCCGTCGCAATCGTGTTGTGTCGGCAACGCCCTGTGGTAGAACAGCCACGATGGAGGCGGAAGCAACTCGTCCACGGGGAGGGCGTCAGGCCCAGCAGCCGCGATGGAGGCGGAGGCTGACGGTCGTCCAGCGCCGCGGCTCGCTCATGGCGCTGCTCGAGATCGCGACCATCGTGGCGTGGCTCGCCATCTTCGCCGCGAGCTGGTCCTTCGTCTCCCGGAGCAGCTCGCCGGAGCAATTGCTGACGCCGCCGGTCGTGGCTCTGCTGCTGGTCGCAAACCTTGTGCCGCTGATCGGGCTGCTGGTTCTGGCCGCCCGGCGGATTGCCCGCCGCCGCGTCGCGGGGACGGGCGGGGGCGGCTGCATGTCCGGCTCGTTGCGCTCTTCTCCGGGGTCGCGGCCGTGCCGACGCTGCTGGTGGTCGTCTTCGCCTCGTTGCTGTTCCAGTACAACGCGGCGTTCTGGTTCTCGAACAATGCGCGCACCGTGCTCGAAAATTCGGATCGGGTCGCACAGGCTTATGTCCGGGAAAAGCAATCGGCGCTCGAACGCGAGATGGAGCCGATGGCCGGCGACTTCCGCAACGCGCTGTCCCAGGTGACCTCGCTGGATGATCCCCGTATTCCGAGCTTTCTCGTCGAGCAATATACGCGACGCCATCTCTATGAGCTGATCCTCATCGGCGTCGGCACGGACGGCGTTCCGCACCTGCTGGCGCTCACCAACCCAACCAATCAATCCGCCAGCCAGCTCATTCCACTGAGCAAATATCCGAAGCTCAACCATGGCGAGGTAGACAGCAGCGTCGCGACGGACCGGATCGAGTCCCGCATCGCGGTGGACCCCAAGGCCAAGCTCTATATCTATGCCTCGCAGCAGCTCGATCCGCTGGTGGTGGCGCAGGCGACGCGGGCGCGGTCGGCCGCCGGTGATTATAGCAGCCTGCTCGAACGCTCGCGGTCGCTCCAACTGCGATTCAATGCAGCCTTGCTGGTCGTGTCGCTGCTGATCGTGGCGGCCTCCATCTGGATCGCCTTCACGGTCGCAGACCGTCTGACGCGGCCGATTTCCGGGCTGGTCGGCGCCGCGCGGCGGATTACGCTGGGCGACCTCTCCGTCCGGGTCGCGCCCGCCGTCCGCCGGGACGAGATCGGCGCGCTCGCGACCGCCTTCAACCGCATGACCCGCCGGATCGAGGAGCAGACCAGTGCGCTGGTCTCCGCCAACCGGCAGGGCGAGGAGCGGCGGGCTTTCATCGAGGCGGTGCTCTCGGGCGTCAGCGCCGGCGTGGTGTCCGTGGACGGTGAGCGGCGCATCCGGCTGATCAACCAGTCGGCCGAGCAGCTGCTGCATACCGAGGGCGAGAGCCCGATCGATCGGCCGCTGCATGACGTCGCGCCCGAACTCGATCAGCTGATCGGGCAGGCGGAGCGAGAGTCCGTCGTCCAGCTCACCAGCGGGGGCGAAATCCGCACTCTTGCCGTGACGCGCGTCGATTCCGACGGCGGCCATGTGCTGACCTTCGACGACATCACCCAACAGTTGCTCGATCAGCGCCGCGCCGCCTGGTCGGACGTCGCACGACGGATCGCGCACGAGATCAAGAACCCGCTGACCCCGATCCAGCTCGCCGCCGAACGCCTCCAGCGTCGCTATGGCAAGGAAGTGACGAGCGATCCGGCTGTGTTCGAGCGCCTGACGCAGACCATCATCCGCCAGGTCGGCGATCTGCGACGGATGGTGGATGAATTTTCCTCCTTCGCGCGCGTGCCCAAGCCGGTTTTCCGCGCCGAGCCGCTGGTCGAGATCGCGCGGCAGGCATTGTTCCTGCACGAGGTCGCGCATCCCGCGATCCATTTCTCGCTCGATGCGCCGGAGCCGCCGCCGATCCTGGTGTGCGACCGTCGCCTGCTCGGCCAGGCCTTGACGAACATCGTCAAGAACGCGGTCGAAGCCATTCAGGAAAAAGGCGAAGAAGGGGAAACCCCGACGGGCAGCGTGGCGATGAAGATCGGTGCGGAGGAGGGGCGGGTCGTCATCGAACTCGCCGACACCGGCATCGGCTTGCCCGCGGAGCGCGAGCGCCTGACCGAACCCTATATGACGACGCGCTCGCGCGGCACGGGCCTCGGCCTCGCCATCGTCAAGAAGATCGTGGAAGAGCATTTCGGCACCATAGCCTTTGCCGACCGCCCAGGCGGCGGCACGGTGGTGCGGATCCAGCTCGACGCCGCGAAACTCGCGCCTCTCGTCGGCGCGTCCGAACACGATGCCTCCGGAGAGGAGGCTCGCCCCACCGAACTGACCCGCATGAAGGCCGGATGACATGGCATTGGACGTTTTGATCGTCGATGATGAGCAGGACATTCGCGAACTGGTCGCGGGCGTCCTCGAGGATGAGGGCTATGGTGCCCGGACCGCGGCGGACAGCGATGCGGCGCTGGCGGCGATCCGCGAACGCCGGCCCAGTCTCGTCCTCCTCGATGTGTGGTTGCAGGGATCGAAGCTCGATGGGCTCGATCTGCTGGACGAGATCAAGCGGCGGGATGCTTCGATCCCCGTGCTCGTCATCTCGGGGCACGGCAATCTGGACACGGCAGTTGCCGCCATTCGGCGCGGGGCTGCTGATTTCATCGAAAAGCCCTTCGAGGCGGAACGCCTGCTCCTCCTCGTCGCCCGTGCGACCGAAACGGAACGGCTGAAGCGCGAGAATGCCACGCTGCGCGCCCAGATCGGGCAGGATGAGGAACTGAACGGGCAGTCCGCCGCGATCAACCACGTCCGCGCGACGCTCAAGCGCGTGGCGGCGACCGGCAGCCGCGTGCTCGTGACCGGCCCCGCCGGGGTCGGCAAGGAAGTGGCCGCCCGGCTGCTTCATACCTGGTCCAACCGCTCGCAGGCGCCGTTCGTGGTCGTGTCGGCCGCGCGAATGACGCCCGAGCGCATGGAAGAAGAGCTGTTCGGTACGGAAGAGGGGGGCGAACTCCATCGGCCCGGTCTTCTGGAGCAGGCGCATGGCGGTACGCTTTTCCTCGATGAGATCGCGGATATGCCGCTCACCACGCAGGCGCGCATTCTCCGGGTGCTGACCGACCAGAGCTTCACCCGCGTCGGCGGGACGCAGATGGTGAAGGTGGATGTCCGGGTCGTCTCGGCAACCGCGCGTTCGCTTCAGGAGGAGATTTCCGCCGGGCGCTTCCGCGAGGATTTATATTATCGACTCAATGTGGTGCCCGTGAATCTTCCCGCGCTATCCGAGCGGAGGGAGGATATTCCGGCGCTTGTCCATCATTTCGCGGCCCGTTATGCGACGGAGCGGCGCGTGGCGACGCCGGAGATCGCCGCTGAGGCGCTGGCGGCGCTTCAGGCTTATGAATGGCCGGGCAATGTCCGCCAGCTCCGCAATGTCGTGGAGCGCACGATCATCATGGCGCCGGGCGATCGGATCGGCCGGATCGACGCCGACATGCTTCCGCCGGAAGTGCTGTTCGATCAGGAGCGACTGGCGCCCGGCAACGCGGCCAAGGCGATCATGGGCACGCCGCTCCGCGAAGCCCGCGAAACATTCGAGCGCGAATATCTGCGCGTCCAGATCCGGCGCTTTTCGGGCAATATCTCGCGCACGGCGACGTTTATCGGGATGGAGCGCTCGGCGCTCCACCGGAAGCTCAAGTCGCTCGGCCTCGTCGATCTGAAGGATGCGGAGGAATAGGCCCCCGCATCCGTTTCGATATCCGGCCCGGCAAAAGATCGAGATGGCTCGTGCGATCGCCGCGGGCCATTGCCGCGGCGCGTCATCTCGCATACATTCCAGCCACTTCCGCAGCCGGCGGGAGGACGCAACGCCAACGAACGGCGCGCACGCGGGCCACGCCCCGCCAATCTGACCGGAGACAGGTCATATGGCCGAAAAGCCCAACAATCTCCAGGACATGTTCCTCAACGCCCTGCGCAAGTCCAAGACCCCGGTGACGATGTTTCTCGTCAAGGGCGTCAAGCTCCAGGGCATCATCACCTGGTTCGACAATTTCTCGGTGCTGCTCCGTCGCGACGGGCAGAGCCAGCTCATCTACAAGCACGCCATCTCGACGGTGATGCCGGCCCACCCGATCGACCTCGCACCGATCGAAAAGGCCTTCGCCGAGAGCAAGCGCGGCACGCTGTTGCAGGAAATCTTCCTCAACGCGGTCAAGCAGTCGGCCGAGCCGGTGACGATGTTCCTCGTGAACGGCGTCATGCTTCAGGGCGAAGTGGCGGCCTATGATCTCTTCTGCCTGCTGCTTCGCCGCGATGGGCAGAGCCAGCTCGTTTACAAGCATGCGATTTCGACGGTTCAGCCGCTTCACCCGGTCAATCTCGCCGATGTCGATGGTGAGGCGGACGCAGATTGAGTGGATTCGGTCGGGAAGATAAGGACGGCATCGTCCGCGGGGCGCGGGCGATCGTCGCCCTCCCGGAAATTGGACCTCACAACCGCTCCGCCGAAGCGCGTCTGGAGGAGGCTGCTGGCCTCGCCGGCGCGATCGGTCTGGATGTGGTCGAACGCATGGCCTTCCGGCTGCGCTCGCCGAAGGCGGCGACGCTGCTTGGGTCCGGTCAGGTCGAGGCGCTGGCCGACGCCGTGCGGATGGCTGAAGCTGAGCTGGTCGTGGTTGATGCGGCGGTGACGCCGATCCAGCAGCGCAATCTGGAAAAGGCGGTCGAGGCCAAGGTGATCGACCGCACCGGCCTGATCCTGGAGATTTTCGGCGAGCGCGCCGCGACGGCCGAGGGTCGCTTGCAGGTCGAACTCGCCCATCTCGATTATCAGGCGGGCCGGCTGGTGCGGAGCTGGACCCACCTTGAGCGTCAGCGTGGCGGTTTCGGCTTCCTCGGCGGTCCCGGCGAAACGCAGATCGAAGCTGACCGTCGCATGATCCGCGATCGGATGGCCAAGCTCCGGCGCGAGCTGGAGCAGGTCAGCCGCACGCGCGGACTGCACCGCGATCGACGTCGGCGCGCGCCGTGGCCGGTGGTGGCTCTGGTGGGTTATACCAACGCCGGAAAGTCGACGCTTTTCAATCGGATGACTGGCGCAGAGGTAATGGCGAAGGATCTCCTTTTCGCCACCCTCGATCCGACGATGCGGAACATCCGCCTGCCGGGTATCGACAAGGCGATCCTCTCCGATACGGTGGGCTTCGTCTCGGATCTTCCGACGCAGCTCGTCGCCGCCTTCCGCGCCACGCTGGAGGAGGTGACGACCGCCGACATCATCGTCCACGTCCGCGACATGTCGCATCCTGACAGCGATGCACAGGCCGAGGATGTTGTGCGCGTGCTTTCCGAGATCGGCGCGACCGGCGGGGAAGGGGCTCCGATGATCGAAGCCTGGAACAAGGTCGACGCGCTCGACGCCGAAGCCGCTGCCACCTTGCGCGCAGAAGCCTCCCGTCGGGACGATGCCATAGTGCTCTCCGCGCTGACCGGGGAGGGCGTCGACGATCTGCGGCGGGCTCTGTCCGAACGGTTGAGCCAGGGAGCGCGCGTCCGCACGGTACGGCTGCCGGCGAGCGACGGCGCGGCCATCGCATGGCTTCACCAGAATGGCGAGGTTCTGCGCAGCGAAAGCAGCGGAGAAGCGATCCGTCTCGATGTCCGGATCAGCGACGTGGACTGGGCCCGCTTCGAGGCCCGCGAGTAAGCCAGGAGGCGCCCCTTTCCCGATCGTGGGAGAGGGGGCCGTCCTCACCCCCGCATGAGCTTGCGGGTGAAGCCGATCAGGCCGAGCTGGCGATGCCGCCGCAGCCGCTCCGAACGCAGGATCAGACGGACCTGCGCGAAGCAACGCTCCACATCATCGTTGACGAGCACATAGTCGTAGCCGTCCCAGTGCCCGATCTCGGAAACGGCGCGTTCCATACGGCGGTCGATCACCTCGGCGCTATCCGTTCCGCGACCCCGCAGGCGGCGCTCCAGTTCCTCCATCGACGGCGGCAGGATGAAGATGCGGACGACGTCGCCAGCCGCCTGCTGATAAAGCTGCTGTGCGCCCTGCCAGTCGATGTCGAAGAGCACGTCGCGGCCTTCGTGCAGCATCGCCTCGACGGGAGCCCGTGGCGTGCCGTAGCGATGATCGAAGACGTGCGCCCATTCGAGGAAATCGTCGTCGGCGACCATCTCCTTGAACTTGGCGGTATCGACAAAGTGATAATCGCGGCCGTCCACTTCTCCGGGCCGCATCGGGCGCGTCGTGGCGGAGACGGACAGTCTGATCTGCTCATCCACCTCGATCAGCTTGCGCGCGATCGTCGACTTTCCCGCACCTGATGGTGAGGAAATGACAAACAACAAACCGCGGCGATGCAGCTCCGTTTCATGCGGGCGGCGGCGCGGGGCGGACGGGATGGAGGTGGAATCGAGCTGTTCGACCATGGCCGCTTCTGCCGCGATGCAGCGTGGGCCGTCAATCCCAACTGCGTTTAAAGTCCGCGGGCTTTCGCCTTGATCCACAGTTCTTCCTTCGCCTCGAGCGATAAACCCGCGAACGCATCGCCGGCCTCAACCTCCATCGCAGCGAAGCGACGCTCGAACTTCGCATTGCCCGCCCGGAGCGCGGCTTCCGCATCCACGCCGCAGTGGCGTGCCCAGTTGACGACCGCGAAGAGCAGATCACCAAATTCCTCTGCACGGGCGGCGTCATCGGCTGCGGCATCGATTTCCGCGAGTTCCTCTATGACCTTCGCTCGCGAACCGGTGGCATCCGGCCAATCGAACCCGGTGCGTGCAGCACGCTTCTGGAGTTTCTCCGCTCGCATCAGCGCCGGCAATCCCAGAGCCACGCCCGCAAGAGCGCCCGTTTCGCGGCGGCTCGCACGCTCCTCGGCCTTGATCGCTTCCCAGCCGCGCTGGGCAGCCACACCGTCGCTGTGCGCGGTATCACCGAAGACATGGGGATGGCGACGGACCATCTTGTCTGAAATGCCCGCAATCACGTCGGCGAGGGTGAAATGACCGGCCTCCTCGGCCATCCGCGCATGGAACACGACCTGCAACTGAAGATCGCCAAGCTCGCCCCGGAGGTCAGCCATGTCGCCGCGCGCGATCGCGTCGGCCACCTCATGCGCTTCCTCGATCGTATAGGGGGCGATCGTGGAGAAGTCCTGCTCGACATCCCACGGGCAACCGGACCGAGGATCGCGCAGTTTCGCCATGATCTGCGCGAGCCGCTCGAGTGCGGCACCCGATGAAGGCGCCTCCGTCGAAGTGGCAGGGGCCGGAGATGATGCCATATCGTTCCTCATATCAAAGTCCGATAATATACATTATGTAAAATAATACTGATATCCGATTGCATCGAGAGCCCCCTAGCTTCGACCGTCGATCCAATGCGCTATGCCGAACAGGGCGATAAAAATCGCGACCCAGACAATGGCCATCGGAAGCCGCGGGCCATGTGGCAAATGGCGCCGCGCGATCAGGGCGCTCCCGACCAACAGCATCGCGCCGGCGATCCAGATGAAATCACCGGCGCGATCGAGCGTCATGCGAAATCCAGCTCCATGCCGTCATAGCCCGGCTCGACATGATCGGGCAGCTCGGCCTTGAGCCTCTGATAGTCCATGCTGTTGTCCATGTGCATCAGAACGGCGAGTTCGGGCTTCAAACGCTGAATCCAGCCAAGCGCCTGATCGAGATTCGGATGCGTAGGATGCGGCTTGCGGCGCAGCGCATCGAGTATCCACACGTCTACGCCCTTATAAAGCGCAGCCATGTCGTCCGTCAACCCATTGAAATCTGTGGCATAAGCAGCCGAATAGCCATTCCAGTCAAAGCGCAGCCCGGCGGACTCGATCGCGCCATGCGGCTGGTCCACCACACGAACTCGGATGTCGCCGATCATCATCTCGTCCGGCAGATGGTGCGGCCGCACCGTCGGCGGATAACCGTCCTTGCCCTCGAACGCGTAGTAGAAGCGCTCCTGCATCGACTTCAGCGTGTGTGGGCGCGCATAGCCCTCCACCGCCGCGCGGTTCAGGATCACGATCTGGCGAAGATCGTCGATGCCATGGGTGTGATCCGCATGGTCGTGCGTCCAGATCACCGCGTCGAAGCGGCTGGCGCGCGCATCGAGAAGCTGCTCGCGCAGATCGGGCGACGTATCCACGAGGATGCGAGCCTGATCCGTCTCGACGATGATCGAGGCCCGGCGACGACGATTCTTGGGTTCATTGGGATCGCACTGGCCCCAGTCATTGCCGATACGCGGAACGCCCGACGACGTGCCCGAACCCAGCAGGCGGATTCTCATGCGCGCGCTTTCGTGAAGAGATTGAAGAAGTTGGTGGTGGTATTGGCCATCAGCTCTTCGATGGGTTCACCACGCAGATCCGCCAGAAAGCGGGCCGTATCCGCGACGAAGGCCGGTTCGCACGGTTTGCCCCGATGCGGCACGGGCGCGAGGAACGGCGAGTCCGTCTCGACCAGCAATCGATCCGCAGGAATTTTGGCAGCCGTGGCCTGCAACTCCCTGGCATTCTTGAAGGTAACGATACCCGATATCGAGATGCTGAGCCCCAGTTCGAGCACCTTGTCGCCAAATGCCTCGGAAGCCGTGAAACAGTGGATCAGGGCCGGGAAGCACCCCTTCCCCATCTCCTCATGGAGGATCGCATAAGTATCGTCCTCGGCGTCACGCGTATGGATGATCAGCGGAAGACCCGTCTCGCGAGAGGCTGCGATATGCGCGCGGAAGCTCGCCTGCTGGCGGATGCGGTCGCTATGGTCGTAATAATAATCGAGCCCGGTTTCGCCGATGCCGATCACGCGCGGGTGGGCAGCGGCCGCGACCAGCTTCCCGGTATCGATATCCGGATGCTGATCGGCTTCATGCGGATGGATGCCGACCGTGGCCCAGACATCGGGCTCACGCTCGGCCGTGGCGATGATGTCGCCCCACTCGCGCTCCCGCGTCGAGATGTTGAGCATGGTGGTGACGCCGGCGGCACGCGCAGAGGCGAGCACCTCGGCCTGGCGTTCGACCAGCTTCGGATAATTCAGGTGGCAATGACTGTCGACGAGCATGGCCCGGCAGATAGGGCCAAGTGCGCGTCATGGGAAGGTGGCGCCGTTGCCTTCCCGCCCTGCCACCCCGGAAAGACACCGGAATGGCAGGGAATTGCAGATCAGGCTTCCGCTTCCAGCTCCAGACGCGGGAACACGCCCTGCGGCGCGGGAAGCGTGGTGCCGGTGGCGATCGGCGTGGCCAGCGCCGTGAAATCGCGAGCCCCCTCCCCGACGGCCAGCTGATCGAGCAGCTTGCCCGCCGATGCGGGGATCGCCCACTGTACGAGGATCGCGAGCTGACGCACCGCTTCCGCCGTCCAGTAGAGCACCGCGTCGGCCTTTGCCGGATCGGTCTTGCGGAGCGCCCAGGGGGCCATGTCCGCGAAATAGCGATTGGCCTCGCCGACGCCTTCCCAGAGGATTTCGAGCACGCGATGCAGCGCCAGCTCGTCCATCGCCTCCATCATGCGCGGCAGAAGCGACAGCGGTAGTGCCGGCGCAGGCTCCTCGCCCGGGCCCGGAAGCACGCCGCCGCATTGCTTGGCGATCATCGACAGGCTGCGCTGGGCGAGATTGCCGAGCCCGTTGGCGAGGTCCGCGTTCACGCGGGTGACGATGCCTTCGGGACTATAGCTGCCGTCCTGGCCGAAGCTGACCTCACGCAGCAGGAAGTAGCGCAAACCGTCGACGCCGTAGCGCTCCGCCATTTCCAGCGGATCGACCACATTGCCGGTGGACTTCGACATCTTCTCGCCGCGGTTGAGCAGGAAGCCGTGGCCGAACACCTGCTTGGGCAGCTCGATGCCCGCCGACATCAGGAAGGCCGGCCAGTAAACCGCGTGAAACCGCACGATATCCTTGCCGATGACATGGACATCGGCCGGCCACCATTTCGACATATCGCCCGGATAGCCCGCACCCGTCAGATAGTTGGTGAGCGCATCGACCCAGACATACATCACATGGCCAGGCGAATCCGGCACCGGCACGCCCCAGTCGAAACTGGTGCGCGAGATGGAGAGGTCCGACAGGCCGCCCTTCACGAAGGACAGTATCTCGTTGCGGCGCCCTTCGGGCCGGATGAAATCCGGGTTCGCCTCATAATGGGCGAGCAGCCGGTCCTGATAGGCGGACAGGCGGAAGAACCAGCTTTCCTCGACCGTCCATTCGACGGGCGTGCCCTGCGGCGAGAGCTTGCTGCCCCCTTCCCCTTCGACCAGTTCCTTCTCGTCGTAGAAAGCCTCGTCGCGAACCGAGTACCAGCCCTCGTAGCGATCGAGATAGATGTCGCTGTTGTCGCGCATCGCGCGCCAGATCGCGGCGCTCGCCTCATAATGATCGGCGTCCGTGGTGCGGATGAAACGATCATGCGAGATATTCAGAGCGGCTGTCATCTCACGGAAAGCAGACGACATTTCGTCCGCCAGCGCGCGCGGTGTGATGCCGCGGTTGCGCGCTGTCTGGGCCATCTTCAGGCCATGCTCGTCGGTGCCGGTGAGGAAACGGACCTCGCATCCCTCGGCGCGCTTCCAGCGGGCGATAGCGTCGGTCGCGATCGCCTCATAGGCATGGCCGACATGCGGGCGGCCGTTCGGGTAGCTGATCGCGGTGGTGATGTAGAAAGGCTTGGTCATCGGCGGGCGCTGGACGCTCTTTCCATGTTGAGCGACGCGAGCAGCCCGGCCAGCTCGAACACCGTCGCCTGGGGATCGAGCGAGAGGCGAACCGCACTCCCGGCCAGGGCGCGCGCCTTCTCCCACAGCGCCACGGCATCGGCAAGCGCCTGTCCGTGTCTTCCACGCGCTTCGGCGGCGATGCGGGTGGGGAGCCGCTCCAGAAAAATCTCGTAGCGAGGCTGCGCAGCTTTCAGCGCCAGCGCCTTGGCCAGCGCGACCCGCTCGCCATTGTCGGGATCGCCCGAACGGATGATGGATTCCATGGCGCTGTCGAGGCCGGCGACATCGAGCCCTGCAAAACGCAGCGCCCGGCCGGGAGAGCCCTCACCCGCCGCCGTCAGGTCCGCGATCTCGCGGTCGTCAGCATCCGGCATCAGGTTGCGCAGCGCGACGTGCATGTCGCCCTGTTCGAGCGGCGCGAAACGAAGCACCCGACAGCGGGAGCGGATCGTCGGAAGCAACCGCGCCGGCGCATGGCTGACGAGGAAAAACAGCGAGTTGGCTGGCGGCTCTTCCAGCAATTTGAGAAGAGCATTGGCGCCCGAACGCTCCATATCATCCGCCGCGTCGATGATGACGACCCGCCAGGGCGAGAAGCTCGGCGAGGTGGCGAACAGGCGCGAGAGGCCGCGCACCTGATCCACGGTGATCGAGCGCGCGGTGTCCTTGGTCTTCTCGCGATAGAGGCGCTCCAGCACCATCACGTCGGGATGGCTGCCCGCCTCCCATAGCCGCGCGATGCGGTGATCCGCGGGCACGTCGAGGCCGGGCGCGTCGACCGCCGGGCCGGCCGCATCCGCCAGCAGGCGCAGCGCCGCCGCGCGGGCGAAACTCCCCTTCCCAACGCCTTGCGGGCCGCTCAACAGCCAGGCGTGGTGCATCCGCCCGGAGCGATAGGCTTCCAGCAAGGCGGCGATCTGCCGCGATTGGCCGTAGAGCGCCATGCCGCCTTATAGCCCTGCCAGCGCAGCGATGAGGCGTGCTGTCACCTGCTCCGCCTCACCCTGGGCGTCGACGAGCCGGAACCGTGCGGGCTCGGCCTTCGCCAACGCGGCGAAGCTGTCGGCAACGCGGGCATGATAGCCAGCATCACGCCCGCCGATGCGATCGGAATCACCGCGATCCCGCGCTTCGGCGCGGCGCGCGGCCTCCTCGGCCGGAAGCGTGAGCAGCAATGTCCGATCCGGCAGGAGGCCCGCCGAACCAACCTCATGCAGCAACTTCAGTCGTTCGATCGACACCCCGTCGGCCCCGCCCTGATAGGCAAGCGAGCTGTCGAGGAAACGGTCGGTGATGACCCACTTCCCCGCTTCGAGCGCGGGCAGGATGGTCTTCGCCACATGATCGGCGCGCGCGGCCGCGAATAGCAGCGCTTCCGCGCCGCCGGTCCAGCGATCGGCCGGTCCTTCGAGCAGCAGGCGGCGGATTGCCTCCGCCCCCTCGCTGCCGCCGGGCTCGCGCGTCTCCACGACGTCGAGCCCGCGCGTGCGAAGCGCGGCCGCCAGCGCGCGGACCTGCGTCGATTTGCCGACGCCTTCCCCGCCTTCCAGCGCGATGAAGCGCCCCCGCGTCATTGGCCTGGCCCCCGGATATGGATCAGGCGAAACCGAACAGCGCCTTGATCGACGCCCAGATGCGGCCGAAGAAGCCCGCCTCGCCGACATCGTTCTCGGCCACGAGCGGCAGCACCTGCTGGTCCTGCCCCGGAGGAGAGACGACGAGATCGGCGATGTGCTGGCCGGCGGTGATCGGCGCCTTGATCGGGCCTTCATACACCACCTTCATCGGCGGCGCGTCGCCCCCCGCACGCTGGCCGAGGATGCCGCCGACGCCGAGCGGGACGGTCACCGCGAGATCACGCGGAGCGACGAGACCAACCTTGGAGGACGATCCGCCCTGCACCTCGGCCATGTCCACGCGCTTGCCCTTGGCGAAGAGCGGCTTCAAGCGCCACGCCTGGAAGCCCCAGTTCATCAGCGCGATCGACTGGTTCACGCGCTCGTTCCAGCTCTGCATCCCGGCGAGCACCATGACGAGGCGGCGGCCGCCCTGCTCGGCCGAGCCGGTGAACCCATAGCCGGCTTCCTCGGTATGACCGGTCTTGAGCCCATCCGCGCCCGGCACCTTGCCAAGGATCGGATCGCGATTCTCCTGGCTGATGTTCGCGCCGCCCATCGTCTTGCCCCAGGCGAAATTGGGCTTGGCATAGAACTGCTTGTAGAGATCCGGATAGTCACGGATCGTCGCCTCGGCGAGCGTCGCGAGATCGCGGGCGGTCACATAGGTGACGCCGCCGTCCGGCCAGCCGTTGGCCGTTCCGAAGTGCGAATTCTTGAGCCCGAGGCGCTGGGCCTGCTGGTTCATCAGGTTGACGAAGGCCGGCTCGGTGCCCGCAATGCCCTCGGCCAGCACGATGCAGGCATCATTGCCGGAGAGCGTGATGATGCCCGACAGCAGATCCGCGACCGAGACCTGCTCGCCCGCGGCGATGAACATGGTGGAGCCCTGCGCGTGCCACTTCTTCCACGTCTCGGGCGACATGGTGAACTTCTGGTCTAGCTTCAGCTCACCGCTCTTGATGAGGCTGAAGGCGACATAGACCGTCATCATCTTCGCCAGCGAGGCGGGCGGCATGCGGAAGTCGGGCTGCTTCTGGTAGAGGATGGCGCCCGAATTCATGTCCTGGAGGAAGGCCACCTGCGCCGTCGTGTCGAACGGCGGGATGGCGGCGAACGAAGCCGTGGAGAGGCTCGCGAGGCTGAGGGACAGGACGGCAAACTGGACGGGCTTCATGGCGACGTGGTTCCGTTCGGCTCTTGTGAAAGTGGCGCGTCGACGACGGCAGCCCCCTGATAGCCGCGTGCACGCAACCGCGCCAGCGCCGCAGAAAGAGAAGCGTCATCGGAATATGGGCCCGCCATCACGCGATAGCCGGCGCCCGTCGCCATCACCCGCGCCCCCAGATCGGAGAGCGAGGAGGCCAGCGCGTCGGCGGCGTCGGGATCGGCGGGCGAAGCGATGAGGATATTATGGCTCGGCGGCAGGCCGACCGGGCGGCGCGGCGTGATCGGGGCGGGACGCTGTACGCTGGCCACCATCGAGGGCGCGACCCGGCCGACGCGCGGCGGCGTGGCAGTCGGCTCGACCGACGCCAGCACCACGGGATAGCCGCGCTGGAGCCGCTCGCGATCATGCCGGCTGGGCGTCACCCGGCGCACGCGCACCATGGCCCGGCCCACGCGGTCGATTCCCAGCTCCTTCGCCGCTTCCTGGGACAGATCGAGAATCCGGTCGCGGGCGTAAGGGCCGCGGTCGTTGACACGCACAAGGATGCGCCGCCCGGTATCGAGCCGCGTCACCTCGACATAGGAGGGCAAGGGCAAGGTCGTGTGCGCGGCGCTCGGTCGCTGGCGGTAGAAGGTCTCGCCATTGGCGGTATGGCGGCCCTGCTCGGCGTTGCCGTACCAGCTCGCTTCGCCGATCTGGTCGTAGTCGGACTGATCGGTCGGGACATAGGTACGCCCGCCGATCGCGTAGGGCCGGCCGAGCTTCACGGGCGTGTCCTGCACCAGCCCATGCACGCCGCCCCCGCAGCCAGCGAGCAACAGCGCGGCCGCCAGCGCCGCCGCTTCGCGGCCGCGCCGCTCAGTTCGCCACAGCATCGGCGAGCAGGCCCACGGACAGCGCGTAGAAGTTCGAGCAATTATAATCGAGGATCGCGCGATAATTGCCAAATGTCAGATAGGCGGTCGCGCCGGGGCCGTCCGGCTCCAGCAGGGTTGCCTGCTCATCGTCCGCCGCCTGCGGCCCGCCGGTCTGGACGACGCCCAGCGCACGCCATTCGCGCACCGTCAGCCATCTGCTGTGCCGGGCATGGACACGGGGACAACGCGGCCCGGTCATGCGGCTGGCGATCGCCGTCCGGTCCAGCGTGGCGGGCACATAGGCCGGCACCCCCCAGGGCTCGTTCGCCTTCCAGCCGGCGTTGACGAGATAATTGCCGATCGAGGCCAGCGCATCGGCCGGGCTCGTCCAGATATCGGCCTTGCCGTCTCCGTCCCCGTCGCGCGCCACGCGAAGATAGACCGACGGCAGGAACTGCGGATAACCCGTCGCCCCCGCCCAGCTTCCCTTGAGCTGCGAGCGGGGAATGCCCCGGTCCATCAGCTTCAGCGTCGCGATCAGCTCGCCTTCGAACAACGGGCGTCGGCGGCCCTCATAGGCGAGCGTCGCCAGCGAGTTGGCGAGGTCGAAATTGCCCGTGTAGCCGCCATAGCTCGTCTCCTGCCCCCAGATGGCGACCATCACCGATTCGGGCACGCCCGTCTCCTGCACGACCCGCTGGAGGGTATAGCGCTGTGCCGCATAGGCCGTCCGCCCGCGCGCGATCAGGTCCGCGCCGACATGCTTGGCACGATAGGGAGCGAAATTCGGCGAGGCGCCCACCGGCCCCGCCGGCGAGCCGCCCGGCTGTGCCTGGTCCAGCTCGACTACCCGAGGGTTATAAACAAGCGTAGGCAGGACGAAATCGAGAGTCCGGGCGCTTACGCCGCTGGCCAGTGCGCGACCTCTGAACGCCTGAAGATAGGCCTGGAACGGTGCTGCATAAGGATCGGCGGTCGCCACGATCCCCTGACCGCCCCCTACCATCTGCGCGGACGCCACACCCGCATGGCCGGCCACCATCGCGAGCGCCAGGACCATGCCGACCATCAAACCTGTTGTACGCAATGCCCACCTCCGCCATCCGCTTCTGGCATAGCCGCGCGGAGAGGTCAGCCCATCTCGTCGCTTCTCATGCACATCTTGCACGGGTTGCGTTCGAGCGGGTGACCGGGATAAGCGGACGCCAGCCCGCCGCATGATGGGCAGCGGAAGCGCCGCCAGGCATTCCCTGAGCGGCGGCACGGAAGCGTGGCCGAGTGGTTTAAGGCACTGGTCTTGAAAACCAGCGACGGGGCAACCCGTCCGTGAGTTCGAATCTCACCGCTTCCGCCACCTATCCGACAGGTTTCCCGACTTATGTTCTCTAGGCTCATCGGGGCGGGGGCTGACGATGCAACGCGTCGTTTTCTCGAGGCGTCCTTCAAAACAGGTTCGTTTTAAGCAAGTCCGATCTGCAAGCGTTCCGGAAAGATCATGGCGAGGGGGCCCTCCATGATCCGTCGATTGCTGAGTACGACCGTCTTTCCCGTTATCCTGACAGCTACCGCCGGGCAGGCAGCCCCCTCACCTCCGGCCGATCAAACCCCATCCAGCGTCATCGTCACCGCTCAGCGGCGCGATCAGCGGCTGGGTGACGTCGGCCTCGCGATGACGGTGCTTCCCGCGAGCAAGCTCCTGACACAGCGGGTGGAGGGAATGGCCGATCTGGCCCGCATCGTGCCGGGACTGAGCTATACCCCCAGCCCCAACGCCACGCCGGTCTACACCCTGCGCGGCGTCGGCTTCTACGAGACATCGGTCGCCGCCTACCCCGATGTCACCACCTATCTCGATCAGGCGCCACTGGCGCTCCCCGCCTTCACCACGCTGACCGCATTCGATCTGGAACGGGTGGAGGTGCTCAAGGGGCCGCAGGGCACATTGTTCGGCAACAATGCCACCGGCGGAGCGATCAACTTCGTCGCCGCCAAGCCGCAGGGCCATCCCGAGGCCTCGATCGAGTTGGGCTATGGCCGGTTCAACCGGATCAACGCGCAAGGCTATGTCACCGGGCCGATCGCACCCGATCTCGATGCCCGTTTCGCCTTCCGGCATAGCTCCGCCGACGACTGGCAGAAGAGCATCTCCCGGGACGACAGGCTCGGCCAGATCAACAACTGGGCCGGACGGCTGCTGCTGGACTGGCGCCCCGATGACCGGCTGCGCTTCTCGCTCGATATCAATGGCTGGATCGACCGCTCCGATCCCGAGGCGCCGCAACTCGCCCGGCCGGTGACGCCGTCGGACCTTCAAGCCGCCATCGGCGCCACGGGTCCGACCGGCACGGTGACGCCCGATTTCCCGCTACTCACCGCCCCGGCCGCGCCCAAAGATCCCCGCGCGGCGGACTGGGACCCTCAATACCGCCCTTTCGCCAACAACAAGCTCGGCCAGATCGCGCTCACCTCCGCCTGGACGCTGGCAACCGACGTCCAACTCACCTCGATCACCAACTATGTCGCCTATCGCATGTTCAACGCGACCGAGGGTGACGGCACGGCGCTGGTCGACCTAGACATCATCGGCGACCGGGCTCATGCCCACAGCATCTTTCAGGAATTGCGCCTCGCCAATCTGGCGGAGGCCGACCGTCTCCACTGGGTGACAGGCGTCAGTCTCGATCGCACCCATGTTTATGAGCGGATTGATCTGCGCTTCCCCGATGCCTCGACCGGATCGATCCAAGGCTTCTCGGCGGATCGTTACGATTCCAACCAGCGCGTCCGCAGCGAGGCGCTGTTCGGCAATCTCGAATATAGGCTGACCCCACGACTGACGCTGAAAGGCGGCGCGCGCTACACTTGGGCTGATCGGCGGACCGTGAACGGCAGCTATCAGGCGCCCGGTTATGTCGAGCCCTTCCCCGGATCGCCGGGGATCACGAACCTCATCAACACTCTCTGGGGCACGATGCTGACCCCACTCTTCTGCCCGGGGCAGGTTTTCACGCCCATCGCTCAGGGCGGTTCCGTCTCGGTCGATCCGGCGACTTGCCGGGCGGGCCTGTTTCGCGCGTCGCTCAACGAGCACAATGCCTCTTGGCGGGCGGGCGCGGACTATCATCTGTCACATGACCTGCTGCTCTATGCCAACGTCGCGAAGGGATGGAAAAACGGCAGCTTTCCGACGATCTCAGCCCCGGTTTACGACCAGTACCAGCCGGTGACACAGGAATCGCTGCTCGCCTATGAGGCGGGTCTGAAGGGAAAGCTGGCAGGCGGGGTAGCGACGTTCGACGCCTCCGCCTTCTATTACGACTATCGCGATAAGCAGGTTCGCGCGAAGACGGTGAACCCTATCTTCGGCATCCTCGACCAGCTCGTGAATGTGCCCCGATCCCACATCCTCGGCGTCGATACATCGATGACCCTGACCCCGGCGCGGGGCCTTTCTGCCGCGCTGGCCGGAACATGGCTCGACACCAAGGTCCGGCGCTATGACGGAATCGTCAGCGACGTGCTCGTCAATGGCCTGCTGGAGCCCGTGCGCGCGCCCTTTCGCGGGGCGCAGCTACCCTTCGCACCGCATTGGCAGGGTAGCGTGAGCGTGGACTACGCCACCGCGCTCGGCCAGGCATATCGCGGCAGCATCGGCGTCACCCTCGCGCTACAGAGCAAGAGTTATGCTTCACTCGAAAAGGCCCCTCAGAACCTCGCCGACGCCACGCTTCCGGGGCGCACCATCCTGGATCTGCGCGCCTCTATCGAGACAGTGAACGGGCGCTGGCGGTTGGGATTGTGGGGCAAGAATGTCACCAACCGTTTCTATGTGACCAATGCGGTCCGGGCTTATGACACCATCATCCGATATACCGGACGTCCCGCCGAATATGGCCTGACTCTCGCCTATCATTGGCGCTGAGAAGGATCAGGCGACCGGCCGGTCCGGCGGTACGATCCACTCGTCATCGCCGCTCTTCACGCTGAGACGCTGGGCATCGTCCGCAAGGAAATCATGCGGGAAGCCGAGAGGGATCGCGCTCGCGGCGTCCAGTCGACGCAATTGGGCATCCGAGAGCGAGACGCCGGCTGCGCCCAGATTGTCGTGAAGCTGCTCCGTCGTGCGCGGCCCGACGATCGGGGTGATGCCACGCCCTATCTGCCACGCCAGAGCCACCTGTGAGGGCGACACGCCCAATTCCGTGGCGACATCGATCAGCGCATCCATCGTGGCCGTTTTGATAGCGTCGCTCTCGCGATGGACGACACGGCCGAAGCCCGTCGCCCGCCCCTCCTCGCCGCGCCGATATTTCCCGGTGAGCAGGCCGCCGCCAAGCGGCGACCAACTCGCGACGCCAAGGCCCAGCGCATCGGCCATCGGCAGAAGTTCCCGGTCGGCGCTGCGTTCGACGAGGCTGTATTCGATCTGGATGCCGATCAGCGGAGTCCAGCCGCGCAGCTCCGCCATCGTCGCCGCGCGGGCCACGCGCCATGCGGGAAAGTCCGAGAAGCCCGCGTAGAGAATCTTCCCTGCCCCTGCGAGATCGTCGAGCCCGCGCATGATCTCTTCACTCGCGGTCTCGCCATCGGGCATATGGACCCAATAGAGGTCGATCCTGTCGGTCCGCAGCCGGCGCAGGCTCTCCTCGACGGACAAGACCATGGCGCGGCGGCTGTTCCCGGTGGAGAGAGGCGTGCCGGCCATCCGCGCGCCCAGCGTATATTTGCTGGCCACCACGAACGCATCGCGATCCCGCGCCAGATATTCGCCGAGGATCGTCTCGGATTCGCCGAACTGGTAGGAATCCGACGTATCGATGAAATTCCCGCCCGCCGCGCCATAGGCGTCCAGCATCCGGAAGACCTCATCGCGAGGGGCGCCATAGCCCCATGCGGTGCCGAACAATGCGCCGCCCAGCGCGATCTCGGAGCATCGCAGGCCCGTGCCCCGGCCGAAGGATCGATAGCGCATCTGTTCAATCGGCCCGACGGACGTCTTCGGGCGCCTGTCCGAAATGATGGCCCATCACCCGACGCAGATGGCGTTCATCCGCGAAGCCGGCGGCAAGCGCCACCTCCGCCACAGACCGGCGCGAACCGCGCAGCAGATCGGTCGCTCGATCGAGCCGCCGTTCGAGCAGCCATTGATGGGGCAGCCGGCCGGTTGCCGCCTGGAAGCCGCGCTGGAATGTCGGCACAGACATATCGAGCGCGTCGGCGATCTCGATCATCGGCACCTTGCCATCCAGATCCGCGCTCAGCATCTCCTTGGCCCGCCGCTCCTGCGCCGGCGTGAAGGTGACCTTTGCGCGGCGCGGACGGATGGGACGGGTCGTGCCGTAGGCGTTCGAGAGATAGGCGACGAAGCTGATGATGATGTGGTCGACGAAGATCTGAGTCACCTCGTCGGGCCGCTCGAACGCGGGCAGCAACGCGAAACCGAGACCGCTCAGAACTCCATCGCTCACGCCGCTGCCGGGATCGCCGAGCAGAGTGTCGAGCGGCTTCTCCTCCTCCGTTTCGCGCAACACGTTCATCGTCTTGCGGGGCAGATAGAAGTGCAGATTATGAAAGGGGCTGACGCTGTTGACCATCGGCTCCTGCCGAAGATCGTAGATGCAGGTCGTGCCGGCCGTCAGCGCGGTCGTTCGGTGCGGGCGGCCAGCAAGCCAGAGATCGTGGGTCGGGCAATCCCGCAACTGAAGCGTGACGAGAAAGGCATCCTCCAGCGGGATCGGTGCGGTGAGGCCATTATTGGCTTCGTCGCAACGGATCTGCGTCACGGCGATAGGCGAAGCCCCCTCGGGATGAACCGCGAAGGAGGGCGCGCGGCGCAAACGGAAGCATTCGCCCAGATGATCGCCGTAAGGGCTGCCGGCGATGGGCTTTTCCATGGACACCCCTTAACTCCCAGCCTCGACGCCGCAGCTTCGCCGCCATGCACCGGGCGTCACACCGACGGTCTTGGTGAATACGCGGGTGAAATGGCTCTGGTCGGCGAAGCCGGACGAAAGCGCGATCTCGGTCAACGTCAGCCGGCGATCCTCCATCAGCATCTTGGATACCTGGATGCGACGATGGAGCAGCCACTGGTGCGGAGCGAGCCCCGTCGATTTCCGGAAAGCCCGGCCGAAATGCCCCGGGGAAAGGCCACATTGCCGGGCCACCTCGTCAAGCGAGACGCCGCCGTTGAGATTGGCCGCCAGCATCTCCTGCGCGCGCTTCTCCTGCCAGGCGGCAAGCCCGCCCTTCTTGTGGGCAGAGACCCGGCGAAGCCCGCCATAGGTCTGCGCGACATGGGCCGTCAGCGCGAGCGTCACATGGTCCAGGAACAGCTTGTTGACCTGCGCCGGGCAACTGAACGCCGAGAGCATCGACATGCCGAGATTGCGCACAACGCCGTCATCCACGCCGCCTCCGGGCGTGTAGCTGAGTTCATCGACCTTGGGAGCGTGCGCTTCCTCCGCGATCGCATCCAGCGCGCGCCGGGGAATGTAGAAATGCAGGGAGTGGAAGGGCTTGTCGATCAGGAAACGAGGATCGCGCTTCAGATCATAGAGGCAGGTCTCCCCTGCCCGCAGCGTCTGAACGGGAGTCTTGCGATCATTTTCCCAATAATGCTGGTCCGCATATTCGACGACTTGCAGGGCCACGAGATAGGCATCCTCCTTTGCGAAGGAGCCTGACAGATTATAGTCCGGCCGTTCGGAGCGCACCTCCGTGATCGCGACATCCGCGCGATGGAATATTCGAGTGAGCTGGTAGGGTGCGGTCTCAAGCCGCATTCGCTCCTCAAACGCAGGGCCATAAGCGCCTCGATCCATGAAGGCCCTCCTCACGTCCAGAAATCGGCCCCGAAGGCCGAATCTCACCGGCTCCGCCTAAGTCTACGCCGCTTACTCCACGAAAGTCGAAACATGCCTATTGGACGAGCCCGAACGCAGCAATTCGCCCCATTCCGGAACGGAGCCGTTTCTGTTCGGATTCGTCAAAAGCCGACCCTTTTAATCCACCGACGGACGAGCGCTTCTACTGGAACCTGATCCTTTGCCAGTCAGCCGGGGAAAGGCCGGTGGCGCGCAGGAACACCCTCTGGAAATGGAGTTCGTCGACAAAACCACAGGCGATGGCGATATCCGCGAACGTCAGCGAACCCTCACGCAGGAGATCCTTTGCCTGTTCGATTCGCCGTTCGAGGATCCATTGCAATGGCGATGCGCCGACCGTCTGCGCAAAGGCCTTGCTGAACTCGGCCATCGACATGGCATATTCCCTCGCCACCTCTTCCACGACGCTGCCATCCGCCAGTCGGCTCGCCATTTTCTGAAGAGCATGTGCAAGCTGCTCGGGCGACAGACGGCGTGTCACACGTCCCTCCCTGCCCATCCGCCTCTCCACCCAGGCGAAACGCCACACATCGCAAACGGCAGTCGGTCGTGGGACCGCCCCAAACTCCCGCCCTTCGCGATCATTCTGTGGAATGGCGTATCACGGCCTCGCGACGTCACGATTGCTCGTTAGCGAGGCCTGTTGCCGAAAAACGCCGAATTTAAGCGGGTGTCGATTTGTAACAGGCAGGTGATCGCTGACACGAAACGGCTCATCGAAGACGCAGCCTATCCGTGCCGCCGCATAGCCGTTGTTAAGAGAGTCTTCGCCCGACAAGCCTAGGTAGCCACCGGCAGCAGCCAGACCGCCACCACTCGAAATTGATGACAGCAAATGCAGATCGACCTCGCCACCCTCTATGATCTGGCCATCGGAACGCTACTGGTCGGCTTCGGGATGACCTTGTGGGAACGTCACGCTCATCCTCGGCGCCGCCGCGTGCTGAACAGTTGGGCGACGGGCTATCTGGCGCTGGCTCTTGGCTGTGTGGTCGCGATATTCCGATCCGCTATGCCCGCCGAGTCCGGCTGGGTGCTGGCCAATCTCATCATCGTCGCCGGCTATCTGCTGATCCTTGACGGCGTCGCCAGGCTGAACGGCCAGACCTATCGGACAAGCTCGATCCTGGTGCTCATTGTGCTCGCTTTGTCGTGGTGGATCGGAGGAATGCGGCTTCGCCAGATCTTCTGGGATCATGTCGCCGCTGTTCCGATCGCGCTGGTGAGCGGCGCCACGGCGTGGGAACTGGTGCGCAATCGGACGCTCGTACGGCTGCGTTCGCGTCCCGTGGTCGCGGCCATCGCCGGCGGGCATTGTCTTTTCTATGCCGTGCGGGCGTTCGTGATGCCGGTGGTCGCGGCGATCTACGGGCCGGACGTGCTTCCCATCTTCGGGAAGATCACGATGTTCGACGGCGTGCTCTATTCGGTCGCCATGCCGATGGGTTTGCTGGCGCTGATCCGCGAGGAAGCGCAGGAGCGATTGATCGCCGTGTCGCGCACGGATCACCTGACGGGGCTCGGCAATCGCCATCAATTCTTCGAGGATGGCGCCCGGTTGCTTGCGAGACATGGCCCCGATACCCCCCTTTCGCTCCTTGCCTTCGACCTCGACCATTTCAAGGCGATCAACGACCGCTTCGGCCACGCAACGGGCGATATGGTACTGAAGGCCTTTGCCCGGGTGGCGCGTGAGATATTGGGCCCGGACGCCATCCTTGCCCGACTTGGTGGCGAAGAGTTCGCGGCGCTCTTGCCGGGGCGCCCGATCCACGCCGCCAAGCATCTCGGCGAGAAGGTCGCGCAATATTTCTCGGAGGCGGCAGTGGATGGCAGCGAGCCCGATGTCCGGGCCACCGTCAGCATCGGCGTCGTCCAGCGAGACCGCGACGCTCAGGATCTGACCGAGCTTCTGTCCGCCGCCGATCGAGCCCTCTATCGGGCCAAGACGCTCGGCCGGAACCGTATCGAGGTAGCAAGGCCGGCCAATCTTGTCGTCCCGGATGACTCTCGCCGCTCCGCTCGGGGGGCGTGACCGATCCGATTGTCCCGGACGGCAGCACCCGTTACGCATTCGGCATGACGAAGAGCCTCCACTTCACCGCCCTCGCCCTGTCCATCCTGCTCGCAGCGTCCGCGACGGCGAAGGCTCCGTCCTCCGCGGCCGTCACGCCGATGACGCCGGACGTGGTAGCGAGCTATGACGAGGTCCGCCCGGACGCGAACTATATCAAACGCGTCATCATGGTCCCGATGCGGGATGGGGTGAAGCTCTACACCGTCATCGTCATGAAGAAGGGTACGTCGAACGCCCCCATCCTCCTCTCGCGCACGCCATACGACGCCAAGGGCTCCACCGCGCGCACCGCCAGCCAGAAGATCACCGAGATACTGCCGGCGATGGACGCCGAGTTCGTCAACGACAATTATATCCGCGTCTATCAGGACATCCGTGGCCTGCACCATTCCGAGGGTGAGTTCGTCATGACCCGGCCGATCATCGGCCCGCTCAACCACACCAAGGTCGACGAATCCACCGACGCCTATGACACGATCGACTGGCTGGTGAAGCACGTGCCGGAAAGCAACGGCAAGGTGGGCGTGATCGGCAGCTCCTATCTCGGTTTCACGACGTTGATGGCGGAGATCAACCCGCATCCCGCGCTCAAGGCCGCCGTGCCGCAGAGCCCGATGGTCGACACCTGGATCGGCGACGACGATTTCCACAACGGCGCCTTCCGCGTCGGCAGCCTCGACTATTTCGTCGAGCAGAGCACCGGCAAGGCGGAAAGCGGCGCCAGCATCCCGCGCGGCGCGGGCGACGATTACAGCGCCTATCTGGAGGCAGGCTCGGTCGGCGACTTCGCCCGCAAATGGGGGATCGAGAATTACCCCTCCGTCCGCAAAGTGATGGAGAACCCGGCCTATACCGACTTCTGGTCGCTCCAGGCGGTGGACAAGTGGATGGCCGCGCGTCCGCTCACGGTGCCGACCATGCTGGTCGTCGGGCAGTGGGATCAGGAGGACAGCTATGGCGCGCCCGCCGTCTATCGCGCGCTGGAGCCCAAGGACAAGAACAACGATATGGTGTCGCTGGTCATCGGGCCGTGGCGCCATTCGGGCGTGAACCATTATGGCTATGACTTGGGCGCGCTGACCTTCACCGGCGACACCGCACGCGAGTTCCGCGTCAAATATCTCAAGCCCTTCTTCGATCATTATCTGAAGGGTGCGCCCGACCCGCATACCCCGCCGGTGCTCACCTATGCCACCGGCGAGAATCATTGGGACGTGTCGCCCAAATGGCCGATGGGCGCCGCGACGCCGCTCTATCTGGACGCGGATTTCCGCGCCGGCTTCGGGGCGCCGGGTGCGGAGGGGCATGACGATTATGTATCCGACCCGTCCAAGCCGGTCCCCTTCCTACCCCGCCCGGTGAACATGGCGGCGGGCGATCAGTGGAAGACCTGGCTAGTGCACGATCAGCGCTTCGTGGACGGCCGACCGGACGTGCTTTCCTATCAGACCGAACCGCTCGCGAGGCCGGTGCACATCATGGGCGCGCCGCAGGTCAATCTGTTCGCGGCTACCTCGGGCACGGACAGCGACTGGGTGGTGAAGCTGATCGACGTCGCGCCGAACACCACGCCCGAAGGCGAGGATCAGGGATCGAAGCCGGCCCGTCCGGGCTACGAGCTGCCGGTCGGCATCGAGATCTTCCGTGGCCGCTATGTTCACAGCCTGTCCCAGCCGGCCGCGCTGACACCGGGGCAAGCGGAGAATTATCGCTTCAGCCTGCCCAATGTGGACCATGTGTTCCTGCCAGGCCACCGCATCATGGTGCAGGTTCAGTCGAGCCTCTTCCCGCTCTATGATCGCAATCCGCAGACTTATGTGGACAATATCTTCAACGCGAAACCGCAGGATTATCGGGCCGCCACGCAGAGTATCTATCATGGCGGCGCGCGGGCCAGCTCTATCCTTCTCCCGATCGTGAGCGACGAGGAGAGCAAGGCGACGGCCGCCGCCGCACGCTGATGCGGCAGCAGAGCGGCTCGATAGAGATCATCCCACGCGCCATAGCCTGGCGCACGGTGGTGGGCCGGGCCCGGCGCTCATAACGTCACTTGAGGCCAGCCGCCAAAGCCACGCTGCCGACGATGGGTAATCGTCGATCGTATTCGATCGGCCTCAAATCGGCCGATCATCAGCTAACCATCAGGTCTTCATCCTCCCGGACAGAGCCGGCAACGGCGCAAAAGGTGGCCGGCACGTCGATCGTGCCGCCGGGACAGGAGACATGGACATGCTTATCCATAAGGTCACCATGTTTGTCGCCATCGCTTTCGCCGCCGTTGCTCTCGCGAGCGCACCCACGCGTGCGACGACCCCGGAGAGCAACTTGCGCTCCGTGCGCTATGCAGACCTTGATCTCTCGACCGCCGCGGGCCTCAGGACGCTACATCACCGGATCGCCGCCGCAGTGGAAGCCGTGTGCGGCTCTTATGCCGGTACGGAAAGTGACGCCATGGCGGATGAGAATGATGAGATCACGCAATGCCGCGCGGCGACCAAGACTCGGCTGAATGAACAGTTGCAGGCCGTGATGGCTGTGGAAAACCAGATAGCATTCGTCCGCTGAGAGGCAGAGGCGATCGGACTGCTCCGGTGGCCTGTGGGTCTGCAACGGAATCCTTTCCGAAGCCTTCCGATCAGTCAGCGCCGGAGGCCTTGCGGTAGGCATGGGCGTGGAGTGTCGCCAGTGCCTCCCGCGTTCCCGCGCAAGGACCGGCAGCGGCAAGGGCGATCACAGCGGGGCGCGCCATGTCGATGCCGACCCGCGCCAGCCCGTTCTGACCGAAGCGCTCCAGCACGGCGCGCGCACCGGCGGGATGCGGAGCCCATTTGCCTCGATAGCCGAAATAGACCGGGCTATGGCCGCCTTGTTCGAGGTTGAAGAGATCGTGCAACTCGCGCCCCCGATCCCCGTTTCGCGCGACGAGGCGGCAGTCGGCGCGCTCGGCTCGTACCGCGGGCACCGACAGATCGCGATCCAGCGTGACGCGAAATCCTATCGCCGTCAGCCGGTCGGCGATGTCACCGTTCAGCCGCTCGCCATCCACCTGTGCGGAATGACGCTGCAACCAGATCTTGGGCGAGACGGACATCACCACCAGCGCGGTCGCCAGCAGCGCGTTACCGAGCCAGTTCGGCACGGATTCCTCCGAAGATGATCGCGCCGGCGGCCACGAAGCTCAATACGCCGAACAAGGCCCCTCCCCAGCCCGTATGGAGCAGGTCGAAATATTGGGGAAAGCGGGCCAGTGCTGCCAGGCGCAACACGTTCACCATCGCCATGGCGAGCGCGGCCATCACGCCAGTCATCACCATTCGGCGCGTGTAGCGGAGGCGCAGCATCTGCGTCAGGGTGATGAACAGCAACACCGCCAGCGACATGTTGTGCACCGAAGAGCAGCCGAGCGCGACATAGAGGCGGCCTCCGCCGTGCAACTCCACAACATTGCCCTGCACCGGCGTCCCGGCGACCAGCCCCGCCAGCCGCGCATCCAGCCCGAGCAGTTCCGGCCCCATCAACGCCAGCAGGAAACGGCCCCAGATGAGGGGACCTGTCAGGGCCAGCATCACGATCGCCATGCGGCGCGCTGCACTTCGGTCGGGCGACGTGAAAGCCAGATAGACGCCATTGAGCAGCAGCCCGATGGCGGCAGCGAAGTTGAAGGGAATGAAGCTCAGAGCCAGCACGAGCGTGCAGACCGTCCGATCCATGCGCCTCGGTTCCGCCGGCTCGCCTTCCTGTGCGATGACGAACAGGCCGTAGACGGCGAACCACACGATCGCGCTGACGCCGCCGAGATCGAGAAGAGCCTCAATTACTGGCTTGGTGCTGAAAGCGGTCGCGATCTTGCCGGCAAAGCCGTTGATCGCGGCCACGCCGGCGCTGATCGCGAAGAGTGCCGGCCTCGATAGAGCCGGCACCCTCATCCATCGCAAAGGAGTTCGCGCCTGGCCGATCGCAGACGGCGGGCTCATTTCCGCTTACTTGCGGAGCTTGCGCAAGCCGTATCCGATTGCTCCAAACGCCAGCAGCCCAAGTCCGGCGATCGGCGCGGGCGTGCCGCGGGAGCCGCCTCCGCCACCATGCCCCCCTCCTTCATGGCCGCCGCCGCCCCCGTCGCGGCCTCCCCCGCCTTCGTGATGGCCACCGCCTTCGTAACCCCCGCCACTTTCATGGCCACGATCACCCCCGCGATCGCGGTCTTCCTTGCCTGCATGTTCGGCGCCGCGATCTCGCCCGCCGAAATAGTCACCTCCGCCGTCGCGGCCAGTATCCTTGTCGGCCAGCGCGGGAGTGGCAGTCAGCACCACCGTCAGGAACGACAGCGCAAGTGCACGGCTAAAACCTCTGTTCATGGCGACCTCACCCATTGGCGGAGTGCGGACAGGGGAGGTGCTCCCGCCGATGAGACCTCTCATTCAGGACTGTAGGATAGAGGGACGTGCCGGTGATCTATCGGGCGATATACGCCGGAGGGATAACCGGCTTTCCCGCCCCCCGCCGACGATCTTCCCACTCTCGCGATGCTTGCGAATCCGCACTTTTCGGCTCCGGAACGATCGGAACCCGACCATGCTCCGACCAGATAACGCGTTGGTATTAGCCCCGACGGAGCGATTACGCGCGGATGTGCCGCCCTTAAGATCGGCATCCGACATATCGAGGCGGGGTCACCACGGAACGCACGCTCCCATCCACGGGCGACATGCGCGCAACGCCCTCCTTCCGTGCGCGGCGCAACCCGATGGGCCGGGCTTCGCGCATCGCGATCTGGCGCCCGGTCCAGCGGCTCAGGGCAGCCCTCGCGGACATCTTCTACGATGCCCAGCCGGAAGACCTGATCAACGTCTCTCGCCTTCTCACGTCATCCTTCGCGCTGATCGCGGTGTATCTCGATCCAACCACCCCGACGATGGATGTCGAGGAAAGCTACACGATCCTGATCGCCTATGTGCTCTTCTCGATCGGAGCCGCTCTCTTCCTGAACCGGCGGCCAGGGCAGCATCTGCTCCATATTGCCACCACCTCGGTGGACGTCATCATACTGGGACTGCTGGCACATTATTCCGAAGAGCTGGAAAGCCCCTATTTCGCTTTCTTCACCTTCACGCTGGTGACGGCCGCGATCCGATGGGGATGGCGCGGCGTGCTGGCCACGGCCTGCGCCCTGCAATGCCTGCTGCTCATCGTCGGCATTCCCGATCTTCAGGATGGCGGCCCTTCGGCGCTCAACGTCCTCATCATGCGCTCGGTGTTCTGCTGGGTCACGATGCTGATGCTCGGCTATTTCGGGAGCTATCGCGCCCGCAGCGAATATCGACTGAGCAAGCTCGCCGCCTGGCCGCACGACATCATCACCGAAGACAATCGGCCCTGGCTGTCCGCCTCCCTGCAACATGCTTCCAATGTGCTCGGCACGCACCGGATCGTCGTCATTTGGCAGGATCATGACCAGCAGACCGCTGAACTGGCGTGGTGGACGGGAACGGAGTGCCGCTTCGCGGAGGGGATCACGCTTCCCCCGGGCATCCTCCGTCCGTCCGAGGACGCGCTGCCCACCGACATCAAGGATCGCGAATATCGCGATCGGCTGGAGCTGCTCAACGCGGCGCTTCCCCGGATATCGGACGATCTGCGGGACCTGCTGCATGTCGACGGCGATCAGACCATCCACTTCGCGACGTTCCGCAGCATCCGTTACTGCGGCAGCGTGATCGTCATCAATCCGGCGTTCCGGGACGAGAATATCGGCGCCCTGACCAAGATCATCGCGTCGCGCATCGCGCTGATGCTGGAGCAGTTTTCGCTGATTGGCGAACTGGCTTCCGCGGCGGGTCTGCGCGAACGGATGCGTCTGGCGCGCGATCTGCACGACAGCGTGCTTCAGGATCTGACGGCGGCGGTCCTCCAGCTAGAGGCGGCGGTGAAGATCCCACCGGCGGAAGCGAGCGGCACGCTCATGAGGATACAGGGGCTGCTTCAGGCGCAGCAGCGGCGCCTGCGGCATTTCGTGAACGACAGCCGCCGTCAGCGTCCGCCGAGCCACGGTCTGGCCGAGCAGCTTCAGGCCTTCGTCGAACCCCTTGGCAGCCAGTGGAACTGCAACATGCGCATCGACGTGAGCCCTCCCGATCTCGATGTCGCCGACGACATCGCGACCGAGTTGTGCCTCGCGCTATCGGAGGCGACGGCCAACGCGGCCAAGCATGGCGCAGCCGACACGGTGATCATCACGGTGATGCAGCAAGGGCAGGAATTGCTCGTCGAGATTTCCAACGACGGCGCGCCTTGCGCCTCCTATCCGAAATCGACCTCGCTCGGCCGGCGGGTTGAGGAGATGGGCGGTGTCATCGCCATCGCCGATCGGAGCAGCGGTTTCTCGCTGAAGATGACGATTCCCATGGACAGGCCACGGCGATGACCTCGCTGCTCCTCTGCGACGATCATCCGCTGATCGTCGGCGGGCTGCGCGCGCTGATCGGAGGTCATCCGAACTATGAGATCGTGGGCACCACCTGCTCGGGCGAGGAGGCCCGGCGTCTCCTCGCCCGACAGCCGCCCGACATCGCCCTTCTCGACATATTGATGCCGGAGATCACAGGCATCGACCTGCTGAAATGGATTAATCGCGAGCGCTTGCCCGTGAAGGTCGTCCTGTTGACGGCGAGCATCTCGGATGCGGAGATCATCGATGTCATCGCCGCCAACGTTGCCGGCATCCTGCTCAAGGAGAGCGCGTTCGAGACGCTGATCCACTGCCTCGACACGGTGGCCAGGGGGCGGCGCTGGCTGCCGCCGGACCTTGTGCAGCCGGCCATCGCACGGAGCCGTTCGGTCGGCCGGGACGCATCGCCCTACGACCAGCTCACCCGACGGGAAGCCGATGTCGCCCGGCATATCGTCGAGGGTCGTTCCAATCGCGACATCGCCTCAGCCTTGGGCATTTCCGAAGGCACGGTGAAGATCCACCTCCACGCGATCTATTCGAAGCTCGGCGTCGACAATCGCACGGCAGTCGCCGTCATGCTCATGCGGCGGGAGCCGAGGAAAGCGATCGTCGAACGGATCGCGCTATGATCCGCCGTCCCTACCATTCCGGATGCCTCCTTAGGGTTATATCGCGGGATAGATTTCCGGGGTGCGGTTCCGATCTAGGGTTCGCGCATGGTCACGCGATAGCGCAGTCCGCGCTGGGCGGGCGGGCAGACGGGGGGCCGGCAGGATCGGAGCGGCGCGATTGGCAAGGCGGGGGCATCCGCATGGGAAGCTGCGCGCCGCTCCGAAGAGAGATCAGCGACGTTCCGCGAACGACCCGGATGGGGGGCACGCCGTGACGCATAACCTGTCGATCGAGGCTCCGGTAACACCCCCTGCGTGGGGAACCATGTCGGCCGACTTGGCGGTTCAGTCGCATCAGCAGCAGACATGCCAGTATTGCGGCGACACGCTCCATGTCACCTGGGCGGACCTCGGGCTCCAGCCGCTCGCCAACGATTATCGCCCGGATGCCACCGCTGCCCGGCGCGAGCCGGTGTTCCCGCTCCACGCACGCTTCTGCACGTCCTGCTACCTCGTGCAGGTAGGTTCGGCGGTGCCGAAGGAGGCAATATTCTCCGATTATGCCTATTTTTCCTCCTATTCCGCGAGCTGGCTGGAGCATTGCGCCCGTTATGCGGAAGCGATGATCGCGCGCTTCGGGCTGGGACCGTCCAGCCTTGTCGTCGAGATCGCCAGCAACGATGGATATCTTCTCCAATATTTCGCGCGGGCGGGCATTCCTGTGCTGGGGATCGATCCGGCCGAGAACATCGCCCGTGTCGCCATTGCCGCCGGCATCCCCACCGAGGTCGCCTTCTTCGGCGCGGAGACCGCCGCCGACCTGACGCGCCGCGGGATCAGGGCCGATCACATCTCCGCCAAGAATGTGCTCGCTCATGTGCCAGACATTGCCGATTTCGTGCGCGGCATCGCCATCCTCCTGAAGGACCAGGCGGTTTTCACGGTCGAATTTCCCCATCTTCTGCGCACGATGCTGGGGCTTCAGTTCGACCAGATCTATCACGAGCATTTCAGCTACCTGTCGCTGATCGCGGTCAAGCGTATCTTCGAGGATCAGGGGCTGCGCATCTTCGACGTGGAGCAGCTTCTCACGCATGGTGGCTCGCTCCGTGTCTATGCCTGCCACAGGGGGGCAGCCCACGCCGAGACGGAACGGGTGGCGCAACTCCTCCATGCCGAACAGGAAGCCGGTCTTCATCGGGAAGAAGCCTATCTGGGCTTCGAGAGGAATCTGAAGCGCGTCCGGCAGGACTTTCTGGACTTCATCGCATCGCTGCGCGTGTCGGGGAAGACGATCATCGGCTATGGCGCTGCGGCCAAGGCCAATACCTTCCTCAACTATTGCGGCGCGGGTCCGGAGACGCTCGCTTATATCGCCGACCGAAGCCCGTCGAAGATCGGGCATTTCATGCCGGGAAGCGGGATCAGGATCGCGCAGATCAGCGAGATCGAACGGACACGCCCCGATTACGTCCTCATCCTGCCGTGGAATCTCCGGCAGGAAATCGTCGGCGAACTCGGCTTCATCCGTAGCTGGGGCGGTCGGTTCGTGACGGCCATCCCGGCCATCGAAATCTTCTAGGTCGACATGAACCGGGTGCTCGTCACCGGAGCAAACGGCTTCGTCGGATCGGCGACCATCGCCCCTCTCCGCGCACTGGGCTGCGAAATCCATTGCATCGGCCGCACCATGCCGGACGCGCCGGATATCCTTTTCCATCCGCTCGACCTGCTCACCGAAGACCCGATGGACCATCTCCGGGCGATCGCGCCGACGCATCTGCTCCACGCCGCCTGGCATGGCGATCGGGCGTCGATCTGGAACGCCCCGGAGAATACGCTCTGGATCGATGCGACGCTGCGCCTGCTCCGGGCTTTCGCGCGAAGCGGCGGAAGGCGCGCCGTCCTGGCGGGCAGCGCAGCCGAATATAGCTGGCGACAACCTTATCTTGATGAACAATGCACCCCTCTGGAGCCCGTCACGGCCTATGGCCAAGCCAAGCGGGACCTGTTCCTTGCTATCTCAGGCGGCGAATTTTCCGGTCTGTCGATCGGTTGGGGACGGCTCTTCTGGCTCTTCGGCCCCGGCGACAAGGCGGACAAGTTGCTGTGCCACGTCATCGATGCGCTAGCTGAGGGGCGACCGGTCCGTTGCACGGCAGGCCACCAAGTCCGGCCGTTCATCTATATCGAGGATGCGGCCCGTGCGTTGATCGCGCTGTTGTTTTCGCGTGTCGAAGGGGCCGTGAACATCGCGCTGGAAGAGGTGGCGTCGATCCAGACGGTCGCGATGACGGCCGCCCGATATCTCGGCGCCCCCCAATCGATCAGCTTCGGCGAGCGGGAGATGCGGCAGGGCGAGCCGGACGAGCTGCGCGCTTCCGTCGACCGCCTTCGGAGGGAAGTCGGCTTCCTCCCGCGATATTCCATTGCCGAAGGAGTTCACAGGACGGTGAGCGAGAGGATGATGCACGTGCATCATCGTCCGCTACCCGGCCACATCGCCGTCCCCTGCTATACGCAATAGCCTGCCGTCGATCGCGTCCGTCTGCCGTAGTTTACCCGTGGCTGATCGAGGAAGAAGCGCGATGCCCGTCATCACCATCGTCTCGCCCTGCTATCAGGAGGAGGATAATGTCGAGCGGTGCTACGAAACCGTAAGGTGCCTCTTCGAGGAGGCCCTTCCCGGCTATCAGCGCGAGCATATCTTCGCCGACAATGCATCGACCGACGCGACCGTCACCATCCTGCGCGGCATCGCGGAACGCGATCCGGCGGTCAAGGTGATCGTCAATGCCCGGAACTTCGGGCTCTTTCGTTCGACCTTCAACGCCCTCAAATATGCCAGCGGCGATGCGATCCTGCTGATGCTGCCCGTCGATCTCCAGGACCCGCCGGAACTGATCCCCGAATTCGTCCGCCTGTGGGAGCAAGGATATCAGGTGGTGGCGGGCTCTCGCGGAGATCGCGAGGAAGGCGCGGTCATGCGCGCTGTCCGCGGGCTGTTCTATGGCATCGTGAACCGGCTGGCGGATTTCGAAATTCCCGAAAATGTCGGTGAGTTCCAACTCGTCGACCGCCGGGTTCTGGCCGCGGTTCTCGCTCACCACGATCAATATCCTTATATTCGCGGTATCGTCGCCGCTGTCGGCTTTCGGCGGATCATCGTCCCCTATCGCTGGGCAAAGCGGGAACGGGGACGCTCGAAGCTCCGGCTGCTGTCGCTGATGGATCAGGCGCTCAACGGGATCTTCGCCTTCTCCAGCGCCCCGATGCGCGCGGCGACGCTGGTGGGCTTCACCCTTTCCGGCCTGTGCATCCTCTATGCCCTGATGATCTTCGCCGCTTATTTCATCTCGCCGGTGCATGTGCCGCGCGGAACCACCACCCTGCTCGTGGCGGTGCTCTTCCTGTCGGGGGTGCAGATCGCCTTCACGGGAATGCTCGGCGAATATGTGACCGCGATCCATGCGCAGGTCCGCCGTGGTCCGGCCGTCGTCGAACAGGAGCGGATCAATATCGCGGACGAGCCAACGCCGCTTGGGCAGATCGAAGTGACCGGCCTGACGGAAGCGAGAAAGACCTCCAACGCCCGCTGGCCGAGCCGATAGCGCTCGGCCAGACAAGACGGCCACCGCCTCCCGCCTCTGTGAGGCCGGGCCGGTGCGGACTCGCGCTTAACCGTGCCAGGGCGAACTGCGGATGACGTGGCAGAAATTGCCGCGATGGAAGTGCGGCTCCTTGTCGGCGATGACATCCGCCTTCACGTTGCCGAACGTCGTATCCGGCTTATGCTTGATGCCGTCGTAGAAGGCCTGGATGATGTCCTCCTTGAATGCCGGCGTACGCGGGAAGGCGTGGACCACGGCATCCCGTTCCGCATCCGAATATTCGGCATAGGCCAGACCGAGCACATCCATCTCCACGCCGGCCGTCAGAAGGGACACGACGGGATGCATGTGGACCGGAACCCCCGGCGTGGTGTGCAGGGCGATCGCCGTCCAGACGGTGTAGGCGTCCGCTTCCGAAATCCCCTGACTGCGCAGGAAGTCGCGCGCGGCATGGGCACCGTCGACTTCGAACCGCTCATGCGCGCTGGAATGGCTCGGCATCAGCCCGACGTCATGGAACATCGCGCCTGCATAGAGCAGTTCCCGATCGAAGGTGAGGCCGCGGCGCAGCCCCGCCAGTGCACCGAAATGGTAGACGCGGCTGGAATGGTTGAAGAGAAGCTCGGTCTCGGTGTCGCGGACGAACTCGGTGATCGCCCGTGCGAGCTTGCTGTCGGGGATGGCGGCGGCTGAATCGATCTTCGACATGGCTAGTCCTCCAACGATGTTGCGAGGCTCTTTCTATCGCGGATCGGATGTGGCATTTTATGATGCACAACATCATTTTCTGCCAAATCACTTCAGATACGGACTCAAGCGATGAAAGCTCGGCGGATCGGGATTTTGGCGATCGAAGGCGTCCAGCTCCTCGATGTAGCGGGCCCCGCTGATGTGTTCGCGGAAGCCAATGTCCGGGCCGGGCGGGCGGAATATGAAGTGCGGGTGCTCGCAGCGACGCCGGGAACGATCCGCGCCTCATCGGGTATGCGTCTGACGCCGGACGATGTCCTCGGGCAGGGACATCCTCCCTTCGACACCTTGCTTGTCGCAGGTGCGCCTCATCTCGATCGACGGGCACGGGACGAGCGTCTGCTCGATCGCTTGCGCATCGAGGCCATAGCGGCACGGCGTTTCGGTTCGGTCTGCACCGGGGCTTTCCTTCTGGCAGAAACCGGCTTGCTCGATGGCCGGCGGGTGACGACGCACTGGGCGATCGCCGATCGATTCGCACAGGCCTTTCCGGCGGTCATGCTGGAAGCAGACGCCATCCATGTCCGCGACGGACCCGCCCGAACGGCCGCCGGCGTGACGGCGGGCCTCGATCTGGCGCTGGCGCTTGTCGAAGAGGATCTGGGGCCTGATCTGGCGCGACAGGTGGCGAGCCAGCTCGTCATGTATTTCCGTCGTCCGGGCGGGCAGCTTCAATATAGCCGGGAACGACACGCCGCGCCTGCCGGACGATCGGCGCTGCAAGACGTGCAGCGCTGGGTGATCGCCCATCCCGAAGCCGATCACGGCGTTCCTGAACTGGCGGAACGGGCCGGCATGAGCCCGCGCCATTTCGCGCGCCTGTTCCGCAGCGAGGTTGGCGCCACGCCCTCGGCCTGGGTTGAGAGCGTGAGAGTGGAGGCCGCGCGCCGATTGCTCGAAGCCGGGCATCCGCCGAAGCTCGCAGGATCGCAATCCGGCTTTCGCGACGTGGAAACCTTCCGACGGGCGTTCCAGCGCCGGCTGGGCGTGTCTCCGGCCACCTATCGCAACGGACATGCTGCGAATCCAGCGCCGGCGATAGCCAGCTAGCCTGCCCGTCAGTGCGTCAGGACGAAGGGAATGCGGACCTTGCCCTGCACCATGACCGGCTCGCCATTACGGACGATCGGGGCCCAGCGCCACTTGCGGACGGCGGCCAGCGCGGCCTGATCGAGCCGGTCCGAGCCGCTGCTTTCCGCCACGGAGATCGTCGACACCGAGCCGTCGGTCGAGAGGATCAGGGCGAGCACCACGGTGCCCTGTTCATGCCGCCGCCGGGATTCCAGGGGATAGCTCGGCGGCTTGGCGAAGATCATCCTCGATGAAAGATCGCCCCCATCGGCGACGGCTGGCGCTGGGGCCGGGATCGGTGCCGGAGGCCCTGCCGGTGCAGCGGGCGGCGGCACGACCACCGGAGGAGCGGCAACCGGTGCCGTCGCAAGCGTAGGCGGCGGCGCGGAAACGGCCACGATCGGGGGTGGCACGACGATCTGCGGATGAACCGGCGTCGGCTCGACGCGCGGCTGAACGCTCTGCCGGTGCGGCGGTGGCGGTGGCGTCGTGGGCAGCGTGATCATGAGGAGCTTTTCAGCCTTCCTCGGTACCACACCGACATTCATGTAGAGCAAAGCCGAAACCAGCCCGCCCACCATCAGCAGCGAACCGATCGCCGCCGGACCGAACGCCCGCGCGGAAGGCTGATAGGTCGAGCGGGGCTGCGGCGCCGTGAAGCCATGCGGGTCGGCCAGCGATCGCACGTCGGCCGGGGCCTTTCGAGCCTCTTCCGCGTCGAATGGCGGCGATGCTGGCCTGATATCGAGAATAGCCGCTTCCCCTGAACTCAGGGCCAGCTCCCCAGCTTGACCCGTGACGCTAATGCGATCCATTCGCATACTCCGTCGATCACCTTCCGTCGAGTGCAAGTTCGCGAAGACGCGGATCGGATTGTTGGGACAACCACTGATCCATCTGCGCCATGAAGCGAGGCGTGGCGGTCTCGGGCACGCGCCGGAGCCAGACGAGCGCTTCCTCGATCCGGCCATCCTCGATCAGCATCCGGGCATGATTGAACCGGCCACGGAAATCGCCCCCTTCCGCCGCTCGCGCATAATGGCGAGCCGCCATCGTGCGATCTGCCGGAGCCACCCAGCCATCTTCATGGAAGCTGCCGACCATGTTCATCGACTTGGCATGGCCCTTTGCCGCAGCGTCCCGGAAAAGCCCCAGCGCGCGCGGCAGATCCTGTGCGACGCCCTCCCCCAACGACAGCAGGGTCGCGAGATTGTAGAGCCCCCAATCGAGACCGCGATCAGCCGCGGCCTCATACCATTGAGCCGCCTTCGCCTTATCGACCGAGGTGCCCCAGCCATGCTCCAGGCAACGGCCCACCATGTTCATGCCCATGGGATGCCCGGCCTTGGCCGCCTCGCCGAACCAGCGCAGCGCCTCCTCCGGGCGATGGGACACCCCTCGGCCGTCGAGCAGCATTTGCCCAAGCAGGAGCTGGGCTTCGACCGCGCCGCCTTCGGCCGCCGTGCGCAGCAGAGGTGCAAGCTCCTCGGGCGGCCCGGAAAGCGCGGTCCGGAGCGCATCCGCGTTCATGCGATTGAGCGTTTCGAGATCGGTCATGGTCTGGTCCTGCGGGGCGACACGCTGGCGTGCGCCACCCCGCTCGATGTGCCTCAGTAACGGACGCTGAGCGTGCCGATCACGGTCCGCCCCGCCGCCTGGTGGGCATAATGGGTCGGATAGGTCTGATCGAAATAGCGCTTGTTGGTGAGATTGAGCGCATTCAGACGCAGGCCGATCTGATCGGTGAGCTGGTAGGAGGCGTTGGCGTCGAAACGCCAGTAGTCGGGCACATAGGTGGCGCGCGTCTTGGTGATGACCACCGCACCGTTCTGGATGGTGCGCTGATCCGTGAAGCTGCCATAGACCTTTGCCATATAGATCACGCCACCGCCGACGGTCAGCTTGTGCGTCACGTTGTAGTTGGTGAAGGTCGTGAAGCTATGCTTGGGCGTGTTCGGGAACGGATGTCCCGTGGCCGCGGCCGGCGCCGTCAGCGTGACGCCGTTCACGGTCGTCGCCGTCAGGCCGGCATCGAGCACCTTTGACGGCATATAGACGTAGCCGCCGAAGACGTTCCATTCCGGCGTGATGTTGCCGTTGTAGGAAAGCTCCACGCCCCGGATGCGCTTGGTGCCGAGATAGGAGAGCGTGCCGTCCGGATTGGTGGTTCGGGCGTTGGCGGTCCGGGTCTGAAACAGATCGAGCGTCAGCGCGAGGTTGTTGTCGAACAGATCCCACTTGGTGCCGACCTCGTAAGACGTCGTCTTCTGCACCTTGAAGGTGTTGGGATCGATGTTGGCCGTGGTGAGGGCATTATCTTCCGAGCCCTGCGACAGGAAGGACCCCGGCGGGATCGCCGAACGCGACGTCGAGAAGTAGATGCTGCCGTTGGACATCGGCTTGACGACGACGCCCGCCTGATAGGTCCACAGATTGTTTTTCTTGTTGATCCACGTCCGCCGCGTGGTCGCCGTCGCGGTGAGGCCGGCGCTGGCGCTCGTCGAGAAGCGATCGTAACGGCCGCCCAGATTGAACAGCAGCCAGTCGGTGACCGTGATCGTGTCGAACAGCGAGGCGGAGTAGTTGCTCGCGTGCGACAGCGTCTGGGTCTTGGGCAGGCTCTTCACGATCGGCGTCGGGGTGGTCGACGTGTCCGACGTGTAGCTGACCCACGGATCATAGGGATTGGGATTGCCGACCGAGGTGCAATAATAGCGCGCGACGGTATCGGCATTGCAGCGCGGATTGATCGTCGAGCCGGTGGCGATGGCCGTGCCGGTCGCGGCGTTCGACACGAACGCGCCATAGGCTGACTGCTGCCAGTTATATTCGAGGCTGCCGGTGATGCTGTGCTTGATGCCGCCGGTCTCGAACTTGCCGCTGAGATCGGTCTGGTTGGTCAGCCCCTCATAATAGCCATAGCGCGTGTTGGCACGGCGCCAGACCTGGCCGGTATTGCCGACATTGCCCTGGGAATCGTCCGGCAGTGTCCAGACATAGCCCTGATAGGTGTGCGAATAACGCGAGGTATTGCGGATGACGAAGCCGTTGCCGAACTCATGCTGGAAACGCATCGTGGCTTCGTTGACGTTGGTCTTGCGGAAGTCGCGGTCGACGAGGCCGTAGAAGGCGTTGCGCGGCACGTCGATGGTCTGTCCGTCGATCGTGGTATAATGCGACACGGGACGGACCTGCGTCACGCCGGCAGGCTCGTTGCCGATCGTATAGGTGAAGGGGATGCCGGAATCGGGCAGCTCGCTGGTGTGGAGATGGTAATAGTCGAAGGTGAGGCTCGTCGGGCCGTTCAACCCGAAGGTCACCGACGGCGCCACGCCCCAGCGCTTCTGATAGATCGGCCCGCGTCCCGCGACACCCTGATCGTGATACATCGCGTTGAGGCGCACGCCGATGAAGTCGTTGAGCGGCTGATTGATATCGATGGTCGCGCGCTTGTAGTCATCGCTGCCGTAGCTGCCCTCCGCCTGGATGAAGCGTTCGGACGTCGGGCGCTTGCTGATGATGTTGATCGAACCGCCGGCATTGCCGCTGCCGTTGGTGACGCCGTCCGAGCCCTTCACCACCTCGATCGAGGCGACATCGAAAGTCTCGCGGGTCGAGGCTCCGATATCGCGCACGCCGTCGAGATAGAGCGAGTTCTGGCTGTCGAAGCCGCGGATGAAGGGGCGATCGCCGAGCGGATTGCCGCCCTCGCCGGCACCCATGGTGATGCCGGGGATGGTGCGAAGCGCCTCGGTCAACGTGGTCGATGCCGTGTCCTTCAGCACCTGCGCGGGAATGACCGTGATCGAGCGCGGCGTATCGACCAGCGGCGCCGTCGCCTTCGGCGAATCCAGCCGGTCAGTTTTGTAGCTGCCCTCGTTGATCGCCGTATCGGTGACAGTGACACCGCCGAGATTGGTCGACTTGTCCCCTTCCGCCTGGGCGGATTGCGCATGGGCCGGGAATGCCGACGAAATCATGCCGACGCAGCCGAGCGCCAGATAACTGGCTCCGGAGGTGCGGGATCGGAGAGCGGATGACGACATGAGAGCCCCTTGTTGCATTCAATTTTCAATAGCAGGGCTGCTCTTATTGAAAATGGCTCGCATTAGTCAACTCTCGTTCATCTCCGATCGCACGGATTTTTTGCGGGCGTTGCCCAGCGGGCAGCTTCCCGCGGACCCGCAGCATCGGCTTGCCCTGCACGACCACCCTCGGGGGTTGCCAAGCGACCCGGAACGCGCTTTGGCCTATGGCAATCAATAGAGGATGCCATGGCCGAACCCACCATCACCCCGCTCGACTGGGCGGACCCCTTCGACCTTTCCGACCAGCTCACCGACGAGGAGCGCCTCGTCCGCGACACCGCTTATGGCTATGCGCAGGACAAGCTGCTCCCGCGCGTGACGTCGGCCTACCTCGACGAGCGCTTCGATCGGGAGATCATGAGCGAGATGGGCGAGCTTGGCCTGCTCGGCGCAACGATCCCGCACGAATATGGTGGGGCGGAGCTTGGCTATGTCGCCTATGGTCTGATCGCGCGCGAAGTGGAGCGCGTGGACAGCGGCTACCGCTCTGCGATGTCGGTGCAGTCGTCGCTCGTGATGCACCCGATCTATGCCTATGGCTCCGAGGAGCAGCGGAAGAAATATCTGCCGAAACTCGCGACCGGCGAGTGGATCGGCTGCTTCGGCCTGACCGAGCCGGATGCCGGCTCCGACCCTGCCGGAATGCGCACCCGTGCCACCAGGATCGATGGCGGCTATCGCCTCGACGGCACGAAGATGTGGATCACCAATTCGCCGATCGCCGATCTCGCGGTGGTGTGGGCGAAATCCGACGCGCATGGCGGCAAGATCCGCGGCTTCATCGTCGAGCGCGGCGCCAAGGGCTTCTCCACGCCCAAGATCGAGGGCAAGTTGTCGCTGCGGGCATCGATCACCGGCGAGATCGTGCTCGACGGCGTCGAGGTGGGTGAGGATGCGCTGCTCCCGAACGTCGAAGGCCTGAAGGGCCCGTTTGGCTGTCTCAACCGCGCGCGCTACGGCATCGGCTGGGGCGCGATGGGGGCGGCCGAGGCCTGCTATGCGGCCGCCCGCTCCTACACGCTCGATCGCAAGCAGTTCGGCACGCCGCTCGCGGGGCGCCAGCTCGTGCAGCTCAAGCTTGCCGATATGATGACCGAGATCGGCCTCGGCCTCCAGGCCTCGCTCCGCATCGGCCGCCGGATGGAAGCGGGCGTGCTCCAGCCCGACCTCATCTCGCTCGCCAAGCGCAACAATTGCGGCAAGGCGCTCGCCATTGCACGCGTCGCGCGCGACATGCATGGCGGCAACGGCATTTCGGCCGAGTTCCATGTCATCCGTCATGCCGCCAACCTCGAAACGGTGAACACCTACGAGGGCACGCACGACATCCACGGCCTGATCCTCGGCCGTGCGATCACCGGGCTCGCGGCGTTCTGAGGTGACGATCGAACCGCACGCCCCCAAGCCATTGGAGGGCGTGCGCGTCCTCGAACTGGCGCGTATCCTCGCCGGGCCATGGTCGGGGCAATTGCTCGCCGACCTCGGCGCCGAGGTCATCAAGGTCGAGCGCCCGGTGGAGGGGGACGATACCCGCCACTGGGGGCCGCCCTTCCTCACCGATCCATCGGGCGGTTCGCTCGATGCCGCCTATTTCCATGCGACCAACCGGGGCAAGCGATCGATCGCGATCGACATCGCCTCACCCGAGGGACAGGCGGAAGTCCGTGCGCTGGCCGCGCGCGCCGACGTGGTGATCGAGAATTTCAAGGTCGGCGCACTGGCGAAATACGGCCTCGACCATGCCGGCCTGTCGGCGGTCAATCCGCGCATCATCACCTGTTCGATCACCGGCTTCGGCCAGACCGGCCCCTATGCGAGCCGCGCGGGCTATGACTTCATCGTGCAGGCGATGGGCGGCGCCATGTCGCTCACCGGCGAGCCTGACGGCGCCCCCCAGAAGGCCGGCGTCGCCTATGCCGATATCTTCACCGGCCTTTATGCGACCGTCGCCATCCTCGCGGCGCTGCGCCGGTGCGACGACACCGGACAGGGCGCGCACATCGACATGGCATTGCTGGATTCGCAGGTAGGCGTGCTGGCCAATCAGGCGCTCAACTTCATGGCGAGCGGTGTCGCGCCCAACCGCATGGGCAACGCGCATCCGAACCTCGTGCCCTATCAGAGCTTCCGCACGGCGGACGGCGACATCATCGTCGCCGTGGGCAACGACCGCCAGTTCGCGAAGTTCTGCACGATCCTCGGGCTCGACGCCCTGGCAACGGATGAGCGCTTCCGCACCAACGCTGGCCGTGTGACCAACCGGGCCGTGCTGATCCCGATGCTGGCGGACGCAACGGCGGTCTGGACGCGCGCGACGCTGGCGGCGCGGCTGGAGGCCGAGGGCGTGCCCGGCGGGCCGATCAACCCTCTGGATGCAGTGTTCGCTGACCCGCAGGTCGTGGCGCGTGGCATGGCCATTGCCTCGCCGGGGCCGGATGGCCTGCTTCCCGGTCTCGCCAGCCCGATCGTGATCGATGGCGAGCGCCAGAACGCAAACCGCGCCGCTCCGCGACTGGACGCGGACGGCGCGGCGATAAGACGCGAACTGGAAGGGGGCCGGTGAGGCCCCCGCCCCGCTTACTTCTTGGTGAGGCTGATGCTGCCGAAGCGCTTGTTGAAGCGCGCAACCTGACCACCGGCGTCCAGGAGCTGGCCGCGGCCGCCCGTCCAGGCCGGGTGCGACAGCGGATCGATGTCGAGGAGGAGCGTCTCACCCTCGGCGCCCCAGGTGGAGCGGGTCTCGAACACGGTGCCGTCGGTCATCTGCACCTTGATCATGTGGTAATCGGGGTGGGTGTTCTTCTTCACCGGATAATCTCCATTAAGGCGCTGGTTCCCGACCAGCACCGGCAGGCGGTCCCGATAGTCGAAGCGAGCCTTGCACGCAACCCGCCGGGATACCGGCTATGAAGCTATTGGGCGCGATTTTGGCAGGCGGCGCCTCCCGTCGCTTCGGGCGGGACAAGGCCCTGGCGTTGATCGACGGCCGTCCGATGCTGGACCATGTCGCGGGGCGGCTGAACATGCAGTGTGACGCGCTGGTCGTGGTGGGGCGCGACTGGCCGGGGCTGGAACGGGTGTCCGATCTGCCGGCTCCGGGGCTCGGGCCCTTGGGAGGTCTCGCCGGCGCGCTGGCTTATGCGGAGCGCAACGGGTTCGACGCCGTCCTCACGAGTGGATGCGATCTGCCCGGCCTGCCGGTCGATCTCCGGGATCGGCTGAAAACGCCCAATGCCCTGGTGCGCGGACAGCCGACTATCGGGCTATGGGAGAGCGGGCTGGCGACGCGGCTTGCCGGCTATCTGGAAAACGCGACGGACCTGTCGGTTCGCGCATGGGCGCTGTCCATGGATGCCCGCTGGATCGCGATTGAAGAAGCGATTCCCAATATCAACACGCCGGCCGATCTGGCCGCTTTCCGGCCATCCTGACCCACGAGGAGGTCCGGATGGCCGGATGCTGTGGCGTCACGCCGCGGGCGGGTCCGCGATCATGGCGGTGAAGCTCACCTCGGTGGCGAGCTTGCCTTCGATCGAGGCCTTGCCGGTGAACTTCGAGACCTTGCCGCGCATCTGCACGACTTCGACCTCGAGCGTCAGCAGCACGCCCGGCTCGACGGGGGTGCGGAACTTGGCGTTCTCGATTCCCATGAAATAGACGAGCTTGCCGCTGTCGGCGAGGCCGAGGCTCTCGACGGCGAGTACGCCCGCCGCCTGAGCCAGAGCCTCGACGATCAGCACGCCCGGCATGATCGGACGCCCCGGGAAGTGCCCCTGGAAGAAGCCTTCGTTGAACGTCACGGCCTTGACCGCGCGGATCGACTTGCCGGGGATGATCTCCTCGACCCGGTCGACCAGCAGCATCGGGTAACGGTGCGGGAGCGCCGCCATCACCCGCCGGATATCCAGCGGGCCGATGGCTGCGCCCTCGGAGACGGTGGCTTCGCTCACCGGCCCTGCGTCGCCTTCGTGGCCGGGGTCGGCGTGGTGGCCGGGGCAGCGCCCTGCTGCGGCACGACGATGCTCGGCGTCGGGAAGGACGCGTCAAGACGCTGCACCAGCGTGGTGGTCACGTCAGCGGCCGGGTCCGACGCGAGGGTCGCGTCCTTGCTCATCACGATCGCGGCCTTGCGCTCGGCGCGGATCTGCTCAGCCACCGGGCCGGCATGCTCGATGATCTGCTGACGGACATAAGCCGCCGCCTGGTTCACTTCCTGCTGGATTTCCTGGAGGGACTGCTCGGCGGCCTGAGCGCGCTCGCCGGCCTGCTGGAGGGCGCTCTGCGTCGCGGCGGGGATCGGCGTGCCCGGCTTGGCGACCTTCTTTGCGCTCTCGACCTGCGTGTTGTAGGCTTGTGCAGCCGACTGGAACGCCGTGCGGCGCGAGCTGAGCTGGCCGTCATACTTGGTGCGAAGCTGCTGCGTGCCGCTCTTGGCGGCCGCCGAGTTCTGGAACACCTGGTCGAAATCGACGACGAGCACCGACGAATCCGCCAGCGCCGGGATGGCGGCGAACGAAGCAGCCGCGGTCGCGACAAGCAGAGCCGACTTGAAGATCTTGGTCATCAGAACTGAGTTCCCACGTTGAAGGAGAAGAGCTTGGTGTCGTCGCCCTTTTGCTTGACCAGCGCCTTGGCGATGTCAATCCGCAGCGGACCGAAAGGCGAATTCCACGAAACGCCGAAACCGACCGAAACGCGCGGCTTCCAGCTGTTGCCGTAATAAATTTCCTTGAACGGCGAGGCCACCTGGAAAGTGTAGAGCGAACTTCCGGCAGCGCAACCGCCTGCGGGTTGGACAACAGTCGAAGTGACGTTGCCCGAGGTATCGCGCGTGACGCACTGCTTGTTGCCGTTGGCGTCGAGCTGCGGACGCTGGAGGCGCGGATCGGCGGAGTCCGGAATGTCCTCCGTGATCGGATGCTTCAGGCCGAAGACCGAGCCCGCGTCCACGAAGATCGAGGGCTTGAACCCGGCTTCCTTCGCGCCCGAGCCGAGCGGGATCTCGACCTCGAGATGGCCGAGATAGGAAGCGCGCCCACCGAGCGCGTCGTCCTGGATCCTGCCGTCCTTGGTCATGTTGAGCGTGCCGTCGCTATTATAGATATAACGCACCACGCGCGGGCCGACGCCGCGGATGTCAAAGCCCCGAATCTGCGGCTCGCCGAGGTAGAAGCGGTCCGTCAGGCGGACGCGATCCACCTCGTTGCCCTCGTCGTCGAAGCGCTTCGAGCCATAAGGCAGGATGTAGCCCGCCTCGCCGTGGATGTTCAGGATGAAGCCCGCGCCGAGGTTGTGATATTTGTCGTCCTGCACGTTGGTGCGGACATATTTCACGCTGCCGCCAAGGCCCGCGAAATCCTGGCTGAAGATGAAGCGGTTGCCCGCCGTCGGCCGGATGCGGTTGTTCAGATTGTCGTAGACGATCGAGTAGCCGACCGACGACGTCGTCCGGTTGCCCACGGCGTCGCAAAGATAGCGGCCCGCCAGCACGGGATCGCACTCCAGCTTACCGTCGCCGTTGATGTCGGTGTAGTAGGTGCCCTTGTCGAGCGACACCTTGTCCTGGCTGAGGCCGTAGCGCGTCGCCATCGACCAGAATTCCGTGAGCGGGATGCCCATGCGAATCTGGAAGCCGGTCGTCGTCTGGTTATAGGTCGTGTTGCGGTCGTTGTCGGACGTGTAGTCGAACGAGCGATAGTCGCGCCGGAACACGTCGCCGCCGATCGAGACGTTCTTGTCGAACAGATAGGGCTCAGTGAAGCCCAGGCTGACCGACTTCGAGTAGGCCGACCAGTCCGCGCTGGCACGGACCGTCTGGCCCTTGCCGCGGAAATTGGCCTGTTCGATCGACAGGTTGACGATGAACTTCTCGAGGCTCGAATAGCCGGCCGAGACCTGGAGCTGGCCGGTCGACTTCTCCTGCACGTTCGCTTCGAGGACGACCTTGTCCGGCGCGGAGCCCGGCTTCTGGTCGATCTCCAGCTTCTCCTGGAAATAGCCCAGCGAACGGATGCGATCGCGCGAGCGCTTCACTTGGAAGCCGTTGAAGGCATCGCCCTCCGCCAGACGGAACTCGCGGCGGACGACCTTGTCCTGCGTCAGCGTGTTGCCGTTGATGTCGATGCGCTCGACATAGACGCGCGGCGTCTGATTCGCATGGAAGGTCACCCCCATGGTCAGCTTGTCGCCGTCGCGATCGAAGTTCGGCTCGATGCTGGCGAAGGCATAGCCGAGCAGGCCGGCCGTCTCGGTCATCGAATCGACCGTGTCTTCCACCGTCTTCGCGTTGTACCAGTCGCCCGGCTTCACGCGGATCAGCGAGCGCAGCGTCGCCGGATTGAGATCGCGGATGTCGCTCTCGACGTCGAGCTTGCCGAATTTGTAGCGCTTCCCTTCCTCGACCACGTAGGTGAGGATGAAGTCCTTCTTGTCGGGCGTCAGCTCCGCAACCGCCGAGACGACGCGGAAATCGGCATAGCCCTGCGTCAGGTAGAACTGGCGGAGCTTCTGCTGGTCATAGGCCAGACGGTCCGGGTCATAGCTGGTGCCGGACGACAGGAAGTGCGTGAGCGTCGCTTCCTTCGTCGCCATCTGCGCCTTGATCTGGCTGTCCGAGAAATGCTCGTTGCCGATGATGTTGATCCGGCGGACCTTGGACTTGTCGCCCTCGTGGATCTCGAACACCACGTCGACGCGGTTCTGGTCGAGCAGCACCATCTGCGGCTCGACGGTCGCAGCGTATCGACCCTGACGGCGATAGAGCTCGATGATGCGGCCAACGTCCGCACGCACCTTGGAGCGCGTGAAGATCTCGCGCGCGGAGAGCTTGATCTCCGGCATGATCTTGTCGGACTTCAGCCGCTTGTTGCCTTCCAGCACGATGCGGTTGACGACCGGATTCTCGCGTACGGCGATCACGATATCGCCGGCATTCTCATCGCGAATGGTGACGTCCGCGAACAATTCGGTGCCGTACAGCGTCTTGAGCGCCGTATCGCCGTCCTCGCGGGTATAGACGTCGCCGACGTGCAGCTTGATGTACGAAAGAACCGTCTCGGATTCGAGGCGCTGGTTGCCCGTCACCTTGATCGAGCGGATCACTTCCTGCGCCGTCGCCGGCGCAGGGGCCGCGACGGTCGGAGCGCCTGCCGTCAGCGGCACCGGCACGCCGTGCGGCTGGCGCGCCTCATGCTTGGCCTGAGCCGGAACCACATAACCCGTGCCGAGGATCGTTCCGATCAGCAGCGCGGACCCGATCCGGCTGTGCTTGCCTTCCATTCTCACGCTTGTACCCGCCCTCGCGCTTGCAAGACGGACATGACACATGCGCCATGCCCGCTGCTGCTCCCAGTCTTATGCCCCTGCCCGATCAGGCGCGGCCGATCAACCCGGCTCGATCCTGCTTGCCGTCGATCACCCTCAACCGATCAGGCTCGCCAACCTGTGCCACAGCCCCGCCGTCCCCAGATCGTTGAACGTCACGAACAGCATGAGCCCGAGCAGGAGCGCAAGCCCAGATCGAAACGCCCACTCCTGAACCTCCGGCGCGACAGGCCGCCTGCGCACTGCCTCGACCACATAGAAGAGGAGATGGCCGCCATCGAGCATCGGGATTGGCAGCAGATTGATGAACCCCAGATTGATCGAAATACCCGCCATCAGCAGGACGATCGCAAACCAGCCGAGCGTCGCCTGCTCGCCCGCCGCCCGCGCCACGCCGACCGGGCCGGAAAGCTCGGAGGCAGGCCGCGTGCCCAGGATGATCTGCTTGATCGCCGTCACCGTCGTATCGACGGCGCCCACGACATAGCCCGCTGCCCTCTGCGGCACGTCGCGCAGAGGAACCGGCTGGACCGTCCCGGCATGCGGCGCAATGCCCAGAACACCCTTGCGCGCGCGATTGCCGAAGCGGTCCTCCTCGATCGTCGCATGGGTGTGCGCCCGCACTGTCAGGGGCCTGCCGTTACGGATGAGATCGATGCGCAGCTCGGCATCGGGATGGAGGAAGGTGTAGGACGCGATATCCTCGAAACGGCGGATATGCTGGCCGTCGACCCGCTCGATGCGATCGCCCGCGACAAGGCCTGCCGCGGCCGCACCGGAGCCCGGCTGAACGAACGCCACCACGGGCTGGGTGACCGGCTCGCCATAGCTCATCAGGATCCCGGCGATCACGAGGAAGGCGAACAGGAAGTTCACGGCCGGCCCAGCCAGCACGATCAGGAAACGCTGCCAAACAGGCTTCGCCTGGAAAGTCTTGGCTCGCTCGACCGGCGGCAAAGCGAGCCACTCCGGGCTCGGCTTGCTCGCCGGGTTCATGTCGCCCGCGAAGCGGACATAACCACCGAGCGGCAGCCACGCGACCTTCCAGCGGGTGCCACGCTTGTCGGTCCAGCCGACGATTTCCTTGCCGAAGCCGATCGAGAAGGCGTCCGCCTTCACGCCGAACCAGCGGCCGACGAAATAATGGCCAAGCTCATGGATGAAGATCAGGGGTCCAATCACGAGCAGGAAACATGCCACCGCCCAGACGAACCCACCGACCTGTGTCATGCCGCCATCCTTCGCATCACGCCTGCCGCCTTTTGGCGGGCCTCGGCGTCGATGGCCACGACCTCGGCGAGCGTCGTGGGCGCAGATGGCTCATATTGCGCCAGAACTTCGGCAACGACGGACGCAATGTCCAGAAAACCGATCGCCCCGTTGAGGAATGCGGCGACCGCCGCCTCGTTGGCGGCGTTCAGGATGGCCGGGCGCGCGCCGCCGGCGGCCAGCGCCGCCTTGGCGAGCCCGAGTGCCGGGAAGCGCTCCTCGTCGGGCGCCTCGAACTCCAGCTTGCCGACCGCCGCGAGATCAAGGCGCGCGCATGGCGTCGCCATGCGCTTCGGCCATGCCAGCGCATGAGCAATGGGCACGCGCATGTCCGGCGCGCCGAGCTGCGCCAGCACCGAGCCGTCGATATATTCCACCATCGAGTGGATCACCGACTGCGGATGGATGATCGCATCCAGCTTGTCGGCGCCGATCGGGAAAAGATGATGCGCCTCAATGAGTTCGAGGCCCTTGTTCATAAGCGTCGCCGAATCGATCGAGATCTTCGCGCCCATCGACCAGTTGGGATGCTTCACCGCCTGCGCAGGGGTGACGCCGCGCATCTGCTCGCGCGTCCAGGTGCGGAACGGGCCGCCGCTCGCGGTCAGGATGATGCGGCTGACCCGGCCGGGCTCGGGATCGTAGCACTGGAAGACCGCATTATGCTCGGAATCCACCGGCAGCAGGCGTGCTCCAGCCGATTCGGCCGCCCGAATCATGATCGAACCCGCCGAAACCAGCGACTCCTTGTTCGCCAACGCCACGGACTTACCGCAGGAAAGCGCCGCCATGGTCGGCTCCAGACCCGCGAGACCGACGATCGAGGCCATGGTCCAGTCCGCGCCTCGACGCGCCGCGTCGACGATCGCCTCCGGCCCGCCCGCCGCCTCGACACCGCTACCCGCGAGCGCATCCTTCAGCGCCTGGTAGCGGCTGGCGTCGCCGATCACTGCGATCTTCGCATTGGTCCGCTTCGCGATCGCCGCCAGCCCTTCGACGTCGCTGTGCGCCGTCAGCGCCTCGATCCGGAAACGCTCGGGCTCGCGCTCGACGAGATCGAGGGTCGACCCTCCGACCGAGCCCGTTGCCCCGAGGATGGTAACAGTCCGCATGGTTTCACAATATCCCTGATGCAACGATCAGCGCGACGATGCAGAGCACCGGCACCACGCCGTCCAGCCTGTCCATCACGCCGCCATGGCCGGGCAGCAGCCGGCCCGAATCCTTCACGCCCGCGCGACGCTTCATCATGCTCTCGTACAGGTCGCCCATCTGCGCGGCGACCGCGAGCAGGCCGCTGAACGCCGCCAGCCGCACCTGCACATGAAGCACCGCCACCAGCCCGAGCCCGACGACCGTTGCCGCCACCATCCCTCCGATGAGGCCGGCCCACGTCTTGTTCGGGCTCCAGACCGGCGCCAGCTTCGGCCCGCCGATCGACCGGCCCGCGAAATAGGCACCGATGTCGGTCGCCCACACCACGGCCAGCGTCCAGAAGCTCAAATCTACGCCATCATACTGGTCATGGATATAGAACAGGCACAGAACAGGGAGGCCGGCATAGATCATGCCCGCCGCAAGCCGCAGGTTCCGCGTCGTGGCGGCAACCGCGACCGTCGCAGCGATCAGCCCGTAGAAGCTGGCCGGGGCGGGCACGTTGATATGCGGCTGTTCGAGAACGAGCGGCAGCATGAGGCCCAGGAAGGTCAGCCACATCTGCCAGCGCTCCGCACGGATCAGGCCGGCCCATTCGGCCACCATGATGAGCCCGGCGGCCGAGGCCAATATCCAGAACGGATCGCTGCCATAGATCAGGCAGGCGACGGCAATCAGGATCAGGATGACGCCGGTAACGGAGCGAACGGCGAGATCGGAGCGGCGGCCCGACGCGGCAGCGGCGGTCATAGGCCTCCGTACCGCCGCTCGCGCCGGCCGAACATCTCGATCGCAGCGGCGAGATGATCCCGGTCGAAATCCGGCCAGAGCGTGTCGGTGAAGATCAGCTCCGCATAGGCCGCCTGCCAGAGCAGGAAGTTGGACAAACGCTGCTCGCCCGACGTGCGGATCAGCAGATCCAGCCGCGGCAGGCCGATCGTGTCGAGACGCGCCTCGAAGGCCGCGTCGTCGAGCATGTCGGGATCGATCTCCCCTGCCCGCGCCTCGCGCATCAACCGGCGCGTCGCGCGCAGAAGCTCGTCCTGCGCGCCATAGTTGAGCGCGATGGCGAGCGTGAGGCGCGTATTGCCCGCCGTGCGCTCCACAGCGTCGTCCAGCATCTGGACGAGATCGGGCTCCAGCTTGCGATAGTCGCCGATGATGCGCAGCCGCACGCCTTCGCGCGCCAGCTCGTTCAGCTCGGACTTGATGTAGTGGCGCAGCAGACCCATCAGGTCCGCGATCTCCGCCGCCGGTCGCCGCCAGTTCTCGGAAGAGAAGGCGTAGAGAGTCAGCGCCTCGATGCCGAGATCGCCAGCGGCGCGGATCGTCCGGCGCACCGCCTCGATGCCCTGGCGGTGACCGGCCACGCGCGGCAGGCGCCGAGCCTTCGCCCAGCGCCCGTTGCCGTCCATGATGATCGCGACATGGCGCGGCACCGGGCCGATCGAGCCCCCCGCCGGCGCGGCGGAGGCGGCGCTGGGAAAGGCCGGCTTCACTTGCCGAGGATTTCCTTTTCCTTCGCCGCGGTCGCCGCGTCGATGTCGGCGATGGTGCTGTCGGTCAGCTTTTGCACATCGCCTTCGTGGCGCTTGCGCTCGTCTTCCGACAGGCCGTTCTTCTTCTCGTCGGTCTTGAGGTTATCCATGCCGTCGCGGCGGACGTTGCGGACCGCGATGCGCGCCTTCTCGGCGTACTGGCCGCAGAGCTTGGCCAGTTCCTTGCGGCGCTCCTCGGTCAGGTCCGGGATCGGCAGGCGCAGCGTCTGGCCGTCGACGATCGGGTTGAGGCCGAGGCCGGCCGAGCGGATCGCCTTGTCGGTCGGCCCGACATTGGACTTGTCCCACACCTGCACCGAGAGCATCCGCGGCTCGGGCGCCGACACGGTCGCGACCTGGTTGATCGGCATGTGCGCGCCATAGACCTCGACCGTGACCGGATCGAGCAGCGCAACCGATGCGCGGCCGGTGCGCAGGCCCTGGAGGTCATGCTTCAGCGACTCCACGGCGCCGGCCATGCGGCGCTCGAGGTCAGCCTTGTCGTATGCGGGTCCGGCCATTTTTATTCTCCGTTGCGGACGATCGTCGCCGTCCCCTCACCGGCGAGGACGCGGGCGAGATTGCCCTGCTCGCGGATGTTGAAGACGACGATCGGGATATTGTTGTCGCGGCACAACGCGATGGCGCTGGCGTCCATGATCTTGAGATCGCGGCTCAGCACGGTGCCAAAATCGATTTCATCGTAGCGCTTGGCGCCCGGCACCTTCTTGGGATCGGCATCATAGACGCCGTCGACCGAGGTGCCCTTGAAGATGGCATCACACTTCATTTCGGCGGCGCGGAGCGCAGCGCCGCTGTCGGTGGTGAAGAAGGGGCTACCGACGCCGGCCGCGAAGATCACCACGCGGCCCTTCTCGAGATGACGCTCGGCGCGGCGGCGGATGAAGGGCTCGCAGACCGAGGCCATCGGAATGGCCGACTGCACGCGGGTGTCGACGCCGATCTGCTCCAGCGCGTTCTGCACCGCGAGCGCGTTCATCACGGTCGCGAGCATGCCCATATAGTCGGCGGTCGCGCGCTCGAAGCCGACCTCGGCGGCGGCGAGGCCGCGGAAGATGTTGCCACCACCGACGACGACGCACAGCTCATGCCCGGCTTCACGGGCGGCGGCGATCTCGCGGGCGACGCGGGCGACGGTGTCCGGGTCGATGCCGAACTGGCCGGAGCCCATCAGCACCTCGCCCGAGAGCTTGAGCAGGATTCGTTGAAAACGCGGACGGGTCATGCAGGGAATATATCCGATCGGATCACAGAAAGTCGCGGCACCTTAGTGATGCCCCCCGCCCCTGCCAAGCAGCGTGACGCACCATCCACCACGAAAAGAAAACGCCCGCCGGCCCGCGCGCCCGTTTCCGGTAACGCGCGCGCCGACGGGCGCAATCCGTTTGCAGCTTAGGCCTTGACGCCGGCCGCAGCAGCCACCTCGGCCGCGAAGTCGCTCTCTTCCTTCTCGATGCCTTCGCCGAGCTGGAAGCGGACATAGTCCTTGAGGACGATCTTGGCGCCGGCGGCCTTGCCCGCCTGCGCCACGACCTCTTCGATCGGGGTCTTGTTGTCCATGACGAAGAGCTGCGACAGGAGCGCGGCTTCCTTCTTGAACTTCTGGACGGCGCCCTCGACCATCTTCTCGATGATGTTCTCCGGCTTGCCGCTCTCGACCGCCTTTTCACGGGCGATGCCACGCTCGCGCTCGATCATGTCCTGATCGAGCTGGTCGGCGTGCAGCGCCTGCGGGAAAGCGGCGGCGATGTGCATCGCGAGCTGCTTGCCGAGCGGCTCCAGCACGTCCACGCCGGCGTCGGACTCGAGCGCGACGAGCACGCCGATCTTGCCCATGCCCGGAACGGCCTGGTTGTGTACGTAGGGAACGACCGCGCCCTGCTCAACGGTCAGAACCTTGGCGCGACGCAGCGTCTGGTTCTCGCCGATGGTGGCAACGTTGGCGGTGAGCGCGTCGGCGACAGTGCCGCCGCCCGGATAGGAAGCCGCCTTGAGCGCCTCAATATCCTCGCCCGTCTCCAGCGCGATGCCGGCGACGTTGCGGACGAACGCCTGGAACTGGTCGTTCTTGGCGACGAAGTCGGTCTCGGAGTTCACCTCGACAGCGGCGCCCTTGGTGCCGGCGACAGTGACGCCCACGAGGCCCTCGGCCGCAGTACGGCTGGACTTCTTGGCGGCAGCCGCGAGGCCCTTGGAGCGCAGCCAGTCAACGGCGGCTTCCATGTCGCCCGCAGTCTCGGCCAGCGCCTTCTTGCAGTCCATCATGCCGGCGCCCGAGCGATCGCGCAGTTCCTTGACGGTGGCAGCGGTGATTTCCGCCATGTCTGTAATCCTTTCAGATGTGCATCGTCACCCCGGCCGAAACCGGGGTGACGGGGTGCGGGAATGGTCCCGCCGCTAGGGACGCGATCTTACGATCGCGTGACATCAGTTCAGGCGAGCGCGGCTTCGGCCGGCGGCTCGTCCATCGAGCCGAAGTCGGCGCCGCGGGCAGCCTGCGCGCCGTGGTTGCCACGGGTCGCGGCCTCGGCGATCAGCTCGCAGTAGAGGCGGATGGCGCGGCTCGCGTCGTCGTTCGCCGGGATCGGGAAGGCGATGCCGTCGGGCGAGACGTTCGAGTCGAGGATCGCAACGACCGGGATGCCGAGCGTGTTGGCTTCCTTGATCGCCAGCTCTTCCTTGTTGGCGTCGATCACGAACATCACGTCCGGGATGCCGCCCATGTCGCGGATGCCGCCGAGCGAGAGCTCGAACTTGTCGCGCTCACGGGTGAGCTGGAGGACTTCCTTCTTGGTGAGGCCCGCGGTGTCGCCGGCGAGCTGCTCCTCGAGCGCCTTGAAGCGCTTGATCGAGCCCGAGATGGTCTTCCAGTTGGTGAGCATGCCGCCCAGCCAGCGGTGGTTGACGAAGTGCTGACCCGACGCGCGAGCGGCCTCGGCGATCGGCTCCTGCGCCTGGCGCTTGGTGCCGACGAACAGGACCTTGCCGCCATGGGCGACGGTCTGGTTGATGAAGTCCAGAGCGCGCGCGAAGAGCGGAACGGTCTGCGACAGGTCGATGATGTGGACGCCGTTGCGATCGCCGAAAATGTAGGGCTTCATCTTCGGGTTCCAGCGGTGGGTCTGGTGGCCGAAGTGTGCGCCGACGTCGAGCAACTGATGCATGGAAACGGACGGTGCCGCCATGGGGATATCTCCTTCCGGTTGAACCTCTGCGGGGCAGGAACCCTAAGGCCGCCTCAAAGACGACCGCAGGCACCGGTTATGAGCGCCCCGCATGTGGAATGGGCGGCCCCTTAACCCCCTCGGAGCCGGAAATCAACCCGAACACGCATGTTCCGCCGCGCTTGACAACAGAACATACATGGAACATAAGAGATCAAGTCAGGAACAAGCCGCTGCCGAGTGTCGGAACGGACCGACGGCAGAACGATGAAGGGGTCAGGTCATGGTCCACGTTATCGCTTCGCTCGCCTCCCTGCTGATCGCGCTTGGCGCGCTGGCGGTGATCCTCCACACGCTGTCGGAGAGTGCCGACAAGATCCGGCTGGCGCTGCGCATCACGGTGGCCACGCCTCCGAAGATCGAGGCCCGGCCTGTCAGCATCAGGGCAACGGTGCGCCCGCTGCCGGCGGCACTGCCCGCTCGGCAGATTTGCGCCGCCTGACACGGGCATAGGCGCGGATGCCGAGGGGAATGGACGCCAGATAGAGCAGTGCGACGATCGACAGGGTCGGCCAGGGTGCGCTGACAAGCGCGCCGCCCAGCAATCCGATCACGACCAGCGCACCGAAGCGGATGCCCCGCCGAAGCCGCATCGAACTCCAGCCATAGGTAGGCACGCTCGACACCATCAGGAGGGCGACCATCGCCGTCCAGGGCGCCACGAAATAGGCCGACCGGAACAGATCGAGCTGCCCCGTCGCCAGCCAGAGATAGATGGGAACGAAGGCGAGACCCGCGCCGCCGGGTGCCGGAATGCCGGTCAGGAAGCCGGCTGCCTTGCGGGGCTGTTCGGTCGCGTCGATCTGGGCGTTGAAGCGGGCGAGGCGCAGCGCGCAGCATACCGCATGGGCGAGCGCGATCGTCCAGCCGAACTGCGGCATATATTGGAGCGACCAGAGATAGAGCACCACCGCCGGCGAGACACCGAAGGCGATCACGTCGGAGAGCGAATCGAGCTCGGCACCGAAACGGCTTTCGCCCTTGAGCAGACGGGCGATGCGACCGTCAAGGCCGTCGAGGACGCCCGCGACGATCACGGCGCCGATCGCCTGCTCCCACTGGTTGCCGATTGCGAAGCGCACGGCTGACAGGCCGAAGCACAGCGCCAGTGCCGTCACCGCATTGGGGGCAACCGCGCGCAGCGGGATGCCCCGGCGCGGACGATCGCGGAAGCGCGCGTTGAGCGACGCCATGCGGGGGCCCATCCTCGGATCGCGGTCCGCGTCGCTCACTGCGCGATACCGTCGATCCGATCGTCGCGGCCGACGACGCCGAGCACGGTCTCGCCCGCGATGGTGCGCTGGCCGAGCAGCACCTGCGAGCCGGTGCCGGCCGGGAGATACACGTCGACGCGGCTGCCGAAGCGGATCAGGCCGACGCGCTGGCCGGCGGCGATGATGTCGCCCGGCTTCACGAACGGCACGATGCGCCGCGCGACGAGGCCGGCGATCTGGGTGAAGCCGATCTTCAGCCCGTCGCGATCCTCGACGAGGATGTGCTGGCGCTCATTCTCCTCGCTCGCCTTGTCGAGATCGGCATTGAGGAACTTGCCCGAGATATAGACGACGCGGCTGATCGTGCCGCCGATCGGCGAGCGATTGATGTGCACGTCGAACACCGACATGAAGATCGACACGCGCACCACCGGCTCCGGCGACAGCGCGCCCTCGCCCACCAGCTCGCGCGGCGGCGGCATGGTCGTGATGAGGGTGACGAGCCCATCCGCCGGGGCGACGATCATGCCCGGCGCCTTGGGCGTCGTGCGGACCGGATCGCGGAAGAAGGCCAGCACCCAGATCGTGATGCCAACGCCCAGCCAGCCGAACGCCTGCGGCAGCAGCAGGAACAGGCCGACCGTGATCGCGCCGGCGATCGCCGCGAACTTGTAGCCCTCGGGGTGGACGGCGGGAAAGCGCCAGCGGACAGTGCTGGTGCCGGTGTCGGGTTTTTCAAGGGATGTCATCGCGTCTACCTAAGGCGTCTCCCATCCTCTGTCACGGTTGATCCGTGCCTCGCACAAGCCTAAGCGGCAGGGCAAACCTCAGCCGGCGCATTCGCCGGTGCATCAGCGGAGCCCCCATGGCCAAGATCAAGGTGCAGACCCCGGTCGTCGAACTCGACGGCGACGAGATGACGCGGATCATCTGGGAATGGATTCGCGAGCGGCTGATCAAGCCCTATCTCGACATCGACCTCGAATATTACGACCTCTCGGTCGAGAACCGCGACGCGACCAACGACCAGGTCACGATCGACAGTGCCAAGGCGATCCAGAAGCACGGCGTCGGCGTGAAGTGCGCCACGATCACGCCCGACGAGGCGCGCGTCGAGGAATTCAACCTCAAGAAGATGTGGAAGTCGCCCAACGGCACGATCCGCAACATCCTGGGCGGCACGATCTTCCGTGAGCCGATCGTGATGCGCAACGTGCCCCGCCTCGTGCCGGGCTGGACCGACCCGATCGTCGTCGGCCGTCACGCCTTCGGCGACCAGTATCGCGCGACCGATTTCAAGGTGCCCGGCCCCGGCACCCTCAAGATGACCTTCACCGGGGAAGACGGCCAGGTCATCGAGCATGAGGTGTTCCAGTTCCCGTCCGCCGGCGTGGCGATGGGCATGTACAACCTCGACGATTCGATCCGTGACTTCGCTCGCGCCAGCATGAACTACGCGCTGGATCGCAAGTGGCCGCTCTATCTCTCCACCAAGAACACCATCCTCAAGGCTTATGACGGCCGCTTCAAGGATCTGTTCGCGGAAGTTTTCGCGGCCGAGTTCAAGGACAAGTTCGCCGCCGCGGGCATCGTCTACGAGCATCGCCTGATCGACGACATGGTCGCCTCCGCGCTCAAGTGGAGCGGCAAGTTCGTCTGGGCCTGCAAGAATTATGACGGCGACGTGCAGTCGGATCAGGTGGCGCAGGGCTTTGGCTCGCTCGGCCTGATGACCTCGGTGCTGATGTCACCGGACGGCCGCACGATCGAGGCCGAGGCGGCGCACGGCACCGTCACCCGCCATTATCGCATGCACCAGCAGGGCAAGCAGACCTCGACCAACCCGATCGCATCGATCTTCGCGTGGACGGGCGGCCTGAAGTTCCGCGGCAAGTTCGACAACACGCCGGACGTCGTGCGCTTCGCCGAGACGCTGGAGAAGGTCTGCATCGATACCGTCCAGGGCGGACAGATGACCAAGGATCTCGCGATCCTCGTCGGCCCGGACCAGAACTGGATGACGACCGAGCAGTTCTTCGACGCGATCGTCACCAATCTCGAAACGGCGATGGCCGACTGGGCCTGATCCTTCCGGGATAAATGCATCGGGAGCGCGGGTGGGCTAGCCAGTCTGCCCGCGCTCTTGCCATAGAAGGGCCATGGCCTTTCCGACACAATCGACCGGATTCTCCGACGCGCTCGTCATCCTCGGCGCCGCCGGCATCGTGATCCCCGCTTTCGCGCGCTTCCGCGTGAACCCGGTGATCGGCTTCATCCTCGTGGGCCTCGCCCTCGGGCCGCATGGACTGGGCGCGCTCCAGCCGCGCTGGCCGTGGCTCTATCATGTCACCATCACCGATCCGCACGCGATCGAGCCCTTCGCGGAATTCGGCATCGTGCTGCTCTTGTTCGCGATCGGGCTGGAGTTGTCCTTCCGCCGCCTCTGGTCGATGCGGACCAAGGTGTTCGGCGTTGGCTCGGCCGAGCTGATCCTCTCCGCTGCCGTCATCGGGGGCACGCTGATGCTGTTCGGCGAGGCTCCGGCAGGCGCTCTCGGCCTCGGCCTCGCACTCGCTCTCTCTTCGACCGCGCTCGTGCTGCCGATGACGGGCACATCGGGCGAAGTCGGCAGCGGGGCGTTCGCGATGCTGCTGTTCGAGGATCTGGCACTGGTGCCGATCCTCTTCGCGCTCGCGGCTCTGGGGCCGAATACGGGTGGCGGCTGGAGCGAGCTGGCGTCGACGCTGCTCTCCGGCGGCCTCACCGTCCTGCTGTTGCTCGTGGCCGGGCGCTTCGCCCTGCCCCCGCTCTTCGCGCAGGCCGCGCGAACCAAGAGCCCCGAACTGTTCCTCGCGATCAGCCTGCTCGTCGTCATCCTCGCCTCGATCGCGACGACCGCCGCGGGGCTTTCGCCCATTGTCGGCGCGCTGCTCGCCGGCCTGCTCATCGCCGAGACCGAGTATCACACCGAGGTCGAGGTCATCACCGCGCCCTTCCGGGGCCTCGCGCTCGGCGTGTTCCTCATCACGGTCGGCATGAGCATCGACATCGCCGCGCTCACCGCGCAATGGGGGACGCTGGCGCTCGCGGTGGCCGGCGTGGTGCTCGCCAAGTCGGTGGTGACGGCGCTGCTGCTCCGGCTCTCGGGCACGCGGCCGGGCGTCGCGGTCGAGACCGGGCTGCTGATGGCCTCACCGTCGGAGACCACGCTGATCGTGCTCGGCGGCGCGCAGGCCGGAGGCCTCGTCCAGCCCGACGCTGCCGCCTTCTGGCAGACGGTGACCGCCATCGGCCTCACCATCACGCCGCTGCTCGCCCGTCTCGGCCGCGATGTCGCGCGCCGCGTCGAGCGCCGCCAGACCCGCGAGACCGCGACCATCCCCGAGCCCGGCCCCGCCGCGCGCGTGCTGATCGTCGGCTTTGGCCGCGTCGGGCGGCTCGTCGCCTCGATGCTCACCGCGCATGACCGGCCCTATCTGGCGGTCGATGCTGACATCGACGCCGTTTCGGCCGCGCGGAAGGAAGGGTTCGCGGTGCTGTTCGGCGACGCCAGCCGCGCCGAGATGATCGACCGTCTGGGCCTCAACCGTGCCGCCGCCGTGGTGCTGACGATGGACGATCCGGTGCAGCAGCTCCGCCTTACCCGTCGCATCCGCGATGCCCATCGCGACCTGCCGATCATCGTCCGCGCCCGCGATGCGGGCCACGCCGCCCAGCTCTACCGCGCCGGCGCGACCGACGCGGTGCCCGAGCAGCTCGAAAGCTCGTTCCAGCTCTCCGAAGCGGTGCTGACCGAGATCGGCGTGGCCGTCGGCCCGGTGATCGCCTCCATCCACGAGAAGCGCGCCGAGCAGCGCGCGTCGATCATGGAGATGGGAGGCCTGAGCGAGGCCCCGAAAGAACGCGGTCGCCGGATGCCGGAGGCCTGAGCGGAGGCGTTCGCTTTAGGTCAGGCGTCGACCTTCCCGAGCGCTGCGAGAACCGGTCGTAATCATCCGCTCTGCATTGTGATGGCCACGGGTTGCGGAATGCCTGCGCCCCGTGGCCCTTATATCAAGCCGCGACCGTCTCCAGCGCGGCGCGAACAGCGGCGACAGCATCGGCCGCCTTGTCGCCATCCGGGCCGCCGCCCTGCGCCATGTCCGGACGGCCGCCGCCGCCCTGCCCGCCGAGCGCCGCGACTGCGGCCTTAACGAGATCGACCGCGCTGCGGCTGTCCTTCAGATCGTCGGTGACGCCGACCGCGACCGAGCCGCGCCCTTCGTTCACCGCGACCAGCACGGCCACGCCCGAACCCAGCTTCTGCTTGGCCTCGTCGACCAGCCCGCGCAGGCTCTTGGGGTCGAGCCCCTCGATCACCTGACCCAGGAAGCCATGGCCGCCGACCTGCTCGACCGCCTGCTCGGCCTTGGCCGAACCGCCGCCGCCCAGCGCCAGCGCCTTCTTCGCGTCGGCCAGTTCACGCTCCAGACGGCGGCGCTCCTCGACCAGCGCGGCGATGCGCGCGGGCACCTCCTCGGGCGAAGCCTTCAGCGTCGCGGCGGCTTCCTTCAGACGATCCTCACGACCGGTCAGCCACTGGCGCGCGGCCTCACCGGTCAGCGCCTCGATACGACGGACGCCCGACGAGACGGCGCTCTCCGACACGATCTTGAACAGCGCGATGTCGCCCAGCGCCGACACATGCGTGCCGCCGCACAGCTCGACCGAATAGGTGCCGTGCTCGCCGACATGGCCCATCGAGAGCACGCGGACCTCGTCGCCATATTTTTCGCCGAACAACGCCATGGCACCCGCCGCGATCGCGTCGTCGGGCGTCATCAGCCGCGTGCCGACCTGCGCGTTCTCGCGGACCTGCCGGTTCACCTCGGCCTCGACCGCGGCGATCTCCTGCACGGTCATCGCCTTCTGGTGCGCGAAGTCGAAACGCAGGCGATCGGCGGCCACGAGGCTGCCCTTCTGCGACACATGCTTGCCGAGATGGTTACGCAGCGCCGCATGCAGCAGGTGCGTCGCCGAGTGATTGGCGCGGACCTCGTTGCGATGCTCGACATCCACCTTGAGATGGACGGCATCGCCCACCTTCACCTCGCCGCCCTCGATCACGGCACGGTGCGCGTGGAGGCGGCCGAGCGGCTTCGGCGTATCGGTCACTTCGGCTTCGAAGCCCGCATCGCCGGTGATGACGCCAACGTCGCCGACCTGGCCGCCGCTCTCGCCATAGAAGGGCGTCTGGTTGGTGAGGATGAACACCTCGTCGCCGGTCTGCGCGGCCTTCACGCGCTCGCCGTCGCGCACGAGGGCGACGACGCTGCCCTCGCCCTCGGTGGTCGAGTAACCGACGAACTCGGTGCCGCCGAGTTCCTCGGCGATGTCGAACCACACCTCGTCCGACGCCTTCTCGCCCGAGCCCTTCCAGGCCGCGCGGGCCGCCGCCTTCTGCTCGGCCATCGCAGCGTCGAAGCCGGCACGGTCGACCTCAAGGCCCTGCGCCCGGAGCGCGTCCTCGGTCAGATCATAGGGGAAGCCATAGGTGTCGTAGAGCTTGAACGCGACCGACCCCGGCAGCGTCGCGCCCTCGCCCATGCCGGCGGTCGCCTCGTCGAGCAGGCGCAGGCCGTTGGCGAGCGTCTGGCGGAAGCGGGTCTCCTCCAGCTTCAGCGTCTCCTCGATCAGCGGCTGCGCGCGGACCAGTTCCGGATAGGCGGCGCCCATCTCGGCCACCAGCGACGGCACGAGGCGGTGCATCAGCGGCTCGGCTGCGCCCAGCAGATGCGCGTGGCGCATCGCGCGGCGCATGATCCGGCGCAGCACATAGCCGCGGCCTTCGTTCGCCGGCAGCACGCCGTCTGCCACGAGGAAACCCGAGGCCCGCAGATGGTCGGCGATCACGCGGTGCGACGCCTTCTGTGCGCCATCGGTACGTGTCTTGGTCAGCTCGCCCGAGGCAGCGATCAGCGCGCGGAACGTGTCGGTGTCATAATTGTCGTGGACGCCCTGGAGCACGGCGGCGGCGCGCTCCAGCCCCATGCCGGTGTCGATCGACGGGCGCGGCAAGGCGAGCCGCGTCTCGGCGTCGACCTGCTCATATTGCATGAACACGAGGTTCCAGATCTCGACGAATCGGTCGCCATCCTCGTCCGGGCTGCCGGGAGGGCCGCCGGGGATGTGATCGCCATGGTCCCAGAATATCTCCGAGCAGGGGCCGCACGGGCCGGTGTCGCCCATCGACCAGAAATTGTCGCTGGTCGGGATGCGGATGATGCGGCTGTCGGGCAGGCCCGCGATCTTCTTCCACAGATCGAAGGCTTCGTCGTCCGTGTGATAGACGGTGACGGTCAGCCGATCCCTGTCGAGGCCCCATTCCTTGTTGATGAGGGTCCAGGCGTTCAGGATCGCCTGTTCCTTGAAATAATCGCCGAACGAGAAATTGCCGAGCATCTCGAAGAAGGTGTGATGCCGCGCGGTGTAGCCGACATTGTCGAGGTCGTTATGCTTGCCGCCCGCGCGCACGCACTTCTGCGACGAGGTCGCCGTCGAATAGGGGCGCGTCTCCAGCCCGGTGAAGACGTTCTTGAACGGCACCATGCCCGCGTTGACGAACATCAGCGTCGGATCGTTATGCGGCACCAGCGGCGCCGAAGGCACGATCTGGTGCCCCTCACGGCCGAAGAAGTCGAGGAAGGAGCGGCGGATGTCGTTCGTCGATGTCATGCGCGCGATTTAAGCGAGGGCGTGCGGCGGCACAAGCAAGCTTACACGGGTTGATCGATCGAGGCCGGCGGCGTCGAAAACCAGCGCGGGCCAGCCTCGGTCATATGGAAGCAATCCTCCAGCCGGACGCCGAATTCGCCGGGGATGTAGAGGCCCGGTTCGTCCGAAAAGCACATGCCCGCCGCCAATCGCGTCTGCTCACCATGGACGAGGTTGACCGGCTCATGCCCGTCGAGCCCGATGCCATGGCCTGTGCGATGCGAGAGCCCCGGCAAGGCGTAGCGCGGGCCATAGCCGAGGCTCTCGTAATAGCGCCGTACCGCGTCGTCGACCTCGCCCGCCGGCGTGCCGATCTTCGCTGCCTCGAAGGCGACTTGCTGGCCGCGATGGACCTGTTCCCACACTTGCCGCTGCCGCGCGCTCGGCCTGCCGAGCACGAAGGTGCGCGACACGTCGGACTGATAGCCCTGCACCGTGCAACCGCAGTCCATGAGAACGATACCGCCATCGCGCGCCATCTGCCGCTCGTGCGACCCGTGCGGGAGGGCCGCCGCAGCGTCCATCAGCACCAGCGAAAATTCAGGCGATCCGCCCAGCGCGACCGTCGCCTCGTCCATCATCCGGGAGACGTCGGCCGGCGTCATGCCGGGCTTCACACGCGGAATCACATAGCGATAGGCGGCGATGGTGACGTCCGTGGCACGCTGCATCAGCGCGATCTCGGCGGACGATTTCATCATGCGGCATCCGCGCACCACCGGAGCGCCGGAGACGATGCGCGCCTGGGGCAAGGCCTTCATCAGCCCGTCCACCGCGAAATAGCGAACCGTCTCCTCGATCGCGATGGCCCCGCCGGCCAGCTTGCGATCGGTCAATATGGCCGCGACCAGAGCGAGCGGATTTTCATCCTCTTCCCACACGCGGACTTCGGCGGGCACCGCGAGCGTCTGGCGAACCGAAGGCTCCTCGAAGAAAGGCGTTACGATCGCGATCTCCCCGTCGACAGGGATGACAGCCGCCGTCAGACGCTCGCTTCGATGCCATTCGATGCCCATGAAATAGATCAGGGACGCCCCAGGCTCCACGAGCAGCGCCGAGATCCCCTGAGCCCGCATGAGGCGGCGCGCCTTCTCGATCCGTGCCTCGCGTTCTTCCTTCGAGATCGGGGCGGGACCGCCGGCAAGCGGGGCCAGCCCGGTCAGGCCGGTCGCCTTTCCGGCCCATCCGGCGCCAGGCAGCGTCAACGCCGCGCCGACGAGAACCATGCCGCCGAGGACGCTTCTCCGCCCGACCGGTTCACGCATAGACATAGGGACCTCCTCGATTCAGGGCGGTGCGATAGGCCGGACGCGCATGGATCCGCTCCAGCCATGCTAGCAGGCGCGGATATTGCCGGTCGAGGCCGGCCCGCTGGGTAGCTGCTTCGAGCGGGAAACTCATCATCACGTCCGCGGCGGTGAAGGCGTCCCCGGCGAACCAGTCGCGCCCGGCCAATTCGGCTTCGAGCCAACGCAGATGGGTCGCGAACATCCTGAGGAGCGGCCCGCGCGCCGGCCGGCCGAGCAACCCCAGACGGCGCACCACCAGAAGCGCGAGCAGCGGCGGCATCATCGAGCCTTCCGCATAATGGAGATATTGCCGCCAGCGCTGCGCCGCGATCGGATCGGCCGGAGGGCCGAGGCGGCCATCCGCCCGCGCCACCAGATATTCGACGATCGCGCCGGTTTCGACCAGCGCCAGCCCGTCCACCTCGACGATTGGCGCCTTGCCGAGTGGATGGATGCGGCGAAGCTCGGGAGGCGCCAGCAGCGTCTTCGGATCGCGCTCGTAACGCCGGATCTCGAATGGAAGGCCCAACTCCTCCAGCAGCCACAGCACCCTCTGCGACCGGCTGTTCTGGAGATGATGGACGAAGATCATGGCGCGGCTCCCGACCCCGGCTGGGGAAGCCGGAAGACCTCCGGCCGACAAATTTCATGGACGAGCGCGAGAGGATTGAGAACGGGAAATCGTCAACGGCCGCGCACCCCGCCAAGAGGTGCGCGGTCGTTCGTGGTCAGAGGTCGTCGTCAGGCTCCGGACCCGTCATCATGGTTTCGGCGACATCGTCGGTCTTCGACCGGATCGCCTTTTCCAGCTTGGCCGCCAGCTCGGGATTTTCCTTGAGATAGGTCTTGGCGTTCTCGCGGCCCTGGCCGATGCGGATCGAATCGTAGGAGAACCACGCGCCCGACTTCTCGACCAGCCCGGCCTTCACCCCGATGTCGAGCAGTTCGCCGATCTTCGAGATGCCCTCGCCATACATGATGTCGAACTCGACCTGCTTGAACGGCGGGGCGACCTTGTTCTTCACCACCTTCACGCGGGTGGAGCTGCCGATGATGTCGTCCTTGTCCTTGATCTGACCGGTGCGGCGGATGTCGAGGCGGACCGAGGCGTAGAATTTCAGCGCGTTGCCGCCCGTCGTCGTCTCCGGGTTGCCGTACATCACGCCGATCTTCATGCGGAGCTGGTTGATGAAGATCACCATGCAGCGCGAGCGGCTGATCGAGCCGGTGAGCTTGCGCAGCGACTGCGACATCAGGCGCGCCTGAAGGCCGACATGGCTGTCGCCCATCTCGCCCTCGATTTCCGCCCTCGGCACCAGCGCGGCGACCGAATCGACCACCAGCACGTCGATCGCGTTCGAGCGGACCAGCGTGTCGGTGATTTCCAGCGCCTGCTCGCCGGTATCCGGCTGCGAGACGATCAGCTCGTCGATGTTGACGCCCAGCTTCTTGGCATAGACCGGGTCGAGCGCATGCTCGGCATCGACGAAGGCCGCCGTGCCGCCATTCTTCTGCGCTTCCGCGATCACATGGAGCGCGAGCGTCGTCTTCCCCGAGCTTTCCGGGCCATAGACCTCGATCACGCGCCCGCGCGGCAGGCCGCCGACGCCAAGCGCGATGTCCAGCCCGAGAGAGCCGGTCGAGATCGCCTCGACCTGCATGGTTTCCTTGGAGCCCAGCCGCATGGCCGAGCCCTTGCCGAAGGCGCGATCGATCTGCGCCAGGGCGGCGTCGAGCGCCTTCTGCCTGTCCGAGATCGCCAGCTTGTCGATCATATCCGCGTTTGTCCCGATGACTTTGAGTGATGCGGCCATCTGCCTGTCCCCTCGTTAGAGCGAGCCTGCGCGGGCATCAATGCGCGGCGTCAACGAAGATGCGCGTACCACCTTCGTTCCAACAGAACAAGAGGGGAACAATCCTCAGGCTGGAGCAATCGCCCCGATGGCCTGCTCCACGCCGGACAAAGTGAACGGCTTGGCGAGAACGGGCGCCGAGGCGTGGCGCGCGGGCGGCGGCTCGGTATGGCCTCCCGTCGCCAGCATGAAGGGAATACCGCGATCGGCAAGCGCGTCGGCGACCGGCCAGCAGACCTCGTCGCGCAGATGCACGTCGACGATCGCCATGTCGAAACCGCCCTGCTCCACCCGCGCCAGCGCGCCGGAGACGCTATCCTCGGTCCCGGCGATCGCATGGCCGAGGACGTCGAGAAAATCCTCGAGCATCATCGCGATCAGCGATTCATCCTCCACGATCAGGATCGAGTGACTGCTGCTTGTCATAACCCCCGAGTAACCGTCGAAACCGTTGCAAGACAAGATTTATTTCCGCTCCGTAGCGACCCGTGCATGGCGGGTGAGCGCGTCGCGCGCCGCTTCGGCGAGCTGCTGGACCGAGAAGGGCTTGGCGAGGAAGGACACATTCTCGATGTCGATCGAGCGGCGGAGCTGCTCCTCCGCATAGCCCGACATGAACAGGATCGGCAGATCGGGGAAGCGGCGACGGGCATGGCCGACCATCGTGGGGCCGTCCATCGTCGGCATCATCACGTCGGAGATGAGCAGGTCGAAGCCGCCCCCTTCCTCATCGGCGGCGACCTGCTCCAATATCTCCAGCGCTTCCTCGCCGTTCGACGCGGTGCGGACCTGATAGCCCTGCCGGGTCAGCGCGCGCTCGGCCACCGAGCGCACCATGTCCTCATCCTCGACGACGAGGATCGAGCCGGTGCCCCACAGTTCCTGCGGCGCCTGTTTCGGCGCAACCGGCTGCGCCTCGGCCGCCTCGCCGTGGAAGACGGGGAAGTAGATCACGAAGCTCGTGCCTTGCCCCATCTCCGAATCGGCGAAGATGAACCCGCCCGACTGCTTGACGATGCCGTAGACCGTCGAGAGGCCGAGGCCCGTGCCCTTGCCGACGTCCTTGGTGGTGAAGAAGGGCTCGAAGATCTTGGGCAGCACGTCCGGCGGGATGCCGGTGCCGGTATCGGTGACGCTGATCGCGCTGTAATCGCCGATCGGCAGGATGTCGGCGCCCAGCCGGCGGACTTCCGCCGCCGTGACGGCATAGGTGCGGATCGTGAGCGTGCCGCCATGCGGCATCGCATCGCGCGCGTTCACGGCGAGGTTGACGATGACCTGCTCGAGCTGTCCCGGATCGGCCCGCACAGGCCCCAACGCACGGCCATGGTTGATGACGAGCTGCATGCTCTCGCCCATCAGGCGGCGCAGCAGGTTCGAGACTTCCGAAATGACGTCCGGAAGCTGAAGCACCTGCGGGCGCAGCGTCTGCTGGCGCGAGAAGGCGAGGAGCTGGCGCGTCAGGCCCGCCGCCCGGTTGGCGTTGTGGCGGATCTGCTGGATGTCGTCATAGTCGCTGTCGCCGGGCGTGTGGCGCATCAGGATCAGGTCGCAATGGCCCAGCACGGCGGTGAGGATATTGTTGAAATCGTGGGCGACGCCGCCGGCGAGCTGCCCCACCGCCTGCATCTTGGTGGCCTGTGCGACCTGCCGCTGGAGCCGCCCTTCCTCCGCGCTGTCCTTGAGGCTGAGCAGCACCGACGCCTCCCCCAGCCCCCGCGCCGAAGCGACGGTGAGCGAGATCGGCTCGTCCGGCCGCGTGCGCAGGCGCACCGCGATATCGCCGGACAGGATCGGACCATGACCGAACGGCCCCGGCGCCGGCTTTGACGCTGCGAAACGCCGCACCGCGTCGGAGACGGCGGTCTTGTCCTCCTTGACCACGAGATCGCCCGGATAGACCGCGCGTTCCGCCTCGCCATGGCCAGCCGCCTGGAGGAAGGGCTCATTCTGGTAGAGGAAGCGCCCGTCCCGATCGATCAGCGCGAGGCCCAGCGGAAGCATCCCGAGGAGGCCATAGATGTCCGCCGGATTGGTCGAGTTCGATTCGGCCTGCTGCGCGGCGGGCTCGTCGAACAGCAGCATCGCGGCCGCGCCTGCCGCCAGCTCGCCATCGTCGAGCGGGATGTGGAGCAGGCGGAGCGGATCGCCCCCCTCCTCCTCGCGGGCGAAGCGGAGCGTGCCCTGCGCGTCCTGCACGAGGCAGGCGGCGAAATCCCGGCCGGTGCAATTCCCCGACTGGCTGCCCGTCGCGCGGACGGTGAACACCTTGTTGGCCACGAGGATACGGCCACGCTCGTCGATCAGCGCCGCCATCAGTCCGGCGCGGCCCAGCCGCTCGCCGAAGCCGCCGCCGACGAGGCGCAGCGCATCGGCCCGCCCCTCGCCGCGTCCGTCGCCGATCCGCCACATCAGATGATCCTCGCCGACGCCCGTACGGACGACGCGGAGATGGATGCGGGTCGCGCCGAGCTGCGTCTCCGCCTCGCCGTCGCGCCAGGCGGAGCGGCCGGCGCCGGCGATCGTCTCGGCATAGAGATCGAGCCCCGGCAGCATCGGCGGCGTCGAGCCGGGCCCGAAGCGATCCGTATAAGCGAGGTTGGCCGCGACGAGCTTGCCCGCGCGATCGGTGATCGCGGCCGGGTCTTCGGTCGCGTCCAATGCTGCGCGCAGCAGAGCGCGATCCGGCCGGGGTGCCGTGCGCTCGACCGAGAAGCCCAAGCGGCTGCGTGCGACGATGATGGCCGCGGTCGCGATCGCCGCGAAGCCGACGACGAAGCCGATGGCGAAACGCCAGTCCCCCGCCGCGCGGGCCAGCATCACCGACGAGGCGACGCCGAGGCCCATCACTCCGATCGCGATCAGCCGGTCTGCGGAGCGCCCCGGCCGGGCCGGCGCCGCGGCGCGTAGCGGGAGGGCATCGATACGGGGGACGAAGGAACGCATGCCCCTTCTTCCGCCGCCGGACGTCCTCCCGTCAATCCGCGCTTACCAGACCTGCACGCGCTCGGTGGGCGTGAGATAGAGCTTCTCGCCCTGCGTCACGTCGAACGCCTTGTACCACGGGTTCATGTTGCGCACCTCGTCGACGCGCTGCGGACCCGGCGAGTGCGGATCGGTGAGGAGCTGCTGGCGAAGCTGCGGCTCGCGATACTTGGTGCGCCACACCTGCGCCCAGCCGAGATAGAAGCGCTGGTCGCCGGTGAAACCGTCGAGCACCGGCGCCGCCTTGCCGCCGAGCGACAGGACATAGGCGTCGTGGCTGACCGTCAGGCCCGCCAGATCCGCCATGTTCTCGCCCAGCGTCAGTTCGCCCTGCACATGCTGGCCGGGGAGCGGCTCATAGGCGTCATACTGCTTCACCAGCTTGTCGGTGAGCGCGGTGAAGCGCGTCACGTCCTGCTGGGTCCACCAGTCGGTGAGCTTGCCGGTCAGGTCGTACTTGCGGCCCTGATCGTCGAAATGGTGGCTGAGCTCGTGGCCGATCACGGCGCCGATGCCGCCATAGTTCACCGCCGGGTCCGCCTTCGGATCGAAGAAGGGCGGCTGGAGGATCGCCGCCGGGAAGACGATCTCGTTCATCACCGGGTTGGCGTAGGCGTTGATCTCCATGGGCGTCATGCCCCACTCGGTCCGGTCGATCGGCTGGCCGAGCTTGTTGAGATTGCGCTGATACTCGAAGGCCTCGGCGCGGGCGACGTTGCCGACCAGATCGCCGGCCTTGATCTCCAGCGTCGAATAGTCGCGCCACTTGGTCGGATAGCCGATCTTGGGCGTGAAGGCGGCGAGCTTCTGGAGCGCCTTCTGCTTGGTCGCCGGGTCCATCCAGGCGAGGTTCTGGAGGCGCTGGCCGAAAGCGGCGATGATGTTGTGGACCAGCGCATCCGCCGCCGCCTTGGCTTCCGGCGGGAAGTAGCGCGCGACATAGTCCTGGCCGACCGCCTCGCCCATCTGGTTGGAGACGAGGTTCACGCCCCGCTTCCAGCGCGGCTGGTTCTGCGGCGTGCCCGAGAGCACCGTGCCGTTGAAGGCGAAGCTCGCATCCACGAACGGCGCCGAGAGATAGCGCGCATAGCTGCTGAGCGTGCGGACGAGCAGATAGTCCTTGAGCACCGGCAGCGGCGTGTCGGCATAGAGCTTCGCCTCGCCGGTGAAGGCGCTCGGCTGCGCGACGAGGAAGTCGGGCTGCGTGCCATAGCCGAGCGTGTTCAGATAGGCGCCCCACGGGAAGCCCGGCGCCTTGGCGTCGAAATCGGCGCGCGACCATTTGTTGTAGACCTTGTCCGCATCGCGCGAATCGATCCGCGACCAGTGGACCTGCGCCATCTTCGTCTCGAACGCCATGATCGCCGCCGCGCGCGCGTCCGCGTCCGGCTCGCCGGCCAGCGTCAGCAGCTTGGCGAGATAGGCGACGTAGAGCGGGCGGACTTTCGCCAGCGCCGCATCGTCCTTGAGGTAATAGTCGCGATCGGGGAGGCCGAGGCCGGACTGGCCGAACTGCGCGATATAGGCGGTCGGGTTCTTGTCGTCCGGGCCGACGCCGGTGTCGAACGGGGTGCGCACGCCCATGCGGGTGAGCGTCGCGATCTCGGTGGCGAGCGCGTCCTTGTCGTTGATCGCCTTGATCTGGTCGAGCCAGGGCTTGATCGGCGCCGCGCCCTTCGCGTTCACCGCCGCCTCGTCCATGAAGCTCGCGTAGAACATGCCGATCTTGCTGTTCGGCTGCTTCTCGGCCGCTTCGAGGATCGTGCGCGTGCGCTCCAGCGACAGGTCCTGGAGCTTGTGGAACATGCCGTAGCTGGAGCGATCCTGCGGGATCTGCGTCGCCGTATCCCAGCCGCCATTGGCGTAGCCGTAGAAGTCGTCGCCGGCCTTCAGGGTCTTGTTCATGCCGGTTTCGTCGAAACCGAAGCTGCCATAAGTGGGCTTGCCGGCCACCGCGGCCTTCGAGCCGGAGGCGACCGGCGTCAAGAAGGAGGCGGGCTGGGCAGCGACGGCCGGGCCCGCAAACATGGTGGAAGCCAACAAAGCGACGATGGTAAGACGCATCCGAGCACCCTCATTTTAGTGTATGAGAGAGGCATAGCACCTCGGCTCACCCACGCAAGGGCACGGCTCGTGGCAGACGCGTCCTAGCCGCGATCGCGCAGCAGGCGCGCCTGCTCGCGCTTCCAGTCGCGCTCCTTCGAGGTCTCGCGCTTGTCATGGAGCTTCTTGCCCTTCGCAAGAGCCAGCTCGACCTTGGCCCGCCCGCGCTCGTTGAAATAGATCGAGAGCGGGATCAGCGTCATGCCCTCGCGGGAGACGCCGTTGCGCAGCTTGTCGATCTCCTTGACGTGGAGGAGCAGCTTGCGCGGCCGCTTGGGCTCATGGTTGAAGCGGTTGCCGTGGCTGAACTCGGGGATGTTGGCGTTGATCAGGTTGACCTGATCGTCCTTGATCTCCGCATAGCTCTCCGCGATCGAGCCCTCGCCGAAGCGCAGCGACTTCACCTCGGTGCCGGTGAGCGCGATGCCCGCCTCGAAGAACTGCTCCAGGAAATATTCGTACCGCGCCCGCCGGTTTTCAGCGACGACCTTCTTCTTGTTGAATTCCTGCGGACGGGGACGCGCCATCAGATCAGCCCCGCGACCTTCAGGGCTTCGTCCACCGCATGGCGGCTCGCCTCGCCGGCCGGGGTCATCGGCAGGCGCAGCTCGGCCGGGAAGGACGGACGCACCTTCGACAACGCATATTTGATCGGGCCGGGCGAGGCATCCGTGAACAACGCGGTGTGCAGGGGGAAGAGCCGGTCCTGAAGCGCCAGCGCCGCCGCCCAGTCGCCGTTCAGGCAGGCATGCTGGAAATCGGCGCACAGACGCGGCGCGACATTGGCGGTCACCGAGATGGCCCCCCGTCCGCCCATCGCCATGAAGCCCAGCGTCATGTCGTCATTGCCGGAGAGCTGGCAGAAATCCTCGCCGCACGCGAGTCGCTGCGCAGAAACGCGGGCAAGGTTGCCCGACGCATCCTTGATGCCCACGACGGTCGGGATCTCGGCGATGCGGGCCAGCGTCGGCGTGGTGATGTCGGTCACCGTACGGGTCGGCACGTTGTAGACGACGATCGGCAGGTCACAATGCTCGGCCAGATAGGCGAAATGGGCGTAGAGGCCCTCCTGATTGGGCCTGTTGTAATAGGGCAGCACCACCAGCGCCGCGTCCGCCCCCGCGCTCTTGGCCGAGCGCATATGATCGAGCGCGACCAGCGTGTCGTTCGATCCGCAGCCCGCGATCACCGGCACGCGGCCCGCCGCCTGCTCGATGCAGATGGCGACGACGCGGTCATGCTCGGCGATCGACATGGTGGCCGATTCGCCGGTCGTTCCGCACGGCACGAGCGCCGACGAACCCTGCTCGATCTGCCATTCGACGAAAGAACGAAACGCCTGCTCGTCGAAACGACCGTCGCGAAAAGGCGTCACCAAAGCGGGGATCGAACCCGAAAACATCCTGTTCTCCTTCACGCCGGCGCTGCGACGCGGCATACTCCGCCCCATGTCGGGGGGCCTGAAACATTCAGCGCCTGATAAGGAGCGGGTTGGCATCCTGTCCAGCATGCTCCATCGCAGGGCCATGCTCAGCGTTCCAGCGCTCCTCCTGGCCGCCACCGCAGCGGCCTCCGTCCTCACCCCTCAGCAGGTCGCCTGGTATCGGGCGCAGCTCGGTCTTTCCAGTGCGTCGGCGGTCACGCCGCCGAGCCCGTCTGCCGGCGCCTATGCCTATGCGCCGGCGCAAGCCGCCAGTACGGGACTGCAAAGCGATCCCGTCGCCGAGGGGCTGGTGAACTGGAAGCGCCTCCGCCAGAGCAACAGCCTGTTGTTCCAGGATTATAGCAGCTTCCTGCTCGCGCATCCCGGCTGGCCAGGCGAAGCGCAGATGCGTCGCCTCGCCGAGAACGCCATCCAGCCGGACGTGACGCCACCCGAATCGGTGATCGCCTTCCTCACCCGCTTCCCGCCGCAGACCGGCGCGGGCCAGCTCCGCCTCGCGGAAGCCCTCTACGCGCGCGGCCGCGCCGCCGAGGCGCAGGCGGCGGCGCGTGCCGCCTGGACGTCGGGCGCGATCAACACCACCGACGAAGCGCGCATCATGGCGACCTTCTCCAGCGCGCTGACGCAAGCCGATCAGGACCAGCGGATGGAAGCGCTGCTCTGGAACCGCGCCTTCGTTGCCGCGCAGCGCCAGCTTCCGCTCACAAGCCCCGCGCGGCGCGCGATTTTCTCTGCGCGGCTCGCCTATCAGCTCAAATCACCGGATGCCGCGACGCAGGCCGCGGCGCTCGGCACTTCAGCGAACGGCGATGCCGGCTATCTGATCGACCGCATCAACTGGCTGCGTCAGACGGGCCAGGAACCGGTCGCCCGCTTCGAGCTGGCCCAGCCGCATCGGCTGACGGTGCCGGCCTTCAACCCGACGCGCACCATGGAGACCCTGCTCTCTGTCGCCCGCTCGGCCGCCGCGGACCAGCAATGGGCGCAGGCCTATGGGATCGCGAGCCAGCTCACCGACATCTATCCGGTCGGCACCAGCGTCCGCGCCCTGCCCTTCGCCCCGCGCGACGTGTTCACCAGCCTCTCCTGGCTGGCCGGCACCACCGCCCTCCAGCACCTCAGCCGGGCATCGGACGCGGTGGCGATGTTCCGCGCCTATGCCGACGCCTCCCAGAGCCCCGGTTCGCGCTCGAAGGGTTATTACTGGGCCGGCAGGGCGGCGCTTGCCGCAGGGGACCAGACGGGCGCGCAGGGCTATTTCGCGAACGCCGCCGCCTTCCCGGATCAGTTTTACGGGCAGCTCGCGCTCGAACGGCTCGGCAAGCCCGTCCCAGCGCCGCTCGACGCCAGTGGCGTCCAGGTGCCCGAAGCCGACGGCAAGGCTTTCGAAGCCCGCGAGGTGGTCCGCGCCGCGCGTATCCTCGGCCAGCTCGGCGACTGGCAGGACCAGAGCCTGTTCCTGCGCACCATCGCCGCCGACAGTCAGCTCAGCGACAGCGAGCACGTCCTGATCGCGAGGCTCGCCCGCGATCTCGGACGGCCGGACCTCGGCGTGATGGCCGAGCGCGCCGCCAAGCCGGAGAGCGCCAGCGACTATGTCCGCTCGGGCTTCCCCGTGCTGCCCGTGCCGCCGGAGATCGCCAACAGCTTCTCCTTCATCCACGGCATCATGCGGCAGGAGAGCCAGTTCGACCGCGAGGCCATCTCACGCACCGGCGCGCGCGGCATGATGCAGCTCATGCCCGTCACCGCGCGCGAGCAGTCCGAGAAGCTCGGCCTGCCTTACGACTATATGCGGCTGACCAGCGATCCGGGCTACAATATGGAACTCGGCACCGCCTATTTCGGGCGCATCATGGACATGTTCAGCGGCAACTACGTGCTGGCGCTTGCGGCCTACAACGCCGGGCCCGGCAATGTCCGCCGCTGGATCGCCACTTATGGGGACCCGCGCTCGGGCGGGGTCGATCCGGTGGACTGGATCGAGGCGATCCCCTTCTCCGAGACGCGCGGCTATGTGCAAAACGTGCTGGAGAATGTCGTCGTCTACGACACGATCAACCCGCTGAGGGCCGGCCAGCCCAACACCAACCGCCTCTCCTACTACCTCAACAAGCAGACGCCGGGTTAAGCCGCATGGATCGCCCCAACTACATCACGCCCGACGGCTTCGCCCGGCTGCGCGCCGAATATCAGCAGCTCTTCGAGATCGAGCGCCCGGCGCTGGTCGAGACGATCAGCTGGGCCGCCGGCAATGGTGATCGCTCCGAGAATGGCGATTACATCTACGGCCGCAAGAAGCTGCGCGAGATCGACCGGACGCTGGATCGCCTCTCCAAGAAGATGTCCAAGGCGCATGTCGTGGACCCCGCCAAACAGCCGGATCGCGGCCGCGTCTTCTTCGGCGCGACCGTCACCGTCGCGGACGAGGACGACGAGGAGCGCACCGTCACGCTGGTCGGCGTGGACGAGGCCGACGCCTCCTCGGGACGGATCAGTTGGCACTCTCCCCTGGCTCGCGCGCTGAGAGGGGCCGCACTCGGCGATCTGCGCCGCGTGGTGCTGCCGGCCGGCGAGAAGGAATATGAGGTGGTGGCGATCCGCTATCCCGACGCCTGATCAGGCGGAGAGCGGCTCATAAGGCGGCGAGTCGGGCTCGTCGCTGTCATCGCGGGCGTGGCGTTCGCGGGCCGCGTCGAGCGACACGGGCTGGGAGCGCCCCTCATTCTGCCAGTCCGGCCCGAAATGCACCTTCGCCAGCGCCTCGATCTCGGGCGCGATCTGGGGCGGCGTCATCGAGACCGCCTTCTCCAGCACCTCGGCCACATGCGTCAGCGCCGTGATGTGGGCGAACTCGGTATTCACGCCGTCGATCACCTTCCACGGCGCCCAGCGCGTGTCGGTGAGGTCGAACATGTCCTCCATCGCCGCGACATAGGCGGGGCGCTGTTCACGAACGTGGAAATCGTCGCCGCTGACCTTCCAGGCCGTCCACGGATCGGCCAGCCGCGCCCGCATCCGCCGGTCCTGCTCATCCTCGGAGATATGGAGGAACAGCTTGATCAGCGTCGTGCCGCTGTCGCGCTGCTGCGCCTCGAACTCGTTGATCTCATCATAGGCGCGGCGCCATTCCTTGTCGGTGGCAAGACCCTCCACCCGCTCCACGAGCACGCGGCCGTACCAGCTCCGGTCGAATACGCCGATCTCGCCGTCCGCCGGCAGGCGCGACCAGAAGCGCCACAGGAAATGCCGCGCCCTCTCCTCGGTCGTCGGCGCGCCGATCGGCCAGACGGCGTAGTGGCGCGCGTCCCAGCCTGAGACAAGCTCGCGGATCGTCTCGGCCTTGCCGCCGCAGTCCCAGCCTTCGAACATCACGATCGCGCGCCGGCGCTGGGCGACGTGCGCCACCTGTGCGCGGGCGAGGCGCCGCTGCACGGCGGCCAGGGCTCCGCCATAGTCGTCGGTCAGCGCCGGGCCGCTCTCGAAATTGGACAAGGCGATCGCCATGCCCACCGGGCTAAGCGACCGCGCCTGTTTAGGCGAGACAGGCCGTTACGGTTAACGTCCCACCACGATACAGCCTGATTCGTCAGACTTTCACCGGCTCCACCACACGGATGTGCAGTTCGCGGAGCTGCTTGATCATCGCGGGCGACGGCGCACCCATCAGAAGATCCTCGGCGCGCTGGTTCATCGGGAACAGCGTGATCTCGCGCAGGTTCTGCGCGCCGCAGAGCAGCATCACGATACGATCGACGCCGGCCGCCATACCGCCGTGCGGCGGAGCGCCATACTGGAACGCGCGGTAGAGGCCGCCGAAGCGCTCCTCCACGTCGGCCTGGCTGAGGCCGACCAGCTCGAACGCCTTCACCATGGTTTCCGGCGACTGGTTACGGATCGAGCCCGAGGCGATCTCATAGCCGTTGCAGACCATGTCGTACTGGAACGCCTTGAGCGACAGCGGATCCTGCGAGTTGAGCGCCTCGAGCCCGCCCTGCGGCATCGAGAAGGGGTTGTGCGCGAACTCGACCTTCTTCTCGTCCTCATCCCACTCGTAGAAGGGGAAGTCGACGATCCAGCATAGCTCGAAGCGGTCCTTGTCGATCAGGTTGAGCTGCTCGCCCGCACGGGTGCGCGCGAGGCCGGCGAGCTTCGCCGCCACATTCTCGGCGCCCGCCGCGAAGAACACGCCGTCGTTCGGGCCGAGGCCGAGCGCCTCGATCAGCTTGGCGGTCGCTTCCGGCCCATGGTTCTTGGCGATCGGGCCACCCGGCTCGCCATCCTTGATGTTGATGTAGCCGAGGCCCGAATAGCCCTCGCCGCGCGCCCAGACGTTCATGTCGTCGAAGAACTTGCGGCTGCCGGCGCCCGCGCCCGGAGCCGGGATCGCGCGGATGCGCCCGCCGCCGGCCACGATGCCCGCGAAGATGCCGAAGCCCGATTCGTGGAAATGATCGGTGACGTCGGTGATGGTGATCGGGTTGCGCAGGTCCGGCTTGTCCGAGCCGTACTTCAGCATCGCCTCGCTGTAAGGAATGCGCGGGAAGCTGCCCGCCGGCGTCACCGGCTTGCCGTCGGCGAACTTCTCGAACACGCCGGCGATCACCGGCTCCATCGTGTTCCACACGTCTTCCTGCGTGACGAAGCTCATCTCCAGATCGAGCTGGTAGAACTCGCCCGGCAGACGGTCGGCGCGCGGGTCTTCGTCGCGGAAGCAGGGCGCGATCTGGAAATAGCGGTCGAAGCCCGCGACCATCAGCAGCTGCTTATACTGCTGCGGCGCCTGCGGCAGCGCGTAGAACTTGCCGGCGTGAATGCGGCTCGGCACGAGGAAGTCGCGCGCGCCCTCGGGCGACGAGGCCGTCAGGATCGGCGTCGAATATTCGGTGAAGCCCTCGCCTTCCATGCGGCGGCGCATGTCGGAGATGATCTGCGTGCGCTTCACGATATTGGCGTGCAGCGTCTCGCGGCGCAGATCGAGGAAGCGGTAACGCAGGCGCACATCCTCGGGATAGTCCGCCTCGCCCGCGACCGGGAGCGGCAGCTCGGCAGCGGCCGACTGGACGATCACGCCCCTGGCGCGCACCTCGATCTCGCCGGTGGCAAGGTTGGGGTTCTGAGCCTCCTTGGCGCGGGCCTCGACGACGCCGTCGATGGTGATGACGCTCTCGGTGCGAACCGTCTCCAGCGCCTTCAGCGCCTCGCTGTCCGAATCCGCGACGATCTGGACGAGGCCGTAATGGTCGCGCAGATCGACGAACAGCACGCCGCCATGGTCGCGCTTGCGATGCACCCAGCCGGAGAGCCGGACGGTCTGCCCGACGTCGCTGGCGCGAAGCTGGGCGCAGGTGTGGGTGCGATAGGCGTGCATGATCGTGCTATCCGTATTCGGCGTGAAAAGATTGAGGGCGAGCGCTTCCGTGTCCGTACCCTCTTTGTCAAGGCGCGACGGTCTGTTTATGGAAGCATCATGGTTATTCACCCGCTTATCACCGACAGCCAGACTCTCGCCGCTCTCTGCGCCCGCCTCGCGAAAAGCCCCTATGTGGCGATCGACACCGAGTTCATGCGCGAGAACAGCTACTGGCCGGAACTCTGTCTGATCCAGATCGCCGACAGCAACGAGGCCGCCGCGATCGATCCGATGGCGCCGGACCTCGACATGACCCCGCTCCTCGACCTGATGGTCAACAACGAGGACGTGCTGAAGGTCTTCCATGCCGGCGGGCAGGATCTGGAGATCATCCACAATCTCACCGGCAAGACGCCGCATCCGCTGTTCGACACCCAGATCGCCGCCATGGCGCTCGGCATGGGCGAGCAGGTCGGCTACTCCAACCTTGTCGAGAGCTGGACAGGCGTGAAGCTCGACAAGGGCGCCCGCTTCACCGACTGGGCGCGCCGCCCGCTCGACAAGCGCCAGATCGACTATGCGATCGGCGACGTCACCTATCTCATCCAGATATTCCCGCGCCTGCTGGAGAAGCTCAAGAAGACCGGCCGCGGTGACTGGCTCGATCAGGAGATGGAGCGGCTGGGCGACCCCTCCAGCTACGTCAACGATCCCGAACACGCCTGGCAGCGCGTGAAGGTGCCGAGCCGCAAGCCCGAGGTGCTGGGGCGCCTCAAGGCACTGGCCGCCTGGCGCGAGCGCGAGGCGCAGGGCAAGGACCTTCCGCGCGGCCGCATCATGAAGGACGAAACGCTGGCCGACATCGCCAGCCACCCGCCGCGCGAGCAGAAGGACCTAGCCCGCGTGCGCGGCCTTTCAGCGAGTTGGGCGTCCAACGATATCGGCGGCCGCCTGATGGGCGCTTTGGAAGCCGCCCTGCCGATGTCCGAGGACGAGATGCCCGTGCGCGAGGATCGCAAGCCCGGCCTCGGCAAGGACGGGGCGCTGGTGGCAGACCTGCTCAAACTGCTGCTCAAGATCCGCTCGAAGGAAACCGACGTGGCGCCGCGCCTCATCGCCCGCTCGGACGAGCTGGAGTTGCTCGCCGCTGGCAGGCGCGACGGGCTCGCCATTCTCGATGGCTGGCGCTTCGAGCAGTTCGGCCGCGATGCGCTCGATCTGGTCGAGGGCCGGATGGGCTTCGCGGTGAAGAACGGCAAGCTGCGCATGATGCGGATGAACGATGCGGAATAAACCCGCCCTCCTTCTCGCGACGCTCGCGCTCGCCGGCTGCACACCGGTCGAGATGCGCGGCGAGCATCATCCCGCTGCTGGCGAGCGCGTGTGCCGGAACGAGCCGGCGCAGCGCTATCTCGGCCATGGGAGCGGCACCGGCGCGATCGAGGGCGCCCGCCGCGCTTCGGGCGCGAAGACCGTGCGGGTGGTACGGCCCGGCGAAGCCGTGACCATGGACTTCCGCCCCGATCGCCTCACCGTGACGGTCGACAAGCATCAGGTCATCAGCCGCCTCAACTGCGGCTGACCGGCCTCAGCCTTCCACCATCTCCGCACGGAGGCCGAAGGCGGCGGCCAGCGTCTTGTGCCGCCGCTCCACTGCTTCGCCATAAAGCGCGCCGTCGCCGGCAGCGAGGCGAAGGCTCAGCGTCGAACCCTTCATCTGCAAGGCGCTGGTCTGGAGCGGCGCAGCCACGCCACCCGACAGCCTCTGCCCCAGACGCATGGCGAGGCCCCAGCGGACCGCCATCTCCCGATCCTCCTGCGAGACGAGTTGGGGCACCACCGGCGGCTCGCCGTCTGCGCCGAAGCTGCTGAACAGCGCCTGCGCCATCATTGCGCGCCCCCGCGCATCGACGCCGACCCAATTTCCGTGCAGCGCCGTCTCCAGCCCGCGCTCGGCGCGGAACTCGGGATGGGCGCGCCAACCCACGTCAGCCAGAAGGCAGCTCGCATGGCGCAGCCGTGCATCCGACGCGCTCTCGCCTGCGAAAAGCGGCGCGATCCAGCGGTCGAGCAGATCGCCATGTTCCGGGAAACGGCCGAGGCGACGCCCCTCCTCGCGAGTCGCGCAGATCAGCGGGTCCATGTCGCGCACGTCGGCGGGCAGGTTCCGGTGCAGCACGCCCTCGCGCAGGCCATAAGCGGATGCCACCAGATGGCTCGATCCCAGCTCGCGCGAAACCAGCGCCAGCAGCGCCGCCGCATCCGGCAGCGAGCCCGTCCGCGAGGAGGAGAGCTGCGGAATTTCCTTGAGCTTCGCCTTGTCGAAATGCGCCAGCGCGCGCACCGCCCGCTGCGCCGTGGCCACCGGCATGGTGTAGCCGTGGACGATCGGCAACGGATAGCCGGTGGTGTGCATCAGCAACCGCGCCAGGGCGCGCCACGACCCGCCGACCAGATAGAAGGGCAATCCCTTGCCGCGACCGCTCCAGCCCGTCTCCTGCAAGCGATGCTCGACCACCGTGCGGAGCGCGCGCGGGCCGCGACCGCGGATTTCCGCCACCCGCAGCACGCCGAGCGGGAAGGAGGCGCGCTCATGCACCTTCCCGCCCGAGACACGCGCGAGTTCGAGGCTTCCGCCGCCCAGATCGCCGACGATGCCGTCCGCATCGGGGAAGGCCGCGATCACGCCTTCGCCGGCCATCTCGGCCTCTTCCTCGCCCGTCAGCACGCTGACATCAAGGCCGATGCCGGCCGCGCGCGCGAGGAAGTCCATGCCGTTCGCGGCGTCGCGCACGGCGGCGGTGGCCACCGTGTGGAGGCTCGACACGCCGATCTTCTCGGCCACCAGACGGAAACGATCGAGCGCGACAAAGGCTCGCTCCACGCTCGCCGGATCGAGCACCCCGGTGGAGGCCAGGCCCTTGCCCAGCCCCGCCATCACCTTCTCGTTGAAGAGGATCGAGGGAATGCGGATCGGCCCGTCATAGACGACGAGGCGAATCGAGTTGGAACCGATGTCGATGATGCCGACGCGGCCGCCGCTCTGATCGGCGCCCTTGCTGGCGGTGGAGCGAAAAAGATAGCCGGGCTTCATGGCGCGCCGGCGTTAGCGGGAAACGGGCCGGCCGCAAAGGCCGCCCGCCCCGGTTTCGCTTCGTTTCGCCGACGAATCATAGCGCTATCAATAGACGCCGCCCCGTCGCAGCTTGAGCCGCGGCACGCTGTCCGATTTCCGCAATGCCGCACCGCGCCCCGAAAGCGAGGGGTTTGTCATGAAATAACGGTGGAGATTAAAGGGCTTGCCATCGGATTTCGTGATCCGGTCATAGCCGCCATCGGGCCGCAGGACCCAGCTCTGCTCGGTGTCGATGAGGTTGGCCACCATCACCTGATCGAGCACCTGTGCATGGACCGTCGGGTTCTCGATCGGCAGCATATATTCGACGCGGCGATCGAAGTTGCGCGGCATCCAGTCGGCCGAGGAGATGAACACCTTCGCTTTGCGGTTCGGCATCGGCTCGCCATTACCGAAGCACATGATGCGGCTGTGTTCCAGGAAGCGGCCGACCACGGATTTCACGCGGATATTCTCCGACAGCCCCGGAACGCCCGGCCTGAGGCAGCAGATGCCGCGCACGATCAGGTCGATCTGCACGCCGGCGGCGCTCGCGCGATAGAGCTTCTCGATGATCGCCGGGTCCACCAGCGAGTTCATCTTCGCCCAGATCGTCGCCGGGCGGCCCGCACGGGCATGATCGATCTCCGCATCGATCAGGTCGGCAAGACGCTCGCGCAGGCCGTGCGGCGAGATCGTTACCAGCTCCAGATCATGCGGCTCGACATAGCCGGTGATGTAGTTGAACACCTGCGCCGCATCACGTCCCACGCGAGGATCGGCCGTGAAGAAGCTGAGATCCGTGTAAATTCTCGCCGTCACCGGATGATAGTTGCCGGTCCCGAAGTGGCAGTAGGTGCGGAAGGTGCCGTTCTCCCGGCGAACCACCATCGAGATCTTGGCGTGCGTCTTCCAGTCGATGAAGCCGTAGACCACCTGCACGCCCGCCCGCTCGAGCTGGGCTGCCCAGAGGATATTCTGCTCCTCGTCGAAGCGGGCTTTCAGCTCCACGACGGCCGTGACCGACTTGCCCGCCTCCGCCGCGTCGATCAGCGCGCGGATGATCGCGGATTGCTTGCCGGCGCGATAGAGCGTCTGCTTGATCGCCACCACGTCCGGGTCGTGCGCTGCCTGTGTCAGGAAAGCGATCACCACCTCGAAGCTCTCATAGGGGTGGTGGACGACGATGTCCTTATCTCGGATCGCGGCGAAGCAATCGCCGCCATGTTCCCGGATTCGCTCAGGAAAACGCGGCGTGAACGGCGACCATTTCAAATCCGGCCGGTTCTCCTCGACCAGCATGTCGAGATCGGCAACGCCGAGGAAACCGGAGGCTTCGGAGACGAGCGCGCCCTGCCCGACCGCGTCGGAAACAAGGTCCTCCAGCTCCTGCGGCATCCCCGCCTGAAGGCGCAGGCGGATCACCCGGCCGCGGCGGCGCCGCTTGATGGCGGAGTGGAAAAAGCGAACCAGATCCTCGGCTTCTTCCTCGATCTCGATATCGCTGTCGCGGATGATGCGGAACGCGCCGTCGCCATGAACCTCATAGCCGGGGAAGAGCAACGCGGTGAAACGACGGATCAGCGTCTCGACCGCGATATAGCGTGCCGTCTCGCCCGGCAGGCGCACGAAGCGCGGCAGTGTCGGCGGAATCATCAGCAGCTCGCGAATCGGCTCCCCATCCGACAGCCGCTTGAGATCGAAGATGAGGCTGAAGCCCTTGTTCGGAATGAACGGGAAAGGATGCGCAGGATCGAGCGCCTGCGGCGTCAGAACCGGCAACACCTGCTCGCGGAAATGCGTCTCCAGCCAGGGCGCGTCCTCGGCAGGCACGCCATCGTTGGAGAGGACATGGAAGTCCTGCTCAGCCAACTCCTGCCGAAGCGTGCGCCACACCACCTGCTGACGCCGCATCAGCGCATCGGCGCTCGCCTCGATGGCGTTGAGCTGCTGCGTCGGGGTGAGCCCGTCGGCGGACAATTGCTCGACGCTGTTGAGCTGCTGCCCGCGCAGGCCCGCAACCCGGACCATGAAGAACTCATCGAGATTGTTGCCCGAGATGGAGAGGAAGCGCAGCCGCTCCAACAGCGGGTGAGCGGGGTTGCATGCCTCGTCCAGCACCCGCTCGTTGAAGGCCAGCCACGAAATCTCGCGGTTGAAGTAACGCTCGCGCGGCGCCACCGGATCGGCAAGCGAGGCCTCCTCATGAAGGCTCTGAGCATCGGCCACGGCCCGCGCGATGTCGGCGGTCATCATCGGCTCCACCTCCGGGATCGGAGAATCGGTCTGGGTTTCGGGCAGGTCGTTCATCGCGCTCATGTGCCGCAGATTAGCCCAGCCTTCACCGGGCGTCGATAACGCCGGCCTGCATCAGCGCATCCCGTGCGAGCGGCACGGTCAGTCGGTGCTGGCGAGAGAGAGCGGCCCGGTCGAGGGCGCCGATCGCGCCGATGATCCCCACATAAGTCCGCTCGATGCGGGCCGAGAGCCATGCGGTGAGCGTCGGCGGCACCGGCAGGCCGCGCCGCGCCAGCCCGCGTTCGAGCAGCGCGGTCATCAGCGCGTCGTCCGGCGGCTGGATCGCCACGCGCGGCGTCGCCGTGAGTCGCGAGGCGAGATCGGGCAGCGAAACGGACCACTCCGGCGGCGGTGCATCCGCGACGATCAGCAGCGGGCGGTGCGTCTCCATCGCGGCATTCCAGGCGTGGAACAGGGTTTCCTCATCGACGCGCCACGCATCGTCGAGCAGCCGTCCCCCTGTCTTGCGTGCGAACAGCCGGCCGACGAGGCTCCGCCCGGATTTGCGCGGCCCGGTCAGGATCGTCACCGGCACGGGCCACAGCGCCCAATGCTCAAGATGCCGCGCGACCGCCGCATTGGCGTCGGACAGGATGAACTCGTCGTCGCGCTCGTCCTCCGGCCAGTCCAGCGGGAGCGCGATCTGGTTCATTGTTTCGGCTGGGCGGGCGGTGACGTGGCGGAAGCCGGCGTCGGGGACGCCCCTCCCTTCCGCATGTGCAGCGTCGCCCCCTCGCCCTCCAGCTTCCAGCCGCGCGCGGCCAGCGCCGTCTTCAGCGCCCCGACGTCGCCCGCATAGCCCACCGACAGCAGAGACGTGCCCCCAAGCGCGAGGCTCGCCACCGTCGCCTGTCGCACGCCCGCCACCGCGCGCAGCGCGGCCTGCGCCTGATCCAGCATCGCCGCGTCGGCCGTCTCGACCTGCACGGTGAACTGGGCCGACTGCGCGGTGCTGACGTCCTCCACGATCGCGGCGAGCGGATCGGCCGCATCGTCGGGGATGAGATCGGCGGCGGGCGCTTCCGGCTCCTCGATCGAGAGTGAGGGATCGGGCTTGAGCTGCCCGTGGCCCAGCGCGTTCACATAGAGCGCGTCGACCTGCTTCACGCCCTCGTCCAGCATATGGTCAAGCCCCCCCGTGCTCGATGCAACCAGCGTGAAGGTGCCGAGCACCTCGCCGTCCGGCCCGTGCCGCGCGACGAAGCGCGCCGCGATCGGGCCGCCCGGATAACGGCGCTCCAGATAGACCTCCGGCACCACCACGTCCGACGCGCCATATTGATCGAGCAGCATCCGCCACCAGATGCGGCCTGGCCGGCGGCTCTGGCCGAGGTTGAGCAGCACGGGGTCCGCGCCCGTGCCGACCGGCCGCACATAATCCACCGCGCTCGATCCCGTGCGGAAGCGCGCCCATGCCTTCTGCCACGACGTGCGCGATTCGAAGCTCTGCTCCGCGCCGCCGCCATATTGGATCGGGATCATCAGCATCGGCGCCGAACGTGGGGTCGAGGTTCCCCCGCCGATCAACTCGCCGGTGCGACCGCGATCGAACAGCAGGCCGAGCGTCGCGATATAGCGGTGCGGGCCGACCTGCTCGCTTTCCACCTCGATGCCGGCGACGATCGAATCGAGCGTCGAATCGGGAACGCCGGGTGCCTGATCCGGGCTCGCGCCGTGCATCCGGGCCCAGAGAATCTTCCAGCCCTTGCGCTGCGCCTCGCGCCATGCGGCGGTGCGCGCCTCGTCGGCGGTGCGGCCGGCGACATCCACCTGCACGCCCGTCACCTCATAGCTCGAAGAGCTGTCGATCGGCGGCACGCCGCGATCTCCGGGTGCAAGCTGGGCATAGGCATACCAGCCTGCCCCGCCCGCCATCAGGGCGGCGAGAAGGATCGGCGGCCAGGGGTGGCGGCGAAGCGAAGGGAGTACAAGCGACGTCACGCTGGTCCTTCTGGCGGGTTGGGCATGGAAATCCAAGCGCGATGTCGCTACCGCACGCCGCATGACCGACACGCCCGATCAGACCGAGAGCTATACCTACGCCCAAGCGGGCGTTTCCATCGCAGCGGGCAACGCGCTCGTGAAGGCCATCGGGCCGCTGGCGAAGTCCACGCGCCGGCCGGGCGCGGATGCGGAGCTGGGCGGCTTCGGCGGTTTCTTCGATCCCAAGGCGGCGGGGTTCAAGGACCCGCTTCTGGTCGCCGCGAACGACGGCGTCGGCACCAAGCTCAAGCTCGCGATCGACAGCGGCCATCATGACGGCGTCGGCATCGATCTCGTCGCGATGTGCGCCAATGATCTGGTCGTGCAGGGCGCCGAGCCGCTCTTCTTCCTCGACTATTTCGCGACCGGCAAGCTGGAGGGCGATGTCGCCGTCCGCGTCGTCGCCTCGATCGCGGAGGGCTGCAAGCAGGCCGGCTGCGCGCTGATCGGTGGCGAGACGGCCGAGATGCCGGGCATGTATGCCGACGGCGACTATGACCTCGCAGGCTTCTGCGTCGGCGCGGTCGAGCGTGGCGAGCAACTCACCGGCGACAAGGTGGCGGCGGGCGACGTGATCCTCGGCCTCGCGTCGACGGGTGTGCATTCCAACGGCTATTCGCTGGTCCGCCGCCTCGCGGCCGATAAGGGCTGGAAGCTTGACCGCCCCGCGCCGTTCGACATCGAGACGCTGCTGATCGACGCGCTGATGGCGCCGACGCGCATCTATGTGAAGTCGCTGCTCCCGGTGATCCGCGAGGGCAAGATCCACGCGCTCGCCCACATCACCGGCGGCGGTCTGCTCGAGAACATCCCGCGCGTCCTGCCGCAGGGCCTGCACGCGCATATCGACGCTGATGCGTGGCCGCAGAGCCCGCTGATGGGCTTCCTCCAGGCGCAGGGCCGGATCGAGCCGGAAGAGATGGCGCGCACCTTCAACTGCGGCATCGGCATGGCCGTCGTCGTGGCTGCGGCGGATGTGGACGCTGTCACCGCCACTCTCGAAGCAGCAGGCGAGACCGTCCACCGCATCGGCCGCATCGAGGCCGGCGAGAAGGGCTGCACCGTCTCGGGCAAGGACGAGACCTGGGCAAAGCGCGAAGCCTGGTCCGCCACGCACCATGGCTGACCGCACGCGCGTCGGCGTCCTGATCTCCGGGCGCGGATCGAATTTGAAGGCGCTGCTCGATGCTCAGGCGTCGGCGGATTGCCCCTATGAGATCGCGCTCGTCGTCTCGAACGTCGAGGACGCGCCCGGTCTGGACTTCGCCCGCGCCCTCGGCATCGCGACCTTCGCCAAGGCCCACAAGGGCATGAAGCGCGCCGAGTTCGACGCCCTCGTCGACGCCGAACTGCGCGCCCATAACATCGAGGCGGTGGCGCTGGCAGGCTATATGCGCCTGCTCTCGCCGGGCTTCGTCGAAGGCTGGGCCGGGCGGATGATCAACATTCACCCCTCGCTCCTGCCGCTCTACAAGGGCCTCGACACGCATCAGCGCGCCATCGAGGCGGGCGATGCCAAGCACGGCTGCTCGGTCCATCTCGTCACGGCAGAGCTGGACGACGGCCCGATCATCGCACAGGCCGAAGTGCCGATCCTGCCGGGCGACACGCCGGACACCCTTGCGGCGCGCGTGCTGGTGGAGGAACATCGCCTCTATCCGCTCGCTCTGGCGGAGCTTGTGAGGACTTTGTGAGCCCCGACCCCGACGCCGATCTCGCCCGCATCCGCTCGCTCTGCATGAGCCAGCCGCGCGCGCAAGAGAAGCTGTCGCACGGGATGCCCGTCTTCTTCATCGAGAAGGGCAAGACCTTCGTCTGGTTCATCCACAACCATCACGGCAACGGCATCACGGCTATCGCACTCAAGACCAGCGGGCCGGAAGAGCAGGCGATGCTCGTCGAGGCCGAGCCGGAACTCTTCTACCGCCCCGCCTATCTCGCACCTTCGGGCTGGATCGGGCTCCGGCTCGACGCTCCCGAGACCGACTGGGACCAGATCGAGGCGCGCATCGAGCAAAGCTGGGTGCTGGCCGCCACACCCCGCCTCAGGGAGCAATTCGGACGATGAGCAACGATACGACCCGCCGCAGCCGCCTGCGCTGGGTGACGCTCGGCGAGGCGGTGGCCGTCGCGGCGGTCATCATCTCGGGGCTGGGGCTCTGGAACAATTATCAGGATCGCCGCGAGGCCCGCGCCGACAAGGCCGCCGAGGCGAGCCGTGCAACATCCCCCGCGCCCTTCTATCTTCGCGCCGGCACATCCGGCGACGGATCGACGCTCGCGCTGAGCCCGGTCGTCACCGATCATGTCATCCAGGGTCAGACGCTGCGCTTCCCGCCCGCGTTCAAGCTCTCGCCGGTCACGACGACGAGCGACACGCGAATCGAGGCGGACTGGTTTGCCGGAGCCCTCAAGAGTGACCGCCACACGCGCCAGCTCCCTGAGGAGACGCAGGGTGACGAGCGCGTGCCCGTGATGATCGAGACGGATTATCTGGCCGGCGACAAGGCGCTCAAGGCGCGTGCCTTCTACGACATCGGCTATGCTCTGGAGGGGCATTTCCTGCGCGGCGCTTCGGTGAAGCTGCGCGGGCTCTCGCTGATCGGGAAGGCGCCGGCATCGGATGCGGCCGCGGATCAGCGGCTGGCGGCACTGTGGGAAGCGCGGGCCGGCAAGCCGAAGAAGTAAGGGCCCTCCCGCCGATCCGACAGGAGAGCCCTCCGAAAAATCAGCCGACGATCTCTTCCGGCTTGAAGAAGTAGGCGATCTCGATCGCGGCGTTCTCCAGGCTGTCCGAACCGTGGACCGTGTTGGCCTCGATCGACTCCGCATAGACCTTGCGGATGGTGCCCTCGTCAGCGTTCGCCGGGTTCGTGGCGCCCATCACTTCGCGGTTCTTGGCCATCGCGTTCTCGCCTTCGAGAACCTGCACGACCACCGGGCCGGAGATCATGAAGGACACGAGGTCGTTGAAGAACGGACGCTCCTTGTGGACCGCGTAGAAGCCCTCGGCCTGCTCCTTGGTCATGTGGATGCGCTTGGACGCGACGACGCGCAGGCCGGCATCCTCCAGCATCTTGGTGACGCCGCCGGTCAGGTTGCGACGGGTGGCATCGGGCTTGATGATCGAGAAGGTGCGTTCGGTCGACATGGCCGAGCGGGCTCCATAAATTTACAGGGTGGAAAGTGGCGCCCCTCTAGGCTTGTGGGCTGCCAGAGGCAAGGGGCGCGGACTTGCAGCCGTCACAGCAAGCGCGCTAGCATCGCTACGGGGGCGTATCGAGGGGGCGCCAGCATGTTGAATCGCAGGACTTTTCTCGCCAGTGGAAGTCTCGGCCTGCTGATGGCTGGCGCCGCTCGCGCTTCCATCTCCGAGCCTATCGTCAGCCACATCGCGATCGACCAGCAGCGGCTGTGGATCGCCGGATCGATCAACGGCAGCGAGCCCGGCCTGTTCGTCATCGACACGGGCGCGGCGATCAATCTCCTGCGCCCCGATATCGCGGACAAGCTCCACCTCATCGTCGCCGGCCGCCAACGTATTCAGGGTATCGGCAGGAAGGTCGAAACGGCGGCCGTGGTCGGCGCACGCAATGTCGTGCTGGGCGGGAGTTTGCGCCAACCGATCGTGGACTTCCAGGTCCGTCAGATGTCCGATCTGATACCGAGCGATGCGATCGGCCTGCTCTGTGCCGGTCTGGTGACCGCACGGGACAGCGACCTCGATTTCGATCGCGGCGAATGGCGCGTCTGGCCGCACGGCCGGCCGGATCGGCACGACTATACGCTCGTTCCGTCCAGCTTCGACGGGTTGGATCAGCCGACCTCGGCACACCGCATCGTGGTGACGGCTTTCATCGACGGGATCGCCTACCGGCTGATGGTGGACACCGGGGCGCCCGGCAACGTCCTGCTGTTCAGCGATGCGGCGCGCAAGTCGGGCCTGTTCAAGGACGACCGCCCCTTCTCGCCGTTCATGCCGACGGGTGTCGGCGGCGCGGCGGGCAAGCTGGGCCGCATGGTCCGGGCCGAGCAGTTCCAGCTTGGCCCCATCACCATGCAGAGGCCGATCATCGGCATCATGGACCCGGCAACCTCCCGCCGTTCCGCCGATCATGACGGCCTGCTCGGCCTTTCCTTCCTCCAGCTTCTCAATCTGTCGACCGATGTTCGGCTGGGGAAGCTCTACATCCAGCGCAACAACCGCCCCAGCCTGCCGCAGCGCTATCGCGCCTCCGGCCTGTGGCTGGATCGGGATGGGAACGGCATCCGGGTTGCCGCAGTCGGCACCGGCAGCCCCGCGGAGCAAGCGGGCATCCGGGAAGGCGACGAGATCGTCTCGCCGGCAGACTTCCATGAGGCGCTGACGCTGGCAGGAGCAACGCCGGGACAGGCCATCTCCTTCGGCATCCGCCGCAACGGCGAGACATCGACCAAAGATTTCACCGTTCATCCCTATCTCTGAGGGAATGCCGGCCACAGGCCAGTCCTTCTTCTGCCACAAACCTACGGGATCGTCCCGCCGTCACCGGTTGTTACGGAGACAATCATGAGTGAAGTCGCGCTGTTGTTGCTTCAGGTCTCGACGTCCATGGCGTCACCGCCAGCCAACGCGGGAGAGATTTTGCTCCACCCGGTTCCAGAGGCGGCCTGCCGGCCATCTGCGAATGAAATCACCGTCTGCGCGAAAAGCCCCGACACCTATCGGCTACCCAAAGGCGGCCCATCCACCGATCCGGCGACGACCCTGCCGCAGGCGGAGTGGCGCCTGTTCGGCAACACGAAGATGAACGTCCACGCCTCGCAGCGCAGCCTGCCGCAGGGTGCCTCCGTCCCCGCCGCGATGGTGACGATCAAAATGCCCTTCTAGGCCATCTGGGCCCAGCGGCCGTCCTCGTCCTGCTTCCAGTAGCGGGGTTCGACGTCCTCGCGGCCCTTGATCGCGCGCCACGCCGTTCGCGCGGCATCGATCGACTCATCATCGAAGAAATGGAAGGCCCGGTCGAAATCCAGCGCCTCGTCCCGCCAGATGCCGTCGATCAGCGCGATATGGCGAGCGCCGTTCGCCGCCTCGCAATTGGCGGCGATCAGCAGCGGCTGATCCGCTCCTTCTCGGCCATGGGGAAGGAAGCTGTCGGCCGATCCTTCCCACAGGGCGCGGTCGATCGTATCGGCCTGTTCCTCCTCGCCGGCGACGACGAGGAGGCGGCCGCCGCCCGCTAGCACGCGCGTCGCGATGCTGGCGAGGATCGGAGGCAGCGGATCGCGGCCGAGATGATAGAAATCGACCTGCATCGGCCGCGATCCGCCCCGATCAGCCCTCGAGGTGATCGGCGACGAAGCGGTCGATCAGGCGCACGCCGAAGCCGGTCGCGCCCTTGTCCCACGTCGCGCCCGGCTTGGCCGCCCAGACCATGCCCGCGATGTCGAGATGCGCCCACTTCACGCCGTCCTCGACGAAGCGCTTGATGAACTGCGCCGCCGTGATCGAGCCGCCGTAGCGCGGGCCGACATTCTTCATGTCCGCGATCGGGCTGTCGATCAGCTTGTCGTAAGCGTCGCCCATCGGGAAGCGCCACAGCGTGTCGCCCGACGCCTTGGCCGAAGACAGAATCTTGTCGGCAAGGCCATCGTCGTTCGAGAACAGGCCGCCATGCTCATGGCCGAGCGAGATGATCATCGCGCCGGTCAGCGTGGCGAGATCGATGACGGTCTTCACGCCATAGGTCTTCTGCACCCAGGTGATCGCGTCGCACAGCACGAGGCGGCCTTCGGCGTCGGTGTTGATCACCTCGATCGTCTGGCCCGACATCGACGTCACGACGTCACCCGGACGCTGTGCATTGCCGTCGGGCATGTTCTCGACGAGGCCGCAGACGCCGATGACATGCGCCTTGGCCTTGCGGCCCGCCAGCGCCAGCATCGCGCCCGCGACGGCACCCGCGCCGCCCATGTCCCACTTCATGTCTTCCATGCCGGCGGCCGGCTTGATCGAGATGCCGCCGGTGTCGAAGGTCACGCCCTTGCCGACGAAGGCGACGGGCTCGGCGTCCGAACCCTTCCAGCGCATCGCCAGCAGGCGAGCCGGGCGGCGCGAACCCTGCGCCACGCCGAGCAGCGCGCCCATGCCGAGCTTCGTCATCTCCTCCGGGCCGAGCACGGTGATCTCGACGCCCAGCTCCTTGAGCTTCTGGCAGCGCTCAACGAAGCTCTCGGGATAGATGATGTTGGCCGGCTCGGTGACCAGTTCGCGGGTGAAGGCCACGCCGTCCGCGATCGCCTTGAGCGAGGTCCAGGCCGCCTCAGCGCCCTCGCCCGCACCGACGATCACGATCTCGTCGAGGCTCGGCTTCTGGCTCGGCTTCAGCTTGGTGCGATAGACATCGTAGCGCCAGCTCCGCAGCAGCGCGCCATAAGCGAGGCGCGCCGCGCGCTCGGCCGTGCCCTTGTGGCCGGTGAAGTCGATCACGAGCGTCTTCTCGCCCGACATCTGGACCTTGGCGACGAGGGCGCCACCGGCGCGCTCATACTGCGCATCCTGATCGCCGTCGCCGAGCCCGGCCAGAAGCACGCGCCGCACGCCCGCACCCTCCGGCGCGAAGACCTCGGCCACCGAGCCAGCCTCGCCCTCGAAGCGAGCCGCCGTCGCGGCCTGCCGGACCAGACCGGCACCGTCGCCCAGAAGCGACGTGAGTCGATCGCTGTCGGCCTGACCGGCCTGCTGCGGAAAGGCGAGCGCATAGGCTCCCTCGGGGCGACGATCTGCGAAGCGCACGTTCATCGTTCTTATGAAACCTCCATATGCGGCACCAATGGGCGCCTTGACGGCGCATATGGCAAGCCTCCCCGTCCCGCGCCACCCCTGCGGACCACCGCATCGTTACGTTGCGGACATTGCGGAGCGGCTGTGGCAATGCGATAGGCGCGAAAAAGCGTTGCCGTCCGGGCACCGGGGGACCAGTGAATTTTCTAAGCCCGACCAGATCGATTTCCCGCCAAGGGCTCGCCACCGCGCTCCCGCTCGTTCTCGCGTTCGCCTCGGCCACCGCCCATGCGCAGACCGTGGCGTCACCCGAGCCTGCCCCAGCCGCGCCGGAGCCCAGCGTTGCCGGTGGCGCGTTCGGCGCGCAGCCGGACGGACGGCCCGCGCTGGTGCGCCCATCGACGACCTCGAGCTTCGGAATCGCGGGCGGGAATACGCCGCTCGGCGACAATGAGGTCGCGTTCACCGCCGACACGCTCGACTATGACTACAAGTCCCATGTCGTGACCGCGTCGGGCGACGTCCGGATGATACGGCAGGGCAACCGCCTGCGCGCCGACAAGGTCGAGTGGAACCGCGATACCGGCGAAGTCCACGCCATGGGCAATGTCGCCATCGCCAATCCGCAGGGCGACATCACCTATGGGCGGGACCTCCAGCTCACCGATACGCTGAAGGACGGCGTGATCGAGGATCTGCTGCTCGTGCTGGAGAATGGCGGGCGCATGGCGGCCACCACGGGCGGCCGGGCGAACGGCATCTACACGCTCACCCATGCAGCCTACACGCCCTGCGACGTCACGGACAGCAAGGGCTGCCCCAAGGACCCGATCTGGAAGATCACCGCCGCGCGCGTGGTCTATGATCCCACCAAGCACCGCATTTCCTATCGCGATGCGCGGCTGACCTTCCTCAGCGTGCCGATCCTGTGGCTGCCCGCCTTCTCGCACCCCGACGGATCGGGACAAGGCGGCTCCTCGGGCCTGCTGGTGCCGGACATCAGCTATAACGGCCGCAACGGCCTCCAGGTCGCGACGCCCTATTACATCCAGTTCGCGCCCAACCGCGATCTGACGATCACGCCCTACATCTTCACGTCGGTGCTCCCGATGCTGGAGGCGGAATATCGCTCGCTCGACAGCAACGGCGCGTGGCGGGTGCAGGCCTATGCGACCGACAGCACGCGATCGGCCAGCGACACGGCGCCCGGTTCTCGCGATTTCCGCGGCTATATCGAGGCGAACGGCACCTATCAGCTCGGGCCGAACTGGACGCTGAGCGGCTCGATCCGGGCCGTCACCGACAAGACCTTCCTGCGCCGCTACGACATCAACTACGACGACCGCCTGCGCTCGACGCTCAAGGCCGAGCGGATCGATTCGGACAGCTATCTCTCGATCGCCGGCTGGGAGTTCGAGACGATGGTGCCGGGCGTGCGCCAGAAGACGCAGCCGATCGCGCTCCCCGCGCTCGACTATCGCCTGCGCGTGCCCGAAACCGTGCTGGGTGGCACCTTCACCTTCCAGGCGAACACGCTCGCCATCACCCGCCTCGAGGGGCAAGACACGCAGCGCGCCTTCGTCAGCGCGCAGTGGGAGAAGTGGCTGCTGACCCCGCTCGGCCAGCAGGTGACCTTCACCGCCTATGGCCGCGGCGACGTCTATCACAGCGACGACAATCTCGCGACCTCGACGGTCATCTATCAGGGCGAGCCGGGCTGGAAGGGCCGCGGCATCGGCGCGCTCGCGGTCGACGTGCGCTGGCCCTTCATCGGGGAGTTCCTGTCGGGCACGCAGCGCATCACGCCGCGCGTGCAGGTGGTGGGCTCGCCGCCGACCCGCAACCTCGCCATCCCCAACGAGGATGCCCGCGCGATCGACCTGGAGGATTCCAACCTCTTCGCGCTCAATCGCTTCCCCGGATACGATCGCTGGGAGGATGGAGCGCGCGTCACCTATGGCGTGGAATATGCGCTCGACCTGCCGCATTTCTCGCTGCGCTCGCAGGTCGGCGAGAGCTATCGCTTCTACACGCCGTCCGACATCACGCAGGGTTCGGGCATCGCGGGCATGGGCATCCTGCCCGACGGCACCGGCCTTTCGGGCAGGACGTCCGATATCGTGGGCAGCACGACGCTGCGCTACGGCAGCTTCATCAGCCTCAGCCACCGCTTCCGCGTGGACAGGAAGAGCTTTGCGATCCGCCGCAACGAGATCGACGCGACGCTGGGCAACCAGCAGACCTATCTCCAGATCGGCTATCTGAAGCTCAATCGGCACATCAGCAACACCATCGAAGATCTGCGCGATCACGAGGAATTGCGGCTGGGCGCGCGCCTTCAGCTCCTCAAGCGCTGGTCGCTGTTCGGGTCGACCACGCTCGATCTCACCGGCAAGAGCAGCGATCCGGTGCTCGATCCGACGCTCGATGCCAATATCGATCCGGTCCGCTCGCGCGTCGGCCTCGCCTATGAGGACGACTGCTTCGAGTTCAGCGTGAACTGGCGGCGCGACTATACCGCGGTCGGCGACGCCCGGCGGGGCAACACGATCCAGTTCCGGCTGGCGTTCAAGAACCTCGGACGCTAAGCCTGCATTCATCGAGGAGATGCGACATGCTCGCGCTATGCCGCATCAGAGGCAGTGGCCGGGCGTGATGCAACGGGCGGGACACTGAGGACAGCGTGATTTTCCAGACAAGGATGCTCAAGCCGCGCCTGGCGGCGCTTTGCCTGGCCGCCGGCCTGATAGCGGTTGGTGGTGGCTACGCCTTCGCACAGCAGCAGGCTGACGATGACAGCGTGGGCGGCGAGAATACGCCGCTGAACCTGCCCAACGACGTCGCCGTCTTCGGCAAGTTCGACCCGACGATCCGCAAGGCGACCGCGATCGTCAACGGCTTCATCATCACCGACACCGACGTCGACCAGCGCCTCAATCTGGTGCTCGCCGCCAACGGACAGCAGGTGAGCGCGGAGGAGCGCGACCGGCTGCGCCTCCAGGTGCTGCGCAACCTGATCGACGAGACGCTCCAGATCCAGGAAGCGAAGTCCAACGACGTCACCGTGCCGTCGGGCGACATCGACCAGACCTTCCAGCGCGTCGCCGGGCAGTTCAAGAACACGCCCGACCAGTTCGCCGCCTTCCTGAAGTCGAAGGGCTCGTCGGCCAACTCGATCAAGCGCCAGATCGAGGGCGAACTCGCCTGGCAGCGCCTGCTCGATCGCAAGGTGCAGCCCTTCGTCAACGTCGGCGACGACGAGGTGAAGCAGGTGATCGCGCGCCTCAATGCCTCCAAGGGCACCAAGGAATATCATGTCGGCGAGATCTTTCTCTCCGCCACGCCGCAGAACGACGCGCAGGTCCACGCCAATGCGGATCGCGTGATGGACCAGATCCGCAAGGGCGGCAGCTTCGTCGCCTATGCGCGCCAATATTCGGAAGCGTCGACCGCGGCCGTCGGCGGCGATCTCGGCTGGGTTCGCGCCGAGCAGCTGCCCGACGCCATCGCCCAGATCCTCCCGGAGATGCAGCCCGGCACGGTCAGCCCGCCGATCGCGGTGCCCGGCGGCTATTCGATCATCGCGGTGCAGGACACGCGGCAGGTGCTGATGTCCGATCCACGCGACGCCGTGCTCAGCCTGAAGCAGATGACGATCAGCTTCCCCAAGGGCACCACGCAGGATCAGGCCAGCCCGCGCGTGGCCGCCTTCGCGGAAGCCACCCAGAAGATGGGCGGTTGCGGCGGCGCCAAGGATATCGCTGCGAAGCTCGATGCGGATGTCGTCGAGAACGACAATATCCGCATCCGCGATCTCCCGCCAGTGCTCCAGAACCAGATGACCGCGATGTCGATCGGCCAGGCGACGACGCCGTTCGGCTCAGTCACGGAGGGCGTCCGCGTGCTGGTGCTCTGCGGCCGCGACGATCCGGAGGTGGCGGGCAAGCCGTCGTTCGACCAGATCTACAACCAGATGGAGCAGGAGCGCGTCGATCTGCGCGCCCGTCGCTATCTGCGCGACCTGCGCCGTGATGCGGTGATTGAATACCGATGAGCGATACGCTCCAGCCGATCGCCGTTTCCATCGGCGATCCGGCCGGGATCGGGCCTGAGGTTCTCGCCAAGGCCTGGATGCGCCGGCGCGAAGAGGGGTTGCAGCCCTTCTTCGCCATCGGCGACCCCCGCTCGATCGCCATCGTGTGGGACGGCCCGCTCCGCAAGATCGAGACGCCCGCCGATGCGATGGGTTGCTTCGACGAGGCGCTCCCCATCATGGAAGTGGAGGATGCGGGCGAGATCATCCCCGGCCAGCCCAACATGCCGGGCGCGCGCTGCGCCATCGCCAGCCTGGAGATTGCGGTCGGCCTTGCGCGATCGGGCGCGGCCTCGGCGATCGTCACCGGGCCGGTCTCCAAGGCCGAGCTGTACGCGATCGGCTTCACCCATTCGGGCCAGACCGAGTTCGTCGCCGAGCGTTGCGGCGTATCGCCGGCCAATGTCGCGATGATGCTCGCCGGGCCGTCGCTCCGCACCGTCTGCATCACCACCCATGTGCCGCTGGCGAAGGTGCCCGATCTGCTGACCGTGGATCTCGTCACCGCCCGCGTGCGGGTGACGGCTCGCGGATTGCAGCGGGATTTCGGCATCGAATCGCCGCGCATCGCGCTGGCGGGCTTCAACCCCCATGCCGGCGAAGGCGGCGCGCTGGGTCGCGAGGAGTTGGATATCCTCGTCCCTGCCGTGGAGCAGCTCCGCGAGGAGGGCATCGACATCGTCGGGCCGCTCGCGGGCGACACCATGTTCCATCCGCGCGCGCGGGCGCTCTATGACGCGGCGCTCTGCACCTATCACGATCAGGCGCTGATCCCGCTCAAGACGCTGCATTTCGACGAAGGCGTGAACATGACACTTGGGCTTCCGATCGTCCGCGTCGCGCCCGATCATGGCACCGCCTTCGGCATCGCGGGTCAGGACAAGGCCGAGCCCGGCGCCACCATCGCCGCCATCCGCATGGCCGGCGAAGCAGCCGCACGGCGCGCCCAGGCGGCATGAGCGGCCTCGCCGGGCTTCCGCCGCTGCGCGAGGTGATCGCGCAGCATGGCCTTTCCGCGTCCAAGGCGCTGGGGCAGAACTTCCTGCTCGATCCGCAGCTTCTCGACCGGATCGCGCGCGTGGCGGGCAATCTGGAGGGGCAGCGCGTCTATGAGGTCGGCCCCGGCCCCGGCGGCCTGACCCGCGCCCTGCTCCGCGCCGGCGCGCAGGTGACGGCGGTGGAGCGCGATCGCCGCTGCCTCCCCGCGCTCGCCGAGCTGGGCGAGGCAGCGGATGGCCGCCTGCGTGTGATCGAGGGCGACGCGCTGGAGGTAGACGAACGCGCCGAGGCCGGCGACGGCGCGCATATCGTCGCCAACCTTCCCTATAACGTAGGCACGGTGCTGCTGGTCCGCTGGCTGGAGAGCGAGACGTGGGCGCCGTGGTGGGCGTCGCTCTCGCTGATGTTCCAGAAGGAAGTGGCCGAGCGCATCGTCGCCAAGCCCGGCAGCGACGCCTATGGCCGCCTCGCCGTCCTCGCCCAGTGGCGCAGCTCGGCGGTGATCGCGCTCAACGTCCATCGCTCGGCCTTCGTGCCGCCGCCCAAGGTGATGTCGGCGGTCGTCCATATCGAGCCGCGGGAGATGCCGGAGGGCGTCAATCCGGCGAAGCTCTCGCAGCTCACCGCCGCCGCCTTCGGCCAGCGCCGCAAGATGCTGCGCCAGAGCCTCAAGGGCACACCCGATGCGCTCGACGCGCTGGCGACGCTGGGCATCGCGGCCGAGCGCCGGCCCGAGACGCTCTCGGTCGACGAGTTCGTCGCGCTGGCGCGCGCGCTCTCCTGAAACGGAAAGGCCCGGCTTTGGCGGCCGGGCCTCCCGAAGCTCAGTTCTTGCCGGACGGCGGCGTGGTCGCGGCCTGGCCCTTGGTCGCAGGCGGCACCTTGTCGGTGGCCGCAGTCTGCACCAGCGGCGGCGGGCCCTTGGCGATCGCGGCGGCGAGCGTCGTCGCGGCGGGACAGTCGCCCTTGCAGAGCGTCTTGATGCGCGCGAGATTGTCCTTGGCGCGATCGACGGCGCCGCGCTGCACGAGCGCATCGCCCTCACCCGCCAGCGCGCCGACGTCGTTCGGCTCCAGCAGCAGCGCATCCTTGTAGTAACGGATCGCCTTGCCCGGAAGCTGCTGCGCCTGCGCGACCCGGCCGAGCGCCACGAAGGCGCCCCGGTTGCGCGGATCGGCGACGACCGACGCTTCCAGCGCATCGTTCGCGGCGGCATAGTTGCCCGCCGCCAGCGCCGCCTCGCCCTGCTTCTGGAAGGACAGCGAGCGAGGGTTGATCTGGTCATCCGGCTTCTGGCCATAGCTGCCGCTCGATACCGCAAGAAGACCCAGCGAGGCGGCAGCGGCAACGGGCAGGAAACGCATCAGCTTCTCCGATAAAGGACTTGTCGCGGGGTTTAGCACGGCCGCACGAGTGTCGCGACGAAAAAGCCGTCGGTGCCGCTCGCCGCCGGCGTAAGGCGGATGCCCGGCCCTCGCGCCTCGCCGGTGGGCAGCGAAACCGGCCGCGCGATCCAGCCCGGATGGCGCGCGAGGAAGGCCTCCGCCTGCCCCGCCCCCTCCTCGTCGAGCAGCGAGCAGACGATGTGGACCAGCGTGCCGCCGGGCTTCACCAGACCCGCCGCGACGTCGAGCAGCCGCGACTGAAGCGCCACGACGCGATCGAGCCGCGCCTGCGTCAGCCGCCAGCGCGCCTCCGGGTTGCGCCGCCATGTGCCGGTGCCCGAGCAGGGCGCATCGACGACGACGAGATCGGCAGCCTCCCGGAAATCCTCCAGTGCATCGCCCTCGCGCCCGCCGTCGAGCAGGCGCATCTCCGCGATGGTGACGCCCGCCCGCTCGGCCCGCGGCGCGAGACGCGAGAGACGCGATCGATCTGCGTCCGAGGCGATCAGCCGCCCGCGATCCTCCATCGCCGCAGCGAGGCCGAGCGTCTTGCCGCCTGCGCCCGCGCAGAAGTCTATGGCGGTCATGCCGGGCTTCGCGGCGCAGGCCAGCGTGACGAGCTGGCTGCCCTCGTCCTGCACCTCGATCCGCCCGTCCGCCCACTCGGGCAGCTGCTCGACCTGCACGCCTTCGGGCAGGCGCAGGCCGTCGGGCGCATGCGGCGTCGGGACCGCGCCCTCGATCGCGATGTCCTCGCGCCGGGCCTTGAGGCGGTTCACCCGGAGATCGAGCGGTGCGCGCGCCTCCAGCCCGAGGTTGTCGAGCCGCCCACCCAGCCATGCCGGTGCAACACCCGCCGCAGCGCGCGGCTCCTCCACCGAAATCGGCGCAGGCCCGCGCGGCGAGCCGTCGAACAGCTCCGCGACCTCCGCCCGCTCGTCCGCCAGCGCGACCATCGCTGCACGGCCCGTCACCGGCAGATCGCCCGCGCGGCGGATCGCCGCATAGACCAGCTCGCGCACCGCCCGCCGATCCTTCGACCCGGCATAGCGGCGCGTCTTGAAGTAACGCTGGACGATCGTGTCCGCGGCCGCCCCGGCGTCGCGGGCGGCGGCGACCACCTCGTCGAGGATCTCGATCGCCGCCTGTGCGCGCGCCTGCGGGGTCATGCGGCCTCAGCGCGTCGGATAGTTGGGCGCCTCGCGGGTGATCGCGACGTCATGGACGTGGCTCTCCTTGAGGCCCGCATTGGTGATCCGCACGAAGCGCGCGCGCTCCTGAAGCTCAGGGATGGTGTGCGAACCGGTATAGCCCATCGCCGCCTTCACGCCGCCGACGAGCTGGTGGATGACGTCGCGCGCCGGGCCCTTGAACGGCACCTGACCCTCGATGCCTTCCGGCACGAGCTTCAGCTGATCCTTGATGTCCTGCTGGAAATAGCGATCGGCCGAGCCGCGCGCCATCGCGCCGACCGAGCCCATGCCGCGATAGGACTTAAAGGCGCGGCCCTGATAGATGAAGGTCTCGCCCGGAGCCTCTTCCGTGCCGGCCAGCAGCGAACCGACCATCACGGTCGACGCGCCCGCCGCGAGCGCCTTGGCGATGTCGCCGGAGGTGCGCAGACCGCCGTCGCCGATCACCGGCACGCCATGCTTCTTCGCCTCGGCCGCCGCGTCCATGATCGCGGTGAGCTGCGGCACGCCGATGCCCGCCACGACGCGCGTGGTGCAGATCGAGCCCGGCCCGATGCCGACCTTGAGGCCGTCCGCGCCCGCGTCGATCAACGCCTTGGCGGCTTCGGCCGTAGCGATGTTGCCCGCGATCACCTGCACGGTGTTGGAGAGGCGCTTCACCCGGTCCACCGCCTTGGCGACATCGCGGTTATGGCCGTGCGCGGTGTCGATGACGATCAGGTCGCACTCGGCGTCGATCAGTGCCTCGGTGCGCTCGAAGCCCTTGTCGCCGACCGTGGTGGCGGCCGCGACGCGCAGGCGGCCGGCGGCATCCTTGGTGGCCGACGGATAGGTGACGGCCTTCTCCATGTCCTTCACCGTGATGAGGCCGACGCAGCGATAATCGCCGTCCACCACCAGCAGCTTCTCGATGCGGCGGGCATGGAGCAGGCGGCGCGCCTCGTCCTGGCTGGTGCCGAGCGGAACGGTCGCGAGGTTCTGCGCCGTCATCAGCTCAGCGACCGGCTGGTTCGGGTTCTCGGCGAAACGGACGTCGCGGTTGGTGAGGATGCCGACCAGCTTGCCCGAAGCCTCGGTGACCGGGATGCCCGAGATGCGATTGCGCGCCATCAGCTCCTGCGCCTGCGCGAGCGTGGCGGTGGGGGCGATGGTGATGGGGTTCACCACCATGCCGCTCTCATAGCGCTTCACGGCGCGGACGGCGGCGGCCTGCTCCTCGACCGTCAGGTTGCGGTGAAGCACGCCAAGGCCGCCGAGCTGCGCCATGACGATCGCCATGTCGGCCTCGGTCACCGTGTCCATCGCCGCCGAGAGGATCGGGATGTTGAGGCCGATCTCCTTCGTCACGAAGGTCCGCGTGTCGGCCATGCTGGGCAGCACTTCCGATTCGGCGGGCTGGAGGAGCACGTCGTCGAAGGTAAGGCCGAGGCGGATTTCCATGGTGTGACGTCTTTCGCTGGCGGGAGGGCGGGAGTCGTCGCGCTCCTATAGGGCGGCATCCGCCAGCTTTCCAGACGGCAGAGGCGAATTGGGGAGCGGACTTGGCAGCCCCGCCCACAGGCGGCATGGTCTGCGCCCGGCGCGGCCAGTCGGTCCTCGCGTCCCCCTCGCCGTCCATTGGAGGATGTTGCTTTCATGACCGTCGATCGTCGTGCGTTGATCGCTTCCGTTGCCACGCTTGCGCTCGCCGGCGCGGCGCGCGCCCAGAATCCGGCTCCCACACCGGCCGCCGGCGACCCTTCCGCGCCGATCTGGCCGCCGGAGCACAGCATCGCGCTCTGGCCCGGCAACCCGCCGGGGATGCCCGCCACGCCGCCGGTGCTCAAGCCGACCATGAACGGCTCGGCCGGCCATCGCGAGCTGTGGGTGCGCGGCGTCGCCACGCCGGCCATCCACGTCTTCCGCCCGAGCCGCCCCAATGGCGTGGCGCTGCTCTCGATCCCCGGCGGCGGCTATGAGTTCCTGTCGGTCCAGAACGAGGGGCTGGACGTCGCTCATTTCTACACCGCGCGCGGCTACACCGTGTTCGTGCTGAGCTATCGCCTGCCGGCGGAAGGCTGGGCCAATCGCTCGAACGTGCCACTTCAGGACGCGCAGCGCGCGATGCGCCTGATCCGGGCGAACGCCGCGCGCTTCGGCGTCGATCCGCGCCGGGTGGGCATCGTCGGCTTCTCGGCTGGCGGCCATCTCGCCGCCAGCCTGGTCACCGCGCATGACGAGCCGGTCTACGCCCCCGTCGACGAGGCGGACCGTCTCTCGGCCCGTCCGGATTTCGCGGGCCTGATCTATCCGGTGACGACGCTGGAAGCGCCCGAGACGCACGCCGGCTCGCGCGATCATCTGCTCGGGCCAAACCCGTCTCCCAAGCTGGTCGCGGCGCGCTCGCCGCTGCGCCATATCGATGCGAAGACGCCGCCCTGCTTCCTCGTCCACGCGCTGGACGACGATACCGTGCCGGTGGCGTGCAGCATCGACTGGATGATGGCCTGCCGCACCGCGAAGGTGCCGGTCGAGGCGCACCTGCTGGAGCAGGGCGGCCACGGCTTCGGCCTGCACCTGCCGGACGACAATCCCGGCGCGCTCTGGCCCGAGCAGTTCCTGCGCTGGGCCACCCATCATCAGGGCTGAGCGCGCCGGGCGGAGGGTCAGCTTTTGCCGAAGAGCCCCTTCGCGAAGCCGGTGAGGTCGTTGAGCGGGTTGCCGTCGCCATCGCGGTCGAGCAGCCCGCTCAGCTTCGCCCCGATGCCCGAAAGACCGCCCTCGCCTTCGCCGCCGAAGGCGGACGACAGGGCCGGCAGAAGCGCCTGGAGCTTGTCGGCCGAAATCCCCGTCTCGCTGGATGCGGCAGCCGTCGCGCTGTCCGCATCATGCTCGCCGGACGCGAGCTTGGAGAGGAGCGACTCTCCGCCGTTGCGCAGTTCGTCCTCGTTCAGCCCCACCTGCTGCGCAAGCGCCCCCAGATCGATGTTCCCGGCCTTGCCCATCAGCGTATCGAACAAGCTCATGTCCTTGCCTCCCGATCAAGCGGAGCGAGTACCTGCCGCCCGCCGGCCCGCCATAGCACAAGTTGCGGATGTGCGCCCCTTCCCCCGCCGCCTTTCCCTCTGCTACCTGTCCGGCCATGTCCGCATCGATTGCCCTCGTCGACGACGACCGTAACATCCTGACCTCGGTGTCCATGGCCCTTCAGGCGGAGGGTTTCGTGGTGCGCATCTATTCGGACGGGGAGGCAGCGCTGAAGGCCTTTGCCGAGAATGCGCCGGACCTCGTGGTGCTCGATATCAAGATGCCGAAGATCGACGGGATGGAGGTGCTGCGCCGCCTGCGCGAGAAGAGCCAGGTGCCGGTGATCTTCCTCACCAGCAAGGATGACGAGCTGGACGAGGCGCTGGGCCTCGCCATGGGGGCGGACGACTATATCGCCAAGCCCTTCTCGCTCCGCCTGCTGACGGCCCGCATCCGCGCCATCCTGCGCCGCACCGACGCGGCCCTTTCCTCCGCCACGGAAGAGCAGCCGCCTGCCGAGCGCATCGTCCGCGGACGGCTCGACATGGACCCGGCGCGCCACAAGGTCCGCTGGGGCGGCGAGGAGGTGGTGCTCACCGTCACCGAGTTCATGATCCTGGAGGCGCTCGCCCAGCGGCCCGGCTTCGTGAAATCGCGCGACCAGCTCATGGACGCCGCCTATCAGGATGACGTTTATGTCGACGACCGCACGATCGACAGTCATATCAAGCGCCTGCGCCGCAAGTTCCGGCAGGTAGATCCGGAATTCAAGGCGATCGAAACGCTGTACGGGGTGGGGTATCGCTTTGGTGAAGAATGAGCGGACGGCGCAGCCCGACGAGCAGCCCCTCTCCTGGTCCGCCCGCTGGTCGCTGACCAGCCGCATCCTCGCCGTCAACATCTTCGCCGTCGCGATGCTGGCGGGCAGCTTCTTCTATCTCGACAGCTATCGCACCCGCGTGTCCGAGGAGCGCACCGAGCAGGCCGAGAGCGACGTGCAGATGATCGGCGGCGCGCTCGCCGTCGTCGCGCCGGAGGCCCGCCCGGCGCTCGCCGCGAAGATGGCGCAGGTCGATGGCGAGCGGCTGCGCATCTACGGGCCGACCGGCGCACGCATCCTCGATACCTGGCAGATCGCGCCCGCCACCTACGAATTGCGCGACCCCTCCAGCGAGCCGTGGCAGAAGCACGCCGCCCGCTTCATGGACCGCACCTTCGACCATATCGTCGGCGCCGACAGCGTGGAGCATTTCATCGAGCCCGCCGAGGACCGGCTCCAGTCCTGGCCCGAAGCGAGCGCCGCAGCGGCCAAGCCCGGCACCGTCGTCTCGCGCCATCGCAGCGCGCCGGATCGCACGCCGGTGCTCTCGGCCGCGCTGACCTTGCCGGGCGTGGGCACGCTGCTCACCACCAACAATGTCCGCGACATCACCCGCATCGTCCGCGCCGAGCGTTTCGCGATCGGGATGGTGATCATCGGCGTTCTGATCGTCTCGGTGCTGCTGTCGCTCTTCCTCGCGCGGACGATCGCGCGGCCGTTGCGCCGGCTCGCCATCGCGGCGCATCGCGTGCGCCTCGGGCGCGCGCGCGAGGTGGTGGTGCCGCGCCTGCCCTCCCGCCGCGACGAAATCGGCCTGCTCGCTCGCGCGCTCTCGGACATGAGCCAGGCGCTGCGCCGCCGCATCGACGCCGTGGAGGCCTTCGCCGCGGATGTGAGCCACGAACTCAAGAACCCCCTCGCCTCGCTCCGTTCCGCCGTGGACAGCATGGCGGTGGTGAAGGACCCGGCACTTCAGGCGCGCCTGCTCGACATCGTGCGCGACGATGTGATCCGGCTGGATCGTCTCATCACAGATGTCGCCGAAATCTCGCGGCTGGACGGCGAGCTGTCCCGCGCACGGCTGGAGCCGGTAGACCTCGGCCTGCTGATCGAGGGCCTGCTCGCCGCCCGCGAGGAGCGCGGCCGCAACGGCGACGTCCGCGTCGCCTTCGCGCGCCCCTATGTCGAGACGACGATGGTGATCGGCGACGGCGCCCGCCTCGCCCGCATGATCGAGAGCCTGATCGACAACGCCGTCTCCTTCTCGCCGCCCGCCGGCCTCGTCGAAGTGAGCGCCGTGGGCATCGGCGACATCGTGCTCGTCGCGATCGAGGATGAAGGCCCCGGCGTGCCCCCTGACATGCGCGACGCGATCTTCCGCCGCTTCCACACCGATCGCGCCGACGCCGACGAAACCCAGCGCCACAGCGGCCTCGGCCTCGCCATCGCCAAGGCGATCGCCGACGGCCACGACGGCACCATCGAGGTCCGCGACCGCAGCGACGGCCGCAGCGGCGCGCATTTCCTCATCACCCTCCCCCGAGCGCCCCAGCCGTGACGGCGCCTGAGCTGATCCACGCCACCTGCGTCGCGATCGGCGGGCGGGGCGTATTGCTGGCGGGGGGCTCCGGCGCGGGGAAATCCGATCTCGCGCTGCGGCTGATCGATCGGGGCGCCGAGCTGGTGTCCGACGACTATAGCCAGCTCAGCGAACGCGACGGGCGGCTGATCGCCTCTCCGCCCGAACGGCTGGCCGGGAAGATCGAGGTGCGCGGTATCGGCATCGTCGACATGCCTCACAAGACAGAGACGGACGTGGCCCTCATCATCATCCTCGACGAACCCGTGGATCGCATGCCCGCATTCACCACCCGCCGCCTCGCCGGCGTGGACGTGCCCGCCGCCACACTGGCCGGGCTGGAGCCCTCCGCACCAATCAAGGCCGAGTTGCTGCTGCGCGAGATCGGCCGATGAGCGAGGACAGCCACACGCGCCGCCTGCTGCTCGTCACCGGCATGTCGGGCGCGGGCAAGAGCACCGCGGTCCGCACGCTGGAGGATCTCGGCTGGGAGGTGGTCGACAACCTCCCTCTCATGCTGCTCGACCGGCTGCTCGATGCGCCGAGCCCCGTCGACAATGGCGGCGAGGATCGTCCGCTCGCGGTCGTGATCGACAGCCGCACGCGTGGTTTCAGCGCGCAACGCATCGTCGACCGGCTCGGCCAGCTACGGGGCCGCGGCGACGATGTCGGGATGCTCTTCCTCGATTGCGCGGGGAGCGAGCTGGTCCGCCGTTTCTCCGAGACGCGTCGCCGTCATCCGCTGGCGCTCGACCGCCCGGCCGAGGACGGCATCGCCCGCGAGCGCGAGCTGCTCGAGCCGCTCCGCCGCGCCGCTGATCACCTGATCGATACCACCGACAGCAGCACCAACACGCTCCAGCAGATGCTGCGCAACCGATTCGCGACCGCGGAAGGCGTCGGCGTTACACTCACCATCATGTCCTTCGGCTTCGCGCGCGGCGTGCCCCGCAATGCGGACCTCGTTCTCGACATGCGCTTCCTGCGCAATCCGCACTGGGACGCCGTGCTGCGTCCGATGACCGGGCTCGACGCGCCCGTTTCCGCCTATGTCGCGGAAGATCCAGCCTATTTCGAGGCGATGGAGCGCATCGAAGGGCTGCTCGCACTGTTGCTTCCGCGCTACGCGGCGGAGGGAAAAAGCTACGTCACCGTGGCATTCGGCTGCACCGGAGGGCGTCATCGCTCCGTCCATGTCGCCCGGACGATAGGCGACCGGTTGCGTGCGCAAGGATTTTCGCCCACGATCCTCCATCGCGATCTGACCCCGTAAGAAAAAGAGAGCCGGACGCTGGAGGAATGGATGTCATCGGAGAGAGGCCAAACTCGGGTGAATAGATGATCGGTTTGGTGCTGGTGACGCACGGACGCCTGGCGGCGGAATTCGTGACGGCGATGGAACATGTCGTTGGGCCACAGGAGGCGGTCGTCCCGATCTGCATCGGGCCGGAAGACGATATGGAGGGCCGCCGCAACGATATCGCCGCGGCAATCGCGAAGGTGGATGTCGGCGACGGCGCGATCCTGCTCACCGATCTGTTCGGGGGCACGCCCTCCAACCTCGCTATCTCGCTGATGAAGACGGATCGCGTGGAGGTGATCGCGGGCATCAACCTGCCCATGCTGATCCGCCTCGCGAGCGCGCGGCGCACCATGAAGATCAAGGCCGCCGTCGCCGCCGCGCGCGATGCGGGCCGCAAATATATTTCCGTCGCGTCCGACCTGCTGGGAGAGGCCGCCGCATGACCCAACACAGCCGCACCGTGCAGATCACGAACAAGCGCGGCCTTCATGCCCGCGCCAGCGCCAAGTTCGTGACGCTGGCCTCCGGGCAGAGCGCGGCGGTGGAAGTGGAGAAGGACGGGTCGAGCGTGGCGGGCACCTCGATCATGGGGCTGATGATGCTGGGCGCCGCCAAGGGCGACCATGTCACGATCCGCGCCGCCGGCGACGGGGCGGAGGAGGCGCTGGCGCTGCTGGTCGATCTGGTCGAAAGCAAGTTCGGCGAGGAATAGCGCCTCCCTCAAGCGCCGCCGCGCTGCTTGATCCCGGCGGGAACTGGTGTAACGAGCGCCATGCCTCGCGAAATCACTGCCTTTTCCAACCCCCTCGTCAAGCGCATCCGCAACCTGCGCGAGAAGCGTCATCGCCGCGAGGAAGGTCTGTTCCTGGCGGAAGGCCTGCGCATCCTGACCGAGGCGGAGGAAGCCGGCCACCTGCCGCGCTGGATCTTCCACACCCGCGAGATGCGCGACCATCCGCTGGTGCGACGCCTCACGGCCGCGTGCGAGGCGGACGGCGGCGAGGCGATCGAGACGAACGTGGACATCCTCCACAAGCTCTCGGGCAAGGACAATCCGCAGACCGTGCTCGGCGTCTATGCCGAGTTCGACACCGCGCTCGACCGCATCGATCGCAGCGCATCGGATATCTGGATCGTCGCCCAGTCGCTGCGCGATCCGGGCAATCTCGGCACGATCCTGCGCACGGGCGACGCCGTCGGCGCGGGTGGGCTGATCCTGATCGACGATTGCGTGGACCCCTTCTCGGTCGAGGCGGTGCGCGCCTCGATGGGGGCCTTGTTCACCCAGCGGATCGCGCGGGCGGCATGGACGGATTTCGTGCCCTGGCTGCGTTCCGGCCCCGGCCAGCTCGTGGCCCTCAGCCTGCGGACCGACGCCTATTATCGCGAGCCTCGCTATGCGGCGCCGACCTTCATCCTCGTCGGCAACGAGGCGCGCGGCCTGCCTGCCGACTATGAGGACGAGTGCGATATCCGCGTGAAGCTCCCGATGCGCGGCAAGGCCGACAGCCTCAACGCGGCGGTTGCAACGGCGGTGATGGCCTACGAGGTGCTCGGTCAGCGCCTTTGACGAAATAGGCGCTAGGCCGCGGATCAGAGATGGGTCGGGAAGTTTCCGGGACTCATATAGGGGCCGCCTTACAGATCACCCGACCTGACCGGCCTCCTCTCGACCCGACCTGTCACGCCATCGTCACCGCTCTCATCCGAAACCCATTCGATGCTGTCGAACGCAGAGGGCGACGCCCTGTTCTTTCGTCGGCGCAACGACGCGGCCTCTTTCGCCGATCTATCTCTTAGCCTTCGTCCGCCCTTCAAAAGCAGAACGAAACGCCAGCGCTGGATGCGGGGAAGACACCTCACCCCCACAGCGATAATCAAGGCCGTGCTCTCGCTACCGGCCCCTCGAGACGGTCGCGATCTGACGCGCCAGCCCGATGCTCCTACTCTGCCGCCTCCGCTTCGGCTGGCCCGCCGAGCAATTCCGTTGCTGCGGGCACGCGGGCCAAAGTCTCGACCGGCGGTGCCGTCTCGATCTCGCGTCCGCCCGTTTCGATGTTGAGATCCCGGAACTTCCGCCCCGTCACCAGCACGCGCGACTCAAAGGAGGACACGAAGCTGTTGTAGTTGTTCACCGCGGTCGACAGACCCGTGCCGACCTTGCGGAGATGCCCGGCAGCGGCCGAGAGACGATCGTACATCTCCTTGCCCAGCGCGCCGATCTGCCGCGCCTCCAGCGCCAGTTTCTCCTGCCGCCAAACCGCCGCCACCGTGCGCGCGATCGCCACGAGGTTGGTCGGCGTCGCCAGCAGCACGCGTCGTTCGAACGCATAATCCCAGAGCGTCGGATCATTTTCGAGCGCGGCGGCAAGGAAATGCTCGCCCGGCACGAACATGATCACGTAGTCCGGCGCGTCCTCGAACTGGTTCCAATAGGCCTTGGCGGCGAGCGTCGTGACATGCGCCTTCATCGCCGCCGAATGCGCCGCTAGATGCCGCGCGCGCTCCGTCTCCTCGATCGCGCCGAACGCGTCCTGATAGGCGTTGAGCGACACCTTCGCATCGATCACCAGCGCCCGCCCGCCGGGCACGCGGATGATCGCGTCGGGACGCATCCGCCCATCTTCGGTATCGACCGACACCTCGGTCGTGAAATCGGTATGTTCGACGAGGCCGCAGGTTTCCAGCACGTTGCGAAGCTGCTGCTCACCCCAGCGGCCGCGCGCCTTGGGCGCGGCACGGAGCGCATTGACCAGCTTCGCCGCTTCGCTGCGCACGGCCTCCTGCCCGTCCCGCATCGAACTGATCAGACCGGTGAGGTTGCCATAGGCCTCGGTCCGCTCCTTCTCGACGCGGGATACGCCTTCCTCATAACGCTTGAGCGTCGCCTCGACCGGGTGAAGCAGGGCCTTCAGCCGTTCGCCGGACTTCTCCTCGGACTGGGCGAAGCGCTGGTCGGCACGCTCCAGAAACGCCTTCTGCGCCTCGCCGAGCATCTTCTGGCCCACTTCGCTGAACTGCGCGGAGAGCATCTCCTTCGCCTCGCGCAACTCGACCAGCCGCGCCTCGAAGGCCTCGGCCCGCTCGCTCGCGGCAGCGCGCTCCGCAGCGAGAGAACGCTGCGCGGCGTCACGCTCGCGCGTTACCTCGTCCAACGTAGTGCGGAGAAGCCCAGCCGTTTTTGCGCGTTCCTCGGCTGCTGCGCGGGCCGTCTCCGCCTCGCGGGAGCGTGCGTCGAGTCGATCCCGCTCCGCCTTGAGGCCCGCGCCGGTGCGCGAACCCAGGAACCAGCCTATCCCCAGCCCGATGATCAATGCCATGCAAGCGACCAGAATGGCGACGACTGGGTTCACGCTTCCCTCCACCGGAACGAAGCGCGAACGTAGCAGTGGTTTTCCTACGCCGCAAGCGCGCGGCGGGGCGTCTTCAGGCGGCGCGCTGCTGGCGGCGGAGCTTTTCCAGCTTCTTCAGGACCATGTCGCGCTTCATGCGTGACAGATGGTCGGTGAAGACGATGCCGTTCAGATGGTCCACCTCGTGCTGGAGGCAGGTGGCCAGCAGCCCATCGAGAACCTCGTCATGCTGCTTGCCCTCACGATCCTGCCATTTGGCGCGGATCGTCGAGGGGCGCTCGACGTCGGCGAACTGGTCCGGGATCGAGAGGCAACCTTCGGTGTAGACGGTCTTCTCCTCCGATGGCTCGGAGAATTCCGGGTTGATGAAGACGCGCGGGTTTTTCACGCCCTCGCCTTCTTCCTGGAGATCGATCACCAGAAGCCGCTTGGCCACGCCCACCTGGATCGCAGCCAAACCTATGCCGGGCGCGTCGTACATGGTCTCGAACATGTCGTCGATAAGCTGCTGAAGCTCCGCGTCGAACGTCTCGACCGGTTCCGAAATCTTGCGCAGGCGCGCGTCCGGGATCTCGATGATGGGAAGAATGGCCATGGCGACGAGCTATGATCGACGCGCCCGTCCGTCAAGGCGAGCCTTTCGATCAGGCTAATCGATCGGCCGACGGGCACGCAGCGCCTGCGCCAGCGTGCCCTCGTCGAGATAGTCCAGTTCGCCCCCGACAGGCAGGCCATGGGCGAGGCGCGTCAGGCGTACTGGCAGGCCTTCCAGCCGCTCGGCGATGTAATGGGCAGTGGTCTGCCCTTCGAGCGTGGCGTTGGTGGCGAGGACGACCTCGTCGATGCCCCCGGCGCTGATCCGCGCGACGAGGCGATCGATACTTAGATCCTCCGGCCGCACCCCGTCGAGCGCCGAGAGCCGCCCGCCAAGGACATGGAATCGCCCCGGAAACAGTCGCGAGCGCTCCAGCGCCCAGAGATCGGCCACCTCCTCCACCACGCAGAGCGAGCGCTCGTCGCGGCGCGGATCGGCGCAGATCGAGCATGGGTCCGACGTGTCGACATTGCCGCAGACATGACAGGTGGACAGCCGCTCGTCGACCAGCTCCAGCGCGCGGAGCAGCGGCGTCAGCGCGGTTTCGCGCTTCTTGAGGAGGTGGAGGACGGCGCGACGGGCCGAACGGGGGCCGAGGCCGGGGAGCCGCGCAAGCGCCTGTGTCAGCGCGTCGATTTCGGGAGATGCCATGGGAAGCATGGATATGGGCTTGCACTCCGCCTTGCCAAGCGCTTGTGAGGGCTCATGCGCATTGCCTTCATGGGAACGCCCGATTTCGCCGTGCCGACGCTCGAAGCGCTGGCCGCTGCCGGGCACGACATCGCCGCCGTCTACACCCAGCCGCCACGTCGGGCCGGCCGGGGAAAGACGTTGCAGCCCTCGCCGGTCCATCGCCGGGCCGACGCGCTCGGGCTGGAGGTGCGGCATCCGCTGACGCTGCGCGATGCGGGCGAGCAGGCGGCGTTCGCGGCGCTCGGCCTCGATGTGGCGGTGGCGGCGGCCTATGGGCTGCTGCTCCCGGTGCCGATCCTGGAGGCGCCGCGGCTGGGGTGCATGAACGTGCACGGCTCGCTCCTGCCCCGCTGGCGGGGGGCGGCACCGGTGCAGCGCTCGATCCTCGCGGGCGATGCGGAGACGGGCGTCATCATCATGCAGATGGAGAAGGGCCTCGATACCGGCCCGATGCTGCTGGAGGGCCGCACGCCCATCGACGGCAAGACCGCCGGCGATCTGTTCGCGGAGCTGGCCGATCTCGGCGCAGGGCTGATGGTGCGCGTGCTGGCAGATCCGTCCGCCTACCCGCCCCGCCCGCAGCCGGAGGATGGCGTCACCTACGCCGCCAAGATCGAGAAGGCCGAAGCCCGCCTCGACTTCTCGCACGACGCGGCGCAGGTCGAGCGGCAGGTCCGCGCGTTCAATCCGGCGCCGGGCGCCTTCTTCGAGCATGGCGGGGAGCGCATCCAGATCCTTTCGGCCACGATCGAAGAGGGCAGCGGCGCGCCGGCGACGGTGCTGGATGACAGCCTCGCCATCGCCTGCGGCATGGGCTCGATCCGGCCGGATATCGTCAAGCGCGCGGGGCGCGGCGCGATGGCGACAGCCGAACTGCTGCGCGGTTTTTCCATCCCGGCGGGGACTGTCCTCTCGTGACGCGTTTCCGGCTGACGGTGGAGTATGACGGCCGCCCCTTCATGGGCTGGCAGCGGCAAGCGCATGGCCCGAGCGTGCAGGAGACCATCGAGCGCGCCGCCCATCTCATCACCGGCGAGGAGGCAGCCGTCCACGCCGCCGGCCGTACCGACGCGGGCGTCCACGCGATGGGAATGGTCGCCCATATCGAGATCGAGAAGACTCTCACCCCTTTCCGCCTGATGGAGGCGCTCAATGCCCGGATGCGACCGGCTCCGGTCGCGATCCTCGCCTGCGAGGCGGTGCCGGACGATTGGCACGCGCGCTTCTCGTGCATCGGCCGGCGCTACATCTACCGGATCGTGGATCGCCGCGCGCCGCTGGCCTTAGACGAAGGGAAGGCCTGGCGGGTCGCGCCGCCGCTCGATGTCGAGGCGATGCACGAGGCGGCGCAGCGGCTGGTCGGCCTGCACGACTTCACAACCTTCCGCTCCGCCCACTGCCAGTCGGCGAGCCCGGTCAAGACGCTCGACCGGCTCGACGTTCGGCGGGTGAGCGGCGGGATCGAGATCGAGGCGGCGGCACGGTCCTTCCTCCACCATCAGGTGCGCTCGATGGTCGGCTGCCTCGCGCTGGTCGGTCAGGGCAAGTGGACGCCCGACGATGTGAGCGCCGCGCTGGAGGCGAAGGATCGCGGCGAACTCGGCCTCAATGCGCCGCCCGACGGCCTTTATTTCGTGGAAGCGGTCTACCCATGACGGGCGCGGCGTAACCAACGCCCCGGCCCTCACGTAGGAAAGGCATGATACAGAGCCTTTCCGTCCTTCTCGGCCGCCTTTATTTTCGAACCGACGCCACATGGGCCGCGCTGCCATTGCGGCTGATCGTCGGCTATGGCTTCATGGAACATGGCTATGCCAAGCTCGCCCGTGGCCCGGATGCCTTCACGGGCATTCTCCATGCGCTGGGCATGCCCTTCGCTCCTCTGCTCGGGTGGGGAACGATCCTGATCGAGCTGTTCGGCGGGTTCGCGATCCTTGTCGGCGCGCTCATGCCCGTCGCGAGCATTCCGATGGCGGCCGTGCTGCTGGTTGCGATCGTCACCGTCCACATCCCCAACGGTTTCAGCTCCATCAAGCTGATGTCGGTGGATGCACGCGGCGCCCATTTCGGGCAGCCGGGCTATGAAACCGATCTTCTCTATCTGGCAGCGCTGGCGTCACTGGTGATGAGCGGGCCCGGCCGATGGTCCGTGGACAGCCTGCTTCTTCGCCGTCGCCGCTAGACGCCGAACAGTCGCGTCAAAGACTTGTCGAGCATCAGGAGCTGCCACAGCAGCCGGCCATGATCGCTGCGACCGGAGCGATGCTCATGCGCGACGCGGGCGAGTTCGTCCGGGCGGAACCAGCCGGTCGCCGCCAGCGCGGCACCACGGGCGATCCGCTCCGCCTCGCCCGCCAGCGGCCCACGGAACCACTGCGCAATCGGGGTGACGAAGCCCATCTTGGTGCGATGCAGGATCTCCTCCGGCAGATAGGAGCGCATGGCGTGCTTCATCAGCCATTTGCCCTGCCCGCCGCGCAGCCGCATCGCCATCGGCAACGAGGCCTGGAACTGCACGAGCCCGTGATCGAGCAGCGGCTCTCGCGCCTCCAGTCCGACCGCCATGCTGGTCCGGTCCACCTTGGTGAGGATGTCGCCCGGCAGCCATATCTTGAGATCGGCATATTGCGCCCGGCCCAGCCAGTCCGCAGCGGGCGCCTCGCGCATCGCCTGCTCGATCCGCGCCTCGGCACGATGGCCGCCCAGCGCCTGCATCGCCTCCGGCGTGAACAGCCGCGCGCGCATCTCGGGTGAGGTGAAGCCCATCGCCCGCGCGTAGGCCTCCTCGGGCGAGCGCGCGAGCGCCTGGAAGGTCGTCTTGGCGCGGAGCGGGCGCGGCGCCCAGTCCGCCTTGGGATAGGCTCGACCAAGCGCCCCGAACACACGCTCGCGCATCTGTGTCGAGAAGAGCGCCCGTGCCCGGTTCTCCGCCACGAAGAAGCGATGGCGGCGATATCCGGCCAGCGCCTCGTCCGCGCCATCGCCCGAAAGCGCGACCGTCACCTTCTCGCGCGCCAGCTCGCAGACCCGGTAAGTCGGCAGCGCGGAGGCATCGGCGAAAGGCTCGTCGAAGGCTCCGACCAGCGTATCGATCAGTCCGAAATCGTCGGGCGACACGATCCATTCGCGATGATGGGTGGCGAAGCGCTCCGCCACCAGCCGCGCATGGGCGGTCTCGTCCAGATCGGGCACGTCGAAGCCGATCGAACAGGTCTCGACCGCCGTCCGGCTCGCCTCCGCCATCAGCGCGACGACGCTGGAACTGTCCACGCCACCCGAGAGGAAAGCGCCGAGCGGCACGTCCGCCACCATCCGCGAGCGCACTGCGCGGCGCATATGGTCGGCGAGCTGCACCTCCAGATCGCGCACCGAACCTTTGGCGTCGGCGGTGAAAACGACATCCCACCAGCGGCGAGGCTGAGGCAGCGGATGCCGCCGCCGCAGAGTCAGGTGATGGCCCGCCGGCAGTTTCTTCACGCCCGCGACCATGCAGGCGTCGTCCGGCACATAGCCAAGCCCGAGAAAATCCTCGACCGCCGAGAGGTCCGGCGCCCGGCGCAGACGAGGGTGGGCCAGCAGCGCCTTCAGCTCCGATCCGAACAGCACCGCGCCGTCCGAAAGCTCCGTGTAGAAGAGCGGCTTCACGCCCAGCCGGTCACGCGCGAGGAAGAGGCTCTGCTGCTCGGCGTCGAATAGCGCGAAGGCGAACATGCCCGTGAAACGATCGAGGCAGTCCGCTCCCCAGCGGCGCCAGCCGTGGAGGATCACCTCGGTGTCGCTGTGCGTGCGGAACTCCGCACCCCACCGCTCCAAATCGACGCGCAGTTCGCGGTAATTATAAATCTCGCCGTTGAAGACGACGACCAGCCGGCCGTCCGCCGACATCATCGGCTGGTCGCCACCGGCCAGGTCGATGATCGACAGACGCCGATGGCCCAGCCCCACGCCGGGCGCGGTCCAGATGCCCTCCCCGTCCGGCCCGCGATGCGCGATCGCGTCGATCATGGTGCGGACGCGCGCCGGGTCCACCGGCTTGGGCGTATCGAGATGGAAGATGCCGGCAATACCGCACATGGAGGTTCAGCGCCCCGCCGCGATCTGGTCGATCGCCTTGTCTGCCGGGCCGAGCGCGCTCAGGAAACGCTCGATCGCCGCGCGCCCGCCGCGCCGGTCCTCCGACGAAACGAGCAAGGCCGCGGCCCGCTGGCTGCCGCCCAGCAGATGATGACGCAACGTCTCCAGCTTCACCCGCGCGGCACTCCCCGTCTCCATGGCGCCGACCGTATAGAAGCTGAGGACGGTCCGCGATACGGCTCCGGGCGCAACGATCCGCTCCGCCTGCGCACCTGGAGGCGCCGGCAGGTTCGCGGCCCAGGACCACACGCCGTCCGGGTCGACCGCCCCGTGCCCATAGCCGACCAGCGATCGCCCACGCTCCTGCGTGGCATAGAGCGCGACCGCGAGATCGACCTCCGCCCCCATCGCATCGCGATAGCGGGCGAGGAGGAGGCGATCCGCGCCGTCGAAACGCGGCTTCCATGGGGTTCCATCCGTGGCGGCGATCCGCGTCCAGCCCGCCACCTCCGGAAGATGGGCAGACGCCGGGATCGGCCGGGCACCGGAGCGGATCGCCGCCGCACTCCAGAGCGGAGCCACCGCCGCCGCCGCGAGCACCGCCAGCGCCGCGACCAGAAGCGGCAGCGCCGAGCGCTGCTTCTCCGCCTGGGCGAGGACAGTGGACCTGTCGACGGGCGGCGCGTCGGCCGGCTTGTCGAAGAAGCGCCAGCCAATGGCCAGCACGATCAGGATCACGATGGCGAAGAATATCCAGCCATAGACGATATGGTCGAAGCTGCCCGCCGCCGCCGCGCCTTTATATTGGGCGACCCAGATCGTCCCGAACGCCCGGATGCCGTTCGCGAGCACCGGAGCGACGGCCGCGAGCAGCAGGAACACCGCACGCCGACGCCAGCTCCGGAAACCGAGGTGGGCGACCAGCACGCCCAGCGCCATCATCGCGATCAGGAACTTGGCGCCCGAACAGGCCTCCGCCACCTTGAACCAGCCGCCAGGCGTCGTGATGAACACGCCGTCCAGATGGGCCCGCACATGCACCACGTCGAGCAGCACCATGCAAATCCGCGCCGTCAGCGTCTGAAGCGGAGGAACCAGCATGTCGCCGGCCGGCACGAGGAAGAGCGCGTAGAAAAGCGGAAACAGCAGGGCCGCGACGGCCCCCCGCCCGAGCAACGTCGCCACCGCGCCCTGTATCATCACCACCAGCGCGAGATGCCGCACGACCGCGACGCCCGCCGCTTCACCCAGCAGCCAGCCGAACGCTCCCGCCGCCACCCAGAGCAGAGGCAAAGCCCATGACCTCGGCCGAACCTCCGCCAGCACCGGGAGACGCTGCCATACCAGCCAGCCGACGATCGGCAGGATGACGAGGCAATGCTCATAGGTGCTGCTGGTCCACCAGATCGCGGCGACATCCCTTGCGTCGCGGGCGAACAGGGCCAGCAGCGCTGCCACGACGACGCACAGTCCGGCTGCATGGCTCCGCCATCCGCCGACAGACGCGCGGACGCCGGGCGTGATCGTCGCCTCCATGGTCACACCCGCTCCAGAAGATCGTCGAGTGGCGCAAGACGCGCCTGCCACGCATAACGTGCCTCGACACGCGCGCGGGCCGCCGCGCCAAGCGCTTCCGCCCGCGCCGGATCGCCCAGCAGCGCGAGCACCGCCTCCACCTCCGCGCGCGGGCCGTCCGCCACAATGAGATCACGACCGGGCATGGCGTCGATCCCTTCGAACGCCTGCGGGCTCGCGACGATCGGGCGGCCCATCGCCATCGCCTCCAGCACCTTGTTCTGCACGCCTCGCGCGATCCGCAACGGCGCGACGACGACATCCGCCTGTGTCAACCACGGCCGCACATCGGGAACTTCGCCCGTCACCTCGACGCCGTCCCTGCCACCAAGCGCCGACAGTCGCGCATCCGGCTTGCGCCCGACGATGGCAAAGCGCGCGTCCGGGTGGCGGGCACGGATCGACGGCATGGCATCCCGCGCGAAGCCCGCCGCCGCCTCGATATTGGGCGGATAATCCATCTGCCCGGTGAAGACGATGAGCGGCGCCTTCCCAGCCTGATGCGGCGCGGGCTGGTAGCGATCGAGGTCGATGCCATTCTCCAGCGCCAGCACGCGCGTGTCCGGCAGACCGGTCCGATCGCGGAAGAGCGCGGCCTCGGCGTCGCTCACGAACAGAGAGACGGCCGCCCGCGCCGCCACCTCCCGCTCGAAGGCGAACAGGCGCTCGGCCTCGCGCTTCCACACCCAGCGCATCGGTCCTTGTGCAGCGGCGGCGTAGGCCGCGAACTTCTCCGAATCCATGTCGACGAAGTCCATCGCGAAGGGCCGCCCCGCCGGCGCATATTGAGCCATCTGGCCGGAGAAGATGTAGGCACCGTCGATGGGCTCTTCCGCCGTCACGGTCCCGACGAAGCGCATCATCGCCGGGCTTGCAAAGGCTGCGACCGAGATTGCCTGCCCCTTCACGAACCCGACCGCAGCCGCAGCCGCTCTCGATCGCTGGCGCCGCTCGACATGGAGACGACCGATCATCGGCCGAAGCGCCTCGGCTGCCGCAACATCCGCCTCGTCGTCCGCAAAGGTGGCGAGATGGACGCGATGCCTCTCGGTCAGATGCTTGAGGATGTTGTAGGAGCGAATCTTGTCGCCCCGATCGGGCGGAAACGGAACGCGGTGCGCAAGGAACAGCAGGTCGCTCATCGCTCAGCCCAACCCGCGCGCCAGTGGCGGCCCGAGGCGGTTTGCGACCCATAGAGGCAGCTTCTTCCATACCGCGATCTGCATCCGGTAGCGCGGGCTCAGCGGATTGACTTCGCGCGGCTCGGCGCCATCGGCGGTGCGAGTGGCATAGGCCAGTGGGCGCGGCTCGAAGCCCCAGTTCTTCTTGTAAGCGAAAGCCCCGGTCCCAAACTTCGAGCGGCCGAAATCGAACGCCGTGCAGCCGCGCTCGCGGGCATGGCGCATCAGCGCGAAATAGAGCAGCTCATTGGCCCGGAGTGCCCGCGCTTCCCAGGTGCCGCCGCCCCAATAGGGCATCACCACGCCGCCATGATAGAGGCTCAGCACCGACGCCACGGGCCGCCCCTCCTGCGCGATCGTCAGGATGTCCGCGTCCTCGCCGAACCGATCGAGCACCGCCGCGAACAGCCGCTTCGGGAAGACCGGCGTGCCGAGATTACGGACGCTCTCGGAATAGACCGCGTAATGCGCCGCCCGATCCGCCGGATCACGCCCTACCGTCACCGTCATGCCGGCACCAAGCGCCTTGCGGACCTCGGCGCGCTGCTTGCGGGGGATGGCCTTCAGTTCCGCCTCGTCGTCGGCCGCGAGTGGCCGGGAGAAGCCGGCATAGGCGTCTTCCTTCACCTGCCAGCCGTCGCCCGCCTCCGGCAGCGCGCCACCGCGCAACTCGAGGCTCGGGCAGCCGAGCCGCTCCGCCAGCCGCCAGCCTTCCGCCAGCAGCATTGCGCTCGCCTCGTCGCTCGTCGCCAGCACGCCACCGCCGACCGCGAAGCCCGACGAAACCAAAGCCTTGCCGAACAGCATCGACCGCATCGCCGTCAGCGGCAGCACGCCTTCGATCCGCCCGTCGCGCTCGGCGATCAGGCGATGCGCGCGCTGGCCGGTGCCGGCCTCCACCCCCGCGATCCATGCCGGGCGATGGAAAGGGCTCCCCTCGGGATGCGCGCGCACGAAGGCGTCGACGGCCGCGTCGTTGCCCCCCTCCTCGATGCGAAGCGGGCGCACCGCGTCGGCAAGGTTCATAGCGATGCCTGAGCGGCAGCGATTTCGTCGACCCGGCCCCAGGCGAACTCGCCGAGCAGCCGCTCCAGCTTGCCCTCCATCGCGGACAACCGGCTATAGTGACGGAGCTTCGAGCGAAGCGGCGCATCGGCGACGCGCGGCTGGCCGGGGTCGATTTCCCACGGGTGGAAATAGAAGATCGCCGGGCGCTTCGCCTCGTCGTTCACCTGCCGGATCGCCCAGCGCGTGAAGCCATAGGGCAGCAGGCGGAAAAAGCCACCGCCCCCTGCCGCAAGCGTCCTCGCGCCGAGCTTGGCGGTGGTCACCGGCAGTTCGATCATCGTGCTCTGCGAGACAGGCCGCCACGCGAAGCGCGGGCTGTCCGGCCAGCCATAATGGTCGTGCGCCACCGGCGCGACGCTGGAGGAATAACTGTAGCCCTCCTCCGCGAGGATCGGATGCGCCCACGGCGTCCGCGTGTCGATCGAGAAGCTCGGCGCGCGATAGCCGAAGACGGGCATCCCCGAGGCATCCTCGATCGCGGCGCGGGCGCGGCGCAGGTCGTCGCGGAACTCCTCCGGCGTCAGCGTGAAGACGCGATCATGATCCCAGCCATGGCTGGCGATCTCATGCCCCTCCGCGACGATGCGGCGCATCTGAGCGGGCGCGCGCTCCGCCACCCAGCCGAGCGTGAAGAAGGTCGCCTTCACGCCCGCCCGCGCGAACAGGTCGAGCACCGCATCCGTATTGCGCGCGACACGGCTTTCCAGACGCGACCAGTCGGCCTTGTCGATCACCTTCTCGAAGGCGCCGACCTGGAACCAGTCCTCCACATCCACGGACAGCGCGTTACGCATCACGGGAAAGCCCTCAGTGCGCGGTCCCGAAGTGGGGGCCGCCGACCGGCTCCTCCTTCTCGACCCAGTCGATCAGCAGGCCGAGCACGCGACGGATCGCCGCCTCCTGCTCGTCGAGGCGCTCTTCCAGCGCGGCGATACGGTCGAGCGCTTCCGGGTCCGACGTGCGGAGGATGCGGACGGGGCCGACCTCGGTGGGTGGCGCCGCGTCGGAGGCGCGGCGATGATGATCCTCGTCCTCGATCGCTGGGCCGTGCGAGCCGCGCTCGTCATCCATGTCCGCGGCGACAAGGCTCACGGTCGCGCCGTCGATGCGCTCCAGCCCCTCGACCGCGCCGTGCAGCAGCACGCGGCCCGCCAGCACGTTGAGCTTGCGCGGCACGCCATGACTGTGACGATAGAAGGCTTCCCACGCATCGTCGGTGAACTCGGGGCGGCCATCCCAGCCGACCAGCTTCAGGCGATGCTGGATATAGGGGGCGACCTCCTCGGCCTCCATCGGCGTCAGATGGTGGGTGGCGATCACGCGCTGGCGGAGCTGCTCTAGCCGCTCCGACTTCTGGAAGCGATCGCGGAACTCGGGCTGGCCGAGCAGGAAGATCTGGAGCAGCGACTGCCCGCCATTCTGGAAGTTGGAAAGCATCCGCAGCTCCTCCAGCGCCGAGAGCGGCAGGTTCTGCGCCTCGTCGACGATCAGGAGCGTCTGGCGGCCCTCATTGGCGTGAAGGCGCAGCGTCCGCTCGATCCGCTCGAGAAGCTGCGCCTTGGCGAGCCCCTCGGTCGCGAGGCCGAGCTGATGCGCGGTGAGGCGCAGCATGTCCTCGTCCTCCACCTGCGTGGAGACGAGCCGCACGACCTGAAGCCGCTGCGGATCGATCGAGGCCATCAGATGGCCCACGAGCGTGGTCTTGCCCGCGCCGACATCGCCGGTGATGACGATGAAGCCCTCGCCCTGCGCCAGACCATAGCCGAGATAGGCCATGGCGGTGCGGTGCGTCTTGCTCTCGAACCAGAAGCGCGCGTCCGGCGTGAGCTGGAAGGGTCGGTCGCTGAACCCGTAATGGCTGTCGTACATCTGGGCCTCCACCCGCGGCCCGAAGGCCGCCTCACATTCCGTTAGAGTTGATAGCGCAGCGCAACCAGCGCCGTTCCGATCACATCGTCGTCGATATTGCCGCCGCCGCCCGACGAGACGCCCACCGAAGCGGTGCCGAGCAGCCTGCGGGAGAATTCGCGGTTGTAGGTCAGGATGCCGCCATAGGCGGTGTAGGACGTGCCGCTCAGCACGCTGGCATTGTCGTCATACCATGCGGCGAGGCCGGTCAGCGTCAGCGTCGACACGCGCGACAGGCGGCGGCCGATGGTGGCGTCGACAGTCACGCTCTGCTCGTTCACGCCGGCGAAGGAGAAGATGTTGGCCCCAAGGTTCGGCGCCAGATAATGGCGATGGTCGTAGCCGACGCCGAGGCCGTAGTTCCACAGCCCCTTCTGCCCCGCGAGCAGCACATAGACGCCGCGCGAGCGATAGAAGTTGGAATTGACCGAATTGAGAGCGGTCAGGCAGCCGCCCTGCGCGCCGTTGGCGCCGAACACGCAGTTCGCGAGCGGCGTCTGGATCGGCAGGTTCGAGCCCGAGAAGGACGTCGGCAGAGAACCGATGCCCGTGGTGAGCTGCCGCCCGAAGCTGGTGATGTCGTCATAGGCGACGACCTCGATGGTCGATTTCGGCGTGATCTGGTGGGTGAAATGGCCGGTCACGACCGTCTGCCCGTAACGCTGCCCGCCGCGCACCTCCAGCGTGGTGCGCACGCTCGGCCGCCACAGCACGCCCACGTCCCAGACCAGACCGTCCTGATCGTAGGACAGCAGACGGCGCTTGGAATGATCCGCCTGAAGATGGCGATGCTTGTCGAGGATGGCGTTGCCGTCCGCATCCGTCAGGATCGCCGACTGGGTGGCCCGATCCGCCTCGTATCCGATGCCCGCCTCCAGCGCGAGCGAGTGGCTCACCGGCTGCACGACGTCGACCCGGCCGAACTTGCTCGTATAGCGCGCGTCGAGAAAGTGGATGTCGTCCCGCTCGATCCCGCCCGAGGCGGTCCAGCCGAAGGGCAGCCCGAGCCCGCCGGGTCGCGTGCCGATCGCGATATCGCCGGTGTGGCTGAACGTGTCGAAATTATTCTCGAGCACCGGCTGGCCGGGGCCGAGATCGGTACTGCCAAAGCCATTGTCCGAACGCGTCCAGCCGAAGCGATAGTCGGCGTTCAGGTTGATGTCGCCGAAATGGTGGTCGTAGCTCGGCCCCGCCTGGATGGCGTAGATCTGCTGCGTATTGTCGAGATCGCCGAACAGCAGGCCGGACGTGCCGGTCGCGAGCGACCCGCGCGCGCGGGTCGCGATGCCGGCCGCCTGCAACGACAGGTCTGAATTGGGCTGGTATTTCAGCGAGGCGAGCCCGTTGTGCAGGTCCGTATCGCGATAGCGGTTCGACCAGGCGAAATAATGATCGTAGCGATAGTCGATCTGGCCCTGGAGCTTGGCGCTCTCGATCGTCGCGTCGACGCCCGCGGCGATGCCCGTATAGGTCACCGTATCCGGCCCCGGACGGCCGCTCAGATCGGTCGAAATGACCTGCTGGCCCTCGACATAGGGGCTGATCGTGGTGCGTGCACCCGCCGGCAGCGCGATCAGCGCCGTGGACAGGAACGACCATGTGAGCCAAGCGAATTTCGTCACCCGTCGATCCCGTAATATCGGCCGAAGCGGCGATGCGAGCCACCGAACTCGACGCCGTTCAGCAGCAATTGCGCACGCGGGCAGGCGGAAAGGAGCCCCAGCGCCTCGCGGAGGTCCGCCTCGCCCGTCCGCTCGGCGCGGACCACGAAGAGGAGCTGACCGCAATGCATCGCCAGCACCGAGGCCGGAGAAGCCGCCAGTGCAGGCGGGGAGTCGAAGATGATGATGCGGCGCGGATCGCGACCCCGTAGCTGTTCCAGCACCTGCCTGGTGCGGTCCGACGCCAGCAGCTCGGTCGCCTCATTGGTCTGCCGGCCGGTGGGAAGCACGATCAGGCCCGGAATGTCCGTGCGGATCAGGCAAGCCTCGACATCGACGGCTTCGTCCGCGATCGCATCGATCAGGCCTGGCCCCGCCTCCAGCCCGAGCGTGGAGAGGATTTCCGGCTTGGCGACGTCCGCGTCGATCAGCACGACCTCGATGTCCTTCTCCGCCGCGAGGCTGAGCGCGAGGTTGACCGCGCAGAAGGTCTTGCCGTCATCCGGATGCGCCGAGCAGACCAGTATCGTCCGCCCATTCTCCACCTCGTCGGCGCCGCGCAGAAGCTGGCGCTTGACGATGCGGAACTCCTCGGAGATCGCGCTGGGGCTGGCATCGGGCAGGACGAAGCCACCCTCTCGCAGCTCATCCATCGCGACCTGGCCGAAGCGGCCGATCGGCGACGTGCTTTCCCAGTTCGCATGGAAGGCGGTCGGCGCCGGCTGCGCGCCCGGAACCGTCGGCGCGCCGGTGCTCACGCCCCCGCCCCGCAGGCCGGCGGTGAAGTCGTAGACGTTCGCGGCTCGCTCCACGAGCGAGGGGCCACGCGGCCCCTTCGGACGGCCGGGGCCCTTCGGATCGGGGCTGATCGGGCTGTGCTTGCTCATGCCTCTCGTCCTACGCCATCAGCCCGCGCTGAACGAATTCGACCGCGAGCAGAAGCACATAGGCCCCCACCAACGCGCCGCCCGCTCCCGCGAACCATTTGAGCTGCTGCGCTTCCTGCGCCTTCTGGCGAACGCCACGCACATAACTGATCGAGCCCAGCACCGGCAGGCCGCTCGCCGCCGCCAGCGCGTTGGGGGTCGAATAGCTGGTCTGCAACTTGGCGCGCAGGAACGCCGCCGCAGCGCCGCCCACAATCGCCACCAGCAGCACGCCGGTCAGCAGCAGCGGACGCTTGGGCTTGGCCGGCACCTTCGAGAGCGTCGGCGGGTCGATCACGCGGAACTGCACGCTGCCGGCCTGCGTCTGCGCGTCGGCGCGGAGCTTCACCTGCTCGCGATCCGACAGCAGCTTGTCATATTGCGCCTGAAGCACGTCATGATCGCGCGACAGCTTGGCCTGTTGCGCGGTGATCTCGGGCTGGTTGGCCTGCTTGGCGGCGAAGTTCGCCATATCGGCCTGAAGCTGCGCGCGGCGTGTGGCGAGCGCGGCATAGGTCGCCTGCTTCTCCGCCATCATCGACCGCAGGGAGATATAGGCCGGGTTCGGCTGGGAATTGGCACCGGACGCCGGCTCGGACGCCGCCGCGCCCGAAATGTGGGCGATCTCGCGCCGCACCGCGATCACGTCGGGATGCTTGTCGGTCCAACCCTGCGCCTGATCCTGCGCGAGCTGCGCCTGGAGCTGGGCGAGCCGCTCGCGCGGGCCGCCGCCGCCTGTCGCCGAGGGCGGCCCCGGAATGGAGGCTGGCGTTGCCGCGAGCTGGCCGTTGACCGCCGCCAGCGAGCTTTGGGCGGCGGCGAGGTTCGTCTCGACGTCCGAAAGCTGCGATCGCGCGGTTTCCATGCGCTGGTCGATCGATCCGGTGCCGGGCAGCATCCCGAGATATTTCTGGTCGAACGCCTGCTGCTTCTGCTCGGCCTCCTGAAGCTGCTGCCCACGCTGGGCGAGCTGCGCGTCGAGGAAGGTGAGCGAGCGATGCGCCTCGGCGGCGTCTCCCACCGCGCTCGCGGCCGCGAACTGGTCAAGCAGCTTGGCGACCACCGCCTGCGCATTCTTGGCGTTCTGCGCATCCGAGAAGCCGCCGCCCGAAAGATCGGCGCTGATCTGGAAGAGATTGTCCTGCGTGCTTTTGATCGAGATCGCCGTCTGGAGCCGGGTGACCATCGCAGCCAGATCCTTGGGCGTCGTCGCCTGACGCGCAAGGTCGGTGCCCTTCACGACGCTCGCCAGATTGTCGCTGGAGAGCAAGGTCTGACGGACGGAATCGATGCCCTGCTGCTGGTCGTTGCTGGTGATGCCCACCGCCTGCGGCAGGATCGACTGCGGCTCCAGGAAGATCCGCGCCGTGCTCTCATAGGTGTTGGGGATCAGCGAAACGCCCAGCCAGCCCACCAGCGCGATGCCCCACGCCACCGCCAGCGCCAGCCAGCGCCTGCGCCACACGACATGAATGCCGATCCGCACCTCTTCCAGAATGGCATTCATCGCGTCCGCCCCTACGCCCTCGCCTCAAGCAATCAGAACAGGCTCTCCGGGATGATGATCACATCGCCCGGTTCGAGCTTCACATTGGCCTTCGTGTCGCCGTGCTTCAGCAGCTTGGAGATCTGAAGCGGGTATTCCGTCTGCTTACCGGTGGCCTTGTCGAAGCGCACCAGTTTGGCGCGGTTACCTGCCGCGTATTGGGACAGGCCGCCCACCGCGATCATCGCGTCGAGCAGCGTCATGTTGGCGCGATAAGGCAGGCTGGCCGGCTTCTCCGTCGCGCCCACGATGCGGATCTGCTGCGAATAGGTGCCCGAGAAATTCTCGACGATCACCGACACCAGCGGATCGGTGACATAGGCCGCGAGACGCGCCTTGATGTCGTCGGCGAGCTGCGACGGCGTGCGGCCGACCGCCGGCAGGTCCTGGATCAGCGGCGTGGTGATGCGCCCGTCAGGGCGGACCTGCACCTTCGCGCCCAGCTCCGGATTTCGCCACACGAAGATAGTGAGCTGGTCGAGCGGGCCAATGACATATTGCTCGCTCGGCTTGTCCTGCGGAGAGACGAAATTGGCGGGCGGCAGGGTCGGTTCCTCCGCGAACGCCGCGCTGCCCGTGGCCAGCAGGCTGGCGAGCGCCACGCCGAGAACAACCTTCGAAGCGCCGTCGAACCGCATGTCACACTCCTTGCCGCCCCTGTGAGGCGCCGCGCGAAAACGACGCCCTCCCAAGGTTTCTTGATCCTCGCCCTAAGCCGGAAGAGGTGAATTTTACGTTAGGGCAGGCTCGCGTCCCGCGGAGACGGACATCTCGATGGCTGCCGGATGCCCGAGAAACGCTGCCGGTGAAGCGCTCACGCCATAAGCGCCCGCCAGAAAGACCGCCATCACATCCCCCTCCCCGGCGGCCGGAAGCGCCACATCGTCGGCCAATCTGTCGAGAGGGGTACAGAGACATCCGACGACGCTCGCCTCTTCTTCCGGGTTAGCCCCGAAGCGGGTGGCCACGGCGACCGGATAATTACGGCGGACAACCGTTCCGAAATTCCCTGATGCCGCGAGTTGATGGTGCATCCCGCCATCCGTCACGAGGAATATCTTGCCGTGGCTCTCCTTCCGGTCGACGACACGCGTGAGATAGACCCCCGCTTCCGCCACCAGCCAGCGCCCCAGTTCGATCGCATAGCGATCCGCCTCGCCGCCGACCTGTTCGGCCAGCGCATCTCCGATCCGTTCCACGTCGAGCGCGACATCGCCCGCGAAATAAGGGACGCCGAAGCCTCCGCCGAGGTTGACCAGCGGAGCCTCTGCACTGCTCTCCCCGGCGATACGGCGCGCCAGCGCGACGGTGTTCGCCTGCGTCTCGATGATGGCGGCTGCGTCCAAAGACTGCGAACCCGCGAAGATGTGCAATCCGCGATAGTCCGCGCCCGCCTCGACGATCCGACGCACCAGCGGCGCCACGCGCTGCTGGTCCACGCCGAAAGGCTTGGCCCCGCCTCCCATCCGCATTCCGGACCCGCGCAGATCGAACTCGGGGTTCACCCGGACCGCGAGGCGCGGCTGGACGCCCAACGCCCCAGCCACGTCGAGCGCGCGTTCCGCTTCCCGTTCGGATTCCAGATGGAGCGTAGCGCCGGCGCGGATTGCAGCCTCCAGCTCACGCGTGCGCTTGCCCGGACCCGCAAAGCTGATGTGGCGAGCGGACATGCCCGCCCCGATCGCCCGCTCCAGCTCGCCTTCGGACGCGACGTCGAACCCGTCGACGATCCCCGCCATCATCGCCACCAGCGGCGCGAAGGGATTGGCCTTGATCGCATAATGGATCTCAAGCCCCACCGGCATGGCTGTGCGCAGGCGGGCCACCCGCCCCGCCACCATATCGTGATCGTAGACGAAGAGCGGCGTGTCGCCCGCCCGCTCAATCAGGCTCACGACATCATGCCCCGCGATCAGGAGGCGGCCGTCGGCACCGGCCTCGTAACCGGGCGGAATGGGGCCGGACGGCTTCATGCGCCATGCTCCTCGCGAACACGCACACGGTCCAGCTTGCCATTGGGATTGTAGGGAAGAGTGTCGACCCAGACGACTTCCCGCGGTTGCTGGAAATTGGGCAGCTCAGCCTTGAAATAGGCGAGCAGCCGCGCCTTCGCGTCCTCCCCGCCGATGCTGCGCACAACGAGACGGATCGCCTGCCCCATCCGCTCGTCCGGCACGCCTAATGCGACCGCCTCTGCCACGGCGCCGCTGGCGATCGCGGCCTCCTCTATCTCGGTGGGGCTGATGCGATTGCCGGAGACCTTGATCATCTCGTCATCGCGCCCCACGAACCGCAGCAGCCCGTCCGCGCCCCGCACCACCGCATCGCCCGACCAGACGGCAATGCCGCCCAGCCGGGACGCCGCGGGCGCCGGCCGGAAGCGCTGCGCCGTCCTTTCGGCATCCCGCCAATAGCCCTGCGCCACCAGCGGCCCGGCATGGACGAGTTCGCCGGGTTCCCCATCGGCCGCGATGCTGCCGTCCGGCCGCGCGACCAGAATTTCCGCTAAAGGTATGGCTCGACCAACCGACTCTGGGTGCAGATCCACCAGCGCCGGATCGAGATAGGTTGAACGAAAGGCCTCCGTCAGCCCGTACATCAGATAGAGGTCCGCCTGCGGGAAGATCGCCCGGAGGCGCCGCACGACGGGCGCCGGCATCCGCCCACCTGTCGCGGACAGTCGCCTGAGCCGGGCGGCGGTCTCGGCCGGCCAGTTCGCCTCGGCAAGCTGTATCCAGAGCGGCGGCACGCCCGCGAGCGTCGTGACGCTATGACGCTCCACCGCGCGCACCACGTCCGCCGCGGCCAGATAATCGAGCGGCACGACCGACCCACCCGCAGCCCATGTCGACAGCAATTGATTCAGCCCTGCATCGAAGCTCAGCGGCAACACGGCCAGCGTCCGGTCGTCGGGCGCGAGGCGGAGATAATGCGCGACCGAAATCGCCCCGAGCCACAGATTGGCGTGGCTCAGCATCACGCCCTTCGGCTTGCCGGTGGACCCCGAGGTGTAGAGCAGCACGGCCAGCTCGTCGGTCGCCCCCTCAGAAGGCGGCAGCGGCATGTCGGGAAGGGACGCCAGATCGGCTTCGTGCACCACCCTGCAACCGGCCGGGACATCGCCCTCTTCCAGCAGGACGGCGCGGGCAGGCTGGGTCACGAACAGTCGTGCGCCGCTATCCGCCAGGATATGCGCCACCTGCGCACGGCGCAGCAGAGGATTGACGGGAACATGCACCAGCCCCGCCCGTGCGCAGGCGAGCGCCATCAGGCAGGCAAGCCGCGTCTTGGGGAGCCAGCTCGCGATGCGATCGCCACGCTCCGCCTGCCGGGCCAACGCGGCAGCCAGCGCGCCGACGGCCGTCTCCAGCTCCGCAAAGTCGAGCGTTCCCGCCTTGTCGGCCAGCGCGATATCCTGAGGAACACCGCGCAGCGTCAGCCGGTCCAGCCGCTCCGCAAAGGGCTCCAGCCCATCCCATTCCTTCATCGCTTGCAAATCAGACCCCGTGCACGCTTATGCTTGGCGCTCGGGGGATAGCGCGATGACGGCGTTGGTGGAATGGTTTGACGACCTGGACGCGGTCGCCGCCGACGCGGCGGGCGCGCTCGACCGCACCGCTCAGCCCTGCCTGTTCGACCGGCTCGACTGGTTTCGCCTGACCCGTATGCATATCCTGCCGGATGCCGGGATCGCCGTCGTCCGCGTGGCGAGCGGCGACGCACGCGCCTGGCTGTTCCTGATCGATGCCGGCTCCCGCGCCGCTGCACCGCTGTCGAGCTGGTACAGCCTGCGCTTCGGCCCGATCCTCTCGGAGCCCCGCGACGAGGCCCTGATCGAATGCCTCTACCGGGCAGTCAGCCGCCGTTTCGATCGGGTGGCGCTTCATCCGTTGCGGAACGCGGAACCCGCCCCGTTGCGCGCCGCAACTCTCCGCCCCTTCACAAGCCGTGTCTCCACCAACTGGATCGTGGATATCCCTGATGCAGGCTTCGAGAGCTATTGGGCGGCCCGGCCCGCGAAGCTGCGCAACACGATCGCACGGCGGACTCGCAGTCACCCCGTCCACATTTCGATCCATCGCTGCTTCGAGCCCTCGGCCTGGACGGACTATGAGAATGTCTATCGAGCGAGCTGGAAGCCGACGGAGGGCTCTCCCGCCTTCCTCCGGGCTCTCGCCGAACAGGAAGGCAGTGCTGGCACGCTGCGACTCGGCATCGCTCACGACGCCGAGGGCCGTGCCGTCGCATCGCAGTTCTGGCTGGTGGAAAACGGCATTGCCACGATCCACAAGCTCGCCCATCGCGAGGATGCGCGCGCCGGCTCACCCGGATCGCTGCTCAGCCACGCGATGTTCCACGCCGCGATCGAAGACGACCGCGTGCATCGCATCGATTTCGGCCTCGGAGACGAACCCTACAAGGCGGACTGGATGGACATGCCGCGCCCCATATACCGCATCGACGCCTACCGCCCCACGAGCCTGCGCGGGATGGCGGGGATCGGCCGGGAGGTCGCAAGCCGTCTTGCCCGCCGCCGCGCGGTCGACTAGGCGACGCGTCCACGGAGATATGCGATGGACCGGACGGCCGACACGACAGATGACCTGCTGCGCGCGATCCTGCGTGACGTGCTGGGTCTCGATCCGGCCCGCGCGGCGGCGATCGATGCCGATACGCCGCTGTTCGGCGCGATGCCCGAACTCGACTCCATGGCCGTCGCGGGCCTGCTGACCGAAATCGAGGATCGCCTTCACGTCCTGATCGAGGATGACGAGGTGGACGGCGCGATGCTGGAAACGTTCGGCAGTCTCGCAGACTTTATCCGGGCCAAGCGCGGCGCATGAGCGAGGACGCCCTACGCGTCCTGACATACAGCCTCTCGGGCTCGCCCGAATTCACTCTCTGCCGTGGACCGAAAGACGGCCCGCAGATACTTGTTCTACAACCTCTTTTCGAAGAGATGAACCGATGCCGCGCGCTCGTCTCATCGCTGTGCCGCGGGCTTGCCCAGCGGGGTTTCGGCTGCTGGCTTCCCGATCTGCCCGGCACCGGTGAAAGTCCGCGCGCGCTCGATGACGTAAGCTGGAGCGACTGGCTCGCTTCCGTCGACACCGTTGAGCAACTGATACGGACGGAAACCAGCCGCGCGCCGGCCACTGTCTCGATCCGCGGCGGAAGCCTGTTGGAGGGACAACGCCCAAACCCCCGCTGGCGCCTTTCTCCGACATCCGGCCGTTCGTTGCTCAGCGACCTGAGGCGGAGCGCGCTCATGAGCGGGAGTGATCCCTCCATGCCTTCCGGCTATCGCCTGAGCGCAGGACTCGTCGAGAACCTCCAGTTGGCGGACAGCCTTACCGAACCAAACATCCGAACGCTCCGTCTCACCTCAGACGATCGTCCGGCGGATCGGCACATCGAAGGAAGTCCCCTCTGGCGCCGTCCCGAACCCACTTCGGACGACGTATTGGCGCAATGCCTGATCGAAGATATCGCTTCGTGGGCAAGAGCTTGAGGTCCATTATCACCATCCCATGCGAGGGCGATGAACTACTCGCCACCATCGACGGCCCAGCCGATGCGCGTATCGGCTGGTTGTTCGTTGTCGGCGGAAGCCAGACACGGGTCGGGCCGCATCGTCTCTACGAGCGGCTGGCGTATCGACTGGCTGAAGCCGGCCATGCGGTGCTCCGCTTCGATCGGCGCGGGATCGGGGACAGCGAGGGCCAGGATCAAGGCTATCTGGGCAGCGCTCGCGATATTAATGCAGCGGCGAAGGCGCTCAGGAACAATTTTACCAAATTAGACCAACTCTTTGCCTTCGGTCTCTGTGACGGAGCTTCAGCCATAGCGTTGCATGGCGAGCCCCTTGCATTGACCGGGGCCGTTCTCGCCAATCCATGGGTGGTGGAGCCGCAGGGCGACCTTCCGCCGGCTGCCGCGATCAGGGGGCATTATCGGCGGCGCATCCTCGATCCGCGTGCCTGGTGGCGCCTGCTGAGCGGCGGCGTGAACTTCCACAAACTGGCGCGCGGCATCGCCAACAGCGGCAAGCGCGCCGACGATCACCTCATCCGCCGCTTTACCGCGGGGCTGCCGCCCCGCTCCCGGATCGTGCTCGCCGAAGGGGACGGCACGGCACAGGCCTTTGCGTCCGCCTGGAAAAATCTGGCGGCCGGGGAGCGCCCGGCCGCCGATATGGTGCGCATCCCCACCACCTCGCACAGCTTCGCCGATCCGGCGGCGTTCGAGGCGCTGGCGGATGCCTTGCTCGGAGCGGTTATTCCGCCGCGATAGCCTCGGCCTCGAAGTCCGCCTCCGCAAGGAAGCGCTCGGCATCGAGCGCCGCCATGCAGCCCGTGCCCGCCGCCGTGATCGCCTGACGATAGATCTTGTCCATCACGTCACCGCACGCGAACACACCCGGAACCGAGGTCCGCGTCGTGCCGGGCTCGACCTTGATGTAGTGATCCTCATCGAGATCGACATGGCCCTTGAACAGCTCGGTCGCCGGGTGGTGGCCGATCGCCACGAAACCGCCGTCGACGTCGAGCCGGCTGAGTTCCCCCGTCCGCGTGTCGCGCAGTTCCAGTGCGCAGAGGCCCTGATGGCCCTCGCCGCCCACGAACTCGGCCACTTCGGTGTTCCACAGCACCTTGATGCCGTGATGCTTGAACAGCCGCTCCTGAAGAATCTTCTCGGCGCGAAGCGAATCGCGGCGATGGATCAGCGTCACGTCATGGCTATGGTTGGTGAGGTAAAGCGCCTCTTCGACTGCAGTGTTGCCGCCGCCGATCACCGCCACCTTCTTGCCGCGGAAGAAGAAGCCGTCGCAGGTCGCGCAGGCCGAGACGCCCTGCCCGCGCAGCTTCTGCTCGCTGTCGAGGCCCAGCCACTTCGCCTGTGCGCCGGTCGCGATCACCAGCGTGTCGCCGAGATAGACATGGCCTCCATCGCCGACGAGACGGAAGGGACGCTGCGAGAGATCGACCTCGACGATCGTGTCCCACATCATCTGGGCGCCGACATGCTCGGCCTGTGCCTGCATCTCCTCCATCAGCCACGGGCCCTGGATGACCTCGCGGAAACCGGGATAATTCTCGACATCGGTGGTGGTGGTGAGCTGGCCGCCCGGCTGGATGCCCTGCACCACGATCGGCGCAAGCCCCGCGCGCGCGCCATAGATCGCGGCAGACAGGCCTGCCGGCCCGGACCCGAGGATGAGCATACGAGTGGAATGGGTAGCGGTCATGGAAAGATGCTTTCAGGATATAATCTTGATGCACCAGATAGGATGCGCCCTCCCCCTTGCGCAACTGCCTCGCAAAGGGCGGGCGGCATAGATTTTCCTGACGCGATGGTAGCATGGGAGGGCCATGAACCCCCTCGCGGGCAGATCAACCATGCGGAATATGCCTCGATGCGCGGGAACCCGATACCCCCACGCACCGTCTGGCTCGCCGCCCGGTTAAGGCAGTTCCCGCACCCAGATATTGCGGAAACTGATCGGAGCGCTCTTGTCGCCATGCGCCTGGAGCTTGATCGGCTCCGGCCCATGCGGCGCATAATGCGGCTGGCCGATATACAGGGTCGGTCCCTTCAGCACCGTATGATCCTGCACGAGCACGCCGTTCATCAGCACCGTCACCGAGGCCGGCCGGGTGACCGCTCCATCGGCCCCGAAGGCCGGCGCGTTCCAGACCACATCGTAGCTCTGCCACTCACCCGGCTTGCGGGCCGGATTGGCGAGCGGCGCCGTCTGCTTGTAAACGGCACCGACCTGCCCGTTGACGTAGGTCTCGTTGTGGTAGCTGTCCATGATCTGGAGTTCGTAACCCGCGTCCCCGTCACCGGTGGAGGCGAGGAACAATCCGCTATTGCCGCGCCCCTGCCCCTCGCCCGTGATATCGGCGGGGATGCGCCATTCGAGATGAAGCTGATAGCTGCCGAAGCTGCGGCGCGTCTGGATGTTGCCGCTGCTCTTGTCGACCGTGACGATGCCGTCATGCACCTTCCAACGCGCGGGCGATCCGTCATGGACGGTGACCCATTGCGACAAATCCTTCCCGTCGAACAGCACGATCGCATCCGACGGTGGCGGAGCGGGCGTGTAGGCGCCCGGCGTCACGACAGGCGGTTTGGGCGACCAGACCTCGGTGTCCTCAGGGCGCGGCCCGGCGGGGTTCTGCGCTGCAAGCAGCGCGGTGGTGAGAGCAAGGATCATCACAGTGTCCACCCCGCACGATATTCGCGCTGAAGGAAGCGATTGGCGTCGGGCAGGTTCGTGATCCGGCCTGCCGCGCCGTCATAGTGGATCGGCTGGCCGGCGCGCAGGGCCACCATGCCGAGCAGCATCGTCTCGTTGAGCAGCGTTGCATCGGCGAAAGGCGACGACGCCTTGGTCTCGCCGCGGATGGCAGCGATCCAGTTCATCTCGTGCCCATCGCGGCTTCCCGGAATGCGCGGCAGCGACTGCGGGACAGCCGCCGCACGCTCGGCCGTGCCATCTCCGATCAGCACCGGCTTCTCGCCATAGGTTTCGTGCATCAGCATCCCCTTGTCGCCCATATACAGCACACCGCCACCCGGATTCATGGTGACGCCCGGAGGAAGGTTTTCCGGCGTCGGCGGCATCAGCCCACCGTCATACCAGGTCAGCCGCAGCGGCCCGCCCGGCGCATGACCGAACTCGAAATGGGTGATGGCGGCGAGCGGATAGCTGCCGAGTTCGGCGGGCGGCTTGTCGTCCCACAGATTATCGTCGCCGCCCCAGGCGGAATGACGCGTCTCGATCCGTGTCGGCAAGCCGGGCGACAGCGCCCAGATCGGGAAGTCGAGCAAATGCGCGCCCATGTCGCCGAGCGCGCCGGTTCCGAATGGTGTCCAGCCGCGCCAGTTGAAATGGGCGTAAGCGGGATTGTAGCCCCAGCCGACCGTCGCGGGGCCCATCCAGATATCCCAGTCGAGACTGGCGGGCGCCGGCACCGCGGCGGGTCGAGCAATGCCCTGCGGCCAGACCGGCCGGTTGGTCCAGGCATGGACCTCGCGGACATTGCCGATGACGCCGCCCCGGATCAGCTCGATCACACGCCGCCCGTCGTCGCCGGAATGGCCCTGATTGCCCATCTGCGTCACGAGCTTGGGATTACTCCGGGCGATCTCGGCCAAAGTCCGGCTCTCGGCGACGGTATAGGTGAGCGGCTTCTGGACATAGACATGAAGCCCGCGCTCCATCGCCATCTTCGCCGCGACCGCGTGATGATGATCGGGCGTCGCGATCAGCACCGCGTCGAGATCGCGATGAGCGTCAAACATCCGCCGATAGTCGGCATGACGCGTCGCCTTGTCATAGGCGACACGCAGCGCCACGCGCTCGGGAATGATCACGCCCTGCTTGTCGACGAGGGACTTCGCGACATGATCGAAATCGACGTCCGTCACGGCGACGATATTCTGGCTGGTGAGCCGCGACATGTTGCTGGCGCCCATGCCGCCCGCGCCGATCACCGCCAGGTTGACCCGGTCGCCGGGCTTCCAGCGGCGGTGTCGCGCTGCCCTCGCAGCACCGGGGATCGCCAGCGCGGCCGTCGCCCCACCCAGCCATGCCCGCCGGGTGATGCCCTTGTCCCAGGCCTCCCCCATCAGATCGTGCCCGCCTGAACCTGCTTGACCGCATGATCCGCCGCGCGGGCGGTCATCGCCATGAAGGTCAGCGACGGATTGACGCAGGAGACCGACGCCATCTGCGCACCGTCCGTGACGAAGAGGTTGGCCGCGTCGTGCGCCTGGCTCCACCCGTTCAGCACCGACGAGCGCGGGTCCACGCCCATGCGCGCGCCACCCATCTCGTGGATGGCGTCGCCGGGCACATGCTCCTTCTGCTCGCTCTGCACATTGGTGAGGCCGGCCGCGCGCAGCATCGCCTCGCCCTGCGTCCGGGCGTCATCCATCATGCGCAACTCGTTGTCGCGGAACCTCACGTCGAAGCGCATCAGAGGCACCCCGAAGCGATCCACCTTGTCCGGGTGAAGCGAGACGCGATTGTCCTCATAGGGCAGGCATTCGCCGAATGCGCCGATGCCGAAGCGCCAACCGGCATAGCGCCGCATCCCGTGCTTCATCGAGGCGCCGAAGCCCACCGGCGGCGCGGGGCTGCGATAGGCGCCTCCCTGATAGCCATAGCCACGGTGGAAGCCGAGCTCGTCATCACGACCGACATTGCGGAAACGGGGGATATAGACCCCGCCCGGCCGCCGCCCATATTCGATGAACTCGGTCATGCCGGGGATGTCGCCGCTGATGTTGACCCGGAAGATATGGTCCATGACGTAGCGGCCGAGCGTACCGCTGCTATCGAAATGACTGCGTCCGGTCCTGTCGCGCGAGTTCATCAGGATCTGCGTCGAGGCCATCGCGGACGCGCAGAGGAAGACCAGCCGCGCCGGGATCACCTCGGCCTGCCCCGTCTTGGCGTCGACCACGCGAACGCCCGTCACCCGACGGCGCTTGCCGTCATATTCGAGGTTGGTCACCACCGCGTCGGAACGCAGCGTCAGACGTCCGGTCGCGCGCGCGGCGGGGAGCGTCACCGCCTGCGTCGAGAAATAGGCGCCGAAGGAGCAGCCCCGGCTGCACTGGTTGCGAAGCTGGCATTTGGACCGCCCCGCACCCTGATCGGGCTTGTCCTCGGTGATGTTGCTGAGGCGGGTGTGGATCAGCTTGCGGCCCGGACAGGCGCTTTCGAGCCGTTCCTTCACCCATTTTTCGGCGATGTTCATCGGCATCGGCGGCATGAACTCGCTGTCGGGCAACTGGGGCAAACCCTCGCGCGATCCCGACACGCCGATATATTTCTCGACATAGCTGTACCAGGGCGCGACGTCCTCATAACGGATCGGCCAGTCGCCACCGACACCTTCGCGCTTGTTCGCCTCGAAGTCGGCCGGGCTCCAGCGGAAGGACCAGCGCCCCCAGATCAGCGACTTGCCGCCGACCGCACCCGGACGAATCCAGTAGAACTTCTCGCCATCGTCGTAGGCGTAGGGGTTCAACCGGTCGTTGTTGTAGAACATCCGATTGCCCGGCCCGATATAACCATGGGTCGCGATGAAATAGTCGCTGTCGACCAGCGGCGCCGGCATCATGTCGCGCGCGGGCACCTCGAAGGCGGGTTTCCCGTCATAGGGATAATCTTCGCCATGCTCGACCATGCGCCCGCGATCGAGCATCAGCACGCGCAGGCCTTTTTCCGTCAACTCCTTGGCCGCGAAGCCGCCCGAGATGCCGGAGCCGATGACGATCGCGTCGAAGCGGTCGGTGGCTGCCATATATCCTCCTAGCGGCCGAGCAGTCGGCTGAGATTGTTGAAGCTGGTGGTGATGTCCGGGATGTAGGGCGCCGGGCATTCGTCATTCTCGACGAAGAAATGCTTCACGCCGGAGATGCCGTTCAGGCGGAAGATGTCGGCGAAGTCGATCGTGCCCGAGCCGACGCTGGTCATCGAACCGTCCGGCTTCATGTCCTTGACGTGATAGGCGTGGACGCGCCCGGCGAGGCGGCGGATCAGCGCCTTCGGGTCCTGCCCAGCCTTCACTGCCCAGTAGAGATCGATCTCGAACTTCACGAGCGCGGGATCGGTATCGTGGATCAGCCGCTCGTAGAGATCGCTGCCGGCCACCTGCGTGGTGAACTCGAAATCATGGTTGTGATAGGCGAAGGTGAAGCCTTCCGAATGAAGCTGCGGCGCGATGCGGTTCATCGTCGCCACCACCTGGCGCCAGCCCTCCTCGTTGCGGAGGCTCTGGTCGATATAGGGCATCACCACCGTGTCCGCGCCCAGCGTCCGCGCCATCTTCACCGACTGGTCGAAATGGTTGGCGAGCGAGTCATAGGGAATGTGCGCGGACGGTGCCTTCAGCCCGAGCCGGTCGGTCGTGCGGCGCAGCATGGCGTGGTCCATGGCGTCGTAGCCGCCGCCGCCATATTCGATCTCCTGGTAGCCGACACGCGCCACCTGGGTCAGCGTGTTCACCGGGTCCGCCTGGAACAGCGTGCGCAGCGTGTAGAGCTGAAGGCCGACGGGCTTTCCGCCCTTGGCGGCCGTCTTGGCGAAGGCTGGAGCGGCGGCAAGCGCGGCGGTCGCCGCGAGAAAGGTACGACGATCCATCATGATGAGAAGACCTTGTTGACCTTGGAATAGGGATAGGCGCCGTCATAGCTGCCCGGCACGGGGAGATATTCGCGCTCCTTCGTCATGCCGATCTCGGACGTGTAGTAGCCCGCGATCACCAGCTGCCGGAATGCGTTGAAGAAGGCGGCACCGCCGGTCATGCGGTCCTCCATGGCGAGGGTAAGCAGCCTGTCCTGCTGCTCAGCCGTGGCGGAAACCGCGGGCACGCCGAAATCGGCACGGCTGTGCGCATCGATCTGGTCGAGCCCGGCAAGGATCGGCACACGATCCGCCGGATAAGACCAATCGGCGAGCAGCTTCTCGATGAACGCCGGCACCCCGGCGGCGATGGCGCCGGGCGTGTCGGTCGTCGGCAACACGCGCTCGGAGAGCGCTGTCATCAGCGCGCGCTGGGCGTCGGTGAAGACGGCCGTGCTCGGCGCGCCGGTATCGATGGGAGGCATGCCTGCTCCGATGCCGCCCCCTCCTCCGTCCGCGACACCCGCCGCACGGGCGAGCGGCGCGATGAGCGTCGCACCGAACATCGCGACGATGCTGGCCACCGCGTCTCTGCGGTCGATCATAGTCCCTCCCCATTGGCGGTGCGGTGGATCATGCGACAGGCGGCGGCCAGCCGCCCCTCGCCGGGTCGGCCCCGCACCGAATTGCCATGCTTCATGCCGATCACGCCCATTACGCGCGCCCTTCCGCGGCGGCGGCCCCCGCGCGGCGATCCGCCAGCCAGATGCCGCCGAAGACCAGCAACAGGATCGCCGGGAAGGCCACCAGCCGCGCGAAGGACACCGACGCCGCCGCATCCTCCACGGCACGCAGAGCGGCGCCCGTCAGATGCTCATAGGCCGCGGCGCCCCCGGCGATCTCCACCTTGGCGGAATCGAACATCGCCCCGAGGCGCGGCAGCACGAAGAAGCTTGCGAGCGCACCTGCCGAGCCGACCAGCCCCATCGCCCACGCCCCGCCACGCGGATAGCGTTCCGCGACCGACGCCAGCATCGTCGGCCACATCGCGCAGACGCCCAGCCCCCAGACGGTCGACGCGAGGATCGCCGCCGCCGGCGACTGCGCGCGCGACAGCATGAACAGCCCGATGCCTGCGAGGAGGCTGGAGATCCACAACAGCCCCGGATTGGAGAAGCGCGCCGCCAGCCGCCCGGCGAAGTGGCGGAACACGAACATCAGCGCGCTCACATAGACCAGCAACAGGATGCCGCGCATGCCCACCCGGTTGGAGAGCGCCACGTCGATCCACTGGCCCGGCGCCAGCTCGGACGAGGCGGTGAGGAACATCGCGCCGAACCAGATGAAGAAGCTCGGCCGGCGGAACACCTCGACGATCGTGTCGCGGAAGCTCGGCCCGCGGCCCGCGGCATGGCTCGCCTCCGGGAAGCGCGTGGTCGCCGCGATGCCGATCACGCCGAGCGCCGGCAGTAGCACCAGCGCCATGATCACCTGCCAGTGCACCACGTCCGCCAGCGCGAAGCCAAGCAGCCCGCCGACGATCAGTCCACCCGGATACCAGGCATGGAGCACGTTCAGCCGGTGCGTCGTGTCCTCGGGATAGAGCCGCGCTGTCAGCGGGTTGATCGTCGCCTCGGCGAGGCCCCAGCCGATGCCACTCACCAGCATCCCCGCCCAAACGCAGTGATAGACGCCCATGCCGCTCGCAACGGTGCCCGCGCTTACGATCAGCAGCGTGCCGACCACGAAGCAGGAGCCGCAGCCGAGCAGCATCCGGCGCATCCCGATCTGATCGAGCACGGCGCTCGTCACGAACACGGTGATGGCAAAGCCCAGAAAGGCCGATCCGAGCGCCGAGCCGATCAGTTCGCCTGCCTGCACAGGCGCGATCGGATCGATCCACTGCGCCTTGAGCCCGCCCGCGATCGCCGCGCGGATCGACGCGCTCGAAGCGGCGGTAAACAACGCCAGCACGCCCAGCCAGAACAACCGCCCCCGGTTGATCGTCCCTTCGTCCACCCTGTGCCCTCCCTTTGGCGCTCCGCTTATCGTGTCAGTCCCAGGAGCTTCCGGTTTGTCTGCGCGTCGCTGTCTCCGCCCGCGAAATCGTCGAAGGCGCGTTCGGCGCGGCGGATCATGTGCGCGGCGATGAAGGGCGCGCCCTCCCGGGCGCCGTCCTCAGGGTGCTTGAGGCAGCACTCCCATTCGAGCACCGCCCAGCCGTCATAGCCATATTGGGTCAGCTTCGAGAAAATCGCGCCGAAATCGACCTGCCCGTCGCCCAGCGAACGGAAGCGGCCCGGCCGGTCGACCCAGCTCTGAAAGCCACCATAGACGCCCGAACGCCCCGTCGGATTGAACTCCGCATCCTTGACGTGGAACATGCGGATACGGTCGCGATAGATGTCGATGAACTGGAGATAGTCCATCGCCTGCAACACGAAATGGCTCGGATCATAGAGGATGTTCGCGCGGGGATGCCCATCGACCGCGTCGAGAAAGCGCTCGAAGGTGATGCCGTCGTGCAGATCCTCGCCCGGATGCAGCTCGAAGCAGACATCGACGCCCTGCTCCTCGAAATGATCGAGGATGGGCCGCCAGCGACGCCCCAGCTCGGCGAACGCCTCTTCGACCAGCCCGGCCGGCCGCTGCGGCCACGGATAGAGGAAGGGCCATGCGAGCGCGCCCGGAAAGGCCGCCTGCGCCTTCAGGCCAAGCCGCCGGCTGGCGATCGCGCCCAGCTTCACCTGCTCCACCGCCCAGCCCTGCCGCTCGTCCGGCTTGCCCCGCAGCTCCGGTGGCGCAAAGGCATCGAAAGCGGTGTCATAAGCAGGATGCACCGCCACGAGCTGGCCCTGGAGATGGGTCGATAGTTCGGTGATCTCGACGCCCGCCTCGCGGCAGACGCCGGCCAGCTCATCGCAATAATCCTGGCTTTCGGCGGCCCGCCTGAGGTCGATGCAGCGCGCATCCGAGGTCGGGATCTGCACGCCGCGATAGCCTGCGTCCGCCATCCATTTCGCCGCGCTGGCGAGCGTGTCGAACGGTGCGGAGTCGCCCATGAACTGGGCAAGGAAGACACCCGGCCCCTTCATCGCCCCACCCGTCATTTCGCCGTCTGGGCCTTCAGATAGGCGATCAACGCCGCACGGCGGGCAGGATCGTCCACCCGCATCACCATGCGCGTACCGGGCACGAGCTTGGACGGAGCGGCAAGGAAATTGTCGAGGCTCTTCTCATCCCAGCGGATCCCAGAGGCCTTCAACGCAGCGCTGTAATTGTAATCGGGAGCGCCCCCCGCTTGCCGGCCGAACAGCCCGTGGAGATTCGGTCCGATGCCGTTGCGCTCGCCGGCTCCCAGCGTGTGGCAGGATCGGCAGGCCGCGAAGGCTTGCGCACCCGCAGGCGACGCACTGTCCTGTGCAGGCAACCGCACCGACGTCGCTGCCGCCGCCATCGCAAGCGCAACCGGTATAAGACGAAGCATAACCTTCATGAGGCACCTCTCCCGGCGGTTTTGTCCGCTCTGTCGCCACTTACCTAAATCATCTTTTCTTATGTTGGCTAGGCAATTTTGTATCGTATCGTCGCGTTCCATAAATTGAGAGGAAAAGCCGGAATGAACAAGGCGGAACGAAAAATGCGTTACGGCATGGCCGGCGGGGGCGAAGGGGCCTTCATCGGCGCTGTCCATCGCATGGCCGCCGCCCTCGACGGCGAGGCGACGCTGGTCTGCGGAGCTTTCAGCACCGACGGCGATCGCAACAGCCGGACCGGCGAGGCGCTCGGCCTCCCGCCCGCCCGGGTCTACGCGGATATCGAATCGCTTCTGAGCGGCGAACGCGCGCTTCCCAAAACCGAACGGATGCAGGCACTCGCGATCGTCACGCCGAATCATCTCCACGCACCGATGGCGATCGCCGCGCTCGATTCGGGCTTCGACGTCTTCTCGGAAAAGCCGATGGCCGCCACGCTCGCCGAAGCGAATGCCATCGCCGATGCCGTCCGCCGCAGCGGGCGCCATTATGCCCTCGCCTTCACCTACGCCGGCTACCCGATGGTCGAAGAGGCTCGCCAACGTGTCCTCCGTGGGGATTTCGGGACGATCCGGCGAGTCGAGGTGGAATATCTGCAAGGTTGGCTCAGCCGGCCGATCGACGCGGACGGCAACAAGCAGGCCGAGTGGCGCACCGATCCGGCGCGGGCCGGCCTCGGCGGCTGCCTGGGCGACATCGGCTCGCACGCCTTCCATCTCGCCGAGCATGTCTCCGGCCTGAGCGTCGAGGCGATCAGCGCGGACCTGACGACCCATGTCGCCGGCCGTCAGCTCGATGACGACGTGGCGGTGCTGCTGCGCTTCCATGGCGGCGCACGCGGCACGGTTCGCGCCAGCCAGGTCGCGGCGGGCGAGGAGAATGGCCTGCGCCTGCGCATCCACGGCACGGAAGGCGGGCTCGACTGGGCGCAGATGGAGCCCAACACGCTGACCCTCCGCTGGCTTGATCGCCCGACCGAGCTTCTCCGTGCCGCTGGCCCCGGCCTGACGCCCGCCATGGCATCCCTGCTGCGCATTCCGGCCGGGCACCCCGAGGGGTATATCGAGGCGTTCGCCAACCTGTATCGTGCCTTCGGCCGCGCCGTGAGGAGCAATGCGGATCTCGATGCTCCGGGCCTTTCCGACGGCCTGCGCACAATGCGGTTCATCGATGCGGCCGTGCGCAACTCCACCGGAACCGAGAAGTGGACGCCCCTATGCTGAGCGGCGTGCCTAATCCCGCCCGGCCTGGATGAGGATCGCGTCGGAGGGAAGGAGACGGTCGAGGAAAGGGAGGATGGCGGCCCCGATCGCCGGCGCGTCACCCGCCATGGTGGCAGGGATCACGGCTGCACGGGAGGGGAGCGCCATGCCTTCCAGCCGTTCGTTGAGGCTGGCGGCCAGTCGCCCGAGCAGCGGCGCCGGCAGACGGCCGCCGATCAGCACCGCATTGGGGTTGATGAGGCAGTTCACCGCCATCAGTGGCGAGAGCAGCGAACGCGCCGCGTCCTCGATCCACCGGTCGATCACCGCCATCGCGAGAGGCGTCTCCGAAAGGAGATCCTCGCGACCTGAAAAGGACTGGCCGGCGGCCTCCAGCCGCGCGCCCAGCGCGGACAACGACACGGTATCCTGAACTCGGGCCCCCGGAACGCTCGACGCAGGATCGGGCATCAACCCGATCTCCCCGCTGCGGAGCGTGGCGCCGCGATAATAGCTCCCGTCGATCACCAGCCCGCCGCCAAGGCCCGCGCTGATGAGCAGATAGAAGAAGCTGGGATGCTCAAATCCCGTGGCGCATTGCGCCTCGCCCAATGCCGCCGCCGCCGCATCGTTGTCTGCGTAGACCGGCCAGGGCAACACCTCGCCGAGCAGGTCCGAGACATTGAGTCCGCTCCAGCGCTCGTAGCCGGCCGGCCTGTGGGGCAGCGCGATCATGCCGAGGTCGTCAGGCAAGGCCACCCCCACCCCCAACACCCGATCGCGCTTGATCCCCCCCACCGCGATCAGCCCGTCGATTTCATCGTGAACATAGGCAAGCACGTCCTCAGGCAAGGCGAAGGTCATCTCCCGCGAGACGCGGCTGCGGACCTCGCCCGCCAGATCGAGCGCCACCATGGTCACATGATCGCGATCGATGTTGAGACCCAGTGCAAATGCCCCATCCGGATCGACCGTCAAGCGCAGCGCCGGCTGTCCGCGTGCACCGAAACGCCGCCCCGCAAGCCGCACGAAACCGAGTTCCATGAGACGTCCGGTAATGTTCGCGATCGTCGGCGCGGTCAGTCCGGTCTGTCGCGCGAGCGCCACCCGCGTCGTTTCGCCACTGAGGCGGATCGCCTGGAGGACGATGCGTTGGTTGTAATCGCCCGCACGGGCGAGGTTCGTGCCCGAAAGTGAGACGGCCAGCCGGGTCTCACGCGTTCCTGCGGCGCTGCTGATCGTGCCCTGCGCGCCGTGCATCATGCTGCCCCTCCGATCTTTCGGTACCCTTTTCGCCGCTTTCCTAGCGTCATGACATGCGACCCGTCATATAGAAAAACAAAATATTTAAATTGACCTTCCGCCAGAGAGAGGAATATCGTCCAGACCGGCTTGATGAAGGAGATGATCGATGCGCCGCCCGGCTGTGGCTGGCGCCGACGCTCCTTCGCCCTGTTCATCTTTCGGAGTGCAGCGCCGACGGCTCGCAAGACAGCCGAGGGAAAGGAGATCGGAGGGGAGATCAGAGGCAAGTGGAAAGGTTCATCCTGTTCCATGTCCGCAGCGGCAACGGCTTCCATTCACCGGACCGTGCGTCGACCGCTTCCGACCAAGATCAGCACAAGCGATCTGGTCATCGCCTGTGCGGGCTGACGCCTTTCGATAACGCCGGAGAAACGATCCGCTTCCGCGGGTTCAGCGCCCGGCCGAACGGACAATAACTCTAAATATATCAGCCTATTGATCGAGGAATCTTATTTCATCCATTACAATTGACAAATTGCTTTTTGTATTCTGAAATGAGCGTCAACAGCCACAGGGCAACGGAACGGGCTCCGCGCTGGAGCACCCTTCCGTGGCACCTGCATCGGCAAAAAAGAATCCGGGGGCCAAGTGGTCCTCGCCGGAGGGGAGGAAGTCTGATGAAGGTATATCGTATATTTGGTCCCGACGCGTCGACTCGCGACAGGATCATCCACCGCCTGATGTTCTCGGCGAGCATGGTGGCGAGCGTTGCCGCCGCCGCACAGGCGCAGGCCCAGCCTGACCAGCCCAACCCGGCCATCACCGCTCAGGCGGTCACCGGTTCGACCCAGTCGGGATCGGCGGCGGATGACAGCTCTGCCACCAGTTCCATCGTCGTCACCGGCTATCGCCAGTCGATCGAGCAGAGCCTGCGCGAGAAGCGCATGGCCAACGCCTTCGTCGACGTCATCACCTCGCAGGATATCGGCAAGTTCCCCGACAAGAACGTCGCCGACTCGCTCCAGCGCGTGCCGGGCGTCGTCATCGACCGCGACGGTGGCGAGGGCAAGAACGTCAGCATCCGCGGCCTCTCGTCCGACCTCACGCTGACCGAACTCAACGGCAACTATATCGCGACGGCGGACACCGGCGATCCCTCGCGCTCGTTCAACTATCTGCTGCTGCCGTCGAACATGATCGGCAGCGTCGAGGTGTTCAAGTCGCCCGAAGCCCGGCTCGATGAAGGCGGCGTCGGCGGCACCATCATCCTCCACACCCGCAATCCGCTCGATCTCAAGCCCTGGTCCGGCTTCGTGTCTGGCGAAGGCACCTATGCGGACGTGACGCACAAGGGGGAGCCGCAATTCTCCGGCCAGCTCTCCTGGCACAATGAAGCCGGCACGGTCGGCTTCCTGGTCGGCGGCACCTACCAGAAGCGCACCGACCGCGAGATGGACGGCAGCACCGAGAGCTGGCAGTGGTGGGCCGACGGTGGCCGCGGCGGCGGCACTCCCGCCACCGACGTCAACGGCAACACCTTCGCCAACGACGATGCCGTCACCTACTGGTCGGAAAACAAGGGCGAAACCACGCAAGGGGGCACGCACTATAACGGCTATTGGGCGCCGCAATCGGTCGACGAAGCGGTCAAGATCGACAAGCGCGAGCGCATCGGCGTGCAGGCGACCCTGGAACTGAAACCGACCGACAATCTGCATATTGTCGCCAACTATTTCCGCTTCCAGCTCAACCGCACCGGCACCTATAATAATATCAAGATCCCCGAGTGGGGCTACGGCAACTTCTTCACTGACGCGAAGTTCGATAAGAGCGGCACGATCATGCAGTCGGCGACTTTCCAGGTCCCGCCGGATGGCACCGGTTGCCTTGTGATCTCGCCAACGAATCCCAACCCCTGCACTATGGAAACGCCACAGATGCAGAACACCTTCTCGCGCGAGAAGGATGTCTCGAACACCTTCGATGCCCACCTCAACTGGAACAAGGACCGGCTCGATGTCTCGGTCGTCGGCGGTTACACGCGCGCGACCGGCGGCCCCTCCGAGCAGTTCTATGTCGCTGCCAAGCCACGCCTGACCGGCAACGTGACTCAGAACGGCAATCACCTGAGCATGTGGGATTTCAGCAACGGCGGCCTGAATATGCAGTTCTCGCCGGACCTCATTCAGAATCTGCAGAACGGCGTCGCGCAGGTCGACCAGGGTTCCACCGGCTCAGGCTATACCAACGCGAAGATCCAGCAGAAATATGCCCAGATCGACGTGACCCGCCATTTCGACAGCTTCCTGAACTCGATCCAAATTGGCGCCAAGTGGCGCGATGGAGATATTGATCGCAAGACCGGCGAGCTGGACTGGTATGCCGACGCGGCGACGCAGACACGTTTCCAGGATACGTCGAACGGCGCTTATGCCGAGGGCGATTTCTTCTACCCGATCCACAATATCACCAGCGGTTTCAATACGAATGCGTTCCCAGCCATCGATGTTCAGAAATATATCGACTATCTGAACAAGACCTACGGCAAGGCCGTCGTGGTCCCGCATCCGCAGGATCTCTATCATATCAACGAGCGAATCTGGGCCGGTTACGCTCAGGCGAACTTCAAAACCGGTCCGGTGCGCGGCAATATCGGCGTTCGTGTCGTGAATACCCGACAGTCCGGCACGTCGACCGACACGCTTTATTATGAAAATGACTATTGCGTAGATGGTCCCGGCGGCCCGTTCGATCCGAACAAGCAACTCGGTGCCGACGGCAACTGCCTCGTCATCAAGCAGCAGGACCGCGAAGTACGCGTCTATTCGCCGCACAGCGACAGCAAGAGCTACACGGACGTCCTGCCGAGTTTCAATATCTCTTGGGATGTGACGAACAACCTGCTGGTCCGTGGTGCTGTTTCGAAGGTGGTCGCACGGCCGAACTTCAACGATCTGGCCTCCGCCCGCTCGCTGACCTTCAATTCGGACGCGTTCGTGTTCGACCGTTCCCAGTTCGGCGCGCGACCCGGCTGGTTCGGCAATGGCGGCAACTTCAACCTGAAGCCCTTCTCCGCATGGGACTATGACCTCGGCGTCGAATGGTACTTCCACCGCGGCTCGGTGCTCGGCGCGGCGCTGTTCCGCAAGGACGTGAAGAACTTCATCGTGCCCGTCGTTGTCGATCTCGCTCAGAACGTGGCGGGCGAGAATGTGGTGGTCCAGCAGTATTCGACCAACACCAACGGCGCGAGCGCGGTGTCGGAAGGCATCGAACTCTATGCCCAGCACACGCTGGACATGGGCCTGGGTGCGCAGGTGAACTTCACCTACAACCACACCTCGACGGCCGACGTTTCGGTCGATGGCAAGAAGATCGGCACCTCGCCGCTGGTGGGCAGCGCCAAGACCCAGTGGAACGCCTCGGTCTTCTACGAGAAGCACGGCATCCTCGTGCGCGCCTCGTACAACCGTCGCGGCGAACAGGTCGAAGGCCTCGTCTCGGGTCTGAACGTCTACAACGACCCGTATCAGCAGGTCGATCTCAACGCCCAGTACAACATCACCAAGGGCGTTTCGCTGACCGCCTCGGTCATCAACCTGACCAAGGAAACCCAGAAGTCGCATCTCGGCAACGACACCAAGGCGCGCTTCTATTCGAGCCAGTATACCGGCCGCCGTTTCTATGCCGGCGTCCAGTGGAACTTCTGATCTAGTTACGCCTGTGTAGAGGCGTCAGTAGGGCGCGGCCTCCTCTCTCCGGAGGCCGCGCTTTCCTGCAACAGGGGGCAAGACTCGATGCGCAGGCCTGGATGGTGGATGGCGGCCCTGGCCGTGCTGGCATTGCCCACCGCGGCGCCTGCCCGGAACCCGATCGTTCCCGGCTGGTATGCCGATCCCGAAATCCGCATTTTCGACCACCAGTACTGGATCTACCCCACCTATTCGGACGACTTCGGCAAGCCCGATGTCTCTCCCCATTTCTCCGCCACGCAGGCGGCCGCGCGGGAGGGCAAGCATGTCCGCCCGTCCTACAACAAGCAGACCTTCTTCAACGCCTTCTCCTCGCCCGATCTCGTCCACTGGACGAAGCATGAGCATGTGCTCGACGTCGCGAACGTGTCGTGGGCGGCCTATGCGGTCTGGGCGCCCTCCGCGATCGAGGTGGATGGCAAATATTACCTGTTCTTTGCCGCCAACGACATCCAGAGCGACAAGGAAACAGGCGGCATCGGCCTAGCCATGAGCGATAAGCCCGGCGGGCCGTTCAAGGATGCGCTCGGCCATCCGCTGATCGCCGACTTCCACAATGGCGCGCAGCCGATCGATCCGTTCGTCTATCGCGACGACGATGGGCAGACCTATCTCTTTTACGGCGGCTGGGGCCACTGCAACGTCGTGCGGCTCAGCCACGACCTGAAGACCGTCCTGCCCTATGCCGACGGCTCGACCTGGAAGGAGATCACCCCGCCCGGCTATGTCGAGGGTTCCTTCCTCATCAAGCGCAAGGGCGTCTATTACCTGATGTGGTCCGAAGGCGGCTGGACCGGCCCCGACTACAGCGTCGCCTATGCGATGGGCCCGAGCCCGACCGGGCCGTTCAAGCCGATGGGCAAGATTCTCCAGCAGGATTTCAGCATCGCGCGCGGTGCCGGCCATCACTCGGTGGTCAACGTGCCGGGCACCGACGACTGGTACATCGTCTATCACCGCCGCCCGCTCGGCGACGACATCGGCGAGCACCGCCAGCTCGCCATCGATCACATGGAATTCAACGCGGACGGCACCATCAAGCCGGTGGTGATGACCAACGAAGGGGTGACGCCTCGCCCCCCTCGCGCATCCCGCGCGATGACAGCACAACATCTGAGTACCGAGTACAGGGAAGGACGGGGACGTTGAGGAAAGTGATTAGCAGCGCGCTTCGCGGCACGATCGCCGCTCTTCTGGCAGGAAGCGCCATGACCGCGGCGGTCGCGGCTACGCCGGCCCCGGCGCCCGCGCACGAAAGCCTCGCCGAGCTGATCAATCCCCTGATGGGCACGGACTCGAATTACGAGCTGTCCTACGGGAACGTCTATCCGGCGGTGGCCGTGCCGTGGGGCATGAACTTCTGGTCGCCGGTCACGGGCAAGATGGGCGACGGTTGGGGCTACACCTACGAAACCCACAAGATCAACGGCATCAAGCAGACCCACCAGCCCAGCCCCTGGATGAACGATTACGCCGCCTTCTCGCTTTTCGCAGAGACGGGCGACGTGAAGATCAAGCAGGAAGACCGCGCCTCCTGGTTCAGCCACAAGGCCGAAGAGAGCCACCCCTATTCCTACAAGGTCTATCTCGCCGACTATGATGTGACGGCCGAGGTCGCGCCCACCAACCGCGCGGCGCAGTTCCAGTTCACCTTCCCCAAGAGCGACCAGTCGCACATCATCCTCGACGGCTATGCCGGCGGCTCGATGGTGAAGATCGACGCGGCGCACCGCCGTATCATCGGCTATGTCCGCAACAATTCGGGCGGCGTGCCGGCGAACTTCCACAATTATTTCGTCGCCGAGTTCGACAAGCCCTTCACCGTTGGCCGGACATGGGGCGACAAGGGCGACCTCACCAACGACCAGTCGCGCGAAGGCGATCATGTCGGCGCGGTGATCAGCTTCCAGACGGCGGCGGGCGAGAAGGTCCACGTCAAGATCGCGTCCTCCTTCATCAGCCCCGAGCAGGCCGAGCGCAATCTCGACACCGAGATCGGCCATGACAGCTTCGACCAGACCGAGGCCAAGGCGAAGGCCGAGTGGGAGAAGGAACTCGGCCGCGTCCGCGTGACCGATCCGAACCTCGACAACCGCCGCACCTTCTACTCGGCCCTGTACCGAATGCTGCAATTCCCGCGCATGTTCTTCGAAATCGATGCCGCCGGAAAGGTCGTCCACTACAGCCCGTATGACGGGCAGGTGCACGACGGTTACATGTACACCGACAATGGCTTCTGGGACACCTGGCGCGCCGTCTTCCCCTATTTCGTGATGATGTATCCGGAACAGGACAGCCAGATCATGCAGGGTCTGGTGAACACCTACAAGGAATCCGGCTGGCTCCCGGAATGGGCGAGCCCGGGCCACCGCAGCGTGATGATCGGCTCCAACTCCGCCAACATCATCGCCGACGCCTATGTGAACGGCGTGCGCGGCTTCGATGCCGAGACGCTCTATCAGGCGGTCGTCAAGAACGCGACGACCGACAAGGGCCGCCCGACCGACAAGAAGGGCCGCACGCTCAGCGCCGTCGGACGCGAGGGCGTCGATTACTACAACCAGCTCGGCTATGTGCCCTATGATGTGGGCATCCACGAGAATGCTGCGCGCACGCTGGAATATGCGACGGCCGACTTCTCGATCTCGCGCTTCGCCAAGGCGCTCGGCAAGACCGGCGACGTCGCTCATTATCAGGAGCACGCGCAGAACTTCCGCAAGCTCTACGACCCTCAGACCGGCTGGATGCGCGGGCGCAACAAGGATGGCTCCTGGGAGACGCCCTTCAACCCCTTCAAATGGGGCGATGCTTTCACCGAGGGCAATGCCTTCCAGTATAGCTGGGCGGTGATGCAGGACGTTCAGGGCCTGATCGACCTGATGGGCGGCGACAAGCCCTTCCTCAATCGACTGGACTCCGTCTTCACCACGCCGCCGGTGTTCGACAACAGCTATTATGGCGAGACGATCCACGAGATCCGCGAGATGCAGGTGGTCAACATGGGCCAGTACGCCCATGGCAACCAGCCGATCCAACATATGATCTATCTCTATGACTGGGCCGGCCAGCCGTGGAAGGCGCAATATCATGTCCGCGACGTGATGAAGCGCCTCTATTCGGCGACACCGGACGGCTATCCCGGCGACGAGGATAACGGCCAGACGTCCGCCTGGTACGTCTTCTCGGCACTGGGCTTCTATCCGGTGACGCCGGCGGTCGGGCAGTATGCGATCGGCAGCCCGCTGTTCCGCAATGTCCAGCTCACCATGCCGACCGGCAAGCTCCTCACCATCGAGGCGGTGAACAACAGCGCGAACAATGTCTATATCCAGTCGGTCACGCTGAACGGCAAGCCGTATGACAAGGCGTGGCTGGCACACGCCACGCTGGAGCAGGGCGGCACGCTGCTCTTCGTGATGGGGCCGACCCCGAACAAGGCGTGGGCCTCCACCAAGGCGGCAGCGCCCTTCTCGATGAGCGCGCCGAAATGATGGACCGTCGCGATATACTCGCCGGAGCGGGCGTGCTGGCGATGGCCGCCGCCCTCCCCTCGTCCGTCCTCGCCGCCGTCCCCTTCGCCAGCAAGCGCCCGGCGAAGGAGCAGCGCCGCTTCGTCAGCGCGGCGGTGGAAGCCGAGATCGCACGGGTGAAGCGCAAGATCGGCGATCCCGAACTCGCGTGGATGTTCGAGAATTGCTACCCGAACACGCTCGACACCACGGTCGAGACGGGCGCGGTCGACGGCAAGCCGGACACTTTCATCATCACCGGCGACATCACCGCGATGTGGCTCCGCGACAGCTCGGCGCAGGTGCAACCCTATGTGCATCTCGCCGCCGAGGATGCGGACCTCAAGCACATGTTCCAGGGGCTGATCCAGCGACAGGCGCGCTGCATCCTGATCGATCCCTATGCCAACGCCTTCATGAAGGACCCCACCGCCAGGTCAAACCTCGACTGGTCGCAGGTGGACGATACCGACATGAAGCCCGGCGTCGCCGAGCGGAAGTGGGAGATCGACTCCCTCTGCTACCCGATGCGCCTCTCGCACGCCTATTGGACGCGCACGCGGGACAAGGCGCCGTTCGACGATACGTGGTCGCAGGCGATGAAGCTCGCGGTCGCGACCTTTCGCGTGCAGCAGCGCAAGGATGGCCCCGGCCCCTATCATTTCCAGCGCAAGGCCGCCGCGCCGACCGACAGCCTCCCCATGGGGGGCTATGGCGCGCCGACCAGGAAGATCGGCCTGATCCACTCGATGTTCCGCCCGTCAGACGATGCGTGCCTCTATCCCTTCCTGATCCCGTCCAACCTCTTCGCCGTCTCGGTGCTGCGCAAGATAGCTGAGGTCCACCGCGAGGCGCGCGGCGATACGCAGGCGGCCGCCGAGGCCGAGGCGCTGGCGGCGGAAGTCGAGGCCGTGCTGAAGGAGCATGCGCTGATCCCCGACGGCAAGGGCGGTCAGGTCTGGGCCTATGAGATCGACGGCTTCGGCAACTGGATCTTCATGGACGACGCCAATGTGCCGAGCCTCTCCGGCCTCGCGCTGATCGAGGCCGCCGGCCGCGACGATCCTCTCTTCCGCCGCACCGCCGCGCTCGCGTGGAGCGATCGCAACCCTTATTTCTTCAAGGGGACGGCGGCCGAGGGCATCGGCGGCCCGCATGTCGGGCAGGACATGATCTGGCCGATGTCGATCATCACCCACGCCATGAACAGCGACGACGACGCGACGATCCGCCAGTGCCTCCGCTGGCTCAAGACCACGCACGCCGGCACGGGCTTCATGCACGAGAGCTTCCACAAGGACGATCCGTCGAAGTTCACGCGGCCCTGGTTCGCCTGGGCCAATGCGCTGTTCGGCCAGTTGATCGTCGATCTCGCCGCCCGCAAGCCCGCGCTCATCGCCGGCCATATCTGATTTCCACAGGAAACCTCGCCATGATGACAGCCAATCGTCGCCAGATCCTCGCCGGAACCGGGCTCGCCGCCCTCGGCACGGCGCTCCTTCCCTCCAGCGCGTGGGCGGCAGCACCGCTACCCGGCAAGCCGGACCTGTTCGTCGGCACCGGCGGACATGGCCACACCTTCCCCGGCCCATCGCTGCCCTTCGGCATGGCACAGCTCGGGCCGGACACGAACAATGCGGGATGGGACGCCTGTTCGGGCTATCACCAGGATGACGGCTCGATCATGGGCTTCTCGCACACGCATCTGTCCGGCACGGGCATCGGCGACATGATGGACGTGCTGGTCGTTCCGACGCGTGGGCCGCTCAAGCTGGAGCCCGGCCCGGTCGAGCATCCCGAGCAGGGTTATCGCCAGCGCTACTCCGACGAACATGCCGAGCCCGGCTATTACCGCGTGCGGCTGGAGAGCGGCGTCCTCGCCGAGCTGACCGTCACCGAGCGCACGGGCCTTCACCGCTACAGCTTCCCCAAGGGGCCGGCGCACATCCTGATCGACTTCGCGCATTGCAAGCAGGAGAAGCCCGACGAGCCGATCCGCATCGACAATGCGATGCTGCGGCTGGAGAAGGACGGCACGCTCACCGGCACCCGTCAGGTATTCCGCTGGGCGGCGGGGCGCACCATCCACTTCGCGATGCAGCTCTCGCGCAAGCCCAGCCGCGTCGAGTTCTTCGCCGACAGCGACACCGCATCACCGGCGGGCACGAGCGACGTGAAGGGTCATCGCCTGAAGGTGGCGCTCTTCTTCGATGATGCCGGTGGTGCTCCCATCGAGATCAAGACCGGCCTCTCCGGCGTCGACATCGCGGGCGCGAAGGCGGCGCTTGCGGCCGAGGCGCCGGGCTGGGGCTTCGACAAGGCGCGCATCGCCGCGCAGCGCCGCTGGGCGAAGGAACTCAACCGCGTGCGTGTCTCGGGCGGCACCGAGGCGCAGCGCACGGTCATGGCGAGCGCGCTCTACCACGCCTTCCTCTCGCCCACCCTCTTCACCGATCGCGACGGCCGCTACATGGGCCTCGACCATCAGGTGTATCAGGCGCCGGCGGGCGAAGCCGCCTATTCCACCTATTCGCTGTGGGATACCTATCGCGCGCTGCATCCGCTGCTGACGCTGGTGATGCCCGATCAGGCGGCCCTGTTCGTGCGCGATCTCATCCGCCAGACGCAGCAGAGCCCCTATGGCCCGCCCGTCTGGCCGCTTCAGGGCTATGAGACAGCCTGCATGATCGGCTGGCACGCCGTTTCGGTGCTCGCCGAGGCGCAGGCCAAGGGGATCAAGGCGGACTATGCCGCCGCCTGGCCCAATGTCCGCCGCCGCGCCTTCGACCTCTCCTTCCCGGACATCGACAGCACGCTGGGCCGCAACTTCTACCAGAAGCTCGGCTATATCCCGGCGGATCAGGTGTGGGAGTCGGTCAGCCGCACGCAGGAATATTCCTATGACGACTGGGCCATGGCGAAGCTCGCCGAGGGCATCGGCCAGCATGAGGATGCGGCGGCGCTCCGCAAGCGCAGCCTCAACTATCGCAACGTCATCGATCCGGGCATCGGCTTCGCACGGCCCCGCTTCTCGGACGGAAGCTGGTGGACGCCCTACGATCCGATCCAGCTCGGCCATGCGCCCGAGAAATATCGCGATTACACGGAGGCCAACGGCTGGCAGGCGACCTTCCTCAACCAGCACGACATCTATGGCTTGATCGCTCTGTTCGGCGGCGACAAGTCCTTCGAGAAGAAGCTCGACGCGCTCTTCACCGCCCCCTCCACGCTGCCCAAGAACGCGCCGCCGGACATCTCCGGCCTCGTCGGCCAATATGCCCACGGCAACGAGCCGGATCAGCACGTCGCCTATCTCTATGCCTATGCCGGCGCGCCGTGGAAGACGCAGGCGATGGTCCGCCGCCTGCTGACCGAGATGTACAAGGCCGCGCCCGACGGCATCATCGGCAATGACGATTGCGGCCAGATGAGCGCCTGGTTCATCCTGTCAGCGCTGGGCTTCTATCCGGTCGATCCGGTCAGCGCGCTCTATGTCTTCGGCTCACCGCTGTTCGACGAGGCGGAGATGGATCTGGGCGGCGGCAAGACGCTCAAGGTCCGCGCCGTCAACAACGGCCCGGACAAGCCCTACATCCAGTCCGTCCGCTGGAACGGCCAGCCCTGGACGCGCAACTGGATCGCGCATGCCGATCTCGCCAAGGGCGGCGAGCTGGTCTTCGAGATGGGTGCGCAGCCCTCGAAATTCGGCTCGGCCCCGCAGGATCGCCCGCCGTCCTTCGGCCGGCTCTCCTCCTGATCCGGATCAGATCGTCAACCATCGAGCAGTGAGGGCTTGCAATGAGCGCGATGAAGGCAAGGAGCATTCGCCGCTCCATGATGTGCGGGGCGGCGCTGGTGTTGGGCATGGCCGGCGGGATCGGCATGGCGCAGAAGCCCTCGGCCAGTCCGGTCGATCTGGCCAATCCGCTCGTCGGCACGGCGGCGCTCGACAAGCCGGAGCTGATCGGCAACGCGCCGCCGCCCGGCGAGCCGGTCTATACGGGCCAGACCTCGCCGGGCGCGCGCCTGCCGCATAGTTCGGTCGAGGTGGCGCCGGTCAACAACAACATCGCGCTCAGCTATCCGAACGGCGTCCCCACGCCCTACTATTACACCAACCCGACGATGATCGGCTTCACGGGTGGCGGCGGCGGCACCTATGGCGGCAACGCCGAGCCGATCATCATGCCGGTGGTGGGCGACTGGTCGGCGGCCCCGGCCTATAATCAGGCGTGGTACGACAAGGCGGGAGAAGTGGCCTCGCCGGGCTATTATTCGGTCACCCTCAACAGCCTCCAGACGAAGGTGGAGCTGACGGCGACGCGCTGGGCCAGCCTGATGCGCTTCACCTTCCCGGCGAGCGAGCGCGCAAACGTGCTGCTCAACCTGCTTGCCCATGGCGGGGACGTCGAGATCGTCGGCGATCATACCGTGCGCGGCAAGTCGAACGCAGGTGGCGCGAACGGGCGCGGCGGGGCGGACGGCAATTATTTCGTCGCCGAATTCTCCAGGCCCTTTGCCGAGATGGGCAGCTTCCGCAAGGCGCCGGGCGACGACAAGGGCTGGGGCATCGGCGACAAGGATGTCGAGCCCGGCCAGCGCAGCATCAGCGGGAGCTATGCGGGCAGCTATCTGGCCTTTCACACCACCGCCGGCGAGCAGGTGCTGGTGCGCATGGCGCATGGCAGCAGCTACGAGCAGGCCGAGCAGCGGCTCCGTGCCGAGCTGCCCGACTGGAACTTCGAGCGCGTCCACCAGCAGGCGCGCGCGACATGGGCGTCGCTGCTCGACCGCGTGCAGGTGACCGGCGGCACCGAGAAGCAGCGCCAGCTCTTCTATTCCACGCTGTTCCAATCCTTCGCCAGCCCGCGCCTGGAGGCCCGCAAGGGCGAGCCCTTCACCGATCACAAGGGCGAGACGAAGATCGCCAGTCACGATCGCTACAGCCCGGTGCCCTTCTGGGATACGGGCCGCAACCAGATCGTGCTGCTCGAACTGATGGAACCCGAGGTGGTGCAGGACATCATGGCCTCGGAGCTGGACATGGCCCGCGAGCGCGGCTTCATGAACACCTCTTTCCACGGCGACAATGCGGTGTTCCTCTATCTCGGCGCGTGGCGGCGGGGCATTCCGTTCGACTATGCGTCGGTATGGGAATATCTGCGCAAGAACGCCACCGATCCGGCCGGCCCGCGCGGCCATCTCGCCGAATATATGAAGCAGGGTTGGATTTCGGACTTCATCCCGAACAACAATCCGAGCCCGCCTTATGCCGGTGGCAATGCCGGGGCGGCGACCACGCTCGAATATGCGTGGGACGATCATGCGCTCGCCGAATATGCGAAGAAGCTGGGCAAGGCAGACGACGCCAAGGCCTTCCTTGCTCGCGCCCACAATTACCGCAACGTGTTCGACCCCTCGATCGGCTTCGTCCGTGGGCGGACCGAGGACGGCAAGTGGATCAACCCCTTCGATCCGCAGGAACCCTATTACAACTTCATGATGAAGGAGGCGTCGGGCTGGTCGACCTTGTGGCTGGTGCCGCATGACGTGCAGGGGCTGATGAACCTGCTCGGCGGGCGGGAGAAGTTCGACGCCAAGCTCGACCGGTTCTTCAGCACGCCTTACACCGCGAAAGGCATCTGCCGGGACTGCACCGGCCTGATCGGCCAATATGTGCAAGGCAACCAGCCCGACCAGCAGGCCGCCTACTATTACGCGTGGGGCGGCCAGCCGTGGAAGACGCAGGCTCTCACCCGGCGCATCCTCGACACCATGTATGGCAGCGACAAGAGCGGTTACGGCTATCCCGGCATGGACGACCAGGGCGCGACATCGTCCTGGTATGCTCTGAGCGCGATGGGCTTCTATCCGGTCGATCCGTCGAGCGACGCCTATGTTCTCGGCTCGCCGCTGTTCGACGATGTGAAGCTGCGCATGGGTAACGGCAAGACGCTGGAGATCGCTGCGCGTAACAACTCGACCACCAACATCTATATCCAGTCGGCGACGCTGAACGGCAAGCCGTGGACCAAACCCTGGTTCAGCCACGCCGACATCAAGGACGGCGCGAAGCTGGAACTGGTGATGGGGCCGCGCCCCAATCCCTCGTGGGGAAGCGCACCGGGCGACGCCCCGCCTTCCATGTCGAAGTGACGGGAGGAACGCCCGCTGCTTATGGAGCAGTGGGCGTTCCGGACGTGAACTACGGCCTCACAAGGCGCCCATTCACGAACTATGGCGTCCGAAGCGATAATTCGCCTGAATCCAGAGCTGGCGGCCATAGATGTCGTAATAGCCGATCGAATAGTAAGGCCAGCCGCCGCTCTTATCGACCGGATAGTTGTCCGCCACATTGTTGACGATCACGGACAGGGTCGCCTGCTTGGTGATGTCGTAGGATGCGCTCAGATTGACCACCGTATAAGGCGAGCGCTCGCCGCTATAGTCGTTCTTCGGCACGCGGCCGTAGCGCTCCGCATAAGCCGTCAGCGTCAGCGCTCCGCGCTGATAGGTCAGCGTCGCGTTAGCGCGATCCTTCCAGTCGGTCTGGTAGGCCGGATCGTTCAGATAATCGAACGCCGGATCGCCGGGGAACTGGGTGTAGCTGTGGCTCAGCACGCGGGTATATTGCCCGTTGAGCGTGAACTTGCCCACCTTCTCGATCGACCAGCGGACGTTCGCATTGACGTCGATGCCCTGCGTCCGCTCGCTCGCCGCGTTGATCGGGCTGTTGCGGATCAGCGTCACCTGATTGGGATTGACCGTGGCGCCCGCCGGATTGCGCGTCACGCGCGCCGTATAATCCTGACAGATCGAGGAGCCGGCATCGACCGGCGAGCCTGAAACCGACTGGCCGAGGCGGCAATCCGCCTCCTGCCGCAGAAGCTGGTCGACATCGAGCGACGTGACCTCATTCTTGATACGGATGCGATAATAATCGAACGAGATGTCGAAATGACGGTTGGGCGTCCACACGAAGCCCGCCGTCAGCGACTGGCCACGCTCGGGCTTGAGCTTCTTATTGCCGTTCTCGACATAGTTCATGTTGTAGAAGTCGGTGCAGCTCGAATAGGCCTGCCCGTCGAGACGGCACTGATAATAGTCCGTCTGGCTCGGATAATAGCCCTGCGTCTGCTGCTCGAAGACATAGTTCATGTCCGGCGCGCGGAAGCTCGACGACAGCGAGCCGCGAACCAGCAACGACCGCACAGGACGGAACTCGATGCCGCTGCCATAGGTGGCGGCCCCGATGTGGTTTCCGCCATATTCGTAGCGATCGTAGCGCCCGGCCCCGGTCACCGTCAGCGAACGCAGGACCGGCACGCGCACCTCGCCCGCGATCGCCTGCCGCTGGCGCTTGCCATAGCTCGGCAGCGACGCGGCCGTGTTCCAGTAGACCCCGTCATTGATCTGCGGATCGGGATCGTTGGAGAAGCTGTTGTCGCCCACCTCGATCGCGCCGGCCACTTCGAGCGGGCCGGCCGGCAGGTGCAGCAGCGTGCCGTTCACCGAGAGGCTGCCATCCTGCAATTCGGTCTTGGTCCGCGTGAGCGAGGCGCGGCTGAGCTGGCCGAACTGGCCCGGCGTCAGCGCGGTGAACAGGCGGGAGTCCGGCGCATCATAAGCGGCGAAGCCATCGACGCTGCCTTGCTGCGGGCCGAGATAGAAGGCGTCTATCCCGCTCAGCAGGCGCACGCGCGTCTGGTCGCTGCGATATTGGGAACGGTTGTAGGACAGGTCCCAATGCCAGCTGCTGCCGAGCCGGCCGCGCAGGCCGGTGGTGATGTTCCACGCCTGCTCGTCATAGCGGCTGGCCGTGCCCATGCGGCCGCCCGTCTCCTCCGACGTCAGCGTGTGGGACCAGCTTTCCAGCCGGTTGTTCGCGAGATTGTAGAAGGTGGACGACCAAGTCAGCGAGCGGACGACATTGGCGATGTCGCTCTGCGTGTAGAGACCGCCGGCATAGAAATCGATGTCGTCGGTCAGATGATAGGTGGCGTGGCCGTAGAAGCTCTGGGAGTCCTTCTTCGTCTGGATCGTGCGGCCGTTATAATAGGCATCGCTGCCGCAATAGCTGCCGCCGCGCGGGCTCGACACCTGGCGGACGGTGCCGCCCTGAAGGCCGGAGAGCACGTCGCAGGCGCCGGCGGGTGGATCGTAATAGGCGCGTGTCGAGGGATTGCTGATCGAGAACATCGACGACGGGATCTGCGGCAGATCGGGCGTTGAATAGCGCGAATAGGAACTGGCGATCTTGCGGTCGCCCCAGAAGATCGGATCGCGCGAGCTGATCTCGCCGCCCACCACGACATCGAGCCGGCCGATGCTGGTGCCGCCGATGAACTGGCCGCGGATATTCTGGCCGCCGCCCTGCTTGGTGTTGCCGACGCGCAAATTGACGTCGAGCCCGTCCATCTTCTCCTTGAGCTTGAGATTGACGACGCCCGCGATCGCATCCGAGCCATAGACCGCGCCCGCGCTGCCACTCAGCACCTCGAGCGAGTCCACGAAAGCGTTGGGGATGTTGGCGAGGTTCACCGCGTTGACCGCGCCGTCATAAGCGACCGGATAGTCGGCGATCCGACGTCCGTTGACCAGCACGAGGCTATGATTGGGCCCCAGGCCGCGCAGGTTCACGAAGTTGGCGGCGGGCGTGAAGGTGCTGCCGAAATCCTCACCCTGCACATAACCGGTGTTCTGCGGCAGCGCCGTCAATGCGTCGAACACACTGCGGAAGCCGCTCTTGTCGATCGCGTCGCCGGTCAGGATCGTGACCGGGGCAGCGCCCTCCGTTTGCCGCCGCGCGATGCGCGAGCCGGTGACGACAATCGATTCCGGCTGCGCGGCAGTGGTGGTCGAAGCGTCCGTCTGCCCGTCTGCGGCCTGCGCCTGCACCGCTGATGCCTGCATCAGGCCCAGCGTCGATGCCGTCAGGCAGAAAAGAAAACGGCGGGAAATCATGAGCAACGCCCCCTTGAACTGGTCTGGCGCCGCCATAACGAAGCCCGACGCAATTCCCTACTCTATAAGTAGACATTTTTCATTGGAGCCCCTCAAGGCGGGCTTCATCCTCCCCGCTCGATTGACCGTCGATCTCCGGGTTGAGGGCGAAACGCGCGAAATCCATTCCGCCGCATGCGACATAATTTCCATGCGCCCGGACGATATCCACAAGCGGCGAGCCGTGTTGCCAGCCGGGCTCGTTACACCCACATTCATTTTTCAGAACTGAACGGGAGACCCAGGATGAGCCTTTCCGTCCGCTTTGATCGAGACCTTCCCCTCTCTCACATCGACAATGGCGTCGTCTGGCTGAACGCCGCGGACGACAAGGGTGAACCCCTGTCGGTCACCCTCCCGCTCGCCGACTGGAGCTATCTGAGCAGCCGCCCCGCCAGCGCGCGCGAGGGTGGGGATGCGCATGAATTTGCGCTCAGCCAGATCGAAGGTTTCCTCCGTTCGATCGAACTGGACGCCGTGCCCAGCTCGAGGCTCGTGCGCGTCGTCATGACGGACCGGATCTGACCCGGCGCGTTGCTCGCATCCCAAGGACATTGCGCCGAAATGCCCGGAAGTCACGCCGACCGCTGATTGCGACTCAGGATGCTTCCGCCTTATTTTCGCCTTAATCCGGAAGGCTCCGCGGAGGGAACCGCCATGGTCGCGACGGCATGCCATACGCCGATCTGTCTTGCCGTTCCGGATCTGGGCGGCGTGACCCCGCGCCACTGGCTTGCCCTGTGGCAGCGCCGGTACGACCATTTCCATCGGATCGACATGGGCGCGTGGGATGCCCCCCTTCGCAACAGCGCGCTCAGCCATATCGACGAGAATGTTCGGCGGGCGAGCGCTCCCGTCATTCTCGTCGCCCATGGCCTCGGCGCGCTCGCGGTGGCCTGGTGGGCCGCATTGCTGGGCAAGCGGGCGGCACGGCGGATTCAGGGCGCGCTGCTCGTCGGGCCGGTCGATGCGGAGCGGGCCGATGCCGAGGAGTCCGTCCGGCGGTTCGGCCCCATCCCCACGGCCATGCTGCCCTTCCCCTCCATTGTCGTGGCGAGCGAGAACGACCCTTATGTCGATCTCGATCGGGCACGGGAGATCGCAGGCGAATGGACCAGCGATTTCGTCAATGCCGGCAGCGTTGGCCATTTCGGGACGGACGCGAAGCTCGGGCACTGGCCTCTCGGCGAACGGATGCTCGACATCCTCATAAGCGGCGGCCCCGGCCTTTCGCGCTATACCTATCGGCCCGAGCCTCCCATCCGCGCCAACCCGCGGCGCCGTACCGCGAAAAATCAGGGATTGCATCGCGTCGGGCTTTGAGCGGTTTAGCAGCCCGATAATCGGGACCATCTCACCTGTGAGATGCCGCCGCCTCGCACCAGAACTCGCCATCGCGTTCCGTCAGCGCGGCACGCAACGCCGAGGCAGCCTCCGTACAGCGCCGCCGATTGACGTCCGCAATCTTCGTGGTCGAGGATTGGAAGGTCGCCCATTCCGTACGGCTATTCTGGGCTCGGGAGCCCTGATAGAGCACATAGGACAAGGGATCTGCCCTGTTGCAGCTCGCCGACAGCAAGGCAGCGACGACGATATACACGATCCTTATCATCTGCGATCGACCTCCCGGCCCCATCTCGCGCGCTAGATTTGGGCCGCTTCGAGATTGATATGCCCCGCCGGCAATTGCGTTCCGGAAACGTGCTCCCGCTCCGCAAAGGCCTGGTGGATCACGCTGCCCGGCGGCACGTCTTCGGTGAGCCAGACATTGCCGCCGATGATCGCGCCACGACCGATCGTCACCCGGCCAAGGATGGTCGCGCCGGCATAGATGACCACGTCGTCCTCCACGATGGGGTGACGGGCGAGCCCCTTGGTCAACGCCCCCGAGGCGTCGGTCGGGAAGCTCCGGGCGCCGAGCGTGACCGCCTGATATATCCGCACCCGATCGCCGATGACCGCCGTCTCCCCGATCACCACGCCGCTGCCGTGATCGATGAAGAAGCTGGAGCCGATCTGCGCGCCGGGATGGATATCGATGGCCGTCCCGCTATGGGCGATCTCGGAGATGATCCGCGCAACCAGCGGCACCCCTAGTCCATACAGGCAATGGCTGAGCCGATGATGGATGATCGCCAGCACGCCGGGATAGCAGAGCAGCACCTCATCGACGCTGCGCGCGGCCGGATCGCCGCTGTAGGCAGCCTCCACGTCATGGTCGAGCACGCGCCGTAGCGATGGCAAGGCGGCCGCGAAACCGCTGATGATCCGTGCCGCCTCCTGCTCGATCTCCGTCACGGAGGCTCCCGGCCGGTCATAGCCCAGCTCCAGCCGGATCTGGCCGAGGAGCCCGGTGAGAGCGCTTTGAAGCGTCTCGACGACGAAGCCCTGTTCCGTCTCGCTGCGCACGAAGCCAGGCCCCAGCCGGAGCGGGAACAGCGCGCCGCAAAGCTGGGTGACGATCTGCTCCAGGCTCAGGCGCGACGGGAAGCCCGTCTCTTCACCCGCGCGATGATCGCGATGCGCCACACGCCAATCCTCCCGCGCAGCCTTCAGCTCGCGGGCCAGCGCTTCGACATCCCAGTATCGGCCTTCCGTTTGCGGGAACTGATCGTCGTCGGTCATCGTCCATTCCCTGTCCCTGTCGTGCGCTTGTACCCGATCTTTTCGAGGACGCCGCCACTCCCGAAATTGTGGCCGATATTAAAGAGCTTCAATGGGCAGAATGGTCTCTCGTGCCGTTTCCTGTAGCGCCGGGTCAGACGGAGGCTATGGACGGATCTCTCCCCGTTCCACGCGCCTGCGGACGTATGAACAGGCTCCTGATCTCGGGATAGAGCGATTGCACGCGTCGCTCGATGCCGGCAACGGCACGCTCGATCTGCCCGGTCCTGAGGTCATCGTCGAAATCGAGGCTGACCGTCGCGACCACCTGATCCGGCGCGAGATGGATGCTGAGCACCTCGTTGACGGTGCACACGCCGGGCTCCCTGCGCGCCATGTCGGCAATGGTGGCCGTGATCTCCGGCGCCGCACGCTCCCCGATGAGCAGCCCCTTGCATTCCTGCCCCAGCAGCAGGGCGACGATCGCCAGGACGAAGCCGATCAGGATCGATCCCATGCCGTCGAAACGGGGATCGCCCGTCCAGAGGGTCAGGCCGATAAAGATCGCGGCGATGGTGATGCCGATCAGCGCGGCGGTATCCTCGAACAGCACGGCGAAGGTCGACGGGTCCTTGCTCCGGCGGATGGCGCGCCACCGGCCGAGATTTCCGCGCGAGCGATCGAACTCGCGGAGCGCGACTAGCCACGAGCCCCCCTCGAACAGGAAGGACAGTCCGAGGACCAGGAAATTGACGAACGCGTGGCGAATGGGCTCGGGATGGCGGATGTGGAGGACGCCCTCGTAGATCGAGACCAGCGCGCCCCCCGCGAAGATCAGCAACGCGACGACGAAGCTCCAGAAATAGAGTTCGCGGCCATAGCCGAGGGGATGCTCCGCATCGGCAGGCCGGCGGGACCGTTTGAGGCCATAGAGCAGCAGCCACTGGTTCCCCGTATCGACCAGCGAGTGGATGCCCTCGGTCATCATGGCGGAACTGCCGGTGAAGAACGCCGCCACGAACTTCACGACCGCGATGGCGAGATTGCCGGTCAGCGCCGCGAAGATCACGAACCTGCCGCCTTCGATCCGCTTCGTCTCTGCCATGAAACCCGGCTCCTCGGCTTATCCGACGCACTCCATGCTGCCCCCGAACAGGCGGCAGGGAGATCGGCGTCTTCTCCCTCGAAGGTAAGTTCGATCGCGGTGCCTCGGTTCCGTCGCAAGCCTCGATGCCCACCGCCAAAGGACGGTGGGCCGAATGCCGTCAGCCCCCGATCCTGTTGGCGACATCGGGAGCATCATGGAGGCGGAAATAGAGCGCTCCGTTGTCCGCCGGTCGCGGCACGGACAGCGTGTCGGAGGCATAGCCCGCCGGCACGACTTGCGGATGCTCGAAACCGGGCGTCGCGGACAGGCTGTCGATCAGGAACAGGCCGCTTCCCGTGAGCGTGCAGCCATCCGCCGGTGCAGCGGCGCATTGAAGCTGGGTCAGCGTCGGCAAGCGCACCAATGTGCCGATGGGCAGCCAGTCGCTTTCCGCGCCATCACGCACGATGCGCGCCTTGAGCGACCCGAAGGCCGACGGGCCGAGCAACCGGCCGGGCTGGAAGGTGGCGATCAGGACATGATCGTCGACGAAAGTGAGGCCGTTCGAAACGGTGAGCCGCGCCCCCTCCCCTCCGGATGCGGCCGCGATCTCGATCGTCTCCTGGCCGGTCAGCCGGGCGTCCTTGTCGGTCCGCAGCGAGAAGGTGAAGGTGGCGTTGCCGGGGATCTCGCTGTCGTTGCCGAGCGTGATCGCGACCGGCCCGCTCGCCGGTCCGCGCTGCACATTATGCGCGATCATGCTCGCCGCGAGCCGTGTCGGCGTGCGCGGGGCGGCCAGCACCACCTTGTCCGGCGACGCCCCAGCCGGGCCTGCAATCTGCACCGCCAGCGCTCCCTTCCCGTCGCCTGCGGGAAGCGCGACGCCGATCCGATCCGGCCCTTGCTTCTTCCACGTCGTCCTGACCGGCGGCGCGTTGCCGGCCTGAAGCGTCACGCCGGTGACGCAGGCGGCCACACCGCCGACAAGCGTGGTCGTGCCCCCGGCCGAGGGAGGGCCGTCCGAACCCGGCCGCCACTGGCCGGTTTGCATGGCCTGCAAACGCACCGTCGGGCCGTCGAACGGCTGGAAGCCCCACACACCATGGATACGTCCTTCCAGCGGACCGGACACATCTGCCGGCAGCTTGCCCGCCATCGCGATGCGCAACCCGCCCTGCTCCACGTCGGGTGTCGCCGGCAGATCGACCTCGCGGCCATCGCGCAGCTTCACGCGCAGGCTGAGATCATGGGCATAATGCGTCGAATAGATCAGCGGCGCACCGCTCATCGGCAGCAGCGGCTCGGCCGACTGGATGCAGAGCGAGGGAGAAGCCTCCGGCACCTGAAGCGGCGGCACATGCACCGGCGCCACCACCGGCAGAGGGGCCACCAGCACCGACTTCGGGTTGTGGAAGGACGGCGGCGCGTTCAGCAGCAGCCGCATCTGATCCCCGTCCATCGTCGCGAGCGCGGGGATATATTGATATTTCGCCGTGTGGATCGAGCTGAAGATGCCGATGATATCGCGGATCGCCGCGATATAGGGGCTGTAATAGCCAAGCCCGCCCTGCGGCGTGGCGCTGAGCTGAAGCGCCAGATCCGCCCCCGGCCCGGCCACCGCCTCGGTGATCGCATTGCTGTGCCCGTCGTTCAGCACCAGCGTCTCCTGGTTCTGGAGCAGGCAGGCGGATTGCAGCGACGGTATCTTGGTCAGGCAGTCTTCATTGACCTTCACCTGAAGGCTGCGCGCCAACAGCGGCGTGATCCGCTGGAGCCGATCCGGGTCATCGGGCACGACCTTGCGGACCTCGCCGAGATAGGTATCGAGCCGCCCATGGTCGAGCGAGGCCTGCGCCAGATCCTGCGCCGCGCGTACGAAGGCACCCGGCCGGCCCTGCACGGAATTGCGCAGCGTCGAGAAGTCGCCGCCGGTTTCGGGCGCCAGGAACAGCACGACCTGCTGCGCGCCGTCCGGCACGGTGAGCGAAAGACCGGCCTTCGCCTTCTTGTTCTTCCTCCATGTTTCGGACTGGTAGAACCACTTGTCCGGCGGCGGATTGGTCGATCCGCGCAGGAAAGCGGCGATCAACAGATAATGCGCCGACTGATCCTCCGGCAGGTCGGCGCGGATATCGAGCCGGTCGCCCGCCGAAAGCTGCGGCACCTGCGCGATGGGCAGGCTCTTTCCCTGATGCGTGACGGTGACGCGAAGCGTCGGCCCCGTCAGATCGAACGGAGCCGGATCGGCGGCGACGGCGCGGCTACCCAGCAGGCCGGCGAGAAGGGAGGCGGACAGAAGAAGGCGACGATGCATGGGCGGGCTCATACACTGGAAAGGGTCTCGGTTGTGCCCCCTGCCTGCCAGCGTCCGGCAAGATACAGAATGAACGGGGACAGATGTTCGGGATAGAGACCCTTCAGCCCGGCAGCGGTTCCCAACGGAATGTCGCGCTTGGCATCGCCGCAAAGCGCCCTAGGGTGCGGCGGATGGGCATTCTCCTCGAAATCTGCGTCGATGATCCGGCGGGCATCCGTGAAGCCGTCGCCGGCGGGGCCGATCGGCTCGAACTTTGCTCGGCGCTCGAACTCGGCGGGCTTACCCCATCGGCTGCCCTGATCGAGCAGGCGGTCGCCTCCGGATTGCCGGTCCACCCGATGATCCGCCTGCGTGCCGGCGGCTATGTTCTGGAAGACGGCGACGTGCCGGTGATGATCGACGAGATCCGCCTTGCGCTCGCGCGGGGGGCTGCCGGCGTGGTGGTGGGGGCGCTGCTGCCCGATGGCCGGCTTGATCGCGAGGCGATGGCCCGCTTCCGGGATGCCGCCCGCGACGCGACGATCGTGCTGCACCGGGCGATCGATCTCTCCATCGATCCGGTGGCGGCCGTGGAGGAGGCCCGCACCCTCGGCTATGACAAGGTACTGAGTTCGGGAGGAGCGACGAGCGCCCCCGAGGGGGCCGCCACGCTGGCGCGCATGGTCGAAGTCGCAGGGAAGCATCTGTCGATCATGGCCGGGGCGGGTGTGCGTCCCGACAATGCCGCGGCACTCGTCGCGGCCACGGGCGTGCGCGAGGTGCACGGATCGGCCAGCCGGATCGGCCCTCCGCCTGACGGGAAGACGATACGCCTCGGCTTTGCCCACGGTCCGCGCCGGATCACCGATCGCCGGATCGTGGCGGGAATAGCCGGCGCGATCCGGCAGGCAGAAACGAGAGCATAACCCGGATCGGAGCCACCCCGCGGGGCCGTGATCCGGCTGGATGATGCAAGAGTGAGGAATATGCGAGAGGCAAGGCAGACGACGCGAATCCTGCTGGCGAGCCTGGTCGGCACGTCGGTCGAGTTCTACGATTTCTACATCTACGCCACGGCGACCAGCCTCGTGTTCGGGCCGCTCTTCTTTCCGGCCGGCTCCGCGTCCGCGCAGCTCCTCTCATCCTATGCGAGCTTCGGCCTCGCCTTCCTCGCCCGTCCGCTGGGCGGCGCGCTGTTCGGCCATTTCGGCGATCGGATCGGCCGCAAGTCGACGCTGGTCGCCTCGCTGCTGCTGATGGGCATCTCCACCGCGGCCATCGCCTTCCTGCCGACCTACGCGATGGTCGGGTGGCTGGCGCCCGCCCTGCTCTGCCTGCTGCGGTTCGGACAGGGCATCGGCCTCGGTGGCGAATGGAGCGGCGCGGCACTGCTGGCGGTGGAGAACGCGCCACCGGGATGGCGCGCGCGGTACGGCATGATGCCGCAGCTCGGCGCGCCGGTCGGCTTCCTCGCGGCCAATGGCTTCTTCCTGTTGCTGGGGCTTGGCCTCAGCCCGGATCAGTTCCGTGACTGGGGCTGGCGCATCCCCTTCCTGGCGAGCGCATTGCTGGTCGGCCTCGGCCTGTGGGTACGGCTCAAGCTGACCGAAACCGCCGCCTTCGCCGCGGCGATCGAAGAGGAGGCCCCGCCCCGCGTGCCGATCGTGGAAGTGCTGCGGAGCCATTTCGGGCCGGTGGTGGCCGCCACACTGGGCGTCGTCGCCTGCTTCGCGCTCTATTACATCGCGACCGCCTTCACGCTCGGCTACGGCACCACCCAGCTCGGCTATCCGCGCCAGTCCTTCCTGGAGGCACAGCTCGGCGCGATCCTGTTCATGGCGGCGGGCATCCTCCTCGCCGGCTGGCTGTCGGATCGCCTGCTGGACCCACGGCGCGTGCTGATCTGGGGCTGCCTCGGGACGATCGCTGCCGGCGCGCTGCTGGCGCCCCTCGTCGGCAGCGGGCAGATCAGCGGCGTCTTCCTGTTCCTGGCGCTGGCGCTGCTTACCATGGGCTTCGTATACGGGCCGCTCGGCGCATGGCTGCCGGGCCTGTTCCCGCCGCAGGTCCGCTATACGAGCACCTCGCTCGCCTTCAACGTCGGTGGCATCATCGGCGGGGGGCTGACACCAGCCATCGCGCAGATGCTCGCCGAGCATGGCGGGCTGACGTCCGTCGGCGTGTATCTGGCCGGCGCGGCGGTGCTCAGCCTGATCGGGCTGCTGCTGGCCGGCCGCTTCGCTATCTCGGGCGAGGCCCTGGCCCGGCCCGGCCTCTGAACATTCGAAAGGGAACAGGATGATTATCCGGTCGGACGAGACGGTGGACCTGCCGACATCGGGCGGCGGCTCGATGCGGATGCATCTGTTCCGGCCGGCCGTTCCGGGGCGCTATCCGGGTGTCCTGTTCTTCTCGGAAATCTATCAGGTGACGGATCCAATCCGCCGCCTCGCCGCGATGATCGCGGGACAGGGCTATGTCGTAGGCGTCCCCGAGGTCTATCACGAATATGAGCCTGCCGGCACGGTGCTGCACTACGATCAGGCCGGGACCGATCGGGGCAATTTCCTGAAATTCCACAAGCCGTTCGCCGCCTATGACGAGGACGCCCGGATCGGGCTCGACTATCTCGCCGGGCATGAGGCCTGCACGGGCAAGCTCGCGACGATGGGCGTCTGCCTCGGCGGGCACCTCGCCTATCGCGCGGCGCTCAACCCGATCGTATCGGCGGCGGCCTGCTTCTACGCGACGGACATCCATTCCGGGACGCTCGGCGCCGGCAAGTCCGACGACAGCCTCGCCCGCATGGACGAGCTGAAGGCCGAGACGATGTTCGTCTGGGGCCGACAGGACCCGCACGTCCCCTTCGAAGGGCGGCTCGCGATCCGGGCGCGGCTGGAGGAGGTCGGCGCGCGCTACGAATGGCATGAGGTGAACGCCGCCCACGCCTTCCTGCGCGACGAGGGGCCGCGTTATGATCCGGCGCTCTTCCTCCAGGCGGTCGACTGGACGCTCCGCCTGTTCCACCGCACTCTCTGCTGAGGAAGCCTTAGAGGAGAGACGCCGTGGCCGGCTGGCGCGCCGGCTCCCCTTCGAGCTGCTCTTCCATCCCCTCCAGCGAGATGCCCTTCGTCTCCGGGAAATAGACCCACACGATCGCGAACTGCACGACCATCATCACCGCGAAGAAATAGAAGGGCAGGCTGGCGGACATCGCCGCCACAGTGGGGAAGACGGCCGCGATCATCGCGTTCAGCCCCCAATGGGTCGAGGCGCCGACCGCGCTGCCGCGCCCGCGCACCGGCGTCGGAAAGACCTCGCTGATATAGACCCAGATCACCGCCCCGGTGCTGGGGGCGAAGAAGGCTATGAACCCGATCAGCGCATAGAGGACCATCGGCTTCGGCAGCACGCCGCCCATCGCCGCCCCCGCCACGGCGAGGCAGACAGCCATGCCGGCGGAACCGATCAGGAGAAGCGTCGTCCGCCCCAGCCTGTCGATCAGCAACATGCCGACGCAGGTGAACACCGCGTTGACCAGGCCGATGATGACGGCCTGCATGTCCGCCGAGAAAGCGCCGCCCGACACCGCGAAGATGTCGTTCAGATAATAGAGCAGCGCGTTGATCCCCGAGAGCTGGTTGAACGCCGCGATCGCGACCGCCAGCAGGATGGGCTTCCGGTGCCGGGTCCAGGACAGCCTTTCGCTCGCTCCCGTCTTCGCCAGGCCTCGCCGGAATGCATCGATGGCGGCATCGGCCTGATCGCCCTCCATGCCGATACGGGCGAGCGAGCGGCGGGCTTCGTCCTCCCGGCCTTTCCCGACCAGCCAGCGCGGACTGTTCGGAATACGGATCAGGAGCAGCATGAAGACCAGTGCCGGCACCGCGGCCACGCCGAACTTCCACCGCCATTCGGTCGCGCCCAGCCCGAACGAGCCGATGATCGCATTGGATACATAGGCCAGCAGGATGCCGAGGATGATGTTGAACTGGAATGTCGCGACCAGTGCCCCACGCTTCGACGGCGGCGCGATTTCCGAGATATAGACCGGCGCCAGCACCGAGGAGCCTCCGACCGCAAGGCCGGCAAAGACGCGGAACAGGACGAGCGAGCCCCAGCTCCACGCGAAGGCACAGCCGAAACCGGCAATGACGTAGAAAATGGCGAGCACCCGCAGCGTATCGCGGCTGCCGAAACGATCACCGGGAACGCCGGCGAACAACGCTCCGATCAACGTGCCCCAGAGCGCGGAGGATACGGTGACGCCCAGCCACGTCGGGTCGAGATCATATTGCTTCGACAAGGCATGGGTCGTGCCGGAGATCACGGCGGTGTCGAACCCGAACAGAAGCCCGGCCAGCGCGGCGGTGGCAATGCAGGCCAGCAAGCCGGGATGGAGCAGCGACGGCTCCGCGCCCGCCCCCGATCGGAATGCCGCCTGACTCATGACACCGCCTCCTCCACTGGTCGTCGCGCTCGGGCGCAACTTGTTGGAGACGTGGCGTAAGGCACGAGCGGACCATGCTCAAGGACGTCGGCACGTCTGTCGATCACGACCGCTCCGTCGTCCGGACATAAGGCAGGAAGAACATGTACAACCCACTGGCCAGCAGCAGCGCCAGCGGTGCCAGCGGCGCATAGACAATGGGCGGCGGTGGCGGGCCGAAGGGCATCATCAGGAAGTTCGCAAGGACAGTCAGGGTCAGGATGATGCCCAGCCAGCGATGGCTCTGGCGGACCCAGCTTCGCAAGATCATAGCAGCCTCCCCTCAGGAGCAGGCAGGATGGAATGAAGCACATGGGGTGCCTCAGCGGGCCTGGATCAGCTTCCAGCCATTGCCCGACGGATCGCGGAAGCTCGCGTCGACCGAGCCATACCGCGCGATCGGCTCCTGCGTGAACTCGACGCCGCGCCCCCGCATCGCCTCATAGGTGGCGTGGCAATCCTCGACGACCAGCACCAGCGGCGGCATCGCTCCCTTGGCGACCGCCTCCAGCAGCCCCCGCGCGGTCTCCTCATCGACCGTCGGCGCCTGCGGCCGGAACAGGCCAAGCTGGAAGTCCGGCTGATCGGGATGCTGCACTGTCAACCAGCGATAATCCCCGTTGCGCGCGTCGGTATGGACGCGAAATCCGAGCCTCTCGACATAGAACTGAAGCGCCTCGTCCTGATCGTGGACGTACAGGCCGGCGACTTGGACACCTTGCGTCATAAGACCTCCGTTTCGATGGCCCCGGTCCTATCGCCGCTCTCCCGCCGCCGCTTCTCCGAAACTGCCATTGTGAGATCGGGCCGTTGCGCCGCGCTGACGAAGCAGTGCGGCACCTGCTCCAGATCATGCGCCGCAGCCTGCATCCGCCGCCGCCATTCGCCCGGACTCTCGCCGGTCACGTCACGAAAAGTGCGGCCGAAGGTCCCCAGGCTGTTCCAGCCTGTCTGGAAGGCGATCTCCGTGACCGGCAGATCGGTATCGCGCAGCAGGGCCGTGGCACGCTCGACGCGGCGGGTCAGCAGATAGCGATGCGGCGGGACACCGAAGGCATCCCGGAACGAGCGCGCGAAATGCGCCTCCGAGGCGCCGCTGACGCGGGCCAGCCGCGACACCGGCCATTCCTCCTGCGGGGCGGCATCCATCCGGTCCTTCGCGCGCAACAGGCGGCGGAGCAGCTTCAAGTCCCGGTCGGCGGACGCTGTGGCGATCTTGGACGTCACGGTTCCCGATCAAGCTGGTGGATCGTCGGCCTGTGATGCCCAGTCCACCCACCGTTCGCAATGGTCCGCGCCTGTCCTATTCGATTTCGGCCACGAACACGCCCAGAGGATCGAGGTGAACCCCATCCGTGGACGGAAGAGCACGGTTGCTGGCGATGACATGATCGATCTTCGCCGCGCTGACGCCGGATAGGGCGATCTCGGCCGGCTTGTCGTCGAAATTGAGCAGTACCAGCACCTTACGACCTCCACCGCTGCGCTGGAAAGCAAGCACCTGCGGGTCGTTTGGCGCGACCTGCACATAATCGCCCGACAGCGCCGGATTGGTCCGGCGGGCGGCGATCAGCGTACGGTACAGCGACAGCACCGAATGGGGATCGTCCATCTGGACGGCGACATTGCGCGTCGCATAATCGGGGCCGACCGGCAGCCACGGCTTCGCCCCGCCGTTGAAGCCGGCGTTGACGCTCGCATCCCAGTGCATCGGCGAGCGCTCGCCGTCGCGGCCTTTCTCCAGCGGCCAGCCCTTCTTGCCGATGACGTCCTGCACATCCTCGACGCGGGTGGGATCGTTGTTCACCATGCCCAGTTCCTCCCCGTAATAGAGGATGGGCGTGCCCCGCAGCGTCAGCAGCAGGGCGCCGGTGAGCTTGGCCATGTCGTCGGTGGACGCGCCCGGCGGCAGCGGCAGGCGACCGGCCACGCGACGATTGTCGTGGTTGGAGAGGGCGAAACAGGGCCAGCCGCCCACCGGATTGCTCTCGACCGCCTGAATCCGCGCGCGCAGATCCGGCGCGGTCAGCGTCTTCAGCGTCATCAGGTTGAGGAACATGGGCAACTGAAGTTCGTCGTTCTTCGGCCCGTAGTAGCGGACCAGATCGGCGGCATTGTCCGTCCACGTCTCGCCGATCAGCACGCGGCCCGGATAGCGATCGATCACCTCGCGGCGCAGCTTCTGAAGCTCGGTATGGACTTCGGGCTGGTTGTCGTTGTTGGGGCGGCTTTGGTTGGGCATCCCGAAGGCGTCGGTGCCGCTGGTGATCGGATTGTCCTTGAGATCCGGCCGCTCGAACATCGCGTCCACCGCATCGAGGCGATAGCCGTACACGCCGCGCTTCAGCCACCACGCGGCCGCATCGAACATCGCCTGCTCGACCTTGGGGTTGCGCCAGTTGAGATCGGGCTGCTGCGGGTAGAAATAATGATAATAGGACTGGCCGGTCTTCGCATCGGCCGTCCAGGCGGAGCCGCCGAAGATCGACGTCCAGTTGTTGGGCGGGCTGCCGTCCGCCTTGGCGTCGCGCCAGATATAGAAATCGCGATAGGGGTTGGTACGGCTGCTGCGCGACTGGACGAACCAGGGGTGCGTATCCGACGTGTGGTTCACCACGAAATCAAGGATCAGCTTGACGCCACGGGTCTTGCCGTCGGCGATCAGGTGATCGACGTCGGCGACCGTGCCGAACTGCGGATCGACGCCGTTATAATCCGCGACGTCATAGCCGAAGTCCGCCTGCGGGCTCGGGAACATCGGCGTCATCCAGACCGCGTCGATGCCGAGTGCCTGGATATAATCCATGTGGCGATCGATGCCGGCGATGTCGCCGATGCCGTCATTGTTGCTGTCCGCGAAGCTGCGCGGATAGACCTCGTAGACGACGGCATGTTTCCACCAGTCGAGTTGATCCACGGCGGGGTTGGACGGCATCGCGGGAGGCGTCGCCGCCACGGCCGGCGCGGCGCCCGCCAGCAAGACTGCGGAAGCCGTCGCCATCCAGCGCTGGCGAACCCGACGAGACCTGAACATTCCATCCACTCCTTCACGCCGAAGCGACACAAGATCGCGCGGCTGGCCCCTACGAGGACCGATAATGCTCAACCGAGCCGTTCGAGCACCATGCCCGAGACAGCCGGCAGCCGGCCGATCGCCGCACCGCCCACTTCGGCCATCATCCGCCACCGGGCGGCTTCGGTCGGTTGCCAGTCGAGCGGCACATCGCCCAGATTGAAGGCGCAGAGAAGCAGCCCCTCCCCGTTCGATCGCTCGAACACCAGAAGCGCCTCGTTTGCTTCGACGATCCGCATATCGCCGATCAGCAGCACATCGCTGGCGTTGCGCATGGCAAGAAGATCGCGCGTGAGGGCCAGCATGGAATCGGCGCGCGCCTCCTGCCGGTCCACGGCGAGCGCATCATGGTCAGCGCCCAGCGGTAGCCAGGGCTGGACAGTCGAGAAGCCGCCATGCGGCCACGAATGCCGCCACGGCATGGGCGTCCGCGCGCCATCACGGCTCAGCGTCAGCGGCCAGTTGGCGATTGCCTCCGGGTCCTGAAGGGCCTCGAAGGGGACGTCCACCTGCGTCAGGCCCAGCTCGTCGCCCTGATAGAGGAAGATGTTGCCCCGCAGCGTGACGAGCAGCAGCATCGCCATGCGAGCGATGCGATCCGCCTGCTCAGGCGCCGCCCAGCGCGAGATGGCGCGAGGGGCGTCATGGTTGGAGAAAGCCCAGCTCGGCCAGCCGATCCCCTCGCCCGCCGGCCAGCGATCGAGCGAGGCCTGCACGAGCGCAGGCGTGAGGCGCGGCGCATAGAGGAAGTCGAAGCTGTAGGCGCTGTTCAGCCGCCGGTCGCCGCGCGTGAAGGCCTTCATCTCGGCATCGGGATCGGGGCCGCCGATCTCCGCGACGGTGAAACGGTCGCCATAGCTGTCGAGCACGCCCCGAAGCCGCTCGATGAAGCCGGCGATGTCGGCATGGCTCTGGTTGAACAGGTGGAGCTGGTAATCGAACGGGCGGGTGCGCGGGCTGCCATTGTCGGGCGCGGGCGGATTGTCGCGCAGCTCCGGGTCGTGCATCGCAAAGTTGAGCGCGTCGAGCCGGAAGCCGTCCACCCCGCGATCCAGCCAGAAGCGCGCCGTATCGATCAGCGCCTGCTGCACATCCGGATTATGGACGTTGAGATCGGGCTGCTCGGTCAGGAAATTGTGCAGATAATATTGGCGCCGCCGCGCGTCCCACGACCAGGCCGGGCCGCCGAACACCGAGGCCCAGTTGTTGGGCGGCGAGCCGTCCGGCTTGGGATCAGCCCAGACATACCAGTCGGCGCGCGCATTGGTGCGATCCTGCCGGCTCTCGCGGAACCAGGCATGCTGATCCGAGGTATGCGAATAGACCTGATCGATGATGACCTTCAGCCCCAGCGCATGGGCGCGGGCGATCAGCGCATCGAAATCGCCAAGCGTGCCGAAGATCGGATCGACATCGCAATAATCCGCCACGTCATAGCCGAAATCGCGCATCGGCGAGGTGAAGAAGGGCGACAGCCAGATCGCATCCACGCCGAGCGACGCGACATGATCGAGCCGCGCGGTGATGCCCGGCAGGTCGCCGATGCCGTCGCCGTTGGAGTCCGCGAAGCTGCGCGGATAGATCTGGTAGATGGCGGCGCCGCGCCACCAGGGCCGGGATGCACGGAGGGGGTGCGCGATCCCGGGGGCCGATTGGGTTTCGATCATCATGGGGCTCTGTTGCAGATCACATAATCGAGGGGGGCGAGCGTGACGCGAACGCTGCCCGGCGCCGAAGCGACGGGTGCGCAGCCGCCATGCAGGCTGACGAAACGGGATGAAGCGGTATCCACCTCCACCTGCGCCTCGATCGGCGCGGTGGAGGTGTTGAAGGCGATCAGCACCTCGCGATGCGTCTCCGGATCGAAGCGCGAGACGGCGAGCAGCCCCGGCTTGTCCCCCGCCGCACGGACGATCTGCGTGCCCCGGCGGAGCGCGGACGTCGCGGCGCGGATGCGGGCGAGTTCGGCGATCGCGCGGTAGATCGGGTGCGCCGCGTCGAAGCGCGCGGTCGCATGGGTCGCGTCGGTGCCGAGCAGCTTCTGCCCCAGATAGAGCGGCGTGCGGCTGGCGAACTGATCCTCGCGCGCATCCTGATCGTTGCCCGTCCCGACGAAGCCCTGCTCGTCGCCGGCATAGATGGTCGGAACCCCGCGCAGGGTGAGCAGCATCGCGTGTGCGAGGATGACGCGCCGCATCACCTCCTCGTCGCTGGCCTGCGGGAAGCCCTGCTTCACGAACCAGGCGAAGCGGCCATTGTCGTGGTTGGAGACGAAGGTGGGCAGCTCATTGGCCGTCGCGAAGCCATGCTCGTAGAGCGGATCGGCAGCGAAGGTGCGCTCGAACAGATCGGTGCCCGCCTTGCCAGCGACGGTCTCTGCCGCAGCCTTGGCAAAGGCGAAGTCCAGCACGGCCGGCAGCTTGTCGACGCGCGTATGCTCGGCCAGCGTACCGGCATCGGGCACCGCCACCTCGCCGAAGATGTGGAAGTGGGGGATGCCGGCGGCACGGGCGCGCTGCTCCATGGCGGGCACGAAGGCCTGCCAGAATTCCGGGTTCACATGCCGCGCGGTGTCGATGCGGAAGCCGTCGACATGGAAGCGATCGATCCAGCCGCCATAGATGTCGATGAAGCCCGAGACGACGCGCGGACTCTCGGTCATCACATCGTCGAGACCGGAGAAGTCGCCCATCGTCGAGCTTTCGCCCGCGAAGGTCGAGTTGCCGCGATTGTGATAATAGATCGGGTCGTTGAGCCAGTCGGGCACCTTCTCATGCGCCTCGGCCGCCGGCACGAAGGGCGTGTAGGCATAGTCCGGCCGGGTGAGGTGCGCGAAGTTGGCGGGGCTGTGATCGGCGTCGCCCGTGAAGCCGGCGTTGATCGGCGCTCCGGTGACGCCACCGCGACGGGAATAGGGATAATCGGCACGCGAACGATAGGGGCACGCCTGCCCGTCAGCGCATTCGCGATACTGGATCACGTCCGCCGTGTGGTTCACGACGATATCCATATAGACCTTCATCCCCCGCGCATGGGCAGCGTCGACCAGCGCCTTGAAATCGGCATCGCTGCCGAAATGCGGATCGACATGGGTGAAGTCGGTGATCCAGTAGCCGTGATAGCCGGCGGATTCATGCCCCGCCGGCCCCTGCACCGGCTTGTTGCGGAAGATCGGCGCCACCCACAGCGCGGTCACGCCCATGCCCTGGATATAGTCCAGACGGCGGAGCACGCCCTTCAGGTCGCCGCCATGGTAGAAGCCCTTGTCGGCGGGATCGAAACCGGTGTGCAGCCGGTCGCCGGCGAGGCCGCCGCGATCGTTGGAAGGATCGGCGTTGTCGAACCGGTCGGGCAGCAGGAAATAGATGGTCTCGTCTTCGGGCAGCCGCTGGCGATAATCGGCCGCCGCCAGCGGGGCCGTCGACAACAACAGCGATGCAAGCGCGAGGAGCGAACGGCACTTCATGCCGCACCATCCGCTGTCACGATGCTGATCGGATCATCCTGCACGACCGGTATCCCGTATTGGCCCGGCGGACGGCCCGAAGACCGCACCGCCGGATGCCGGATCAGAACTTGTAGGCAATGCCGAGATAGTAATCGCGGCCGTAGCGCTGATAGTCGATGACCTGACGCGGATCGTTGTTCTGGTAGGTGACGAACGGACGATCGGTGAGGTTCTTCGCCTGGGCCAGGATCGAGAAGCCCTTGAGCGGTCCCGAGTTGAAGTCATAGCCGATCTGGGCGTCGAGGATGCCCTCGGCCTTCGCCTCGCGATAGGTCGGCGCAGCCGAGAGACCGGCCACCTCGCCCAGGAACTTCGAGCGATAGCGATAGCTCACCCGCGCCTGGAAGCCCGACTTCTCGAAATAAACCTCCGCGCTCGCCACCCACTTGGACAGGCCCGGCAGCGTGATCGGCTGGGTCGGGTTGCTGTCGTAGATGATGCGGCTCTTGCTGTAGGACGTGCTGCCGTAGAAGCCGAAGCCGTCGAGATAGTGGGTGATGTCCTTGAACGGCAGCGACAGCGTCGCCTCGAAGCCCTTGAGGTTGCCGTGGCCCGCATTGGCGGGGATGTGCGACAGGCCGATCTGCCCGCCGGTCGCCAGCGTCGCCGCCTGCTGCGCCGGGGAAAGCTGGCCCAGATAGTCGGTGAAGTCGAACGCGACGCTGTTGTTCGGATCGACGAATTGGGTGAGGTGCTTGTAGTAGCCCGCCACCGAGACATAGCCCGAGTTGGTGAAATATTTCTCGAGGCTGATGTCGAGATTGGTCGACTTGTAGGGCTTCAGATAGGTGTTGCCCGCCTGGAAGCTGAACGGGCTGTTGATCGGCCCGCCACCGGCGCCGGCATTGGTCGCGTTGACGTCCAGCTCGCGGTTGGCGCGCTCCTGATCGAGGCGCGGGCGCACCATCGTCTGCGATGCGCCGACCTTCACGAAGGCACCGGGCTTCACCTCCAGCGCCAGCGCGAGGCTCGGCAGGAAGTTGGTGTAGTTGGTCTTCTCGTGGATCGGGTCGATCGTGACGACGCCGTTGGTGAAGCTGGAGGTCGTGCCCGAGGAGCTTTGCCCGGTGTGGACGACCTGCGCGCCGATCGAGCCGCGCAGCGGCATGTCGGCCACGCGCCCGTCGATCTTCAGCTTCGCATAGCCGGTCCAGACATTCTCATAGACCTTGTTGTCGCGCACCAGCGAGCCGGGGCGATTATCGTAAAAGGCGTCGTAGGCGTTGTTGTAGAGATAGATCGGGTTGAGCGCGAGGATCTGCGGGATGCCCAGATAGCCCAGCGACACCGAATCCCCGGTCAGCGCGCCCGCAGGCACCGGTGCCGAGGTCGGCGTGCCGGCCGCCGGCGTGATGGTGCAGCTTCCGTCGCCGCCCTTCGGGCAGAGGAAGTAGGACTTGTAGGCGCTGTCCTTCTCGCGGCGGCTGTAATTGACGCCGACTTCCCAGCCATGGAGCAGCCCGCCGCCGAACTCGCCGTCGAGGCTGGCCCGGAGCGCCTTCAGGTCGTCGGTGAAGACCGGCTTGTTGAGGAAGCCCGCCTGCACCACGGTCTGCGTGCCGTTATAGCCCCAGCCCTGCGGATCGGTGAGCTGGAACACACCGTCGTCGGCATAATCGAGGCCGGTCTGGAAGCCGAAGGTGCCGTCCTTGTTCTGGGTGACCGTCACCGTATCGCCCGGCCCGGTCTTGTTGTAGCCGGCGCCGGTATAGGTCTCGAGCAGGAAGTCGGTGCGCTTGGCGTGCGACCAGCTCGCATCCACCACGAAATGCGTCGTGTCGTTGAAGCTGTAGACGTTGTTCCAGCCGAGCGAGATGTTGTTCGCGGTGCGGCGGTTATAGTCGTTGCGCTGGACGCCGTGGACATTGCTGAAGGTGGTCGACGTCTCGAGCCCGTCGACGACGGTGTTCGCGGTATAGGGGAGCGGCGAGCCGTCCGCCTGCGCGCCGTACGCGAGCGGGAACTCGATGCCGCGCAGATGCTGCGTTTCCTTGAAGTGCGAATAGAGCGCATCGAAGGTCGAGTGGAACTTGTCGCTCGGCTGCCACTCCAGCGTGGCGACGCCGCCGATGCGGTTCAGCAGGTTGGACTGGACATAGGGTTTGGCGCCGCCGAGCACGAGGTTGCCCGCCGCGTCGTTGGCATAGCCCCATGCATTGTAGCGCTCATCCTGCGAGGGCGCGGAGGTGGCCGAGATGCCCAGCGCGACGCCGAACGTGTCGTCGGCGAACTTGTCGACATAGGCGCCCGACACGCGATAGCCGTAGCGCGTCTGGTCCGGGTTGAGCGACTTGTAGTCGTTCATCTCGCCTCGTGCCTGGATCGAGACGATCCGCTCCGCCTGAGCCAGCGGGCGCAGCATCCGAAGGTCCACGGTGCCGGAAATGCCCGCAGCGATCAGGCCGGCGTCGGCGCTCTTGTAGACGTTGACCGTCTTGAAGAATTCGGACGGATACTGGTCATATTCCACGCCGCGATTGTCGCCGACGGTGACCTGCTCGCGGCCGTTGAGCAGCGTGGTGCCGAAATCCGGGCCGAGGCCGCGGATCGAGAGGCGCTGGTCGCGCCCTTCGAGGCGCTGGGCGGTGACGCCGGGGAGACGGGCGAGCGAGTCCGCGATCGAGACATCGGGCAGCTTGCCGATATCCTCGGCCGAGACGGAGTCGACGATCGTGGTCGACAGGCGCTTGATCTTCGCGGCGCTGTCGAGCGAGGCGCGGATGCCGGTCACGGTGATGACGTTGGCCGCGCTGCCGTCGGTGCTGTCGGTCGCGGCCGTTGCGGACGCCGCCGCGCTGCCGTTGAGAGCGATCTGTTGCGCCTGCGCGGTGCCGGCCAGAAGGCCGATCAGGCTGACGCCAAGCCCGAGACGGGTCAGCGCAGGGCGAGCGAAGGCGGGCGCCGAAAGGCGCTGTGCGGAATAGGTCATGATCCTCCCCCTCGGAGGCGGCCTTGGCAGGGGCCGCTTTTTTGATTTCGCGGCGGGCACCAGCCCTGCCGTCGGTTGTCCTGTGCGACAATCGGGCGGCACCGTTAAGCAGCCCACATACGTATTCAGTGCGTTCCCGCCTGCGGACGCTATATGCAACGTCATGAAGGGGGCCGCCCGTTGGCAGGGCGAGACACACCCGCATGGTGAGGGGCAAGGGCCGGCATGACTAAGGCGACATCGTTCGATATTGCGGAACTGGCGGGCGTCTCGCAGCCGACCGTCTCGCGCGCGCTGAGCGGCAGCGGAACGGTGAGCGAAGCGACGCGCAAACGCATCGAGGCGATCGCGCGCCAGCTCAACTACAAGGTGGACAAGAACGCCTCCAACCTGCGCCGCCGCCATTCCGAGACGCTGGCCCTGCTGCTGTTCGAGGACCCGACCTCGGACGAGTCCATGATCAACCCCTTCTTCCTCTCGATGCTGGGATCGATCACGCGCACCTGCGCCAAGCGCGGCTATGACCTGCTCATCTCGTTCCAGCAGATGTCCGCTAACTGGCATGTCGATTATGAGGACAGCCGCAAGGCCGATGGCCTGATCCTGCTCGGCTATGGCGACTATGAGGCCTATCGCGCGCGGATCGACCAGCTTGTCGAGCAGGGCACGCATTTCGTGCGCTGGGGCTCGGTGCAGCCCGATCAGCCCGGCATCACCATCGGCTGCGACAATGTGCAGGGCGGACGGGAAGCCGCGCGCCATCTGATCGCGCTCGGACGGCGGCGCATCGCTTTCCTCGGCGAGGCCAACAGCCGCTATCCCGAGTTCCTCGATCGCTATCGCGGCTATTGCCTGGCCCATCACGACGCCGGCCTCGCGCCGCCGCCGCTCACCTTGCAGGCCGACGCGATCACCACCGAGCAATCGGGACAGGATGCGATGCGCCGCATCCTGCTGCGCGGCGATCCGCCCGATGCCGTGTTCGCGGCGAGCGACCTGATCGCGATCGGCGCGATGCACGCGCTGGCCGAAGCCGGCCTGTCGGTGCCGGGCGACGTCGCGGTGGTCGGCTTCGACGACATCACCGCCGCCAGCCTCGCCAACCCGCCGCTCACCACCGTGGCGCAGGATGCGCGACGCGCGGGCGAGATGCTGGTCGATGCGCTGCTCGCCCAGCTTCGCGGCGAAACGATCGAGGGCGCCACCCTTCCCGCCCGCCTCGTCGTGCGACGTTCGACGGGCGTGCACTGAGTGGCGGAGAAACCCCGGCAGGGCTTCCGCGGGCTCTGGAACATCTCCTTCGGTTTCTTCGGAATCCAGACGGGGTTCGCGCTCCAGAACGCCAATGTCACACGCATCTTCCAGACGCTCGGCACCTCGATCGACGCGCTGCCGCTGCTGTGGATCGCCGCGCCGGTGACGGGCCTGCTCGTCCAGCCGCTGATCGGGCATTTCAGCGACCGGACATGGGGAAGGCTGGGCCGGCGACGCCCCTATTTCCTCATCGGCGCGTTGCTGGCGACCTTCGCGCTGCTGGCCATGCCTTCGGCCCCCGGCATCGCGGTCGCGGCCGTGCTGCTATGGTTGCTCGACGGCTCGCTCAACGTGACGATGGAGCCCTTCCGTGCCTTCGTGGGTGACATGCTCGCGCCGGAGCAGCGGACTGCGGGCTATGCGATGCAGACCGCCTTCATCGGCGCGGGCGCCGTCGCGGCCTCGCTCGCCCCCGAGATATTGAGCCATGGCTTCGGCGTCGCCAGCACCGCGCCGCCCGGCGTCGTGCCGCCATCGGTGCGCCTCGCCTTCCAGATCGGTGCGGCGGTTCTGCTCGTCGCGGTGCTGTGGACGATCCTGACGACGCGCGAATATTCGCCGGCCGAACTCGCTTCCTTCGACACCGCCGCAGAGGCGGGACCGGACGACACGCCACTGGTCGCGCCGCGATCCGGGCCTGCCTGGCTCGCTCTCGGGGTACTGATCGGCGTGGGCGTGAGCCTGCTCGGGCTCGACAAGCCGCTCTATATCCTCGCCGGCGGGCTCACCGCCTTCGGGCTGGCGCAGATGATCCACCGCCGCGCGCTCTCGGCCGGACATGGCGACAACGCGCTCGGCCGGATCATCTCCGATCTCGCCACCATGCCGGACGGGATGCGCCGGCTCGCGCTGGTGCAATTCTGCACATGGTCGGCGCTGTTCATTCTCTGGGTGTTCACCACGCCCGTCGTCGCCATGGTCGCCTTCGGCACGCGCGACCCGGCGAGCCAAGCCTATGCCGACGGAGCGGACTGGGTGGGCGTGCTGTTCGCCACCTATAACGGCGTCGCGGCCATCATGGCCTTTCTGCTGCCTCTGCTGGCGAAGCGGATCGGGCGGCGTTCCACGCACATCCTCTGCCTGCTGGCCGGTGCGATCGGCTTCGCCCTCATTCCGCAGATCCATAGCGCGACCGCGCTCCTCGCGCCGATGCTGCTGATCGGCATCGCATGGGCGTCGCTGCTCACCATGCCCTATGCGATCCTCGCCGGGCTGCTGCCGCAACGGAAGCTCGGCGTCTATATGGGGCTTTTCAACATCTTCGTCGTGCTGCCCCAGCTGCTGGTATCGAGCGTGATGGGAGCGATCGGCGCGCATCTTTTTCCGGGCGACCCACGCTGGACGCTGTTCTTCGCGGCGGGCGCACTGGTGACGGCCGCCCTCGCGATGACGAGGGTCGCAGCGAAGGACTGAGCCTCATCACCCCACGGCGCGCGGTTCGGGGCCGAGATAGGACGGGGACAGCGGCACGGTGCTCAGGACGAGCTTCTGGAGCACGACATTGTCGTCGATCCGCCAGAACTTCACCACATGATGTCCGGCGGCCAAATTCCCCATTGTCGCGGAGAGCCGCCAGACGTTGTCGCATACGGCTTGGGTCCACCGTTTCCCGGCCGGATTATCGGATGCGCCGCCGGTGGGCTCGAGGTCCATCTTCAGCGTCTGGATCGGACCATCATCGATCGACACGCCCAAGCGCAGACCGCCCGCGCCCATGGTGTCCAGCGTCGGCGCCAGATCGAGCGTCAGCGTCGCCGGCCCCGCTTTCTCGACGGCCACATCATATTCGAGGCAAATGCCATCTCCCGGCGACGTCGCGGGCCGTCCCTGAGGAAGCGCCAGCACGGCACCGCCGGTGCGGCTCAAATTGGGAATACGCGCCCAATGCAGCCCCCTTCCGCCCCTTGCACGGCGGAATGCCGTCGCTTCGATGGCGATCACGCCCTCGAGCACGGGCGCGCGTTCGACGAATTTCGGCTTCTGGTCCCTGCGGTCGCTCGGCGTATCCGCTCCGACGCGCATGATGCTCGGCATCGTCTGCTGGGTAGGATCGTTCCAGATGACATAGCTCATATGAACCTGCGCCATCATGCCGTCCCACTTCCCGTCGTGGATCGTGTGATAGCGCCGGGTCAGCTCGCCATCGCGCGCGAAGCCGGTCTCCACCTCGTCGGCAAAGAAGTTGGCGCGGGCATCGTTGCGCCCCGCCAGCAGCTTGTTCCACGCGGCCGCATAATAGAGGCGATAGAGGTTCGCCATGGCGGCAATCGGGAACTCGACCAGTTGATAATAGCTGTCGAGCTGATCGGGGCGCAGCCTGGCGCGCGCATCGAGCATATGGGCTTCCAGGGCGTCCCATTCGGCCACCATCGCGCCGAACTCGCCACCGTCCAGCCCGCCGGGCGTGATGCCGCCCAGCGGGAAGCTGTCCTGATCGATCAGTTCCGGCTTCCGACGCGCCGTATATCGGCTGTAGGCGGTGATCATCTCGCCGATGCGCCCGGCCTGTTCCCGGCCGAAAACGGCCTCGGCCCAGGCCGCCGGATAGGCCGCGAGCGCCGCCGGGGTCATCGCCTCCGGGTTCCACGCCATCGCGAGGAAGAAGCTCAGCGGATATTCCATCGGCTTGATATCGCCGACATTGACGATCCACATCGCCCGCGCGCCGCGCGCATAGGCGAGGTCCATCTGCTGCCAGACCTTCTCGATCTGGTTGGTGTTGATCCACTTGTAGTTGCGCGGCCCACCGACATAATCGAAGTGGTAATAGATGCCGTAGCCGCCCCGCCGAGCCGGTGTGCCGGGGGCAGGCAAGCGCCTGATCTGGCCCCAGTTATCATCCGAAAAGAGCAGGGTGACGTCGTCCGGCACCTTCATGCCGTGATCGTAATAATCCTGCACCTCTTTGTAGAGCGCCCATATCTGCGGCGTTTCGCTCGCCGGCTTGCCCGTGACATCGGCGATGATCTTGCGCTGGCCCGCCACGATCTGTTCCAGCAAGGGAACCGCCGCGCCCTCGGTCATGGCCTCGTCGCCGTCGCCGCGCATCCCGATGGTGACGACCGACTCATAGCCCTTGCCGTCGCCCTTCGACATCATCCGCTCGATCCCGCCGCGCCAGAAGGTGCGGAGGTTCCCGGCATTCCTCGTATAATCCCACGCGCCGCCGGTGACGCCCTGATCCGTGTGGCGATGCCATTCGTCCTGCGCGCGCATCATCACCTCATGATGCGAGCTGCCCATGACGACGCCCATCGCGTCCGCGAGGCGCTGGTTGTCGGGATCGTCGGCGGCGAAGGCCTTGGGCGCCCACATAGCGGGCCACAGATAATTGCCCTTCATCCGCAACAGCAGCTCGAACACATGCGCGTAGAGCGCCGCGTTGATCCCGCCGAACTTCTTTCTGGCCCAGCCGCTGAAGCTGGGGTCCTCGTCGTTGATGAAGAAGCCGCGATAGCGGACCCTGGGCTGATCGCGCCGCGCCCCAGCCGGGATCAGGACGTCGCGCCGCCGCGTCACCGGCACATCGGCGAACCAGTACCAGGGCGACACTCCGATCCGCTCGGAGATGTCATAGGTGCCGAATACCGCGCCGCGCCGATCGGAACCGACGATCACCAGCGCCTGCGGCACGCCGGGAAAGGGATCGTCGACGACGATCTGAAGGAACGCCTCCCACTCACCGTGAAGGCCGGCCGCATCGATTTTTCCGGTCTGGACGAGCCGGTCGATCGTCGGGCTTTGACCGATGACACCGATCACCACGACAGGCCCGCGAAGCGCATCGGGGCTGGCGACCCGCTGTGGACGCCGCCCGCTCACCCGTTCGAGGTCGCCGGAGAAGCTGTCGGCGACATGCACGACGGCGGTATCCGCGTTGCGGTCGATCAGGATGGCGGCGGGTACGGCGTTCTCGATCAGGGGGAAGGCCTTTGCGCTTCCCTGCCTGGAAGACGGCCTCGACGACGCGATCAGCGGCGCTCCCAACGAGAATGCCGCACTGGCGCACGCTGCACTGCACAGCAGCACCCTGCGCGTGATCGCGCGCTTGCTCGCCTCGGCCACCATCGCCTCTCCTATTTATGCTAGCGCTACCATCGGAGGCTGGACACGAAAGAGCAAGCGTCTGCCGGGGGAGCCGGTCAGCCCTCCTCAGCAAAGCCCGGCGGCACCTCGCGCTGAACGTCCGCAAACGGGGCACCTACAACTGACGGCATGCAGCCGAAGGGGACGAACACTTCGCTGGTGTCCATGCGCACATTGCGGAGAGCGCGGCAGGCATCGTTGATCGACCGGTCGCATTCCGGCACGAAACTCAACAGGAGCGAGCGCCGCCGTGCGCCGGAGCGATTGCGGGTCGCGCCATGCAGCAGGTCTGCATCGAACACGAGAATATCCCCCGCCCCACCCTTCACGATCAGAGACAGGGTCTCGTCCGCCTCACCTCCATCGAGCGCACGCGGAACCACACGGGTGGCGCCGTTGCCCGGCCCATATGGATCGAGGAAGATCAGCGCCGCGACGGCGTCCAGGCCGGCGCCATCACGATGCAGAGCCTGATGGCCACCGTCCGGCAACGGTTCACGGCCCTCCACCTGGCTGAGGAAGAAGGGATCGCCCAGTATCTGACCCACCGCGGCCAACAGGGACGGCAGGCGACAGGTCCGTTGCACAGTCAGGTCGAGATCGACCAGAGAATGACGCCAGTCGGCACTTCGAGGGGTGGGCCATTGGTCCCCGGTCCCCACGCCAGCGTCAAAGGCGGCGCGCAGGTTAGCGCACCAGGGCTCGGGCACAGCCCCCCGGAGCAGGAGATAACCGTCGCGATCCAGAGCAGCGGCCTGCTCCGCCTCCAGTGCGGCAACCTCCCCGGTCATCACGTCGACGACATGCTCATTTTGAGACCCCGGCCGCATCACCGCCTTCTTCGAGAAGAGTATGGCAGCGACAGCTTCCGGAAAGCGATTGTAGACCCAGAACGGCTGTAGTGAGCTTGCCTCCGTGCGGCCTGCTCCAAGCAAATCGCACATAGAAAGCCGGCGCAGACTCTCCGCGACGGAGACCGACTTGGCCCGTTGGCATCATAAGGAAATGTCGACCGACATCGAATCGCCACCTCGAAAATGGCGAAAAACACCAATTTTTCGAGGCTCGGAAAGATTGACGATGGTAGCGGAGGAGGGACTTGAACCCCCGACACGCGGATTATGATTCCGCTGCTCTAACCAGCTGAGCTACTCCGCCCCGATCGGGCCGGCCGGTGTGTCACCGGCTGTGGCGGGGCCTATAGGCAGGTGTAACGGCAGCGTCAACAGCCTGTCGGATTCATCGGAACCGCCACGCGCCCCTATCGTTTCGCCGGACATATCCGTCCACCGTTCAGGGAAGTCCGATGGATCTCGAAACACCTCTCGACCTGATCTGCCGCATCATCATCCGCGCTCGCGAGCTGGAGGCTCCGAAGCCGAACATCGCCCCCGATGACGTCGATGATCTGGATGATTCGGACGAGGACGAGTTCGATGCGCTCGAATCGGAGACGGACGAGACGGTCGAGGACGAACTCCGCACCGCGATCGAGGATCTGGCGGACGATCAACAGATCGAGCTTCTCGCGCTCGCGATGGTCGGCCGGGGCACCTATGACGCTTCCGAATGGGAAGACGCGCTGGAAGCCGCCAGCGACCCAAGCGGCGAATCGCCCGTCGACCAGCTTCTCGATATGCCGACGCTCGCCGAATATCTCGATGCGGGCCTATCCGCATTCGACCTGAGCTGCGAAGGCACGGGACAGGTCGACTGATCCCTTAGCCTCCGAATCGATATCGCCGGATGGGCTCCCATGGCCCATCGCGATAATAATGGGTGGCGATGCCGGTCACCGCGAGCGGACGCGGCCAGGAGAAATCCCGCTTGAGCGCATTGTGAAGCTGTCGGGCGGCATCGGGGTCCGCCTTGTTCTGGATGGTGACGTGAGGCCGCCACGGGATTGCGTCCTGTGGGATCAGCGATCCGGCGAAGGCTTCGGCCAGTTCCTCCCTCAGCGCCTCCAGCGCCGTGCTCCTGACCCGCAGCGCGACGCCCCGGCCGAAGAGCATCGCCTCACCGATCGTCGCCGCCGGCCGGGCTCTTAAGCGCATCTCGCTCCGCAGACGCGCGTCCAGTTCGGGGAGCAGGCTGGGCGGCAGATGATGGAACAGCGTCAGATGCGCGGGCAGGACGTTGCGCTCCGACGGGAAATGCTCGCGACGCAATCGATCGAGCCATGCGAAGTCCGCCGCGCCCAGCTCGGCAGCGACGATGACGGGGGCGGCCTCCGACATCAGCGGAGCCGGGGGACGCGCCGGGTCAGCGCGCCCGGTCGATCAACATCGGCGACGCAGCGGCGGTCGGCGGGGACCATCCTGGCACGGAGCCCTAGCGCCCTCCCCGGCCCCTGATCCCCGCGCGCGGTCTCCAGCGAAGCCAGAGCCGCCCCGCGGAGCAGCACCGGGTGGCCCGGACGTCCGCGATACGCTGGCCGGACAATGTCGTCGCCCTGCGCCGCCCGTCTCAGCAGATGTCGCGCCTGATCTTCGGCCAGCCACGGCATGTCGGCCAGGAACACCAACGCCTCACGATCGATCGGACGCAGCGCCCCCGAAGCGGCCCTGAGGCTCGCCCCCAGCCCTTCCCGATATCCGGCCGCATGCAGGATGATTGCCCGGCGATCCGCGCGGCGCACTTCCGCCGAAACCCGCAGATTCTGCGCGCCTGTCACCACGATCAGCCGCCGCGCCGGCGTCGCCCTCGCGATACGGATGGCGCGCGCGAGCAGCGTCTCTCCCCCGATCCTCGCGAACAGCTTGTTGGGCGCCCCGAACCGCCGCGACGCCCCTGCCGCGAGCAGGATCGCGACGCGCATCGCCGGCCTAAATCTCGACCTGGCTGCCGAGTTCCACCACCCGGTTGGACGGCAGCTTGAAGAACTCCATCGCGCTTTCCGCGTTGCGCAGCATCCAGGCGAACAGCTTCTCCCGCCACACCGCCATGCCCGGTCGCGACGAGGCGATCAGCGTCTGCCGCGCGAGGAAGAAGCTCGTATCCATCATGCGCAGCGGCGCGCCGATCCCCTGCACGCAAGCGAGTGCGGCGGGCACGTCCGGCTCCTGCATGAAGCCGTAATGGACGACCATGCGATAGAAGCCCTGCCCGAACTCCTTCACCTCCGCGCGATGGGACTGGCCGACATAAGGCACGTCCTCGATCTTCACGGTCAGCAGGATCACGCGATCGTGCAGCACCTTGTTGTGCTTGAGGTTGTGGAGCAGCGCGTGGGGTACGCCGTCCCGCGCGGTCGTCATAAACACCGCCGTGCCCGGCACGCGCTCGGCCGAATTGGCAGCAGACTTCACGAACACGGTGACCGGCATCGCCACCTCGCTCAGCCGCTTGATCATCAACTGGCGCCCCTTCGCCCAGGTGGTGAGCAGCGTGAAGGCGATCAGGCCGATCAGCAGCGGGAACCAGCCGCCATCGGGCACCTTGGTGAGATTGGCGGAGAAATAAGCGAGATCCACCGCGAGGAAGACCGCGATCAGCGCGCCCGCGCCGAGCTTGTTCCACTTCCATAGCGAGACGAGCAGCACCGCCAGCAGGAAAGTGTCGATCAGCATCGCCCCTGTCACCGCGATGCCATAGGCCGCCGCGAGGTTGGTCGAGGTACGGAAGCCGAACACCAGCAGGATCACCATCACCATCAGCGTCCAGTTGATGACGGGGATGTAGATCTGCCCCGCCGCGCTGGCCGAGGTGTGCGTGATCTTGAGACGCGGGATGAAGCCGAGCTGGATCGCCTGTTGCGTCACCGAGAAGGCGCCCGAGATCACCGCCTGGCTGGCGATCACCGTCGCCATCGTCGCGAGGATCACCAGCGGCAGGCGCAGCTCGTCCGGCGCGAGCAGGAAGAAGGGCGAGCGGATCATCTCCATCGCATCGGCCGGCGACGCCGAGAGGATCAGCGCCCCCTGCCCCAGATAGTTGAGCATCAGCGCCGGCAGCGCGAAGGCCAGCCACGACACGCGGATCGGCTTGCGGCCGAAATGGCCCATGTCGGCGTAGAGCGCCTCCGCGCCAGTCACCGCCAGCACGACCGAGCCCATGGCGAGGAAGGCGTGCACCGGCTCGACCGCGAAGAAATGGAGCGCGTGGATCGGGTTCAGCGCCACCAGCACGCCCGGCTTCGCGACCAGGTTGATCGCGCCCAGCACGCCCAGCGCGGCGAAGTAGAGCATCATGATCGGCCCGAACAGCGCGCCCATCCGCGCCGTGCCCCGCGCCTGGAGCGCGAACAGCCCGATCAGGATGCCGACCGCGATCGGGATGACCAGCGGCGCCATGCCGCTCTCGACGACGGAGAGGCCTTCGACCGCCGACAGAACCGAAATGGCCGGCGTGATCATGCTGTCGCCGAAGAACAGCGCCGTCGCGAAAACGCCCAGCAGCACGAGGCCCCGCGTCCAGCGCTTCTCGCCCTGCACCGAGCGCGACACCAGCGCCAGCAGCGCAAGGCTGCCGCCCTCGCCCTTGTTGTCGGCGCGCATGATGATCGTGACGTATTTCAACGTCACCACGACCATCATCGACCAGAAGATGAGGCTCAGCACGCCATGGATGTGCATCGCGTCCGGCGTCAGCGGATGGTGTCCGGCGAACGTCTCGCGGAAGGCGTAGATCGGGCTCGTGCCGATATCGCCGAAGACGACGCCGATGGCGCCGACCGACAGCTTCAGCAGGCTTTCGCCCGCATGGGAGTCACGGCCGTCCTGCGCGAGGAGCGACTCGGCGGCGGGCGCGGCCGGGACGGCCTTCTCCTCCAGCGTGTCGTTCATCGGAAGATCATCGGAAGAATACGATGACGTCGAAAGGTCACTCAGCCTGTTCCCGCCACTTGCCGGTACCCCCTCCGGCTTCCCTGGGCCGAGGCCCTAGCACGCCCTCTCTCCCCCCTGCAACGCCACGCGCATCAGGGCGTTCCCGATCCAGGCATGGCGAAAGGCCCGGCATGCCCGAAAACGCCCTGTTCCCTACCCTTCCGCGGAAGCCAGCGTGCGGATCGTGAATTGCGTGACGAGCCGGTGGACACCCGGCAAGGCCGCGAGGATTTCACGATGGATGCGCTCATAGCTGTCCTGCTCGGGCACCAGAACCTTCAGCAGATAATCCGATTCCCCGCTCATCAGATGGGCTTCGCGGACATGCGCGGTGCGGGCGAGCGCGACCTCGAACGCTTCCATCGTCGCGCGCCTCTGATCCACCAAGGTCACCTGCACGAAGACGGTGGAAGGATTGCCTTCCGCCTGTCGCGAAAGACGGGCACGATAGCCGAGGATCATGCCCGCCTGCTCCAGCGCCTTGACCCGCCGATGCGCCGCCGAGGCGGACAGGCCGACATGGTTTCCCAACGCCTCGCTCGTCAGCGCCGAATCTCGGGCGAGCAGACGGAGGATTTTTCGGTCGATGTCGCTCATGCGGGATATTTTTGCCCTCTGGGCACCATATGCACAAGATTTTCCCGATCGAGGCTCCAAAAGCGCCGAAAGACGGGAAATTCGTTGCATCGATGTGCGCTAAAATGACGGTCTGTCAGAACAAAGGAGCGGATTCCATGCGTGTCGGTGTTCCCAAGGAAATCAAGAATCACGAATATCGCGTCGGCCTGACGCCGGGCTCGGTCGCCGAGCTGGTGGCTGCCGGCCATGAGGTTTTCGTCGAAACGAAGGCCGGTTCGGGCATCGATTTCGAAGATCAGGATTATGTCGCCGCCGGCGCCACCATCCTGCCCGACGCCGCCTCGGTGTTCGACAAGGCCGAGATGATCGTCAAGGTGAAGGAGCCGCAGCCGGGCGAGATCGCCATGCTGAAGCCGCACCACCTGCTCTTCACCTATCTCCACCTCGCCGCCGACAAGGCGCAGGCGGAAGGCCTGATGAAGTCCGGCGCGACCTGCATCGCCTATGAGACGGTGACCTCCGATCGCGGCGGCCTGCCGCTCCTCAAGCCGATGTCCGAGGTCGCGGGCCGCATGTCCGTGCAGGTCGGCGCGCATTATCTGGAGAAGGAACAGGGCGGCCGTGGCGTCCTGCTCGGCGGCGTTCCGGGCGTGGCGCCTGCGAAGGTCGCGATCCTCGGCGGCGGCATCGCCGGCGTGAACGCGGCGCAGATGGCGGTCGGTATGCGCGCCGACGTCACCATCTACGACATCAACAACGACCGTCTGGCCGAGCTGGACATGTTCTTCTCCAGCCAGATCAAGACGGCCTATGCCTCCAAGGCAGCGATCGCGGCGGCGGTGAAGCAGGCGCATCTCGTCATCGGCGCGGTGCTGATCCCCGGCGCGGCGGCTCCCAAGCTCGTCACCCGCGACATGCTGAAGACGATGAAGCGCGGCTCTGTGCTGGTCGACATCGCCATCGATCAGGGCGGCTGCTTCGAGACCAGCCATGCCACCACGCATGACAATCCGGTGTTCGAGGTGGACGGCGTGATCCACTATTGCGTCGCCAACATGCCGGGCGCGGTGGCGCGCACCTCGGCGTTCGCGCTCAACAACGCGACGCTGCCCTTCGCGCTGCGCCTCGCCAACATGGGCGCGGAAGCGGCGATGGCGGCCGACAAGCACCTCGCCAACGGCCTCAACGTCTCGGGCGGCAAGATCCGCCACGCTGCCGTGGCCGAGGCGCTGGATCTTCCGCTGAACTGAGCGGAACAGGCCGGCCGGGGGTTCGCTCCCGGCCGGTCCGTTTATGGGTGCGCGACCGGCCGGGCCTCGGCGGCGCGGACTGCTTCAAATGCCATCAGCCGCCTGGCCAGCGGCGCCCGCCACTGCGAATCGACAGGCAGACTGCCGTACAGCGACAGCCATGTACGCTCGGCACCGGCAAGATCGCCCGCCTCTACCTGCATCAGCCCGCGAAAATAACGCGGTGCCGGACTCTGCGGCGCGACAGCTTCGGCACGATCGAAGGCGAGATTGACGGCAGGCGTCTCATTACCCTGCGCCACCACAAAGAGAGCATGGGCGTAGCCGATGCGCAGGTCCACATCCTTGGGTCGCTTGCGGATCGCGTTGCGGAGCAGGCCCGCGGCGGCCTCATCCTCGTTCATCCGATTGAAGGCGTCGGCGGTGGCAAGGACCGCGCCCGTCTCGCCGAATTTGCTCAGGAAGAGCTGTCGTTCGGCCGCGAACAACGTGTCTCCCCGCATCGGCTTCTCGCGCCCGGCCGCAGGGGCGCCGGCCTCTCCGGGGCTGCCCTGCCAGACATAGCCGGCCGCCGCGACGAACAGCGCGGCGCCTACCAGCATCAGCGCCGGCCGGTCGAGCCGCCCCGGCCGCCACAGGAGCAGCGGCACGAGCGCCGCCAGCAGGATGAAGGCGATCCAGCCGCTCATCGGCGCCCCCGCCGTCGGAAGGCCTGCCGGGCGAGGAAGCCACCGACCACGAGTAACACCAGCGGCGCGCCCCAGAGCGGCCATGTCACCGGCTCGACCGTCGGCTTGTAGCTCACCCAGCGGCCATAGCGCGCCACCATCCACGCACGGACCGTCTCCGGGCTCTCGCCCGCCGCGATCCGCTCGCGGACGATCGCGCGCATGTCCCCGGCAAGATCGGCGTCGCTGTCGGCGATCGACTGGCCCTGGCAGACGACGCAGCGCAGCGTCTGCATCAGCGCCTGCGCCTTGGCTTCCTGCTTGGCGTCGGGAAGCTGCGTGTAGGCGAGCGGCTCGGGCGCCAGCACCGGGTCGGCCCGAAGTGCCGCCGGAGCCATCAGCAACGCCGTGAGCGCGAGCTGGCGCCTCATCGCGCAGCCTTCAGGGTATCGATCAGCGCAGGCACGTCCTCGGGTCGGATCTCGCCGATATGCTGCGCGCGGATGATGCCCTTGCCGTCGATCAGGAAGCTCTCCGGCACGCCCGACGAACCGAGCGCAATCTGCAACACGGCCTGATCGTCGAGACCGATATGGTCATAAGGATCGCCGTTGCGCTGGAGGAACTCGCCGACATCGCCCGGCCGGTCGCGCACGGCAATGCCCTCGATCGTCACGCCCGCCTGCTTCAGCGCCATGAGCTGCGGCGCCTCTGCGATGCAGGGCACGCACCAGCTCCCGAAGATATTGAGCAGCCGCGGCTTGCCATCGGCGAAGCCCCTGGCCGTCACCGCCCCCTCGCCCGCCCGCGCGGAGGCCAGCGTGAAGGCCGGCAGCGGCTTGCCCACCATCTGCGACACGACGGTGGTGTCGTGCGGCTTGAGCAGCCCCGACGAGACGAACCCGAGAATGATGAGGAAGGCGACCAGCGGCAGCCAGAGGAGGATGCGCACCGTCTTCATCAATAGGCCCTCGCATAGCCGTCTTGCTCGACCTTCGGCCGGCGGCGCGGCAGCGTCCGGCCGAGCAGCGACAGCGCTCCACCGAGCGCGATCAACGCCCCGCCCGTCCAGATCAGCGTCACGAACGGCTTCCACCACAGGCGGAGCTGCCAGCGCCCGCCGGGCACGGCCTCGCCCACCACCGTATAGAGCTGCCCGTCGAGGCGCGTCGCGATGGCGCTCTCGCTGGTCTGCTGCGGCGGATTGTCGAAGGTACGCTGTTCCGGGCTTAGCGTGATCGGCTCGGCCGTGCCGCGCGTCGCCACCAGCGTCGCCTGCACCGCCGTGTAATTCTCCGCCGCCACCGGCTCGATTCCCACGAACCGGACGGCATAGGGGCCGACCCGCACTGTCTCCCCCGGCCGCGCCGCGACCAGCGTCTCGCGCGTGAAGGCACTCTCCGACGCCATGCCGGCGAGGCTCACCGACACGCCGAGATGCGCCACCACCATGCCCCAGGTGAAGAGCGGTGTCCGCCGCAGATTGCGTTTCCAGAGCGGGGCGATGCTCGCCGCGCCCGTCCCCGCCGCCAGCACGAGGCCGAGCAGCGGCAGCAGCCGTATCCCCGGCGCCAGCAACAACACGGCCACGAGCGTCACCGCCGTGATCGCCGCAGGAACAGCCACCCGGCGCGCCACGGCCGCCAATTCCTCGCGCCGCCAGCGCATCACCGGGCCGGCCGCGACCAACGCCACCAGCACCAGCGCCAGCGGCCCCGCCGCCGCGTTGAAATAAGGCGGGCCGACCGAGAGCTTCTCGCCCGTCATGCTCTCCACCGCGAGCGGATAGAGCGTGCCGATCAGCACGATGCCGAGGATCGCCGAGAGCAGCAGGTTGTTCACCACCAGCGCGCCTTCACGGCTCACCGGATCGAAGCGGTTGCCCTCCTTCACGGTCGCAATCCGCGCGCCGAACAGCGCCAGCGCGCCACCGATATAAAGCGCCAGCAGCACGAGGATGAACGCGCCCCGCTTGGGGTCCAGCGCGAAGGCGTGGACGCTCGTCAGGATGCCCGAGCGGACGAGGAACGTCCCCACCATGCTCATCGAGAAGGCGACCACCGCCAGCATCACCGTCCACGCGCGCAGACCGTCGCGCGTCGCCAGCACCGTCACCGAATGGAGCAATGCTGTCGCCGCGAGCCACGGCATCAGCGACGCGTTCTCGGTCGGGTCCCAGAACCACCAGCCGCCCCAGCCCAGCTCATAATAGGCCCAGTAGCTGCCCGCCGTGATCCCGACAGTCAGGAAGATCCACGCCCCCAGCACCCAGGGCCGCATCGCGCGCGCAAACGCCGGGCCGACGTCGCGGGTCAGCAGCGCCCCCACCGCGAAGGAAAAGGCCACCGACAGCCCGACATAGCCGACGTAGAGCGTCGGCGGATGGAAGGCCAGGCCGGGGTCTTGCAGCAGCGGATTGAAGCCGTTGCCCTCGGCCGGCGGCACGGGCAACCGCGCGAAGGGGTCGGACGAGAAGAGCAGGAAGGCGAAGAAGCCCAGCGCGATCACAGCCTGCGCGGCGATGGTGGCGGCCAGCGTCCGCTCCGGCAGCCTGCGTTCGAGCAGCGCCACCGCCGCGCCCGACAATGCGAGGATCGTCACCCAGAGCAGCATCGAGCCTTCATGGTTTCCCCACGCGCCCGCGATCCGATACATTGCCGGCAGCGTGGTGGCGCTCTCCTCGGCTACCAGCTTCACCGACAGATCGGTCCGCCAGAAGACGAGCAACAGCGCGCCGAACGCCGTCAGCGTCACCAGCGCCTGCACCACCGCCACCGGCCGTACCGCTCGCATCAGCGACGCGCCTTCGCGCCCCAGCGCGCCCAGCCCGAGACAGGCCTGCAACAGTGCCAGCGCGGCGGCAATCCAGAGGGCGGCAAGCCCGGTTTCGGCGATCATGGCTTCAGGCTCTTGGCTTCATGCATCGAGCCCGCGACCTGCGGCGGCATGTAACGCTCGTCATGCTTGGCGAGGATGGTGTCGGCGACGAACTGGCCCGGCGCGGTGAAGCGCCCTTCCGCCACCACGCCCGAGCCTTCGCGGAACAGGTCCGGCACGATGCCGGTGTAGCGCGCGGCGACGCTGGCCGCGCCGTCGGTGACGCGGAAAGAGATGGTCACGCCGTCGGCCTCACGGTGGAGCGAGCCCTTCTCCACCATTCCGCCCAGCCGGACCTGCTGGCCGAGCGCGACATGATCGCGCGCCGCGTCGCCCGGCGTGTAGAAATAGGAAGCCTGGTCCTTCAGTGCCGACATCGCGAGCAGCGCCGCCGCGACGAGCGCGCCCGTCGCCGCCAGCACGAGCGTGAGCCGCTGGTTCTTCGCCTTCATCGACGCTTCAAGGCCTCCGCCGCCCGCTCGGCCTTCCGCATCGCCACGAAGCTCGCGAGCGCAAGCGTCAGCGTGCCGCCGATGGCGACCGCATAGGCCGCGATCACGAAGGGCCACTGGCTCATGCGGCACTCCCCAACCGGCGCAGCCGCGCCTCGACCTTGCCGCGCGCCAAGGCCGCCCGCATCCGCATCAGCACGATCGCGCCGAACAGCAAGGTGAAGCCCATCAGCGCGATCGGCAACGGCCAGAGGATCGCGGGATCGATGGTAGAGCCGGTGAAGCTGATGCTCTGCCCCTGATGGAGCGTGCGCCACCACAGCACCGAGAAATGGATGATCGGCAGGTTCACGGCCCCCACCAGACCGAAAATCGCCGCCGCCCGCGCCTGCCCGCCACGCTCGGCGACCGCCTCGGCCAGCGCGATATAGGCAATGTAGAGGAACAGCAGCACGAGCATCGAGGTCAGCCGCCCGTCCCACTCCCACCAGGTCCCCCAGGTCGGGCGCCCCCAGATCGAGCCGCTCGCAAGGCAGATAGCGGTGAACACAGCCCCCGGTAGCGCCACCGCACGCGCCGCCAGACCCGCCAGCGGATGCCGCCAGACCAGCTCGGCAAGGCTCGCCCCCGCGATGCCGCTCCAGCCCGCCATGCCGAGCCAAGCGGCCGGAACGTGGATATACATGATGCGGACCGTCTGGCCCTGGAGATAATCGACCGGCGTCAGGAACAGGCCCGCGCTCAATCCCACGACGATCAGCACCGCGCCGGACCAGCCAAACCAGCCGGTCAGCGGGCGCGCGATCGAAAGAAAACGGACGGGATTCGCGAAAACATGCATGGCTCGCCCCTAGCCTTACGCGGAGGCGGGCCGCTGGGGAAGCCGTCGACTTCCCCAGCTTCGAGATCAGCCGCGGCCGATCAGGCGCTGCGCCATGCGATCGGCGACGATCGACGACGGTTCGCTGATCGAGGCGCTCTCCTCCCACACCTTGTCGAGGCGGCCGGGGATTTCCGCGATCCGCTTCTCGACCTCGGCGCGGTCGCCATGGCCCAGATATTCGAGGCCGACATTGATGATGCCGCCCGCGTTGATGACATAATCCGGCGCATAGGTGATGCCTCGCGCATGGAGGCGCCAGCCGTCCTCCGGCGTCGCGAGCTGGTTGTTGGCCCCGCCTGCCACGATTGGAGCCTTGAGCGCCGCGATGCTCTCGGCGGTCAGGATCGCGCCCAGCGCGCAGGGGCTGACGACATCGGCCTCGACGGTCAGGATCGCGTCCGCCGGCACGGCCTCGCCGCCCAGATCCGCTGCCAGCGCCTTGGCGCGATCGGCGTTGACGTCCGCGAGGGTGAGCTTGGCACCGTCCTTCGCCAGCAGACGGGCCAGGCCGCCGCCGACGCTGCCGACGCCCTGGATCGCGACATGCACGCCCGCCATGTCATCCCGCTTCAGCGCGCGGCGCACCGCCGCCTTGACGCCCAGATAGACGCCCATCGCGGTGAACGGGCCGGGATCGCCGCCCGCATCGCCTGCGCCCGCCACCGGGAGGCCGGAGACATGCTTGGTGAACTTGGATATCTGGACCATGTCGGCGTCCGAGATGCCGACGTCCTCCGCCGTGATGTAACGGCCGCCGAGGCTGTCCACGGCCTTGCCGAACGCCGCCAGCAGCTCCGGAGTCTTGCCGCGCGCCGGGTCCGCAAGGATCACCGCCTTGCCGCCGCCCATGGGGAGGCCAGCCATGGCATTCTTGTAGCTCATGCCGCGCGACAGGCGCAGCGCATCGGTGATCGCCTCGTCCGAGCGGGCGTAGGTCCAGTAACGGCATCCGCCGGCCGCCGCGCCAAGAGCGGTCGAGTGAACGGCGATGATCGCCGAAAGGCCCGAGGCAGCGTCCCGGAAGAAGTGGACACCTTCATGCTCGTCGAAATCGGGATATTCCCAGGGGGCCATTGCGCTCAACCTTTGGCCGGTCCTTTCAGGATGACCATGGGAGCCCGGCTCACATATCCCCTAGTCGCGCTGTCCGCTGAAGGGGAGACGATGGGGCGATCGACGGGGATTGAACCCGCAACCTCCGGTACCACAAACCGGCGCTCTAACCAATTGAGCTACGATCGCCACGACGCCGTCGTTGGCAGCGTGGCGCCCCCTTAGGAGGGCTTCAGGGCCGCCGTCAAGGCCATGTTGGCACTTGTTTGCAATTATCTTTCACGGCGCCCGTGGCGATCCGCGCACGCCGGGCCGGAGACGCCTTCCCTCCTGCAAAGCGGGAGGAGGAACCATGCAACATGGCGACGGCCGGCCGCGAAGGTCGTCCGCCTATCCCGTGATATCATCGATGATGAGGGATGGGGACGTGGTGGGCGCGACAGGGATTGAACCTGTGACCCCACCCGTGTGAAGGGTGTGCTCTACCGCTGAGCTACGCGCCCACGTCCTGGATCCGGCTGTGATTGGATGTTCCGCGATCGGAAATCCGATGCCCCGCCGGGGAGCGACCGGGCCACTGCCCCGTCGGTGAAGGGGCGGTTAGCGCGCCTCATCGCGGCTGTCCAGCGCCTCTTTGTCACAAAAAATAAAAAAGAGCGGCTGGCCCCCTGTGCCAGCCGCTCTTTTATGCGTTCAGTTGACCGCGTCCTTGAGGCCCTTGCCCGCCTTGAACTTGGGCTGGGTGGAAGCGGAGATGGACATGGGCTCGCCCGTCCGGGGATTGCGCCCCGTGGACGCCTTGCGCTTGCTGACGGAGAAGGTGCCGAAACCGACCAGACGCACCTCGTCCCCCTTTTTCAGGGCGCCGCTGATGCTGTCGAAGACGCTCTCGACAGCCTTGCCGGCATCGCTCCGGGTGAGGCCGGCGGACTCCGCAACCGCACTGATAAGCTCTTGCTTATTCATCCTTCAAGGACCCCCTGCTTCTATGTCCGGGATCGGACTGACGTGCATATCCCGGCGGGCCATGCCGCCGGAATCACAGCCGGGCAGAGGAAACGATGACTATTTAGGGCGAGTCAAGCAGACTCGCCCTTTCCATGCGCTCAAATGACAAAATCAGTGACGAATCGCGGGATCGCCACCCGATTCCCCCCGCTGACCGAGCGCTGCGGGCGGCTCGGCGGCGAGTTCGTCCGCCTCGGTCCACTCGATCGGCGCGATCGGCGAGACAAGCGCACGGGCCAGCACCTCGTCGAGATGCTTCACCGGAACGATCTCCAGACCGTCCTTGATCGACGCGGGAATCTCGGCGAGGTCCTTCTCGTTCTCGGCCGGGATGAGCACCGTGCGGATGCCACCGCGCAACGCCGCCAGCAGCTTCTCCTTCAAGCCGCCGATCGGCAGCACGCGGCCACGCAGCGTCACCTCGCCCGTCATCGCGACGTCGCGACGCACCGCCACGCCGGTCAGCGTCGAGATGATCGCCGTCGCCAGACCGATGCCCGCCGACGGACCATCCTTCGGCACCGCGCCTTCGGGCAGGTGGATGTGCACGTCCTTGCGGGCGAACAGGTTCGGCCGCACGCCATAGGCCGGCGAGCGCGCCTTCACGAAGCTGTAGGCCGCCTGCACACTTTCCTTCATCACGTCGCCGAGCTTGCCGGTGGTCTGGATCAGACCCTTGCCCGGCACGGTGACGGCCTCGATGGTCAGCAGCTCGCCGCCCACCTCGGTCCAGGCGAGGCCGGTGACGGCGCCGATCTGGTCCTCTTCCTCCGACACGCCGTAGCGATACTTCTGCACGCCCGCGAACTCGGCGAGGTTCTTCTCGTCGATGACGACCGTCTCGGCCTTCTTCTCGAGGATGCGGCGCAACGCCTTGCGGGCGAGACGCGCAATCTCGCGCTCCAGCGTGCGGACGCCGGCTTCACGCGTGTAATAGCGGATCAGCGCGAGCAGGCCGTCGTCGGTGAGCGTGAACTCTCCCGCCTTCAGGCCATGCGCCTCGATCTGCTTCTCGATCAGATGCGCCTTGGCGATCTCCAGCTTCTCCTGCTCGGTATAGCCTTCGAGCCGGATGATCTCCATGCGGTCGAGCAGCGGCTGCGGCAGGTTCAGGCTGTTCGCCGTGCAGACGAACATCACGTCCGAAAGATCGATGTCGATCTCCAGATAATGATCCTGGAACTTGGCGTTCTGCTCCGGGTCGAGCACCTCGAGCAGCGCGGAGGCCGGATCGCCCCGGAAATCCTGGCCGAGCTTGTCGATCTCATCGAGCAGGAAGAGCGGATTGCTCGTGCCGGCGCGCTTGAGATTGTTGACGATCTTGCCCGGCATCGAGCCGATATATGTCCGGCGATGGCCACGGATCTCGGCCTCGTCGCGCACGCCGCCCAGCGAGTGGCGCACGAACTCGCGGCCCGTCGCCTTGGCGATCGAGCGGCCGAGCGACGTCTTGCCGACACCCGGCGGGCCGACGAGGCAGAGGATCGGGCCCTTCACCTTGTTGGTGCGCGCCTGCACCGCGAGATATTCGACGATGCGCTCCTTCACCTTCTCCAGCGCGTAGTGATCCTCGTCGAGGATGCGCTCGGCGGCGGGGATGTCGTGCTTGACCTTGCTCTTCTTGCCCCACGGCAGGCCGAGCAGCACGTCGAGATAATTGCGCACGACCGTCGCCTCGGCGGACATCGGTGCCATCGTCTTGAGCTTCTTCAGCTCGGCGGTCGCCTTGGCGCGCGCTTCCTTGCTGAGCTTGAGCTTGGCGATCTTCTGCGTGAGTTCGGCGACCTCGTTGCCGTCCTCCTCGCTCTCCGAACCCAGCTCGCGCTGGATCGCCTTGAGCTGCTCGTTGAGGTAATATTCGCGCTGGGTCTTCTCCATCTGGCGCTTCACGCGCGAGCGGATCTTCTTCTCGACCTTCAGCACGCCAAGCTCGCCCTCCATGAAGGCGAACGCCATCTCCAGCCGCTTGGCGGGATCGGCCTCGACCAGCAGCGCCTGCTTGTCGGACACCTTCACGCCGAGATTGGCGGCGACCATGTCGGCAAGCTTCGACGGCTCCTCGACCTGGCTGAGCTGGGTCGACGTCTCGGACGGCAGCTTCTTGTTGAGGCGGGCATAGGAGTCGAACTGGTCGACGACGGAGCGCATCAGCGCCTGCGTCTCGGCACCCTCGCCCTCCTGCTCCTCGACCAGCGCCACCGTGGCGGTGAGCTGCTTGCCGTCGGCCTCCAGCTTTTCGAGCGTGGCGCGCTGGCGCCCCTCGACCAGCACGCGCACCGTGCCGTCGGGCAGCTTCAGGAGCTGCAGCACCGTCGCCACGACGCCGAGGTCGTAGAGCGCCGCGCGATCGGGATCGTCCTCGGCCGGGTCGAGCTGCGCCACGAGGAAAATGGACTTGTCCGCCGCCATCGCGGTTTCCAGCGCCGCCACCGACTTCTCGCGGCCGACGAACAGCGGCACGATCATGTGCGGAAACACGACGATGTCGCGCAGGGGCAGGACAGGAAGAGTCTCGGTCATGAAATCTCCAGCGGGCGGCGTACGGTGCCGCCCCGTTCGGATAGCAATATGGCGACGCACGCGACCCGCATCAATGCAGCGCTCAACCTTTGGCTCCGCCAGGGTGCATGAACCGTGAACGACACTCCGAAGAGCCGGCCAGCACCCCGAATGAGAAAGGGCGCCCGGGTTTCCCCGAACGCCCCATCCCTACCTCATAGAAGCTCTCAGGCCGCGCCGGGCGCTTCCTTCACCTTTTTCGAGAAGACGCGGATCGGCTCCTTGCGGCCCTCGACCACGTCCTTGTCGATCATCACCTCGTCGACGCCTTCCATCGAGGGCAGCTCGAACATGGTGTCGAGCAGGATGCCTTCGAGGATCGAGCGAAGCCCGCGCGCGCCGGTCTTGCGATCGATCGCCCGGCGGGCGACGGCCACCAGCGCCTCGTCGGTGAAGGAGAGCTTCACGCCCTCCATGTCGAAGAGCTTCTGATACTGCTTCACCAGCGCGTTCTTCGGCTCGGACAGGATCTTGACCAGAGCGCTCTCGTCCAGATCCTCCAGCGTCGCAATGACCGGAAGACGGCCGACGAACTCCGGGATCAGGCCAAACTTCAGCAGATCCTCGGGCTCGCACTGGCGCAGCGTCTCGCCGACGCGGCGCTCTTCCGGCGTCGACACAAACGCGCCGAAACCGATCGACTTGCCCTGCAGGCGATCCGCGATGATCTTTTCCAGACCCGCGAAGGCGCCGCCGCAGATGAACAGGATGTTCGTCGTGTCGACCTGGAGGAACTCCTGCTGCGGATGCTTGCGGCCACCCTGCGGCGGAACGCTCGCGGTGGTGCCTTCCATCAGCTTCAGAAGCGCCTGCTGCACGCCCTCGCCCGACACGTCGCGCGTGATCGAGGGATTGTCGGCCTTGCGGCTGATCTTGTCGATCTCGTCGATGTAGACGATGCCGCGCTGCGCCCGCTCGACGTTATAGTCGGAGGCCTGAAGCAGCTTCAGGATGATGTTCTCGACATCCTCGCCGACATAACCGGCTTCGGTGAGCGTCGTCGCGTCCGCCATGGTGAACGGCACATCAAGGATGCGCGCCAGCGTCTGGGCGAGCAGCGTCTTGCCGCAACCCGTCGGGCCGACGAGCAGGATGTTCGACTTCGCAAGCTCGACGTCCGCACCCTTCGCGCCATGATTGAGGCGCTTGTAGTGGTTATGCACGGCCACCGAGAGCACGCGCTTCGCCTGCTTCTGGCCGATGACATAATCGTCGAGAACATCGCAGATTTCCTGCGGCGTGGGGACGCCGCCGTCCCGCTTGCTCACCAGCGAGGACTTGGTCTCCTCACGGATGATGTCGTTGCACAGTTCCACGCACTCGTCGCAGATGAACACGGTCGGTCCAGCAATCAGCTTCCGCACCTCATGCTGGCTCTTTCCGCAGAAGGAGCAGTAGAGGGTGCTCTTGCTATCGCCGCCGCTCAAATTTGGCATATTCGCTTCCTTGACGCCGGAACTCCGGCCATCCTCAATCGGTCAGTCTAGACGCTTGGGCGTGCCGGGCAATGGGGTTGTAACCCATTTCACCGGCACAATGTCCCATTACGCCGCCGCCTTCTCCTCCGTCGGAGCCGGGCGCTTGTCGAACACCTCGTCGATCAGGCCGAATTCCTTGGCCTCATCCGCCTCGAGGAACTTGTCGCGATCCATCGCGCGCTCGATCACGTCGATCGGCTGACCCGTGTACTTGGCGTACAGCGTGTTCATCCGATGCCGGATGCGCAGGATTTCCTTGGCCTGGATCTCGATGTCCGACGCCATGCCCTGCGCGCCGCCCGACGGCTGGTGGATCATCACGCGGGCGTTGGTGGTGGCATAGCGCATGCCCGGCTCGCCCGAGGCCAGCAGGAAGCTGCCCATCGACGCCGCCTGACCCACGCAGATCGTGCCGACGCGCGGACGGATATACTGCATGGTGTCGTGGATCGCCATGCCGGCGGTTACCACGCCGCCCGGCGAGTTGATGTAGAGGAAGATGTCCTTCTTCGGGTTCTCGGACTCGAGGAAGAGAAGCTGCGCCACGATCAGCGCCGCCATATGGTCCTCGACCGGCCCGTTCACGAACACGATCCGCTCGCGGAGCAGGCGCGAGTAGATGTCGAAGCTGCGCTCGCCGCGGCTCGACTGCTCGATGACGATCGGCACGAGCCCCGCGGCCGCGTCGTTGTGGAAGATGCCTTCAGGAATGGGACGGTTCATGGGAATTCGGGTTCCTTCTGCCCTCTGTTACGCCAACATCGGCGCTTCGCGGGGGGACTTCAAGGGGCGTTTCAGCCTTCGCCGACAGCCGGCAGGGCCAGATAGGCAAGCCGCCGCATCTCGCGACGCCCCCGCGTGACCGTATCGAGGATCACGCCGGAAAAGAAGCTGAGGAAGGCCAGCAGCGTCAGGCCGGTCGACAGGATCGCCGTCGGCAGCCGCGGGACCAGCCCCGTCGCGAAATAGGTTTCCGCGAGCGGCTCCGCCAGCACCAGGGCCACCAGCAGCAGCAGCGCCCCCGCGAGACCGAAGAACAGCACCGGGCGCTCGACGCGATACAGGTTGAGGATCGTGCGCAGGATGCGCCAGCCGTCGCGATAGGTGGAGAGCTTGGAGACCGAGCCTTCCGGCCGCGCGGCATAATCCGTCTCGATCTCGGCGCAGGGCATCCTGAGTTCGAGCGCGTGCACGCTGATCTCCGTCTCGATCTCGAATCCCTCCGAGAGGATCGGGAAGCTCTTCACGAAGCGGCGGGAAAAGACGCGATAGCCCGAAAGAATATCCGAGAAGCTCCGCCCGAAAAGCTGGGCCAGCATCCCCGTCAGCAGCTTGTTGCCGAGTCGGTGCCCGCGGCGATACGCCAGCTCGATCTCCGAGCGGCGGGCGCCGACCACCATGTCGAGGCGCTCCTCGACCAGCCGATCGATCAGCGCAGGCGCCGCGGCGGCGTCGTAGGTCGCGTCGCCGTCGGCCATCACATAGATGTCGGCCTCGATGTCCGCGAACATCCGGCGGACGACATGACCCTTGCCCTGCATCCTCTCGGTGCGGACGACAGCGCCGGCAGCGCGGGCATAGTCCACCGTCCGGTCGCGGCTGTTGTTGTCATAGACATAGACCGTGGCGCCCGGGAGCGCCGCGCGGAAGGCCGCGACGGTCTGTCCGATCGCCGCCTCCTCGTTGTAGCACGGCAGGATGACGGCAACGCGCGGGGGAAGCTGCGATTGGGACAAAGCGTGCACCTGGCGGGGATCGTGGACGGAAGGATGAGCCCCCTCACCCGCCCGATGTCGGTTTTGTGTCCATAGCCAAGGCATCGGCTGCGCAACAAGCCCGATACCCCGAAAACAGACATGGCCCCCTGATATGCAGGGAGCCATGCGCTGCGGATCATGCCCGCAGGGAAGAACCGCTCCGCCCGGGCTGGCCGGACGGAGCCGATCTCCTTACTCGGCGTCGGCCGCCTTCTTCTTGGCCGGAGCCTTCTTGGCAGCCGGCTTCCTGGCGGGCTCGGCGGCCGCGCCCTCGTCGGCGGCGGCAGCGGCCTTCTTGGCCGGAGCCTTCTTCGCGGCCGGCTTCTTGGCGGGTTCCTCGGCCTTCACCTCTTCCTCGGCCGGAGCGGCGGCCTTCTTGGCGGCCGGCTTCTTCGCCTTCGGTTTGGGAGCCTCATGATCGTGGTCGTGGTCATGGCCATGGTCGTGGTCATGATGGTGGTGATCATGGTCGTGATCGTGGTTGTGGACGTGCGTGCCCGACACGAAGCCGTCGTCGGCCTCGATCGCGGCTTCCAGCTCCTCGCGGGTCACTTCACGATCGCTGATCTCGGCCTTCGAGAACAGGAAGTCGACGACCTTGTCCTCATAGAGTGGCGCGCGGAGCTGGGCAGCGGCCATCGCATCCTGCTGGACGTACTGGGCGAAGCGCTCGCGGTCCTTCGGCTGATACTGGGCGGCGGCCTGCGCGATCAGGCGCTGCATCTCGGCCTGGGTGACCTCGATGCCGTTCGCCTGGCCGATCTCCGACAGGAGCAGGCCGAGACGGACGCGACGCTCCGCGATCGCCTTATAGTCGTCGCGATCCTTCTCCAGCTCGGCCTTGGCGGCCTCGACGTCGGCCTCGTGCGTCGCCTCATGCTCGAGCTGCGCCCAGATCTGCGAGAACTCGGCCTCGACCATCGACGGCGGAACCGGGAAGTCATGACCCTCGGCGAGCTGGTCGAGCAGCTTGCGCTTCATGTGGGTGCGGGTCAGGCCGTTCAGCTCCTGATCGATCTGGCCCTTGATCAGCTCCTTGAGCTGGTCGAGGCCCTGAAGGCCGAGCTGCTTGGCGAACTCGTCGTCGATCACGGTTTCGGCCGGAACCTTCACTTCGGTGACGGTGACGGCGAACACGGCGTCCTTGCCGGCGAGGTTCTTGGCCGGATAGTCCTTCGGGAAGGTCACGTTCAACTCACGGCTCTCGCCGACCTTCACGCCCTCGAGCTGCTCCTCGAAACCCGGGATCAGGCGGCCCGAGCCCAGCTCGACCGACATGCCCTCGCCGGTGCCGCCCTCGAAGGCGACGCCGTCGACGGTGCCCTTATAGTCCATGACGACCAGATCGCCCTCGACGGCCGGGTGGCCTTCCGGGGCGGCGTCATGGCGCTTGGACTGGGCGGCGATACGCGACACCTGCTCGTCGATCTCGGCGGCGACCGCGGCGACCGTCAGGCGCTCCAGCTTCAGGGCGTCGATCGCGGGGGCCGGCACGTCCGGCAGCACTTCGAGGCTGATGCCGAGCTCTGCGTCCTTGCCCTCTTCATAGCCTTCGCCCAGCTCGACGGCCGGCTGCGTCGCCGGGCGGAGCTTCTGCTCGACGAGGAGCTGCTGGATGCCTTCCTGCACGGCGCTGTTCAGCGCGTCCTGGTGCAGCGCGGGGCCATGCATCTTCTTGACGATGTTGGCCGGCACCTTGCCGGGACGGAAGCCGGGCATACGCATCTGCGGGGCGGCCAGCTTCACCTGCTCGTCGACGCGGGCGGCGATGTCCTTGGCCGGGATCGTGAGCTTGTAAGCGCGCTTCAGCCCCTCGTTCAACGTCTCGACAGTCTGCATGGTCAGCCTTCTTTTCAGGAATCTCGTTTCAACTGCGCCAGTCCGCGGGCGGGAGCTGGTGCGGGCGAAGGGACTCGAACCCCCACATCTTGCGATACTGGAACCTAAATCCAGCGCGTCTACCAATTCCGCCACGCCCGCGTGCAGTCGCTGGTCGGCGCGCGTCTATAACAGCCGTGCCGCCAAGGGCAAGGCGTACGGCGCGCACAAGCCCCTCTTAGCGCGTTGATGGCGCGAAAGAAGCCCCATCGCAATCTAGGAACCACATCGCGAGAATGGCATGAAGGCCGATATGAGCGATCTCGTCACCCTCGCCTCGCCTGACCTCACCGTGACCGTCTCGCCGCTCGGCGCCGAGCTGCAATCGGTCACCGACCAACAGGGCGGCGAGTGGTTGTGGGACGGCGACGAGCGCTGGTGGACAGGCCGGGCGCCGATCCTTTTCCCTACCGTCGGGGCGCTGACCGGCGGGATGGCGCGCTTCTCGGGACGCGAATATCCGATGGCGCAGCACGGTTTCGCGCGGCGGAGGACGTTCGCGCTCGTCGAACAGTTAGCCCATGCCGCGACGTTCCGGCTGGACGACGACGCCGAGAGCCGAGAGCATTATCCCTTCGCCTTCCGCCTCGACATCGCGCATCGGCTCGATGGGGCGACGCTGGAAACCGTGGTGAGCGTCACCAATCGGGGCGGTGCGCCGATGCCGGTGGGGGTCGGCTTCCATCCGGCACTGCGCTGGCCGCTTCCCGGCACGGGGTCGCTGTCGCGCGGCGAGCATATCATCCGGTTCGATGCGGAAGAGCCCGAACCGATCCGTACGGTGGTGGCGGGCGGCCTGCTCGGCCCAGCCGCGCCGACGCCGATCCATGCGGACGAACTCCCGCTCCGGGATTCGCTGTTCGACGCGGATGCGCTGGTGCTCGACCGGCCGAACAGCCGTGGCCTGTGGTTCGGTGTGCCGGACAAGCCCGGCGTGCGGGTCGATTTCGCGGCGATGCCGATGCTGGGGCTCTGGACCAAGCCGGGCGCCGGCTATCTCTGCGTCGAGCCGTGGCATGGCCATGCCGATGACGAGAGTTTCACCGGAGAGTTCGCGGACAAGCCAGGCGTCGTGACGCTCGCGCCGGGAGAAAGTCACGATTTCGCGATGGCGCTGACCTTCGGGGTCAGCTTCTAAGGAACATCCGCTCCCCGGCGATGATGGCCGGGGAGCGGAGCATCCGTCAGGCGTCGAGCGCCTTCTTCAGCAGATCGTTGACGACCGCCGGATTGGCCTTGCCCGCCATCGCGCGCATCGTCTGGCCGACGAAGAAGCCGAACAGCTTGTCCTTGCCGCTGCGATATTCGGCCACCTTGTCGGGGTTGGCCTCCATCACCTTGGCGATTTCCGCCTCGATCGCGCCGGTGTCGCTGGTCTGCTTGAGGCCACGCTCCTCGACGATCACGCCGGCATCCTGCCCGGTTTCGAGCATCACCTCGAACACCTGCTTGGCGAGGCTGCCCGACAGCGTGCCGTCCTGAACGAGGCCAACCAGCTCGGCCGCCTGCTTCGGGCTGACCGGGCTCTCGGTGATCGTCTTCCCGAGACGGTTGAGCGCGCCGAACAGCTCGGACATCACCCAGTTGGACGCCGCCTTGGGCTGCGCACCCTCGGCCAGCATCGCCTCGAACCAGCGCGCCGTCTCGACGTCGGCGGTCAGCACGTCGGCGTTGTAGGCCGAGATGCCGAGCACCTCCTCGTAGCGCTTGCGCTTGGCGTCCGGCAGTTCCGGCAGCGAGGCGCGCGCTTCCTCGAGGAACGCATCGTCCAGCTCCAGCGGGAGCAGGTCCGGGTCCGGGAAGTAGCGGTAATCGTGCGCGTCTTCCTTCGAGCGCATCGAGCGGGTGACGCCCTTGTCCGGATCGAACAGGCGGGTTTCCTGCACGACGGTGCCGCCATCCTCGATCAGATCGACCTGACGGCGCGCCTCGAACTCGATGGCCGCCATCACGAAGCGGATCGAGTTGACGTTCTTCGTCTCGGTGCGCGTGCCGAAAGGCTCGCCGGGCTTGCGGACCGACACGTTGACGTCGGCGCGCATGGAGCCCTGCTCCATATTGCCGTCGCACGAGCCGACATAGCGTAGGATCGATCGCAGCTTCTTGACGTAAGCCCCTGCTTCCGCGGGCGAACGCATGTCCGGCCGCGACACGATCTCCATCAGCGCCACGCCCGAGCGATTGAGGTCGACATAGGAGCGCGTCGGGTGCTGATCGTGCATCAGCTTGCCGGCGTCCTGCTCGACATGGATGCGCTCGATGCCGATCACCTTGGGTTCGGCACCCTCGGGCTCGATCTCGATCGAACCTTCACCCACAAGCGGATGATAAAGCTGCGAAATCTGATAGCCCTGCGGCAGATCGGCGTAGAAATAATTCTTGCGATCGAACCGCGACCATTTGTTGATCTCGGCATTGATCGCCATGCCGGTGCGCACCGCCTGGCGGATGCACTCCTTATTCGGCACGGGCAACATGCCGGGCATGGCCGCGTCGATGAGGCTGACCTGCGTGTTGGGCTCGGCCCCGAACGCGGTCGCCGCGCCGGAGAAGAGCTTGGATTCCGACGTGACCTGCGCGTGTACTTCGAGGCCGATCACGACCTCCCACTCGCCGGTGCCGCCCTGGATGCGATAGCTGCTCATCTTACCACCACTTTCCCGGGCGAGCGGTGAAGCCGGCCCGTTCCTCGATCGCGAGGCTGGCGTTCAAAACGCCCTGTTCGTCCAAAGCCTTGCCGATGATCTGGAGACCCAGCGGCAACCCCTGCGCGTCGAGCCCGGCCGGGACCGACATCGCGGGCAGACCCGCGAGCGACGACGGCACGGTGAAGACGTCGTTCAGATACATGGCGATCGGATCGGCCGACTTCTCGCCCAGCGCAAACGCCGCGGACGGCGCCGTCGGGGTGAGCAGCAGGTCGCACTTCTCCCAGGCCTGGTCGAAGTCGCGGGCGATCAGCGCGCGGACCTTCTGCGCCTTGGTGTAATAGGCGTCGTAGAAGCCCGCCGAGAGCACATAGGTGCCGATCATGATGCGGCGCTTCACCTCGGCACCGAAGCCGTCGGCGCGGGTGGCGGCGTACATCTCCTGAAGGTTCGCACCCTCGGGCAGATCGCGCAGGCCGTAGCGCACGCCGTCATAGCGCGCGAGGTTGGAGGAGGCCTCCGCCGGCGCGATGATGTAGTAGGTCGGCAGCGCGTACTTGGTGTGCGGCAGCGAGACCTCGACGATCTCGGCGCCCGCGTCCTTCACGAACTGGATGCCCTGCTGCCACAGCGCCTCGATCTCGGGGGGCATGTTGTCGACCCGATACTCCTTGGGAATGCCGATCCGCTTGCCCTTGAGATCGCCCGATAATCCCTTTTCCCACTGAGGGACGTCGAGATCGAGCGAGGTGGCATCCTTGGGATCGAAGCCCGACATCGCTTCGAGCATGATCGCGCAGTCGCGCACGTCGCGCGCCATCGGCCCGGCCTGATCGAGCGAGGAAGCGAACGCCACCACGCCCCAGCGCGAGCAGCGGCCATAGGTCGGCTTGATGCCCGAGATGCCGGTGAAAGCGGCCGGCTGGCGGATCGAGCCGCCGGTGTCGGTGCCGGTGACGCCCGGAGCCATCCGCGCGGCCACCGCCGTCGACGAACCACCCGATGAACCACCCGGCGCAAGCGCGGCATTGCCGCCGTCGTTGCGTCGCCACGGCGAGATCACGTTGCCGAACGCAGAGGTCTCGTTGGACGAACCCATGGCGAACTGGTCCATGTTGAGCTTGCCCAGCATGCCCGCGCCCGCACCGAACAGCTTCGACGTGATCGTCGACTCATATTCCGGCTTGAAGCCCTTGAGGATGGCGCTCGCGGCCGTCGTCTCGACGCCCTTGGTCGCGAACAGATCCTTGATGCCGAGCGGCACGCCCGAGAGCGGCAGCAGCTCGCCCTGCGTGCGGGCGCGGTCGGCGGCCTCGGCGGCGGCGATGGCGTGCTCGGGCGTCTCGACGAGCCAGGCGTTCAGCGCACGGCCCTGCTCGACGGAGGCGATGAAGCTGTCCGCCACTTCGCGCGCGGAGAAAGTGCCGGCGGCCACGCCGTCGCGGATGGCGGCGATGCCGAGATCAGTGAGGTCAGTCATTATTCGATCACCTTCGGCACGGCGAAGAAGCCGTGTTCGGCCTGGGGCGCGTTCTTGAGGACGGCATCGCGGATGCCGCCGTCGGTCACGACGTCGTCGCGCAGGCGCAGATGGTTGGGGATGACGGCGGCGAGCGGCTCGACGCCGTCGGTATCGACCTCGCCGAGTTGCTCGATCCAGCCGAGGATATTGTTGAGCTCGGGCACCAGCGCCTCGGCTTCCGCCTCGCTCGTGGCGATGCGGGCGAGGCCGGCGATCTTTCGGACTGTGGCCAGGTCGACGGACATGGGAACCTTTGTGGCGGTGATGAGAGTGTGTATTTCCTACACACTTGGCGGCTAGCACCCACCCCGCCCGGCATCAAGCACCCGTCCTTGCGAATACGGCCTCCCGCCCCTAATCCCGCTCGATGATCACCGCCTCCGCCCTCGACTATCGCGACCAACTTCCCGAAGGCGGACGGCTCGCCGGCCTCGACGTCGGCACCAAGACGATCGGCCTCGCCTTCTGCGACGCGATGTGGACCATCGCCACCCCCGCCGAGACGATCCGCCGCGTGAAGTTCAGCGTCGACCTCGCGGTGCTGCGCCAGCACGTCCAGACGCAGACGATTCGCGGCCTCGTGCTCGGCCTGCCGCTCAACATGGACGGCACCGACAGCCCCCGCACGCAGGCCGTCCGCGCCTTCGCCCGCAATCTCGCTCCGCTGGAGCTGCCGATCCTGCTCTGGGACGAGCGCTGGTCCACCGCCGCCGTCACGCGCACGCTGCTCGACGCCGACACCTCCCGCGCGCGCCGCGCCGAGGTGGTCGACAAGATGGCCGCCGCCTACATCCTCCAAGGCGCGATCGACGCCATGGCCGGGGTCTAGCTTGTCACGTTCGGACGGCGCGACTAGAGCGCATGTTCATGTCCGACGCGCCCACCGAATTCGCTCTTCCCGACGGCGTGCATCCCTTTCCCCATCGCCATCTGACCGGCATCGCCGGACTCCAGCCTTGGGAAATCGGCTTCCTCCTCGACGAGGCCGAGCAGTGGATCGCGCTCAACCGCAACACCAGCAAGCATGACAGCCGGCTGGCGGGCCTCACCCAGATCAACGCTTTCTTCGAGAACTCGACGCGCACGCTGCTGAGCTTCGAGATCGCCGGCAAGCGCCTCGGCGCCGACGTGGTCAACATGCACGCCGCGCAATCGAGCGTGAAGAAGGGCGAGACGCTGATCGACACCGCCGTGACGCTGAACGCGATGCGGCCGGACGTGATCGTGATCCGCCATGACGCCAGCGGCGCTGTCGGCCTGATCGCCGACAAGGTGGACTGCCCCGTCCTCAACGCCGGTGACGGCCGCCACGAGCATCCGACGCAGGCGCTGCTCGACGCGCTCACCATCCGCCGCCGCGTGGGGCGGATCAACGGCACGGTCGTGGTGATCTGCGGTGATGTGCTGCACAGCCGGGTTGCGCGCTCGAACATCATCCTGCTCGGCACGCTCGGCGCGGAAGTCCGCGTGGTCGCGCCGCCGACGCTGCTGCCCTCCGCGATCGAGCGGATGGGCGCGATCCCCTACACCGATTTCGATGCCGCTCTTGAGGGCGCCGAGGTGGTGATGATGCTCCGCCTCCAGCTCGAGCGGATGGACGGGGCGTTCGTCCCCTCGCCCCGCGAATATCATCATTTCTACGGGCTCACCCGCGAGCGGCTCGGCCGCGCGGCACCGGGCGCCCTTGTCATGCATCCGGGGCCCATGAACCGCGGCATCGAAATCACCAGCGACATCGCCGACGACTTCGAGCGCTCGGCCATCACCGAGCAGGTCGAGATGGGCGTCGCCGTCCGCATGGCCTGCCTCGACGTGCTGACCCGCGCGCGACGCGGCGTGGAGGGCTGGGCATGAGCCAGACCGAAAAGGGCACGCTCGCGATCCGCAACGGCCGGATCGTCGATCCGGTCGCGGGCACGATCACCGAAGGCGGGATGCTGATCCGCAACGGCGTGATCGAGGCCTATGGCGACATCGAGCATGGCCTCTTCCGCCGATCGGACGTGGTGGCGGACGCCAAGGGCGCGCTGATCGCGCCGGGCATTATCGACGTCGGCGCGTTCGCGATCGATCCGGCGGCGGCGACGGCGGGTGGCATCACGACCAGCCTGCTGATGCCCGACCAGTCGCCCCCGCTCGACAATCCGGCGCTGATCCGACAGGCAGCCTCCTTCCCGAGCGATGCCGTCTCGATCGTGCCCATCGCCGCCGCGACGCGCGGGCTCGAAGGGCGCGAGATGGCCGAGATCGGCCTGATGCAGCGCGCCGGCGCCGTTGCGGTGTCGACCGGGCGGGGCTGGATCGCCGATTCCGGGCTGATGTATCGCCTTCTCGCCTATGCTTCGGCTTTCGATCTGATCGTCATGACCCACGCCGAGGATGATGGCCTCACCAAGGGCGCGGCCGCCACCGACGGCGAGATGGCGAGCCGCCTCGGCCTCCCCTCTGCCCCGGCGATCGCGGAAGCCATGGCGGTCGCTCGCGACATCGCGCTCGCCGAAGAGACGGGCGCCCGTCTCCACTTCCGCCAGCTCTCGACGGCGCGGGCGTTCGATCTCGTCCGCGCGGCCAAGCGGCGCGGCGTCAGGGTGACGTGCGGGGTCACGCCCGCGCATCTGCTGCTCTCGGATCAGGGGATCGGTCCGTTCCGCACCTTCGCGCGCCTGTCCCCCCCGCTTCGCTCGGAGGACGACCGCAAGGCGTCGATCGAAGCCGTGCGCGACGGGACGGTGGACCTACTCTGCTCCGCCCACGATCCGCGCGGACCGGAGGCGAAGCGCCTCCCCTATGCCTCGGCCGAACCGGGCATGGCGGGCGCGGAGACGCTGCTCACCCTCTCGCTGACGCTGGTGAAGGACGGGGTGGTCAGCCTGCCCCGCCTGTTCGAGCTGGTCTCGACCGCACCGGCGCGTCTGTTCGGGCTCGACGCCGGCCGGATCACGCCCGGCGCTCCCGCCGACCTCATCCTCGTCGATGAGGACATGCCTTGGAAGATCTCGGCGGAGGCGCTGGCGGGCCGGGCCGGCAACACCCCATTCGACGGTCTCCCCGTGCAGGGCCGGGTGCTGAAGACGATCAAGGGCGGCCAGCCGCTAGGCTGACCGCCCTCGACGCTTCCTTGTCGGATCAGCGCGAGGCGATCTGCACGCGCTGGTCGCGTCGCGTCCACTGGAGCGGCGAATCCCCCGCCACCTGGCGCACGAAGCACTGGCCGCCGCGCGCATGGATATGCTCGCAGAGCTGCACTGCGTCGCCACGGTTGGCGAAGCCCGAGACGGAGAGGCGAACCAGCGATCCGCCCGCGAAGCTGAACTCGGCGCGGGTCGGCTCATAACCGGCGAGCTTGGGCATCAGGCGCGATGCCCGCTCCCACGCCGCCTGCATCGTCGCCGCCTTGGAATAGGCGCCGAGCTGCACGACATAGCCGCCGCTCCGAAGAGCGCGGGCCGGCGCCGGCACGGAGACGACCTGTCGGACCAGCATCGGGCGCGCGCGCAGCAACGGCGGCGGTGCGGGCATCGCCTCCTTGGTGGACTGCTGCGCCACCAGCACGGCGGTCGCGGCCGGGGCATCGGCGTGGAGATTGGCCGGGGTCAGGTCGACAAACGGCACCGTCACCGGATTCGGCGCGAGATGGGAAACGGCCGGCATCGTGATCCCGGCGGAACCCGCCATGGCCACGGGGGTCGGCGCCGGCGCGGCCTCCGGAGCGGGTGCGGCGACCGCCAGCGCGACGGGCTTCTCGGCCGGCGCGGGCGTGGCGAGCGCCAGCTCGGTCGGCAGGCCGGGGTCCGACGCGGGCTCGACGCCCAGCATCGCGGCGACCTGCTGCGGCGCGCCGGTCTGCGGCTTCGCCAGCTCCGCCCAGCCGGCGATCTGCGCGCTGAGGCGATCGGGCGAGGTATCCTGCATCGCCATGGCGCGCGATTCCGCCCAGCGCCCGGCCAGCGCCAGCGCCAGCGCGAGGTTCTGCCGCGTCCGCGCGTCGGACTTGCCGCCGCGCACCACGTCGGTCAGCACGCGGATGCCGCTCTCCCGATCTCCGGCCATGGCGAGCGCGAGGCCAAGATCGGTGCCCGACACACCGCCATCGAGCCCGCGCAGCATGGCGAGCGCCTCCGGACCATTGCCCTGCGCGATCATCGCCAGCGCGAGATCGAAGCGCGCCTTGGGCTGATCGGGCGACAGCGAGAGCGAATCGCGGAAGCTCGTCGCCGCCGAGGCGAAGCGGCCAGCCGCCAGATAGGACTGGCCGAGCAGCATCCGGTAAGACGCATCGCCGGGCTGTGCGGCCACGGCCTTCTCGGCGGCATCGACGGCGGCCGACCCCTTATGCGCGGCCAGCGCGGCACGCGCCTTCGCCGCCGCGCGCGAGGCAGTGTCCGCCCCGCCGGCATCAGCCAGCGCGGTCGGGTGGGCCATCTGCGCGGTCGGCGCGCAGCCGACGGTGGCGATGCCGAGCATCAGCGACGTCGCCGCGATCCGGCTGAGCATCTTGCGGTTCATCAAATCCTCGTCCGCTCAGTCCTGTCGCGCCGCGGTGGCGTCAGCGCCGGTGTGGGGAAGGCTCGCCGCCATCCGCGCGACCTCCGGCAGATCGTCGAGCAGCCGATCCAGCGCGGCGGTGACGAGCTGCTGCGCCGACCGGTTCTCGACCGCGCAGGCAAGACGCAGCCGGAGATGACGTTCGGCATCGAGACGCAACGTGAAAGCCGCCTTGCGACCGGTCGCCCGATCGATCTTCGCAACGGGAGCCATCTTGACGGCACGCGGCGCGCGGCGGGCCGGCGGCGTCTTCGCCAGCGGCTCCGGAGCGGGCTCGGCGAACTCGCGCGCGATCTCCTCCTGCTGGCGAACCACCTCGGGCACCTCGACATTGGCCGCGCGCGGCGTAGCCGACGGGCCTGAGAGGCTCACCGGCAGACGCGGGCCAGTGTTGCGCGGCGCATCATAGCCCATGTCGTTCCAGCCGAGATCCTCGGTCGAGACACCCTGACCGAAGCCCTGCGGGCGCATCGCCGGGCGAGCCTGCCCCTTGCGCGCCAGAAGGCCCGAAGTGAGCGAAGCGAAAGCTTTGTTCTCGCGCATCCCGATAATCCTTACTGGCCAATCACGCGGCGGCCGAAGCCACCGGTGGAACGCGGCGCGACAGCGGCCATGCCGACGCCGGGCGTGGCGAACACCGTCCGACGGAAATTCTTTTCGAGACGATCGGAGACATAGGCCCAGAGCTGCACGATCTCGGCGGCCGAACGCCCCTTGGGGTCGACCTCCATCACGGTGCGGCCGTCGATCATCGAAGCGGCGAAATCGGTGCGGTGGTGCACGGTGATCGGTGCGACAGTGCCATGCTGGGAGAGCGCGATCGCGGCCTCCTGCGTGATCCGCGCCTTGGGCGTGGCGGCGTTGACGATGAACAGGAGCGGCTTGCCCGAACGCTCGCAGAGATCGACCGTGGCGCCGACGGCACGCAGATCGTGCGGGCTGGGGCGCGTGGGGATGACGATCAGCTCGGCGACCTGGATGACGCTCTGGATCGCCATGGTGATCGCGGGGGGCGTATCGATGATCGCGAGCTTGAAGCCCTGCTGGCGCAGCACTTCGAGATCGGCCGAGAGGCGCGCCACCGTCGTCTGGGCGAAGGCGGGCATCTCGGCTTCTCGCTCGTTCCACCAGTCGGCGAGCGAACCCTGCGGATCGATGTCGATGAGGACGACGGGGCCGGCGCCGGCAAGCTGCGCCTGGACGGCGAGATGGCCGGAGAGCGTGGTCTTGCCCGATCCGCCCTTTTGCGATGCCAATGCGAGAACGCGCATGCTCAGCCCTTCGACGATGGGATAATGCTCTAAAGTCCCACGCCGGCTGCTAAAAAGGGGTTAACGCCCGGTATGAGGCCGCATACCCATCCTTAACGCCCCGTGATCCACAGCGTTGGGGCAAGGCAGACCGGCTGGAGACCGAAGATCATGCGAACCCCGGCGGCCGTGATGCTGGCCCTCTCGATCGGCACGCCGGCAGCAGCAGCGAGCGTCAAGGACGGCGTGGACGCCTGGCAGCATGGGCGGTTCACCGATGCCGTGGCGGTCTGGCAGCCGCTGGCGAAGGCCGGAGACGCGGATGCGGCATTCGACCTCGGGCAGGCCTATAAGCTCGGGCGCGGCGTGCCGGCCGATCTGGCCAAGGCGCGGGAGCTGTTCCGGCAGGGTGCGAAGGCGGGCCATGCCGAGAGCGCGGCCAATTACGGGCTGCTCCTCTTCCAGAACAACCAGTGCGCCGCCGCCATGCCGTGGATCATGCAGGCCAGCGAGGCGGGCGATCCGCGCGCGCAATATGTCTACGCGACCGCGCTCTTCAACGGCGACTTCGTGCCGCGCAACTGGCCCAAGGCCTATGCGCTGATGTCCCGCGCGGCGGCGGCCGGGCTCCCGCAGGCGACCACCAACCTCGCCATCATCGACGAGACGATCAGCGAGGACGAGCGCCGCAAGGGCATCGGCATGGCGCAGCAGATCGCCAGCCTGCCGCTCCCGCCGATCAATCGGAGCCTCATCACGAGCCTGCCGACACAAGGGCTGGCCTCTTCGAGCCTCGACACGCCGCCGACGCCCGCTCTCGTAGCGCGCTCCACACCGACGCTTGCCCGGCCGAGTCCACCGCCGCATCCCGCGCCGAGACCCGCCGTTCCGGCACTGCCCGCATCCATCGGGGGCCGCTGGCAGGTGCAACTCGGCGCTTATGGTTCGGAAGCCGGCGCGAAAGCGGCATGGGCCGGCCTTCACGACAAGGCGGCCAGCCTGCGCAGGCTTTCTCCCAGCTACGAGAAGGCAGGCGCCCTCACGCGCCTCCGCGTCGGCCCGCTGGCCGATCGCGCGGCCACCGAGCAGGCGTGCGCCGCCGCGCGCGCCGCCGGAGCCGCCTGCTTCGCGATCGCTCCCTAGGCTTCCACCCAGCGGGCGCGGGGATAGCCTTGCGCCCAGAGCAGCGCCGTCAGGTCTCCCTTGTCGATCCGCGCGGCGGCGGCGGCGGCTGTCTTCGGCTTGGCATGATAGGCGACGCCGAGGCCTGCCGCCCGGATCATGGGAATGTCGTTCGCGCCATCGCCCACCGCCATGGTCGCGGCGACATCGAGGCCGAGCGCCGCGCGCTCCGCCTCGATCGTGGCGAGCTTGGTCGCCGCATCGACGATCGGGCGCGCGACGAGTCCATCCAGCCGGCCGTCGAGGATGCCCAGCCGGTTGGCGATCGCCACGTCGAAGCCGATCTCCGCCGCCACCGGCTCCGCGAACACCGTGAAGCCGCCCGAGACGAGCACGCTGCGCGCGCCATGCGCCTTCATCGTGCGGATGAGCGCCACAGCGCCCGGCATGATCTTCACCCGCTCCAGACGACAGCGATCGATCGCCGCTGCGTCGAGATTCTTGAGTAGCGCCACGCGGGCGTCGAGTGCCTCGCCGAAGTCCAGCTCGCCCCGCATCGCCGCTTCGGTGACGGCCGCGATCTCGGCCTTGATGCCGGCATAGTCGGCCAGTTCGTCGATGCACTCGATGGTGATCATCGTCGAATCCATGTCGGCGACGAGCAGCTTCTTGGCGCGCGCCTGGCTCGGCTGGACCACGACGTCGGGGCCGAGCCCCTCCAGCGCCGCCCGCGCCGCGACCGGATCACCGGTGAAGGCGATGTCCGCCGCGTCGCCCTCGTCGAGCCATGCCCAGTCGCCCGGAACGACGCCTGCGCCGTCCAGCGCATCACGCGCCTTCGAAATATCGCCGCGCTGAAGCGCGCCCGCTGCTATCAGCGTCGCCGTGAACATGAAGTCTCCTTCTGACCTGCCGCCGCTGGCGCTCATCGCAGGGCCGACCGCGAGCGGCAAGAGCGCGCTCGCGCTCGCGCTCGCCGAACGGATCGGCGGCACCATCGTCAACGCCGACGCCAGCCAGGTCTATCGCGACCTGCGCGTCGTCACCGCCCGCCCCCCCGCCGAGGAGGAAGCCCGTGCGCCGCACCGCCTGTTCGGCCATGTCGATGCGGGCGTGGCCCACAATGTCGCGCTCTGGGCCGAGGAAGCGAAGGCCGCCATCGCGGAAGTCCATGCCAGCGGGGGCACGCCGATCCTCGTCGGCGGAACGGGGCTCTACATCCGCACGCTGCTCGACGGCATCGCACCGGTGCCCGACATCGATCCGACCGTCCGCGCCGAGGTTCGCGCGCTCGACGTGGCCGACGCCCATGTCGCCCTCTCCCGCGAGGACGCATCCGCCGCCGAACGCCTGCGCCCCAGCGACACCACCCGCGTCGCCCGCGCGCTGGAGGTGGTGCGTTCGACCGGCCGGCCGCTCGCCGACTGGCAGCAGGAGAAGAGCGGCGGCATCGGCGATACGGTCCGTCTCTCGCCCCTGCTCCTCGTGCCGGACAGCGACTGGCTCGCCGCCCGCATCAACGCGCGCTTCGTCGCGATGCTGGAGGACGGCGCGGTCGAGGAAGTGGAGGCGCTCATCGCCCGCCATCTCGATCCCGCCCTCCCCGCGATGCGCGCCATCGGCGTGCCCGAGATCGCCGCATGGCTGGCAGGCGGAATGGACCGGAACGCCATGATCGGCCGCGCGCAGGCCGCCAGCCGCCAGTATGCCAAGCGCCAGCGCACCTGGTTCCGGCACCAGCCTCCGGCAGAATGGAAGCGAGAACGACAATTTTATGACTCTTCAGGCATCAATATAGCAACATCATTTCTTGTTGATGGGTTGACACGCTAGTTTGTTACCTTTAGCTCCGCCGCTCCCGGCCACCCTCAGAGCATGGGACGTTGAAGGGCTAGTGTGATGGCGAGTGAGAAGAGCGGCGCGGACATCCTGGTTGAGGCACTGACCGACCTCGGGGTCGAGGTCGTGTTCGGCTATCCGGGCGGCGCGGTGCTTCCGATCTATGACGCGATCTTCAAGCAGAAGAAGATTCGCCATGTGCTCGTCCGTCAGGAAGGCGGCGCAGCGCATGCGGCGGAGGGCTATGCCCGCTCCACCGGCAAGCCGGGCGTCGTTCTGGTCACGTCCGGTCCGGGCGCGACCAACGTGGTCACCGGGCTGGCCGATGCGCTGCTGGATTCGATCCCGATCGTCGTCATCACCGGACAGGTCCCGACGCATCTGATCGGCACGGACGCCTTCCAGGAAGCGGACACGGTCGGCATCACGCGCCACTGCACCAAGCATAATTATCTGGTGAAGGACCCGGCCAAGCTCGGCGCGGTCGTCCATGAGGCGTTCCATATCGCGACCTCGGGCCGCCCCGGCCCGGTCGTGATCGACCTCCCCAAGGACGTCCAGATCGCCAGCGCGACCTACACGGCGCCGACCGCCCCGCTCCAGCACCAGACCTATCGTCCGCAGGTGAAGCCCGAGCCGACGGCGATCGAAACGGCGGTCGAGATGCTGGCGGCGGCCGAGCGGCCGATCCTCTACACCGGCGGCGGCATCATCAATGCCGGCCCGGAGGCCTCCCAAGCGCTGCGCACCTTGCAGGCGATGACCGGCGCGCCCGTCACCTCGACGCTGATGGGCCTCGGCGCCTTCCCGGCAAGCGACGGGGCGTGGCTTGGGATGCTGGGCATGCACGGCACCTACGAAGCCAATATGGCGATGAACAAGGCCGACCTGATCGTCTGCCTCGGCGCCCGCTTCGACGATCGCGTCACCGGGCGGCTGGATGCCTTCTCGCCTGAATCCAAGAAAATCCACGTCGATATCGATCGCTCGTCGATCAACAAGAATGTCCGGGTCGACCTCCCGATCGTGGGCGACGTCGGCCAGGCCATGGCCGACATGATCGCGGTGTGGAACGCCCGCGGCCATCAGCGCGTCGATCTCACCGAATGGTGGTCGCGGATCGACGGCTGGCGCGCGCGCAAGTCGCTGGCCTTCCCGGCATCCGACCATGAGATCATGCCGCAACAGGCGATCCGCCGCCTGTGGGAGCTGTCGCACCATCGCGACCCGATCATCACCACCGAAGTCGGCCAGCATCAGATGTGGGCAGCCCAGCATTTCCACTTCGAGCGGCCGAACCGCTGGCTGACCTCGGGTGGCCTCGGCACGATGGGCTACGGTCTGCCCGCCGCGATCGGGGCGCAACTCGGCGCGCCGGACCGGCTGGTGATCGACATCGCGGGCGAAGCCTCGATCCTGATGAACATCCAGGAGATGTCGACGGCGGCGCAGTATCGCCTGCCGGTCAAGATCTTCATCCTCAACAACCAGTATATGGGCATGGTCCGCCAGTGGCAGGAGCTGACCTACTCGTCCCGCTATTCGGAGAGCTATTCGGAGGCGCTGCCCGATTTCGTGAAGCTGGCCGAAGCCTATGGCTGGACGGGCCTGCGCATCGAGAAGCCCGGCGACCTGGATGACGGCATCGCCCGGATGCTTGACACCAACGGCCCCGTGATGGTCGACTGCCGCGTGGCGCAATTGGTGAACTGCTTCCCGATGATCCCGAGCGGCGCAGCACATACCGACATGCTCCTCCATTCGGAGGAAGTGACCGGCGAAGCGAGCGACGAGGCGAAGGCCCTCGTCTGATGCCGCGCACGCGCCTGATGATCCATGTCGCCGAGCCCTTCGACTTCGCGCGCCTGAACGGCGGCGGGAGCGACCTGCTCGGATGGACCGCACAGGCGAGCCCGGCCTTCTCGGACTGGGTGGTCCATCTCGATCGCCCCGCCGTGGTCGGCGAGGAGGAGTTCGACAAGGTGAAGATATCCTCCCGCTACGCCGGAGAAACCGTCTCCAAGCTGCTGGAAGGGTTCGGATTCACCGCGATCAACATCTGCTACCCGCGTCGCGACGAGGATGGGCGGACCTATTGGCATTTCGGCATGGTGGGCAACGTCCTGCTGGCCCCCGAAGGACAGTGAATTCCATGCATATCAAGGAAGAAGCCGCCGAGCGGCACACGCTGTCGATCGTCGTCGACAATGAGGCGGGCATCCTCGCGCGGATCGCGGGCATGTTCACCGCGCGCGGCTACAACATCGCCAGCCTCACCGTCGCGGACATCACCGAGGACCATAAGGTCAGCCGGATCACGATCGTCACTTACGGTCCTCCGGAGGTGATCGACCAGATCATGGCGCAGCTCGACCGCCTTGTGCCCGTCCACCGCGTGACCGACCTCACCGATCTCGGCCCCCATGTCGAGCGCGAGCTGGCGCTGGTGAAGGTCGCCGGCACGGGGGATCATCGCATCGAGGCGCTGCGGCTGGCCGAGGTCTATCGCGCCCGCGTGGTAGACTCGACGATTTCGAGCTTCGTCTTCGAAGTCACGGGAAACCCGGATAAAATCGACAAATTCTGCGAGCTGATGCGGGAAGTGGGCCTCGTAGAGGTAGCCCGCACCGGCGTCGCCGCCATCGCCCGCGGACGAGAGGCCGCCTGACAGCTTAAGCCACCTATTTCGCCATCCCGGACCGGGATTTGGTGAAGGCATCGGATGCCTCACCGGATGTCAGCAAACGCTGCCATGGCCCTGATCACGAAAGGGAAGATTGATGCGCGTCTATTACGATTCCGATGCTGACACCGGCCTGATCAAGACCAAGAAGGTCGCCATCGTCGGCTATGGCAGCCAGGGCCATGCCCATGCCCAGAACCTCCGGGATTCGGGCGTCGGCGAAGTCGTGATCGCGCTTCGTCCCGGCTCGGCCTCGGCCAAGAAGGCGGAAGGTGCGGGCTTCCGCGTGATGGCGACCAAGGATGCCGCCGCCTGGGCCGACATCGTCATGATCCTCGCCCCCGACGAGCATCAGGCCGCGATCTGGGACGCCGACATCAAGGATCATATCCGCGACGGCGCCGCGCTCGCCTTCGCGCACGGCCTCAACATCCACTTCAACCTGATCGAGGCCAAGCCCGGCATCGACGTGTTCATGATCGCGCCCAAGGGCCCCGGCCACACCGTGCGCTCCGAATATGTGCGCGGCGGCGGCGTTCCCTGCCTCATCGCGGTGGCGCAGGACGCGTCGGGCAACGCGCATGACGTCGCGCTCTCCTATGCGAGCGCGGTCGGCGGCGGTCGCTCGGGCATCATCGAGACGACCTTCAAGGAAGAGTGCGAAACCGATCTGTTCGGCGAGCAGGCGGTGCTCTGCGGCGGCCTGACCCATCTGATCCAGGCCGGCTTCGAGACGCTGGTCGAGGCCGGCTACGCGCCGGAAATGGCCTATTTCGAGTGTCTTCACGAGGTGAAGCTGATCGTCGACCTGATGTATGAGGGCGGCATCGCCAACATGCGCTATTCGATCAGCAACACCGCCGAATATGGCGACATCACCACTGGCCCGCGCATCATCACCGATGAGACCAAGGCCGAGATGAAGCGCGTCCTCGCCGACATCCAGGGCGGCCGCTTCGTGAAGAACTTCGTGCTCGACAACCGCGCCGGCCAGCCGGAGCTGAAGGCCAGCCGCAAGCTCGCCGCCGAGCATCCGATCGAGCAGGTCGGCACCAAGCTGCGCGCGATGATGCCGTGGATCGGCGCGGGCAAGCTGGTGGACAAGGAGCGCAACTAAGCCCCCTTTCCCGCCTCCGGTTTGACAGGAACGGGCCGGCGCGCCAGCGTCGCGCCCGTTCCGTCTTTCGGAGTTGCATCATGCGTGTCTCGCCCGTTCTCCTCTCCCTGCTGATCGCCGCCGCACCGGCCGCAGCCCAAGCCCCCGCCCAGATGCCCAAGGCACCTCCGGGCTCGCCCGATACCGCCCGCATCGTCGCGGGCAATTATGCGATCGAACCGAACCACACGCAGGTGATGTTCGCACTCGATCACCTCGGCTTCTCGGTGTTCCGGGGCTTCTTCTCGGGCGTCTCGGGGACGCTCAGCCTCAATCCCGCGCGGGTGACCGACGCCAAGCTCTCCGTCACCGTGCCGATCGCCTCGATCTTCACGACCAGCCCGGCGCTCAACAAGGAACTCGTCGAACCCGACTGGTTCGACGCCGCGCAGTTCCCGACCGCCACCTTCGTCTCGACCAAGATCACGCCCGGCCCGAACAACATGGCGCTGATCGATGGCAACCTCACGCTCCACGGACAGACCCACCCCGCCACCATCCAGGCGCGCTTCCATGGGGCCGGCAAGAGCATGATGGGCAAGGGCACGGCGATCGGCTTCGACGGCCGCCTTGCGCTCAGCCGCAGCTCCTACGGGCTGGGCAAGGGCGTGCCGCTGGTGTCCGATCATGTCGAGCTGACCATCGCCGCCGCCTTCGAGCAGCAGTAACAGATGTTATTTCCTGTCGCGGTGGCGCGCCATCGCGACAGGAAAAAGCCGATCGGTCGACATTTCCACCGAGAAATTGCTGGACAGCCCCGGCCTCATAGGTCAGTTGGGGCGCATGATCGCGGCCACCCGCCTCCTTCTGCTTCGACTTACGCGCCCTTAGGCGCGTCGTTTCCGCGTGGGCCGAAGCTGCCCGCGCCGCCGCCTAAGGGGATCATCGCCGCCCGGCAGAACGGGCAGACGAAGAAGGCAACGCCTCCAGCGAGGCGTCCGGAGTGGCAGACATGACCGATACGATCCTGATTTTCGACACCACCCTGCGCGACGGCGAACAATCGCCCGGCTGCTCGATGAACCTCGAAGAGAAGCTGAAGGTAGCATCCCAGCTCGAAGCGATGGGCGTCGACATCATCGAGGCCGGCTTCGCCATCGCCTCGGAAGGCGATTTCGAGGCCGTCCGCGAGGTCGCCAAGCACGCCGACCGCGCCGTGATCGCCAGCCTCGCCCGCGCGGCGGACGCCGACATCGATCGCGCCGGCGAGGCCGTGCGGCACGCCCGCCGCCCGCGCATCCACACCTTCATCGCGACCTCGCCGCTGCACATGAAGGTGAAGCTCAACAAGTCGCCCGAGGAAGTGCTCGCCGCGATCGAGCGTTCGGTCAGCCGCGCGCGCAATCTCTGCGAGGATGTCGAATGGTCGGCGGAGGACGCCACCCGCTCCGACCCGGACTTTCTGGCCCACGCCATCGAGATCGCGATCAAGGCCGGCGCCACCACGATCAACCTGCCCGACACGGTGGGTTACGCCACGCCCGAGACGTACGGCGCGATGTTCCGCGACATGATCGAGCGCGTGCCGAACGCGGACAAGGCGATCTTCTCGACGCACTGCCACAACGATCTCGGCCTCGCCGTCGCCAACACGCTGGCGGCGGTGATGGGCGGCGCGCGTCAGGTGGAATCGACCATCAACGGCATCGGCGAGCGCGCCGGCAACGCCGCGGTCGAAGAGATCGCGATGGCCATCAAGGTCCGCCACGACGTGATGCCCTTCCGCACCAACGTCGTCTCGACTGAGATCACCCGGTCGAGCCGCCTTGTCTCGGCGGTGACGGGCTTTCAGGTCCAGCCCAACAAGGCGATCGTCGGCGCCAACGCCTTCGCGCACGAGAGCGGCATCCATCAGGACGGGATGCTGAAGGATTCGTCCACCTACGAGATCATGACGCCGGAGAGTGTCGGCGTCGCGACGTCCAACCTCGTGATGGGCAAGCACTCCGGCCGCGCGGCGTTCCGCTCGAAGCTGGAGCAGCTCGGCTATGAACTGGGCGACAACGGCTTCCAGGACGCCTTCATCCGCTTCAAGGCGCTGGCCGATGCCAAGAAGGCGGTGTTCGACGAGGACATCATCGCGCTCGTCGACGACGAGGTGCTGCGCGGGCACGACCATATCCAGGTGAAGGATGTGGAGATCCATTGCGGCACCGGCCCGGCGCGCGCGATCATCACGCTGGAGATCGACGGCATCGACAGGACCGCCGCGACCCGCGGCAACGGCCCGGTCGACGCGCTCTTCAACGCGATCCGCGAACTGGTGCCGCATGAGAAGTCGGTGATGGACCGCTATGAGGTCCACGCCGTCACCGGAGGTACGGACGCGCAGGCCGAAGTCTCGGTCGTGCTCGCGGAGGATGGCCGCACCACGCGCGGCACCGGCGCGCATCACGACACGATGGTGGCGAGCGTGCGCGCCTATGTGAACGCGCTCAACAAGCTGATGGTGAAGCGCGGCAAGCACGCGCCGGACGCCGTCGCCGGCTGATGTGAAAACGCCGGCGCCGCCTCCTGGGCGACGCCGGCGTCTCCCCGCTCAGGAAGATCGCGGCCGGAGGAGTGGCCGCAATCTCCCCGCACGCTCAGCAGCGATGCGAGCCGTTGCGCGCGATCGAATTGCCGACCAGCGCGCCGCCACCGGCGCCCAGCACGGTGCCCAGCGTCTTGTCGCCACGGCCGGCGACGGCATTGCCCAGCAGGCCACCCGCGACGCCGCCGATGATCGCGCCGCCCGTGCCGTCGTTGCGGCAACGGCGATCATAATAACCGCCATGATGGCCGTGGCGGCCATAGCCACGATGATCGTAGCGGCCATGATCGTGATAATGCGCGTCCGCCGGCATCGCGGCGATGGCGCCGACGGCCGCGAGCGCGACGGCGAGTACGGACTTCCTGAACATCGGAACCTCCCTTGTATCTGGACGAGCCGTCCTATGGCGGCTCCTGCTTGGCATGATCCTGAACCGATCCGTCAGCCCCGGTTCAGGGTCGCGGCGAGGAAGGATCGTGGCAAGGATTCGGTATCTCGTGGCGCCACCGGCCGCGAGCGCCTATAGCGCCGGGACAGACCATTCCTCCAATTCCGGGATCTTTCGATGACCGATCAGGGTGACGACGACTATATCTACGACGAGGCCAGCGGCGAATGGGTCAGCCGCGCCGAAATGGCGACTTCCACGGCGCCGGAAGGTGTCGAGGTTCGCGACGCGGTGGGCAATCTGCTCGCCGACGGCGATCAGGTGACGCTCATCAAGGATCTCAAGGTCAAGGGCACGAGCCAGACGCTGAAGCGGGGCACGCTCATCAAGTCGATCCGGCTGACCGGCGACGAGCAGGAAATCGATTGCCGCTTCGAGGGGATCAAGGGTCTGGTGCTGCGCGCGGAATTTGTCCGCAAACGCTGAGCTTCACTGGAATGGAACGCGGCCGGGTGCATTTCGTTCGATAGGCGGACGTGGCCCTTGAGGCCCTGCCATAGCGGAGATGATCCGATGACCCGCGTTCCACTTGCATTGCTCTCCGGCGGCGCGCTGTTCGCTGCCGCGGCGAGCCTGATGGCTCCTGCCCTCGCCCAGACCGATCCTCACCAGCCGGCCAATGACGGCTCCGCCGCTGCCTCGCAGACGGTGCCGCCGGGCTCCGTCGCACCGGGGGTCGATCCCGGCACCACCACGGCCAATGCCGGCGTCAACGCCAGCATCCAGTCGGTCCATGCCCAGAATGCCGCGAACCGGGCGGCTTATGATGCCGATATGAACGCCTATGACGCCGCGATGCGGGCGCATGGCCGCGCGGTCGCGCGTCAGGATGCGCATTATGCGCACCAGCAGCGCGCTTATGCCGATGCGATGGAGGCCTGGCGCATCCAGGATGCGGCCTGCCGTCGCGGCAAGACCAAGGCCTGCAAGGCGCCCGCGCCCGATCCGGCCGATTATTACTAAGGATGGCGGAGGGGCGGCGCCGGGCCGCCCCTCATACAATCAGCGGGTGAGCTTCTTGTAGGCGCCCGCGCCCGGACGATCGGCCGCATCGCCGAGGCGGCGGCGCTTGTCTTCCTCGTAGCTCTCGAAGTTGCCCTCGAACCACTCCACATGGCCCTCGCCCTCGAAAGCGAGGATGTGGGTCGCGAGACGATCGAGGAAGAAGCGATCGTGGCTGATGACCACGGCGCAGCCCGCGAAATTCTCGATCGCCTCTTCGAGTGCGCCGAGCGTTTCGACGTCGAGGTCGTTGGTCGGCTCGTCGAGCAGCAGGACGTTGCCGCCGCGCTTCAGCATCTTGGCCATGTGGACGCGATTGCGTTCACCGCCCGAGAGCTTGCCGACATTCTTCTGCTGGTCCTGGCCCTTGAAGTTAAACGCGCCGACATAAGCGCGCGTCGACATGTCGTGGCCGTTGACCTTCACATAATCGAGCCCGTCCGAGATTTCCTCCCAGACATTGTGCTTGGGATCGAGATGATCGCGGCTCTGGTCGACATAGCCGAGGCGGACGGTCGAGCCCATCTCGATCGTGCCGGTGTCGGGCGTTTCCTGACCGGTGATGATCTTGAACAGGGTCGACTTGCCGGCGCCGTTGGGGCCGATCACGCCGACGATGCCGCCGGCCGGGAGCGTGAAGGTCAGGTCCTCGAACAGCTTCTTCTCGCCGAAGCTCTTCGAGATGCCGGCGACCTCGATCACCTTGCCGCCGAGACGCTCGGGCACCTGGATAACGATCTGGGCCTTGCCGGGCGCGCGGTTCTGCTGCGCCTCAACGAGCTGGTCGAACTTGGCGATACGCGCCTTCGACTTGGTCTGGCGGCCCTTCGGACCCTGACGGATCCATTCGAGCTCGTCCTTGATCGCCTTCTGGCGACCGCTCTCCTCGCGATCCTCCTGCTCGAGGCGCTTGGCCTTCTTGTCGAGATAGGTGGAGTAATTGCCCTCGTACGGGAAATACTTGCCGCGATCGAGCTCGAGGATCCAGTCGACCACGTTATCGAGGAAATAGCGGTCGTGGGTGATCATCAGCACCGCGCCCGCATATTCCTTGAGGTGGTTTTCCAGCCACTGGACGCTCTCGGCGTCGAGGTGGTTGGTAGGCTCGTCGAGCAGCAGGATGGACGGCTTCTGGATCAGCAGGCGGGTGAGCGCGATGCGGCGCTTCTCACCGCCCGAAAGGCTCTCCACCGACCAGTCACCCGGCGGGCAGCACAGCGCCTCCATGGCGATCTCGAGCTGGTTGTCGAGCGTCCAGCCATCGACCGCGTCGATCTTCTCCTGGAGGTGGCCCATCTCCTCCATCAGCGCGTCGAAATCGGTGTCGTCCTTGGGATCGCCCATCTCGGCCGAGATCGCGTTGAAGCGATCGATCATGTCGGCAACGTCGCGCGCGCCGTCCTTGACGTTCTCGAGCACGTTCTTCGAAGGATCGAGCTGCGGCTCCTGCGCGAGATAGCCGACCGTGACATTCTCACCCGGCCAGGCCTCGCCCGAAAATTCGGTGTCGATGCCGGCCATGATCTTGATGAGCGTCGACTTGCCGGCGCCGTTGGGGCCGACGATGCCGATCTTGGCGCCGTGGTAGAATTGCAGGTTGATGTTGCTCAGCACCGGCTTCGCGGCGCCGGGGAAGGACTTCGTCATGTTCTTCATGACATAGGCGTACTGGCCGGCCATGCGGATGCTCGCTCGTCTGAGGGGGGTTCAAAGTGTTCGGAATTTGCCGGGCTTATCTAACGTCGTATGCCCGAAAAGCAACGGTCGGGCGGCGCGCCCATGCCTCACACCATCGCGGCGACCAGTTCCCTGATCGGCACGAAGGCGAAGCCCACCGCGCTGTCCGCCACGCCATAGGGCATGAAGAGCAGATCGCCATGGCGCAGCGCCCCGCAGGTGTAGACCACATTGGGCACATAGCCCTCGCGATCCTCGGCGGCGGCGGAGATCAGCGGCTCGGGTGTGCGGCCGATGATCTTCTGCGGGTTCTCCTTGTCGAGCAGCACCGCGCCCAGCGAATATTTCCGCATCGCGCCGACGCCATGGGTGAGCAGCAGCCAGCCTTCGTCCAGCTCGATCGGCGAACCGCAATTGCCGATCTGCACCATCTCCCAAGGAAATTTCGGCGCCATCAACAGTTCCCCCTCGCCCCAGTGGGTGAGCGAGCGCGAGCGGATGAGATAGAGATTCTCGCCATCCTGCCGCCCGGCCATGACGTACCAGCCGCCGATCTTGCGGGGGAATAGCGCCATGCCCTTGTTGCGCGCGGCGGGGCCGCCCATGGGGCTGAGCTGGAAGGTGCGGAAGTCGCGGGTGCGGATAAGCTCGGAACGGATGCTCTCGCCGTTATAGGCGGTGTAGGTGCCGAGCCATTCGGTCGAGCCGTCCTCATGGGTGAACTCGACGAGGCGGAGATCTTCCAGCCCCTTGGACTGCGCCGCCGTCATCGGGAAGATCACCGTCCCCGAGAGCGTCGAATCCTTGTGCCGGTGCACCTCGATCGCGCCATTCTCCAGCTCCAGCGCGCTGTCGGCGGCGGTGGCGAAGGGCGGCTCCGGCGCCAGCTCGAAACGCGTGCCGGGCGAGAGGATGCCCTCGCGGAAGGCGATCGAGCTGATATGCCCCTCGCCCACCGTGCGCAGCGACATGATGATCCGCGACGATCCGGGCGACAGGCCGCTCTGATCCGGGTGGCGCACGATCGACGGGTTCATGATCGCCGCTGCAGCATAGCTGTATTCGTGGCAGAAGAAGGCCCCGATGAGCTGCCGCTTCACCTCGGGGATGGCGTCGTCGTCCAGTTGCAGGGCGCCGGCCATCTGCGCGTAGCGCGTCAGGAAGACGTTGCGGGTCTGCCAGTGCCGCGCCTCGAAATCCTTGAAGACCGTGGCAAGCTCGCGCGCGGCGCAGGCCTCGTCCATGGCCAGCACCCCTTCCGCGATGCGCCTCGGGCGGCTGATCTGGCCGCGCTTGGAGTCGATCGGGATGTGGAAGGGACGAACCACCACACGCGACGCATCTGCCTGAAGACGCAACGGCCAGTGCATGACGAAATCGAGCAAACTGCCTCCCACCCGGCGGCGACTGCCCGATCAGGAAGCCACGGTGCCGGTCCTCAAGGTAGATCCGTCCTGCTCGGCCTTTTCCGTCATTTCACGCATCGCGCAACAGGCAAATTGAAAGGACAGGACGGATTCCGCGCCCTGGTTCAGGTTGACGCGATCACTCATCAGTCCGTCGAAACATCCGCCGTCGACACTTGACCCGAGCGGCAAACCCAGATCGTTCGCGCCGAGATACCAGGCATAGGCCCGCCGCGCGGTCTCCAGCCAGCGATCGAACCCGCTAAGCTCGGCCGCGACCCGCGCCGCGTCGATCGTCGCCCAGGCTTCGAGAGGCTGCTGGTCGAACATCAGCGGCAATGCGTAGCGGCGGCCGAAGCTGTCCGTGCCGACCGCGCGGAACCGCCCTTCCTCGCTGGTCTGGATATGGTCGAGCCATGCCAGGGTGGTGAGGCCGTCGCCCTTCATCCCCTCGTCGCCGAGCCGCCGGCCGGCGCGCATCAGCGCCTCGGGCACGCGGGCATTGTCATAGGCGAGCACCGGCTCGAACCAGTCCCAGCCCGGCCGCCGATAGGTTGCGAGCAATGCTTGCAACCGCTTCCCCAGATCGCGCAGCAGGGACAGCGCCAGTTCGTGGCCGGAATGCGCCTCCAGCATCGCATCCGCCGCCAGCATCGAGAAGGCCCAGGCACGCGGGCTGCCCAACGCACGGGCATGGGGCGCGACCTGATCGAACAGCCGCGCCGCCCACAGCCTCAGCTCGTGCCCGCGTGCGATGGAGGCGGTCACGCCCAGCGACCAGAGCGTGCGGCCGAAACTGTCCTCGGACCCCTCCTCCTCCAGCCAGCTCCGATCGAAGGACATGAAGTTGCGGAACCGCCCCAGGCCGCCATTCCACGCATGTTGCACGAAGGCCGCGTAGATGCGCGCCAGCCTGTCGGCCCTCGCAGCGTCCTCGCCGTCGAACCGGTGCATCAGCATGAGCGCGCGGCAATTGTCGTCCACGCAATAGCCGTGCGAGCGATCGGGCACGGAGAAGATCGAATGCTGCACGATGCCGCAGGCGTCGCTCAACCGCTCGATCGCGCCGAGTTGCGGGGGAACCGGCTCCATGCTGCGCTCACCGCCACGGAACAGCAGCGGAGAACCGCTCCGGACGGCCTCCTCGAAGATCGCCACATAGGCGCGGGCGAATTCGGACCAGACCATCGTCCGCCCCTTGGCCCAGCAGCGGCGCGACATGGCCTCGCGCGCCTCCGGATCGTCGAGCAGGCCGGTGATCCGCTCCGCGAACCCCGCGCTGTCGCCGAAGCCGACAAGCAGGCCGCGACCCTCGGCCAGCAGTTCCACGGCGTGCCAATAGGGCGTCGACACCACCGGCCGCCCCAGCGCGACGGCATAGCTCAGCGTCCCCGAGACGATCTGCGCCTCGTTCAGATAGGGCGTCACATAGATATCGGCCGCCGCAATATAATCGAGCAGCCGCTCCTGCTCGACGAAGCCGTCGACGAAACGGACATGATCGCTGACGTCCAGTTCCTCGGCCAGCGCCATCAGCCGCTCGCGATAGGCCTCGCCCTCCCGCGCGACGAGATGCGGATGGGTCGCGCCCAGCACGACATAGAGCGTGTCCGGATGCGCCGCGACGATCGCCGGCATCGCACGGATCATCGTCTCGATGCCCTTGTTCGGCGAGAGCAGCCCGAAGGTCAGCAGGACGCGATGGCCCGAAAGCCCGAATTGCGCCTTCTCCGCCGCCCCATCGCCCAGCGGCCGGTCGGGAACGCCGTGCAGCACCACGGCGATGCGATCGTCCGACACGCCATGGACATCACGCAGGATCTGGCGCCCCTTCTCGGCCATCACCACCAGCCTGGACGCCCGCCGGACGAGACCTTCGATCACGCTGCGCTGTTCGGGCGACGGCTGCTCCAGCACGGTATGCAGCGTCACCACGACAGGCGCCTTCACGCGATCGAGCAGCTTCAGCAGGTAGGTTCCGGCCGCTCCGCCATAGATGCCATATTCATGCTGGACGCAGACCACGTCGGCGCCGCTGGCGTTGATGCGGTGGGCGGCGCGTCCATAGTCCCTGAGGTCGTCCTGATCGATGGAGAAGACCACCTTGGGCGGATAATCATAACGCTTGCCGCCATCGTTCATGGCGTAGATGCCGACGTCGATATCCGGAAATGTCGCCCTGAGGCCGGCGTGAACATCCGCCGTAAATGTTGCGATGCCACAAAGTCGGGGTGGGCAATTACCAATCAAAGCAACTCTTTTAAGACCTTGTCCTGTGCGCATCGCAAGCACCCCAACCGCGCGTAATGGCCAAATAAGGCGAGACGGTAACGCGCGCAGAAACCCCGTCAGCCTTACCAATGCACGACGCTTGCCAAAGTTGCGTAACCCTTTGTGCAAACGCGAAGATATGCGACGACTGGAACGCGCAAATCTATTTTTACCGTTGACCGGAGATATGGGCGCGTTATGCCGTCATGCCGGGGACGGCAGCGGCCGGGCCCGCGAGATGTGTTATCTATCTGTATTTTGGGGAGCAGCCCGAATGAAGAAGCTTGCCTTTGTCCTTGCCGCCGCCGGACTGATGAGCGTCGCTGCATGCCACAAGACCGATCAGGCCGCTGCGGTGGAAAATGCCGGCGAGAACGCCTCCGCCGCGCTCGACAACCAGGGCGACATGCTTTCGGCGGCTGCCGATAACGCGTCGAACACTGCGGTTGCGAACTCGCTCGACAACGCGGCCGACGCCGCTCACAACGCCGCCGACAACGTCTCGTCGATGGCCGACAACAAGGCCGACGCGCTCAACAACGCGGCCAAGTAATTCGTCCAGCGCCTCTTCGGAGGCGCGCATCGGATGGACAAGAGCGGACGTTCCCGGGGGGAGCGTCCGTTTTTGCATGGGCATTCATAGAGTATCGTTGCATTCGCCCCGCCGACCGGGATAAGGCGACCCCGTCGGGGAGTAGCGCAGCCTGGTAGCGCATCTGCTTTGGGAGCAGAGGGTCGCAGGTTCGAATCCTGTCTCCCCGACCACCTTTCGACAATTCCAGGATTGCGCCTGACGCAATTTGCAGCGGATCGTGAGCCATGGCTCACGGGTGTCCGGTCGCACAGCCAGAGCGCCGTCATCCCGCCTACGCCTTTTTCCCTGCGGCACGGGATCGCTAATCCTTTCGGACTAGGGGCTTCGGCAATCACCTTTCAGCGGTTTCGAGAATTACAAACCTCTTCCGAATAAGAATCTGCCATTCCAAAGCGTTACGATCGGACGCGATAGAATCCGTGCCCGTAGATCATAGTTCCGGCGCCGATCGAGGACTTCCCGATCTCCGCATAAATTGCGGAATAATCTCCCGCCGGACGGCATCTTCTCCTTTTTGAACAATTGAATCCCGAAATATTCAAGATAGAGTCTCAGCCATCGCGTATCCCATCGTTTGTGGCCGGCACCGCTCCTCCCCCGCCCCGCCGGCCCACTGGTCGCCCCCTGCCCCCGCCCCCAAGCCCGCGGGGGGCGACCGCCCCCTTTCCTCATCGGCACGGTCAAAGCCCTTGCTCCTGAATGCGGGTCCGGCCTAGCGTGCATGTCCCCCCGGGGGGAGACAGGGGACCATCATGCTCGATCGTCGTGCATTCATACTTTCCGCGACAGCTCTTGGCGCGACCGTCAGCCTGCCCGACTGGGCGAAGGCCGCGGGCAGCTCGCCGTCGCCCGAGCTTCGCACGCTGTTCGATCGCATGTTCCACGACAATCTGCGCCTTCGCCCTGAGGCTGCGACCCAGCTCGGCCTCGACAAGGGCGCGGATGCGGACCTGCGCGCCAAGCTCTCCGACGAGGGCGATGCCGGCCGCGCCGCCGCCCGTGCCGCGACGCAGGCCGATCTGGCCGCGCTTGCGCGGATTGACCGAGCCTCCCTCTCCGAAGCCGACCAGATCGACTATGACACCGTGCTCTACACCCGGAAGTCGGCGGCGGCTGTGCAGGCCTTCGATTTCGGCGGTTCCTCCTTCGGCCCCTCGCCTTACGCCGTCAGCCAGCTCACCGGCGCCTATCAGTCGGTGCCCGATTTCCTCGACACCAAGCACAAGATCGAGACCCGCGAGGACGCCGACGCCTATCTGTCGCGCCTCGAGGCCTTTGCCGGCCAGCTCGACGACAACAGCGCCCGGATGCGTCACGACGCCGGGCTCGGCGTGGTCGCGCCGGACTTCCTGCTCGACACCACGCTCACCCAGATGACGCGCACCCGCGTGCCGGCGTCGGAAGCGCTGGTGGTCACCTCGATCGCCCGCCGCGCCGCCGCCAAGGGGCTGGGCGACGGCTATGGCAAGAAGGCTGCCGCGATCTACGACGAGAAGGTCGGCCCCGCGCTGGATCGCCAGATCGCGCTTGCCCGGGAGATGCGCGCGAAGGCGACCCACGACGCCGGTGTCTGGAAGTTCCGCGACGGCGAGGCCTATTACGCCACCGCGCTCCGCACCACGACGACGGCCGCGATGAGCCCCGACGAGGTGCACCGCTTCGGCCTCGATCAGGCCAAGGCAATCTCCTCGCGGCTGGACGGGCTGCTGAAGGCGCAAGGCTTCACCAAGGGCACGATCGGCGAGCGCATGGCCGCGCTCTACAAGGACCCGCGCCAGCTCTATCCGAACACCGACGAGGGCAAGGTGCAGGCGATCGCCTATTGCAACGCCCGCCTCGATGCGATCCGCACCAGGCTGCCGGGCGTGTTCAGCCGCCTGCCCGCCTACAGCTTCGAGGTACGCCGCGTGCCGCCGCAGACCGAAGCCGGCGCGGCCTCGGCCTTCTCGCAGGCGCCCGCCATCGACGGATCGCGCCCCGGCCTCGTCTATTTCAACCTGCACGACAGCGCCGAGTGGCCGAAATTTTGCCTCGCCACGACCGTCTATCATGAGGGCCTGCCGGGGCATCAGATGGAGGGCGGGCTCGCCCTCTCGAACAAGGCGCTGCCCCTGATCCGCAAGACGGGCGGCTTTTCGGGCTATGGCGAAGGCTGGGCGCTCTATGCCGAGCAGCTCGCCGACGAGATCGGCATGTATGACGACGATCCGCTCGGGCGTCTGGGCTATCTGAAGTTCCAGCTCTTCCGCGCCAATCGCTGCGTGGTGGACACCGGCATCCATCATCTGCGCTGGGGCCGCGAGCAGGCGATCGCCTATTTCGTCGAGCAGGACGGCGAGGCCCCCGGCTTCGCCACGCGCGAGGTGGAGCGCTATTGCGCCACGCCCGGACAGGCGGCGAGCTACAAGATCGGCCACTCCACCTTCGTCGGCATCCGCGAGAAGGCGAAGGCGAAGCTCGGCAACCGCTTCGACATCAAGGCCTATCATGACGCCGTGCTGGCGCATGGCCGCGTGCCGCTCGAAATCCTCCAGCAGATCGGCGACCGCTGGGTCGCGACGCTCGCCTGAACGATAACGACAAGAAGAAGGGGATCATGATGTTCGATCTGCAACGCCTCCATCGGCGCGACCTGTTGGGCGCGGCGGCTCTGGGAGGCACGTTCGCGGCGCTGCCGGGTGCGGCATGGGCCGCGGCGAAGGCCGGCGATCCGCTGTCGACGCTGCTGGCGGGCTTCGCGGACGAGCTGCTGATGCTCTCGCCCGAGACCGCCACCTCGCTCGGCCTCGACAAGGGCGCACATGCGGCGCTGCGGGGCCAGCTCTCGGACCTGTCGGCGGCGGGCATCGCCAAGTCGGATGCGGCCATCCGCTCGATGCATACGCGCCTGCTCAAGCTCAACCGCGCCTCGCTCTCGCCGATGGGGCAGATCCACTACGACACCGTCCGTTACGCCACGGAGCGCGGCATCGACGGCACCGCCTTCCGCTATGGCGGCGGCGCGGCGTCCGGCTTCGCGGGCGGCACGGGCCCCTATGTGGTGACCCAGCAGAGCGGCGCCGTCACCGGCGTCCCCGAATTCCTCGTCTCGCAGCACAAGATCGACACCAAGGCGGATGCCGAGGCCTATGTCGCCCGTGTCGCCGCCTTCGCGCGCCAGATCAACGAGGAGACGGCCCGCATCCGCGCCGATGCGGCGATCGGCGTCGTTCCGCCGAGCTTCATCGCCAGCAACGCGATCGGCATCCTCAAGGATTTCCGCGCCATCGCGCCCGACAAGCAGCGTCTGGTCACCAATCTCGCGGAGCGCGCCAGGGCGCTCGGCCTGCCTGCCTCTTACGAGCAGCAGGCGGCGAAGCTCGTCCAGACCGCGATCTATCTGGCGCTCGACCGCCAGATCGAGACCTTCGCCAAGGTGACCGCCAACGCGCCCTCCACCGCCGGCGTCCAGCGCCTGCCCGATGGCGAGGCCTATTATCGCTGGGCGCTGCGTCTCGGCACCACGACCACCCAGTCGCCGGAGGAAGTCCACCGCATCGGCCTCGCCCAGAACGAGGAGATCAAGGCGCGGATGGACACGCTGCTCAAGGCGCAGGGCATGACGCAGGGCACCGTCGGCGAGCGTGTGACGGCGCTCAACAAGGACCCGCGCTTCCTCTATCCGGATACCGACGAGGGCCGCGCGCAGCTCATCGCCTATCTCAACGGCCGCATCGCGGCGGTGCGCCCGCTGATGCCGAAGCTCAGCCATCTCGGCCTCAAGGCCGACGTGATCGTGAAGCGCGTGCCGCCGGACATTCAGGATGGCGCGGCGCTCGGCTATATGAACTTCGCCTCGCTCGATGGGTCGCGCCCGGCGATCTACTACGTCAACCTGAAGTCGACGTCGCTCTGGCCGCGCTACCAGCTTTCGACGCTGACCGCGCATGAGGGCATCCCCGGCCACACATGGCAGGGCGCCTATCTCGCCGAGCATCACAACGAGATCCCGACAATCAGCTCGCTGATGGGCTTCAACGCCTTCGTCGAGGGCTGGGCGCTCTATGCCGAGCAGCTCATCGACGAGAGCGGCCTCTATGACGACGATCCCTGGAGCCGGATCGGCTATCTTCAGGCGCAGCAGTTCCGCGCCTGCCGCCTCGTTGCGGACACCGGCCTCCATTCCATGGGCTGGAGCCGCGAGAAGACGGTCGCCTTCCTTTCCGGCGAGAGCGGCAAGGGCGCCGACGCGATGACCAGCGAGACCGATCGCTATTGCGCCTCGCCGGGGCAGGCCTGCGGCTACAAGACCGGGCATAATGAGATCACCCGCCTGCGCGACCATGCCAAGCAGGCGCTGGGGCCGAAGTTCGACCTCGCCGGTTATAACGATACCGTGGTGAAGACGGGCGGCGTGCCGCTCGAACTGCTGCCCGGCGTGATCGACCGCTATATCGAGACCGCGAAGAAGGCATGAGACAGGCCTCGCACATCTTCCGCATCGCCACCCACGGGCAAGGCCTCGTCGAGTTCACCGACAAGGTCGTCCAGTGGGTGGAGGCGCAGGAGATGCGCGAGGGGCTGCTCACCCTGTTCTGCCGGCACACCTCCGCGTCGCTTCTCATCCAGGAGAATGCGGCGCGCGAGGTGCGCGCGGACCTGCAGGACTTCTTCGCCACGATCGCGCCCGAGGACCCGACGCGCTATCGCCATGACGACGAAGGGCCGGACGACATGCCCGCCCATCTGCGCGCCGCGCTGACGCAGGTGCAGCTCGGCGTGCCCCTGATCGACGGCAGGCTCTCCCTCGGCACATGGCAGGGAATCTACCTGTTCGAGCACCGTCGCGTGCCCCACCGCCGCGAGGTGGCGGCCCATCTGCTGGGCGATTAGGCGGGGCGCTCCATCACATAGGTGATGTGCCGGTGAAGCGGGTGGTCTTCCGCGAAATGGGGATGGCCGAAATCCATGTCCGGCCGCCGCGTCATGCCCAGCCGCTCCATCAGCCCCCAGCTCGATGTGTTCCCCGGCACGGTGATCGCCACGATCCGCGTGGCATCGAGGTTCGCCCAGCCCCAGGCGAGGCTGGCGAGTGCCGCTTCCTTGGCGAAGCCCTGACCCCACGCATCCTCGCGCAGCCGCCAGCCGATCTCGATCTCACCGTCGATCGGCCCGACATTGCCGACCTTCAGCCCGCAGAAGCCGAGGAACGCCCCATCGCCCTTGCGTTCCACCGCCCAGAAGCAATGGCCATGCGCCGCCTGACAAGCCCGGACGCGCGCGATCGCCTCGTCCACCTGCTCCGGCGACTGGAGGCCGCCGAGATGCTTCATGACGTTCGGCGACTGCCCCATGGCCAGGAACGGATCGCGATCCTCGTCCCGCCAATCCCTCAGGATCAGGCGTTCGGTCTCGATCATGCGCCCATCAGCCGCGCCGCATGGGCCGCATGATAGGTGAGCACGCCCGAACAGCCCGCCCGCTTGAAGGAAAGCAGCGTTTCCATCACCAGAGCATCGCGATCGCCCATGCCGGCCGCCGCGGCCGCCTCGATCATCGCATATTCGCCGGACACCTGATAGGCGAACACCGGCACCTCGAACCGCTCCTTCACGCGGCGGATGATGTCGAGATAGGGCAGGCCCGGCTTCACCATCACCGTATCCGCGCCCTCGGCGAGATCGAGCGCCACCTCGCGCAGCGCCTCCTCGGCATTGGCATGATCCATCTGATAGCCGCGCTTGTCGCCCTTGAGCCGCCCGCGCGAGCCGACCGCATCGCGGAACGGGCCGTAGAAGGCGGAGGCATATTTGGCGGCATAGGCCATGATCTGGACGTTGTGATGGCCGGTCGCCTCCAACGCCGTGCGGATCGCGCCGACGCGGCCGTCCATCATGTCGGACGGCGCGATGATGTCCGCGCCCGCCTCGGCCTGCACCAGCGCCTGCTGGACGAGCAACTCGCTCGTCGCGTCGTTCAGGACATAGCCGCGCTCGTCGACCAGACCGTCATGGCCATGCTCGGTATAGGGATCGAGCGCGACGTCGGTCAGCACGCCGACTTCGGGCGCGGCATCCTTGATCGCCTTCACCGCGCGGCAGATCAGGTTGTCCGGGTTGAGCGCCTCGCGCCCATCCGGCGTGCGCAGATGCTGCGGCGTGTTGGGGAAGAGCGCGATGCAGGGGATGCCCAGATCGCGCGCCTCGCGCGCCCGCGCGGCGATCCCGTCCAGCGACCAGCGCGACACGCCCGGCAGCGTCGAAATCGGTTCCTCGACACCCTGCCCCTCGGTGATGAAGAGCGGCCAGATCAGATCGGCCGGGGTCAGCACATTCTCGGCGACCATGCGGCGGGACCAGGGGGCGACGCGGGTGCGGCGCAGGCGGAGCGCGGGGTAGGAAGCGGTCATGGCCCCCATCTAGTCGCTTGGTGTGAGCGCTTCCAGAGCCGCATCGGGCCTTGCGAGCGCAATGATGCGAACGCCCGCCTCCGCCGCCCGCTCCACCGCGAGGCTGGTCGGCGCGGAGATGGCGACGAGCGTGTGGCAAAGGCTGAGCGCCGCCTTCTCGACCAGCTCATAGGAAAGCCGCGCGGTGGTAAGCGCGAAGCCCTCGCCCCAGCCTTCGCCAGCCCGCGCCATCGCTCCGACCAGCTTGTCGAAGGCGTTGTGGCGGCCGATGTCCTCGCGAGCCAGCCGGATCGCGCCGCTCGCATCACAGAAGGCGGCGGCATGAACCGCGCCCGTCTCCCGGCCGATGGGCTGATGCTCGCGGATCGCACCGAGCGCGCGGAAGATGGCCTCAGACGCGACCGGCTCGGCCGGTGGCGTGACGCGCGGCAGAGGCCGAAGCGCCTGCTCCAGATTCTCGATGCCGCACAGGCCGCAGGAGGATTCGGACACGCGATGGCGCACGCGCTCGAACACCCGCTCGCGCACGCCCTTCGCCAATGCGAGGCGCAGCAGTACGCCGCGCTCCGCCTCGTGCGGCTCGATGGCAAGAAGTTGATCCGCCCGATCGATCAGGCGTTCGGAGAGGCAGAAGCCGGTTGCGAAATCGTCGAGCGCCTCGGGCGTCGCCATCATCACGGCATAGCCGACGCCGTCGATCTCGATGGCGACGGGCCTCTCCACGGCCAGCGGGCGTTCGATCGGCTGCGCCCCGCCCTCCGGCGTGCGACGCAGGAATGCGGCGGGGCGGACGGCCTCCATGGCGTTCAGGCCGCGGCCTGCTTCGCTGCCTCGCGGGGGCTCACCGTCCGCATATGAAGCGTCCGCCAGCCGCCCGCGCGATAATAGCCGAGCGACATGAGCATGGAGGCGAGCGAACTCAGCGGCATCGTCCACCAGAAGGCTTCGGTGCCGATGAAGGGCCGGAGAGCGAACACCGCGCCCAGCCGCACCGGGAACATGGCGATGAACAGGATCACCAGCGGCGCGATCACCGATCCGTTGGCGCGCACCGTGCCGAAGATCACCATCGTGATGCCGAACATCAGGAAGGACCAGCTCGCCACCAGATGGATATGCCGTGCGATCGGCAGGGCAAGGCTGTCCCCGCCAAGGAAGAGCGCCAGCACCGGCCGATCCACCAGCGTCACCAGCAGGATCAGCGCGGCGGTGATGAGCAGGTTGACGATGATTCCCCAGCGCGTGACGGCGTCCACCCGATCCCAGAGCTGCGCGCCGATATTCTGCGCCGCCATCGCCGACACCGCCGCCCCGATCGCGAGCGCCGGCATCTGGATATAGGTCCAGAGCTGGAGCGTAACGCCATAGGCCGCCACCACGTCCACGCCGGCATGGTTGATGAGGCCCATCAGCGCGAGGCCCGCGAAGGAGATCACGAACATCTGCAGCCCGATGGGGATGCCCTTGACGAGGATCACCTTGAGCAGCGCCGGATCGGGGATCAGCCAGCGCAGCTCCCGCCCACGCAGGCGGACGGTGAGGTCGCGTGCATAGATCACCACGATCAGCACGAAGAGGCTGACATAGGCGGCGATGGCGGTCGCGGTGGCGGCGCCGCCGATGCCGAGCCGGGGTGCGCCTGCCAGGCCTCGGATAAAGACGGGATTCAGCCCGCTATCCAGCAGCACGTTGAGGATCATGATGAGGAAGGGCGTCATCGAATCGCCGGTGCCGCGCATCCCCATGGTGATGACGGTCATCACGAACAGCGGCGGCAGCGCGATGAAGATCACCCGCAGATAGGCCTGCGCCAGCGCCGCCGCGTCGGCGGGCGTGGCGAGCAGGTGGAGGATCGCAGGCGAAGCCCAGTAGCCGGCGATCGAAATGACGATGGATGCGATGGCGAACAGCCCTACCGCTGTGCCCATCGCCCGGCGCGCGGCCTCGATATCGCGCCGGCCCATATTCTGGCCGATCATGATCGTGGCGGCGAGGCCGAAGCCGAACACCGCCGCCAGCATCAGGAACAGCACGAGATTGGCGTTGGAGGTCGCCGCCAACGCATTCTCGCCGAGGAAGCGCCCCACCCAGATCGCGTTGATCGATCCATTCAGCGACTGGAGGATGTTGGTGCCGAGCGTCGGTAGCGCGAAGATCAGCAGGGTCGAGGCGATCGCACCCTTGGTCAGGTCGCGCCCGCCATGGGGACGACGCGCCGCGCCTCCGGCTGGCGGCTCGGCCGGCATGGCCTGCGTTTCGCTGTCGGCCATAAGCTCGTTTCCTCCCCGATCCGCCACGGAATTGACACGAGCGGAGCGTTTCGCGCCCGCCCGGTTTCCGTCACATTCCCCAGTCAGTCCCCTGCTGCCGGATGGGGGTCATGACACAGGAAATCCAACATATGAAGGGCGGCCGGCGGTGCCGTCAGAAACGCTTGCCGAACACGAGGAACTCGCCCCGCTCATAGCCGGCCGATTCGTAGAACGCGCTCACCGCTTCATTGTCGGCGCGGACCATCAGGCGGATCACCGGAGCACCCTGCGCGCGCAGGAAATCCTCCGCCGCCGCGACCAGCTTGCCGCCGATGCCCTTGCCGCGCTGGCTGTCCGCCACCGCCAGCGAATAGAGCCAGCCGCGATGGCCGTCGAACCCGGCCATCACCGTGCCGACCAGCACCCCCGCCTCGTCATGCGCGGCGAGGATGGTAGCCGTCGGGCAATCCAGCGCGAGACGGATGTCGCGCGTGGAATCGTTCCACGGATGGGCGAGCCCCGCCGCCTCCCACAGGGAGATGGCGGCGGGGATCTCCTCCTCGCGGAGCCGCTCGATCACCCGAGACGCGCCAGCGCCGCGCCGAGACGCTCGGCTTCGGCCGCCTTCTCGGCATGGTCGGCGCGGGCCTTCTCGACCGCCTCCGGCTTGGCGCGCTCGACGAAGCTCGGGTTGGAGAGACGGCCCGCAAGCCCGTCCCGCTCCTTCTCGGCCGCGGCCTTGCCCTTGGCGAGACGCGAACGCTCGGCCTCGATGTCGATCACGCCTTCGAGCGGGAGCACGAAGGTCGCCTCGTCGACGACGATCTGCGCGGCCGCGCCCGCAGGCGCATCGCCCTCAGCCGTATCGACGCGCGCCAGACGCGCGATCACCGGCTGCTGACGGACCAGACGCGCCCCCGTCGCCTCCCCCGCATCGCGGACGTGGAGCGGCAGGCGCGCGCCCGGCGGCACGTTGAGTTCAGCGCGGGCGGCGCGGATCTCGCTGACGAGGCGGATCAGCCAGTCGATCTCCTTCGCCGCCTCCGGGTCGAGCGCCCGGGCGTCCGCCTGCGGCCAGCGCGCGACGATCAGATCGCCCGAGCGCTCGCCCATCGCGTGCCAAAGCTCTTCGGTGATGAAGGGCATGAACGGGTGCAGCATCACCAGGATCTGGTCGAACGCCCAGCCGGCGACCGCCTTGGTCTCCTCGTCCACCTGCCCCTTGGTCAGCTCGATGTACCAGTCGCAGAAGCGCGACCAGACGAACTGGTAGATGGTGTTCGCCGCCTCGTCGAAGCGCAGGTCCGCCAACGCGAGGTCGAGCGCCTGCATGGTCGCGACCGTCTCGGCGATGATCCAGCGGTTGACCGGAAGCGTCGCCTCCGGTGCGTCCAGCGTCTTCGAAGCGCCCACGCCGTTCGCCTGGAGGAAGCGCGCGGCGTTCCACAGCTTCGTCGCGAAGTTGCGATAGCCCTCGACGCGGCTCTCGTTGAGCTTGATGTCGCGGCCCTGGCTCTCCATCGCGGCGAGCGTGAAGCGCAGCGCGTCGGCGCCGTACTTCTCGATCAGGCCCAGCGGATCGACCGTGTTGCCCTTCGACTTCGACATCTTCGCGCCGGTCGCGTCGCGGACGAGGCCGTGCAGGTAGAGCGTGCGGAACGGCACGTCGTTGAGGAAATGCATCCCCTGCATCGCCATGCGCGCATCCCAGAAGAACAGGATGTCGAAGCCGGAGATGAGGACATCGTTCGGATAGCGCTTCAGCTCGCGCGGATCGACGTCCGGCCAGCCGAGCGTGCCGAACGGCCAGAGCGCGGACGAGAACCACGTATCCAGCACATCCTCGTCGCGGGTGAGCGAGCGGCCGGGGCCGGCCTTGATCGCGGCCTCTTCCTCGGTCGCGGCGACGAAGACATTGCCGTCCTCATCATACCAGGCCGGGATGCGATGGCCCCACCAGAGCTGACGCGAGACGCACCAGGGCTGGATGTTCTCCAGCCAGTTGAACCAGGTCTTCGCCCAGGTCTCGGGGACGATCTTGATGCGGCCGTCGCGCACCGCCTGGATCGCGGGCTGGGCAAGCGTGTGGGCGTCGACATACCACTGATCGGTCAGCCACGGCTCGATCACCGCGCCCGAGCGATCGCCGAACGGCGTCTGGATCGTGCGGTCCTCGACGTTGGTGAGCGTGCCGTCCGCCTCCAGCCGCTCGACGATGACGCGGCGCGCTTCGAAGCGGTCGAGACCGAGCAGCTCGGCCGGGATCAGCCCGTCGCTCGTCTGGATGACGCGCGCCTCGGCGTCGAGCATGTTGAGCATCTCGGACGGCACGATGCCGGCGCGCTTGCCCACCTCGAAGTCGTTGAAGTCATGGCCCGGTGTGATCTTCACCGCGCCCGAGCCCAACTCCGGATCGGCATGCTCATCGGCGACGATCGGGATCAGGCGGCCGGTGATCGGCAGGCGGACCCTCTTCCCGATCAGCGCCTTATAACGCTCGTCCTCGGCGTTCACCGCCACGGCCATGTCGGCGAGCATAGTCTCGGGGCGCGTGGTCGCGACAGAGATGAAGCCCGAGCCGTCCTCGAGCGGATAGCGCAGGTGCCAGAATTTGCCGGCGACTTCCTTCGTCTCGACCTCAAGGTCCGAGATCGCGGTCTTGAGGCCGGGGTCCCAGTTCACCAGCCGCTTGTCGCGATAGAGCAGGCCCTGCTCATAGAGCTTCACGAAGACATGGACGACGGCCTTGGAGAAACCCTCGTCCATGGTGAAGCGCTCGTTCACCCAGTCGCAGGACGCGCCCAGACGGCGGAGCTGGCGGGTGATCGTGCCGCCGCTCTCGGCCTTCCACTCCCAGACCTTCTCAATGAAGGCGTCACGCGAGAAATCGGTGCGCTTCTCGCCCTTGGCGTTCATCTGGCGCTCGACGACCATCTGGGTCGCGATACCGGCATGATCGGTGCCGACCACCCAGAGCGAATCCTTGCCCTTCAGGCGCGCGTGACGGACGAGGATGTCCTGCAACGTGTTGTCGAGCGCGTGCCCGATATGGAGCGAACCCGTCACGTTCGGCGGCGGGATCACGATCGTGAAGGGCTCGGCGTCCGGGCGCTCGGGGCGGAAGCGGCCCTGCTCCTCCCAATGGGGATACCAGCGGGATTCGATGGCGGCGGGATCGAAGGTCTTGGAAAGTTCGGTCATGGCGCGCCCCGCCTAGCAGGCGTGCGCGCCCCCTGCCAAGCGTTCAGCCGCGCCCGCTGAGACGCGCGACCTCCGCCGACACCAGACGCTCGACCAGCGTGGGCAACTCGCGGTCCAGCCATTCGCGCAGCATCGGGCGGAGCATATCCGTCACAAGGCCTTCCAGCGTGTTCTCCTGCCCCGTCTCGGCGCGCACCTGAAGCTGGCTGAGCGCGGCGAAGGCGTTGCGGCTGGCGACGGCGGCCGTCGTGGACGTCAGCCCGTCGACGCCGGGCTTGGAGGCCGAAGCGGACGGAGCGGGTTCGGCGGCAGCTTCGGGCATGGGGCTGGTCAGCTCCAATATGTCGTTGGACGCCTCGCCGGCGTCGGAAACTTCGGCGGACTCGCCTTCCGGCTCGGCAGGCGCGGCCTCGACTTCGGCCGCCGGCTCGACCGGCTCCTCCGTCACCTCGCTCACCGGCAGCGCGGATTTGGGGCGCTTGGTCGCGAGCACGGGGCTCGCCGAAACCGCTTCCATGGCCTCGCGGCGAAGCCGTGGCGGCCTCGCCCCGGCAGCCTCGCTGTCCTCGGCGATGATTCGCTTGATGGAGGCAAGGATGTCCTCCATCGACGGTTCATGGTTAATCTGCCCCATAAACCCTAGTCTATTCCTAGTTTGAGGGCGGAGTCACGGGGGGATTTTCAGGGACGACCTGCGGGCCGTAGCTCACCTTCGCGATCGGCTGCGGCGTCGGATTTTCGGACCAATCGCCCACGACGTGCACGGCATGGCGATAATTGACGGTCGGATCATAGAGCGCGCCGCCCTGAAGCCCCAGATGCTTGTAGTCGACGAGGCCCATCGAATTGAGCAGCGCGAAGCCCGCGACATAGGCGTCTCGTTGCGCCGACACGAGCGTCACCTGGCTGCCCAGCAGTTCCTGCTCCGCGTTCAGCACGTCGAGCACCTGCCGCTCGCCGACGCCCTGTTCGGCGCGCACGCCCTCCAGCGCCAGCGTGTTGGCCTTGAGCGCCTCCTGACTCGACCGGATCACCTCCAGAGCCGCCTGATAGGTGGAGAAGGCGGAGCGCGCATTCGCGATCACCTGCCGCTCGGTGGCAACCTCATGCTCCAGCGCGGCCGATTCGAACGCCTGCGCCTGACGGATCTGCGCGCTCGGCAAGCCGCCCTGATAGAGCGGGAGGGTCAGCGTCACACCCGCCTGCGAGGCATTGCCGGAAATGTTGCCAGTCGGAACGCCAAGGCCGTTTCCTGCGAAACCCGAATAGCGATAATATTGGTTGCTCGCTGATGCCGAGATGCTCGGCATCCGGCTCGCTCTGGCCGTGGAAACATCATAGCGCGCTGCCTTCACGGATTCCTTGGAGGCGGCGATGTCGGGATTGTTGTTGACCGCCGTATCCTCGGCCTTGTCTCCGGTATCGGGAAGCGTCGGAAGCGGCGGCGGCTGGTCGAGCGACGCGGCAGCCTGCCCGATCACGCGCCGGTAATTCTCTTCGCTGCTGGTCAGATTGCTGCGCGCCGTGGTCAGCTGGCTGCGGCCGTCCTCCAGACGCGCCTGTGACTGGGCGACGTCGGTGCGGGTCAGGTCGCCCGCCTGAAAGCGATCGTTGGTGGCATCCAGATTGGTCTGGAGCACCTTCACATTGTTGGTGTTCAGCTCGACGATCGCGCGGTCGCGCACCACGTCCATATAGGCCGAGACCGCCTGGACCAGCACGTCGCCCTCGGTTGCCCTGAGCGTCTGGCGCCCCGCATCGACCCGGCTGTCGGCCGCGTGGACCGCGTTGCGCACACGGCCGCCCTGATAGAGCGGTACACTCACCTGCGCGCTCGCCGTCACCGATTCATTCAAGCCCTGGAGCACCCTGAGGCCCCGGATGCCATGCGTATAATCGACCCGCCCGCCCAGCGTCGGCCGACCGCCGGCACGGGCGATCGCCGCCTGCTCGTCGGTCGCCTGCAACTGAGCGCGTTGCTCGGTCAGGGTAGGATTGCTGGCATAAGTGGCAAGCAAGGCGTCGGTGAGGGTCGTCGCCTGCGCTCCGCCCTCACCAGCCAGCACGGCCGCGAGCGCCGTCAGCGCCGCGCCCGTCTTCACCACACCCACCCTCTTCATGTTCCCCCCTCTGCCTCTTCCTAAAAAGTGAAGGCCGGTGCCGGTGCGAAGCCGGGCAGCGGCGCCGTCTCGACATCCGCGAATGCCTTGTAAGCGAAGGTCCCGCCCGTGCGGCGACCCATGATCAGCCGGCTCACGCCACGCTCCACGAGCGCGCCGACCAGCCGGCCGCCTTCCGCCACCTGCGCGACGAGCGGCTCGGGCAGCTGCTCTACCCCGCCATCGACATAGACGAGATCATAGGGAGCACCGGCAAGCCAGCCCTCCGTCAGCAAACCCTCGACCAGCGTCACGCCGGTCACGCCCGCCAGCGAGCTGCGCGCACGTGCAGCCAGCATCGCCGACTGTTCCAGAGCCGTCACCGAGCAGCCCATCGACGCGAGCAGCGCCGCGACATAGCCCGTGCCCGCGCCGACCACGAGCGCACGCTCGTCCGGCTGGGGCGCCGCGGCGTCCAGCAATCGACCGGTTGCGATCGGCGGATTGAGGCCGCGCCCTTCGCCCAGCGACACGATCGTATCGCGATAGGCGAGGCCGCCCTGATCCTCAGCCACAAAATTCTCGCGCGCCACGGCGCCGAACGCCGCCAGCACCGCCGCGTCGGTCACCTTGTTGGTGCGCAGCTGGTTCGACACCATCGCACGCCGAAGCTGATCGAAATCCCGTTCGCTCATGAGTCCTGACCTCGCACAACTGTATTAGCTTGACAATACACTATCTCACGCGAGCGATCTCTAGGCGTTCACCGCTCTGGCCGCAACGGGATGCAAGCCGAAGGCGGACTATCCCGTTCGTCCCGGAGCAGGCAGCGCTCGTGGGCTCTTCGGAAATTAGTGCGAACCCGGTCTTGACGCAGAAGCGAAACCCGAGCATCTGCGCCGCTCTCGGCCCGATGGCGGAGTGGTTACGCAGAGGACTGCAAATCCTTGCACGCCGGTTCGATTCCGGCTCGGGCCTCCACTCTTCTTCCTGAAAATCAATGGCATATCGATGACGCGGCCCCTCGTCGGCCGTGCTCATTGTCAGCCGTCGCGCTAGAAGCGCTCCGATACGCCGAGCACCAGCTCTATCCGCGGCGTGGCCCGCGATGTTCCCACATAAGCGGACAGATCGACCTGCTGGTTTTTGGTGCGCTGCCACGCGGTGCTGAAATCCACCGACGACTGCGTGACATGGCCCGACGGATCATCGTCCCGCATCGCCCAGCCTTCCATGGTGAACTGCCAGTCCTCTCCGACGGAGCGGGTCACCGCCGCCGCCATGGCATAAGCGAGATGCCGCCCGTGCCGATCCGCATCGGCCGCGGCATCCACCTCCGGATCGAGCGTGAGGCGCCAGTTCTTCGCCAGATCCGCGCCGAAAGGCGTGACGATGCCTGCGCTCCACGTTCCGGCGCCGACGGGATTGCGCCCGACCGGCAGCGTCACGCTCGGCATGACCGCGAAGGCCGTGCCGCTGTCATCGGGATGCCGGAGATTGCGCCGGAGCGAGAGGGTGAGATCGCCCGCGCCCCGGCCATGTTCGACCAGACCGGTCATCCGGTCCCGGCTGCGGGTCCAGCCATAGCCGTCCCAGCCGATGCGCGCTTCCGTATGATCGTCCACACCGTAGCGCAGGAGCAGATCGCCGGTCGATTCGTCGTCCTCGATCGTGTCACGGTCGCGACTGTGTGCATAATCGAACAGCCCTGCCTCGATCTGGAAGCGGCCGGGATCGAGCGTGCAACTCGGCGTCGCCTTGCCCGGCCGGTCGGCGCAGAAATCCCGCTCGTCCGCCCTCGCCTGCCCCGCGAAGCCCGCCGCTCCGCACATGGCCAGCACCGCCAGCCCCCAACGCCGCCTCATCACGCAAATCCCCTTCGCCTTCGCTTCTATTGTAGCGGCAAGACGGGGAGGAAGCGGATATTCGCGGCGATGCGTGGCCTCAGGCCGGAACGGGGACGATCTGCTCCGGCTGGAAACGCACTGTCTCATCGTCAATCCGCCGCGCGCCGCGGGCGCAGACATGATCCAGCAGATGATCCAGCACGCGCTGCCCGGCCGGCCAGTGGGCAAGGCCGGACAGATCGTTGATGTGCCCTGCCTCGCCCATGTCGCAAAAGGCCGCCAGCCAGTTTCCGGCCATTTCCCGTGCACGGGCGGCCGTGCACCAGGGATCGTCCTGGCTCGCGACGACCACCGTCGGGAACGGCAGCACGGAGCGCGGAGACGGCGCGAACTCCGCGATGCGGGGATCGACGCTCACCCGATCGAGATCAGGCGGCGCGACCAGCATCGCCCCCACGACGGGCCGCGACGCGCCTTCGCCTGCCAACGCCGCCCACCATGCCACCAGATGGCAGGAGAGGCTGTGCGCCACCAGCACCACAGGCCCCCGTGCCTCGGCGATCCTGCGTTCCAGACGGGCGATCCACAGATTGCGCGAAGGCCGCGACCAGCAGCCGAGATCCACCCGCTCGACATTGGGCCGCTGCTCTTCCCACAGCGTCTGCCAATGATTCGGCCCGCTGCCGTCGAGACCCGGCAGGGTCAGGCAAAGCGGCGTCCGGCTCAGGCGATCCTGGAACATGGCGGGCTCTCCTATTCCGATCGAATATGCCGCCGATAATTCCCTAGTGCAATTGTAGGTTATTCATCTGAGCGCAAGGTTCGACCGATTCTGCGACCAAGCCCGCGACGGATGCGCCGAAGCGTATTGAGAACCGATCTCAATAATCTTGACCCGGTGAGCAAGCTGAGGTTTATTGAGATCAATTCTCAAAAGGAGAGTGTCCGATGTATGATTTCGTCGATCGCCCGGTATCCCGGCTGGGTGCGGGCGGACGCTTCCTCCTCTGGGCGATGCGGGGCTGGATCCACGCGGCCACGGGCGGCCAATGCCCGCCGGGTGCGATCGCGCCGGCCTTTGCGCGACATGGCGTGTTGCCGGCGCTCCCCCACCTCCACACCTTTCTGGCCGAGCTGAACCGTCGCGCGACTCGGAAGATATCCTTCTCTCCGCTCGCCCATGACAGGATCGGCGACGACGAGGCCGTGCTGCTCCAACTCTGCCGCGACGCCGGCGAGGACCCGCCGCGCGCCCGCGCTACGCTGGCGCTGCTTCTGGAGGAGGAGGCGGTCGGCTCCGGCTTCAGCGCGCTCCTGTCGGGCGTCGCGCGGCTGAATGATGGCGGGCTCGGACATATCAGCCTCTCGACCGATCCGGCCGTTCCCCGCCACTGACACATTTGCGCGCGCCAATGTGCGTGCTTAAATCTGCTGCGTGGCGGATATCGACCAGCTTCTCGCGCGTGCCCTCGAATGGAGGGGCCTGCCTCTGGCCCTGGCGACGGTCGTTTCGACCTGGGGTTCCGCTCCACGGCCCCGCGGGAGCCATATGCTGATCGCGGCGGACGGCCGCTTCGAGGGATCGGTGTCCGGGGGCTGCGTCGAAGGGGAAGTTCTCGTCGCCGGGGCGGACGTCATCGCCCAGGGAAGCCCGCGACGCCTGCGATATGGGGTGACCGACCCGACCGCGTGGGAGACCGGCCTCCCCTGCGGCGGAGAGATAGAGTTGCTCGTGCAGCCCGTTTCCGAAACCGGCTTCCCCGCGCATCTTTTCGACAGGATCGCCACGGCCCGCCTTGCCGGCGACACCCTGCTGCTCGCGACCGACCTCGATACGGGTCGGACGAGCGAGCAGGCTCATGATGGGGCATTTCTCAACAGTTATGGCCCTCCTCGGCGCATGCTCATCGTCGGGGCGGTGCAGATCGGCCAGTCGCTCGTCCGCCTGGCGCGGGAACTCGGCATGGCCGTCACGGTGATCGACCCCCGCGAGCGCTTCCTCACCCAAGATCGCTTCCCCGACACGATCCTCGACGATCGCTGGCCCGACGAGGCGGTTGCCGCCGCGAAGCCGGATCGGGCGACGGCGATCGTCACCCTCTCGCACGACATCAAGATCGACGACCCGGCGCTGGCCGCCGCGCTCCGGTCTCCGGCGGGTTACATCGCCGCGCTCGGCTCGCGCCGCAGCCACGCCCGGCGGCTGGAGAGGCTCGCGACGATGGGTTTCGACGAAGCGGCGCTGGCCCGTATCGACGGCCCTGCCGGCATCGACATCGGCGGCATCGGCCCGGCCGAGATCGCCCTCTCGATCGCGGCAGGCGCCGTCCGTGCCTTCTCGGAGCAGGGCTGATCCACGCGGGAGGTTTCCCTCGGCCCCGAAATCGCATTATGGCCGCGAGCATGACGACAGCCGGCGCTCCCCTCACCCTGTTCAACAGCCTCAGCCGCGCGATCGAGCCGTTCCAGCCGATCGACCCGAAGATGGTGCGGCTCTATTCCTGCGGCCCGACGGTCTATTCGACCGCGCATCTCGGCAATCTGCGCGCCTATGTCTTCACCGACACGCTGCGCCGCACGCTGAACTGGAAGGGCTACGCCACCACGCACGTCATCAACATCACCGACGTCGGACACCTGACTTCGGACGCCGATGCCGGCGACGACAAGATGGAGCTGGCAGCCCAGAAGGCCGGTACGACGATCTGGGATATCGCGGCACGTTACACCCGGCTCTTCAAGGCCGATCTCAAGGCGCTCGGCATTCTCGATCCATCGATCTGGAGCGTGGCGACCGATCATATCCAGGACATGATCGCCTTCGCCGACGCACTGGAAAAGCAGGGCGCGGCCTATGAGATCGACGGCGGTCTCTATTTCGACGTGACCAAGGTGCCCGACTATGGCCGCCTCGCCCGGAGCGCGATGGACGGGCCCGAGGTCGCGCGCATCGACGCGGTGGAAGGCAAGCGCCACCCGGCCGACTTCGCGATCTGGCGCCGGTCGCCGGAGGGCGAGCAGCGGCAGATGGAGTGGCTCTCCCCCTGGGGTCCGGGCGCGCCGGGCTGGCATCTCGAATGCTCGGTGATGAGCCTCAAATATCTCGGCGAGCAGTTCGACATCCATACGGGCGGCATCGATCATCGCGAGATCCATCACTGCAACGAGATCGCGCAGAACCAGGCCTATAACGGCACCGCAAAGACGGGCGCCAACATCTGGATGCACAACAATTTCCTCGTCGACAGGACGGGGAAGATGTCGAAGTCCAAGGGCGGCGTCGCGACGCTGGGGGCGCTCACCGCGCGGGGCGTGCATCCGCTCGCCTATCGCCTGCTCTGCCTCGGCGCGCATTATCGCTCGGAGCTGGAATTCTCCCTCGAAGCGATCTCCGCCGCGCTGACCCGCCTCAAGCGCCTCGCCATCGCCATCGCCGCGCTCAAGGCCGAGGCGACGCTCGATCCGGCCGCGCTGCGACCATCGCAGGAGGCCGGCTACGGCAAGGGCGCACCGTTCGACTGGCAGCGGCGCACGCTGGAGAGCGGCCTGAGCGACGAGGCCCTCACCTTCGTCGCTCGTTTCGACGAGGCGCTGTCGGCGGACCTCATGACCCCGCAGGCGCTCCCCGTGTTGGACGCTGTGATCGCCTCCACCCTTCCGGCCGACGAGAAGCTCCGCCTGATCGCGGACTTCGATCTCGCGCTCGGCCTCGGCCTGCTCGATCTCGACCGCCGCGCGCTCTCGGTACGCCCGGAAGACGCGACGCTGACCGACGCGGAGGTAGACGCCCTGCTCGATGAGCGCCAGCAGGCCCGCGCCGCCAAGAACTTCGCCGCTGCCGACGCCGCCCGCGACCGCCTCAAGGCTGCCGGCGTCGATATCATGGACGGCGATGCATTGCGCTGGGAATGGCGCCCGCTGCTCGAAGACGCCTGATCCCTCTTGTTTCGTCATCGGAATGAATCACTCTGTCCCCCGGCGCATGCTGGGGGGCAGTGGCGATGGTTTCGTTCGGGGGCGAGCGCAGCGTTCACCTGTTGAGCATCGTGGGCACGCGCCCGGAAGCGATCAAGATCGCTCCCGTCGCGCTCGCGGCCTGTCGGCGCCGGCAGCTCCGGCATCGCATCCTCGCCACCGGGCAGCACGATGTGCTGTTCGACGAAGCGCTGGCCGGCTTTCACCTCGCGCCCGACCTGCGCCTCGGCCCGCTCCTCCGGGACAGCGATCCGGATGTCGTGGTCGAGCGCCTCTCCGGCGCGATCGAGCCCGTTCTCCGCGCGGCCTCGCCTGATCTCGTTCTCGTGCAGGGCGATACCAACAGCGCCCTCGCCGGTGCCGTGGCCGCGCAGGGGCTCGGCATTCCCGTGGGGCATGTCGAGGCAGGGTTGCGATCGTTCGATCTGCAACATCCCTGGCCGGAAGAACGCAACCGCGTGCGGATCGACCGCATGGCCACCCTGCTCTTCGCGCCGACCCGACAGGCGGCCGCCAATCTCGAAGCCGATCCCGATGTCATGGGCGCCATCCATGTCACGGGCAACACCGGTATCGACGCGCTCCTCCTCACCCGCGCCGGCATCGGCCGCCACACCGCGCCATCGCCCAGCCTGCCTTCGCTGATCCTGCTCACCTGCCACCGGCGGGAGAGCATCGGCGAAGGGATGGAGCGCATCTGCGATGCCGTGCTCCGCCTCGCGGCGCGGGGCGACGTCATCGTCCTCTGCCCCGTCCACCCCAATCCGGCGGTGGGCGGCACGATCCGCGCGCGGCTGGGCGGGCATCCCGCCATCCGCCTGCTGGGCGCCCTTCCCTATCGCGACACGGTGGCCGCGATGAGCGCGGCGCGGCTGATCCTCACCGACAGCGGCGGCATTCAGGAAGAGGCTCCTGCACTCGGCATCCCTACCCTGGTGCTACGCGACGTCACCGAGCGGCCGGAGGGCCTCGCCACCGGCAATCTCGCGCTGGTCGGCACCGATCCGGACCAGATTGTGGAGACCGCCGCGCGTCTTCTCGACGACCCTGCCGCCCATGCCGCAATGGCCCGTCCCGCCTTCCCTTTCGGCCAGGGGGATGCGGCGGAGAAGATACTCGATAGGGTTGAACAATATTTCTCGTCCAGCTCCGGTCACGAACATCCATTGCCTTTCAGCCCCGTTTGGACCAAGGACGGCGGCCCGAAAGGAGCATGAAAATGGCCACCGCATGGGCCCCCGAAAGCTGGCGCGAATTCGAAGCGCGACAGTTGCCCGACTATCCCGATCCTGCCGCGCTCGCGGCCGCCGAAGATCAGATCTCGCGCTTTCCGCCGCTCGTCTTTGCCGGCGAGGCGCGCGCGCTGACGGCTGAGCTGGCCGAAGTGGCCGCCGGCAAGGCTTTTCTGCTTCAGGGCGGCGATTGCGCGGAGAGCTTTGCGGAGTTCCATCCGAACAACATCCGCGACACCTTCCGCGTGCTTCTCCAGATGGCGGTGGTGCTCACCTTCGCGTCGAAGATGCCGGTGGTGAAGGTCGGCCGCATGGCGGGCCAGTTCGCCAAGCCGCGCTCCGCCCCGATGGAGGAGATCGACGGCGTCTCGCTGCCGAGCTATCGCGGCGATAACGTCAACGACATCGCCTTCACGCCGGAATCGCGTCGCCCCGATCCGGAGCGGATGATCCGCGGCTACAACCAGTCGGCCTCGACGCTGAACCTGCTGCGCGCCTTCGCGCAGGGTGGCTATGCGAACCTGTTGCAGGTCCACCGCTGGACGCTCGAGTTCATGGGCCGTAGTCCGTGGGCCGATCGTTATCAGGCGCTGGCCGATCGCATCGGCGACGCGCTCGACTTCATGGCGGCGTGCGGCGTCAACCCGGAGACGGTTCCCCAACTCCAGGGCACGCATTTCTACACCAGTCATGAGGGCCTCCTGCTCCCCTACGAGCAGGCGATGACGCGCCAGGATTCGCTCACCGGCGAATGGTACGACACGTCGGCCCACATGATCTGGATCGGCGACCGGACCCGCTTCGAGGGCTCGGCGCATGTCGAGTTCCTGCGCGGCATCAACAACCCGATCGGCATCAAGTGCGGCCCGAGCCTCGAGCCGGACGTGCTGCTGCGCCTGCTCGACACGCTCGATCCGAAGCGCACGCCGGGCCGGGTGACGCTCATCACGCGCTATGGGCACGACAAGATCGAGAAGGGCCTGCCCGCCCTCGTCCGCGCCGTGAAGCGCGAGGGGCGTCCGGTGGTGTGGTCGTGCGATCCGATGCACGGCAACGTCGTGAAGGCCGCCAACGGCTACAAGACGCGTCCGTTCGAGCGCATCCTCGGCGAAGTGCGCGGCTTCTTCGCGGTGCACCGCGCGGAAGGCACGCATGGCGGCGGCATCCACATCGAGATGACCGGCCAGAACGTCACCGAATGCACCGGCGGCGCCGTGGCGATCACCGACGAAGGTCTGGCCGCCCGCTACCACACGCACTGCGATCCGCGCCTCAATGCGGGCCAGTCGCTGGAGCTTGCTTTCCTGCTCGCCGACATGGTGAATCAGGAGCTGCGCGAGCGGGAACGGCACGCAGCCTAAAAAATGTAATTTACCTGTTGACGCGAGGCCGGCCTCCCCATAGAGGACCGGCCTCTGCTGAACGGCCCCTTCGTCTAGCGGTCTAGGACGTCGCCCTCTCACGGCGAAAACACGGGTTCGAGTCCCGTAGGGGTCACCAGTGATTTCAACGGCTTAGCAGAAGCCGCAGGTCCAGCGACCGCTTCCCAAGCTGTCCTCTCCGACGGACGCCATCTGGCCTAGCCAGGTTGCTGCTCCATGCGGTATCGCACACCGATTGCTTGAGCAGATCAGGCGGCAAGCATCACCGCATCGACGAAGTGCCGGCTTTGCGGCCGTTCCTCCAGCCGGTCGCGCAATATGTCCGCGAGCGTGTCGCGACCGCGGTCAAGCGCCTGCCAGCGCCGCTCGATCCAATCCGCTCCCGATATGTCGCCATGAAGCAGCCAGCGATAATAATCGGCGAGGCTCGCATAGATGAGCAACGCCTGCATCATCACCACGACCGGCCGTTCGAGCCCGCTCACCGGGGAGATCATCTTGACCTCGCGGTCGGGCAAATCCGCAGGTCCCTCTATCAGCCACCAGAGCCAGAGCCTCTGGTGATAATATTCGTGGATCAGGCTTTCCGCCTGCAACTCCGGGCTGCCAGGGCAAAGCGAGGTGAAGATGCCGCCGGTATAGTGCGCACCCATGCTGTAGCTGCTCCGGTCGCCCGGACTCCAGTCGCCGGTGATCGCGATCACCCCGATTGCATCGAGGATGCCTTCGTGCAGGTCGGCTGCGTAACGCCGTACCGTGACCAGGCCGGCGAGGATCGCATCGCGCATCCCGGCCTCCGAAACGGGGAGCCGGGCGCCGTTGTAACGCATCCCGTCATGGACGACGTCGTCGAACAGGCCGGGTAGCGGGCGATAGACGATCGGGCCGCCGGTCACGCAATCGAGGATCGCACCCTCAACCGGGCGGACGCTGTCCTCCGACATCTCCCAGGTCGCCGGCTTGGCACCATGGGTGCGGAAATAGCGGTGGACGAGCATGGCGGGCTCGACCGGAGACAGGCCGAGCCGTCCGCGCAGGCAGCGGACATGGCGCTCGGGATCGCTTCCGGCGGTGCGTGCGGCGAGCAGCGCATGGAGATGGGGGTAGAGTTCGGGGTCGTTCCAATGAGCCTCTGAACGATCACGCAGATAGGCGTGAAGATCGGCAAAGCCCGGAACCCCGCTCAGATCGGCATGCGCCCGCGCGGCCGCGTCGAGCAGCCAGAAGGGCGCGTTGACCGCGAAGTCCGTGTGATATTCGCCATAGGAAAAGCGGGAGACCCGGCCGAAGACGAGGCGGAACAGGTCCTTCATGCAGCGTCCGCGTCCATCCGGCCGTCGAGTGCGGCGGCGAGCTGCGTGTCCGCCGGCGGCGACAGATATGGAAGCAGCCGGCGATACGCTGCCATCGTGACCTCCGGCAAAGGCCCCCGACCGAAGACACGCTCCCGCTGCTCCACGAAATTGGCGGCTGCGACCAGCTTGAGTTCGGCTGGAATCGCCGCGAACCATGGTTCATCGGCCGCCAGCGCCTCACGCCAGTCGAGCAGCGAGAAGGCGTGGACGAGCGCCTCGGTCTCCGAGCCGATCACCGCCGCCACCGCGTCCCGGCTGCGCGCATCGAGCGGGCCGGTCTTGAATGCCGGGGTGCCGTAGACCGAGTGGTACAGCCCGACAACGCCAACCGTCTCGCCGCAGCCCCAGGCCCGGAGGAGCCGATAGGTGCCGAGCAGATGGTGGAACAATGTCGTACCGGAATGCGACGCGAAAGCCCCGGGAAGTTCGATCAGATAGCGCAGGATCGCCTCCCCGGGGTCCGGCCCGTCAAGCGGATCGAACGATGGCATGATTTACGGCTTGGCCATGCGTCAGAAGTGGACCTTCACGCCAACGCTCACATCGGTGTCGGCGGCGGCAGCCCGGCCGGCAGCGAGTTGTGAAGCAGCCGCCAGCTTGGATTGGATAAGATGCGCAAGCTCCTCGTTCTTCACGGTCAGCACGCCGCCATGCACGGAGACGGCGTCGGCCTTGAGCACCGCGGACGGTTCCATCGCGACGCTGCTGGTTTCTGCATGGGTTCGGAAGGCGGTTTTCGCCAGATCGAGTTTGTCAGGCATGTCGGTTCTTCCTCAATTGTGGTCCGGCACTGCAAAACGCAGCGCGTGTCACTTCACCTTGACGCCGACACTGACGTCGACATCGGCTGCGGCGAGCCCGCCGGGCACGAGCCGCGAGGCATCCGCCAGCTTGGTGTGGATGAGGTTCGCGAGCTTCTCGTTCTGGATCGACAGAACGCCGCCCTTGACGGATACGGCGCCCGGCTTGGTGAGGTCGCTCGCGGCGAGTTCGACGGTGCCGCTCTCCGAACGGGTATTGAGGCGCTTCAGCGCCGTCGCGGCGACTTTCGTCGTGGTGAGATCAGGCATGATAACCAGTCCTTTCCTCAGGTGGTTCAGCGTGAGCGCTCCCTTGAGCGAGCGCAGCGTTTCGATGATGGCCCCCGTCATGGAGGGTGTCGGACAAGCCGGATCGAGGCCGTAGCGCCCCGGCATGCCCGCAGGCCCGACATCGGAATCTTCCGCTCAGGCATAGACCGCCGCTCCCTCGTCATCAGGGATCGTCATGACCGGCACGCGCACGACCTGAGGGTCGATCGAGATGTCGATGTCGCGCAGATGGACGTGGAAGCGTTGCAGCGCGGCCAGACTCGGCACCTCGGCACCCATCGGGCTGGCGAGGCTCAGATATTTGCCGTTGATCTCCAGGATCGCGCCGCTCCTGACGAGCGCGTCGAGACGTTTCGCGCATTGCTCACGCGATACGGCCTGGTCAGCGAGTGCCTGGTGGATGATGCCGAGCGTGCTCGCCTCGTCGCAGATCGCATGGAGCCGGGCGTCGAGCGGAGACAGCACCGACAGTTCCACCTTCACCGGGTCCCGCAGGTCACACAGCAGCAACTGGTCGCCGAGCGGGATGGAGAAGAAGGCGCATTTTGCGGAATGCGCGTTCCAGTCGAGGATCGCGGCGTGGAGATCGGCGGTATAGGCCGGCACGTCGCGCTCGTCGGGATAGTCGAAGGTGAAGTGGTAGGCGAGGTTGGCACGCGCCGCGCCGGGCTGCTCGGCATAGACGAAGTCATAGGCCGGATAGGGCTTCACGTTGCGCGCGCCGAGCGCGGCTTCATTGAACAATGGGCTGAAGCGGTCGAGCCGGATGCCCGCCCCGCCGTCGGGCGCCTCGAGATGGCGGATGAGCGGAATGATCCCGGCCATCTTGGCATACCATTCGGGCTGCTCGCCCGGGAAACCCCAGAGGAAATTCCACAGCACCTTGATCCCGAGTTCCGCCGACCATTTGAGCAACTGAATATTCTGGATCGCACTGACGCCCTTGCGCATCAGGTGCAGCACGCCGTCATGCAAGCTCTCGATGCCCGGCTGGATCATCGTAATGTTGGCGGCGCGGAGTTCCCGAAGCTGCTGCTTCTTCAGGTTTGCCTTGACCTCGTAGAACAGCTTCTCGTCGATCCCGCTCGCCTGGAGCCTGGGAACGAAGCTGTCGAAATATTTGAGGTCCAGGATGTTGTCGACGACCGAAACCGCATGACCTGGAAAACGGGTGATGAGCCAGTCGAGTTCGTCGAGCGCGCGATCCGCCTGCTTGCTGCGGAACGCCATGGCCGTGCCATTCAGGCCGCAGAAGGTGCAATGGCTGCGCTCGCCCCACCAGCACCCGCGCGACGTCTCGAAGAGCAGCCGGGCGCGCCGCTCGACATCGGGCATGGCGCGTACCTGCTCGAAATAGGCGGAATAGTCGGGATAGGCGAGGCTGTTGAGGTCGACCGGCGCCGAGGCGATCCGCACCTTGCGGGCAGCGGGAGCCGCCCCGGCACAGGCGAGCGCAGCGATATCAAGGATGGCACGCTCACCCTCGCCGGAGACGACATGATCCACGAAGGGGAAGGATTCGAGGAGCTGCTGCCCCATCACGGATTCGCAGTTCGCGCCGCCGAAGGCGATCTGCACCGCAGGACGCCGGGCCTTTATCCGCTTCGCCAGAGCAAGCGAGGCCGCATTCTGCTGGAAGACAGTCGTGAAGCCGACCAGTGCCGGATCGCCCGCTAGCACGCGATCGACGCAGGCATCGAGGAACGGGTCGATCACCGGGCGGACACGAGCGATATCGGCCTCGACGTCGGCGAGCGTCCGCCAGGGGGAATCCCCCACCTCCTGGGCCTTTGCGCGACGCTGAAGCGAAATATCGACCAACGCGAGATAGGCAGCGTCGCGCGCCGGATCGGCGGGCCCGTGCAGGGCGTCACGGAACAGCCAGTCGCCGAGCAGCAGCGTTCCTTCGGGCGAACCCGTGGAGATGCGCTCATAGAGATGCATGCCGATGCGCTCGGCAAAAGCGATGGTGCAATAATGGGTCCGCGGCTCATGGCCCGCGCGGCGCAATTCGCCGGCGAGCAGGCCGAGCGCGATCGAGGGAGTGAAGAGGGGACCGAACGGCATGCTCACCAGCGCGATATCGCCGACACCGGCAACCCGGCTGGACTCGCCGCCCGACGATGGGTGAGCATGTGAAAATTGTGTCGCGGCCGGCACGGGCGCCTCTACTGCTGCGCGGTTCCCTGTGCCGGGTATCGGTTCCGATGGAGGGACGCCGCATTCAGCCCGCCGCCCAAATCCACGAAACCAAAATATTTGTAAAAATCAGACATGAGAAAAATCCTTTCGATATTAGATATTTAAATCAAACTAATCGATAGGATTTGAGTCGAGTCGAAAGATTCATATAGTCGATAGTATTGATGACATTATTCCACCGACAATTTTACTAGACAAAGGTCGAATTATCTCGATCGATAAAACCTCCCCATTGATCGATATTTATTTCGGTAATTTCATACATTTCGACCCATTATCGTCACATAGCAATCATGATGCGGACGATCCGGGGAGCAGACTGCAAAATCGCAAGTGCGGTGCCGCGGTCGCATTTGAAGCAAGTCGGACGATCGCAAGGAAGTTCACGTCAGCACGCCTAGCGGGTGGCGATGGACTGGCTCAAAAACGGAAAACGAGATCAAAGTCGTCAACCGGATTGGTGGCAGCAGCCAGTGAACGAGCGGTCCGGATAGAGAGCGCGATGTCAGTTATGCGACATGCGACTCTTCAGGCGATGCGTCCATCGGATAGGCGGGCCGTGCTATTGCTGGCTCTCGATAGCCTTGATCCGGTCCAGATGGGCCTGCACCTTCGGCTTGATCTCGGCGGCAGCGGTCTTCAGCGAGGCCACGTCCCCCTTGTCCGCGTAGAGCGTCATCAGCGACAGCGCCTTCTCATGCGCGTCCACCTGCTGGCTCGTATATTCCTTGTCGAAATCCGCGCCCGCCTTCTTGCGAAGATCGTCGAGTTTCCCGGCCTGATCGTCGGTCAGTGTCGGGTCCGGCGTGATCGCCGGCTGCGCCTCTGCGGCGGCTTTCTTGATCTTCGCCGTTGAGGCTGTGTGATCCTCGATCATCATCGAAGCGAAGCTCTTGAGATCGGTGGAGGTGGCCCTGCTCCGCGCGAGCTTCGCCGAGGCAATCTCGAACGCGTCGCTCTTCGCCGCCTTGTCCGCGAACTCCTGCCCGCTGGGCGCAGGTGTCACCGTTTCCTTCACGCTGCCGGCGGCGTTGGCGATCATGCTTCCGGTCGCCTCCGAGACGTTCGTCACGCTATTGCCGGCTGCCGACGCCTGCTCGTTCGCCTTGGGGCCGCATCCGGCCAGCGTGCACGCAAGCGCCGCAAGGGCCACCGTCGCCATGGTTCCACGCATCACATTCTCCCGTTGAATTTGGCCGAGCCTTCCGGCGTCCGCGCAATCCTTGCGGGGGGAACGTCTCGATCGGGCGGCGTGTCCCTCGCTCCATCACATCAGCGCGGCGGCTCGTCCCAAAGCACGCCCGAACGATCAGACCGATAAAGCCGTCCGCTGATCCCATCCGCAGGAACCCCGGCGCATCTGCCGCGCTTCGGCCATGGCGAAGCACCGGGACGGAATTCCGAAGGCCCGCAAGAAGGCCTCCAGACTTTGGAGGATGCCATGAAGATCAGTGCATGCATGACGAGGGACGTCCGGATCGCCGATCCGGCCGAGACGCTACAGGAAGCAGCACGGGCGATGGCCGAGCTGGACGCGGGCTTTCTGCCCGTGGGCGAGGGCGACCGGCTGATCGGTGTCATCACCGACCGCGACATCGTCATACGAGGCGTCGCCAATGGCCGGGCCTCGGATACCACCGTCCGCGAGGTGATGAGCCCCGACGTCCGTTATTGCTACGCCGACGATAGCTGCGTCGACATCCTCTACAACATGGCCGACCTTCAGGTGCGGCGCCTGCCCGTCGTCGATCGGGACAAGCGGCTGGTGGGTATCGTGTCGATCACGGATCTTGCCACCAACGGCGAAAGCTCGCTCGCGGGCGAGGCCCTCACACAGATCGCCCGGCCGAGCGAATATCACTCTCAATCCGTATAGCGCCCGCCGAATGAGGAGTTGACCATGTGGAAGGACGCCATCGCCCTTCGCCCTAATCATCTGAAAATCCTTAGGATTTATGGAAAACTCCCGCTCCACGGCGTGGCGCGACGAAGCCACCGCGGCCCTGATCGAACCGCAGGGCGATCATGTCGTCGGTCGGGCGAGCGCATGGCATCCGCCGAGCCTTGAAAGCGGCCCCCTCCTCAGGCCGGAACAAGCCGGACGGCATTCGGCTCGACCATATCAGACGAATCCGTTACCCCTCGCGCAATAAATCTCCACACCATTCGCTGTTACCAGCAAGAAGACATGCTCATATCCAGAATACTAACCAAACATGGAATCGCTCCTGATGAAATCGTTCTATCTAAAAGTGCAAATGGATAAGAAATGACGGATTGTCCCCCGAACGCGCAGGAAACGACCGCCGTTCGGCTCACTCCACGAGGTTTCAGGCGGGATCGGCCGAGGGGGATCGCACATGCTCAGGCCGCACACCCAGACCGATGACCCGGGCGGGAATCCGGCGGAGGAGTTCGATGCGGTCGAAGGCCCGGAGCGCAAGCGGCGGCTCGCCGTTGCCATCCTGACGCCGAAGCGTCGGCTCGATGATATGATCCTGCGCGAATTTCTGCATCGCCTGAGTGAAGCGCACGGCCCACGCACGGCGATCGCGCACGAGATGGAGCAACGGTTCGACGTCCTCGCCTTTCGCCATCGGCCCGGCGAGCAGATTGGCGGCCGCGACGGCATCCTGGATGGCGAGGTTGATGCCCACGCCACCGATCGGCGACATCGCATGGGCGGCATCGCCGATCACGAGAAGCCCCGGCCGATGCCACCGTTCAAGCCGGTCCACCGTGACCGTGAGGAGCTTCACGTCGTCCCAGCTTCCAACGCTATCGGCAACGCGCTGCGTCTCGGGCCCGACGGCCCGGACTCGCTCGAGGAAGCGGTCGAGCCCTTCGGCCTGGATTTGCGCTCCCCGTCCCTTTGGGAACACGAACCCCACCTGATAGTAATCGCCCCGATCGATCAACACGCAGATGCGCCCCCGATCGAATACGCCCATGCTGTGATTGGCCTCTCCCCGCGCCTTCGCGATGCGGAACCAGAACACATCCATGGGAGCGCCGATCTCAGTCGCAGGGAGGTTCGTGCGATGTGTCGAATCCCGGCCGTCGGCGGCGATGACGAGCCGTGCACGGATGCCTGCTCCGTCGCTGGTCCTGACGCCGACGACGCGCCCGTCCTCCTCGACCAGTTCTCGCCCGGCGCATGACTGGCGCAGCGTGAACGTGGGATGACGCCGCGCCGCATCCGCCACGAAGTCGAGAAAATCCCATTGCGGCATCAACGCGATGAAGGGCGCGGGGACAGGCAGGTGCCGGAAGTCGGCGATCCTGATGTCACGTCCGAATATCCGCCCGCCCAGTTCATCGATCCGCTGATGAGGACGGGCGAGCAGGCCTTCGAGCAGCCCGAGTTCATGGAAGACGGTCAGCGTCGACGGATGCACCGTGTCTCCCCGGAAGTCGCGGAGAAAGTCGGCATGTTTCTCCAGAACCGTCGTCCGCACGCCAGCCCGCGCGAACAGCAGGCCTGCCATCATGCCGGCCGGTCCTCCGCCGATGATGACCACGTCGGTGTTCGTGTCGCTCATTGCGCTCCCCTTCGCTGCCATATGACAACGTCGCGGCTTACCGGTTCGAGCCATATTAGCGGAAATCGCGCGACACGGCCCGTTCCCAAATCATAAGCCGATGGGGTTGCGGATACGGCGCGCGTGAAACACACAAGCGTAATGAAACAGCCCCTGCTCGCCCTGCTCCTCGTCGCCGCCGCGCCTGCCCCCGCGCCGGACCCCGCGGCTCTCCACGCCACGATCGCCAAGCTGGTGAGCTTCGGCACGCGCCATACGCTCTCCACGACGACGGACCCGGCACGGGGAATCGGCGCAGCCCGCCGCTGGGCTGCGGGACGGTTCACGGAAATCGGCCGCACCTGCGGCGATTGCCTCGCGGTCGAGACCATCGGCACGACCACCTCCGGACCCCGCGCACCCAACGGCGTCCGCGTGGAAGATGTGATCGCGATACAGAAAGGCACGGGCGATCCGGATCGGGTCATCATCGTGCAGGGCCATATCGACAGCCGCGTCAACGACGTGATGGACGCCACCACCGATGCGCCCGGCGCGAATGACGACGCCTCCGGTGTGGCGCTGGTGATGGAGGCCGCCCGGCTGCTCTCCCGCGAGAAATTCCCCGCGACGATCGTCTACGCCGCGCTTTCGGGCGAAGAGCAGGGTCTCTGGGGCGGCAAGCTGCTGGCGGATACCGCCAAGGCGCGCGGCTGGAAGGTCGCGGCGGTGCTCAACAACGACATCGTCGGCAACACCCATGGCATCGGCGGCGAGCATGTCGACGATCGGGTGCGCGTGTTCAGCGAGGGCATCGAGACGGCCGCGGATGCCGCGGGCGTGAAGCAGCAACGGGCGATCGGCGGCGAGGATGACTCGCCTTCCCGCGCGCTGGCGAAGGCGATCGTGCGCGTCGCCGGCGCGAACAAGGCCATCGGGCTCGACGTGGTGGCCGTGCGCCGCCCCGATCGTTTCCAGCGCGGCGGCGATCATATCCCCTTCCTGGAGGCTGGCTATCCGGCGGTGCGCTTCAGCGAAGCGACCGAGGATTATGACCGGCAGCACCAGACGATCCGCACCGAGAATGGTCGCCGCTATGGCGATACGATCGAGTTCGTCGACTTCCCCTATCTGGCGCGCGTGACGGCGCTCAATGTCGCGGTCATCCGCGAGCTGGCCAGCGCGCCGGCTGCCCCGGCCGGCGTGTCGATCGCAGGCGCGCTCAGCGATGATACCCATGTCAACTGGCGCCCCGTGCCCGGCGCCGCCGGCTATAGAGTGCGCTGGCGGCGCGCGGACGGCTTCGCCTGGACCGACCAGCGCGACGTGCCGGCCTCCGCCACGTCGCTCGATCTCGCGCACGTCAATATCGACGATCACTTCTTCGGCGTGTCGGCGCTCGGCGTGACCGGCACGGAGAGTCTCGTCACCTTCGCCGGCGTGCCTCCGCGCCCGGCGCCGGGGAGCAGCAAATGAAGAAAGCCCTTCTGGCAACGGCCCTCCTCGCGCTCGCGCCGATGCCGGCGACCGCCGCGACCTATGAGCTGGCCCCGACGCCGCAGACGGTCGCCTGGGGGCATTATGACGCCAGCTCGAAGCCGGTGCTCACCGTCAGGTCCGGCGACACGGTGGTGGTCCACACGCTGCTCACCAACAGCCCGGCCGGGCTCGCCAAGGCGGGCGTGGCCCCCTCCGACATCGAGCCTGCGCTCAAGGCCGTGTTCGACGGCGTGCCGCAATCGGAGCGCGGACCGGGCGGCCATATCCTCACCGGCCCGATCGCGATCGAGGGCGCCGAGATCGGGGATACGCTGGAGGTCCGCATCCTCAAGATCGATCTGGCGATCCCCTATGCCTACAATGCCTTCCGCTACGGCGCGGGCTTCCTGACCGACGATTTTCCCTATGCGCGGATGAAGATCATACCGCTCGACCGGCAGGCGATGATGGCGCGGTTCGGGCCGGGCATCGACATACCGCTCCACCCCTTCTTCGGCAGCATGGGCGTCGCCCCGCCCGCCGCCTTCGGCCGCTACGACAGCGCCCCGCCCACGATCAACGGCGGCAACATGGACGACAAGGCGCTCGTCGCCGGAACGACCCTGTTCCTGCCCGTCCATGCGCCGGGTGCGCTGTTCCAGGTCGGCGACGGCCATGCCGGCCAGGGCAATGGCGAAGTGGACATCACCGCGCTCGAAACCTCGCTGACCGGGACCTTCCAGTTCATCCTGCACAAGGGCGAAAAATCGACCTATCCGCGCGCGGAGACGCCCACCCACTATATCGCGATGGGCTTCGACGACGATCTCAGCAACGCCACCCGCAAGGCGCTGCGGAACATGATCGACTTCCTCGTCGCCACCAAGGGCATGACCCGCGACGACGCCTATATGCTGATCAGCGTGGCGGGCGATGTCGAAGTCACCGAGCTGGTCGATCGCAACAAGGGCGTGCATGTGATGCTCGCGAAAAATCTCTTCACGCGCCGCCCATGACATCCGGCAAGCCTCGCACAGCGTCGTGCGAGGCTTCGGTTTGAGCCATCGAGGAGGAGGAGGAGGTATGGGTCCGACATCCGAAGCCACGCGGCCCGCGCCGCGACGCGGTTCGCTCCGCAACGCGATCGTGGAAGCCACGATCGCGGCCGGCACGCTGGATATCCTCTCGGCCTTCGGGTTCGCAGGCCTGGCGGGCATGGGTCCGCTCGCCGTCCTGCATTTCGTCGCAAGCGGCCCCTTCGGCGACAAGGCGCTCCAGGGCGGTGGCTGGGCCATCATGGGGATAGCCGTCCACTATGCGATCATGGCGTGCATGGTGACCGCCTATGCGATGTACGCGCGGCGAGCGCCTGTGCTCGTGCGTCACCCAGTGTTCGCGGGCCTCGGCTACGGCGTCCTCCTGTGGATCGTGATGTACTGGATCGTGAGGCCGCTCCGCTGGCCGGACATGCCGCTCCCGCACACGGCCTATGGCATCGGCAACGCGCTGTTCTCGCACTGCATTCTCGTCGGCCTGCCCATCGCGCTCATCATGTCTCGTGCCTTGCGCGGCGTTGGGGCCGCTCTGCCTTCCGGCGGTCAGGACTAGGCGCGGGCGGAGAGAATATAATCACCTGATACTCGGCCGATGGCGACTATGGTAAGAAGCGTCCTTCCACGGGGGATCGCATGGCCGCGACGCGCATCGATCTTGGGCTGGCTCCGTCAATCCGTCTCGGCGGGTTGACCCTGACCCCGGCCACGCGCGCCATCCGGCGGGACGACGGCGCGCAGGAGGTGATCGAGCCGCGCGTGATGCAGGTACTGCTGGCGCTGGCCGACGCACGCGGAGAGATCGTTCGCCGTGAGGACCTCACCGAATGTTGCTGGGAAGGCCGGATAGTCGGCGAGGACGCGATCAATCGCGTGCTTTCCCGGCTGCGGCGGGTGGCCGAGGGTATCGGCCGAGGCTCCTTCCGGATCGAGACGATCACGCGGATCGGCTACCGGCTTGTCGAACTGGGGCCTACCATCGAGGAGACGGCCACCAGACGCTCGATCCTCGGGCTGACGGGACCGCGCTTCGGTAGAGACGAAGCGATCTCGATCGCCCGTCCGACACGCCGGGCCGTGCTGGCGGGCGCGGCCGCTGGCAGCCTGATGCTCGCGGGCGGCGCGTGGTGGGGCTATGGCCGATGGCCCCTCCCCGCCTCCGCCCGCGAAGCGATGGAGCGCGGCATGCATGCGTTCAGGCTCCTGACGCTTGACGATCTCAGCACCGCGGTCGCCGCCTTCCATCAGGCGACCGAACTGGCGCCTCGTGCAGCCGGGCCCTGGGGCAGCCTCGCGCTGGCCTATCGCTGGCTTTACTGGTTCACCCATGGGCAGGAGGCCAGCCTCAATGCCCAGCGCGCGCGGGATGCCGCCGGGAAAGCGCTTCGCCTTGATCCCGACAATGGCGACGCTCAGGCCACGCTGGCGACGCTGCAACCCCAGTTCCGCAACTGGCTGGCTTATGACGCTGCCAGCAAAACCGTCTTCGCGCGCCATCCCGATCAGGTGGGCATCGGCCTGCTCCATATCGATCTGATGTCGAACGTCGGCCGCATCCATGAGCTTAACGCCGTCACCCGGCGGCTGGTGAGCAGAGACCGGTCCTGGCCCTGGCTCTATAGCTGCCTCGTGTGCAGCAACTTGTGCCTCGGCCGGCTTGATGACGCCGATGCCGCCAGCGATTACGCCTTCCAGCAATGGCCGCGCCATGTCGGCACATGGTTCACGCGGCTGCTCCTGCTAACCTATTCGGGCCGCGCAGCCGCCGCGCTCGCGATGGTGGAGGACGAGGAGCATCGGCCGACCGGCCTGCCGGACTGGGACTTCAATCTGTCTGCCGCCGAGGCCCGCGCGCTCATGACGCGGTCGAAAGCGGATATCGATGCTGCGGCCGCGCTCTATTGGAACTGGGCGCACCAGGCGGTGGGCGTAGCGGAGAACGCCGTCCGTTTCTTCTCGGCGGTGGGGCGGCTGGATGATGCACTGGCGATTTTGAACGCGCTCTATTTCAACCGCGGATTCGATGTGGGGAATCGATCCTTCGGCAAGGAGCAGGGCCTCTATTCGGAACGGCGTAACCGGCCCACCTGGATGCTCTGGTTGCCGTCCATGGCTGGCCTGCGCGCCGATCCGCGGACGGCATCGATCATCCGGGAAATCGGGCTGACCGATTATTGGCGCAAATCGGGCAACCGGCCCGATTTCCCGATCGCCGGCTTCACCGCGACCTGATCCGCTCGCCGACGGCCGGATCGATCATTCCCCTTGCGGCGATACCCCGTTTTCCGAGCGGCGCCCGATGACGAGAAACAGCCCCCCTTCTCCTGCAAGAACACGCGCCCAGCCGATCTGCACCAGCCATTCTTCCAGCCACCAGCCGCCGGGCTGGGACGAGAAGAGGCCGTCTTCCTCGTCCTCGTGCAACAATGCGCTGGGAAAGGCGCGGACATATTCGACCGCATTGGCGCGGAACCAGCGCCGCACCTCTCCGAGCGTATGACGGTGCTCCTCCGGGTGGCGATATTGATCGCGCAGCCATGCCTCGCGCCGCTCGGGTTCGGCGGCGCGATCGGCCAGCACCGGATCGCCTGGTATCCAGCGCTCTCGGCTCAGCCGGGCGACGACGCGGCGTAGGCGCAACGGCAGGCGCGCGGCGGCATTGTAGAGGCCGATCACGATCATCCCGCCCGGCCGTGCCAGCCGCGCCACGCGTGAGAAGGCACCGCGCGGGTCCCGCGTATGGTGGAGCACGCCCGAGCAATAGACGACGTCGAATGCCTCTTCTCTCAAGCCCGGCCGCACTAGATCGCTCTCGACGAACAGCACGTCCTCGATCCCGAAGCGCCGCGCCGCATCCGCGCCCAGCAGCAGCGAGGCACGGGTGAGATCGGCACCGATCACGACGCGGTCGGCCCGGGCGAGATAGAGGCTCATCTGCCCCGTCCCGCAGCCGACTTCGACGATGCGCGCATCGCCGGGGATGGCGGCATCGAGCATCCGCGCGAACGGGCTCCGGCTGGCCCGCGCCCTTAACCAGTCGAGCGTGGCATGCGGCGGATAACCGGGGAAAGGCGCCTCCGCATAGAATTGGCGGACAGCCTCCGTCCGCGCGTCTCCCGGAAGGCGGAGCGCCGGCACCCCGTTGGGCGCATCGAAGGCCGCGCCGCAGCGCCCGCAACGCCAGCCAGCCGACAATGGCCCGCCGCAGACCGGGCATGCGAGCAGCGCCCGGAATCGATCGTCCATTTAGAAGATCGAATAGACGAAGGGAGCCAGCGCCTCGACACTCGCGGCCAATGTCAGCACGACGCCGGTCAGGCAGAGAAAGACGACCAGCGGGATCATCCAGCGCCGGCCGCTCCCGCCTCGCCACAGCCCCTGCGCGAGATCGGCAGTGGTGCCGAAGCTGCTGCCGAAGACGATCAACTGCCGCCTGATACGGCCACTTTTCCTGATCATGCGACCTCCTCCAGGCTCATATCCTGCGATTGCCGTTGCTTGCGGACACGAACATCCCCGGCCACGAGCAGATCGATGCGACTGCGGCGGAAGGTGGAATAGCCCTCGGCCGCGCTGTTCACGATCGGCTCGCCTGCGAGGTTGAACGAGGTGTTGAGCAGCACGGGCATGCCGCTCCGCCGGCCATAAGCCTGGAGCAGGGCGTGGAGCCGGGGCGCCATGCCGATATCGACCGCCTGCACCCGCGCCGTCCCGTCGACATGCGTCACCGCCGCAAGCCGATCGCGCCATTCGGGCCGCACCGGGAAGACCCCCGACATGAAGCGCGCCAGCCGCACCCCGCCGGGCGGCAGGATGAAGAAGCGATCGGCCTCCTCCACCGTCACCACCGGCGCGAAGGGGCGGAATTCCTCGCGGAACTTGATGTCGCGGTTCAGCCGGTCACGCATCCGCCCGTCATGCGGCGCGGCCAGGATGCTGCGGTTGCCGAGCGCCCGCGGCCCGAACTCCATCGCGCCGTCCATCCAGCCGACGACGGCGCCCTCCACGATCTCGTCGGCGACATCCTTCAGCATCTGCCCGCCGCCGACGGTCTCCACCGGGAAACCGTCCTCGCGCGCCAGTCTGGCCAGTGTGGCCGGATCGACAGCGGGGCCCCAATAGGGATGATCCGGGATCTCGCGATGCGGCCGCCCGAACAGGATGCGATCGGCATAGAGCGCGGCACCGAGCGCGCAGCCGGCATCCCCCGGCGCAGGGGGCACGAACAGACGCTCGAACCCGGAGTCCCGAAGGAGGCGTGCGTTTGCCACGCCGTTCAACGCCACGCCTCCCCCGAGACAGAGGTCCGGCAACCCCGTCTCGCGATGGAGCGCACGGGCGATATCGACGAGTATGTCCTCCAGCACGCGTTGCACGCTGGCGGCGATGTCCGCGAAACGGCGGCCTTCGGCGCTGGAGAGGTCGATCGGGTCGTAAGGGCTGCGCGGAGGGCCGAAAAGATCGACGAAGCGGCGCGAGAAGGCGCTTTCGACGCTGCTGTGAAATTCGAAATAATCGAGATCGAGCGCGAACGCGCCGTCCGCCGTTCGCCGGATCACGCGCCGTACGTCGTCGACGCGGCTGGGCGTGCCGTAGGAGGCCAGCCCCATCACCTTATACTCGCCCTCGTTCACCGCGAAGCCGAGGAAGGCAGTGAAGGCCGAATAGAGCAGCCCCAGCGAATGGGGAAAACGCAGCTCGCGCAGCAGGGAGATGGAGGCCGATCCGTCGCCATTCTTCACGCCCCGCCCCACGGTCAGCGTCGCCCATTCGCCGACGCCATCGGCCGTCAGGATCGCCGCCTCGCGCGTCGGCGCTGTGAGGAAGGCGGCGGCGGCGTGGGACTGGTGATGCTCGATGCACTGCACCTTCCGTACCGGCACGCCCAGTTCCGAGGCGATCAATCCGCGCACCCAGAGCTTTTCGCCGAGCATGTTCTTCATCGCCTTGGGAAAGGCCCGCCACGAATGGGGGAAGCTGCGCAGCATGGTCGTCAGGATGCGATCGAACTTGAGCGTCGGCCGCTCGTAGAAGATCACGGCGTCGAGGTCGTCGGGCTCCAGACCGGCATGATCGAGGCACCATTCAATCGCGCCGATCGGAAAGGCCGCGTCATTCTTGCGGCGGGAGAGCCGCTCCTCCTGCACCGCGGCGACCGGCTGGCCGCCGATCAGCAGCGCGGCTGCCGAGTCATGATAATGGGCCGAAATGCCGAGGATATTCATCGCTGGCCTGCCTCTTTTGCGGGAGCGGGGCCACGCATGATCCAACCCGGCGCCTCACGACGGGCGGCGCGGCGGGCGAGGAGCGCGAAGGGCGGTAACAGCAGGAAATATTGCGCGGTGAGGATGATCGCCGCCATCACGCCCGCAATCGCCGTCGCCAGCCGGAGATAGGCCTTCCACAACCGCCTGAGCCGTGCCTTCCACAGCAGCCACCGGCGCTGCCCCGGCGCCACACGGTCCAGCTCCGCGAGCGAATAGCGCATGTGGGATTCCTCGTCGCGCAGGATACGGTCGAACAGCGCGCGGGTCGCCGGGTCATGGCCGAGCACGCTGCGATAATGTGCGAAGTCCCGCGCAGCGGTGGCTTCCGACAGGTGGATGAAGGCGAGCAGCGAAGCATCGCTCTCCCGATCCACGCGCAGATCGTCGAGGCCGCGCTCGCCGGGCGCCATCCAGTCGGCCATGCCCGGATCGCCAGCGCCACCAGCGACGGTCTTCCGCAAGGCCAGCCCCCGCGCGCGAAACAGCGCAGCGTGGCGAGCCTCGTCGCGGGCATGGGCGAAGAGCTTGCGACGGAGCATGGGGTCGCCCGTCAATTCCGCCGCGCGCACCAGATCGCGGCCGCCGTCGCCTTCCACCCGGGCGAACTGGAGCAGCTTGCGCGCCCGGCGCCGGGGGTCGAGCCAGACGGCCCAGTAAAGGGGACGAAGCAGGGCGGACAGATTCAGTCCGCCAACGCCATGCTGCTCGCCATATGATCGCGTGGACGACATCAACGCCTTACCCCACCGCATCGGACGCCGCTTCAGGGCGTTATCCCCTTAGTGGCGGGTGGCCGCGTGGAGGTTCAATGCGCCGTCCAGCAAGCTGACAGCCGGCGGAATGAACCAAAAACCTTCCGCCGGTAACAAAGAATATGCGCGCGGGCTGGCAGGGCGTTGCGCGCATCTTATGACCGGAACGGCCCGCAACGCGTGAGGTAGAGTATCGTGCAACCCACCGCCCACATCCACGCCATCGGCACCGCCGTGCCCACGCATGACGTCCATGCGCCCTTCATCGCATGGGCATCATCCAGGATCGCGGACCCGCGCGGACAGGCGCTGTTCCGGCGAATGGCGGCGCGGTCCGGCATCGAGCATCGCTGGTCCGTCCTGCCGCGTGCGTCGGGTGGAGGCTCGCCCGTGGAGCCGGGCGGCTTCTACGCGGGCAACCGCCTGCCCTCCACGGGACGGCGCATGGCCTTCTACGCCGAGGCTGCACCGGCGCTGGCGCTCGATGCCGTCGAGGCGCTGAAGGAGAAGGTGTCGATCGAGGGCGTCACTCACCTTGTGGTGGCGAGTTGCACCGGCTTCGTCGCCCCCGGCGTCGACCAGATCATCACGGACAGGCTCGGCCTCGATCCCGGTATCGAGCGGACGCTGGTGGGCTTCATGGGCTGCTACGCGGCGGTCTCGGCGCTGCGCGTGGCGCATCATATCGCGCGATCCGAACCGCGGGCGCGCGTGCTGGTCGTCACCGTCGAGCTGTCGACGCTCCACCTGATCGAAACGGGCGAGATTGAGCCGCTGCTGGCCATGCTCCAGTTCGCCGACGGCGCAGCCGCCGCGATCGTCAGCGCGGAGCCCTCGGCGCTTGCCATCGAGCGCTTCTTCGCCGTCGCCCTGCCCGACAGCCGCGACCTCATCCGCTGGACGATCGGCGACGAGGGTTTCGAGATGCACCTGTCCGGCGAAGTCCCCGGCCGGATCGCCGGCGCTCTCCACGATCCGGACACCCGCCAGCGTATCCTCGATGGCCGGCGCGCCGACGAGCTGACATGGGCGGTCCATGCCGGTGGCCGGTCGATCCTCGATGCGGTGGAGACGGCACTCGGGCTCCCCGAGGATGCGCTGGCGCCTTCGCGCTCGGTGCTTCGGCGCTTCGGCAACATGTCTTCGGCGACGCTGATGTTCGTGCTGGCCGACCTGATGGAACGCCCCGCGCCCTCGGACGGCGTGGCGCTGGCCTTCGGCCCCGGCCTGGCCGCCGAAGGTTTCGCTTTCCGGGGGGCGTGATGCGCCCCGCCGCCTCAGCGAATGCGCTCGACGGTGAGGCGGAACGGGAAACGCCGTGCAATCGTCACCCAGCTCGGCGAGACGCCCACCTCTTCGAGGATCGACCGCCACTCGTCCGGACGGAAGCTCCGCGCGATGGAAAGCGTGCCATCCTCGCGGACGATCCGGTGAACCCGCATCAGCCGCGCCAGCAGGGGAAAGCCGCCATGGGCGAACCAGTGGCGGTGCAGATCGGAGATCAGCCAGCCGCGAGCCGACCGTGCCTCCATATGGCGGATGAATTCATGGAGCTGCGCGTCGGTCATGTGATGCGTGACCTGGCTGCTGATGATGAAGTCGATCGGTCCTTCGACGTCGTGATAATCACCCGTCCGGTAGTCGATGGCGAGATCGGCAGGCGTCGCGGCACGGGCGATCCCTTCGCTGCGCGGATTGAGATCGACGCCCACCAGATCGGCCACGATGCCGCGCTTCTTCGCCCAACCGGCGATCGCACGCAGCATGTCGCCCGCGCCGAAGCCCACGTCCAGCAGGCGGAAGCGGGTTAACCCCTTCGTCGCCCGTTCGAGATAGGCGAGCGTCGGATGGGCGGTGAATGTCCAGCGATTGACGCGCGACAGGTCGCGCAGAACCTCGGCATAGGTCTCGGGATCGAGATCCAGCGCGTCCATCTGCTCTTCCGTGCGGCATCGAATTGCGAGCGTGGTCATGGCTCCTCCTGACGTTTCTTCTAGGGACATGGAAAGGGGAATGCGCGGCCTGATCCGGCCCCCCGAGCCTCAGACGCCCGCCGCCGTGGCCGATCATTATGACGAACTGGACCTGATCTATAGCGCGCTGTGGGGCGAGCACGTCCATCACGGCTACTGGGCAACGAGCCGCGAAAGCCCCGCCGAAGCGGTGGTGGCGCTGAGCGATCTCGTGGGCGAGCGGCTGGGTTTCGGGGCGGGCGATCGCCTTGTCGACATCGGCTGCGGCTATGGCGCGACCGCGCGGCATTTCGCGAAGCGTGGCGCGACGGTGACGGGCCTCACCCTTTCCGCCGCGCAGATCGTGGCTGCGTCCCCGGCTGCAAACGTCACGCTGCTCCGCCGCGACTGGATGGCGAACGGCCTGCCCGATGCGGCCTTCGACGGCGCCTATGCCATCGAGAGTTCGGAACACATGGCCGACAAGCAGCGCTTCTTCGCCGAGGCGCGTCGCGTGCTGAAGCCCGGCACGCGGCTCGTCGTCTGCGCGTGGCTCGCCACCGAAGCGCCGCGCCGCTGGGAAATCCGCCATCTTCTGGAGCCCATCTGCGAGGAAGGCCGCCTGCCCTCGCTCGGCCGCGCAAGCGACTATCGCGCGATGGCCGGACAGGCCGGATTCCTCTGCGCTGATTATCGTGACATCAGTGCAGCGGTGGCCCGCACATGGACGATCTGCGCCGCCCGTTTCCTGCGCGCGCTGCTGGCCGATCCCGCGATCCGGTCACAGGTGGTGCGTGCCCGCAACCGCCGCTTCGCCCTGAGCCTGCCGCGCCTGATCCTCGCCTATCGGACGGGAGCGATGCGCTACGGCGTCTTCACCTTCGTCGCGCAGTGATGCGCGGGCTGCAACAGCAATCAGCCCATCCCGGCGCGCGGATCGCCGAAGCCTTGCTGACATCCGCCGGGCTCGGCGTGATCCTGATCGCCGCACGGACCGACCGGCACTGGCTGGATCGCCATGTGCTGCCCCACATGTTCCTGTCGCAGGGCCAGCAGCTCCTGTGGTGGCGGGTGGAGCGCATCGGCGCGCTGCTGCTCGGTGTCGCATTGATCCTGATCGCCCGGCCGTGGGCGGCCAGCCGGATACGGCGCGGCTTCGGACGGGAACTCGCGATCCGGTCCATACTGGTCCTGATCGCGATCCTGCTGAGCGGCCTTGCGTGCGAAGCGGCGCTGCGGACCGCCGCATGGCAGGGCATCGACCGCTGGGCCGCCACCGAGGAGCCCCGGCGCGTCGCCGATGCCCGCCTCGGCTGGGACAATATGCCGGGCCGCGTGGGGATCGATCCGTTCAACGGACAACGCATCGCCTATGCCGTCGATGCCGATGGCCGCCGGATCGCCGCGCCGGACCGGCGGCTCGATCCAGCGCGGCCGACGATCCTCTTCACCGGCGAGTCGATCATGCTCGGCTTCCGGCTGAACTGGGACGAAACGCTCGCCGGACGGATCGAGGCCGCCACCGGCTTCCAGAGCGCCAATCTCGCCGTCAACGGCTATGGCAGCGATCAATCCTATCTCAAGCTCGCACGGGAGTTGCCGCGCTTCCAGCAGCCCAGAGCCGTGGTCGCGCTGTTCGCGCCGACGCTGATGGAGCGCAATCTCGATGAAGATCGCCCGCATCTCGATGCCGCGCTCCGCTGGCACCCGGCACAACATACGTGGCGCTTGCAGCGGCTCGCGAAGAATGTCGTGCTCTATCACGCCACGCAGCGCATCGACGACGGCATCGCCATGACGCGCGCGGTACTGGAAGCGACGGTGCGGGCAGCGCGGATGCGCGGGGCGGCCGCGCTGATCCTCGTGCCGGGCTTCGGACCGGAGCTGCCGGCCGAACGCGCCATCACCCATCGCGTGCTGGATGAAGCGGGGATTCCCTATGTCCGCGTGCGGATTGATCCAGCATGGCGGATTGCCGACGATGGACACCCCGACGCGCGCGCCGATCTCGCGATGGCGCGCGCGGTGATGGCCGGGCTCGCCGAGCAGCGACCCGACCTGTTCCGGCGCTGATTACCGGACGACGATCGTTCCGGTCATGCCGAAGCTGCTGTGCATGAAGTGGGAGCAGTGGCTCTTGTAGGTGCCCGGCTGCCCGGCCACGAGCCGCACCTCGACCGTCTCCTTCCCATCCACGTCGATCCCGCCATTCCTGATCTTGGCGCGATCCTCCGGTGCGATGCTGGCCCCGGCGAAGAACTCCTTGGCGACGAAATCATGCCCGCCGGACGAGGTGTTGGACAAGCGGAGGCGATAGACCACACCATGTTGCAGCGTCAGCGTCGCCGGGGTGAACTTGAAGTTGGAAAGCTCCACCGAGACGGTCTGCGCGCCGGTCCATTCGGGCGGCTGGGCATTGCTCATCGGAGCCAGCAGAGCAACGGCAAGCAAGGCCGGAGCCATCAAACGGCGCATCTGTTCCTCCAGTGTTGATAACCGGCCCCGAGGGGGAAAGGGGCCGGGCCATTAGCTAATGGCTTTATTCTGTTCGGCGGAAGCGCGTATCGGTTCATGAAACGACGACGAAACGTTGCTTTTTATCGACAAAGCGAAGAGCGCCGTTTCGCCCTCGACAGCCACGCACCTGCGGGAGGATAAGGATTTGAACCTTTCCCGCGCTGCCAGCCACTGACGGCCGTGGCGCAAGGGAGCTGGGGTCTTGTCTGGATACGGCATGGCGAATGAGAAGCAGCGGGAGCCTGCGATGCCGCAGGACGAAGCCCGCCTGATGGCGCGGATCCGCGTGCATGATCTCTCCGCCTTCGAGGAACTCTATCGCCGCTACCGCCCGCGCCTCGCCCGCTTCCTCACGCACCTGCTGCGCCGGCCGCAACTGATCGAGGAGGTGTTCAACGACACGATGATGGTCGTCTGGAACCGACCGGACAGCTTCAACGGCGCCAGCAAGCTCTCCACCTGGATCTTCGCCATCGCCTACCGCAAGGCGCTGAAGGCGAGCCGGCGGGAAGACGAGCCGATCGAGGATGCCCACGCGCATGAGCGCGTCAGCCCCGATGCCGGGCCCGACCAGCAGGTCGGCCAGCTCCGCGTGCAGCAGGCCTTGCTCCGCGCGATCGGCCAGCTCTCGCCCAACCATCGCGCGGTGGTGGACCTCACCTATTTCCACGGCGCCGGCTATCGGGAGATCGCCGAGATCATGGATTGCCCGGTCGATACGGTGAAGACGCGCATGTTCCACGCGCGCCGCCATCTCAAGCGGATGCTCGCCGGCGAGTTCGCGGACTGGCTGTAGGAGCAGACGATGGGCAACATCCTTCGCTTCAACGGCAACCCGCATCTGGAAACCGAGCGGCTCCTCCCGTGGTACGTCACCGGGCAGCTTGATCCGGAAGACCGCCTCCAGGTCGAGGCGCATCTCGCGGAATGCGAGGAATGCCGCGCCGAGCTGATGCTGGAGCGCAAGCTCGGCGGCGAGGTCGCCCGGCTTCCGATCGGGGCCGGGCTCGATTGGGAGGCGTTCAGCCGCCACCTCGATCCCGCGCCGCCGCCGGCCGCGCCTGAAGGCAGGGTCCTTCCGATGATCCGACGCGCACTGGCCCGGCCGGGACGGACCGGCTGGTTCCTTTCGGCTCAGGCAGCCTTCATCGCGGCATTGGCGGTGCTGATCGTACCGGTCCTCCGCCCGGCCCCCGCCCCCTATCACGCCCTCGGCGCCGCGCCGACGCCCGCCAACGGCAACGCCATCGTGATCTTCCGGCCCGACACCAGCGAACAGGCTCTCCGCGAGACGCTCAATGCCAATGGCGCGCGGCTGGTGGACGGACCGACAGCGGCCGACGCCTATGTGCTCCACCTGCCCGCCGAACGCCGCGACGCCGTGATCGCCCGGCTGCGCGCCGACCACGACATCGTGCTCGCGGAGCCGATCAATGCGGGCGCGACACCATGAACCGTCTCGTCTGGGGGATTGGGCTGCTGCTGGCCGGACTCATCGGCATCGCCTCGCCGGCCTGGAGCGCCGATACGCCTTCGTCCGGACAACAGATCCTCGTTCTGCTGCGCCTCGCGCCCGAGCATTACCGGCCGGGCAGCGATTATGGCGGCAGCTATGGCAGTTCGCCCGCCAGCGGCGCGCGGGACCGCCTCGCCCGGCACATCGCCAAGGCCCATGGCCTGACGCTCGTGACCGACTGGCCCATGCCGCTGCTCGGCCTCGACTGTTACATCATGGCCGTGCCCGAGGGGCAGTCGACCGACGCCGCCGCTGCCGAAGTGTCGCATGATGCCGGCGTCGCCTGGTCCGAGCCGATGCATGTCTATCGCGCGCAGGGAAATGCCGCGTGGAAAGACGACCCGCTGTTCCGCGCCGAGCCCGCCGCGCACGAATGGCGGCTGGCCGATCTCCACAAGATCGCCACGGGCCGCGGCGTCACCGTCGCGGTGATCGACAGCCGGATCGAGAGCAACCATCCCGACCTCGTGGGACAGGTTTCGGTCCAGCAGGATTTTGTCGGGGACGGCAACGCCGCGCCCGAGCAGCACGGCACCGGCGTCGCCGGGATCATCGCCGCCATCGCGGGCAACGGCATCGGCATCGCGGGCGTGGCGCCCCGCGCGAAGTTGATGGGCCTGCGCGCCTGCTGGCAGACGGCCGGGAAGACGCCTGCCGCCCCGGATACGCTGTGCAACAGCCTCAGCCTCGCCAAGGCGCTGCACTTCGCGATCGATCATCGCGCACAGATCATCAACATGAGCCTGAGCGGGCCGCCCGATCCGCTGCTCGGTCGCCTGATCGACGTGGGCCTTGCGCGCGGCGCGACGCTGGTCGCCGCGATCGACCCGAACCAGCCCGATGGCGGCTTTCCCGCTTCCCATCCGGGCGTCGTCGCCGTGGCGGAGGAAAGCATGGTTCCGCCTCCGGCGAAGGGCTATCTTGCACCCGGGCGCGATATCCCGACCACGCAGCCGGGGGACCGATGGTATCTGGTAAACGGCAGTTCCTACGCGGCGGCGCATGTCAGCGGGCTGGCTGCGCTGCTTCGCGAGAAGCACATGGCCGCCGGCAGCATGGCGACGCTGGTGTCGGCGAAGCCGGGCGGCGGTGTCATCGATGCCTGCGCTTCTCTGCTGCGTGCCGCGCGGCCCTGTGACTGCGCCTGCCCGGCCGCAGCGGAACTCGCGGCGGACGCCCACCGCTAGGTCGATCCGCCTCCTCCTCGGCATGCTGCTGGCCGCAGGCGCCGCAACGCCGGCCGCCGCGCAGCTCGGCGGGACCATCTCCTTCCAGACCGACGATTATTTCCGCGGTTATTCGCTGAGCGAGGGGCGGCCGGTCGCGACGCTCGATCTTGCCTATGACGATGCCTCCGGCCTCTATCTGGCAGGCGCCGCGACCGGTGTCGCAACGCGACATTCCGGCGTGAAGCTGCTTGGTTTCAGCGAGAATATCGGCTTCGCGCGCAAGATCGGCACCGGTCCGGTGATCGACGTCGGCTTCACCAACACCAACTATGAAGAATATTACAGCGGCGGCACCACGGCGGACTATCGCGAAGTCTATGCGGGGCTCATCACCGATCACCTCGCGGCGCACGTCCACTACTCGCCGCACTATTTCCGGGGCGGCGTCTCGACGCTCTATGTCGACACGGATGGCGTGCTGCGCCCCTTCCCCTTCTGGCGGCTGACCGGTCATTTCGGTGTGCTGACGCAGCTCGACGGCCCGCGCGCGCCCGGCGAGCCGCACACCCATTATGACTGGAAGCTGGGGGCCGGCCGCCGGCTCGGCCCGCTCGACCTGCAACTCGCATGGACGGACGGCTCGCCAGGGCCGGATTATTATGCGGGAGAACCCCGTCATAGAGGAACCCTGGTCTTCGGCATGAGCTACGCATTCTAGAGCCGTTGAACGATCCGGACGGAACGGGGAACCAACCAATCATCCGCCAAGGTCGCCGGACGAATGAACACCAGCCCCGAAGGAGAAGGGGATTGCATCATCCCCCAATATCGAGCCCTTCCGTTCGGCCTGTGCGTCACATGGATACGCTGATCGTCGGCGGCGGGCCGGCCGGCGCTGCCGCCGCGATCGGGCTGGCCCGAGGCGGGCGCTCGCCACTGATCCTCGAACGGCAACGTGAGGGCGCCGATCCGCTCTGCGGGGGATTTCTGAGCTGGACGACGATCGCCGCGCTGGAGCGGCTGGGCGTGCATGTGGACGATCTGGGTGGCCATCGCATCGATCGGATGAAGATGTTTGCCGGCAACCGCTCGGCAAGCGCACGCCTGCCCGCCCCGGCGGTGGGCATCTCACGGCGACGGCTCGATGCCAGCCTGCTCGCTCGCGCGGAGCTGGAAGGGGCCGCCGTGGAGCGGGGCGTGGCCGCGTCCCATTTCGACGACGGGGAAATCGCCACGACCGACGGCGCCGCGCTGCGGTTTGATACGATGGTGCTGGCCACCGGGAAGCACGAACTGCGCGGCCTCGCCCGCCCTGCTCCCGAAGGCGAGCGGATGGTGGGGCTGCGCTGGCGGCTGGGAGCGTCGCGTCGGTTGCACGAGATATTGGCCAATACCATCGAGATACATTGTTTCCGCGGCGGCTATGCGGGTCTGGTGATGCAGGAGGAAACCGCCAATCTCTGCCTTGCCGTCAGCCGGCACCGGCTCGCCGAGGAAAGCTCCGCCGAAGCCCTTTTGCTGGCATTGTCGCGCGAATGCCCGGCGCTGGAGGCGCGATTGTCGGCTTGCTCCGGCCTGGGTGAGCGGCAGGCGATCGCCAACATGCCCTATGGATGGCGGGCGCGATCGAGCCTGCCCCATGTCTATCGGGTCGGCGATCAGGCGGGCGTCATTCCATCACTGGCGGGCGAAGGGCTCGCGATCGCGCTGGTGAGCGGCGGGCTCGCCGCGCGGGCCATATTGCAAGGCCGAGCGACCGATGCCTTCCAGCCCGACCTCGCTCATCGCCTTCGCCGCCCTTTTCGCGTCGCCGGAGCCGTTACGGACCTCGCCTGCCGGCCCGACGGTGCGCGGATGATCGTCGCCCTCGCCAACCTGTCGCCAGCGATCCCCAACCTCGCCGCACGGCTGGCTCGGGTGCGGCAAGCCTGATCCTGCCGGTACGATAATCAGCATTGACGCCACCCATCGGGCACAGTGAGAAGGGCAGATGGGGGACAGGGGCTAGGGGTTGGAACAATCATGAATCTGAAGTGGACGGCCGCCTTGGCCGCGTGCGTCATGCTGGCATCGCCTTCCGGTGCCGAGACGGTGGTGGTCACGGCCGCGCAAATGGTCGACGTCCTGGCCGGCCGGGAGGTCGCCAAGCCCCAGATAACGATCGTCAATGGCCGGATCACCGCGGTCGGCCATCAGGGGGACGCGATACCCGAAGGGGCGAAGCGCATCGATCTTGGCGAGCGCACCATGCTGCCCGGTCTCATCGACATGCACGTCCACCTGACCGGCGATCCGCATTTCAGCGGCTATACCGGCCTCGAATTCACCGACAATTTCTGGACGGTGGTGGGCGTCGCGAATGCGAAACGCACGCTGGAAGCCGGGTTCACCACGGTGCGCAACGTCGGCTCGGCCAACTATGACGATGTAGCTCTCAAGCAGGGTATCGAGCGCGGGTATATCGCTGGCCCACGGATCGTGCCCGCGACCTACGCGCTCGGCTCGACCGGCGGGCATTGCGACGCGACCGAGTTCCCGCCCTCGATCACGACCTCGACGGTCAACATCGCCAATTCGCCCGACGAATACCGGGCGCTCGTCCGCAAGGTCCACAAATATGGCGCCGAGGTCATCAAGGTCTGCATGACCGGCGGCGTGCTCTCGAAGGGGGATTCCGTCGGCGCCCAGCAGCTCTCCTATGAGGAGATCAAGGCCATCGTCGACGAGGCGCATATGCTTGGCCTCCGGGTCGCGGTTCATGCCCATGGCACGGCCGGCATCAACGATGCGCTGCGCGCCGGCGTGGATACGGTCGAACATGCCAGTCTCGCCGACGAGGAGAGCTTCAAACTCGCGAAATCGCATGGCGCCTGGTTCGACATGGACATCTACAACGACGATTACATCCTCGCCGAGGGCGCCAAGAACGGCATGTTCGCGGAAAGCCTCGCCAAGGAAAAGATGGTCGGCCTCAAGCAGCGCCAGACGTTTCGCGCGGCCCATGCGGCAGGCGTGAAGATGCTGTTCGGGACCGATGGGGGCGTCTATCCGAACGGCGACAACGCCAGGCAGTTCGCCAAGATGGTCGAGTGGGGAATGACGCCTCTCGAAGCGATCCAGGCGTCCACGAAGAGCGCGGCCGAGGCGCTCGACAAGACCGCCGATGTCGGCGCGATTGCTGTCGGCCGGTATGGCGATATCGTGGCGGTGGACGGCGATCCGCTGCGCGACGTCCGCCTGCTCGAACATCCTTCCTTCGTCATGAAGGGCGGCGATGTCGTCAAAAGGCCTTAGGCGAACAGCGCGGAATGCCGGGTCGCTGAGCCACTAGAGGGCAAGCGACCAGGTCTGGCCGATCAGGTCATGCCCGAACATGCGGCCCGGCCTTTCCTCCATCAGCACGAAGCCCGCGCGCTTGTAGATCGATCGGGCGACGGCCTGCATGTTCGTCGTCCACAGGTCGAGGCGCTTGTAACCGACCGTCCGCGCTCGCTCGATGCAGGTTGCGACCAGCCTCTTGCCTACGCCCGCGCCTCGCGCATCCGGCTCGACATAGAGCAGGCGGAGCTTCGCGACCTCGGGTGCATCGCCATGCACGAGGAAGATCGAACCGACCATGCGATCGTCCATCTCGGCGATCCAGGCCGCGTCCTTCGCCGGATCGAACGATTGATGAATATCGGCGAGGATGCGGGCGACCAGAGCCTCGTAGTCCGAGTTCCAGCCATATTCGTCCGCGTAGAGGATGCCCTGCCGGGCGGCGACGAGGCCGAGATCGCCGGGCCTCAGACCGCGCAGTGACACCGTCGGCGCGCCTTCGTCGGTGAAGATACGGGTGATCGCCCCGGCCGCCGAGAGCAGGCGGTGGCGCCGAAGAGGCGGCAGTTCGTCCAGCAGGCTTCCGATCGCGGCGCGGGTGTTGCCGTCGAGGCCATCGAACGCCTCCCTGCCCTCCGCCGTAAGCGACAGAAGCTGGTTGCGCCCGTGGGAGGGATCGTTGCGGCTGTCCAGCAGCCCGCGATCCGAAAACCGCTTCAGCGTCCGGCTGACCTGAGCCCTGTCCAGATGAAGCGCGCGCCCGAGTTCCGCGGCCGTCGGATCGGTTCGATGCGCGAGTTCATAAAGGACCCGCGCCTCGCTGAGGGTGAAAGGGCTCTTGTCGAGCCGGGCGTTCAGCAACCCCAGCCTGATGGTATAGGCGCGGTTGAAGGCGCGCAGCGTCGCGATATCCAGCTCGTCCTGATCCATGTCCGATCCCAGCTTCCATATTGATTAAGGCAACAATATTATGTTGATTCTGTCAACATAATATCCGGAGTCACGGAGTGCCTTGCTCCAGCCAACGTCTCCGATATCATCGAGGCATGTTCACACGGCGTCAGTTCATCGGCTCCTCCCTCTCCTTGGCTGCTACGACGGCGTTTGCCGCGCCACCGGTGGCGGCCGGCCGGCTCAAACAGTCGGTAAGCCGCTGGTGCTACGAGAAAATCCCGCTCGACGATCTTTGCGCCTTCGCTGCGAAGATCGGCTTGCAGGGCATCGACCTGCTGCACCCGGCCGATTACGAGGCGCCTCGCCGGCATGGGCTGCGCTGCACGATGGGCTATGCGGCCGACAATATGACGATCGCGAACGGGCTGAACCGGCGGGAGAACCACGCCGCCATCGAACAGGCCTTCCGCACAGGCATCCCGCAGGCCGCCCGATCGGACGTGCCCAACGTGATCGCCTTCTCGGGCAATCGTCGCGGCATGTCCGACGAGGAGGGCGTGGCCAACACCGTCGCCGGCCTCAACCGCGTCAAGCGCATCGCCGAGGACAATGGCGTCACCATCTGCGTGGAGCTGCTCAACAGCAGGATCGACCATCCCGATTATATGGCGGACCATACCGCCTGGGGCGCGCGGGTGATGGAGGAGGTCAACTCGCCGAGGGTCAAGCTGCTGTACGACATCTACCATATGCAGATCATGGAAGGCGATCTGATCGACACGATCGGCAAGAATATCCGGTGGATCGGCCACTTCCATACCGGCGGCGTGCCCGGCCGCCACGAGCTTGACGACACGCAGGAGGTCAACTGGCACGCCGTCGCCAGCGGGATCGCCGATCTGGGCTTTCAGGGCTATCTGGCCCACGAATTCGTACCGCGGGGCGATCCCCTGCCGGCGCTGGAGCGGGCGGTGCGCATCTGCACCGTCTGAGCCGCTCAGGGCGAGATGTTCAGCACGCCCTTCATGCCGGGATGGAAGGTGCAGGTGAACGCCACCCTCCCCGCGCGCGTCAGCGTGACCGGCGCGCTTTTGCCGGGAGCAAGATCGACGTTGAAACTGTGATCGGCAGCCGTTGCGGTATGCCGGAACAGATCGCGATTCACCCAGAGGATCGTGTCCCCCACATGGAGACCGGACGGCGGGGCGCCGAACGCCATCTTGTCGATAACGATCGTATAGGTCGCGGGAGAGCGTTGCCGGGCGTCGGCCTCCGTCGCGGCGACCGAGCCCAGAACGATCATACCAGCGGCCAACCATGAAAGGCCGGGCTTCGCCATCAGCCGATCTTCATCGCAAGATGCTCGGCATGGGTCTGGTGCTCGCTGAACAGCCGAAGACCGGTTTCCAGCAGCGCCTTCAGTTCGGGATTCTGCGCGCTCGGGATCAAGGTGTCCTTCAACGCCCCATTCACCGTGCGGTGATAGGCAACCTCGTTCGCGACATACGCCCGGTCGAATGCCGCACCGTTGAGCTGCGCCAGCTTCTTCAGCTCGTCCGCAGCACCTTTGCTCAGGGCCACGCTGGTGGGATTGTCCTGCGGAGCGACGCCCAGTTTCTTGACCAGAGCCAGCGCCTGATCGTTCACCGAGGCATGATCGCGGACCATCTCTTCCGCGAACGCGCGCACATCCTTGTTCGTCGACTTGGCCAGCGCCTGCTTGCCCGCCGCGACGTCGATCGATCCTGCGGTGTAGGCGATGTGCGCGATCTGCGCGTCGTTGATTGCGTCGGCCTGCGCGGCCAATCCGCTCCAGGCCAGAAGCCCGGCCGTCGCTGCCAATGCGATTTTCCGGAACATCATCTTCTCCCCATTCGGCCGACGGGATGCCGGCCTGTCGCGCCATTGGATGCCAGCCTGTCGGGGAGGTTCCCGTCGCAGGATCGAAACCCGGGAACCTTGCTGCGTCGCCAGCATCCAATCGGCGTCATCGGTTCAGGAGAGGTGCCGGGTGGATTTCTACGAAGGCGATATCGCCGATCAGCATGGCGGCCATGAAGGCGGACTCGCCGCGCGCATCGATCGGCCGGGAGAGATGGCGGTCGCCGAGGCCGTTCGGACGCTGATCGCCGCGATCGGCGAAGATCCCGACCGTGAAGGCCTCGCCGACACACCGGCCCGCGTGGCGCGTGCCTGGCGGGAATGGTTCGCCGGCTATGCCATCGACCCGGCCATGCTGCTGACGCGAACCTTTGGCGAGGCCGATGGCTATCAGGACACGATCGTGCTCCGCTCGATCCCGGTCATATCGACCTGCGAGCATCATCTGGCGCGGATCACCGGCGTTGCGCACGTCGCCTACCGGCCGCGGGATCGTGTCGTCGGCATCTCCAAGCTGTCGCGTCTGGTCGATGCCTATGCGCGGCGCCTGCAATTGCAGGAACGGCTGACCAACCAGATCGCCGAAACGCTGAACAGCGCTCTCGAACCGCGGGGCGTGGCCGTGGTGATCGAGGCCAGCCATGGCTGCATGACGACGCGCGGAGTCAACCAGCATGGCGTGTCGATGGTCACGCAATGCTGGCTCGGTGATTTCCGTGACGATCCGATGCTGCGCCGTGAACTGCTCGATACGTTGCCGCTCGCGCGGCGCGAGCGCTAGGACGTCATCATGGGGCTGCACGCCGAGGATATCACCGGGATCGACGACATCGCGCTGGCGCGCCGGATCGGCCAGCGCGACCCTGCCGCCGTGCGATTGATGACCGAACGCAACAACCAGCGGCTGTTCCGCGCGGCGTGGAGCATCCTCGGCGACCGTAGCGAGGCGGAGGATGCCGTGCAGAGCGCCTATTGCCAGGCGTTCGCGGCGATCCACAGTTTTGCCGGCCGGTCGTCCCTGTCGACCTGGCTGACTCGGATCGTCATCAACGAAGCGCTCGGACGGGGACGCGCGGCCAGCCGCCGCCGCGCCCGGCTCGACGCGGAATCGGTGACCGATCTGGATGATTATCGGGACAAGCTGATGCGGGGATCGATCGAACAGGGGGCCGAAGCAGCACTGGCACGAAAACAAATGCGCATGATGCTCGAAAAGGCGATCGTGACCCTGCCATCCGAATTCCGGCTGGTGTTCGTGATGCGCGAGATCGAGGGGCTCTCGGTCGAGGAAGTCGCCGAGGCGCTGGGGATATTGCCCGCCACGGTGAAAACCAGGCTGCTTCGCGCCCGCCGGCGGCTGCGCGAGGCTCTGGCCCCCGAGTTTCAGGCGAGCCTGATCGGCGTCTTCCCCTTCGCCGGTGTCGACTGCGCGGCGCTGACGGAGCGCGTCGTGCACGCCTTGTGCGGCGAACAGTCAGGTTGACGGACGGCCCCGCATCGCCGCGCAAACGATCGATGTTCCGGATCGTTGGTAAGTCGAGCACCGCCTTTCCGGGAGAGTGATCGATGAGCACGCATTTCAAGGTCGGCGACCATGTCGGCTGGAACTCCGAGGCCGGGCAGGTCAGCGGCCGGATCATCGGAGTCCATACGCAGGACACGAACTACAAGGGCTATACGCACCACGCGAGCCCCGATGAGCCGCAATATGAGATCAAGAGCGACAAGACCGACCATGTCGCCTTGCACAAGGGATCGGCGTTGCGGCTCATCGACGGCTGATGGTCCGCCTCCCGAAGCAGCATCGCCTCATTTGGCGAAGGAGATTGTCAGCTCCTTCTCATTGGTATCGACGACGAACACCGCCAGTAGGTGCTGGCGTTGGTGCTCACCCCATGACGGTCGCCGGGCATCTCGGAGAAGCTCTGGCCGGCAGTGTGGACGTTGCCGGTCCGTTGTTGATTTGGGCGTCCGCAAGCACGCCGCCGAGCGGCAAGGCCGCAAGAAGCGGCGGGCAGAGGATGCGCTTCATGCTCTCCCTCCCGTGATCGACGCGCGGGATCAGTTGCCCATGCGCGGGCGGGCAATCCATTCGTCGAGGCCGATCCGGCCAAGCCGCGCTTCGCCCAGCGGCACGAGCGAAAGTTCCTCGACCCGGCCTCCGAAATATAGGGCCTCGGGATCGCTCACCACGTCCCGCGGATCGCCGACAGCCTTCAGATAGCGCGCGATGAAGGTATCGAACGGGGCACGTTCCGGCCCCGCGATCTCGACGATGCCGCACCGCGGCTCCGCCTGCGCCACGTCGGCGACAACCGCCGCGACGTCGTCTGCCGCGATCGGCTGGAACAATCCGGGCGAGAGCCGGACCTTGTCTCCACCCATGCTGGAATCCGCGATGCCGCCGAGGAACTCCAGAAACTGGGTGGCGCGGATGATGGTGTAGGGAACGCCCGAGGCTTCGATCAGCTTTTCCTGCGCCACCTTGGCGCGGAAATAGCCGTTTTCGGGCGTCCGGTCGGTGCCGACGATCGACAGCGCCACATGATGCCCCACCCCCGCCGCCTTCTCCGCCGCCAGAAGGTTTCGGCCCGATGTCTCGAAGAAATTCAGGACCGCATTATCTTCGAATGATGGCGAGTTGGTGAGATCGATCACCACCTTCGCTCCCGCCAGGGCGTCGTCGAGACCTTCACCGGTCAGGCTGTTGACGCCGCTGCTGGGCGAACCGACGACCACGTCGTGGCCGCTTTGGCGCAGGAGGGGGACAGTCTTCGATCCGATCAAGCCGGTGCCACCGATCACCACGATCTTCATAGCGCGACCTCGCCTCGTTCGTGCCGGCACACCGCAGACGGTGGAAGGATGCGAAAAATCCACCCGCGATGACCGGGCCGCCAAGCCCCGATGAACGCCGACTGGTACGAGAGCATGGCCCTGGACACGGTGAATATGCGTGTCCCGAGACTTATAAATCTTCGGCAAGTCGGCCGCAAGCAACGCCGCGCCGTAGCCCCCGAGCGATCCTTGCGGCCAATGTCGAGAGGGCTCGACAGAGCGCTGCAGGCGGCCTCTTTAACGAAGCACCCGCTTGGCATCCACCAGCCGGACATCATGCATCTGGTTGAGATACGCTTCGAGATATCCTTTGTGGGAAGAGCCCACGATCACCAGCATCCGCATGCCGGGATAGCGGCCGAGCACGTCGCGGATATTCGCCGCCATGCGCAGATTGCGCGTTTCCCAATAGCCAACATAACCCCGCCCGAATTGTTGCGGGGACGGCTCGACAAGCGCCGCACCGAAGTCTGAGCGATATGTCAGATCGGGTACGCCCGGAGCATTTTCCGCGCGGTACATCTCCAGAATGCCGCCAGGCTCCGACAGGCCTTTCTGCAATCTCGCATCCTCGGCCTGCCGGGCATGCGTCGCCGGATTGTCCCATGCGCGCGCGATCGCATCGGCAGCGGCCTTGCGCTCGGCTGGATCGCTGCTGTCGGGCGTGTCCGCCGAATGATCGTCCATGCTCCAGAGACGTTCCAGCCCCAGCCGCGCGGCCAGCACGGCCGACACGAGGCAGGTCTCGTTGCGCCGGTTCTTGAACTTTTCGAGCGCGGCCGCGAGCTCGTCGTTCAGGCCGTCGCCCGCTCGCCGTTGATCCGGCGGGAGCCTGAGCCATTGCACCAATGCAGAGCCGCGCTCTCCAGCCGCCATGAAAATCGCCGCCAGGTGCCGCCGCTGCCCGGGCGTCGGCGAGACCGGCCACGTGGCGAGCAGCCGATCGGCTTCGGCATTGGCGGCCAGCAGGTCCAACCCGGTCGACCGGAATGCGGGCGCGGTATCGGCGCAATAATATTGGACCGTCTCGGCGTATCGTGACGGATAACGGCGGAGACCGTCGCATTGCAGGCCGGAGAGATCCTCCGTGGCGATGCCGGTCGGGTGCCACGATGCGAGCCGATCGAGAAGCGGCGACAATATCTCGGGGGCAAAACTATCGGGGAGCCCCGACAGATGGGCGGTGCCCAGCACCAGCACCTCGTTCGGGCGGCCGGGAGGCGGTCCTTTCAGCTTCTCCGGATGGAAGGACGGACGATAATCCTGCGCCTGCGTTGCGCCCGACGACAGGAGCAGAACTCCAATCGCGCCGGCCAGCGCGGAACATGCCAGCCTTCCAGACCGGCGCGAGAGGGAAGGTCTGCGGAATATCATGGAAGACTGTTAGCAACGGTGTATTGTCAATGCAATACACTTCGCACAAGCGACTCCGCCACGGATTTTCAGCCGGGTTCGCTGAGCAGATCGGCGGATGCTGAACGTAGGCATGTTCCTACATGTGACCCTGCGACAACATATCCCGGTTCCTCCACAGGAAAATCCATCCTCCCCGTCAGGTCCGCCTCTTTATCGTTGCCCGCCCAGCCGCAGTCCGCCTTTCCTGACATCCGGAATCGGGAGTGGCATGAGCGATGGGCGGGATGAGCAGCACCTTGTCGGACCGGCAGGCGATCTGGGCGTTCGTGCTCGGCTGCGTCGCCGTCACAGCGGGAGTATGCGCCCACCTGCCCATGTTCGCGATGGCCCGCGCGATGCACTATCATCTGGCCGGCATGCCGATGGATCGCATGATGATCTCCGGCATGGGGCTCATCATCGCGGGCGTCTTCGTGGCCGCTTATGGCCTGCTGCCGCGCAATGTCGCCGCGCAACGTGCCGTCGCAGCCGACATCGTCGTCGCCGCGCCGGAGGATGCGCATCTGGGGGCCTCCCACTGGGGACTGATGGCGATCCTCGTGATCGCATTGGTGATCGACGTGATGAAGCCCGCTTCCCTCGGCTTCACCGTGCCGGGCATGGTCAGCGAATATGGCGTGCCGAAGAAGACCGTGTCGCTGGTCCCCTTCTTCGCATTGGCGGGCACGGTCGCCGGTTCGGTGCTGTGGGGCTGGATCGCGGACATCTACGGCCGCAAGGCTTCCATCCTGCTGTCCGCGGTGATGTTCGTGGGGACGTCGATCTGTGGTGCGATGCCCAGCCTCGCCTGGAACATCGCCATGTGCTTCATGATGGGAGCGGCCGCCGGCGGCATGCTTCCGGTGACCTATGCCCTGCTCGCCGAGATGATGCCCAACCGCCATCGCGGCTGGAGCCTGGTGCTGGTGGGTGGGCTGGGTGCCGTCGGTGGCTACTTCGCCGCGAGCGGGCTTTCGGCGGTGCTGCAGCCCATCTTCGGTTGGCGTATCCTCTGGCTCGCCAATCTGCCGACCGGCTTGATCCTCGTCGTGCTCGGCGCTTTCATCCCGGAATCCGCCAAGTTCCTGCTGGCCCGCGGCCGCGCGCAGGAAGCGGAAGCCGTCATGCGCCGCTTCGGCTCCAAGGCACGGCACGCCAGCGCCGCCGTGATCGCCGCCAGAACGGGATCGCACGCTTTGTCCGGCCTCAAGCTCTACGGCAAGCTGGCCGCGCTCAGCATGTGCGCCCTCACCTGGGGGCTGGTGAATTTCGGGCTGCTGCTGTGGCTGCCGGCCGATCTCGTCGCGAAGGGCTATTCCGTCGGCGTGTCGAGCAGATTGCTGGCCGAGAGCGCGCTGATCGCCTTTCCGACCGTCTTCATCGCCGCTTTGCTCTATAGCCGCTGGAGCACCAAATGGTCGCTGGTGACGATGGTCGCGGTGACGATGCTGGGGCTTCTGCTTGTCCTGCGGCTCGAACTGGCAGGCGGCGGCAGCCCGGTGCTGCCGGTCGCGTTGCTGATCGTGGGCACCAACGGGATCATCGCGATCGTGCTGCCCTACACGGCCGAGAGCTTCCCCCTGAAGGTACGCGGCCGGGCGACGGGATGGGTCGCGGCCTGCACGAAATCGGGCGGCCTGTTCGCGCAGGCGCTCACGATCAGTGGCATCATTCTGTCCATGGGGCTGTCATCCGCGCTGATCATGGTCCCGACGCTGTTGTCGCTGATGCTGGTCGCCTGGTTCGGCCGCGAGACCCGAGGGAGCGACCTGCGCGATCTCGACGCCGACAGCGGACAGATCGGCCATGTGGAAATGCTATAGACGGCAGAGGCGGTCGGCGGATCAGGTCAGCGCCGGGAGTCGATCCAGATGCTTGTCGAGCGTGACCGGATAGTCCCGCACCCGCACACCCGTTGCGTTGTAAACAGCGTTCGCCACTGCCGCGCCGACACCGCAGATGCCGAGTTCGCCTACCCCCTTCGCCTTCATCGGCGATGACATCGGGTCGACCTCGTCCAGGAAGATCACGTCCTGATGCGGGATATCGGCATGGACCGGCACCTCATATCCGGCGAGATCGTGATTGACGAAGAAGCCGAAGCGCGTGTCGACCGCCAGTTCCTCCATCAGCGCCGCACCGACGCCCATCGTCATCGCGCCGATCACCTGACTGCGCGCCGATTTGGGATTGAGGATGCGCCCCGCCGCGCACACCGCAAGCATACGCCGCACGCGAATTTCGCCGGTCGCGGCATCGACCGCCGCCTCGACGAAATGCCCCGCGAAGGTCGATTGCTGATATTTCTTGCCGAGATCGCCATATTCGATCCCGTCCTCGCCGATCAGCGGCCCCTCCCGCGCCGCGTCCATGAGGTCGACGCTCCGGTTTCCGGCCTTCACATGCCCGTCGGCGAACAGCGCATCACTGGAATTGATGCCCAGCTTCTGCGCCACCGCATCGCGCAGTTTCAGGCACGCGGCATAGACCCCTGAGGTCGAATTGACCGCGCCGAATTGACCGCCCGAGCCGCACGACACCGGAAAGGCGGAATCGCCGAGCCGGACCTCGACCCGGTCGAGCGGCACCCCCATCGTCTCCGCGGCGGTCTGTGCGATGATCGTGTAGCTGCCCGTGCCGATGTCGGTCATGTCGGTCTCGACGACGATCCGGCCGTCGCGCTCCAGCCGCACGCGGGCCGCCGACTTGAAGGGAATATGGTTGCGGAAGCCTGCCGCCATGCCCATGCCCACCATCCAGCGCCCGTCGCGGACGCTGCCGGGCTTCGCCGCCCGCCTCGCCCAGCCGAACCGCTCGGCGCCCTCGCGCAGGCACCGGATGAACTGGCGCTGCGAGAAGGGCCGCTCGGGCTTTTCGGGATCGACCTGCGTATCGTTGAGAATGCGGAACTCGACCGGGTCCATGCCCAGCTTCTCCGCCATCTCGTCGATCGCAATTTCGAGCGCCATCATGCCCGGCGCCTCGCCCGGCGCGCGCATCGCGTTGCCTTCCGGCAGATCGAGCACGGCAAGGCGCATCGCCGTCATGCGGTTGGCGCCGGCGTAGAGAAGGCGGGTCTGGCCCACCGCCGTCTCGGGATCACCGCCGGGCAAATTGCCCGACCAGCTTTCATGCGCGACCGCGGTCAGCTTGCCGTCCTTCGTCGCGCCCAGCCGGATACGCTGGATCGTGGCGGGGCGATGCGTCGTATTGTTGAACATCAACGGCCGCGTGAGCGCGACCTTGACCGGCCGGCCCGCCGCCTTCGCGCCCAGAGCAGCCATCAGGGCATCGGCGCGCACGAACAGTTTCCCACCAAACCCACCGCCGATATAAGGCGAGACGAGCCGCACCTGCTCGGGCTTCAGCCCCAATGTCTTGGCGACGTCGCCCCTGCCCCATGCGATCATCTGGTTCGATGTGTAGATCGTGAGCTGATCGCCATTCCAGACAGCCATCGACGCGTGCGGCTCCATCATCGCGTGCGACTGCACAGGCGTCGAATATGTGGCGTCGAGCGTCACCGGCGCCGCCGCGAACGCGCCCTCGAAATCGCCGACCCTGGTCTCCGGATCGCCGCTGAAGCCGCCACCGGGGGCGAGCGGCGCGCCGTCTCTGGCCGCGGCGAGATCGAACGCGCCCTTCTCGCGGGAATATTCGACACGCACCAGAGTGGCGGCAGCGCGCGCCTGCTCGAATGTCTCGGCGACCACCACGGCGATCGCCTGATGATAATGCTCGATCTCCGGCCCGCCGAGCAATTTGGCGGTGTTGAAGTTGCCCTTGCCGAGCTTGCCGGCGGTATCGGCCGTCACGATCGCCAGCACGCCCGGCGCGGCTTTTGCCGCAGCAAGATCCAGCGCGGTGATCCGCCCCTTGGCGATCGCCGCTCCCAAGACGAAACCGTAAGCCGGGTTCGCCACGACATCATGGCGTTCATAGGCGTAATGCGCGGTGCCGGTGGTCTTGAGCGGGCCTTCGATCCGGTCGGTGGCCTTGCCGACGATCCTGAGGCGATCGATCGGGTTGGTCGTGGCGGGCGTGTCGAACTTCATCGCTCAGGCCCTCGCTTGTGCCAGCACCGCACCGAGCGTGCGCTCGACGAGGGTGAGCTTGAACGCATTCTCCCGCGTCGGCGTCGCGCCGGCGAGCAACCGGGACGTCATCGCCTTCGCGCCGCGCGGCATCTCCGCCTCGGCGGCCTCGACACGCCATGGCTTGGGCGCGATGCCGCCGATCGCGACACGGCCGCTGCCATCCTTCCGGACGATCGCCCCCACCGAGACGAGCGCGAAGGCATAGGACGCACGATCCCGCACCTTGTGATAGATATGCATACCCTCGATCGGCCGGGGCAGCGTCACGGCGGTGATGAACTCGCCCTTGCCGAGCGTGGTTTCGATATGCGGCGTCGTGCCCGGCAACGTGTGCAGATCGACGATCGGAATGGTCCGGATGCTGCCGTCCGCCCTCACCGTTTCCACCATCGCGTCGAGCGCTCGCATCGCGATCGCCATATCGCTCGGATGCGTGGCGATGCACGCCTCGCTCACCCCGATCACGCCGAGCGGCCGGCTATAGCCCCCGATCGCCGCGCAGCCGCTGCCCGGCCGGCGTTTGTTGCACGGCTGGTTGGTGTCGTAGAAATAGGGGCAGCGCGTTCGCTGGAGCAGGTTGCCGGCGGTTGTCGCCTTGTTGCGAAGCTGGCCGGATGCACCCGCCACGAGCGCGCGGCTGAGCAAGGCATAATCACGGCGCACCCGCTTGTCCGCGGCAAGATCGGTGTTGCGCACCAGCGCGCCGATCCTGAGACCGCCTTCCGCCGTCGGCTCGATCCTGTCGAGGCCAAGACCGTTCACGTCGATCAGATGCGCCGGCGTCTCGACCTCGATCTTCATGAGATCGAGCAGGTTGGTGCCGCCCGCGATGAACTTGGCGCCCGGCGTGCGCGCGGCCCTGGCGGCGGCGTCGCCGGCGGACGTTGCGCGCTCGTAGGTGAAGGGCCTCATGCCTTCTCTCCCGCGACTTCCGCCATGGCTTCGGCGATGTTGGAATAGGCGCCGCAGCGGCAGATATTGCCGCTCATCCGCTCGCGCATCTCCATGTTCGTCGGCTTGATCGGCCCCGTCAGGTCGCCGGTGACGTGGCTGGGAATGCCCGCGCGGATCTCGTCGAGCACGGCGACCGCCGAGCAGATCTGGCCCGGCGTGCAGTAGCCGCATTGATAGCCGTCATGCTTGACGAACGCCGCCTGCATCGGATGCAGGTGGCCGGGTGCGCCGAGCCCTTCGATCGTGGTGACTTTTGCGCCCTCGTGCATCACCGCCAGCGTCAGGCAGGAATTGATCCGCCGCCCGTCGACGATCACCGTGCAGGCACCGCATTGGCCGTGATCGCAGCCTTTCTTGGTGCCGGTGAGATGAAGATGCTCCCTCAACGCATCGAGCAAGGTGGTGCGCGTATCGAGTTCGAGCTGTTGCGGCTGGCCATTCACTTCGAAAGCGACCCGGGCGCTATGCACTACCGCGACCGAAGCGGGCGACGCATCGGCCAGGGAAGGCAGCGTCGTGGCGATCGCCGTTCCCACCATCATCCCGCGCCTGGACAGCTCGAAGTCGGAGAGGTTTGACAAGGCGTCATTCTCCCAGCCTGGACGCGGTGCGTCGGGAAATTGGCCATGCGCATTCTCATACAAACCTTCGCAGGAAGATGCAGCCGGAAAGAGGGGCGGTGCGGAATTTCGTACCGTCAATGCGTCAGCCGCAGACACGTTCCGAAAGGAGCGAAGGCCGGGCCCCCTCGAACGATGGCCCGGATGTTTCCGGCGTCCCGGGTACGCCGCCGTAACATTCGCGCCACACTCTCCGGTTGCCCGCCTTGCGTGCGGGTGTTCCGCTTGGCGCGCGGCAAGGATGTGGCTAGCGTGTTACTCAAACCGAACACTAAAGAGGGGCCATCATGATCCGCAAAAGCCTTCTGCTCGCCGCGGTTGCTTCGTTCGCTTTCAACGCCGCGCACGCCGCCGAGACAAAATCCCCGACCGGGAAGACCGAGAAGAAGGCCGATGCCGCCGCCACCGCCGCGCCGGATAAGGGGGTGCTCTTCACCCCGACCAGCGCCGAGAGCGAGGGCAGCGTGACGGTGGGCGGAAAGGCGATCGCCTATCGCGCGGTCGCGGGCACGATCATCGTCCACCCCAAGGGCTGGGACGATGCCGCCTGGCGCGAGGCGTCCGCGAGCGATCTCGGCGACAAGAAGAACGCCAAGGCCGAAGCCTCGATCTTCTACACCGCCTATTTCGCCAAGGGTGCGCCGTCCGCGAACCGGCCGGTCACCTTCCTCTACAATGGCGGCCCCGGCTCCTCGACGGTGTGGCTGCACATGGGCGCCTTCGGCCCGAAGCGGGTCGTCACCGCCGACGACAGCCATACGCCGGCCGCGCCCTATAGCCTCGTCAACAACGGCAACAGCCTGCTCGACGTGTCCGATCTGGTGTTCATCGATGCGCCCGGCACCGGGTTCAGCCGCATCGCGGGCAAGGACAAGGAGAAGGCCTTTTTCGGCATCGACGCCGACGCCTATGCCTTCACCCAGTTCGTGAAGGGCTTCCTGAGCAAATATGGCCGCTGGAACTCGCCCAAATATCTGTTCGGCGAGAGCTACGGCACGCCGCGCTCGGCCGTCCTCATCAACGAGCTGACCACCGACGAAAATGTCGATTTCAACGGCGTGGTCCTGCTTTCGCAAATCCTCGATTTCAGCCTGTTCGCCGGGCTTCAGGGCGCCAATCCGGGCAATGTCGAGGGCTATGTGACCCAGTTGCCGACGATGGCGGCGACCGCCTGGTATCATAACCGCATCCCCGGCGGCCGGCCCGCCGCGCTCGAACCCTTCCTGAAGGAGGTGGAGCATTTCGCCTCCACCGAATATGCCGCCGCGCTGGCGCAGGGCAGCGAACTCGACCCCGCCGCGAAGCAGCACATCGCGGAGAAGCTGGCGGGCTACACCGGCATCTCCACCGCCTATATCCTGAAGGCGAACCTGCGCCTCGACGGGCCCAACTTCTCGAAGCAGTTGCAGGATGCCGACGGACTGACCACCGGCCGCCTCGACACCCGCTTCTCGGGCGCGGATATGGACCCGCTCTCCAAGGATGCGGACTATGATCCGCAGTCGGCAGCGCTCAGCTCGGCCTATGTGTCGGCGTTCAACGACTATGTCCGCAAGGACCTGCATTATGGGCAGGACGAGGTGTTCAAGCCGAGCATCGAGGTCTTCCCGCAATGGGACTGGAGCCACGCCTCTCCCGGCATGCCCGCGCTCAAGATGGTGGGCACGAGCGTGCTTCCCGATCTCGCCACGGCGATGAAATACAACCCGCAGCTAAAGGTGATGTCGGCCGGCGGCTATTATGATCTCGCCACGCCTTATTATCAGGGCTGGTACGAGATGCATCATCTGCCGATCCCGGCCAATCTCCAGCAGAATATCGAATATCATTATTATGAATCCGGCCACATGGTCTACGCGCACCCGGAAGCGGCGCGGAAGCTGCACGACGATGTGGCGAGCTTCATCCGGCGAACCAACAATCTCGGGAACTGATCGAACGCGACCGGGTGCCGAAATCGGCACCCGGTTGGCCTATTAGGAGATCAGGCCGGGGCCCCATCCGCCAGCTTTGCCAGCGTCGATCGCGAGGGGGCGAAGAAGGTGGTGCCGGTTTGTGCCGCAGAGAAGTCCAAAAGCCTGTCGTACGCGCCCTTCGGCTCCCCGACGAACATGCGCTCCAACATCTTCTCGATCACCCAAAGTCGGCGGGAATAGCCGATGAAATAAGTCCCGAACTCGCGCTTACCGGGACTGCCAAACGGCATATTATCTCGCAATATATCGTGTTCGATTCCTTCCGGATCGACGATGGTCGCCAGACTCTTGTGTGATTTCTGGCCTTCCGTCTCGTCGTCGAGTTCAATATTGTCCACTTTGGTGCGACCGATGATCTTCTCCTGCCGATCAGCGCCGATCGCCTTCCATGCGGTCAGGTCGTGCAGATATTTTTGGGTCACGACATAGCTGCCTCCGGCGAACTCACGATCCTCGTCTCCGACCAATGCCGAGTCCGGAATGTCCTGCCCCACGGGGTTCGCGGTTCCATCGATAAAGCCCAGAAGGTCCCTCGCATCGAAATAGCGGAACCCCGAAGTCTCATCGACGACCCGCACCGTGTCTCCAAGCGCGTCGAGCAGCAGCTTTGCCAGCTCGAAGCACAGGTCGGCCCGCTCCGCGCGGATGTGGAAAAGCAGATCACCCGGTGTCGAGGGCGCCTTGTGAACCGGCCCATCGATGGGGGAGAAAGGCTTGAGGTCAGCCGGACGACCGGAGGGATCGAGCCGACCCCATAGAGCGGACCCGATCGCGACGATACAAGACAGCTTGCCCTCCAGATCGCGAAATCCGACGGTTTTTATCAGGTCATCAAGCCCGCCGAGCGCCGCGCGCACGCTCCCGATCGCCTCATCGCCATCCGCTACCTCGACGACCAGAAAGATGGCGGCGCGCGAAAGCGGAGCCTCAATGCTCTGCGCGTCGATTGGCACCCGATCCCAAGCATGTCCCGCCATATATCTACCCCCGGTTGCGACGCAGCGGCCATATCGACGAGAGTCCGTCCGCGCGGGCTCTTTCTATGCCGGGAAGCGGACCATCTTCAAACAGCCGATCCGGGCCTTCGTAGGCAGAAGCCCGATCGACCGATGATCTGACAGCAGCTAGCCCCGCCTCGCCATATCAGCCTGCAGGCTCCGCCGCAGGCGCCGTCCCGCTCCCAGCAACAGCCAGCCGGCCGATTTCCAGGCCACCCGAGGCGACGGGTCCGGATAACCGGCGAGAAGTTGCATGGCCATGCCATATTCCCGGCGCTGGAAGGCGCGCATCGCTAGCGAACGAGCCAGGATCGCACGACCCATCGCGAATTGCGGCGCGAGGCCGGGATGCCTTGGCAGGAACTGACTTTCGACAAGCCGGCGCGATCGCATCATCTGAACGAAATCGTCGGACATCGCGCCCGGACGAAGCCGGTAGCCGACGAGATACTCGGGCACGGCGGCAATCTCGTGCCGTTCGGCGATCTGGAGGTACAGCTTCCAGTCCTCGCACCCCTGCCCTTCGGCCTTGCGCAACGCCTCGTCGAAGCCGCCAACGGCCAGCACGGCCTCCCGGCGGAGGAGCGCATTGCTGGCGCTCACCACCAGATTGCCCAGGCACATCTGCGGAAAGGCCCAGCCCTCGTGGCGCAGCGGTGGCGCGTAGCCCAGAAGCGCTCCTTCGGGCGCGAGCCAATAGCACCATGCGTACACCAGCGCCGTGCCGGGTCCGGCTGCCCGGAAACGCTCGACCTGCCGCTCGATCTTGCTCGGATACCAGAGGTCGTCCGCATCCAGCGTCGCGATGAAGGCGCCTCGCGCCTCGGCGATCCCTCTGTTGCGGGCGGCGGCCACTCCGCCGTTCGGCTGGAAGACATAGCGCAGCCGGGGATCGACGGCGGCATGACGCTTCACCACCGAACCCGTGGCGTCCTCAGACTCGTCGTCAACGACGATCACTTCCAGATGCCGGTAAGTCTGGCCCAGCGCGGTTGCCAGCGTGGCATCGATCGTCCGCGCCGCATTATAGGCCGGCACGATAACGGAAACCAGGTCGGGATCGGCCGGTCGTTCAAGCATCGTTCACCGGAGCTAAAGTCATCGTCGTGTCGTGGGAAGCAGATTACGGCGATTCTCGACTAACCGTTTTGATATGTGGTTAATCCGAAAGTTGCGGCGGAACGCGAGCCGCTGCCAGCGAGTATAGGGCTGGCCAATTCCCTGTCGGGAGATGGCGCTTCGCCGGCCGTCACCGCTTTGCGGTTTCGGACGGGCGGATAACTGTGCCCGCGCCTGTATTCCGGGGCATTCCGGATCGCTGGCGGGGGTTGTTGCGCGGGAGGATCAATGTTCGAACGTCGGCGAAGGGTGCTCGTGACAGGGGGAGCGGGCTTCCTCGGCTCCCACCTGTGTCAGCGGCTGCTGGAGCAGGGAAACCACGTCATCTGCGTGGACAATTTTTACACGGGAACCCGTGATAACCTGATGACGATGATAGACAATCCTCAGTTCGAGGTTGTCCGTCACGACGTTACTTTCCCGCTCTATGTGGAAATCGACGAGATCTACAATCTCGCCTGCCCGGCGAGCCCGGTTCATTATCAATACAATCCCGTACAGACCACGAAGACGAGCGTGCATGGTGCGATCAATATGCTGGGGCTGGCCAAGCGTACCCGTGCGCGAATCCTCCAGGCCTCCACCTCGGAAGTCTATGGCGATCCCCATGTCCACCCGCAGACCGAGGATTATTGGGGCCGCGTGAACCCGATCGGCCCGCGCGCCTGCTATGACGAGGGCAAGCGCTGCGCCGAGACGCTGTTCTTCGACTATCGGCGCCAGTGCGACCTGTCGATCAAGGTTGCGCGGATCTTCAATACCTATGGGCCGCGCATGGCGGCCTATGACGGGCGCGTCATTTCCAACTTCATCGTCCAGGCGCTTACGGGCCAGCCCATCACCATCTACGGCAACGGGCAGCAGACGCGCTCCTTCTGCTATGTGGATGATCTGATCGATGGGCTGATCCGGCTGATGGCGTCGCCGGATGAGATTACGGGGCCGATGAACCTCGGCAATCCGGCGGAATTTACCATGCTGGAGTTGGCCGAGCAGGTGATCGAGCTCACAGGCTCCCGCTCCGAAATCCGTTTCATGCCGTTGCCCGAGGACGATCCCCGGCAGCGCCAGCCCGCGATTGCCCATGCCCGCGCGACGCTGGGCTGGGAGCCGACCGTGCAACTGCGCGAGGGCCTCACGAAGACGATCGCCTATTTCGAGGAGATGATCCGCGCCGAGGCTATCGAGACGCGGATCGCCGCCGAATGAAGACCGTCCTCGTCACCGGCGGCGCGGGTTATGTCGGCTCCCATTGCTGCAAGGCGTTCGCGGAAGCTGGCTGGCGCGTCGTCGTGCTCGACAATCTTGCGCGTGGCTGGCGGGAGGCGGTCCGCTGGGGGCCGCTTATCGAGGCGGACATTCGCGATGAGGCCGCGGTGCGCGCGGCACTCTCCGCCCATCGGCCCGATCTCGTCGCCCATTTCGCGGCTTTTGCTTATGTGGGCGAGTCCGTCGCCGACCCGGCGCTCTATTATGGGAACAACACGGCCGGCACGCTCGCGCTGCTGGAGGCGATGCGGGCGGAGGGGTGCGGGCGCCTGCTCTTCTCCAGTACCTGCGCGAGCTACGGCATCCCACAATCCCTGCCGATCGACGAGAGCCACGGCCAGTCGCCGATCAACGCCTATGGCTGGTCCAAATTCATCATCGAGCGGATGCTCGAGGATTATGGCCGGGCCTATGGGCTGGCGTCGGTGGCACTGCGCTATTTCAACGCGGCCGGCTGCGATCCGGAGGGCGAGATCGGCGAGCGGCACGAGCCGGAAACCCATGCCATCCCGCTGGCGATCGAGGCGGCGCGTCGGCCCGACCGTCCCTTCACCGTGCTCGGCACCGATTTCCCGACCCCGGACGGCAGCGCGATCCGCGATTATGTCCATGTCGCCGATCTGGCGCGGGCGCATTTGCTTGCCGGCGAGATGCTGCTGAGCCAGGGCGGCACGCTTCAGTTCAATCTCGGCACGGGCATCGGCACCAGCGTGCTCGAACTGCTCTCGGCGGTCGAGCGGGTGGCGGGGCAGGCTCCGGCCGTCCGCCACGGGCCGCGCCGCGAGGGTGATCCGGCGGTGCTGGTCGCCTCCTTCGCCAAGGCTGAGCGCGAACTGGGCTGGCGGCCCCTTCAGTCCGATATCGATTTCATCATCGCCACGGCCCTTCGCTGGCACGACCGCTCCGCCCCGGGGCGATGGTGGCGCGCGCAGCCGTCGCCGGCCGATGACAGGGAAGCACGATGGACGCACCCTCTGGCGAAGGCATCTTCCATGTGCCGGTCGCGCATATATCCGATTGCTCAGTCGACGGGCGCCCCGACGGCATGACCATTTTCTGGCGAGGAAACCGCCCGATCGGCCATGTGCTCACCCATCTGGGCCGGGTGACGCGTGCGGCGGTGGATCATATCGACACGGCCTTCCTCGCGCGGATCGACGAGGAGGAGGAGGTGCATCAATCCGCACTTTCGAGCCATGCCGCCAGCGTGGTGATCTGCACGCGCGACAGGCCTGACGAACTCGCCCGCTGCCTCGCCTCCCTGCCCCGACAGAGCCTCCGGCCGCGTGAGGTGATCGTCGTCGACAACGCCTCGCGCGACGGGCGGACGCGCGAGGTCGCGCTGGCCGCCGGCGTCACCTATGTGCGTGAGGATCGGCCGGGGCTCGATTTCGCGCGCAACACGGGCGCGCGCGCCGCCACCTCCGAGATCGTTGCCTATACCGACGACGATGTGCTCCTCCATCCGCGCTGGCTGGAGCGGCTGGTCGCGGCCTTCGACGATCCGGCGATCTCGGCCGTGACGGGGCTCGTCCTCCCCGCCGAGCTTGCCACCGAGGCGCAGCGCCATTTCGAGACCTATTGGGGCTTCGGCCAGGGCTATGTGCGGCGCGATTTCGCCCCTGCCCATTTCGTCAATCGCGGCAGCGCGGTGTTCCCCGCCTGGGATATCGGCGCGGGCGCGAGCATGGCCTTCCGCCGCGCCGTGTTCGACGAGGCCGGCCTGTTCGACGAGCGGCTCGATGTCGGCCAGGCGGGCTGCTCGGGCGATTCCGAATATTGGTATCGGCTGCTCGCGCGCGGACATAGCTGCCGCTACGCGCCGGATTCGATCGCCTTCCACTTCCACCGCCGGACGATCGAGGGGCTGGCGGGGCAGATCTATGCCTATATGCGCGGCCACACCGCGGCGCTGATGGTGCAATATGAGCGCACCGGCATCGCCGCCAACCGCGCCCGCGCGCTGCGCTGGATGCCGGTCTGGTACGCACGCCGGCTGACTCTTCGGCTCCTCGGCCGCCGGCGGATCGAGGATCGGTTCCTCGGTCGCGAGGTGGCGGGCTATGTCGCGGGGCTGCGCTTCTATCATCGCCACCGCCACCCGCTCGCGGAGGGCGCGCGATGAGGTCCACCGAACTGGTGAGCGTGGTCATCCCCGCCTACAACGCCTCGGCGACGATCGACGAGACGCTGCGCAGCGTCCGCGCGCAGACGCACGCCTATCTGGAGATCATTGTCGTCGACGACGGATCGAAGGACGACACGCTCGACATTGCCCGCCGCCACGCCGCGATGGACCCGCGCATCCGCGTGCTGTCGCAGGCCAATGCCGGCGTTGCCGCCGCGCGCAATTTCGGATGGAAGAGCGCCCACGCCGATCTCATCGCCTTCGTCGACGCCGACGACCTCTGGGCGCCGACCAAGATCGAGCGCCAGCTTCATGCCCTGCTCGGAGGGGGCAAGCGGGTCGGCCTCGTCTATGCCTGGTATCAGCTCATCGATGGCGAGAGCCGCGTGCTCCAGCCGGGCGGCAAGCCGCTCTTCGAGGGCGATGTGCTGGACGACATCTTCTGCGGCAACTTCATCGGCAACGGCAGCGCCGTGCTGGTCCGCCGGCAGGTGCTGATCGACACGCAGGGTTTCGAGAGCAGCCTCAGGGCGGCGGACGCGCAGGGCTGCGAGGATCTGCTCTTCTACTGCCGCGCCGCCGAGCGGCACCATTTCGCGGTGATCCCCGATTATCTGATCGGCTACCGCACTTTGCCGGACAATATGTCGAGCAACCTGCCGCGGATGCTGCGCTCCTGGATGCTGGTGATGGACGAGATGGAGACGCGCCATGCCGACCGTCACGCCACGCTCGCGACGGGCCTGCGCCATTATGGCGCCTGGCTGCTGTTCAAGGCGCTGAGGACGGGGCGGCTCGATTATTTCCGCGAGGTGCTCTCGCTCCTTGCCGGCCGGGACAAGGGGATCGCGCTGGTCGCCTTCTGGCTCGATCTGCCGGGCTGGTGCGTCAACGCAGTGCGCTGGCGTGTGCAGGCCTCGCTTGGGCGGCTGCGCCGACCCGTCAAACCGCCGGTCGCCTCCTTCCCGGTCGAGGAGCCGCGCCAATGGGCCTGAGCGCTCCTCCGCCGACCGACCAGCAGCGCGGAGACCGGCTCGGCACCCTGCTGGCGCTGTGGCGGCTGGTCGCCGCCTCGCCGATCCCGCGCTGGGCGACGCCAGTGCTGATCCTGCTCGGGCTCATTTCCTCGCTCGCCGAGACGCTGGGGATCACGCTGGTCGTGCTCTTCTTCTATTCGGCGACGGGGCAGCTTGGGCAGGCGGTTTCCTCTAACGGGATGCTGGGCGGCGTGCTGCGCCACACCACCGGCTGGTTCAGCAGCTCGATCGAGATGGCAGCGGTGATCCTGCTGCTGATCGTGGCGCGGGCGGGCCTCTCCTTCCTTCATGGCATGCTGAGCGCGCGGATCAGCGAGCAGATCAGCGAGGATGTCCGCAATCGCGTCCACCACCAGTATCTGAGCGTCGCCTATCCCTTCATCCAGAAGCATGAGCAGGCCTATCTGATGCAGGTGCTGGGGACGGAGACATGGCTGATCTCCGGCGCCCACAGCAGCCTGACGCGGATCGTGGTCAACATCTGCTCGATCCTCGTCTTCGCGGCGGCACTGCTCAGCCTCTCGTGGCAGATCACGCTGACCGCGGCGGTCGGGTCGCTGCTCGTCTCGCTGGGGCTGCGGCGCCTGTCCCGGACGGCGCACCAGCTCGGGCGGCATGTCAAATATGTCCACCAGCTGCTGGGCGAGCATATGCTCATGACATTGCAGGGGATGCGGACGATCCGCGCTTATGGTCAGGAGACCTTGCATCAACAGCGCTTCGAGCATGCGTCAGCCGACGCCCGGCAAACGGCGCTCGCGCTCTATCGCCTGATGGCGCAGCTCCACCCGCTGACCGAACTCGGGTCCATCACGGTGCTGTGCATCATCATCGGGATGGCCGGCATCTGGCATACCGGCCTCCCCGTCACGCTGGCGGCGATCGCCCTGCTCTACCGGCTGCAACCGCATCTGCGCGAACTGGAGGGCAATCTGCTCGGCCTTGCGCAGATCGAGCCTCAGCTCGATTCCGTGCGAGCCATGCTTGCAACCGGCGACAAGGATTACCCGTCGCCCGGCCATCGCCCGATCCGCTCGCTGGAATCGAGCATCCGCTTCGAACGGATAAGCCTCGTCTATGACAGTGCACGGGGAGCAGCGCTGACAGACGTGTCGTTCGACATCCCGGCGGGCAAGACGACCGCGCTGGTGGGCGCGAGCGGCGCGGGCAAGACGACGATCGTGAACCTGCTGCTCCGGCTCTATCGGCCGACGGAGGGCCGGATTCTGGTCGATGGCGTACCGCTGGAGGACATCCGGCGGAACGAGTGGCTCGATCTGCTCGCGATCGCCGGTCAGGACGTCGACCTGATTGAAGGAACGGTGATCGACAATATCCGCATGGCCAACCAGACATCGAGCGACGAGGATGTCCGCGCGGCCCTGCATGTCGCCGGCATCGCCGAGACCATCAGCCGGTTGCCCGATGGCTATTCCACCTGGATCGGGCAGCAGGGCATGCGCTTCTCCGGCGGCCAGCGGCAAAGGCTCGGGCTGGCCCGCGCCATTCTGCGCGATCCCGGCATCCTGATCCTAGACGAGGCAATGAGCGCGCTCGACAAGAGCCTCGAAGACAGCATCCGGCACGCGATCGACCGGCGTTTCGCGGGCCGCACGCGGCTGCTCATCACCCATCGCACCGAGACGCTGCACGACGTCGATCATGTTGTCTGCCTGGATCAGGGCCGGGTCGTGGCGGAGGGCACGCCCGCTGTCGTTTTCGCGAACAGGAAGGACCGCGTCCCGACGATGGTGGGGCGCTAAATCATTCTGTCGCAAACGACGGAGGCTTCGCCCCTCCGATCACTGGTGCCTGAGTTCTATCTTCAAGGCATCCGGGCTGTCGTCGACGAGAAGATGGGCTGTTTGAGCCGCCGCATCGAAGCTCGGGTCGAGCCGCTTGCCATTCACCGTCGCACCGGCAGAGCCCTTCCAGCCATGCACGGTAAGGCTGATGCGATGCCACCAGGGCGCGAAATGCCCCGTCGGCCGGTCGAAGGATAAGGCGATCCCCGCGGCGCTCAGGGTGCAGCGGATCTTCCGCCGGAAATAGGCTCCGTTCCGATAGGCCAGGCTATGCCCGTCATCGAGGTAGAGGTCGCCCTCGCAGTTCTGGCCCGGATAGACGTCGATCGAAAGCGGCCCTTGCGGGGTTTCGGACGTGCTCTGGACGAGCGGCTGACGCGGGATGATCGCACCTGCCCGCACGAAGACGGGAAGCGTATCCAGCTTCGGCGTCTCCGGGACAGTAGAGCCGCCGGCGCTCCCCTCCGTCAGGGTCTGCGCGGCCGCTTGCACCGGTCCGGCAGCCTGCCCGGCTTTCCCTGACGTGACCGGCCGACCGGTCCAATAGTCGTACCATCCCCCGGCGGGCAGACAGACGTCGTAAGACTGCGGCGATTCCGGCTTGGGCGGCGGGGCGACCAGAATATCTCGACCGAGCGTGAAGCTCATCGACTGATCGCAAGTCGCGTGGATCGCATCCGGATAATCGTAGAAGACCGGCCGCATGATCGGGTCGCCGGTGCGGGCGTTCTCGTCGGCCAGCGCGTAGAGATAGGGGAGCAGCCGATACCGCTCCTCGATGAAGCGGCGGCGGATGGCGAGATGTTCCGGCCCGTCGACCCAGGGTTCCGCACGGGGCGTGTCCTTGGCCGCATGATCGCGGAACAGCGGCATGAAGGCGCTGATCTCGAACCAGCGGGTCAACAGGTCCGCGCTGGGGCCGCCCGTGAAACCGCCGACGTCGTTGGCGCTGTAGGAGAAGCCCGACAGGCCGAGATTGATGACCTGATGGACAGCGAGCTTCAGATGATCCCAGGTCGCGCTGTTGTCACCCGTCCAGGTCGCCGAATAGCGCTGGCCGCCGGCATAGCTCGCGCGGGTCATCACGAAGGGGCGCTCGTCGGGGCGGAGCGTCGACAGGCCCTCGAAGGTCGCCCGCGTATTCTCCATGCCGTAGACATTGTGGATCTCGGCATGGCTGGCTTCGCGCGGGGCGAAATCGTCGCTGGCGACACGGTGGATATTGTCGACCGGCATGGTGGCGGTCGGCGTCTTGAACACCGAGGGCTCGTTCATGTCGTTCCAGATGCCGGCGACGCCCGCATCGAGCAGCGGCCGGAACAGCGTGCCATACCATTTGCGCGTGGCGGCATCGGTGAAGTCCGGGAAGACCGAGGGCCCCGGCCACACCTCGCCGACATAGACCTGGCCCTTCGCATCGCGCACGAAATGATGCCCGGCCATGCCCTGATCATAGGGCGCATATCCCTCTCCGGGCGCAGCCGCGACATGCAGGTCGGCGATGGTGACGAGACGGAAGCCATCCTTCCGCAGGCCCTGCGTCATGCCGGCGAAGTCGGGAAAGGCCTTGGTGTTGATGGTGAAGGGCCGGTTGCGATCCTGAAAATCGATGTCGAGCCAAAGGACGTCGGTGGGAATGCGATCGCTGCGCAGGCGGGCCGCCACCTGCTTCAGCTCGGCCTCGTCCATGTAGCTGTAGCGGGACTGCTGGTAGCCGAGCGACCAGAGCGGGGCGAGCGGCGCCCTGCCGGTCAGGTCGGTGTAGCGGCGGACCACCTCCGCCGTGGTGGGGCCGGCGATGACATAATAGTCTATCGGCCCGCCCGGCGCGCCGAAGCGGATCAGATCGGCATCGCGATGGCCGAAGTCGAACCAGACGCGCCATGTGTTGTCGAACAGGATGCCGTAGCTGCCGCCCTCCCCGCCGACCCCGATGAAGAAGGGGATCGACTTGTAGATCGGATCGGTCGAGCTGTTGAAGCCATAGGCGTCGGTGTTCCAGTCGACATAGCTCATGCCGCGCCGGTCGAGCGTGCCGCCGGTCTTGTCGCCGAGGCCGAAGATATGCTCGCTCTGCGGCAGGTGCTTGGAGAGCGTGAAGCCCTGCCCGTCCACCGTCATCGGCCGGGCGGCATCCCGAGAGATGACACGCCCCTCCGGATCGGTGACGGTGAGCCTGCCCGTCGCCGGATCGATATGCACCCTGAGCGCCGTGGTCGCGAAGCCGTCGGGCGTCGCCGTCACCGCGACGCGCTTCGCACGGATCGCGGCATCGACGGCCCAGCTTGCATCCTCCGGCAGATGTCCGTCCGGCGCGGTGCGAACGCGCAGGATGCTGTCAGTGAGCGCGGTCACACGCATCGTCGCGGCGCCGCGCCGGGCCTCGACGCCGCCGGGGATCGCCACCAGCGCCCCTGCCGTGACGGCCGGCGGCGGCGCCGGCCGCGCAATCGCTGCCGATGCGCCAAGCGCCAGACACCACCATGCGACCGCGAGGCCGGAAACGCCCTTCTTCACGCAAAATCTCCCTGGAAACTCACTGGTGCGCCGTGGCCGTGCGATGGGGGCCGTCACGGGCAATCCGGTCGAGCAGCGCGTCATGCGTCGGCTGACGCAGCACCTGATCGCGCACGAAACCGAGCATGGCGCGGAATTGCGCCTTGATCGCTTCCGGCGCCGTGCGGTCGATAGGCGGAAGCCAACTGACCGGCGACACCCCCTGCCCGATCAGCAGAGCCCGCCAGCTATCCGGCGCGAAGCTCTCGTCCTCGAATGGCGCGATCTCTCCCCGCGCGAGGAAGGTGGCGATGAGGTGATCCAATTCCGGCGAACGCCGCGCCCCCCGCGCTTCCGCCCAGAACGGCGAGGACAGTTGGCTGGCGATATAGAACGCCGACTGGAAATCCCGCACGCGGCCGAGCGCCGAACGCATCACGCGATTATATTCGGCCCGCAGCGCCGCGAAGCCTGTCGAAGCCGGGAAGCAGGCCAGTAGATGCACCAGCCCGAGCTGGACGACATGCAGCCCGATATCATGGATGGGATCGGCCACGCGCGCCGCTTCGCCGACGGCGATGCAATTGCCCTCCCATGGTTCGGCCAGACAACCCGGATCGACGGCGCGGATGTCGATCCCCTCGAGCGACAGGCCGCCAAGTGCCCCGGCATCCCGCACCGCCGCCTCGTCACCGTGATGCGCGCTCGACCATGCATGGAGCAGATGCGTGCGGCCGGCGGCAGGATGGAGCAGCGTCCATCCGCTCTCTCCTAATCTGATTTCGGCATAAGCAGGCACCGAGGAGAAACGCGGCGCTGTGGCGGTCAGCAGGCGATCCACAGGGAAGCTCTCTCGCCAGCTTTCTCGCGGGCGACCTCCAGACAGCCCGCTGCCGGCATCGATGAAAAGCAGCCCTTCCACCCGCCGTCCATCGTCGAGGAGCAGTGCGGCGATGCCTTCCTTCCCCCGTTCCGCTGCAACCGAGCGGGCTTCCAGCGCCTCGACGCCGAGATGCACGGCGAGCGCCTTCAGGCAGCGGGCATAGGGGATTGCCGGCAGATGATAGCCATAATCGCTGCGGCCATAGGCCTCGGTGCTGTCGTCGGGGAACAGGATACGCCCCTGTCGCGCGGCGGCGGCGGTCAGCGAGAAATGCTCCAGCGCCACGTTGAGGCCGAGACTGCGGGCCTTCAACCAGTAAGCGAAGAAATCCTGTCCATCGATCCTCGTGCCGAAGGAACCGAAGGGGATCATGAACGGGGGCATCGCGCCCGTCGTGTCAACGACATTCTGGCCGAGCGAAAAGGCCCCGCTGGTCAGTCGCAGCAATGTCGCCTCGTCGATCCCGAGCCGGCTGTGCAACGCCTCCAGCGCCGGCTGGGTCGCATGGCAATCCGCCGCGCCCGCCCTGCCCGGCAGCTCGACCGCGCAGACCGCGACGCCCGCCGGCGCCAGCGCCTGCCGGATCGTCGCAGCGGCCAGCCAGAGCGGTGCGTCGCGCCCCGCGACGACGACACGATCGATCGCGCTCATGCCGTCATCCTCACCGCCGGACCGGCACCGCAATGGCGAGCGATGAAATCCTCGTGCGAGGGCATCATGCCGAGCCCCGCCTCGATCCGCCCGCGAAGGTCCGCGAGGCGCTGCTCCACCTCGTCCAGCGGCAGGCGGTCCGCGAGGCGGCTATAGCCTCCGGGCTCGATCCCCTGCCCGACCAGCACCGAAAGCCAGCTATCCCGCGAGAACAGCCCATAGAGATAGCCCGGCGCAGCGGCGCTCTCCTCGAACAGCGCGATCTTGTGGGCCAGCGTGTCGGGCAGCGTCATGGCCCGCATATGGTCCCAGAGCGGCTGCCCCTCGCGTCCATTGGCGATGTAGTGGAGCAGGAGAAAGTCGCGCACCCGATCATATTGCAGCGAGGAGAGCCGGTTGAACTCGGCTGCCAGACGCGCATCGACCGGGCGACCCGGCGCCGGCATCAAGTTGGCGAGGTCCATCACCGCCGCCTGGATCAGGAAGATACTGGTCGACTCCAGCGGCTCGAGGAAACCGCCGGCGAGCCCGATGGCGACGCAATTGCCCTCCCACATCCGCTCGCGCCGCCCCGCCTGAAAGCGCAGCAGCCGGGGCTCCGCGAGCGGCGAACCCTCCAGATGGCCGAGCAGCGTCTCCCGCGCGCGGCTCTCGTCGCAGAAGCGGCTGGAGAAGACATAACCGTTGCCCACCCGATGCTGGAGCGGGATGCGCCACATCCACCCCGCATCCCGCGCCGTGGCACGCGTATAGGGAGTGAGCCGTCCCACCCGGTCGCACGGCACCGCGAACGCGCGGTCGCAGGGGAGCCATCCGCTCCAGTCCTGCCAGCCGACTCCCATCGCCTGCCCCACGAGCAGCGAGCGGAAACCGCTGCAATCGACGAACAGATCGCCCTCGATCACCGCGCCCGACTTGAGCCTCAGCGCGCGGACATGGCCGGTGCCGCCATCCTGCTCGACGTCGAGCACCAGCCCCTCAACCCGCCGCACCCCGCGCCGCATCGACCAGCGCCGGATATAGTCCGCATAGAGCGAGGCATCGAAATGATAGGCATAGGCGTAGGTCGAGCGGATCGACGCCGTGTCTTCGGAAGGACGCTCGAATGCATCGGCGCGCGCCAGGGCCACCGCGTAGCTATAGGCCTGTAGCGGAGCGACCTTGCGTCCCGCCAGCTTCGCCCGTGCCCAGTGATGCTGGAAATCGACGCCCGCCCAGCGCTCGCCGAACGTGCCGAAGGGATGGATGTAGCGATCCCCGTCGCGCGTCCAGCCGATGAACTCGACGCCGAGTTTGATCGTCGCCTGCGTCTCGCGCATGAACTCGGCCTCGTCGAAGCCGAGCATGTCGTTGAAGGTCTTGATATGCGGCAGCGTCGCCTCGCCGACGCCGACCGTACCGATCTCGTCGGACTCGACGAGCGTGATGGCATAGTCGCGCGGATCGAGCAGGCGGGAGAGGCCGGCCGCCGTCATCCAGCCCGCCGTCCCGCCGCCGACGATGACCACCCGGAGGGGCTGCCCTGCCTGCATCCGCCTGTCTCCGCTCGAGGTGGATGGCGCCGTCGCAGCCGAGGCCAGACGGCTCCCTGCCATCAGAACTTCACGCGGGCGCCGAACTGGACGCGCCGGTCGACGCGGCTCCAGTTGGCATCCCGATACACCGGCTTGGCGCCCGGCGTCGCAGGGGAGTCGCCGAAGATCTCCTGCTGATAGACGGTCGTCGTACCGAGCAGGTTGGTGCCCTCGACCGACAGCTCCAGGAACTTCCAGGGCGAGAAGCGCAGCGATCCATCGAGGAAGCCCGCCGCCTTCTGAAACACCGGAAGGCCGATGCAGCAATCGAGATTGTCGGTGAGATACCGCGAGCGCCAGTTGTAGGCGAGACGGAAGCCGATCGGCCCCTTCTCGTACAGGCCGACGACGTTAAACGAATGGGTCGAGATGCCGGCCAGGCGATGGGAGTCGATCGTCGAGGTCGGCCCATTGACCGTCACGCCCGCACCGAAAGCGCCGGTGCCGCCATCGGTCAGCGCGCCTTCCGTCACCAGGTTCGAGTTGTGGATGCCGGACTGGTGCACATAGGTGTAGTTCGCCTGCATGCCGAGGCCGGAGAGCAGGCCGGGCAGGAAATCGAAGAAGGTCTGGTAGTTGGCCTCGAAGCCCATCAGCTTCCCGCCGCCCTTCTCGTTGCGGGGGCCGCGCATGATGACCGTCTGGGTCGAGCCGTTGTTGGTGAAGTCCCGAGCGAACTCGCCATAGGCGATGCTGCCGTTGAGCTTCTTGAAGAAGCCGTCGATCGTGAAGGCCGAGCCGTGCGCCATGTAGCGCTCGAACGAGATGTCGATCTGGTCGGCGGTGATCGGCTTCAGCCCGCCATAACCGGATTCCGCCTGGAAGACGAAGTTGTAGCCCTTCACATTGGCCGCCGTGTGCGGCGCATTGGGATCGGTGTAGACGATATAGGGCGAGGTCGCCGTCGGATCGATCAGCGGCTGGTTGATCATCACATAGTTGCGCAACAGGCCGATATCCGGCCTCGACATCGCGCGCGAATAGGCGAAGCGGACGTAATTCTTGTTGTCGAGCCCGAAACGCACGTTGAAGCTCGGCAGCCAGTTCATGTGGTTCGCCTTGAAATTATTCGGCGAACCGCCGCCATTGGCGAAGGCGCGGATGCTATCGGTCAGGTAGCAGGATGGGTTGACGATGCTGGTGCCGCTCAGCGGCGCGTCGCAGGGTGCGAGCGTCAGCGTGGTGACGTCGGGGAAGCTGACGCTACCGTCACTCTTGTCCCAGGTCCTGACGGCGCGGACGCCGACATTGCCCTGCACCGTGATGCCGTCGAAGATCGTCGTCGAATTGCCGCCGAACTTCAGCATCGCATAGCCCGCCAGCGTCTGCTCGCGGATGTGCATGATCTCGGACGGCGTGTAGCAGCCCACCGTCGCATTGGCGCGATCGCAGATCGGCACATAGCCGGGCGAGATCGGCGAATTGGTGTTGGCGCCGCTCAGCGCGCCGACAAGCGCGTCATAGTCCCTGAGCGTCGCGCGGTTCAGATAGACGAGATCGCCGTTGGGATAGGTGCCGTTGCCGAAGAAGCCGTTGCCGAGGCTGGTAGACTCCCAGATGTTCGCGCCATAGCCTTGGAAGTCGCCGCTATGGCCGCAGGCCGCCGGATAGGGCGCGGGCGAGGTGTTGTCGATGTTGAAGCCCGGCCCGTTGCAGTTCCACGGGGCGGCGATCGACGTCCAGTTGAAGGTGGAATAGCGCACCGTCTGCTTGCGGTCCGCATAGCGCACGCCGACCTTCAGCGAGTCCAGCCAGCCGCCGGCATTGTCGAAATCATATTGCGTGTCGAAACGCAGCGCGAGCTCCTTGGCATTGTCGTCCTCGCGGTGCCCCTGGATGAAGGGCATCCAGTAATTGTGCGGGTTGGCGAGGCCGCCGTCCGCATAGTTGACGTTGGAGCCCGGCAGCAGCGTCACCTCGGGCGTGCCATCCTTGTTCACGGCATATTGCATGTTCGCCATCGAGCCGACGGCGACGAGGATGTCGTTATTGTGCACCGAGGCATCGATATGCTGCACGTCGAAATTGAAGTGCAGGCGATCGGTCGCATCCCACTTGATGTTGCCGGACAGGTCACGCGTGCCCTCGCGGTGGTTGAAGTTGCGCGCCTCGTTCTGGAAATACAGCCCCTCCTGCTGCGTCGCGCAGGATGAGCCCGCGCCGCAATAGTTGACGAAGGGCAGGCCCGGCACGGCCGAACCGTCGTCGATATAGTCGGCGGTGCTGCCGCCGCGCCAGTCGCCGGTCGGGTGCGTCAGGGTGCCCGAGACGATGTTGCCGTTGGAATCGAAGGTGAAGGGCGCGGTGCCCGGCGCCGGTTGCAGGATGCTCGCCGTGCGCGGGTTGAAGGACGAGGTGCCGTAGGCGTTACCGTCGAAGATGACGTGGCTGGCGCGCTCCAGCCAGGCGTTGTGATATTTGGAGTTCGTGTACTGCACCGTCGCGCGCAGATTGCCGGCGTTGTTCTCATATTGCCCGGCGACCGAGAGCCCGCGTCGCGTACGGTCGTAATCGACCTGGGAATAGCGGATGCCGTCCGGCACATAGGCCCAGCCGCTGCCGCCGAACGGATTGGCGGTGCAGGGCACCGTGCCGTTGTTGACGATCGCATGACCGTCCGCATCGATGTCCCCGGCGGAGCAATAGGTGTCGATACGATCCATGATCACGCTCTCCGTGCGCGTGACCACATGCGAATAGGCATAGTCGCCGAGGATGCCGAACTTGCCGATCGGCGTATGGAAGACGTTGGAATAGATGCCCGACGCCTCGCCCGTCCACTTCTTCGAACGGTCGCCATAATCGGCCTTGCCATTGACCGAGATCACCTGTCCGTCTGTGTCGAACGGCAGTCGCGTGCGCAGGTTGACCGTGCCGGCGATGCCGCCCTCGATCATCTCTGCGGTCTGGTTCTTGTAAGCGTCGACGCCGGCCATCAGCTCGGGCGAGACGTCGTTGAAGTTGAGCCCGCGCGAGGCGTCGGCGGAGAAGCTGTCGCGCCCGTTGAACTCGGTGCGGACCTGCGTGAGCCCGCGAATGAGCACGCCGGTCGGCTCGCCCGACGGGTGGGTGCTGTCGTCGTTCGACTGGAGGCGGTTGACGGTGATGCCCGGCACGCGCTGGAGCGCCTCGGACACCGACTTGTCCGGGAAGGCGCCGATGTCGGTCGCGGTGATCGAGTCCACGAAGGTATCGGCATTCTTCTTGATGCCGAGCGCGGTATTGAGCGCGCCGCGCACGCCGATGACGACGATCTCCTTCGTCGCATCGCCGCCGGTCTTGTCGTCGCCGGCATCGGGGGCCACGGCCTGCGTCGCCTGCAACGGCGCGCCGCTTGCCGACGCGAGCCGGATCGGTGCGGAAGAGTTCGTGCCGGCCGCCGGCGCCTCCTGCGCCCGTGCGGCCACCGCGAAGCCCAGCGCGGCGAGCACCGCCAGCGACGCGCCACCGCGCAAGGCTATGCTGCGGCTCGGATGACGATCCCCCATTATCTCTCCCCTCAGTTCGCCTCGTCCCGCGAGGCCGATGTTATGAAGCCGATACGCGTGATCGGGCCGCGCCAAACAGGCGGCGGTGGAGAGCCGGGCATCCGAAAAGTGCGCGGCGCCTATATGCGCCGCAGCCCCCTTCACCACATCCCTCCCGAGGCGACGACCACTGACGGGCCGTTCGCCACCCCTCGTTTCGTTGCACATTTTTGCGCAATTTTGCGGGAGATTGCAAGAGGGTGTCACATTGTAATAATATCGTTCTATATCAGAATATTATATTATAATCCAATATGAGAAGCACATATACCGGCTCTCATTCGATCGATATTATGTTGACGGATTCGCGATCAAAGCGCAGATGAATGCAAATTTTTGCATAACGAGAAACGGCCGTGCGCAGGCAACCATCAGTGATGATGCGGGAAACCGTCCGGGGGGCAGCGCCGAGATGTCCGATCGGGCACCGTCAGCGTGAAGGCGGCGGCCAGCGCCAGCGAGCCGGCGGCGAGCGCCAGCGCGTAGATGGCATGCCCCCAGAAGAGCCGGGCCACCATCGCATCCAGCAAGGTCGCCGCGACGAGCTGCGGCAGCACCAGGAAGATATTGTGGATGCCCATATAGACGCCGACCTTGCGCGGCGGCAGCGCGCTCGACAGCATCGCATAGGCGGTCGAAAGGATCGATGCCCAGGCACAACCGATGCCGATCGTGGGCAGCCAGAGCCATATCGGATCGTCGATCAGCACGAAGCCGAGCAGCCCCAGCGCGCCGAGCAGCAAGGCGACCGCATGGACGGCGCGCCGCCCCATCCGCGCCGCGAGCGGCGGCAGCGCCAGGGCCACGACCGCCGCCACGCCATTATAGCCGGCGAACAGCACGCCCACCCAATCGGCACATTGGTTATAAGCCACGGAACCGGGGTCGGCGCTGCCATAATGCTGCGCAGCAATGGCGGGCACCGTATAGACCCACATCGCGAACAGCCCGAACCAGGTGAAGAACTGCACCACCGCCAGCCGCTTCAGCACGAGCGGCATGTGGAGGATGTCCTCGACGATCTCGAGCACGCTGACGGAAGCTCCGCCCCGTCTCCGGATGAGCACGGCCATCAACTGCGCCATGCCGAACATCACCGCCAGCGCTGCGACGATGTAGATGCCGCGCCGCAATGCCTCCGCGAACGCGAAACCGCCCACCGCCACGCCGGCCACGATCCACATCAAACCGCTGCGGATCAGCTTGGTCTCGCCTTCGCGGGTCGGCGCGGCGGGCACGTCCGCGCGATGCTTCTCTGCCTCGATCGCCTCGGGCGGCCGTTCGGAGGTCGTGAAGATGCTCCACGTCACCGCCACCAGCAGGAAAGCCGCGCCGACATAGAAGGCGATCCGCACCGTCGGCGGCAGCACATGCCTCGGCCCCACGCCGGACACGCCCCAATGCGCCAGCATCCAGGGCAGCGCCGAAGCCAGCACGGCGCCCAGCCCGATGAAGAAGGTCTGGATGGCGAAACCGGTGGTCTGCTGCGCCTCCGGCAGGCTGTCGGCGACGAGCGCGCGGAACGGCTCGGCCGCGACGTTGATCGATCCGGTGAGCAGCCACAGCATCAGGCTCGCCATCCAGATCGTCGAGGCGTTGGGCATGGCGAGCAGCGCCAGCGCGGTGAGCAGCGCGCCGCCCAGCAGATAGGGCCTCCGCCGCCCCAGCGGCCCCCAGGTGCGATCGCTCAGATGGCCGATCAGCGGCTGCACGACGAGCCCCGTCACGGGCGCCGCGATCCACAGGATGGCGAGCCCGTCGACGCTGGCGCCCAGAGTCTGGAAGATGCGGCTGGTGTTGACGTTCTGGAGACCCCAGACGACCTGCACGCCGAACAGGCCGCAGCACATGTTCCAGATGCGCGCCCGGCTCAGCGGCGGCCGTGTGCCGTCGTCGATCGCCAGCATTCCCCCTCCCCCGGTCCGCTCGCTTGCAATGGCGGAGTTCCGATGTCTTAACTTGGCCCGCGGGCCACAGCCAACCTGAGCGCAATGGGTAACGGTAGCAACAGCAATACGACGCTCGAAGATCTGGCCAAGCTCGCAGGCGTTTCGGTATCCACCGTTTCGCGCGCGCTCAATGACCAGCCTCTCATCAGCGCGCGCACCAAGCAGCGCATCTGGGCGCTGGCGCGCGAGCATAACTATCCCTTCCGCATGACCATGCCGGCGAGCCCGATCGGGGCCGAGGGCTCGATCGCGATCGTGACGCCGCATGTGCGCAGCGGCCCCCTGCCGCTGTCGCATCCCTTCTTCCTGGAGCTGCTCGCCAGCATCGGCGAGGCGGCGCGTGCGCGCGGCTGCGATTTCACGGTCAGCCATATCTCGCCGACAAGCTATGAAGACCTGCTCCACGCCACCACGACCAGCCGGGCGAGCGGCGTCATCTTCCTCGGCCAGAGCGTGTTGCACGAGGCCCTCAACCGGCTGGCCGAGACGAACGCGCGCTTCGTCGTCTGGGGCGCGCAGATGCGGGGACAGCGCTATTGCTCGATCGGCTCCGACAACGAGCTGGGCGGGCGGCGGGCGACGCTCCATCTGGCGCGGCTGGGGCGCAAGGCGATCCTGTTCATCGGCGGATCGGATCTGGAAGCCGTGCAGCGCCGCGAAGGCTATACCGAGGCGCTCAGGGAAAGCGGGCTGGACGCCGATCCCCGGCTGATCGTGCCGGTCGACTTCGAGCTGGAATCGGCGGAAGCCGCTGTCGGCCGCCTGCTGAGGCGGCGAGTGCATTTCGACGGGATCGTCGCGTCGAGCGACCTGATCGCGCTTGGTGCCATCAACGCCCTGCGCCGGGCCGGCCTTTCGGTTCCGCGCGACGTCTCGGTCGTGGGTTATGACGATATGCTGCTCAGCCGCCTCTCGACCCCCGCCCTGACCACGATACGCCAGGACACGGCGAGCGCGGGCCGGATGCTCGTCTCCCGCATCCTGTCGGACCATATCGACCATGAGCCCGAACGGCTGGCCACCGATCTGATCGTGCGCGAGTCCTGTGGCGCATAGCCTGCGGCTGTTCGATTATAATTTTAACGGCGCCGCCTCAAAGCCGAGCCCGACAGGGCATTTGTCTTGCTTCGGGGCCGGACGCCAGCGCGCTGGCATATGAGCATGGCGCCAGTCGTGCCGTGAGACCCGCGACGACGGCAATGCTGATGATGTGCAGCACCCAACCGGCGGCGAAGCTCCCCGTCCGATCGTGGAGCAGCGCGACGACCCATGGCGCGAGCGCGGCGAGCAGGAACCCTCCGCCCTGCATCTGAGCGGCCAGCGCGCCGGCCGCCGCCGGATCGTCGAGATGATCCAGCGCCACCACCATCGTCAGCGCGAAGCTCGCGCCAAGCCCCGCCCCCACGCTCGCGGCCCACAAGGCCGGGGCGAGATCAGGGGCCGCCGCCAGCCCGGCGAACCCGGTCGCCTGCAGGGCGAGCGTCAGCCAGAGCCACCCTCTCCGATCGCGGCCACGTCGCGCGAGCATGGGGAACAGCAAGGCGGCAATCCCCTGGCTCAACGCCATCGCGGCCAGCAGGCCTCCACTCGCGGACGCGCTCCAGCCGCGCTCCTGATAGAAAGGCGCGAGCCAGGCGATGATCGACGAGTAGCCGCCGTTGACCAGCCCGAAGCACGCCATCAGCAGCCAGGTGCGCGGACGCCCGAGTAGGGTGGCGGAGCGTATTGAAGCCACTGGCGCCCGCCCTTCGCCACGGGGCAGGATCAACGCCGCCGCGACCACCGTCGCCGCGGCCGGTCCCGCCAGCCAGCCCAGTCCGACATGCCAGCCCCCGGCCGCCTCCGCGACGAGCGGAGACAGCCGTGCGCCAAGCGCGCCGCCACCCATCAGCATCGCGGAATAGAGGCCCATCACCACCGTGAGATGCCCCGGGAAATGACGCTTCAGAATGGTGGGGAACACCGCCTGCACGATCGCAACCCCGATCCCCAGCCCCGCCGCCGTCATGACGAGCTGCTCCGCACTGCCCGCGAAGAACCGCGCGAACGACGCCGCTGCCATCGTCGCGAGCGCAAGGATCATGGCCCGTCGCGCGCCGAACGTCGCCTGAACCCATGGGCCGGCAAAGGCGAGCACGCCCATCAGGCCCATGGGCACAAGGGTCAGCAGCGCCATCCCCTGCAAGGTCATGCCAGTGCCCGCCCGAATGCCGGCGGCGAGCGGCCCCGTCGCGGTCAGGAAGGGGCGGAGATTGAGGCCGACCAGCACCACCAGCCCCAGCAGCGCCACCGATCGGGGCGCCGCGCGATCATCCTGCCCCATCAGTTCAGGCCTGCTGCTGTCGACGCTGCCAATCGGCATAGAGGTCGGGCTCGGCAGCACCGTCCACCCGCACATGACGGATGTCCATCGACTGTTCGGCGAACGGCCGGGCCAGCTCGGCATAGATCGCGGCGGTCGAGAGGCCGAACGGCGCCGCCGCCTCGTTGGAATAGGCATAGGCGACCGCCTCGATGCCCGCCATCCGCATCGCCGCCATGCACATCGGGCAAGGATGGCCGCTGGCATAGATGCGGCAGCCGGACAGATCGGGCGAACCGAGCTTCCGGCTCGCCGCACGGATCGCGCCCATTTCGGCATGGGCGGTGGGATCGCCGATGGCGAGGATCTCGTTGACGCCGGTCGCCACGATCGCGCCGCCCTTCACCACCACCGCGCCGAACGGCCGCCCGCCGCGCTCGGCATTCTCGCGCGCCAGATGGATCGCGGCGCGGAGGAAGGTCTGGTCGTCGGGTTGGCTCACTTCGCCGCTTCCGCATTCCACTTCGCGACCTTCTCCCGCGCATCCGCCAGCAGCCGGTCCAGCGTCGCCCGATCCTCGACCGCACCGCGCAGGATCACCGTGTTGACCGACTGCGTCGCGCTGATGTCCTCCAGCGGATTGCGGTCCAGCAGTACGAGATCGGCCTGCTTGCCGGTCTCGACCGAGCCGTAGCGATCCAGCTTGCCGAACCATGCCGGCCCCGCACGCGTCGCGGCGGCGAGCGCTTCGGCCGGGGTCAGGCCGGTCTTCACATAGAGCGCCAGCTCCTGATGGAGACCGAGAGCAGGATAGTCGAACGAGTTCAGGAAGCCCGCATCGGTGCCGGCCATGATCGTCACGCCCGCCTTTTCCAGCATCGGCAGAACGGCGGCGGTCTGCTCATATTCGCGGTGCCGCGCCGCGATCTGTTCCGGCGTCGCCTTGGCGGCCCGGTCGATCCGCCACTGGTAGGTCTTGCGCAGTCCCGGTCCGATATAGGCCAGGAAGGGGTCATGCGTGTGATCGTCGCTGTCGAGATAAGCGAGCGTCCGCTCGATATTGAGCGTCGGCGTCACGAACACGTTGTGCTCGCGCAGATTGCGATAGGAGGCTATCGCGGTTTCGGGATCGAACCCGGCGTCAAGCTGAGCCTGCGCTTCGGCACGGGTGAGGCGGCCGGCGCCGAAATCCGCGGCGATCCGCGCTTCGTCCTTCACGCCCGCCTTGTACGCATAGCCCAGATGCTCGATCGAGCTGATCCCGGCATCGACCGCCTGCCCCACGGTATCCGCCATCGGGATGTGGCCGGATGCGCGCAGCCCCGCCTCTCGCGATTTGCGCACCGCATAGAGGAACAGGTCCGGCTTCAGCGTGCTGTCGGTGATCTTGACGAAATCGACCTTGAGCGCGACCAGCTTCGCGACTGCCGCATCGACATCCGCCTCCGAGCCGGTTTCCAGCGTGCCCTTCCAGACCGGCTTGATCCCCTCGATCTTGGGGCCGGAGCTGAGCAGGGTCGGGCCGAACAGCTTGCCGCTGGCGATCTCGCCGCGCCAGTTCAGCACATCATAGGGAAGATCGCCGGAGCAGTCGCGAATGGTGGTGATGCCATAGGCGACGTAGAGGGGCAGCAGCGCCTTGTTCTCATCGATGAGCGCCGGGCCGCCGCCGAAATGGACGTGCATGTCCCACAGGCCGGGGATCAGGAAGCGTCCCTTGCCCTCGACCTGCCGGGCGGCGCTCCACGCCTTGGTGACGTCCGCGTCCCGCCCGACCGCCACGATGCGATCGCCCCTCGTCGCGACCGCCTGATCGGGAATGGTGCGGGCGTGCTCCACGTCGATCACGGTCGCGTGGCGGATCAGGACATCCGCCCGGTCCCGCGCCATCGCCTGAAAGGGCAGGAACGAGACGGCCGCCGCCAATGCAATTCGAGCAATCTTCACACGCGCCATCCTTTTCTGATCGGCGCGAGTGTATCGGCGTCGCAGGGTTATGCGCAAATTAGATGTTATGATAGGGAACATGCATCCCATGAATGATGCCCTGCTGGACCCTCGCCTTCTTCGGGCCTTCGTCGCCATTGCCGGACATGGCAGCTTCACCGGCGCGGCGGCGGAGCTGAACATGACGCAATCAACGATTAGCCAACAACTGGCGCGGCTTGAGGATGCGGTCGGTCATGGGCTGATCGACCGCAGCGCGAGGCCTGTCGGCCCGACGCCCGCCGGCGAACGGTTGCTCGGCCATGCGAGGCGCATCCTCGCGCTTCAGGCCGAGGCCGCCAATCTGCTCGCCGATCCCGCCGGCACCCAGGCGGTGCGCATCGGCGTCGCGGAGGATATCCTGACCCCGGAGATGGCCGGCGTGTTCGCGGGCTTCTCCGAATGGCATCGGGAAGTCCGGCTGGACGTGACGACAGGGCTCAGCCGGGAACTCGCGCGGCGCTATCGCAATGGCGAGTTCGACGTGATCGTCGTCAAGGAGCACAAGGCCAGCACCGATTGCCGCGCGTCCTTTGCGGAGCCGATGGCATGGTTCGAAAGCGCGTCCGCTGCGCGCGACTGGGCGGACCCGGTGCCGCTCGTGGCGTTTCCTCCCGGCGGGCTCTACCGCGACGAGATGTTCGCGCGCATCGAGCGGGAGCAGCGGCGCTGGTATATCGGGTTCACGGGCAGCAGCCTGTCGAGCGTGCTCGTGGCCGTCGAGGCCGGCATGGGCATATCGCTTCTGCCTTGCCTGTCGACCTTGGGGCGAAATGTGCGCATCTGCGGCGGATTGGGCATGGAACAGTCGATGGCCGTCTCGCTCTATGCCTGGGAAACGACCGGACGGATCGGTCAGCTCGTCTCCAGCATGACCGCGCTGCTGGCGAGTAGAAACGCCCGCCCCGAATAGGAAGCTCTTGCCGGGGAAGCCACCCTGCCGATACGCGCATGGCCCATGACCGATCGGCCGATCACCTTCTCCCCACCGATGATCCGGGCGCTGCTCGCCGGCCGCAAGACGCGGACATGCCGGCTGGCCTCTTCGCCCTTGGCCGATTGCCGACCGGGCGACCGCCTGTGGGTGCGGGAGAGCTTCGCCCCGGCCACCGGCACCAAAGGAGACTGGGCGCGCCCGTCAGCAGCCGCCTATGTTCTGTTCAGGGACGGACAACTGCGCTTCCGGGATGCGCAGAGCCATGACGTCCAGACCGACAAGTTCTACTGGCGCGCGACATGGACGCCGGCCAGCCATATGCCGCGATGGGCCTGCCGATCGCTATTGATCGTCGAGGACGTGCAGATCCGCCGTCTGCACGATATCGCGAGGGCGGAAGCCGTCCGGGAGGGGCCTCTCGCCTTTCCATTTTCCTGCGGCCCGTTCTGGCTATGGCCGGGCGAACCCGGGCTTCCCGATCTTTCGCCCATCGGTGCGGTCCACTCGTCCTGGCGGAAAACCCACGGCACCGCTGGCGAACGATGGGAAGACAATCCCGAGATCGTCGCTCTGACCTTCCGGCGACAGAGCGACGATCCCGGCCAATCCCAGGGCTGACCGGCCCTTACCGCGCCGTGGAACGGGGCAATTCCAGATTGAGATAGACCGTGACCAGCGCGGCGCGCAGCGCATCCTCCTGGGGTTCGACGCCTGCGGCATGGCCGCCCTCGATGGCCTCGAAGTAGAAGAAGGGATCGTGGAAATGCTCCAGCCGCGCCGCCAGCTTGCGGGCATGGCCGGGATGGACGCGATCGTCGCGGGTCGAGGTGTAGATGAAGGGCGTGGGATATTTCACGCCCGGCTTGAGGTTCTGATAGGGCGAATATTTCCGGATGAACGCCCAGTCGGCGGGAACGTCCGGATTGCCATATTCGCCCATCCATGACGCACCCGCGAGCAGATGCGAGAAGCGCTTCATGTCGGTGAGCGGCGATCCGATCACCGCCGCGCCGAACAGGTCCGGCCGCTGGGTGATCGCCACCGACGCCATCAGCCCGCCATTGGAGCGCCCCGAAACCGCGATGCGCCCCTTCTGCGTCACCCCGTCCTTCACCAGATCCTCGGCGACGGCGTAGAGATCGTCATAGGCGTTCTGCCGCTTCTCGCGCAGCGCCGCGTTGTGCCAGCCCGGCCCATATTCGCCGCCGCCCCGGATATTGGCGAGGACATAGGCATTGCCCTCCTCCACCCAATAAAGCGCCGCCGGGCCCGAACGGTACGGCTCGTTGACGAGATAGCTGGGCGTCTGGGCCAGCTCGAAGCCGCCATAAGCGTGGATATAGGCCGGCACCGGCCCCTTCGCATCCTTCCGGCGGACGAGGAAGTAGGGGACCTTCGTGCCGTCCTTCGACGTCGCGAAATGCTGCTCGACCGCCATGTTCGATGCATCGAAGCGGGCCGGCAGCGACTGCACCGCGACAGGGGCCTGATCGGCGGCGACGCTGAACAACGTCGGCGGCGTGAGCATTCCCTCCACGGTGGCGAAGGCCCTGTCGGCGGTCGAGGCGGTCGTATCGAGATGGATGGTGGACTTGTCCGGCAGCGCCGTCGCCTGCCCCGCCCAGCGGCCATCCTCGCCGCGCTTCAGCGCCAGCAGCCGTCCGGAGACGTCATCGAGCAGCTTGACCCAGAGGATGGATTTGCTAGCGGCAACCGTCTCGACGGCCTGATGGGCGTTCGGCACGAACACGCTTTCGACCGCCGGCGTCCTGCCCGCCAGCAGGTCGGGGATCGAATAGGCCACCACGGCGCCCGCCGGATGCCCCTGCCACGCGCTCTTCAGCGTCGCCACGACGCGGCCGTCGATGACGTCGGCGATTTCCGCATCGTCCGGCAGCGGGGTCGGCACCAGTCGGCCATCGGGTGCGATATGGCTGACCTTGCGGTGGTAGAAATCGACGCCGCGCACCAGGATCGGCCAGGTGCGGTTCCCATCGACCATCACGGCCGTGCTGACCGACACGTCCGACGTCACCCCTTCGCTGAGCATTGTCGCCGCGGAGAGCGGCGTGCCGCGCTTCCACAGCTTGACGATCCGGGCATAGCCGGAATCCGTCATGCTGCCGGGACCGAAGTCGGTGGCGACATAGAGCGCATCGGGGCCGGCCCACGACACGCTCATCTTGGCGTCGGGCAAGGTGAACCCGCCGGGAATGAAGGCGCCCTGCGTCATGTCGAACTCGCGCTCGACGACGCTGTCCCCGCCCCCATCGGACAGCGCGACCATGCAGCGCACATAGGCCGGCGAGAGGCAGGTCGCGCCCTTGAACACCCATTTATGACCCTCGGCCTTGCCGAGCGCGGCCACGTCGATGAGCGTCCGCCAGCGAGGCTTCCCGCTGGTGAAGTCCGCAAGCGGCGAGGCGCGCCACAGCCCGCGCGGATGCTCGTCATCCTGCCAGAAGTTGAGGACCGTATCGCCGAGCACCTGATCGGGCGTCGCGATCCTCTGGCGATCGGACAGCAGGGCAAGAGCGCGCGAACGATATTCGGCGAAATGCGGCTGCTTCTCCAGCTCGGCGAGCGTGCGGGCGTTCCAGGCCTTCACCGTCGCGATGGCATGGGCGCCATCGACCTGCTCGAGATCCAGATGCGGATCGGCGGGCTCCGCCGCCTGCCCCATCGTGGCCAGCATCACCGCCGAAGCCACACCAAACGCCCATCCGAGCCGCACCATGCCACCCATAAACTACTCCTGCCCCGTCCCCCCGAACGGAGCTGTCATAGCCGCATCAGACACCGAAACGGAAGCAGTCCGGTGAAGCCCTGCGGGAAGAGCGGCATCGACACCAACATATGGCTCGCCTCGGCCTGCGGGCAGCGCCATACTCTTCCGGTCATTCGGGGGCGCTACGATCATCCGCCTATCGAGTGGGGGCTCGGAAGGAAGATCATCGTGGCCTATCTGTTCATCTGGATCGACGGTCTCGCGGTACTGCTGGTGGCAGCCGGGTTCGTCATGACGTTTCGTCAGGATCTGGCACGCCGGATATTGCAACGCCCGCCGCTTGCGGATTCCTCGGAGGAGGATTCCCTCACTTATGGATTGAGGCTTTCAGGCACGATGCTCATGGCCTTCGGAGCGGCCATCGCCATCCTTTTCACTGCCTTCCACTTCGACAGCTGACGGCGATCCCGATCAAAGGCGCCGGGACACTCCGCCCCGGCGCCCCGCCCCTTCAGGCCGCCTGCAAAATATCCGATGCGGCAAGCCGCGCCCGGTCGGTCGCACCCGAAATCGCCGCATGGCGCGCCTCATCGCCGAACGCCAGGCCTTCCGCGACGACGAACTCCGGCGCCTTGATCCCGATAAAGGCGAGAACGCCCTTCAGATAGGTTTCGGCATGTTCGAGCGCCGCCGCCGGCGCGCCTTCGCCATAAGTCCCGCCGCGCGCGAGGACGACGATGACACGCTTGTCGCCCACGAGGCCTTCCGGTCCCTCGGCGCCGTAGCGGAAGGTCTTGCCCGCCACCAGGATGCGGTCGATCCAGGCCTTCAGTTGGCTCGGGATGGTGAAGTTGTACATGCCCGCCCCGATCACGACGATCTGCGAGGCGAGGAACTCCTCCAGCACATCCCCTCCGCCCATCGCATCGAGCGTGAGGTGCGGCAGCGGCTCGGCCACCAGATCGCGGCGCACGACCGCGAGCCCGGGCTGGCCCGCGCGAATATGATCGACGACGCTGGCCGTGATCGCGCGGCTGGCGGAAAGATCGCCCTGGATACTGGAATCAATGTGAAGCAACTGCATGGTCGGCTCCGGTCTGGATTTGTGACCAGGACCAGCTATGAGACTATGGCAAGGCCGCCAAGAACGCATATTTTCGGAACCAGGTCACATGGATATGCCTACCCCTCTCGTCGAGCATAGCGATTGCCGGAAGATCAGCGGCATCCTCGCGCGCGTCGGCGACAAGTGGACCGTGCTCGTCGTGATGACGCTGCGCGAGCATTCCCGGCGCTTCAACGAGATCAAGCGCGCCGTCGGAGGCATCTCCCAGCAGATGCTGACCCGCACGCTGAAGGCGCTCGAACGCGACGGCATGGTGATGCGCACCGTCCACCCCACGGTGCCGCCGCAAGTCGAATATGCGCTGACGCCTCTGGGGATGTCCCTCGCCGAACCCGTCCTGCACCTCGGCCAATGGGCGCGCGAGCATCTCGCGGAGATCGAGGCGAACAGGACAAGCTACGATCTCTAGACGATCGCAGCCTGCCCTGTCTTCACGCCCGGCGGCCGTCGCTCAGTGTAGCGAAAGGATTGTCCGGATGATGATGATCCACAGTCCAATCGATACCGCCGTGACTGCGGCCAGATCCTTCATGTCAAAATGGCGCGCAGGAAGGCGCGTGGATTTCCTGACCATTGCCCTCTCCCCTGTTTTATATGGACCTGTCCTGTTCACAGATCCATGCTCATCAAACAGCACCACGCGCGATTTGTTTCGAAAAACGCGATGAAATGAGCCGCGCCCGAAGGCATCGCTGGGATCGAACTCCCGCCACTCCCGTTGCGTGAGGCTCTTCGACGCATCTTCGTCGCGACGAAATGCCCGGCAAGAGAGTGGCTGGATGTGCCTGTTCACATGTGTTCGAGGAGAGGTTTACGCGCCGAAGTGCCTTTCCCGTTTTCCATCGAAAGAGTTACTGCCCTGCTCGGTTGGCCCATTTCTTCCATAGCTGCGGATCGGCCAGCATCTTCATATAGACGCCGCCGACCACCGATCTGGCCTGGAAACCGACCTGCTTGCCGTCCGTCGCCTCATACCAGTCGCTCAGCGGAACCCGTGACGGCGATTCCGTCATGTAGCGATGCACCGGGTCCAGCAGCGCCTCGAAGTCCTCCTTGCGATCGGAGAGGGTGGCGCTCCAGGTGATCCAGTCGAGCTTCGTGTATGTCTTGCGGCTGTCCAGCGAGAGACCGAAGGGCTGCTGCTTGCGCAGGTAGAAGCTGACCTCCTGATCAAAAAGCGTCTTCGGGAACAGGCCCAGCCCCAGCACCTTGTCCCAGACGAGATTATATTTCTGGCTCCAGGTGCCGGGCTGGTCGAAGGCGAGCCGGGTGTGATCGCCCTCCTTCGCCATGACCGGCCATTTCGCCGCCATGCCGCGAGCCAGCGCCTGATAGCGCGCGGCCTCTTCCTTCTTCCCGAGCCTGCGCGCGAGAGTCGCGTAGCTATCGAGCGCAAGGATCGCCTTGATCGACAGGTTGGTGTTGTGCGCCAGATGTCCGGCGAAGTCGTCCGTGCTGAGCTGGTTCTCCGGGTCGAGCCCCTTCTCGGCCAGATAGGCCGCCCATCGGCTGATCTGAGGCCAGAATTTCGCGGCGAAATCGGCATTGCCCTGGGCCTTGGCCAGGGCGCCGATCATGAGCAGCATGTTGCCCGTCTCCTCGACCGGCATCTGGTCGTTTTCCGTGCGCTCGCCGCCGCCATAGACCTGCCCGTTGGCCAACGGATAGGTGCCGAGATCATGCGGCGCGAACGGGAACCGCCAGCGAGGCAGTGCGGCATATTCCATGATCGGACGCAATTGCGCTTCCAGAAGGCGTGGGTTGAACAGGAGGAAGAAAGGAGACGACGGATAGGTCACATCGACCGTGTCGATGCAGCCATTGCTGAAGTTTTCCTTCGAGAAGAGCAGCGGGGTTCCGTCGACGTCCGCCACCAGCTTGTGAGCCGCCAATGTCTGCCGGTAAGCCAGCACCGCGAGTTCCGCATAGGAACGGCCGCCGGCACGCTCCAGATCGGAGACGAGTTCCCGGTCGAAAGCCTCCCCGCGCCGTTCGAGCGATGCCTCCTCCTTTTCGGCTTTCGCCAGCAGTTCCGCCATGGTCATGCCATTGCGGCGCCAATAGGCCGGCAGGCGACGCTTAAGATATTCGATCGAGTCGAGATCGTCATAGGCCAGCATGGCGCGACGCGTCTCGGGGTTGCCATCGACGGCGCCGAAATCGAACCGGATCGCCAGCCGCGGAGCATCCTCCCTCGCCGCACGAGGCATGGCCAGATCGTCGGTGGTTGCAAAGCTCCCGTCCTTGAGGAAGCGATCACGTTCGCTCTCGCCGACGATCGCGGTCGCCGCTCCCGCCTGCTGCGGGACCGCGAGTTCCGCCCACCCCCAGTCGATGCGGAGATTGTCGCCCGATTTCTGAAGGACCGGCTGCTCTTTCGTGCCGAGCCGCATCACCGTCATGTCGCCCACGCGGCTGCTGCCCCAAACGACCTGCTGCTGCGTGTTGTCGATGGCCAGCTCGGCGCTCGCGTCGACATAAAGCTGAACGGCGTGGCTCTTGCCGTCGGTCGAACGGACGGTCCAGCTAAGATAGGTGACGGGCCGGGAGAGGACATCCAGATCGTCGGCCAGCGCCGGCGTGAAGAAGGTTGCGGTGAGATGGACGCCGCCGTCCTCGAACTCATAGATCGTGCGCGTCGGCCAGATGGCGCGTGACTGCTGCATCATGCTGTCGCCCTTGCCGGCCCCCATGAAACGCAGCAGCCTGCCATCGACGCGAACCCAGCCGTTCAGTTGCTGCTCGGCCCCTGTCCAATGCCGGGTCTGGTCCGCGGCAAGCTGGTCCCCGAATGACCAGAGACTGAAATAGGGGTCGTGCGCCACCAACGGCGTCGCCGGCGTTCGCGCGGTCACCGCCTGTTGGGCCGCTGCGGGCGAAACGCTCGCCAGCATCGCCAGCGTCGCGCCGAAGACATAGATGCGGTTCCGGGCCAAGCGACCCAAGCCTACTGGACTCACTGCATTTTCCTTGTGCCGATAGGAAAGCTTCGCCCTTTTTCGGTCAGGGCCTGACATCCGCTGATCGGGCTCCCCGATACTTCAGGATTCAATCGTGGCCTTACCCACCTGCGCCGACATGGATCGGGCCGATGCAAGCGGGCGTGACGCCAGCGCCGCACCTCCGGCCGGAGCCAGAAATTGGATCAACGGCCTCTTCGTGAGCCGCACGTCGTCCGCTGCCATTTTAGCCCGCTCCCATATTTTTGGGCGAGCCTATTTGTGGTCTGATTAATTATCAAGAAAGCAACGAGCACCGTGCTCGGACGCGGATCGATGCCCATGCGGAGCAAAGTCTGGTTGCGAGGGCATCATAGCCCAAAAGCCACCCGGCGGCAGGGCCGTCGGGTGGCAGGGGCAGAGGCGGGTTGGAACAACCCCGCCCCCGAGGGAGTCATCAGAAACCGACGTCGAAGCGGACACCCGCATAGCGGAAGGAATCGCGCGCCGGCTGCCAGTTGGTGCCGAACGCCGTTACGCCGGGCGCACTGAAGCCGGATGTCGTGTTGCCGAGGCCCACGGCATAATGCTTGTCGAACAGATTGTTGACGAAGACGGTGAGCTTGTAGCGCCCGTCGCCGGCACTCGCGCCGATCGTGGCGTCGAACACGCCGTAAGCCTTCTCGACCGTGATCGGGTCCTGATTGAGCGAGAAGTTGATCTTGCTCTGCCAGCGATAGTCGAAGGTGACGAAGCCACCCAGCGGCGATGCGCCGATCGGGAAGTCATATTCGCCGCCGACGTTGAACTTGAACTTGGGTGCGTTGTTCAGGCGCTTGCCGTCGAGGTTCTGAACCTTGCCGGGATTCACCGTCACGCGCGGATCGGGCACGCAGCCCTGCGCCGCCGTCTGCCCGCCGAAGCAGGGGCCGAAGGGGAAGTCGATGACCTTGGCGTCGTCATAGGCGCCGGACGCGTTGAACTTCAGCCGGTTGGTCGGCCGGGCGATCATGTCCACCTCGACGCCACGCGTCCTGAGCTTGCCGATCGAATTGAGGAAGGTGAGATAGGTGCCATCGGGCAGGAAGGACTGCACCGAGGTCTGGAAGCCCTTGTAATCGGTCCAGAAGAACGTGGTGTTGAACAGCAGGCGATGGTCGAACAGGCTGTTCTTGAAGCCGATCTCGTAATTCTTGGCGGTTTCCGGTCTCACAGGCCCCGCAGCCGCCTCGGCCGCATTGAAGGTGCTGACCAGATCATAGGCCTGCCCCTTATAGCCGGTCGAGAAGGTCGCGTAGACCATGTTGTCGCGGGTGAAGTGATATTCGGCACCGACCTTGCCCGTGATCGCATTGTCGGAATCAGCCCCCGCCAGATGGAAGGGCGTGGCCGCGGTATAATTGTCGAACCCATAGTCGATATGCTGACGGTTGAGGCGGAAGCCACCGATCAGCGAGATCTTCTGCGTCAGATCATAAGCGAGATCCGAATAGAAGGAATAATTCTCATTATGGCTGGTCGCGAGATATTTGATGAACTGAAGCACCGGCCCGCGATCCAGATAGCGATCCAGCGAATTGCGCGCATACCAGAGGCCGAAGGTGTAGCGCAGCCGCTGCCCGCCGGGTGAGGTGAGTCGCGCCTCCTGCGTGACCGAGCGCGCGTGGAAGCTGCCGTGGATGCGCGCGCCGCCGTCGATGCCCGACGGCGCCGCAACCGGGAAATAGAGCAGGAAGGGCACGTCGGTGCCGTCGATGTCCTGATAATCATGCAGGCGATAGCGATCGAACGAGCCGATATAGGTCAGCGTCGCGCCGGGCAGGATCTGGTTGTCGTCGAAGGTGTAGCTGGCGTGCACGGTCGCGCCATACGTGCGGGAGTCGCCGCCCGCGCGCTCGTCGTTGCGCACCTTCACATTGGCCGGATCGTTGACCGGAATGCCGGCGAGCACGGTCGATTCCGGTAGCTGGGTGATGCCCTGATAGAAGAGGCCCGGCGACAGCGAGTTGATCGGGCTGACGCAGCAGGTCGCGTCGGTGTGGTTAAAGCGCGGCTGGAGCGAGACGCTGATCTGGTCGGTCGGCTGCCACTGGAGCTTGCCGGTCAGCGTGAAGCCCTTGCTGCCGTTCAGGCGGTCGCCGGTGGTGATGTTCTTCACATTGCCGTCGAAATCGTTGCGCGCGGCGGTCAGGCGAACCTTCAGCGTATCGGTGATCGGGCCGGAGATGGTGCCTCCCAGCCGCCACTCATGATCACCGGTCACGAGGCCAGTGGCGTGGCCGGTCCAGTGATCCGTCGGCGCCTGCGTGGTGATGTTGAGCACGCCCGCGATGGCGCTCTTGCCGAAGAGGGTGCTCTGCGGCCCCTTCAGGGCCTCAATCCGCTCGACGTCGATCAGGTCCTTGAAGGCGGCGGCCTGGAAGCCGACCGGCACATCGTCGATCACCACGGCCACGTCGGACTCGACCGCGATGCCGTTCGACAGCGTGCCGATGCCGCGCATGTTGATGCTGAAATTGCCCGGCTGCGAACCGTAGGTGATGGTGAGGCCGGGAACGATCTTGGTCAGGTCGTTGATGTCGCGGACATTCTGGCGTTCGAGCACATCCTTGGTCACGGCGGTGACGGAGACGGGAACGTCCTGAAGCCGCTCGGACCGCCGGGTCGCGGTCACGACGATATCGGCGACGCCTTTGCCGGCGCCCTGCGCATCGGCGGTCTGCTGCGGACCCGATGCGTCCGTGGCCTGCGCCCAGGCCGGCGCGGCAACGAACAGCGCGGCGACGCTCACGGCCGTGCGCAGACGGATATTCCCCTTCGACATCCTCATCTCCGTTGGATCGTTTTTCTTTTTCGACCGCGAAGCGCACGCCTCGCGACAACCCTGTCATTCCTGATTAGCAGGACGAGATGTGTATGACAACTAGTTGTGTGACAACTTATCTTGCCACCGACCGAAGTAACGTCTCACTCACTGAAGCTGGCAGATGTCGCAGATCGCCATGTCCGTATAATCGAGGTTCTCGCCGGCCATCGCCCAGATGAAGGCATAGGCGGACGTCCCCACTCCCATATGCACGGACCAGGGCGGCGAGATCACCGCCTCCTCGTTCGCCATCACGATATGTCGCAACGCGTCGGGCTCGCCCATGTAATGGAAGACGCGGCCATCCTCCGGCAGATCGAAATAGAGATAGATTTCCGAGCGGCGGGCGTGGACGTGCGGCGGCATCGTGTTCCACACGCTGCCCGGTTTCAGGATGGTCAACCCGAGGCATAGCGAGGCGCTGTCGCACAAGCCCGGCAGGATGAGCTGATAGACGGTGCGATCGTTCGATGCCTCCAGCGAACCCAGGTCCAGCGGCCGGGCACTCGTCAATGTAAGTTTCCGCAACGGACAGGCCCGATGCGCCGGCACGCTCAGCAGGTAGAAACGCGCGCCCTCTCCGGCGAACGACACCTCCTGCGATCCCATCGGCACATAGAGCGCTTCGCAGCGATCGAGCGGGACGGCCTCGCCGTCGACCGTCACCAGGCCGGGGTCGCCGATATTCACCACCCCCAATTCGCGCCGCTCCAGCAGCGGATGGCCGGCGGCGGAAGCCGGCTCGTCCTGCACGGGAAGCGCCAGCGGCAAAGCGCCCGGCACCGCCCCGCCGACGATGAAGCGCTCCCCATGCGAATAAGTGAGCACGATCTCCCCCGCCCGGAACAGACCAGCGACGAGATGCCGGTCCCGCAGATCCTCGTTCGAGGCCCCCTGCATCATGGCCGGGTGCGTGGCGTAATAGGTCTTCGCGTACATCAGGATCTTCCGAAAGCGGGTCAGCGCCGCGCAGGCGCGAGATCGGCGATGGCGGTGGCGGCGAGCAGGAAGGCGCCCGTGCCGTAATATTGCGTGTCGGAGGGGGCGACCTGTTCGGGCCGGTCGCTGACCTGCTGGACATAGCCGAGCCGCCCGTCCGGCTGGATCGCCCTCTCCAGCGCCGCCCACGCTCGCCGCGCGACCGGCTCATAGGTGGCCCGGTCGAGCAGACCCGCCTTGACGCCCCAGGCCAGCCCATAAGTGAAAAAGCCGGTGCCGCTCGTCTCCGGCGGCGAGCCTTCCGGCGCGAGAAGCGACGGCGCCCAATAGCCGTCCGGCTTCTGGAGACTCACCAGCCGCGCCGCCATCTCGCGGAAGAGCTGCTCCATCCATACCCGATCCGGGTCGCCCGTCGGCAGCATCGGGATCGTGCGGGCAAGGCTCGCAAAGACCCAGCCATTGCCGCGGCTCCAGAATTCCTTGCGACCGGCCGCATCGCGGCGCTCGAAGAAACGGCTGTCGCGATAGAGGAGATGCTCGGCCGGATCGTAGAGGAACTCCACCGTCCGCCGATATTCGGCAAGCGCATAGCGGCGGTAACGAGGATCGCCCGTCTCCTGCGACAGCGCGATCCAGGCCGGCGGCGCCATGAACAGGGCATCGGCCCAACACCAGCGCGTCTCGCACTCGATACCCGAGGGCGCTGCATAAAAGGCCAACCCGACCTTGGGCGGGCTAGCGAGGATAGCGTCCAGCTTTGCCCGCAACGGCGCCGTCGCGGCTGCTCCCGCGCCATGACGCGCCGCCCAGAGATAAGCCTGCCCGATCGCCTGATCGTCGGCATGATAGGGCCGCTTGCCCGGTTGCCAGCCTTCGCCGCGCCCCATCGTCATCACGGCCTCGGCGATATGGCGGTCGGCCGGGAGGTGGTCGGCGAGCGCCGTCATACCGATCCAGAAGGTCGCCTGCTCCCAGGAATTGGCGCGGCGGGTCTCTTCGCTGAAGCGCGAGACGAGGCTCGCGTCATCCCGATGCGCGAGCTGCCAGTCGGCCAGCCGTTCCGCCACGGTCAGCGGCAAGTCCAGCGTCGGCGCGGCCTGTGCGCCACCCGCAAGAAGAGCCAGCGCAAGCAGCGAGGCGGGGAAACGCAATGTCATGCACGATACTCCGCAGAGGAAGGTCCGCGGGATCCCGTCTCCGCGATCGTTGCGGAATGCTGCGCAGCATCGTCCCGAATCCCCGGCATCGGCTCCCCTTTCGATGGCGGCCGTTCGGCATTGCCATGCCGCGACCTGCCTCTCTCCAGGGTCAGATGTATCGGTCCTCCGACGTCAGCGCAAGAAGTTGTATGATAACTTTGCGACGATCAGACGCCGATGGCGTCGCCATGCCCGGCCTGCATCCGGCGATGCCGCTCCAGGCTCTTCTGCATGTGCCGGCGCGCAGCGCGGCGGGACTGAGCGGAGTCGCCAGCGACGATCGCCGCGAAGATCGCTTCGTGATCGCGCTGGATCGAGCGGGCATAGACGTCGTGAGACACTTCCGGGTGGTCGCGCAGATAGACCGCGCGGCGCGGCACGAGACGAAGGCCGAGAAAATCCATGAAGCGCGAATAATAATCGTTCTTTGTGGCCCTCGCGATCATGGCGTGGAAGGCGGCGTCGGCCTCTACCGACACGTCCATATCCTCCGCCGCCGCCATGCGATCGAGGCATTCGCGCATCCCGGCGATATCCTCATCGGTCCGCCGCTGCGCCGCGAGGCCCGCCATCTCCGTCTCCAGCGCCATGCGCATCTCGAGCAGCTTGATGACGTCCTCGACCTCCCGCATCTCGTCGGGCGTGACCTGGAAGGCGCGATACCGCGCGCCTTCGGATACATAGGCCCCGGAGCCGCGCCGCGACTCCAGCAGACCCTTTGCCGCCAGCCGCGCGAACGCTTCACGCACGACGGTGCGGCTTACGCCCGCGGAATCCGTGATCGCCTTCTCCGTCGGGAAACGGGACCCCGGAGGCAGTTCACCGGAATCGATCCTGCGTTCTAGCTGGCGGACAAGTTCGTCGGCCAGGGAGGCGGCCTTGGTGATGCTCATGCCCGAATATTACCATTCCCCGCGCGCCATTCCAGCAATTTTGTATGACATCTCTACAGTTGTCATACAACAATGCCCCTGCTAGCCTTCGCTTCAAAGCGCATGAGGCAGAGAGAGGCTGGCATGAAGAGGATCGTAAGGCGGGGCTGGCCCTGGATCGGCGCGATGGCGGCGCTGCCGATGGCGGTGGCGGGATGGTCGATGACCGAGCCGCCGGCGAAGATGCCGCCGGTCCATGTCCCGCTGGCCCCTCCCTTAGGCGCCGATCGCCAGCCGCGCGCCACCGTCATGCTGGCTCATTATCGTTACGACGACATCCTCTGGGAAAATGATCGCACGGCGCATCGCATCTATGGTCAGGCACTGGAGTCGGCCGAGCCGCCCTCCTCGTCCGGCATCGACGCATGGGGCAAGAACGTCCGCTGGCCCTTCATGGACCGGCAGCTCCGCACCGGCGATCAGCACGCCTATCATGGCGAAGGATTGGACTTCTACAACGTCAACACCTTCCGCGGCGCGGGCGGGCTCGGCATCTGGCAGGACAACAAGCTCTGGGTGTCGCGCAACTATCGCAGCTACAAGATTCTCCAGAACGGCCCCGACGTCGCCCGTTTCGAGGTGCGCTACGCGCCCTGGCCGGTCGACGTGGATCGCAAGGCCTGGGAGACGCGGCGCTTCAGCCTTCCGCTCGGCACCAATTTCACGCGGATGGTGTCGACCATCGGCTCCGACAAGCCGGGCGTGATGCTGGTCGGCATCGGGATCGGCAAGCATCCCACATCCGAGGCGAACGGCGCGCTCCATGTCGATCGGGCGCGGGGCACGCTCTCCTGGTGGGGGCCGGAAGACCCGGTGAAGGGCACGATGGGAGTGGCTCTGATGGTCGATCCCAAGGCCATCGCCGAAGTGCGCGAGGACGCCGACAATTATCTGGTGCTGCTGCGGGTCGAGCCGGGCAAGCCCTTCGTCTACTATATGGGCGCCGCGTGGGACAAAGGCCTCGACTTCCGCACCGAGGCCCAGTGGGACGCCTATGTCGCCGCGCAGAAGCCGGATTTCGATCCGACACACGACTGACGGCCTGCCCCAAAGCCGGTGCGCCTCCGCTCCCGCGAGAGGCGCACCGGTCGAATATCCCTACAGGACCACCCTGAACGTCACGCCCGCCGTGCGCGGCGTGCCGAGCTGGCCACCATAAGCAAAAGTGCCGCCACCGACGATCGAGCTGGCGCCGAGGTTCTGATAATAGGTCTTGTCGAAAGCATTATCGATCCACGCCGAGGCATCGTAGCGGCCATGGCCGAAGGTCGCACCCACGCGGAAGCTGGCGAGGCCGTAACCCGGAATGCGGCCATAAGGCCCGTCGTCCACCGTGCCGTACATGTTGGACCGATAGGCATAGCGCGCGATCGCATAGGGCTCGACCCCATGGCCCGCGTCGAAGCGATATTCGGCGATCGCGTTGGCCGTCCATTTGGGCGACTGATAGACGCGGGAGCCGGTCAGGTCGCAGCTCCCGCTGACGCCCACGGGGCAAGGCGCGTTGTGATAGGCGGTGTAGCGTGCATCGTTGAACGCGCCGTTGACGGTGAGCGTCAGTTCGCGCGTCACGTCCCAGCTCGCATCCGCCTCGATGCCGCGCGCGCGCACCTTGCCGACATTGGCGAGATAGGACTTCGCACCGTTCAGCGGATAGATATTCGCCTGCAAGCCATTGAGGATCGTCCAGTAGGCGCTGAGATCGAGAGTGAGCCGCTTGTCGAATAGCTGCTGCTTCAGGCCGATCTCGTAATTGTGGACCTTCTCCGGCTTGAGCACGAGCGGCGTCCCCGTCGACACGGAGGAATTGAGGTTGAGCCCCGCCCCCTTGTAGCCGGTCGACGCCGAGGCATAAGCGAGCAGCCCTTCGGTCGGCTTCCACGACAGGCTGCCCAACCACGAGACATTATTGCCCTTCACCGACACGTCGTAGTGGAAGGGGATCGAGGTCGCCGCATAGGGCGTGCCCTTCGTCGAGGTGTCGGAGAGGCCGTCGCGCTTGTCGTGGGTGTAGCGGATGCCGCCGGTCAGCGTGATCGTGTCGGTGATCTTGTAGTTCGCCTGACCGAAGGCGGCGATGCTGTCCACGCTGGTGTCGACGTCGTCGATATATTGCGATCCGGGCGCGACGCTGATCGCCGCCGCGTTCGGGTTCGAGAGGCGCGCGAAGGTGGTATAGAAGGCCGACGCGTCGGTGCCGAACTGGTTGAGGATGTAATGATCCTTCAGCCGCTGGTGGAAATAGAAGGCGCCGAGCTGCCAGCTCAGCCGCCCGCCGGGCGCGGAAGCGAGGCGAAGCTCCTGCGACACCTGCCGGTCGCGCGTCTTGGCGACGTTCACCTGGATGATGTCGAGCGGGGTGCCGTCCGAATCCTGAAGCGGATTGAAGTGCCAGTAGCGATAGGCGGTGATCGAGCTGGCGGTCGCGAAGCCAAGGTCCCAATCCGCCTGAAGCGAGGCGCCCCACTGGTTCGTCCGCATCCGCTGGGGCGCGTTGTTGAGCGTGTGGTGCGTGCTCGCATCCGGCACATAGCCGAGTGCCGCCAATGCCTGTAGCGTCCGCGCGGTCGAGACGCCGATGCCGGCGGGCAGCACCTGCTTCGTCACGCTGACGCAGCAGGTGTCCGACTCCCTGGAATAATCGGCGATGGCGCGGATGGTGAGCTTGTCGCTCGGCGTTGCCAGAAGCTGCACGCGCCCGCCACGCCGGCCGACGCTGTTGGCGTCCTTGCCCGTGGTGTCGTTGTCGAGCACCCCGTTGCGATGGGTGTTGAAGCCGGTGATGCGGAACGCCAGCAGCCCGTCGACCAGCGGCCCGGTGACGCTCAGACGTTGCTGGTTATAGCCGTAATTGCCGCCGGACAGCTCGCCCGTCAGCCCCCATTGGAAGCTCGGCCCCCGTGTCGTGATGTTGAGCACGCCCGCCGAGCTGTTGCGCCCGAACAGCGTGCCCTGCGGCCCGCGCAGCACCTCCACCCGATCGACGTCGATCAGGTCTTCCAGCGCCATGCCGGGACGCCCCAGATAGACATTGTCGACATAGACGCCGACCGAACTGTCCAGCCCGTCCGACGCGCTCGACACGCCGATGCCGCGGATCGCCACCGAGGAATTGCGCGGGTTGGAATTGTAGGCGGTCAAGCTCGGCACTTGCTGTTGCAGATCGGCGAGCGTGTAGGCGCCGGTCTTCTCCAGCCGCTGGCCGGACACGACCGAGAGCGCCACTGGCACGTCCTGCGCCTTCTCGGTCTGGTGGCGGGCAGTGACGACCACTTCGCCACCGTCGGCAACCGCCGCAGCCGTTACGCCGTCCGTCGTCCCCGTATCCGCCCAGCCCGGCGTCGCCGCGGCGAGAGCGATCGCGATGGCCGATGCGCCACCCCGAATATGCGTCCCCATAAATCAGCCCTTCCCTTTCGTCGGGCGTCATGGCTTAATTTCCTAGTTTCCTACTAGTGAACTAGAGATTCTCTCTCGGGGACAAATTTTTGTGTGTCGATCGAGGGCCGCGATCCGGTTCTCATGGATCGGACCGGAGCAGGCCGGTGGAGTAACGCAAGGAGGCAGGAATGGCCCTGATCGGTTCAAGGGAGGTCGGCGCGCAGGGTTTCGGCGCGATGGGGCTCTCGCACAGCTACGGCCACGCGGACGACGCGGAGTCGCTCATCACGCTGCATCGCGCGATCGATCTGGGCATCGTCTTCTTCGATACGGCAACCGGTTACGGCCTCGGCCATAATGAAGAGCTGCTCGGCCGCGCCATCCGCCAAAACCGCGACCGGCTGCTGATCGCCAGCAAGTTCACCCATCGCTCGCACGGCAGCGATACGCCCTCCGTCACGGCGCGACAGGCTGTCGAGGCGAGCCTGAAGCGGCTCGGCGTCGATCATATCGATCTCTATTATCTCCACCGCATTGATCCGGCGATCCCGGTCGAGGACTCGATCGGCCAGCTCGGACGCCTGCGCGACGAGGGCAAGATCGGCGGCGTCGGCATCTCGGAGGCGAGCGCCGAGCAGCTCCGCCTCGCCCATGCCACCACGCCGATCACCGCGCTCCAGAGCGAATATTCGCTGTGGACGCGCGATGTGGAGGACGAGATCCTGCCCACCGCGCGCGAACTCGGCATCGCTTTCGTCGCTTATTCCCCTCTCGGGCGCGGCTTCCTCGCCGGTGGCGCGCCGACCGAGGCGGACGATCGCCGCAACGTCCATCCGCGCTTTCAGGAAGAGGCCGTCCGCGCCAATGCGCGCCGCCGCCGCGTGATCGAGGATGCCGCCGAGCGGCTCCACCTCACGCCCGCGCAGGTGAGCCTTGCCTGGGTGCTCTCCAAGGATGTGGTGCCGATCCCCGGCACGCGGCACGTCCGCCATCTCGAAGACAATTGGGCGGCCAATGGCATCGCCCTCGACAGCGAGACCATCGCCGATCTGGAGGCCGCCTTCCCGCGCGGCGCGACCGTCGGCGCCCGCTACCCGGCCGAGCAGATGAAGCTGGTGCCGCCCGCCCGGGCCTACGCCTGACCCCGCCAAGCAGAGGAGGATGAGATGAGCGCAATCGATATTCTGGAGCGGCCGCAGGCCGACTATCAGCGCATCACGGTCGAGCCGGTGACGCCGGTGATCGGCGCCGAGATCGGCAATGTCGATCTCTCGCAACCGCTCGACCCGCGCACCTTCGCCGAGATCCGCGAGGCGATCCGCCAGTATCGCGTGATCTTCTTCCGCGATCAGCAGCTTTCCAACGATGCGCTGAAGGCGTTCGGCCGCAACTTCGGCCCGCTCACCCCCGCGCATCCGATCGCCGAGGGGCTGGAGGAGCACCCCGAGATCTGGGAGCGCACGATCGACGAATATCGCGTGCGGCGCACCCATAACGATACGCTGCCGCCGGGCCGCACCCCGCCGCGCGACTATAAGGGATGGCATATCGACATCACCTTCGTCGCCAACCCCAACGCCTATTCGATCCTCTATGGCGTCGAAATCCCGCCTTATGGCGGCGACACGCTGTTCTCCAATCTGGTCGAGGCCTATCGCGGGTTGTCGCCGCAGATCCAGTCGCTGATCGACGGGCTTCAGGCGGTCCACCGCACCAGCGGCTATGATTTCGGCCGCGAGAAGAAGCCGCGCCGAGACGGGCGCTCGACCGGGCCGTTCGTGTCGCTGCACCCATTGGTGCGCGTCCATCCCGAGACGGGCGAAAAGTTGCTCTTCCTCAATCCGGGCACGACCAGCCACATCGTCGGCCTGAAGGAGCGCGAGAGTCAGGCCCTGCTCGATCTGCTCTATGGCGAGGTGACGCGACCCGAATATCAGGTCCGCTTCCATTGGCGGCCGAAATCGCTGGTGGTGTGGGACAATCAGGCCGTCGCCCATGCCGGGCCGATCGATTATGCCCATTTCGAGCTGCCGCGCGCGGTGCGCCGCATCACGACGGCGGGCGAGTTGCCGAAGGGACCGGATGGCTTCACCTCGCGCCCGCTGGAGGGCGAACTCTTCAACGTGCTCGGCTGATGCCCGCCGCAGCGCCCCGGCTCCCGCGCGGTTCGATCCCGCTCGCCGCTTTCGTGGCGGTGTCGATCGCGCTGCTCTTCGCTTTCGCACCCGCATGGCGGGGGGCGGAGGCGAAGGCCGGGGCGTTGTCGCTCGACGCCCCCCTCCCCGACCGGGTGCCGCCCGGCGTGGTGCTGAGGGTCGGCGATCCGGCGACCAAATGGATCGTCCAGCATGAGGGCTGGGACGAGGCGCTGCCCTTCCGCATCCAGTGGGCGGAGATCACCGGCGGCCCGGACACGACCGAGGCCTTCCACGCCGGCGCGCTGGACGTCGGCTTCGGCGCCAACGTGCCGCCCATCCATGCCGACTGGGCGGGCATCCCCGTCCGCATCGTAGCCTTCCGCCAGTTCGCGGAGCCGAGCCATCCGGCGGCGTGGGTGTTCGGCATCGCGCCGCGCTCGGGCATCCGCACGCTGGCGGACCTGAAGGGCAAGCGCATCGCCTTCAGCCCCAGTCAGGTGCAGGCGCAGGTGGTGCTGGAGACGCTGCGCGCGCTCCATATCTCGACGAAGGACGTCACGCTGGTGGAACTACCCTCCAGCATCGGCGGCGACGTCTACACCAACGCGCTGGCGAGCGGCGAGGTGGATGCCGCCCCGCTCGGCGCGGGCCTCGTGGCGGAACGCTATGTCAGCAAGTTCGGCGAGCGCGGCGCGCGCCTGCTCGCCCACCCCGCCTTCCGCGACGATGGCGGCGCCATCTATGTGCCGGAAACGGTGCTCGCCGATCCGGGCAAGGCGGCGGCGCTCAGGCTCTACGTCCAGCTCTGGGGCCGCGCGCAGGCATGGGCCAACGCCCACCCGGAGGAACTGGCCGAAGGCTATTACGCCAAAGTGCGCGGCCTGCCGATCGCGGACGCCCGGCTTCAGGTGAACGCGCTCGGCCCCGTCGGCATCCCGCACGACTGGGGTGACGCGACCCGCTTCCAGCAGGCGGCGATCGACATCCTCGCGCCGCAGACAGGCCGCCCGACCTTTGACGCCGCCCGCCTGTTCGACCCCCGTTTCGAAACCATCGCCGCCGACGGCGCCAAGGGAGATCGCGGATGAATGCGCTGACCGACATCCACGCCGCGCACCCCGCCGCCCCGCCGCCCGCCGCGCATCGGCTGAGCATGGATGCGCCCGCCCGCTTCGGGCTGCTGCTGGGGCCGGCGCTGCTGCTGCTCTACTGGGCGGTGCTGTCGGTGACGGGGTTCCTCGATCCGCACATCCTGCCCGCGCCATGGACGGCGGTGACGACGGCGGTCCAGTTGATCCGCGAGGGGCGGCTTCAGGAGCATCTCGCCGTCTCCGCCGGGCGCGCGGCGGCGGGGCTGCTGCTCGGTTCGGCGACGGGGGTGGCCTTCGCGCTGCTGTCCGGCCTGACGCTGCTCGGCGGCTATGTGATCGACGGGCTGGTGCAGCTGAAGCGCGGCATCCCGATCCTCGCGCTGATCCCCTTCATGATCCTCTGGCTCGGCATCGGCGAGCCGATGAAGGTGGCGGTGATCGCCACCTCCGTCTTCTTCCCCATCTACATCCAGACGCACACCGCCCTGCGCGCCATCGATCTGCGCCATGTCGAACTGGCCGAGACGCTGCGGTTGAGCCGCTGGCAGTTCCTGCGCCATATCGTCTTGCCGGGGGCGCTGCCGGGCTTCCTCACCGGCCTGCGCTTCGGCGCGACGGCGGCGTGGCTGGCGCTGGTGGTGGTGGAGCAGCTCAATGCCACCAGCGGGATCGGCTATATGGTCACCCTCGCCCGCAACTATGCGCAGACGGACGTGATGCTGGTGGGGCTAGTCGTGTACGCGTTGCTTGGCTTTGGTTCGGATGCGGTGGTGCGGATCGTCGAACGCCGCGCGCTGCGCTGGCGCCGGACGCTCGGCCGATGAGCGCCGCGGTTCGCGTGCGCGGGCTGGCCCGCCGCTACACGCTGAAGGGCGTGCTCAACGGCGTCGATCTCGACGTCGCGCCGGGCGAGTTCGTGGCGCTGCTCGGGCGCAGCGGCTCGGGCAAGTCGACGCTGCTGCGCGCGCTCGCCGGGCTCGACCATGAGGCCGAGGGCACAGGCGAGATCGTCGTGCCGGAACGGACCTCCGTGGTGTTTCAGGATGCGCGGCTGCTGCCGTGGATGCGGCTGATCGACAATGTCGTGCTGGGGCTGGGCGGCCGCGAGGCCCGCGCGCAGGGCCAGCGCGCGCTCGCGGAGGTCGGTCTTGCTGGACGCGAGCTGGACTGGCCGCACGAGCTTTCCGGCGGCGAGCAGCAGCGCGTGGCGCTCGCCCGCGCGCTGGTTCGCGCGCCGGAGCTGCTGCTGGCGGACGAGCCCTTCGGCGCGCTCGATGCGCTCACCCGCGTCCGGATGCATGCGCTGCTGCGTCGCCTGTCGGAGGCCCATGATCCGGCCGTGCTGCTCGTCACCCACGATATCGATGAGGCCATCCTCCTCGCCGACCGCATCGTGGTGCTCGATGATGGGCGGCTGAGCGCCGACATCGCCATCCGTTCGTCCGACCGGAAGGAGCAGGCCCCCGTCGTCCGGGAACGCCTGCTGGCGACGCTGAGCCTCGGCGCGCGCTGACCGGCTACAGGGTCAGGGCGGCGGCGGCGCGGAGGCCCGTCCTGATCCGCGCCATCACGCCTTCGTCCGCTTTGGTCGAGTGCACGGCATAGGCGGAATAGGAAAATTCCGGGCTGTCCGGCACGATCTCCAGCGATCCGTCCTCCAGCCAAGGGCGCACGAAACCTTCGCGGAAATAACCGCTGCCGCCCACCACGAGGATGTAATCAAGCGCCAGCGGACCATAGCTGATCGACATCACGGGGCTCTGCTGTTCGGGAAAAGCCGCCTGATAGCGCTCGGCGAACTCCTCGCCCCAGTCGATCCGAACATGATCTTCAGGAGTCAGTTCCCGCCCCGTCCGCGTGGTGCGGACCAGCACCAGCTTCTCCTCGAACAGCAATTCCGCGACCACGCCCAGCCGGCGCGGCGCAGCGTAGAGCACCGCGACGTCGAGCGACCCGTCCTGCACCCTGTCCATGAGGTCGTCGGCGCCCGCGATGCGGGTCTGCACCGCAATTTCCGGGCATTCGCGATGCATCCAGAGCAGCCAGTGCTTCAGCAGCGGGTTCCAGAGGCTGAGTTCCGCGCCCAGCGTCACCACCGTCTCCTTGCCCGCCGGCAACGCCACCGCGCTGCGCCCACGCTCCCACGCCTGAACGATGGTGGTGGCAAAGCGCAGAAAATGCTCGCCGGCCGGCGTCAGGCGCGCACCTGCCTTGTTACGGATGAACAGCGGCCGTTCCAGCTGCTCTTCGAGCACCCGGATGCGGGCGCTAACGGCCGTCTGGGTGATATGCAGGTTGGCGGCCGCGTTGACGAAGCTGCCAGTCTTCACGACCTCCAGGAAAGTGCGCGCCATCGCGACGTCCATGTGCAATCCCCATGCGTTGAAACAGGATAATATGAAAATTCCTGCTTTCATTACAGGGATCCGGCGCCCGAGCAAAATGGATCGTCTATCGGCGAGGATAGTCGAAGCCCGGCCGCGGCGCCTCGCTGGCCTGCTTTATCGAGCAAAAAATTTGCCGGACGGAAGCAAGATTTTGCGCTGTGCAGCCGAGATTTTCAGGCGTAGCGAGACGCCACAACAGAGGCAGAGACAAGAAAAGAAGCGCTAGAGCATATCATCGTCAGCAACGATATCGCGATCATCCAATATCGCCCATGTATCGTTCAAATATCCAACTGACGCGATCATCCCGACATTTCAGATTTGCTGGAGAGTGCGCCAGCGTACTTTCCCCAAGGAATTTCAGCATCTCCGCGACATCCATCGCCGGGGCCGATGAAGGAGTATCGACATGCGTCGAGCCATCGCCATCCTGTGTCTGAGCTTTGCCGGTGTCGCGACCGCTCACGCCGCCGTGTCCGAAAGCGGGGCGATGCCGAGCTTCCGGGATATCGAATTACGCTACACCGGGGAGGATGTTCTTCAGGTCGGGCGCGATGCCGTCGCTCGGGCAATCCCCATCGGCACCTCCGCCGCCACGGCGCAGGCCGTTCTCGACCGCGCCGGCGCCCGCTGCAAGCCGACCCGTCGCGATCCGCAGATCATCCGCTGCGTTCACGACGACGTCACCACCGTCGATGAAGCGGTCGACGATATCCACTGGAAGACGATGCTTCATGTGGTCGACGACAAGGTGGCGAGCCTCTCGGTCGACAGGGAAGTCGACCGGCACGGCACACAGGACTGACCTTTTCCCTTCCGACGCGGCGTACCCCCCCTGGCCGCGTCTCGGAGCCCCGGCGTTCCCTCCCCCCTTGCCCGGAACGCCGGGGAATTCCCAGGTCAAGCCGCTAGAGGAAGGATTCCAGCTTCAGCAGCGGATGGGGATATTTGAAGCTGTTGCTGGCCATCGGGATGACGATGCCTTCGGGCACGTCCGGCATGAAGTAATTGCCCTGATAGCGGTTGGGATTCATCAGATCGCCCTGCGCCGCCGTGTAGGCGGAACCGATGGGGAAGTAGGCGACATCCGTTCCGAACACGGCATAGACCGCCATATCGACGAAATTGCAGAACTCCATCGTCCCGCGCAGATGCGTGTCCTGGATGACGACGGAGTGCAGGCGCTCCCGCAGGAAGGAAAGCGAAGACAGATCCTTCGTGACCTGCGTGAAATCATGCGCCCCGTCGTGATGGACGAGCAGCCGCGCGCCATCGCCGCTCGCGATCGACTGCGCGACATATTGGGGCAGCGAGCCGTGGAACAGCCGCACCCGTTTCGCGGCCTCCGGGAAGACGCGCCGGATGCGCTCGAAGGTGAACAGCAGCGCGCTCTCGGAGATGTCGACGATGTCGAAGTCATAATCGAGCCGCTCGATGCAGCCCGCGATGATCGACGCCGAGCCACCCATATAGCAGCCGACCTCGACCACCCGCTCGAACTCCCCGCCCGCGTTCCGCAAAGCGGCGACGAGATCGAAATAATATTTGGCCGAGCACTGGTCTTCATAAGGGACCTTCAGCGTGGACAGCCTGTGCACGATCTCGTCGAAGAAGCGGCTCTTCCCGAGGAACGGATCGACCCGCCGCAGCGCCTGATAGCCGCTGAAAATCGTCATGCCGAGCTTGTCGTTCGGATTGGCCATCGGCTCCAGGTCCGTGTCCGGCGAGATGAATTGTCCGGGGGCGATCGTCGCTGTCATGGTCAAACCCGATACCTCTCTGCACAACATGACGGCGCCTGCCGGATGTCGGCGGGGCACCTTCCTTCGCCATTATAGAAGGGCGCGCGACGCCGGCGGATCAGCGGCGAACCGATCGGCGCCGGACACGTTGCGCTGCGGTAAAGGCTTGCCGCGGCAGCCAAGGTGCCTTAGTTCGCCAATACACGGGATCGCGTCAGGGTGAGCAGAGTGCGTATCAAATCCAGCCCGCAAGGGCTCCGTCTCCCCCCGCTTGTCGGATTCGGGGCTTTGACACTGGGATTGCTCCTGGCCGGTTGCTCCAAGCAGGCGTCCCCGCCACGGCAGGGTGCGGCTGAAGTCGGCGTGGTGACGCTCGTGGCGCAGCCCGTCACCGTCTCCAACGAACTGACCGGCCGCACGGCCGCCACCACCGCATCGGACGTGCGGCCGCAGGTGAACGGCATCATCAAGGCCCGGCTGTTCCAGGAAGGCTCGCTCGTCCGTGCCGGGCAGCCGCTCTACGAGATCGATCCGCGCCTCTATCAGGCGGCGCGCGATCAGGCGGCGGCGCAGCTCGAAAATGCGCAGGCGACGCTCGCCACCACGCAGGCCAAGGCGGATCGCTACAAGACGCTCACCGACATTCAGGCCGTCAGCCGGCAGGATATCGACGACACCATCGCCGCCGCGCGGCAGGCGCGCGCGAACGTCCACCAATATCAGGCGACGCTCGAATCCGCGCGGGTGAACCTCGAATATACCCGCGTGCTCGCGCCGATTTCCGGGCGGATCAGCCGCTCGTCGGTGACGCCCGGCGCGCTCGTGACCGCCAACCAGACCACGCCGCTGGCTTCTATACAGCAGCTCGACCCCATCTATGTGGACATCACCCAGTCCAGCTCGCAGCTCCTCCAGCTCCGCCGCGCGCTCGCCAAGGGCAGCGTGCTGCCGACAAGCGCGGCCGTCCGCCTCAAGCTGGATGACGGCACCGACTATCCGCAGACGGGCACGATCGAGTTCAGCGAAGTGACGGTGGACGTGGACGCCGGCACCGTGACGCTGCGCGCCCGCTTCCCCAATCCCGACGGCCTGCTCCTGCCCGGCATGTTCGTCCGCGTGGAAGCGCCGCAGGGGGTCGTGCCCAACGCGATCCTCGCCCCGCAGCAGGGCATCACCCGCGACGTCAAGGGCAACGCGACCGCGCTGGTGGTCGGCGCGGACAACAAGGTCGTCGAGCGCACCGTCACCGCCGATCGCGCGATCGGCAACATGTGGCTGGTGACGGCAGGCCTGAAGGCGGGCGACCGGCTGATCGTCGAGGGAACCGACAAGGCGCCGCCCGGCTCCAGCGTGAAGCCCGTCGCGGTCAAGCTGGAGCGCTGAGTTGGGCATCAGCCGCTTCTTCGTCGACCGGCCCATCTTCGCATGGGTGATCGCCATCGTCGTGATGATGGTGGGCCTCGGCGCGATCCTGTCGCTGCCGATCGCCCAATATCCCGACGTCGCGCCGCCTGCGGTGAACGTCAGCGCCGTCTATCCCGGCGCGTCGGCCGAGACGCTGGAGACCAGCGTCACGCAGGTGCTGGAGCAGCAGCTCACCGGCATCGACGGGCTGCTCTATTTCGAGTCCAGCTCGGACAGCTCCGGCTCCGCCAGCATCACCGCGACCTTCGCCAAGGGCACGAACCCGGACGTCGCGCAGGTGCAGGTGCAGAACAAGGTGCAGCAGGCGCTCTCCCGCCTGCCGAGCCAGGTGCAGCAGCAGGGATTGACGGTCACCAAGTCGAACAGCGACTTCCTGATGATCGTCGCCATCTACGACAAGACCAATCGCTCCACCGACGCCGACATCGCGGACTATCTGGTCAGCAACTTCCAGGACGATCTCGCCCGTGTGAACGGCGTGGGCCAGAGTCAGGTGTTCGGCTCGGGCTATGCGATGCGCATCTGGCTCGATCCGGTGAAGCTCGCGGCGGTGAATCTGATGCCGTCCGACGTGCAGAACGCCGTGCTGGCGCAGAATGTCGACATCTCCGCCGGCCAGATCGGGCAGCGTCCGTCGGTGAAGGGGCAGATGCTCAACGCCGTGGTGAAGACCAAGGCGCGCCTGCACACGCCCGAACAGTTCCGCGACATCGTGGTGAAGACGCGGAGCGACGGATCGGTGATCCGCCTCTCCGACGTCGCGCGGGTGGAGATGGGCCAGGAGGACTATACCGCCACCGCCCAGCTCGACGGGCATCCCGCCTCCGGCATGGCGATCCAGCTTGCGCCGGGCGCCGACGCGCTCAAGACGGCCAAGGCGGTGAAGGCCCGCGTCGCCGAGCTGTCAACCCATCTGCCCGAAGGCTACACGCTGGCCTATCCGCGCGACACGACGGATTTCATCAAACTCTCGGTCAAGGAAGTGGTCGAGACGCTGGTGATCGCCGTCATCCTCGTCGTAATCGTGATGTTCCTGTTCCTGCAAAGCTGGCGGGCGACGCTCGTGCCGGCGATCGCCGTGCCGGTGGTGCTGCTCGGCACGTTCGGCATTCTCGCGGCGTTCGGATATACGATCAACACACTCACGCTCTTCGGCATGGTGCTGGCGATCGGCCTGCTCGTCGACGACGCCATCGTGGTGGTGGAGAATGTCGAGCGGATCATGGCGGAGGAAGGCACCTCCCCCCGCGAGGCCACCATCAAGTCGATGGAGGAGATCGGCTCCGCGCTGATCGGCATCGCGCTGGTGCTCTCCGCGGTGATGCTGCCCATGGCCTTCTTCGGCGGATCGACGGGCGTGATCTACCGGCAGTTCTCGGTGACGATCGTGTCGGCGATGCTGCTGTCGGTGTTCGTCGCGCTGATCCTGTCGCCCGCGCTGTGCGCCACGCTGCTGAAGGCGGGAGATCATAATCCGCTCCACCGTCAGGGGCTGTTCGGGCGGTTCAACCGCTGGTTCGACCGCATGACCAACCGCTATATCGGCGCGACGCGCAGCGTTATCGGCCGGCGGGGGCTGCACCTCCTCGTCTATGCGGCGGTGCTGGCGCTGCTGGTCTGGCTGTTCGTGCGGCTGCCCACGGGCTTCCTGCCGACCGAGGACCAGGGCGCGGCAATCGTGCAGTTCACCCTCCCCGCGGGCGCGACGGAGGAGCGGACCGACGCCGTGCGCGCGCAGGTCGAGCGCTATTTCCTCGATCAGAAGGCCGAGGTGAGCGACATCTTCGGCATTTCGGGCTTCAGCTTCTCGGGCAGCGGGCAGAATGCCGGCCTCGGCTTCATCATCCTGGCCCCCTTCGACAAGCGCAAGGGCGCCGAGCACAGCGCGGCCGCGCTCACCCATCGGGCTACGGTAGCGCTCTCGGCGATCCGCGACGCGCAGATCTTCGCGCTGACGCCGCCCGCCATCTCGGGGCTCGGCCAGTCCAACGGCTTCAGCTTCCAGTTGCTGAACAGCAGCGGGATGCCACGCGACCAGTTCGTGGCGTTGCGCGACAAGCTGATCGCGGCCGCTTCCAAAGACCCCAAGCTGGCACAGGTCCGTGCCTCCACGCTGCCCGACACGCCGCAGCTCCGGGTCAATATCGACGACGCCAAGCTCGCCGTGCTGGGCCTGACCGAAAGCGACGTGACCGCCACGCTGAGCGCCGCATGGGGCAGCACCTACATCAACGATTTCGTCGATCGCGGCCGCGTGAAGCGCGTCTATATGCAGGCGGATTCCGCTTTCCGGATGCTGCCGAGCGATCTCGACAACTGGTTCGTGCGCTCCTCGGTGAACGGCAATATGGTGCCCTTCTCCGCCTTCGCGACGACGAGCTGGGAGAAGGGGCCGAACAGCGTCTCGCGCTTCAACGGCCGCTCCTCCTACGAGATCGACGGACAGGCCTCCCCCGGCACCAGCTCGGGCCAGGCGATGGCCGAGATGGTCGCGCTTCAGGAGAAGCTCGCGCCCGGCACGGGCCATGCGTGGAGCAGCCTCTCCTATCAGGAGAACCAGTCGAGCGGGCAGGCACCGCTCCTCTATGCGCTGTCGGTGCTGGTGGTCTTCCTGTGCCTCGCCGCGCTGTACGAGAGCTGGTCGGTGCCCTTCGCCGTGCTGCTGGTCATTCCGCTGGGCGTGATCGGCGCCGTGCTGGCGGTGACGCTGAGGGGGCTGGAGAACAATATCTTCTTCCAGGTCGGCCTGCTCACCACCATCGGCCTCGCCGCCAAGAACGCCATCCTGATCGTGGAGTTCGCGGAGCTGGCGCGGCGCGAGGGGAAGGACATGCTCGATGCCGCGCTGGAGGCCGCGCGCGTCCGGCTGCGGCCCATTCTGATGACCTCGGTGGCCTTCATCGCCGGCGTCTTACCGCTGGCGATCGCGACCGGGGCCGGCGCGCAGAGCCGTGTCGCCATCGGCACGGCGGTGATGGGCGGCATGCTCTCCGCCACCGCCCTCGCCATCTTCTACGTGCCGATGTTCTTCCTGCTCGTGGGCCGCCTCTTCCATCGCGACAACTCCACCCCCACTCCGGAGGCCCCATGATGCGCGGGCTGGCCCTCTTGCCGCTGCTGGCGACCGGCATCGCCCTCTCCGCCTGCGACATGGCGCCGCATTATGTGCGCCCGGCCTCGGCGGCGCCGTCGCAATGGCCTCAAGGCGCGTCCTACGACGCTGCCCAGCCGGCGGACGCGGCGGGGCTGCCGTGGCGCAGCCTGATCGGGGACACGCGGCTCCAGACGGTGATCGAACGGGCGCTGGCCAATAACCGCGACCTGCGCGCGGCCATCGCCAACGTCGCTTCGGCGCGGGCGCAATATCATATCCAGCGCTCCGAGCAGCTTCCGACCATCGCCGCCGGCGCGAGCGCCAGCATCCAGCGCGGCATCAAGACGGATGCGCTCGACGCCAACAGCTATTCGGCCAGCGCCGGCATGAGCAGCTTCGAGATCGATCTGTTCGGCCGCCTCAAGAACGAGACGCGCGCTGCGTTCGAGACCTATCTCTCGACGGAATCGGGCATGCGCTCGACCCGCCTCACCATCGTCGCCGAGACGGCCACCGCTTATGCGACGCTCGCCTCGGACCGCGATCTGCTCAAGGTCGCGCAGGATACCGAGGCCAGCGGCCAGCGCTCGCTGGAGCTGACGCAATCGCTGTTCCGATCCGGCCTCACCAACGCCAGCGACGTGCAGAACGCCATCACCGTCGTCGAGCAGGCGAAGTCCGACGTCGAGAATTTCACCACCGCCGTCGCGCAGGATCGCAATGCGCTGGAGCTGCTGGTCGGAGCCCCGGTGGAGGATGCCCTCCTCCCCGCCTCGCTCGGCGAGCTGGATCACAGCATCGCCGCCGTTCCCGCCGGTCTCTCGTCGACCGTGCTGCTCCAGCGACCCGACGTGCTCGAGGCCGAGCATAGCCTCAAGAGCGCCAATGCCGGCATCGGCGCGGCCCGTGCGGCCTTCTTCCCGACGATCACGCTCACCTCGGCGGTTGGCGTCGCGAGCAGCGCGCTGAGTTCGCTGTTCACGGGCGGTGCTCTCAACTGGTCGGTCGCGCCATCCGCGAGCGTGCCCGTGCTGGGCGGGGCGACCAAGGGCAACCTCCAATATGCCGAGGCGCAGCGCGACTATTATCTCGCGCGCTATGAGAAGGCCGTGCAGCAGGCCTTCAAGGACGTCGCCGACGGGCTGGCGCGTCGCGGCACCATCACCCGCCAGCGCGAGGCTCAGGCGAGGTTGGTGACGGCCGCCGCCAAGGCCTATTCGCTCGCCGACGCGCAATATCGCGCCGGCACGGACAACTTCCTCAATGCGCTCATCGCCCAGCGGACGCTCTACGCATCTCGACAGACGGAAATCGGCGCCGCGCTGACCGACATCAACAACCGCATCACCCTCTATCAGGCGATCGGCGCGGACAGCTCGCTCTAGTCGTTCCGTTCCCAACGCCAACCCGGCTTCAGGCTCGGGCCGGCGGCATCATGCCACAGTCCGGCGATGCCGCCGATTCGACGCTCGGGCGACCGGACACCTGACGCGCGCGTAAAATCATCCATCTGATATCAGGCTATATTTTCGCCAGATCGAGCGCATCGCGTTCCCATCTGTGCAGGTGCGAACAACCGCCCCTGCGCCTGTTCCGGCTCCGTCGCAAGACAAAAGATGCACTTGTAATGCATATTACGCTAGTCGATATACATGCCTGTCAAATGCATGATTCGGATTGCGCTATGCACCACGACAAACGCCTTCACGAAGACGCTATCCGGCCGCTGGTCGAACGGTTCTATGGACGTGTGCGGACCGATCCCGGCCTGGGGCCGGTTTTCGGCGGTGCAGTGGCGGATTGGGACGATCATCACGCGCGACTGTCGGACTTCTGGTCCTCGGTGATGCTGGGAAGCGGCCGCTACAAGGGCAGCCCCGTCGCCCTCCATATGCTCCACGCCGAACATCTGACCCCGGCCCTGTTCACGCGCTGGCTGACGCTTTGGCGCGAGACGACCGAAGAGATGCTGCCCCCGGCCATCGCCCTCGACATGCAGGCCAAGGCCGCCCGGATCGCCGAAAGCCTGCAACTCGCCATGCGTTACCGGCGCCCCGTCGCCGCCTGACTTTCCCCTCCCCCCTCACTGCCAAGGAGACCCTCATGCCCCAGCCGCTCAGTGCGAACACGATCGCGCTCGTCAAGGCCACCGTGCCCGCGCTCGCCCAGCATGGCAGCGCCATCACCACGGCGATGTACGCGCGTCTGTTCCAGGACGATCATATCCGCGCCCTCTTCAACCATGCCAATCAGGGCGAGAGCGGCGCGCAGGTCCACGCGCTGGCAGGGGCCATCCTCGCTTATGCGCAGAACATCGACAATCTGGGCGCGCTGACCCCGGTGGTGGAGCGCATCGCCCACAAGCATATCGGTTACCACATCCTGCCGGAGCATTATCCGTTCGTCGCCAATGCGCTGCTCGCGGCGATCAAGGAGGTGCTGGGCGACGTCGCCTCGGACGAGATCCTCGCCGCCTGGGGTGAGGCCTACTGGTTCCTGGCCGAGATCCTGAAGGCCCGCGAAGTCGTCCTGCGCGACGAGATCATGCACCTTGAAGGCGGCTGGACCGGCTGGCGCGAGTTCACCGTGGCCGACAAGATCCGCGAGAGCGACGTCATCACCTCCTTCATCCTGCGCCCGAAGGATGGCGGCCCGGTGCTCCGTCACAAGCCCGGCCAGTATCTCACCTTCCGCTTCAGCTCGGCCGATCAACCCGACATGAAGCGCAACTATTCGATCTCGTGCGCGCCGAACGGCGAATATTACCGCATCTCGGTGAAGCGCGAGGAGAATGGGCAGGGCGGCTCGCGTCACCTGCATGACGGCGTCCAGATCGGTGATATCCTCGAGGTGACGCCGCCGGCCGGCGAGTTCTTCCTCTCGGAGCGTCCACAGCGCCCGGTCGTGCTGCTGTCGGGCGGCGTGGGCCTGACCCCGATGATTTCCATGATGGAGACGATCGCGACGGACCATCCGACGCTCAAGACCTATTATGTCCACGGCACGATGAACAGCGCGACCCATGCCATGGACGATCATGTGAAGGATCTGGCGAAGGGCCACGGCGACATCCGCGTCGCGACCTTCTACAGCGCCCCGCACGACAACGACGTCGCCGGCGAGACGCACGACGAGGACGGCTTCGTCACGATCGACTGGCTCTCGCAGAACACGCCGATCCATGATGCGGACTTCTATCTCTGCGGCCCCAAGCCCTTCCTCCGGGCGTTCGTCGGCGGCCTCTCGCTGGCGGGTGTGCCGAACGACCGCATCCACTATGAGTTCTTCGGCCCGGCCGACGAACTGATGGCGGCGTGACGAAAAGGGGCGTGGCGGCGCATAGCCGTCGCCACGCCCCTTTCGCGCATGAGAGGGACATGGCGATGCCCGAAGAGATACTGGATCGCCGCCGCGTCACGGGCGACGACGGAAGCTCGCTCGAAGCGATCGAGGTTCGCCACACCGAACATCTCGAAACGCCCAAAGGCACGCGCAGGCTCATCGGCGCACGCCGGTGGATGCTGGCGACCGGCGAAGCCCTGGACGTCATCGATCGCCATCTTCTGATGGTTCGCAAGACCGGGGAAATCCTCCGGGTCGACGAGCCCCTGCACTCCGCCATCCGGCCGGCATCCGACTGGCAACCCTGAAGCGCCGGCCACCTCAGCCGACGGAGCCTGCCCATAGTCTGGCGACCGACACCAGTTCGGCACGGGCCCGATCGAGCGCCTCGGCGCGAGCATCGGGATCGGCGAACTGGACCGGCTGGGCATCGACGAACAGCGGCTCCCTCACGCCGATGAAACCGAACGCCGCACGCAGCGCGGGCGTCAGCGCATCCATGTCGGCAAAGGGCGAGCCGGGGCGGAGGTCCGCCCCACGCGTCGTCAGGAAAAGCACCTTCTTGCCGCCCAGCACGCCGACATACTGGCCGTCCGCCGTAATCTTGTAGGTGATATCCGTGCGCACGATGCCATCGACGAACGCCTTGAACGTCGACGGCATCGACCAGTTGTGCATCGGCATCGCGAACAGAAGCGCATCCGCATCGAGCAACCGTGTGCACATGGCATCGGAATATGCGAGCGCGGCCATCATCTCGGGCGAACGGCGGTCGGCTGGCGTATAGGTCGCGATGGCGAAGCTCTCCGTGACGTGCGGTGGAATATCCACCGCCAGATCGAGATAATCGACCGACAAATCCGGCACGCGTTCGCGAACCTGCTCCACGAAATAGGCTGACAAGGCACGGGAATTGGACATCCCCGTCCTCGGACTGGCATCGACATGCAGCAGCTTCACCCGGCAATCCTCGAATATTGCATCCCGATCCGCTCAGGCGGACACGACTATCTTTTGCGATATGCGAAGGTGGCCAGCTTCACCCATCTGGCGGCCAACCAGACTCCTCAGGGCTTCGCAGGCCTTTTCCAGATTGCCTTTGCGGATATTGGTCACCCCTAGAAGGAATCCGGGAGCCGCCCTGCGTTCGTCGATATACCAGGGCGTGAGCGGGAACGGCGCGATGCCGAGTTCGAGCACCCGCCGGGCCAGCGCCACATCGTCGGTGCCGTCGGGCAAGCGCATGAGGATCGCCAGACCCGACATCGCCTCCACGCCGAAATCGCATCCGAGATGCGCCCGAAGCGCGTCGCGCCGCTCGCGATACAGGCTCTTCATATGCCGGAGATGGCGCAGATAATGGCCATCGGCGAGGAAGCTCGCCAGCGCGAGCTGCGTGGTCACGTTGAACGAGGGGGTCAGGAAAGCCGCAGTTTCACCGAAACGCGGCGCCAGCGACACCGGCGAGACGACGAAGCCCACGCCCAGCGTCGGGCTCAGCGTCTTCCCGAAGGTTCCGATATGGATCACCCGGCCGAAAGGGTCTTCCCCCGCCAGCGCCGGCAGGGCGCGGCCGGACAGCTTCAGCTCGCTCAGATAGTCATCCTCGATGATCCAGCCGTCCTCGCGGGCCGCCCAAGCCAGCAGTTCGCGCCGCCGCGCGGGCGACATCGCCACGCCGGTCGGCGCCTGCTGGCCAGGCGTGACGACCGCGACGGCCGCATCGGGCGCCAGCGCAACGCCGCGGGCGACCTGCAACCCCTCCCCGTCCACCGGCACGGGCACCGGCTGCAAGCCACTCAGTTCAAGCCCCTTGCGCGCCATGGGATAGCCGGGGTCCTCCATCCAGGCTGTGCGGCCGTGCGCCTGCAAGGTCAGGAGCGCGAGGGCCAGCCCGTTCCGATAGCTGTTGGTCAGGAATATCTGATCCGGCACGCAGCGGATGCCGCGCGAGATCGCAAGATAGCTGGCGATCTGCGCCCGCAGCTCGGGATGGCCGCGCGGATCGAGCGGCCCCACGGGCGCGGTCGCATAGTCGCGCACGGCGCGCGTCCTCATGCGGGCCCAGATCTTGGCCGGAAACGCATCCTGCGCCGGGACGCCCATCTGGAACGGCAGTGGCGGAAGATTGAAGCCACGCTCGATATCCTGAAGCGGGCGCGGGATCGAAATCTCCGAGCGGATCGGCGCGCATGCCGGCTTTTCGGCGACGCGGGTGCCGGCCGCCCCCGCCGAGAAGACCAGCGCCTCGTCGGCCAACGTCTCATAGGCGACTTTCACCGTCCCGCGCGCGACACCGAGTTGCGTGGCCATGTCGAGCCAGGACGGCAGACGGGCCCCCGGCTCCAGGCGCCCCTCGATGATCGCGCTCCGCAGGGTCGAGCTGATCTGCTCCGCGATCGGCACCGGCCGGGATCGGTCTATGACAATAGAGACACGCGAAAAGGTCATCACCCTCCCCTTGCTGCACGGCACATCTGACGAGGGATATCCCCGGATTATGCGCGCGGGCCTACCTCGCTGTCGAGGCAGGGAGGCCCTATCCAACGGTGTAGTTCGACCCGGCCGAAGGTGCGGTTAGCTCCACCGAAGTGGAGTGCCATCTATATGCCCCGCCGCCCCGGTCCGGCATGGATGCACCTGCCATACCGACGGCTGCGACCGCCCGATCGTCGATAGATACCCGTCAGTATCAAAATGCCAAACGCAATCTTGAATAGGGTTTGCCCCGTGTTCCTTACTCGGACCTGCTTGCCCCTGCTGGCTCTCTCCGGCTGTGCGCTGGGGCCGAATTTTCACCATGAGGAACCCAAGCCTCAGCTCGCCGCGATCCAGGTGTCGTTGCCGAGCGCCAGCCGGACGACCGACGCGGCCGTTCCTGTCGCCTGGTGGAAGGCGTTCGGCGATCCGGTGCTCTCCACGCTGGAAGAACGCGCCGTCGCGGGAGATCTGAACCTGCGGATCGCATCCGTCCGCGTCGCGCGTGGGCGGGCGGCGCTGCGCATCGCGGGCGCATCGCTGCTGCCGACGGCGAACGCGGCCACCTCCTACATGCGCGAGCGGGCCAGCGAGAAAGGGATCATGGGGCTGGCAGGCGCGACGCCGCCCGGCCCGACAGCGGCGAACGGCGCCGATCCCTTCGGCACGGCCTCGCTCGGCAAGACGAGCGGAGCCGCTGATTATGATCTCTTCCAGATGGGTTTCGACACCTCCTGGGAAATCGACCTGTGGGGCAAGGCGCGCCGCGAGCGGGAGGCTGCACGTGCCGATGCCGCGGGGGCGGTCTACGAGCGCGAGGCCGCCCGCGTCTCGCTGACCGCCGAGGTGGCGCGCATCTATGTCGGCCTGCGCGGCGCCGAGGCTCGCCTTGCCGTGCTGCGCAGCAATCGCGAGACGGTCGCGCGCGGGCTCGCCATCGCCCGCGCCCGCGAAGATCAGGGCGCGGCCTCGCGCTACGATGCGGCGACCGCCACCGCACAGCTTGCCACGATCGACAGCCAGATTCCGGCGATCGAACGCGAGGCCGATGCCAGCCGCAACGCGCTCGCCTTCCTCGTGGGCGAGGCACCTCATGCGCTCGACGCATTGCTGAACCAGCCCGGCGCTTCCATCCCGGCCCTGCCGCAGGAACTGCCCGTCGGCCTCTCCAGCGATCTCGCGCGACGGCGGCCCGACATCGCCGCCGCCGAAGCCTCGCTCCATGCGGCCACGGCCCGCATCGGCGCGGCCAAGGCCGATTTCTACCCGAGCCTCGATCTGGTCGGCAGCTTCGGCACCCAGTCGCTCCGGCTCGCGGACCTGCCCGAATGGGGTTCTCGCCAGTTCATCCTCGGCCCGGTGCTTCACCTGCCCATCTTCGAGGGCGGTCGCCTGAAGGGGCGGCTCGACCTGACGCGCGCCGACCAGCAGGAAGCCGCGATCCGCTATCAGCAGACCGTGCTCCGCGCCTGGCATGAGGTGGACGACGCGCTGACCGCGCTCAGAAGCGAGCAGCAGCGGATGCAAGCCAGCCTCCGCGCCGTGGAGGCGAGCCGGACGGCGGTGCATGTCGCCGAGCGTCGCTATCGCGAAGGTGCGAGCGGCTATCTCGATGTGCTGATCGCCGAGCGCAGCCTGCTGTCGAACGAGGCGGAACTGGTCTCCACCCGCGCCGCCAGCGCAACTGCGATGGTCGCGCTCTACAAGGCGCTGGGCGGTGGCTGGACGCCCATGACGGTCGGGGGCGGGGCATGAACGTCACTGCCCCGATCGGCGGAGCGTCGCCCGGCACGACGGCAATCGCTCCATCCGCGCCACCCTTCGGCCTGCGCCAGTTCACCGGCGTCATGGGCGTCCTCGTGGCGGCGATCATGTCGGGCCTCACCAGCCGCGTCAGCGCGCTGGCGCTGATCGACCTGCGCGGCGGCCTCGGCCTCGGCACGGACGCCGGCCAGTGGATCACCACCGTCTACACGGCGGCCGAACTGGTGGCGACGCTGCTCGCCTCGTGGTTCGCGGTCACCTTCTCCTTCCGGCGCTTCCATATCGCGGTGGTGCTCGGCTCCGCGCTGGTGGCGATCCTGATCCCCTTCGCACCGGGCTATGGCTGGCTGCTCGCGCTGCGCACAGTACAGGGGCTGCTCGGCGGCGCGCTCGTCCCGCTGCTGATGTCAGCAGCGCTACGCTTCTTTCCCTTGCCGCTCCGCCTCTACGGGCTCGCGCTTTACACGATGACAGCCACTTTCGCGCCCAATCTGGCGCTCTGGCTTGCGCCGCTGTGGACCGATCATTTCTCCAGCCTGCGTCTCGTCTATCTCCAGGCATTGCCGTTCGCGGCATTCGCCGCTTGGGCCGTGTGGTGGGGCCTCCCGCAAGACCCCGTCCGGCTGGAGCGGCTGCGCCACATCAACCTGCTCGGCCTCGTCACCGGCACCGCGGCACTCGCGATGATCGCGATCGGCTTCATCGAGGGCGAGCGGCGGGACTGGTTTCATTCGCCGCTGATCGCCTTCCTGCTGAGCGGCGGCGCGGGCCTTTTCCTGATCTTCCTGATCAGCGAGTGGCATCATCCGATGCCGTTCGTGCAGCTCCAGCTTCTGGCGCGGCGCAATCTGGGGCTGGGCTTCAGCATCTTCGTGGGACTGCTCATTACATTGCTGTCCGGCTCGCTGCTGCCGGCGGACCAGCTCGCCCATGTGCAGGGCTTCCGCCCTCTCCAGATCGCGCCGATCGGCCTCGCGATCAGCATACCGCAGCTCGTGCTCGCGCCGTTCGCATCCTTCCTCCTCTATCGCAAATGGATGGACGCCCGCCGGCTCTTCGCCTTCGGCTTCCTCCTGATCGCCCTGAGCTGCTGGATCGCCTCCGGCGTCACCACCGGATGGATGGCGCGGGAGTTCGCCCTTGCTCAGGCATTGCAGGCGGTCGGCCAGCCCATGGCGGTCGTGTCGATCCTGTTCCTGGCGACCAGTGTCGTGCAGCCCATGGAAGGGCCGTCCGTCTCCGGTCTGGTCAATGTGCTGCGCGCCTTCGGCACGCTGCTGGGCACCACCCTGATCGGCAGCTTCCTGGTCGACCGGACGGCGGCACATCAGCGCGGTCTGGTCGACCGGGTCGGCCGCATCGGGCTCGACGGCGTCGATCTCGGCGCGCTCGGCGAGCGGATCGGCCATCAGGCTTTCACCCTCGCCATTGCCGACGCTTACCGGATGCTGGGCCTGCTGGCCCTGCTCCTGATCCCCGCCACCTTTTTCATGACCCATATCCCGGCGCCCGATACGGGCCGGGACCCCGCCTGAGGACTTGCCACGATGACGCTCCCCAAATCGGCTAAATGGGCCATCGGCGCCGTGTTCGTTGCCGTCGCGTTAGGCGGTTCGTGGGCCTATGCTCATGACGAAGGTGGGGCATCCGCCCAGTCCACCGACGACGCCTATATCCAGAGCGATTACAGCACGGTGGCTCCCAAGGTGGCGGGGCTGATCGAGCGCGTGCCGGTCGAGGACAACCAGCATGTCCGGCGCGGGCAATTGCTCGCCGTGATCGATGACCGCGATTTCCGTGTCGCCGTCGCCGCCGCGCAGGCCGAGCTGGACAGCGCGCGCAGCAACCGGCGCAGCATCCGCGCGGCGCTGGATCGCCAGTTCAGCCTGATCGCGCAGGCCGCTGCGCTGGTGGACGCCGATAGCGCCGCCATCGCGCTCTCCAGCGCCAATGCCAGACGCTATCGGGCACTCGCCTCGGACGGTTCGGCCAGCGTGCAGGAAGAGCAGGAAAGCGCCTCGCGTCTTGATGCCGACATGGCCGCGCGCAGGCGCGACGTCGCCGCCCATGCCGCAAGTGGGCAGGAGACGGAGGTGCTGAATGCCCAACTCGCGGGCGCCAATGCCGCCATCGCACGCGCCGAGGCCGCGCTCGACGCCGCGCGCCTCCGCCTGAGCTATACGCGGATCGTCGCGCCGGTGGACGGCGTGGTAGGTCGTCGCTCGGTCCGCGTCGGCAATTTCGTCGATGTCGGCAAGCCGCTGCTGGCGGTCGTCCCGCTCGACAAGGCCTATGTCGAGGCGCACTTCCGCGAAACCCAGATGCGCAAGATCCGCCCCGGCCAGCCCGTCACGGTCAAGGTGGACATGCTGCCCGGCGTCGCCCTCAAGGCGCATGTCGAGAGCCTCGCCCCGGCGAGCGGCGTCACCTTCGCGGAGATCGCACCCGAGAACGCAACCGGCAATTTCACCAAGATCGTCCAGCGCCTCTCGGTGCGAATCCGCATCGATCCGGGCCAGCCGGATGCGGATCGCTTGCGCGTCGGCATGTCGGTGACGCCGACGGTCGACACGAAAGTGGCATCCTGACAAGAACGCAGCTCGCAACGAGGAGAGACCATGCCCAGGCTGACCCGCGAACAGAGCCGGGCGGCGACGCGGGAGAAGCTGCTCGCCGCTGCGCGCGCGAACTTTGCGCGTCATGGCTACGACGCGGCGTCGGTCGATCGCATCGCTGACGAGGCGGGCTTCAGCAAGGGTGCCGTCTATTCCAATTTCCGGAGCAAGGAGGATCTCTTCCTCGCTGTCATGGCATCGCCGACGCTGGTCGATCTTCCGGCCTTGCTGACCGCCATGGACACCGCGCCTGGCCCGGCAGAGATCATCGACACGCTCAGCCAGTGGGCGGACGAACAGGCGCGGGACAATGGCTGGGCCCTGCTGATCCTCGATCACGTACGCTCAGCACGCCAGAGCAAGACCTTCGGCGATCAACAGGCGGAAGTCTTCAAGCTGACCTGGACCGAGCTGGGCAAGGCACTGGCCGCGCGGCTGCCCGAGCATCGCCGGGCGACCGATCCGGAAACCCTGGGTGCGCTGATGTGCGAGCTGGCCTATGCGCCGGCGATGTCCTTCACCTCCCGCCCCACGGCGGGCGATCTCGTCCGGCTGGCGCTGAGCGGCCTGTTCTCGGAAGCACCCGCGCCTGCCATCCGCTGACAGGGGACCGGCGAGCATCCGGTTCCGATGCCCCGTCACAGGGTGAAATCCCTACACCAGAGAATAGGTGGTACAGACCAACCGTCTGATCGACGCCTCTCCAAATCCTGCCATAATCCTCCCCTTGTGGGCGGATCGACATTTGCCGGCGTACCGCCCTCGCAGGTGCAGGCCCGAGGCGACGTAGAGCGATGTTCGACACACTGATGCCGCCGCTCCTGATGGCGTTCGTCGCCATCGGCTTCCTCATCCTCCAGCCATTTCCCCATTCGGTCAAACTCGGGTTCGGCCTCACCGTCATCATCGGGACGGGCGTGATCCTCTATTATCGTGGCGCCTCGCCGCTCCCGAGCGGCCTGCCGCCGGGCGCGCATAGCTGGTGGACCCGCGCGCTCGCGGTGATGTGGTGGGTGATCGCGGCGCGCGCGACGGTGGCGATCATCGGCCTTGTGCTGGGCCTCGACACGCGATCCAAGCAGGCGCGGCTCTTCACCGATCTGATCTCCGGCGCGATCTGGCTGACGGCGGCGCTGATCATCCTGAACTCGGTGCTCCGCCTGCCGATCACGGGCCTGCTCGCGACCTCCGGAATCGTGGCGGTCGTCATCGGCCTCGCGCTCCAGAACACGCTTGCGGACGTCTTCTCCGGCATCGCGGTCGGGCTGGACCAGCCCTTCAGCCCCGGCGATCGGGTGGCGATTTCCGGCGAGATCGAAGGCGTGGTCGTCCAGCTCAACTGGCGCTCGATCCGCATCGAGACGGATGGCGAGGATATCGTCACCATCCCCAACAGCATCGTCGCGAAGTCCCACATCATCAACCGCACGTCGCGATCCGAGCGCCGCCTCGTCTCGGTGCAGATCGTCACCTCGTCCACCGCATCGGCCGATCAGGTGATCGACCTGCTGCGCCATGCGGTGATGATGTGCACGGGCATCCTCGACAAGCCGGCGCCCTCGATCACCTTGTCCCGGCTGGGGATCAAGACCAACGCCTATACGGTGAACTATTTCGTCGAAGGCACGTCGCGCATGTCCTCATCGCGCGGGCAGTTGCTCCGGCAGGCCCGCCGATTGTTCTATCATGCCGGTGTCGAACAGGAGCAGAAGCTCACGTCGCGCCACCTGCTGCGCAACCTCATGCTGTTCGAAGCCCTGTCGGACGAGCAGATCGAGACCCTGTCGCTCGAACTCAAGCATCATATCCTCGGCCCCGGCGAGGCGCTCTTTCAGGAGGGCGGGACGGACACGTCGCTCTACATCATCGCGGCCGGCGTGCTGGAGATCAGCCGTGCGCCCGACGGGCAGGCGCGCTCCGTGATCGGACGGATCGGACCAGGCGAATATATCGGGGAGATCAGCCTCTTCACCGGCGATCCGCGCCCTGCGAGCGTCACGGCACTCACTGCGGTCGATGCCTATGAGATGACACGCGCGTCGCTCGAAGGATTGCTCGCCACCACGCCCGAACTGGCCCCGCCGCTGGAGCGGGCCGTCCATCGCGGCCTGGCGCTCGTCCACCGCGACGACGCGGCGCGGATCAGCCATGTCAATAACGGTTCGCACGCGCTGCTCAGCCGCGTCCGGCAATTCTTCGCCTCGCATTCGAAGCCCGCATCCTGATGGACAGGCAGGCGGCTTGAGAAACGTGACCGGCAACCATCATGGTCCAGTCCGTTTCTAACAGCTTGGTCCTAGGCCCCGCGCGCGTTCAGGCCTAGATGAAGCGCATGACGAGGCGACGATAGCCCGCAAAGAGTTCAGCGTAGATCGGAAAGCCATGCCCGGCCCAATGACGGCTCCTGCCGCCTTCCGGCCTTCCCCCACCCTGTGTGGCACCGATCAACGCTGGCCCGGCCGCACAGCCCCCCTCCCCTGCGGCCGGGCAATTTTCCCCAACGAAAACGCCATCCCCTTCGGGGGATGGCGGGCGTCTGCCGACGGGATCGGCCTATGACTACGGAGACTGGGCTCATTCGGCCCGCAACCGCTACGATCTGCGCAGAACGAACACCGACAACGGTATGGCAATCGAGTAGGCCCGCAATTGTTGCAGGCAGAGTTCGATGCCGGCCGTGACCTGCATCGCCTGTTCAGGGCCTAGCCCCGCCGCCAGCAGGATGGACATCCACTTCACGGATGTCGTCCGCTGCGAGCACTGCCGGCCATGATCGACACAAGGCTCACCGGGGCGAGAAGCGTTATGACGATCGCGGGGAGCGCATCTTCCAGTAATCGAAGCATGCCAACATACAGGCCGTAAAGCAGCATCGCCGAGACAATCGCGACCACCAAACGCCAAAGCGTCCGCCAATGCGAACGCCCCGCCCGCTTCCGCGTCCAATGGGAGGGCCGAAGCGGCTGTTTGTCCGCCGGTGCAACATGATGAAGCATCGAGACCTCCTGAGGAGGGATGGTCAGGAAGAAGAGCCGTCCTGCATCTTCGCCACGCCAGGGCGGGCCGGGCCACGCCAGCTCGCGCCGCAACGAAGGTTTGCTGCTTGGTCCATCAGATCAACACGCCCGAACCGCATGGCGACATGGTAACGCCGCAGTGCTTCGAGCCGCGGATCGGCCAGCGGATTGGCCGGGGACAAGCCCAGCATCCACCGGAACCAGCCACGTACACGTCCCGGTTTTTGAATGGTGGAAAGCCCATCCTTATCCGCAAGCCTGAGGACGTCCCGCTCCAGCTTCGAAAGCGGGCGGCCGAGGCGGAAGCCATAAACGGGGGAAGCCGCGAGCCTCTCCAGCAAATCCCGCTCGCTCAGAGCGAATTCCGCAGAGGTCAGGGATGCGTATTTCATGACGCCTTATACGGCACCACCTCAAGACACGTCAGTTCCAAGACATTAAAACCGGACTGTACCATGAAGAGGAAAAATTCGCTGGATATTGAACGAAACGATCATCACGCATGAGAGTATTTTTCGGCAATATCCCGCTGACTATACAACAGCGCCATTCGAGTGGCGCGGCTGTTCAGCACTCTTCCATCAGATGGAAGGGGAAAACCTCTCGGCCTTCCCCTTCGACGTCAACGATGCCGATGCACGTCGTGCGTGACGAACCCGACATCCCTGCCAGGAATATCCAGCCAATCGCGGTATTGTAGCGAATCCTGCATGTCCTTCAGGCCACTCGCCCAATGCTCCAGCATGGTCGCACGGCTGAATTCGGCGTCCTTATAATAGCCCTCGAAGGATTTATTCTGGTAGATCAGGTGGAAGATATTAACCGTGCCCAGGGTCGCGATCGCGCGAGCCTTCTCCAGAACATCATTGTTCGCCTGCATGTCGGGCGGGATCAGCGAGAGCAGTTCCTGCACGACATGGGCGCGACGGCGCCGCTCGCCCATCATGTCGGTGATGGCGCGGGTCTTGCTCGAGTAACGGATGTCCTTCAGCCGCTCCTCGACGTCGGCATGATCGCCCGGCAGGCGGCCGCGCGCGCTCCAGAGATCGACCTGGAACACCAGCACGTCCTTCTCGCGCGCCTCGCGGAGCACCTCGATCAGTGGCGTGTTGGAGACGATGCCGCCGTCCCAATAATATTCGCCATCGATCTCGACGGCCGGGAAAGCCGGCGGCAACGCGCCCGAGGCCAGGAAATGCCTGGGCTCCAGCTTGATCTCCCGATTGTCGAAATAGGAGAAATTGCCGTCCCGCACATTCACCGCGCCGACCGACACGCGGATGTCGCCATTGTTGATGCGGCCGAAATCCGCGAAGCGCTCCAGCGTCGCGAGCAGCGGCGTGGTGTCGTAATAGCTGACCTCGCTCGGCGGCTTCCGGTCGAGCGCCGCGAACGGAAGATGGCGAACGGGCAGGAAGAACTCCCCCTGCCCTTCCCAGATCGTCCGCAGCGCGGACCATCCACTCGAAAGCCGCCGCGCCGCGGCGTCGAGCCCCATCGACTTCAGCATCATCGAGCCCGCCAGCCCAAGATGATCCTCGGGCCGCGAGATCGCCTCCCAGAAGCCCCTGAGCGCCGCCAGCCGGTTTTCAGGCGCATTGCCCGCGATGATCGCGGTGTTCAGCGCGCCGATGGAGATGCCGGCGATCCAGCTCGGCTCGATGCCCGCCTCGGCCAGCCCCTGGAAGACGCCTGCTTGATAAGAGCCCAACGCGCCACCGCCCTGCAGGACGAGAGCGATCTCGCCATAAGCCGAAACGTCGGCAATGGGCTTGTCAACCCGGCCGGCTTTCGCGTCATAAGCCATGTGCCGCTCCTTACTTCATCGCCCAGCCATGGCTGACGATGATCGACTGACCGGTTAGCGCGTTGGACTCGAAGCCCGCGAGGAACGCGACCGTCTGCGCCACGTCGGCGACCGTCGTGAACTCTCCATCCACCGTGTCCTTGAGCATCACGTCCTTGACCACCTGCTCCTCGGTGATGCCGAGCGCGGCGGCCTGCTCCGGGATCTGCTTGTCGACGAGCGGGGTGCGGACGAAGCCGGGGCACACGACATTGGCGCGCACGCCGCGCGGACCGCCTTCCTTCGCCACCACGCGGGCAAGGCCGAGCAGGCCGTGCTTGGCGGTGACATAGGGCGCTTTCAGCTTGGACGCCTCATGCGAGTGGACCGAGCCCATATAGATGATCGAGCCGCCGCGGCCCGAAGCATACATGTGGCGGATCGCCGCGCGCGTGGTGAGAAAGGCGCCGTCCAGATGGATGGCGAGCATCTTCTTCCAGTCGGCGAAGGGATATTCCTCGATCGGCTTCACGATCTGGATGCCGGCGTTCGACACCAGCACGTCGATCGATCCGAGCTTCGCGACCGTTTCGTCGATGCCGGCGTCGACCGCATCCTCCTGGGTCACGTCCATGCCAACCGCGATAGCGACACCGCCGGCAGCCTCGATCTCGTCGGCCATCGCCTGCGCCGCGCCGAGGTTGAGGTCCGCGATCACCACCTTCGCGCCCTGCGAAGCCATCAGGCGCGCGCAATCCGCGCCGATGCCGCTCGCGGCGCCGGTGATGAGCGCGACCTTGTCCTTGAGGCTCATGCTTTCATTCCTTCAGATCATTGGCAAAGGGAGGAAAAGGGTCAGGCGAGATAATCGAAGGCGACCTCGCCGATATCGAGCGTCAGGTCCGCCAGCACATGCTTGGCGCCGATCACCCGCCGCACGGGCAGGTCCGCCACAGGCGCCAGCGCATGGGGCAGCAGATCGAGCGCACCGGGGCCGGTCCAGGCGCCATGGACGGTCACGTCGCGCAGGAAGAAGCGCACCAGCTCGCAGATACGCGCCGTGCCATCGACATGCGGGATGATCTTGAGGAGATAGTTCGGTGTCCCGGCGAGCGCGGCGCGCTCCTTCTCCAGATCGAGCGTCTCGTATTTATAACCCATCGTGCCGGTGGCGACGCGCTGCGTGCCATAATCGAGCGTGCCGAGCAGCGTGTCGTTGCCGTCGATGCGCAGCACCGGCCTGGCGAGCTTCTTCGGGAATCCCCAGATCTCCCGGCCGGCCGCGATCGGGCCTTCATCGTCGAGATACATGGCGTGGGTGTAATTGGCCTTGCGGCCTTCCGGGTCGATCACCGAGACGACCTGCCCGCTCTCGGTATAGTCGCCGAAGCCCGTGGAGTCGGGCATCCGGATGAACTCATAGTGGACGACCGGACTGTTCGCCCTGAGCGGCTCGGGCACGATCGCTGCCAGCGCCTCCGGGTCCGTCTCGTAGGAAATGATGAGATATTCGCGCCGGAGGAACCGGAAAGGCGGCTTGGGATAAGCGGGCCGATGCGCCGGCATGGCGAAGCTCTGGCCGCGAATCTGGTCGATCTTCATGAAACTCTCCGGAACGAGAGGGGACGGAACCTTCCGACGGACATGGCTCGTCCGATCGGGGCATTCATTGTTGAGACGCAGCCTTCGAAGCGGACGAGGCGCCGATCATGTCGCGTTCGCGGGTATCGAGCCTCGAAGGATCGCCGACATCGCCCAACGGTTCGGCCGCCAGTCGGAGCCCGACCAAACCCGCATCGCTGAACGACACGACATCGCCTCGCGGAATGCCGAGATGCCGGAGCAACGCGTCCACATCGTCCGGCCGCAACGCGCGACGGCTTACCTGCTCGCCCTCCGGCAGCCCGACCGGCTCGACGATAACGACCCGGAAGTTCGCGGTGAGCGCCGGTATCTGCTTGTCGAACGCCGGGGTTCGCGCGAAACCGCCATGGACGAGAACTGTCGCAATGCCGCGACCATATTCGGCATAGCGAATGGTACGGCCGCCCATCGTGAGCGCGCCCGCCCGAGAGGTCGGCTGCTCCGCCAGAAGCGGCATGTTCGACGAAACCAGAAGCAATGTGGAAACCAATATCAGGCAAACTTTCATGACGAAGGCCCGTCTTGCGGCTCGCCGGACGAGTAGCTTCCTCGCAGGGGCGGCCATAGAACCGAGACGATCAAAACCGAATGTACCAATGAAACCTGTCGTTCATGGAACACGGCACATATATCTCGTTGTTTGAAAATCTATTCCGATCAATATCTTACACCGAGCCGCAGCGACATCTCATCGATTGGCTCTCGCGGAAATCAGGAGATGGCGACCGCGCTTCCCGCGCCGCAGAGATGATCCCCGGTCAGACGCAAGGCCCCCACGAACTGGGCAATCTGCCGCTCGAGAGCGCGATGCACGCTCTCCTCGCGGAGCTTCTCCCGCTCGAAGGCGGTATGGGCCATGGGCAGCGCCAGTTCCTCCGGCAGGACCAGCACCCCCATCTTGCTCAGCACGCCGCGGAGATGGCCGAGCGAGCGCAGCCCGCCGAACGGCCCCATCGACGCCGACATGATCGAGGCGATCTTCCCCCGATAAGGATCGATCCCGTCGATCCCGGAGGTCGGGCGGGAACTCCAGTCGAGCGCATTCTTCAGCAGCGGCGCCAGCGATCCGTTATATTCCGGGCTGGCGATCAGAAATCCGTCATGCGCAGCCAGAATCTGCCGGAAGACCAAGACGTTCTGCGGCATCGCCTCCGCTTCGAGATCCTGGTCGTAGATCGGCAGTTCCAGATCCCGCAGATCGATGACCGACACCTCGGCCCCCAATGCGATCGCATTGCCGATGGCCACTTCGAGCAGCTTCTGATTGAGAGAACCCCGCCGCGAACTCCCCGCGAACGCGAGGATCGCGGCCTCAGCCTGCGGCACCCAGAGCCTGCTCATGGATGAAGCATCGTCTTGAACCATCTCGGGCTTCCAAAATCGCCGGCGAAGCAGCGTGGAGAGCGACCATCGCCGCCACACGGAGCATTAGACCGGCGCCGACATCACCTGAGAAGACCCAAGAGCTGAAACTACGACTATACCATTCGGTATCGCCTGACCGACGGGTATCCCGTTACGGCTCCGGATCGAGAACTGCACCATAATGGCCAAACCCCGGGAAATTTCGGCCTCCCTCCCATTATCGGAACGCCGACTGACCCGATCCCGCTTGGTACAGTTCTTTTCTCGATTCTCGGTTCTCGCGACCCTCCGGGCAAGTCGATAACGTAGGTCTGAACATATCGTATCGAGTTTGAAAGAGTCCGCGCCATGAAGATCGCAGTAATCGGCGGAACCGGCCTCATCGGATCGAAAGTTTCGGAGAAGCTCGATGCTGCCGGTCACGAGGTTGTTGCGGCCTCCCCGCGCACAGGCATCAACGTCATCACCGGCGAAGGGCTTGATGATGCCTTCGATGGAGCGAGCGTCGTCGTAGACGTCGCCAACGCACCGGCGTTTGACGACCAGTCTGCGCTCGACTTCTTCCAGACGGCCGGCAGGAACATCCTGGCTGCGGAGGTCAGGGCCGGCGTGAGGCACCATGTGGCGCTCTCCGTCGTCGGCACCGACCGGTTGCAGGGCAGCGGGTATTTTCGCGCCAAGCTGGCCCAGGAGCGCTTCGTCAGGGAATCCCCAATTCCCTATACGCTGATCCGTGCAACGCAGTTCTTCGAATTCGTGCGCGGCATCGCCGAGGCGGGCACGCTCGGCAATGTCGTTCGCGTGAACCAGGCGAACATCCAGCCGATCGCAGCGGAGGACGTGGCCACCTTCGTGGCGGCCGCCGCGCTCAACGAGCCCGGCAACAACCTGATCGAGATTGCCGGGCCGGAAGTCTTCTCGATGAGCGAACTGATCGCCATGGTGCTGGCCTTCGACGGGGCCCCCGAACGGTCCGCGTCGACCCCGAAGCCGATTATTTCGGCGTGAAGCTCGGCGAAGGCACGCTCCTTCCCGACGCGAAGGCGCAGCGCGGATCGACCTGGATCAACTGGTGGTTGGCCAACGCATCGCAGCCGCCCGGACATTGATGCCCTCATCGCTCTGCGGGACCGGACATCGGACTAGGACTGACATGATGCTCAAGAAACTCAGCATTGCCGTTGCGATCATTTTGGGTGTCCTCGCCGAGGCGAACGGCATCTTCATGCTGGCGTCGCCCGCAAACTGGTATTTCGCGGTGCCCGGCGTCACCACGACCGGGCCTTTCAACCAGCATTTCATCCGCGATATCGGATTCATCTTCCTGTTCATCGGAACGTCGTTCCTGACAGGCGCTTTCCGGCCGCAATTCCGCACGGTCCTATGGGCTGCCCCGGCACTTTGGCTGAGCGGCCATGCGCTGTTCCACTTCTGGGAGGTCGCGGTCGGCATCTGCGGCGCGTCCGCGCTCGCCCGCGATTTCCCCGCAGTCACCCTGCCGGCGATCCTCGGCTTGCTGATTACCGCGCAATCCATGCGCGACCAGCCGTCCTTGGCCCGCGCCTGAGCCGGTTATCCCTGTCCATCCTCTTTCCAACGGAGACGTGAAATGACCCTGACCCCTCGTCAAAACATCTTCCAGACCGCGTCGGCGGGCGTCAAAGCGATGATGGCCGTCGAAGGCGCGATCGCGAGCAGCGGCGTCGATCACAGCCTGCTCCATCTGGTGAAGCTGCGCGCATCGCAGATCAACGGCTGCTCCTTCTGCATCCATATGCACGCCAAGGAAGCCGTGAAGCAGGGCGAAAGCGACATGCGCATCCACCTGCTGAACGCCTGGAGGGAGTCCCCGCTGTTCAACGATCGCGAGCGCGCCGCGCTGGCCTGGACCGAGACGCTGACCACGGTTTCGGAAACGGGTGCGCCGGATGCGCTCTACGAAGAACTCCAGCGTCACTTCAACGAGACGGAGATCGCCTATCTGACCTTCCAGATCGGCGCGATCAATCTCTGGAACCGCCTCCAGATCGGCCTGCGCGCGATCCACGGGGTGGATGCGACCGACAAGCCGGCAGCGCAGGCGGCCTGATAGCAATGCAGCGAAGGATATGTCTCACCGGCATATCCTTCGTCAGCAAAGGATTTTGGCAGGAGGCACGGCACCGACCCAGGTCGCCGTGCCTCCTGCCATGAAGGCAGCCCGGCTCCAGTCGCTCCTCTAGGATGCGAATTGCGATCCGCTCGACGGGCGGCATGACCCGCTCTCGATCGACGGATATCTCCATCTTCGATTGTGGCGGCGCCTCCGAACTTGCGCGGGCGCTCGCGCGAACCGCCATCCTCTCCGGGACGGCCGCTCCGAAACACGGGAAGAAGTGGGCGACATGGCCTGACATCCATGCCGCCACACTCTCATTCCATCGCAAACACGATCAGTAGTTGATCGTCCGGACGCTTTCGGCGGCCGCGAACGCGGTCTCCTTGTCGGCCTTCGGCGGGTAGATCCACACGGTGTTGATCTCCTGCTTGATCTTCTTCGCGTCGGCGCCCGTCACTTCGACCTTCGCCGTCCAGCCGCGGGTGAAGAGAGCGACGTCCCCGCCGAGATCGAGGCAGGTCACATAGGACGGCTGGTCATAAGGCTTGGTTTCGAGGCCCAGCAGGTCCGTCGCCGCATTGTGGCCCGCGAACGAGCCGAGGCGGTTCGCATGCTGACACGACATCAAGCAGAAGTGGCCGTCGGCATCGGTGGCCGCCTTCACATTGTCGCCGGTGGCGAAGACGTTGGCGATGCCGGGCACCCGGAGATCGGCTTCACCGATGATGCGGCCCAGCGGATCGCGCTCGGCCGGGATCTGCGCGGTGAGCGGGCTGGCGCGCATGCCGGCGGCCCAGACGATGGTGTCGCTCTCGATATACTCGCCGTCGCCGAGGGTCACGCCCTTGCCGTCGAGCGAACCGATGCCGGCGCCAAGCTTCGATTCCACGCCCAGCCTGTTCAGCGTCTCCTCGATATAGGGACGCGGCTCCGCGCCCATTTCCGGGGCGACCGAGGCCGAGCGATCGACGATCACGACGCGGATATCCGCATCATCGCCGAGAATGGCGCGCAGACGGGCGGGCATCTCCGTCGCAACTTCGAGGCCGGTGAAGCCGGCGCCGCCGACGACCACGGTGTTGCGGGCCGGCGTCGACGGCTTGGCGGCCAGCGCATGCAGGTGGCGATCGAGAGCCACCGCCTCGTCGAGTTGCGCGGTGCTGAAGGCGTGCTCGATGCCCGGAATGCCCGGACGGAAGAGATGGCTGCCGGCGGCCAGCACGAGGCGGTCATAAGCGTGCGTGCTAGCCTTGCCGTCGGCATCGACGACGGTGATCGTGTTCGCGGCCGTGTCGATCGTCTCGGCGCGGCCCCGGATGTAGTGGATGTCGAGCGCGTTGAAGAGATCGCTCAGCGGCGCGGCCATCGTTTCCGGCTTCTGCTCATAGAGGCGCGGGCGGATCACGAGATGCGGCTCCGGCGACACCACGGCGATGCGCAGCGCTTCGGGCGAGACGCCTTGATCGTGACGCACCTTCGCCGCGGCGATCGCCGCATACATGCCGGCAAAGCCCGCGCCGATGATGATGATCTGTTGCATGACGTATTCCTTCTTCAGAGGTTGGCGTTGCACCCTGCTCAACGGACGCTCGGTCACTGTCAGGTCGACGATTTCGGATGTCCCGGTTCGGGCGCTCCGCCCTCCCCCTCACACCGCGAAAGGGAGATCCTCTCCCGGAGCCGCGAGGCTTGCCCGGCGACGGGAAGATGCGGGGCGATGGGCTCGCGGCCCGCTCCGAGGGGCATGTCACGGCCGGATCGTTCTCGATGGCGGGACTTTCCCGCGTCGGCCGGGGCCGCGATCTGCTCGGCGCGTTCCATAGCGAAAGCAGATCGCTCACCGCACATCGGAGGCAAAGGCCCAAGACGCACAGGAAAGACTATACCAAAAGAGAGGAGCCCCTAACCTTGAGGGAGAGCAGCGGAAGAAATTCGCGGGGTTTAGCCAGGAAACACCCGCCCTAGCAGGAGATCGAAATTACGACGCGCATTTCCGGACGAACAAGCGTTCCGTCTTCTTCGGTGTGCAGAAAATCCTTCCGCTCCTGCGCGACGGCGGCTCGATCCCGAGCAAACCCGGCATCCCGACCGATCATCTGCCGAACCTCGAAGTCGCGCTATCGGAGACGATCCCGGCCGGCCGCCTCGGCAGGGCGCAGGAATTGGCGCAGGCGGCGCTCTCCTCGCCGGACCGGACGGCAGCTCCGTCAACGGCATGACGCTCCGCGTGGACGGCGGGATCACGCTCACCTGATGCAGGATGGGATGGGAACGACCCTCAGGCGAACGGCCGATCGATGGCCGGCTGCGGCTGAGTGAACCAGCGGGGGCCGGCCTCGGTCATGTAGAAATGATCCTCCAGCCGCACGCCGAAGCGGTCGGGCACCACGATCATCGGTTCGTTGGAGAAGCACATCCCCGTGTCCAGCGGCGTCCGGTCGCCCCGCACCAGATAGGCAGGCTCATGGATCGACAGGCCGATGCCGTGGCCCGTCCGATGCGGGAGCCCCGGCAGGCGATAATCCGGCCCCAGCCCCGCCTTTGCCAGCACCACGCGGGCCGCATCGTCGACGCTTTCGCACGGCGCGCCGGGGACGGCCGCGGCGAAGGCGGCGGCCTGCGCTTCCTTCTCGACCTCCCAGATGGCGCGCGCCTCATCCGACGGTTTGCCGAAGGCATAGGTGCGCGTGATGTCGGAATGATAGCCCTCGACCGTGCAACCCGTATCGATGAGCACAAGATCGCCCTCCTCCAGCCACTGCTCGCCGGGAAGGCCGTGCGGGAACGCCGTGGCGCGGCCATATTGCACGATGCAGAAGCTGGAGCCCGACGCGCCCATCGCGCGATGGGCCTCGTCGATGAAGCGCTTCACCTCGGTGGTGGTGATGCCAGGCGCCATGATGCGCGCGGCGCGGCGATGCACCTCCAGCGTCATGTCCTTGGCCTGCTGCATCAGCGCGATCTCGGCGGGGGACTTGCGCATGCGGCAGCCGTCGATCGCGGGCGCGCCATCGACCAGTTCGACGCCCGGAGCGGCCCGGCGCAGTCGCTCGGCCATCTGGAAGGGCAGCGCCGGATCGATCGCCAGCCGCCGCACGCCCATCCCCGCCAGCGCATCGGCGACGAGCGCGTGCGGATTCTCGTCCTCCTGCCAGAGGCGGATGTCGACATCGATCAACAGATCCGCCTGTAACGACCCCAACTCGAAGTGCGGGCAGACCATCACCGGCTCGCCACGCACCGGCAACAACATCGCCACCAGCCGCTCGGTCGCGCCCCATGGCACGCCTGCGAAATAGCGCAGCGACGCACCCGCGTTGATGAGCAAGGCATCGGCACCCATCGTCTCGGTGAGACCACGCGCGCGCTCGATGCGATGGAGCCGCTCCGCGCGGGTGATCCCGGCGGCCGGGGTCGCCCACGGGCCGATGGCGGCGAGTTCGGCTGCGGCGGTGGAGCCTCCGATGGTCATGTCCGTCTTCCTCGTCCGGCGAAGCGTTCGAGGTCGAACGCGTCGATCTTCACAGGCGGCCTTTCGCCCATCGCGAGCGCGCCGACAATCTCGCCGGTGATAGGCGCAAGCGTAAGCCCCAGATGCTGATGCCCGAAGGCGTAGAGCAGATTGCCCGCCCGCGCACTGCGGCCGATCGCGGGGAGATAGTCGGGCAGCGTGGGCCGCGCGCCCATCCAGCGCTCGAACGGCCCCCGCATCGGCAGGCCCAGTTCGAGGACATGCCGTTCCAGCCGCGCCCATTTGGCGGGATCGGGGGCCGCGTCCGGCTCGCCCAGTTCGACGAAGCTCGCCGCCTGCACGCAATCGGCATAGCGCGTGACGATCATCGAGCGATCCTCGAACACCAGGGGCGGCAGGTGCGCCGGCCAGTCATGGCTTCGCGCACGGATATGATAGCCGCGTTCCGCGATGATCGGCGCCCTATGCCCCAGCGGCGCGATCAGCCCGCCGGATCGCACGCCCGCCGCGAGCACGACATGATCCGGCACCTCGGCGGCGCTACCCTCGATCGAGACGCCAGCCCGTCCGCCGACAAGCTCCAGGCGTGCCCGCCCCCGCACGATCTCGCCGCCGACAGCGCGGAAGGCCGTCTCCAGCGCCTCGGCGAGGCGGCTGAGATCGTCGATCTGCCCTGTATTCTCGAACCGGATCGCGCCGGCGGGGTCTGCCCCCAGCAGCGAGGCCAGTGTCCGCCGCTCTCCTTCATCGATATCGTGGAAGCGTGCGGTGCCGGTATCGGCATTTGCCCATGCGGCCCGCCCCTTCATGGCGGCAGCAGGGCTGCCCCAGAGCACATAATGCCCATCCTCGCGCAACAAGCCTCGCTCCGGCAGGCTCTCCGCGAAACGACGCCATGCCGGCATCGCCTCCGCGAGCAGCGCCGACAGCGCGGCCTTCCCCGTCTCGAACCGATGCGGCCTTGCGGCGCCCATCATGCGCCAGGCGAAGGGCGCCCACGCCCGCCACTGCCCCGGCGGCAGGGCCAGCGCGCCACCCCGCGAGAAGAGCCACCCCGGCGCCGAGCGGATCGCCGCGCGCGAGGCCAGCGGCTCGACCTGTTCGATCGCGACATGCCCGGCATTGCCCCATGAAGCCGCACGGCGATCCGGATCGGCCTCGACCAGCCTCGCCGCCAGTCCTCGACGCGCCAGCGCCAGTCCGCTCGCCAGCCCGACGACTCCGCCCCCGATGATGATCGCCGTTTTCTGCATGGCCCGCCTTGATGGACACTCGCCCCTATCGTATACGGTATATATGTTCAACCAACCCTGTGCACCGGTGAACGGTCCGGCGATCCGGCTGGAGGCCGATTTCCGATGAGCATCGTCGTTCGCACGCTGTCCGAACAGATCTTCAATATCGTCCGCGAACGGATCGTTTCCGGCAAGCTCCCGGTCGACCTGCCGATCCGTCAGGACGCGCTCGCCAGCGAACTGGGTGTCAGCAAGATACCGCTGCGCGAGGCGTTCGGCCGGCTGGAGCAGGAAGGCCTGCTGGTCAGCCAGGCCAATCGCGGTTTCTTCGTGCGCGCCATGTCGGCGGACGAGGCGGAGGAAATCTTCGCCCTGCGTCTCTCGATCGAACCTGACGCCGTCGCCGCCGCGTCACTCGCCGCCACCGAGGCGGACCAGAAGGCCGCGCGGGACGCTTTCGCCGCACTCGACGAGGCGGCGTCCTCGGGGCAGCTCGACGACGTCGCCACCCGCAATCGCGATTTCCATATGGCGCTGGTCCGCCCGAGCGGCCGGTTGCTCACCACCCAGCTCGTCGAGCGTCTTCAGGTGCTGTCGGAACGCTATGTCCACAAGCATCTCGAACCCGCCGGCCGCGAGGACCGGGCGCATCTGGAGCATGGGGTGCTACTGGAAGCCTGGGCCTCGCGCGATGCGGAACGCGCCAGGTCGCTCGCCGCCGAACATATCGGTGCGACCCTCGCAGACCTTCGCCGCCAGCTCGGCCGCTGATCCTTTCCTTATTCGGAGTCCCCGCATGATCCTCGCGCTCGCCCTCGCGCTTCAAGCCGCCACGCCGGCACCGGCCGCCTCTCCTGCTCCGATCGCTCCCGTAGCCGAGACCAAATGGCCGGCGAAGGAAGCGAACTATGTCGTGCGCGATTTCCACTTCCGCTCGGGCGAGACGATGGCGGAGGTCCGTCTCCACTACACGACGCTCGGGGAGCCGCATCGCAATGCGAAGGGTGAGATCGACAATGCGGTGATGGTGCTCCACGGCACTGGCGGCAGCGGCCACCAGTTTCTCGTGCCCCAGTTCGCCGACGAGCTGTACGGCCCCGGCCAGCCGCTCGACATCCGCAAATACTGGATCATCCTGCCGGACAATATCGGCCACGGGAAATCGTCGAAGCCGTCCGACGGGCTGCGGATGAAATTCCCGCATTACGACTATGGCGACATGGTGGAGTTGCAGCACCACCTGCTCGTCGACGGCCTCGGCATCGCACATGCCCGGCTGATCATGGGCACATCGATGGGCTGCATGCACGGCTTCGTCTGGGGCGAGACCTATCCGGATTATGCCCGCGCGCTGATGCCGCTCGCCTGCGAGCCGATCGAGCTGGCGGGGCTCAACCGCATGTGGCGGCAGATGATCGTCGACGGGATCGAGGCCGATCCAGCCTGGGCTGGCGGCAACTATACGCAGCAGCCACAGGAAGGGCTGAGGCTGGCGGAATCGATCCTCGTCATCGCCGGCGGGGCACCGCTCAACTTCCAGAAGCTCTATCCGAAGCGTGACGCCGCCGTCGCCTATGTCCGCGAGCGCATTGCCAAGGGGGTGGCCGGGCTCGACGCCAACGATCTGATCTATCAGGTCGATTCCTCGCGCACCTATGATCCCTGGCCGAAGCTGGAGACGATCAGGACGCCGATGACGTGGATCAACTCGGCCGACGACTTCATCAATCCGCGCAACTTCCCTTATCCTCAGGAGGCGCTGAAGCGGATGCCCAACACGCGCTTCCGCCTGATCCCCGAAACCACCGACACGCACGGCCACGGCACGCACACATGGGCAGTCAACTGGAAGGCCGATCTGGCGGACCTGCTCAAGCGCACGGAATAACCCTCAACGCGCCGAAGCGTGCGCCTCATAGCTGGAGACATGGTTCATCGCGATCACCCAGCGCCCTTTGATCTTGCGGAACAGGTGGGTGTTGATGCCCTCCTGCGGATGTTCGGGGCGTTCGAGATGATAATGGCCGACCAGCATGGCCGCGTCCGGCGCGAGGATATCCACCTTCATGTCGTAGAAATGGAGCATCCCCCGGCGCTCGGGCGCGCCGCCGTAATCGCGGACATAATGGTCGAGCGTGCCCTGCCAGTCCGCCTGCATCTTGCCGCCCGACACGAAGACGACGCCCGGATTGGCGAAGCCCGCCATATAGCCGGCGAAGTCGCCCCGGTTCCACGCCCGCTCCATGTCCGCCACGACATGGAGGATGGCCGCGCGCTCCACCTCGGCCGGGGGAGCGGGCGCGGCTGCGACCAGCAGCAATGCGGCCAGCGCCTTCATGCGGCCGCTACCGTTACCGGAGCCTCACGCCTCAGCACGCTGCGCGAGCGGCTGTAGGCGAAATAGGCCGTCAGCCCGATCAGGTTCCAGATCAGGAAGCGCACCAGCGTCTTCTCCGGCAGCGAGAAGAGCAAATAGAGGCAACCGAGCACTGCCAGCGTCCCCACCACATAAGGCTGCGGGCAGCGGAAGATGCGGGGCGCGTCCGGCGCACGGCGGCGCAGGATCATCATGCAGGCGCCCACCGCGATGAAGGCGATCAGCGTGCCGGCATTGGCCAGTTCCGCGATCTCGTCGAGGCGGAAGAAGCCGGCCACGCCCGCCACGAACAGGCCGGTCAGCCCCGTCACCAGCACGGGCGCCCCGCTGCGCTTCGACACGGCGGAGAGCCCGCGCGGCAACAGCCCGTCGCGCGCCATCACGAAGAAGATGCGGCTCTGCCCATACATCATGACGAGGATCACCGACGGCAGCGCCACCAGCGCCGCCCCCGCGATCGCCCAGGAGGCGAAGGGATGGCCCAGCGTCCGCAGCACCAGCGCCAGCGGCTCGGGCGAGTGGCCGAGCGTGGCGAAAGGCATCGCCCCGATCGCCGCCACCGCGACGAGGATGTAGATCAATGTGCAGAGCGCCATCGATCCGATGATCCCGATGGTGAGATCGCGCCCCGGATTGCGCGCCTCCTCCGCCGAGGTCGCCACCGCGTCGAAGCCGTAGAAGGCGAAGAACACGATCGCCGCCGCCGCCATCACCCCACGCGTGCTGCTGCCCTCGGCATGGCTCGCGAAGCCATAGGGCATGAAGGGATGGAGATGCTGCGGGTCGAAAGCCGGCAGCGACAGCGCCACGAAGGCGGCCAGCGCCGCCAGCTTGATGAGTACCAGAACGATGTTGAGTGTCGCGCTCTCGCGCGTGCCGGCCATCAGCATTCCGGCGATCGCAAGCGAGACGATCACCGCCGGCAGATTGACGATGCCGCCAGCGTGGGGGCCGTTCAGGATCAGCGCGGGCAGATGCAGCCCGGCGGATTCCAGCCAGCCGACCAGATAGCCCGACCAGCCGACCGCCACCGTCGAGCAGGCCAGCGAATATTCGAGGATCAGGCTCCACCCCACGATCCAGGCGAGCGTCTCCCCCATCACCGAATAGGTATAGGTATAGGCGCTGCCCGCCGCCGGGATCATCGTCGCCAGCTCGGCATAAGCGAGCGCCGCGCAGGCGCAGACCGCCCCCGCGATGGCGAAAGCGAGGATCACCGCCGGCCCGGCCCGCTCGGCGCCGACGCCTGTGAGCGTGTAGATGCCCGTCCCCACGATCGCGCCGACGCCCAGCGCGATCAGGTGCGGCCAGGAGAGCGTGGGCTTGAGGCGGTGGGCGGCATCGGGGGCCATGCTGCGTGCAATCGGCTTGATCGGCCCCAGAAGATGCATCCCCACCCCTCTCTTCTCTTATGTCAGACGACCGAGAACCCCGCCCAGAACGGGTCTTCCCGATCGATCCAGATCGTATTGAAACCGGTCGCGATCGCCGATCCCTCGATCGAGGGGATGATGCCCGGCACGCCGCCGATGTCCACTATCTCCTCCACTCGGCCGATGAAGCGGCTGCCGATGTAGGATTCATGCACGAAGCGGTCGCCGGGCTTCAGTGCGCCCTTGTGGACGAGATGCGCCAGCCGCGCGGACGTGCCGGTGCCGCACGGACTGCGATCGATCGCGCGCTCTCCGTAGAAGACGGCGTTGCGGCCGTCGGCGCCCTCGCCCTTCGGCTTGTCCGCCCACAGCACATGGCGGATGCCCCGGATGCGATCGTCGAGCGGATGGACCGGCTCATACGCCTCCTGCATCAGCGCGCGCACCGCGCGGCTCAGTTCGACGATGCGCGAGGCGCCGAGATCGTCGAGGCCCGTATAGGCCCCCTGAGGCTCGATGATCGCGTAGAAATTGCCGCCATAGGAAACGTCGACGCTCAGCGGGCCGAAGCCCGGCACGTCGATCGCCACGCCCGTTGCCGCCATAAAGGCCGGCACATTGCGGATGCGGACCCAGCGCACGCGATCGCCCTCGGCGCCATATTCGATGTCGATCAGCCCCGCCGGCACCTCGACGCGCAACCGGCCCGGCGTGCGCGGCGTGATGAGGCCATGCTCCAGCCCGAACGTCACCATGCCGATCGTGCCATGCCCGCACATGGGCAGACAGCCGGACGTCTCGATGAACAGGATGCCGCAATCCGCATCCTCCCGCGTCGGCGGATAGAGGAAGCCGCCCGACATCATGTCATGCCCGCGCGGCTCGAAGCAGAGGCCCGTGCGGACCCAGTCGAAGCGGGCGATGAAATCCTCGCGCCGCTCGATCATGCTGGCGCCCCGGAGCAGCGGGGCGCCCCCGGCCACGAGGCGGACGGGATTGCCCGCCGTGTGGCCGTCGATGCAGAAGAAGCTGTGCCGCATGGACGGGCTCAAGCCGCCTTCGCGGTCTGCTTGACCGGCCGCGTCGCCGCCGCCTGCTCGACCCAGCGGATCACGTCGGCGCGGCGCTGGCCCGAAAGCGGAAGGCGCGGCATTCGGACGCGCTCGCTGCCCCGTCCCATGATCTGCTCGGCGAGCTTGATCGACTGGACGAGGTCATGCTCGGCATCGAGGTGGAGCAGCGGCATGAACCAGCGATAGATGGCGCGCGCCTCCTCCCAATTGCCTTCCTCGAAGGCGGCGACGAGGCGGACGGATTCCACCGGAAAGGCGCTCGTCAGGCCTGAGACCCAACCGGACGCCCCCAGCATCAGCCCTTCGAGCGCGACGTCGTCGAGCCCGGCCATCACCTCGAAGCGATCGCCAAAGCGGTTGATGAGATCGGTGAAGCGGCGTGGATCGGGCGCGCTTTCCTTCACCGCGACGATGTTCCTGACGTCCGACAGGCCTTCCAGCGTCGCGAAGTCGATCTGCACGCGGTAGGCCGGTGGGTTGTTGTAGAGCATGATCGGCAGCGAGGTCGCCTCGGCCACCGCGCGGAAATGCGCCTGCAATTCCTCCACCGTCGGCACATAGACCATCGCCGGCAGCAGCATCAGCGCGTCGACGCCGATCTTCTCGGCATCGCGGGCATATTGGATGGCGCGATCGGTGGTGAACTCCGAAACGCCGGCCACCAGCGGCACCCGGCCCCCGATCGCCTCGACCGCGCCCTTGAGCACCGCACACTTCTCATCGGGCTCCAGCGAATTGTTCTCGCCGCAGGTGCCGAGCAGGATCAGGCCATCGACGCCATCGTCGACAAGGGCGGACTGCACCTTCTGCGTGGCGGCGTGATCGATCGAGAGGTCTTCCGCGAACTGGGTTGTCGCCGCGGGATAGACACCCTTCCAGAGCGCCTTGGGAAAGGTCATGGGCTAGTCCTCCTGTTCGCAATTTAGTATACGGTATTATATATCGATGCAAGCCTGCGCCCTCTGCGGACAACCCTACCCTTGAAATCGCCTGCCGGCGGGTCTAGCTGCGCACCCACAGCATCAAGAGTCGGGCCGACGCCTGACGCCAACCTGCTCCCGAGCAAGGTGGCGCTTCCAGTTCGCTGGAGGGATGTGGCCGAACCGGCAACAAACGGGTGAACGCCACACATTTGCGTCGTGCACGATCCGGGATGTCCCGTGAGCAAGTGAGGCGCAGATGACGAGCCAGGTTCAGCAATTCGCCAGCGACAATTATGCCGGGATCTGCCCGGAAGTGTGGGACGCGATGGCGCTCGCCAATCACGGCTCCGCGCCCGCTTATGGCGACGACCCGTGGACCCAGCGCGCCGCCGATGCCTTTCGCAGCCTGTTCGAGACGCCGTGCGAGGTGTTCTTCGCCTTCAATGGCACGGCGGCCAATTCGCTGGCGCTGGCGTCGCTCTGCCAGTCCTATCACAGCGTCATCTGCTCCTCCTCCGCGCATGTCGAGACGGACGAGTGCGGCGCACCGGAGTTCTTCTCCAACGGCTCCAAGCTGCTCGTCGCGCAGACGCCGGACGGCAAGCTCACGCCCGACGCGGTGCGTGCGCTCGCGACCAGCCGCTCCGACATCCACTTCCCCAAGCCGCGCGTGGTGACGGTCACCCAGCCGACCGAAACGGGGCAGGTCTACACGGTCGAGGAGTTGCAGGCGCTCTCCGCCATTTGTCGCGAGCTGGGGCTGAAACTGCACATGGATGGAGCGCGCTTCGCCCATGCCTGCGCGACGCTCGGCTGCTCGCCGGCGGACATCACCTGGCGCGCGGGCGTCGACGTGCTGTGCTTCGGCGGCACCAAGAACGGCATGGCGGTCGGCGAGGCGGTGATCTTCTTCGACACCGCGCTGGCGCTGGACTTCGATTATCGATGCAAGCAGGCCGGGCAGCTCGCGTCCAAGATGCGCTTCCTCTCCGCGCCGTGGGTCGGCCTGCTGGAGACGGGCGCATGGCTGCGCAACGCTGAGCACGCCAACGCCTGCGCACGCCTGCTGGCCGGGCGCATCGCGGGCCTGCCCGATGCGACGCTGATGTTCCCGGTCGAGGCCAACGCCGTCTTCCTCCAGCTTCCGGCGGAAGCGATGGAGGCGCTGCGGACACGAGGCTGGCGCTTCTATACCTTCATTGGCGGCGGCGCCCGTTTCATGTTCGCGTGGGATACCGAGTTGGCGCGGGTGGAGGCGCTCGCCGCGGACATCCGCGAGGCGCTTGGACGTCCGGCTCTGGACGCGGCCGCGTAGAGGATGTGTCCGTGCCGGGCATCCCAATGTCGGTCATCGGGGCAGGAATACGCCCCCGCCCTTGAAGCATGTCGCATTGCGATATAGGTCGCGACAACTTTCCCTTGAGGCTATCATGATCGCGCATCGCCATTCCGACATCGACCGACGCCCGCTGGCCGACCATAGCGTCGACGCCCGCATGCTGCTGCTGGCGGCGATGGCGGTGGTCGTCGGCATCGGCGGCGCGATCGGTGCGTGGGTGCTGCTCAAGCTCATCGCGGTCGCCACCAACATCTTCTGGTTCGGGCGGCTGTCCGACGCCCCGGCGCTGATCACCGACAGCCCGGTCGGTGCCGCCGTGCTGATCCTGCCGCTCATCGGCAGCATCATCATCGGCCTGATGGCGCGCTATGGATCGGAGAAGATCCGCGGGCATGGCATTCCCGAGGCGATCGAGACGATCCTGTTCGGGGAAAGCCGCCTGTCCCTGAAGGTGGCCTTGCTCAAGCCGCTCTCGGCGGCCGTGTCGATCGGCAGCGGCGGCCCCTTCGGCGCCGAAGGCCCGATCATCATGACCGGCGGCGCAATCGGTTCGCTCTTCGCCCAATGCTTTCGGCTGAGCGCCGCCGAACGCAAGACGTTGCTCGTCGCGGGCGCCGCCGCCGGCATGACCGCGATCTTCGGCACGCCGCTCGCCGCGATCCTGCTCGCCATCGAAGTGCTGCTGTTCGAATGGAAGCCGCGCAGCTTCGTGCCGGTGCTGGTGGCGGTGCTGGTCTCCTTCGCCTGCCGGCCGCTGATGATCGGCTCCGGCCCGATGTTCGCGACCGCTGCCGCCCAGCCGGCCGGACTCTGGGTGCTCGCCGCCGCTGCCGTGATCGGTCTCGTTGTCGGGCTCGAAGCTGCCCTGCTATCGACCGCGCTCTACCGGATCGAGGATGGTTTCCATCGCCTGCCCATCCACTGGATGTGGTGGCCCGCCATCGGCGCGGTGGTGGTCGGCATCGGCGGCTTCGTCGACCGGCATGTGCTGGGCTCGGGCTATGCCAGCATCCAGGCGCTGCTCGACGGCAGCTTGCCGATCCGCGTGATCCTCGCCCTGCTGTTCGTGAAGGCGATCGTCTGGCTGGTGTCGCTGGGTTCGGGCACCTCGGGGGGCATCCTTGCCCCCCTGCTGATCCTCGGCGGCGCGACCGGATGCCTGCTCGGCCAGTTCGTTCCGGGCGATATCGGCTTCTGGGCGATGATCGGCATGGCCGGCATCATGAGCGGCGCGATGCGGGCGCCGATGACGGGCGCGCTGTTCGCGGCCGAGCTGACCGGCCACTTCGCCAGCCTGCCGGCAACGATCGCAGCGGCGGGCGCGGCCTATGCGGTCAGCGTGCTGCTGATGCGGCGATCGATCCTGACCGAGAAGATCGCGCGCCGCGGCCGCCACATCCTCCAGGAATATACCGTCGACCCGCTCGAATTCCTCCAGGCCGGGCATCTGATGACGCCGGAGCCGGAAACGCTCCAGGGCGATCTGTCCATCGCGAACACCGTGTCCTTCTTCGCCAACCAGGCCCGGCACCGCAGCTATCCGGTGGTGGATTCCGGGGGGCGCCTGCTGGGCCTCGTCTCGCGGACCGACGCGCTGCGCTGGCAGGTGGATGGCGCGGAAGGGGCGGCCACGCTCGCCGATACCGTCTCCGACAAGTCGCAGCCGGCGGCGACACCGGAAACGCCCTGTAGCCAGATCGCCGACATGATCATCGAAACCGGCATCGGCCGCGTGCCGATCATCGATCCGGAGACGCGTCGCGTGGTCGGCATCCTGTCGCGTCAGGATCTCCTCAAGGCCCGCAGTGCGCATCGCCGCGCGGAGACCGATCGCACCCGCTTCACCCCTTCGCCCGAAAGATAATGATGGGAATTTCAGTCGCCTTGCGATATATTTGAGGGGAAGATGATGCCGGCTCCATGCCGGCACCGGGATGGAGGATGCTCACACTTCTCCTCAACGGCGTGATCGAGGTGATCGGCGGCCTGATCGTCGCGGCACTGGTGACGCTCGGCGTCTGGAATCTCTTCAAGCTGGTGCGATGGCCGGAGCTGGGTCCCTGGCTGCTGATCGGGCTTCTCCTCGCCATACCGGAAACGAGGCGGGATCATTTCGTCCAGACGGTTCTGCTGTTCATGGCGTTCGCTGCCGTCGTGCTCATCGGCGAAGGCCACGAGTGGCGCGAGCGGAACCGGGTTCATCGCCCCGTGAGAAAGCAGGCGGAACCGGATAAGTCCGGAAGGCGCCTCTCGGCATGATCGAAGGCACAGCGCCGGGCTGTGGTCAGAGCTGCTCGATCAGTTGGGTGAGCAATGGGCGTATCCGGCGCAACTCCTCCCAATGGACTCGGCTAAGCGAGGCCAGCAAAGCCTTTCCTTCCGGCGTCAGCTCGATGCTGACCCGGCGACGATCCTCGATCCCGTCCCGCCGCCGCACCAGCCCGAGCCGGACCAGACGATCGACATGCTCGCTCGTGCTGTTGGGCTTGAGCAGCAGATGATCGGCGAGCTGGCCCACCAGCATGGCCCCGCCCGACGCCCGGATCGCCAGCAGGGCCTGATGCTGCTGCGGCGTGATGCCGGAACCCGCCGCCGCCTGCTCGCTGAAATGCAGGAAGCGGCGAAGCTGATGGCGGATGCTCGCCAGGGCCTCGTAATGCTCGTCGCTCAGATCGTTCATGGCCTCTCCTTAGGCTGCCGTCGCCGGTCCTTCCACCCGGTCTCAGGCGCGGGACGCGGTGTCGCCCCAACCGGCTTCGCGCTAGGATAGGGACCGGAGGGATGGTGCCTGCACGAGAAGAGATGGAGGAACGCATGGAGCCGGAATTTTCCTCGCCGGTCTGCTTCGCGGCACAGGCCGACGGCGTCTACATGGGCTATGCGGGGCGTGACGAATTGGTCTGCATCATCCCGTCCCTGATCGACACCGAACATGCACTGGCTGTCCTTGCGAGCGGAAGCGCCCAGCCGATGCTCGACACGATCCGGACGGACGCAGAGCATGGATGCGCCATGCTGGCGGATGCGCTCCAGCGACTGGGAGGAGCAGGGCACGTCCCCCTGCCGGACATCGCATCGAACGAGCCGGCCGAGCCGTGGCGCGAGCTTCACCATAGGCTGGGCACGATCCTCGCCCTGCTTCATGCGCTTATTCCGCGCATCCGGGACGAGCGCTTCCGGGATCAGCTCGCCGGGCTGCGCGATCGCCACGTCAGGAGCAAGGGCGCTCTGGACCAACGGATCGGTCCGTCTGCCTAGCGGCTACCCACGGCCTCCGGCGTCTGCCAACCACCGCCGAGCGCCAGGAACAGCGTGATCTGGTTGCTGTTGATCTCCGCCTGCGCCGTTGCCACCGCCTGCGCGGCCGCCACTTCCGAACGCTGGGCATCGAAGGCGACGAGGCCCCCGACCTTTCCGCCGCGCCAGAGCGTGCGGGTCTTGTCGGCCACCCGAGCCGCTTCTTCCTGAGCGATTTCGAGCCGTTGCAAACGATCCAGCGAAGCCGTGTAGGTGTTGAGCGCGCTCTCGGTCTCGCGCAGCGCCGTGAGGACGGTGCCATCGAAGGATGCGAGATTGGCGCGGCTCTGCGCTTCCGCCGCCGCGATCCGGTCGCGGACGGCGCTGCGATGCAGGTCCCAACTGATCATCGGGCCGATGCCGAACCGGTTGGTGAGCGGCGACAGGAAGTCTGCCCCCGCGCCCGTCGAGCCGAGCGTCGCGCCCAGCTTGATATCTGGGTAGAGCGCCGCCGTCGCGACGCCGATCCGCGCCGTGGAGGCCGCGAGGCGGCGCTCCGCAGCGCGAACGTCGGGCCGACGTTTCAGAAGGGCCTGACCGTCCCCCGTCGGAAGTGGAGCGCGGAGCTTCAGCGGGTCATGACAGGCCAGCAGGCCGCGATCATAGTCTGCCGGCGGCTTGCCCAGAAGGGTGGTGAGGCGGAAAGCCGCGTTCTGCTGGCGTGCCGTCAGAGGCGCGATCTGCGCCCGGTTCGCCTCGATGGTGGTCTGCTGCCGATCCTGCTCGAACTGCGGCGAACGGCCATGCGCGATCAGGGTTCGGGTGAGAGCGAGGCTCTGCTCCTGCACCCCGATCAACTGGCGCAGGACATCGAGCTGATGGCCGCTGTTGCAGATGTCGGCATAAGCGCGTGCCGTCTCCGCGGCGACATTGACGCGCGCCAGATCGCGCGCGGCGGCGACCGCCTCATGATCGGCGGAGGCCGCTTCGATGCCGCGGCGGATGCCGCCGAACAGATCGAGGTCGTAGCTGACCGAAAGGCCCAGATTGTAGATCGGCCTCTCCGGCGGCTGCACATGTTGCATCACCGATTCAGCCGACTGCTGGACATAGCTGGTCTCGACATCCGCAGTGCCGCCCACCTCGCGACCCGTCCGGGTCTCGGCAAGGAGAGCGCCGCTGCGTTCGAGATTGGCCTCGGCAACGCGCAGGTCCGTATTGTTGGCGAGCGCCTCGCTCACGAGCTGGTCCAGGCGGGGATCGTCGAACAGCTTCCACCACTGATCCGGGAGGGGCTCGGTGCTCGTCTCCGGGCCGCCGGACAGGAAGGCCCCCTGCGCGGACGGCGCGTTGACCACGGCCTTCTCCGGCAGCTTGTAGTTCGGGCCGACAGCCGCGCAGCCGGCCAGGCCGGTGGTCACGAGCAGGAGAGCGAGCCGGCGCATCACCATGGCAGGCTCCGCTGGATCGTCACGTCGCCCGGCTTGCTGTGGATCTCGACGGTGGCCGTCTGCCCCGGAACGAGCTGGACGCCGGGCGGCACATGATCGATCAGGATGCGCACCGGCACGCGCTGCGCGAGCCGGACCCAGGTGAAGGACGGATTGACGTTGGCGAGCTGGGCCACCCCGCCCGTCCGCTCCCGGTCCTCGACGCCGCCGGCGATGCTCTCGACATGGCCGCGTATCTCATTGGCGACGCCCATCAGATAGATGCTGGCCGGATCGCCGACATGCACGGCGGGGAGCTTCGTCTCCTCGAAATAGCCTTCCACCCGGAGCGAGCGATCATAGACGAGCGCGAACGCCGCCTTGCCGGCGGTGAGATACAGGCCCGGTTGCAGATCCATATTGGTCACGGTGCCGTCCACCGGTGCGCGGATGACGGTGCGATCCAGATTGAGCTGCGTCAGATCGCGGGCCGCGATCGCCTGCGCGATCGACGCCCTGAGCTGATCGACCTTCGCGGAACCCTGCTCGGTCACCTCCTGGGCGACGACATCGGGCATCGAGCGATTGCGGCGGTCTTCCCGCACCGCCTCGGCCAGCGCAGCCTTGAGGTTCATGATGTTCGCGCGCGCCTGCTCCAGAGCGAGCCTGTAGCGGGGCTGGTCGATGATGAGCATCACCTGGCCCTTCCGGACGACCTGATTGTCATGGACGAGCACGTCGGTGACCAGCCCGTTCACGTCCGCGGCCACGGGCACCACATCGGCGCGCACCTTGCCGTCGCGGGTGATCGGCTCGACCTGATAGCGTATCCACAGGGCGTAGATCACGGCCAGGATCACCGCGATCAACGCGAGCGTGAAGATGGTCCGGATGAGGTTATGCAGTCGGAACATTCAGGAGATCAGCCCATGCGGGAGATAGCCGTCCGCGAGGAGGCCTAGCCCCCACCAGAACAGCAGGAAAAGCGCGAGGTCGAGCAGAGCCGGGTGCCACAGGACACGATGCAGCGGTATCCGCGCGAGCAACGGCCGGATCATGAAGGTGAGAATAGCCGCGAGCACCGCCCAGAGGAGCGGCGACGGCATGTAGATGCCGAAGATGCGCACTTCCTCGATCATGCGACCGGCGCCGCATAAGGGGCCGCCTGCGGGAACAGGTTGCAGCGCATGCCGACCAGCGCCAGCAAGGCGGGGGATTGAAGGCCCGAGCGCTTTTTCGTGCCCTGCATGATGGCCTGATCGATGGCGGTGAGCAGGGTCGTCTCGGCGGGAACCGGCTCGCCCGCCCGCAGCCGCTTGCGGAACAGATGCGCCACCTCGTCAAACACCGATTGCACGGCGCTTTGCGCCGAAGCGCGCGCATTCTCGCTGCCCTTCCGGATCTGGATGAGGTTCCGGCCGATCCTGAGATCGCTGAGCCCGTCGGCCGCATGGAGGGCATCGCCCGGATCGGCGTCGGCCATGCGGGCCGCGATCTGGCCCAGCCGATCCAGCGCGCGCGCCGTCCAGATTTCCGGCGCGAGCGGAGCACGGGCATCGGCGAGGCCCTGCAGGTCGATCCAGTTGTTCCGGATGATGCGGTGCGCGGTCCAGCGGACATTCGCCGATCGGAACAGCCGGGTGACGGCCAGCGTGGTCACGATCCCGCCCACCTGCGCGAGCCCGGTGTTGAGGAAGGCAGCGAAATCGGCCTGAAAGCGATCGAGAAAGCCCATGGCCACGATGAAGCAGGAGAACATCGGCAAAGCGCGGGCCGAGCGGGCGGGATCGGCCTGGATATAGCCCATCCAGAGCAGGGCCGGCGCGAGCGTCACGATCAGCATGATCGCCCCGTCGACCCGAGGCAGGATGACGAAGAGATAGAGCGCCGCCAGCGGAAATGTCTTGAGCGTCGCCCACAGATAGCGGCCGATCACGGGCGCCGGATCGTCCTGCGCGGCGAAGGAGCATGTGATGAGCGCCGCGAAGGCCGCCGTCGCCGATCCGTTGGGCCAGGCCAGCAAGATCCAGAAGGCGCAATAGAGCATGAGCGCGGTCGCGGTGGCCGCGCCGGCAAGGGCGGCGAGGCCATGATCGCGAGCCAGCGGAAAGCGGGAGGGATCGCGCTCCTCCATCCCGATCGCCTGGTCGGCCTCGACGTCGGCATCGGTCCGGTCGAGGCGCCGGACGAGCACGCGGGCGGTGTGGAAGGTTTCCATGCAGGTCGCGATGCGATCGCAGAGGTTGGCGGCCAGCAGGGAGACCCAGTCGCCCCGGCGCGCACGCTCCTCCTCCAGCGTGCGACAACGCGCGATCAGAGCGGCGTCGATCTCGTCGGACGTATCGATCGGGCCGTTCAGCCAATCGATCAGGGCATCGACGAGAGCGGCCAGCTCGGCGTCGACGGCATCGAGCGAGCGGAGATTGTCCAGCCGGTTGGCGGAACCCGACGCCACCGGCAGCACATCGGCGAGCGCCGCCTGCAATTGCAGGACGGTGCGACGCGTCGCCAGCGCATAGCGCTGATCGAACGGCAGGTTGATCGCGATCATCCCCAGCTCGACGACGTCGGACGCAAGCCTGCGGCGATGCTGATATTCGAGCGCGGTATGGTGCGTTCCCAGCGCCTCGGCCGTCCAGCGCGAGGCGTCGCTCAGGAAGGAGCGGGCACGCTCGCGGATGATCGGCCGCACGCTCCACGGTTGCAGCAGCATATGGACGATCGTCACGCACAGGATGGCGACGGTCATCTCCTCGACCCGCGAGACCGTGGTCGTGAAGATGTTGGCCGGATCGTCCAGATAAGGGAAGCTGATGACCGCCGAACTGAACGCCGCCATCTGGAAGAGGAAGGCGCGCGGCGTCCGGTCCAGCACGGCGAGGTAGATGCAGAACCCCGTCCAGATCGCCATGCAGAACACCAGCAGGATCGGCGAGTTCTGCATATTGGGGACGATCGCGATGGTCACCGCGGCGCCCGTCACGATGCCGGCGATCCGATAGAGGGCCTTGGGGCGAAAGGCGCCCGACATCGGCTGGGCGGTGACATAGACGGTCAGCAAGGCCCACCAGGGGCGCGGAAGGCTAGCCGTGAAGGCGATCAATAATGTCAGCGACGCCGCAATGAAGCTGCTCAGGGAAAACAGGATTTTCCTGGGACTGACGGCAAGAAAAGGGGAAGCGGCAAGAGGCGCAATCCGAGCAGAAACCACGTTCAATCACCCAGACCTGAGGCGGCATGTCAAAACCGAACACCCGCTTCTCGACTCCGCCTGAATCTGAGCCGTCAGCGCCCTCCCTCTGACGCGGCTCTCTTGGCAAGAAGCCTCCGGCGTTTCAAACGCAATATTTTCTTCCGATAGAGCAGAAATTTTGCTGGATGCAGATCGCCGTCCCGTTGTGTTGCGAACTTGATCGCGCAACTGGGATCGTCACCATCAGCATTATTGAAAGGCGTCCGGTGCCGGCCGGTACTGCGAGCCTTCCGAGGCCTCGCGAAAAGTGCTGGTGGGCCCGGCAGGACTCGAACCCGCAACCTAGCCGTTATGAGCGGCCAGCTCTAACCATTGAGCTACAGGCCCCGCCAGCGCCGCCGCGATAGCGCGACCGCTCAGTGCGTGGCAAGTCGCAGTCCGACATCGCGTGCGCGCCAGGCTTCCTCGATCAGCTCGTCGGCGCCGATCGGCCGCACGCCCTCGCGCGCCAGCAGGTCGAGCACGCCATCCCACCAGGCGTAAAAACGGCGCAGATCCTCGGCATCGCGCACATAAGGCGTATGCCCCGGCTCGACCGACGGCGAGTGGAAGGAGATGGAAAGCAGCCGGATATCGTCCGCCAGCAACTGGCGGATCGCCCGCAGCGCATCGGGAAGCGGCGTCCCCTCCGGGGTCAGCGCGATCCGCTCCAGCGCACCGGTGCGCGCCAGCACGCCGCGCATCCGCTCGACCCGGCCCGCCGCCGCATAGAGCTGCGGCCCCATCCGCCGGGCATAGCCGGTGAAGACCGTGGTCAGCGGCAATTCCATGAGCAGGCGCGCAGGGCCGGCCCAGCTCGCCTCGGCGGTGCGGTGCGAGAAATCGGGGCCGCCCTCGTCCGAATAATCGAACAGCGCGCGCACCGAGACGTCGAGGCGATATCCCGCCTCCTCCAGCAGCCGCGCACTATTGGCGCCAACGCCATAGCGGCCCGCCCGATAGATGGTCGGCCGCCGCCCGAAGGCCTCGGTGATGCGTTCCGTCAGGGCCGCCAGCTTCGCGCGCTCCAGCGCCTCGGGCAGATTGCCGACGAAGCTGTTGGTCGTGGTCAGCGCCTCGTCGAAGGGCGGATTGACCCAGGGATGGAGCTGCGAACCGATCGCGCACTCGCCGGCCTCCAGCAGGGGGCGCAGCACGTTCACCGCCTTGTGCGAGGTCGCAACGGGATAATCGACCAGATAGGTCGGCCGGATGCCGAAGCCCGCCAGACGCCGATGCGCCTCGGGCAGCGCCGCCACCGCGCGCGTGGCCGTTGCGTCACGGCTGCGGGGAGCGGTCCAGTCGAACTCCTCCTCGGTATCGACGAAGACGAGGAAGCGGCGGCCGAGCGTGCCGGGCAGCCGGACCTGATCCTCCCGAGCCGGGGGGCGATCGATCCGTCCCTGCCCGGCCCCCGGCATCACCGCTCGGCCCCCGGCTCGGCGCCGGCGGCCCGCCCTTCGGAGGCAGGCAGGCTCAGGACGAAGCGATCCGGCTCGATCCGCAGGCCGCCGCCTGCCGCGCTCGCAAGCCGCCGCACGAGGTGCAGCGAGAAGCCCAGCCCGAGGAGCGGCGCATCCGGCCAGTCCCCCTCCGGGCCATAGGCCGTGTCGAAGAGCGCGGCATCGTCCTGCCCGTCAAGCCGCGCCGGGCGGCGTACGGCCACATCCAGCATCATGGGCGACGCACCGCCCGACAAGGTGACGCGGATCGTCTCGCCCTCTTCCGCCAGCGCGGCGGACGCGCCGATCAGGCGGCCGATCATCCGACGCAGCGCGGCGGGATCGCCGACCACCGGCGGCAGGTCCGGCGTCACCGCGCATTCCAGCGCGCCGCCGCGCCGCGCCGCGCTCTTCGCATGGTTGTCGCAGATGAGCGCCAGCATCGTGCCCAGATCGATCTCGACGCGCTGGAGATCGAGCCGCCGCGTCTCCAGCCGCGCCGCAACGTCCAGATCGTCGACCGCCGCGAGAAGCTGCCCCGCCTGCTCGGCGATGTTCTGCGCGCGGTCGCGATAGGAGGTCGAGACCGGCCCGCGCATCTGGCGGCGGATCATCTCCGCGAAGCCGCCGATGGCGTTGAGCGGCGTGCGCAGTTCATGGACAAGCTGGCGCAGCGAATCCGGCTCCAGCCCGCCGCCGTAAAGGCCGGGCGCATCGGGTTCCGGCTCGGCGCGCTCATCCTCGCGCGGCCGGCGTGCCGTGCCGCGATAGCCGAGAAAGCGGCCATCCGAAGGGCCGAACACCGGCACTCCCGCGATCCTCCACTCCCCGGCCACCCCGGAGCGGCCCGCGATCATCAGGCGGGCGTCCCGGAACGGCGCGCGGCGGCGGAAAGCCCCCGGCGCCTGCGCATCGACACCATAAATGCCGGCGGCCGGCGTGGCGATCGTCTCGCCGACCAGCGGGCCGCGCGGTGCGCCGTCGACCCAGCAGATCACGCCATCCGTTCCGGTCTCGAAGCGGAAGGAGGCGATCTGCTCGGGTTCCGGCTCGGGAGGTTGCCCCTCGCGCCCTTTTCGGAAGCGGGCGATGCGCGTGATGATCGCGCGGATTTGCCCCTCGCCCACGCCATGCTCGACAGCGGCCGGGGGCGGCAGCGGATCGCTCGCTGCGCTCTTCACCGGTTCGGGCGCGCCGGCCTCCTGCATCGGAGCGGGGACGGCACCGCCGCCCAGCGCGAGGTCGGTCGCGCCGAAGCTCCACAGCGCCGCCTCCACCTGCGGGCCGAGATCGCGCCGATGCCGCAGGAAGCCCCGTCCGGTCGGCGTGAGGCGCGGCAGGATCTCCAACCAGCCCGCCTCGTCCAGCCGCACATGCGGCAGGATCGCGCCCGCCACCGCCGGCACGTCCGCCGCAAGGAAGGCCGCGAGCACGGGCCGGATCGAGCGCCCGGCGAAGGCGCGCGCCGTCTCACACCGAATCGCGATCGGCACGTCAGGGCGAAGCGCCTGAAGACGCAGAAAAGCCTCGCGGCTAAGCGTCGGGTCCGCGCCCGGCCGGCGCTGTGCCAGAAGATCGATCAGCTGGCGCCACAGCGCGACCCGTTCCGCCGGTCTCTCGGCCGGCCGGGCAAGCACCGTCGCTAGCATGTCGTCGAACCGCACCCACTCCTCCACGCCGCCGGCGAGCGGGTATCCCTGCCGGATGAAAGGTTGACTATCTGTTCCCATGGGCCTGCGCAAAGCGACTTTTCTGCGTTCGTTGCATAGTGGGACAATTGCCTAACGCCGCAATTTTCTTATAGAGAGACGCCATAACCGAGAAAGGATGATTTGTGGTTGCCTCGCCGTTGTTGCTCGATTCGATAGATCGCACCATTCTCGCGGAGTTGCAGGAAGACGGTCGCATCACCAATGTCGAACTGGCCCGGCGCGCCGGCCTGACGGCTCCCCCCTGCCTGCGCCGCGTGCGCGCGCTGGAGGAAGGCGGCGTCATCAACGGCTATCACGCCCGGCTGAACCCCGCGGCGCTCGGCTATGGCATCACCGTCTTCGCGCTCGTCAGCCTGCGCAGCCAGGCGGAGGAAGACCTGCTCGGCTTCGAATCGCACATCGCGACGCTGCCCGAGGTCCGCGAGTGCCACATGCTGAACGGCGAGATCGACTTCATCCTGAAGATCGTCGCCCATGATCTTCAGTCCTTCCAGAGCTTCCTTACCTCGAAGCTCACCACTGCGCCGCATGTCGCCAGCGTGAAGACCTCGCTGACGATCCGCACCGCGAAGGACCAGCCGGGCGTGCCGGTCGATCAGATCGAGGAATAAGCCTCCGACGTTGCCGGCGCCCGTCCGCTGAGGGATCGGGCGCCGGCTCGTTCACGTCAGCGAGCCGCCGTCGCCGGCGCGGCCGGAGCCGAGCCCTTGGCGGCATAGATCGCCCAATACTGGGCGAGCGTCTGGTTGGTGCCCGTCACCTTGCCGAGCGCATCGGCCGCTTCCTGCTTCTGGCCGGAATGGGCCAGAGCCTCGCCGAGGTGCAGGTTCGCGACATTGGCGTCCACGCCGCCCTTCTGGATCGCGACCTTGTAGAGGTCCGCCGCCTGCGGATACTGGCCGTAGCCGAGATAGGCGTCGCCGATGAGCAGCGCCTGCTTGCCGTCGGCGGCCGCGCGCGCCTTCTTGTCGAGAGCCGGAAGCTCGGCCTTGTCGGCCGCGATCTTCGGCGCGGCGACGGCCTTGATCTCGGCCAGCGCCTTGCTGGTCGCGACGCTCTTGTTCTCGACCATGTTGGACGAGGTGCCCTCGTCGATCACGGCCTTGGCCTCGCCCGGATAGCCCTTGTTGAGCGCCATGTTGGCATATTCGTAATAGTCCCGCTCGCCGGCCAGCGCGTTGGTGGCGCGCATCAGGCGCAGCGTGTCGAGATCGGCCTGCGGATCGAGGCGGTTGGTGTCGCGGAAGGTCTGGAGCGCGACGCGCCAGATGTCCGCACGCGGATAGGCGTCGGCGAGCTGCAGGCCATACTTGGCGGTCTGCGCCGGCATCTTCGCGTCATAGGAGATGGCGAGCGCGCGACGATACCAATCCTCGTCGACCGGGCCGCCAGCGGCCTTCTTCGCCTGGATCGCCTGATCGACATACGGCAGCGCCGCGCTGTTCTGGCCCTCGCGCGACTTCACGGCCGCGAGCGAGATCAGGATCTCCGGATCGTTCGGCTTCTGCTGGTTGAGCTGGGTGAAGGCCGCGTCGGCATCGGCGAACTTGCCGTTGTTGAACGCGTTCTGCGCCTTGGCGGTCAGCAGCTGGGTCTGAAGCTCCGGCGGGGCCTTGCCGCTCGCGAGCATGGCGTCGACGGCCGAGGCCGCGCCGGCCTGATCGTTCGACTTGATCGCGATCTGATAGGCCATGCCGGCGACCGCATATTTGTCGTCGTCGGTGGAAGCGGCGGCCTGCGCGGCCGGGAGGCCCGCCTTGGCGGTCGCGATGTCGCCGGCGGCAAGCGCCTTCTGGACCGCCGGGGCGGCCTGGCGGAAGGCCGTGCTGTAGTTGGCCTTGCCCGCTTCGGCCTTCTCTTCCTTCTTCGCAGCCGCCGGGGTCACGGCCACCGCGCCAAGCGCGAGAGCCAGCGCCAGGGCTGTCGTCGATGCGAATTTCATGGTGGAATCTCTCCTTTGTCGGCACCGTGAAGGTGCGCCGCCAGCGGTGGTGCTACCCCCAGCCCTGCCGCCATTCAAGCATGGGAACCAGAAGCAATGCTGCGGACCTGCGGCTGAACACCCATTGAATGCGACCGGTTGCATCCGGCGAAGCAATGTTGACGCGGCGGCCGGGGCTGCTAGGCGCACGCCGCAATGCTTGCTCTCCTGTCCCCTGCAAAGACGCTTGATTACAAGCGCCCGCTCCCCGACCTCGTCCCCACCGAACCGCGCTTCGCCACCGAGGCCATGGCGATCGCCGCCGACGCGGCGACGCTCACCGAGCGCGACCTGTCGAAGCTGATGTCGATCTCGGCCTCGCTCGCGGAGCTGAACGTCGAGCGCTATCGCGGCTTCGCGGGACTGCCCGAGCGCCCCGCCCTCTTCGCCTTCGCGGGCGACGTCTATACCGGTTTCGAGGCGCGCACGCTCGACGAGGCGGCGATCGATTTCGCGCAGGACCATGTCCGCATCCTCTCCGGGCTCTATGGCCTGCTGCGCCCGCTGGACGCGATCCGTCCCTACCGGCTGGAGATGGGCACGCGCTGGGCGCCGCATTCGGGCGATCTCTATTCCTTCTGGGGGCCGCGCATCTCGGACCTGCTCGCCGAAGACCTGAGGGCGGAGGGTTCCAACGTGATCGTGAACCTCGCCAGCAAGGAATATTGGGGCGCGGTGGAGCGGCATCGCCCCACCGGCGTGGATATCTATACGATCGAGTTCATGGAGGAAGGCCCGGCCGGCCTGCGCTTCAACAGCTTCGCCGCCAAGCGCGCACGCGGCATGATGGCGCGCTACATCAGCGAGCATCGGCTGACCGACGTGGAGGCACTCAAGGGCTTCGACAGCGACGGCTATGCCTATGATCCGGCGGCGTCCGACGAGCAGCGCTGGCGCTTCACCCGACGCTGACCCTCTTCCTCATGGGGAGCGCGAGGCGGCCGGGGAGACGTTCCGGCCGCCTTTTCCGTGCGCCCGGCCGTCCGCCTGCGCGCACGCGTGCGCGCGTGGGGTGGCGTGGAGGCTGTCACTGGTCTAGGAAGGTCCATCGACGCCTATCCGGCGCCGTGACTTAACCATAACAGACCGGACGGACCAACTTGGCCAGCGCCCCGCCGACCATCGAACCCAGCGATATTTCCCCCGTCTCCATCGTCGACGAGATGAAGTCGAGCTATCTCGACTATGCGATGTCGGTGATCGTCAGCCGCGCGCTGCCCGACGTGCGCGACGGCCTGAAGCCCGTGCACCGCCGCATCCTCTACGGCGCGCAGGAAGCCGGCTTCGTCGCGGGTCGCCCCTACCGCAAGTCGGCCCGCCTCGTCGGCGACGTGATGGGTAAATATCACCCGCACGGCGACGCCTCGATCTACGACGCGCTGGCCCGCATGACGCAGGACTGGTCGATGCGGCTGCCGCTGGTCGACGGCCAGGGCAACTTCGGCTCGATGGACCCCGATCCGCCCGCCGCGATGCGTTACACCGAAGCGCGCCTCGCCCGCTCGGCCAACGCGCTGCTGGAGGACATCGACAAGGACACGGTCGACTTCCAGCCCAACTATGACGGTTCCGAGCAGGAGCCGCAGGTGCTGCCCGCGCGCTTCCCGAACCTGCTAGTCAACGGCGCCGGCGGCATCGCGGTCGGCATGGCGACCAACATCCCGCCGCACAATCTCGGCGAGATCATCGCGGCGTGTAAGCTCTTCATCGAGAAGGAAGCGCTCGGCGGCCTGCACGTCACCACCGAAGAGCTGATGGAGATCGTCCCCGGCCCGGACTTCCCGACCGGCGGCCTGATCCTGGGGCAAGGCGGCGCGCGCAACGCGTACAACACCGGGCGCGGCTCGATCATCATGCGCTCGCGCCATGACGTCGAGGAAGGCCGTGGCGACCGCCGTTCGATCGTGCTCACCGAAATCCCCTATCAGGTCGGCAAGTCCGGTCTGGTCGAGAAGATTGCCGAGGCCGCCAAGGAAAAGCGGATCGAGGGCATCTCCGACATCCGCGACGAAAGCTCGCGCGAGGGCGTGCGCATCGTGCTCGACCTCAAGCGCGACGCGACGCCCGAGGTGGTGCTCAACCAGCTCTGGCGGCACACGCCCGCGCAGTCGAGCTTCCCGGCCAACATGCTCGCCATCCGTGGCGGCCGGCCGGAAATCCTCGGCCTCAAGGACATCATCTCGTCCTTCGTGCAGTTCCGCGAAGAGGTCATCACCCGCCGCTCCAAGTACGAGCTGCTCAAGGCCCGCGAGCGCGCGCATATCTTGCTCGGCCTCGTGGTCGCGGTGACGAACCTCGACGAGGTGGTGAAGATCATCCGTGGGTCCGCCTCCCCGGCCGACGCCCGCGCGGCCCTGCTCGCCCGCGAATGGCCGGTGGCGGAAATCGCCCCCTATCTCCGCCTCGTCGAGGCGGTGGAGAAGGAAGCGACCGGCGACACCTATACGCTCTCGGAAATCCAAGTCCGCGCGATCCTCGATCTGCGTCTGCACCGCCTGACGGCGCTCGGCCGCGACGAGATCGGCGACGAGCTCAAGGAACTGGCCGGCTCGATCGCCGAGCTGCTGGAAATCCTCGGCAACCGCGCGCGTCTCTACGAGGTGCTGGTCGAGGAGCTGGACAAGGTCTCGTCCGACTTCGCGACGCCGCGCCGCAGCCAGCTCGTCCCCGCCGGCGACGACATCGATGATGAAGACCTCATCGAGCGCGAGGACATGGTCGTCACCGTCACGCACGGCGGCTACATCAAGCGCACCCCGCTCGAAGCCTTCCGCGCGCAGAAGCGCGGCGGCAAGGGCCGCTCGGGCATGGCGACCAAGGACGAGGACGCCGTCACCAAGCTGTTCGTGACCTCCACGCACACGCCGGTGCTGTTCTTCTCGACCGCCGGCAAGGTCTATCGCATGAAGGTGTGGAAGCTGCCGGAAGGCGCTCCGCAGGCGCGCGGTCGTCCGATGGTGAACCTGCTCCCGCTGGCCGGGGGCGAGACCATCTCCACCGTCCTCCCGCTGCCCGAGGACGAGGCGGAGTGGGGCAAGCTCCACATCCTGTTCGCGACGGCGCATGGCTCGGTCCGCCGCAACTCGATGGAGGCGTTCACGAACGTGCCGACCAACGGCAAGTTCGCGATGCGCTTCGACGAGGACGCGACCGATCATCTGATCGGCGTGGCGCTCTTGACCGAGACGGACGACGTGCTGCTCGCCACCCGCAACGGCAAGGCGATCCGCTTCGCCGCCACCGACGTGCGCGAGTTCCAGAGCCGCCAGTCGACCGGCGTGCGCGGCATCAACCTGCTGGGCGACGACAAGGTGATCTCGCTCTCAATCCTCGGCGGGTTCGAGGCCAGCCCACAGGAGCGCGAGGATTATCTCAAGGCCGCCCCCTGGAAGGAAGGCGACCGCGAGGTGACCCTCAGCCCCGAGCGCATGGCCGAGTTCGAGGCGGCGGAGGAGTTCATCCTCACCGTCACCGCCAACGGCTATGGCAAGCGCACCTCGGCCTATGAATATCGCCAGACCGGCCGGGGTGGTCAGGGCATCACGAACATCGTGACCTCCGATCGCAACGGCCCGGTGGTGTCGAGCTTCCCGGCGCATAATGGCGAGCAGCTCATGCTCGTCACCGATCAGGCGAAGCTGATCCGCACCACCGTCGGCGACATCCGCGTGGCGGGCCGCAACACGCAGGGCGTCACCATCTTCCGCGTGGCGGACGACGAGCATGTCGTCTCGGCTGCCCGCATCGAGGAGAGCGAGGACGAGGCGGAAGCCGATCTCGGCGACGCTCCCGAGATCAATCCGCAGACCGGCGGCGACACCGCCGAGGATCTGGCGGACGGCTCCGAAGCCTGATCTCCAGCCCCGCGTGCCGCCCGTTTCAGGCGGCACGCGGGCTCACTCCAACGCATATCCCCTTCGTTTCGCGCCCGCTTCGCGCACCCGGAAGCCCATCGCCATAATTTCCGTGCCTGATCGCGGAACCGCGCATCCCGGAACGTGTTAACCATATTCTCTCGCGCCGTAACAATCCGCCGTTTCTCCCGGTGGCAAGGTCCGATGATGGGAGGAAACGCGTTCGCGGAGAGATATATTTGGCGTATAATCAAAGAATTAGGAGAAACTCGATGCTCAAATCAGCACGCCAGGTGACCTTGGCTGGCCTCATGGTCGGTGCCTTGGCCCTGAGTGGCTGTGCCACGACGGGCTCCGTCAAGCGCGCGCAGGCCAGTGCCGATCAGGCCAACCAGCACGCCGACGCCGTCGATACCGCCGCCAAGAGTGCGCAAAGCAGCGCCGACGCCGCGGGTGCCGCGGCCCAGCGCGCGCAGACGACCGCCGACAGCGCCACCACGGCGATCCAGGCAAGCACCACTGCCACGCAGGCCACCAACGCGCGCGTCGAGGCGCTCGAAGGCAAGGTGCAGTATCTCCAGCACCGGGTGACGCAGCTCCAGCACAAGCGCACCAAGCACAAGCGCCATCACCGCAGCACGGCTGCGAAGACGCAGGTCTCGCCTGCCGTCGCGGCGGTACAGCATTAATCCGGCATCGGGGGCCGCCGATCGGTGGCTCCCCTTTTTGTCAACCGGCAAACAGGTGCGTCACCTTCGCATCGGGCATCTTCAACGTGATGAGCAATTGCCGGTGGCAATGCGCGGGCTCACGCTCGAAACAGAGCAGCGCGGAGGGCTTCTCCTCCGCCAGTGCGCGCATCTCTTCGGCCGCCACCACCGCCTCGGGCAGGTCGAGCTGGCGGCGATAGATGGTCTCCATCTCCGCATAATGGCCGGAGCGCACCGCCGCCCGCCCTTCCGGCGGCGTTCCCAGCGCCTTCAGATGCACATAGTCGATGCCTTCCTCCCTCAACGCAGAGCGGAGCGGCGTCTTGGAGAAGCCCGGCCGGCGTGACAGCGGCAGCGCACGCACATCGATCACGCGCTCGACGCCCGCTTTCTTGAGGGTGTCCACGAACTCGTCCTGGGTCACGCCTTCATAGCCGATGGTGAAGAGCCTCATGCCACCCCCTGTCGACGGAGTTGCCACGCCGCCAGCAGCGTCGCGCCGCCGCCCAGCAACAGGCTGAGACCCACGAAGATACCCAGCATCTGCACCGCCGGAAACGGGAAGTTGGCGATCAGCAGGAAGGCCAGCAACCAGTCCACCAGGCCGACGAGCAATAGCATGCCCCGCACCGGCCCCGGCCCCGCGACACGCGCGCCGCCGATCTCCACCGCTCCCCGGAAGGCCAGCCACAGCGCCACCGCCAGAGCCAGCGTCGCCGCACCCGCCACCGGGAACAGCAGCAGCAACAGGCCGATCAATGCGGAGGCGCCGCCATGGAGCAGATCGGCCCAGCGCCGATGCAGGCTATGGTTCCGGATACCCATCACGATGCCGGCGATCCCGGCGATGAGCAGCACCCAGCCGAGCAGCACCGCGATCCCCACCGTGGTGAAGCCCGGCGCCGCCAGCACCAGCAAGCCCGCCACGACGAGCAGCGCGCCGCATGCCATGATCCAGCGCCAGCCGTCCGGGTTGGGCTGCCCGTCCCGATATGCCGCCGTCGCCATGCCGATCTCCTTCCGACCCGCCGCCCCATCGATCGAACGACGCCCCGCCGCACCGGTTCCTTCCGGGGCCCGGCTGCGCTATGGGGCCGGCCATGCACGACATTCACATCATCGGCGGCGGTCTCGCCGGTTCCGAAGCCGCATGGCAGCTGGCCGAAGCCGGCTTCAAGGTCCGCCTTTCCGAAATGCGCGGCGTCGAAGGCACGCCCGCGCATCACACCGACAGTCTCGCCGAGCTGGTCTGCTCCAACAGCTTCCGTTCGGACGATGCGGAGAAGAATGCCGTCGGCCTGCTCCACGCCGAGATGCGCGCACTCGGCTCGCTGATCCTGCGCGAAGGCGATGCCCACCGCGTCCCCGCAGGCTCGGCGCTGGCCATGGACCGCGACGGCTTCTCCGCCGGCGTCACCGCCGCGATCGAGAACCATCCGAACATCGAGCTGGTCCGCGAGCGCGTCGACACGCTGCCCGAAGGCCCCGCCATCATCGCCACCGGCCCGCTCACCGCCGCCAGTCTCGCAGGCGCGATCCAGGCGGAGACGGGGCAGGACCAGCTCGCTTTCTTCGATGCCATCGCCCCCATCGTCCATCGCGAGAGCATCGACATGGACGTCTGCTGGTTCCAGTCCCGCTGGAACAAGGGCGACGGCAAGGATTACATCAACTGCCCGATGAACAAGGACGAATACCTCGCCTTCATCGAGGCGCTGAACGACGGCGAGAAGACCGAGTTCAAGGAGTGGGAGAAGAACACGCCCTATTTCGATGGCTGCATGCCGATCGAGGTGATGGCGTCGCGCGGCGTCGATACGCTGCGCCACGGGCCGATGAAGCCTGTCGGCCTCGACGATCCGCGCACCGGGCGCTGGCCCTATGCGGTCGTCCAGCTTCGGCAGGACAATGCTCTGGGCACGCTCTGGAACATCGTCGGCTTCCAGACCAAGCTCAAATATGCCGAGCAGGTGCGCATCTTCCGCATGATCCCCGGCCTCCAGAATGCCGAGTTCGCGCGGCTGGGCGGCCTGCACCGCAACACCTTCATCCGCTCGCCTATCCTGCTCGACGGGACGCTGCGGCTGAAGTCCCGCCCCAACGTCCGCTTCGCAGGCCAGATCACGGGCTGCGAAGGCTATGTGGAATCGGCCGCGATCGGCCTGCTCGCGGGCCGCTTCGCCGCCGCCGAACTGGCGGGACGCACGCTCCCCACCCCGCCCGCGACGACGGCGCTCGGCGCACTGATCGGCCACATCACCGGCGGCGGCGAGGCCGACACCTATCAGCCGATGAACGTCAATTTCGGCCTCTTCCCGCCGCTCGAGAACCTGCCGCGCAAGGCCGATCGCAAGCTCGCCATGACCAGCCGCGCCCGCGAGGCGATGGCCGAATGGCAGGCCGGGATCGCGCCGCAAACGGCCTGACCTCTCGCGCCAACCGGCGGGGCTGCGCGCTCCGCCGGACAGAGCGTCATCCTTCCTCGCCGCCATCCCCATCGGGAGCCGGACGGACCGCCTGCTGCACGGGAGGGCATTTCGGCCGGGGCTTACGCTGCACGCGCGTGGTAGCGAACTCGGCCGCATCGAGGGTGCCGGAGTGATCCGCATCGGCCTTGTCGAACTTGCCGATCGCCTTCGCCGAATATTCCTCGAACGACAGCTTGCCGTCGCCGTTGATGTCGAGCTTGGCGAAGGCCTTGTGACGGCTCAGCAGATATTCGTCGCGGTCGACCTTGCCGTCGCGATTGCGGTCATAGCGATCGAAGCGCTTCTGCTCGCGAGTCTTCTCGCTGGCTTCGGGCGGCTCTGCAACGGTAGCCCCCGGCTCCGCAGCCGCCGACGGCACCAGCGCCGCCACCGCGGCGGGCGGCATCGACACGCCCCCCTCGCGCCGCGCCAGCCCGCTCCAGAGAAAGAACCCCGCCGTCACCAACAACAACGCAGACGCCACGCCCGCCAAATACCGCCCCATCGCCCACTCCCGACGTTCCGGTCCTGTCAGGCGAAGGCTAGGCCGAAACCGGGCCGCGCGGAACCGGGGCTCATGCGGGAGATAGCACCAGACTCGTCAGTGTCCGGTGAGCTGATGCGCGAACACCCGCAGCATCCGCGCCCGACATCCGATTGGCCGCAGCGCATCGGCGCCCCGCTTCACGTCGCCCTGCGCAAGAACGGTCAGCATCCCTAGCGAACGCAGGCGCCGCGGCCAGCCGCCCGCTGCCGCCCGCTCCAGCGGAGCCCGTGCCGCCTCGAGGATACGATCGCCCTGCCCTGCATCGGACAAATGCCGCGCCAGATCGACTAGCGCCCAGCCCTCGCCGGCATCGCTCAGGCGCAGCGCCTCGACACCCAATACGCGTCCGGCCAATGTGAACAGGCGCGCGCCCCGCGCGCGCGCGTGAATCTCCAACGTCTCCGCGTCCAGCGCGGGATCGTCGAGCAACGCCTCCCAGCCTTCCACCATCGTCGAGAGTTCGGCCCCCGAGATCCGGTCTGGCCGCAGCGCCGCGGCGGCTGCAAGCAACGGCTCGGCAGGCGGCGGAGCGGAATCGAGCGCCGCCAGCGCATCGCGCCACCAGACGAGGCGCATCAACCCGATCGTCGTCTCCCGCGTCCGGGCGACAATGCCCCCCAGACGCTCGTCGATGGCGAAAAGCGTGGCGAGACTTTCCTGCGCCAAGCGTGGCGCATGATGAATGGCCAGTTGCCGCTCAGGATGCGTGATGTCGGAATGCATCGTCATGCCGCCTCCTGACCAAGTCGCCACTCAATAGCAAACAGGTCGTTAACCATACCAATGAACCGCACCTTGAGCCCACCTGATGGAAAGCGGCCCAATGGGTTGGGGCACATGCGCGGTGGACGACGGAATGGCAAACGAAAAGCTCAGACAGGCACGAAAGCTGACCGGTTTCCTGAGCCGTCTGCGGAAGGACGCGCGAGGGAACACGCTCGCGCTCGTCGCCGCCGCCATGATCCCGCTGATCGCGCTGGTCGGCAGCGGCATCGACATCAGCCGCATGTATCTGGTGAAGTCGCGCCTGCAACAGGCCTGCGACGCGGGCGCACTCGCCGGCCGCAAGCAGATGGGCGGTGGCGTGTGGAATCAGACGACCGCGCCCACCCCCAACACCGTTGCTACGCAGTTTTTCAGCGGTAATTTCAAGAACGGCGCATACGGGACGAACAGCCTCGCTTATTCCTTCAGTGAGAGCAGCGGTGACGTGCAAGGCACCGCTTCGGTTGTCGTACCGATGACGATGATGAAGTTCTTCAGGATCGCCGATCAAACGATGGCCGTCACCTGCGACGCGCAGATGCAAATTCCGAATACCGATGTCATGTTCGTTCTCGATATCACTGGATCAATGGACTCTGCCCCCGACGGAACAAATTGCCACAGTGGATCTGGCTGCAAAATTGCAATTCTAAAAAACGCAGTAAAATGCTTTTACGAATCTGTTGCACAATACATCATATCAAACGCCAATTGCGAAACATCTCCATCAAATCAAGGTGTCAGCAATTCGCAAATAAGATTCGGCTTTGTTCCGTATAACACTAATGTCAATATTAGCGACCTAAGTTTACCGAATAGCTATTTCGCGGACAGCTGGGACTATCAATCCCGCGAAATAAGCTGGACGACCCCGACTCAAACATCCGGAAGCTGCAACAACGTCCCATCCAATACAAATTCCACACACTATACAACTCAAGGGACCGGCAGCAATTGCAAGGTTTACAAGAGCACCGCTCAGTGGTGGTATCATAAACGCACAATCCCGCTCACAGATTTGAAGGGTCCATCCACTCTCAATGGTAGTTTTACGCTTCCCATCGGTAATAATTATAGCAATGCAACCATTTCATGGAATGGATGCCTAGAAGAGGCAAAAACCGTTTCCCAGAGTTCCTATTCACCAATCCCTTCTAGCGCTTATGATCTGAATATAGACTTGATTCCCAGTCAGAGCGACAGTAAATCACTGTGGGCTCCATCTTTGCCCCAAGCCGTCTATCTGCGCGAGGATAGCAGCTCCAATCCGACCCTTAATGATGTATATACAACCAGCAACGAGCCTAATGCGGCATCGTCCGCGTCCTGCCCAACCAAAGCCAAAAAACTTGCCTCATGGAGCGCAGCGGACTTCCAGAGTTACGTAGATAGTCTCAGCCCAGGAGGAAACACATATCATGACATCGGCATGATATGGGGTGGAAGGCTTCTGTCTCCCAAGGGAATATTTAAGAATGACAACGAAAAAGCGAACAACGGCGGAGAAATACAGCGCCACATGATATTCATGACCGACGGTGACGCCCAAGCATATCCTTGCGATTATACCGCTTATGGCGTCTCTTGGTATGATCGGCGCACAACCTCTGATGTCGGATCGGCATCAAAGTGCTCAAAAGAATATCAAGCGCTCGATGATCAGGTTAATTCCAGACTCGCCGCTCTATGCACCGCAGTTAAGAACGAGCCCGGAACCACACTTTGGGTCATTTCATTTGGCGGCGTCGGAATTTCAACAGATACCAAGAATCGACTGACATCCTGCGCAACGGATGCCAATCATTATTTTGATGCTACAGACAAGGACAGCCTCAACAATGCGTTCAAACTCATCGCCGCGCAGATCACGCAGCTGAGGCTCACCAAATGAGCCTCGGCACCGTATACAAGCGTCGCCCCGCAAAGGCCGCCGCATGGTCGTGGCGCTCCGACGCAGGCGTAACAGCGATCGAGTTCGCGCTCGCCGCGCCGGTGCTCTTCCTGCTGCTCTTCGGGTTGTTCGACGCGCTGTTCAATCTCTACATGGTGTCGACGCTGCAAGGTGTCGTGCAGAAAGCCGCGCGTGACTCCACGTTGCAGGACTATAGCACGCCGACCGGTCAGGCAACGCTGGATGCGGCGGTGACGGCACAGGTCCACCGGCTGCTGCCCTCCGCGAACGTGCCGACACCGACGCGGCAATCCTTCCACACCTATGCCGACGCCGCCGCGCAGAAGGCCGAGCCGTGGACCGACACCGATCATGACGGCACCTGCGACAATGGCGAGCCCTATACCGATCTCAACAGCAACGGCAGTTGGGACTCCAATGGCGCGAACACCGGCAGCGGCGGCGCCAAGGACAGGACCATCTATACGGTGACCGTCACCTATCCGCGCCTCTTCCCCCTCGCGAAGATGATCGGACTTTCGAGCACCGTCACCCTCAAGGCCACCACCGTGCTCGAGAACCAGCCTTATGCCGACCAAAACCTAGTCGGCACCAAAATCCTGAACTGCTCCTGAGGTGCGCCGGATGACCCGACTCCTCCCTTCCTTCGCCCGTCGCCTGGCACGGGATGCCAGTGCGGTGGCGATGACGGAGCTTGCCTTTGCCCTGCCGGTCGTCCTGTTCCTGGGAATGACCGGCGCGGAATTCGTCAACTACACGACGGCCAAGATGCGCGTCAGCCAGCTCGCGCTTCAGGTGGCCGACAATGCCTCGCGCATGGGCGAAGGCACGGTCGCCGGCCCCAAGACGATCAGCGAGACGGACATCAACGACGTGTTCACCGGTGCCCAGCTTCAGGCCGGGGGGTTGAACGCGCAGGCCAATGCGCGGATCGTCCTGTCCGATCTCGAAATCGATACGGCGCACTCCACGGCGACCCAGACGAAATACAAGATCGTCTGGCAACGCTGCTACGGATCGCAGACGAGCCACGCATCACTCTACGGCAAGAGCGGCGACAATAATCTCGCCGGCATCGGCCCTGCCGGTCAGCAGGTGACGGCGCAAAGCGGCAACGCGACGATGTTCGTCGAGGTCTATTATGTCTATCAGCCGCTGTTCAGCTCGAAATTCTCGCTGATGCCGACCAGGACCTTCGACGAGGTCGCCTCGATGGCCGTGCGCGATCAGCGCGACCTCAGCCAGATCTACAACGCCGAAGGCGCCACCGCCTCCAGTTGCCCATGAAAAAGGGCGCCGCATCGCTGCGGCGCCCTTCCCATTCGGCTTTGCCCGCCGAAGGTCAGCGATAGCAAACCTTCTTCGCGGCCGCGATCACGTCGTCCACCTTGATCAGCGCGAGCTTCTCGAGGTTCGCGGCGTAGGGCAGCGGCACGTCGACGTTGGTGACGCGCAGCACCGGGGCGTCGAGATCGTCGAAGCCCTTCTCCATCACCACGGCGGCGATTTCCGACGCGATCGAGCAGGTCGGCCAGCCTTCTTCCACCACCACCAGGCGGTTGGTCTTGGCGAGCGACTTCAGCACCGTCTCGGTGTCGAGCGGGCGCAGGGTGCGCAGGTCGATCACCTCGGCGTCGATGCCCTCTTCCGCGAGCTTCACCGCCGCTTCGAGCGCGACGCCCACGCCGATCGAGTAGCTGACCAGCGTCACGTCCTTGCCCTCGCGGGCGACGCGCGCCTTGCCGATCGGCAGGACGAAATCGTCGAGCTTCGGCACCTCGAAGCTCTGCCCGTAGAGCAGCTCATTCTCGAGGAACACGACCGGGTCCTCGCTGCGGATCGCAGCCTTGAGCAGGCCCTTGGCGTCCGCCGCGCTGTAGGGCGCGATCACGATCAGGCCCGGCACCGCGGCATACCACGGGCCATAGTTCTGCGAGTGCTGCGCGCCCACGCGGGCGGCCGCGCCGTTCGGGCCACGGAACACGATCGGCGCGCGCATCTGGCCGCCGGACATATAGTTGGTCTTGGCGGCCGAGTTGATGATGTGGTCGATCGCCTGCATGGCGAAGTTGAACGTCATGAACTCGACGATCGGGCGCAGACCCGCCATCGCCGCGCCGGTGCCGACGCCGGCGAAGCCGTACTCGGTGATCGGCGTATCGATCACGCGGCGATCGCCGAACTCGTCGAGCAGGCCCTGGGTCACCTTGTAGGCGCCCTGATACTGCGCGACTTCCTCGCCCATCACGAACACGCGGTCGTCCGCGCGCATTTCCTCGGCCATGGCGTCGCGGAGCGCTTCGCGGACGGTCATCTTGACCATCTCGGTGCCGGCCGGGATTTCCGGGTCGCGAGCATCGACACCGGCCTTCTCGGCCTTGGCGACGTCGGCGACGAGCTCGCGCGCGGCGGTCTCCATCTGGTGCGGCGTGGCGGTGTCGGCGACCGGCTCAGCCTTGGGAGCCGGAGCGGCAGCGGCGGCGGAGGACGCATCCTCGCCCTCGCCGGCGAGCAGCGCGATCGCGACGCCCACCTTCACATTGTCCGTGCCCTCGGGGACCAGGATCTTGGCGATCGTGCCCTCGTCGACGGCCTCGAACTCCATCGTGGCCTTGTCGGTCTCGATCTCGGCGAGGATGTCACCGGAACGGACCTCATCGCCTTCCTTCACCAGCCACTTGGCCAGCGTGCCCTCTTCCATCGTCGGGGAGAGCGCGGGCATCTTCAGTTCGATCGCCATCTCAGTAGGTTCCCACCAGCACGTCGGTGTAAAGCTCGGCCGGATCGGGCTCCGGCGACTGCTCTGCGAAATCGGCCGCCTCGGCGACCTTCTGGCGGATGTCCTTGTCGATCGCCTTCAGCTCCTCGGCGGTGACGCCCATGGCCTCCAGCTCGCGCACGGCGTGATCGATGCAGTCGGACGTGTCCTTCATCGCCTGCACCTCCTCGCGGGTACGGTACTTGGCGGGGTCGGACATCGAATGGCCGCGATAGCGATAGGTCTTGAGCTCCATCACGATGGGGCCCTTGCCGGCGCGGACCCACTTCAGGGCTTCCTCGATCGCGCCGCGCACGGCGAGCACGTCCATGCCGTCGACCTGCATGCCCGGCACGCGGAAGCTCTCGCCGCGGCGATAGAGCTGATCCTCGGAAGCCGCGCGGTTGACCGCGGTGCCCATGGCGTAGCCGTTGTTCTCGATCACGAAGATGATCGGGAGCTTCCACAGCTCGGCCATGTTCAGGCTCTCATAGACCTGACCCTGGTTGGCCGCGCCGTCGCCGAAATAAGCGAGGCAGACGCCGCCGTCGTTGCTGTACTTGTGCTTGAACGCGAGGCCAGCGCCGAGGCTGACCTGCGCGCCGACGATGCCGTGGCCGCCGTAGAACTTATGCTCCACGGAGAACATGTGCATCGAGCCGCCCTTGCCCTTCGAGATACCCGCCTGGCGTCCCGTCAGCTCGGCCATGATGACCTTGGGATCGATGCCATAGGCCAGCATGTGGCCATGGTCGCGATAGCCCGTGATAACGCTGTCCTTCTCGTTATCGAGCGCGGACTGCAAGCCGACGGCGACGGCCTCCTGGCCGATGTAGAGATGGCAGAAGCCGCCGATCAGGCCGAGACCGTAAAGCTGGCCGGCCCGCTCCTCGAAGCGGCGGATCAGCGTCATCTGACGGTAGAATTCGAGCAGCTCCTCCTTCGACGCCTCATAGCGCTTCGGCTCGGCCGGGCGCTCGCGGTTGGAGGTGGGAACGGGATCGGCCTTGGGCGAGGTCGCCCCGGCGCTCTTCGTTTGCGGTCTCGCCAAGAGTCAGGCCCTTCGGTTGGCGTTGTGGTGGGGGCGATATAGGCGCCCGAATGCCGATTCCGCAACGGCAAGCCATGCGGTTTCGAGATGACGTGAACGTCAGGGGGTCGGGATGATCACTTCATCCGGCCGGGCGAGGCCCATATCGCGGCGCACCAGCTCGTCCGCCATGTCGGGATCGACATGCTTGGCATCGAGAAGGGCGACGCGATGAGCCAGCACGGCGCGCTGCGCCTCGACCTGCTTGAGAACCGCCTGACGCTGGGCAAGCTGCTGCTTGTAGTCGCCAAGTGCCAGCAGGCCGTTCGGGCCCGCGATGGCGTAGCCGGCAAAATTGCCGATCACGAGCAACGCGAGCGCCGGAGCGGCCGCCGCGCGAATGATCGAGATGGATCGCCCCCTACGCATAGCTGGGCATTATCTCGGTAAACGCGCCGCGACTCAAGAGATTTCAGGCGATTTTGCCCGAAAAAGCAGCCTTGCCCGCATAGCGCGCCGAGCTGCCCAGCTCCTCCTCGATGCGGATGAGCTGGTTGTACTTGGCGAGCCGGTCCGAACGGGCCAGCGAGCCGGTCTTGATCTGGCCGCAGTTGGTGGCAACGGCGAGGTCGGCGATGGTGCTGTCCTCGGTCTCGCCCGAACGGTGCGACATGACGGCGGTGTAGCCCGCGCGCTGCGCCATCGACACGGCTTCCAGCGTCTCGGAGAGCGTGCCGATCTGGTTGACCTTCACCAGCAGCGAGTTGGCGACGCCGGCCTCGATGCCGCGCGCCAGACGCTTCGGATTGGTGACGAACAGGTCGTCGCCGACGAGCTGGATCTTGTCCCCGGCCAGATCGGTGAGCGTCTTCCAGCCGGCCCAGTCGTCCTCGGCCATGCCGTCCTCGATCGACCAGATCGGGTAGCGCTGGGCGAGATCGGCGAGGTAGGCCGCCATCTCGTCCGGCGAGAGGGTCTTGCCCTCGCCCGCCATGACGTACTTGCCGTCCTTGAAGAACTCGGTCGAGGCGCAGTCGAGCGCGATCGCCACCTGCTCGCCCGGCTTGTAGCCCGCCTTCTCGATCGACTTCATGATGAAGTCGAGCGCATCGGTGGTCGAGCCGATGTTGGGCGCGAAGCCGCCCTCGTCGCCCACCGAGGTGGAGAGGCCGGCGTCGTGCAGGCCCTTCTTCAGCGTGTGGAAAATCTCCGCGCCCCAGCGCACCGCGTCCTTCAGCGTGTCCGCGCCGTGGGGGACGATCATGAACTCCTGGAAGTCGATCGGGTTGTCGGCATGCTCGCCGCCGTTGATGATGTTCATCATCGGCACCGGCAGCACGTTCGCCTGCACGCCGCCGATATAGCGATAGAGCGGCAGGCCACGGCTCTCCGCCGCCGCCTTGGCGACCGCGAGGCTGACGCCGAGGATCGCATTGGCGCCGAGGCGCGACTTGTTCTCGGTGCCGTCCAGCTCGATCATCGCGGCGTCGATCTCGGACTGCTCCTCCGCCTCGAAATCGACGATGGCGTCGGTGATCTCGCCGTTCACGGCCTCGATCGCCTGCTGCACGCCCTTGCCGAGATAGCGGCTCTTGTCGCCGTCGCGCTTCTCGACCGCCTCATGGGCACCCGTGGACGCGCCCGAGGGAACGGCGGCGCGGCCGAAGCTGCCGTCGTCCAGCGTGACGTCGACCTCGACGGTCGGGTTGCCACGGCTGTCGAGGATTTCGCGGGCGTGGACGTCGATGATGGCGGTCATGGAGATGGCTCCTCCGGCAAGGGGGTAATGATTGGTCGCGCAGGCTGTTAGCGGCGCAATATGACGGTGGCAATCGGCTCGGCCGGACGCAATCGACGGAACCCCGGCAAGAGACGGCTGGTTTTGATCCCGTTGGCGCGGCTATGATCGCGCGCGTAACGAATGAGGTTCGCCATGGCCGACACGCTTCCCGAAGGCACCGATCACGTCATTCCCGGCGCCGGCAGCAACAATACGCGCGACAAGCTCAAGGCCGATGCGGCCGAACTGCGGGATCGCGCGACCAGCCGCGCCGCCGAGCTGAAGAGCCAGGCCGCCGACAAGGCGCGCGACTATGCGGAGGAGGGCAAGGCCCGCGCCGCGAGCGGCCTCGAATCGGTCGCGAAGATGATCGGCGACAGCGCCGCGCAGATCGACGAGAAGCTGGGCAACGCCTATGGCGACTATGCCCGCCGCGCGGCCGATGCGGTGTCCGGCTTCTCGGGCTCGCTTCGCGACAAGGAGGTCGATGAGCTGGTCGACGAGGCGCGCGATCTCGTCCGCCGTTCCCCTGCCCTCGCCATCGGCGCTGCGGCAGCGGCCGGCTTCGTCATCGCCCGGCTCATCAAGGCCAGCAGCGAGGCGCTGGACGAAACCGCGAAGGCGGCCGAGCCCAAGGCCAAGACCGAAGAGGAGGAGATCGCCGCCGACATCTCCGAGAGCGCCCGCAAGGCGCCCTCCGCCAAGCGCAAGTCGCGCGACTCCTGATCCCGGCGGAGGGGGGCGATGCTCGGCCTGCCGGGGCTGATCGGACAGTTGTTCGAAGATGCGCTTGCGCTCGCGCGGGCAGAGGTCCGGCTGGCCAAGAGCCGGGCCTACGACATCCTGCGGCGATCGCGCACGGCGCTGCTGCTGCTGGGCTGCGCGCTGATGCTGGTGCAGGGGGCCATCGTCGCGCTGATGATGGGTTTCGTGCTGGCACTGGCGCCGATCGTCGGGCCTGCCTGGGCGGGCGTTATCCTGCTGGTCGCGGCGCTGCTGGTGGCGGGGCTGCTCGCCTGGGCGGCCATCCACCATATCGCAGGCCCGCGCGAGAAGGCGGCCCCCACCGAGGCCCTGCCATGAGCGCGCTTGGCCGCCTGTTCGCCGGGATCAACGATCTCGACGCCGCCAAGGCCGACGCCCGCGCCGCCCGCGCCCGGCTGCTCGGCACCGTGCAGGAGATCCAGACGCGCATGACGCCGGCCAACCTGCTCGATGAGGCGATGGCCGCCGCCCGCGCCCGCTCGGCCGAGATGGTGGAGAATGCCGGCCGCGCCGCGCGCGATCGCCCCGCCACGGTGGCCGCGACGGTGGCCGGGATCGGGCTGCTGCTCGCCCGCAAGCCCCTCCTCCGGCTCGGCGCCAGACTCTTGCATCGGGGCGAGGAAACCCCCGATGCCGATCACCAGTTTAGCTCCTGAGGGCGCGGGGACGCCCGCGTCGTCCAGTATCGAAAGGACAGGCCCATGACCGCGACGCCCGACAAAGACGGCCCTGCCGCTGGCGCGGAAAACGCCCGCAAGGCGATCCGCGACGGCATCGACACCGCCCGCACGCAGGTGAACGAAACCGCCCGCGGCGCCTATGCCCGCACCAGGGACGGCATCGATCAGGCGCGTGGCGCCGTGTCGGATGCCTATGCCGCCGGTCGCGACCGCGCGACCGACGCCTATGCGTCTGCGCGCGAGAAAGCCCGTTCCGCGGGACGTTCGGCGGCCGACACGCTCGACGCCAACCCGATGGCCGCGATGCTCGGCGGGATCGCGCTCGGCGCGGCGATCGGCGCCCTCCTGCCGCGCACCCAGCGCGAGTCGAAGGTGCTCGGCGCCGTCGGCGAGAAGCTGCACGGCGCGGCCCATGAGGCGACCGAAGCCGCCAAGGCCGCCGGCCGCGACAAGCTGGCCGAACTCGGCATCAGTCAGGACAAGGCCCGCGAGTTGATGAAGACGCTCCTCGACGGGCTGATCGCAACGGTCGGCACCGCTGGCACCGCCGCCGTCGACAGCGCGCGCAAGGCGGGTGGCGGGGCCGACAAGGCCAAATCCTGATCCCTTTCCCTCTTCGGCACAGGCTGCGTTCATCCGGGCGCAGCCATGCCACGGATCGGCTTATCCAGGCGGTCCGCCGCGAAGCGGCCGCCCTTTAGTCCATGGAGTGTATTGCATGAATCGCATCCGCCTGACGTTCGGCGCCTTCCTGCTGGGCGTGTCGAGCCTCGCCCTGCCTGTGGCGGCCACGCCCGCGGCGGCGGCCACGATCGACAACACCGATCCGTCGCGCTTCATCGAAACGCTGTCGGGCGAGGCCTTCCGCGTGCTGCATAATGGCAGCAAGGCGGCCGCACGCACTCAGTTCCGCCAGCTCCTCGGCCAGTATTTCGCCGTGGACGAGATCGGCGACCGCCTGATCGCGCGCGAGCGCTCGCAGATCACGCCGGCCCAGTATCAGGCCTACAAGGCCGCGTTGCCGGGCTTCATCATCAGCACGTACGCCGATCGCCTCTATGACTATGCCAACGCGCAGGTGAAGGTGGTCCGCGCCATTCCGCGCGGCGACGGCGCAGCCATCGCGAGCCAGGTGATCCAGCCCGGCCAGCAGCCGATCAACGCCACCTGGACAGTGCAGAAGATCGGCGGCGGTTACAAGGTCACCAACCTGACGGTGGCCGGCATCAACCTCGTGCTGACGCAGACGGCGGACTTCGATTCCTATGTTCAGAAGAACGGCTTCGACAAGCTCGTCACCTTCATGAAGTCCCGCAACTAAGCGGCGCTGGCCTGTTCCCGTCGCGCCGCCTCTTGTGCGGCGCGGCGAACAGGCCTAGTCGCCTGCCGCACCCCATCTTACCGGCAGGATCATATGAGCAAGCTCCATCTCGTCTTCGGTGGCCGCGTCAAGGACCCGCAGGGCCTCGACTTCGAGGATCTCAAGGCGATCGACTTCGTGGGCCTCTTCCCCGACTATGCCAGCGCCGAGAGCGCGTGGCGCTCGTCCTCGCAGCGCTCGATCGACGACGCCGAGATGAAGTATGTGGTGGTGCACCTGCACCGCCTGCTCGAACCGGAACTCTGATCGGAAACGATGATCGCCTCGGCCTGGGCGGGTGCGCCCCTCAGGCCGAGCGATAGCGGAAGAGCAGCAGGGGCCGCGCCAGCGCCAGCCCCGCGAGGAAGCCTCCGATATGCGCGGGCGTCGCGATGGCGCCACCGGCCGGCACGCCGGGCAGCCCCACCGAGGCGAAACCCAGCATCGCCTGAATCGCGACCCACCCGACGGCAAGCCACAGCACCTGAAGCAGGCGGCCGGGTATCGGCCCCCAATTCTTCGCGCGCCGCTTGCCATAGAGCAGCGCATAGGCGCCGATGATCGCGGAGCCGGCTCCGCTCGCTCCGACCATCGTCGCGAAGCTGCCGGGCATCACCAGATATTCGGCCGCAGCGGCCGCGTAGGCGCCGACGAGATAGAGCAGCACCAAACCACCCGGACCGATCGAAGCCTCCACCAGACGCCCGCAGAAGGCGATCATGAGGAGGTTGAAGGCGACATGGAGCAGGCTCGCATGGACGAGCGTGGCGGTAAGCGGCGTCAGCCACACCGGCACGGCGCCGACGATGTCGATCCCCTGAGAGATGCGCGCGGGAATGAAGCCCGCGATCAGCGCCATCCGCTCCACCTGCCCCGCCGCCTGCGCGGCGAGCCAGGCGAGGCCTGTAATGACGCTGATAGCGATGGTGGCGCGCGCAGGAGGAAGGCGCATGGACGGAAAAGCCCGGTGTCAGCCCTTCCGGCTCAGATGAATTCCACCTTCTCGACGGCGTAATAGCGATCGCCCGACGGCACCGACACCTCGATGTCGTCGCCCAGCTTGCGCCCGATCAGCGCGCGGCCGAGCGGCGAGTTGTAGGAGATGCGGCCCTTCTTGGCGTCCGCCTCCATCTGGCCGACGATCTGATAGACGATCGGCTTGTCGTCCTCGTCGAGCAGGGTGACGGTCGCGCCGAACACGATCTTGTCGCCCGAAAGTTCGGTGGGATCGATCACGACCGCGCGGCTCATCCGGTCTTCCAGATCGGCGATCGACGCTTCGATCTGGCCCTGGCGCTCCTTGGCGGCATGATATTCCGCGTTCTCGGAGAGGTCGCCATGCGCGCGCGCCTCTTCGATCGCGTCGATCACCTCCGGGCGCTCGATCGTTTTGAGGCGATGCAGCTCCTCGGTGATGAGCTTGTAGCCCTCCTGGAGCATCGGCATCTTCTCGACCGTTGCCATCCTACCCACTGCCTTTCGTCAACAAAGCCGCCTTCGGCCCCTCCCCATGGGCCGTTCCAACTGTTCACTTGGTATGGGAGTTCAAAGCGGCAGCGGAGAATAATAGGATTGGAGCGAGCGGACTTCAAGCGGGCGTTGCCGCAATGCAGCGATAGCCCGCGCCGCAGCCACGCTGGCCGCCGCCGTGGTGAAGTAGGGAATCTTCCCCATCACCGCCGAAACGCGGATCTCGCGGCTGTCCTTCAGCGACTGCCAGCCCTCGGTGGTGTTGAAGATCAGCGCGATGTCGCCATCCTTGATGTGGTCGACGATGTGCGGCCGGCCCTGCGCCACCTTGTTGACGCGCTCCACCGTGATGCCCTGCGCGGTCAGATAGTCCGCCGTGCCGCCGGTGGCGACGATGGTGAAACCGATCTCCGCCAGCGCCTGCACGCCCGGCAGGATATGCGGCTTGTCGCCATCCTTCACCGAGACGAACACGCGGCCCCCGGTCGGCAGCACGACGCCGCCGCCGAGCTGAGACTTGAGGAATGCCGCCTCGAAATCGCCATCGATTCCCATGACTTCGCCGGTGGACTTCATCTCCGGCGAGAGCACCGGATCGACGCCCGGGAAGCGCGCCCACGGGAACACCGCTTCCTTGATCGCGATATGATCGACCTTGCGGTCGAGCGACGGCAGATCGGCCAGCTTCTCGCCCGCCATGACGCGCGCCGCGATCTTGGCGACGGGCGCGCCCACCGCCTTGGCGACGAAGGGCACGGTGCGGCTGGCGCGGGGGTTCACCTCGATGAGGTAGACCGCGCTGTCCTTCACCGCGAACTGGATGTTCATCAGGCCCTTGACCATCAGCGCGCGGGCGAGCGCGTCGGTCTGCTTCTTGATCTCGGCGACGATCTCGTCCGAAAGGCTGTAGGGCGGCAGCGTGCAGGCGCTGTCGCCCGAATGGACGCCCGCCTCCTCGATGTGCTGCATGACGCCGGCCACCACCACATCGGTGCCGTCGGCGATGGCGTCGACATCCACCTCGATCGCGTCACGGAGATACTGGTCGATCAGCACGGGCGAGTCGCCGGACACCTGCACGGCGGTCTGGATATAGTTCTCCAGCTGCTCCTGCGTGTCGACGATCTCCATCGCGCGCCCGCCCAGCACATAGGACGGACGCATCAGCACCGGATAGCCGACGCGCTCGGCCACCGCGATCGCCTCCTCGCGCGAGCGGGCGATGCCGTTGCGCGGCTGCTTGAGGCCCAGCTTCTCGACGAGCGCGGCGAAGCGCTCGCGGTCCTCCGCGAGGTCGATCGCGTCGGGCGAGGTGCCGAGGATCGGGATGCCGGCCTTCTCCAGCTCGGCCGCGAGCTTGAGCGGGGTCTGGCCGCCGAACTGGACGATCACGCCCGCGAGCGTGCCGTTCGACATCTCGACATGCAGGATTTCCAGCACGTCCTCGACGGTCAGCGGCTCGAAATAGAGGCGGTCGGACGTGTCATAGTCGGTGCTCACCGTCTCCGGGTTGCAGTTGACCATGATCGTCTCGTAGCCGACCTCGTCCAGCGCGAAGCAGGCGTGGCAGCAGCAATAATCGAACTCGATGCCCTGACCGATGCGGTTCGGGCCACCGCCGAGGATGACGACCTTCTTGCGGTCGCTCGGCAGCGCCTCATTCTCGGGCTCGCCGAAGACGGGCGCCTCGTACGTCGAGTACATGTAGGGCGTCTTCGCCTCGAACTCGGCCGCGCAGGTGTCGATGCGCTTGAAGACCGGACGCACGCCGAGCTTGTGGCGGAGCGAGCGGACTTCCGCTTCGGTGATCCCGCCGGTCATCGCCTTCAGCGTGTCGTGGATCAGGCCCGAGCGCGCGACAGCATTCTCGCGCACGTTCGCTGACTCCAGCGCCAGCTTGGCGAGGCGGCGATCCGAGAAGCCCATCGCCTTCAGGCGACGCAGGCCCGTGGCGTCCTGCGGCAGGCCGTTGGCCCGGACCTCGTCCTCGGCCTCGACGATCTCGCGCAGACGCTCCAGGAACCACGGATCGAACTTGGCGATGGCGTTGATCTCATCGACCGTCAGCCCCGCGCGCAGCGCCTGCGCCGCGACCAGCAGGCGATCCGGCGTCGGACGACCGAGCGCCGCCTCGATCTCCGAGCGCGGGCGGCCGTCGAGCCGCTCCACCACGTCGAAGCCGGCCAGGCCCGTCTCCAGGCCGCGCAGCGCCTTCTGCATGGATTCGTGGATGTTGCGGCCGATCGCCATCACCTCGCCCACCGACTTCATCGCGGTGGTGAGCGTGTCGTCGCTGCCCTTGAACTTCTCGAAGGCGAAGCGCGGGATCTTGGTGACGACATAGTCGATCGTCGGCTCGAACGAGGCCGGGGTCGCCCCGGTGATGTCGTTCATGATCTCGTCGAGCGTGTAGCCGACGGCCAGCTTCGCCGCGACCTTGGCGATCGGGAAGCCCGTCGCCTTCGACGCCAGCGCCGAGGAGCGCGACACGCGCGGGTTCATCTCGATGACGATCAGGCGGCCGTCCTTCGGGTTGACCGCGAACTGCACGTTCGAGCCGCCCGTCTCGACGCCGATCTCGCGCAGCACCGCGATGCTCGCGTTGCGCATGATCTGATATTCCTTGTCGGTCAGCGTCAGCGCCGGCGCGACGGTGATGGAGTCGCCCGTGTGGACGCCCATCGGATCGACATTCTCGATCGAGCAGATGATGATGGCGTTGTCGGCGCGATCGCGCACGACCTCCATCTCATATTCCTTCCAGCCGAGGAGCGACTCCTCGATCAGCACCTCGGTGGTGGGCGAGGCATCGAGGCCGCCCGTCACGATGCGGATGAACTCCTCGCGGTTGTACGCGATGCCGCCGCCGGTGCCGCCCATGGTGAAGCTCGGGCGGATGATCGAGGGGAGCCCGGTATGCTCCAGCACCGCCAGCGCCTCGTCGAGCGTGTGCGCCACGCCGGAACGCGCGCTCTCCAGCCCGATCTTGTCCATGGCGTTGCGGAACTTCAGCCGGTCCTCGGCCTTGTCGATCGCCTCGGCGTCCGCGCCGATCATCTTGACGCCGAACTTCTCCAGCGTGCCATCATGGAAGAGCGCCAGCGCGGTGTTGAGCGCGGTCTGCCCGCCCATCGTCGGCAGCACCGCGTCGGGCCGCTCCTTCTCGATGATCTTGGCGACGATCTCGGGGGTGATCGGCTCGACATAGGTGGCGTCGGCCATGTCCGGGTCGGTCATGATCGTGGCCGGGTTCGAGTTCACCAGAACGATGCGATAGCCCTCTTCCTTGAGGGCCTTGATCGCCTGCGTGCCCGAATAGTCGAACTCGCACGCCTGGCCGATGACGATCGGGCCCGCGCCGATGACGAGGATCGAGGAGATGTCGGTGCGCTTGGGCATTAGTTGTTCTCTCCGGTGGTCGCCATGCAGCCCCAGCCGTCATATTCGACGCCGGAATAGGTCGCTTCGATTTCAAGACATTTGCGGGTGAGGGCCTTCACCGCCTCAGGCTCGATCGTCTGGACGATGTCGAGGTCGAGCCGCCACTGGCCCTCCTCCTCGGCATCCTCGTCGGGGACGAACTGGCCGAATTCGAAGCCGAGATCCTCGGCCGCCTCGGCCAGCGTTTCGAGCGCCTCCTCGCGGCCGATGAAGCTGACGTCGACCGTCCGCTTGACGCCCGCGATGTCGCCATTCGCGGCAAGCTGGGCGAGGAGTTCCTGATCCTGCTCCCACTCAGCCTCGAACCGCGCCTCGTCGATGGCGGGGCGGCTCACGCCTTCTTCTCCAGCGCGCTCACGAACTGCTCGAACAGATAATGGCTGTCCTGCGGGCCGGGGCTCGCCTCGGGGTGGTACTGGACCGAGAAAGCCGGCTTGTCGGTGAGGCGCAGGCCTGCCAGCGAGCCGTCGAACAGCGAGACGTGCGTCGCCTCGGCGTTGGTGGGGAGCGTCTCCACATCGACCGCGAAGCCGTGGTTCATCGAGGTGATCTCGACGCGGCCGTCGTCCGAGCGCTTGACCGGATGGTTCGCGCCGCGATGGCCCTGATGCATCTTGTAGGTCTTCGCGCCCACCGCGAGGCCGAGCATCTGGTGGCCGAGGCAGATGCCGAACAGCGGCTTGCCGACTTCCAGCAGCTTCTGGATCACCGGCACCGCATATTCGCCGGTCGCCGCCGGATCGCCCGGGCCGTTCGAGAGGAACACGCCGTCGGGCTCATGCCGCATCACGTCCTCAAAGCTCGCGGTCGCGGGCACCACCGTCACGCGCGCACCAGCGGCGACGAGGTTGCGCAGGATGTTGCGCTTGAGGCCATAGTCGATGGCGACGACGTGCGGCCCTTCCGGGTTCGCCGCGTGGGTCGCATAGCCCTGGCCGAGGGTCCAGAGGCCGTCTTCCCAGGTGTAGCTCTGGAGGGCGGAGACGTCCTTGGCGAGGTCCATCCCTTCGAGGCCGGGCCACGCCTTCGCCTGCTCGACCAGCGCGGGGATGTCGAACTTGCCGTCCGGATCATGCGCGATGACGCCGTTGGGCGCGCCCTCGACGCGGATCATGCGGGTCAGCGCGCGGGTGTCGATCCCGGCCAGCCCGATGCGGCCATTGATCTTCAGCCACTCGTCGAAATGCTGGGCGGCGCGGAAGTTCGACGGCGCGGTCACGTCCTCGCGGACGATGCAGCCGAGCGCATGGGCGTTGGTCGCCTCGATGTCCTCGCCGTTGGCACCGACATTGCCGATGTGCGGGAAGGTGAAGGTGATGATCTGCTTCTCGAAGGAAGGATCGGTCATCGCCTCCTGATAGCCGGTCATGGCCGTATGGAAGCAGACCTCGCCGACGGCCGAGCCGACGGCGCCGAAGCCCCGCCCGAACAGCACATCGCCCGATGCCAACACCAATACGCCAGTGGCTCCTTGTGGAACGCGCACGGGTTCGGTCTCGGCCAAGGCGGCTCTCCTCAATGATGGACAGGCGGGTAAACGGCCGGCGATCTAGGGATCAGGGAGTGCCGGGTCAATCTAGTAAAATTCCGCCGGAATGGCTATCTGTCCTTCCTTTCCGGTATTCGACGGGGCCCCATGATTCGAGACGACATCAAGCAGGCGCTCGTCGCCGCAATGAAGGCGCGCGAGAGCGAGAAAACGGCCGCGATCCGCCTGATCCAGAGCGCCCTCAAGAACCGCGACATCGAAGCGCGCACCGGCGCGGCCGTGACCGACGACGACGCCCTCGTGGTCGAAGTGCTCAACAAAATGGCGAAGCAGCGCCGCGAATCGATCGAAATGTACGAGAAGGGCAACCGCCCGGAGCTGGCCGCCGCCGAGGCCGCCGAACTTTCGGTGATCGAAGGCTTCATGCCGCAACGCCTGACCGACGAGGAAACCATCGCCGCGATCGACGCCATCAAGGCCGAGATCGGCGCCGAGGGCCTCAAGGACATGGGCAAGGTGATGGCCGAGCTGAAGGCCCGCCATGCGACCAGCCTGGACATGGCGAAGGCCAGCGGCCTCGTGAAAGCCCGGCTGGCCGGCTGATGCTCGACAGGGGGCGCGCGTCGTGAGCCTCTCGCCAGCCTGGCTGGACGAGCTGCGGGCGCGTACCCTGCTGTCGGCGCTGATCGGCAAGACGACCAAGCTCCAGCGCGCGGGTCGCGAGTGGAAGGCGTGCTGCCCCTTCCACAACGAGAAGACACCCAGCTTCACGATCAACGACGAAAAGGGCTTCTACCACTGCTTCGGCTGCGGCGCGCATGGCGATGCCATCCGCTGGATGACCGACCATCAGGGCCTGCCCTTCATGGATGCGGTGAAGGAGCTGGCCGCCAACGCCGGCCTCGAAGTCCCGGCGCAGGACCCCCGCGCCCGCGAGAAGGCCGAGCGCGCCTCCACGCTCCATGACGTGATGGGCGATGCGGAGGCCTTCTTCGTCGAGGAGCTGGGCAAGGCCGAGGGCGCATCGGCTCGCGCCTATCTCAAGAAGCGCGGCATCACGGAGGCGCAGGCGCGCACCTTCCGCATCGGCTTGGCACCCGACAGCCGCACCCGGCTCCGCTCGGCGCTGGCGAAATCCGGCGACGAGAAGCTGATCGAATGCGGCCTCCTCATCCAGCCCGAGGAAGCCAAGCGCGAACCCTATGACCGCTTCCGCGGCCGGCTGATGATCCCGATCCGCGATGCGCGCGGGCGGACGATCGCCTTCGGTGGGCGCATCCTCGGCGAGGGCGAGCCTAAATATCTGAACTCGCCCGAGACGGTGCTGTTTGACAAGGGCCGCACCCTCTTCAACCTCGACCGCGCCGCACCGGCCAGCCGCAAGGCGAACCGGGTGATCGTGGTCGAAGGCTATATGGACGTGATCGCACTCTCGGGCGCGGGGATCGATGAGGCGGTCGCCCCGCTCGGCACCGCGCTCACGGAGGGGCAACTCGAGCGGCTGTGGCGGCTCGACCCGCAGCCGATCCTCTGCTTCGACGGCGACAGCGCCGGACAGAAAGCGGCGGTCCGCGCCATCGGCCGCGCGCTCCCCTTCCTCACCCCCGGGCGCACGCTCCGCTTCGTGACCTTGCCGCAGGGACAAGACCCGGACGACCTGATCCGCTCCGGCGGCCGCGTCGCCATGGAAGCGCTGCTGGCCGAGCCCGAACCGCTGGTCGAGCGGCTGTGGCGCCATGAGCAGGCCGCCCTCCCCCTCGACACGCCCGAGGCCCGCGCCGGGCTCAAGCAACGGCTCGCCGAACATGCCCGCGCCATCGCGGACAAGGACGTCAGCCACGCCTACCTCTCCGAATTCCGCCAGCGCGCCGATGCCCTCTTCGCCCCGCCCAAACGCGAGTGGCAGTCTGGGCCGCGGAAATCGCCGCGCGCCTCTCGTTCCAACGGCCGGCGCGATAGCTGGCCGCCTGTTCCGACTGAGCCCTTGGCTAGCACTCATGCGGTCAACAAGAGCGGTGTCGCTCCTGCAGAAGCACGTGCATTGCTTGTAGGCCTTGTTCGCCTACCAAGCGTCATTACAGCTCATGCCGAGCAGCTTTCGCACCTTCAATTCAGCGACCCGACCCTAGATCGCGTCCGAACGGAGTTAGTTGCAGCGGTCTGGCGCGGAGAGGCGCTTGAAGGAGGCGCTGTAAGCACCATATTGCGCCGAGTCGGTGCGATTGATCTCCTATCGAAGCAAGATCGTGCGAACGGGCTTGCCTTTTCCTTCCGGCGCGGCGATGCGGACCCGGAGCGCGCACGCCGCGAGCTGGGGGAAGTCATCGACGTAATGGTGAAACGATCGGAGCTCGATGCTCAGATCGCGGAGGTCATGGAGCGCTTCCGGACCGATACCGATGGTACGGGTTGGGAGCGAGCGTTGGAGGAGCAACAGCACCTCCAACACGAAAGACGAGAAACAGATCGCCGGCTTTCCGAGTTGAGAGAGCTGGCTGGCGACGCGGAACTTTGAGGTTGGGTGGTATGGCGAAGACGAACGGAGTGGACACGGCGGAGAAGGCGGACGGCGGCGATGCGCCGCTGATCGACCTGAACGACGCGTCGCTCAAGAAGCTGATCGCCCGCGCCAAGAAGCGCGGCTACCTGACCTATGACGAGTTGAACGACGCGCTGCCGCAGGGCGAGATGTCGTCGGACCAGATCGAGGACATCACCTCGGCGCTCTCCGAGATGGGCATCAACATCGTCGAGAACGAGGATGCCGGCGAGGACGAGAAGCGCGAGGAGGAGCCCGACGACGAGGAGCAGTCCTCCGACGACGGCTCGGGCGAAGTCTTCCAGGTTGCCGCCAAGAAGGAAACCGTCGACCGCACCGATGATCCGGTGCGCATGTATCTGCGCGAGATGGGCGCGGTGGAGCTTCTGTCGCGCGAGGGCGAGATCGCCATCGCCAAGCGCATCGAGGCCGGCCGCGACACGATGATCCTCGGCCTCTGCGAGAGCCCGATCACGTTCAACGCCATCATCGACTGGTCGACCGCCCTCAACGAAGGCACGATGCAGCTTCGCGAGATCCTCGATCTCGACGCGATGCTCAACAAGGACCCGGCGCCGGAAAGCCTCACCGAGGACGGCGAGGACGACAATGGCGAGATCAGCGAGAAGACTGCCGGCCCCTCCTTCAAGGAAGAGGAAGAGCCCGAGGAGCAGTCCGCCGACGAGGACGAGGACGGCCTCACCGAGCGCCGCACGCCCCGCCCCGCCGAGGAAGAGGAAGAGGACAACACCCTCAGCCTCGCCCAGATGGAAGAGCAGCTCAAGCCGCTCGCGCTGGAGCGCTTCGCCAGGATCACCGAGCTGTATCACCAGTTCGCCACCATCCAGCAGGCGCGTGTCGAGGCGCTGAACTCGGGCGGCTTCCCGGAGGCCGACGAGGCCCGCTATCACGAACTGCGCGAAGAGCTGACCGCCGAGGTCGAGAGCGTCCAGTTCCACGGCGCGAAGATCGAGCATCTCGTCGACCAGCTCTATGCCTTCAACCGCCGCCTGACCGCGCTGGGCGGCCAGATGCTGCGTCTGGCCGAGCGCCACAAGGTGCCGCGCAAGGCGTTCCTCGACGCCTATATCGATCATGAGATCGAGGAAGGCTGGCTCGATCGCGTCAAGGGCATCGACAAGAAGTTCGCCGCCTTCGCCGCCGCCGAGGCCGGTCAGGTCGAGCGCATCCGCTCCGAGATCGCCGAAATCGTGCAGGCGACCGGCATGGCGCTGCCCGAGTTCCGCCGCATCGTGAACATGGTGCAGAAGGGCGAGCGCGAGGCGCGCATCGCGAAGAAGGAGATGGTCGAGGCCAATCTCCGCCTCGTGATCTCGATCGCCAAGAAGTACACCAACCGCGGCCTTCAGTTCCTGGATCTCATCCAGGAGGGCAATATCGGCCTGATGAAGGCGGTGGATAAGTTCGAATATCGCCGCGGCTACAAGTTCTCGACCTACGCCACTTGGTGGATTCGTCAGGCGATCACCCGCTCGATCGCGGATCAGGCGCGGACGATCCGCATCCCGGTCCACATGATCGAGACGATCAACAAGCTCGTCCGCACCAGCCGCCAGTTCCTCCACGAGACCGGCCGCGAGCCGACCCCGGAAGAGCTGGCCGAGCGCCTCTCCATGCCCTTGGAGAAGGTCCGCAAGGTGATGAAGATCGCCAAGGAGCCGATCTCGCTTGAAACGCCGATCGGCGACGAGGAGGATTCGCACCTCGGCGATTTCATCGAGGACAAGAACGCGATCATCCCGGTGGACGCCGCGATCCAGCAGAACCTCAAGGAGACGGTGACGCGGGTATTGGCCTCGCTCACCCCCCGCGAGGAGCGCGTTCTCCGCATGCGCTTCGGCATCGGCATGAACACCGATCACACGCTGGAGGAAGTGGGCCAACAGTTCTCGGTCACCCGCGAGCGCATCCGCCAGATCGAGGCGAAGGCGCTCCGGAAGCTCAAGCATCCGAGCCGCAGCCGGAAGATGCGCAGCTTCCTCGACCAGTAAGACGATACGGGCAGGGTCATCCTGCCCGTTTTCGTTTCGGATGAGCCATGTTTCTGGGGTCAAGCCCTTGTAAACATGGCGCTTCCGATCAATTCGACATCATAAACCGCCCATTTACGCCTTTTGTCTATTCCCTATTCGGAAGCGCGGCGACCGGCCCGCGTGGAGGCCGAGCGGAGTGGGTTGATGACGGCGACAGCGAGGAGCGAGGAGCCCGAAGGCGTAGGCGCGCGTCTGTCTGCGTTGCTGTCCGCCGAGGGTAGCGCCCAGCATCCCTATTGTAGTTCGCCCGATCTCCTGACCGGTGAGCACAGTGCACGCAATCTGGCGGATGCGGCGCATTTCCTCTCCATGCTGCACGGCCGCCATCCGGGCGTCTCCGATCATGCCGCGCATCGCATCGTCCACCCCGCCGCGCGCGCGTGGATCTATCGCGTCACCGCCGGTTTCTCTGCTGAACGGACCTTGCTCACCAAGCTCGCCGTCGCGGTCGGCCCGCTCCCCAGCACGCTGGGGCAGGCGCAGAGCGAGGCGGCGGTCGCCGGGCAGACCCATGCGCTCGCCACTCTCGCCCAGTCCGATCGCAACGGTACCGCGCTCGGCGCGACGCTGGCGCTGACGCTCGACTGGCGGCCGATCCGCCGCGTGCTGGATGCGGCCGCCGAGCGATTCGATCTCCAGCCGCCGCCGCTCGATCTGCCGGGGCTTCAGGAGGCGCTCGACGTCGCCACGCGGGCGGCCGAGACGCCCGGCATCGAACGGGCCATCCTGTTCGGCGCGCAGCAATTGCTGATCCAGCATCGCGGTCTGTGGGATCTGCTCGAAACCCGCCACACCGCGCGCCGCGACGGCTGAGCCCTCAGCGCCCCGGCTTCTTCGCCCAGGCGCTCGCCTCCTGCGTCTCCGCCTTGCGCGCGCGGCGATCGTAGAGGCACAGCATCGTTCCCGCCCTGCCCTTCATGGCCTTCTGCGGATAGCGGCCCGTCACGAGGATGACGTCCTGCGCGGTGCGGTCGCTGAAATGGACGGGTGCGGAAGCGGCCGCATCGTTCAGCCCGCTGGCCTTCACGCAGGCGTTGCGCGCGGCGCTCTCCCCCGCCGTCCAGGCAGCCGTGGACGAAGCCCAGGCTGGTGCGGAAAAGGCAAGGACCGCAGGCGCCAGCATAAGCGGCGCGGAGAAAATGTGACGCATCGAGACCCCCGGGAACAACGCCGCCGAAATCAGGGCAGGCACAAGCGCCCCCCCGTCAGCGGCTCGGTGATACCCGTGGTCCCTGGGAAGCTGATCGGCAAGCCCTTCAGGCTGCGTACCGCCATATAGGCGAAACCCTCCGCCTCGGTGGCGTCGCCATTCTGGCCGAGCGCCTCGATCGGCTCGACCGGAATCTCGCAGGCATCGGCCAGCATTGCCATCATCGTGGCGTTATGGCGGCCGCCGCCCGCGACGATCATCCGCACCGGCCGCTCCGGCAGATGGTTGAGCGCCAGCGCCACCGTGGCGGCGGTGAAGGCGGTGAGCGTCGCCGCCCCGTCCGCCGGGAGCAGGCCGCGCGCGGGCGCCATCGTGAAATCCGCCCGATCGAGCGACTTGGGTGACGCGAGATCGAACCACGGATTGTCGAGCATCGATGCCAGCACCCCGCGATGAACCTCTCCGGTTGCGGCGAAGGCGCCGTCCTCGTCGAAGGTCTTGCCCGTCTCGGCGGCCATCCAGTCGTCGACGAGGCCGTTGGCGGGGCCGGTGTCGAAGGCGATCAGTTCACCGTCGCGGCCGATATAGGTGATGTTCGCCACACCGCCGAGGTTCAGAACCGCCAGCGGCAGCGCCGCGCCGGATGCCAGCGCGCGGTGATAGACCGGGAGCAGGGGCGCCCCCTGCCCGCCCGCCGACACGTCCGCCGAGCGGAAGTCCGCCACCACCGGGAGCTTGAGCGCCGCCGCGAGCGCCGGCCCGTCGCCGATCTGCCAGGTCCAGCCCTGCGCCGGGCGGTGCGCGACGGTCTGACCGTGGAAGCCCACCACCTTCACATGATCGAGCGGAATGCCCGCGCTCGCGACCAGTTGGTGGATCGCCAGCAGGTGCCGGCGGGTGAGCATCTCCGTCGCGGCGGCGATCTCGGGGCTGAGGCGCGGCTTCTCGTAGGTGAGCGCCAGCGCGGTCGCCTCCTGGAGCTGCTGCCGGGCCTGCTGCGAATAAGGCTCGGAGCGGAAGGCGATCGGGCGGACATGGCCCTCCCCGTCCGTCTCGATCAGCGCGGCGTCGATGCCGTCGAGCGAGGTTCCGGACATCAGGCCGATTGCCAGCATCGCGTCGCTACCCATCCCCGTCCCCCTTGTGCTACGCACCCGCCCGCCATGACGACGACGAGCTACAAATCCGATCTGCTGCGCCTACTCGACGCGCGCGGCTATATCCACCAGGTCACCGATGCCGAAGGGCTGGACGACCTCGCGATGCGCCAGATCGTGCCGGGTTATATCGGCTTCGATCCGACCGCGCCGTCGCTGCATGTCGGCAGCCTCGTCCAGATCATGATGCTGCGCCGGATGCAGCAGGCGGGCCACAAGCCGATCGTCCTGATGGGCGGCGGCACCGGCAAGATCGGCGATCCGAGCTTCAAGGACGAAGCCCGCAAGCTGATGACGGTCGACACGATCGCGGAGAACATCGCCTCCATCAAGCGCGTCTTCTCCCGCTTCCTGACCTTCGGCGACGGCCCCACCGACGCGGTGATGGTCGACAATGCCGAGTGGCTCGACAAGCTGGAATATATCCCCTTCCTGCGCGACATCGGCCAGCATTTCTCGATCAACCGGATGCTGAGCTTCGATTCGGTGAAGCTCCGCCTCGATCGCGAGCAGTCGCTTTCCTTCCTCGAATTCAACTATATGATCCTCCAGGGATACGACTTCCTGGAGCTGTCGCGCCGCGCCGGCTGCCGCCTCCAGATGGGCGGGTCGGACCAGTGGGGCAACATCGTCAACGGCATCGAGCTGACCCGCCGCGTCGCGGGCGAGCAGGTGTTCGGCCTGACCTCCCCGCTCATCACCACGGCGGATGGCGGCAAGATGGGCAAGACCGCCAAGGGCGCCGTCTGGCTCAACGCCGACGCGCTGCCGCCATACGACTACTGGCAGTTCTGGCGGAACACGCAGGACGCCGATGTCGGCCGCTTCCTGCGCCTGTTCACCGATCTCCCGATGGATGAGATCCTGCGGCTGGAGAGCCTCCAGGGCGCCGAGATCAACGAGGCGAAAAAGGCCCTCGCCGACGCCGCCACCGCGATGGCCCACGGCCCCGAGGCCGCGATGGAGGCCGCCGAGACGGCGCGGCGCACCTTCGAGGAAGGCGCTGCCGGCGATTCGTTGCCGACGCTGCGGGTCGACGGGGGCAGCATCCCGATCGTGCAGGCGCTGACCGTGATGGGCTTCGCGGCGTCGAACGGCGAGGCGCGGCGCAAGATCGGCGAAGGCGCGGTGCGCCTCAACGATCTCGCCATCACCGACCCGACCTTCGAGATCGTTCTCGAGGACGTGCCGGTGAAGATCAGCCTCGGCAAGAAGCGCCACGGCATCCTGATGCGCTGAGCCGCCGACGCGACGAAGCGAAGATGGTGAACGCTTATTAAGTCTGATGATTGAGGATGTCTTTAGGACGGGGGCGGACAATCAGGCCGCACCTCCCGAGGGATGATTTCCGAATGGCGACCGCACCGTTCATCATCGAAAGCCGCCGCGCGCCACGCGATGTCGTCTCCTTCCGCGCACCGCTCGACGGACCGTCGGGCGCGCGGGAGACAGCGCTGGTGGTGGATATCTCGCCTTATGGCTTCATGTGCCGCACCGCCGCGGCGTTGCAGCCGGGCGATCTGATCGCGGTGAAATTGCCGGTCGTGGGCATGACTCCGGCGCGCGTGATCTGGTCGCTGGGCGGCCGCGTCGGCGGCGAATTCATCGCGCCGATCGAGATCAACGCCTATCCCCGGATGCTAGCCAACGCCCCCAACGACAAGCCCGCCTGGAACGAATTCTAACCGGCTCTCAGCAGGCCCACCGCCGCGTCGCGCTCGAACAGATAGAGCAAGGTCCGCGCCGCCTGCCCGCGCGGGGCTTCGAGGCCGCCGTCGCGATCGGTGAGCAGCCGCGCGTCGTCATGCGCCGTCGGGATCAGCGCCGCCGTCTGCTGGGCATCGGCCAGCCGCGCGCCCTGCTCGCCGGACTGGCGCGTGCCGAGGATTTCGCCTCCACCGCGGAGCCTCAGATCCTCTTCCGCGATCAGGAAACCGTCATTGGTATCCCGCATCAGCGCAAGGCGCGCACGTGACGTCTCGCTGAGCGCTGCGCCTCGGAGCAGCAGGCACACTGAATGCGCCGTGCCTCGCCCGACACGTCCGCGAAGCTGGTGGAGCTGGGCGAGGCCGAAGCGCTCCGCCCCCTCGATCACGATCAGCGCCGCGTTGGGCACGTCCACGCCGACCTCGATCACCGTGGTGGCGACCAATACCGCGACTTCGTTGCGCTGGAAGGCAGCCATCACGGCATCCTTCTCCGGCCCCTTCATCCGGCCATGGACGAGGCCGACCTTCTCGCCGAACACCTGCCGCAACGCCGCAGCGCGCGCCTCGGCGGCGGCATCGTCGCCCGTCTCACTCTCCTCGACCAGCGGGCACACCCAGTAAGCCTGCCCCCCGCCCGAGACATGGCGACCGAGACCGGCGATAACCTCCTCCATCCGCTCGATCGCGATCACCTTGGTCTCGATCGGCTGGCGGCCGGGGGGCATCTCGTCGAGGCGGCTCACGTCCATCTCGCCATATTGGGCGAGCGTCAGCGTGCGCGGGATCGGCGTGGCGGTCATGACGAGCATGTGCGGCGGGCGATCGGCCTTGCCGGCCAGCATCAGCCGCTGGGCGACGCCGAAGCGGTGCTGCTCGTCCACCACGACGAGGCCGAGTTCCTTGTAGGTCACGGCCTCCTGGAAGATGGCGTGCGTGCCGACGAGGATGTGGATCGATCCGTCGGCCAGCCCCATCAGCGTCGACTCGCGCGCCTTGCCCTTCTCGCGCCCGGTGAGGATCGCGACATTGAGGCCGAGTGGCGAAAGCTGGCGTTGCAGCGTCGCGAAATGCTGGCGGGCGAGGATCTCGGTCGGCGCCAGCAGCGCGCCCTGCGCCCCCGCCTCGACCGCCGCGATCAGCGACATGGTGGCGACCAGCGTCTTGCCCGAGCCGACATCGCCCTGGAGGAGGCGCAACATCGGCGTCTCCTGCTGCATGTCGCCCTCGATCTCCGCGATCGCGCGGGACTGGGCGCCGGTGGGCTTGTAGGGCAGGTCGAGCTTCGCGCGCAGCCGCCCGTCGCCGAGCAGCGCCCAGCCCTTCCGCCGCCGCGTCGACGCGCGGACCAGCATCAGCGCCAGTTGATTGGCGAACACCTCGTCATAAGCGAGCCGCTCGCGCGCCTTAGCGTCCTGCGGGTTGCCGTGCGCCCGCTCCAGCGCCTCCATGAAGCCCGGCCAGCCGCGCTGGGAGAGCAGGCTCGGCTCGATCCATTCGGCCAGCGACGGCACCCGCTCCAGCGCCTGCGCGACAAGCTGCGCGATCCGGCGCGAGGTGATCCCCGCCGACAGCGGATAGACCGGCTCGCGCTCGACGATCTCACCGGCTTCCTCGGGCGGCACCACCTGATCGGGGTGCACGATCTGAAGTGCATCCCCGTAGAGATCGAGCCTTCCCGCCACGATTCGCGGCTCGTTCAGCGGGAACTGCTTTCTCGCCCAACCCGAGGCATTGCCGAAATAGACGAGGCTGACGGCATTCCCCTCCCCGTCCACCGCGCGCACCCGGAACGGCCCGCGCGGCGAGGACGAGCCGCGATACTCGGTCGCCGTCAGCGTCACGATCACGCCGCGCCCCGCATCCGCCGGATCGAGCCGCTCGATCCGCCGCCGCTCGACCACGCCGGTCGGCAGGTGGAACAGCAGGTCGATCACGCGCGTCAGGCCCAGCTTCGCCAGGGGTTTGGCGAGCGCGCTGCCCACGCCCTTGAGGGCTTCGGTTTCAGCGAAGAGCGGATTGAGGATTTCGGGTCGCATCACTAGATGGGGCTCTACCACAGCCGACGCGCGCCGGAAGCGCCCGCCGGCCTTTTTGACGTTGGAGCCTCCCTTTGGATCGCGAGCATCACCTGAAGCGCCTCGGCTTCCGCGCCTGGCATCGCGGCACGCGTGAGGCCGATTACATGATCGGCGGCTTCTTCGATCGCTATGCGGCGGAGTGGTCCGACGAGGAGGTCGCCTGGTTCGAACGGCTGATCGAGCAGGAGGATGTCGACATCATGGCCTGGGCGATGGGCAAGGAGCCGGTGCCCGCCGCCTTCGACGGCCCGCTGATGCGGACCATGCAGAAGCTCGACTATATCTCGATCCACTGAGCCCGCCTTGACCGACAATCTCCAGCGCATCCTGAAGGCCGGCCGGCCGCTCACCCTTTCCGGCGCGCCGGCGGGCTTCCTGCCATGGCTGCTGGCCGATCTCGCCCGCGCCGCATCGGGCCGCGCGATGTTCGTCGCCTCGGACGATGTGCAGATGCGCGCGGTGACGGACGCCGCCCATTATTTCGCGCCGGAGCTCACGGTGCTGAGCTTCCCGGCGTGGGACTGCCTACCCTACGACCGCGCTTCGCCTTCCCTGCGCAGCTCCGCCGAGCGGCTGGCAACGCTCCACGCACTTCAGAAGAAGGCGCAAGGTCCGACGCTGCTGGTGACGACGGTCAACGCCGCCACCCAGCGCACGCTCACCCCCTTCCGCATCCGCCAGCTCGTCGCCAAGCTCGCGCCCGGCGAGCGGATCGATCGCGACCAACTCGGCAAGCTCCTCCAGGCCAACGGCTATATCCGCACCGACACCGTGGCCGATCCGGGCGAATATGCGGTGCGCGGCGGGCTCGTCGATCTCTGGCCGTCGGGCGAGGAGATGGCGCTCCGCCTCGATTTCTTCGGCGACGAGATCGAGAGCGTCCGCCGCTTCGACCCCGTGGACCAGCGCACCGTCGACCGGATCGACGGCTTCACCCTCCTCCCCGCCTCCGAAGCGCTGCTCGACGAGGAGAGCATCAAGCGCTTCCGCACCGGCTATCGCGAGCGCTTCGGCGCGACCGCGACGGGCGACCCGCTCTATCAGGCGATCAGCGACGGCCGCCGCCTCGCCGGCATGGAGCATTGGCTCCCGCTGTTCGAGGAGAAGCTCTCCACCCTGTTCGACCATCTCGCCGACGACGATGTGATCGTCCGCGATGCGGGCTCGCCGGGCGCCGCGCAGAACCGCTTCGAGAGCATCACCGACTATCACGCGAACCGCGTGCGCGCGCAGTCGTCCGATCCGGGCAGCTATCGCCCGCTCCCCGCCGCCTCGCTCTATCTCCCGGCCGAGGAGTGGGAGAAGCAGATCGCGGCGCGGCCGATGCACCTCGCCACGCCCTTCCGCGAACCGGAGAGCGCCACCGTCCTCGACTTCGACGTCGACGGCCCGCGCGACTTCGCGCCCGAGCGGACGGCGCAGGAGAATGTGTACGAGGCCGTCTCGGCCTATGTCGGCGCGCAGTCCCGCAAGGGGAAGCGCGTCATCCTCGCCAGCTATTCGGTGGGCTCGCGCGAGCGTCTGGCGGGGTTGCTCGGCGACCACGGCCTGCCCCGCGTCCCGCTCGCCGAAAGCTGGCAGGAGGCGATGGGCCTCGCCGCCGAGGTCGCCAAGAATGGCGGCGGTGCGGCGCTCACCGTGCTGCCGCTCGACCATGGCTTCTCCGCGCCCGACGTGCTGGTCCTCACCGAGCAGGACATGCTGGGCGATCGCCTCGTCCATCGCCAGCGCCGCAAGAAATCCGCCGACGCCTTCCTTCAGGAGCTGGCGACGCTCTCGCTGGGCGATCTGGTGGTCCACGCCGATCACGGCATTGGCCGCTATGAGGGGCTGACCTCGATCCCGGTCGGGCAGGCGCCGCACGATTGCGTCCAGCTCACCTATGCGGGCGGCGACAAGCTGTTCGTGCCGGTCGAGAATATCGACGTCCTCTCGCGCTACGGCTCGGAGGCCGACGGCATCGCGCTCGACAAGCTGGGCGGCGTCGCCTGGCAGGCGCGCAAGAGCCGGATGAAGGAGCGCATCCGCGAGATCGCCGGCGAGCTGATGGCCACCGCCGCCGCCCGCGCGCTGCGCCCCGCCGAGGTCGCCGAGCCCGACACCTCCTACCCCGAGTTCGTCGACCGCTTCCCCTATCAGGAAACCGAGGATCAGGACCGCGCCATCGCCGAGGCGCTGGACGATCTGGGCGCGGGCAAGCCGATGGACCGCCTCGTCGTCGGCGATGTCGGCTTCGGCAAGACCGAGGTGGCGTTGCGCGCGGCTTTCGTCGCCGCGATGTCGGGGATGCAGGTGGCGGTCGTCGGGCCGACCACGCTGCTCGCGCGGCAGCACTACACCAATTTCGTCGAGCGTTTCCGGGGCTTCCCCATGAACATCGGCCGTCTCTCGCGCCTCGTCGGTACGGCCGAGGCGAAGAAGGTCCGCGACGGGCTGGCGGACGGCACGATCGACATCGTGGTCGGCACGCACGCCGTCTTCTCCAAGCAGGTGGAGTTCAAGCGCCTCGGCCTCGTCATCGTCGACGAGGAGCAGCGTTTCGGCGTCACCCACAAGGAGCGGCTGAAGGCACTGAAGGCCGACGTCCACGTCCTGACCCTCACCGCCACGCCGATCCCGCGCACGCTGCAAATGGCGATGTCGGGCCTGCGCGAGCTGTCGGTGATCCAGACGCCGCCGGTCGATCGCCTCGCGGTGCGCACCTATGTGATGCCGTGGGATCCGGTGGTGCTGCGGGAAGCCCTGCTGCGCGAGCATTATCGCGGCGGACAGGCCTATTTCGTGGCGCCGCGCGTCGCCGATCTGCCCGACATCGAGCGTTTCCTGCGCGAGGAGGTGCCCGAGGTGCGCTATGTCGTAGCCCATGGCCAGATGGGCGCGACCGAGGTCGAGGAGCGGATGTCCGCCTTCTACGATCGCAAGTACGACGTGCTGCTCTCGACCACGATCGTGGAGAGCGGGCTCGACATCCCGTCGGCCAACACGATGATCGTCCACCGCGCGGATCGCTTTGGCCTCGCCCAGCTCTACCAGCTCCGTGGCCGCGTCGGGCGTTCCAAGACGCGCGCCTACGCCTATCTCACCACACAGGGCGGGCGCATCACCACCGAGGCCGCTGATAAGCGCCTTCAGGTGCTCGCGAACCTCGATACGCTGGGGGCTGGATTCCAGCTCGCCTCGCACGATCTCGATATCCGCGGCGCGGGCAATCTCGTCGGCGACGAGCAGAGCGGGCACATCAAGGAAGTCGGCTTCGAACTCTATCAGGCGATGCTGGAGGACGCGATCCTCGCCGCCAAGGCGGGCGGGACCGACATCCCCGAGGCGGACGTCGACTTCTCGCCCCAGATCACGGTCGACGCGCCGATCATGATCCCGGAAGAATATGTGCCCGACCTCGACCTGCGCATGGGCCTGTATCGCCGCATGAACGAGATCGAGGACAAGGCCGGCATCGAAGCCTTCGCCGCCGAGATGATCGACCGCTTCGGCAAGCTCCCCGAGCCGACGCGCAACCTGATCGACGTGATCGGCATCAAGCTCGACTGCCGCGTCGCTCGCATCGCCAAGCTGGACGTCGGCCCCAAGGGCGCGCTGGTGACCTTCGCGGAAAGTGGCTTCCCCAATGTGCCGGGGCTTTTCGCTTACGTGGAGCGGCTTAAGGGCACGGCCAAGCTGCGCCCGGACAGCAAGCTCGTCATCACGCGACCGTGGGGCGACCCCAAAGCCCGCCTCCATGGTGCGGGCCAGCTCGCGAAGGGGCTCGCCAAGGCGGCGAACTAGAGGCGAGCGGCTCCGCGCCGCTCGCCCCGAGGGTAGCGCCTTTAACGGCGATGATGCCGGATATAATCGCGGATCAGCGGCTCGACGGCGTCATAGGACTGGAGATTGTAGGAGTCCTGGTTCAACACCGCGTCGGCGAAGTCGAGACGGATGATCTCGGCCACGTCGAGCGGGTTCGGCGGGCACGGACGCGGCGTGCGCCACAGCACCATCTGGCCGTGATTCTCGGTGAGCGTCGCGTAGCTGAAGCCCCGCATATAATCGCGGATGAAGAAGACGAGGCGATAGACGTCGCCCATCCAGTCCACCTGCCGCATACCTCGCGCGGCGCGGAAGGCGATGTTCTTCTCCAGCGTCGGCAGCGAGGCCGCGTAGGAGACCGGCATCACGTCGTCGAGCACGATCACGCCGCCCTGCGCCAGGCATTCCACCGCGTTCAGCAGATCGCGCAGCGTCTGGTCGAAGCTGTGCAGCCCGTCGATGAAGATCACGTCGAAGCGATCTTCGGGCTTGTGGAAGCGCGAGAAATACTCGTCGCTCGGAACCTGGTGATAGGTCGCGGTGGCATTGAGCGGCTTGCGCCCCGCCTCGACGGTGTCGAACAGGAAGTTGGGATCGACCGCGACCTTGCGAGCGGCTTCAACCCTGTCGAAGGTGAGCCCGTGCTGGACGCCGATTTCCAGATAGGAAGGCTGGTCGTAAAGCCCCACCAGGCTCTCCAGGACCCGTTCTCGTTCCACGCTCGTAAACCCTCTTGCTGCAAGCCCCGGTCCCTAGCCAGCGCGTGGCAGCGGGGCAAGCGGCGGGCATTCGGTTCGCGAAACCCCTTGCCCCGGCAAGCGCTTCCCGCGAAAGCATCAGGCCAACACGCGTTTCAGGGAGCCTCCATGTCCGTCCAATCCGACCGCTGGATCCGCGAGCAGGCAATGGAGCACGGCATGATCGAGCCCTTCGTCGAGGCCCAGCGCCGCGAGGGCTGCATCAGCTACGGCCTCTCCTCCTACGGCTATGACGCGCGCGTGGCGGACGAGTTCAAGATCTTCACCAACGTCGACAGCGCCACCGTCGATCCCAAGGATTTCGCGTCCAACAGCTTCGTCGACCGCAAGACCGACGTGTGCATCATCCCGCCCAACAGCTTCGCGCTGGCCCGGACGGTCGAATATTTCCGTGTGCCGCGCGACGTGCTGGTGATCTGCCTCGGCAAGTCCACCTATGCGCGGTGCGGCATCATCGTGAACGTCACCCCGCTGGAGCCCGGCTGGGAGGGGCATGTCACGCTGGAATTCTCCAACACGACGCCGCTGCCCGCCAAGATCTACGCCAACGAGGGCGCGTGCCAGTTCCTCTTCCTCAAGGGCAACGAGCCCTGCGAAACGAGCTACGCCGACCGCGCCGGCAAATATATGGGCCAGCGCGGGGTGACGTTGCCGCGTCTCTGAAGGGAGATCAGACGGTCTGGTCGTCCGTCGGGGCGGCCGGGCCGTTCTTCTTGATCGAGTCGATCGCGTTCTGGGCCGAGGCCTTGCTGGAATAGCCCTCGGTCGCGAAGATGATTTCGCTGTTATAGACGAAGTTCACCCGGAACTCGCCAGCCTTGTCCTTCTTGATGACGAACTTGTGAGCCACGAAACCCTCCCTCGTCGAAGACGGGGCTAACCTACATCAGTATCGGGCGGCGGCAAGTCCCGCTCCACATACTCCCGCCACAGCATCACCAGCACCGCCATCGTCGCCGGCCCGACGAACAGGCCGAGCAGCCCCAGCGTCTCGACACCACCCAGAATGCCGACCAGCACCCACAGGAAAGGCAGCCGCGTCGCCCCGCCGATCAGCGCCGGGCGAAGGAAATGGTCCGCGATGCCCACCACGGTGAAGCCGATCACGTTGACGAGGATCGCCGCCGTCACCGCATCCTGCGTGAGGAGCGCGAAGGCCGCGATCTCGAACATCACGGCGGCGCCGAACGGGATCATCGCCGCGATCGCGGTCGCCGCCCCCAGCAGCAGCGGATGCGGCACGCCCAGCGCCAGATAGGCGACCGCCATCACCGCACCCTCGCCGATGCCGACCAGCACCAGCCCGTCGATCGTGCCCCGCACCGACTGGACGACCTGACGCCCCATCCGCTCGCCTGACGGGCCGAACAGCCGATATCCGGCGGACTTGATCTGCCCCACCAGCATGTCGGCGTCGCGCAGCAGGAAGAACAGCGCCAGCAGCGTGAACAGGAAGATGATGCTGCGATGGATCAGCCCCTTGCCCACGATCTGCGTGTGATAGAGCAGCGCCCGGTTGTTGAAGCGGGCCAGCTCCGCCTGCGTCGCCTCCGGCGTGGCGAGATGCTGCTGCCACCAGTTCACCGCCGCATCCCGGCCGAAAGGGATCGAATAGAGCCAATGTGGCACGGGAATGCCGCTCTCTCGCGCGGTGGTGATCCAGCGGACGATGTCCTGCGCCTCGGACGCGGCGCGGATGATGCCGAGGCTGACGGGCACCAGCACCAGCAGCGCCACCACGAGCGTGGTGATGGCCGGAAGGATGGCACCGCCCCGCAGATGCGGCCAGCGCCGCTCGGCCCGCTCGTAGAGCGGCGAGATGGCGATCGCGATCACCGCCGCCCACACCAGCGAGGCGAGGAAATCATGGATGATCCACACCCCCAGCGCCACGAGCCCCAGCGCCAGGATCAGCCGCGCGCGCTTCTGCCTCGGCAAGGGCTGGCTCGCCATATCCCCCCGTCCTTCCGTCATCTCTTGCGCCCCTGGTGGCGGATGTTCGATGGCCGCCCCCGCCGACCGACCAGAGGCCGGCTGCCCGGCTTGCGGCGCAGGTTTCCGCGCATCGGCATATGGTTCGCGCCCTCGGCCAGCTCGAAGCGGAGCGCGCCGCTCGCGACATTGGCCTCCACCAGCCGGAGCGTGATCGTCTGGCCCAGCGTGAAGCGCTCGCCCGTCTCCTCGCCGATCAGGCTGTGGGTGGTGGCGTCGTGGTGGAAGCGCTCGGCGCCCAGCGTCGAGACCGGCACCAGCCCGTCGCCGCCCAGCCCCACCACCGTCGCGAAGAAGCCGAAGCTCTGCACGCCCGTGATCCGCGTATCGACCAGCTCGCCCACCTTGGTGGAGAGATAGGCCGCGACATAGCGATCGATCGTCTCACGCTCGGCCTCCATGGCGCGGCGCTCGGCCTGGCTGATCTTCTCGCCGAGATCCTCCATGCGGTTGGCCTCTTCGCCGGTGAGTTTGGTGTCCTCGACCGCTGGCTTGAGCCCATAGGCGCCCACCAGCGACCGATGGACGAGCAGATCGGCATAGCGGCGGATCGGCGAGGTGAAATGCGCATAGCTGCCCAGCGCGAGGCCGAAATGGCCGGCATTGTTGGGCGTGTAGACCGCCTGCATCTGCGTGCGCAGCACCTGCGTCATGATCTCCGGCCGCTCGACCCGATCGGCGATCGAATCGAGGATGCGGTTGAAGGTCTTGGGCCGCACCACCTGCCCCAGCGCCAGCGGCACATCGAAAGTGCCGAGATAATCCTTGAGCGCGACCATCTTCTCGCGGCTCGGCGCCTCGTGGATGCGGTACATGACCGGGGCCTGCTTCTTCTCCAGCGCACGCGCGGCGGCGACGTTGGCGGCGATCATATAATCCTCGACGAGCCGGTGCGCGTCGAGCCTTTCACGCGGCGCCACCGAGGCGATGCGTCCCTTCTCGTCGAGCTGGACGCGCTGTTCGGGGAGGTCCAGCTCCAGCGGCTCACGCTTGGCGCGCGCCTTGGCCAGCGCCGCCCAGCAGCCCCAGAGCGGCTTCAGCGCATCCTCGGTGAGCGGGTGGCTGATCGCACCGTCATGCGCCGCCTGCGCGTCCTCATAGGCGATCACCGCCGCGATCCGGACCAGCGCGCGGGTGAAGCGGAAGGCGGTGACGTTGCCGTCCTTGTCGATGGTGAGGTGGCACGCCATCGCCGCGCGATCCGCCCCCTCGCCCAGCGAGCAGACCTCCGCCGAGAGGATCTCCGGCAGCATCGGCACGACACGATCGGGGAAATAGACGCTGTTGCCGCGCTTGCGCGCCTCCTTGTCGAGCGGCGTGCCGGGGCGGACGTAGAAGGACACGTCGGCAATGGCGACGATCGCCTTCCAGCCGCCTTCGTTATCGGCATCCTCGTCGGGCGCGGCCCAGATCGCGTCGTCATGATCGCGCGCGTCGGCGGGATCGATGGCGACGATGGGGAGGTGGCGCAGATCCTCGCGCCCTTCGCCGAGCGTCTGGCGGGCGCTGCGGTCGGCCTCCTCCAGCGCGGCTTCGGGGAAGACGTCGGGGATGCCGAACTTGTGGATCGCGATCAGGCTGAAGCTGCGCGGCGCGAAGGGATCGCCCAGCCGCTCGGTGACGCGCGCCATGATCCGCGGCGGGCGCCCCGCCTTCTCGGCCAGCACCAGATCGCCGACATCGGCCTCGCCCGCATCGGAGATGGGGAGATCGTGCCGCTCCTTCTTGTCCACGGGGCGCAGCCACAGCCGGTCGCCCTCCTTGTGGATCACGCCCAGCACCAGCTCCTCGCCCTTGGCGAGCTTCTTGAGCGGATGCGCGACGAGGCCGCGCCCGGCCTCCTCGGTGCGGGCGAGGATGCGGTCCCCCACCCCCAGTGCGCCCTGACGCCGGCCGCGCTCCATCACGCGCAGGCGAGGCGGAGGCGCGCCTTCCGCCACCCAATGCTCGGGCACCGCGATCACCTGATCGCCGTCGACATCGACGACGCGCAGCACCGTCACCTTGGGCACGCCGCCCATCTTGTGGAAGGCGCGGCCGGGGCCGAGGTCGATCAGGCCCTCGTCGGCCATGTCCTTGAGGAGCGCCTTGAGGGTGATCTTCTCCTGCCCCTTCAGGCCGAAGGCGCGCGCGATCTCGCGCTTGCCGGCGGGCTGATCGCTCTCCTCGATGAAGCGGAGGATCTGCTCGCGGCTCGGCAGGCCGGGAGGATTGGTCTTGGAAGGCTTACGCATCGCCGCGAACCTAGCCGTCCCGCCGCGATCCGTCACCTATGCCCATGTGGACCCGAATGAGATATGGATCGTTACGGATGACGAACACGTCGCCATTGTACGAGGAGGAGGAGTCTGATGCGTTTGCTCGCTATCGCTGCCGCCACGTTGCTGACCGCCGGGATCGCCGCCGCGCCCGCCGCTGCCAACGGCTATCCGCCGCCCGGCTATCATGGGAACGGCCATTGGCACGGCGGCCATCGCCACAAGGTCTGCCGCATGGTGTGGCGCCATCATCACCGCGTCCGCCAGTGCTGGTGGCGCTGAGCTGAACTGACGCGCCGGGCGCCGCCGCGCCGCCTCAGCGGCCGAGCGGCGTCCACGCCTCCGCATCGGGGAGGCTTGAGAAGATCGTGTCGATCATATGATCGGTGACGCCCTCCGGCGTCGCGGGGTTCCAGACGGGGCGATTGTCCCGATCCACCAGCAGGGCGCGTACGCCTTCCCGGAAATCCGGCCGCTGGCAGACATGCGCCGCGATGCCATATTCCGCGCGCATCTCGTCGGCGAAATCGGTCCGGCCGCGTGAATCCAGCACCAGCTTGAGGCTGACCTTGCAGGATTGCGGCGACTTGCGATGCAAGGTCTTGAGCGTCGCCTCCGCCCATTCGGACGGATCGGCCTCCAGAGCCGCCAGCACCCCCTCCAGCGTGCGATGCGCGAACAGGCGATCGATCTCCGGCTGATGCGCGAGGATGCCGGCTGGCGGCGGCGTCACCGAGGCTTCCGCCAGCAGCCGCTCGACCGCGCGCGGATCGGCCACGATCGCCGCCTTCAGCTCCGGCAGCGCCTCGGACGGCACATAATGGGTGGCCAGCCCCAGCGCGAGGCACTCCGCGCCGTCGAGCCGCGCGCCGGTCAGCGCCAGATACTCGCCCATCGCGCCCGCCAGCCGCGAGAGATACCACCCGCCGCCGACATCGGGGAACAGGCCGATCCCCGTCTCCGGCATGGCGAACAGCGTGTTCTCGGTCGCGATCCGGTATTTCGCCGGCTGCGAGATGCCGACGCCGCCGCCCATCGTCACGCCGTCCATGAAGGCGACGGTCGGCTTCGCATAGGTGAAGAGCAGATGGTTGAGGCGATATTCCTCATGGAAGAAGGCGCGCGCCGCCACCGGATCGGTCGACGCCTGCACAACGTCGCCGCCCGCGCAGAAGCCCCGGCCCTCGGCATGATCGATCAGCACGGCCTCGACCGCCGCCTCCTCGCGCCACGCCTGAAGCGCGGCGATCATCGCGGTGCACATGCCCGTGGTGAGCGCATGGATGGCGCGCGGCCGGTTGAGCCGGATACGCCCCGCCCCACCCTCAATCGCCGTCAGGACCTCATCGCTCATCCACGTCGTCTCCTCAGATCGGCAACGCATCGTTCGGCCGTGCGCCCGTCCCAATTCCTCGGCCGCGCCCTCTCGGACGGCGGCGTCGCCATCGCCTCGTCGAACGTCGCCGCGAGCGTCGCGGCGTTGACGAGGCGGTTCGTGCCCTGATCGATGGTGATCGGCCGCTCGGTATTCTCGCGCAGCGTCAGGCACGGGATGCCGAGATAGGTGGTCTCCTCCTGGATGCCACCGCTATCCGTAATCGCCGCCGCCGCGCCCGCGACGAGGCTCATGAAGCGCACATAAGGCAACGGACCGGCCAGCCGCACGCCGCCCTGCTCCAGCTTCGCATCGAGCCTCGCCGCCGCGAGCCTCTGAGCGGTGCGCGGATGCACCGGGAAGACCAGCGGCAGCCGCGCCTGCACCTCCAGCAACGCATCGACCAGTGCTGCGAGCGTCGCCGGATCATCGACATTGGAGGGGCGGTGCAGCGTCACCACGCCATAGCGCTCGGGAAGCCCCAGCGCCTGCGGCTCAGCCGCTGCCTCGATCTTGGGGCGGACCAGCTCGAAGCTGTCCATCATGATGTTGCCGACCAGCGCGATCCGCTCGGGCGCGGTGCCCTCGGCCAGCAGATTTTCGTCGCCGTCCTGCGATGGCGTCCACAGGATGTCCGCGATCGCATCGGTGGCGAGGCGGTTGATCTCCTCGGGCATGTCGCGATCGCGCGAGCGCAGCCCCGCCTCCAGATGCACCACCGGGATGCGCAGCTTCGCCCCCACCAGCGCGCAGGCGAGCGTCGAGTTCACATCGCCCACCACCACGAGCCAGTCGGGCCGCTCGGCCTGCGCGACGGCCTCATAGGCCATCATCACCCGACCGGTCTGCTCGGCATGGCTACCCGAGCCGACGCCGAGATGATGATCCGGCTGCGGCAGGGACAGGTCGGCGAAGATCGCGTCCGACATGTTGGCGTCATAATGCTGGCCGGTGTGGATCAGCACCGGCTCGAAATCGGGCGCGGCGGTGAGCGCGTGCCAGAGCGGCGCCACCTTCATGAAATTGGGCCGCGCGGCGGCGATCAGGTGGACGCGTGCAGGTGCAGTCATGCGCTTACCCTAGACGGCATTCGTTACGAGAGCATAGCCGGCGAGCGGCTCGCCGCTCATTCGAATTCGAGGATCACCTGATCGATGGCGAGGCTGGCGCCCACCTCCGCCGCGACCTTGGCGACGGTGGCGCTCTTCTCGGCGCGGAGCATGTTCTCCATCTTCATCGCCTCGACGGTGGCGAGCGGCTGGCCGGCCTCCACCTTCTGCCCCTCGGCCACCAGCAGACGGGTCAGCAGCCCCGGCATCGGCGAGACGAGGAAGCGCGACATGTCGGGCGCCGGCTTCTCGATCATGTGATGGCGAAGCTCCGCCACGATCGGCCGCATCGCCTGAACCTTGCGCGCCCGCCCGGCGGTGGTGACGACCATATGGCCGCGCTTGCGGGCGATACGGAGCGTCACGGACTCGCCCGCCACCTCCGCCTCGACCAGCGTCGCGCCGGGGCGATAGCCGATCGACAGGCTGACGCTCTCGCCGTCCACCGTGGCGGAGTCCGCCTCGATCATCACGTCATGCTCGACGCCGTCGATGCGGACGATCCAGTGCGCCGGAGCCTCCAGCGGCGTGCCGAGCTGACCGTCGACATGGAGCGCGCGCGCCGCATCTACCCGCGCGATCGCAGCCGACACCGCCGCGACGGTGCGCGCGGTGGCGGGCGTCTCGGGGGCGCCGTGGAAGCCTTCGGGGTATTCCTCGGCGATGAAGCCCGTGGTGATTGCGCCCGAGCGGAAGCGCGGATGCTGCGAGAGCGCCGAGAGGAAATCGAGGTTCGTGCCGACGCCCTCGATCTGATAGCGGTCGATCGCGCCGATCTGGAGATCGATGGCGGCCTCGCGGGTGGGCGCCCATGTCACCAGCTTGGCGATCATGGGGTCGTAGAACATCGACACCTCGCCGCCTTCCGTGACGCCGGTATCGACGCGCACCACCGCATCCGACGCGCGGCTCTCCGCCGGCGTGCGGTAGCGGCTCAGGCGGCCGGTGGACGGCAGGAAGTTGCGATACGGGTCTTCGGCATAGACGCGGGTCTCGACCGCCCAGCCGTTGAGCTTCACCTCGTCCTGCGTGAAGCCGAGCTTCTCGCCCGCCGCGACGCGGATCATCTGCTCGACCAGATCGAGGCCTGTGATCTCCTCGGTGACGGGATGCTCCACCTGAAGTCGGGTGTTCATCTCAAGGAAGTAGAAACTCTCGCCGGTCGTATCGGCACCGCTCACGATCAGCTCGACCGTACCCGCGGAGAAATAGCCCACCGCACGCGCCAGAGCGACCGCCTGCTCGCCCATCGCCTTGCGCATCTGAGGCGTCACGAAGGGCGACGGCGCCTCCTCGACGACCTTCTGGTGGCGGCGCTGGATCGAGCATTCGCGTTCGCCGAGGTAGACGATGTTGCCATGCTGGTCGCCCAGCACCTGAATTTCGATGTGGCGCGGGCTCTCGATGAACTTCTCGATGAACACGCGGTCGTCGCCGAAGCTGGCGAGGCCTTCGCGCTTGGTCGCCTCGAAGCCCTCGCGCACGTCCTGCTCGGACCAGGCGAGCCGCATGCCCTTGCCGCCACCGCCGGCCGAGGCCTTCATCATCACCGGATAGCCGATGTCGGTGGCGATCTTCACCGCATCCTCGGTGGTCGCGATCTCGCCGAGGAAGCCGGGGACGACGTTCACGCCCGCCTGCTTGGCGAGCTTCTTGGACTCAATCTTGTCGCCCATCGCGGCGATGGCGTTCGGCGGCGGGCCGATGAACGCGATGCCGGCCTCTTTCAACGCCTTGGCGAAGGACTCTCGCTCCGAGAGAAAGCCATAGCCCGGATGCACGGCCTGCGCGCCGGTGGCCTTGCAGGCCTCGATGATCGCATCGGCGAGCAGGTAGCTCTCCGACGCCGGCGGCGGCCCGAGGCGCACCGCCTCGTCGGCCATCTGGACATGCGGTGCGAGCGCGTCGGCGTCCGAATAGACCGCGACCGTCTTGATCCCCATCTTCCGCGCGGTGCGGATGACGCGGCAGGCGATCTCACCACGATTGGCGATCAGGATCTTCTCGAACACCTAGAGGCCCCTCTTTGATTTTCTGAGGAAAACGACACAGAGCGCCGCATACGAAATGATGGCAACGACAAGCAGCAAACCGATATAGGCCTTACCGTGCCCTTCGCAGGGAGCATCAGGCCCCCAACCGCACGGTCCGATCATGGCGTCTAAAAGCGCCCAAGCAGCCAGCGCCCAAAAGGCGATGCTTGCCGCGCCAAACGCCATGATCTTCCGCAATCAGATTACTCCGCCGCCGCCAGATGCGCCTGCACCGGCTCGCCCTTCATCGGCAGGATGCCGAGCTTGGCGAACAGGGCGGCATCCTTGCTGTCGCCGGCGTTGCCCGTGGTGAGCAGCTTGTCGCCGGTGAAGATCGAGTTCGCGCCCGCCATGAAGCACAGCGCCTGCGTCGAGTCCGACATGCTCTCGCGGCCGGCCGACAGGCGCACCATGCTCTCCGGCATGATGATCCGCGCGACCGCCACGGTCCGGATGAACTCGATGTCGTCGATCTTGGCGGAGGGAACGTCCTTCAGCATGTCGCCCAGCACCGTGCCCTCGATCGGGACCAGCGCGTTGATAGGCACCGAGCCCGGATGCTCGGGCAGAGTCGCCAGCGCATGGAGGAAGCCGACGCGATCGGTGCGCGTCTCGCCCATGCCCATGATGCCGCCGCTGCACACGTTCACGCCCGCCGCGCGGACGCGCTCCAGCGTGTCGAGGCGATCCTGGAAGGTCCGCGTCGAGATGACGTTGGCGTAGTTCTCGGGCGAGGTGTCGATATTGTGGTTGTAATAATCGAGGCCGGCATCGGCGAGGCGCTGGGCCTGATCGCCCTCCAGCATCCCGAGCGTCATGCAGGTCTCAAGCCCGAGCGCCTTCACGCGGCTCACCATGTCGAGAAGCGCGGGCATGTCGCGCTCCTTCGGCGAACGCCACGCGGCGCCCATGCAGAAACGGCCCGAGCCCGCGTCCTTGGCCTCCTGCGCCGCCGCGACGACGGCGTCGGCCGCCATCAGCTTCTCGGCCTTGAGCCCGCTGTCGGCCGAGGTGGACTGGCTGCAATAGCCGCAATCCTCGACGCAGCCGCCGGTCTTGATCGACAGAAGCGTCGAGAGCTGCACCTCATTCTCGGGATGATGGCGGACATGCACGTCGTGCGCGCGCGCCACCAGATCGAGGAAGGGCAGATCGAAGAGTTCGGCGATCTCTTCACGGGTCCAGTCGGTACGCATCTCAGGCAGCTTTCTCGGAAGGTGGCATATTGTGACCGAGGAGCTTCAACACCTCCGCGGCCGCGTCCGCAAGATTCGTTCCCGGCCCGAAGATGGCCGAGACGCCCGCGTCATACAGCGCCTGATAGTCCTGCGCGGGAATAACGCCACCCGCGATCACCTTGATATCGCTGCGCCCTTTCTCGCGGAGCAGCCCGATCAGCTCGGGGATCAGCGTCTTGTGCCCGGCCGCGAGGCTGGAGGCGCCGACCACGTCGACATCCTCGGCCAGCGCCAGTTCCACCGCCTCGGCAGGCGTCTGGAACAGCGGCCCGGCGACGATGTCGAAGCCGAGATCGCCAAACGCCGAGCTGACGAGGTTGGCGCCCCGGTCGTGCCCGTCCTGCCCCATCTTGGCGACGAACATCTTGGGGTTGCGCCCCTTGCGTCGCGCGACGGTGGCGACGCCGTCGACCAGCCCCTGCCAGCGCGGATCGTCGCCATAGGCGCCGCCATAGACGCCCTTCACCGGCGTGGGCGTAGTGCCGTAGCGGCCGAACACATCCTCCATCGCGGCGGAGATCTCGCCCAGCGTCGCGCGCTGGCGGGCGCACTCGACGGCGAGGCCGAGGAGATTGTCGCTCCCCTTCGCGCCCTCGCGCAGCGCATCGAGCGCGGCCCGGCACTTCGCCTCGTCGCGGGCGGCCTTCATCTTCTGGATGCGGGCGATCTGGCCGGCGCGGACCTTGTGGTTGTCGACATCGAGGATGTCGATCGCATCCTCTTCCTTCAGGCGATATTTGTTGACGCCGACGATCACATCCTCGCCGCGATCGACACGCGCGGCGCGGCCCGCCGACGCTTCCTCGATCATCGCCTTGGGCCAGCCCGCCGCGACCGCCTTGGCCATGCCGCCTTCGGCCTCGACCCGCTCGATGATCTCCCAGGCCTTGTCGTAAAGCTCCTGGGTCAGCGCCTCGATGTAATAGGAGCCGCCGAGGGGATCGACCACCTTGGTCATCCCCGTCTCTTCCTGGATCACGATCTGCGTGTTGCGTGCGATGCGGGCGGAGAAATCGGTCGGCAAAGCAATGGCTTCGTCGAGGGCGTTGGTGTGGAGGCTCTGCGTGCCGCCCAGCATCGCCGCCATCGCCTCGATCGTGGTGCGGATGACGTTGTTGTACGGGTCCTGCTCGGTCAGCGACACGCCGCTGGTCTGGCAGTGGGTGCGCAGCATCTTCGAGCGCTCATCCTTGGCGCCGAGATCGGTCATCACCCGGTGCCACAGCTTGCGCGCGGCGCGGAGCTTGGCGACCTCCATGAAGAAGTTCATGCCGATCGCGAAGAAGAAGCTCAGCCGCCCCGCGAACTTGTCGAGATCGAGGCCCGAGGCCATCGCCGCGCGGGCATATTCCTTGCCGTCCGCGATGGTGAAGGCGAGTTCCTGCAACTGCGTCGCCCCGGCTTCCTGCATATGGTAGCCGGAGATCGAAATGCTGTTGAATTTCGGCATGTTGGCCGAGGTATATCCGATGATGTCGGAGATGATCCGCATCGACGGCTCGGGCGGGTAGATATAGGTGTTGCGGACCATGAACTCCTTCAGGATGTCGTTCTGGATGGTGCCATCCAGCTTCTCCTGAGGGACGCCCTGCTCCTCGCCCGCGACGATGAAGAAGGCGAGGATCGGTATCACAGCGCCGTTCATCGTCATGCTGACCGACATCTCGTCGAGCGGGATGCCGTCGAACAGTATCTTCATGTCCTCGACGCTGTCGATCGCGACGCCCGCCTTGCCGACGTCGCCGGTGACGCGCGGGTGGTCGCTGTCATAGCCGCGATGGGTGGCGAGATCGAAGGCGACGGACAGCCCCTTCTGCCCGGCCGCGAGGTTGCGGCGGTAGAAGGCGTTGGATTCCTCAGCGGTCGAGAAGCCGGCATATTGCCGGATCGTCCACGGGCGGCCGGCATACATCGAGGCGCGCACGCCGCGCGTGAAGGGCGCGAAGCCGGGCAGGCCCGGATCGATGCCATCCACATCCTCGGCCGTATACAGAGGTTTGACATCGATCCCTTCCGGCGTGTGCCAGGTGAGATCGCGGCCCTTCACCTCCTTGTTGGCGAGCGCCTTCCAGTCCTCAGTGGTCGCCACGGGGGGTCTCCATGATTTCGGTGAGCACGCCGCCCATATCCTTGGGGTGGACGAAGAAGATCAATGTGCCGTGCGCGCCGATGCGCGGCTCGCCCAGCACCTTCGCGCCCTTGCCCTCGAACCAGGCCTTGGCCTCGTGGATGTCGGGCACCTCATAGCACATATGATGCTGGCCGCCGGCCGGGTTCTTGGCGAGGAAGCCATGGATGGGCGAATTTTCGCCCAGCGGCTCAATCAGTTCGACCTGGAAGTTCGGAGCATCCACGAAGCATACCCGCACACCCTGCGAGGGCATGTCGAACGGTTCGTGGATCGTCTCCGCGCCCATCACGTCGCGATAGAAGGCGATCGATCGCTCGATCGACGGCGTCGCGACGCCGACATGGTTGAGGCGGCCCAGTTTCATTTCTTGGCTCGCTTCATCAGACCAGTTCCACCGCCATCGAGGTCGCCTCGCCACCGCCGAGGCAGATCGAGGCGAGGCCGCGCTTGAGGCCGTTGACCTGAAGCCCGTTGATGAGCGCACCCAAGATACGCGCGCCCGAAGCGCCCACCGGATGGCCGAGCGCGCAGGCGCCGCCATGGATGTTCAGCACGTCATGCGGGACGCCGAGATCGTGCATCGCGATCATCGCGACCGTCGCGAAGGCCTCGTTGACCTCGAACAGGTCGACATCCTTGGTCGTCCAGCCGGCCTTCTCCAGAGCGCGCTTGGACGAGCCCACCGGCGCGGTGGTGAACAGGGCCGGCGCCTGCGCGAAGGCAGCGTGGGAGACGACCCGGGCGATCGGCTTCACGCCCAGCTTCTCGGCCACGCTCATCCGCGTCATCACCAGCGCCGCCGCGCCGTCCGAGATCGACGAGGCGTTGGCGGCCGTGATCGTGCCGTCCTTGGCGAAGGCGGGCTTCAGCGTCGGGATCTTGCCGATATTGGCGTTGCGGGGCTGCTCGTCGGTATCGATCACCACCTCGCCCTTGCGGGTCTTGACCGTGACCGGCACGATCTCGTTCGCCAGCTCGCCGACATGCTGCTGCGCGCGGGTGAGCGAGGCGATCGCGAACTCGTCCTGCTTCTCGCGGGTGAACTGATATTCGCCGGCCACGTCCTCGGCGAAATTGCCCATCAGCTTGCCCTGCTCATAGGCATCCTCAAGGCCGTCGAGGAACATATGGTCGTAGAGCCTGTCATGGCCGATGCGCGCGCCCGAGCGGTGCTTCAGGTTGAGATAGGGCGCGTTCGACATGCTCTCGAAGCCGCCCGCGACGATGATGTCGGCCGAGCCTGCGACCAGCGCGTCGGACGCCATGATCGCGGCCTGCATCGCCGAACCGCACATCTTGTTGATCGTGGTCGCCTCGACCGAGGTCGGCAGGCCGCCAAAGATCGCCGCCTGACGCGCCGGCGCCTGGCCGAGGCCGGCCGGCAGGACGCAGCCCATATAGCAACGCTCGATCTGATCCGGGCTGATGCCGGACCGCTCGACCGCGCCCCTGACGGCGATGGCCCCCAGTTCGGTGGCCTTCAACGAGGACAGCTCACCGAGGAAGCCGCCCATCGGCGTGCGGGCGAAGGAGAGGAAAACGACCGGATCGGAGGAGGTCATGACATCATCCTAGATGATCCGCGCCAGCGCGGCCGCGGAGGCCAGGCCGAAGCAGAAGGAAAACAGCCCCAGAAGGGCGGCGAGCGCGGTTCCCACGACAACACCCCAGAAGCGGAGTGGATCATCGTCCCGTCTATATGTCCCCCAGCGTCTCCGCCCCTCGCCGGCGCGAAGTTCACGCAGCGCGGTGCGCGAGCAATGCACGGCGACGCCGCCGCCCACCGCGACCAGCAGCACGGCGGAGGCGACCTCGTTGCTCACAGCGGGATATTGTCGTGCTTCTTCCACGGGTTTTCGAGCTGCTTGTTGCGCAGCTTGCGAAGACCCAGCGCCACCCGGCGCCGCGTGGAATGCGGCATGATGATCTCGTCGATGAAGCCCTTGGACGCCGCCACGAACGGGTTGGCGAAGCGCGCCTCATATTCGGCGGTGCGGGCCGCGAGCTTCTCGGGGTCTTTCGCTTCCTGACGGAAGATGATCTCCACCGCGCCCTTGGCGCCCATCACCGCGATCTCGGCTGTCGGCCATGCATAGTTGAGGTCGCCGCGCAGATGCTTGGACGCCATGACGTCGTAGGCCCCGCCATAGGCCTTGCGCGTAATGACCGTGATCTTGGGCACCGTCGCCTCGGCATAGGCGAAGAGCAGCTTGGCGCCATGCTTGATGATGCCGTTATGCTCCTGCGCGGTGCCGGGGAGGAAGCCGGGCACGTCCACGAAGGTGACGATCGGAATCTCGAACGCATCGCAGAAGCGCACGAACCGCGCCGCTTTCCGCGAGGAGGCGATGTCGAGCACGCCCGCCAGCACCATCGGCTGGTTGGCGACGATGCCGACGGTGCGCCCCTCAATGCGGCCGAAGCCGGTGATGATGTTGGCAGCGTGCGCGGGCTGGATCTCGAAGAAGTCGCCTTCGTCGACCGTCTTCTGGATCAGCTCGTGCATGTCGTAGGGGATGTTGGCCGAGGCCGGGATCAGCGTGTCGAGGCTCGGCTCCTGCCGGTCCCACGGATCGTCGGTGGGGCGCACGGGGACGCCCGAACGATTGCTCTCGGGCAGGAAGTCGATGAAGTCGCGCGCGGCGAGCAGCGCCTCCACGTCATTCTCGAACGCCACGTCGGCCACGCCGGACTTGACGGTATGCGCCGAGGCCCCGCCCAAATCCTCCTGCGACACCACCTCGTTGGTGACGGTCTTCACCACGTCCGGGCCGGTGACGAACATGTAGGACGAGTCCTTCACCATGAAGATGAAGTCCGTCATCGCCGGGGAATAGACCGCGCCGCCCGCGCAGGGCCCCATGATGAGGCTGAGCTGCGGCACCACGCCGGATGCCAGCACGTTGCGCTGGAACACCTCGGCATAGCCGCCGAGCGAGGCGACGCCTTCCTGAATACGCGCGCCGCCGCTGTCGTTGAGGCCGATCACGGGCGCGCCGACCTTCAGCGCCATATCCATGATCTTGCAGATCTTCTGCGCGTGCCGCTCGGACAGGGAGCCGCCGAAGACGGTGAAATCCTGGCTGAACACGAAGACGAGGCGGCCGTTGATCGTGCCCGAGCCCGTCACCACGCCGTCGCCGGGGATGTGGCTCGCGTCCATGCCGAAGTCGATGCAGTTATGCTCGACGAACATGTCCAGCTCTTCGAACGAGCCTTCGTCGAGGAGGATTTCCAGCCGCTCGCGGGCCGTCAGGCGGCCTTTGGCGTGCTGGGCATCGATCCTTTTCTGTCCGCCGCCCAGGCGGGCCTCGGCGCGTCGTTGATCGAGCTTCTCGAGGGTCGTGGGCATCGCTCTCCTTTCCTGGGCGGCGGTGTTGCGCCGCACTGCACCTTGGCATCGGCCCGCGCAAATGTGGTTTTGTGAAGTTGCGAAAGGCAATTTTGTGAAATATGCGGAAGCATCATGGTACGCCCCGTCCGCAGCCTCTATGCCGGCGCCCGAGTCCGCGCACTGCGCGCCCAGCTCCGCCTCAGCCAGACGGCGATGGCCGAGCGGATCGGCATCTCGGTCAGCTATCTCTCGCAGATCGAGACGGATGGACGCCCGCTCACCGCCGCCGTGGCGCTGGCGCTCGCCGCCGCCTTCCCGACCGACTGGACCGGCATCGACGAGGACGAAGGCGCGCGCCTGCTCGCCGGCCTCGCCGAAGCGGCCGCCGAGCCCCTCCTCCCCGAACCGCCACCCGAGCCCGAGGTGCTGGCCCGCGCCATCGAGCAGCAGCCGGACCTCGCCCGCCGCTTCGTCGCGCTCCATGCGGCATGGCGCCGCGCCGAGGACCAGCTACAGCGCCTCGACGACGCCTATGACACAGGCGCGCCCTCCGGAGGCCGCCTGCCGTGGGACGAGGTGCGCGACTGGTTCCACGATGCCGGCAATTATGTCGACCTGATCGATACCGCCGCCGAGGCGATCGGCGCGACGCTGGAGCCCGGCCCCGATGCGCTGGCCGAACGGCTGCGGGAGCGTCACCGCATCACGCTCCGCGCGTCCTCTGGCGATACGCCTCCGCTCCGCAGCTACGATCCGGTCTACCGCGTCCTGACGCTCGATCCCGCGCAGGCGCCCGAGAGCCGCGCCTTCCAGCTCGCTCACCAGCTCGCCCGTATCGAACTGGCCGACGAGATCGACGTGGTGCTGGCCCGCGCCGGCTTGCCCTCCACCGAGGCGACGCGCCTGCTGACCGTCGGCCTCGCCAACTATGCGGCGGGCGCGATCCTGATGCCCTACGAGCTGTTCCGCTCGGAAGCCCGCCGGGTCCGACACGACATCGACCGCCTGCGCCGCCGCTTCGCCGTCAGCTTCGAGCAGGCGTGTCATCGCCTCTCGACCCTCCAGCGACCGGGCGCACGGGGCACGCCCTTCTTCTTCTGCCGCGTCGACATGGCGGGCAACATCACCAAGCGCCACTCCGCCACCCGCCTGCAATTCGCGCGCTTCGGCGGCGCCTGTCCGCTGTGGATCATGCACGAGGCGGTCGCGATCCCGGATCGTATCCTGATCCAGCTTGCCGAAATGCCGGAAGGCACGCGCTACGTGGTGGCCGCCAAGGGACTGGTGAAGGAAAGCGGCAGTTTCGCCCGCGCGCCGCGCCGCTACGCGGTGGCGCTGGGCTGCGAGATCGGCGAGGCGGGCGATTTCGTCTATGCCGACCATCTCGATCTGACACGGGCCGATGCCGCGACCCCGATCGGCGTCTCCTGCCGCATCTGCCCGCGTGAGAATTGCGAGCAGCGCGCCTTTCCGCCCTCCGGCCGCGCGATCCGCGTAGACCCGGAACGGCGGGACATCGTCCCCTACCGATTCGATTGAGCGCCGCCTCAGGCGGCGATGGCACGCAGCTCGATCAGGCGGATCTGCGGCAGGGAGAAGCCCGCCACGCGCAGCTCGGCGGCCTGCACGTCCGGCATATGATGGCGATGCCGGGTGACGACCACCGCGCGGCGCAGCGACTCCAGCCGCTCATCCGCCAGGGCGCGGCCGCCGATGTTGAGGCCGAAGACAAAGGAGAGGAAGCGCTCGATCCGTCCCGGCGCCTGAAGGCTGCCCAGCCGCTCGCGGCGCGCCAGATCGATCACCTGCTCTTCGAGCGGCGAAAACTCGGCCTGCTCGCCCTCGCGCAGCAGGAAGGGCTCGTCCTCCACAGACAGCGGAAGGGGCGCTTCGGTCGTATCGTGGGCCAGGCCCCGAAACTCCATATCGCCTCCTTTCCGTCTCATTGTCCGACCGATCCGCCGTCTTGACCCGCGTACCGATCGGTAACATCCTGTCAAGAGCGCCGGGAGGGGAAATGGGCGATGGTAAGTGAACGGGAGATTGCCGAAAGGGTGGGCGTGAAGCCATTGCTTCCCCCTCGTCAGCCCGCCTCCGAGCGCGTGTCGCGCACGGCGCGGCGGCTCTTCTATCGGCGCGGAATCCGGGCCGTGGGCGTGGAGGAGATCGTCGCGGAAGCCGGCGTCACCAAGCCCAGCCTCTATCGCAGCTTCTCGTCGAAAGACGCCCTGGTCGCGAACTGCCTGCAAACCCGGTTCGACCGGATCATGAGCTGGTGGGACGATCTGGAGCTGCGGACGCCCGGCGATCCGCTTGCCCGGCTGCGCACGCTCATCAGCGAAGTGGCGCGCGAGACCCGCTCTCCGACTCATCGTGGTTGCGCGCTCACCAACGCCGCCGTCGAGTTTCCCGAGCCCGGCCACCCCGCGCGCACCATTGCCGAAAGCTACAAGGGCGCGATGCGGGCGCGGCTGATCGCGCTGGTCGAGCAATTGCCCGTGCCCGAGCCAGTGCTGCTCGCCGACGGCATCATCCTGCTGTTCGAGGGCGCGCGGGCGAGCCGCCACACCTCCGGCGCGCAAGGCCCCGCCGCCTCGATGGAGACGGTGGCCAACGCCCTGCTGGACGCCTTCCTCGCCGCCTCCCCGGCCTGAACGACAGGGCGGAGGACCGCTCCCCCGCCCCGCTGATCCGGCTCAGCGGTTGCCGAGTTCGGTCTTCCCGTCGACCAGACGCTGCACGCCGAGCGGATTGGCCGCCTTGAGCGCCTCCGGCAGCAGCGCGTCGGGCAGGTTCTGATAGCTCACCGGGCGCAGGAAGCGCTCGATCGCCAGCGTGCCGACCGAGGTGGTGCGGCCATCCGACGTCGCCGGATAGGGGCCGCCATGCACCATCGCATGGCTCACCTCGACGCCGGTCGGCCAGCCATTAGCGAGCACGCGGCCGGCGCGCTGCTCCAGGATCGGCAGCAGCGGGCGGGCAAGCTCGACATCCGCCTCGTCCATCTGGAGCGTGGCGGTGAGCTGGCCTTCGAGACCTTCCAGCACCTTGGCCACCTCGCCCATGTCCTTGCAGCGGACGAGGATCGAAGAGGAGCCGAACACCTCATGGCTCAGCGCCGGGTCGGCGATGAACTCCACGGCGCTGGTGGCGAACAGGGCGCCTCGCGCGCAGTGCGGGCCGGTGCTCTCGGCGCCGCGCGCCAGCGTCTCGACACCATGATGCTGGGCGAAGGCGTCCACGCCTTTCTCATAGGCGCTGTGGATGCCCGGCGTGAGCATGGTGCTCGGCGCCAACGGGGTGAGCGTCTTGGTCGCGGTGGCAACGAAGCGATCAAGGTCCGGCCCTTCGAGCGCGAGCAGGATGCCGGGGTTGGTGCAGAACTGGCCCGCGCCCATCGTCAGCGAGCCGACGAAGCCCTCGGCCATCGCCTCGGCGCGCGCAGCGAGCGCCGCCGGGAACAGCACGACCGGATTCACGCTCGACATCTCGGCATAGACCGGGATCGGCTCGGCGCGCTCGGCCGCGATCTTCACCAGTGCGAGGCCACCGCCACGCGAGCCGGTGAAGCCCACCGCCTTGATGCGCGGATCGGCGACCAGCGTGCCGCCCAGCGCCGTGGTCGTGCCCTGAAGCAGCGAGAAGACGCCCTCATGCAGGCCACAGGCCTTCACCGCGTCGCGGATCGCGCGGCCGACCAGCTCGCCCGTGCCCGGATGCGCCGGATGGCCCTTCACGACGACGGGGCAGCCCGCCGCCAGCGCCGAGGCCGTGTCGCCGCCGGCCACCGAGAAGGCGAGCGGGAAGTTGGACGCGCCGAACACCGCGACCGGACCGATCGCGATCTTGCGGAGGCGAATGTCGGGGCGCGGCAGCGGCTTGCGCTCGGGCAGCGCGGTGTCGACGCGCACGCCCAGCCAGTCGCCCGAACGGACCACCGAAGCGAACAGGCGGAGCTGGCCGCAGGTGCGCCCGCGCTCGCCTTCGAGGCGGGCACGCGGCAGGCCGCTCTCGGTCATGACGCGCTCGATCAGCGTGTCGCCGAGCGCCTCGATATTATCGGCGATGGTTTCGAGGAAACGGGCGCGCGTCTCCGGGTCGGTCTCGCGATAGCTGTGGAAGGCCTCGTCCGCCAGCGCGCAGGCCTGCGCCACTTCCGCCGCGCCGACACCGGCGAATTCCGGCGCGATCAACTGGCCGGTCGACGGATCGACCGCCTGGAACAGGTCCCCGCCCCGTACAGACTGTCCACCGATCAGGCTTGATCCATCCAGCATCGCGTCTTCTCCCGAATTGGTAGCGCTCCCACAGTGAGCACCCGCGCCGACCTAGGCGTTCCTGCGTCCGAGTTCAAAGGGGTCTGAACGATTTTCTGCAGGGCCCGTCTCAATGCCCCCCCAGCCAGTTCCATTGCAGCCGGAGAGCGAGGACGAGCGCATTGCCGACAGAGGGCGCCCAGCCCGGATGGACGATATATTGCATGTCGGGCTGGAGGAAGAGGCCGCGTCCCATGCGCTCGCGGGCGGTGATCTCCCATGCCGTCTCCGCACGATAGGGCGCGGGCACCGCGGGCTGCCCAGCGCGCCATGCCGGATCGCCGAGAATGGCGCGTGCCACGGCGATGCCCGCCATGCGCCGGTCCCCGCCCCAGGTGAAGCCGCCGCCGACATAGGTGCCGATCGGATTCGCGCGCTCCGTCGCCTTGCCGGCACGCACCCACGCCTTGAGCGCGCGGGTCGGCCCGTCGTCGAGCAACCGCGCCTCGATCTCGACATAGCCGCCCGCGCTCCGCGCCTCTCCCGGCGCGTCGATACGCGGCAGGGGATCGGTGAACGCCCATGCCCCCGCATAGGCCTGCACCACGGGGCCGATCAGCGCCGACGCCTGCCCGATCACCAGCGCGCCATGCCGCCCGAACGAATCCGGGAAGACACGGTGGAGATGTTCGGGATCGCCGGCCAGCGCATCGAACACGCCGAGCCGCGCTGACCAGCCCGCCGGTTCATAGGCCAGCACCATCCCCGGCGCGGTCACCGGGAAGATGGAGGGGCCGTCCAGTCCCGCTTGCGAGAGATCCGGCCCGATGCCGAACGAGCTGTTGAGGAAGAGCGTGCCGACATTCTGCGGGTCGAACTCGCTGTTGAGGTCGACCAGCCCTGCTTTTGCCCGCAGGCGCGGCGTGAGCGGCACGCTGATCCACGCCTCGAACGGGCGGACGGCGTGGGGCGCGTCGATATTGTCGAGCACCTGCCCGTCGCCGGTGCGCACCGCCGAGAAACCGCCACCGTGGAGCAGCATCATGTCGAACTGGGCATGGGCGCCGTCGATGCCGAACAGCCGGTCTCCGCTCGCGACCGTGAGGTCGAGCCGGCCGATCCAGTCGACGCCGCGCTCCACCCCGCCCGAGGCGTTGCCGATCACATCCGTGATGTAGCTCGCCGACACCGAGGGCGGATCACCCGCCCATGCCGGACGCGCGACGGCGAGCGCGAGCATCACGGCCGCACATAAACGCCCGATCGATCGACGGCTTCTACCCACCCGGCCCGGCTAGCCCCGGATCAAGGCAGTTTTGTTAAAATCGCCCGAACATGCCGAGCCGTTTGCCAGATCCGGGCCGGCAAGAAGCGCAGCCGGCCCGGAGAAGCGCGTTACGACGCGTTGCGAACGAAGGCCGCGCTGATGCGGATCACCGTCTCGTCGCCGATCAGCGGGACATAGGTCTTCACGCCATAGTCCGAGCGCCTGATCGTCGTCGTGGCGTTGAAGCCGGCCGTATAGGCCTTGTCGAGCGGGTTCACGCCCGCGCCGTTGAAGCTGGCGACCAGCGTCACCGGCTTCGTCACGCCGTGCAGGGTGAAATCGCCGGTGATCGTCGCACTGGACGGGCCGGTGCGGACCACCTTGGTCGAGACGAAGCGGATCGTCGGGAACTGGCCTGCGTCAAGCCACTGGTCGCTCTTCAACTCGCCGTCGAGCGTGGCATTGGTGGTCGAGACGGAGGCGACCGGGATGCTGATGTCGAGCTTGCTCGCCTCGACATGCGCCGGGTCGATCTGAAGCGTGCCCGCGACATGGGTGAAGTCGCCATACCAATCGGTGAAGCCCATATGCGCGACCGTGAACTGGACGCGCGTGTGGTTGGGCTCGACGGTGTAGCTGCCGGCGGTCAGCGCCCTGGGGTCGGGATTGGCCGGGCCGGCCGGCGCGGCGGCGATGGAGGCGGACGCGACAAACAGCGCGATCGCGGCGGAAGCGAGGGTCCGGGTCATCGGGAAATCCTGTGCGGGGAAGCGGTTTGCCGTGTTGGCCTTCGGTCATAAGACGGACGATCCTTGCAAGGAAATCGCGATAATATTGAAGATACATTCCAGTTTTTTCGAACGATCGTGCTTCTTCCCGACGTGCGCTCAAGCCGCAATCCGATATTCCCGAGAATATAGATAGCATGTTATGTTTCTTCCGACTCGGGAGAAGCGCATGGCCGACATCTTGGCGGATATGGGATATCTGTTCCTTGGCAGCCGGCTGAAGCGGCTCGCCGAACGGCTCCAGGCAGACGCCGCACGGCTGCTCAAGGCGAGCGGCTTGCCGATCCAGCCAGCCCAATTCCCCCTGCTCGCCGCGATCGATCGCTATGGCCCCCTCACCATCGGAGACGCGGTGGAGGCGCTGGGGGTCAGCCAGCCCGCCGTGACGCGGACAGCCTCATCGCTCCTCGACATCGGCCTGCTCGCCGCCAGCCGCGACGATGCGGACATGCGCCAGAAGACGCTCGCGCTGACGGAGGCGGGCAAGGCGCTGATGGCCCGCGCCAAGGCCGTGCTCTGGCCGCCACTCGATCTGGTCGTCACCGATCTGTGCGGCGACCTCTCGGGCGCGCTGCTCGACCAGATCGGCCAGCTCGAAACCAAGCTCGATCACTGCTCCATGGAGATGCGCGTGAACACCGCCACCCTCGACGCCTCGCAGGCCGCGACCGGCCTCTCGATCCGCGAATATTCGGACGATCTCGCGGAGGATTTCTACCGGATCAACGCCGAGTGGATCGAGCAGATGTTCGTGCTGGAGGAGAATGACCGGCAGATCCTCTCCCATCCGCGCGAGCTGATCATCGATCGCGGCGGCATCATCCTGTTCGTCGAGGATGCGGAGCTGGGGGTGGTCGGCACCTGCGCACTGATCCGCATCGACGAGGGCAGCTTCGAGCTGACCAAGATGGGCGTGTCGGAGAGGGCGCGCGGGCGCAAGGCGGGCGAATTCCTGCTGGCCAGCATCCTCGAACGCGCGCGGGCGATGGCGATGGGCCGGCTCTATCTCCTCACCAACCGGAAATGCGCGTCGGCCATCCACCTCTACGAGAAGCTCGGCTTCGTGCACGACGCGGAGATCATGGCGACCTATGGCAGCCGCTATGAGCGGTGCAACGTCGCGATGTCCTACCCGCTGTAACGCTTAAGCCAGCACGCCGTCGTGGAGACGCACCACGCGGTCCATCCGCGCGGCGAGCCGCTCATTATGCGTGGCGACCACGGCGGCCGAGCCCTCGCCCCGGACCAGCCGCAGGAACTCGACCAGCACGACGTCCGCCGTCGCCTCGTCGAGATTGCCGGTGGGCTCGTCGGCCAGCACCAGTGCCGGACGATTGGCGAGCGCGCGGGCCACCGCGACGCGCTGCTGCTCGCCGCCGGAGAGCTTGGACGGGCGATGGTCCAGCCGGTGCGACAGGCCGAGCGTGGTCAGCAGCGACTTCGCCCTCACGTCCGCCTCGTCCCGCATCGCGCCGCGCACCATCTGGGGCAGCACGACATTCTCCTCCGCCGTGAAATCAGGGAGGAGATGATGGAACTGGTAGACGAACCCCAGCCGCTCGCGCCGCACACGGGTGCGCCCGTCATTGTCGAGCCGCGCGGCCTCCTCGCCCGCGATGCGGATCGAGCCCTCGAAGCCCCCCTCGAGCAGACCGATCGCCTGCAACATCGTCGACTTGCCCGAGCCCGACGGCCCCAGCAGCGCCACGATCTCGCCCGGCGCCACGGACAGGTTCACTCCGCGCAGCACATGGATGGTCTGCCCGCCCTGCTCATAGGAGCGCTTGAGGTCGGTGACGTGGAGAACCGGCTCACTCATAGCGCAGCACCTGCACGGGATCGGTGCTCGCCGCCTTGTAGGCCGGATAGAGCGTCGCGAGGAAGGTCAGCACCAACGTCATCACGATGATGACGGTGATGTCGAGCGGGTCAGGCTTGGACGGAAGCTCGGTCAGCACGCGGATCGACGGGTCCCAGAGCTGCGCGCCGGTGATGTGCTGGATCACATCCACCACATCCTGCCGGAAGAAGAGGAACACCGATCCCAGCACGATCCCCGCAAGGATGCCGAGCACGCCGATCGTCATGCCCACCGTCATGAAGATGCGCAGCATCGCGGCCCGGCTGGCGCCCATGGTGCGCAGAATGGCGATGTCCCGCGTCTTGGCGCGGACCAGCATGATGAGCGACGACAGGATGTTGAACGCCGCGATCAGGATGACGATGCCGAGCACGACGAACATCGTCACCCGCTCCACCTCCAGCGCCTGGAACAGCGAAGCGTTCATCTGCCGCCAGTCGTTGACGACGCCGTCGCGGATCACCTTGGGCGCGAGCGGGGTCAGAATCTGCGTCACACGATCCGGGTCGACGGTGCGCAGCTCCACCATCTGGACGGTATCGCCCAGCAGGAGGAGCGTCTGCGCATCCTCCATCGGCATCACGACATAGGCCTTGTCGAAATCATAGACGCCGACCTCGAAGGTCGCCGCCACGCGATAGCTGACGATGCGCGGCGCGGTGCCGAAGGGCGTCGCCTGCCCTGAGAGGTTCACCACGCTGATCTGGTCGCCGACGGTCAGCCCCAGCGCCTGCGCGAGGCCCGTGCCGATCGCGACATTGCCGGAGCCGGGCGTCACTTCGGCGAGATTGCCTTGCTTGATGTCGCCCTTGATCGTGTCGCGAAGGTCCGCAACGCGCATCCCGCGCAGCAGGATCGGCTCGACCCGGCCGTCCACGGTTGCGGCGAGCGGCTGCTCGATCAGCGGAATGGCGCTGGTGACGCCGGGCGTCGCCTTCGCCTCGTCCGCGATCTGGCGCCAGTTGGTGAGGCCGTGGCCCGAATAGCCCTGGATGACCGCATGGCCGTTCAGGCCCACGATCTTGTCGAACAGCTCCGCGCGGAAGCCATTCATCACGCTCATCACCACGATCAGCGCGGCGACGCCCAGCGCCACCGCGCCAAGGCTGATCGAGGCGACGAGGAAGATGAACGCCTCGCCCCGGCCCGGCAGCAGATAGCGCCGGGCGACCATCCGCTCGGTGCGGCCGAGGATCACGAGACGAAAGCCCTCACCCGACCACCTTCGCCAGCGCATCCTCGATCGACAGCTCGACCTTCTCACCGGTGGAGCGGCGCTTCAGCTCGACGACGCCCCTGGCGATGCCCTTGGGGCCGATCACGATCTGCCAGGGGATGCCGATCAGGTCCATCGTGGCGAACTTGGCGCCGCCACGCTCGTCGCGGTCGTCATAGAGCACCTCGACGCCCGCCTTCTGGAGCCTAGCGTAGAGATCGTCCGCCGCCGCCGTGCAGGCCTCGTCGTCGACGCGCATGTTGATGATGCCGACCTTGTAGGGCGCTACCGCGTCCGGCCAGATGATGCCGTTGTCATCGTGGCTGGCCTCGATGATCGCGCCCATCAGGCGCGACACGCCGATGCCGTAGCTCCCCATGTGCGGGATCACTTCGGAACCGTCCGGCCCCTGCACGCGCAGGTTCATCGGCTTCGAATATTTCTCGCCGAAGTAGAAGATGTGGCCCACCTCGACGCCTCGCGACTGGCGGAGGTCCGCGCCGGCTTCCGCCTCACGGGCCTCGTCGCGCTTCTCGTCGGTGGCGGCATAGTCGGCGGTGTAGCCCGACACGATCGTTTGCAGGCCGGAAACATCGTCGAAATCCACCGACGACAGCTCGGCCGGCTTCTCCCAGTTCGAATGATAGAACACGTCGCTCTCGCCGGTTGGCGCGAGGACGATGAACTCGTGGGAGAGGTCGCCGCCGATCGGGCCGGTGTCGGCCTGCATCGGGATGGCGCGCAGGCCCATGCGCGCGAAGGTGTTGAGATAGGCCACGAACATGCGGTTGTAGCTGTGGCGCGCGCCGGCCTCGTCGAGGTCGAAGCTGTAGGCGTCCTTCATCAGGAACTCGCGACCACGCATCACGCCGAAGCGGGGGCGCACCTCGTCGCGGAACTTCCACTGGATATGATAGAGCGTGCGCGGCAGGTCGCGATAGCTGCGCGCCGAATCCCGGAAGATCGAGGTGATCATCTCCTCGTTGGTCGGGCCATAGAGCATCTCGCGGTCGTGGCGATCGGTGATGCGCAGCATCTCGGGGCCGTAAGCGTCATAACGGCCCGATTCGCGCCACAGATCCGCGGACTGGAGAGTCGGCATCAGAAGCTCGATGGCGCCGGCGCGATCCTGCTCCTCGCGGACGATCTGCGCGATCTTCTGGAGCACGCGCTGGCCCAGCGGCAGCCACGCATAGATCCCCGCGGCAGTCTGCCGGACGAGCCCGGCGCGGAGCATCAGCTTGTGGCTGACGATCTGCGCGTCAGAGGGCGATTCCTTGAGAACGGGCAGGAAATGGCGGGAGAGACGCATCGCGGCCTTCGAATTGGGGCACCGTCACGGGATGCAACGGATTCCGCTGCTCTATTGTGTGGGGCGCAGAGTGGCAACCACAGGGGCGTATGTTGCTGAAACATCACAGGAGATGTCCATTCGATGAACACCCCCTTGAAGGCCGATGACAAGCTGAACTTTCGAGCGGTAGACCTTGTCCCACGAAACACAGGTCCAAGGCCGTGGTTCGGGGAAGGCTAAGGCCCCGTGGTCCCGTTTCTGAGGGGGGATGGGAACCACGTGCGGGCCGAAAGCCAAAAGGGGGCTGACGAGCATTCGTCACGCGGGACGCCCAGGTCGCAAGGCCTGGGCGTTTCGACAGGGAGCCCATCCTGCGGCGGAGCGTTCAGGCGCTTCGCCGCAGGAGCTTTCCATGATGACCCAGCATCCCAAGCCGGACGATCCGACGCGCAAGCCCGTCGACGATCCCGTGCCGACGCCCATAGATCCGCCGATCGTCTCGCCCAGCGACCCGCCGGCCCAGCCCAGCGAGCCGCCCGCGACGCCGCCCTCCCCGCAACCGCAGGAGAATTGAGCGCTCGCTTTACCGGGCGCTAACCGGGATGTGGCATATCGGGGCCATGCTGCCCATCCGCACCCGTTCGATCTTCAGGAGCCGCTGGATCGCGCTGCTCTGGGCCGCCGGCATCATCTGGACGGCGGTGGAGTTCGCAGGCGGCCAGCCCAAAAACGACACCGCCGCCAACGCCAGCAGCAACGATGACGTTGCGGCGACGCAAGCGGCGATGAACGCTTTGGGAATCCAGTAAGGATCAGACCAGGCGGGAGTGCTTCACCGCCGCTTCGATGAAGCTCTTGAACAGCGGATGCGGATCGAACGGCTTGGACTTCAGCTCCGGGTGGAACTGCACGCCGACGAACCAGGGGTGATCCGGCCGCTCGACGATCTCGGGCAGCTCGCCGTCGGGCGACATGCCGGAGAAGGCCAGGCCGCCCTTTTCGAGCGCATCCTTGTAGTGGACGTTCACCTCGTAGCGGTGACGATGACGCTCGGAGATGGCCGTGCCGCCATAGATCGACGCGACATGGCTGTTGCCCGCGAGCCTGGCGTCATAGGCGCCCAGCCGCATCGTGCCGCCGAGATCGCCGCCGGCTTCGCGCTTCTGGAGGCCGTCCGCGGTCATCCACTCGGTGATGAGGCCGACGACGGGCTCTTCGGTCGGGCCGAACTCGGTGGTGGAGGCCTTCTCGATGCCCGCGGTGTTCCGCGCGCCCTCGATGCAGGCCATCTGCATGCCGAGGCAGATGCCGAAGAAGGGCACGCCCCTCTCGCGCGCGAACCGGACGGACGAGATCTTGCCCTCCGACCCGCGCTCGCCAAAGCCGCCGGGGACGAGGATGCCGTGCATCGGCTCCAGCGCCGGCGCGAGATCCGCCTCCGGCCCCTCGAACAGCTCGGCGTCGAGCCAGCGGACATTGACCTTCACCCGGTTGGCGATGCCGCCATGGACGAGCGCTTCCTGGAGCGACTTATAGGCGTCCTTCATGCCGGTGTATTTGCCGACGACGCCGATCGTCACCTCGCCCTCGGGGTTGGCGATGCGATCGGTGACGTCTGCCCAGCGGCGCATGTCCGGCGCGATGGTGTCGGGATCGATGTCGAAAGCACGCAGCACCTCGGCGTCGAGGCCCTCGGCATGGTATTGCGCCGGAACGCCGTAGATCGTCTCGGCGTCGAGCGCCGGGATGACCGCTTCGGGGCGCACGTTGCAGAAGAGCGCGATCTTGGCGCGCTCGCCCGCCGGGAGCGGCATCTCGCAACGGCAGACCAGCACGTCCGGCTGGATGCCGAGCGCAGTCAGGTCGCGGACGCTGTGCTGCGTCGGCTTGGTCTTCAGCTCGCCGGCCGCCGCGATGTACGGCACCAGCGTCAGGTGGACGAAGATCGACTGGTTGCGGCCGAGATCGTTCTTGAGCTGGCGGATCGCCTCCATGAAGGGCAGCGATTCGATGTCGCCCACCGTGCCGCCGATCTCGCAGAGCACGAAATCGAGGTCATCGGTGTCGGCGCGCGCGAACGCCTTGATGGCGTCCGTCACGTGCGGGATCACCTGGACGGTCGCGCCCAGATAGTCGCCACGACGCTCCTTGGAGATGATCGTCTGGTAGATCCGGCCCGAGGTGACATTGTCGCTCTGCCGCGACGGAACGCCGGTGAAACGCTCGTAATGCCCGAGGTCGAGATCGGTTTCGGCCCCATCGTCGGTCACATAGACCTCGCCGTGCTGATACGGGCTCATCGTGCCCGGATCGACGTTCAGATAGGGATCGAATTTACGGATGCGGACCCGATAGCCACGCGCCTGGAGGAGAGCGGCAAGCGATGCCGCCATGAGACCTTTGCCAAGCGAGGAGACCACGCCGCCGGTGATGAAGATGAACCGCGCCATGGGAGTCGGGCCTTAACGGGTGAAGGGATGTGGAGGCAAGACAGCGACTCCAAATACACACACGACGAGACGATGGTCGCCTTCAGGAGGGGGCCTGAAGCGCGATCGCAACGCCACGACAAGAAAACGCCCGCACCATCACGGCGCGGGCGAGAGCGAAACGGCCGGGAGGCCGGAAGGATTACGGCTGCGGAATGCTGCCGTTGGCGGGCGCCGTGGTGGCCGGAGCCGGCGGCGCGAGATTGAGCGTCGGGACCGGCTTGGCCGCGGCGGGGGCCGGCGCCGGAGTCGGCGGGGTGACGACCGGAGCGGCCGCCTTGTGGGCCGAGCTTCCGCCCGAAACGCCACCGATGCCGATGTTGCCGCTGTTCGCCGTCACCTTGCCGGTGTCGATCGTCTTGAGGCTGGAGGCGGTCGGCGCGACGCGGACAGGCTTGGGAGCCGGCGCGGCCTCGGCCGGAGCCGGCTGCGGCGCGGTCGCCGGAGTGGCGGCGGGCGCGCCCATCATCGGGATGCCGGTCGCCGGAAGAGCTGCCGGAAGCGGCGCGGTGATCGTGCCGGGCGTGCCCTGATTCTGGAGGCTGGTGTCGATCTTGCCGGCCGAGTTGCGCATCGAGGCGACGGTCGCCAGCACGAAGGCCATCACGACGAACAGCGTCGCCAGCACCGAGGTGGCGCGGGTGAGGAAGTCGGCCGCGCCGCGCGCGGTCATCAGCCCGGCGGGGCCGCCGCCCATGCCGAGCCCGCCACCTTCGGACCGCTGCATCAGGATCACGGTGACGAGCGCCGCCGCGATCAGCGCATGAATGACGAGCAGGAAGGTGAACATCGGTCGGACGATCTCTTCGGCAAAAGCGAGTGCGCCCGAACGCAACGTCCGGACGGCCAAGCCCGCTCCCTAGCGAAGGTGGGCGACGAGTTCAATGCGATGCGCGGGCCGACATGCCATCGCCGGCGGGAATGCGGCCCGTCCGCCCGGCAATCCGCGCCGCGGGCCAGCGATATCGCCACGGCAACCTTGTTCACGCGCTTGGGAGGAACCTGTTAACCTGTTACGACGAAAGGACAATTCCATACATCTCGATAATCGGGGAAATATTTTCGGGTGAGAAGGACGCGCCTGCTCCGAACCGGATCGATGGATCGACGCGGAAGGCCGGCGGCGGGCGACGCCGTGCGCCATCGATGATGAAACCACGGGAACCGCGCCGGAAGGTGCTGATTCAAGCCCGGATGCGGATGGGCGCTTCCTGGTCGGACATCGTCATCCACAACATCTCCTCGCGTGGGATGATGGTGAGGACCGAACAGCCGCCCGAGCCCGGCACCTATGTCGAGATCCGGCACGGGATGCAGACCATCGTCGGCCGCGCCGTCTGGCGGACGGTGCGCAATTTCGGCATCCGGACGCAGGATCGCATCGACATGGAAGCCCTTGCCAGCGGTCAGGATTCGCCCGCCGCACAGCGCCCTGCCCCGTCCGACCAGCGCGCTGCCCCGGACGTCGCCTTCAGGGCCACGAGAAGCCGGCAGACCTCTGCCCTGCTGCAATATATCCTGATCGGCGTGGTCGGCCTCACGGCCGCCGGCTTCGCCGCGCGCGAGGTCTATGTCCTGCTGACGCGGCCGCTCGCCACGGTGACGTCTCACCTCTCGAACGGCGGCTGACCGGGCGGGAGGCATTCCCGCCCGGCCCCGCCGTCAGGCAGCCGCCTCTATGATCGGGGCGAAGGCCGCCGCCGTCAGGCTCGCGCCGCCGACCAGCACGCCGTCGACATTGGGCACGTCCAACACCTCGGCGATGTTCGCGGCCGTGATCGAGCCGCCATAGAGGATGCGGATCGCCTCAGCCCTTTCCGCCCCCAGCAGCTCGCGCAGCACGCCCCGGATCAAACCATGCACCGCGCCGATATCCTGCATCGACGGCGTGCGACCCGTGCCCACCGCCCAGATCGGCTCATAGGCGACGACCAGCGCGTCCCCGCCCGCCACCGGCAGCGAGCCGCGCAACTGCGTCTCGACCCGCTCCGCCGCCTTGCCGGCGTCGCGCTCCGCCTCGCTCTCGCCGACGCAGACGATCGCCGCGAGCCCAGCCGCGATCGCGGCCTCGGCCTTGCCCTTCACCTCCGGGTCGGTCTCGTGCTGGGCGGCGCGGCGCTCGCTATGGCCGACGATGGCGAGCGTGGCGCCCGCCTCCTTCAGCATCCCGGCTGAAATGCAGCCCGTGTACGGCCCGCTGATCCCCGAATGGCAATCCTGCCCGCCGATGATGAGCGAAGGCTGACGCGCGACGGCGCGCTCGATCAGCGTGAAGGGCGGACAGATCACGACATCGACATCCGGGGCCGCCTTGGCCGCCGCGGCAATGCCGTCCAGCTCCGCAAGACTTTCGCGGTCGCCGTTCATCTTCCAGTTTCCGGCGATCAGCCGTCTGCGCATGTCCATTCCCCTTATATTCTTTCTGTTCTGGGCTCGTCCGATAGCGGCGAGGGCACGCTTGTGCCAGCGCCTCGCTTGAAGGGCGCGCGCTCGCCTTCTAAGGGAAACGCATCCGATCCTTTACCGGGAACCCGCATGATCGCTTTCTTTCGCCGTACCCTCGCCTCCAAGCTGGCGCTGGGCCTCCTTGGCCTGATCATGCTCGCGTTCATCATCACGGGCGTCTTCACGCACGAGATGCCCGGAGGCTCCACCCGCAGCGGGCCGACCGGTGGCGACCTTGCGACCATCGGTGACGAGACGATCACCGCCAACGACATGGAGCAGCGCATCCGCAGCCAATATGCCCAGGCCGTGCAGCAGCAGCCCGGCCTCGATATGGCGACCTTCGTGGCGCAGGGCGGCTTTGCGGCGGTCGTCGATCAGGTGATCGGCGGCGCCGCGCTCGACCATTTCGCGCAGTCGCTCGGCCTCGCCGCCAGCAAGCGCCAGATCGACGGCCAGATCGCCGCGATCCCGGCCTTCCACGGCGTCGACGGCAAGTTCGACCAGAAGGCCTATCTGGCGGTTCTCGCCCAGCAGCGGCTGACCGATGCGGCCGTCCGCTCCGATATCCGCTCCGATCTGGTGCGCAAGATGCTCTATCTCCCCGTCACCGGCGCGATGACGCTGCCGGACGGGCTGGTCCGCCCCTATGCCAATCTCATGGTCGAGCAGCGTTTCGGCTCGATCGGCTTCGTGCCCATTGCGCTCACGGGCGGCGGCGCGGCGCCGACCGATGCGGAGCTTCAGGCCTTCTACAAGGCGCATATCGCCGCCTACACCACGCCCGAGCGCCGCGCGCTGCGCTATGCGCCGATCGGCCGCGACCAGGTCGCCGCCGCCGCGACGCCGAGCGAGACGGACATCCGCAAGGCCTATGATTCGGCCACCGACAAGTACGCCGCGCGCGAGACCCGCGACCTGTCGCAGGTCGTGCTCGATTCGCAGGCCAAGGCGCAGGCCTTCAAGGCCGCCGTCGCGGGCGGCAAGAGCTTCGCGGATGCCGCCAAGGCCGCCGGCTTCAGCGCCGCCGACATCGCCATCGGCACCAAGAGCCAGACCCAGTTCGCGCAGCAGACTTCGGCCGGCGTCGCCGCCGCCGCCTTCGCGCTGGCGCAGGGCGCGGTGAGCGATCCGGTGAAGTCGGACTTCGGCTGGCACGTCGTGAAGGTGAACGGCATCACGCGCATCCCCGCCACGACGTTCGAGGCCGCCCGCCCGCAGATCGCCGCCGACCTCACCAAGCAGAAGCAGGATCAGGCGCTGTCCGATCTCGTCGGCAAGGTGCAGGACGCGCTCGACGGTGGCCAGGGCTTCGCGGACATCGTGAAGACCAACAATCTCGCCGTCACCGAGACGCCGGCCGTCACGCCCACCGGCATCGCGCCCGACCAGCCCGCCTTCAAGCCCGCGCCGGAGCTTCAGCCGCTCCTCGCCGCCGGCTTCAAGGCCAGCCCGGACGAGGCCCCCACCGTCGAGACGATCCAGCAGGGCGAGCGTTACGCGCTGCTCTCGGTCGCCAAGGTGATCCCGGCCGCGCCGATCGCCTTCGCGCAAGTGAAGGATCGCGTCACGGCCGACTTTGGCGCCTCGCGCGCCAATGATCGCGCCAAGGCGATCGCCACCGCGATCCAGAAGAAGATCGAGGCTGGCACCCCCGTCGCCGACGCCTTCAAGGCCGCGCCGGTCAAGCTGCCCGAGGTCCACCAGACCAACGGCCGCCGCATGGAGCTGGCCCAGATGCAGGGCCGCGTCCCGGCTCCGCTCGCGGCGCTGTTCCGTGCGCCGGTGGGCGGCACGCGCCTCGTCGCCGCCGAGAATGGCAGCGGCTGGTATATCGTCCATGTCGACAAGGTGGAGGCCGCCGACGACAAGACGGTCGCGCCCGCCATCGCCGCCTCGCGCCGCGATCTCGTCGAATCCGCGACGGGCGAATATCTGGAGCAGCTCGCCGGCGCCGCGAAGATCGCGGTCGGCACGCACCGCAATGAGGCGACCATCGCCCAGCTCCGCGCGCGTCTGCTCGGCGCCACCCCGGTCGCGCAGTGAGTGCCGCCAGCTCCGGCGATCGTCTCGCCGCCGAGGCGCTCGCCGCCGGACGGCCTGCGCTCGTCTGGCGGCGGCAGATCGCCGACACTGACACGCCCGTCTCGGCCGCGCTCAAGCTGATCGAGCCGGGCCGGGGCGACTATCTCCTCGAATCGGTCGAGGGCGGGCGCACGCGTGGGCGGCACAGCATGATCGGCCTCGCGCCGGACCTCGTGTTCCGCGCCAAGGGCCATAGCGCTGAGATCAACCCGCGCTGGCTGGAGGATCGCGACGCCTTCGAGCCCTGCGCCGAGGACAGCCTCAAGGCACTGCGTTCTTTGGTGGCGCGTTGCCGCATGGAGGTGCCGGCGGGGTTGCCCAAGGCGCTCGCCTGCCTTGTCGGCTATTTCGCCTATGAGACGATCGGGCTGATCGAGGAACTTCCCCGCCCCGCCCCCAATCCGCTCGACCTGCCGGACATGCTGTTCGCGCGGCCGACGCTGATCCTGCTGTTCGACCGGCTGACCGACGAGCTGTTCTGGGTCGCCCCCGTGTGGCCCGACATGGGCGTGACGGTGGAGCAAGCGGTGGAGCGCATCGAGACGGCGCAAGCTCGTCTCGCAGCGCCCCTGCCCACGCCCATCCGCCAGCCTGCCACCGGCACGGCCGATGCCGCACCCGAGCCCGTGCTGCCGCCCGGCCGCTATGGCGAGATGGTGGCCGCCGCGAAGGAATATATCGCAGCCGGCGACATCTTTCAGGTCGTGCTGGCGCAGCGCTTCACGCGGCCTTTCCCGCTCGCGCCGTTCGATCTCTACCGGGCGCTCCGCCGGATCAATCCGTCGCCCTTTCTCTATTTCCTCGACCTTCCGGGCTTCGCGCTGATCGGTTCGTCGCCGGAGATTCTCGTCCGCGCCCGCGACGGCGAGGTGACGATCCGTCCGATCGCCGGCACCCGCCCGCGCGGCAAGACCGACGCCGAGGATGCCGAGCGCCGCGAGGAACTGCTCGCCGATCCCAAGGAGCGCGCCGAGCATCTGATGCTGCTCGATCTCGGCCGCAACGACGTCGGCCGTGTCTCCGCGCCCGGTACGGTGAAGGTGACGGAGAGCTATACGGTCGAGCTTTACAGCCACGTCATGCACATCGTCTCGAACGTCACGGGCCGGCTCGATCCGTCGAAGGACGTGATCGACGCGCTGTTCGGCGGCTTTCCGGCGGGCACCGTCTCGGGCGCGCCCAAGGTCCGCGCCTGCGAGATCATCGCCGAGCTGGAGCATGAGACGCGCGGCGCTTACGCTGGCGGCGTCGGCTATTTCTCGCCCGACGGGTCGATGGATAGCTGCATCGTGCTCAGGACCGCCGTGGTGAAGGACGGCGTGATGCACGTCCAGGCCGGCGCGGGCATCGTCGCGGACAGCGACCCGGCTTCCGAGCAGCGGGAATGCGAGGCCAAGGCCGGCGCCCTCTTCGCCGCCGCCCGCGAGGCGGAGGCCCGCGCGGCGGACGCGACTTTCGGCCAATAGGTTAACTCTGTTTTAGCCGATGCCTCGCCATGATGCCCTATCTTGTTGGGGCACATGGCAGATGAATCTCGCGAACACCGTGCGCAAGGCTGCGAAGCTGTCGGGCGATCTGGGCATCCGGACGCTCGATCTTCAGGCGAACATCGCGGCTCTGGCCGAGCGTGTGACGGAGCAGGCCGCCACGGTGGAACGCATCGGCGTCGATACGGATCGGCTGGAACGCGACCAGCAGGCCGTGTCCGTCGCCGCGCGCGAGGCCAAGGAAAAAGCCTCCGCCGCGCATGACGTGATCGACAATTCCACGCGCAAACTCTCCGCCGCCAGCGCCGACGTGGTCGACCTGATCGAGCAGGTGAGCCACATCCACGCGGGCCTCGGCGCTTTCAACGCCGCACTCGCCTCCGTGGCGCAGGTGACGGAGGCGATCAGCCGCATCACGGGTCAGGTGAACCTCCTCGCCCTCAACGCCACGATCGAGGCGGCGCGCGCGGGCGATGCGGGGCGCGGCTTCGCGGTGGTGGCGCAGGAGGTGAAGAAGCTCGCGCTCGAAACCGCCGCCGCCACCCAGAAGATCGACCTCTCCGTCCGCGCGCTGACCGGCGAGGCGGACACGATGCTCTTCCGCATCGAGAGCGGTGTCGACAAGGCCCGCGCCGCGCAGACCGGCACCCGCCAGATGGAGACCATGGTCGACGAGCTGCGCGAGCTGATGATGGGTCTGAGCGACGACAACGACGCGGTCGCCCGCAGCATGGAATCGATCGTCGGCGCCGTTTCGGGCGTGCGGGGCGGCATCGGCGCGCTCAACGCCACGTCGGGCGACAATGCGTCGGACCTCACCCAGCTCAGCCGCCTGCTGAGCAGCGTCAGCGACGACACCAACGTGCTGCTCCAATATATCGCGGAGAGCGAGGTCGAGATTCCCGACACGCCCTATATCCGCTTCGCCACCGGCGTCGTCGCGGACGTCGCCCGCAGGATCGAGGCGGAGATCGCCGCCGGCCGCCTGACGCTCGCCGACGCGATGTCGGAGCAGTATCGCCCCGTCCCCGGCAGCGATCCCGCGCAGTTCGAGCATCCGATCGTGCCCGCGCTGGTCGCGGCGATCCGCCCGCATCAGGAGGAGGCGCGCAAGCTCACCGGCTTCTTCGGCATGACGATGACGGACCGCAACACCTATGGCGCGGTGCAGATGCCGGAACGCTCGCAGCCCCGCCGCCCGGACGATCCCGCCTGGAACAGCGAATATAGCCGCAACCTCCAGTTCTTCGACTATGAGGACCAGCGGGCGCAGTGCAAGACGGTCCAGCCTTTCCTCATCAAGGCCTATCGCCGGCCGGTCGCGGGCGGCGGCGTGATGCTGCTCAAGCAGGTGATCGCCTCGGTGCATATCGCCGGGCAGCACTGGGGAATCCTCCAGCTCGCCTATCAGGACCAAGGCTGAGCTTGGGGCGGCAAAACCACGCCGTCCCTTGCGCTAATCCTCCCCTGCGCTAAGTCGCGGGGATCATGATCCTCGTCATCGACAATTACGACAGCTTCACCTGGAACCTCGTCCACTATTTCCAGGAGCTGGGGGCCGCCGTCGAGGTGGTGCGCAACGACCAGATCGGCGTCGGCCAGGCCATGTCGAGCAAGGCGGAGGCCTTCCTCATCTCGCCCGGCCCCTGCACGCCCAACGAGGCGGGGATCAGCCTGGAGCTGGTCGAGGCCTGCGCGAAGGAGGGCAAGCCGCTGCTGGGCGTCTGCCTCGGCCATCAGGCGATCGGGCAGCAGTTCGGCGGCACCGTCGCCCGCGCCCGGCAGCTCATGCACGGCAAGACCAGCCTCGTGACCCATGACGGCACCGGCATCTTCGAGGGCCTGCCCTCGCCCTTCACCGCCACGCGCTATCACTCGCTGATCGTCGAGGAGGGTGACCTGCCCGCCGATCTGGTGGTGAACGCCCGCAGCGAGGACGGCACGATCATGGGCTTCCGCCACAGGACGCTCCCCATCCACGGCGTGCAGTTCCATCCGGAGAGCATCGCCACCGAGCATGGCCATGCGATGCTGGCCAACTTCATGCGGCTGGCGGGCATCCCCGTGCGCGAGCGTGTGACGGCATGAGCGAGCTGGCGCTGCTCCCCGATCCGTCGAGCCCGCTGGAGTTCGAGACGGCGGAGGTCGCCTTCGCCGACATCCTCGACGGACGCGTGCCCGACGAGGCCATCGTCGCCTTCCTCACCGGCCTGACGCTGCGCGACGAGACCTCGATCGAGATCGCCGCCGCCGCCCGCGCGCTGCGGGAGCGCATGATCGAGGTGAAGGCGCCGACAAGCGCCATCGACGTCTGCGGCACCGGCGGCGACGGGGCGCACAGCCTCAACATCTCCACCGCCGTGTCGATCGTGGTCGCGGCCACCGGCGTGCCCGTCGCCAAGCATGGCAACCGCGCCGCCTCGTCCAAGGCCGGCGCCGCCGACACGCTGGAGGCGCTGGGCCTCGATCTCGACCGCGCTTCCGCCACGGCGGAAGAGACGCTGGCCGAACTCGGCATCGCCTTCCTCTTCGCGCAGAAGCACCATCCGGCGCTCGGCCGCCTCGCGGCGGTACGCAAGGCGATCGGGCGGCGGACGATCTTCAATCTCATCGGCCCGCTCTGCAATCCGGCGCGGACGACCCGCCAACTGATCGGCGTCGCGCGCACCGATTATCTTCCCACCGTCGCGCAGGCCATGTCGCTGCTCGGCACCGAGAGCGCGATGATCGTGGCCGGCGACGAGGGTCTCGACGAACTCTCGATCGCGGGCGGCAGCCGGGTGATCCGCATCGGCGCGTGCGGGGATCGCGAGGAGCATGTCTTCCCCGCCGATGTCGGCGTGGCGCCGCATCCGCTGACCGCCGTGCGCGGCGGCGACGCGGCCTATAATGCCGCGGCACTGCTGGCGCTGCTGCGCGGCGAGCGCGGCCCATATCGCGATGCGGTGCTGCTCAACGCCGCCGCCGCGCTGATCGTGGCCGACAAGGTCGACAACTGGACGGATGGCGCCGCGATGGCCGCCGAAGCCCTCGACAGCGGTGCCGCCGACGGCCTGCTGCAGCGCTGGATCGCTTACTGATGAGCACCATTCTCGATCGCATCCTCGAAGCCACCCGAGAGGAGGTCGCCCGCCGTAAGGCCGTCATCTCGCTTACGGACATGGAGGCGCAAGCCCGCGCATTGCCCGCCCCGCGCGGCTTCGCGGCGGCGCTGACCGAGAAGGCCAAGACCGGCCACGCCCTGATCGCCGAAATCAAGAAGGCGAGCCCGTCGAAAGGCCTGATCCGTGAGGATTTCGATCCCCCCGCCCATGCCCGCGCCTATGAGGCAGGCGGTGCGGCCTGCCTCTCGGTGCTGACCGACAAGCCCTGGTTCCAGGGCGACGAGGCCTTCCTGATCGCCGCGCGCGAGGCCTGCTCGCTGCCCGCGATCCGCAAGGACTTCATGGTCGACCCGTGGCAGGTGGCCGAGGCCCGCGCGATCGGGGCAGATGCGATCCTCATCATCGTCGCCGCGCTCGACGACGCGCAGATGGCCGAAATCGAGGCCGCCGCGATCGAGCAGGGCATGGACTCGCTGGTCGAAGTCCATGACGAGGCCGAACTGGAGCGGGCGCTGAAGCTCAAGTCCCGCCTGATCGGCGTCAACAATCGCGACCTGCGCGACTTCACCGTCGATCTCGGCCGCACCGAGACTCTGGCGAAGCGCATGCCCGAGGGCACCCAGATCGTCGCAGAGAGCGGCCTCGCCACCAAAGCCGATCTCGATCGGCTGGCGGCGGCGGGCGTCCACCGCTTCCTCGTCGGCGAGACACTGATGCGCCAGCCCGACGTGACCACCGCCACCCGGAAGCTGCTGACCGGCGCATGACCGGCGGCCTCACCCACCTCGACGCGGACGGCGCGGCGCGCATGGTCGATGTCTCGGCCAAGCCCGCGACGTCGCGCGAGGCGACTGCCACCGGCCATATCGCCATGTCCGCGGAGGCCGCGCAGGCCATCCGCGACGGCGCGGTGAAGAAGGGCGACGTGCTCGCCGTCGCCCGCGTCGCCGGCATCATGGCGGCTAAGCGCACGGCCGATCTCATCCCGCTCTGCCACCCGCTTCCCATTTCGGGCGTGACGCTCGATCTCGCGGTGGAGGACGCGCAAGTCACGGCCACCGCCACTGTGCGCACCACCCACGGCACCGGCGTCGAGATGGAGGCGATGACCGCCGTCTCGGTGGCGCTGCTCACCATCTACGACATGGCGAAGGCGCTCGATCGCGGCATGACGATCGGTGGCGTGCACCTGCTCGCCAAGTCGGGCGGCCGCTCGGGCGACTGGCGGGCCGAGCCGTGAGCCTGCTGCCGGTCGCGGAAGCGCAGGCGCGGCTGCTCGCGCTCGCCGCGCCGCTGCCGGAGGAACAGGCCCCTCTGGTGGAGGCCAACGGCCGCTGGGCCGCCCGCGACATCGCGGCGCTGCGCGACCAGCCGAGCTTCGATCTCTCCGCCATGGACGGCTATGCGATCCGCTATGCCGAGCGCCCCGGCCCTTGGACGGTTGTCGGCGAAAGCGCGGCCGGGGCCGGCTTCGGCCGCCCACTCGGCGCCCATGAGACCGTCCGCATCTTCACCGGCGCCCCCATGCCCGAAGGCGCCGACAGCGTGCTCGTGCAGGAAGAAGCCGAGCGCGACGGCGACCAACTGCGCATGTCCGGCGAAGGGCCGCTCCGGCAGGGCGGCAATGTCCGGCCCCGCGCGGTGGACTTCGCGGCCAGCACGATCCTCGTCTCCGCCGGCACCGCCCTCACCGCCCGTCATGTCGGGCTCGCCGCGATCGGGGGCCACGGCACTTTCCCCGTCCGCCGCCGCGCGCGGATCGCGCTGATCTCCACCGGCGACGAGCTGGTGCCACCGGGCGCTCCGCTATCGGGCGCGCAGCTCCCCGCCTCCAACGCGGCGATGCTGGCGGCGCTCCTTGCCGGCCGGCCCGCCGAGGTGCTCGACCGGGGCATCGTGCGCGACGATCTCGACGCCATCGCCGAAGCCTTCCAGGCGGCCACCTCGGTGGCCGACGTCGTCGTCACCACCGGCGGCGTGTCGGTCGGCGACCGCGATCTCGTCCGTCCGGCGCTGGAGAAGGCCGGCGCGGCTCTCGATTTCTGGCGCGTCGCGATGAAGCCGGGAAAGCCGCTGCTGGCAGGCAAGCTCGGCGGCGCGGTCATCCTCGGCCTGCCCGGCAATCCGGTGTCGAGCTATGTCACCGCGCGCCTGTTCCTGCTCCCGCTGATCGCGCGGCTGGGCGGCGCGGCCGACCCGTTGCCCTCCGCCCGCCTGTTGCCGCTGGGCGTGGATCTCCCCGCCAACGGCCCGCGTCAGGACTATCTGCGCGCCCGCATCGAGGAGGGCCGCGCTTATGCCCCCGACGGGCAGGACTCCGCCGCGATGGTGGCGCTCGCCGCCGCCGACGGGCTGATCGTCCGGGCGCCTCATGCCCCAGCCGCCCGCGCGGGCGACTCTGCGGAAATGCTCATTCTGGACTGAACGAGGCCGTTGACAGGTTCCTCGCGGTTGCCTACACGTTCTCTGTCCGTTCCTTTTACGGGGCCATTTTGCTCGGGGACCGCAGATGCTGACGCGCAAGCAACATGAGCTTCTCTGCTTCATCCATGATCGACTGAACGAGACCGGCGTCTCGCCGTCGTTCGAGGAGATGAAGGATGCGCTCGATCTGAAGTCGAAGTCGGGCGTGCACCGGCTGATCCGCGCGCTGGAGGAGCGCAGCTTCATCCGCCGCCTGCCCAACCGCGCCCGCGCGCTGGAGGTGGTGCGGATGCCCGAGCGCACGATCGCGCCGCCCTCGGCTTCGATCCAGTCCGCGCCCGCGCCGAATGTCCCGGTCGCGGCCAATGACAGCGTCATCGAGCTGCCGCTCCACGGCCGCATCGCGGCCGGCATGCCGATCGAGGCGATGGAGGGCCTGTCGAGCCTGTCCGTCCCCGCGGCGCTGCTGGGTCCGGGCGAGCATTATGCGCTGGAAGTGTCGGGCGATTCGATGATCGAGGCCGGCATCCTCGACGGCGACTATGCGCTCATCCGCCGCACCGAGACGGCCCGCGACGGCGAGATCGTCGTGGCGCTGATCGACGAGGCGGAAGCGACGCTCAAATATTTCCGGCGCGAAGGGCAGATGGTCCGGCTCGATCCGGCCAACCATGTCTATTCGCCGCAGCGGTACAAGGCCGATCAGGTCCGCGTGCAGGGCCGCCTCGCGGGGCTTCTCCGCCGGTACTGAGCGATCGGCTCAATCCCCTTCCCGCCGCGAGGCCGAGGCTTGCGGGTCCGGTCTGGCGGCTATGGTCCAGGGATGATCCCCTTCCAGGCCAACGACGCTGTCGATGGCCGCCCGGCGCAAGTGGATCGCGATGCCGCCGGTTCGTTCGAGCAAGCTCCGATCGGCCTTGAGCCAGCGCGGGCGGCACCAGTCCGGCAGGCGGCGCTCGCTCGCGACGATGTCGGCGGCGGCGCAGGCGGGCTCCATCGCGGATCGGTCGATCCGATAGGGACTGCGCGTGGCGAGCAGGCGCCATGAGCGGCCATCCCGGATCAGCGTCGCCGCGCAGGCATCCGGGTTGCAGCGTGCGCCCGGCCATTCGTCGAGCGTGATCGCCTCATCCCCGTCGCGGCCGGAAAGCTCGGACAAGGTGCTGCGGACATAATCACCCGTCCGCTCACGCAGGAGCGCGATGCGGCCATCCTCTCCGCGAACCGCGAGATGGCGGCCGTCACCGGTAATGAAGATATCGGGAGGCGATGCGCAGAGCGTCATCGCGAGGCCCACCGCCATGGCGGTCAGGCCGAGCAGTCGCGCTTTCGTCCGCCACAGGGCGAGCCACAATCCCCCCGCCATGGTCAGCGCGAAAGCCGTGCGCGACATGGTGGGCACGAAAGTCACCGCGCCGGGCAGGCTGCCGACATGATGTGCGATCCCCAGCAGCAGGCCGAGCGCCTTGCCGGTGATCCACCAGAAAGGCGCCCCCAAGCCGACAAGATCGAACAGCAGCGCCAGCGCCTCCGCCGGCATGATCACAAAGGTGGTGAGCGGGATGGCGACGATGTTGGCAACGGCCCCGTAAAGGCCCGCGCGGTGGAAGTGGAAGATGGCGATCGGCGCGAGCCCGGCTTCGACCACGAGCCCGGTCAGCAGCAGCGCGACAAGCTCGCGGGTCCGAGCGCGCAGGAAGCCCTCCTCCCGCGCTTCGAATGTCCGCCGCATCCATGGAAGCTCATGAAGCGCCACGATCGACAGGATCGCGGCGAAACTGAGCTGGAAGCTCGGCCCCGCCGCCGCGTCCGGCCAGACCAGCACGCAGAGCAATGCGCCCGCCGCGACCAGCCGCAGCGTCATCGCCTCGCGGCCGAGCGCCATGCCGCCCAGCACCACCAGCGCCGCGATCAGCGAACGCACGGTCGGCACCTCGGCGCCCGTCAATAGCGTATAGGCGATGCCCGTCGCCGCGCCGATGCCCGCGGAGATCAGCAGCAGCGGCGCGCGCAGCGCCAGCCAGGGGCTCAGCGACAGGAGGCGCAGCACGATCAGCATCGTCGCGCCCACGGCCGCCGTCAGGTGCAGGCCGCTCACCGACAGGAGGTGCGCGAGGCCGGAGTTTCGGAAAGCCTGATTATCGGCCTCGGTGACGGCCCCCATGTCGCCGGTGATGAGCGCCGCTGCCACGCCGCCGCGTCCGCCGGGAAGCTGCGTGAGAATATGCCGCGTGAGCAGGATGCGTGCATCCGCGAGCCATTGCGAAGGTCCGCCGGACGGCGCGGGCGCGACCAGCCGCACGGGCTCCAGCGCTCGCCCGGTCGCGCCGATGCCCTGGAACCACGCGACCGCCGCATAATCATAGGCGCCCGGCACCGCGGCTGAGGGAGGAGGCACCAGTCGCGCGCGCAACACGACCTCAGCGCCGGGCAGCAGCCCCGCCGGCGCCTTGTCCTCTGCGATCGTCACGCGCACCCGCGCCGGCAGCCCCGCTCCCTTCGTCGGACGGAGCAGCAGCCGCACCGCCTCGCGCGCCGGCAGCGGCTCGACCCGTTCGATCGCCCCCGTGAAGTGGACAACCTCGGGACGGGCCAGCCCTCCTCCACCGCCGTTCCATGCGGCCTTGCTCCACACCAGCCCACAACCGGCCGCCGCCGCCAGCGCGAAGATCGCGAGCGCACGCCCTGCCCGTCCACCCCGCCCGAAAGCAAAGCCAGAAAGCGCCACGGCCGCCATCGCCAGCAGGAAGCCGCACCATGCCCGCGGGGACGGCAGCCAGAACCACGCGGCCACTCCCGCGACCAGCCCGACCGGCAACCAGAGCGGCAATTGTTCGCGTTCCGCCTCCAGCCAGGCTTCGAGTCGCGCGGACAGAGCCGAGCAGGCGCGATAAGCACCTGATTTCAGGGCGGTTTGTCGCCCCGGAAACGCTATGCTAGGGCCGCCGGCAACATCCCCCATGGGGCCAGCTTGGAGAAAGTGCGCGTGGGCGCAAGCAACGACGACATCAACGGTACTCCATCGGCATCGGCGGGCTCGCCCGGCCAGGTCGTCACCCGTTTCGCGCCCTCGCCGACGGGCTATCTCCACATCGGCGGCGCCCGCACCGCGCTCTTCAACTGGCTTTGGGCGCGCCACACCGGCGGCAAGTTCCTGCTGCGCATCGAGGACACCGATCGCGCGCGCTCGACGCAGGGCGCGATCGACGCGATCCTCGACGGCATGAAGTGGCTCGGCCTCGATTGGGACGGCGACGAGGTCTACCAGTTCGCCCGCGCCAGCCGCCACGCCGAGGTCGCCTTCGACCTGCTGGAGCGCGGCCATGCGTACAAATGTTTCGCCACCGCCGAGGAGCTCGAAGAGATGCGCGCGCAGCAGCGCGCCAACAAGCTCCCGCTCCGCTATGACGGCCGCTGGCGCAACCGCGATCCCAAGGAGGCGCCGGAGGGCGCGCCCTTCGTCGTCCGCCTCAAGGCCGAGACCGAGGGCGAGACGACCATCGACGACATCGTCCAGGGCCAGGTGACGGTCCGCAATTCCGAGCTGGACGACATGGTCCTGCTCCGCTCGGACGGCACGCCGACTTATATGCTGGCGGTGGTGGTCGACGATCATGACATGGGCGTCACCCACGTCATTCGCGGCGACGACCATCTCAACAACGCCTTCCGCCAGCTCGGCATCATCCGTGCTATGGGCTGGCCGGTGCCGACCTATGGCCATGTACCGCTGATCCACGGACCGGACGGCGCCAAGCTCTCCAAGCGGCACGGCGCGCTCGGCGTCGAGGCCTATCGCGACGAGATGGGCATCCTGCCGGAGACGCTTTCGAACTACCTCCTGCGCCTCGGCTGGGGCCACGGTGACGAGGAGATCATCGACCGGGCACGCGCGGTCGAGATTTTCGATCTCGCCGGCATCGGCCGCTCGCCCGCGCGCACCGATCAGAAGAAGCTCGAAAATCTGAACGGCCATTACATCCGCGCCGCGACGGACGAACGGCTCACCGATCTGGTCGCGCCGATGGTCGAAACCCGAGTCGGCCGCGAACTCACTGAAAAAGATCGCGATCTTTTGCGTCGCAGCATGGCTGTCTTGAAGGTTCGTGCCAAGGATTTGATGGAATTGGCGGAGGGTGCGACTTTTCTTTTTCGCACTCGCCCCCTAGATATTGATGACCGTGCCCAAGCCCTTCTTTCGGGTGAAGGTGCGTCTCTGCTTGCCGCTACGGCACGCGCGCTGGAGCCCATGGAGTGGTCGGCCGAAGCGCTCGAATCGGCGGTACGTGGTGTGTCCGAAGAGGCCGGCGTCGGTCTCGGCAAGGTGGCCCAGCCGCTTCGCGCGGCGCTCACCGGCCGAACGACGTCGCCCGGCATCTTCGACGTGCTGTTGCTGCTTGGCCGGGAGGAAAGCCTTGCGCGCCTCGCCGACCAGGCAACGGCAGCTTGATCTGACGGCGCCACAAGCCCGGTCCCGGGCCTCCGTGGTGTCCATATTGGAGGAAGAAGAAATGGCTGACGGCACCGCCAAGCTGGCGCTCGGCGACAAGAGCTTCGATTACAAGCTCATGTCGGGCACGGTGGGACCGGACGTGATCGATATCCGCAAGCTCTATGCCGATGCGGATGTGTTCACCTACGATCCCGGCTTCACCTCGACGGCGAGTTGCCAGTCGGGCCTCACCTATATCGACGGCGATGCCGGCGTGCTGCTCCACCGCGGCTACCCGATCGGCCAGCTGGCCGAGCAGTCGAGCTTCATGGAAGTCGCCTATCTGCTGCTGAAGGGCGAGCTTCCGTCGGCCGACGAGCTGAAGACCTTCAACAACACCATCACGCGCCACACCATGGTGCACGAGCAGCTCTCGACCTTCTTCCGCGGCTTCCGTCGCGATGCGCACCCGATGGCGGTGATGGTCGGCGTGGTCGGCGCGCTGTCGGCCTTCTATCATGACTCGACCGACATCAACGATCCGGTGCAGCGCGAGATCGCCAGCCACCGCCTGATCGCCAAGATGCCGACGATCGCCGCGATGGCGTATAAATATTCGGTCGGCCAGCCGTTCGTCTATCCGAAGAACGACCTCAGCTACACCGGCAACTTCCTGCGCATGACCTATTCGGTCCCGGCGGAAGAGTATGAAGTCGATCCGGTCATCGAAGCGGCGATGGACAAGATTTTCATCCTCCACGCCGACCATGAGCAGAACGCGTCGACCTCGACCGTGCGTCTCGCCGGTTCGTCGGGCGCCAACCCGTTCGCGTGCATCGCGGCCGGCATCGCCTGCCTGTGGGGCCCGGCGCATGGCGGCGCGAACGAGGCGGCGCTCAACATGCTCCGCGAGATCGGCACGCCGGACCGCATCCCCGAATATATCGCCCGCGCGAAGAACAAGGACGATCCGTTCCGCCTGATGGGCTTCGGTCATCGCGTGTACAAGAACTACGATCCGCGCGCGACCGTGATGCAGAAGACGGCGAAGGAAGTGCTGACGAAGCTCGGCGTCACCGATCCGATCTTCGACGTGGCGCATGAGCTTGAGCATATCGCGCTCAACGATCCGTACTTCATCGACAAGAAGCTCTACCCGAACGTGGACTTCTACTCGGGCATCATCCTGTCGGCGATCGGCTTCCCGACGACGATGTTCACCGTGCTCTTCGCCCTCGCCCGCACCGTGGGCTGGGTCGCGCAGTGGAACGAGATGATCACCGATCCGGCCCAGAAGATCGGCCGCCCGCGTCAGCTCTATACCGGCCCGACGCAGCGCGACTATGTGCCCGTCAGCCAGCGCTGATCGGCCTTAGGGCTCGAAACGGAAGGGGCGGTCGCGATGCGGCCGCCCTTTTCTTTTGGCCTGAGCAGGAAGCCGCGTCAGGCAGCGGGAAGCGTGAAGACGAAGCGGCCGCCGGGCTCGGTTCCGTCCTCGATGGTGATGTCACCGCCCATGGCGCGGGCCAGCCGGCGCGAGATGTAGAGGCCGAGGCCCGCACCCGGCTCGCGCGTGCTCAACCGCTCGAACTTGTCGAAGACGCGCTCGCGGTTCCCGTCCGCGATGCCGTCGCCCTGATCGATCACGATCGCCGCCGCGACGTCCCCGCGCTTCTCCACCGACACGCGCACCGTCGAGCCCGCCGGCCCGAAGCGCACCGCGTTGCCGATCAGGTTGAGCAGCACCTGGAGCGAGCGCTTGAAATCGCCGATCGCACCCAGCGCCTCGGCAAGATCGGGCTGCTCGATCCGCATATCCTTGTCGTCCGCGCGCACCGAGAGCAGCCCCGCCGCGCGGCGGGCAAGGTCCGCCATGTCGAGCGCCTCGCTCTCGACCTCCAGGTCGGCGCCCTCCACCGCCTCCAGATCGGCGAGATCGTCGATCAGGCCGAGCAGGTGGCGGCCGGCATGGGCGATGTCGCCGGCATAGGCGTTGTAATCGGCGCGGACCGGGCCTTCATCCTGCTCGCGGATCTGCTCGGCGGCAGCGACGATGCGGTGCAACGGCTTGCGCAGTGCGGTCTCGATCCGGCGGGCGAAGGCGCTGCCTCCTTCCCCCTGCAGCTCGGCCGGCCTGACGGGATGCAGATCGGGCACGACATGGCCATTGAGCGCGAAGCCGCCGCCGCGGAATCCCGTCACCTCGCCGGCCGCGTCCAGCACCGGCACCCCGGCCAGCCGGAAGCGCCGGTCGGTGCCGCGCAGCGTGACATATTGCTCGTCGAAAGGGCGGCGCTGCGCCAGGGCGTCGAGCAGCGGCAGGCCGCCGGACGGCGCCTCATCGAGCACGAACAGCCGCGTCAGAGGATCGCCGAGCGCGGGCCCGGCTCCATCGGCCGCCAGCGCCGCCATCCCTTCGGACGAAAGCGCGATCAGGCGCAGCGCCGCATCGCTGTCCCATGACCAGTCGGCGTCGACGCGCAGGAAATCGGCGTCACGTGCAGACGGGCGCGCGGAAGGCAGGGGCGCCGCCGCCAGCCGCCGCGTCCAGCTCGCGATGGTGAAGGATACCTCGTCGCCTTCGGGAGCCGCGCGGACCCAGAGGTCCAGATCCTCCTCGCCGTCCGCCGCCAGCACGGAGCGCGCGACCGGGATGCCCAGCCGCCGCACCAACCGGGCCAGCGCCGCGAGTTGCGGCACCGCGAGCGGCCCGCCCTCGCCACCCCCGGCGCGCGCGTGCAGGTCGGCCAGCGCCGCGTCCGCCGCGATCAGGCGGCCGTCGCCGTCGACGCGGCCGCGGACCGGGCTGTCGTCGGGCGTCAGCATCGCCGTCCCGCCAGCGCCGCCAGCGCATCGCGATAATGAAGGTCGAGCCGGGTCCGCCGCACCGCCGCCCGCGCGATGTCGACCGGCAGGCCAGCATAGGCCTCGACCAGCGTGGCCGCCGTCTCCGCCGGGTCCGCGCCGAAGCCTCGATCGAGGCCGAGCGCCAGCGCGAGGATCATCGCCGCCGCGATCCCGCGCTCGACATCGCAGGCGCGCAGCAGCACGGCGAAGCGCGCCGGATCGGTGAGCATCGCGCGCGCATCGTCGAAGCCGATGCCGGCCCGGACGGCGAGCAGCGCCGCGAGGCTCGCCACCCGGCCGGCCGCCAGCGTCCCCGCGAGCAGGGCATCGTCCAGCTCGCCGGCCGTGAAGAGGCTGTGGGCGAGACGCATGGCGGCGGGCGCGATGCCCTCGCCCTCGTCGATCGCGGCGAGCGCGCGCGCCACGGCGGCGGCGGCGGTTCGGTGGAGCGCATCCTCCGCGGCGCCCTCGGCGAGCAGATGATCGGCGAGGCAGGCAGCCACTTGCCAGAACAGCGCGTGGCGATCCTCGGCGGAAAGATCGTGGAGCGGCAGCAGCGGATCGCCGGTGCGCTCGGTGCGGGCGGCCTCGGCCGCGCGGACGGCGAAGCTCTCGCTCGCGAACTCGCCACCAATGGGATCGAGCCTGTGGGCGCCGGGGCCTTCGACCTCGCTCGCGCCGCGCACCAGCGCCGCGGCCAGCCGATGCTCCTCGGCCCGCAGCAATGCCGCCGCCGCAAGCCCCGAGCGCGCGAGCAACCCCGCCGAGACGAAGCGATCCGCCAGCAGGCCGGGCGTGCCCGTGTCGAGCGCGGGCTCGGCGGCTCGCAGCGCCAGCTCGGCCGTGTAGATCGCGGCGCGGATCAGCAGGCCGGAGCGCGCACGCGTCTCGTCGTCGATGCCGAAGGATGGCGGGCGGGACAGCTCGACGCCGGCCGCCGCGACGCGATCGCCGAGCAGCGCCTCCGCCTCATGCGCAGCGGCAAGAAGCGCTACGGTGGGGATGGTCGAACCTGTCTGCGTCGCGAACATGATACCAGCGCTTAGCCCCACGTCGTTAAAATCCGCCTAAGCAACCGGATCGGCGATCGCCGCTCGGGAGACGCGCGCGGGACGGCACGCACCGCTTTGGAAAATGCGAACAGGGCCGGCGGTCAGGAGATCAGCTGATACTCCGCCCCGCAGGAGCAGCGCCAATGATCGCCCTCATCCACCTCGGCACGCTGCGAGCGCTGGCCACAGCTCATGCAGATGCGGCCGGGAGCCTGCGCGTTGGTGCGGCGGAGTTCGGCGAGAAGCTCGGCCGTACCCTGCGTCGGCAGCACCGCGTCCTCCAGCATCAGCGGCCGCGACAAGATCCGTGACAGGATTTTGGACCCCAGCATGCTTCCCCCTCATCCGTGGGCTCCGCCAGCATGGGACGGCATAGTTAACATCCGGTGGAATACAAATAATCCAGAAGTCTAAGACTCAGGCCTTTGCTCGCGCCGCCCGGACGAGGCGATGCTGGGTGACGGCGAAGGAGGCGGCCGCATAGAGGCCCAGCACCGCCAGCCCGGCCAGCGTCTGCTGGACGAAGACGAAGGGAATGAAGAGCAGCGTCAGCGCATCCACATCCGCCGTCCAGCCGGGCGAGCGTAGGCCATCCCCGAGAAGCCGCAACGCCAGCCGTTCCCGCGCCATCGCCGCCATCACCGCGACCGTGCCGATGCCGAGCACCAGCGATGAGGGGTTGGTGCTCGCCTTGTGGCAGGCAAAGGCCAGCAGCCCGAGCCCCATCGCCCCGGCCCGCGCCAGCGCGACCCGGTCCTCCACCGATCCCGGCGACAGCCGCAGCGAGGCGAGCAGCCGCCCCGTCGCATCGAGCAGCGCGCCGAGCACGAGCAGCAGCAGCCCCGCCGCCAGCCAGCCCCGCCACAGCATCGGCACGGCGATGGCCGCAGCCCCGATCCCGCCCCAGCGCAACCAGCGGGATTCGATCGGCCGATCGAGGATGACACCGGAGATCGCCCGCGCGAGCGGCCCGTAGATCAGCCGCGCCGGCCAGCCTTCGCCCTCACGATCGACGGCGAAGCTCGCCTCGGTCGCGGCGCGCGCGCCGGCACGGGAACGCACCAGCATCGCCGGGAACGGCTCGCCCAGCCCGGCCCCGTCCGCGATGTCCACCCGTCGCGCTGAAGAGCCGACCGCGCGGCGCAGCAAGGTCGAATGCAGATCCCAGTCGCCCAGCATGGCGACCGTCTTGCGCAATGTGTCGCCCGAGACGAGCGCCAGCCCCGCCCAGTGCGCGCCGGCATCGATTCGCTCGAACCCGCCGGAGCCGCCGCCCTCGCCGATGGTCAGCAAGCCGGGCGCAGGCCCCGCCACCAGCCGTGCGATCGCCTCATGGCCGACCACCGCGCCATCCGCGAAGACAAGCACGCGCTCGTCGGGATGGAAGCGATCCGCCGCATCGCCGGCGCTGCGCGCGACGTCGATGGTGATGTTGTCGCGCCGCAGCCGGTCGATCGCCCCGGTCAGGCCCGCCGGCAACCGCTCGATTAAAAGCACGACATGGCTCGCCCCAGCGGCGGCGGCGAGCCGCGCCTGCCGTTCGACCAACGTACGACCCGCGACCGACAGCGTGCCCACCAGCCCGCTGCCATCCTCCGCCTCGCGCACTGCCGCGATCAACGCTGCCAGCGCCACGCCTCAACTCCCCAAAAACGCATGAAGCCGGGATAGACGGGTGCGAGCCCGAATGCCAACCCGCTGGCGCAACGATCCGCTCGCCAATCCGTGCCCGACCCGCGTCGGCGTGACTATTCCACCGGCGGCGCTTGGGTGTAAGAAGGCCACCATGAACAGGGGGGCCTATTGGGCGGGTACACCGCTTCAGTCCGACGACCAGGAGTCCGTAGCGGCGCCTGTGTCTTCCCATGCCGATTCGATGCCGGGCATCGCGGAGGCTGATCTCGCTGGCGAGGAGGCCGTCGGGCCGCCACCGGCAACGACCGGCGAGAAGATGGTGCTGGCGCTGTTCAGCGTCGCCGCCTTCGCCTGGATCGCAACCGTGGTCGGGCTGGCACTGAACGGGCTGGGCTCGGGGCCGCTCGCGCTCGGCGATGTGGTGCGCGGGATCAGCATGGCCACAGGGCCGCTCGCGCTGATCGCGGCGCTGCTGATCCTGTGGCAGCGCAACTCCGCCCGCGAGGCGCAGCGCTTCGCCGATGTGGCGCGCTCGGTCCGCATGGAATCGTTGGCGCTCGATGCGGTGCTGGGGCTCGCCTCGCGCCGCCTCGCCGAGGATCGCCTCGCCGTGGCCGAACAGGCTGACCGCCTGCTGCTGCTCGCCGACCAGACCTCGCTGAAGCTCCGCGAAGCGACCGAGGAGATCGCCCGCGAGATCGCCGAGCTCGGCCGCCAGACGCGCGACCTCGATGCCGCCGCCGGCACCGCGCGCGTCGACATGGGCGTGCTGCTCGCCGACCTGCCGCGCGCCGAGGAGCAGACCCGCAGCCTCGCCGAGCGCATCCGCACCGCCGGCGTCGGCGCGCATGAGCAGGCCGCCGCGCTCGACGCGACGCTCGCCAGCCTCACCGCGCGCGCCAAGGATGCCGAGGACGGCACGTCCGGCGCCGCCAATCGCCTCTCCGCGCAGATTTCGCAGATCTCGGGCGCCAGCGAAGTCGCCGCCCGCAGCATCGAGGATGCGTCGAACCGCATGACCACCTCGGTCGACGGCGTGCTCGAACGCGCGACCGCCGCCGTCGATCGCACGCGCGAGGGCATCATCGCGCAGGGCGAGGCGATCAACGCGATGATCGACCGCGCGCAGACCTCCGCCGAAGCCGCCGCCCAGCAGGCCGCCGACGCGCTGGCCCGCCAGGACGGCCTCGGCACCTCGATGATCGAGCGCATCCAGCGCGGCCTCGCCCATGTCGAGGCGCGTTTCGCCGAGCTGGACGAGACCGGCCGCGCCCGCACCGAGCGGCTCGGCGGCGCGCTGGGCGAACTGGGTGGCCATATCGAGCGCGTCATGGCCTCGCTCAACGATGGCGGCACGGCCGCCACCACCTTCATCAATCGCGCCGAGACGCTGCGCGGCGCGATAGCCGCCTGCGTGACGGAGCTGGGCGAGACGCTGCCCGCCGCCCTTACCGAGTTGGAAAGCCAGGCCACGCGCAGCCGCGAGCTGGTTGCCTCGGCGGGCCCCGAGGCCGAGCGCCTCAACGAGGCCGCCCGCGCCGCCTCGGCCGCGCTCGACGCCGCCCGCATCGCGCTCGACGAGCGCCGCGCCGCGATCGACACGCTGGCCGACGCGATCGACCAGCGCCTCGCCGCCGCCCGCGAGGGCACGACGACGCTCGGCGAAGCGATCGGGCAGGTCGACCGCGAGGCGATCAACCTCGCCAACGCCACCTCGCCCAAGCTGGTCGAGGCGCTGATCCGCGTCCGCGAGACCGCCACGCAGGCCGCCGAGCGCGCCCGCGAGGCGCTCGGCACGATCATCCCGCGCAGCGCCGAGGCCTTGGGCGATGCCGGCCGCAAGGCGCTGGAGCAGGCAGTCGCCGATCAGGTCGACGGACAGATCGCGCGCGTCGCGGCGGTGTCCGAAGCGGCGGTCGAGGCCGCACGCTCGGCAACCGCACGGCTGGAAGAACAACTCGGCCGCATCGCGGAGACGAGCGCCTCGGTCGACACCCAGATCGCCGAGGGCAAGTCGACGGTCGAGAATGCCGATCGCGACAATTTCTCGCGGCGCGTGGCGCTCCTCATCGATTCGCTGAACTCGACGGCGATCGACGTCACCAAGCTGCTCTCCAACGAAGCCACCGACGGCGCCTGGGCATCCTATCTGCGGGGCGACCGGGGGGTGTTCACCCGCCGCGCGGTGAAGCTGATCGAGAATGGCGAAGCTCGCGAAATCGCCCGCCATTACGAGGAAGACCCCGAGTTCCGCGAGCAGGTGAACCGCTACATCCACGATTTCGAGGCGCTGCTCCGCCCGATCCTGACGACCCGCGACGGCTCTACGCACGCCGTCATCATGCTCTCGTCGGACATGGGCAAGCTCTACGTCGCCCTCGCCCAGGCGATTGCGCGCCTGCGCTCCTGATACGCGAAAAGGCCGGCGGGAGAGCCCCTGCCGGCCCCTTTTGTCATCCCGGACTTGATCCGGGATCCCGCTTCTTCCTTGCGTTCGTCGAAGGTTAGCTGGACCCCGGATCAAGTCCGGAGTGACGGGGATGTATGTGGGGCGAGACTTAAGGAATGCGCCCTGCGGCAGCCGAGGAAATCTGCACGTCGATCCAGCCCTCGGCATGGACGAACCAGAACGCCGCCAGCAGCACCGCCGCGACCAGGCTGGTCCGCCACACCACCGTCCACGGGCGGAAATCGTGCGGCGCGCTCTCGGCATGGCCGATCACCGGCGTCTCGCCCGCTTCCTCCGCCGTCCGCGCGCTGAACGGCAGGACGACGAACAGCGCCATGAACCAGAACAGGAAATAGATCGCGACGAGCGAAAACCAGCGCATTCGGCCTGTGCCTCCCCGAAAGGACCGTCCGCGCGGCCCTTTCGGGGATGAAGGCTACACCCGCAGCAGCAGGACGTCGACCACGGGCTTCTTGCCCGTCCAGGCCGTCGCGCGGCGGCGGACGCCGAGGCGGATTGCCTCGCGCAGCTTGGCCTCGTCGCGCGGGGCCGAAGCGAGCGCGTCGAGCGCGGCTTCGGCGGCGTCCTCGATGAAGTCCTCGCGGTCCTCCTCGACGGGGAGGCCCTGCACGGCGATCTGCGGGCGGCCCTTGGCCCTGCCCGACTTGTCGACCGCGATGGCAACCGAAACGAGGCCGTTGGCCGAGAGCTTGCGCCGCTCGTTCATCGTCGTGCCGTTGGCCGAGAGGATCACGTCGCCGTCGAGCACGAGGCGACCCGCACGCTCATGGCCGACGATCTTCGGCCCCTCGGGCGCGAGGCGGACGACATCGCCATTCACCTGCACCAGCGTGCGCGGCACGCCGAGCGAGGCGGCAAAGCGCGCATGCTCGGCCATGTGGCGGCGCTCGCCATGGACGGGGACGACGATCTCGGGCTTGAGCCAGCCATAGAGCGCCTCGATCTCCGGCCGTCCCGGATGGCCCGAGACGTGGATATGCGCCTGCCGCTCCGTCACCATGCGGATGTTGCGGCTGGCGAGCGCGTTCTGGACGATGCCGATCGCCTCCTCGTTGCCGGGAATCTGCTTGGACGAGAACAGCACCGTGTCACCCTCGGAGAGCTTCAGCTTGTGGCTGTCATGCGCGATCCGGCTGAGCGCGGCGCGGGCCTCGCCCTGCCCGCCGGTGGCGATGATCATCACATCCTTGGGCGGCAGCCGCATCGCCTCGTCGAAGTCCACCGTCGGCGGGAAATCGAGCAGATAGCCCGCCGCCTTGGCGATCTTGATGATGCGATCGAGCGACCGCCCCGCGACGCAGACCTGCCGCCCGGTCGCGACCGCCACCTGCCCCAGCGTCTGCACGCGGGCGGCGTTGGAGGCGAAGGTGGTGATGAGGACACGCTTCTCCGCCGCGCCGACGAAACGCTCCAGATCGGCACGCACGCTCGATTCCGAGCCCGACGGCTCCGGATTGAATACGTTGGTGCTGTCACCCATCAGCGCCAGCACGCCCTTCTTGCCGATCGCCTTCAGCGCCTCCGCGCCGCTCGGCTGGCCGATCACGGGGTTCTCGTCGAGCTTCCAGTCGCCGGTGTGGAAGACGCGGCCATAGGGCGTCTCGATCAGCAGGGCGTTCATCTCGGGGATCGAGTGCGCGAGCGGCACCCACTCCACCGAGAACGGCCCGAGCTTCAGCGGCTCGCCTTCCTTCACGATCTTCACCGTCACGCGGTCGGTGAGGCCCTCTTCCTCCAGCTTGGCGTGGATCAGGCCGGCGGTGAAGCGCGTAGCGTAGATCGGCACGCCAAGGTCCAGCGCCATATAGGGGATCGCGCCGATATGATCCTCATGCCCGTGCGTCACGACGAGGCCGAGCAGGTCCTCCTGCCACTCCTCGATAAAGGCGAGATCGGGCAGCACCACATCGATGCCGGGATAGGCCGGGTCCGCGAAGCTGAGGCCGAGATCGGCCATCAGCCACTTGCCGCGGCAGCCATAGAGATTGACGTTCATGCCGATCTCCCCCGAGCCGCCAAGGGCCAGGAACAGGAGCTCGTCGCCGGGTTTGGTCATCAATAATCCTTAAGTCCGCGGCAAACGGCGATGCATCATCGCCAGGCCGGTAATGGTGAGATCGGGTTCGATGGCATCGAACACCGATGTATGCTTGTCGAATAGCGAGGCCAGCCCACCGGTGGTCACCACCTTCACGGGCCGGCCGATCTCCGCCCGCATGCGCGCAACCAGTCCCTCGATCATGGCGATATAGCCCCAGTAGATGCCGATCAGCATCTGATCTTCGGTGGTGCGTCCGATGACGCCCGGCTTCTCGGGCGCCGCGATCGCGATACGCGGCAGCTTGGCGGCGGCGGCCACCAGCGCATCGAGCGACAGGTTGATGCCCGGCGCGATGATCCCGCCCTTGTAGGCGCCCGAATAGTCCACGACGTCGAACGTGGTCGCGGTGCCGAAGTCGATCACGATCTTGTCACCGGGATGCAGGGCATGGGCGGCGATCGCGTTGACCGCCCGGTCCGCGCCCACCGTGTGCGGCTCGGGCACGTCGAGCGTGATGCCCCAGCTCATCGGCGGGCGGCCGGCGATCAGAGGCTCCACGCCGAAATATTTGGTCGCCAGCACCTCCAGATTGTGGAGCGCGCGCGGCACCACGGTGGAGATGATGACCGCGCTCACCATGCTGCGCTCGAGCCCTTCGAGCGCGAGGAGTTGATGCAGCCAGACGGCATATTCGTCGGCGGTGCGGCGCGGATCGGTGGCGATGCGCCAGCGGGTGCGGATCACGGGCGCGTCGCCGTCCTGCGCCACCAGCGCGAAGACGATATTGGTATTGCCGGCGTCGATGGCAAGCAGCATGCGCTCAGTCCCGGATCAGGAAGATATCGGCGGCGTGAATGACATGGCTCGCCCCGTCCGCCAAGCGGAGCCTGAGCGCGCCGCCCTCGTCCAGCCCCTCGAACAGGCCGTCGAGGCTGCTACCGTCAGGGAGCCGCGCGGTCAGCGCGCTGCCGACGGGGTGGGCGCGCTCCAGCCAGCGGGCGCGCACCGGAGCCAGCCCCTCGCCCCGCCAGCGGCCCAGCCAGCGCGCAAAGGCCTCGGCGAGCGTATGGGCGAACTGGTCGGGATCGGGCGCGGTGCCGACCAGCGCCGGGAAGCTCGTGGCCGCGCGGTCGAGCCCGGTCGGGTGATGCGCCAGGTTGACGCCGAAGCCGATCACCACCGCGTCGCCGGCGCGTTCCAGCAGGATGCCGGAGAGCTTGGCGCCGTCCACGAGCAGGTCGTTCGGCCATTTGAGCATGGCGTCGACGCCATAGGCCTCGACCGCCTCCGCCAGCGCCACGGCCGCGACCAGCGCGAGAGTCGGCGCGGGCGATTCGCAGGAACGGACGCGCACCAGCGTGCTCGCGAAGAGATTGCCCTCGGGGGACTCCCACGCCCTTCCCTGCCGGCCGCGCCCTGCCGTCTGGCGCCGGGCGCGCAACCATAGCCCCTCGGCCGCCCCGCTCCGCGCAAGCGCCGCCACGTCGTCGTTGGTCGACGCCGTCTCGGCCACAGTGCGGATATCGAGCATCGTCATAGGCTTACCCCATATAGCAACGGGGACCCGGCATCCTGGTTGCCCAGGAAAACCGGATCCCCGTCCACTAAGAGGCCCTGATGCGTCAGACGGATCAGAACAGCGCGTTCGCGGCGTTCAGCGTGATCCGGCCGAGCGGCCCGATCACGAGGTAGCCCAGCGGCGAGACGAACAGCGCCGCCAGCGCGATCAGCACGCCCTCGATCGTCGAGCGCGACGGCGCGAACGCCTCGGCCGGCTCATCGAAGTAGATCGTCTTGACGATCTTGAGGTAATAGAAAGCGCCGATCACCGAGGTCGCGATGCCGATCATGGCCAGCGGCCACATGCCGACCTGCACCAGCGCGTCGAACACCATGAACTTCGGCCAGAAACCGAACAGCGGCGGAATGCCGGCCAGCGAGAACATGAAGACCGCGAACGCCGCCGCCAGCGCCGGACGCGTGCGCGACAGGCCCGAAAGCGCGGCGATCTGCTCGGTCGGCGTGCCGTCGGCAGTCCGCATCTGGAGAACGCAGATCAGGCTGCCCAGCGTCATCACGATATAGACCGTCATGTAGGTCATCACCGCCGACGCGCCGTAAGCGGTGCCAGCGACGAGCCCGAACAGGGCAAAACCGACATTGTTGATCGACGAGTAAGCCAGCAGGCGCTTGATGTTGGTCTGCCCGATCGCGCCCACCGCACCGAGGATGGTGGAGGCCAGCGCGCAGAAGATGATGATCTGGCGCCACTCCCCCGTCGCCGGGCCCATCGCCTCGATCGCCACGCGGACGGTCAGCGCCATCGCGGCGACCTTCGGGGCCGAGGCGAAGAAGGCCGTCACCGGCGTCGGCGAGCCTTCGTACACGTCCGGCGTCCACATGTGGAACGGCACGGCCGAAATCTTGAAGGCAAGGCCGGCCAGCAGGAACACCAGGCCGAACAGCAGGCCCGAACCCATGCTCGCCTTCATCGCGGCGGCGACGCCGACGAAGCTGGTGGTGCCCGAGAAGCCGTAGAGCAGCGAGATGCCGTAGAGCAGGACGCCCGAGGCGAGCGCGCCCAGCACGAAATACTTCAGGCCCGCTTCCGCCGAGCGGTCGTCGCGGCGCAGGAAGCTCGCGAGGACGTAGGCGGCAAGGCTCTGGAGTTCGAGGCCGACATAGAGCGTCAGCAGGTCGACCGCCGACACCATCGTGCCCATGCCGACCGCCGAGAGCAGGATCAGCACCGGATATTCGGCGCGCATCTCGCCTTCGCGGTTGAAGAAGCCGGGCGCGACAAGGATCGCGACCGCCGCGCCGATATAGATCAGCAGCTTGGCGAACGCTGCGAAAGGATCGGCGACATACAGGCCGTCATAGCCCAGCCCCGCCGAGCCCGACGGCCCGAGCAACGCCAGGCCGGCGGCGGCCAGCAACAGCACGCTGACCCAGCAGATCGCCTTGGAAGCCTTGTCGCCCATCCAGGCGGCCGCCAGCATCAGCACGATCGCGCCGAAGGAAAGAATGATCTCCGGGAGGGAGAGCGAGAAGGATTCGATATAGCTCATGATCTCAACGCTCCCCGGCAACGGCGGCAGCGGCAGGCGCGGCGTGCGGCGCCGTCAGGGCGGCGTCGCTGGCCGGGGCGGCCGGGTGGATACGCTCCAGCAGGGCGCCCACGTCGGCACGCATCGGCGCCAGGAAGCTCTCCGGATAGACGCCCATCCACAGCACCGCGGCAGCGATCGGCGCCAGCACCAGCCACTCGCGCTTGTCGAGATCAGGCATAGCGGCGGCGTCCGCATTGGTCTGCGGGCCGAAGCAGATGCGGCGGTAGAGGTACAGCATGTAGGCCGCGCCCGTGATGATGCCCGTCACCGCGATGAAGGCCGCCCAGGACGAGATCTCATAGGTGCCCATCATCGACAGGAACTCGCCGGGGAAGTTGGAGAGGCCCGGCAGGCCCACCGACGCCATGGTGAAGAACAGGAAGAAGGTGGCGTAAGCCGGCATGTTGGTGGCGACGCCGCCGTAACGCGCGATCTCGCGGGTGTGCAGGCGGTCATAGACGACACCCACGCACAGGAAGAGCGCGCTCGACACGAGGCCATGGCCCAGCATCACCATCAACGCACCCTCGACGCCCTGCCGGTTGAAGGCGAACAGGCCGAAGGTGACAAGTGCCATGTGAGCGACCGACGAGTAAGCGATCAGCTTCTTCATGTCCTTCTGCACCAGCGCGACGAGCGAGGTGTAGACGGTCGCGATCATCGACAGCGCGAAGATCAGCCACATGTAATGGGCCGACGCCTCCGGGAACATCGGCAGCGAGAAGCGGATGAAGCCATAGCCCGCGAGCTTCAGCATCACGCCGGCCAGGATGACCGAACCCGCCGTCGGCGCCTCGACGTGCGCGTCGGGAAGCCAGGTGTGGACCGGCCACATCGGCATCTTGACCGCGAAGGAGGCGAAGAAGGCGAGGAACAGCCAGAGCTGCGCCTGCGACGAGAAGTTGAACGCCATCAGCGATGGGATGAAGGTCGTGCCCGCCGTCTGCGCCATGTAGAGCATGGCGATCAGCATCAGCACCGAGCCGAGCAGCGTGTAGAGGAAGAATTTGTAGCTCGCGTAGATCCGACGCGCGCCGCCCCAGATGCCGATGATCATGTACATCGGGATCAGGCCGCCCTCGAACATGATGTAGAACAGGAACAGATCCTGCGCCACGAACACGCCGAGCATCAGCAGCTCGGTGAGGAGGAACACGGCCATATATTCGGGCACGCGCTTCGTGATCGAGGTCCACGAGGCGAGAATGCAGAGCGGAACCAGGAAGACGGTGAGCATGATCAGCATCAGCGCGATGCCGTCGATGCCAAGCGCCCAGGAGAAGCGGCCGAAGATGTCCGCCCGCTCAATGAACTGCCAGCGCGCGCCACCGATCTCATAATTGGCCCACAGCGCAATGCCGAGGCCAAGCTCGATGAGGCTCGCGGCCAGCGCGGTAACGCGGGCGCTCCGCGCCTTGGCCTCGCCCTCGCCGGGCGCGAACAGGCACCAGAGCGCCGCAACGAGCGGCACCGCCAGCATGATCGACAGGATTGGGAAACCGAGCTGATTCATTGTGTTATCGTTCCCCGGCGGAAGCCGGGACCCAGGTCCGGCGGTTGAACTCGATCCCGGCCAGCGCCGGACGTGCGGAGAAGGAAGCGGCGCTCATCGCGTCACCGCCCAGGTGGCGATCCCGGCGAGGCCCAGCAGCATCACCAGCGCATAGCTGTAGACATAGCCGGACTGCGCGCGCGCCATGAAGCGGTTGCCGACGACCATGAGCTTCGAGATGCCGTCCGGGCCGAAGCGATCGATCGTGCCCTCGTCGCCCTGCTTCCAGAGGAAGCGGCCGATGGCGAAGGCCGGGCGCACGAACAGGAAGTCGTACAGCTCGTCGAAATACCACTTCTTGAGCAGGAAGACGTAAAGCCCACGGAAAGTCCTGGCAAAGCGATCCGGGATCGTCGTGTCGACGATATAACCCCAGTAGGCGATCGCCAGACCGATGATCATCACGATCGTCGGCGCGAGGCCAAGCAGCGTCGGCAGATGCTCCGCCTTCTCATGCAGTTCGGCCGAGTAAGCGACCGCGCCCTGCCAGAACTCCGCTTCCAGGAAATAGTGCGCGAAGGCGAAGCCCGCGAATACCGCGCCGATCGCCAGCACCACCAGCGGCAGCGTCATCACCCACGGCGCGCCGTGCGGATGATAGCCGAGCGTACCGTGCGCGATCTCGTTGATCGAGCGACCTTCCGGGCGCGGCTCATGGCCGGCCGTCTCATCCGGCGCATGATGATCGTCGTGGCCGTGATCGTCATGACCATGCCCATGATCGTGCATCGCGTGCTGGATATGCTCCGAAGCTGCCCAGCGCGGTTCGCCGAAGAAGGTGAGGAAGATCAGGCGCCACGAGTAGAAGCTCGTCAGGCCCGCCGCGAACACGCCCATGAACCAGGCGAAGCCGCCCACCTGCGTGCCGGTGGCATAAGCCGCCTCGATGATCGCGTCCTTCGAGTAGAAGCCCGCGAAACCGAACACCCCCGCAATGCCGACGCCGGTGATGGCGAGCGTGCCCGCGATCATCACCCAGAAGGTTAGCGGGATGTGCTTCCTGAGGCCGCCATAGAAGCGCATGTCCTGCTCGTGGTGCATCGAGTGGATCACCGAGCCCGCCGAGAGGAACAGCAGCGCCTTGAAGAAAGCGTGCGTGAAGAGGTGGAACATCGCCGCGCCGAACGCGCCCGAACCAGCCGCGAAGAACATGTAGCCGAGCTGCGAGCAGGTCGAATAGGCGATCACGCGCTTGATGTCGGTCTGCGTCGTGCCGACGGTCGCGGCGAAGAAGCAGGTCAGCGCGCCGATCACGGTGACGACCTCGAGCGCGACATGGCTCGTCTCGAACATCGGCGACAGGCGGCACACCATGAACACGCCCGCCGTCACCATGGTGGCGGCGTGGATGAGCGCGGACACCGGCGTCGGGCCTTCCATCGCGTCCGGCAGCCAGGTGTGCAGGCCGAGCTGCGCCGACTTGCCCATCGCGCCGATGAACAGCAGCAGGCAGAGCAGCGTCATCGTGTCGGCGCGATAGCCGAGGAAGCCGATGGTCGAACCCGCCATGCCCGGAGCGGCATGGAGGATCGCCGGGATCGAGGTCGTCCCGAACACCAGGAAGGTGCCGAAGATGCCGAGCGAGAAGCCGAAGTCACCCACGCGGTTGACGACGAACGCCTTGATCGCGGCCGCACCCGCCGACGGCTTCTGATACCAGAAGCCGATGAGCAGATAGGACGCGAGGCCCACGCCTTCCCAGCCGAAGAACATCTGCACCAGGCTGTCCGCCGTCACGAGCATGAGCATCGCGAAGGTGAAGAGCGACAGGTACGAGAAGAAGCGCGGCTGGTCCGGGTCCTCGCCCATATAGCCCCAGCTATAGAGGTGAACGAGCGCGGAAACGCTGGTCACCACCACCAGCATCACGGCGGTGAGCGAGTCGACGCGCAGCGCCCAGTCGACCTGAAGGTCGCCCGAGTGGATGAAGGTGAGCACCGGAGCGACATAGGCGTGGTTCGCGCCAGTCAGGAAACCGATGAAGATCGGCCACGCGATCGCGCAGGACGCGAACAGCGCGCCCGTCGTGACGAGCTTCGCCGCCGTGTTGCCGATCATGCGGTTGCCGAGGCCGGCGACCGCCGCCGCGAACAGCGGCAGGAATACCAGGAGCTGGATCACGGCCGGTTCAGCCCTTCATCCGATTGATGTCATCGACCGCGATGGTGCCGCGGCCACGGAAATAGATCACGAGGATGGCAAGCCCGATGGCCGCCTCGCCCGCCGCGACCGTCAGCACGAACATCGCGAAGATCTGGCCGACCAGGTCGTGCAGGAAGGCCGAGAAGGCCACCAGATTGATGTTCACGCTGAGCAGGATCAGCTCGATCGCCATCAGGAGGATGATGACATTCTTCCGGTTGAGGAAGATGCCGAGCACGCCCATGACGAAGAGGGTCGCCGAAACGACGAGATAATGCTGGAGACCGATCACAGCTCGACTCCCTGGCCGACAGTCGGGTTGGTCATGCGGGTGGCATCTTCCGCCCGGCGCATGGACTGGCGCATGATGTTCTGGCGACGGACGCCGCCGCGCGCACGGTGGGTCAGCACGATCGCGCCGATCATCGCGACCAGCAGCACCAGGCCGGCACCCTCGAACACGAACAGATAGCGCGTGTAGAGCAGCGCGCCGAGCGCCTCGATATTGGGCACCTGATCCGGCGCCGGCGCGACGGCGGTACGGCCGGCGAGCTGGACGGGGCCAGCCTCCCAGACGCCCGCGGCGATCACGATCTCGGCCAGCAGCGCCGCCGCGATGGCGACCCCGAAGGGCAGATATTTGGAAAGGCCCGCCCGCAGTTCGGCGAAATCGATGTCGAGCATCATCACGACGAACAGGAACAGCACGGCGACCGCGCCGACATACACGATGATGAGAAGCATCGCGATGAACTCGGCGCCGACGAGCAGCATCAGCCCCGCCGCGTTGAAGAAGGCGAGGATGAGCCAGAGCACGGAGTGCACGGGATTGCGCGCGGTGATGGTGAGCGCCGCGGAGGCGATCACCATGACGGCGAACAGATAAAAGGCGATCGTCTGGATCACGGCGCTGTGCGAGCCCCTGTCAGATTCGTTGCGAGCGATTAACGGTACGGCGCGTCAGCGGCAAGGTTCGCCGCGATCGCCCGTTCCCAGCGGTCCCCGTTGTCGAGCAGCTTGGCCTTGTCATAGATCAGCTCCTCGCGGGTCTCGGTGGAATATTCGAAATTCGGCCCCTCGACCACCGCATCGACCGGGCAGGCTTCCTGGCAGAAGCCGCAGAAGATGCACTTGGTCATGTCGATGTCGTAGCGCGTGGTGCGGCGGCTGCCGTCGTCACGCGGTTCGGCCTCGATGGTGATGGCCTGCGCCGGGCACACCGCCTCGCACAGCTTGCACGCGATGCAGCGCTCTTCCCCGTTGGGGTAGCGGCGCAGCGCATGTTCGCCGCGGAAGCGGGGCGACAGCGGGTTCTTCTCGAACGGGTAGTTGATCGTCGCCTTGGGCTTGAAGAAATACTTCAAGGTGAGGGCATGGCCCTTCACGATCTCCCAGAGCGTGAACGATTTGACGAAGTGCGCGACGCTCATCGCATCAGGCTCCGATCGGGTGGAAGCGGGTGAGCATCAGCCACCCGGAGACGAGGAAGACGAACAGCAGCGACAGCGGCAGGAAGATCTTCCAGCCCAGACGCATCAGCTGATCGTAACGATAGCGGGGCAACGTCGCCTTCACCCACGAGAAGATGAAGAAGAACACGGCCATCTTCAGCAGGATCCAGAACAGGCCCAGCCCGATCGTCGTCCCCGGAATGTGATAGAGGAACGGCAGGTCGAGCGGCGGCAGCCAACCACCCCAGAACAAAGTCGCGTTGAGCGCGCACATCAGGATGACGTTGGCATATTCGCCGAGCCAGTAGAGCGCGAAGCTCATCGACGAATATTCGGTCTGGTAGCCGGCGACGAGCTCGCTCTCCGCCTCGGTCAGGTCGAACGGGGTGCGGCTGGTCTCGGCCATGGACGAGATCAGGAACACCACCGCCATCGGGAAGAGCAGCGGGTTGAAGCCGTTGGCATTGATGATACCGAGGATGGTGCCCTTCTGCGCCAACACGATGGTCTGCATGTTGAAGCTGCCGGCCCACATCACCACCGAGATCAGCACGAAGCCGATGGCGACTTCGTAGCTCACCATCTGAGCGGCGGCGCGGATCGCCGAATAGAAGGGATATTTGGAGTTCGACGCCCAACCCGCGAGGATCACGCCATACACGCCCAGCGACGAGGCCGCGAGAATGTAGAGCAGGCCGACATTGATGTTCGCCAGCACCGAGAAGGAGCTGAACGGGATCACTGCCCAGGCGATCAGCGCGACGGTGAAGGTGATCACCGGCGCCACGAGGAACAGGGTGCGGTTCGCAGCCGACGGGATGATCGTTTCCTGAAGGAAGACCTTCAGGCCGTCCGCGAAGGACTGGAGCAGGCCGAAGGGGCCGACCACGTTCGGGCCGCGACGCAGCGCCATCGCCGCCCAGATCTTACGGTCGGCATAGATGATCATGGCGACGGCCAGCATCACCGGCAGCGCGATCACCAGAATGTCGATGATCGTGGCGATGAAATAGGCCCAGCCATAGGGCACGACGCCGGTAAACCAGGAGATCATTCTGCGGCCTCCGCGAAGCTCTCGCCATGGATCAGCTCGGCGGAGCAGCGCTGCATGGTGGGCGACGAGCGGGCAATCGGGTTGGTCAGGTAGAAGTCGGCGATCGGATAGACGATCGTACCGGAGACGTCACCACCCTTCGGCGCCGGATCGAGCGCGCCGGCGAGGTGGATCCCCTCCTCCGCCAGCGACGGATGATCCGCCGCGATCTTCGAGCGGAGCTGCGCGAGGCTGTCGAACGGCAGCGTCTTGCCCAGCACGGCCGAGAGCGCGCGCAGGATGGTCCAGTCCTCGCGCGCGTCGCCGACCGGGAACACCGCCCGCTCGGCCCGCTGCACGCGGCCTTCCATGTTCACCCAGGTGCCCGGCTTCTCGACATAGGTCGCGCCCGGCAGGATCACGTCGGCGCTGTGCGCGCCGCGATCGCCATGCGTGCCGATGTAGACCTTGAACGCGCCGCCGAAGAAACCGGCAAGCTCCGCCTCGTCGACACCGAGCGAGAAGATCACCTTGGGCGCCGCTTCCACGACGGCGGCGAAACCGCCCTCGACGGTGAAGCCGACGTCCAGCGCACCCACGCGGCCGGCAGCCGTGTGGAGCAGGCCGAAGCCCGCACCGAGCGCCGCGGCGGTCTGGCGGGCGGCCGCATAGCCGCCTTCGATCAGGCACGCACCCATGCCGGCGATGACGAGCACGTCTTCCGCCTTGGTCAGCGCTTCCGGCAGCTCGTTCAGAGCCGAGATATCGGCGCCAAGCCACTGAACCGGATAGGTAAGATCGACTTCGGGGCCGACGGCGTAAACCTTCGCGCCCTTCTTGATCGCCTTGCGGATGCGGGTGTTGACCAGCGGCGCTTCCCAGCGCGGGTTGGTGCCCACGAGCAGGATCGCCTTGGCGTTCTCGACGCCCGCGATGGTCGGGTTGAAGCGATAGGACGCCGGGTTGGCGACGTCATACAGCGCACCATCAACGCGCGCTTCATGCAGCGACGAGCCATAGGCCTTGAGCAGTGCCTTCAGCGCATAGACGCTCTCGACCTCGGCGAGATCGCCGGCGAGGCCCGCAATCTGGTTGCCGCTGACGCCCCGCATCGCGTTGGCGATGGCGGCGAACGCCTCTTCCCAGGTCGCTGCCTTCAGCTTGCCGTCGACGCGGACATAGGGCTTGTCGAGACGGTTGCGGACGAGGCCGTCGACGGCATGGCGCGTCTTGTCCGACGCCCACTCCTCGTTCACGTCCTCGTTGATGCGCGGCAGCGAGCGCAGCACTTGGCGGCCGCGCGCATCGAGACGCACGTTGGTGCCGACCGCGTCCATCACGTCGATGCCCGGGGTCTTCTTCAGCTCCCACGGACGCGCCTCGAACGCATAGGGCTTCGAGGTGAGCGCGCCGACCGGGCAGAGATCGACGACGTTGCCCGAAAGCTCCGACGTGACCGCCTTCTCCAGATAGGAGGTGATCTGCATGTTCTCGCCGCGATAGATCGCGCCGATTTCCTCGACGCCGGCGACTTCCTCGGCGAAGCGCACGCAGCGCGTGCACTGGATGCAGCGGGTCATGACCGTCTTGACGATCGGACCCATGTACTTTTCCGTCACCGCCCGCTTGTTCTCGTCGAAGCGGCTATGGCCCTTGCCATAGGCGACCGACTGGTCCTGCAGGTCGCACTCGCCGCCCTGATCGCAGATCGGGCAATCGAGCGGGTGATTGATGAGCAGGAACTCCATCACGCCTTCGCGGGCCTTCTTGACCATCGCGCTGTCGGTGCGGACTTCCTGGCCGTCGGCGGCGGGCAGCGCGCACGAAGCCTGGGGCTTGGGCGGCCCCGGCTTCACCTCGACGAGGCACATGCGGCAATTGCCGGCGATCGACAGGCGCTCATGGTAGCAGAAGCGCGGGATTTCCTTGCCGGCAGCCTCCGCCGCCTGGAGCACGGTGGCACCGGCGGGGACTTCGACTTCGATCCCATCGACTGTGAGCTTGGGCATTACTGGACCACCTCAATGCCGTCAGAGCTGTAAAGCCCATTCACACGGCGTCGTTTTCCATCAAACTCCATGATCTCGCTTTGCATTTGGATCATGTAGCCCTTGTTCGCGTATTGATGGACCTCCTCAAGGGAGGAGCACGAAACCTCCGCAGATACGACGTTCGGCCCCTTCGAAACCTTGTATTGGCCATTCTTCCTATAAGCCGCCAAACGAACGCGAACCCGCTCTCCCGAACGGCGCACGCACTCGTGATCCTTTTCGATCGCCCTAATCATTCCGCCGCCACCGCAACGGGAGCCTCGCCACGCTTGGCGGCGATGCGGCGCTCGAGTTCGGGGCGGAAGTGACGGATCAGGCCCTGGATCGGCCACGCCGCCGCGTCGCCGAGCGCGCAGATGGTGTGGCCTTCGACCTGCTTGGTCACTTCCTGGAGCATGTCGATCTCGGAGACGTCGGCATTGCCTTCGCGCAGACGCTCCATGACGCGCCACATCCAGCCCGTGCCCTCGCGACACGGCGTGCACTGGCCGCAGCTCTCATGCTTGTAGAAGTAGCTGATCCGGCTGATCGCGCGGACGATGTCGGTGGACTTGTCCATGACGATCACGGCCGCCGTGCCGAGGCCCGAGCCCAGCGCGCGGAGGCCGTCGAAGTCCATCGGCGCGTCCATGATCTCGGCGGCCGGCACCAGCGGCACCGACGAACCACCCGGGATCACGGCGAGCAGGTTATCCCAGCCGCCACGGATGCCGCCGCAATGCTTCTCGATCAGCTCGCGGAAGGGGATGCTCATCGCCTCCTCGACCACGCACGGCTTGTTCACATGGCCGCTGATCTGGAAGAGCTTGGTGCCCTTGTTGTTCTCGCGCCCGAAGGACGAGAACCACGCCGCGCCACGGCGCAGGATGGTCGGCGCAACCGCGATCGACTCGACGTTGTTCACGGTCGTCGGGCAGCCATAGAGGCCCGCGCCGGCCGGGAACGGCGGCTTCAGGCGGGGCTGGCCCTTCTTGCCTTCGAGGCTCTCCAGCATCGCGGTCTCTTCGCCGCAGATGTAGGCGCCCGCGCCGCGATGCACGAAGACGTCGAAGTCATAGCCCGAACCGCAGGCGTTCTTGCCGATCAGGCCCTTGTCATAGGCCTCTTCCACCGCCGCGAAGAGAACCTTCGCCTCGATGATATATTCGCCGCGGATGTAGATGTACGCCGCACGCGCCCGCATCGCGAAGCCGGCGATCAGCGCGCCTTCGATCAGCTTGTGCGGATCGTGGCGGATGATCTCGCGGTCCTTGCACGAACCGGGCTCGGACTCGTCGGCGTTGATGACGAGGAAGTTCGGCTTACCGGGCTTGGGTTCCTTGGGCATGAAGCTCCACTTCATGCCGGTCGGGAAGCCCGCGCCGCCGCGACCGCGCAGACCCGAGTCCTTGATCGTCTGGATGATGTCATCCTGCGCGATCTGCATCAGCGCCTTGGTATTATCCCAGTCGCCACGCTTCATCGCGGCATCAAGACGCCAGTCCTGAAAGCCGTACAGGTTCGTGAAGATGCGATCCTTATCCTCAAGCATCACCAGCGATCCCGATAATCATGATTTTCCGTCACCATCTCGACAAGCGTCGTCGGGCCGCCTTCCGGCGCGCTCACCTGACGATCGATCTGCGGGCCGATCTTCACCGGCTTGCCCTCGGCCAGCGCTTCCAGCAGCGCGATGGTCGTGTCGTAGGTGAGATCCTCGAAGTTATCGTCGTTGATCTGCACCATCGGCGCGTTCGAGCAGGCGCCGAGGCACTCGACCTCGGTCAGCGTGAACAGGCCGTCGGGCGTGGTCTTGCCCTTGACGAGGCCCTTGTTCTTGCACGCCGCCAGCACGTCGTCCGATCCGCGCAACATGCACGGCGTCGTGCCGCACACCTGCACGTGGAAACGGCCGACCGGCGCCATGTTGAACATCGTGTAGAAGGTCGCGACCTCGTACACGCGCATGTAGTGCACGCCGATCTCGCGCGCGACGAACTCGATCACCGGGACCGGAAGCCAGCCCTGCGTGTTCGTTTCCTCGCCGACCTGGCGCTGGGCCAGATCGAGGAAGGGGATCGAAGCCGACTGCTCGCGACCCTTGGGGTAGCGGGCGAGGATCTGCTTCGCCTTCTCGGCATTTTCGGCATTCCAGGTGAAGCCGCCCCAACGCGCGCGCGTCTCGGCCTCATCGGGGATATGAACAGCGTCAGCCATTATCGGTCACATTCACCAAAGACGACGTCGATCGCGGAGAGGATCGCCGTCGTGTCGGCCAGCATGTGGCCCTTCATCATGAAGTCCATCGCCTGCAGGTGGCTGAACGCCGTGGGGCGCAGCTTCACGCGGTACGGCTTGTTGGTGCCGTCCGAGACGAGATAGACGCCGAATTCGCCCTTGGGACTCTCGGTCGCGACATAGACTTCGCCCGCCGGGACATGGAAGCCCTCGGTGTAGAGCTTGAAGTGGTGAATGAGCGCTTCCATCGAGCGCTTCATCTCGCCACGCAGCGGCGGAGCCACCTTGCGGTCGGTCGACGCGATCGGGCCGTCGGGCATCTGCGCGAGGCACTGCTTGATGATCCGCGCCGACTGGCGGACCTCCTGCACGCGCACCATGAAGCGATCATAGCAATCGCCACGGGTGCCGACCGGAATGTCGAAGTCCATGCGGTCATAGACCTCATAGGGCTGCGACTTGCGGATGTCCCACGGCACGCCGGCGGCGCGGAGCATCGGGCCGGAGAAGCCCCACGCGATCGCGTCCTCGCGGCTCACCGTGCCGATGTCGACGTTGCGCTGCTTGAAGATGCGGTTGTCCGCGATCAACGACATGGTGTCGGTGAACAGCTCGTCGAGACGGCCGTCGACCCAGTCGCCAATGTCGGAGAGCAGCTTCAGCGGCACGTCCTGATGCACGCCGCCCGGCCGGAAATAGGCCATGTGCATACGGGCGCCCGACGCGCGCTCGAAGAAGCCGTAGGTGTCCTCGCGGATCTCGAACAGCCACAGGTTCGGCGTCATCGCGCCGACGTCCATGATGTGCGAGCCGAGGTTCATCATGTGGTTCGAGATGCGGCTCAGCTCGGCGAACAGCACGCGCAGATACTGCGCGCGCAGCGGCACCTCGATGCCGAGCAGCTTCTCGACCGCGAGCACATAGCTGTGCTCCATGTTGAGCGGCGAGCAATAGTCCAGACGGTCCAGATAGGGCACGTTCTGGAGATAGGTGCGCGCCTCCATCAGCTTCTCGGTGCCGCGATGCAGCAGGCCGACGTGCGGATCGACGCGCTCGACGATCTCGCCGTCCAGCTCCATCACGAGACGGAGCACGCCGTGCGCCGCCGGATGCTGGGGGCCGAAGTTGATAGTGTAGTTCTTGATCTCGACGTCGCCGACGGACGGCTTGTCGTCGCTCGAATAGAGCATGTCGGCCGCGATCTTCGCGTCCTGGATTTCGTGGAGGTCGGCCATCAGCGCTTCACCTCATCGGCCTTGGCGGGCGTGGGCGCGCCGGGGGCCTGCGGAGCCTTCTCGTCACCGGGGAGCTGATAGGCAGCGCCTTCCCACGGCGAGAGGAAATCGAACGAACGGAAATCCTGCGCGAGCTGCACCGGCTCGTAGACCACGCGCTTGGCCTCTTCCGAATAACGCAGCTCGACATAGCCGGTCATCGGGAAGTCCTTGCGCAGCGGATGGCCGCGGAAGCCGTAGTCGGTGAGGATGCGGCGCAGGTCCGGGTTGCCGTCGAACAGCACACCATACATGTCGTACACTTCGCGCTCAAGCCAGCCGGCGACCGGCCACAGCACGGTCGCGGACGGAATGGCCTTCACCGCATCGGTGCGGACATGAACATGCAGGCGATGGTTCCGGGTGAGCGAGAGGAGGCAATACACCGCCTCGAACCGCTCCTCGCCGCGATCCGGATAATCGACGCCGGCGATTTCCATGAGCTGCTGATACTCAAGGCCCGGCGTGTCGCGCAGTGTGCGCAGCGCGTCCACGGTCGCCTCGCGGCGAACGTGGAGCTGGATCTCGCCGACCTTCTCGACAGCCTCGATGAGGGCATCACCGAGAGCGGCCTTCGCCTTCTCGATCACGCCCTCGTTGGAGCTGAACTTCGGATAGTTCATCAAACTGCCTCAGCGCTCGATCGTGCCGACGCGGCGGATCTTCCGCTGCAACTGCATGATGCCGTAGAGCAGCGCCTCGGCGGTCGGCGGGCAGCCGGGCACGTAGATGTCGACCGGAACGATCCGGTCACACCCGCGCACCACCGAGTAGCTGTAGTGATAATAGCCGCCGCCGTTGGCGCACGAGCCCATCGAGATGACGTACTTCGGCTCCGACATCTGGTCGTAGACCTTGCGGAGCGCCGGGGCCATCTTGTTGCAGAGCGTGCCGGCCACGATCATCACGTCCGACTGACGCGGGGACGCGCGGGGCGCGGCGCCAAACCTCTCAAGGTCGTAACGCGGCATGTTCACATGGATCATCTCGACCGCGCAGCACGCGAGGCCGAAGGTCATCCACCAGAGCGAGCCGGTGCGGGCCCACTGGAACAGCTCCTCGGTCGAGGTGACTAGGAAGCCCTTGTCCTGCACTTCCGCCGACAGATCGTCGAAGAAGGCCTTGTTTGGGGGCGTATGCTCCGGCGCGAACGGCGCCTTCACATCGCGGGCGACTTCTACTCCCATTCCAGCGCCCCCTTCTTCCAGGCGTAAGCAAAGCCGAGGATCAGTTCGGCAAGGAAACCCATCATCGCGAACCAGCCGGTCCAGCCGATCTCCTTGAGCGACACCGCCCACGGATAAAGGAAGGCGGCTTCGAGATCGAAGACGATGAAGAGAATGGCGACCAGATAGAAACGCACGTCGAACTGCGCGCGGCTATCTTCAAAGGCCGGGAAGCCGCATTCATACTCAGCGAGCTTATCGGTGGTCGGCTTGTGCGATCCGGTCAGGCGCGACACGACCATCGGCAGCACCACGAAGGCGGTCGACAGCAACAGGGCCACACCCAGGAACAGCAGGATCGGGAGATATTGGGCGGCGACGGACGCCATGGCTTTCTCCGCAAACGGGCGCGCCCGAAGGCGCGACTTCTTGGGGGCGTCTCTAGGCCTGCTGCACCCGCGAGGCAACAGGTCGAGGCCATGAGAATGAATCGCAATAAGAAGGGGTTGGCCTATGAGGCCGGGTCACCCCCGTGGAGGCGGGGATGACCGCCCGAAAAGATCAGCGAAGCGCCGCCGCAACGAGCTTGAGAAGGCGCGGATGCAGGGAATCGTTGGAGGCGAGCCACTGCTTGCGCTCCTGCATCTGGTCGCCGCCGCGATAGTCGGTGACGAAGCCGCCGGCCTCGCGCACGAGCAGCTCGCCGGCCGCAACGTCCCAGCGGCTCAGATGCGTTTCCCAGAAGCCGTCGAATCGGCCGGCCGCCACCCAGGCGAGATCCAGCGCGGCGGAACCGAAACGACGCACACCCGCGACCTCCGGGCCGACGGTGCGGAAGATGCGGCTCCACACGTCGAAATCGCCATGGCCGGCGAAGGGCATGCCGGTCGCCAGCAGCGCCTCGGAGATGTCGCGGCGCGCCGAGACGCGCAGGCGACGGTCGTGCAGCCACGCCCCCCGGCCCTTTTCGGCCCAGAAGCTCTCGTCGGTCAGCGGCTGGTAGACGAGCGCGGTGGTCACTTCGCGCGTGCCGTTCGGGCGCGGCTCTTCCACCGCGATCGAGATGGCGAAGTGCGGCAGGCCGTGGAGGAAGTTGCTGGTGCCGTCGAGCGGATCGACCACCCAGCGCGGCTTGGAGGGATCACCCTCGATCTCGCCGCCCTCTTCCATCAGGAAACCCCAGTCGGGGCGGGCGTGCTTCAATTCCTCGAAGATCGTGCGCTCGGCGGCCTTGTCGGCGGCGGACACGAAATCGGCCGGGCCCTTGCGGGAGACCTGAAGCGCGTCGACCTCACCGAAATCGCGGCGGAGCTTGGGAGCCGCCTTGCGGGCGGCCTTCTGCATGACGGTGATGAGGCCGGAATGGGCAACCATGGTTCTTCTCCCCCCTCCCGTGTCGGGAGGGGCCGGGGGTGGATCACGTCGGCCCTCCCCCAGGCGCGACGGCGAAGGGCAGGCTCACATCACCCGCCCCAGCCCCTCCCCCGTCACGGAGGAGGGGTCAGAGCAGGTCAGTCCGCGCGGCGGACATATTCCTGGCTATAGACGTCGACGACGATCTTCGTGCCCGACGAGATGTGCGGCGGCACCATCACGCGCACGCCGTTGTCGAGCAGCGCCGGCTTGTAGGAGGAGGAAGCCGTCTGGCCCTTCACCACCGCGTCAGCCTCGACGATCGTGGCTTCCACCGTATCGGGAAGCTGCACGTTGATCGGTTCTTCTTCGTAGAGTTCCATCACGACGTCCATGCCGTCCTGAAGGAAGGCCGCCGCATCGCCGAGCAGGTCACGCGGGAGCGTGATCTGGTCGTAGGTTTCCTTGTCCATGAAGGTCAGCGTTTCGCCGTCCGCGAACAGGAACTGGAAGTCCTTGGTGTCGAGGCGCACGCGCTCCACCGTCTCGGCCGAGCGGAAGCGGACGTTGTTCTTGCGGCCGTCGCGCAGGTTCTTCATCTCGACCTGCATATACGCACCACCCTTGCCGGGCTGGGTGTGCTGGATCTTCACGGCGCGCCAGATGCCGCCTTCATATTCGATGATGTTACCGGGACGAATGTCCACGCCGCTGATCTTCATTGCGACACCTGAAGCCTGAGAGTGGGAAAGAGCAGGCGCGCGCTTTAGCCGGAGCGGAGCTTTCCGGCAAGAGAGGCGCCTTAACTGCCCCTGACCGCCGCGAGCCGCGCCTTCACTTCGGCGGTCCACAGCTCCCCATCGCCGTCGGGCGGCAGCGTCTCATAGGCGGGCACGCCCTCGGGCAGGACGATCCACGGATGCTTGCTCCGCGTGAAGAAATGCGCGTCGGGCGCGAGCCTCTCGCCCTCGTCGAGCGTGCCGACATAGACGAAGCGGATGCCGTCGCCGAACATCCGGTGATGCCCCCAGAGCGCCGTCCCGCAGCGCGGGCAGCGCGCGCCGGTCTGTCCGGACGGGAGATTCTCGGGCGGGTGGACGGTCTCCGGCGCGCCCTCGCCGATCATCTCCACGCGGTCGGCCTCGATCATCGCGTTGATCGCGAAGGCTGATCCGCTCGCCTTCTGACACATGCGGCAATGGCAGCCATTCACGAACATCGGCAGGCTGCTCAGGCGGTAGCGGACGAAGCCGCAGAGGCAGCCGCCTTCCAGCATCCTAGCCTCGCACCGCTTTCAGCAGCGGATAGGGGTTCACCGCCCGGCCCTGCCACCACCCCTCGCCCGCCGCCATGCGGTGGACCTCGAAATGGAGATGCGGCGCGCCCGGATCGGCATCCCCGGTGGAGCCCACGGTCGCGATCGCCTGGCCGGCACGGATCGCCTGCCCCTCGGCCAGCCCCGGCGCATAGGCATCGAGATGCGCGTAATAATAGACGACGCCGCCATCCGCCGAGCGCTCATAGACGGTGAGCCCGCCCCGCCGGCTCTCGAACAGCTTCTCGATCTTCCCGTCCGCCACGGCGCGGACGGGCGTTCCGGTGGGCGCCATGATGTCGATGCCCTGATGCGCGCGCATGCCGTGGCCGCGCTTCTCGTTCCAGTTGTCGCGAAGCTCGGCGCCCTGCACCGGCGTCACCATCGAGGCGGCGACCGGCGCGGGCGCGCGGGCGACATCCGGCCCTGTTCCGCCCTCCACGGCACGGCCGGTCCAGCCCGGACCCGTGACATGGACCATGGTAGCGAAGGCGACCAGAACGATCACCAGAAGCAACGCGATGCCGACGCCCAAGCGATTCATGGCTGGAAGATAGCCGGAGTTCCCGGCTTGACCATCAGGGAAAGACGCGCGGCATCCCAATTGCTGAGGCGGATGCAGCCGTGACTCTCCGTCCGCCCGATATTCTGAGGCTCCGGTGTGCCGTGGATGCCATAATGCGCCCTGGAAAGATCGAGCCATACGACGCCCACCGGTCCGTTTGGACCGGGCGGCAGCGTAGCCTTCCGGTCGCCCTTGCGGGCATCCCAGAACAGCCTGGGATTATAGTGGAATTCCGGATTGTAGGACGCGCCCTGCACCTTCCAGCGCCCGATCGGCAGCGGATCGTGGCGGCTGCCCGTCGTCACCGGGAACTGGGCGATCAGCTTGCCCGCCGCATCATAAGCGGAGAGCGTCCTGTCGGACTTGTCCACGACCAGATGATCCGCCTGCGGCTGGCTGGAATCGACGTTCAGCCCGGCCAGCGTCTGCTTGTAGCCGTCCGGCAGCTCCGCCGGATAGGCACGCCCCGCCGTCGCGACATTGGGCACCTTGATCTTCGTGCCCGCCTTCATCGGCGTGTCGGGGGAGTTGAGCGCGATCAGCGTGGCGGGCGTGGTGTGATAGCGCTCGGCCAGCATTTCCACCGGATTGGAATAGCCCAGCGAAGGCAGCTTTGCCTGCTCGTTCTCGCGCTTGGGGATCGGGCCGACGAAGGGACCGGCGAGGTCGGCGGCGCCCAGCGTCACCTCGGCGACCGGGGGCGTCGCGCCATATCTGCCGAGCGCCGCGGCGGTGCGCGGGTCCATCTCGCCGGAAGCCGGCAGGCCGTTCGCCTTCTGGAATCCCGCGAGCGCGCGCTTGAGCGAGGCCCCCTGCCTGCCATCCACCACCCCCGGCGAGAAGCCGAGATGATCGAGCACGACCTGCACCTGCATCACCTTGGGGTCCGGCCCGGCGGCGGGGGACGGCGCGGCCGCCTGCGCGCTGCCCGCCAGCAGCAATCCGAGCCCGGTGGTGATCGCAAATCGCAGCGTTTTCATGCAGTTCCCTTCGCCGTCATAACGGAAGGGTAACGCCGCTTATTCGTGAAAGTGCCCTATCGGCGCGCTGGCCGGGGCCTCGCCTGCGACAGCGCCAGCGCGATCAGCGCGATCCCGGCGAGGAAGATGTAGAGGCCGAATCCCTCGCCCATCGCGGCCAGCGTCCCGATCCCGCCGAGCACCGCCGCGCCGACATAGCCGCGCGGCACGATCAGCGGCAGGCGGATCGTATCGATGGTCCTGACCGGCCCGCGGCTCGCCATCGGACGGCGGAGCTGCTCCCCGATCACGGCGAGGAAGGCCAGCGCGCACGGAACCAGCGCCAGCGCCGTCACCAACGCCGCGACGCGCAGCCGGATGTGGAAATCACCCTGATTCCAGTCCAGCCATGCAGCCACGAGGTCGATGGCGGTCGCCGTCAGCGCCGCGCTCCGGGCGAGCCTGCGGATCACGCCTTGAGCACGCCCCCGAAGGCGCGGACGGCCGCTTCCGGCCCTTCCGCGGCGTTCCACACGGCGGTGCTCACCGCCAGGAAGTCGGCGCCCGCCGCCACCAGCGGCGGCGCGTTGGCCGGCGTGATCCCGCCGATCGCCACGCAGGGCAGCTCGAACAGCGTCGTCCACCAGGAAAGGATCGACGGCTCCGGCTGGTGCTGCGTCTCCTTAGTCGTGGTCGGGTAGAAGGCGCCGAAAGCGACATAGTCCGCCCCGGCCTCACCGGCCTCCATCGCGAGGTGGCGGCTGTCGTGGCAGGTCACGCCGATCTGCACCGAGGGGCCGAGGATCTGGCGCGCCTCGCGGACGTCACCGTCCTCCTGCCCCAGATGCACGCCGTCCGCGCCGAGACGCTTGGTAAGCGACACCGAGTCGTTGACGATGAACGCCACGTCGCGATCCGCGCAGAGCTTCTGGATCGGCTCGGCGAGGCGGGCGAGATCATGCTCGACCATGCTCTTCACACGAAGCTGGAAGGCCGCGACCGGGCCACCGTCGAAGGCGGCGGCAAGGCGATCGACGAAGCCCGCGTCGATGGCCGGCGGCGAGATCAGATAGAGCTGGCAAGCGGGCCGGCTGTCGTCGCGCTCGAAGCGCGTGGCGAAGCCCGGATCGAGCTTCAGTTCGTCTTCATCGATCTCCATGCGCGCCCTCTAGACGCGCCATGGCAGCATGAAAAGCGACTGGATCGTCAAGCCGATGCGCTATTGTCGAGATGATGCGCCGACGCCTCACTTCGATCGGACGCGCCAGATCGAACACCACGTTGGGCCATGCGATCAGCGCCAGATTCAGCACCGACTTGCTCTTGATCGCCGCCGCATCCCAGTCCGTCCGGAAGCCGGCGATATCGTCGATGTCGACCGGGACCACGGTCCTGTGCCCGAGCCGCATGACAAGGCGCCGGCCCTCGATCGTCACCGGGCGCGTGCGGAAGGAGCGGAGCAGCCGCACCAGCATCGCCACGGCCGACAGGTCGACCACCGCCAGCGCCACCGCGACCTTCCAGCCCCACAGCGCCATCGCGACGATGTGGACCACCACCGTCTCGACCAGCGCGATGCCGAGCAGCACGCCCAGCATCGGCCCGATGCTGCGATGATAGGAAAAGGAGAGGACCGCCGCCGGATCATCCTCCGAAGCGGCGGCGGTCCCCATCGAAGGTCAGGCCTTCACCACCGAGGCCGCGTAGATCTCGTCGATCGCGGCGCTGAGCGTCTGGTCGAACTCGGCATCGGTCTGCTGGTGGCGGAGGTCCTCCAGCAGCGCGCGCGAGAAGCTGGCGATCATGCCGTGATTGTGGGTGAGATGCTCGCACGCCTCGGGCCGCGGGAAGCCGCCCGACAGCGCCACGACGCGGATCACGCGCATATGCCCGACCAGCGGCGCGTAAAGGTCCGCCTTCGCCGGGATCGAGAGCTTGAGCATCACCCGCTTGTCGCCGGTCATGGCGTCGAGCGCCTTGGCCAGCTCGTCGAGCAGGATGTCCTCGATCGCCTCCCGATTGGGGCTCTTGATGAGCACCTCCGGCTCGATGATCGGGATCAGCCCGTGCGCGAGAATCTGCTCGGCCAGCTCGAACTGCTGCTTCACGATTCCCGCGATGCCCTTGCGGTCGGCCGCCTTGACGACCGAGCGCATCTTGGTGCCGAACACGCCGAGCTTCGCCGCGCGGGCCAGCAGATCGTCGAGGCCGGGGATCGGCTTCATGAGCTGCACGCCGTCGGCCTCGGCCTCCAGCCCCTTGTCGACCTTCAGGAAGGGCACCACGCCGCGCTGCCACAATGCGGCCGGCACGGGCACGCCGTTCGCCTGCCCGTCCATCGTCTTCTCGAACAGGATCGCGGCGATCACCTTGCGGCCGTTGAAGCTCGGCGCGGTGATGATGCGGACGCGCATCTGATGCACCAGCTCGAACATCTGCTCTTCGGTCGCGAAGTCGCTTTCCGCGAAACCATAGGCCTTCAGCGCGCCCGGCGTCGAGCCGCCGCTCTGGTCCAGCGCGGCAATGAAACCGGCCCCGCCCACCATCTGCGCCATCATCTTCGGATCGGTCATTTGAGGCCTTCCTCCATGCATTTGTGCGCTGCGATAGAAGCTAGCCGGATCACGGCAAGGCTGACAACGCCGTCAGCGAGACGGGGCGCCCGGCACCGGCGACCAAGGCGGACCTTTCAGCTCCAGAGCATTGCCTTCGGGATCGTTCAGATAGATGGACGGGCCGTCCCCTTCCGCGCCGTAGCGGGAGACGATCTCGCCCGCGATGCCGTGCCGGGCCAGCTCGTCGAGAATCGCCGGGCCGTCCCACGGCAGCACACGGAAGCAGATATGATCGACGTTGCGCCCCTCGCGACCGGGCGGGGCGCCGCCCATGCGGCCCAGTTCGCCGTCGACGGGCACGAGATCGATCAGCGCATCGCCCACGCGAAGCTGGAGGAGGCCGATCGCCTCCTGATGCTTCTCCAGCCGCGCGCCGAGCACGTCGGTATAGAAACGCACCATCCGGGCAGCATCGACCACGCGGAGAACCACATGGTCGATGGCCCGGATGTTGATCATTTCACGAGCGCCGCGACGCCGGGCAGTTCCTTGCCTTCCATCCATTCGAGGAAGGCGCCGCCGGCGGTGGAGACGAAGGTGAAGCTGTCGCCCGCGCCCGCCTGGTTGAGCGCGGCCACGGTATCGCCGCCGCCCGCCACCGAGACGAGGCTGCCGTCCTGCGTCAGCGCCGCTGCCGTGCGCGCGAGGCTCACCGTCGCGGTGTCGAAGGGCGGCGTCTCGAAGGCGCCGAGCGGGCCGTTCCACACCAGCGTACGGCAGGTCTTGAGCGCGTCCGCCAGCGCCTCCACGGCGGCCGGGCCGACATCGAGGATCATCTCGTCCGCCTCGACCTCATGCACGTTGACGGTGCGCGTCGGCGGGTTGGCCTTGAACTCCTTGGCCACCACCACATCATAGGGCAGGTGGACGGTGCAGTTGGCCTTGTCGGCCGCGTCCATGATCTCGTTGGCGGTGCCGGTGAGGTCATGCTCGCAGAGCGACTTGCCCACGTCGATCCCGCGCGCGGCGAGGAAGGTGTTGGCCATGCCGCCGCCGATGATGAGATGATCGACCTTGGTCACGAGGTGCTTCAGCACGTCGAGCTTGGTCGACACCTTGGCGCCGCCGACCACGGCCGCGACCGGATGCTGTGGGTTGCCGAGCGCCTTCTCCAGCGCCTCCAGCTCGGCCTGCATCGAGCGGCCGGCATAGGCCGGAAGCTTGTGCGCCAGCCCCTCGGTCGAGGCATGGGCGCGGTGCGCGGCCGAGAAGGCGTCGTTGACGTAGATGTCGCCGAGCGCGGCCATCGCCTCGACGAGCGCCGGGTCGTTCTTCTCTTCGCCCTTGTGGAAGCGGGTGTTCTCGAGCAGCGCGATGCTGCCCGGCGCCATCGCGGCAACCGCGTTGGCCGCGTCCGCGCCCTGGCAATCGTCGATGAAGCGCACCTCGCGGCCGAGCACCTCGGAGAAGGCCTTCACCACCTTGGCGAGGCTCATCTCGGGGTTCCGCTCGCCCTTGGGGCGGCCGAAATGGGCGAGGACGAGCACCTTGGCGCCCTTGTCCGCCAGTTCGGCGACCGTCGGCGCCGCCGCGCGCAGGCGCGTGTCGTCGGTGACGCGATCGCCGTCCATCGGCACGTTCAGATCCTCGCGCACCAGCACCCGCTTGCCCGAAACGTCACCAATGTCGTCGAGAGTCCGAAACGCCGTCATACCGCCTCCTGAAATTCGAAATACCGGATCGGTGGGCGGCCCTCACGGCGATGCCGGAAGGCCGCCCCGCCCCGATCAGAGCGTCTTCGCGATCGCGCCGGCCGTGTCGACCATGCGGTTCGAGAAGCCCCACTCATTGTCGTACCACGACACGACGCGGACCAGCTTGCCTTCCAGCACCGCCGTCTCAAGGCTGTCGACGGTCGAGGAGACCGGCGCGCCGTTGAGATCGATCGAGACCAGCGGCTCGTCGGTGTAATCGAGCACGCCCTTGAGAGCGCCCTCGGCGGCCGCCTTCAGGATGGAGTTCACCTCCTCCTTGCTGGTGTCGCGCTTCGGCGTGAAGGTGAGGTCGACGAGGCTGACGTTCGGGGTCGGCACGCGCACGGCCGAACCGTCGAGCCGGCCCTTCAGCTCGGGGAGAACCTCGCCCACCGCGCGGGCGGCGCCCGTCGTGGTCGGGATGATCGACATGCCGGCGGCGCGCGCGCGGCGCGGGTCGGAGTGGATCTGGTCGAGGATCTTCTGGTCGTTGGTGTAGGCGTGGATCGTGGTCATCAGGCCACGCTCGATGCCGATCGCGTCGTTCAGCACCTTGGCCACCGGCGCGAGGCAATTGGTGGTGCACGATGCGTTGGACACGATGGTGTGCTCGGCGGTGATCTTGTCGTGGTTCACGCCGAAGACGACCGTCAGGTCGACGTTCTTGCCCGGCGCCGAGATCAGCACGCGCTTGGCGCCCGCCGTCAGATGCTTGCCGGCCGAATCGCGGTCGGTGAAGAAACCGGTGCACTCCAGCGCGATGTCGACGCCGTTCGCGGCGTGCGGCAGGTTCGCCGGATCGCGCTCGGCGGTCACGAGGATGCGCTTGCCGTCGACGACCATATAGTTGCCGTCGGCCTCGACCGTGCCCTTCCAGGTGCCGTGGACCGAATCACGCTTGAACAGACGGGCGTTGGCCTTCGCGTCGCCCAGATCGTTGATCGACACCAGATCGAGCCCGCAATCGGGCCGCTCCAGGATCGCGCGCGCGACCAGCCGGCCAATGCGGCCGAAGCCATTGATCGCAACTTTCACCGCCATTCTGTTTCTCCTCAAAGCGAGCGTTCGGGGGCCTAAATAGGAAGAGAGCGCGGTCACGCGAGCCCTCGGCCGGGGAAGGCCGGGTGATGGGCGATCGGTTCTGCAGCCCTCCGATGATGGCGGGCCAGCGATTCCGGCCCGGTCGCGGGTTCTTTGTCCCGCGCCCGACCGATCGTCAACCGCGCCGGATACCCCGGACGGCGGCTTGTCGCGTCGCGCCCACCTGCTATGCGTTTTGTCACCATGGACAATGAGCGTTTCAACAAGGCCCTCGGCCGCATCGAAGCCGCCATCGAGCGGCTGGAGCAGGCTGGCCCCGCCACCGCCTCCAGCGCCGTCGACACGCGCCTCGCCGAGCTGGAAGCACGCCACCAGCGGCTGCGCGACGGCACGAGCGATGCGCTGGCCCGGCTCGACCGGCTGATCGACAGCGCCTCGGGCGCGCCGAAGGAGGGCTGAGCGATGGCGCAGGTGAAGCTCGAGGTCGGCGGCCGGCAATATGAGGTGATGTGCCGCGACGGCGAGGAGGAGCGGCTGAAGATGCTCGCCCGTCTCGTCGACAGTCGCGCGTCGGACGTCATCCGCTCGATCGGTCGGGGCAACGAGCCGCGCGAGCTGCTGCTCACCGCCCTCCTCCTCGCCGACGAGCTGGACGAGGCGCGCAGCGCCGCCGCCAATGCCCGCACCGAGGAGGTCCAGCGCATGACTGCGATGGAGCGCTGCGCGGAACGGCTCGAAAGCCTCGCTTCGAGGCTTGAGAAGCCGCGCCCGGCCTCCTAAGTAGGTTGGCGGTGGGCACTGCCCGGTACGAGCTTTTGCGAACATCCCTGAGGCGATTCCACATCCATGGGGGTCGTCCCTGGCCGGACCCTGGTCCGTGTCACATGGCTCCCACCTGACGTTGACGGCGTCAGAGGATATTCCGGCAAACGGCCATGGCGGTCCCACCACCCCTCCCCCCATCGAGCGACAAGGCGGACCTCCGCCGGCACCTGCGCGCCGCGCGGCAGGCGTTCGTCGCGGGACTGGACGCGACGGCGCGAGCGGAAGCGCTGGCCGCCGTCCATGATCGCCTCGCGCCGCTTCTCGCCCGGCCCGGCAGCATCGCGGGCTATGTCGCGCATCGCGGCGAGGTCGATATCCTGCCCTTCCTTCTCGGCGCCTTCCATCTCGGCCGCACGGTGGCGCTGCCCCATGTCGCGCAAGGGAGCCCCTCCATGCGCTTCACCCCCTGGCATCCCGACGCGACGCTGACGCCGGGGCTGGCCGGCATTCCCCAGCCCGATGCGATAGGCGAGGCGCTGGTGCCCGACATGCTGCTGGTGCCGCTGGTCGGCTTCGATCGCGCCGGCAACCGGATCGGACAGGGCGGCGGCTTCTATGACCGCTGGTTCGAGGCACACCCGGCCGCTATGCGTATCGGCATCGCATGGAGCCTGCAGGAGACAACGCCCATCGCGCCCGATCCGTGGGACATGCCGCTCCACGCGATCGTCACCGAGAAGGAGTGGATCGCGCCATGACGCCGGACCCGTATCAGCCGAGTTGGCGCCGCACGGCGGGCGCTTTCCTGATCCTCGCGCTGATCGCGCTGTGGGCGGGGCTGGTGGTGCATTTCTCCGATCCGGTGAGCCGCTGGCCTGCGCTGGCGCAGGGCGTCTTCTATGTGATCGCCGGGCTGGCGTGGATCTGGATATTGCCGCTGCGCCGCATCCTCGCGTGGAGCGAGACGGGGCGTTGGCGGCGATAGGGGTTGGAGGCCGCGATCCGCCGGATATGGAAGGTCGTTTGTCAGAGACGCCAATGATGCCGGAAATCATGGACCTGGAAGCCACGCTGCTCGGCCCGCTGGTGAGCGGCCGTGAGTGCGGCGATTGCACCGCCTGCTGCGAAGCCCTGAAAATCGAGACGCCCGACTTCCGGAAGCCGGCCGGTACGGCTTGCCCCCATCTCTCGGCTCATGGCTGCGCCATCCATGCGGCACGCCCGGATGTCTGTCGGACATGGTTCTGCGGCTGGCGCAGGATCAAGACGCTGCCTAATGGAGCGCGGCCAGACCTCAGCGGCCTGATGGTGTCGCTGGATTTCAACCGGGAGCCGCGCAACTGCCTCGAAGGCATCTCGATCATGATCCGCTCGCTCGCCGGAAGAACGGCATTCGAGAGCGACATGGCCGAGCGCATTCTCGACGCGCTATGCGATCAACTCGTGCCCGTCTGGCTGAACGACGGCGCGAGAAAGGTGTTGGTCCACCCCGAAAGCGATGTCGCGCATTATGTGATCTCGGGCGAAACACCCCCCGCAGAGCTGAGCGAGGAAGTCGCGGCATGGTCCTCACGCTATGGAATGTTCAGGCCATAGCCGAGACGCTGTGCTTCGCCCAGGCCGGCGGCCAGACCATGCGGCTCCAGCCTCGAAACCAGTCGTTGATCAGCGTCTTGTTCCGAGCCCCGCGTCAGCCTCCCGGCAGGTGAATGCTCATACCATGGTGGCGGAGAAGCACGCCGAAGGCCCCTTCGATCAGAAGACCACCGGACCCAAGGCCGGCGCGGCATCTCATCATCCTCGACACGGACATATGGTGGGCGGTGAGAGGATCGAACTCCCGACCCGCTCGGTGTAAACGAGCCGCTCTACCGCTGAGCTAACCGCCCACATGCGCCGGAAGCCGCCTCTTACCGGGATTTTTTGCGGCTGCAAGCCCCGAACTCGTGGAAGGAAAGGGACCGGAAGGGGAACAGAGGGAACCACGAGTCCCGAACTATTCCCGAACGGCTTCCTGCCGGGCCGTCGCCAATAACCTCCCCGCCGATTTTCCGCCGCCTTGCCATTTGTTCCATTTTTGTTCTAATTCGAACTCTGCCGCCGAGGCGGCGAGTCGGACATGAATGGAGCACCCCATGGCGCAGGCCCTGCGACATGACTTGCAGCTGCGCGAAGCCGTGAGCCTGATCTACGATGCCGTTTATCCAGGCGACGAATGGACGCCGGTGAGCTTCGAGGAGGCCGAGCGCCTCCAGACCGTCCACTATCGTCAGGCCGTCGAAGCGGCGCAGCGCGTGCGCCCTGTCTTTTCGCGCTCGGCCGAGCAGCTCGCGCTGCTGTGATCCGATGCATTTCGAGCGCGATCACCTGATCTTCAAGGCGCTGGTCGCCCTGGACGAGGTGCACAATCAGGCCGGTGAGGCGCCAATGGAGCCCAGCCATGCTGTGCGGTTCGTCCTGGCCTGGCTCTACTCGATCAGCGACGGCGATCGCGGCATCTATGATGACTTCTACCGGAATATGCGCGAGCCCTTCGCCGAGGCCTTTTCCCGCGAGGGTGCCGCATATCGACGGAGCACATATCTGCGCTCCTGCATGGGCGGTATCGCCCGATCGGTCGGACACAGGGACTTCTCCCCCGGCTTCTTCTTGTCCCTCCGGCAAGCACGCCTGCCGAAAGCTGAGCGCATGCTTCTGCGCGCTGACCGCGTGCCAGTGGCAGACGATAGTCCCACGCCGTCCCTAGAAGGGGAGAGCCCCATTAGTAGCTAGGGATGGGTCGGGAAAACCATAACATCCATAACAAGCCAACGATCTCAACGGCTTACACCATAACATTATCAGTAATTTCCATATAACCTGATTATGGGTCTTGAAGACGATATGACGCGAAGAAAAAACGCCCTAAAATCAATGGGATTATGTTTTCGCTCCCCTTCAGGTTGGCGAAAGTTATGTCGCGGCCATAATCTCAAGAATGGCGGTTTTCCGCGCCTTTCAGGCATTTTAAGCGAGCCTGTTGCGGAGATTATGGTTTTCCCGACACCCCCCTCCTCTCCAGCTTGGCCGATCATCCGTCGTCATCGTTCGACGGCATCAATCAGACGGCCCGCGAAGAGCGCCACGAGCGTGCATCGAATTGCATTGGCCCCCATTTCGCGGGGCCGGCTCATTTTCCCTCTCTAAACCGCCCAGCGCCGGCAAATTTGACCCTTCCGAGGGTCAACGAAGCAGGCTGATCTGCATCACTTCCCGCTCCAAAAGCGGGGAGGCGAGGCGGGGGGCCTTGCGCGGCGCGTCGGGTCGAGGTGGTTAATTTTCCGGCATCGCGACGGGGGTGGCAGGGTCCAAAGGCCTCCCCAGTCGCGCGCCGGGCGGCCGTGCGGGGCCATGGCGTGCCGCCCCGCCTCTGAGTGCCCTCGGCGAGCCTATGCGCTCAGCGGGGCTCTCCGGCCGTTTACAGGCACGTCGCGTGCAGGGAGTGCATATGGGTGGAAGCGGCGAGCGCTATCGGCTGATGGTATTCGATCGGCCGGTGGGTCCATGGCGGGCGACGCGTCAGGATGTCTACGACGATGCGATCGCGCGGCGGCTGGGAAGTCGACAGCCTTGGTCGACGGTGACCTATCTGGATATCAGCGCCTGGATACAGACGCGCCGCGCGCGGCCGACGCCAGCATCGCCGCCGGAGATCGCGCCCATCGGACTCCGGGAGATCGCGGATCTATCGGGCCGCTCCGCCGGGATCGAGCTGACGTCCATCGCGGCGAACGACGGCCGCTCCGCCCGATCGGCCGGAAGCTGGCACGGCCGAGGCTGAAAGAGGGAGGCGACGATCGCGCCGCCTCCCCATCCTCATGCCGGGTCGAAATTGGACAGGATCAGCTCGCGCGCGGGCCTCGGCGCCGCGCCGATCTGATAGGTCGTGTCGACCTCGGCCATGCGGAACCGACCGAAGATCTCGCGAACCTCCGGCCGGTCGTTGATCGACAGCACGAACCGGCCCTTGATGCGGCCCAGCAGCTCGGCAAGCTCGCCGAAGTCGCCCGGCCCGAACACGTCCTGGCCGTAATCCCGCTCGCAACCCCAATAGGGCGGATCGAGATAGAACAGCGTCCCCGCCCGGTCGTAGCGCCGGATGAAGTCGGCATAGTCGAGCCGCTCGATGACGACGCCGGCGAGCCGCTCATGCAGATCCGCCAGCATCGGCTCCAGCTTGGTGATGTTGAACCGCGCACCCTGCGACGCCGAGACGCCGAACGTCCGGCCCTCGACACGCCCACCGAACGACAGGCGCTGCAAATAGAGGAACCGCGCCGCGCGCTGAAGGTCGGTCAGCCGCTCGGGCGGCAGCGCGCGGAGTCGCTCGAACTCGGCGCGGCTGGCGATCCGCCAGCGGAGCATGTCGAGGAAATAGGCGTAATGCTCCTGAAGCACGCGGAAGAAGGTGGCGACATCGCCCGACGCATCGTTGATGAACTCGGCCGCCGGGTGGCGGGTGCGCCGGAGGAAGATGCCGCCCATGCCGACGAACGGCTCGGCATAGGCGTCGCAATCGACGCGGTCGATCAAGGTGACGAGACGCCGGGAGAGGTTGCGCTTGCCGCCGATATAGCCGGCGGCCGGCATCACGGGGCGAACGTCGCTGAGGGATTGCATTGTAGGATTTCCTGCTCTTCTGGGTGCCCCGGCCTGGGCGACCAGGCACGGGGCTTGGCGGCGGTCGGCCGCCGGGTGGCGAGGAGCAGATCTCGCCGGCGAACCGCGTTGGCGCGCGGTTCCCCCCGCACCGGCCGCGCCGGCGCGGGCGAAAGGATCAGGCCGCCTTCGGGGCCGACAGCAGATCGTAGGGCTTGAAGGCGACGGCCTCCTCGCCCAGCCATTCGTTCAGTTCGAGGAAGCGCGCCTGGAGCGGCTCGATCTCGTTGCTGAAGAAGACATCAGCCGCTTTCTCGACGTCGCCGAAGCCGCCGGCGTTCGCCGGCACCACGCCGAGGAGCTGGGGCGGCACGCGGTGCGCGGCGAGCATGTCGTCGCGCGTCGTGTTCTTGATGCCGAGGAACTCGTCCTTCGCCGCCACCTCGGCGATCGGGATGAGCTGCAGGCCGTCCTTATGGCCGCCCGGCACATGCAGGAAGACGTTCCGGAAATTGCCGACGCCCTTCGTCTCGGCCAGCATCTCCTCCAGCTCGTCCGCATCCTCGTCGGCGAGGCCGACGTCGGTCGAATAGAGGATGAAGCCGGCATGGCTCCCGTTCTGGTAATAGCGCCGACGGAACAGCGTCGCCGCCTCGTTGAGCAGCGAACTCTGGATCGCCGACAGATATTCCGGCACGCCATAGATCTCCTGCGCGAGGTCCGGCTCTGCAAGATGGAAGACCGTGCCAGCGGCAAATTGGTGCGGCTTGCGGGGCTCGCCCAGAAACCAGAAGGTATCGGGCTCGATCCCGACGCGGGTATGGACGCCCAGCGACGGCAACATGGCCATCGATCGGCCGAGGACATTGTCGCGCCGTTCGAGATAGCCGTTGCCCAGCACCAGATAATCGAGCGCCCAGCGGCTGAAGGCCGACGACGACAGCAGCCTCGACGGCACGAACGTCTTGAGCAGCAGGTTCCGCTTGACGAGGATCGCGGAGCTATGATGCGGCGCGATACGATAGGCCCGCGCGAGCCCGTGCATGGGGAGCGGCGGCTCGTACCAGCGGGTGGTGCGGGTGCATTCCAGCATGCCGAACAGGCCGCGCCGGTCGAGGACGGGCTCCGGGTCGCCGAACGTGAACATGCGAGCGCCAGCGCCCTTCCGCTTCGTCGCGGGCACGGCGTCGGCGACGGCCGGAAGCTGCTGCTGGCTGGTCTCCGCCATTCCGATTGATCCTCAGTCTGCTCTTGCGCGGGCGACCGTCGTCCGCGTCCATCGGTTCGTTGAAGAGGGCGTGCATGATCGCCCAGGCGAGATCGGCGTGGCCGATCGCGTCGCTGCGCTGGGCGACATAGGTGATCTGGGCGCCGCCCTTGGTGAGCTTCGGGCGGATCGCCATGAAGCTCGCCGCGACGTCCGCCCAGCCGGCGTCGAACTCGATCCGGCCCGAGCTGAAGACGTGCTTGGCCTTGTAGACCATGGCCGTCTTGACCTGCAGGCTGTAATCGATCCGCTTCGCCAGCGGGAAGAACTTGACGACGCACTGCCAGACCGCCGCGCCGGCGCCGGTGGTGTCGATCGCGATGTGCGTGACGTTGTAGCGCTCGGTGAGCTTGCGGATCTCCTCCGCCTGGACGGCGAAGTCCTTGCCGCGCCAGCGATGCTTTTCGAGGATGCGGAACTTGCCCTTCGGCCCGGCCGGCGGCGCGACGACGACGCACGCCGCATCGTCGCCGTTCGCGCTCTCCTGCGGGTCGTAGCCGATCCACACCTCGCCATCGCCGAACGGGCGCTGGAAATAGGGATTGAAGTCCTTCCAGGCATCGAAGCTGTCGACCATCGACCGCCTGAGCATGAGGAAAGGAAACATCGACACGGCGTCATCGACGAAATTGCACATGTAGAGATTGTCGAAGACGTCGGGCGCCTTGGTCGCGCGCAGATGGTTCAGATCGAACAGGTCGCAGCCCGATGCCTCCGCATCCTCGATCGTGACGATCTGGCGCCAGACGAGATCGGCGCCGAGCGCCCCATGCCTGAGCGCCTTGTGCGTGACGTCGATCGAGACGCGCTCATTCTTGGGCCGCCCATCCGCCCAGCTCTTGCCCGTCCACTTGGCATAGGCCTCGTGCGTGATCGAGCTGGGGGTCGAGAAGTAGGTCTCGCGATACCGCTTCTGCGAGGCGACGCCCGACGCGACCGCCTCGATCTGCTCGAAGCCATGAACCCAGAAGCATTCGTCGAAATAGAAGTTGCCGCTGTAGCCCTGCGCCGTGTGATAGTTGGTCCCGAGGAAGTAGAGCGTCGGCTGTTCGAGCTGCGCGCCGTCCTCGTCCTCGCCCCGGTCGATCGTCAGGCTCTCGCCGGTGAGCTGGACGCCCGTGATCTGGAACACCCATTTGACGATGTAGCCGCGGAACAGGTTTGCCTGATTACGCGAGGCGGACAGGAAGATCTGGTTCCGGCCGGTCTCCAGCGCGTCGATGAACGCCTCGCGGGCGAAATACCACGTCGCGCCGATCTGGCGGCTCTTCAGGATGAAGCGGGTCTTCTGGCTGAGCCCGGCCTCCCACCATTCCCGCTGATAGCCGAAAATGCTGGAGAAGAAGTCCTCCTTCAGCGCCTCGATGTGCTCGGGCGTCAGGAAATTGCGCTTCGGCAGCTTCTTCGGGCCGGCATTGCGCTTCGAGACGTTGGGGTTGAGGTCGGTCTCGTTGCCGCCCGGCTCCCCATATTTGCGGACCCGCGCCGTCCGTTCGAGGATGCGGCTGAGCGCGTCCATCACCTTCAGATCGTGGCCGGTGTGGTGCTCCTTCCAGATCAGAAGCTGCATCCGCGCTTCGACCGACTGATCGACGCGTGACATGGGCGAGGTCAGATCCCAGGCGTCGCGCTGCTTCCAGCTCCGAACCGTGTTCTCGTTGAGCTCCAGCACCTCGGCGACCTGCGCGCAGTCGTAGCCCGCCCAATAGAGGTGGCGGGCCTTGCGCCTGGCGTCGAAGGGGATGGTGCCGATCATCGGCGCGGACCTTGCCGCGCCCGATCCCGTCGCGCGGCGGCCGGGCGTCGGGGAGCCGGGCTCTCCGACGCACCTGCGTTGCGGTCGCGCGCGCTTCTCTTCCTGTTGCCCCGGTCAGCGCGGCCCTGCGTCGCGCGCCCGGATCAGAGGATAGGCGAGCCGCCCCATGCCCAAGACGAAATCCTTCCGCGTCGCCGTCGAGGGCGACACCGTCGACGGTCGCAAGATCGATCGGAAGTGGCTTACGGACATCGCCGCGACCTACAATCGCGTGACCTACGGCGCCCGCGTAAACAAGGAGCACATCGTCGGCGTCACCGGCACCGAGCCGTTCAAGGCCTATGGCGACGTGCTGTCGGTCTCGACCGAGGAGGTCGAACTGGATCTGGGCGGCAAGAAGGTGAAGAAGCTCGCTCTCAACGCCGAGATCGAGGCGACCGACGAGCTGGTCGCCCTCGTCGAGGACAAGCAGAAGATCTACACCTCGATCGAGGTGGCGCCCAACTTCGCCAACACCGGCAAGGCCTATCTCGTCGGCCTCGCGGTCACCGATATCCCCGCCTCGCTCGGCACCGAGGTGCTGAGCTTCGCCGTCAAGCATCCCGGCCTGCACCCGCACATGCCGCGTCCGAAGGAGGCCGGCAACGTCTTCTCCCTCGGCATGGAGACGAGCTTCGCGCTCGCCGAGGGCGAAACGGCGCCCCAGACCGAGGCGCAGGGCTTCTTCGCCGAGTGCCGAGCGTTCCTCGCCAGCCTGAGCGGCAAGAAGGACGATCCCGCGCCACAGCCCGCGCCGCCCGCCCCGGCTCCGAACCCGCCCGCGAACGACAATGATCCGCGCTTCGCCGCGCTCGGCAACGCGATCACGAAGATGGCGGCCGGCATCGAGGCGATGGGCAAGGATCTGAAGTCTGGCCTTGGCGCCCTGCGCGCCGACCACAATGCGCTCAAGGCCGAGCTGGAGGGGACGCCCGGCAACTTCACGGCCCGCCCGGCGGCGACCGGCGGCAAGGGCGATCGAGTTCGCACCGACTGCTGATCGTCCGCCCGCCCCGCCAGAACGAACACGCCACAAGGATCTGCCCATGCGCAACGTAACCCGCGAACTCTTCAACATCTATCTCAGCGGCATCGCCGAACTGAACGGCGTGTCCAAGGCGACCGAGTCCTTCTCCGTCGATCCGTCGATTGCTCAGGTCATCGAGACCAAGATGCAGGAGTCGAGCGACTTCCTGGGCAAGATCAACATCTATCCGGTGACGGAACTGATCGGCGATACGGTCGGCGTCGTCAGCACCGGCCCGATCGCCAGCCGCACCAACACCGACACCAAGGACCGCCAGACCGCCGACGCGACCGGCGAGACCTCGCGCCGCTACAAGTGCGAGGAGACCGACTACAACACCCACATCAAGTGGGCGAAGCTCGACATGTGGGCGAAGTTCCCCGACTTCGAGACCCGCATCCGCGACGTCATCATCAACCAGCAGGCGCTGGACCGCATCATGATCGGCTGGAACGGCACGCACGTCGCGCCGGAATCCGACAAGGTCGCCAACCCGCTCCTGCAGGATCTCAATATCGGCTGGCTCCAGTCGATGCGGCTCGAAGCGCCGGAGCAGGTGATGGGTTCGACCACCGTAGCGGGGGCATCGGACGCCGTCGCCGGTGTCACGACGCCCGATCCGATCAAGGTCGGCCCGAACGAGGAATACAAGAACCTCGACGCCGTCGCGATGGACCTGACCGAGTATCTCGCACCGTGGCACCGCGAACGCACCGATCTCGTCGTCATCTGCGGCCGCAAGCTGCTGCACGACAAGTATTTCCCGGTGGTCAACCAGACCAACAAGCCGACGGAGACGCTGGCTTCCGACATCGTCGTCAGCCAGAAGCGGATCGGCGGCCACCCGGCGGTGCGCGTGCCCTTCTTCCCCGACAACGCGATGCTCGTGACCACGCTCGACAATCTGTCGATCTACGTCCAGGAGCAGTCGCGCCGGCGCAAGGTGGAGGACAATGCCCGCCGCAAGCGCATCGAGAATTTCGAAAGCTCGAACGACGACTATATCGTCGAGGATTTCGAACTCGCGGCGCTCGCCGAGAACATCGAGTTCGTCGAGGCCGATGACGCTGGAGCCGGCGAATGACGCCCGGTCAGCGCCATCGCGCGCGCGTGCTCGCCGCCAAGGCGGCGGGCGGCGCGATCGGGCCGGCACCGGCCACTCACACCGGATCGGCGGCGACCGAGTATGCGCTGATGAAGGCGCGTCTCGGTAACGATCTGCGCCGGCTGCACGACACCCAGTCGCTCGAAGGCAAGATCGCGATCAAGCGCGAAATCCTGCCTGAATATGCCGACTGGGTGGACGGCGCATTGAAGGGGATGGTCGCGTCCGGCCAGGCCGTCACCGACGTCATCCTCCCCCATGTCATGATCTGGCGCATCGACGTCGGCGATTTTATGGGCGCCATGCCCCTCGCCGCCGCGATGCTCCGCTTCCAGCTCCCCCTGCCCGAGCGCTTCGATCGCACACCCGCCACGCTGATCTGTGAGGAAGTCGCGGACGAGGCGAACAAGGCGCTCGGTCAGGGCGGGGACTTCGATGTCGGCGTGTTGCAGGCGGTCGACCATCTGGTCGCCGGCTACGACATGCCGGATCAGGTCCGCGCGAAGATGAACGCCGCGATCGGCCGCGCCCTCGCGCGGCAGGCCACCTCCGCCGACGATGCGGCGGATGGCCCGGCGGGCGGCAAGCGCGCCGCGATCGAGGCGGCGATCGCCCGCCTGGAGCGCGCGCTCCAGCTCAACCCGAAGGTCGGCGTGAAGAAGGAAATCGACGCGCTGAAGCGCGAGGCCAAGCGCCTCGCCGATGCCGCGAAAAGCGAGGGGCAGGGCGCGTGATGGCGATCCACGCCGTCGTGGCATCCGGCGCGGTCCGGGGCGGCGATCATCTCGTGGGCGTGGCCGCGATCGTCTTCGTGATCTCGGCGATGTGCTGGGATGCGTACCCGTTCATCGCGTCCCGGTTTCGCCGGCTCGCCCGCAACAAGCCTCGCCGCGACTAGCGCGGCCACAAGCTCGCCCCCCGAGCGCTCGGGGGCGGACGTGAACGGTGAGGAGGCCTCGGCCCACCCGACCCGGTCGCTATCCTCACCCCCGACTGCTCGGGGCGAGCCGCATCGGACACGCATCCCATGGCCCTCGTCGTCTCGATCCCCGCCGCCGCCAGCGCCGCCGATGGCGCGCCCGTCTCCGCCGGCGACTGGTGGCCCGAGATCGCGCCGGCCGACGTGCGCGCGCTGATGAAACTGCCCGAGACCATCCCCGCCGCGCGACTCCGCGTCGCGATCGTCAACGGCATGGCATCCGCGCTGACCGACCTCGCCGACTGGCAGGCCTGTCAGCAGGCCGCCGGCGTCGCCCGCCTTTCGGACATCGCGGCGCCGGAGATCGACGGTGTCTCCAGCCGGGTGCAGGCGTGGCGCCGCGCCGTGATGAGCTATGCCGCCGCTGATCTCAGCGAGATGAGCGCGGAGATCTCGGCCACGAACGAAGGGCTGCACCGGGCAGCGGAGAATGCGTTGCCGGTCGACGCGCACCTTCGCAACGCGCTCCACGCGATCCGCGACATCAAGGGCAAGCGCCGATCCAAGGTCCGGGTCATCTGATGGCCGACACGGTCATCACCGCTCTCTCCGGCGAAGGGCTCGACGAGCTGACGTGGCGGGCCATCGGCTCGAACGTCGGCCTGGTCGAGGGCGTGCTCGACACCAACCCCGGCCTCGCCGCCCGCGCGCTCGCCGGCGGCCTTCCCGAAAACCATCCGGTGACCGTCCCCGCCTCGGCGCCGACCACCGACACCCTTCCTGAAATCAACCTGTGGGACTGACCCGATGAGCAAGCCCCTCGACGATATTTTCGAAGTGATCGGCGCCGGCCTCAGCGCCATCGCGCCGGCGGCCATCGGCGCGGCCGTCGCCCAGGCATGGGAGAAGGGGCTGAGCTGGAGCCAGCGCCTGGTGCAGTGGGGCGTTGGGATCTGCGTGTCCTATTACGTCACCGGCGGCGTCAGCTCGTGGCTGCACCTCGACCGCTTCATCGCCCAGGCGATCGGTTTCGTCCTCGCCATGGTCGCCTTCCGCGCGACGCCGGCCTTCATCGCCGGCTTCGTCGCGGCCGCGTCCACCATCCCCGGCCGGTTCCTCGACCGCGTCGCGCCCGGCCGGGGAGACGGCGCATGAAGACGCTCGACCAGCGCATCGCCGGCCTGATCGCGGTCGAGGGCGATTTCGTCGACAACCACGCCGATCGCGGCGGCCCGACCCGCTTCGGCATCACCGAGGCGGAGGCGCGGGCCAACGGCTACAAGGGGGACATGCGCGACCTCCCCATCGAGCTTGCGCGCAGGATCTATACCCAGCGCTACTGGTTCGCGCCGCACCTCGACCTTGTGTCGATCCGCGCGCCGCACGTCGCCGGCGAGATGTTCGACACCGGCGTGAACATGGGCACGAAGGCCGCCGCCAAGCTCCTCCAGCGCGCGCTGAACGTGCTCCATGGCGACGGCCTGGTTGTCGACGGCGCCATTTCGCCGGGCGGCGCCACGTTGAAGGCCCTCGACGCCTATATGGCGGCGCGCACGGCACAGGACGGCGAAGCCGTGCTGGTCGAGCTGCTCAACAGCTTTCAGGGCACCCGCTACGCCGAGATCGTCGAGGGCGATGCGAAACAGCGCACCTTCGTCTTCGGCCAGATCCGCAACCGCGTCATGGACAGGAGCGCTTCGGCATGACGGCTCTTCTCGCCTGGATCACCGCGCATCTGCTGCCGATCGCGCTCAGCGCCATTCCCGGCGTCGGCGGCATCGCGGCCCTCGTCGTGCGCGGCATCAACCCGATCGCCTGGCTCGATCAGCATCGCAGCTACATCACCTTCATCGTGCTGGCGATCGTCGCGGCCGGACTCTGGGCATGGGCCGCCTCGATCCGCGCCGATCGCGACGGCCTGCTCGCATGGGGCGATGCCGTCTGCGCCTCGGCCGGTGCCCAGCTCGATCCGCCCAACGGCAAGCGCGGCGAGGCCTGCCGCGCCCGTGTCGCGGATCTCGCCCGGTACGAGCACGACACGACGGCCGAGAGCGCGCAGATCCTCGCCCAGGCGGCGAAGGACCGGGAAGAGAAGGCGGCGCGCGATGCCGATCGCGCCCGCGCCACGGCGGCCGACACCCGCGCCGCCGCAGAAGCTATGGAGAAGGCGAATGGCTCGATCGGTTCGGATGATCGCGTGGGCGGCGACTGGTTTGCTGCTCTCAACCGCGTTGGCGGGTTGCGCGCACCGGCCCGCTGAGGCCCCGCCGCGCAGCCCGGCCGCCGTGGCGGTGAAGGACGCACTGCCCTCCGATCTTCTGGTCTGCCCGGCCGCACCCGCCGGCTTCCCCGAGGATCAGGCGGCGACCGTGCCCGCGTCCGTCCGCGAGGCGGCCGTGCGGATCATGACGACGCTCGGCGCCGTCACCGCGCAGCTCGTCCGCCTGATCGAGTGGAACAGCCCCGGCGCGTGCTCCGCGACCGGCGCGATGGAGGTAGGCCATGATCGTTAAGGTGGGTGACCAGTGGTTCGGCGCCGATATCAACCAGCCGATCATGGTCGTGCTCTCGGATGAGGATAAGGCGAACATCGCCAACATGCCGCAATCCGCACGCCATTACGCCGAATTTCACGATGATCATGCGATCTGGGCCAGCGCGAAGATAGCATGGATGATCGATGATTGCCCCTGCTCAGGCTGCGTGCGGGATCGGGAAGCGAAGCCCGGGCGACCGACGCGCTGATGCTCAAGCTGCAATCTCTCAGCCAGGCGCTCGCGCGCGCGGTGCCCGATTTCTCGGACGCCCCGGACCGATTTCAGGCCTATGTGTCGAACGGTCGGCTGCTCGCGCGCGCCGGGAACGGCTCGTCGTTCGAGTGTCGCTACGAGGCGGAACTCTACATCATCGACTATTCCGGCCATCCCGACGCGATTTTCTATCCGTTGGTCCAGTGGATGATCGTCAACCAGCCGGAGCAGTTCGAGAACGACCAGCTTCGCGAGCAGGCCGTCCGCTTCGACGTCGACCTGCTCACGCAGGGGCGTTGCAACATCTCGATCACGATCCAGATGTCGGAGAGCGTGATGGCGGAAAGCGACGGCAAGGGCGGAACCACCCTCACCCACCTCGACGAGCCGGGCGACCTCAACGAGCCCATCCGGGCGGCCGATGGCTCCGAGCTTCTGCTCCGCGAGATCTTCGGAGAGGCGCCGCCCGGCACGCCTGAGCGGCTGGTGCCCTAGCGACGATGGAAGCCGATCTCGCCGAACTGGAGAAGGTTCTTCAGACGATGATCGACGGCCTCGCCCCCGGACAACGCAGGCGTGCGACCCGGATGATCGCGGCCGAGCTGCGCCGCAGCCAGTCCGATCGCATCGCCGCCCAGCTCAACCCGGACGGATCGCCATTCGAACCGCGCAAGCCCCGGAAAAAAGGCGTCGGCGGCCGCGCGGCGGCACGGGCGCGCGCCTCGGTCTCCCGCAAGGCGATGTTCGCCAAGCTCCGCACGTCGCGCTTTCTGAAGGCGCGCAGCGACGCGGACTCCGTCGAGGTGGGGTTCGCCGGCCGCGCCGCCCAGATCGCGCGCGTCCACCAGGAGGGCCTGCGCGACAAGGTCGACGCGAAGCGCAGCTCGGCCGAGGCGACCTATCCCATCCGTCGAATCCTCGGCCTGACCGGCGACGATCGCCAGCGCGCCCTCGATGTCGTGGCGTCCCTGCTGGGTGGCTGATGGAGAGGGATGCGTCGGGGAGTCGGGCTCCCCGACGCCTGCCGATAGAATGAAGCGCACGGCTCGCGCGACACCCGCCGGGTGTCCGACATCCCCGCCAGCGCGCCCACCGTGGACCTGTCCAGCCTGCCGCCTCCCACGGTGGTCGCGCCGCTGTCGTTCGAGGCGATCCTCGCGAACCTGATCGCGGACTTCCGCACCCGCCTCCCCGATTTCGATGCGCTGCTGGAGTCGGACCCGATTTCCAAGCTCATGGAGGCGTTCGCCTATCGCGAGCTGCTGACCCGCGCCGATGCCAACGACCAGGCGCGCAGCGTGATGCCGGCATTCGCCAAGGGCGCGAACCTCGACCAGATCGTTGCGCGCCTCGGTCTGACCCGCCTCGTGGTCACGCCGGCGACCGACGCCGCGCCCGCGGTGATGGAGCGCGACGAAGATCTGCTGCGTCGTTACCTCCTGTCGCCCGAGCTGATGGCGATCGGAATGACCGCCGGCGGCTACGAGGCGCGTGTCCGCACGGTCGCCCCGTCCGTGAAGGACGTATCCGTCATCAATACCGGAGGCGGCGGCATCAGCATCGTGCTGCTCGGCCGCGATGGTGACGGGACGGTGCCGCCCGAAACGGTCGGCATGGTCGCGGCGGCGTTCGCCGGCGAAGACGCTACCCAGCTCACCGACATCGTCACCGTCAGCGCCGCAACGATCCTGCCTTATTCAGCAACGCTCACGCTCTGGATCAGGCCCGGCCCGGCCCCCATCGTCGTCCAGGCGGCGGCGATGACGGCCGCCCGCGCCTATGCTGCCGGCCGCCACATGATCGGCCGGGCCGTCTATGCGGACATGCTGCGCGCGGCGGCCGCTTCGGTCGGCGGCATCGAGCGCGCCTCGATCGATATCGGCGATGTCGATCCGGGGCCGCGCGGCGCCGCGTGGCTGGAAACGCTCTCCGTCGACGTCGAGGTCATCGCGTGACCGTGCTGATGCCGCCCAACGCCACGGCGCTGGAGCGCGCCGTCGACGCGACGGTTGCCACGCGCTTCCCGCTGCCCACCGACCTGATCAGCGCGACGTGGAACCCCGACACCTGCCCGACCGATCTGCTCGGCTATCTCGCGGCGGCCTACTCGATCGACCTGTGGTTCGATGACTGGCCCGAGGCCCGCAAGCGGCAGGTGATCCGCGACGCCTACGACCTCCATCGCAAGAAGACGACTCTGGCCGGCATCAAGGCCCACGTCGCCCTTGTCGATGCCGAGGTGGTCAAGGTGGTCCGGCCGCCGTCCAAGCTGTTCCTGCGCGGCGGCATGACGGCCGAGCAGCGGGAGGCGTGGCTCCAGTCCCTGCCCCAACTCCGCCTCTACACCTTCCAGCAGCGCGAGGCCGCCTCCACCAGCGTGTTCGCCGCCGGCGCCACGGGCAAGCGCTGGCTCGTCCGCTGCTATCCCCGAAGCTCGCGCGGCCCCGAGCACAGCGGACGCCGTGCGACCTATTGGGAAAACGGCGTCGAAACCGAGATCGCCTTCGAGCAGGTGGGTATCGATGTCGTCCGCCTCGCCGTGCCGCGCCCCAGCACGCGCCGTTTCCTCGGCCATGGCTATCTGCGGCACTTCTACGCGCAGGCTTCGGCCGCGCCCGCCAACGTCTACAACCTCCGCGTGTCGGGCGATCTTGGCGGCTTCGCTGTCGCGGCCGGCCTCACGCCGGTGTCGATCGAGCCCACCCGTGTCGAGGCGACGAGGGTCGCCTCCCGCGCCCAGGCTTTCCTCGGCAACATGCTCGGCCGCCGCTATCTCTGCGCGAGCAAGGGCGCCCAGTCGGTCTATGACCGCGTCTCGCTGAGCGACCGGACGCGAACGGCCGCGCACCACTCGGGCCGGGTTTTCCTCGGCCACGCGCGGCTGGGCTACATCCCCTATCAGGCCGAGCTGCTCGTCTCCGTGCCGCGCCATCGCTCGCCGCTGCGCCAGCTCCGCTACGGCCGGGGCTATCTCCGCAACACCGACAACACGACGCTGGAACGCGCGATCGAGGCGATCCGCGTCTCCAAGGCCGCGCGCGACACCATCCTCATCGACACCGAGACCCATCGGCGCGTCCGCTTCAGCGGCGGTCTCCGGTTCGGCCAGTTCCGCTTCGGCGAATATCGAAAGGTCTATTGATCGTGGAAAAGCAGGTCATCTTCCGGCAGGATCAGGACGTCACGCCCGACGATTTCAACAATATGCAGGCCTTCACTCAGGCCTCGCTGGATGACGTCGTGCGCGATGCGATCGGTGACGGCGTTGGCTTCGCCGGCTTCGATGCGGTTCGCGCCAGCCCGACTCGGGTGACGGTCGGCGCCGGGCGCCTGTTCTCGAACGGCCTCGTCTACGTCCATGGCACGTCGATCGATTTCGATCTGACCAACGCGCTGCCCATGACCGGCCGCAAGAATGTCCTCGTGCTGGTCGCCGGCACCACCGAGGAGATCGACGTCGAAGAGCGCGATTATCTCGTCGACGAAAAGACGATGACGGCGGTCGGCAAGCCCGCCGCGATGACCCGGTCGCGCACGGCCACGGTCAATGTCGACGCCGGCATCGAGGCGCCCGATCCGGTCGACCCGATCTTCCCGGCCGGCTACCTCGCCGTCGCGCGCGTCGTCATGTCGCCGACCGGCATCGACACCGTCGTGATGGTCGAGGAGAATCGGCAGAAGTCGGTGAAGTCGGTCGCCGCCGATGTCGCCAACCTGAAGGACGCGACCAGCTCCACCACGTCGAAGGTCGCCGCGATCGACGGCACCGTGTCGGGCTTCGCCGCCCGTCTCGCCGGCACCGTGTCGCAGGATGCGCTCGGCCGCGCCCTGGTCCGCCTCGCCGACGTCGAGTCGAAGCTCAACATCCCGTCGACCGCCGCCAGCTCGGCCGCCGATTATTTCCTTGAAACGACCAGCTCGCTGCTCACCGACGCCTCGTCGAGCTGCCGGGTCTACGAGGGTGTCCGCTTTCCGGATGACGCGAAGGACACCGGCGAGCTGACGCTCGCGAACCCGCTCAACCCGGCCGTCGTGCTGACCAACGGTCTGCTGCTGCCGGCCTACGATCTCGTGCCGCTCTTCACCACAGGCCCGAAGACGGGCGAGCTGTCGGCCTCGTCCTTCAGCTACCAAACGACCGACATGGTCCAGAAGATGATGACGCGCGAGCGCATCCGCTACGGGACGCCTTTCACCGTCTGCACCAACGCCGGTTGGTGGGGCGCGATCACCAGCCAGTATGTCCCCGAGACCTTTAGCCACGACGGCGAGCAGTTCCAGACGCTCGACGTCGACTGGGACGGCCCGACGCACGGCTGGGTCCGCGTGCAGGAATATTGGGTGGACACCTATGAGGAGCCGTACTGGACGGCCGTCACCACCCAGCATCAGGTCAACGGCGCGCAGATCTCCGAGACGTGGGTGCAGCCGACCGACGGATGGCTCGGCGCCGTCGGGCTGGAATTCACCAAGCTCGCGACCGACGGCAATGTGAGCATCGCCATCGTCGAGTGCGATCGTAGCGGTGTGCCCGATCAGACGGCCGTGATCAGCATGACCACCTTCACGAAGGCGCAGCTCGCCACTGGCGCGAACAAGCTGGCGATCGCGCCGGTCTGGCTCTCGGGCGGCAAGCGCTATGCGGTGATCGTCATCACCGCAGCCGCTCACTATCTCGCTGTTACGCAGGGCACGAACTTCCCCGGCGGCACGCTCTTCACCCGGCTCGACGGGGCGTATCAGCAGGAGGACGGCACCAAGGATCTGGTCTTCACGCCCTACATGCTGAAGTTCAAGTCGGCGCGCACCGTCGTCGACCTTGGATGGAAGAACGTGAACGCGCTCCAGCTTCAGGGCGGCATCGCGTCGATCGACATCCTCGCCGACACGATCTCGCCCTCGGGCGCGGAACTCACCTATCAGGTGCAGATCGCGGGGCAGTGGTATCCGCTCGACCGCAACAGCCAGTCGATCCTGTCGGCTGGCGGCGCGTCGCCGCCGCTCGTCCCGTTGCAGGCGGTCTTCTCCGGCACCAACGACGTCCAGCCGGGGCTGAAGCTCGCCGGCTCGGATTGCGAGCTGACCCGGCCGAAGCTCGCCTTCACCCATATCTGGGACACGCACACGCTGCCCGGCGCCGGCTCCGCGCAAATCCGCGTGATCCAGCGCTATGAGTATTTCGACCCGGCCCACAACACGGCGACGGTCAAGCTGCTCACCGGCCCCGGCTACGCGACGCAGACCGCGCCCAACTCCTACACCGACCAGATCGATCCGAACGATGGCGCGATCGTGCGGACCTACATCTTCAACCTGGGCGCGGCCGTCACCGACTTCCGCCTGCGGACGGACGGCACCACCGACGCGATCGGGCGGCCGTGGCACGTCGCCTACACCAAGTTCTACGCGCTCTAAGGAGGCGACATTGGCTACCGAGAAGAAGAGCAAATCGGGATATTATCGCGTGACGCTCGCGCGCAAGTTCGAGCACGAGGAATATCTCTACCGCCCCAGTCATGACGCCATCGTCGTGGATCAGGGACTGTACGACGAGATGAAGGCGGCGGGGGTGATCGACAGTGTCGAGCACGCCTGATCAGCTCCCGTCCGAGATCGACTTCCAGGCGGACGACGACGCCAGCCCGGAACGCATGAACCGAGCGATGACCTACCTCATGGGGCAGGTCCGCACGGTTCTGGCGCTCAAGCCGGACTATCAGGCGGCGATCGACCAGTTGATGTCGCTCGGCCTCGATCGGCTGAACCAGATTCTGTCGCCGCTTCTGTTGCAGGGGCAGGCGGACGCGGCAGCGCTCGCCCAGCTCCTGAAGCAATGGGAGGACAGCAATGCGCTCGAAGATCTGAAGGAAGCGGTCGAGGATGAGCTGCTCCCGAAGATCCAGGCGCTGACAGACACGCTCGTGGCGTCCGTTCCGGAAACGGACACGGCCGGCTTGATGCTGACATCGAGCGGCGATCCCGAGCAGCCGAACGTCTGGGCCAATCCCTACACCCGCCAGCAGGCCGAGGCCGATCGCTGGTTTTTCGGATGATATCTGATGACTGATACCCCGATCGAGTCCGTTCTTGATCTCGTCAACCACACCACCACGACGGTGCTGACGAAGGCGTTCGGGCCAGTCCCGGATGGCGAGGAGTGGAGCGTTCACGTTCGCCTCTGCAACAGCGGATCGGCGGATGACGTGTTCCACATGCGCGTGCGGAAAAGCGACGGCAGCAATTCGTGCTTCCGCGCGCGCAACAAATCCGTGCCGCTCAATGACAGCCCCTTCAACATCGAGACCGATCTGAAGCTGAAGGCGGGTTATGAACTGTGGGATCAGTCCAGCGCAGGCTATGTGGATGCCAGCTATAGCGGCACGAAGAAGGTTGCCCCGAAGAAGGTGACGCCGTGACCGCCGGCGTTCCTAGCCCCTCGTCGTCGAGTAGCCTCGGCAAGATCAGATCGCTCGGCACGGCGACATACACGACCGCCGGTATGTTCACGGTTCCTTTCCCGATCGGGACCAAGCTCGTTCGCTTCCAGCTTCGTGGCGGTGGTGGTGGTGGTGGCCTTGCTCCCGGTAACGGCAATGGCGGAACCGGAGGCGGTCAGGGCGGCCTCCAGCGGCGCCTCATCCCGGTGTCGGGTTCCTCGGCCGTGCTGGTGATTGGCCCCGGAGGCACAGGGGGAATTTCAATTGCGGTGCAGCCTTCTGATGGAGGCAATTCAACCTTTCTCGGATTCACGGCTCAAGGTGGAAAACATGGCGTCAACGGCGTGTCCGGCGGTCAGCCTGGTGTCGGTGCTGCCGGTGATGATGGCGCTGAAGTTCCACTCGGCTCCGGATCATATAACGGCCTGAATGGGAACGGACGCCTCGGTGGGGGCAATACCACGACAAACGGCACCGAATCACAAGGGGCGGCTGGGACATTGGGAGCCGGCGGAAACGGCGGAGTTCAAGGGGGCACCACTACAACCGGCGGCAAGGGCGGGGATGGGGTCCTCTATCTGGAGTGTTTCGGATGACCCTGTTCTCCAAACGAGGTGCCGAGCCGCAGGCGTTGCCTCTCTCCGACAGCGATGAGCTTGGCAATCTGTGGTCCGATCTGGCCAACAACGAGGCCGGCCGGGCGGCTTGCGGCTGGGTTGAAGCGCCCGATGCGCCGGCCTTCGATCAGGACGCAACCTTGCTGGCCTGGACGGATGGCGCATGGCTGGTGACGCCCTTCCCGGCCGAGGAGATCACGGCCCGGCTCGAAGCGGCGCGCGCTGCTCGCCTCGCCGAGCTGGCGGCGCTCCGCTGGGATCGCCAGCAGTGGCTGACCTTCGACGACACGGTGATGCCGGCGGACGACACCACGGTCGGCCGCTGCACCGCCGCTGAGGCCTATGCGCGCAACAAAGGCATCGATCTCGACGCACCGCGCAACTGGAAGATCGCGGACGGCGTGTGGACCACGCTGACCACCACCGCGATCATCGCCTACGGCATCGCGATCGGCGACCATATGCAGGGCTGTTTCGACCGCGAGAAGGCCTTGAGCGACCAGCTCATCGCCGCCCCGGACATCGCCTCGCTGCGCGCCATCGACATCACCGCCGGCTGGCCGGCCTGACCCCTTCCCCCACCGCCAAGGAGAAGTCATGTCCCCCCTCGCCCTCCTGCTCGCGCTGCTGCTGGCGCCGCCGATGGCCATCGTGCTGCTCCTCGTGCTCGGCCGATGGTTCGACCGTCCCCGCCTCCTCGCCCACGCCTGGCTGATCGCGTTCGATCAGTGGGCCTATGTCACGCTCGCCGCGCCGAAATATCTTCTGCTCGGCGGGCCTCCGCCCAGCCAGTACGAGACGATCTCCAGCAAGACCGGGCGCATGGCGATCAAGGGCCATCGCTGGGCGATCATCGCTGAAGCCATCATCGACTGGCTCGCGGTCAGGCTGGGCGGCCGCCCGGACCACTGCCGGCGCGTCATCATCCGCGTCGACCGTATCGAGGCCTCGCTCCAGCTCGCCGGCGCGATCTCGGCCGAGGCCGCCGTCTGATGGATCGCGGCGACGATCCGCGCGGCCTTGGCGACCTCATCCGCTGGGGCACCATCGCTTCCGTGGATCTCGCCGCCGCGACCTGCACGGTGACGGCCGGTGATCTCACCTCCGGCCCGATCCGCTGGATCGAGATGCGCGCCGGCCGCACGCGCACATGGTCGCCGCCCAGCAAGGACGAGCAGGTGCTGCTCATCTGCGCGGACGGCGAACTCGCCGCCGGCGTCGCGCTGCGCGGAATCCGATCGTCCGCCTATCCGGCCGCCGGCGACAGCCTGCGCGAGCTGATCGAGTTCGATGATGGCGCCGTCGTCGCCTACGATCCGCAAGCGCATGCGCTCGACGTCGTGCTGCCAGCTGGTGCAACCGCGCGCCTGGTCGCTGACGGCGGAGTCCGCATCGAAGGCGATGTCGAGATCACCGGCCGCCTCGCCGTGTCGCAGGACGTAGCGGCCGATGGCGACGTTGTGAGCAAGGGCATCAGCCTCGCCGACCACCTTCACAAGCAGGTAAAGGCGGGAACGGATAATTCCGGCCCGCCCCTCCCATAGCGACTAGCGGGTCACTCCCACGGTTCATCCTCTTCATGCTCAAGCGACACAGAAAAGTCTTGAACGAGCGAATGGCCGCCCAACTCCTTGGTGTATAGATTAAGCACGCCGATCGGATATTCGTAGACACTCCATGAAAGCGATCCCAGTTGCGGATGCAGCATGGTTGCCATGTAGTGATTTTCCTGCCCCATACCCCGCTCGTCAGACTCGCACTGCCAATCGAGATCTTCTGACACAATGCTGTGGTCCACATCCGTATCAGCGTGACGGATGATGGTCGCTCCTTCGACGTTCAGCCTCATATTACCCCCTACTGGCCGGCCCGATAATTCCGGCGCCCAGAATATGGTGGCCTTCGCCCTTAAATAAAGGACCGGCGACGCCGCGTCGGGAAGCCCAGCTCTCCGACGCATCCCCCACGCGCGCGGGCGATCGTCGCGCCACGGTGCGGCGCCATGCGGCACCACTCCACCACCCGCACCTTCGTCCTGGGCACCGCTGCCGCTCTCGCGAGCGGCGCGGTGCTCTTTGTCGTCGAGGTGCTGGCGGCGCGCGCGGCCGCCCTGCTGATCCTGATGGACCTGCGATGAGCGGCGTCGACCGTCATACCGGCAAGCCGCTCGATGGCGACGCGCATCTCGCCCAGTCGATCTTCGACATCCTGTCGACGCCGATCGGCACGCGCGTCATGCGCCGCGACTATGGCTCCGCGCTGTTCAAGCTGGCGGACGCCCCCTTCAATCCAGCAACCCAGCTCAGGATGTACGCGGCGACGGCGACCGCGCTGAAGCGCTGGGAGCCCCGCCTCGCCCTCACCCGCATATCCATCGCCCTCGGCGATGTGCCGGGCGCCTTCATCGTGTCGCTGGAAGGCACGCGCACCGACCGCACCGCCGGCAACAGCCTCACCCGCCTCACCCTGCCCCTGCGCCTGTCCGCGCCCGCCTGAAAGGAAGCCCGGCACCATGCCCGTCACCACCACCATCACCCACGGCGTCCGCGTCAACGAGGTCAACACCGGCGTTCGTGCGATCCAGCAGATCTCCTCGAACGTCATCGGCCTGCTCGCGACCGGCGCGGACGCCGACGTCGACACCTTCCCGCCGAACAAGGCGGTGCTGATCGACGACGTGCGTTCTGCGCTCGGCAAGGCCGGCGACACCGGGACGCTCGCCCGCTCGCTCGAAGCGATCTCCGATCAGGTCTCGCCGATCATCGTCGCCGTGCGCGTGCCGGAGGGCGAGACGCCGGAGGAGACCACCACCAACGTCGTCGGCGGTGTCGCCGGCGGCAACTACACCGGCGCCAAGGCCCTCCTCTCGGCCGAGGCGCAGCTTGGTGTCCGTCCGCGCATCCTCGGCGCGCCCGGCCTCGACGTCCAGGCGGTCGCCGCCGAGCTGGCGATCCTCGGCCAGAAGCTGCGCGGCTTCGCCTATTGCGCGGCGCAGGGCGAGGATGTCGCCTCAGCGATCACCTATCGCGACGAGTTCTCCGCCCGCGAGCTGATGCTCATCTGGCCGGACACGTCCGCCGCCGCCGGGGACGCGATCGCCCGCGCGCTCGGCCTGCGCGCCGCGATCGACGAGCAGGTGGGCTGGCACAAGACGCTGTCGAACACCGGCATCGCCGGCGTCACCGGCCTGTCGAAGGACGTCTTCTTCGACCTGCAAAGCTCGGACAACGACGCCGGCCTGCTCAACAGCGCGCCGATCACCACCATCGTCCGCCGCGACGGCTATCGCTTCTGGGGCAACCGCACGACCTCCGACGATCCGCTCTTCGCGTTCGAGAGCGCCGTCCGCACCGCGCAGGCACTCATGGACTCGATCGCCGAAGGCGTCGCCTGGGCGGTCGATAAGCCGGAGAGCAAAATGCTCATCCGCGACGTGGTGGACACGATCAACGCGGATTTCCGCAGCCTGACCCGCGACGGCCGGCTGATCGGCGCCAACGCCTGGTTCGACGAGGCGAGCAATCCGGCGGCCCAGCTCGCGGCCGGGAAGCTGGTGATCGACTATGACTACACCCCGTGCCCCCCGGCCGAGGCGATCCTGCTCAACCAGCGGATCACCGACAAATATCTCGCCACGATCGGCACCGGCATCTCCGGCTGATCGCCGCCTCCCCGCTAGTCCGCCCCGCATCGAAAGGAATTGGCCATGGCCACCCTCCCCTCCAAGCTCAAGAAAATGCTCGTCGGCGTGAATGGCCAGCCCTTCGCGGGCGAAGCCAGCACGGTGAAGCTCCCCGTCCTCTCCCGCGATATGGAGGAATATAAGGGGGGCGGGCTGCTCGGTCCCGTCAAATGGGACAAGGGCATGAAGGCCATCGACCTCGAGCATGAATATGGCGGCTTCGTCCCCGCGCTGTTCTCGGGGTTCGGATCGCCGACCGTCGATAGCGAGATGGTCCGCTTCATCGGCGCCTACCAGTCCGACACCGCCGGCGGATATGACTCAGTCGAGATCCTCGTGCGCGGCCGCCACGAGGAAATCGACATGGGCGACGCCAAGGCCGGCGACGACACCAAGCAGACGGTGAAGACCAGCTGCTCCTATTACAGGTTGTCCGTGAACCGCCGCGTGCTGGTCGAGATCGATTTCCTCGCGACGATCTGCATCATCGACGGCGTCGATCGCGCGGCCGAGCTGCGCGAAGCCCTCCTCCTCGCCTGATCCCCGGCCGGCCCGTCGAGGCCGGCCGACCATCACCCTTTCGGGAGCCCACCACCGTGACCATGCCCACCGTCCGCACCGTCGAACTGGAAACCCCCATTCAGGTCGGCGACAAGCCGGCTGTGACCAGCCTCCAGATCCGCAAGCCCGTCACCGGCGATCTGCGCGGCGGCATCAGCCTCGCCAAGCTCCAGATGTTCGACGTCGACGATCTCAGCCGCCTCCTGCCCCGCATCGCCACCCCGCTGCTCGATCCCGACGAGATCGCCTCGATCGAGCTGCCCGACCTCGACACCATCTTCGACGTGGTGACGGATTTTTTGCTGACGAAAGCGCGGCGCGATGCCGTGGCGGCGATGAGGAAGCAGCTCTCCCAGTCGATGTAGAGGACGTGCAGGCGAACCTGTTCGTCATCTTCCCCGGCTGGACGCCGGACACCTGCGCCGCGATGTCGATCGCCGAGCTCATGCGCTGGCATGACAAGGCCATCGCCCGGCACGGCCCCAAGGAAAGCTAGGCCATGGCCGACCGCAATCTCTCGCTGCTCATCAAGTTCGCGGTGCTCGACAAGGCGCTCGCGCCTTTTCGCGCGCTGCGCATGGGCGCGCGGGATCTCGGCACGGACGTCGCCAGGACGAAATCCGAGCTGGCGAAACTCACCGCGACGCAGAGCCAGATCGGAAAGCTGAAGGCGCTGGAGCAGCGCTTCTCGGCCGACACCGCCGCCATGGCCAAGGAGCGCGCGGAGATCGATCGCCTCAAGCAGGCCATCGCATCGACCGACGGGCCGACCGGCAACATGGAAAAGGCGCTGGCCAATGCCGAGAAGGCCGCCGATCGCCTCCAGCAGCGCCTGTCCGGGACGAGCACCCAGATCGGGACGCTCGGCGGCAAGCTGGAGCGCGCCGGCGTCGACCTTGCCGACGTCGCGCGCAGCGAGGATCGCCTCGCCCATGCCACCTACGAGGCGAACCAGCGCCTCCGGGAGCAGGAGGTCCGGCTGGAGCGGGCGGCCGACCGTCAGGCCAAGTTCCAGCAGACGCAGGCCCTCGGGCAGAAGATGACCGACGCCGGCACCGCCGCGCTGGCGACCGGAACCGCCGTGGGCGCGCCGCTGGTGGCGTCGACGAAGAGCGCGGCGGATTTCCAGTCGCGCATGACGGACATCGCGCAGAAGGTGAACCTGACGCGGGAGGCCGGGACCAAACTCGGCGAGCAGCTCGACGCGCTCGGCCCGAAGGTGGCCCAGACTCCGACTGCCCTCGCGGAAGGCCTCGACGATCTGGCGGGCAAGGGCCTCGACCCCCGCATCGCGATCAAGATGCTGGAGCCGATCGGCAAGGCGGCGACCGCCTACAAGGCCGACGTCCACGATCTCTCCTCGTCCACCTTCGCGGCCTTCGACAATCTGAAGGTGCCGATCGGGCAGACGGGCAAGGTGCTCGACATCATGGCCGTCGCGGGCAAGGCGGGCGCCTTCGAGCTGAAGGACATGGCCCAGTATTTCCCCCAGCTCACCGCGCAGGCGCAGGCGCTGGGGCAGAAGGGCGTCGCCGGCGTCGCGGATCTCGCGGCCGCCCTCGAAGTCGCGCGCAAGGGCGCCGGCACGAGCAGCGAAGCCGCCACCAACGTCCAGAACCTCCTCGCCAAGATCAACAGCCCGGAGACGATCAAGAAATTCCAGAAATTCGGCGTCGATCTGCCCGCCGCCATCAAGGCCGGGATCGCCCGCGGCGAGTCGCCGATCGAGGCGATCGCGGAGCTGGCGAACAAGGCGACGAAGGGCGACACGGCGAAGCTGGGCTTCCTGTTCGAGGATCAGCAGGCGCAGAGCGCGCTCCGGTCGGTGATCCAGAATCTGCCGCTCTATCGCCAGATCCGCGCCGACGCGCTGCGCGCCAACGGCGAGGTGGAACGCGACTTCGCGCAGCGGATGGGCGACGCCAACGCCAAGGCGGCGCACCTCGCCGCCACGACGCAGACGCTCGCGCACGCGCTCGGCAACGCGCTGCTCCCGACGACGGGCGCGGTGATGGACAAGCTCGCCGGCTGGGCGGACAAGGCCGCCATCCTCGCCCAGACCCATCCCAAGCTCACGGCGGGCATCGCCAGCGTGAGCGCGGCCGGCGCCGGCCTCCTCGTCACGCTCGGCGGTCTCGGCCTGGTCGGCGGTCAGGTGGTGAAGGGCTGGGGTTATCTCCGGTTCGCCGCCGACAAGCTCGGCATCCTCCGCGTCCTGCCGCAGATCTTCGGCGCCGTGCGCGTCGCCATGCTGTTTCTGGCGCGGGGAGCGCTTCAGGCGGGCCTGATGCTCCTCGCCAACCCGCTCGTTCTCGCCTTCGTCGCGATCGGCGCGGCGGTCGGCGTCGCCGCCTATCTGACGGTGAAGCACTGGAGCACCATCAAGGCCGCCATTGGCAGCGCCGTCGCCTATATTTCCGGGCTGGGGACCGAGTTCAAGGCGATCGGCGGCCATCTCGTCGATGGCCTCACCGGCGGCATCCTGAGTCGTATCGCCCAGATCAAGGCCAGCATCATGGGTCTCGGCGACAAGGTGATCGGCTGGTTCCGTGCGAAGCTGGGCATCCATTCGCCCAGCCGCGTCTTCGCCGAGGCCGGCGGCTTCCTCACCGCCGGTCTCGCGCAGGGGATCGATCGCACGGCCGCGCATCCCGTCCGCGCGATCGGTCGCGTCGCCGGCGCCGTCGCGACGGCCGCCGTCGCCACGATCGCGCCGGTGCAGCCGCTGGTGTCCCCGGCCGCCGCCGCACGGTCCGCCCAAGGCTCGCCGGCAAGCCCCGGCCACGCGATGCGGCCGATCGAACTCCACTATCACGCGGCGCCCGGCGACAAAGATCCGCGCGGCGATGCCCGCCGTCTCCATCAGGAGCTTCAGCGGCTCGCAGCAGCCGATCGCCGCTCCTCCTATCGGGACGATGATTGATGCTCGCCGCCCTCGGCCTTTTCGTGTTCGACATGACCACGCTGCCGTTCGCGGAGATCGAGGAGCGCGACGAGTGGCGCCACTCGTCGACTCCGCGCTTCCGCGCGCGCCCCGCCTCGCAGTTCCTCGGCATCGGGCAGGCCGATCTGAGCATCATGGGCGCGCTCGTGCCGGAGATCGCCGGCTCCTATTCGTCGATCGACCTGCTGAAGCAGATGGCCGACACCGGCGAGGCCTATGCGCTGGTCGAGGGCACCGGCCGAGTGCGCGGCGACTACAAGATCCTGCGCCTTCAGCAGCGCAAGTCGGAACTGATCGACATCGGCCTGCCCCGCAAGATCGACTTCGCCATCGATCTGATGATCGTGCCGTGACCGACATCGCCAATATCGCCCAGATGCGGGTGACGCTGGACGGCACCGATCTCACCGATCGTATCCAGCCACGGCTCAATTTGCTCCGTCTCACCGAGAAGCGCGGCGGCGAGGCCGACGAGCTGGAGCTGGAGATCGACAACGCGGACGGCCGCATCGCATGGCCGAAGGCCGGCAGGCTGCTGACCGTCCAGCTCGGCTGGGCGCAGGGGCGTGACGTGCGCGTCGGCATGGTCGACAAGGGTAGCTTCAAGGTCGACGAGGTCTCGCTCGAAGGGCCGCCAGACGTGCTGACGGTGCGCGCGCGCTCGGCCGACATGTCGTCGGCGTTCCGCGTCCGCAAGGATGCCGCCTATCACGACACCACCCTCGGCGAGGTGGTGCGCAAGGTGGCCGCCGCCAACAAGCTCGCGCCCAGCATCACCCCGGAGCTGGCGTCGATCCCCGTGCCGGTGCTGGGCCAGACGGCGAAGAGCGACATGGCGCTCGTCCGCGAGCTGGGGCGGCGATACGACGCGGTCGCGACGGTCAAGGCGGGGAAGCTGATCTTCGCGCCGATCGGCGCGGGCACCACCGCCGGCGGCAAGCCGATCACCGCCGTCACCATCGCCGCCAGCGATCAGGACCGCTACCGGATGGGCGAGGTGAACCGCGATGCCTATGACGGCGTCGCGGCCGCGTGGCACGATCAGGACGGCGCCAAGCGGCAGACCGTGACGGCCGGCAAGGCGGACGGCACCCACAAGCGGCTCCATCGCACCTTCGCGACCAAGGCCGACGCCAAGGCCGCCGTCTCCTCGGAATGGAACCGCATCCAGCGCGGCGCGGCGTCGCTCGATCTCGCGCTCGCACTCGGCCGCCCGGAAATCTTCCCCGACCGCACGGCCGAGCTGGTCGGCTTCCCGCCCCCCATTCAGTCCCGGAAGTGGCTGATCGTCGAGGCGACCCACACCATGAGCGCTGACGCCGGGCTGGAAACCTCCCTCCGCCTTGAGACTAAATAATACACACCGATACACATCGCCACTTGCAAGCCGGTTCGTCAGTGTGTATTGATACACACATAAGAGCGGAGCAACCGATGCGCAGTGCCGAAGTCATCAAGAAGCTGGAAAAGGCCTGGTGGACCGAGGTGCGGCAGAGCGGCAGCCACAAACAGTTCCGCCACCCGACGCGGCCCGGCACCGTCACCGTCCCCCACCCCAAGGCGGAGATGGCCATCGGAACGCTGAAAAGCATCGAGAAGCAAAGTGGGGTAAAGCTCCGGTAAGCCGGAGCGCCCTGACCACACACGCCATGGAGGGCAATGTGTCGACCGTTCACTATCCCGCGATCATCGAGCGTGCCGCCGATGGCTTCAGCGTCTTCTTCCCCGATCTGCCCGGCTGCACCTCCGCCGGCGCGACCGTGCAGGAAGCCGCTCTCAACGCCGAGGAGGCCATCGCCGGCCATCTCGCGGTGTCGGCCGAGCATGGCGATCCCATCGCCGACCCGTCTTCCCTCGATGCGATCGAGCGCGATCCCGAGGTGGACGAGGTCGCCCGCATCCTCGTTCGTGCCGATCGGCCGGGCAAGTCGGTTCGCATTCAGGTGACGATGGATGACGGGCTGGTGGCCGCGATCGACCGCGTGACCGGCAATCGTTCCGGTTTTCTTGCGGCGGCTGCGCGACGCGAACTGGCGGCGCTCGCCACGGCATGATCGCGGCTCCTCCCCCGGCCTTCGCCTGCCCCGCCCCGTTCGTCCACGACGGCGATTACATCCGATGCGAGGGCATGAAGGCGATGCGCCTCGCCCGGATCGACGCGCCGGAGCTGTCGGGATCGCCTCGCTGCCGGGGTGCCGCCAGAGTCTATGCGGATTGCGACGAAGGCCGCGCGATCGCGGCACGGGACAATCTCCGGCGCCTGGTGTCGCTCGGGCCGGTGCGGTGCGGAGTGGTCGACGCCGATCCCCGCATTCCCGGCTTCCAGTCGACCGACCGCTATGGCCGGTCCGTCGTCCGCTGCACGGTCAACGGCATCGATCTGGGCGAGGAGCAGGTGCGGCAGGGCTTCGCAGTGCGCTGGCCCCGCCGCTGATTGGCATTACGCGCTATTTCGCTTTCACCAGCGTATCGAGCGGCACGCCAGCGTCGCCGGCCGCGCCCATGAAACTGGTGATGCACATCAGCTTGCCTCCGAAGGCCGCCTTCATTGTCTCGGTCACGTCGTTGACAGCCGAAGGCTTGCCATTGCCGTCCAAGACACCGAGCGTTTTATCGAACGCCATGCTGCCGACCATGTAGGCATCGGAGCAGCTTTTCAGTGCCTTCGCGAACTCATCCCGCGCTTTCCCGCTGCTTGCTTCCGGCGGGGACATGCGGCCGATGGCATCACTCGCCGAAGAACAGGTCTCCTTTGCCTCCTTCACCGGAGCATAGGCGCTATAGGGGTTCCCACCCTGAAGCGCGTCCGAGGCGACTCCCCACGCCTTGTCGCACTGCGATGCTTGGTCGATGAAATCCCGATAGAGATGGATGGTCTGCGCCGTGAGCAGCTTCTTATCATCCGCGGAGGATCGCGCGACCGGGGCGGGCGCGGACGCCGGGGCGTTGTCGGACTTGGCTTTCTCCGGCGTTTTTCCGAAATCCGGAGCAAGCACGATACCAACGATCATCAGCACGATCGACGCGACAATCCGCATCCAGCCCGCGACCCCTTTTGCCGCGAGACGCGCGCCGATCGGCGGAGCGGCTAGAACGGAAGCCAGTGCGATCAGGACCGGCGGCTTCCAAGATCCGCTCGTACAGGCTGCGATCGCGATGAGGGCGAGGCACCCGCACCAAATCCAGCCGGCAACAAGAATAGCGCCGCGCGCAGCCCTGCGCGCCGGCGTCGTAACGTCGTGCATAAACAACACCCCCTACAGGCCGGACCCAGCCTTTACTTCCAACTACCCACCCAGATGACCCGGCCGACGATCGTCATCTCGCCGTCGTCGGCGCGATCCGGCGGAACGGACGGATTATCGGAGAGGATTTCATAGCCGTCGCGGGTGCGACGGAGACGCTTCACCATGCCGACGTCGTGCTTGACGAGCGCGAAAATCTGATCCTGCTGGCGCACTGTGCGCTGGGCTCGGTCGATCATCAGCATGTCGCCATCCTTGATGGTGGGGAACATCGACTCCCCCTCGCCCATAATGAACGCGACATCCTCGATACGCCCGGCGATGCGGCCGCGCAGCCACTCGCGCGGCACGGCGAAGTGACCGAGCACGACTGGCTCCTCAATCAGCACCCCGCCGCCCATCGCGTAGGACAGCGACAAATGCGGAACCCGCACGGCGTCGAGCTGCTCAGCGACCATATCGGCCGTCGGCGCGGGCAATGCGCCAAAGCTCGGATCGTCAGTTTCGCCCGCCAAAAATGTGGTGCTCGTTTGCAGGGCCTGCGCGATGGCATGGATATGCTTCGAGGTCTGGGAGGGGCTCTTCAGGATTGATGCAAACGTCGATTGACGCAGCCCCGCCCGCCGGGCGACCTCGCTTTGCGAAAGGCCCAACTCAATGCGACGCCGCTCGATACGATCCCCTAAGCTCACAACTGAATACCTAACGGATAATCGTTAGAGCGCACCTCGTAGTTTTCGCTTGCACGATCTAACGACTTCTCGTTAGAAGGCGGCATGGAACGAGAACATCGTGATCGGGGGCTCACCCTCGCAATCAAAGCTGCCGGTGGACAGTCTGCCCTCGGCAGGCTGATCGGCCGCCGACAATCAACGATTTCCGATCGCCTGCGCAGCGGCCTCGCTCTTTGGGCGGAGGATGTGTTCACTGTCGAAGCAGCGACAGGTGTCTCGCGCCACGATCTCCGTCCCGACCTCTACCCACGTGAATCTGCTCCCGTTGCCTCGGTTATTTCGGTAGCGGAACAGCCGAACTCCGTCCCCTGCGATCGGCCGGACATTTTGCAGCCGGACAACGATCAATGAGCCGCGCTCCGGTCTCAGACGGCTGGCATTATCGCCTGGTCGAAACGCCCTCGGTCGTAGGCTCGTCCTTCACCTTGATGATGGTGCTCTACCAAGCCGGGACGCCGACCTCCGCTCGCGAGCCGGTGTTCGGCACGGCGGGTGAACTCTCGCCTGCTGAGGCTGTCGACGACATTCGGAGTCGGCTCCGCTTCGTGAGCGCGCTGATAGGCAACGCGCCGATCGTCCAGCGCGGCGAGATCGACGACGGATCGAGCGAGGTCTACGCATGACCAAGCCCCGCCCCACCCTCTCCTTCGAGGCGGCGATCGCCAAGGTCGCCGGCCATATCGGCTGGCGATCCGTCGCGCGGATCTGCGGCCGCTCGCAGCGCACGGTGCGCGCCTGGAGCGAGGTGGAAATTCCCGCCGCGATCAGCATGTACGCCGCGCTCGCGCTGGATACCGCCTATGCGAAGGCCGGCGGCGATGGCGCCCCCTTCCTGTCTTGCTACGCGCTCCGCCTTCAGGCGGACAACATCGCCGCGCTGGCCTCCACGGAGGAGCTGGCGCGCAAGACCGTCATCGCCATCAGGGAAGGCGGGGAGGCGCATGCCGCCCTCGTCGCCGCAACGAGACCGGGTGCAACAGAAGCCGACCGCGCCATCGCCGAGAAGGAAGCCGTCGAAGCCGTTGACGCCCTCACCAACACGATCGCCACCCTCCGTAGTGGGCGGAGGAGCGACGTGTCCTTTGGGGGTCCGCTTTGATGTCCGAGTCCAGTTCCCGCGTCCGCCGCCTCCGGTCCCGATGCCCGCATTGCAGAAGCACTGCCCGCCTCGAAGACCGCAAGACCATCGAGCCCGTCTACGACGAGCTTTACTTCCAGTGCACGAACATCCTGTGCGGCCATACTTGGAAGGCCGGCTTGTGCTTCGTGCATACGATCTCGCCCAGCGCCATGCCGCGCGCCGACCTCAACCTGCCCCTCAGCCCCCGCGTGAAGACGCCGGCGCCGGCCAACGATCCGGCCGTGCCGGACGTGCCGGCGGCGGCGAACGACGCGGGCCATAGCCCCGGATCGACCGAAGCCGGCTGATCCCCGCCGGCACTGACCGGACCCCACGACTGAACGCCCCGCCCGGCAGCAGCACCCCCGCTGCCGGGAACGCCCCCGCCTTGCCTGACGAAAGTGTGCCCGTTGCGCGACGATCTCCTCAACGAAGTGACAGCCCGGCTGAAGCGGGATTACGGCCTGAAGGAGCAGGGCCAGTATCTCCGCAAGGGCCGCTGCCCGGAGTGCAAGGCGAAGGATTCGCTTTTCACCCCGGCGTCCCATCCGTGGGTGCTGCGCTGCGGCCGGATCGAGAAATGCGCCTGGGAAGGCGAGACGAAGAAGCTCTACCCGGACATCTTCGACGACTGGTCCAAGCGCCACAAGCAGACCGAGCGCGAACCGAATGCCGCCGCCGACGCCTATCTGCGCAGCGCCCGCGGCTTCAACATCGCGCCGCTGAAGGGCTCCTACACGCAGGAATATTATCGCGATCCGGATCTCCGGATCGGCTCGGCGACCGTCCGCTTTCCGCTCCCCGGCGGCGGATGGTGGCAACGCCTGATCGACCAGCCCGGCCGGTTCGGCGACAAGAAGGCCACCTTCGCCTACGGCAAGAGCTTCGCCGGCCATTGGTGGCAGCACCCGGCCGTCAGCATGGCCCAGCTCGCCGCCGCGTCCGAGATCTGGATCGCGGAGGGCATCTTCGACGCGATCGGGCTGCACGAGGCCGGCGTGCTCGCCGTCTCGGCGATGTCCTGCAACAATTATCCGGCCGCGAGCCTCGCCGAGCTGCGCAAGGCCGTCGCCGACGCCGGCGGCGCCGGGCCGAAGCTGATCTTCGCGTTCGACCAGGGCGCCGCCGGCGTCGAGTTCACGCGCAAGTTCGTGAAGCAGGCGCGCGCCGATGGCTGGACCGCCGGCGCGGCGCAGGTCCGCCCCGATGGCGAGGGGGACAAGCGCGACTGGAACGATCTCCATCTCGCCGGCCGGCTCGGCGCCGACCAGCTCGAGGAATATCGCTGGAACGGCGACGTCACCATCGCGGCATCGGCCGACGAGAAGGCGTTCCTCATCTACAAGCGGCACAAGACCGCCTCTTTCCCGCTGATCTACAACCAGCGGCAGCTGTGGGCGACCTTCTCGCTGGAGCGGATCGAGCAGGTTCGCGAAGGCCTCGTCGACACCAGCGCCGACTTCGCGGCCCTGTCCTACGAGGAGCAGTGGGACGCCGCCGCGCGTCAGGCGGCCGACATCTCCGAGCTGGCGAACTGCACCTTCCGCACCCTCTATTTCCAGCGCGACGCCAACATGGACGAGGGCGCGTACTTCTTCCGCGTCGATTTCCCGCGCGAGGCCGGGCGGCCGCGCCGCGATGCCGTGAAGGCGACCTTCTCGGGCGCCGCCTGCTCGGCCGGCGCCGAGTTCAAGAAGCGCCTGTCGTCGGTCGCCCCCGGTGCGCAGTGGACCGGCTCGACAGGCCAGCTCGACAAGCTGATGCAGCGCCAGTGGGCGACCATCCGCATGGTCGAGGCCATCCAGTTCACCGGCTATTCGATCGAGCACAAGGCCTATCTGCTCGGCGACGTCGGCGTGTCGAACGGCAAGGTCGCGAAGCTCAACGAGGACGATTATTTCGTCTTCGGGAAACAGGCGGTGAAGCTGCGCACCGCCGATCGCCTGCTCCGCATCGCCTATGATCCCGACAAGCTCAATCTCGGTTGGGTCGCTCCGCTGATCGATGCCTGGGGGCCGAAGGGCCTCGTCGTCACCGCCTTCTACTTCGCCTCCCTGTTCGCCGAGCAGATCCGCGCGGCGCAGGAGAGCCTCGGGTTCCTCGAAGTCACCGGCCCGCCGGGCACCGGCAAGACCACGCTGATCGCCTTCCTCTGGAAGCTGCTCGGCCGCGTCGGCAACTATGAGGGCTTCGACCCCACCAAGGCGACGAACGCCGGTATCGCCCGCACGCTGGGGCAGGTCGGCAACCTGCCCGTCGTGCTGATCGAGGGCGATCGCAATCAGGACGCGCCGCATAGCCGCCGGTTCGAGTGGGACGAGCTGAAGACCGCCTATAACGGCCGCGCCGTGCGCACGCGGGCCATCGCCAACGGCGGCATGGAGACGTTCGAGCCACCCTTCCGGGGCGCGATCGCCATCGTGCAGAATCATCCGGTCGATGCCTCCGACGCGATGCGCGAGCGCATCATGGGCGTGCATTTCGACAAGGCCGGCTGGGGGCCGAACACCCGCACGGCGGCCGAGCAGATCACGCGGTTCGAGCGCGACGACGTGTCGGGCTTCATCGTCCACGCCGTCCGCCGCGAGGCCGAGGTGCTGGAGCGCTACACCACGCGCTTCCGCCACCACTATGCCGAGATGCTCGTCCAGAAGGGCGTGCGCAACGATCGTCTGGCGAAGAACCACGCGCAGCTCGCCGCGATGTTCGACGCGATGCGGCTGGTGGTGACCAACATCCCGGACGCGGCGGCGGATGCCACCCACGCCTTCATCCGCGACATGCTCTCCACCCGGCAGCGCCTGGTCGAGCATGACCATCCGCACGTCGATCAGTTCTGGGAGCTGTTCGACCATCTCCTCGCGATGGAGACGGCCGAGACGGCGATGCCGCTCGACCATAGCCGCGTGCGGACGATCATCGCCATCAACCTCGTCCAGTTCGAGCAGCGCGTCGCCGCGAACAATCTCCGCCTCCCCGGTCAGGGCGGAATGACCGAGCTGAAGCGGCTCCTCAAGGGAAGCCGCACCCGCAAGTTCATCGACAACAAGCCGGTCAATTCCCGCACGAACAAGACCGTCAACTGCTGGTGCTTCGAACGCCCGGCCCACCTCCTCAACGACTGATTTCCGAGAGCGCAGCCATGCAGCCACACCCCAACTCGCCCGCCGTTCCGATGCGAATGGCCGCCGTTCCCGATGGCAAGGGCGGTGTCGTCCACAAGATGGTTCCCGTCAGCGCCGCGCCGGCGCGGAAGGTCAAGCGCAAGGCGCGCCCGGCGCCCGATCCGATCCACGCCAACCCCGAGGCCGCCGCCCAGGCGCTGAAGCTGTTCATCGAACGCATCATGCGCCTTCAGGACGAGATCGCCGAGATGCAGGCGGACGTCAGCGACGTGTTCCTCGAGGCGAAGTCGCAGGGCTACGACAAGAAGGGCATGCAGGCGATCATCGCGCTGCTGAAGAAGGAAAAGAATCTCCGCGACGAAGAGGAGGCGATCCTCGACACCTACAAGACGGCGCTGGGGCTCAACTGATGGCCTCCCGCATCGTCCTCGCGCCTCCGGCGACGCCCGGCGACTATTTCCGCCGCTGCCGCGAAGCCGCCGGACTCCGCGCCCTCGATGTCGCCCGCGCGATCTCGCTCAACGAGAGCTGGGTGCGGTTCAACCACACGCTGATCGACCTGATCGAGCAGGACAAGCACGTCCCCACCCCCGCCTTTCTGGACCGCCTGCAACAGGCCGTCCCCTTCGACCGCGCCGAGCTGCGCCAGCTCGCCGCGCGCCGAACCATCCGTCTCATCGAAGGAGAATGAGCATGAAGCATGCCGTCGTTCAGCGCGTGCCGGAGCAGCCCGCCGCGCCGATCCGCCCATGGGAATATGTCCGCATGCGCCGGCGTTCGGCCGGCCTGACGATCGCGGAGGCCGCCAAGCCCTTCTACCAGCACCACGATCATCGCGAGGATGTCGAGAACAACCTGCGCATGTTCGAGCGGCCCGGAGTCCGCATCAAGCGGGTGCGCGACCTCGATCTCGTCCGCGCCTTCCCCTTCGATCCGGGGATCTACACCCAGCTCGCCGACGATCCGGCCGAGCAGCACCCGCGCCTGTGCCGGCGCTGCGGCTGGGACGAGTGGGCCGGCGGCTTCGACAGGCAGGGCAACGACCTGCGCTGGTCGGAAGAGCAGCCGGCCTTCTGCACCCGCTGCGAGACGGATCTCGCGAACGGGGGGAGGATGTAATGCGCCACGAACGCTTCCCCTCCGCCTCCGTCCATCCCGCCTGGTGCAAGTGCTGCCACCCGGAGACGCGCTCGCTCGGCCAACGCTTCGCCGACGCGGCGGAACCCGGCGATTTCATGGCCCTCAAGGTCGGCCTCTGGCTCGGCATCGCCCTGTGCCTGTTCGTCGGCATCGCCGACAACTGGTCCTCGATCGTCGCCTTCGTGGGAGGCGCCCTGTGACCCCTCGGGCCTTCTGGACCTATCCCGAACTGCGCATTCTCGCGCAACACTATCCGGCCGGCGGCGTGAGGGCGTGCCTTCCGCTGCTGCGCCGTCGCAGCAAGACGGCGATCTACGCGGCAGCGACCGAACTCGGGCTGAAGCGCGACGGCCGCAAGCCCGGTTCCGGCCGCCGCCAGCAGGGCAACGCGAACGGGCTTCGCGCGACGATCGCGATCGTCGACGAGTTGGGAGGCAATGCGTGATCGCCGCCCCTCCCACCAAGCGCGAAGACGATCTGAAGCGGCCCCTTCTGCGGTGGCATGGCGGCAAGTGGCGGCTCGCGCCCTGGATCATCGAGCATCTGCCCCCTCACCGCTGCTATGTTGAGCCGTTTGGTGGTGCCGCATCCGTCCTGCTTCGCAAGCCCCGCACTTATGCGGAGATCTACAACGATCTCGACGCGACGCTCGTTAATCTGTTCCGCGTGCTTAGGGACAGCGAGGCGGCCTCTCGGCTTATTCAGTCGCTCGAGCTCACTCCGTTCGCGCGCGACGAGTTCCTCGAAGCATATCAGCCCGCCGGCGATCCGGTGGAGGATGCACGTCGCACTATCGTGCGGAGCTTCATGGGCTTCGGCAGCGACGGCACGAATGGTGTCTATCGGACGGGCTTTCGCGCCAACTCTAACCGCTCGGGGAGCACGCCGGCGCACGAATGGGTGAATTATCCGAGCGCCCTGCGAGATCTAGTCGACAGGCTCGCGGGCGTCGTCATCGAAAACCGCGACGCGGTGGAGGTAATGCGGGCGCACGATGGACCCACCACCCTTCATTATGTCGATCCGCCCTATCTCCCAGAAACGCGATCGAGCGGGAACCGGCGTCGCGGACAAGGATATCACGTCTACGTCCACGACATGAGCACCGAGGAGCATCTGCCGCTCCTTGCAGCCCTTGCTGGCCTCGAAGGCATGGTGGTGCTCTCGGGATATCCGTCCAACCTCTATGACGAGCAGCTAATCGGATGGCGTCGCATCGAGCGTGCCGCGTTCGCCGACGGAGCTCGAGAACGCACCGAGGTGCTCTGGATCAATCCAGCTGCTCAAGCTGCGATGGCGCAACCCGACCTGTTCGAGGTGGCGGCATGAAGCGCGCAGCCGAGCCGAACGCCTGCGCCGTCACCGGCTGCGACGTCCCGATTAGGCGCGGCATGCTGATGTGCCGCGCTCATTGGTTCGCGACGCCGAAACCGCTGCGCGAGGCGATCACCGACACATGGGCGCGTCGCCGGGAGGACGGGCTCGGCCCGTGGTCGACCAACGTCCTCGAAGCCCGAAAATTCCATTTCCAGAACAGCCCGGCCGCGCTCGCGGACCGGATCACCGGAGATCAGGCGTGAGGCCCACTGACGAACAGATCCTGATAGCCATGCGTGCGCGGCCCGCTGGCATCTTTACCTATGTGATCAAGAACATCCTCGAACTGGAACACGGGTGTCTCGGAATCACGACGGCGTCCGTACGCCGGCGGCTGCTCCGCCTCGAAGCGACCGGCATCGTCGCCAGCAAGAATTGGGGACCGGGCTGCCACACCGAATGGCGGGTGGTGGGAGGCGCCGCGTGACGGGCGCCGACTTCGAGACCGCCATCTATGCGGCCGCCACTCAGGCGGTAGAGGCCATCACCGCCTTCTCCGGAGATCAAGCTGCGCGCTACGCCGCCGGCCTCCTCGATGGCGCCCGGTACGGCGGCGTCCGGATCGAGACGATCGAGAAGGCCGTCGAGATTGTTATGCGCGCGCAGGATGCCGCCTACATTCGTGCGGAGGCGGTTGGCCAATGAACGCGCGCGTACTTGTAGGCTGCGAGCGCTCGGGTGTCGTTCGGCGCGCCTTCGAGGCTCGGGGCTATGATGCATGGTCCTGCGACTTGGCGCCGGCGGACGATCGCAGCAACCGCCATATTCGCGGCGATCTTCGCGACCATCTCGACGACGGCTGGGATCTGCTCGCGGTGATGCACCCTCCCTGCACGGTGCTGTGCAACTCCGGCGCGAAGTGGCTCTACATCGGGGGAAAGAAGGTCAACGGGCCAGATCCTGATCGCTGGCATGAGCTGCGTCAGGCAGCGGCGTTCTATCGTCACCTGCGCGACGCGCGCCAGATCGCGCGCCGTGCCATCGAGAACCCGATTATGCATGGCCATGCGATCGAGCTGACCAAACGAGGCATTACGCAGTTCGTTCAGCCGTGGTGGTTCGGCGAGCCGGCATTTAAGGCGACCGGTTTCGAGTTGATCAACCTCACCAAGCTGGTGCCTACCAAGCGCCTGACACCACCAAAGCCCGGCACTTCCGAGCATAAGGCATGGAGCCGCGTGCATCGGCATAGTGGCTGGGGGCGTCATGCGCAGGATCGCGCACGCAAGCGGAGCGAAACCTATCCGGGCCTCGCTGACGCACTGGCGGACCAGTGGGGCCAGCTTCTCGACGTGAGGGCCGTCGCATGAGCGATCGCTGCCGCAGGAGCGCGCCGACCATGCTCGTCGGGCAGGACGATCTCTTCCCCGACCTCGCGTTGGCTGCGCCGCCCTCATGGCCGTTTCACGGTCTCGGACGACGCCGCTACGGTGCGATCATCGCCGATCCGCCTTGGCGTTACGACAACTGGTCTGTTGCGGGATCGAAGAAGAACGCGATCGATCACTATCCGTGCATGCCGACGGCGGACCTCCGCGAGCTACCGGTCGCCGAACTCGCCGCGCCGGACTGCGCCCTGTTCATGTGGGCGACGGCACCGATGCTCGACCAGGCGTTCGAGCTTCTCGACGCATGGGGCTTCGCCTTCAAGAGCGCGGGATCATGGGCGAAGCAGTCGTCGACTGGCGCCGCCTGGGCGTTCGGCACAGGATATTGTTTCCGATCGGCGGCCGAGTTCTACCTTCTCGGCACGCGGGGTCGCCCTCGCGTCCAGTCTCGATCGATCCGCAACCTGATCGTGGCGCCCGTGCGCGAGCACAGCCGGAAGCCCGATCAGCTCCATGGAGACGTCGAGCGCCTCTATCCCGGCCCCTATGCTGAGCTGTTCGGCCGCCAGCGGCGTCCAGGCTGGGACGTCTGGGGCAACGACGTCGACCGCTTCGCGGTGAATGCCTGATGGAGCTTCTCACTCCCCAACAGGCGGCCAAGCGGCTCCATGTCTGTACGAAGACCCTTCGCCAGCTCAGGCGCGAAGGGTCCATCCGCTATGTTGCCATCACCGACCGAAAAATCAGATACCGGCCCGAGGACTGTGACGAATTTGTCGCCAGCCGCGCCCGGAAGGCTCCAGAATGTCCGTCTACAAGCCGAAAAACTCGCCGTATTTCCACTTCGACTTCGTCTGGAAAGGTCGTCGCTTTCACGGCTCGACGGGGCTCAAGACCAAACGCTCTGCGCTGAGTTATGAGGAAAAGGAACGCGCGAAGGCGGTAAACGGCGGGAAGGAGCGCCCGCCGATCACCCTCGACGAAGCGTCCGGGCTCTATGAAGACAAGGTGGGTGCCAAGCCGTCCTGGCGAAACGTCGAAACCCGCATCAAGGTGCTACTCGCCGAGTTCGCCCCGGCGACGCTGTTGTCGGAGATCTCGCAGCGCGACCTTCTCGGCCTGGTGGCGCGTCGCCGCGACGGACGGGAGAATGCCTCCGTCAACCGCGAAATCGACGACTGGCGTGCGATCTGGCGCCACGCGCAGAAGAGCCGCTTCGATGTAGGCGAGATGCCGGATTGGGGCGCCCTGCGCCTCCACGTGCCCAACAATGACCCGCGCGAGCTGAGCGCGACCGAAGAAACTGCACTGTTCGAGCAGATCGATGATCTGCGGCCGGACCTCTACGATTTCTGTCTGTTCGCCTTGAAGACCGGATGGCGGATGAGCGAGGTGATGGGGCTGCGCTGGTCCGATGTCGACATGAACGCGGCGATCGCCACCACCCGCATCAAAGGCGGGGACGTCGTGAAGCGGCCGCTCACCCAAGAGATGGTTGTCACGATAGCGAACCAGCCTCGTGCGACCGAGCTGCCGGCCGCCGGCTTCGTCTTCACCTATGTCGCTCAGCGCACCAAGCCCGGCTTCACCGACAAGCTCGGCCGCGTGCACCCAGTGAGGCGGAGGGGAGAGCGTTATCCCATGACCGAGCAGGTGCTCAGGCGCCCTTGGGCCGCCGCGAAAAAGGCCGCCGAGGTGGAGAATTTCCGGTTTCACGACCTCCGCCATACGCGAGGCACGCGCATCCTGCGGGCGACGGGCAATCTGGCGGCTGCCAAGGAGGCGCTCAAGCATCGGTCGATCAAGACGACGCTGCGCTATGCCCATGCGAGCGATGACGACATCCGCCGGGCGCTCGATGCATCAGAGTCCCGGACTATTCCCGAAGTCCCGGCTAAGTCGGTCAAAAAAGGGAAGTGATTTCAACGTGATGATCGTTGAACACAGCGACAGTGTAAACGAGCCGCTCTACCGCTGAGCTAACCGCCCACATGCGCCGGAAGCCGCCTCTTAGCGGGCTTTGGCATTCCGGCAAGCCTGTTTCGCCATGCCGCCGGTCAGCCGGCCGGCGCCACGATCCGCCGGGCAGCCGCCAGATAATTGTGCATCACCGCCGCCGCCTGCTCGGAAAGCGCGATGAACACCCGGCGCCCGTCGCGTGGATCGGGGCGGCGGACGAGAAGCTCCTGCTTCGTCATATGCGCGATCCAGCGCAGCGCCGTCGTCGCCGGCACCGCCGCCGCGATGCACAAGCTCGACGCCGACACCGAGCGCCGCCCGAGTCGCGCGCCCATCAGGTCGAGCAGGATGTCCCACGCCGGATCGGCAAACAGCGACGGCACGAAATGTTGCCCACGCAAGCGGCGCAGTCGCAGCATCGCCTGCACCAGCCGCGCATCCGCCGCCGAGCCTTCGACCATCGGCTCCACCTCCTGCGCCGACGGCGGCAGGCGGCGCGCGATCAGCCCCACTTCGTCGCTCAGCCGCTGATCCTCCTCCCGCGAGCTGTCCGACGTGAGCGGCGGGGGCGGTGATAAGAGATCCTCCAGCGCGGCCTCCAGTTCGCCGGGCTCGGGATCGACGAGGATGCGCACGCCGATATCCGCGATCCGCGCCGTCACCACGTCGATGAGCCCCGGCGGCGTCAGGATCAGTGTGGAGAGGCTCCCCACCCGCCCGGCCTGCGCATCGAGCCACATCAGCAGCCCGTCCAGCGCCGCGCCGCCATCCTCCCGCAGATCGACCACGATCCGCGCGCCTGACTGACTGTCGAGCCGGTCGGCGGCCGTGTCGATCGGCTCGCTTGCCGACACCCTGCCCCCCGACAGGATGATGCGATCCGCCAGACGCGCACGCCGCGCCGCATCGTCCCCGAACAACAGCACGGCCGGCGCGCACGACCGGTCATAGAGAATGTCAGCGGGCTGGGCGTTCATCGGGAGACCTCCGTTCCATCTCCGTTCCGGTATTGCACCAGAACGGAGATAGGTCATCCCGGAAACAAATCCAAAACGGAGCGATCCCGATCGCCCCCGGGCATCAGCCGATCCTGGCCCAGGCGGAAGCGATCTCCGAGATCATCTCGCGCGTCTGGATCACGGGCTTGGGATCGTGCCCGCCGACGCCCTGCTCCAGCAGCCGGCGCGCCTCGCGATAGATGGCGGACAGGCCCCGCGCCAGCTCGCCGCCCTGCTGATGATCGAGGCAGCCCTCCAGCCCGAACAGGATCGCGTTCGCCCGCGCCTTGCGCTGGATCGCGCCCGCGCGGGTCAGCGTGCCGTTCGCGGACAGGCCGACCACCAGCGTGTCGAGCGACTTGATGAGTTCCTCGTACAGCACCGCGATGAGCTGGTGAGGCGTCGCGCCCTCCACCTTGCTGGCGATATCGATCGTGCTGTAGCGCGCCTTGGCGGCGGCGTATCCCGCTGTCGCGAACATCGTCTTCTTCCTCTAAATCCTGTCGTTTCCGGGGCCGGTCAGCACCGGGTCAGCTCGTCGATTTCGTCCAGAGATCAACCTGTTGCGTGAGATAGCTCTGGGTCGCCTTGTAGCCCGAGACCAGCGTGTTCATCGTCGTGAACTGCGAGACCAGCCGGTCATGATAGACCTGCACCTGCGTGTCCGCCTTGGCGAGCGCGTCGGCGAGGCTGCTCTTCTGCGTGGTCAGGCTCTTGTTCAGCGCCGTGAGCACGCCGTTGGAGCTATTGGTCATCGCATTGGCGAGGGTCTGGAGCACACCGCCCAGCCCCTGGTTGACCGTGATCGTCACGGTGCCCGGCGCGCCGGACAGGATCTGGAGCGCGAGGCCGTCCGCACCGCTGCCGACGGGCGCCGTCAGGTTCCAGCTCGATGCGTTCATCGGCTTGCCGTTCACCGAACCCGTGGCGTTGCCGCCGTTCAGGGCGGGCGTGATGCCCGAGATGGTATAGACGCCCGAGGCCGCTGCGCCGGCGGCGTTGGTGATCAGCACCTGCCCCGAGCTGCTCGACTGGGAGGTCTGGAACATCGCGGCGACGTCGTTCGGATAGCTGGTCAGCATCTTCGACAGCTTGGTCTGGTCGACCGTCAGCGTGCCGTCGAGGTTGGTGCCGACGCCCAGCTCCGCCAGCGTGCGGACCGAACCCGTGGCGGTGAGCGCGGTCGTCGTCAGCTTGGAGAGCTGGTCCTTCAACTGGCGCATCGAGGTGTTGCCGTACAGCGCCCCCGCAGCGCCCGTGCTCGAAGCCGCCGCCGTCGCGGTGGTGATCTCGCCCATCAGGCTGTTGTAGGCCGTCACGAAGTCGTTGACCGCCTCGTTGATCGCGTCGGTCGGCACCGAGGAGCTGAGGCTCACGTCGCCCGTGCCCGTGAGCGTCATGGAGACGCCCGGGATCACGTCGTCGAAGCTGTTGCTCGGACGCGTGACGGTGACGCCGTCGACCGTGATGCTCGCGTCCTGCGCGGCGGTGGTGAGGGTCATGCCGCCGGTCGCGCCGCCGCCATAGGAAAGGCTGGAGAGCGACTGGCCGCCCGTGCCCGTGTCGCTGCCCGAGACGGTGAAGGCCTGCGCGGCGCCCGTCTTGCCCTTGAGGACGAGCGTGCTGCTGCCGTCCGCCGCCGTCACGACGTTGGCGGTGACGCCGCCGCCCTGCGCGTTGATCGCCTGAGCGATGCCGGCGACCGTGTTGTTGCTGCTGTCGACGTTGATCGTGATCGGGGAGCCACCCGAGACCGTCAGGGTCAGCGTGCCGGTGTTGAAGGTCTGGCCCGACGCGAAGGTGGTCGACTTGATCGATTGCGCCTGGGCGAGCGCATCGACGTGGATGGTCGAGGTGAGGTCACCCAGCGGCACGCCCGCCTTGGCCGTCACCTTCATCACATTGGCGTTGGACGACACCGGCTGCACCTGGAGCGAGCCGCCGTTGATCAGCGTCTGGAGCGACTGCGAGAAGGTGAGGAGATCGCTGGCGATCGAGCCCTCCGCCGAAAGCTGCGCGGTGTTCGTCGCCTGCTTCGCGGTGATGCCGTCTTCCAGCGATGCCTTCTGCGCGGCGGTCAGGCTGGTGATGATATTGTCGGTATCGATGCCCGCGCCGGCGTTGAGCCCGCTCAGGATGGACTGGCCAAGCGACGCGTTGGTGGAGGTCGACGACGACGACGAGGTCGTCGAAGTCGACGCCGCCGTGCTGCCGCTTGTTGCTGAAGTCGTCGTCATGCCCTTGTCCCTTCGGATCCCAGAACGACCATGCCGCGAAAATCTTTACAGGCCGTTCACCGCACCCAGCCGACGAGCTGGCGAACCGCGGCCGAGCCCAGCCGGGCCTGCGCGCGGAGCGACTGATCGCCCGCCGCACCGATCCGCTGCGCCAGTTCAGTGGCCGTGATCGTGTCGCGCGATTCAGCCATGGCTTCTCCCGGCCCGCGCGACAGGCTGCCCATCGCCTCGACCAGCGAGACCGCCGTGGCGAGCCGCGCGCGCATGTCGGAGAGCCTGCGCTCCTCCTCCTCGCGCTCCAGCTCGGCGGCACTTTCCTCGTCGACAAGCGCCGGCCCGCCCTGCGCGGCGTGCAGCGACTTCAGCCAGCGCAGCCGGCGCTCCCGCCGCACCACGCCCTGCCGGGTGGAGAGCGCGCTCGCCACGGAGAGCGCCACCGGCTCCACCGCACCGATCGCCTCGACCCCTTCGATCATCGCCTGCACGCTCCCTCGGGCTGTCCCAAGGGCTAGAACGGCAGCGATCCGCTTTTCTTGAGGCCCGACACGCGAATTAGGCGTCGGGGCGGCCATTCTCGTCGAAGCGGGCTTCGGTGGGCACCTCGACCACGGGCTGGGTGATGCCGTCCGCCATGGCGCGATCGATGTTGAAGACGAAGGCCAGCACCGTCGCCACCGCGATGTAGAGATCTTCCCGGATCATGTGGCCGGAGCGCGTGGTGAAATAGATGGCGCGGGCAAGCTGCGGATAACGCAGCATCGGCACCTTCGCCTCCTCGGCCAGCGAGCGGATCGCGTCCGCCGTCGCACCTCGCCCCCGCGCCACCACGATGGGCGCGGCATCCTGACCGGGGCGGTAGCGCAGCGCGACCGCGAAGTGGGTCGGGTTGGTGAGCACCACGCTCGCCTCCATCACCGCCGAGCGGGCCGAGCGGCGTGAGGCCTCCATCTGCCGCCGGCGGATCGCGCCCTTCAACTCGGGCGAACCTTCGCTCTGCTTGTGCTCGTCCTTCACCTCCTGCTTGGTCATGCGCAGGCGGGAGGTCCGGCGGATCATCTGCGCGGGCACGTCGATGCCGGCGATCAGCACCAGCCCCATCGCCATCACGATCACCGCGAAGACGAAGCTGTGCCCCAGCTCGATCATCGTGCCGCGGATGTCGCCGCGCCCGAGCGTGGTCAGCCCCTTGAGGCGCGAGGAAAGCAGCCACCAGCCGATGCCGCCCATCACCGTCACCTTGGCCAGCGACTTGAGCAGCTCGATCAAACCCTGCGCACCAAAGATGCGCTTCAACCCGTTCAAAGGATTGAGCTTGTCCGGCTTGAAACTGATCGCGCCCCAGCGGAAGCCGAACGCCCCCAGCAGCGCCGGAGCCCCCACCGCCGCCACGATCGTCGCGGCGAACAGCAGCCCCAGCGGCAGCGCGATCCGGCCGAGCTGGGCGGCGAGGGTCGCGCCGGGCTCGAAATCGTCGACCGCACCGCGCCCGAAGCTCAGCGAGCCGCGAAGCAGCTCCGCCAGTCCCTGCACTAGCAGTGGCCCGCCCAATGCGATCCAGCCGGCGCCGACGATCATGACGAGCGCCGTACCCAGCTCCCTGGACTGGAGGACGTCGCCCTTCTCCGCCGACTCCTTCAGGCGTTTCTGGGTCGGTTCTTCTGTCTTTTCGCCGCCTTCGCCCTCGGCCATCTCAGCCCCTCCCGAGCGCGAGCTGGCGGGAGAGATCGAGGCCGCGCTGGATCGAGCTGGTGATCCCGTCGCCGATGGCCGGCGCCGCCACCGCCATCAGGATCACGCCCGCGAGGATGGCGGCGGGCATCCCCACCGAAAACAGGTTCATCGCGGGCGCCGAGCGCGCCAGCATCGCCATCACCACCTGCACGAGGATCAGCGCGAAACCCACCGGCAGCGCGATCGCGACGCCCGCCGCGAACATGTCGCCGCCGAACATCACGACATCGTTCAAACTCCCCTGCCCGAGCCACGCCTGCCCCGGCGGCAGCGCGCGATAGCTGTCCACCACCACGCTGGCGAGCGCGAGATGGCCGTTCATGGCGAGAAAGAGGAAGGTGCCGAGGATCGACAGGAATTGCCCCAGCGCGGGCGAGGATGCACCCGACTGCGGATCGACCATCTGCGCGAAGCCGAGGCCCATCGAGTTGCCGATCACCTCCCCCGCCATCATCGCGGCGGCATAGCCGAGCTGCACCGCGAAGCCGAGCGCGAGGCCGGCAATCACCTCGCCCGCCACCAGGAACACGCCCGCGAAGCTTGCGATGCCGCCCGCCGGAAGGTCGAAGGGCACCTGTTGGATCGCTGGGATGCCGATCGCCAGCGAGATGATGATGCGCACCTGCACGGGCGTGTTCTGCGCGCCGAACACCGGCGCCGCGAGGAAGGCCGCGCCCGGCCGGATCATCGCGATCATGAAGACCCAGAGCTGCGCTTCCAGTCCGACGAGGCCGGTCGGGAACATGGCTACTGCAAGAGGTCCGGGATGCGGTGGTACATCTCGCGCGTGAAGTCGGCGAGGAGCGTCAGGATCGCGCCGCCGAACAGCGCGATGCAGATCGCCACGATCAGCAGCTTGGGCACGAAGGCGAGCGTCTGCTCGTTGATCGAGGTCGCCGCCTGCACCATGCCGAGGATCAGCCCCGCCACCAGCGCCGGGATCAGGATCGGCGCGGAGGCGAGCGCCAGCACCCACAGCGCCTGCTGCGTGACCCCGATGAAATAGTCGGTGCCGACGGCGGGCTCCATGGCGCTATCCGAAGCTCGACGCGAGGCTGCCCATGGTGAGCGCCCACCCGTCCACAAGAACGAACAGCAACAGCTTGAACGGCATGGAGATAATCGTCGGCGACAGCATCATCATGCCAAGCGACATCAAGGTCGTCGCCACCACCAGATCGATCACGAGGAAGGGCAGGAAGATCAGGAAGCCGATCTGGAACGCCGTCTTCAACTCGGAGGTGACGAAGGCCGGCAGCAGGATCGAGAAGGGAATGTCCTTCGCGCTCGCGAACTTCGGCGCATGGGCGATGTTGGCGAAGAGCTGGATGTCCGTCTTGCGCACCTGCCGCACCATGAAGACGTGCAGCACGTCGCCCGAGCGGCTGATCGCCTGCTCCAGCGGCAACTGGCCCTGCCCGTAGGGGACGATCGCCGCCTTGTTGATCTCGTCGATGGTGGGCCGCATGATGAAGAGCGTCAGGAACAGCGACAGACCGACCAGTACCTGATTGGGCGGCGTCTGCTGGAGCCCCAGCGCCTGCCTCAGGATCGACAGCACGATGATGATCCGCGTGAAGCTCGTCATCATGAGCAGCAGCGACGGCAGGATCGTCAGCAGGCTCATCAGGATGAGAATCTGGAGCGAGAGCGACAGCGGCTTGCCGTCGCCCGACACCTGACCCAGCGCGCGGTTCAACGCGCTCGCCTGCACCGCACCGCCCGTCGCAGGGCCCGCGGCGGTCGCCGTCTGCGCCACCACGCCCGTCCCCGGAGCCGCCGCCTGCGCGAAGGCCGGATGCGCCATCAGCAGCGCCGCGATCAGCCCCACGACCATCAGCAGCGCCGGGACCACCCAGCCCCGCCGCCGCAACGCCCCTGCGCCCCCCGAGGTCACGTCAGACGCCCCCGTCGTCGATGTAGCGCGAAAAGGCGCCGTCGATCGGCGCTTCGGAGAGCACGTCCATCCGCCCGCGCGAGATGCCGACGAGGATGCGCTTGCCCTCGAACTCGACGACCGCGAGGCGACCGCCGGTCGCGCCCATCGGCACCGCGTCCACCACCTTGACGAGGCGATCCCGCTGGCCGCCGATCGACAGGCCCGGCTGGAACTTGCGCATCAGCCAGAGCGTGCCGACCGCCATGCCCGCGACCAGCGCCAGCATGAGGAGCACGTTGAGCAGATAGGTGATCGTCATGCCCGGCGTTCGAGCCCCGCGAGGCGTGCCTCGGCCGCCACCACGTCGACGACGCGGATGCCGAAGCGGCCGTTCACCGTCACCACCTCGCCCTTGGCCACCAAGGTGCCGTTGACGAGGATGTCGAGCAGCTCATTGGCCTGCCGGTCCAGCTCCACCACCGAGCCCTCGTTGAGATCGAGCAGCTCCGCGAGCTTCAGCGAGGTGGAGCCCACCTCCACCGACAGCCGCAGCGGAATGTCGGCCAGCAGGCGGAAGTTCCGGCCGGCCGGGCTGTTCGGATCATCGATGCCCGGAAAGGGCGCTTCGGTCATGTCGTTCAATTCCTCTGGCCCCCTGTGCGATCATTCGTCCCGATCATCTCGATCTGGAACGCCGCGCGCCCTTCCTGCTCGCCGATCGTGCCTTCCGCAAGCCGTCTGTTGCCGACGATCAGCGGAACGCGGGGCGAGAGCGTGATCGGGATCACGTCGCCGGGCTTGAGCGCCATCAGCTCCGAAACCGAAAGCGTCGGCCGCGCCACGACGGAGCGGACCGGGAAGCTCACGCCTTCCAGCGCGCGCGCCATGCGATAGCGGAATTCGCTGTCCACCGGCCCCGCCTCGGCGTGGACCTTGGCGGCGAGCTGGCTCTCGTGTGCGCGCATCGCGGTGAGCGGGAAGACGAGGTCCATGCTCGTCTTGCCGGGGCCGCCGCCGGAAATGGTGAAGCGCTGCACCACCACCGATTCGTCGCCGCGCACGAGGCTCGCATAGCCGGAGTTGGTCTCGCGCGAGGCGAGCATCGGCTCCAGCGGCACGATCTCGCTCCAGCTTTCGACGACCGCGCCGGTGATCGCATCGGTGAGCCGCGCGAGAAGGCGCTCCTCGGCGGCCGTGAACTCCCGCTTGCGGGTGGCCGACGGGCTGACCGCGCCGGTGCCGCCATAGAAGGTGTCGACCAGACGGCTCACATATTCCGGCTGGATCGCGATCAGCATCCCGCCCTTCATCGGGCGCAGGCGATAGAGGCTGATGCTGGTGAATTCCGGCAACGCGTCGCGCCACGTCTCGAAGCGCGAGGTGAGCGCCGCCTCGGCCTCAACCTTGGGCTTCACGCGGGCGAAGGGTTCGAACACGTCGCGCAGGCGACGGGCCAGCCGCTCGCCGATCCGGTCGAGACCGGCCAGGCGCGCGCCGGGCCGGAGCGCCTCGCTGCCGAGCGAAAACGGCTTCACGTCGCTTTCGCTCAGCTCGGCCCGTTGCCGCTTGCCGTCATCCTTGCCTGCCGGCTGTTTCGCCACGCTCGTCCACTCCGCTTCGTTCCACCATCCTACTGGATGATGAAGCTGGTGAAATAGACGTCATCGATGCCGCCGTAACCCGTCTTCTCGACGAGAACCTTGTTGATCGCGTCGCGCAGCGTCTTCTGGAGCTGCTCCTTGCCGGCGGGCGTCTCAAGGACCATCGAGTCCTGATTGGCCAGCGTCGCGAGCACGGCCGAGCGGATCGGCATCTCGTTGTCCTTGAAGTTGTCCAGCACCTTGGCGTCGTAGAAGGTGGAAACGCCGAGCGAGAGCTGGGCGATCCCGTCCGTGTCGCGCAGGTTCGAGGTGAACGCCTGCTCCATGGTGTAATAGCTCGGCTTGTACCGGCGCGGATCGGGCACGAAGCTGCCCACTGCCTTGTGCTGGATCGTGGGATCGGCGCTCTGCCCGTCACGCAACACGAGCTTGGGCGCATCCGGGTCTTCGGCCGGCTTGGCGTGCGAACCGCCCAGTCCCATGCCGGCCGCGAACATGCCGCCCGCGACGCCACCGCCGACGAGAACGAGGCCGCCGACGGCCATCAGGATCAACTTCTTCATGCCCCCCTTCTTCTTCGGGGCGGCAGCGGCGGCGGCGTCACTCATCGATCAATCCTTGGTCATGCATAGCGTGCGTCGGCGGGCGTGGGCTTGGGAGCCGGCGCCTGGCCGGTGGTTCCACCGCGAACTGTCCGCGTTGGCCCACTCTGATACTCGGGAAGAGGTTGCGATCGGGTTTGCGACCGGTTGCCGGCACTGCCTCCGCTGCCCGTTCCCCCTGAAAATCCGCCATTTCCGGCCATCGCCTGATTGCGCGAATCATGTTGGTGGGAGGAAGACTGCGGCTGCGAATCGCGATTCGAGCCCGTATCGCCCGTGCCGACATCGACCTGCGCGTTGGCGATGTGGATGCCGTGTGCGCGCGCCTCGGCGATGAGCTGCGGCCGTGCATCGGCGAGCGCGACGCGGGAGGCTTCGCTGGTCGCGGTGAGCGTGACGGCCGAGCCGTCGTCGCCACGCTTCATCTCCACCTGCACGGTGCCGAGATGCTCGGGCGAAACCTGGAAGCGGACGGTGCTGGTCGAGGCGCCGGTCGACGCGATGTCGCGGGCGAGCCCGTCGAGCCATGCCCCCTGCTTGGCGAGATCGAGCTGGCGGTCGGCCGTGCCCGCGGCGAGCACCTGCCCGGCATTGTCGGCCGGCGTGACCGTCGCGGACTTCGGAGCCGCTGCCACATGCGCGCCGGCGGGCGCCGGGGCGGCCTTCGGATCGAGATCGGGGTCGATGGCGTCGTCGTCCTCCTTCGCGGCCTTGCGCGCCGGAGCGGCGGGCGCGGGAGTCGGAGCGGCGGGCTTCACCGTCGCGACACGCGCCGCAAGCAGCGCAGCGGTCGCGGGAAGCGGCTCGGGTGCCGGTGTAGCGGGCGGCTGGGTGGACGGGGCCGGCTGCGAAACCTGCGTCGCGTCTGCCGTCCGGGTGACCGGGGCGGCGACAGGCTTCGCGGCAACGGGAGCCGGCGCGGCCTTGTCAGCCATCGTCACCGGCGCGTCCTGCGCGGCCTGAGGCTGCGCATTCCGATCGGGGAGAGGCCTCTTGGCGGAGCCGTCCGCGCTGGTCTGCTTTTCCAGCGCGGCGAGGACGAGATGCGGATCGACGGGCGGAGCCGGATCGGCAGCAGGCGTGGCCGCGGGTGTCGCATCGGCCGGCACGGCAGGAGTGGTGGTTGCGAGCGGCACGTCCTTGCCCTTGGCGGGCGCGCCATCCTTCACGGCCGTCTCGACCGGCGGGGTCGCGGAGGGCGGAGCCGGCGGCACGAGCGGCATCGGCACGCCGAGCATCGCCATCAGCGCGGCATCATCGTCATCCTGCGTCTTGTTCGAGCCCTTCTCGTCGCCCGCCTGCGCGTCGTCGTCGCCCTTGTCGTGAAGCGTGCGCGTATCCTTGCCGTCGTCGGCCGGGAGCGCCCCCGCCGCGATCGCCGGCTTGCCGAGGTCCGCCATCATCGCCGCGAAGGCATCGGCGCCATCAGGCGTCGTCCCGGTCGCCCCGGAGGCATCCTGTGTCGCCGGCATCAGGCCCGCGAGCAGCGAAAGACCACTCACCGTCATGCCTCCTCTCCCATGGAACGATAGGCACGCGCGCGGACCGACGACGCCATGCGTCGCTCCGCGGTGGCGGCCGCATCGGAAGCCGCGCGGTCGACGAGGCGATCCGCGCTCTCCTGCCGGATGCGCGCCTCGATCCGCTCGGCCGCGCGCGTGTGAGCGGTGGCGCGGGCACCCGCGATGGCGTCCGCCAGACCGAAGCGCGCAACATCGAGACGATGCGCCAGCTCGCCCCGCGCCGCGAGCGTCGAAGCCATCATGCTCCCCGTCTCGCTGGTGAGGCTGAGGCGCAGATCGAGCACGCGCGCCGCGCTATGCTCCAGCGACTGGAGCTGCGCCTCGGCGGCGGCGGCGGCGCCTGCCGCCTGCACATGCTCGACGCGCCGGACGCGCGCGATGCGCTCGCGCCGCTTGACGAGGTTGCTCATCCGCCGAACCTTTCGATCAGTTCAGCCGAAGCATGCGCCAGATCGATGCGCTCCTTCGGCTTCTGCTTCAGGAAGTCGAGAATCTCGTGATGTCGCGCGATCGCCTGATCGATGGTGCCGTCGCTGCCCGCCTTGTAGGCGCCCATCAGGATGAGATCGCGGTTCTCCTCATAGACCGACCACAGCCGCCGTAGCGCCGCCGCCGCCTCGGCATGCTCGTCATCGACGATGTCCGCCATGACACGCGAGAGCGAGCGGCCCACGTCGATCGCCGGGAACACGCCCTGCTCGGACAGCGAGCGCGACAGGATGATGTGCCCGTCCACGATGGCGCGGGCGGTATCGACGATTGGGTCATCGCCATCATCGCCATCCGCCAGCACGGTGTAGAGCGCGGTGATCGAACCGCCCGAATGCGCGTCAGCCCCGGCGCGCTCGATCAGGCGCGGGATCATGCCGAGCGCGGAGGGCGGATAGCCCTTCATCGTCGGCGGCTCGCCCAGCGACAGGCCGAGTTCGCGCTGGGCATGGGCGCAGCGGGTCAGCGAGTCGATCAGCAGCAGCACGCGCTTGCCCTGCGCGCGGAAATATTCGGCGATGGCGGTCGCCCGCATCGCGGCACGCAGGCGCAGCACCGGGGGATGATCCGCCGGCACCGCCACGACCACGCTCTTCTCGCGCACGCCGGGCACCAGCTTGGTGGCGAGGAAGTCCGCGACTTCGCGCGAGCGCTCGCCGATCAGGCCGACGACGATGATGTCCGCGTCCGCGCCCTGGATCATCTGCCCCATCAGCACCGACTTGCCGACGCCCGAGCCCGCGCAGATGGCGACGCGCTGGCCGACGCCCGCCGTCAGCAGCGCGTTGATCGCGCGCACGCCCATGTCGAAACATTCGGTGACACGCGCCCGGTCGAGCGGATTGGCGGGCCGCCCGGCGAGCGGCCACGTCCCCGTCGCGTCGATCGGGCCGAGCCCGTCGAGCGGCTGGCCGGTCGCGTCCATCACTCGACCCAAGAGCCCCTCGCCCACCTCGGCGACGCCGCCGCGCGCATCGGGCTCGACGCGGCCGCCATTGCTGTGCGGCGCATCGCCGTCGAGCGCCATCAGCAGCGAGCGTTCCCCCCGGAAGCCCACCACCTCGGCGCGCGTCGCATGGCCGTCCGCATCGATCACGCGGACCGACGCGCCGACCGGCATGGAAAGACCCGTCGCCTCCAGCATCTGCCCGTCATAGGCGACGAGCTTGCCGATGCGGCGCGGACCGGCGTCCCCGACGGTCAGCCCTTCGAGCAGTTCCGAAGCGCGGGCTTCCAGCGTGCTCATCGCGAGCCGGCGACCCGGTCCAGCGCGGCACGCAACCGCTCGAGGCGCACCGAGGCGCCGTCCTCGATCGCGCCGGCGCCCGTTTCCAGCCGGAGATCGCCGGGCGCAAGCGTCGGATCGGCCTCGATCGAAACCGGCAGCTCGGCGCTGTTCAGGCGCGAGATGTCCGCGGGGTTGAGCTTCAGCACGGTGGGGCGCGTCTCCTCGCCGATCAGGGCCGCGGCGGCCTGCGCGCGGTCCATCAGCGTGCCGACATCGACGTCCACCTCGCCCATCACTTGACGGACCAGCCGCTCGACGGTGGTGGCGATCATCGCGCCGAGGCCCTGCGTCGGCTCGGGACGGAGCATCTGGAGGCCGAGGGCGAGCCGCTCCAGCGCGTCCCGCTCCTTGTCCGCCTCGCGGCGGCCGGCTTCGAGCCCGGCGGCATAGCCCTGCGCGATCGACGCGGCGCGAACCGCATCGATATCGACGCGCTCCTCCTCTTCCGGCTCCACCTCGGGCTCCACGTCGCAGTCGGGCTCGCCCTGATCCTGAAGCGCCTCGTGCCACGAGGTGAAGGGTGCGGTGCGGCGCGGCTGGGTCCAGACCGGCACCGCCGTCGCGGAGGCCGCACGCTCGGCGGCGAACAGATTAGACATAGTCTTCCCCCTTGCCGCCCAGGCTGATCGTGCCGGCTTCCGCCAGACGACGCGCGATGGCGAGAACCTGCTTCTGCGCCTCCTGCACCTCGACCAGACGCATCGGGCCGCGTTCGGCCATCTCGTCCTGGATCGACTGCGCGGCGCGGCTGGACATGCAGCCGAACATCTTGTTGCGCAGCATCGGCTCGCAGCCCTTGAGCGCGACGATGAGAATCTCGGTATCCACCGAGCGGAGCAGCGCGCCGAGATCCTTCTCGGTGAGCGCGTTCAAATTCTCGAAGACGAACATCTCGTCCTCGATCGTGCGGGCGAGGCTCTTGTCGAGCTTGGCGAGCTGGCGGATCACCCGCTGCTCGACATTGGCGCGCGTGGAGTTGACGATCTTCGCCGCTTCCTGCGCGCCGCCGCGCTTGGGGGCGCTGCCCTGCGAACCAACCTTGTTGACCTGACGCAGCAGCAGCCGCTCCAGATCGTCGAGCGCCTCGGCCGAGACGCTGCCCAGCGTCGCGACGCGATAGACGATATCGGCCTGCACATCCTCGGCAAGCTGCTGGAGCACGTCGGCTGCGACGCCGGCCTCCAGATGCGCGAGCACGAGCGCCGCGATCTGCGGATGCTCCGGCTCGATCAGCGTGGCGATGGTCTTGGCGTCCATCCACTTGAGCGAATCGAGCGCGGACGAGCGCGTCGGCGGCGTGATGCGGGCGAGCATGTTCTCGGCCCGCTCGGCGCCCAGCGCGCGCTCCATCATGTTGCGGATCTGGCTGTCGGCACCGAAGCCGATCGTCGTGCGCTCGCGGGCGCGATCGACGAACTGGTCGAGCACGCCGTCGACCTCTTCCTCGGACACGTCGGCGACGCCGAACATCGCGGTGCCGAGCTGCTGCACCTCGTCCGGGTCGAGCCGGCCGAGCACCTGCGCGGCCTCGTCCTCGGCGAGCAGCATCAGCAGGATCGCTGCGGCGCTGGAGCCGCTCGGCGCGGCGGCCTGCGGGGCGGCGGGAACGATCTCAGGCACTGGCCGCCTCCGGCTTGGGCATGTCGGCGCGGATCAGGTCGCGGACGACCAGCGCGGCGCGATCCGGGTCCTGCCGCACGAAGTTGCGGATCAGCGCGGCGCGGGCGGCATAGCCGGGCGCGGCCTCGATCATGTCGAGCGTCACCGGGCGATCGATGTCGCCCTCCTCCGTCTGGTTGGCGAGCGCGGAGGCGATCTCCTTGCCGACGGCGGCGCGTTCCTTCGCCTTGCTGGCGATCTTCTGCTCGGCGGCGGCGGCGCGGCGCTTCATCAGCGGGCGGCCGATGCCGAACACCAGGATCGCGGCGACGGCGAGCGCCGTCAGGTTGCGGCCGACGACGGGCAGCCAGCTCGCCTCGTACCACTTCGGCCCGGCGGCACCGTCCTCCGGCGCGAAGGTCTGTGAGGTCACCGCGACGATGTCGCCCCGGTTCTGGTCGAAGCCGACCGCGCCCTTCACGAGGTTCTGGATCTGCTGCTGTTGCTGCGGGGTGAGCGGCTTGGCGCCCGGCGCCTGACGCAGCGCCACCGCGACGGTGAGACGGTGCACGGTGCCGACCGGGTTCTTCGTCACCGAGATCTGGTGACCCAGCTCATAGCTGCGGTTGTAGGTCTCATTGAGCTTCTGCGGCGCGGAGGCTCCCGCCTGGCCCGGAGCGGCGCCCGGCGCGGCGGGGCCGTTCTGGCCCTGCGGCTGGCCGTTCGCGGTCGTCGCGGGCTTGGCCGGCGCCGGCGCGGTGTTGGAGAGCGCGCCCGGAATGCCGGTGGCCGGCTGGTCCGCGCCATTCTCGGTGTTGGTCCAGCTTCCCTGCTCGGTGCGGACGACCGAGCCGTCCTTCGGATAGGTCTCGGTCGTGGAGGCGACTTCCGCGAAGTCGAGATCGGCGTGGACCTCGGCGGTGAAGTTGCCCGCGCCGACGATCGGCGTCAGCAGCGAGGTGAGCGCGCGGCGATAGCGATCCTCGACCTTGGTCTGGAGCGCAACCTGCTTGTCGGCGACATCGTCGTCGCCCTGCCCGGCCGCATGGCTCAGCAGGCGGCCCGACTGATCGACCACCGACACGTCGTCCGGCGACATGCCCGACACCGAGGCGGCGACGAGGTGGATGATCGCCTGCACCTGCCCATCGGACAGCGCACGGCCGCTGCGCAGCGTCAGCATCACCGACGCCTGCGGCTTGGCGTCGTCGCGCAGGAAGACGCTCGGCTGGTCGGCCGCGATGTGGACCTTGGCGGTGGCCACCGCGTCGATCGCCTCGATCGTGCGGGCGAGGTCCATCTCCTTGGCCTCCTGGAGGCGTGCGCCCTCGACGGCGCGGCTGGCGCCCATCGGCAGGTTGGAGATGAGCTGGTCGCCGTCGGGCGCCGCCTTGGGCAGGCCCTGCTGCGCGAGCAGCATCTTGGCGCGGTAATAGCTGTCCTCCGGCACGGTCAGCGCGCCGGTGGAGTTGTCGATGTGATACTTGATGCCTGCCGTGTCGAGCGCCTGCACCACCGAGGCCTTGTCGGCATCGCCGAGGCCCATGAACAGATCGCGCTGCGGCCCCTGATGCAGCACCGCCCAGATGAGCGCCGCCGCGCCGAGAAGGCCCATCAGGCCCATCATCGGCAGGCTCTTCGCCACCGCAGGCTGGCGCGCAAAGGCGTTCAGCTTCTCCATGATGCCGCCGAAGCCGCCCTTGCCGAGATCGGCGAGCGGAATGGGCATCGAGCGCCCGGAGGCAGCGTCGCTGGGGATGAGTGCGTTCTCAGCCATATCAAACCGGCATGCTCATGATGTCCTTGTAAGCGGACAGAAGTTTGTTGCGGACCTGAAGCGTCGCCTGGAAGCCGACCGAAGCCTGCTCACGGGCCAGCATGACCGAGGCGACATCCGTGGTGTCGCCGCGCTCGTAGCTGTTCGAGATATCCTCGGCCTTGCTCTGGAGACCGTTGACCTGCTGGAGCGCGCCCTTGAGCGCGGAACCGAAATCGGTCGACTGGGTGCCCTGCGTCGCAGACTCAGCGCCGGAGATCGGCGCGGCCGGCCCCGTCGCCGCGGCCTTCTGGAGCGCGGAGTTCTGCTGGAGGATCTGATTGCGCAGAGCCAGCAGGCTGGATGCATTGATCGAGGTCATCGGTTCGGTCCTCAGGCCGCCGCCAGCTCACGCATTTCTGCGAGCCGGTAGCGGAGGGTGCGTTCGGAAATGCCCAGCTTGGCGGCCGCGAGCAGGCGCTTGCCGCCGGTCGCGTCGAGCGCGGCGCGGATCGCCTCCATCTCGCTCGCCCGCGCCACGTCGGCGAGGTTGCCGTTGCGGACGATCGGGGTGGCGGCCGGAGCCGGCACGACGCTCAGCGCCGGCGCGACATGCTGCATCACCTCAATGGCGAGATCGTCCGCCTCGATGCGGTCGCCCATGCGCAGCAGCAGGGCGCGCTGGATGACGTTGTCCAGCTCGCGGACATTGCCCGGCCACTCATGCGCCATCAGGCGATCAAGCGCATTGGCGGTCGGCCAGGCGACGCTCTCGCCCTCGCGGGTGTGGCGCAGGATGAGCGCGGCGGTGATCGCGCGGATGTCGAGGCGGCGCGCCTTCAGGGGCTTCAGCGCCAGCGGCATCACGTTGAGGCGCCAGTAAAGGTCGGCACGGAAGCGGCCTTCGGCCACTTCGGTCGCCAGCTCCCGGTTGGCGGCGGCGATGATGCGGACGTCGATTTTAACCGGTTGGGTTGCACCGACGGGAAGAACTTCACGCTCCTGGATTGCACGGAGCAGCTTCGCCTGGAGCGGAAGCGGCATCTCGGCGATCTCGTCGAGGAGCAGCGTGCCGCCCTCGGCCGCGCGGAACAGGCCTTCGCTCGCCCCGGCAGCGCCGGTGAAGGCGCCCTTGGCATGGCCGAACAGGATGGCTTCGAGCATCGTATCCGGCAGCGCGGCGCAGTTCACGGCAACGAACGGCTTGTCGGCGCGCGGCGACGCGGCGTGGATGAAGCGGGCGACGCCCTCCTTGCCGGTGCCGGTTTCGCCCAGCACGAGCACGGTCGCATCCGAACCGGCGACCTTTTCGGCCAGTTTCAGATAGATCGCGCTCTCCGGCTCGCCCACTGCCGGGCGCGCCGCGGGGCGGCACAGCTCGGCAACCAGCGCGAGGCCGAAAGCCATATCCTCGAAACCAAATCGGATAATCGCGGGCAGACCCTTGGCCGCGAGCCGGAGGCTCGGCGCGCCCGTCGTCATCTCGATGAGGATATCGCGGACGGTCGCCTGCCGAATCTCGGAAGCCGAGAGGATGCGGATTTCGTCACGCGCCGGAGCCTGCTGCGTATCGACCGTGCGCGTCGCAATGCCCACACCAGAGAGCCATGCCGCGAGGGCAGGATTCTCTAGGGCTGCAAGAGCACTGATCCCGATTGCATGCATGCCCGGCTTTCCCCCTGTGGAACCCAAATCCCGTCGAGCACCTTCTTGCCGCAGTTTATCCAACAAATGGTTAACGCGCGCGTTACGCCCACCCGTCGCGCGGGATTTCCCCTCTACGCGCACGCACACTCGCGCGTAGCGGGTCACCAGCAGGTGACCGAGGTTAGTTAACACCAGGTTGGGAAAAAACTTTGTGGCCCAGCGCTAAAAGTTCCTGCCGGCCCGTCGTTACCCGGGACGTAGCCGAGACGGACACTGACCCGGAGCGGCACAGAGCGGGAAAAGGAATTTTGAAATGACCGTGATCAACTCGAACACGTCGGCGCTCCGGGCCCAGAACAGCTCGCGTATGGCGAACGACGCCCTCAGCCAGGCGATGGCTCGCCTCTCCTCGGGCAAGCGCATCAACTCCGCCTCGGACGACGCCGCCGGCCTCGCGATCTCGAACTCGATGACCGCGCAGATCAAGGGCATGAACCAGGCGATCCGTAACGCCAACGACGGCATCTCGCTGGCCCAGACCGCCGACGGCGCGCTGGACGAGGTCACCAACGCCCTGCAGCGTATGCACGAGCTGGCGGTTCAGTCGGCCTCGGGCACCTACCAGGACAGCGACCGCACCAACATGCAGGCCGAAGTCACCGCGCTGAGCGCCCAGGTGCAGAGCATTCTCGGCACGCAGTTCAACGGCAACGCGCTGTTCGACAAGACCACTGCGGCTGGCACGGTTTCGACCAGCAAGCTGACGATCCAGACCGGCAATGACTCGACCGACACGGTCGATATCGCCCAGTCGTCGATGAAGGAGGTTTCCGACCTCACCGACTCCGCTGGCACGCCGCTCGACATCAGCACGCAGGCCGGCGCCACCGCCGCGCTCGGTTCCACCGGTGTGATCCAGGTCGCCCTGGATGCGGTCGGCACGGCCCGCGCTCAGCTCGGTGCGAACGAGAGCCGCCTGAACTCGGTGGTCAACAACCTGACCAACAACGTCACCAACCTGACCGACGCGAACTCGCGCATTCAGGATGCGGACTTCTCGGCCGAGACGACCAACCTCGCCAAGGCCCAGATCCTCTCGCAGGCTTCGACCGCGATGCTCGCCCAGGCGAACCAGTCGCAGCAGGGTGTGCTGAAGCTTCTCCAGTAAGGAATTCGCTTCCTTGACTTGAGGCGGATGGCCTCCGGCGCAATCGCTCCCCCGCGCCGGAGGCTGTTTCGCGTTTTTCGTGTCGGTACACTCGAGACGACGGACGACTTCGATGAGCGAGACGCTCCCCAATCCGCAGGATTTCATCGGCGACGACGACGATGAGGAACTGGTGTTCGACGAGGCTCCGGCCGTCGCACCCGTCACCTCGCCGGCGGCGGCGCCGAAGCTGTCCAAGGGCCGCGCGGGCAAGCGCGCCGCCCCGGCGACGGAGAGCGCTCCCGCTCCCGAGCCCGTCCGTATCGAGAACCCGACGCCCTCGTCTTCCGCGGTGACCGCTCCGGCGGCTTCCGTGGAGGAGCCGGCCGGTGGCGCGCCCGCGCCTTTCCCGCCGCATGGCGCTGAATCGGCCGGCTCCAGGACGAACCCTTTCCTGCTCGCGATCGTGGGGCTGGCGCTGCTGAGCAGCCTGCTCTCGGTCGGCGGGCTGATCGCTGTCGGCCGGACTCTCGCCGAGGCCAATGTCGCTCGACGGGAGGCCGAGGCTCGCAGGGATGCGCTGGCCGGCGTGCCCGCGATGGTCGCCCAGCTCAGGACGGCGACCGACCGGCTGGATGCGGCCTCGGCACGCGCCGCTGCAGCAGCACCGTCGGGCCCGCCCGCGACGATCGAGGATGTCCGCCATGAGCTGGACGTGTTGAAGCTCGCGCTCGCGCAGCATCAGCCGGACGGCGTCTCGGCGCTGACCGGCACGACACAGAGCGGATTTGCGGAGGTGGCCGAGCGGCTGGATCGCCTGTCGGATCAGCTCAACCGGACGCAGGGCGCGTCGGTCAGCGCCAGCCCGCCAGCTTCACGCGGAGCTTATCCAAGGCACTCTTCTTGATCTGGCAGACGCGGGCGGCGCCGATCTCCAGCACCTGCCCGATCTCCTCGAGGTTCAGCTCCTCGACGAAATAGAGCTGGAGGACCATCGCCTCGCGCTCGGGGAGTTCGGCGATATGCTCGGCCAGCGCCTCACCCAGCCGCTCGCGGTCGAACGTCTCGTCGGCCTGCTCCTCCAGGTCCGCGAACCACATCGACTGGTCCGAATAGACCTCGTCGAGGGACTCGTGGCGGACGGCTTCGGCGGCGTCGACCAGCTCGCGAAAGGCGGCGGCATCGAGGCCCATCGCCTCGGCCAACTCAAATTCGGTGGCTGCGCGACCAAGTTGCGATTCCAGTTCTACGCGCGCGCGCGCGAGCTCCTTGCGCTTCGCCATGCCCGAACGGGCCTGCGCGGCATGGCGGCGGAGGTGATCGATCATCGCCCCGCGCACGCGCATTCCGGCATAAGTCGAGAAGGCGTGGCCGCGATCCTCATAGCCATTGGCGGCCTCGACCAGCGCGACCATGCCGATCTGCACCAGATCCTCGACGTCGATCGCGTTCGAGACGCGGCCATGGACGTGCCAGGCGATCTTGCGGACCAGCGGCATGTGCGACTGGATGAGCTGCGCCTGATTGATGCGCGCGGGTTTGCGCGCGTAGGTCATGGGGACTTCGGCGTTCAACGGACCATCTCCGCTTCACGATGCTGCTGGGCGACCTGCGCCGGCCTGCCGCCGACGACCGCCACCACCTCGACGGGCTTGCCGTCCGGGATTTCGAGGAAAGAGAGGACCGGCGCGTCCGGCAGGTGCGGACGCAGCAGCCGGCCCAGCGCACGGCGCGCGATCGGCGAGGTGACGATGGCGAAGCGCTTGGCCTCGCCCACCAGCGGGGCGGCCGCCTCGCTCACCGCCTGCACGATGCGGCTGGCGAGCGCCGGCTCGATCGGGTGATTGGCGTTGGGGCCGCTGCGCACCGCCTGGGTCAGCAGGCTTTCGAGGCCCGCGTCGAGCGTCACGACCGGGAGCGGCATCCGCACCGGCACCATCGTCTGCACGATCAGCGCGCCGATGCGGCGGCGGACCTGCTCAACGAGCTGGATCGGATCGCTCTCCTCGCGGGCGGCATCCGCCATCGCTTCGGCGATGCGGCGGAAATCCTTGAGCGGAACGCCCTCCGAGAGCAAAGCGCGGCACAGCGCCGCGATGGCCGAGAGCGACAGCGGCGTGGGGGTGAGGCCGGTGACCAATTGCGGGGAAGACTCCTTGAGCGCATCGAGCAGCTTCTGCGCCTCGTCCATGCCGAACAGGTCGGAGGCGGAATTCAGGATGAGCTGGTTGAGGTGCGTGGCGAGCACGGTGGAGCTGTCCACCACCGTATAGCCCGCGACCACCGCCTCACCGCGCTTCTCGGGCGATATCCACACGGCGTCGAGGCCGAAGGTCGGATCCTTTACCTTGCGGCCATCGACCGTCGCGGCGAGATCGCCGCTGTCGAGTGCGAGCAGGTCGGACGGGTGGCACTCGTCCTCGCCCACCACGACACCGGCGACGGTGATGCGATAGGCGTTGGGCGCCAGATTCATATTGTCGCGCACGCGCACCAGCGGGATCACGAAGCCCAGCTCCTTGGAGAGCTGGCGGCGGATGCCGGTGATCCGCGCCATCAGCGGCGCGCCTTTGCGCTCGTCGACGAGGCTGACGAGGCCGTAGCCGATCTCGAGGCCGAGCGGAGCGTCGTCGGACACCTCGTTCCAGCCGATCGCGCTCGGATTGGCGGGCGCGGGCGGCGGAGCCTTGGCGGCAAGCTCGGCCTCGGCCTTGCGGAGCGCGTCAGCGCCGCGCAGATGCCACGCGACATAGCCGCAGAGCGCCGCCGCCGGCAGGATGATGATGTGCGGCATCCCCGGCAGCACGCCGAGAATGGTGAGGATCGCGGCCACCGGCGTCCAGGCCTTGGCCGAGCCGAACTGGCTGCTGATCTGCCCGCCGAGATCGAGCGGCGAGCTGACGCGCGTCACGATAGAGGCGGCCGCGATCGAGAGCAGCAGTGCCGGCACCTGCGCCACCAGCGCGTCGCCGATGGCGAGCTGGACGTAATTCTTGGCGGCGTCGCCGATCGCCATCGAGTGGCTGAGCACGCCGAGGATCAGACCGCCGACGATATTGACCGCGAGGATCAGCACGCCCGCGACGGCATCGCCCTTCACGAACTTCGAGGCGCCGTCCATCGAGCCGTAGAAATCGGCCTCGGTCGCGACTTCCTGACGGCGCTTCTTGGCGTCGTCGGGGGTGAGCAGGCCGGCGTTGAGGTCGGCGTCGATCGCCATCTGCTTGCCGGGCATCGCGTCGAGGGTGAAGCGCGCCGACACTTCGGACACGCGGCCCGCGCCCTTGGTGATGACCACCAGGTTGATGATCATGATGATCGCGAAGACGAAGATGCCAACCGCGTAATTGCCGCCGATCAGGAAGCTGCCGAAGGACTCGATCACATGGCCGGCCGCGCCCGCGCCCTCATGGCCGTGGACCAGCACGACGCGGGTCGAGGCGACGTTGAGCGACAGGCGGAGCAGCGTCGTGAACAGCAGCACCGTCGGGAAGGCCGAGAAGTCGAGCGGCTTGGCGGCGTTCAGCGCCACCATCAGCACGGCGAGCGAGATCACGATGTTCGAGATGAAGCCGATGTCCAGCATGATGGCGGGCATCGGCACCACCATCAGGGCGATGAGCATCAACGAGGCGATCGGCAGGATCGCGCCCTTGCTCGCATCCATCCACACACGCTTGTTGATCGCGGTCGCGGCCATTGATCGTCAGACTCCGAGGGATGCGAGCATGAGGTAGGCGAGCCGCGCGGTCTGCGGGCTCGGGGTCAGGAGGCTCTGCGCGGTCGGCAGCGGGCTGCCGCCGGCTTCGGTGACGGTGGTGCCGTCGCTGGTGCCGTTCAGCGCCGCGAGCTGCATCCGCGCGAGGTCGGATGCGCTGTCGGTGGGCGTGCCGCTGTCGGCCGGCGTCGAAGCGGCCGGCGTCGACTGGTTGAAGCGCGAGGCGAAGCGCTGATAGACATCCTGAAGGCTGCGCGGGTTGCCGGACTTGTCATAGAAGACCCAGCGATTGGCGCGCGCGGCGGCCGGCATCACCGAGGCGGCCGACTGGTCCGGATTGGCATCCTTGGCCTTCAGGAAACGGGTCGCGCCCGCCGGGCCGAGGAAGTGCGCCATATAAAGGTCAGTGGAGTTCGCCTCGCGGCCGAGCTTCGCCTCCAGCACATCCTTGTTGTCGGAGGCATATTCCCCCGCCATCGCGGCCGAGGTCTCCGGGTTTTGGCGCAGCGCCAGGATCTCCTGACGGGTCGTGTCGTCGGACACATAATAATGCCCGTCCGAACCCTTGGTGATCGCGTTGGCGGCCCAGCTCAGGCCGTGCTCCGAACCATGGTTCTTGATGACGCCGAGCCAGGTCTGCGTGGTGAACTGATAGAGGCCCGAAGCGCTCGACGTGGTGGCGTGCGCGTTCGGGTTGAAGCCGCTCTCGATGCGGGCCTGATGATAGAGATAGTGGAAATCGACACCGGTGCTGGCCGACGCGGAGGCGATGGCGTTCTGGACGCGGCCGTTGGTCAGCCCCGCCCTTCCCGTCTCTCCATTGCCGCGAATGATGGTCAGCGTCATGTCGTTCCCTTGGTTACAGAGGCTTTAAGCAAGCCCCGTGCCACTTCCTGCCTATCGACCGAACCGGCCGTTGCGCCCATAAGTGGGGGCCGCATTGCCCTTGCCGGTCGCCGTCGCGAGGCGCGTGAGGCGGCGGGTGGTCATGTCGGCGAGCACGTTCACGCGCACCCGCGCGGCATCCGCCAGCGTGATGGACTCGCTGACGAGCGCCTTGGACTCGGCGCCCGTGAAACGCGGGCTGAGCGCACGGATGCGGACCAGCGCCTCGTCGACCGCCACGGTCTGGGCGGAGATGGCATCGACGTCGTCGGCATCGAGCGCGGCGATCAGCGCGCGCTGGGCATGGATCAGGGCTTCCAGAGGCGCCGTGCTCACAGGCCGGCCCCCATGTCGCTCTTGATCATGCTGCCGGCGATCGCCTTGGCATCGGGGCGATACTGGCCCGACTTGATCGCGGCGCGGAGCGAAGCCACGCGATCGAGATCGACGGGCGCCCCCTCGGCCACCATCTGCGCGCTGGTGGTGGAGACGGCGGCGCGATCCTCGATCGAGGAGGTCTGCGCCGGCGTGACGCGCTGGGCGCCCTCGCCGCGCTGGGTGGCGGTCTTCCCCCCGATGCCGGCGAGCGAGCCGCTGGTCGAAAGGCCGATACCGTTGATCATGTGCTGTCCCTCCGGGATCAGAAGCTGGTCACGCGAACGCGGCCGGTATCGACCACCTCGCCGATGACGATGCCGCCCTTGTCGCTGGGCTTGACGCGGATGCGGCCGCCGACGCGCCCATCCTCCTGAGCCACCGCTTCGGTGGTGACGGTGAAGCCGTTGCTGGTAGCGGCGAGTTCGACGGGGTCGCCGCGCTTGATGACGGCCGGACCGAGCGCCGGCATCGCCTGCGCGACCGCGGGCATGATGACGGTGCCGCCGGTCGCCGCGGTGGCCTGCGCGGGCGCCCGCATCAGCGGCACGCGGATGCGCCAGCCGAGCGGCTCGCAGCGCAGCGCCACGGCGCCGAGCGCGGGCGGATCGATGGTGGCGGGAACCGGACACGGCTTCAGCTTCAGCCGGCGGTCGATATGGGTCAGCGGCCCGCCGGGCTTGCCGACATCCACGTCCAGCGCGCCCACGAGGCGGCCTTCGAGCTTGTCGAGATCCTCGAAGCCGCTGGCGTCAGTGGCGGCATGGGCCGCGGCAGACGCGCCCAGCAGCAGGAAGAAGGCCAGAGCCTTGCGTGCCATGAAAGATGCTCCCGTCATACGGGCGCATTTCAAGCAAGGGCTGTGCCAGTTTGCTCCAGATCAGCCCTTATGGGCGATCATCGTCACGCGGACATGCTGGCCGCGCCCCGCCGCGACGGGGCCGGTTCCGTCGATGGAAAGATCGATGCGGCCTGCCTCCAGCCCGCCGGACTGGATCGCCCGTGCGATCGAGGCCGCGCGCGCGGCCGCCAATTCCCAGGCGTCGAAACGCTGGGCATGGCCGTCGGTGCCGACGCTCTCGACATGGACGAGATAATGGCTGCTTGCCGCCTCCCGTCCCAGAGCAGTGAAGTGCGCGCGGGCATCGTCCAGCAGCACGGCCTCGCCGGGCTGGAACAGAGGCGCCGCCTGCTCGTCGAGCGAGGGCATGGAGGGCGCGCCGAAAGCCGATCGGATGCTCGCGCCGAGCAAAGCCGGATCGCCCCTATGAGCCTGCAATAGCAGCAGAAAGGCCAGCAGGACGAGGCACAGGTCGGCGAAGCTCGTCGCCCAGCGCGCGCCGTTCGGCGATGTATTTGAGGAGAGAGCGGGCAGCCTCATTTGACGACGCGCAGCCGCGCCTCGATGCGCGACACCCGTGTCTCCAGCGGCCCCATCAGCTCCTCGCGCGCGACGGTCGTGAGCTTGTCGAGCGCCTCCTTCTGCCACAGCAGCTCGGCGCGGCTCAGGCGCTCGAGACGGGCGGCGACCGGCCCGGCGATGCAGTTGGCGACGATCACGCCATAGAGCGTGGTGAGCAGCGCCAGCGCCATGCCCGGCCCGATGCGGGTCGGGTCTTCCAGCGCGGAGAACATGCGGATCAGGCCGATCACGGTGCCGATCATGCCCATAGCCGGCGCGGCATCCGCCATCGCGCGCCACACCGCATGGACCGCCGCATGACGCTCGGCCCGCCGGGCGAGTTCGTCGGTGCCCCAGGTCAGCAGGCGGCCAGGCTCGCGGACATCGGAAAGCTGCGCCGCCGCGTGGGCCAGGAAGCGTTCGACCACCGGCACGCGGTCGGCGGTCGCGATGCCGGTGAGGCTCGCGCGCTCGACGATGCGGTTGGCGGCGACGCGCGCGGCCTGCGCCTCGGCCTCGGGGCGGCTGCGCAAGAGCGGCCCGAGCGCGGCGATCGCGCGGCCCAGATCATGGAAGGTGGATCGCATCGCCGCCACCAGCACCGCGCCGCCGAAGACCAGCAGAATGGCGACCGGATCGAGGAAAATCGCGACGTTCACGGACCCTGTCCCCTTCCTGTAGCCGGAGCAACGCCCGCCGAACCGGGACGCGGCAAAGCGACCGGCAAAAATTTGCCGCCTGCCGGCAAAGGCTTGCCGCCCCTGTCGTCATTGCCCGGAAAGTCCCGGCCTCTCGATAGCTCCGACGAATTGGCACGCCCGTTGCATCAAGCATGGGCGAACCCTCGTGGTCGGGCCTTTCAATCCCAAGGACGGCCGCTCGGGGCGAAAGTTTAGGGGTGGAACGAAAGAAATTTCATGAGCAACGATGCACTCTTCGGCATCCACGGCGCCGCGCTGGAGCTTCGGTCCCAGCGCATGGCGATGCTCGCCTCGAACATCGCCAACGCCGCGACGCCGGGCTTCAAGGCGCGCGACTTCGATTTCGCCAAGGCGCTCGACAGCGCGACAGGCGCCAGCGCCCAGTCCGCCACCGATGCCGCCAACGATGCGCTCGGCTATCGCGTGCCCGTGCAGGCCTCGATCGACGGCAACACCGTCGAGCTGCCCGTCGAGCAGACCAAGTTCGCCGAGAACGCCGTCGCCTACAAGGCGACGCTCACCTTCCTGCAGGGCCGTGTCGACACGGTGATGCAGGCGCTCAAGGGAGATAGCTGATGAGCGGCTCCATGTCGGTCTTCGACATCGCCAGCCGGGCGATGTCCGCGCAGGTCGTGCGGCTCAATACGGTCGCGTCGAACATGGCCAATGCCGGCACCGTCTCGACCACCAAGGAAGGCGCCTTCCGCGCGCTGAAGCCGGTCTTCTCGCAGGTGTCGGATGCGCCCGGCGTGTCGACCGTCCGCGTCGATCAGGTCGTCCAGTCCAACACCGAGCCGACCCGCCGCCACGATCCGTCCAACCCGCTCGCCGACAAGAATGGCGATGTCTGGGATGCCGGCGTCGATAGCGCGGCGGAGCTGGTCGATATGATCGACACCCAGCGCCAGTACCAGAACAACGTCCAGGTCATGCAGACCGCCAAGACGCTGACCCTCGACACCCTGAGGATCGAAAAATGACCACCACCAGCGCCACCAGCACCAACCCCTTCGCGAGCATCACCCCGCCCGCGGCGGCGACCACCACGGCCAGCTCGGGCATCGACCAGGCGGGCTTCCTGAAGCTGCTCACCACCCAGATGACGCAGCAGGACCCGACCGCGCCGATGGACACGAGCACCATGGTGCAGCAGCTCACCGAGATGTCGACCGTCTCGGGCATCACCGAGATGAACCAGTCGCTCAAGGACATGACGACCGAACTGGTTGGCAACCGGATCGGCGATGCGGCGAGCTGGATCGGCAAGAAGGCGCTGGTGGAATCCTCCACCGCCCAGCCGCTCTCCGACGGCAGCTATGGCGGCGAGATCGCGCTCACCGACGATGCGACCAGCATGAGCCTCAGCCTCGTCGACGCCAACGGCAATGCCGTGTGGTCCAAGACCTACAACAACCAGAAGGCCGGCGTCGTGGACTTCTCGTGGGACGGCAAGCTGCCGGACGGCACCGCCTCCACGGGTCCGCTCAAGGTGGTGGTCTCGGCCACGACCGCGTCGGGCCAGACCGCGCCGGCCACCGCCGTGTGGGCCACGGTGACGGGCGTCCAGTCGCCCGCCGGCGGCAGCGCCGCGCAGATCTCCACCTCGCTCGGCACGGTCGCCCCGGCGGACGTGCTGAGCCTCTCCTGATCCCTTTCCGACTGAGGAGCTGATCCCATGTCCTTCTACACTTCGCTCTCGGGCCTCAACGCCGCCCAGACCAACCTCAACGTCACGTCGAACAACATCGCCAACGTCGGCACGGTCGGCTTCAAGGCGAGCTACGCCCAGTTCGGCGACCTGATCTCGTCCTCGCCGCAGCAGGCAGCGTCCTCGGTGATCGGCTCGGGCACCAAGCTCAAGGGCGTCACCCAGCAATTCTCGCAGGGCTCGCAGGAGACGACCAGCCAGACGCTCGACCTGATGCTCTCGGGCGGCGGCTTCTTCATCACCAAGTCGGCCGGCACCGGCGCGCAGGTGAGCTACACCCGCAACGGCAGCTTCAGCCCGCTCGGCAATGGCGACGTGGTCGATTCCAACGGCAACAACGTGCAGGTCCTGCCGGTCGATCCGCTCGGCAACGTGACGGCCACCGGCCTCGGCGCGCTCCAGAGCCTCCACATCCCGGCCACCAACGGCAGCCCCAAGGCGACCAGCCAGATGGACCTGTCGATGACCTTCCCGTCGGATGCGGACCTGCCGGCCAGCCGCTCGGTCTACACCGCGTCGAACCCCTACAAGTTCGATCCGAAGGACCCGAACAGCTACAACAACGCCACCTCGATGACGGTCTATGACTCGGCCGGCGATGCGATCCCGGCGACGGTCTATTATGTCCGCACGGGCGCACCGTCCGCCGACGGCACGGTAACGGACAGCACCTGGGAAGCCCATATGTACGTGGGCGACAAGGAAGTGTTTCCGAGCGGCGCCTCGCCCGCCGGCACGCCGCTGACGCTCACCTTCGACCAGAATGGCACGATGACCTCGCCCAATCCGTCGAACACCGCCTATGACTCGGTCTCGCCGACGGGCGCCGTCGCGCCGCTGACCATCAGCGTCGATTATGGCAGCGCGACCAAGCAGGGCGCCTACGCCTTCTCGGCCGTCTCCTCCTATCAGGACGGCTCGACCACCGGCAAATTCTCGACGCTGGCGATCGACGAGAAGGGCCTCGTCACCGCCTCCTATTCGGACGGCTCGACCATCGCGCTCGGCAAGATCGCGGTCGCCAACTTCAACAACCCGTCGGGCCTGCATCAGGTCGGCAACACCACCTGGACCGCATCCGGCACCAGCGGCGATCCGGAGATCGGCGAAGCCGGCAGCGACGGCCGCGGCACGGTCTCCTCGGGCGAGCTTGAGATGTCGAACGTCGATCTCACCACCGAGCTGGTCAACCTGATCTCGGCGCAGCGCGATTTCCAGGCGAACGCCAAGGCGATCGACACCGACAAGCAGATGATCTCCTCCATCCTCAACATGCAGTGATGATGGCGGCGGGACAGGCACGGGGCTGAAACCATGGATCGGCTGATCTACACCTCGCTCTCGGCGATGCGGACCCTGATGCAGAAGCAGGCGATGACGGCGAACAACCTCGCCAACGTCAACACCGTCGGCTTCCGGGGCGATCTCACCAACAGCGAGGCGGTGTATCTGGGCACGGGCGGCGGCGCCGTCACCGCCCGCGCGCAGGCGGCCGACAGCAAGGACAGCCCCGACATGGCCACCGGCGCCAGCACCGCCACCGGGCGCGATCTCGACATCTCGCTCGATGGCGGGGCTCTCCTCGGCGTGCAGGCCAAGGACGGCACCGAAGCCTATACCCGCCGCGGTGACCTTCAGGTCTCGGAGAGCGGCCTGCTCACCACCGGCGACGGTCTGCCTGTGATGGGCGACAGCGGCCCGATCACGCTGCCGCCAGCGGACAAGGTCACGATCGACAAGACCGGCGTCATCTGGATCGTTCCTCAGGGCGGCGATCCGACGACCCCGGTGGAGACCGATCATCTGAAGCTCGTCTCCGCGACGGGCTCGCAGATCTCCAAGGGCGAGGACGGGTTGTTCCACGTCGCCAACGGCGGCGCGCTTCCTTCCGATCCCAATGCGCGCGTCACCTCGGGCGCGCTCGAAGGCTCGAACGTGAACGTCACCAAGACGCTGACCGACATGATCGACGCCAGTCGCGCCTGGGAAACCCAGGTGAAGATGCTCTCCGGCGCGAAGGAGATGGATACCTCCTCCGCCGAGCTGATGAACGTGCAGGACTGATCGGCCCGGCCGACCTGAACAAGGATAGACGACCATGACGAACGCCGCCCTCCATGTCGCCCGCACCGGCCTCGACGCTCAGCAGGAGCGGATGCAGGTCATCGCGAACAACATCTCGAACGTGAACACGACGGGCTTCAAGCGCGATCGTGCGAACTTCCAGACGCTGGCCTATCAGTACCTCACGACGCCGGGCGCGACCTCGTCGGGCGACGACAAGTACACGCAGGGCATGGCGCTCGGCGGCGGCGTTCAGATCACCGGCACGTCGCGCACCGACACGCAGGGCGCGACCCAGCAGACCGGCGGCACCTACGATCTCATGATCAACGGCGCCGGCTTCTTCCAGATCGAGCAGCCCGACGGCACCATCGCCTACACCCGCGACGGCAGCTTCACGCTGTCGCCCGAGGGTCAGGTGACCACCACGGACGGCCGCCCGTTGGTCCCGAACATCCAGGTGCCGGACGGCGTCGACAAGGTCGTGATCGGCGCGGACGGCACCGTCACCGCCACCACCTCGACCTCGGCGCAGGGCACGCAGCTCGGCAAGATCCAGCTTGCCAGCTTCGTCAACCCGACCGGCCTTCAGGCGATCGGCAACAACCTCCTCGTCGAGACGCAGGCGTCCGGCACCCCGCAGCTCGGCGATGCCGGCGTCGAGGGGCGCGGCACGATCACGCAGGGCTCGCTCGAAGCGTCGAACGTCGACGTGACGCAGGAGCTGGTCGACATGATCGAGACGCAGCGCGCCTACGAGGTGAACTCCAAGATGATCAAGGCGACGGACGAGATGCTCCAGTTCGCCAACCAGAACATGTGATCGGAGCGACCGTGACGCTCTCCCCCACCCTCCGCGTGTCGCTGACCGCACTCGCCCTCGTGCTCACCGCCGCTCCGGCCGTGGCGCACAAGGACAAGACGCCGAAGATCAGCGAATATGCGCCGACGCTCTCGCAGCCGATGCCGGCGCCGGTCGCCAACGGCGCGATCTTCCAGGCGTCGATGGGCTATGCCCCGCTGACGTCGGGCGCACGCGCCGCGATGGTGGGCGATCTCGTCACGATCGTGCTCGTCGAGAGCACGCAGGCGCAGAAGACCAACTCCGCCTCGACCGATCGCACCGGCAGCATCGGCCTCCAGCCGCCGCCGACCGGCCCGCTCTCCTTCTTCAAGGCGACCGACACGCAGATGGGCGGCACGAGCAGCTTCGCCGGCAAGGGCGCGGCCTCGCAGTCCAACCAGCTCACCGGCGCCATCACCGTCACGATCGCGCAGATCTACCCGAACGGCACCTATCTGCTGCGCGGCGAGAAGCATCTGACGCTCAATCGCGGCGACGAGACGATCCAGATCAGCGGCATCGTCCGCTCGACCGACATCGACTCCACCAACAGCGTGCTGTCCACCCGCGTGGCGGACGCCCGCATCACCTACACCGGCAAGGGCGAGATCGCGCGTGCCAGCTCGCAGGGCTGGCTCGGCCGCTTCTTCTCGCGCATCAGCCCGTTCTGAGGATCTGACGTGAAGCGCCTCTTCCTCCTCCTCGCCGCACTGGCCGGCCTCGCCGCCGCCCCCGCCCAGGCCGACCGGATCAAGGATCTCGGCACTTGGCAGGGCCTGCGCACCAACCAGTTGACCGGCTACGGCATCGTCGTCGGCCTGTCGGGCACGGGCGACGACAGCCTCGAATATGCCACGCAGGCGATGAAGGGCGTGGCCTCGCGCTTCGGCCTCCAGATCCCGCCGGGCGTGAACCCGGCCACCAAGAACGCGGCCGCCGTGCTCATCACCGCCGACCTCCCCGCCTTCGCCAAGCCGGGCCAGACGCTGGACATCACCGTCTCAGCGCTCGGCAAGGCCAAGAGCCTGCGCGGCGGCACGCTGGTGATGGCGCCGATGGTCGGCGCCGACGGCCAAATCTACGCGATGGCACAGGGCAACCTCGCCGTCGGCGGCCTCGGCGTCTCGGCGCAGGACGGCTCGAACGTCGTCGTCAACGTGCCGACCGCCGGCCGCATCCCCGGCGGTGCGACGGTGGAACGCTCGGTCGACGCCGGCTTCGCCACCTCGCCGACCATCAACTTCAACCTCTCCGAAGCCGATCTCACCACCGTCCAGCGCGTCGCGATGGTCATCAATCAGGCGATCGGCCCCGGCCGTGCACAGGCGATCGACGCCGAGACCGTGGCCGTCACCGCGCCGCAGGGCGCCGAGGCACGCACCGCCCTGATGGCCCAGCTCGAAGTGCTCAACGTCACCCCGGCAGATGCCCCCGCGCGGGTCGTTGTTAATGCTCGGACGGGAACGGTCGTTATCAATGGTGCGGTCCGCATCGCGCCGGCCGCCGTCAGCCATGGCAAGCTGACCGTGAAGGTCGACGAGAAGCCGCAGGTGTCGCAGCCCGCGCCCTTCTCCGGCGGCAAGACCACGGTGACGCCGAACAGCGCGATCTCGGTGGAGGAGAAGTCGTCGCCAGCCTTCCAGATCCAGGGCGCCAACCTGGCCGACATCGTGAAAGCGGTGAACGCCATCGGGGCCTCGCCCGCCGACCTCGTCGCCATCCTCGAAGCGCTGAAGCAAGCCGGCGCCATGAAAGCGGATTTGATCGTCCTATGATCCAGTCAGTCTCCACCGCGACCGCCACGACCTCCACGCAGGATCCGAAGGCGGCCAAGCTGAAGTCCGCAGCGCAGGCGTTCGAGGCCGTGTTCCTGCGCCAGATGATCGGCTCGATGCGTCAGGCCGGCCTCGGCGACGGGATGCTCGACAGCGACGCGTCCAACCAGTTCCGCGACATGGCCGACTCCAAGCTGGCCGACTCCATGTCGCAGAAGGGCGTGCTCGGCATCGCCGACATGCTGATCAAGCAGATGACGCCGATCGTCGAGCACAGCGCCGGCGACGCCACCACCGGAGCCAAGGCATGAGCGACCTTCTCGGGATCGGCGCCTCGGGTGTCGCCGCCTACAGCAACATGCTGTCGGCGATCGGCAACAACGTCACCAACGCGAGCACGCCGGGCTATACGCGCCGCTCGGTGACGTTCGCGCAGAACACGTCGGCCAACGCCACGAGCCTCTATTTCACCAGCCGTCCCGAATTCAGCGGCGTGTCGACGGTTGCCGTCACGCGCTCATGGAACGACTATCAGGCGGCGGTCGCCCGCACGGCCGCCGGCGAGGCCGGCCGCGCCGACGCGCGCGCCACCTGGCTCGGCAATGCGCAGAGCGCGCTCAACGACACCGCCACCGGCGTCGGCCAGAGCGCCACGACCTTCTTCAGCGCGGGCAACGCGCTGGCAGCAGATGCGGGGAGCAGCGGCAACCGTCAGGCCTTCCTGAACGCGCTCGACCAGACCGCCTCGGCCTTCCGCTCCACCGCGAGCGCCCTCGCGCAGACATCCGCCGGCATCGCCACCGCCGCGCAGACCAGCGTGCAGACGATCAATTCCGATCTCGACGCGCTCGATAAGGTGAATGCGTCGCTCAACCATCAGGTGGCGGGCTCCTCGGCGCAGGCCGACCTGATGGACCAGCGCGACCGCATCCTAGACGACCTGTCGAGCCAGATCGGCATCAACGTGAAGCTCGACGACAGCGGCGTCGCCACCGTCACGCTCGCGAATGCGAGCAGCATCCAGCTCACCGCCAGCGTCGGCAACAACAGCAGCTCGCAGTCGCCCGGCACGCGCTTCATGCTCGAACAGGGCGACAATGGCGCGCTCCAGCTTTCGGCCGTCACCGCCGGCAAGCCGCAGGCGATCGCCGCGCCGGGCGGCGAGCTGGGCGGCATGGTGGAGAGCGCGCAGACCGTCGCCGACCGGCGCAACTCGCTCAACAAGATGGCCACCGATTTCGTGAAATCGGTGAACGACTGGCAGGCGGCCGGCCTGAACCCGGCCGGCACCGCCGGCGTGCCCCTGCTGAGCGGCACGGACGCCGCGTCGATCACGCTCACCACCAACGATCCGAACGCGATCGCCGCCGCATCGTCGACCGCCAGCAACGGCAACCTGCTCAACCTCTCGTCCCTGCGCGGGGACAGCGGCCTCGAAAAGACATGGGCCGGCATGATCACCGATCAGGGCCAGATGGTGTCGGCCGCCCAGTCCGAGAACACCGCCACGTCAGCCGCCAGCAACTCCGCCTTCGCCGCGCGGGACTCCCTCACCGGCGTCGACCTCAACACCGAGGCGGGCGAGATGATCCGCTACCAGCAGGCGTACAGCGGCGCGGCCAAGGTGATCCAGGTGGCCAAGGACACGATGCAGTCCATCTTCGATCTGTTCTGAGGATTTGAACGATGCTCAACACCCAGTACAGCCTCCAGTCTGAGATCGCCCGGCAGCAGGCGCTCGAATCCCAGATCGCGCAGCTCCAGACGGACATCTCGTCGGGCGTCAGGGTGCATGTCGCCTCGGACGATCCGCAGGCCGCCGCGCGCATCGCGCAGATCGGGCGCCAGCAGGCCGACGAGACCGTCTACGCCACCAACGTCAAGCAGGGCCAGGCCATCACCTCCCTGCTCGACAGCAATCTGAGCGGCGTGCAGAATGCGCTGGTGCAGGCCAAGACGCTGATGCTCCAGGCCGCCAACGGCACGATGAGCGACAGCGACCGGCAGGCCATCATCACCTCGTTGCAGGGCCTCCAGCAGGACCTCCAGAACTTCTCGGCCCAGACGGATTCGAGCGGCAACGCCCTGTTCGTGAAGAACGGGCAGCCCACGCAGATTCCCATCGGCAACAACACCGCCGTGGCCGCGGCGGACAGCTATGACGACGTGTTCGGATCGGTCACGCTCTCCAAGGGCACCAATGCCGGCAGCACCGTCAGCATCGACGACATCCTCAGCAGCGCGATCGCCGGGCTTCAGCAGACCGATCCCACCGCGCAGCGGCAGGCGATGAATGACTCGCTCGGTGCGCTCGACGACGCGGCCAGCCATATCTCCATGGCCCAGTCCGACCTTGGCGTGCGCGAGGGCCGGTTCAACGCCGCGAGCGACGCCCTCGCCACCTCGGCGACGGACCTCAAGGCCGAGCGATCAGGCCTCGAAGATACTGACGCCACCGCGGCTTACGCGGAAATGTCGAGCAAGATGACGATCCTGAACGCTGCCCAGTCGGTGCTGGCGTCGATGAACAAGGTGTCGCTGTTCGACAAGATCAGCTGATCGCAAACGCGCCGCGAAACGCGGTGAACGGCGCGTTAGCTTAGGATTTCGTTTTCGATTGGCCGCTATCCTTGGGTCCACAGGGTGAAGCGGGCGAAGGGCGTCCGGCCCGGAATAGCGTCAACGCGGGAGTCAGTGGCCTTATGTTCGCAGCGATCGGCCTGATCGTGCTTCTCGGCATGGTGTTCGGCGGCTTCGCCTTCACCGGCGGAGACCTGCACCCGATCATCGAGGCCGTGCCGCACGAGATGATCATCATCGGCGGCGCCGCCGTCGGCGCGATCATCGCCGGCAACTCGATGAAGGAACTGAAGCAGTTCGGCGCCGGCGTCGGCAAGATCTTCAAGGGCCCGAAATACAAGAAGCAGGATTATCTCGACGCGATCTTCCTGGTGTCGACGCTGATGAAGATGCTGCGCACCTCCGGCCCGGTCGCGGTCGAACCGCATATCGAGGACCCGAAGTCGTCCACCGTCTTCGCGGACTACCCAAAGCTGCTGAAGGACGACACGCTCGTCCACCTGATCTGCGATACGCTGCGCCTCGTCGTCGTGTCCTCGGGCACGCTCGATCCGCACGCGGTCGAGGAGGTGATGGACAACAGCCTCAAGACCCACCACCACGACGACATCCGCCCCGCCGACATGCTCCAGAGCCTGGCCGACGCGCTCCCCGCGCTCGGCATCGTGGCCGCCGTGCTGGGCGTGGTGAAGACCATGGGCTCGATCGACAAGCCGCCGGCGATCCTCGGCGCGATGATCGGTTCGGCGCTGGTCGGCACCTTCATGGGCGTGCTGCTGGCTTACGGCATCGTCGGCCCCTTCGCGTCCCGCTGCCGTCAGGTGGTGGAGAGCGATGCCGCGATCTACCATGTGGTGAAGCAGATCATCATCGCCTCGCTCCACGGCCATCCGCTGCCACTGGTGATCGAGGCCGCGCGCTCCGGCATCAGCCACTCGAACCAGCCCGCCTTCGCCGACGTCTTCGACGGTATGCGGGGCCGCTAAAAGATGGCGAGCGCCGCCCCCAAGCGCGCCCGGCCCGAGGCCGAGCCCGCCAAGATCATCATCGTCAAGAAGATCATCGGCGAAGGTCATGGCGGCCATCATGGCGGCGCGTGGAAGGTCGCCTATGCCGACTTCGTGACGGCGATGATGGCCTTCTTCCTGCTGCTCTGGATTCTCGGCGCCACCACCGAGAAGCAGCGCAAGGGCATCGCCGACTATTTCTCGCCCACGCTCGTCGAGATGCGCGAGAAGTCCGCCGGCTCCAACGGCGCCTTCGGCGGCGACAGCATCATCGCCAAGGATCATTACGCCCATCGCGCCTCGCAGACGGGCTCGAAGAGCATCACCATCCCCAAGGACGCCACCGGCGGCCCGAAGGAAGGCGCGGCCGCGATCCGCACGCGCGACCGCGAGCGCTTCCGCCAGCTCAAGCAGAAGATCGAGCTGAAGATGCAGGCGAACAAGTCGCTCACCGGCCTCGCCCCGCATGTCCGCTTCACCGAGACGCCGGACGGATTGCGCATCGACATCGTCGATGGGGCGGATTTCTCGATGTTCGCGCTCGGCTCTGACGTGCTGGTGCCCCGCGCCGCGCAGCTCATCGGCGAGGTGGCGAGCACCATCGCGGACGTGCCCAACGGCGTGATCGTGCGCGGCCACACCGATGCGCTGCCCTATGCGGCCGGGCGTCAGGTGAACAACTGGACGCTCTCCTCCGCCCGCGCCGAGGCGACGCGCAAGCGGCTGGCGGACGGCCATGTCGCGCCGGATCGCTTCGTCCGCATCGAGGGCGTCGCCGATCGCGAGCCGTTCGTGCCGCAGGACATGTACGATCCGCGCAACCGCCGCATGTCGATCACGCTCGCCTGGACGGCAGGCGGCGCCGACGACGCGCAGATGCAGGCGATGCAGGCAAAAGTTGGCGGCGGCACGGCGCCGGACAGCGCGGATCGACGCGGTTTTGACGCCCGTTAAGGGATGGCTTCACGCCCCTCCCCGTTATGGAGCAACCTAGCCCTTCGGGATATCGACCCATGCTCTGTCGCCAGAAGCGGCGGAAAACCGTCATATTGTCGGATATTCCAACATCGGATTCGTTTCGGACGACGCATGTCCCATAGAGAGGGCCGCCCCGAATTGGCACAAATGCCCGGTGAGCCGGTAGACCGGTAAGCGCGTTTCGTTACGCTCGGGCCTCGGGGGGCTCCTTCGCGTGACGCAGGCTGCCGATCGGCCCTTGGGCAAGTTTCTGCATAATCCGGCCGGCCGAGGGGGCGGCCGCCGGACAATGACCCGGCGCGGTGCGATCCGTCCGCCTGCCGGGAGAAGGCGGGGGAGAAGGGCGCCGATGTTGGAGAAGATGAAGCGGACGCTGGAAGGCGTCTTCCCTGGCGGTCATGGAATTTCGGCGCTGGAGCGCAATGCGCCCCGCCTTTCCATCGCGAGCGATCTGGATCACGCCCCCTCGCCCGAGATCGTCGACCATCTCCGCGTGCAGGGCGTGCCGATCAGCTTCTTCCTGCGCGGCACCTGCATCGAGCCCCATCCCCAACCCGCTCCCCTGACGAGCGACGGGGAAGCCCTCTATGCGCGCGGCTATGACGCGTTCGGCATGGATCGGATTCCGCCCGAACCCTTCTTCGCCAGACCCGACCGCGACGACGATCTCGTCACCCGTCTCCAGCCGGAACCCACGCCCTGTTTCGTCCGCCTTCCCCATGGGGGCGGCCATCACATGCTGCGCGTGCATCGCCTGCTCCGGGATCGGGTGTCGGACTGGCTGCTAGTTCATTGGGCGGGATCGTCCGGCGCTCAGGAATATGAGGATGAGCAGAAGCTCCTCGCCCACTGCCGGGAAGCCGCAAAACGGACTTTTGCCGATCGGCGCATCTCCGGCACCGTCATCCTCATGCATGGCGATCCGACGGACATGAACGTCTCGCTCATGACACAGGTGGCGCCGCTGCTGCTGCGCGAGGTGCTTTCCGGTGCGCACCATCCGCACTGGACGGTGATCGGGATCGGCGTGCCCGTCCCTGCCTGAAATCGCCGCGTGCGGGGCGTCATCGTCCCGCATCGGAACAGTCTTCCGCCGGAACGGCAAAAAAGCCTGTCCGGGGAGAGACATCCTGTGGGATCGTGCCACCCAAAGACCGCACATGGAATGACGTCCGGAGCGATCGTCGCCGCGGGCCTTCCTGTGAAACGGCGGGACGCGCGGCGTGCGAAGCCATGAAGGGGGCGCACCCATGGGCCAACAGCGGATCACGATCATCTCGAACTGCGAGCTGAGCCGCGAGGGATCGAAGCGCCTGATCCTCTCGCACGGCCTCCCGGCGGCCAGCCTCTCCTTCGCGGAAGCGGAGCGCCTTTCCGTCGGACAGGACGACCCGCTCCATCTCCTGCTCGTCGAAGGCGACAGCGAAGCCGGCGCACTGGCGATGGCGCTCCGGCTACGGGGCCGTTTCCTCAACTCCCCGATCGCGCTGCTCTGCCCGGATTTTCCTCTGGCCTTCCTGCAGAACGGCCTCGCCGCGGGGATCAACGGCTTCCTGACGCGCGACATGCCGTTCGCCGCGCTGCTCCACAGCCTGCGCCTGATCCTGACCGGGCAGAAGATATTGCCGACCCGCTGCATCGAGCATCTGATGGGATCGGAAGTCTCCGTCCTCCTGCCCGACTGGAACGAGATCGCCGATCACCGGCAGCTCTCGCAACGCGAAGTCGGCGTGCTGCACTGCCTGGTGGAAGGGGACGCCAACAAGGTGATCTCCCGCCGGCTGAATATCGCCGAGCCGACGGTGAAGGTGCACATCAAGGCCATTCTGCGCAAACTCAACGTCGGCAACCGCACGCAGGCCGCGGTATGGGCGGTCAGCCGGCGTACTGCATCCTGACAGGCTTATGCGTCGTCACAGGCCGCCAGACTCTGCTCCTCGAGCAGCCCCTGATTGACGACCCAGATCGCCGCCTGCGTGCGGTTGAGGACATGGAGCTTCCGCAGGATCGCCTTCACATGCACCTTCACCGTCGCCTCGGCGATGCCGAGCTTGCGGGCGATGACTTTGTTGGCGTCTCCTTCCACCAGACAGCGCAGAATGCCGATCTCTCGCTCGGAAAGATTGTTGCGGGTCTTCACGTCGTCCCACTTGGCGACCGCCGCGACATGGCCGTTGGAGGCGAAGTCCTCGACGAATTCGGTGGGGAGGATCTTCTCCCCCATCGACACCAGTTCCAGCATCAGGATCAGCGGTTCGTAGGAGACCTGTCGCGCCAGATAGCCGTCCGCGCCCATGGTGAGCGATCGGCGAACCGTCGCGGTGTCGCAGCCGTCGCCGATGAGGACGATGCGCGCGGACTTGAGCTGCTCCCGGATCGCCGCGCAGGCAACCAGCCCTGCCTCCGCGGACTGGGCATCGACGATGATGACATGCTCCGGCTCGTCGTCCAGTTCGCCGGCCACCTTGCCGATCTCATCCACCGCCCGGCAGCGCGTTTCGAACCCGCCTTCCACGAGGAGGCGCTTCAGCCCTTCCCGAGCGATCTCGTTGTCGCCAAATAGTGAGATGTGCGCAGATTTGGCCATGCCAACCCCCGGAATGACAGCCCACTGACCCGCTCCGCAACACTCCATCAACTCGACCGAAACCTTGGAGGTTTTCTGGTTCGCCCTCCGAAAGTATTAATATACTCGGAGGCCCTCCAGTAACAAGGCGTTAACCAACCAATCTGTCACAAGTGCCCATATCCGGTACAAATCTTTTGGGCTTTGGTCTAAACTTGGTAGGTAGCTGCGGGTTGTTTCGGGCAAACAATAATGAAGAACAGAACCTCGAACCGGCCTTGGTGCGAGGAAATAATGGATGTCCCGATCATCTCGTGCGGATGCCCCCTCTACTCCGGAGGGATGGAGGCTCACTCATTCGGCTGATTTTACCGCCGAATCGGCGCTCTCAGGGCATTCGGCGGCACGGCCGACAGGCGGGGTGATTCTCGCCGGGGCGTGATGCACAAGGGACGAGGCGAATGCCGCCTCCCCGGGCGGGAGGCGGATCGGAACGCCGTGTCGAAGCCGGCGTCAGCCCATCGCCTTGACGATTTCCTCCACCATCTTCTTGGCATCGGCAAGAAGCATCATGGTATTGTCGCGGTAGAATACCTCGTTATCGACACCCGCATAGCCGACGCCACCCATCGAGCGCTTCACGAACAGCACCGTCTTGGCCTTCTCCACATCCAGCACGGGCATGCCGTAGATGGGCGAGGACTTGTCGGTCTTGGCGGCCGGGTTGGTGACGTCGTTGGCGCCGATCACGAAGGCGACATCGCTCTGGGCGAACTCGCCGTTGATGTCTTCCAGCTCGAACACCTCGTCATAGGGGACGTTGGCTTCGGCCAGCAGCACGTTCATATGGCCCGGCATACGGCCCGCAACAGGGTGGATGGCGTACTTCACGCGCACGCCTTCCTTCTTGAGCAGGTCGCCCATCTCGCGCAGCGCGTGCTGCGCCTGCGCCACCGCCATGCCATAGCCCGGCACGATGATGACCTGCTCGGCTTGCTTCATCAGGAAAGCAGCGTCCTCGGCCGAGCCGCGCTTCCACGGACGGTCGATCGCCGCCGCCCCGCCCGACGCGCCCGCCTCGGTGCCAAAGCCGCCGGCGATCACGCTGATGAAGCTCCGGTTCATCGCGCGGCACATGATGTAGGAGAGGATCGCACCCGACGAGCCCACCAGCGCGCCGGTGATGATCATCGCCGTGTTGTGCAGCGTGAAGCCCATCGCGGCCGCCGCCCAGCCCGAATAGCTGTTCAGCATCGACACCACGACCGGCATGTCCGCCCCGCCGATCGGCACGATCAGCAGGAAGCCGATGACGAAGCTCAGCGCCGTGATCGCAGCGAAGACAGGCAGCGCGTCGTCGGTGAGGAAATAGCCGATCAGCGCGACGATCAGCGCCAGCGTGCCGAGATTGATGACATGGCGCGCCGGCAGCAGGATCGGCTTGCCCGACATGTTGCCGTTGAGCTTGAGGAAGGCGATCACCGAGCCCGAGAAGGTGATGGCGCCGATCGCGATGCCCAGCCCCATCTCGATCCGGCTGACCTGGTGGATATGCCCGGTCGCGAGATCGAGGATGCCGAACGCGCCCGGATTGGCATAGGCCGCCACCGCCACCAGTACCGCCGCGAGGCCGACCAGCGAGTGGAAGGCCGCGACGAGCTGCGGCATCGCCGTCATCTGGATGCGCCGCGCCACCACGAAGCCGATGCCACCGCCGATCGCCATTGCCACGATGATCTCGGGCAGGCTGGCAATCCGGTGCGTGACGAGCGTCGTGCCCACCGCCAGCACCATGCCGACCATGCCGAAGCGGTTGCCCCGCCGGCTGCTCTCCGGGCTCGACAGCCCGCGCAGCGCGAGGATGAAGCACAACCCCGCGATCAGATAGATGAACGCCACCCACGGGTTGACGGCAACGGCTTCGGACATTCCTTAAACCCCCAGATGTCGGTGCCGGATCACTTGGCCGCCGGCCGATCCTTCTTCTTGTACATGGCGAGCATCCGCTCGGTGACGGCGAACCCGCCGAAGATATTGACGCTCGCCAGCACCACGGCGGCGAGGCCAAGCCATTTGGACGTGGTCGATCCTTCCGCCGCCGACGCGATCAGCGCGCCGACGATGATGACCGAGGAGATGGCATTGGTGACGGACATCAGCGGCGTGTGCAGCGCCGGCGTCACCGACCAGACGACATAATAGCCCACGCAGCAGGCCAGCATGAAGATCGACAGGACCGAAACGAAATCCATGGGAACGGCTCCTATTGCGTCGCGGTCGTGCGGAACGGGCGTCGGGCGGCGCTCATCCGAGCAGCCTCGGGTTCACGACCTTCCCGTCCTTCGTCAGGCGGATCGCGTCGCCGATCTCCTCGTCGAGCACGGGCGCGCCCTTCTCCTTGTCCCAGAAGGCGGAGAGGAAGTTGAAATGGTTGCGCGCGAACAGCGCCGAGGCATCCGCCGCGAGCCGGGACGGTACGTTGCGATGGCCCACGATCTTGACGCCATGCCGCACCACCACCTCGCCCGGAACCGCACCCTCGACATTGCCGCCCGCCTCGACCGCGAGATCGACGATCACCGAGCCCGGCCGCATCGTCGCGATCTGCGCGTCGGAGATCAGGCGCGGCGCGGGGCGGCCCGGAATGAGCGCCGTCGTGATGACGATGTCCTGCTTGGCGATATGGCTGGAGACCAGCTCCGCCTGAGCCTTCTGATATTCGGGCGACATCTCGGTGGCATAGCCGCCCGAGCCTTCGCCCTCGATCCCGGCGACATTCTCGACGAAGATCGGCTTCGCCCCGAGCGACAGGATCTGCTCTTTGGTGGCCGATCGCACGTCGGTAGCCGACACCTGCGCGCCCAGACGGCGCCCGGTGGCGATCGCCTGGAGGCCGGCGACGCCGACGCCCATCACGAACAGCCGCGCGGCTGAGACCGTGCCCGCCGCCGTCATCATCATCGGGAAGGCACGGCCATATTCGCTCGCCGCATCCAGCACCGCCTTGTAGCCGGAAAGGTTCGACTGCGACGAAAGAATGTCCATCGACTGCGCGCGCGTGATGCGCGGCATGAACTCCATCGCCAGCGCCTCGATCCCGGCGGCGGCATAGGCATCCACCCGCGCCCGCTCACCAAAGGGGTTGAGCGCCGCCGCGAGCCAGACGCCCGGCTTCGCACCGGAGAGGCTCGCCGGATCAGGCCCCTGCACGCCGAGCAGGATATCCGCCCCCGAAATGACTTCGGCCCGAGTCGCAACCTTGGCGCCAGCCTCCGCGAAAGCCGCATCGGCGATCGACGCGCCCTCGCCCGCCCCCGCTTCCACGGCCACTTCCGCGCCGAGCCCGATGAATTTTTTCACCGTCTCGGGCGTCACGGACACCCGCCGTTCCCCCGCCGCGCTCTCCCTGAGCGCCCCGATCTTCGCCATCCGCCGTCAGTTCGCGATGAGCAGGATGACGACAAACGCCGCAAGGAAACAGGCAGCAGCACCATATTTCAACAGCCTGACGAAACTGCCATAGGTTTGCTGATGAGCATTCATCTCAACGTGGGAGCTTTCCGCCATCGGTTCCTCGCTGGATTGCAGTGCGCAGATTTCTACCTGCCTGACTCCGGGCTGCAAGCCTAATCATATGTAGGGTGATTAAGCCTGTCTTTACCTGACGACGTTACCGACAAGACCAATTCCAGAGGAAACGGAATGCCGCGCGAGACGATCCGAAGCCTTTTGCTGATCGATGAGGATGCCGGCCAGCGGCGTCTCGTCTCCGCCATCGCCGCCCGCGCTGGCTGGCGGACCATCGTCGCGGACGTCGGCCCGGATTCGCTCTCCTCGCTCTCCACGCCGCAGGGCAGCACCATCGAGGCGATCCTGATCGACCAGCGGGACGACACGCCCACCATGGTCGCGGAGCTGCGCGCGAAGCATCCCGACAAGGCCGTCCACGTCCTCACCGAAATGGCGGGTCTCGCCGTCGCGGTGGAGGCGATGCGGCAGGGCGCGACGGACTATCTGGTGAAGCCCATCGCGCCGGACCGCCTGCTCGCCGCCCTCGACGCCGCCGCCAACCGCCAGTCGATCGAGGGCGAGCTGCGCCCGATGGCGGAGAAGCTGTGGCAACCGCTCGCCTTCGACGAGATCGTCGGCACCGGCACCGCCTTCCGCGCCGCCGTCGCCACCGCCGCCAAGGCCGCTCGCGCCCGCATCCCCGTGCTGATCGAAGGCGAGCGCGGCACCGGCAAGGAGATGTTCGCCGAGGCGATCCACGCCGCCTCCCCGCGCGCCCAGCGCCCGCTGGTGGTGATCGATTGCGGCGCCATCCCCGCCAACGTCATCGATTCGGATCTGTTCGGCCATGAGCGCGGCGCCTTCGCCGGCGCCTTCGAGCGCAAGCCCGGCCGTTTCGTCGAAGCCGACGGCGGCACGCTGTTCCTCGACGATGTCTCCTCGCTCGCGCTCGACACGCAGGCGCGGCTCCTCGCGACGATCGAGACGGGGCGCATCTGGCCGCTGGGCAGCCGGGGCTATCGCGAGGTCGACATCCGCATCATCGCCGCCAGCCGCATGTCGCTGGCCGAGGAGGTCGCCGCCGGACGCTTCCGCGAGGATCTGCTCTATCGCCTCGCCGGCGTGCATGTGGCGGTCCCGCCGCTACGCGAGCGGATGGGCGACCTGCCGCTGCTCGTCCGCCACCTGCTCGACCGTATCGCCCACCAGCCGGGCCTGCGCGAGCTGGAGATCACCGACGACGCGCTGGCCCTGCTCGCCGGCTATGACTGGCCGGGCAATGTCCGCCAGCTCCAGAACGCGCTGTTCCGCGCCGCCGTGCTGTGCGACGCGCCGTCGCTGACGACCGCCGACTTCCCGCAGATCGCGCAGGAGAGCTTCTCCCGCCGCCGCCAGCCGCGCGGCAACGGGCTCGGCCATCGCGTGCCGGTGTCGCCCTCGGGCGGGGTGACACTCTACACGCCCGACGGCCATCTCCGCCCGCTCGACGAGATCGAGGCCGACGTGATCCGCCATGCGATCAGCCATTATCGCGGCCGGATGAGCGAAGTGGCGCGCCGCCTCGGGATCGGGCGCTCGACGCTCTACCGCAAGCTCGGCGAACTGGGGATCGATACGGCGGCCTGAGGCCCTCGCTTCAGCCCCGCCTCCTCCAACGTCATCCCGGACTTGATCCGGGATCCCGCTTCTTTCTTCTTCAGCGCCGAGAAGGCAGCTAGACCCTGGATCAAGTCCGGGGTGACGAAGAAGCCTACGGCGTCAGCGCCTCATCCCTCAGCCCGCGCCACACGCGCAGCGCCTGCACCGTCTCGAACACGTCGTGGACGCGCAATATCTGCACGCCCTGCGCCGCGCCCTTGAGCGCCAACGTGATCGATCCACCGAGCCGCTGGCTCACATCCGCCTCGCCCGAGAGCGCGCCGACGATCCGCTTGCGGCTCGCGCCCAGCACGATCGGCAGACCGAGCGCATGGAACAGCGATAGCCCATTCAGGATCGCCAGATTGTGCCGCAGCGTCTTGCCGAAGCCGATGCCCGGATCGATCAGCAGCCGCTCGCGCGCCACGCCCGCGGCCGTCACCGCCGCGATGCGCTCCTCCAGCCAATCGTAAACATCGAGCAGCGCGTCGCGATATTGCGGGTCCTGCTGCATCGTCTCGGGCGAACCCTGATGATGCATCAGCACCACCGGGCAGTCGCTCGCCGCCACGACACGCAGCGCCTCGCTGTCATAGGTGAACGCCGAGACATCGTTGATGATGTGCGCGCCCGCCGCGAGGCCCGCCGCCATCACCGCGCTCTTCCGCGTATCAAGCGAGAGCGCCGCGCCACTCGCCTTCAACCGCTCGATCACGGGGACGACGCGGGCGATCTCGTCGCCTTCCCAGACGGTCTTGGCGCCCGGCCTCGTGGACTCGCCACCGATGTCGATGATCGCCGCCCCCGCCGACGCCAGCGCCACCGCATGGTCGGCGGCCTCGGCGGGCTGCTCCTCCAGACCCTTGCCGGTCGAGAAGCTGTCGGGCGTGACGTTGACGATGCCCATCACCTGCGGCTGGTCGAGCCGGACGACGCGCTCGCCCAGCGTCAGCGGCGCACGGGCCTCGGTGAGGCGGCCGAGCTGCCGGCCCGCGGAGGTCCGCTGCGGCTCGGGCAGGCTGTCGACGAAATCCTCGATCCGCTCGACGGGGACGAGGGCATGGTCGAAGCGCCCGTGCGCATCCGCCGCCAGCACCTCGACCATCGAGAACCAGACCAGCCCGCCCGCCAGCCGCATCGTCTGCCCGTCATAGCCGAAAGGCGCGTCGACGAAGCCGGTGGGCCGGAGATAGATCTGCGCGGAGCGGCCGCGCCGCGCGATCTCGGCGGAGATCATGCCGCCGGCTGGCTCGCGATATAGGCCTGGCGGAGCGTGTCGATCGGCTCCAGCTTGCCGTTGCGCTCATAGTGCCAGAAGGTCCAGCCGTTGCACGACGGCGCGCCCTGCAACTCGGCGCCGAGCTTGTGGATCGAGCCGGTGCGGCTGTCATGCGTCAGCGAGCTGTCGGCGCGCACGCTGGCGCTCCAGCGGCGCTTGGCGTCCATCAGCACCGCGCCCGGCTCCAGCAGCCCCGCCTCGACCAGCGCGCCGAAGGGCACGCGCGGCGTCGATTTGCGCGACGGCATCACCATCATTGCGCTCTCGTCGAGCGGAAGCGCAGCGGCGATGCGCTCGCGCGCCACGCGGATGTAGCGCGGCTCGCGCTCGATGCCGATCCAGCGGCGGCCGAGGCGCTTGGCGACCGCGCCCGTCGTGCCCGTGCCGAAAAAGGGATCGAGCACCACATCCCCCGGCTTCGTCGTCGCCAACAGGATGCGATAGAGCAGAGCTTCCGGCTTCTGCGTCGGGTGCGCCTTGCCACCCTCGTCGTCCTTGAGGCGCTCGCCGCCCGAGCAGATCGGCAGCACCCAGTCCGAGCGCATCTGGAGATCGTCGTTGAGCGCCTTCATCGCCTTGTAGTTGAAGGTGTAGCGCGCGGTCTCGGACTTGGCGGCCCAGATCAGGGTCTCGTGCGCGTTGGTGAAGCGCGTGCCCTTGAAGTTGGGCATCGGGTTCGCCTTGCGCCACACGATGTCGTTGAGGATCCAGTAGCCCTCGTCCTGGAGATTGGCGCCGACGCGGAAGATGTTGTGGTAGCTGCCGATCACCCAGAGCGTGCCGTCGTCCTTGAGGATGCGGCGCGCCTCCTTGAGCCAGGCGCGGGTGAAGCGATCATAGGTCGCGTAGCTTTCGAACTTGTCCCAGTCGTCGTCGACGGCATCCACCTGGCTGCCGTCCGGGCGGAAGAGATCGCCGCCGAGCTGGAGATTGTAGGGCGGATCAGCGAAGATGCAGTCGACCGACTTGTCGGGCATCGCCTTCATGGCGCGCACGCAATCGTCGCGCACAATCTGGTCGAGCGGCAGCACACCCTCAGCGGCTCGCGCCTGAGCCACGCGCGTCTGCACACCAACATCGAACTGCCCCATGACGCGAACCCTTATACACCGATTGACACTGTCAGATGGGTGCTAAGTGATTCCCCGCGACTCGACCGTCAAGCATAAAAACCCCCGGAATCCCGCGAGTCGCGGCGGTACAGAGAGAGAACCGATTCCCTCCGACACCAGATATGGGAGTCAGGGCGACTCGCCTGACTCAACCCCTAGTGGTGTGACTCAAACGACTCAGTTCACACTTAGGGTAAATTTCGCACGTTTCGGACGACTGCTCCTCCCCTGCCTCGTCACCCCGGACTTGATCCGGGGTCCAGCTCCCTTCTTCCAGCGATGAACAGGGAAGAAGCGGGATCCCGGATCAAGTCCGGGATGACGGCAGGTCAGAGCGCCAGCACCAACTGCGCGACCGGCGCGAAGCTGCGGCGATGGAGCGGCGTCGGGCCGAGTTCGATGAGCGCCGCGCGGTGCTCGGCGGTGCCGTAGCCCTTGTTCTGCCGCCAGCCATAGCCGGGATATTGCCCGTCATAATCCAGCATCATCCGGTCGCGCGTCACCTTGGCGATGATCGAGGCCGCCGCGATCGAGCGGCTGAGCGCGTCGCCCGAGACGATGGCCGTCGCGGGGTGCCGCCACTTGGGCAGCGCATTCCCGTCGACCAGCACCATCCCCGGATCGACGCCCAGCGCATCCACCGCGCGGTTCATGGCGAGCATGGTGGCGTGATAGATGTTGAGCCGGTCGATCTCTTCCACGTCGACGATGCCGACGCCCCAGCCCGTCGAGGAACGCACGATGCGGTCGTAGAGCCCTTCGCGGGCGGCTTCGCTGAGCTTCTTGGAGTCATCGATGCCGCGCGGCACGCGCCGCCGGTCGAGGATGACGGCCGCCGCGACCACAGGGCCGGCGAGCGGCCCGCGCCCCGCCTCGTCGACGCCGGCGCAGGGTTCGGGATGGTCTCGCTCGTAACGGAAGCTGGGAGGCATGACGCCCCTCTACGGCGATCGGGCCCGCCAAGGAACCGTCAATGCGCCAAACCGCCGTCAAGCATATGCTCATCTTTGCAGCGCATGATGGCGCCACAGGGGGATGATGCCATGAGTCTCTGGAAGGGGGCGCGACCGGCGCCGATTTCGCCGAAGCTGGTGCTGATCGTGATCGGCGGCAGCTTCTGTCTCGGCTTCGTGGCGCTGGCCGGCCACTGAAGACGAAGCGGGCGGAGGCCGGCAAGCCCCCGCCCCGGCCGATCAGGCCGTCTGGCGCTTCAGCCGCGCCGCATAGCTCTTGCGGAACTTCTGGAGCTTGGGCGCGACGACCGCCATGCAATAGGCGTTCTCCGAGCCCTGCCGCTCGAAATATTCCTGGTGATAGTCTTCGGCGACATACCAGGGCGCGAGCGGCTCGATCGTGGTGACGACCGGCTCATCATGCTCCTCCTGCGCACGCGCGATCGCGGCGCGGGCGGAAGCCTCCTGCCCGGGCGAATGCGGGAAGATCGCCGAGCGATACTGCGTGCCGACATCGTTGCCCTGACGGTTGAGCTGTGTCGGGTTGTGGATGTGGAAGAAGATGTCGAGCAGGTCGTCATAGCTGATGACGTCCGGGTCGAAGGTGATGCGCACCGCCTCGGCATGGCCGGTGTCGCCCTCGCACACCCGCTTGTAGCTCGGGCTCTCGACTGTGCCGCCGGTGTAGCCACTCTCCACGGACTCGATGCCGAGCACGTCGTCGAACACCGCCTCGACGCACCAGAAGCAGCCCCCTGCCAGCGTCGCGATCTCCTGCGCCATTTCCTCACTCCGAAGCTAGAGAATATCTTGGCGCAGAGGGTGGTGCTCCGGAACGGGATTTTCAACAGTCCAACCCGACGAAAGGCGCCTTGACGAAGCCTTTACGCCAACGCGTTATGCCGCCCGCATGGACGTACGCTTCGCAGACCCGACCTCCGCCCCCGACGCCCCCGTTCCGGGTGCGGCCGATGCCCAGTCGATCGTCGTGGTCGGGCTGGGCTATGTCGGCCTGCCGCTGGCGGTTGCGCTGGCCCGCAGCTTCCCGACGGCGGGCCTCGACATCAGCACCGAGCGTGTCGCGGAACTCGCCCGCGGAGAGGATCGCACCGGCGAGATCGACGCGGAGGCGCTCGCCGCCTCCACGCTCCAATATCATTCGGACGCGGCGGGATGCGCCCCGGCGGACGTCTACATCGTCACCGTCCCCACCCCTGTCGACGACCGCAACCGGCCGGATCTGCGCGCGCTGATCTCGGCAAGCGAGATGGTCGGGCGGATGCTGGACGGCCGCCGCAAGCCGCTCGTGATCTTCGAGAGCACGGTCTATCCGGGCGTCACCGAGGAGCTGTGCGTGCCCGCGATGGAGCGCGTCTCGGGGCTCAGGTGGAAGGATGATTTCGTCGTCGGCTATTCGCCGGAGCGCATCAATCCGGGCGACCGCGAGCACACCGTCGACCGCATCGTGAAGGTCGTCTCCGGCGACAGCCCCGAGACGACCGAGCGCGTCGCCGCCATCTACGAGCGCGTGACGACGGGCGGCACCTTCCGCGCCGCCTCGATCAAGGCGGCCGAGGGCGCCAAGGCGATCGAGAATGCCCAGCGCGACATCAACATCGCCTTCATGAACGAGGTGACGCGCATCTTCGCCCGGCTCGACGTGTCGATCTGGGATGTGATCGATGCCGCGAAGACCAAGTGGAACTTCCTGCCCTTCACCCCCGGTCTCGTCGGCGGGCACTGCATCGGCGTGGACCCCTATTATCTCTCGCACCGCGCGATCGAGCTGGGGCATCTGCCCGAGGTCATCCCCGCCGCGCGCCGGGTGAACGACGATATGGGCCGCTGGATCGCGGACACGCTGCACCTGAAGATGGGCCGCATCGCGCTGCGCATCCTGATCCTCGGCGTGACGTTCAAGGAGGATGTGCCGGACCTGCGCAACTCCAAGGTCGGCGATATCGTGAAGCGCTTCTGGTATCACGGCCACTCCGTGACGGTGCACGATCCGCTCGCGGATGCCGCCGAGGCCGAGAAGGATTATGGCGTGCGCCTCGATCCGGACGCTCTCGACCGGCGCTATGATCTCGTCGTGTCGGCGGTGTCGCACCGTTTCTATCGCAACATGAGCGATGCGGCATTGGCCGGGCTCGTCGAGGAGGACGGCCTGTTCGCGGACGTGAAGGGCGTGTTCCGCGGCCGCGACTTCGGCCGGAAGGTCTGGACGCTCTAGCTCCTGTTCGAACGCGTTTTCCGAGCCGCGCGGCGATTCCGCCGCGCTTGAAATCGCTTTAGCCGACGATGCCGGGGCCAAGCGGGCCGCTGCCCTGCCCCAACCCCGGCGCAGCCTCGATCGCCGTGCGGACATAGCGCCGCGCCGCCGCCACCGCCTTGGCGAGATCGTCGCCCCGCGCCAGCCCGGACGCGATCGCGCTTGCCATCGTGCAGCCCGTGCCATGCGTGTGGCGGGTCACGATCCGCTGGTTGCCCCACTCGGTCCGCTCGCCGCCGGGCAGGATCAACGTGTCGATCAGCAGCTCGCCGTCGCCATGGCCGCCCTTGGCGAGCACCGCCGTGCCCGTCCGCCGGACCAGCGCATCAGCCCCCTCGGGCGACAGGACGGCCAGCTCGGGGATATTCGGCGTCACCAAGGCCGCGAGGCGCATCAGCCGCTCGAACGCAGCGATCGTGGCATCGTCCGCCAGCATCGCCCCGCTGGTCGCCACCATGACTGGATCGAACACCAGCGGCACGCGCGCGTCGGCCTGCTCCAGCCTGTCGGCCACCGCCTCCGCGATGGCGGACGAGCCGATCATCCCGATCTTGATCGCATCCGCGCCGATGTCGGAGAGCACGGCATCGATCTGCGCCACCACCATCGCCGGATCGAGCAGCGCCACGCCGCTCACGCCGCGCGTGTTCTGCGCGGTGATCGCGGTGATCGCCGTCATCGCGTGGCAGCCGAAGGCGGTCACCGTCTTGATGTCGGCCTGGATGCCCGCCCCGCCGCCGGAATCCGAGCCGGCGATGATCAGCACGCGCGGGATGGTCATGCCGGGCGCCCCGTCGCCGCCGGATAGCGCGACAGCAATTCACCCACGCGCGGCGGACGCGGGCGGAGCTCGCCCTTGCAGTTGGGGCACGTGCCGTCGAGCGGCCCCACCACGCAGTCCGAACAGAAGGTGCATTCCATCGAGCAGATGAAGGCCCCGTCGCGCTCCGCCGGCAGGATGCGCCCGCACGCCTCGCACAGGGGCCTCATCTCCAGCATCAGGCGGCGCGCCGCACCGCTTCGCAGACGGCCTCCACCACCTGCTGCACGAGTGCCGGGTCCTCGCCCTCGGCCATCACGCGGATCAGCGGCTCGGTGCCCGACTTGCGGATGAGCAGGCGGCCCGTGCCGGCGAGCTTCTCCTCCGCTTCGGCGATGGCCGCCTTCACCGTGTCGGCCTCCAGCGGCGCACCATTCTTGAAGCGGACGTTCTGGAGCTTCTGCGGCAGCGGCTCGAAGCAGCGGAGAAGCTGCGAGGCCGGCTTGCCGCTCTCGACCAGCTCGGCCAGTACCTGAAGCGCCGCCAGCAGGCCGTCGCCGGTGGTGGCATAGTCCGACAGGATGAGATGCCCCGATTGCTCGCCGCCGACATTGAAGCCGTCGCGGCGCATCGCCTCCAGCACATAGCGGTCGCCGACCGCGGTGCGGTGCAGCGTCAACCCGTTCGCCTCCAGATAGCGCTCGAGGCCAAGGTTGGACATCACCGTCGCCACGATGCCGCCGCCCTTGAGCAGGCCGCGCCGCTGGAAGCCGGTGGCGATCACCGCCATGATCTGGTCGCCGTCGACGATCTGGCCGCGCTCGTCGACGATGATGAGGCGATCCGCATCGCCGTCCAGCGCGATGCCGATATCGGCGCGCGTCTCCAGCACCTTGCGCTGCAAGGCCTCGGGCGCGGTCGACCCGACCTTGTCGTTGACGTTGGTGCCGTCCGGCTTGACGCCGATCGCGATCACGTCGGCGCCCAGCTCCCACAGCGCCGAGGGCGCGACGTTGTAGGCCGCGCCATGCGCGCAATCGATCACGATGCGCAGGCCGTCGAGACGCAGATCCTCGGGGAAAGTCGCCTTCACGCCATGGATATAGCGGCCGCGCGCGTCCTCGATGCGCTGGGCGCGGCCGATGGCTTCGGGCTTTGCAAGCGTCGGCGGACGGTCGAGCATCGCCTCGATCGCCATCTCGTCCTCGTCGGAGAGCTTGAAGCCGTCCGGGCCGAACAGCTTGATGCCGTTATCCTGATAGGGATTGTGGCTGGCCGAGATCATCACGCCGATGTCCGCGCGCATCGCCTTGGTGAGCAGCGCCACCGCCGGCGTCGGCATCGGGCCGACGAGGATCACGTCCATCCCCACCGAGGTGAAGCCCGCCACCAGCGCGGATTCCATCATATAACCGGACAGACGCGTGTCCTTGCCGATCACCACGCGGTGGCGATAATCGCCGCGCAGGAAGTGCGCGCCGGCCGCCTGCCCCACGCGCATCGCCAGCTCCGCCGTCATCGGCGCCTCGTTGGTCCGCCCGCGAATGCCGTCCGTGCCGAAATATTTGCGCGCCATGTGTGCTCCCTTCCTTGGCGGCCTCATACTCTGCTCGGGCGGCCGACCGCCAGCCCGAGCAGCGATCATTGCGACGCTTTCATGCTGTTGCCTCGCGGCCTCATGCGGTTTAGCGCCCGGTCATGCCGTCCCATCCCCGCATCCTCGCCCTCGACGACGCCGCGATCGCCGTGGCCGCCGCGCAGATCCGCGAAGGCCTGCCCGTCGCAGTGCCAACCGAGACGGTCTACGGCCTCGCCGCCGACGCGACCTCGGGCGAGGCGGTGGCGCGCATCTATGCGGCCAAGGGGCGGCCCTCGTTCAACCCGCTGATCGTCCATGTCGCGAGCCTGGAGCAGGCCGAGACGCTGGCCGAGCTTCCGCCCGCCGCCCATCGGCTCGCCGCCGCCTTCTGGCCGGGCCCGCTGACCATGGTGCTGCCCGCGCGCGCAGGCTCGCCAGTGGCCGATCTGGTGACGGCGGGGCTCACGACGGTCGCGATCCGGATGCCGGCGCACCCGGCGATGCGCGCGCTGATCGCCGCATCGGACCGCCCGCTTGCCGCGCCGTCCGCCAACGCCAGCGGCAGGATCAGCGCGACCCGTGCGGCGCACGTCGCCGCCTCGCTGGGCGACAAGGTGGCGCTCATCCTCGACGGCGGCGCGACGCGGCATGGGCTGGAATCCACCATCGTCGCTGTGGAGCAGGACAAGCTGCGTCTGCTCCGCCCCGGCCCCATCGACGCGAAGGCGCTGGAGGAGGCGAGCGGCCTCCCCGTCCTCTCCCCCGTCGCGGACGCGGCGATCGAGGCGCCGGGCCAGCTCTCCAGCCATTATGCACCGGGCAAGCCCCTCCGCCTCGATGCGACCGAGCGGCGCGACGGCGAATGGCTGATCGGCTTCGGGGATGTGACGGGTGACGATACGCTGTCCGCCAGCGGAGACCTGATCGAGGCCGCATCCCGGCTGTTCGGCGCGCTGCATGATGCGGATGAGACGGCGTCCACCGCCATCGCGGTCGCCCCGATCCCGCGCGATGGACTGGGCCTCGCGATCAACGACCGCCTCGCCCGCGCCGCCGCGCCGCGATAACGCTGCTGTTCCGTCGCCGCACTTCCCCTTCGTCATCCCGGACTTGATCCGGGATCCCGCTTCTTGCTTCTTCGCGACGAGGGAAGAAGAAAGCTGGACCCCGGATCAAGTCCGGGGTGACGAGTTGGTGTGGCAACGAAAAAGGCGGCCGCAACGCCGCCAGCGCGCAACGCCATGGCGCAGATACAAATTGCCCCGCTGGCCAAAGGGGGGGGAGCCAGCGGGGCTTGGGGTTCCCATAAGGGCCAGGGGAGGAACCCTGGGAACACGACCTGAATAGCCGTGTCCGGCGTTGTCGTGAAATTGATCGTCTGCGTCACAGTGATCGAAAGACTGGCCGGGCGAACCCCGGCCAGCCCGTCCGTCAGCGCACGCCGTGCATCAGGCGCTTCAGCACCGGCGCCAACACCAGCAGCAGCACGCCGGCCGCGATGGTCGCGATGCCGCCCGTCTGGAAGCTGCCCAGATAGGTGTGGAGGCTGAGTTCGGCGTTGGTCACCTGACCGCCAACCGTCTGCACCGAAGCCGCCTGCGCGATCGCACCCGCGAAATATTCCGCGACCGAGATCGACAGGAACCATACGCCCATCATCATGCCCACCACGCGCGCGATCGACAGCTTGGTGATCATCGACAGGCCGACCGGCGAGATGCACAGCTCCGCGATCGAGTGGAGGAAATAGGTCGCCACCAGCCACCAGAGCGAGACGCGGAAGCTCGAACCGGCGAAATGGCCGCTGAACGCCAGCAGCACGAAGCCCGCGCCGACCAGCACCAGCGCGAGGCCGAACTTGATCGGGATCGACGGCTCCCAGTTGCGCTTCGCCAGCGCCAGCCACAGCCAGCTCATGACAGGCGCGAACAGCACGATGGTGATCGGATTGAAATTCTGCGTCTGCGCGGCCGACATATGCAGGCCGAACAGGCTGAGATCGGTGTTGCGATCCGCGAACAGGGTGAGCGAGGAGCCCGCCTGCTCGAACAGCGTCCAGAAGGTGACGTTGAAGACGACGAGGATCACCGCCGCCAGCATCATCTGGAACTCGGCGCGGGTGCCCGCCTTCCACGCCCAGATCGGGATGCCTACCACGGCCGCGAGGAAGGTGACGAACAGCACCTTGCCCAGCACCGGCAGCGCCAGCAGATAGCCGACGAAGCCCGCGCCCGCAGCGGCCTCCGGGGCCTCCATCACGTTGCGCAGCACCAGCCAGGTGAGCGGGGCGGCCAGGACGGCGAGGATGTAGATGATCGCCGCACGGTCCTTGCCCTCGCGCGCCGGAGGCTCGCCATAGCCGGCAAGCCGTCCGCCGTCGAAGCTGATGAGCGCATAGGCGAACAACATGCCGATCGCCGCGAGCAGGAAGCCCGCCCACCAGCCGAACCACGTCACCAGCACGGGGCAGAGCGTCTGGCTGCCGATGGAGCCGATGTTGATGCCCCAATAGAAGATGGTGAAGCCCGCGTCGCGCCGGCGGTCCCCTTCCGCATAGAGCGAGCCCACGATGGTGGAGATGTTCGGCTTGAAGAAGCCGTTGCCCACCACGATCAGGCTGAGCGCGAACAGCATCAGCGCGACATAGAAGGGCGAGCGGTGGGCGTCGGAGGAGAAGCTCTCCTTCGACACGGTGCGCGCGACATGGCCGTCGTCGGCGAGGAGCTGGACGGAACCGTCCGGCTGGCCCTTGATGCGCAGGTGCTGGCCGGCGGCAGTGATGAACTGCTGCTTGCTGTCGTCCGCCGCCTTCTGCTCGGTCACCTCATAGCGCTGGCCGTCGATCAGCGCGAAGGGCTTGGCCGGCTGCCCGCCGAAGCAAAGCAGGAAATAGCCTACCGCCATCACGATCGCGCCGAACTTCACCGAGCGCTTCGAGCCCAGATAGCGGTCCGCGATCAGGCCGCCGACCACCGGGGTCAGGTACACAAGGCTCATATAGCCGCCGTAGAGGCCGTTGGCCTCGCGGTCGGAGAGCAGGAAGTGGTTGGTCAGATAGAGGACCAGCAGCGCGCGCAGGCCGTAGAAGCCGAAGCGCTCCCACGCTTCGACCGAGAAGAGGCGCGCGAGTTGTCGCGGATGGCCGAGCCAGGTGCCGCCGTCAGATCGGCTGACGTGGGGCGACCCCGGCTCGAAGGTTGCGTCGGCGTCCGGAAGGACCATGGATGCTCCAGAACAAGAGGACGGCGCGCGGCACCTTGCGGGCGCGGCCGATTATGGCGCGCACCCTAGCGACGGCGGCGGCGATGCCAAGAGCCCCGCGCAAGGATGTTGCCGATTGTCGCACGATCGCAACGCAGCATCGCCACATACCTGCGCCCGCGAGTTGGCGGCTGCCGCTCCGGCTGCTAGCGGGACGCCATGCTGAACGACCTCTCCTCCCCCGCCGCGCTCGCCGCCACGCGCCGCTCGGGCAAGCCGCGCGACATGGTGGCCCCCGGCCCCGACGAGGCGCAACTCCGCCGCATCCTCACTGCCGCGATGCGCGTGCCCGATCATGGCAAGATCGCGCCGTGGCGCTTCGTGGTGATCGGCGCGGAACAGCGCGAGGCGTTCGCCGCGCTTCTGGAGCGCGCCTATCGCGTCGACAAGCCGGCCCCCACGCCCCGCGAGATCGAGACGCTTCAGCAGTTCGCCCATCAGGCGCCGGTGCTCGTCGCCGTTCTCTCCACGCCCAATGTCGAGCGCCCCATCCCACTCTGGGAGCAGGAGCTGTCCGCCGGCGCCGCCTGCACCGCGATGCTCTATGCCGCCCATGCGGAAGGCTTCGTGGGCGGCTGGCTGACGAGCTGGGCGGCCTATTCGCCGGAGGTCGCGGAAGGGCTCGGCCATCCCGGCGCGCGGATCGCGGGCTTCGTCTTCCTCGGCACGCCCGGCAAGGAGCCCGAAGAGCGCCCCCGTCCCGATTTCGACAGCATTGTCTCGCGCTGGAACGGCTGATGGCGCTTGATCCTGCGCTGCTGTGTTAGTACAGCATATCGCTATGGCCCATGACGATCGCCCCGTCTATCTCCGCCTGCGCGACTCGATCGCGGAGGCCATTCTCGAAGGCCGGTATCGCGACGGCGATCCGCTCCCCTCGGTCCGCGCGCTGGCCGCCGAATATGGCGCCAACCCGCTGACCGTCGCCAAGGCTTATCAGAGCTTTCAGGACAATGGCCTCGTGGTCGTGCGTCGCGGCATCGGCATGTTCGTCGCCAAGGGCGCGAGCGAACGGCTGCGCGCCGAGGAGCGCACCGCCTTCCTGCGCGACACATGGCCGCGCATCCACGCGCAGATCCGCCGGCTGGACCTCGATCCGGCCGATCTCTTCCATGAGGATGTCGAGACGCCCGCCTGAGCCAAAACGGCCGGGCGGAGGGGGAGATGGGGAAGCCCCTCCGCACGGCAGGCTGGCGGATCAGTTGGCGGCGATCACGATCGGCAGCGCGTTGCTCGCCACCTGACGGCCGGTGCGATCTCGCTCGACGCGGGCGTTCATCTGGTCGGCATCGCGATGGGCGGTGTTGGCCATTCTCTTCAGCGCCCCCTCATCAAGCGCGAAGGCGATCCACGCCTGGAAGGCCCGGTCGTGGCTGATGCCGTCGGGCAGCGGGTGCAGCGTGGGAATGCGCTTCACCGCCTGCATCGCCGCCCGGTCGAGATCACGCGATCCGGACGAGGAGAGCATTGCGACGCTTCCCGGCCTGCCGTCGTCCGAGCAGCGGAAGCTCACCTTGGCGAGCCCCTGCGCATAATCATCCGGTCCGGCCCTGTGCGGATAGACCAACTCATCGTCGAGGCTGCGGCCCACACGCTGGGACCATTCGCCCACCGTCTCATGCTGTGCCTGGACGGTGATGGCGGCGTTGTTGTCATGGGTCTGGGCCCCATGCGCCCACACAGGCGTGGCCAGAAGCGGCGCGAGCGCCAGCAGGCGCCAGTTGCGCTTGAGCATATCCGTCTCTCCTCTGCGTAGATGCCCGCGACCGGGGATGCGGCGCTTCCGCGTCGACGATGCCCGCCCCGCCACGAGGCCTGCCAAGCGACACCAAGTCCGGCATGTCCGACGCCCTCGTCGCGAGTCACCGGGCAAGGGTCACCTAGCGCCTGAAGGCAATTTTCCTTAAGGCGGGATCGACAAACGACACGATCCCTTCCACGAACTGCATCATTCGTGTAATTTCATTACCAAATTGACACGTAGCCGGATCGCTGGCCTCAGTACGCCTTCACCACCGCGTCGATGGCGAGGAGCTGGCGCAGCAGCGGCTCCGCCTCGCCGAGCGGCAGGGCATTGGGGCCGTCGGAGAGCGCCGTCTCGGGATCGGGATGCGTCTCCATGAACAGGCCCGAGATGCCCGCTCCCACCGCCGCTCGGGCGAGGACCGGCACGAACTCGCGCTGCCCGCCCGAGCGATCGCCCTGCCCGCCCGGAAGCTGCACCGAATGGGTCGCGTCGAACACCACCGGGCAGCCGGTGTCGCGCATAATGGCGAGGCTGCGCATGTCGGAGACGAGGTTGTTGTAGCCGAACGAGGCCCCGCGTTCGCAGACGAGGAACTGGTCGTCGGGCACGCCCGCGCGAGTCGCGGCATCGCGGGCCTTGGTGACGACATTGCCCATGTCGCCCGGTGCCATGAACTGCGCCTTCTTGATGTTGACCGGCTTGCCGCTCGCCGCCACTGCCGCGATGAAATCGGTCTGCCGCGCGAGGAAGGCGGGCGTCTGGAGCACGTCGACCACTTCGGCCACCGGCTTCACCTGATCGCCGTCATGCACGTCGGTGAGCACCGGAAGGCCCGTCTCGGCGCGCACCTTTTCGAGGATGCGCAGCCCCTCGTCCATGCCGAGGCCACGGTAGGACTTGCCCGAGCTGCGGTTCGCCTTGTCGAAGGAACTCTTGTAGATCAACAGGATACCGAGCCGCTCGGCGATGCCCTTCAGCGTCTCGGCGGTCGAGAGCGCGAGCGCCTCGCTCTCGATCACGCAAGGCCCCGCGATCACGAAGAGCCGCTGGTCGAGCCCTACTTCCTGGCCACACAAAAGCATTTGCCGTCGTCCTCTCAGCAGGCCATGGGGAGCCGCTGTAAAAAAGTCGCACGTTCGTCGGGAACGGCGCGCCGTTGATCTTCGTTCGGCTCCTGCGACGCGATTGCTGTGGAAGTCAACGCTTGCGACCGTTACGCCCTCGCCTAAGGGAAAACCGGACTCGCAACGTCATAAGAGGTCGGCACTGTATCAGCGCTGCCGGGGGACCATGGGTATGAAGGGGAGTTTGCGTATCATGGAGATGAGCAGGATTGGCGAAAACGCCATGCTCTCTGCCGTCCAGACCGTCCGCATCGAGCAGGAAGCGCTGGCGACCCTCGCCCAGGCGCTCCGCGAGACGGACCTCGGGGACTCGTTCGCCCTGGCGGTGGACACCATCCATGACACCAAGGGCCGCGTGATCGTCACCGGCATGGGCAAGAGCGGCATCATCGGCCGCAAGATCGCCGCCACCATGACCTCCACCGGCACGCGCTCAATGTTCATCCATCCGGGCGAGGCGAGCCACGGCGATCTCGGCATGATCACGCCGGACGATCTCGTGATGGCGCTCACCTGGTCGGGCGAGACCACCGAACTCGGCGACATCATCGCCTATTGCCGCCGCTTCGGCGTGAAGCTGATCGTGTGCACCTCACGCGCCGACAGCACCGCGGGCCGCGCCGCCGACATCTGCCTGCCGCTGCCCGCCGTGCGCGAGGCTTGCCCGAACCAGCTCGCGCCGACCTCGTCGACCACGATGCAGGTGGTGCTGGGCGACGCGCTGGCGATCGCGCTGATCGAAAAGCGCGGTTTCTCGAAGTCCGACTTCCACGTTCTTCATCCGGGCGGCCGCCTCGGCGCGCAGCTCACCACCGTGGGCCAGCTCATGGGCACCGGCGAGGCCGTGCCCGTCGTCTCGACCGGCGCCACGCTGATGGACGCCACCTTCGAGATGAGCCGCAAGCGCTACGGCAGCACGGCGGTGGTGAACGAACAGGGCGAGCTGGTCGGCGCCTTCACCGACGGCGATCTCCGCCGCAGCTTTGCGACCAATCATCTGCACGACGACATCAGCGCGCACATGACGTCCAGCCCGCTGGCCGTGCCGCCGACCACCCTCTCGTCCGATGCGCTGCGCATCATGAACGAGAACGCCGTGACCGTGCTGTTCGTGTGCGAGAACCGCCGTCTGGTCGGCGCGATCCACCTGCACGACGTGCTGCGCCACGGGGTGGCCTGAGCCTCTTCCTTTGACGTCCCGTACCGACCTGATCGTCGTCCCGGCCCGCTTCGGATCGAAGCGGCTGCCGGGCAAGCCGCTCGTGCGGATCGCGGGGCGGACGCTGCTGGAGCGGGTCGTCCATGTCGCGCGCGAGGCGTCGCGCGTGGCGGGCGACATCGACATCCTCGTCGCCACCGACGATCCGCGCATCGAGGCGCACGCCCGCGACCTCGGCTGCGCGGCGGTGATGACGGCGAGCGATATCAGCTCGGGCTCGGGCCGTGCCTATGCCGCGGCCCTCAGCCGGGAGGTGCGGCCGGAGATCGTCGTCAACCTTCAGGGCGACGCGCCCTTCATGCCCCCGGAGGTGGTGGCGCAACTGATCGAGGCCGTGCGCGCCAGCAGCACCGCCGCCGCCACGCCCGTCACGCGCATGGGCTGGGCCGAACTGGACCGCCTGCGCGACCACAAGACCCGCGCGCCCTTCAGCGGCACCACCTGCGTGCGGGCGCCGGACGGGCGGGCGCTGTGGTTCTCGAAAGCCATCATCCCCGCCATCCGCGACGAGGCCGAGCGACGGAAGCAATCGCCCCAGTCGCCGGTGTTCCAGCATCTCGGCCTCTACGCCTATCGCTTCGATGCGCTGGAGCGGTTCGAGCAGACCCCGCTCTCGCATTACGAGCAGATTGAGGGGCTGGAACAGCTCCGCTTTCTGGAAATGGGGCTCGACATCCTGACCGTCGAAGTCGCGCCGCCGCGCTTCGCCGTCTCGGGCATCGACACGCCGGAGGATGTCGCGCTGGCGGAGACACTGATCGCTGAACTGGGCGATCCTTACCGGGCATGAGCGCCCGTTTCACGATCGTCCGCCACGGCAACACCTTCGCGCCCGGCGAAACGCCACGCCGCGTCGGCCTCAGAACCGACATACCGCTGGTCGAGAGCGGCCGCGAGCAAGCCCGCGCGCTCGGCCGCACTTTCGCCGGGCGTAGCTTCGACCGCATCCTGACATCCCCGCTGCTGCGCACCCGAGAGACGGCCGAGCTGATCGCCGCTGCCCTCTCCGCAACCCCGCCGATCGAGACCGCCGACTGGCTCGCCGAAGTCGACCACGGCCCCGACGAGAACCAGCCAGAGGCCGCCGTCCTCGCCCGCATCGGCGAGGAAGCGCTGGCGGCATGGGAGCGCGACGCCACCGTGCCCCCCGGCTGGGCGATCGACGTCCCCGCCCGCCTCGCCGCATGGCGACAGCTCTACACAGAGAGCAGCGGCAACATCCTCCTCGTCACCAGCAACGGGGCGGCGCGCTTCGCGCTCACCACCGACCCGGCGCTCCGCGAACAGGCGAGCGCGCTGCCCACGCTCAAGCTGCGCACCGGCGCATGGGGCGAAATCGCCGCGACCGAAGCCGGCCTGCGCCTCGAAGCCTGGGATCGCCGCCCCTGACCCTCTTGCGCGCGGGCGACGGCTGGCCGAAAGGGCGCGGATGAACCCGTTGCGCATTCTCCTCTTCCCATGGTGGCTCGCCGAGCTGGCGACCGGGGCCAAGGCGTTCAGCGACAATCCCCTGATCGGTTCGCCCCTGCTCAACCGCTGGGGCCTGCATGTCGGGCGCGTGCGGATCGCGGCGGCATTGGCGCGGTCGCGGCGGCAGCGGCTGAGCGGGCTCATCTCGGCCGAGGAGCGCGCCGCCTTCGAGCGCGACGGCTTCGTGATGAAGCGCGACTTCCTGCCGCCGCAGGAGTTCGCCCGGCTGCGCGAAGAGGCGCTCTCCTATCGCGGACCCGCGCGCGAGATGGTGCAGGGCGACACGATCACGCGCCGCATGGCGCTCGATCCCGCCGCGCTCGACGCGATGCCGGGTGTCCGTACGCTAATCCGCAGCGCGAAATGGCGCGGGCTGATGCGCTATGTCGGCAGCTTCGACAGCGAGCCCGTCGGCTATATCCAGACGATCCTCTCCCATGTGAACGACCGCGAGCCGGACCCGCAGACCGCGCTCCACGCCGACACCTTCCACGCGACGGTCAAGGCCTTCTACTTCCTCACCGACGTGGACGCGGAAGAAGGCCCCTTCGTCTACGTCCCCGGCTCGCACCGGATGACGCCCGAGCGCCTCGCCTGGGAGAAGGAGCGCAGCATCCGCGCGCGCGACGGCCTCGACCGGCTCTCCTCGCGCGGCTCGCTGCGTATCCGGCAGGACGAGCTGGCGAGCCTCGGCCTGCCTGCGCCCAAAGCCTTCGCGGTGCCGGCGAACACGCTGGTGGTGGCGGACACCTCCGGCTTCCATGCGCGCGGGCCGTCGGTGCGTCCGTCGATCCGCGTCGAGATCTGGACCTATGGCCGCCGCAATCCCTTCCTGCCGTGGACGGGGTTCGACCTCTTGAGCCTCCCCGGCATCGCCGAGCGGCGCGCCAACTGGATGTGGGCGGCGCGCGACCGCTTCCGTGCATGGCTCGGCCAGCCGTGGCGCGACGCCGGGATCAAGACGCCCGCCGCCCCCGCCGCCGAAGACGTAGGCGGCTGAGCCCGATCGCGCCGATGCCGAGCTTCCCGCCCCTCCTGCGCTCCCCGCCCTTCCCGCGCGTCGATCCGGCCGAGGCAGCGGTGAGCGTGCGCGCGACCGGACCAGAGCCCGATCTGTCGCCGGAGCGCATCGAAACGCTGCTCGCCGCCATCCGGGAGGCGCGGATCGGCGGGCCGAGCTGGGCCGCGCCCGCCGAGTTCGGGGCGGTGACGGCCGTGCTGCGCCCCGCCTCCGCCAGTGAAGCGGAGCGGATGGTGGAAGCGCTCCCTGCCACGGACGCCGCCGCGCCGCTGATCCTGTTGCCCTACGCCAAATGGGCGCGGCATGCGGCATGGAAGCTCAGCGCGAAGGGCATCCGCACCGCGATCGGAGAGGTCGATCCGTGGCCGCTGCTAACGAGCGGCGCGGCGTGGCACGTCCATGGCGACGACGAGATGGCGGCGCTCGCCTGCATCGCCGGAGCCCCGCTCCGCATCCACACACCCGGACGCTTCAGCAGTAACGCCACCCCGCCCGAGGAACGCGCCCGCCTGGTCGCGCGCGACCTGCTCGCCGCGACCCGCTATCGCAATCCCTTCACCGGCGAGCCCTGCGCGGTGGAGGAGGCCATCGCCCTCCTCGCGCTGTGGCGCGAGACGATCGATGCCAACCATCGCATCGCCGTCGCCGCCGGCATCGCCTGGTGGAAGCGCCGCGAGATCGAGCGCTTCCTCTGGGCGCCGCGCAAGACGCCGCTGCGCTTCACCACCTCCACCCGCCCCGCGATCGAGGCGGCGAAGGCGGCGGGCGCGGGCATCGCCGTCTGGCCGTCGCGTCTGCCCGAAGGCTTCCGCGAGGAGGCCGCGCGCGAGGGCGTGCCGCTGATCCGGGTGGAGGACGGCTTCGTCCGCTCGGTGGGGCTGGGCAGCAATCTCTTCCCGCCCTTCTCGGTCGCGGTCGACCGGCGGGGCATCCATTACGACCCATCCCGTGCGAGCGACCTCGAACATCTGCTTGAAACGGCAGACTTCCCCGAGCCGCTGATCGAACGGGCACGGGCGCTGGAAGCCTTCATCGTCAAGGCCGGCATCAGCAAATATGGTGGCGCCGCCGCGCACCGCTTCCCCGAGCGCGCCCCCGCGCGACGCCTCGTCCTCGTCCCCGGACAGGTGGAGGACGACATGTCCGTCCTGCTCGGCGGCGGCGGGTTGGCCAGCAATCTCACGCTGCTGGAGCGGGTCCGCGCGCTGGAGCCCGATGCCGAAATCTGGTTCCGCCCCCACCCGGACGTCGATGCCGGCCACCGGCGCGGCGCGGTGCCGGACGAGGAGGCGCTGCGCCATGCGGACAAGGTGGTGCGCGGCGGCGGCATGGCGCAGCTTCTCGATCTGGTGGACGGCGTGCATGTGCTGACCTCGCTCACCGGCTTCGAGGCGCTGCTGCGCGGGCGGGACGTCACCACGCACGGAACGCCCTTCTATGCGGGCTGGGGCGTCACCCGCGATCTCGGCGCAGTGCCCGGGCGTCGGACGCGACGGCTGACCGTGCACGAACTCGTCGCCGGCGTGCTGATCCTCTATCCGCGCTATCTCGACCCCGTCACCTTCCTGCCCTGTCCCGCGGAATTGCTGGTGTCGCGGCTGGCGGAGCAGGTCCGGCCCAAGGCCACCTGGCTCACCACGCTGCGCCGCCTCCAGGGCCGCCTCGCGAGCCGTTAGCCCGATTTGGCGTCATCCTGACGTCACTCGCCTGTTTTCACCGTGGCCATGATAGGCTAGGGCGCCCGCCGGAGCCGGAGGGGAGCGACGCTTGGATTTGGTTGGTACGGTGATGGGATTGGCGACGATCCCCATGGCCCTGTTGAGCCTCGTCAGCGTTATCAGCGGCGTTGCCCTCCTGCTGTCCGGCGCATGGATGGTCGTCGTCGGCGGGATCGGAGCCTTCGTCGTCGGCCTGATCGTGGCCGCCCTGCTCGAATTCGTGGTGAGGGGCCTCGACGCCGCCGCGCTCGCCGCGCTGGAGCGGCATGGCCGCCGCACCGGTCGTCTGGTCGGCCTGCTGAGCGGCATCCTGCCGATGCTCGTGGTGCTCGGCTGGGAATATCTCTGCCTCACCCGCATCATGGCCTTCCCCGCGCGCGCCGAGCTGCTCTGGTTCTGGTCCTACGGCGTCGCGACCGGGCCGTGGACGGTCTTCGCCCAGCGTGTCGGCAGCGACCAGCGGACGAGCTGCGGCATCCGCGCCTATGCCGGGCATCTCGCCTACTGGCTGCTGTCCGCGCTGATGCTGATCGGCCATGTGCCGCACTGGCTGGCCTTCGCCGCGATGCTCCTGCCCGCCGTCCTGCCGATCACCGTGGGGACGCTGCTCGCCACCGCCGATCGCGAAGCGCTGCGCAACGTCAGGATCTGACCATGGCGTTTCCCTCCCGCCGGCGCGCGGCTTGCGGCGCCGGCCGCATTTCGTTATCCGAAACAATGTTGCTTTTGATGCAATTCGCGCGCCTCTTCGGAGTTCGCTACGAAATGGCGACCGATCGAGACGGTGCTGTGTCCGCCATGATTGCCGGGGATTACATGACTGGGCAGACCTCCCTCTGCACGATGGCCCGTTCCATGATGCGGAGCGCGCATTCGTGAGGCAGCATCCCAGAATTCGCCGGACATTCCTCTTCCTCCAGGGCCCGCACGGCTCCTTCTTCCCCAAGCTCGGTAACGCCATGGAGCAGGCGGGGCATCGCGTGCGCCGGATCAACTTCAACGGCGGCGACCGCGCAACCTGGCCGAACGGCACGGATTTCCGCGGCAAGGACCGGCACTGGCCGGCTTTCTTCGAGCGCTATCTCGCCAAGGAAGCGGTCACCGACCTGATCCTGTTCGGGGACAGCCGCCCGCATCATATCGAGGCCGTCGCCATCGCGCGGGCCGCCGACGTGCGCGTCCACGTCTTCGAGGAAGGCTATATCCGGCCTGACTGGGTGACGCTGGAACGCGACGGCGTGAACGGCAACTCGACCCTGTCGCGCGATCCGCAATGGTATGTCGAGCAGGCGCGCGGCCTTCCGGCGCCGGGCGAGCATGAGCCGATCCCCTCCTACACGACGGCGCGAGGCTGGGCGGCGTTCTTCTATTATGCGGAGGTCGTGCTCCAGCACTGGCGCTTCCCGTTCCACGGCAGCCACCGTTCGCGCAATCCGGTGTGGGAGGGCATCATGTTCCTCCGCCGCTTCTCGAAGCATGACGAGGATCAAGCGCGGACGCAGCTCGACCTTGAGCGCCTTGAGAAGACAAACTATTTCCTCTTTCCGCTCCAGTTGAACTCGGATTACCAGATCCGCGTCCACTCCCCCTTCGGCGAGATGCGGCCGGCGATCGAGACGGTGATGCGCAGCTTCGCGGCCCATGCGCCCGCCGAGATGATGCTCGCCATCAAGGAGCATCCGCTCGACAGCGGCCTCAAGGACTGGCGCACCGTCGTGGCCGAGATCGCAGCTTCGCTCGGCATCGGCGAGCGGATCGCCTTCCTGGAGCAGGGCGATCTGCTGAAGCTCGTCAACGGCTCGCGCGGCATGGTGACGGTGAACAGCACGAGCGGCACGCTGTCGCTCGCCGCTGGGCGCGCGGTGAAGGTGCTGGGCGATGCGGTCTACGACATCCCCGGCGTGACGGACCAGCAGCCGCTGGACAGCTTCTGGCTGAACCCGACGGCGCCCGATCCGACGATCTACGACGCGTTCCACCGCGTTCTCGCCAATCGCTGCCTGCTGCACGGGGCGTTCCTGAGCAATGCCGGCATCGACCTGCTCGTCTCCGCCGCCATGAGCCGGCTGACCGAGGCCGGCCCCGTCGATCTGGCCGTGCCCGTCGCCCGTCCATGACGACCGCCTGGCGCGATCCCCGGGATACGCGCACCCGTCCTCCCCTAGCCGACCAGCCCGAGATCCTGCTCGACATCTCGCGGCTGGTCTCGCGCGTACTGCACAAGACGCCGACCGGCGTGGACCGGGTCGAGCTGGCCTATGCCGAAGGGCTGCTGCGCGAGGCGCCCGAGCGCCTGTCCTTCTGCCTCGTGCATCCGACCGGCTTCTACGGCCGCATCCCGACGAAGACCGCCCGCGCCTTCCTGGAGGCGACCCGCGCCGCGTGGGCCGGGGAGATCGAGATTCCCGCGAGCGGGCCCGGCCGCAAGCTCCACGCGCTCAAGGTGCTGTGGCAGATGCGCCCCCGCCGCGCGCGGCCGGGCGGATCGGCGCGCCGCGTGCTGGTGCAGAGTTCGCCGCACCATCTCCACAACGAACAGCTTGTCCGGGACATATTGCGGCGCGAGCAGGCGCGCCTCGTCTGCCTGATCCACGATCTGATCCCGATCGAATATCCCGAATATGCCCGCCCCGGCGGGGATGCGCTCCACCGGCGCCGCATCCGGACGGTGGCGCGGCTGGCGTCTGCGGCGCTGGGCAATTCGGCGGCGACCTTGCGCTCCTTCGCGCCGCACCTCGCGGCCGAGCGACGGGACATTCCGCTCCGCGTCGCCCATCTCGGCCTCCACGACGAAAGCCGGCCCGTGCCGCGTCCGACCGCCCAGCCCTATTTCGCCTGCCTCGGCACGATCGAGGCGCGGAAGAACCATCTCCTGCTGCTCAACATCTGGCGGCAATGGGCGGAGGAAGCCGGGGACCGGCCGATCCCGAAGCTCGTCATCATCGGCCGGCGCGGCTGGGAAAACGAGCAGGTCGTCGACATGCTCGATCGCTGTCCGGCGCTGAAGGGGCATGTCGAGGAGATGTCCGCCCTCTCGGACGCGGACATGCGCGGCATCGTGGCGGGCGCCTGCGCCGTGCTGCTCCCCTCGTTCGCGGAAGGGTTCGGGATGCCGGTGACGGAGGCGCTGGCGCTCGGCACGCCGGTGATCTGCAGCGACCTGCCCGCGCTTCGTGAGGCCGGCAGCGATGCGGCGGACTACATCCATCCTCTGGATGGTATCGGCTGGCACAATGCGTTAATCGAGTATAGCGCTCCGGGGTCGGGACGCCGCGCAGCCCAGCTCGCGCGGATGCAGGCCTGGGCCGCCCCCAGTTGGGAAGAGCATGTGCGGATTGTACTGAAGACCGTTGAGGAAATTGCCTGATGTCGGACGTTCGGCTGAGCGAAAGCCCTACGACAGTCGACAAGGGAACGTCGTTCCTCCAGTCGCTCGAAATCCAGCTCCGCGTGATCGGCGCGCTGCTGATGCGCGAACTGCACACGCGCTATGGCCGCGACAATATCGGCTATCTCTGGGTCGTCGCTGAACCGCTGATGTTCGGCAGCGTCATCGCCGCCATGCACAGCGGCCAGCGCGGCCATGAGGGCGACATGAACCCCGTGGCCTTCGCGGTTACGGGCTATTCGATCTTCATCATCTTCCGCGGCATCGTGAACCGCGCGGAGGGCGCGCTGCCAGGCAATCTCGGCCTGCTCTATCACCGGATGGTGACGGTGCTGGACATCACGGTCGCGCGCGCGCTGCTGGAACTGGCGGGCACGGTTTCCGCCTTCCTGATCCTGCTCTCGATATCGATCGCGATGGGCTTCACCGACTGGCCCGCCCGCCCGCTCTATCTGATGCTCGGCATCTTCTATGTCTTCTGGGTGTCCTTCGCGCTGTCGATGATCATCACGGCCGGCACCTATGAGCGCCATACGCTCGGCCGGCTCGTCCACCCGGCCACCTATTTCGCGATGCCGATTTCCGGTGCGTTCATCGCGGTGTCCTGGATTCCCGAACCGTATCGCAGCTATCTGCTGTGGGTGCCGCTGCCGCATATGTTCGAGATGGTCCGCTATGGCCAGTTCGCCAGCGCGACCCTCGAATATGTCGATCTTCCTTATGCAACCGCCTGGAATGTGGGGCTGACCCTGATCGGGCTGCTGCTGCTTTCCACCGTTCGCAACCGCATCCAGCTCAGCTGATCTGCCCGCGCAAAAACCTGCTTCGATAGGCATCATTCATGAACATGCACGGTTTCATAACCCCGGCCCATTCGACCGATCATGGAAAGGCCTCGCCAGGCCGGCGCATGATGGACTGGATGCGCAAGCGTCGGCCCCTCATGCTGATCGTGGTGTTGCCGACGCTGCTGACCGCGCTCTATCTCTATGTGATCGCGGCCGATCAGTATCAGACGGAAGCGCATTTCGTGATCCAGTCGTCGACGGGCACGAGCATGCCGATGAGCATCGGCGACGTGTTCGGCTTCTCCGGCCCGGTTTCGTCGAGCCAGTCGCAGGCGATGGGCGTGTCGGACTATCTCGGCTCGCAGGAAGCCGTCGACACTCTCCAGAAGCAGATGAATCTGGTGCAGATTTTCCGCCGTCCGGAAGCGGACATGCTGTCCAAGCTCCACCCCGCCGATCCGACGCCCGAGCGTCTGCACGATTATTATGAGGGCCGGGTGAAGACCCGCTACAACCGCGACACCGGCATTTCCACGCTGGAGGTCCGCGCATTCCGGCCGGGCGATTCCTATGCGCTCATCCAGCGCCTGCTGACGCTCGGCGAGGAGCGCGTGAACCAGCTCAACCAGCGCTCCTACAACGACGCGGTGCGCAACGCGCAGCGCCAGGTCGATGAAGCCGAACAGAATGCCCGCGACATCGAGGCGCGCATGACCGCCTATCGCCAGGGCAATGCCGACGTCGATCCGACCGTCTCGGGTGTGCAGCAGTCCTCGCTGCTGACGCAGATTGAGGGCAGCCTCGCCTCAGCGCGCTCGCAGCTCGCGCTGATGGGCACGATGATCGATCACAACAGCCCGCAATATCGCGCGATGCAGCAGCGCGTGTCGGCGCTGGAGGCCGAGGTCGGCCGGCAGAAGGGCAAGCTCACCGGCTCGGGCAGCACGGTCGCCTCGCGTCTCGGCGGCTATGAGGATCTGAAGGTCCGTCAGGCGTTCGCTGCCAAGCGCTACGAAGTCGCTTCCGCCGCGCTGGAGAAGGCGCGCGACACCGCCCGCCGCCAGAGCCTCTATCTGCTGCGCATCGTCGATCCGTCGATGCCGGTGAAGGCGCTCTATCCGAAGCGCGCGGAGACGCTGCTCACCGTGTTCCTCTCGCTGCTGGTGGCCTACAGCATCGGCTGGCTGATCGTGGCCGGCGTGCGCGAGCACACCGCGTAACGAACGGGCGCGAACGCCGCTGATCCGTTCCGACGATGGCGCTGTTCGCTCTCTGGCATGAGGAGGCGGTCCGGCTCGGGCCGCCTTCCCTGCTTCACGAACGCTTGCGGGACGAGGCGCATGTCGTCCCGGACCGGAGCTTCGCGCTCCCGATCGCGACGCGGGGCGGTGTGTGGCAGCTCGCCGCCTTCGCCACCGACACGCATTTCTACCGCACCGACGAGCAGGTCTGGACCGACCCGGAAGGCGGCGCCTGCGTCATCCATGGCGTGCTCTGGCGGCAGCGGGATGGCGTGCCCAGCCTCGTCTCCGCCGCCGAGGTGGCACGGCTGCTGGAACGCCCCGGACAGCGCCTGCCCGACGATGTGACCGGCGAATATGCCGTCGCCCGCCTCCATCCCTGCGGCACGCTGACGGCCTTCTCCGATCCGCGCGGGCTGCACCAGCTCTTCCGCCGCACCGACAACGACGCGATGGTCGCCTCGCGCGCTGCCTTCCTCGCGCTGCTGGGGCAGGACTGGACGCCCGAGCCGGAGGCGGGGCTGTGGCTCTCCACCATCGGCTATCGCGTCGGCCGCGCGACGGCGTGGCGGAATGTTCGCCAGCTCGCCGCGCCGATGGTGGTGGAGAACAGACGGGCGCGCCATCTGCCCCCCGCCGCCATCCTCCCCGTCCCCGGCACGCCACGCGGCTTCGAGGCGGAGGGGAGCGAGGCCCTGCTCGAACGCGGGCTGGAAGAGGCGCGCGCAGCCGCCCTGCTCGGCGCGGGCGACGGGATCGTCACGCTCCCCATCACCGGGGGCAAGGACAGCCGCGCCGTGCTCGCCATCTGCCTCGCAGCGGGCTTGCGCGACCGGCTGCAGCTTTTCACGCGCGGGCCGGAGGGTCATCCGGACGTCGAGGCCGGCCGTCTGATCGCCGCGCGCATCGGCGTTCCCCATCGGCGCGAGACGGCCCCCGGCCTACGCGCCCGCACCGACTGGGACGCCGACATGTTCCATGCCGCCCTCGCCCGGCTGGTCTATCAGACCGACGGCGGCATGGGTGGCTGGGATCTCGTCAGCGGCACCGCCAAGGGCGCGACCACGACGATGACCGGCCATCTCGGCGAGGTGCTCAAGGCCTATGCCAAGGGCGGCGGCGATGGCGTGCTCGACCCGGTGGCGATGATCCGGCTCCAGGCCCCGTTCGATCCACTCGAACTGCTGCGCCCGGAGGCCCGCGCGGCGATGGTGGCCGAGGTGGCCGCGCAGATGGACGCCGCCCGCGCGGAAGGCGCGGAGGAGGCCGATCTCCCCGATCTCTTCTACCTCCGCAACCGCGTGCCGAACTGGCTGGGCGGCATCCGGGGCATCAAATCCTTCGAGCAGCAGCCGATCATGCCGCTCGGTGTCGACAGCCTGCAAGCGCTCGCCTTCCGCCTCACGGCCGGCGAGCGGCGGCAGGAGCGGCTGCATTTCGAGATCGTCCGCCGCCTCGCGCCCGAACTGCTGGACCTGCCCTTCGCACACCAGAGCTGGAACGCGGCACTTCCCAACGCGCCGCAGACACCACCGCTGCTCGCCGCGCCCGGTCTGCCGTTGTTCGGCAACTGGCAGCATTCGGTGAACTATATGCCCCGGCTGCGGGCGTGGCTGTCCGACCTGTTCCGCACCACGGACGTGGCCCTGTGGGACAGCATCGACCGCGAGCGGCTGCTGGCGCACCTCCGGGATACGCGTTTCGACTATTTCGGGCTGATCGGCCTGCTCGGGCTGACGGCGGCCGTCTTCCACGGCGCGGGCATCGTCCAGCCGGACAAGATCGGCGCGGACGATGGCCCCGCGCTCCGCCGCCCGATCGCACCGATCGCCTCGCAGGCGCCGATCACCCATGTCGCGCCGTTGTCGGGTTATCTCGATGCGGCCACCGGCGCCGCGTCCCTGTCCGCGCCAGGCCGGCTGCGGCTGGAGGGCACGGGCGAGGTGTCGCTCGACGGCTGGCTGTACCTGCCCGAATGGCCCGGCGCGCAGCCGGCCCTGCGCGCCCATGTCGCGGGGCGGACGATCGCGCGCGCCGCCGCCAGCACCTTCCGCGCCGATCTGCTGGCCGCCGGCATCGGCCACGGCGCCTATGGCTTCTCGCTCCGCTTCGACGCGAGCGAGGTGAAGCCCGGCGACGTGATCGAGATCGGCGGTGTCGACGGCGCGACGGCGTTCGAGGGTGGGCATCTGGAGGTCGAGGCATGAGCCGCAACATTCTCGTCGTGGGCCAGAGCCACATCGCCGCGATCCGCTCCGCGGCCAGGACCCGCCGCGAAACGAACCCCGAAGCCCCCCGCACCCGCGTCATCCACACGCTGGAGGAGCGCTATCGCCCCGAGATGGAGGGCGAAGGGCCGGATGCCCGCTTCGGCCCGAGCCTCGTCGAGACGATCCGCGACCAGCTCGACCGGCACGACCCGCTGTTCGCCTCGGCGATGGGCGGCAATTTCCACAACGCGATCGCGCTGGTGCAGCATGAACGGCCGTTCGACTTCCATTTGACCGGCGGCTCCCCCTTGCCCCTCGACGAGGCCGCCGAGCCGATTCCCGAGGCGCTGGTCCGCGCTGCGCTCGAAAAGGGCATTGCGCGCGATCTCGCGCGGCTGCGGCGGCTGGCCGAGTTCGGGCCCTTCATCCATATCGAGAGCCCGCCCCCGCTGCGGGACGACGCCGCCATCGCCGTGCAGGCCGACGCCTATTTCCAGGGGCGCGGGCTGGAGGCGCGCGGCGTCGCGCCCGCCGGCCTGCGCTGGCGGATCTGGCGGCTCAACAGCCGCATCGTGCGCGAGGCGGTGGAGGCGCTCGGATGCCGCTTCCTCCCCGTCCCCGCGACGCTGTGCGATGCGGACGGCTTCCTGCTGCCCCATCTCGCCGGCGACGCCACGCACGGGAACGAGCAATATGGCGAAGCGCTGATCCGCGCACTGGAGGCCATGGCATGACGGACCATCCCTATCGCGCGATGCCGGACACGGCCTATTGGCGGCGCTCGGTCGCGGCGACGGCGCCATGGGCCGATCCGATCGCCGGCCCCTTCCTCCACCTCTCCCGCGAGGACAAGGTGGCGACCGCCGGGAGCTGCTTCGCCCAGCACATCGCGCGCCATCTGGCGGCGAGCGGCTTCCACTATCTCGTCACCGAGACGGCGCACCCGATCGTCCCCGCCGAGGCCGCGAAGGCGGCCGGCTACGGCGTCTACACCGCGCGCTACGGCAACATCTACACGACGCTCCAGCTCGTGCAGCTCTTCGACCGCGCCTATGCCCGGTTCACGCCTGCCGAGGCCCCGTGGCGGCTGGCGGACGGCGGTGTCGCCGATCCCTTCCGGCCGACCATCCAGCCCGGCGGCTTCTCCTCCGAAGCCGAGCTGCTCACCGACCGGGCGCATCATTTCGCCAAGGTCCGCGAGGCGTTCGAGACGCTCGATGTGTTCGTCTTCACGCTGGGGCTGACCGAGGGATGGGTCTCGGCGGCCGATGGCGCGGCCTTCCCAATCTGCCCCGGCGTGGCGGGCGGGACGTTCGATCCGGCTGCCTACCGCTTCCACAATCTCCGCGCGTCGGAAGTCCGCGCGCAGTTGCAGGACTTCATCGCGCGACTGCGCTCGGTCAATCCGCGCGCCCGCGTGATGCTCACCGTCTCGCCCGTGCCGCTCGCCGCCAGCGCCTCGGCGCAGCACGTGCTGCCGGCGACGATCTACTCCAAATCGGTGCTCCGGGTGGCCGCGCAGGAGGTGTACGAGGAGGTCGGCGACGTCTTCTATTTCCCCTCCTACGAGATCGTCACCGGGCCGCAGGCGCGCGGACGCTTCTACGCCGAGGATTTGCGCGAAGTGACCGAGGAAGGCGTGTCGCACGTCATGTCGGTCTTCCTCCGCCACGCCGCCGGGATCGAGCCCGGCATGCCCGCCGCCCCGTCCCGCGAGGTCGAGACGGGAGTAGCCCCCGACATCGCCGCCTGGATCGAGACGATGTGCGACGAGGCCATGCTGGACCAGCCCTGACACGCGCCGTTGCGGACGCCCCTGCCCTCCGCTACCCGATCGTGGCTATGAACCGTATCGCCATTCTCGTGCTGGGCATGCACCGCAGCGGAACCTCGGCGCTGACATGGCTGATCGGCCGCCTCGGCGCGACGCTGCCCGCCGACGCGATCGCGCCGACACCCGAAAATCCGCGCGGATATTGGGAGTCGACCGGGCTGGTCGCCGCGGACGACCAATTGCTGCGTGTCGCCCGGTCGAGCTGGTTCGATCCGCGTCCGCTGGATTTTTCCCGACTATCTCCCAATGCCCTTGCATCGAGGCGCCGCCATATCCGTGAAGCGCTAGAACACGCCTTCGGTACGGCTCCTCTCTTCGTCGTCAAGGATCCCCGCCAATGCCGCTTCGTGCCGGTCGTGCAGCATGTGCTGGGCGAAATGCACGTCGAGCCCCGCGCGGTGCTGATGCTGCGCAACATGGTGGACATCGCGGCTTCCATCGCCAGCCGCGACGGAACCACACCGGCCTATGCCCATCTGCTCTGTCTGCGCCACATGATCGACGCCGAACAGGGCTCACGCGCAATGCAGCGAGTCGTCGTCGACTATGACGCCATGCTGGCCGACTGGCGCGATACGGCGCGGCGCCTAGCGCCGTTGCTCGGCCGCGACACGGATGTCTTTGAAACCGGCGAAGCGGCCGAGATCGATCGCTTCATCGATCCATCGCTGCGGCATCATCAGCACCCTCGCGCGGCGTTGGAGGAACCCCTCGCGGGGATCATCGTCGAGGTCGAGGATGGCCTGCGCGGACTCATCACCTCTGATGATGCTTCTGCGCGCGACCGGCTCGACCGCGCCTACGCTCGTTTGGAAGCCCTCCCCTGGCTGGAAGGCGATGTCGTCCATGATGAGCTTCGCCACCGCCGTATGGCTTCCAAGGCGATCGAAGATGCCACGCCTCCAGCCGAGCCTACCCAGAAAGCGAAAGCGACAGTGACGAACCCGCCCCCGCCGCCGGCACACGACCCTTCGGGCGACGCGGCGCTCATTCGGAACAGCGGCTTGTTCGACGCCGATTGGTATCGTGCGCGCTATGCTGACGTGCCGGCCGACATGGACGCGGTCGATCATTATCTCACCATCGGCGCGGCGGAAGGGCGCAACCCCAGTCCGCTTTTCGACACCGGATATTACGCGCGGCAGATGGCAAGACGCCTTGCCGGGCAATCGGGGAACACCCTGTGAAGGCTGCCTTCCATCTCCATCTCTTCTATCCCGACATCGCGCTCGACCTGATCGATCGCGTCGCCGCGCTCGGCCGCGCGGATATCGACCTGTTCGCGACTTACAGCGGACAACTCGATCCCGAGATCGACAGCGCTCTGGATCGCGTGCCGGGCGCGGTCGAACGAATGGAAGTACCCAACGCAGGCTGGGACATCGCCCCTCTCTTCGCCATCCTGCCGCAGCTTCGCGCGCGCGGATATGACGTCATCTGCAAGCTCCATACGAAAAAGGGTTCGTCCGGCTACGCCGCCGAATGGCGCGACATGGCCTATGATGGGACGATCGGCTCGCAGGCGTTGGTCGCTGACATCCTCGCCGCATTCGAGCGCGATCCGTCCGTAGCGCTGATCGGATCAAGGCCACTCTACAAGTCCGTCGCCAGTCACCAGTTCCGGAACGCGGAACTGCTTTCGCGCCTCGCCCCACGGATTGCCGCGCCGGCTTATCCACCTGCGGACTGGGGCTTTTTCGCAGGCACGATGTTCTGGACGCGCCTTCCCCTGCTGGAGCGGCTGACCATGGTGGTTGCCGACTTCGAAAAGGGCGCGCACGCGGAGGGGACCGATCGCGATGGAACCCTCGCGCACGCGCTGGAACGGCTTTTTGGTTTGGCGCCCATCGCCGATGGAGGAAGTATCGGCCTCGTCGATGAAGAGGGAATCGAGATCACGCCCGCTCCAGGCAAACCCAGCCATGAGCCGATCATCCGAACCCTGGTAAATCGCGCCGAACGCTCCGTTGCTCCCCTCGATACCGAGTTGGTCGAGCTAATCCGCGCGCACAATCCGCTGGTGGATTATATTCGCACCGGCCGTGACGAGGATGCACTGGATCCCAATCCCTATTTCTCCAGCAGCTTCTACAACCGCACGCACGCCGACGTGTTCGCGGCGGGGATGCATCCGCTCCACCATTACACACATCATGGCGCCACTGAGGGTCGCATGACCGGGCCGTTGTTCGACGGCCTGCATTATCGGATGACCTATCCGGACGTAACCGGCGATCCGCTGCGCCATTTCCTCGAAATAGGCCTCGCCGAGAAGCGCCTCGCCATCGGGATCAGCCAACCGGAATATGAAGCGACAGAAGACGGCCCTCGCCGCTTCTACCCCGTCTTCGACATCGAGCGCGAGCAGGCCTTCCTGCACGCCATAGCAAACCTCCCGCCCGAGCAGGTCGAACGCGCCCGCGACACGCTCGTCAGCATCGTCATGCCCGCCTACAACCGCGAGGCGACCATCGCGTCGGCGATCGCCTCCGTGCTGGAGCAGACGCACGAGCGCTTCGAGCTGATCGTCGTCGACGACGGATCGACCGACGCCACCTGCTCGGTCGTCGCCCAGTTCCTCGCCGATCCGCGCGTGAAGCTGGTGAAGGCGCCCCATGGCGGCGTCTCGGCGGCGCGCAATGCGGGGCTGGCGGAGGCGACCGGCGAGATCGTCGCCTATCTCGATTCCGACAATCGCTGGAAGGCGTGGTTCCTCGACGTGATGGTCCGGCATCTGACCGCCACCGGGCAGACGGCGGCTTATTGCGGTATCGCGCTGCGCGATGATCTCAGCCACCTCACCGGCTATCGCGGCGACGATTTCGACTGGGAGGCCTGCCTCACCCAGAATTATGTCGACCTCAACGCCTTCTGCCACCGGCGCGACGTGCTGGACGAGGTAGGCGTGTTCGACACGAAGCTGCGGCGGATGGTCGACTGGGATCTGATCCTGCGCATCACCAGGGGTCGCGATACGGGCTATGCGCCCTTCGTCGGCTGCGACTATTTCGACGGCCGCGCCGATCGCGAGCGGATCACCGTCTCCGAGCCCGCCGCCTTTCAGAAGATGGTCTGGACGAAGAACCGCCAAGGGCTGGAGATCGGCAGCAAGGCCTTCGCCAAGGCACTGAAGCTTACCTTCGCGATCAAGATCGCCGCACCCGAGGACGAGAGGGACGCCTGGGGCGACTTCCACTTCGCGCAGTCGCTGGCGGAGGCGATCGAGCGGCTCGGCCACAAGGCGCGGATCGACTTCCGCCATCAATGGTCCGGCCATGCGCTCGCCGACGAGGATGTCGCGATCGTGCTGCGCGGGCTCATCCCCTATACGCCGCGCCCCGGCCAGATCGCGTTCCTGTGGAACATCAGCCACCCCGATCAGGTCGGCTATGAGGAATATGACCGCTATACGCGCATCTACTGCGCCTCGGCCTCGCACGCGGCGCTGCTCAAGCATCTCGTGAAGCCGCCGGTCGACGTCCTGCTCCAGGCGACCGACCCCGCGCGCTTCCACCCCGAGACGCCGGCCGGGGATGCGCCCGACATCCTCTTCTGCGGCAATTCGCGCGGGATGGATCGCGAGATCGTCCGCTGGGCGATCGACGCCGACCGCGAGCCGACCATCTACGGCGACGGCTGGGCCGGCCTCGTGCCCGACGCGCTGGTCGCCGCGAAGAACATCGACAACAAGGCGCTTGGGCGGCTCTATGCGGGCTCGGGCGTGGTGCTGAACGACCATTGGCCGTCGATGCGCGCCTTCGGGCTGGTATCGAACCGGCTGTTCGACGTGGTGGCATCGGGCGGGCGCGTGGTGTCCGATCCAGTGCCCTCGATCGCGCCGCTATTCGGTGACGCGGTGACGCAGGTGGCCGATGCCCGCGAGGCGCGGCGCGCCATCGACAGCCTGCTCGCGGCGCCCGCCGATCCCGAAACGCGCCGCAAGCTCGCGGAGACGGTCGCAAAGGAGCACAGCTTCGACGCCCGCGCCGCCAAGCTGGTCGGCGATGCGCTCCGCACACTCGGCTTGGAGGGACCGGAGGCGCCCCGCACGACACCTGCGCCGCGCAAGCCGCTCCGCGTCCACATCATCGCTCCGCACGGTCCCCACGGCCCGCAAAGCTCGGCCTTCATCCGCCTGATCGCCCCGCTCACCGACGAGAGCATCACCGGCCGCATCGAGGTCACGCTGGGTTCGTCGGCCGACCCGGTGCCGCCCTCGGACGTCTGCATCGTCCAGCGCACCGCCATGCCGACGGTCGAGGCGGTGGACGCCCTCATCCGCCAGCTTGGCGCGATGGGCGCGACGCTCGTCACCGAGGTGGACGACACCTTCACACGGATCGGACCGGATCATCCCGAGGCCGCCTTCTACCGCCCGCTCAACGCCGCGCTGGAGCGCGCCATCGCCGCGTCCGCCGAGACATGGTTCTCGACTGCCGAGCTGGCGCAGGCCTATCGCGGCATCGCCACCAATCCGCATGTCCGCGCCAACATGCTCGACCCGCGACTGTGGCGCGACTGGCGCAAGCCGCGCCCCGCGCCCTTCACGGGCGAACGCGTGCGGATGCTCTACATGGGCACGCACACCCATGGCGCGGACTTCGCGATGATCCGCCCGGCGCTGGAGCGGCTGGCCGAGGAACGCCCCGGCAGCTTCGGTCTGACCGTCATCGGCGTCTCGCCCGACATCGAGCCCGCGCCGTGGATGCATCGCCTGTCGCCCCCGGCCGAGGCGATCGCCTATCCGCGCTTCGTCCACTGGCTGCGCGATCAGGGGCCGTTCGATGTCGGCCTCGCCCCGCTGGTCGACAACGACTTCAATCGCGGCAAGTCGGACATCAAGCTGCTCGACTATGCCGCGCTCGGGCTGGCGGCGCTTGCCTCGGACGGGCCGGCCTATGGAGCCGACCCCGCCCTCCCCGCCACGCGCGTGGCGGACGATGGCTGGCATGAGGCGCTCGCCCACATCCTCGACCATCGCGACGCAGCGCGCGAGGAGGCCGCCCGCCTTCACGAATATCTCTGGCGCCATCGCGCCGTTTCCGAAATCGCTCCGGCCCTGCTCGCGCGGCTGGAGCGCCTTGTGGCCGCGTAGGAAGGACCACGATCATGTCTCGCACTCTCGGCCGCGTCGCCCTGCTCGCGCTCCCCCTGCTGCTCGGAGGGGCCGCGAGACCGCGCCCGCCGCTCCAGCTCCAGTTGCCGCTCCAGTGCCGCATCGGGCAGGACTGCGCCGTCCAGAACTATATGGACGACGATGCCGGCCCGGCCGCGAAGGACTATCTCTGCCGCGGCCGCACCTACCAGGGCCATAACGGCATCGATTTCCGCATCCCCAGCATGGCGCGGCAACGCGCCGGGGTGAATGTCGTCGCCGTCGCGCCGGGCCGCGTGCTGCGCACCCGCGACGGCGTGCCGGACATCTCGGTGAACGAGCGCGGCAAGGCCGCCGTCACCGGCGAGGAATGCGGCAACGGACTGGTGATCGATCACGGCCATGGCTGGGAAAGCCAGTATTGCCATCTCGCCAACGGCAGCATCCGCGTGAAGCCGGGCCGCCATGTGAGGGCCGGACAGGTGCTCGGCCGCATCGGCCTCTCGGGCGATACCGAGTTCCCGCACGTCCACCTGACCGTGCGCAAGGACGGCAAGGCGATCGATCCCTTCGCCTATGGCGCGGCGCCGGGCTCCTGCGGCGGCGGCGTGCCGTTGTGGAAGGAACGGTTGCCCTATCAGCGGGGCCAGGTCTTCGTCGCCGGCTTCGCCACGCGCGCGGTCGAGATGGCCGAAGCGCAGGAGAATGGCGCCGACCAGCAGCCCCGCGTCAACCGCGACGCCCCCGCACTGGTGGCCTTCGTGCAGGCGCTCGGGCTCGAGAAGGGCGACATCCAGCGCCTGCGCGTCAGCGGCCCCGGTGCCGTGGTGATCGCCGACGAGCGGGCCGAGCCGCTGGATCATGACAAGGCCCAGACCATCTTCAACGTCGGCCGCCGCCGGCCTGCGCAGGGCTGGGCCCCGGGCGTCTATCAGGCCGATTACAGCGTCCGCCGTGACGGGGTGGACGTGATCGTACGGAGCTTCCGCATCACGCTTTGAGCCGGCCCGGACAGGACAAAAGCGGCGAGCCCCCCGAAGGGATGGCTCGCCGCCAGCCAGAGACCTCCCCCAGTCGCTGGATCAGACGAAGTCGGACACCGCCATCGACGTCGGCGCCACGCCCTTCAGATCGATGACGCTATCCACCAGCGCGGTGTGGCTCGCGCTGTAGAAGAGATAGGTGTCGCTGCCGACGCCAATCGCGACGACGCTGCCCGAAGCGCCGGTCAGCAACCCGGTCACCGCCGCGATCGCCGCCTCGACGGTCCCTGCGACGCCGCCCTGGATCACGCCCGCGGGCGCATAGCCGATGTCCAGATGGTCCTCGCCATGGTGGAAGTCGGTGATCGTATCGGTCTGGCCCAGCGTGGTGAGGCTGAGCAGCGCGGAATCGTTGCCGCTGAAGTGGAAGGTGTCCGACCCCGCGCCGCCGGTCAGCGTGTCGACGCCCAGATCGCCATAGATCTGGTCGTTGCCGTCGCCGCCGGTGATGGTGTCGTTGTCCTTGCCGCCGCGCAGCACATCATCGCCCGCGCCGCCATCGATGACGTCGTTGCCGAAGTTGCCGTTGATGGTGTCGTTGCCGTTGCCACCGGTGATGTGATCGTCATCCTTGCCGCCGTTGATGCGGTCGTCGCCGTCGCCGCCGTCCAGGATGTCGTTGCCGGCATTGCCCTGGATATAGTCGCCACCCGCGCCGCCGCTGATCGTATCCGCGCCGTCGCCGCTGACGTCGGCCGTCATGCCCATGCCGTAGAGATGGTCGTTCCCGTCTCCGCCGGTGATGACGTCATTGCCTGCGCCGCCGAACATATAGTCGTTGCCGCCGCCGCTCGTCAGCGTGTCGTCGCCGCCGAGGCCGTAGATGCCGTCGTCGCCGCTGGAACCGTTGAGCGTCTCGGCGCTGTCCGTACCGGTGATCACATGCGTGCCGTCGGCCAGCGTGACATGGCCTTCCTGCGCCGCCGTCCTCAGTTGCAGCGACGGCAGCGAGAGCGTGTTGCCCAGCGCGGACAACGTCGTGTTGAGGCCACTCGATGTGATCGACAGATTGTCGAGACCGACCGTATCGGGAAAGCTGAGAGTGTCGCTGTTCGACAACCCCAACGTGCTCAGCAACAGGTTCTCGACCGTGCCGAGAAGCCCAAAGACGAAATTCGCCACGACCCCGTTCCCTTCTACAAAAGGTTGCGCACCCCTGCGGAAATCATGAGGACGACGATCCGAACAACAAATGGTTAACGGGATTTTATCTATGTTTTCTAGACCATGGCCTTATGCAGCCATGCAACAAATCGAGTTTTATTAGCGGTTTCATTGCAACAGCCCCCTTCCGCACGACGTGGCGCCGAATCAGGGACCGGGAAATCGCACCGCGATGGGACAGGCGAGGAGCCCGGCTCCCGAAAGGCCGTCGCCGGGAGGCGCGGTTCGGAGGCGGAAGCGGGCTTTCCATGGGCGAAACCTGAAAAATCCGCCATCATTCCACTTACGACTTCATTTTCTCACGCGAGAAGCCCATAGTCGGTTCGGCTCGAAGATATCCTCGCGTATCGGAGGATATCGGGCCTTCGTCCGAATGTGCATTGTGGGGAGGCTGAGCCCAAAGGCCTCCCCACTTCAGCATTCCGGACCTGCCGCGAGCGCCCTGCGCCGCCGCCTTCCCGATCCCTCCGCCGATCAGAGCCGACGCCGCTCCACGTCTTCCGTCCCCGTTTCCGAGGACGGCGCCGACCGGACTCGCGCTGTGTGTATGCAATGCCACAGGCATCATGGCGCTCGCAGGCTCACCCACATGGATGGCATCGATCTCATACAGGCAAAAAGAAAGGGGCCGATCCCGAAGGACCGGCCCCCAACTTGCTTCTATTTCAAGCCGCGATGCGGCCGGAAATATTAGACGAACGACGCGGCCTTGAGGTGAGCCGTGTCGGTGAAACCGTCGACCTTGATGACCGAGTCGATGGTCGTAGCCGCACCCGCGTCATTGTAGAACAGGTAGGTATCGCTACCGACCACGATCGCCGCAACGGCGTGGTCATCCGCACCGGCGGTGAGGATCTGCTGGGCATAAACCTGCGCGTCGTCGACCGACGTGAAAGTGACGCCCGCACCCTGGGTCAGGACCGCATCGGTCGCGTTGCCGAGGTGGAAGTGATCCGTACCGTTGGTGAAGTCGGTGACCTCATCGTAGTAGTTCGCGGCCGAGGTGCCGGAGCCGACCACATTGACAGCCGCCGAACCCGTAACGCTGAAATCGAAAACGTCGTTGCCAGCACCACCGGTCAGGATGTCGATACCGGTGTTGGCGTGCAGGTCGTCGTTGCCGAGGTCACCCGAGATGGTGTTGTTGCCAGTGCCGGCGAAGATATGGTCGTCACCCTGGCCACCGTTCACGGTGTTGTTGCCGGTACCCATGTTGATGGTATCGGAACCAGCGTTGCCGTTGATGTGGTTGTTACCATTGCCGACGGTGATGTTGTCATCACCCTGACCACCGTACACGCGGCTCGAACCATCACCGGTGGTGATGATGTCGTTGCCGGCGTTGCCGTTCACATAGTTGGAGCCATCGCCAACCGTGATGGTGTCGATGCCGTCAGTCGCGCCCTGCACCGAGCCGAGAGCATTGCCGTACACGTGGTTGTTGCCATCACCGACGATGATGCTGTCAGCACCGGCACCGCCCGAGACGATGTTGTTGCCGTCACCAACGGTGATGGTGTCGACACCCTTGCCACCGAGGATGTTGAGGTCGCCGGTCGCGGTGCCAGCGTCGATGGTGTCACCAGCGCTGCCAGCGTGAATCACGTGGTTGCCCGCGTCCGTCACGGTGAAGGTCGTCGCCGCGCCCGTGAAGTTATAGGCCGCGTCGGCGTCATCACCGGCCACCGTGGTGGTAGCGCCGGTGGTGAAGATCAGGCTGCCACCCGACGACAGGAACTGCGTCGTGGTCGCCGCATCGTCCAGCGCCGAAGCGGCGAAGTTGAACGAGTGCGTGCCATCCGAGATGGTGACCGTGTCAACCGAGAGACCACCGGTGCTCGCGGTGAAGGTAACGTTCAGCGACGCCGGATCGGCATCACGGAAGATCAGGGTATCGCCAGCGGTGAACGCGCTAGCCTGAATCTGGGTACCCTCTTCGAAAATGAAACTAGCCATGAAAGCCTCCACTTAAACCTTCGTCCGGGCGTGCATATTCAGCTCCCTCCCCCCCGCAACGAGCTGGAGGCGCCTTATTCGCCAAGCCGCCATACCCCTGCCAGGGCGTGGTCAACGCGGCGAGCCCAGCCGGTTGATTAGCGGGGCTTCTCCTACCGTGCAACCGCGAAACGCAACGACCAGTCGCAATATATCGACGCTGATCCGAACACCGCCCCTCTTGATGACAGCGGTGTGGCAGCACGGTGACATGGGAGTTGAATGACAGCCGGACGTTCCTCCCCGGCGTCGCGCCGGACAGCTAAAAAGCCTCAGCCCGGTTTTGGTTGCACCGCTCCACCAAGTGATGAAAGCGTGCAAGTTCCGTATGATACAGGTCCCGCAGATAGTCGACATCCGCGTTCGTCAGCTCGGACGGGTAGATCATTTCATGCGCGGTACGAACGCGGCGCGGCCTGATCGGCGCCTCCGGCTCGGGCACGCCGAGGAAGGCGCATATCTCCGCCAGCACCGTATCGGGCTCCGCCGAGAGCCTCGCCGATTCCAGCAGAAGAAGCTGATTCGACGGGAAAAGATGCAACGCGCGGGCAAGCTGCCGGCCGTAGAAGCCGCGCTCCACATAGCTGAACACGCGGTGGAAGCCGGGATAGGGCGTTCCCTCCGCCATGCGGGCACGGCCTTCGCGGATGCACCAGGCGAAGGGCTCGGTCTCCTTGCGCTTGGCATATTCCATCTTCCAGTGCGACCAGGCCCGCTCGACCGGATCGCGGAACAGGAGGATGAGCTTCATGTCCGGGTTGTAGGCGCGGACACGCTCCAGCGCGTTCGGCCAGTAGAGGTAGATCGGCGTCGCCTCCCCCCACATCCGGCCGTCCTCCACGAACAGCCGGTGATAGGGGACATGATCCGGCGCGGACCAGTCCACCCCTTCCTCGTCGTCGAAGAAATGGGCTTCCTTGACCTCCGGCAGCTGGAGCGCCGGAATCTCGCGCAGATATTCGAACAGCGCGCTCGTCCCGCCCTTCTGCACGCCGGCGACGAGGAAGGACACGCGCCTGTCCGAACGGGGCATCCTACCGCTCCCGGAGCGCGGTGTGCATCGCTTCCGTCATCGGGCCGAGCAGATACTGCATGATCGTGCGCTTGCCCGTCACGATCGCGACCGTCGCCGGCATGCCCGGCGTCAGGTGGACGCCCTTGCCCGCCTTGGCCAGCTCGCCCGGATCGACCTTCACCTGCACGACGTAGAAGGACTGGTGGCTCTGCTGGTCGGTGCTGGCGTCGGCCGAGACGAGGGTGACATGGCCGTCCACCTGCGGCGTGGTGCGCGGGTTGAAGGCGGTGAGCGTCACGCGGGCCGGCATGCCGACATGCACCTCGGCGATGTCGCTCGGCTTCACCTCCACGGTGATGTTGAGCGGCATGTTCACCGGCACGATGTCGAGCAGCGCCTCACCCGGCGCGGCGACGCCGCCGACGGTGAACTGCGTGAGGTTGAACACGTAGCCGTCGACCGGCGCGCGCACGTCCGCCTGGAACAGGCTGTCCTGCATCGCGCGGAGCCTCGGCACCGTGTCGGTCAGCTTGTCCTCGGTGTCGCGCAGGCCTTGCGTCGCGTCCGTCTCGCGCTTGTCGTCGAGCTGGGCGATCTGGAGGCGGACCGAGCCGATCGCCTGATTCGCCCGCGCGATGTCCGACACGAGCGAGCCGCGCTGGCCCTTGAGGCTCACCATGCTGCGCTCAAGCTCCAGCAGGCGCGTGCGGGGCGCATAGCCCTGCTTGTTGAGATCGCGCACGCCGCTCAGCTCGTCGTTGATCAGATCGGACTGGGCGTCCAGCGCGGTCATCTGCGCGCGCAGGCCCTGGATCTGCGTGCCGAGCTGCTCCGCCTGCCCGGAGAGCACCATCGACTGGCTGCGGTACAGCGTCATGCGGGACTGGAAGAGGCTGCGCTGGCTGGTGAGCAGCGCGGCGATGCGGGGATCGTTCTGGTGGGCCAGAAGCTCCTGCGGGAAGCGGATGTCGTTCGCGTTCGCCGCTTCCGCCTGGAAGCGGGCGATCTGCGCGAGCGCGCTGTCATAATCGGCCTGGTAGATGTCGACGCTGGCCTGCGCCTGCACCCGATCGAGGCGCAGCAGCACCTGGCCGGCATGGACCCGCTGCCCCTCGCGCACGAGGATCGCGCGGACGATGCCGCCTTCGCGATGCTTGATCTGCTTGATATTGTCCTCGACCTTCACCGTGCCCGGCGCGATCACCGCGCCCGCGATCGAGAAGATCGACGCCCAGATCAGCAGGCCGAACACCAGCACCAGCACCACGATGCTGCCCGCGACGATCGGGCGGCGCAGGCGCAGGCGGATGATCTCGCCCGGATGGGCATCGCCCGCGGGCCGGAACTCGGCCGCCGGCGCCTCCAGCTGAGGGGCGCCCAGATGCCGACGAATGAAAGCCTTCACCGAACTTAACCCTTCACTTCCGCAAGCGGCGGACGCGGGCGAGCCCCGCTGAGCTGCTGCATGACGTCTTCACGCGGGCCGTACATGCTGATCTTGCCGTTCTGGAGCACCAGCAGCTTGTCGGCATGCTGGAAGGCCGAAGGCTTGTGCGAGATCATCACGATCGTGGCGCCCCGCGCCTTGAGGCTCAGGATCGCCTCGTTCAGCGCCTTCTCGCCTTCCTGGTCGAGATTGGCGTTGGGCTCGTCGAGCACCACCAGCTTGGGATCGCCGAACAGCGTGCGGGCGAGGCCGACGCGCTGGCGCTGGCCGGCGGACAGGATCGCCCCGCCCTCGCCCAGCTCGGTGTCGTAGCCATTGGGCAGGCGCAGGATGAGGTCATGCGCACCGGCGGCCTGCGCGGCGCGGATCACGTCGGCATCGTCCACATCGGCCCGGAAGCGGGCGATATTGTTGCGCACCGTGCCGGAGAAGAGTTCCGTATCCTGCGGCTGATAGGCGACGTGACGGCCGAAATCCTCGCGATCCCAGCTATAGACGTCGGCGCCGTCGAGGCGGACCGAGCCGGCCACCGGCTTCCAGATGCCGACCAGCAGGCGCGCCAGCGTCGACTTGCCCGCGCCGGACGGGCCGATCACGCCCACCATCTCGCCCGGCAGGATGCCGAAGGTCAGGTTCACCAGCACCAGCGCCGGGGCGCCGGCGGGCGCGAAATTGACGTTCTCGACGGTCAGCCGGCCCTGCGGCACCGGAAGCTGGGTGAGCGGCACCGGCGGCTCATAATCCTCCAGCGCGGCTTCCAGACGGCGGAAGGCCTGCGCGGATTCGAACAGCCCCTTCCACGACGCCACGATCCGCTCGATCGGCGCGAGCGCGCGAGCGGCGAGGATCATGTTGGCGAACAGCAGGCCCGACGGGATCGTCCGCTCCACCACCAGATAGGCGCCGAGCGCGATGATCAGGATCTGGATCAGCATGCGGACGTAGCGGATCGCGCCGCTGTAGAAGGACGCCCGTTCGCCCGCCGCGGCACCGGCGCTGATCGAGAGCTGGCGGAAGCTCGCCCATTGCGAGCCGAGGCGCGGCAACATGCCCAGCGCGCGGACCACCTCGCCGTTGCGGAGCGCCGCGTCGGTGAAGCTGTAGCTTTGCAGCGCGGCGTTGTTGGCGGTCTTTAGCGCGCCATGGGTCGCGCGATCCTGCAACACGGCGAGGATCACGAGGATCACGCCGCCCACCAGCGTCGCCACGCCGATCAGCGGATCGACGATGAACAGCATGAGCAGGAACACCGGCATCCACGGCAGGTCGAACAGCACGTTGACGGCCGAGCCGCTGATCGCCTGACGCACCGTATCGAGATCGCGCAGCGCCTGCGCCCGCGTGCCCTGGCGGCGCACCACCGCGTCGAACAGCGCCGAGAAGACGTGCGAGGCGACCTGCTGGTCGAACACCGCGCCGAAGCCGCTCAGCACCTGCTCGCGGAAATGGTCCACGATCGAGGAGATGATGAACACGAACGCCGCGCCCAGCGTCAGCACCACCAGCGTGGAGACCGACTGGCTCGACAGCACCCGGCTGTAGATCTGGTTCGTGTAGATCGGCAGCGCGAGATACAAGAGGTTGCTGACGAGGCTGAACAGGCCGGCGAACAGCATCGGGCCGATGCCGAGCGCCAGCGTCCGGCGCAGCGGCGACGGCATCACCTCGTGGACGCGCGAGGATTTTCCGGGTTTCAACGCCATGACCGGGCCCCCTCCGACAGGATTGCAGTACGGACCTTAGCGCGCCCGAGGGGCGCGGCGAAGGCGGCAACGAAGGGGAACGTCATGGGTTGAGGTCCGTCGACATGGCGGGCTTGTCCGGCAGGTCGCCGGTCTTGGGCAGTCCGCCGGGCAGTTTGTCCGCAGGCACCAGTGGGCTCTGCGTGATCGGAACGAGCGGCTTCTGCAACACCTCCGCACTGGGCGTGTCGGGAAGCGGCGCGGTGGAATTGGGAAGCGGGCTGTCCGCGCCCGCCAGATCGGCGACCGCCGGGCGGCGCGGATTAGCCGAGCCGATCCGGTCGATCGCCATCGCGAGCGGCTCCAGCGGGGTGCGCCCGCGGTTGCGGACCTTGCGGAAATTGTCGTTCGGGTCCTGCTTCTGGAGGCCCGTCACGATCGCTTCCGCCTTGAGCGCGCCGATCGCCGAGAGGAGCTGCGCCCGCGAGACATATTCGGTGTAGCGGCTCGACAGGAAATTGAGCTGCGCGGAGAAGAGGTCCTGTTCGGCGTTCAGCGTCTCGATCGTCGAGCGCAGGCCGTACAGCTCCTCGCGATGCATGCCCGCGAAGGCGAGCTGCGCGGAGGTGACCTGACGCTCACCCGAGGTCAGCGAACGGCGCGCGGCGACGAGCTGGCTCCAGGCGGCGTCGACGGATTCGATCACCTGCCGGCGCGCCGCCTCGACGGCGGCCTGATCGGCGCCGTTGCGCGCATCGGCCTGGCGCACCTGCGAGCGGAGCGCACCGGAGGAGAAGAGCGGCTGGCGCACCGTGACACCCGCGAACACTTCCTTCGAACCATAACGGCCGATCACCTGGTTCGGTTCGCTCGTGTAGCTCCCCTGCACGGTCAGCGAGGCCGTCGGCCCAAGCGCGCCCCGCGCGGCGGCGGCGTTCGCGCTCGATGCCTGCTCGGTATATTTCGCGGTGAGCAGGCCCGGATTATTGGCCTCGGCGCGCGCGAAGGCCTCGTCGATCGATGCGGGCATGCCTGGCAGGTCCGGCAGCGGATCGAGCGTACCGGGATTCTGCCCGACGATCTGGAGATATTGGGCGCGGCTGGTGTCCAGCGTCGCCTCCAGCGAGGCGAGGTCGCTCTCGGCCTGCGCGAGGCGGGTATCGGCCTGCCCCACGTCCGTCAGGGTGACATCGCCCGCACCCTGCCCGCGCCCGAGCTTGGTGTAGCGCTCCCGATTCTCGCGAAGCTGGTCCTGCAACACCGCGACATTCTCGCGCGCCACCTGCACGCGCTGCTCGTCGCGGAGCACCTGCGCGTAGACGATGATGACGTTCTGGACGGTGTTCTGCTCGACCTGACGCAGGTTCTGCTGGCCCGCGAGCACATTGGCGTGCGCCGCCCGAAGCTGCCCGCGAAGCTGGCCCGAGGTGTAGATCGGCTGGCTGACCTGCGCGATCACCTGCCCGGTGGAGGAGCTCGACGTGCTGCCCAGCGCGTTCTGGCTGTCGTAATTGCCGGTCGCCTGAAGACTGAGCTGCGGCCCGTACTGGGCGCGCGCCTGCACATAATTCTCGTCGACGCTCTTCTGGGTGAAGCGCTGCTGCACCAGCGTCGGATTATGGGCATAGGCCATGGCGACGGCATCGGCGAGGCTCTCCGCGCTCACCACCTGCGGCATGGCAGCGGCCATGACGGGCGGAAGCAGGCGAAGGGCTCGCGACAGGACGCGGAGGTTCATGGACGGTCGATGGCGGCCGATTGCAGTCAAGCAGAGATCCAAAAGTTCACGGATGGCATCAAAGGCAATCGCGCGGAGGTTTCCTTAGCGGGATCGCATTTGCTGTCAATCGAGGGCCATGGGGCGGCTCGACCATCCTACAAGGCTTTCCACATGCCACGCTCTTTCCTACAGCGGAACGGATCGTCGGCTCGGCGCCGACTTGTGATCGCGGGCAAGGGGTGCACAATTTGCGTTTCCGGTGTTTGTCGAGGGGTTCATGATCGGGGATTATCTGCTCGACCGCGCCGCGCGGTCGGCGCGTCGCAGGGGCGATGCCGCCCGCGCCGAAGGCCGCTGGACCGACGCCGCCGCCGAATATCGGCGCTATCTCGCACGCCATCGCGAAGATGCCGCCATCTGGGTGCAACTCGGCCATATGCTGGGCGAAGCCGGTCAGTTCGATGACGCCGAGCGCGCCTATGAAACGGCCGACCGCCTGAACCCCGGCGACGCCGATCTCGCCCTGTGCCGCGGCCATCTGGCGAACCGGCAGGGCAAGGTGGACGAAGCCCGCCTCCATTATACGGACAGCCTGTTGCTGGATGGCAACACGGATGCCCGCAATGCGCTCGCCAACCTGCCGCTGCCGCCGGTCGAACAGGCGGAGGACGAAACGACGGAAGCTGCCGCCGATGCGCCGGGCGGCATCGGCTTCGGCCCGGTCCCTCCGCAGGAGGAGGAGTCCGCGCCTCCGCCCCCCGCCGAAGAGCAGCCGGAGGAGGCCCCCGTCGCGGTCGGCCGCTTCGACGGATGGTTCCAGCGCAACGTGTCTGGCTTCGTACTGTCGGAGCCCGGCGAGCGCCCGCTGATCGAGTTCCGCGTCGACGGCCAGGTGATCGGCCGTACCCGCGCCCGCCTGCCGCGCGAGAAGGCGGGCGAGCACGGCTTCCGCGCCATGCTCGATATCGACGGCGACACGGTGATCGTCTCGGCCCACCGCCTCCCCGGCGGCGAGGAGTTGGACAATTCGCCGGTGCAGCTCCACCCGAACCCCGGCTTCGGCGACGGCGCACCGCGCCCGGCGTGGGCGGCGCACAGCACCATGGCCCGACCGTTCGTGATGCCTGCCCATGGCGAGGTCGCCCTGTTCGTCACGCACGCGCCGATGGGCAAGCTCAAGCCGCACGTCCCCGGCTATCTGCGCGCGCTGAAGGATCAGGGCATCGCCACGCTGCTGGTGGCCGTCGCGGACCGGCCGCTCGACCTGCCGGCCTCCGTGCTCGACCTGCTGGCCGGCGCGATGGTGCGCGAGAATGTCGGCTACGACTTCGCCGCCTGGGCCCACGCGCTGAAGCTCCATCCCGAGCTGTTCGGGTCGAAGCTGCTGCTCCTCCTCAACGACAGCGTGATGGGGCCGGTCGACGCACCGCGCTTCGCCACGATGATCGAGCGGGTGCGGGCGAGCGAGGCCGACCTCGTGGGGCTCACCGAAAGCCATGAATATGGCTGGCATCTCCAGAGCTATTTCGTCGCCTGCAAGCCGCGCCTGCTCTCCTCCTGGGCATTCCACAGCTTCTGGGACCGGGTGCAGATGCTCGGCTCCAAGGACGATGTGGTCCGCACCTATGAGATCCCTTTCGCACGGGGGATGGAGAATTATGGCCACACGGTCGAGGTGCTGTTCCCCAGCCATCTGGCGATCAACCCCTCGCTGTTCGGCTGGCGCGAGCTGATCGCGGACGGCTTCCCCTTCGTGAAGCTGCTCCTGCTGCGCGGTCTCTTCCCGGAAGCCGACACCGACGGCTGGCGCGACACGCTGACGCAGGCGGGCTTCGACATCGGCCTGATCGACCAGACCATCGCCGCTGCCGACGAGTTCGGCCCCGAAGGCCCGGATCGCGGGCTCCTCGCCCGCCGCGTCGAGCCCCTGCCGGAGGCGCCGAAGCAGCGGCTGAAGATCGCCTTCTACGGCCCGTGGAATTACGACAACGGCCTCGGCAGCGCGAGCCGCAACCTGCTCGCCGCGCTGCGCCGTACCGGCGCGCGGATCAACGCGCATCCGATCAAGAAGCCCTTCCACGTCCACCGCCCGCTGACGCCGCCGGTCGACATCCTCGACTTCGAGGGCACGCCGGACATCGCCATCGTCCATCTCAACCCGGATAGCTGGCACCTGCTGACCGACGAGCAGCTCCATGCCGTCCGCTCCGCCCATCGCCGCATCGGCTATTGGGTGTGGGAGATGGGCCATCTGCCGCCGGCTTGGCGCGCCGAGTTCCACTCGGTCGACCGCATCTGGAGCCCGAGCCGCTACTGCGCCGATGTCTTCGCCCGCGAGAGCGATGCGCCGGTGGACGTCATTCCGCATCCGGTGCCCGTCGCCCCGGCGCGGCCCGTGTATCGCAAGGCGCTGTTCCGCGATCTCGGCCTGAAGGTGGATGGCAAGATCATCCTCTATGTCTTTGATGGGTCGAGCTATCTCGTCCGCAAGAACCCCGCCGCGCTGGTCCGCGCCTTCGCGGCCTCGGGCCTTGCGGCGCAGGGCTGGACGCTCGTGCTCAAGACCAAGCACCTGATGGATCGCCCCGAAGACGGGGCCGCCTTCAAGGCGCTGGCCGAGGGCACGCCGTCGGTCCACCTGATCGACCGCTCGATGGATCCGGCGACGCTGGCCGATCTCGTCGCGGCGGCGGACATCTACGCCTCGCCGCATTGCTCGGAGGGCTTCGGCCTCACGATCGCGGAAGCCATGGCAGCCGGAAAGCCCGTCGTCGCAACCGACTTCTCGGGCAGCAGGGACTTCCTCGATGCGAGCTGCGGCTATCCCGTCCGCGCGCATCGCTGGGAGCTGACCGAGGATTTCGGCCACTACACCGCCGGCGGCGAATGGGCGCGGATCGACGAGCCGGCGCTCGCCAACGCGCTGACTCGCGCAGCTACCGCCGTCGACGCGGGCGAGACGCAGATCGGTGACGCCGGCCGCCAGCGCATCGGCGCGATGCTCTCGCTCGAAACCGTCGCGCGCCAGATCACCGAAAGCCTCGACGCCACCGTCCAGCGCGGCGGCCCGATCCGCCCGGCGGGCGGCTTCGGCTCGAACGTCGATGCGGGCGTGCCCTTCCCCGAGGTGGACTGGAACGAAAGCCTCGTCGCCGTGCCGCTCGCCGAGGACGGCTCGCTCGATCCGGAGCGTCTCGCCGATCTCCCCACCGAGGCCGATCGCTGGATCGCCTTCGCGCCCGAGCAGGCGCTGGCCTCGCCCCAGTTCGAGCGCAGCGTGCTCGACTTCGCCGCCCGGCGCCCCGACGCCGCGATCCTCTATGCGGACGACGTCGCGGTCGGCGAAGAGCAGGGCATCGACCAGATCCGCCTCAAGCCGGAGTTCGACGTCACCCTCCTCGCCGCGCAGGATTATGTCGGCTGGCCGGTGATCGTGCGGGCCTCCGCATTGGCGCAGCTCGGCCTCCATGCCGAGCATGGCGCGGCGGTCCTGACCGACCTCCTCCTGCGTGCGCACGCCGCCGGGCTGTCGATCGTGCGCATCCCCGAGGTGCTGCTCGCCTTCCAGGGCGCGCGTCCCCGCGCTTCGGCGGAAAGCCGCCGCGCCGTCCTGCGCGACCTGCCGGCCTTCGCGATGCACGACGCGGCCGATGGCCGCGCGCCGGGGCTGCTGAGCCTCGCCCGCCGCTTCGATCCCGGCGCCATGCCGGCGGTGACGCTGCTGATCCCCACGCGCCGCAGCCCGACGCCGGACGGCCAGTCGACCTATATCGAGCGCCTGCTCGCCGGCATCGCCGAGACGGACTGGCCGATGGACCGCCTGCACGTCATCGTCGGCGACGACATCGAGGACGAAGCCCCCTGGGCCGAGCGCAACTGGCCATTCGAGCTGCGCCGCCTCGCCACGCCGCGCGCGCCGGGCGAGCCCTTCAACTATGCCGCCAAGATGAACCGCCTGTGGCGCGCGGCCGAGACGGAGCAGCTCGTCTTCCTCAACGACGATCTGCTGCCGCTGGGCGCGGGCTGGCTCAAGGGTCTCCAGACCTTCGCGCTAGATGAGGGCGTGGGCGGCGTCGGCGCGCGGCTGCTCTATGAGGATGGCCGCCTGCAACATGCCGGCATCGCGCCGCTGTTCGCCGCCGTCGCGCATGTCTGGCTCGGCGCGCGCACCGATCAGGGCGGCTATCAGGACTGGGCGCTGGCCCAGCGTGAATGGTCGATGGTGACGGGCGCGGTGTTCGCCACGCGCCGCTCGCTGATGGAGAAGGTCAACGGCTTCGACGAGGGCTTCAGCCTCGAGTTCAACGATGTCGACCTCTGCCTGAACCTGCGCTCGATGGGCTATCGCATCGTCTATACGCCCGATGCGGAATTCACCCATGCCGAGAAGGCCTCGCGGGGCGAGGTGCTGCCGCCCGGCGAGGAGATGGCCCGCTTCACCACGCGCTGGCGGCGCTGGCTGGAGGCGGACCCCTCCTTCCACCCCGGCCATCACCGCGATCGCTTCGATCTCGCGCCCCAGGCCGATCCGCACGCCTGGTATCGCTGACGCCACTCCCTGAGGACGCTTCCCCATGCCGGGTCTGGCCGCGCTGCAATATGTCTCGACCGAGTTCGACACCACCGGCCCGCGCCTGCTCGGCCGGCATTCGGCGAGCGAGGGCTTCCTCAAGGCGTGGGCCCGCCATGCGGGCGCGGACCCGCTGACCTGCTGGACGCACAATGCCGCCGAAGGCGAGCATTTCGCGAAGAAGGTCGCCGCCTTCGGATCGACGGGGGCGACGGCGCGCGCCGGCATCGGCGCGGAGCGCGCGCTGATCGAGGCGGGCGCGCTCTGGCTCGCGGATCCGTCGGTGGGCGCCTTCACCTGGCATCGCCGCGCGCATGGACAGAAGCTCTGGAGCATCGTCGGCATCACGCACACGACGGCTTCCGACAATACGATGGACCGCATCGCCGCGCTGATGACGACGCCGGTGCAGAGCTGGGACGCGCTGATCTGCACCTCGAAGTCCGTCCTCGCGACGGTGACGACGATGCTGGAGGCGCAGAAGGAATATTTCGCCGCGCGTCTCGGCGCGCAGCGTTTCGATACCTGCCAGTTGCCCGTGATCCCGCTGGGCGTCCATTGCGACGATTTCGCCACCACGCCCGAGAATCGCACCCGCTGGCGCGAGGAGCTGGGCATCCCCGAAGACGCGGTGGCCATCCTTCAGGTCGCGCGGCTGGCGCTGTTCGGGAAGGCGCATCCGGTGCCGCTCTATCTCGCGCTCGATGCCGCGGCCCGGAAGGCGGGACGCAAGGTCCACCTGATCCTCGCCGGCTGGTTCTCCTCGCCCCAGCAGGAAGCCGCTTTCCAGGCCATCGCCGACCAGTTCGCGGAGACGATCGTCACGCATGTCGTCGACGGCCGCCGCGCCGACGTGCGCCGGACGATCTGGGCCGCCGCCGACATCTTCACGCTGCTGGTCGACAATATCCAGGAGACGTTCGGCCTCGCCCCCGTCGAGGCGATGGCCGCCGGCCTGCCCGTGGTGGTGAGCGACTGGGACGGCTTCCGCGACACGGTGGCGCACGGCGAGACGGGCTTCCTCATCCCCACCATGCAGCCGCTGCCCGGCGCAGGGAGCCATCTGACACTGCGCTACGCGCTCGGGATCGACGAGTATAACGGCTATATCGGCGCGGCGGCGCAGAGCACGTCGATCGATCTTGCCCACGCCGCGGAAGCGTTCGAGGCGCTCATCACCGACGCCACCCTGCGCGCCGCCATGGGCCATGCCGCCCGCCGCCACGCACGCCGGCTCTATGACTGGCCGGTCGTGATCGGCCAGTATCGCGATCTGCTCGGCGAGCTGGCGGAACGCCGCAAGGCCGCGACCGGGGAGACGGCGCCGCTCGCCGCCGGCAAGCCCTTCCGGCCCGACCGGGGCGACCCCTACACGCTCTTCGAATCCTATCCGACCGCGCCGCTCGGGTTCGACCTGCCGATCCGCCGCCTGCCCGGCGGACCGGCGGAGGCCGCGGCAGTCGCGGGGGGATTGGAGATGACGATGGCGGCCCCTCACCTCCTGCCTGCTCCTGCCAGGCTGGACGCGATCCTCGCCCGGCTCGACGCGGGTGACGCCACGCTGCGGACGCTGTTCGATGCCTTCCCCGAGATCAACCGCCGCATTCTCACCGCCGGCGTGATGTGGCTCATCAAATACGGCTTCGCGACGACCGCGCGCTAGACGACACAGGGTTTCAATCATGACCAAGCCGCCCCGCGAACCCGCCACCGAAGAGAATTTCGAGGAGGAGCTGTATCTCCGCGCCAATCCCGACGTGGCGCGCCATGTCGCGAACGGCGGAGACGCCTGGGACCATTTCATCCGCCACGGCCGGCGCGAGGGGCGGCATCAGTGGCTGCCCGAGGCGCTCGGCTGGGTCGGCACGCGCGCGGAGCGGAAATATCGGCGCTTCGCCGACGTTCTGGACGCATCGCACGGCGCGGGCGGCAGCTTCCGCTTCCTGCGCGGCGAAGGTAGCTTCCCCGTGGCTTATGGAGGCCTCAGCCACACGCTCGCGGAATATGATGCGGAATCGGCCAATCCCGGCCTCGGCGATTTCGTCGAGGAGGTGCGCCGCCATCCCGATCGCCGCTATCTCGACGTCGGCTGCGGGCTGCGTAGCCGCCGGTTCGACAATTGCCTCTATCTCGACGTCTACCCGTCGGCGAGCGCGGATCTCGTGATCGAGCCCGCCTGCCGCTATCCGATCGCGGACGCCTCGCTGGACGGCATCGGCTGCTTCGCGGTGCTGGAGCATGTCACCGAGCCGTGGGTGGCGGCGGCCGAGTTCCGCCGGATGCTCAAGCCCGGCGGCGTCGTGTTCATCGACTATCCCTTCCTCGTCCCCGTCCACGGATATCCGTCACATTATTACAACGCGACGCGCGCGGGGCTGACGCGGCTGTTCGACGACGGCTTCGAGACGATCCGGCTGGGCACTTTCGACAATCAGACGCCGGATCACGCCATCAGCTGGCAGCTCGCCGGGATCATGGAGGCGATCACCTCACCCGAGCTGCGCGAGGAGATGAGGGCCATGTCCGTCGGCGCGCTGCTGGCCGAGCAGCCGGGCGGCCCCTTCTGGGGCCGGGTGATGGCAGCACTCCCGGACGAGGCGCGCCAGCATTATGCCGCCGGCAACACGCTGATCGCCTGGAAGCTCTGACGCCGGGCCGGCGTCAGAAGCGCAGGCCCACCTTGTAATCGCCGAGCCCGCCCAGCGCCGCCGCCTCGATGAAGTCGATGCGCGCGCGCGGGTTCGCGAGATCGAAGACGAAGAAGGCGCAGAGGCCGATGCCGAGATCGCGGCTGGGCTCCAGCTCGTTCCCCTCCTCGTCCTCGACCGACACTTCCTCCGTGTTGCTGACGATATGGAGCAGCACGTCGCGATCCTCGTCCGCCGCCGGCAGATCGAAGAAGGCCCATTTCCGCACCTTCGGATCGAGCGCCCCGGTCGCCAGCACGCCGTCGGACGAGCTGATGCTGTATTTCGTCACATGGTTCGGCAGCGCCATCAGCTCGATGCCGATCCGCGCAGCGCCCGCCGGCACGCGCAGCAGCAGCTCGCCACCGCCCGGCCGCGTCCAGCAGCCCGCATCCTCCAGACGCCACCAGCCGTTGCCGTGGCGGAACAACTCGGCCGAGCCGATGCCGACCCGCGCCGTCCGCTCACGATTGCGCATCATCGGATAATAGCCGGGCTCGGCGACCGGGGTGCGCCACAGATGCTCGGTCCCGTCCGCGCGGGCGGCGAACTCGCCCACCCGCCGCTCGACATCGGCCGCCACCTCACGCCATGTCCGCGCCACGAAGCGCTGCGCGATCGCCTGCTCCTTCGACGCGCGGAAGCCATCGTCGAACATCATCTGCTCCAGCGCGGCGACGAAGCTCGTCACCGAACCGGTCTCGAACTCCACCGAGAAGCCGCCGCCCGCCTGTGGCAGCGACGAGTTGTTCGCCACCACCGGCACCTTGCCGTGGCAGAGCGATTCCGTCACCGGCAGGCCCCAACCCTCATAAAGGCTCGGATAGATGGTGAAGAGGCAGTTGCGGTACAGCGCCTCCAGCTCGGCGTCGTTCACCTTGTCGAGGATGGTGACCTTCTCGATCAGGTCCGGACTCATCTCCCGGCGGGCATAAGCGACGTCCCAGCCGAAGCCCTTCTTGCCGACGCAGACGAGCTGCGGAATCTTGTCCTTGCCGTGGCGGGTGAAGAGCTTCTGCCACGCCTCGAACGCCGCGACCTGGTTCTTGCGCGCCTCGACCGTCGAGACGAACAGCACGAACGAACCCTTGGCGAGACCCCATTTGCCCAGCGACACGTGCGCCGCCTGCGCCTTCACGGCCTCGCCGTTCAGCTCGGCTGCGAGCGGGACGACCGCCACCTGCTCGGACGGGATTTCACGGCCGAGATCGCCCGCCAGACGGATCAGGTCCGCCTTGGTTGATTCCGACACGGCGAGGAAGAAGTCCGCATGTTGCAGCACGCCGACCAGCCAGTCGATGAACTCATGGACCAGCTCGATATTGCAATAGTCCGGCAGCATCGCCGGGATCATGTCGTGGATCAGCGGCACATAACGGATTTGCGAGGCGATCTTCGCCTGGCGGATGTACATGAAATAATTGGGCAGCCACCACGACGTGCCGAGGTTGATGAGCGTGGCGCCCTTGGGGAAGGCCAGCGCCGGGCCGCTCATCACGATCCCTTCCAGACGCGCGACTTCGTTGCGCCACACGCTCGCCTCGGGATCACCCCCCGCTATGCTGAGTTCGCAGACGCTGCGGAACGGCGCGACCGGCACCGCCAGCCACTCGTCGCGCGTCTCCGAGAAGCGGCAGAGCGTGATCGCCCAGTCGCCCGGCGCATCGAGCAGATTGAGGATGGTGTTGATCTGCACGCGCTGGATGCCGGTCGGCAGGCGGTTGTGCGGATAATAGCCGAGCAGGTCGGACACGTCGAAGAAGAAGGCCTTGCCCGTGCCGGTCGCGCGCGGGCCGTCGGTCACCTCGCCGGCCAGACGGTGAAGGAGCTGCTGCGCCTCCTTCAGGCTCTCGGCTGCGTCGGCGGGCAGCGTGGCGGTGCCGGCGTCCAGCTCGAACGCCATGCGGCCCAGCGAATCCCGCGCCGTCTGCACTGCCTCCAGCAGGCTCTGCGCGCCGTTCACGGCGTGGGAGTCGTTTTCGATCGGCATAGTCCTGAACATTCCCGCTGAATGCGTGGGTTCCGCCCGCTCCCGGCCCCGCTCCGCATATTGCTTTCAACCCGGCCATCCACGAAGGCCTTGCGAAACTCAAGTGGGTTGACGCCACTTACCCTCATTCTCAGGACGAAGCGCCGCGAGGCGCGTTGGCATGGCCCGCCGCCCGGTATACACCGCCCCCGCGCGCACCCCGAAGGACAGAAACCGCCGGTCATGAAGTTCGAGCTGAAGATCAAGAAATCCGCTGGCGTGGCCGTCACCCCGCGCGTCCATCGGACGATCGCCCGCGGCAACCGCGCCCGCAACAGCGGCGACTGGTCCGGCGCGGCCGACGCCTATCGCGCGGCGCTGGCGGAGGATTCCTCGCTCTTTCACATCTGGATGCAGCTCGGCCATTCGCTTGCCGAATGCCATCGCATCGACGAAGGCGTGGAGGCCTACAAGTCCGCCGCCGCGCTCAGGCCGGACAGCGCGGAACCCTATCTCCATCTCGGCCACATCTCGAAGCGCGGCGGGCGCCACCCCGACGCGACGCGCTATTACGCCAGCGGCCTCCTCCGGCAGGGCCATGCGGAGGAACTGGAGGAAGAGGTCTTCCACGCCATCCGCCGCGTCGCGAACATGTCGCCCGCGCTCGTGCGCGCGGTGATCCGTCACGAGGAGCAGGCCGCCGCCCGTCCGACCGAGCCCGCCGCAAGCGCCGCCGCCGATCTCGACGCGGCGATGCGCCGCCTCGGCCAGAAGGCCAGTTCGGAGGATCTGCGCACGCTCGCCGCCGCGCGCGAGGCGCTCGATCATGTCGGGTGGGCCGAGGCCCCGGCATCGGCCAGCCAGCGCCCGCTGGTGTTCGACCTGACCGACCTCATCGCCCATTTCCGCCACAGCCGCCTGCCCACCGGCATCCAGCGCGTGCAGATCGAGGTGCTCGCCACCGCGCTCAAGACGCATGGCCGCGAGATGGTCGGCATCTGCTGCTTCATCGACGGGCGCGATCACTGGATCGAAATCCCCGTCCCGATGTTCCTCGAACTCGCCTATCTCGCCACCTCGGGCAGCGACGCGAACGATCCGGCGTGGCAGTTCCTGCGCGCCCGCCTCTTCTTCCACCTCGCGGTGGACGGGCATTATGCGCTCCCGGACAAGGCGATCCTCGTCAATCTCGGCACGTCGTGGTGGATCTACGACTATTACCGGATGGTGCGCGACGCCAAGGAGCGGCAGGGGATCAGCTACATCCCCTTCATCCACGATTTCATCCCGATCATGGCGCCCGAGCATGTCGTGCGCGGCGTGATCGAGGATTATGTGAGCTGGCTGGTCGGCGTGTTCCAGCACGCGGACCTGTTCCTCGTGAACTCGCAGTCCACCCGGCGCGACCTGCTGCGCGTCGCCGAGCGGCTCGGCCATGAGGTGCCGGAGAACCGCGTCGAGGTCGTGCCGCTCGACGCCGACTTCCGCCGCCCCTCGTCCCATCCGCTGCCGGCCTCCGCGCTGGCGCAATGGGGGCTGGAGGACACGCCCTACGCGCTGTTCGTCTCGACGATCGAATCCCGCAAGAACCATCTCCTCGCCTTCGAGGCCTGGGCCGAGCTGCTGCGCCGCCATGGCAAGGCGAAGGTGCCGAGGCTGGTCTGCGTCGGCCGCAACGGGTGGCTGAACGACCATATCTTCGCGCGCCTCAACGCGAACGCGGAGCTGCGCGCGCATGTCACGATCATCCATCAGGCGTCGGACGAGGAGCTGGCGCTGTTCTATCGCTCCTGCGAGTTCACCGTCTATCCGAGCCATTATGAAGGCTGGGGCCTGCCGATCACGGAATCGCTCTGCTACGGCAAGGTGCCGGTGATCGCCGACAACAGCTCGCTGCCCGAGGCGGGCGCCGGCTTCGCGCTGGTGTTCGAGGACGACAGCGCCAAAGGGCTGGTCGAGGCGGTCGAGAAGGTGGCCTTCGATGCCGAATGGCGCACCGCGCGCGAGGCGGAGATCCGTGCCGGCTTCACGCCCCGCACCTGGACGCAGGTGGCCGGCCAGATCAGCGACGCGCTGGAGCGGTTCGCCGGCGAGGGCGAAGGCTCGGCGCCCGTCGCCCGCCCCGTCTCGCTCGGCGCCTATTATCCGGTGAGCCTGTATCGCGACACGCCGATCTGGCGCGGGCTCGCCAGCGGCGAGATTTTCCGCACCGGCGAGGGCTGGCTCTGGCCGGAAACGAGCGGCTGCCGCACCCGCCCCGACGGCGGCGAGCTGCGCATGGACCTGCCCGCCGGAAACGTGCCGCTGCGCCTCTATCTCCGCCTGCGTGGGCTGGCGGCGGCGTCCTCCGCCTTCGAGATCATCGTCGACGGCACGGTGATCGCGTGCGGCCGCCTCGACGCCGGCACCACGCGCTGGATCGGCGGCGACGTGCCCGAAGGCGCGCGGAGCAGCCTCACCGTGCTCGTCCGTGGCGACACGAGCGAGACCATCACCATGTCCACCGGCGGCACCGACAAGCAGCACGCCGCGTCGATCGCCGTGATCGGCTTCGCGCTGTGCGAGAGGGACGATGAGGAGGCTCGCGCCCGCTTCATCGAGGCGGCGGCGTTCGGCAGCATCGAGCAGGCCAGCGCCTATCGCCGCCAGGCCTGAGGTCGGTCAGAGCGAGGTCCGCGCCATCTGCCGGAGATAGGAGTCGGCGGGGTAGGACATCGCTTCCGCCGGCATCCGCTCGTCGCGATCAAGCCGCTTCGCGCCCGCGCGGGCGTGCAGGATATGCTGGCGGATGCGCTCGATCAGCCCGAGCGCCGCAGGGCGATATTCGCCCCACATCGCTGCCGGCTCCTGCGCGGCCCATTTGCGGGCGTGGGCTCGCATCGCCTCGGCCAGCGCATTGCACTCGACGCTCAGCCGCTGCCCGCATTCGACGTCGGCGGCATGGCGGCTCGACAGCAGGGCGTGGAACATCTCTCGATGCGCGAAAAGCTGGTAGGCGGTGAGCGTCCGGGCCATCCGCATCCGATGATAGTCGAGATGCGCGAAGTCCGTGCCCGATACCGACAGTATCTCCATCTCCGCTGAAACCGTGATGGCGATCATCCGTTCAAGATACTCTTCCAGCATGTCCCGCATGGGCGCGCTCCCGCTGCCTTCGCCGATGCAACCACGAGTATCCCGTTGAGTTGCATGGAAATGCAGGACAAGCCGCGAATTTCGACCAAAGTCTTTATCCGCCGTTAAGGACGCTCACCCCGTCGCCAGCGCCGCCCGGCCCGCCCGCTCCCGCCAGCGCATCAGCGCGTAGACCGGCAGCGCCGAGGCGAGGAAAGCCAGCCCCCACATCGCCGGCCCCCGGCCCGCGCCCCAAATCGCCCACAACGAGTAAGCCGCCGCCACCGCCGCTACGCCGTGTAGCGGCCGCGACGCCGGCATCTCACCCCGCCGCTGGAGCAGGATCGCCGCCAGCGCGCTGAACAGATAGGCGAAGAGCGACGCCGTGGTGGAAAGCAGCGCGATGAAGGTGAACAGCTCCACCATCGATCGCTGGAAGTTCATCAGCATCGTCACCGTCAGCACCACCGCCGAGACGAGATGCGCGCGCACCGCCGTGCCCTCGGCATTGGTCTTGCCCAGCCAGCGCGGGAAGACGCCGCGCCGCGCCATCACGCCCGGCAACTCACCCTGGAGCAGCACCCAGCCGTTGAGCGCCCCGAACGCGCTCAGGGCCGCGAAGCCCGCCAGCACCGGGCCGCTATGCGCTCCGACGTGGGCGTCGAGGAAGTCCGCCAGCGGGGCCGGCGAATGCGCGAGCTGGTCCGCCGGCATCAGCAGCAGCACGGCCGAGCAGAGGCAGAGATAGACGAGCCCGGCAAAGGCCGTCCCAAACAGGGTGGCGCGCGGGATGGTGCGCGGCGCGTCGATCACCTTGTCCGCCGGCACGGTCGCGGATTCGAGGCCGAGCAGCGCCCACAGCGTCAGCGTCGCCGCGCCCGTCACCGCGCCGGGATGGATATCCGCCAGCCGCAACGGCGCGACCGGCTCCGCCCCGCCGGCGAACACCGCCGCGGCGACCAGCAGCACGGCGGCAAGCGGCAGCAGCTTCAGGATCGTCGCCGCGAGCTGCACCCACCCCGCCGAGCGCGCGCCGAGGCAGTTCACCAGCGTCAGCGACCAGATCACGCCGAGGGTGAGCAACGGCGGCAGGGCGTGCACCTGCCCGATCACCGGGATCAGCACGCTCAGATAGCTCACGCCCGCGACGGCGATGGCCGCATTGCCCACGACGATCGACAGCCAATAGGTCCAGGCGATCGCGAAGCCCGCCATCGGGCCGAACGCGGCATGGGTATAGGCATAAGGCCCGCCCGCCTGCGGAAAGGCCCGTGCGAGGCGCGCGAAGACGAAGGCGATGGTAAGCGCGCCGGCGATCGTCACGATCCAGCCGAGCATCGCATTCCATCCGAACGGCGCGAGGGAGGCTGGCAGCATGAACACGCCCGAACCGATCATGTTGCCGACGACGAGCGCGCTGCACATCCAGAAGCCGAGCGCGCGGGCCGGTCGCTTCTGCCGACCTGTGCCGTTGCCTGCCTCGTCCGCCATCGCGCGCCCCCATCGCTGAGGGCACGAGATTGCACATCCGTATCGCAGTCCGTCAACTCAGGGGAATATGACTGGCCTCAGCGCGAGCGCGATTGGGGGCCACGAGCCGGCGCAACCGCCCCGCGCAGCGCAATGCCGACAAGAAACAGCAGGTCCGCGAAGACGAAGCCCAGCAGCGTCGAGTCCAGCGCACGAGCGGCAAGCCAGCCGGCGAGGCTCAGCAACGCGACCAGCAGCAGCCCGGTCGCGACACGCCGGATGAGATCAAAGCAGAGGCCCGCCGTGGCCTGAGTCCGCCGGGAGGGGCGACCGAACGCGGCTGGATCAGCTCCGGTGCAACGCGCTACGGCATAGGCGAACTGGACCATGACGGGCCTCCTGTCACCGGGCCGGAGGGGGGAGCGGCTCGGCTGACAAACCGTTCATACTTCGATCGGCCTTTGCGGATCAGCCCGATAGTTTCGACAAAATCGTTCCAGAGTTTCGAACAGCCGATCAGGCGGCGATCACGAGATCGCCTTCCGTGATCGACGCCAGCCCGGCGAAGAACTGGGCCGTGCAGCGATCCCAGCCATAGCGCCGCCCTTCCGCCACGCAGTCCTGCCGGTCGAGCAGCAGTGCCTCGCGAATGGCCGTCTCCAGATTTTCATCGAGCACGCCGACCGGACGGCCCGCGCCGCCGGCCATGCCGATGCCGTCCCGCCCGATGATGTCGAGCGGCCCCTGCACCGGGAAGGCCGCCACCGGAACGCCGCTCGCCAGCGCCTCGATCATCACGAGCCCGAACGTGTCGGTGAGGCTCGGGAAGACGAACACGTCCGCCGCCGCATAGGCCGCCGCCAGCCGCTCGCCATGCAGCGCGCCGAGGAAGACCACGTCCGGAAAGCGCTTCTCCAGCATCGCGCGCGCCGGGCCGTCACCCACCACCACCTTGGTGCCGGGCACGCCGGAGCGCAGGAAGGCCTCGATATTCTTCTCCACCGCCACGCGGCCGACCGAGAGCTGGATCGGACGCGGCAGGTCCGCCAGTTCGGGCAGGGCCACGAGGCCGGGGGTGAAAAGCGCGAGGTCGACGCCGCGCGACCAGCGATGCGTCTGCGGCAGGCCGCGCTCCGCCAGTTCCGCGGACAGCGTCTCGGTCGCCGCGAAGACGCGCTCGGCGGGGCCGTGGAAGCGACGGACGATCGGCCAGAACCAGTTGGCCGGAAGCCGGCTGCGCATCGCCACATAGTCGGGGAAGCGCGTGTGGAAGGAGGTGGTGAACGGCCGCTTCCGATCCATGCACCAGCGCCGCGCCGCCCAGCCGAGCGGGCCTTCGGTGGCGATGTGGATCGCGTCCGGCGCGAACGCCTTCATCCGCGCCGCCACCGCCCGCCCGCAACCCAGAGCCAGCCGGATTTCCGGATAGCTCGGGCACGGCACGGTGGCGAACTGGTCGGGCGTGATCGTCTCGACCACATGCCCCTGCCCGCGCAGCATCGCGACGGTGGTGGTCAGCGTGCGAACGACGCCATTGACCTGCGGCGCCCAGGCGTCGCTGACCAGCGCGATCCTCATGCGGGCACGGCCGCGCCGGTGGAGGGCGTCGCGCGGGCGCCAGTCGCGGCGGCGGCCATCGCCTCGGCGCGCACCTTCTCGGCCCAGTCGATGATCTCCATCCGGCCGTCGAAATGCTCGACCAGCGCGGTGCAGCTCTCCACCCAGTCGCCGTCGTTATAATAAGTGATGTCGCCGAACTGGCGGATTTCGGCCGAGTGGATATGACCGCACACCACGCCGTCCACGCCGCGATCGGCGGCGGCATGGGCGACCACTTCCTCATATTTGCCGATGAACTGGACGGCGTTCTTCACGCGCTTTTTCAGATGCGCCGCGAGCGACCAGTAAGGCAGGCCGAACAGCTTGCGCACCGCGTTCACCAGCCGGTTTGACTTGAGCAGCAACACATAGGCACTGTCGCCGAGGAAGGCGAGCCACTTGGCATAGAGCACGATCGAGTCGAACTGGTCGCCGTGCAGCACCAGCAGGCGGCGGCCGTCGGCGGTGACGTGGATGTCCTCGGGGATCAGCTCGATCCCGCCGAAGTCGAGACCCACGAAATCGCGGAACGCCTCGTCGTGATTGCCCGGCACATAGATGACGCGGGTGCCGCGCTTCACGCGCTTGAGGATGCAGCGCACCACGTCGTTGTGGCGCGGCGGCCAGTACCAGCCCTTGCGGAGCTGCCACCCGTCGACGATGTCGCCGACCAGATAGAGTGTCTCGCACTCGGTGGACTTCAGGAAGTCGAGCAGCAGATCGGCGTTGCAGCCGGACGTGCCGAGATGCGTGTCCGAGATCCAGATCGTGCGGAACGGCAGGCGCTGCTTGTGCGGATGCTGATCGCGCTTGTCGCTCTCATGGATCCAGTCCGGCAGCTTGCGACCGGTGCGCGGTGGCACGCGATCGTGGCGCGGCGCGGGCGGCGACCGGCGGGCCTCGGCGGGGGTATCGGGAAGGGTCGCCATGCGGTGGCCTCCGGAATGAAAATCGCAACCGGCGGCGGCACCCCGCCGTCGTCAGGCCCTATAGCCCCAAATCAAGACTCTGCTGTTGCCACTTCTTTACGGAATCTTGACTATGGCCAATCACCCAAAAACCGCCCGTCGAACTGTCTTCGAACTGAAACGCGAACATTGCAAAAGCTACGCGGATCGGACGCTTCTTTGTCGCACATCGGGATCATAGGCGGAGGTCAGGATTCAGGAGGTTGGCGATGGTGCCGCAAATGGAAACCGATCAGGTTGCGAATGCCTATGGGCGGTGGGCGCCGGTCTATGACCTCGTGTTCGGGCCGGTGTTCCGGCAGGGCCGTCGCGCGGCGATCGACGTGGCGGAGCAGATCGGCGGCCGTATTCTCGAAGTGGGCGTGGGCACGGGCATCTCGCTGCCGGGCTACGACAAGGCCAACCGCATCACCGGCGTCGATATCTCCGAGCCGATGCTCGAAAAGGCGCGCCAGCGCGTCCGCGCGCTCAAGCTCGGCCATGTCGAGGCGATTGAGGTGATGGACGCCGAGAACATGGATTTCCCCGACAACAGCTTCGACGTGGTGGTGGCGCAATATGTCATCACTTCGGTGCCGAACCCGGAGAAGGCGCTGGACGAGTTCGCCCGCGTCGTGCGTCCCGGCGGCGAGATCGTTATCACCACCCGCGTCGGCGCCGAGCAGGGCATCCGCGGCAAGATCGAGAAGGCGCTGATGCCGGTGACGAGCCGGCTGGGCTTCCGCACCGAGTTCGCCTTCTCGCGCTATTCCGACTGGGCTGAGGCGATGCCCGAGATCGAGCTGATCGAGCGCCGCGAGCTGCCGCCGCTCGGCCATTTCTCGCTGGTGCGCTTTCGCAAGATGGCATTGGCGGCCAACGACTCCATCAACGGGGCCGTCCGGGCGCCCGTCAACGAGGTGGTTCAATGAAGAGCTTCCGCGAACATCTGCATGAACAGCGCTGGGACGACCATCGCTATTATCACCACAGCCTGGTCAACCAGAGCCTGCACTTCCTGTCGGCATGCACGTTCCTGACGGCCTATGTGCTGATGTTCAAGGACCCGGCGTTGGCGAGCCTGCTCGCCTGGACGGTCGCCATGACCAGCCGCCAGATCGGCCACTTCTTCTTCGAGCCGAAGGGTTATGACGTCGCGAACGACGCCAGCCACGAGTATAAGGAAGACGTGAAGGTCGGCTACAACCTCGCCCGCAAGTGGGTGTTCATGACGATCTGGGCGCTGACCCCGGTGGCGCTCTGGGCCAACCCGACGCTGTTCGGCCTGTTCGACAAGCCGGCGGGCGTGATGGAGTTTCTGCGTCACCTCGGCCTGGTGTGGCTGGCGCTGGGCGCCGGCGGCCTCGTCTTCCGCGTCGTGCAGCTCTTCTTCGTGCGCGATGTGCAGACCGGGCTGGTGTGGGGCGCCAAGATCCTCACCGATCCGTTCAACGACTTCAAGCTCTACCGCAAGGCGCCGGGCCGCCTGATGCGCGGCGAGCGCCTGGACAATTGGGCGACCGTCGAGGCCAACTGAGCTTCGGATGAAGTCTGGGGCGTCTCGGTTCCGGCCGAGGCGCCCTTTTCTTTTGATCGGAAGGCGGCCCCTCATTCTCCCCATGAAATGGGGAGGGGGACCGCCGCAGGTGGTGGAGGGGTTGTCAGCCTCAA
>NZ_AORL01000022.1 GCF_000383095.1 Sphingomonas sp. PR090111-T3T-6A
AAGCCGAGCAGCGTGCGGCCGAAGAAGCCGTCCGCGCCGCCGAGGAGGCCGCGCAGCAGGCCGCCGCCGCCAAGGCGGAAGCCGAGGCCGCTGCGGCCCAGCCTGCCGCCGAGCCGGAAGCCCGCTCGGCTGGTGGCGCCACGCCGCCGCCGCGACGCTTCACGCCCGTCGTCGCGCCCAAGCGCCCCGAGCCGGCCCGCCCGACGCGCGGCCGTCCGGGCGACGATCGCCGCCAGTCCGGCAAGCTCACCGTCACCCGCGCGCTCGACGACGAGGGTGGCGCCCGCGCCCGCTCGCTCGCAGCCCTCAAGCGTGCGCGCGAGAAGGACAAGCGCGCCCATCAGTCGGGCGGCCCGCAGGCCAAGCAGGTCCGCGACGTCGTGGTGCCGGAGGCGATCACCGTCGCCGAGCTGGCCAACCGTATGGCCGAGCGCGGCGCCGACCTCGTGAAGGCGCTGTTCAAGATGGGCATGCCCGTCACGCTCACGCAGACGATCGATCAGGACACCGCCGAGCTGCTCGTCACCGAGTTCGGCCACAACCTGAAGCGCGTCAGCGAGAGCGACATCGACATCGTCGCCTCGACCGACACCGATCCCGAGGACAAGCTGCTGCCGCGTCCGCCGGTCGTGACCATCATGGGCCATGTCGACCACGGCAAGACCTCGCTGCTCGACGCGCTTCGCGGCACCGACGTGGCAGCGGGCGAGGCCGGTGGCATCACCCAGCACATCGGCGCCTATCAGGTGCAGGTGAAATCGGGCGAGAAGATCACCTTCCTCGACACGCCGGGCCACGAGGCCTTCTCCGAGATGCGCGCGCGCGGTGCCAACATCACCGACATCGTCATCATCGTGGTGGCCGCCGATGACGGCATCCGTCCGCAGACGATCGAGGCGATCAACCACACCAAGGCGGCCGGCGTGCCGATGATCGTGGCGATCAACAAGGTCGACAAGCCGGGCGGCAACCCGCAGCGCGTCCGCGAGGCGCTCCTCCAGTACGACGTGCAGGTGGAGAGCATGGGCGGCGACGTGCAGGAGGTCGAGGTCTCGGCGCTCAAGAAGACCGGTCTGGACGAGCTGATCGAGAAGATCCTGCTCCAGGCCGAGGTTCTCGAGCTCAAGGCCAACCCGGATCGCGAGGCCGAGGGCACCGTGGTCGAGGCGCAGCTCGACAAGGGCCGCGGCCCGGTCGCGACGATCCTCGTCCGCAAGGGCACGCTCAAGGTCGGCGACATCTTCGTCGTCGGCGCCGAGAGCGGCAAGGTCCGCGCACTGATCGACGACAAGGGCAAGAATGTGAAGGAGGCCGGCCCGTCCGTGCCTGTGGAGGTTCTCGGCCTGTCGGGCGTCCCCGGCGCCGGTGATCCGCTGACCGTGGTGGAGAACGAGGCCCGCGCCCGCGAGGTCGCCGCCTATCGTGCCGGCGTCATCCAGAAGAAGCGCACCACGGCGGCCCCGGCCAATCTGGAATCGATGTTCTCGGCTCTGCGCGAGAAGCAGGCGGTCCAGTATCCGGTCGTCGTCAAGGCGGACACGCAGGGTTCGGTCGAAGCCATCATCGGCTCGCTCAACAAGATCTCGACCGACGATATCCAGGTGCGCATCCTGCACTCGGGCGTCGGCGGCATCACCGAGAGCGACGTGACGCTGGCGGCCGCTTCGCGCGCGCCGATCATCGGCTTCAACGTCCGCGCCAACGCCAAGGCGCGCGAGATCGCCACCCGCGATCAGGTCGCGCTGAAATATTACGACGTGATCTACGACCTGCTCGACGAGATCCGCGCCGCCATGGCCGGCAAGCTCGGGCCGGAAGCGATCGAGACCGTCGTCGGCCGCGCCGAGATCCGCGAGGTCTTCTCGGCGGGCAAGCATGGCAAGGCCGCCGGTCTGCTCGTGGTCGAGGGTTTCATCCGCAAGGCGCTCAAGGCACGCATCACCCGCGAGGATGTCATCATCTACAACGGCTCGATCGCGTCGCTGCGTCGCTTCAAGGATGACGTCGCCGAAGTCCGCGCCGGTCTGGAATGCGGTGTCACCTTCGAAGGCCACACCGACATCAAGCCGGGCGACTATCTCGAAACGTTCGAGGTCGAGCTGCGCGACCGCACGCTCTGATCGTCACGCCGGTTTCGGCCGGCATCGCTTACCGCCGGGCGGTTCACCGCCGCCCGGCCGCCTGCCGCCCCGGTCGACGCCGGGGCGCACTGCGTTTTGAAAGGGTTGGGCCATGCGCCACAACGAAACCTCCGAGGGCCGCTCCGTCCGCCTGCTGCGCGTGGGCGAGCAGGTGCGCCACATCCTCTCCGAAGTGCTGATGCGCGGCGACGTGCATGACGACACGCTCGCCAGCCACACCGTCTCGGTGACGGAGGTGCGCATGTCGCCGGATCTCCGCCATGCCACCGTGTTCATCAAGTCGCTGCTCGGCGCGGACGAGGAGGCGGTGCTGAAGGCGCTCAGGACCAACACCGCCTATCTCCAGCGCGAGGTGGCGCGTCGCGTGAACCTGAAGTTCGCCGCCAGGCTGAAGTTCCTCGCCGACGAGAGCTTCGACGAAGGCAGCCATATCGACAAGCTGCTGCGCGATCCCAAGGTGGCGCGCGATCTCGACGAGGCCCCCGCCGCGCTCGACCAAGGCGATGATGAAGAATAATATCCGGGTTTAATTGACTCACATTTAATCCGGGTATAAATCATCCTCCGCAACAGGGGATGATGATGAAGACCTACACCGCCTTCGCCCAGGACATGTGGCTGGCCACCGGCACGCGCGACGAGGTGGCCACTGCGCTCCGCGCCATGCCTGAGATGGAGCGCGCCTCCGACCTGCTCGTCTTCGACGACGAGGATGGCCGCCAGATCGACTTCGACCTGCGCGAAACGCCACCCGTCGAAGAAGCCCCCCGCCCGCGCGGCCGCCCGAGCCTCGGCGTGGTGGCGCGCGAGGTGACGCTGCTGCCCCGCCACTGGGACTGGCTGGGCGAGCAGCCGGGCGGCGCGTCGGCCGCGCTCCGCCGCCTCATCGACGCCGCGCGCAAGGCCGAGGGCGACGGCCCCGCCCGCCGCAACGCCGCTTACCGCTTCCTCACCGCCATCGCCGGCGACCGGCCGAACTATGAGGAAGCGATCCGCGCCCTCTATGCCGACGACCGCCCCCGCTTCGAGGCGTTGAGCGAAGGCTGGCCGAGCGCGGTCCGCCGCCATGCGATCGGGCTGGCATGGGCGGACAACAGGAAGACCGATACCGCGCCTTAATGTCTCGCCGTCATGCTGCCCGGTCGAGTCGGACGGGGTGCGGACATGCGGGGCTTCGCGATCGGGACGCTGGTGGCGGCTGCGCTGATCGGCTGGGCGGTGGGCGGCGGACGATGGCCGGCGTTTCGCCCCGCGCCGTCCGCGCGGCCCGTGCTGATCGCGTCCGCCAGGCCCGCAGCGCCCCCGCCCGCTCCGGCCCCGGCGCCCTTCCTCACCCCCGGCACGATCACCATTCCGCGCGGGGCCGAAGGGCATTTCTTCGTGGAGGGCGACATCGCCGGCACGGCGCTCCGCTTCGTCGTGGACACCGGCGCCTCGGCCGTCGCGATCGGCCGCAACGATGCGCAGAGCGCCGGCATCAACCTCGCCGCGCTCGATTTCAACCATGAGGGGCAGACCGCCGGCGGCACCACACGCTACGCCCCGGTGACGCTGCCACGCGTGCGGGTGGGCAGCATCGAGCTGCCCAACGTGCAGGCCGTGGTGCTCGACGTGCCCAGCACGACGCCGCTGCTCGGCCAGAGTTTCCTCGGCCGCATCGACAAGGTCTCGATCGAGGGCGACCGGATGACGCTCAGCAAGCTCTGAACGCCCGTTGCGCGGACCGTCCACGCGTGACAGACGGAGCACTGCCATGGCCAAGCTCTATTTCTATTATGCCTCGATGAACGCGGGCAAATCGACGATCCTGCTGCAATCGAGCTTCAACTATGCCGAGCGCGGCATGCGGACGATGCTGTTCACCGCCGCGGTCGACGATCGCCACGCGCAGGGCGTGATCCATTCGCGCATCGGGCTGGAGGCGAGCGCCATCCCCTTCGACGCCACGACCGACCTCCACGCCATGGTCGCCGCCGAGACCGAGCAGGACCCGGTCGGCTGCGTGCTGGTCGACGAGGCGCAGTTCCTCAGCCGCGCGCAGGTGTTCCAGCTCGCCCGCGTGTGCGACGAGCTGGGCGTGCCGGTGCTCTGCTACGGCCTGCGCACCGACTTCCAGGCGGAGCTGTTCGAAGGATCGGCGACCTTGCTCGGCATCGCGGACAGCCTGCAGGAGATCAAGACGATCTGCTCCTGTGGGCGCAAGGCGACGATGAACCTGCGCGTCGATCCGACCGGCCACGCCATCACCGAAGGCGCGCAGACCGAGATCGGCGGCAATGACCGCTACGTCGCGCTCTGCCGGCGCCATTATATGGAGCAGATGAATCCATGACGGCCGACGTCGACGCGTTGCGTCCCGCGATGGCGGACGGCGCACTCCGGCTGGAGCCGTTGGCGGAGGCGCACCGCGCCGGCCTTGCCGCCGCCTGCGCCGCCGACACGACGATCTGGGACATCTATCCGAACGACTGGTCGCCCGCCGGCTTCGACGCCAATTTCGAGGCGGTGCTGGCCATGCCGAACCGCATCGTCTTCGCCATCCTGCACGACGGCCATGTCGTCGGCATGTCGAGCTATCTCAACCCGAGCGCCGTCCACGGATCGGCCGAGATCGGCGGCACCTATCTCGCGCCGGATGCGCGCGGCACCGGGATCAACGCCCGCTTCAAGCAACTGATGCTGGCCCGCGCGGCGGCGTGCGGCTTCCATCGCATCGAGTTCCGCGTCGACACCCGCAACACGCGCTCGATGGCGGCGGTGGAGAAGCTCGGCGCGGTGCGCGAGGGCATATTGCGTCGCCATATGGTCACATGGACCGGGCATGTTCGGGACACGGCGCTCTATGCACTGTTCATCGACAATATCGACGGACCGGCCTAGTCTCGACGCCGATCGACCGGGAGGAGTGCCCATGCGTATCCTGTTCGCCGCTCTGCTGATCGCCACGCCCGCGCTGGCCGTTCCCCAGGCCCCCGAACCGCCGACCGGCCCCGAGGCCGTGGTCCTCGGCTTCCGGCAGGATGGCCTCACCGACTATCGCATCGACGGCAAGCGCGGCGTCTATCTGCGCGCGCAGGACGGGAACTGGTATTATCTCCACGTCCGCCCCGAATGCCCGCGCCTCGCGGCGGCGGACGGTTTCGGCGTGGAGACGGGGCCCGCGGGCCGGCTCGACAAATTCAGCACCATCACCGTGCAGGGTCAGCGTTGCTGGCTGACCTCGGTGGTCCGCTCGCCGGAGCCGCCGGGCTATCATTCGGGCAAGCGCAAGCACGGCTGACACTTGCCGCCGGGCGCCCGCCGGCCTAGGCGGCGCGCCCATGACACAGGACAGGAACGGCCCCGCCCTCCACGGCTGGCTCATCATCGACAAGCCGGTCGGCCCCGGATCGACCGACATCGTCTCGGCCGCCAAGCGCGCGCTCCGGGCCGGCGGCTATGCCAAGGTGAAGGTCGGCCATGGCGGCACGCTCGATCCGCTGGCGTCCGGCGTGCTGCCGATCGCGCTCGGCGAGGCGACCAAGCTGTCGGGGCGGATGCTCGATGCCGACAAGGCCTATGCCTTCACAGTGAAGTTCGGGTCGCAGACGGATACGCTCGACCTCGAAGGCAAGGTGATCGCCACCTCCGATGTCCGCCCGACGCGCGCGGCATTGGAAGCGGTGCTGCCGGATTTCACCGGTCCGATCGCGCAAGTGCCGCCGGCCTATTCGGCGCTGAAGGTCGACGGCCAGCGCGCCTATGATCTCGCCCGTGCCGGTGAGGAGGTGCAGCTCGCCAGCCGCAACGTGACGATCCATTCGCTCACATCCTCCCCAGCAAGCTGGGGAGGGGGACCGCTCGCCGAAGGCGAGGGGTGGAGGGGCGAGGCCTCAAGCGCAGCGCCTTCCCCTCCGCCATCGGCTGGCGCCGACGGTCCCCCTCCCCATTCTGGGGAGGAACTGGAGGAGGCCACCCTCGTCGCGACCGTGTCGAAGGGCACCTATATCCGTAGCCTCGCCCGCGACATCGCGCTGGCGCTCGGCACGGTCGGCCATGTCACGATGCTCAGGCGCCTGAAGGCCGGGCCATTCACGCTCGACCGGGCGATTTCGCTGGACTCCCTGGGCGATCTGGGCCAAGGGCGCACGCTTGAACAGGCACTCTTGCCGCTGACGGCGGGGCTGGACGACATCCCGGCTCTACCCGTCACCCCCGATCAGGCAGGGGCGCTCCGCCAGGGGCGTCAATTGATCGGGATCGCTGCAACACCAGGCCCCTATCTGGCGACCGCCGAGTCTGTTCCGGTCGCTCTCGTCGAATCCGACGGGGTGGGGATCAAGGTGGTGCGCGGTTTCAACCTCTGAATGAAAGGATTGACGATGTCGATCACTGCCGAGCGCAAGACCGCGCTGATTGAAGAGCATGCCCGCGTTTCCGGCGACACCGGTTCGCCCGAGGTCCAGGTCGCGATCCTGACCGAGCGCATCGTGAACCTGACCGAGCACTTCAAGAGCCACGCGAAGGACAACCACTCGCGTCGCGGCCTTCTGATGCTGGTCAACAAGCGCCGCAGCCTTCTCGACTATCTGAAGAAGAAGGACGTGCAGCGTTACGCCGACCTCATCGCGAAGCTCGGCCTTCGCAAGTAAGGTTTCCGGACGGCCCGCCATCTGGCGGGCCGTTTCGCATTTGTGGCTTTGCCATTTTCGGGCTGGCGCGTAGCGTCGGCCCGTTCCAGCATCAGGGCTGGGAGATACGACAGCAAGGCAATCCGGCCGACTGTCGAGGGACCGAAGAGGTTCCGAACCGCGCAGGCCGGCATGCCTGCAACTGAGGCCCCGGCCGCATAGGGCGTCCGGTGTAAAGGAAACAAAATGTTCAATATCAAGAAGGTGGAACTCGAGTGGGGCGGCAAGCCCCTGACGCTCGAAACGGGCCGCGTCGCCCGCCAGGCCGACGGCGCCGTGATCGCGACGCTCGGCGAGACGGTGGTGCTCTGCGCCGTGACCGCCGCCAAGTCGGTGAAGGAAGGACAGGACTTCTTCCCGCTGACCGTCCACTATCAGGAGAAGTACAGCGCTGCGGGTCGCATCCCCGGCGGCTTCTTCAAGCGCGAGCGTGGCGCTACCGAGCGTGAGACGCTGGTCAGCCGCCTGATCGACCGTCCGGTCCGCCCGCTCTTCCCGGAAGGTTTCTACAACGAGATCAACGTCATCGCTCAGGTGCTGAGCTATGACGGCGAGAATGAGCCCGACATTCTGGCGATGATCGCCGCGTCGGCCGCGCTCACCATCTCGGGCGTGCCCTTCATGGGCCCGATCGGCGCCGCGCGCATCGGCTACAAGGACGGCGAGTATCAGCTCAACCCGACCGACGCCGAAGTCGCCGCCGGTGAGCTCGACCTCGTCGTCGCCGCCACCCACGAAGCCGTGATGATGGTCGAATCCGAAGCCAAGGAGCTTTCGGAAGAGGTCATGCTCGGCGCCGTGATGTTCGCGCACGAGGAGAGCCGCAAGGTCATCAACGCGATCATCGACCTCGCCGAGCAGGCCGCCAAGGACCCGTGGGAACTCCCGGCCGCCGACGACAGCGCCAAGAAGATGAAGGCCGACCTCAAGAAGCTCGTCGGCAAGGACATCGAGAAGGCCTACAAGCTCGTCAACAAGTCCGAGCGTTCGGCCGCCCTCAACGAGGCGCGCGCGAAGGCGAAGGCGGCGATGGCCGATCGCACCCCGCAGGAGCAGATGGTCGCGATCAAGCTCGTCAAGAAGCTTGAGGCCGAGATCGTCCGCACCGCGATCCTGAAGGACGGCCGCCGCATCGACGGCCGCGACACCCGGACGGTCCGCCCGATCCTCGCGGAAGCGCACTTCCTGCCGCGCGCGCACGGCTCGGCGCTGTTCACCCGCGGCGAGACCCAGACCATCGCGACCTGCACGCTCGGCACCAAGGACGCCGAGCAGATGATCGATGGCTTGGGCGGCCTGAAGTACGAGCATTTCATGCTCCACTACAACTTCCCGCCTTACTCGGTGGGTGAAGTGGGCCGCTTCGGCGCGCCGGGCCGTCGCGAGATCGGCCATGGCAAGCTGGCGTGGCGCGCGCTCCACGGCGTGCTGCCGACCAAGGAAGAGTTCCCCTACACCATCCGCCTGACCTCCGACATCACCGAGAGCAACGGCTCCTCGTCGATGGCGACGGTGTGCGGCGGTTCGCTCGCTCTCATGGACGCGGGCGTGCCGATCAAGCGCCCGGTCTCGGGCATCGCGATGGGCCTGATCCTGGAAGGCAAGGAGTTCGCGGTTCTGTCGGACATCCTCGGTGACGAGGATCATCTCGGCGACATGGACTTCAAGGTGGCCGGCACGTCCGAGGGCATCACCACGATGCAGATGGACATCAAGATCGCCGGCATCACCAAGGAGATCTTCGAGACCGCGCTGCACCAGGCCAAGGAAGGCCGCGCGCACATCCTCGGCGAGATGGCCAAGGCGCTCGACCACACCCGCACCGAGCTTTCGGCCCATGCGCCGCGCATCGAGACGATCTCGGTCCCCAAGGACAAGATCCGCGACGTGATCGGCACCGGCGGCAAGGTGATCCGCGAGATCGTCGCCACCACCGGCGCCAAGGTCGACATCGACGACGACGGCACGGTGAAAATCTCGTCGTCCGACACCGCGCAGATCGAGGCCGCCAAGAACTGGATCATCGGCATCGTCGCCGAGGCCGAGGTGGGCAAGATCTACACCGGCAAGGTGGTCAACATCGTCGACTTCGGCGCGTTCGTGAACTTCATGGGCGGCAAGGACGGCCTCGTCCACGTCTCCGAGATGAAGAATGAGCGCGTCGCCTCGCCGAAGGACGTCGTGACCGAAGGCCAGGAAGTGAAGGTCAAGGTTCTCGAGATCGATCCGCGCGGCAAGGTTCGCCTGTCGATGCGCGTCGTCGATCAGGAGACCGGCGAGGAGCTGCCCGACAACCGCCCGCCGCGCGAGCCGCGTGAGGGTGGCGATCGTGGCCCGCGGGGCGAGGGCCGTGGCCCGCGTCGCGACGGCGACCGTGATCGTGGTCCGCGCCGCGACGGCGGCCGTGGCGATCGCGGCCCGCGCCGCGAGCGTGGCGAAGGCGGCAAGGACGAGGGCGGCGATTTCGCCCCGGCCTTCCTGACCCGCAACGACGACTGATCGATCCCCTCAAAGGATCGTGAAGACCGGAAGGGGCTCCGAAAGGGGCCCCTTCTTCGTTTGGGACTATGGCTGCCGAGGCGGCGCCGGCTGGTCCGCGCCCGACTTGCGGATGCCCTTGGCCCGATCCTCGCCTTCCTGGCGGATGGCGTCGGCCTGATCCTTGTAGATATCCTTGGCGATGCTGGTGGGCTGGGCATGCGCCTCGCGCTCGATCGCATCGGCACGGGCGTCGTAATTGGCCTGCACGGCGTCCGCCGTGGTCCGGTGACAGCCGCCCAGCCCCACCAGCGCGAACGCGAGCAACCCGACAGCGCGCATCGGCCCTACCTCCCAGTCGCACCTAAGCGACCGAGCGAGCCCATGGGTTCCGGCGATGTCGGGAAATGAGTGGGGAGCTTCTGTTGCTCGGTGCTCCCCGTACCGCCGGTATCCGATTCTGTTGCCCGGTTCGGCCCGAACCGCGTTCAAGCCTTGTAATCTAAGCCGTGAGGCCTTGATTACGCGGCAATCGCGAGCGCCTCGTTGTCGTTGGCACTTGTGGATTTGATCGGTTTAACGGCTCAATCAGGCCGGGCAAAAACCTCGCGCTCGTACACACGTCGATCCTAGTTCGGCCCCATCAGAAGACCGGACCCGCCCATGATCGGGTTGGAGTCCGGCTTGTGGTGGAGCCGCCGGGTACCGCCCCCGGGTCCGCTGCGCCTCACACGAAACCATTTATCACCATAGCCGGGCGAACCCGGCACCACCGGATATAGGACCGCGCGGCCGCCCGTGCAACCGCGCGATCGCTCGCCCGCTCAGCCGCGCTTGCGCAGTTCGTCGCGGATTTCGCGCAGCAGCGCCACGTCGGCGGGCTCGGCGGCCGGGGCCTCGGGCGCCTTGGGCATCGCCCGGTTCACCGCGCGCACCAGCAGGAAGATGATGAAGGCGATGATGAGGAAATCGACCGCCTGGGTGATGAATTCGCCATAGCCGAGCAGCGGCACGCCCGCCTTCTTGAGCGCGGCATAATCGGTGAGCGAGCCGGTATATTTCTCCGGCACCGGCCCGAGCTGGATGAAATAGCCCGAGAAATCGAGGCCACCGAAGACCTTGCCGATCACCGGCATGATGATGTCGTCGGTCAGCGAGCTGACGATCTTGCCGAACGCCGCGCCGATGATCACCGCGACGGCCAGATCGAGGACGTTGCCGCGATTGATGAAATCCCTGAATTCCTTGAACATGGCCGCCCTCCTTGCGGTTCCTAGCTGATCGTCAGGGTGGACCGAACGCCCGATACGCACAAGACGACACGTTGCGGCCCCCTGATCGGAAGTGTATTGCCGGGATCAGACGCTTCGTGGAGTTCCGACGCATGCAGTTTCGCCGCCTCTCCCTCGCCGCCCCGCTCGCCGCGATCGCACTCGCCGGCTGCGGCGTGAACGCGATCCCCACCGCCGAGGAAAACGCCAAGGCCAAGTGGGCCGACGTCCAGAACCAGTATCAGCGCCGCGCCGATCTGATCCCCAACCTCGTCGCCACCGTGAAGGGCTATGCCACGCACGAGCAGTCGACGCTGGAGGGCGTGACCGAGGCGCGCGCCAAGGCCACCTCAATCACCGTCTCCGCCGACGACCTGAAGGACCCGGCCAAGGTCAAGGCCTTCCAGGACGCGCAGAACCAGCTTTCGGGCGCGCTCGGCCGCCTGCTGGCGGTGCAGGAGAGCTATCCGCAGCTTCAGGCCGACCAGAACTTCCTCGCGCTCCAGAGCCAGCTCGAAGGCACGGAGAACCGCATCGCGGTCGCCCGCTCCGACTATAATGCGGCGGTGCAGGCCTATAACACCCGCATCCGCACCTTCCCGGACACGATCGCGGCGAAGATCATCTACGGCGCCAAGCCGATCACCCCCTTCACGGCGACCGCCCCCAATGCCGAGGCCGCGCCGAAGGTCAGCTTCTGACGAAAGCCATGCGCGCATCCCCCCTGCCCCGCCTCCGCGCCGCCTTCGCAGGCGCGGTGGCGATGCTGCTCCTGCTGGTGGCGACGCCCGCCTTCGCGCAGAGCTTCCCGGCGTTCACCGGGCTGGTGGTGGACGCCGCCAACATCCTGCCCGCCGACCGCAAGGCCGCGCTGGAGCAGAAACTGGAGGCCTTCCAGCAGAAGACGCAGCGCCAGCTCGTCGTCGCCACCATCCCCGATCTCGGCGGTGATGACATCGCGGATTATGGCTACAAGCTCGGCCGCGCGTGGGGCGTGGGGCTCAAGGACGCCAACAACGGCGCGATCCTGATCGTCGCGCCCAACGACCGGAAGATGCGGATCGAGGTCGGCTACGGCCTCGAAGGGGTGCTGACCGACGCCTATTCGAGCGTGATCCTCAACACCAAGGTCCGCCCCGCCTTCAAGGCCGGCGACCTGCCCGGCGGCATCGATGCGGGCACGGACGCGATCATCGAGATCCTCTCCGTCCCCGACGATCAGGCCCGCGCCAAGGAGCAGGCGGCCGTCGCGGCATACGACAAGGAGCATAAGCGCTCGGGCGAAGGCGGCGTGCCGCTGGGGGCGCTGATCCCGATCATCGTCATCGGCTGGGTGGTGCTGGGCGGGCTGTTCGGCCGACGGGGCGGCACGCGCTACGGCGGCGGCAACGGATCGATCTTCCTCTGGGCGGCGGCCGACGCGCTGAGCCATCGCAACCATGGCGGTGGCTGGAGCGGCTGGGACGGCGGCAGCGGCGGATCGTCCGACGGCGGCGGAGGCGGCTGGGGCGGCGGGGGCTTCACCGGCGGCGGCGGCGGCTCCTTCGGCGGCGGCGGATCGTCGGGAAGCTGGTGAGAGGGACGATGAAGCTCAGCGAGCAGGACCGCATCCGCGTCGGTGAGGCCGTGACCCGCGCCGAGGCCGACAGCGACGGCGAGATCGTCACCGTCGTCTCGAACTTCTCCGACGCCTATCATGACGCGGTGCTGCACTGGGCGCTGCTGGTCGCCTTCCTCGCGCTGGCGGTGGTGGCCGCCGCGCCGGGCTTCTTCATCGGCCTGCTCGACCGGCTGACCGGCGGCTGGCTGATCTGGACCCCGCGCGAGCTGATGACCGTGCTGCTGGCGATGGTGCTGGTGAAGTTCCTCGTCGCGCGCTGGATCTTCGGGCTGAAGGCGATCCGCTTCGCGCTCGTCCCGGCCTCGACCAAGGCGCGCCGGGTGCGCCGCCGCGCGCTCCTGCTCTTCCGCCTCGCCACCGAAAACCGCACCCGCGCCAAGACGGGCGTGCTGCTCTATCTCAGCCTCGCCGAGCATCGCGCCGAGATCGTCGCCGATGCCGCGATCAACGCGAAGGTCACGCCCGAGACATGGGGCGAGGCGATGGCCGCCCTGCTCTCCGCCGTGCGCGACGGGCGGCCGGGCGACGGCATGGTGGCGTCGGTCGAGAAGATCGGGCAGGTGCTGGCGACGCATTTCCCCCGCTCGCCCGATGACAGCAACGAACTGCCGGACCGCCTGATCCTCCTATGACCGATCCCGATTTCACCGCGCCCGAGGAAATCCGCTGGGCCGGCCGCTTCATCGCCGCCAAGACGCGCGGCAAGTGGGAATATGTCGGCCGCACGCGCGGCGTCCGCGCTGCCGTGATCGTCGCGGTGGACGGCGAGGACGTGCTGCTGGTCGAGCAATATCGCGTGCCGCTGGGGCGGCCTTGTCTGGAGCTCCCCGCCGGCCTCGTCGGCGACGAGACCGAGGGCGAGGCGATCGAGATCGCCGCCGCGCGCGAGCTGGAGGAAGAGACCGGCTACCGCGCCGGCCGGATCGAGACGATCGGCGAGTTCGCCTCCTCGCCGGGCATGGTGTCGGAGACGTTCACGCTGGTCCGCGCAGTCGGGCTCACCAGGGTACATGAGGGCGGCGGCGTCGAGGGCGAGAACATCACCGTCCATCGCGTGCCGCTCCAGCATGTGGCGCAGTTCCTCGCCGAACGCCGCGCGGCCGGCGTGATGGCGGACGTGAAGCTGCTGATGCTGCTCGGCGCGGGCATCCTCGCGGGCGCCTGAGCGCCCTTCCAATGTTGGATTTCGTCTGTCAGGGAAGCGGCTCTCGGTTGGCGCCGGCCTCTTTCTCATCGACGGCAGACAGCAAAACGGCCCCCGCAGCGGATGCGCGCGGGGGCCGCTTCAACGATCGTTCGGCGGCTTACTCGCCGGCGGGCGTGATCGGGCCGACCGCGAAATTCTCGGCATAGGTCTGGAGCTTCAGCGTGCGCTCCGGCCCGGCCACCACGGTGACGGCGATGCCATACTGGTCGGCATAGGCCCTGGCGGCTTCCAGCGACGGGAAGGTCAGACGCACCTGATCGTGGGTGTCGCCCGAGCCCGCCCAGCCGGTGAGCGGATCGGGCTTCTTCGCCTCGGCCGGCTCGAACTCGAGCGTCCAGGTGCCGACACGGGCGCGGCCCGACTGCATGGCGTTCTTGATCCGCTGGTAGATGCGCGCGGCCATTGTCGTTTCCTCGGGGATTCTTAGCTGGGGAGCGCTTGCCGCACGGGGCAAGCTCCCGTCAAGTCCGCTGGGAAGCCTTCTTGGTGCGCAGCGTCGGATCGGCGGCGGCGGGATCGTCGGGCCAGGGGTGGCGCGGATAGCGCCCGCGCATCTCCTTGGCGACGGCGGACCAACTCCCCGCCCAGAAACCAGGCAGGTCGCGCGTGGTCTGGATCGGCCGCCCTGCCGGCGAGGTGAGCGAGAGGATGAGCGGCACCTGCCCGCCGCCCACGGTCGGGTGGACCGAGAGGCCGAACAGCGCCTGCGGGCGAAGCTCGACGGTCGGGCCGCCATCGGCGGCGTAGTCGATGGGGTGAGAGCTTCCGGCCGGGGTCGAGAGCCGGTCGGGCGCGAGCCGGTCGACGGTGCGACGTCCATCCCAGCCGATCAGGCCGTCCATGGCGTTGGCGATGTCGCCCGCCGGAATCGAATCGAGCCGCCGCCGCCCCTCGACCAGGGGGGGCAGCCAGTCGTCGAGGCTGGCGAGCAACGCCTCGTCTGAGAGATCGACGAGCGCGGGATCGAACCTCCCCGCGAAGGCGGCGCGCTCGCGAAGGCGGGCGACACCCTCCGGCCAGGTCAGCAGGCCGAGGCCCCCGGCGCGCACGCCCTCGACGAGCGCGGTGGCGACGGCCTCGGGATCGGGCTTGTCGTCCGGCCCGCCGCCCAGCCGAAGCTGGCCCAGCCGCCGCTCACGCGTGGCGGCGATGCCGCCGGTCGCGGGCTCGAAGCGCACCGCGCGGACGGTCTCGATGCGGTCGCCATAGAGGCGCTCGACGGTCGCCCGCTCGATGGTCGCGGCGGAGAGGATGCGCGCGCCGGCAGCGATGCCCTGAGTCTCGGCGACGGCGAGCCACTCCTCGCGTGCGAGCGGGGAGAGGGGATCGAGCCTGAAGCCGCGCCCGCCCGCGCTCGCCCATGTCTCGCCGGAGGCGTCGCGGCGGCGCGCGATCCGGTCCGGGTAGGCGAGCGCCACGCAGGTTGCGACCTCCTCGCCGTCGACGGCGCCACCCGCGGCCTCCCCGCCCACCAGCTTTGCCCAGCGCCGGGCGAGGCCACGCGCCGCCTCGGCCCGCTTGCCGCGCTCGCCCCGCCAGCGCTGGAGGCGTTGCGCGAGATCGGGCGTATCGCCACCCAGCCCGCGTTCGGAGAGCAGGGCCGCGACCTCGCCCGCGACACCGGCCAGCCCTAGCGGCGCTGTTGCCACCAGCATATGCCCGAGCCGCGGCGGCAGCGGCAGCGCAGCGATGGCGCGGCCATGCGCAGTCGGCCGCCCGTCGGAATCGATCGCCCCGAGCGAGGCGAGCCGCCCGCGTGCCTCGGCCACGGCGGCGGCAGGTGGCACGTCGAGCCATCGGAGCTGCGCCGGATCGGCCACGCCCCAGATCGCGCAATCGAGCAGCAGCGCGGAGAGATCGGCTTCGAGAATCTCCGGCGGATCGTAGGGCGGCAGGCCGGCGGTCGCGGCGGCCTCCCACAGCCGATAGACCACGCCCGGCGCCTGCCGCCCGGCGCGGCCCGCACGCTGGGTCGCGGCCGCCTGGCTCACCCGCTCGGTCGAGAGGCGGGGGACGCCTGCCGCCCGGTCATAGCGCGGGCGGCGCGCGAGGCCGGAGTCGATGACGATCCGCACGCCGTCGAGCGTCAGGCTGGTTTCGGCGATCGACGTCGCCAGCACCAGCTTGCGCGTGCCGGCCGGCGCGGCAGTGATGGCGGCGCGCTGTTCGGCGGGGTCGAGGCTGCCGTGGAGACGATGCAGGACCACATTCGCGGGCAGGCGATCGAGCCGCTCGGCGGTGCGCTCGATCTCGGCCACGCCGGGCAGGAAGGCGAGCAACCCGCCATCCGCTTCATCGGCCAGCGCCTGACGGATGGCAGCGGCCATCGCGTCCTCGATCCGCTGATTCGAATCGCGGCCGAGATAGCGGTGCTCGATCGGGAAGCTGCGGCCGGCGCTCTCGACGAGCGGCGTGCCCTCGCCGATCAGCCGCGCGAAGCGCTCGCCATCGAGCGTCGCCGACATCGCCACCAGCCGGAGATCGGGGCGAAGCGCAACTTGTGCGTCGAGTGCCAATGCGAGGCCGAAATCGCTGTCGAGGCTGCGCTCGTGCACCTCGTCGAACAGCACGGCGGAGACGCCCGCCAGCTCGGGATCGGCCTGGATGCGGTTGCGGAAGATGCCCTCGGTCAGCACCGTCACGCGCGTCGCGGCGGAGCGCCTGGTATCGAGCCTCGTGGCATAGCCGAAGGTCTTGCCGACCGGCTCGCCGGCAAGCTGCGCCATCCGTTCCGCCGCCGCGCGCGCCGCCAGACGGCGGGGCGACAGCAGCAGCACCTCGCCTGTGCACCACTCCTCATCGATCAGCACGGGCGCCACCGCCGTCGTCTTGCCCGCCCCCGGCGGCGCCACCAGCACGGCTGCGGGAGCGGCGCGCAGGGCCGCGAGAAGATCGGGGAGGACGGCGTGGATGGGCAGGTCGATCACATCGAGCGGCTTATGGCGATGCCGGCCGACGCACAACCGCCACGCGTCCGGTCAGGTCGCGAGCGTCTTCAGCACGAAGTCGGCCCGTTCGCCGACGCCGAGCCGGGGCAGGAGCACCACGTCATAGCCGAGCATGGGATAGGCTTCCGCGAGCCGGCGATATTCCGCCTCCGCTTCCTCCAGCCCATGTTGCCGCTCGGCATCGACCCGGTAAATCTCCGGCCAGGGTGGCGCGAGGAACACGCGTCTGTGGAAACGATGATCGCGGCACAGGCCCTCCAGCACGGGCTCGCCGGTGAAATGTTCGAGCGCGACGGCCGCATCGACGAGGCCCCGGTCGAAGAAGATCCACCCGTCCCGACCGGCCGCCGCGATTCGATCCGCCAGCGCCAGGTCGATAGCCCGCCGCGCGAAGGCCGCCCCGTCCACCCAGGGCAGCGCATGTCCACCGGTCGCCAGTTCCTGCTGGACGATCCGGCGGCCCGGCTCCTCGACCACGGCGTGGCCGCGACGGGCCAGCTCGGCGAGCAGAGACGACTTGCCGCCCCCCGAGCAGCCGGAAATCACGACGAAACGCTGCCCGGCCAGTCCTTCGGACAAGCCCGCGGCCGCCTCAATAGGCGCGCGACACCGCGAACTGAGCGGCCTCGATCAGCGCGGACTTGGCGCGGCCGTCGGGGAAGCGGCCGAGCGCTGCGATCGCGCGCTGGCCGTAATGGCGGGCGCGGGCCAGCGTGTCGGCCACCGCGTTGGTCTCCTCCAGCAGGGCGTTGGCGTGGGCGAGGTCCTCGTCCGACACGCGGCGGCCCTCGATCGCGTCCTTCCAGAACTTGCGCTGGACGTCGTCGCCGCGCGCATAAGCGAGGATGACGGGTAGCGTCACCTTGCCGTCGCGGAAATCGTCGCCGGTGTCCTTGCCCATGGTGCGGCCGTCCGACGCGTAATCGATCGCGTCGTCGACAAGCTGGAAGGCGATGCCGAGGTTGCGGCCATAGGCGTCGAGCGCCTCCTCGTCGGCATCGTCGCGCTCGGCGACCACGGCGGCGATGCGGCAGGCGGCGGCGAACAGCGCGGCCGTCTTGGCGCCGATGATGCCGAGATAGCGCTCCTCGTCGGTCTCGATGCGGCGCTGGGCGGTGAGCTGGGCCACCTCGCCCTCGGCGATCACGGCGGACGCGTTGGAGAGGATGCGCAGCACGCGCAGGCTGCCGTCCTCGACCATCAGCTCGAAGGCGCGCGAGAAGAGGAAGTCGCCGACCAGCACGCTCGCCGGGTTGCCCCAGATGATGTTGGCGGTGCGGCGGCCACGGCGCATCCCCGAGCCATCCACCACATCGTCGTGCAGCAGCGTGGCGGTGTGGATGAACTCGACCGTGGCGGCCAGCTTGTGCTGGCGCGTGCCGCCGTAGCCGAGCAGCTTCGCGCAGGCGAGCGTCAGCATCGGCCGCATCCGCTTGCCGCCTCCGGCGATCAGGTGTCCGGCCAGCTCCGGGATGAGCGGCACCTCGCTCTGCATCCGCTCCAGGATCACCGTGTTCACCTGGTTCATGTCCGACGCGATCAGCGCCACCAGCGGATCGAGCGAAGGCGCGGGCGTGCCCGGCGCGGCGGAGTGGAGGGGATGGACAGTCGCGGTCATGTCGGGCCGTCCTGTGAGCCTTGATGCGTATAAAGGCAAGCTAGGCTTGCATGTAAGGCGGACGCCCGCGAAGAGAACGGCGGATTTTGCCGGAGGACGCACGCACGATGACCGACGACACGCTCAAGCGCTATCGAGAGAGCATCGACAATATCGACGCGGCTCTCGTCTTCCTGCTGGCCGAGCGGTTCAAGGTCACCCAGGCGGTGGGCCGCTACAAGGCGGAAGCCGGGCTGCCACCGGCCGATCCGGGCCGCGAGGGCGAACAGATCGCGCGGCTGCGCGGGCTTGCCGAAGCGGCGCATCTCGATCCCGATTTCTCCGAGAAATTCCTGCGCTTCATCATCGACGAGGTGATCCGCCACCACGAGCGCGTCCGCGAAAGCTGACGCGTCGCGCCCGGATGCCGGAGCGCCGCCCGTCAGTGGGCGAGCGCCCGTTTGTCCACCATCATGCGCACTTCGTCGGCGAGGCGGATGGGGTTGAAGGGCTTCACGATCACACCGTGCACGCCCATCCGGCGATAGGCCTCGATATCGGCCTTGCCGGCGCGCGCCGTCATGAAGATCACCGGCAGATTCGCATAGACGGCGAAGGCGCGCACCGCCTTGAGCGCGGCCGGGCCGTCCATATCCGGCATCATCACGTCGAGCAGGATCGCATCCGGCCGCCAGCGAGCGGAACGGAGCAGCGCCAGCATCTCGATGCCCGACGAGACGGAGCGCACCTCCATCCCCGGATCGAGCCCCAGCGCCATCACCGCGATAGTGCGGATGTCGTGATCGTCGTCGACGCACAGGATCTTCATGGGTTCGTTCATAAGCCAGCCACGTTAACAGGCTCGCCGGCCAGGATCTGGCGGATCGTATGCGCCAGGCTGGTGAGCGAGCGTCGGGATTTGATCAGCACGGCATCGACGCGCCCCCGCACTTCGGGGCCGACATCCTCGGCCGAATAGATGATGGTCGGGATCGCCTTCCCGCCGGCGGCGGACAGTTCCGGCAACAGGTCGAGCCCGGAACCGTCCGGCAGGTTGAAGTCGAGGATGACGATATCCGGCACATGGTTCGCCAGCAGCGCGCGCGCCGAGGCGATGCTGGTCGCGCGCAGCACGCGGCCCTGATCGGCGAGCGCCATCGCCGTCACCTCCTGCACGTCGGGATCGTCGTCGATGTGCAGCAAGGTCGGGCGATCGGAGGATACATGGCCGACGGCGCGGCCGATCGCCTGACGCAACCGCTCGGGATCGACCGGCGTGTCGAACCAGTCGACCAGATCGAGCGTCAGGCGCGCATCCTCCGTGCCGCCCGCCTCCGCCCCGACACCCGAGACGACGATCACCGGCAGCGCGCGCGTCACCGGATTGCGCCGCAGCGCGCGGACCGTCTCCAGCCCGTCGCCATCCGGCAGCGTCCGTTCGATCAGCATCACATCGTAACGGCCGGAAGCCATGCTCTCCTCCGCCTCGCGCCCGGTGCCGACGCGATCGACGATATGCCCCTCCCGATCGAGGACGGCGCGGAGCGCGGCGGCCTCCCCCTCCTCCGGCTCGCAGAGCAGCACGCGGGCGCGGCCCTGCTCGTGAGCCGGGGATACCGCCTTGTGGGCCAACGGCAGCGAACAGGTGAGCCGCGCGCCGCCATTATCGGCGCTGCCGAACCAGATCCGGCCGCCATGGGCCGCCATGATCTCGCGCGAGATGGCGAGGCCGAGGCCGGTGCCGCCCGCGCCCGCCATCGCGCCCGTGCCACCCCGCGTGGCGGGATGGCGCGCCTGGGCGAAGCGCTCGAAGATACGATCGTGAAACTCGGCGGGGATGCCGGGCCCTTCATCCTCGACCGCCAGTTGCGCGGTGCCGCTCTCCGCCAGCAGCGACACCCGCACCTCGCCTCCCTCCGGCGAATAGCGGATCGCGTTGGACAGCAGGTTGGTGACGACCTGGAGCAGCCTCTCCTCGTCTCCCTGCACGACGATCGGCCGTTCGCGCGCCGACAGATCCAGCCGCACCCGCCTGGTGTCGGCCAGGCCGCGGCTTCCTTCGATCGCGCGCTCCGCCATCGCCACCAGATCGACCGGCTCGCGCTCGAACCGCATGCGGCCGGAGCTGATCTTCTCGATGTCGAGAATGTCGTTGATAAGCCGGATCAGGCGGCGGCTGTTGTTCTCGGCGATCTCCACCAGCCGGTGCGCCGCGTCTGGCAGCTCGCCCACCGATCCCGCCCGCAGCAGGCCGAGCGAGCCGACCACAGAGGTGAGCGGCGTGCGCAGCTCGTGGCTGACCGTGGCGACGAACTCGTCCTTCAGGCGCTCGACAGCCTTCCGCTCCGAAATGTCCCGGATCGCGGCGACGATGTGCAGCTCGCCCGGCAGCGGCATCAGGCCGAGCCCGATATCCACCGGCACGAGATGGCCGTCGCGATGGCGGACGGTGCGGTCGAGCCAGCCGGTCTGCTCCAGCCGCCCGTCGACCAGCCCGACGCGCGTGTGGAAATGCCCCTCGCCGTCCATCACGTCGAGCAGGGTGGAGGCATCGCGGCTCACCAGCTCGGCCGGGCCATAGCCCAGCATCCGCGTGGTCGCGGCGTTCACCGCCTCGATCATGCCTTGCGGGTTGAGGATCACGATCGCGTCGGTGGTGCTGGCGAAGATCGCCCGGAGCCGCGCCGCCGCATCATGCGCGCGAAGCTCGACGCGATGCTGCTCGATCCGCGAGCGCCAGAGCATCCACAGCGCCAGCAACAGGATCAGGCTGACCGTCAGGTTCAGCGACCAGACGAAGCGCTGGAGCGAAGCGTTGCGATCCCGGATGAGCTGGAGCCGGGCCGCCATCGTGCCCTCCTCCTTCTCGATCAGCGCGGTGACGATGCTGCGCGCCTCGTCCCCCTCATGATGCTCGTCCAGGCTCGGAAGGCGGGCGTCCGCCTCCGCCGATGCCCCCTGCGCGCGTCCCTGGATCGCGCCGGCCATCGCGCCGAACCGGGCGCCGAGCAGGAGCTGGAGCCGCGCGATCCGCTCGGACTGCACCGGCTCGTCATCATATAGCTCGTTCAGTTGCGCGAGATCGGACGCCACCCGAAGCCGCGAACGATCGAAATCGCGCAGCATCGCCGTGTCGCCGGTGAGGATATAGCCCCGCTCCGCCGCCTCGGCGCCGGACAGCTCGCGCAGCAGTTCGCTGGTAACGATCCGCTTCTCGAAGGAGGTGCGGATGACGCTCCGCATCGTCCGCAGGTGCTCCGTCTGGAAGCTGAACCACAGAGCCAGCGCGAACAGAAGCAACGGGCTCAGCACGCCCAGAAGCAGGAACGGCGTCCGCGACGGCCGACGCTGCACGGGCGCGGCAGGCGCGAGCAGCGCCTCCATCATGGGAGGTCGTCCGGCCGATCCGCCAGGAGGGGTTGCATGGCGAGGATCGCCTGGGTGCGGTTGGTGACGCCGAGCTTGCGGAAGATCGCCGTCATATGCGCCTTCACGGTCGCCTCGGTGACGCCGAGTTCTCCGGCGATCTGCTTGTTGAGCCGGCCGTCCGCCAGCGCCATCAGCACGCGGAGCTGTGCGTTCGACAGTTCGGAGATGCGCTGCCGCGCCGCCACCGTTTCCGGCCGCCCGCTGCCGATGCCGGCGGGAAAGACCGTCTTGCCGGCCAGCACCGTCCGCAGCGAGGCCAGCGTCTCGTCGAGCGGCTGGGCCTTCGACAGATAGCCTGCCGCGCCGAGCGCGCGCGCCGCTTCCACCAGCTCCGGCTGCTGGCGGGCGGAGACGATCACGATCGGCACGTCGCCCAGCGCGTGCTGGAGCCGCAGAAATCCCGAAAAACCCCGCGCGTCCGGCAGTATAAGATCCAGCAGCGCAAGCCGATAACCCTTGTGGCGCGCTATGGCCGCCTCTGCTTCGGCAATGCTGCCGACGCTGTCGATCGTCAATTCCGGCATGGCGACGCGCGCGGCGAGAGCCAGCCCTTCACGGATCAGCGGATGATCATCCGCAAGCAACAAACGCGCTGCCAAACGCCACCCCCTGTCTGAATGGAGTGCCCCCGCACCCCATTTTCCTCTACCTTGGTCGATATTTGCTTCAGAATTTGCAGAAACTCCGTCTCTATTCAATGAAGCATTCGCCCATAATTGGGGCATCAGATAGAAATATGTTTTGCACAGTCGTGCTACAAACTGGATTAATACGATGGTGGAAAATCCATCCATTCTTGTTGTAGATGACGAAGCGGTTAATCGCGGCATCGCAGGCATGATGCTGGGACAGGCCGGCTGGCATGTCGACACGGTGGAGGACGGGGCCTCGGCGATCCTTGCCGTGCGCCGGCACCCTTATGTGCTGGTGCTGATGGACATCCAGATGCCGGACATGGACGGCTTCGAAACGGCCGCGGCGATCCGGGGCGAGGGCGGCACCATGCCCATCATCGCCTTCACCGCCCTTCCGCACGCCGAGGCCGCCGACCGGCTCCATGGCGCGGGCATGGACGGCTATATCGGCAAGCCCTTCACCGCGCCCGAGCTGCTTGCCGCGGTCGAGCCGTGGCGACCATCGGCGAAGCCACATGACAGCGCCCGCCTCGCCGCGCTGTTCGGCGAGGCGGAGATCGACGCGATGCTCGGCCGCTTCCGCGAGCAGCTCGCCGATGCCCTGGCCGCGCCCGACGGCCCCGGCGAGCGCCGCTCCCGCGCGCATCGGGTGGCGGGGATCGCCGGCACGCTGGGGTTTCCCGAGGTCTCCAACACCTGGCTCGCCGTGTCGGAAGGCGAAGACTCGCAATGGGAAGCGGCCCGCATCGCCGCGCGCAAGGCGCTGGCCGAGCTTGGACGCTCCAGGGAAACACCCGAAGAGGCTAGACCCTAGTCTAAATCGCCCGGCCGACGGCCTTTCCGCAGAGGCTTGTTAACCATGCCGGGCGCTTCTCGATCCTGCCAAGCACAACAGGATCATGCCATGTTCCAGCTTCATTCACCGACCCGCGTCATCGGCCTCGCCACCCTGGCCGTCGCTGCGGCGGCGCTGGGCTCCGCGCCGGCCAAGGCCGACTCCTCGACGGGCACGATCGGCGTCTCGCTGAACATCAACGCGTCCTGCATGGTTAACGGGGCCGCGATGGCCTCGAACCTCGGCCAGATCGGCAGCATCGCCTTCACCGACCAGTCCGGCATCTTCGGGGACACCAGCGCCCAGCTCGTCGCCACCGGCGGCGGCAACGCCATCTCGGTGCTCTGCTCGCCCGGCCTCACGCCTTCGCTGACGATCGGCACGGGCGCGCACGACGACAGCGGCGTGCATCGCATGGCGTCGGGCAGCAACATGCTTCCCTATCATCTCTACAGCGATGCCGGCGCCACCGACGAGATCACCATCAACCAGCAGATCAGCCTCGGCACCGCGACCACCACCGCCTTCAGCGTGCCGCTCTACGCCCATGTGAACAGCGGCGGCGTGGTGCTGCCCGCGGGCTCCTATACGGACACGATCCAGGTGACGCTGAACTGGTAGCTTTGGGGGAAGCGAGAAAAAGCGATCGTCATGCGCCGCCTCGGGCATCCCGCGATCGCCCTGATCGGCCTGCTCGCAGGAGATCCGGCCTCGGCGCAGATGACCAAGGCCTTTCAGGTGTCGGCCGACATCGTCAACGGCTGCCTCGTCGCGACCAGCGGATCGGGCGATTGGGGTGACATCGCGCTGGGCAGCGTCTCCAGCTCGGCGACGGGCACCGTCGAGGCCGACCTGCTCTCGGGCGGGGCGAGCGGCATCCAGATCGACTGCACGCCGGGCCTGACCGTCAGCCTCACGGCCGATAACGGGAACCAGCCGAACGGCGGGACGCGCCAGCTCGCCATCGCGGGAAATGCCAGCGCGCGGGTGCCGTACCAGCTCTACGCCAACGGCAGCGCCACGCCGTGGACGAGCCAGGCGATCGGCCTCTCCTTTCCGGCGGGCACCTCGCACATGGCGGTTCCCGTCCACGCCAAGGCCATGCTGCCCGGCTCGATGGTGGCCGGCACCTATTCCGACACGGTTCGCGTGACGCTCAGTTGGTGAGCGCGCGCATCGCATGGGGGGATTGATGTGATGACACGCCGCGTCCTTGCGCTGCCTTTCCTCGCGGCCGCGATGCTGGCCGCCACGCCGCTGCACGCGGGATCGGTGGTGCTGTGGCCGATCGATCCCGTCATCGCGAGCGGCGAGAAGGCCACCGCGCTCTGGATCGAGAATCGCGGCCCTGCCCCCGTCACGCTCCAAATCCGCTCCTTCGCCTGGAACCAGTCGAACGGGGACGATCATTTCGACCGGCAGGACGAGGTGATCCCGAGCCCGCCCATCGCCCATGTCGCGCCCGGCCAGCGCCAGCTCGTCCGCATCATCCGCCGCACCACCGGCGCAGCCCCGGCCGAGCATTGCTATCGCCTGCTGGTCGACGAGCTGCCGCCGCCGATCGACGCCTCCCGCGCCGATGCGGTGAGCGCACACCTCGCGGTGCAGATGCGCTATTCGATCCCGCTCTTCGCCTATGACGGAACGGGCGCCCGCGGCACACCCTCCCTCGCCGCGCGCACCGTACTGGTGGACGGCAAGCCCTATGCCGAGATCCGCAACACCGGCGACATCCACGCCCGGCTGGTCGACCTGCGCGTCGTGCGCGGCGGGCGGACGGTGACGGCCGCGGCCGGGCTCATCGGTTATGTTCTGGCGGGCTCGACGATGCGCTGGCCCTTGCCGGCGGATGCGCCGCTCGACGGCGCGCTCGTCGTCAACGTCAACGGCACCGACACCAGCCTGACGCCGACCGCCTGAGCCCGCGCACCGATGCCATGCGGCGCCTTCTCCTCCTTTTCCTCCTGCCCACGGGGCTCGGACAGGCCGGGGTGGCGATCGCGGCCGCCAGCCTGCCGCCGATCGACCCGGCGCCGGCCAACCAGCCGCTGTTCGTGGAGATCGTGCTCAACGGCCGCCCGTCCGGCGACGTGGTGCCGCTGATGCTGCGCGCTGGCGAGCAGATGGTGAACAGCGCGGACCTGCGCGCGGCCGGGCTGCTGATCTCAGGAGGCGGGATGGTCAACGTCGCGCACATGCATGGCCTCACCGCGCAGTATGACGCCATGGGCCAGACGCTCCGCCTCGACGCCTCGCCCGATCTGCTGCCGACCAACCACATCGTCGCCGAGAATCGCGAGCGCAGCCCGACCGTCGCCAATGTCGGCGCGATGCTGAACTACGACGCCTATGTGCAGCGCAGCGGCAGCCTCACCACCGCCTCGCTGTGGACCGAGCAGCGGCTGTTCGGCCCGCTCGGCACGCTCTCCAACGACGGCACGCTGCGCGCGACCGAAGGAGGCGGCTCGTCCGCGGCGCGAGGCTATCTGCGCTACGACACGCGCTATCGCTATGTCGATGAGGATCATGCGCTGGCCTTCACGGCGGGCGACCTCATCACCCAGTCGCTGCCCTGGACGACCTCGGTTCGGATGGGCGGCCTCCAGATCGCGCGGGACTATCGCGTCCGGCCCGACCTCCTCACCATGCCGCTGCCGAGCTTCGCGGGGAAGACAGCGGTGCCCTCCGCCGTGGACCTGTTCGTCGACGGCTATCGCCAGCAGGGCGCGGACGTCGCGCCCGGCCGCTTCGTGCTCGACAACATCCCCGTCGTGAACGGCGCGGGCGAGGCCACCATCATCACCACCGACGCGGTCGGCCGGCAGGTGGCGACGACCATCCCCTTCTATGTCTCCTCCCAGCTCCTCAAGCCCGGCCTGCTCGACGGATCGGCCGAGATCGGCTTCCTGCGCCGCGGCTATGGCCTGCGGAGCTTCCAGTATGGCGCACTCGCGGCCAGCGGCACGCTGCGGCGCGGGCTCACCGATCATGTCACGGTCGAGGCGCATGGCGAGGCGACGCGCGGGCTGGCGCTGGGCGGCGCGGGGCTGGTCTGGTCGCCGGGACTGATCGGCACGCTCGCCCTCTCCGCCGCTGCCAGCCATGCCGACGGGCGCACCGCCAGCCAGTGGACGGTGGGCTACAGTTACTCCTCGCGCCGCTTCACGATCGCCGCCGAGCATGACCAGCGCTCCGGCGCCTATCGCGACCTCGGCAGCTTCGACCTCGCGAGCTTTGCCCCCACGCGGCGCAGCGACCGCGTCGTCGCGAGCGTCAATTTCGACCGGCAGGGCAGCGTGGGCCTCGCCTTCATCGACGCGCGCACGCTCGCCGGCCCGCGCACGCGGATCGGCTCGATCTCCTATTCCCGCTCGCTCGGTCGCTTCGCCAGCCTGCTCCTGAGCGCGGACCACGACTTCGCCGCGCACAGCAGCAGCGCGCAGCTCCGCCTGATCGTGCCGTTCGGCCGCAATACGATGAGCGCCGGCCTCAGCCACGATCCAAGTCGGGGACTCCTCGGCGAAATCGACTATGCCCGCTCGGTGCCGAGCGAGGGCGGTTTCGGCGCCAATGCCGGCCTCGCCTCCGACGAGCATGGCCGCGCTTATGGGCAGGGCACGCTCACCTGGCGCGGGCCGGCGGTGGAGGTGCAGGCCGGCGGCGCCTTCGCGCAGGGCCAGAACTCGCAATGGCTGAGTGCGACCGGCGCGCTGGTGGTGATGGACCGTGACTGGTTCGCCGCCAACCAGGTGTCGGACGCCTTCGCCGTCGTCTCCACCGACGGGACGCCGGGCGTGCCCGTCTCCTACGAGAACCAGCCGATGGGCGTCACCGACAGGCGCGGCCATCTCTTCGTGCCGGTCATCACCTCCTACCATCCCGGCCGCTTCGCCATCGACACGCTGGGCCTGCCCGCCGACCGCGTCGCGACGACGGTGGAGCAGCGTATCGCGCTCCGCGAGGGCACCGGAGCGCTCGTGCGGATGGGAATCCGCACCGTCCACAGCGCCACCGTGACGCTGGTGGACGAGCGGGGCCGTCCGCTGGCGCCCGGCGGGCGCGTCAGGCGCGCCGACGCCGCCGACACCGAGATCGGCTGGGACGGCATCGTCTATCTCGACGACATCCCCGGCCGGACGACCTTGTCGGTGCTCCGCCGCGACGGCGTGCGCTGCCGCGCGGAGGTGCTGCTGCCGGCGGATGCGAAGCCGCTCGCGCAGATCGGGCCGGTGCCGTGCCGGTGACGCTCGCCCGCCTCCTCCTCGCGATGATGCTGGCGGTGCTGCTGCCCGGCGCGGCAGAGGCGGCGTCCTATTGCACCGTCTCCTCGCCGGCCTTCACCTTCCAGCCCTCCTCCTCCTACGACGTGCAGGCACAGGCCATCCCAGCGATCGGCGGACAGGCGGGCCTCACCTGCAACGCCTCGTCGATCAGCCTGCTCGGCACCAACTATGCGAACGCGACGATGACGAGCGCCAACGGCTTCAAGCTCATGGCCGGCCCCGGCGGCGACGCCATCCCCTTCAGCGTCTCGGCCGATCAGGCGGGGACCATCCCGTTCACGCAGGGCGGGACGGTCAATTATACGAGCAGCTCGCTCCTCTCGCTGGGCATCCTGACCGGCGGCACCTTCACGCCGATGACGTATATGAAACTCGCCGCCGGCCCGAACGTCGCCGCCGGCACCTATACCGACACGCTGACGGTCGCCTGGAGCTGGAACATCTGCATCGTGGCGGTGGTGGTGTGCGTCACCTCCGACACCGGCACGGGCACCTCGACGATCGTGGTGACGCTCAAGGTCAATCCCGACTGCAAGATCACCGCGAACGACGTCAGCCTCGGCAGCGCGCCGCTCGCCAGCCAGTTCAGCATGGCCACCAGGGCGGTGCTGACCGACTGCACCAAGGGCAGCATTTATCAGGTGTCCTTCACCGCCGGCGGCAACAACAGCGCGCGACCATGGCGGGCGATGAGCGACACCGGCGGCCACAGCCTCCAGTACAACATCTACCTCCCCGACGGCGTCACCATCTGGGACCAGAGCAATCCGCAGACCAACCAGGCCAATGGCGGCAAGGGCACCGGCCTCGTCTCGCCCGCCCAGCAGCAGACCTACAGGATCGGCGTCAACCCGGCCCAGACCACCCCGCCGGCGGGCCATTACACCGACACGGTGAGCGTCGTGCTCAGCTTCTGAACGCGCCCAAGCGGCTCGACAGGCGGGAGATTCTGTGGTGGGGGAAGGCCATGTCGACGCCCCTTGCGCTGTTTCCGCTGCTGGCCCTGCTGGCCGTGCCTGCCCCGTCGCAGGCCGCCGCCATCGACGTGGCCGTCACCAACGTCACCTCCACGCGAGGGCGCATCCATGTCGACATCTGCCCGCAGGAGAAGTTCCTGAAGGAGGATTGCCCCTATTCGGCCGAGGCGCCCGCGACGATCGGCACCACCGTCGTCACCGTGCCCGACGTGCCGCCCGGCCGCTATGCCGCGCAGGTCTTCCATGACCGCAACGGCAACGGGAAGGTGGACCGCGCGCTGTTCGGCATCCCGACCGAGCCGCTCGGCTTCTCGCGCGACGCGCCCGTCCATATGAGCCCGCCCAAATTCGCCGATGCCGCCTTCGATCATGGCAGCGAGCGGCAGCGCATCACGCTTGCGCTGCGCAGCTTCCTCTGAGGGCGCCGGCATGATCCGTTCCCTCGATCGCCTCATCGCGCTTGCCTGCCGCCGCCCGTGGTGGGTGGTGGCGACGGCCGTGCTGCTGACGCTGGGCGCCGTCCTCTTCACCGCCGACCGCTTCGCGATGACGACCGACACTTCGGCGCTGATCGCCGACACCGTCGGCTGGCGCGTGAACGAGAAGAAGATGGACGCCGCCTTCCCACAGAACGGCGATTCCGTGCTGGTGGTGATCGACGGCCGGACGCCCGAGCTGGCCGAGCGCGCCGCCGCCGGCCTCGCCGCGAAGATGGCCGCCGACCCCGCCCATTTCCGCCGCGTCACCCGCCCGGACGGCGGCGATTTCTTCGCGCGCGAGGGCCTGCTGTTCGGCAGCGAGGCGGATGTCGCCGCCGCGACCAAGCAGATGATCGACGCCCAGCCCTTCCTCGGGCCGCTCGCCGCTGATCCCTCGCTGCGTGGCGTGGCGGGTGCGCTCGATACGATGCTGCAAGGCGTCGCGCGCGGCGATGCGACGCTCGCCCAGATCGACCGGCCGATGGCGGCGCTGGCCGACGCGCTCGACACGCAGGCGAAGGGCAAGCCGGCCTTCTTCTCGTGGCAGGCGCTGTTTGGCAGCGACAAGGGTTCGCTCGCCGCACCGAAACGTCGCCTCGTGTTGGCGACGCCGGTGCTCGATTATGGTTCGCTGATGCCGGGCGAGCCGGCCACCAACGCGGTGCGCGCGGCGGCGGCCGGGCTCGGCCTCGACCCCGCGCATGGCGTGACGATCCGCCTCACCGGCTCGGTGCCGCTCGCCGACGAGGAGTTCGCCAGCCTCGCCGACCATGCGTGGCTGGTTGGCGCGGTGATGGTCGCGGCGATGCTGCTGACGCTCCGGCTGGCGGTGCGCTCGTGGAAGATCGTCGGCACGATCCTCGTCACCACGATCGCGGGCCTCGTCGTCACCACCGCCATCGGCCTCGCCGCCGTGGGGCAGCTCAACCTGATCTCGGTGGCCTTCATCCCGCTCTTCGTCGGGCTCGGCGTCGATTTCGGCATTCAGCTCGGCGTGCGCTTCCAGGCCGAGCGGCTGGAGCATGAGGACCATGCCGCCGCGATGTGCGCCGCCGCCCGCGCGCTCGGCGCGCCGCTGCTGCTGGCGGCGGGCGCGGTGTGCCTCGGCTTCATGGCCTTCCTGCCGACCGCCTATGTCGGCATCGCGGAGCTGGGCGTGATCGCCGGCCTCGGCATGGTCGTGGCGCTGGCGCTGTCGGTGACGTTACTCCCCGCGCTGCTGATGCTGCTCAAGCCGGGGCATCCGCAGGCAGAGCTGGGCAACCCCAGCCTCGCGCCGGTCGACGCCTTCCTGATGCGCCGCCGCAGGCGCGTGCTGGGTGTGTTCGGCGTGTCGATGGTGGCGAGCATCGCCAGCCTCGCCTTCGTCCATTTCGACTTCAACCCGCTTCACCTGCGCAATCCCAACGGCGAGGCGATGGCGACTCTCTCCGATCTGGTCCACGATCCCGATCGCGACCCCAACACGATCGACATCCTCGCCACCGACCTGACGCACGCGCAGGCGCTGTCGGACACGCTCTCCAAGCTCCCCGAGGTCGGCCACGCCGTCACCGCGGCGAGCTTCGTGCCCGAGGATCAGGAACCCAAGCTCGCCCTGATCGGCAATGCCTCGGCGCTGCTGGACTTCACGCTCAACCCCTTCGCGCCCGCCGCACCGCCCGGCGATGCCGAGACGGTCGCGGCGCTGCGCCACACCGCCGATGGCCTGCGGACCGCCGCCACCGGCCAGACCCGCGCGGACGCCGACGCCCGCCACCTCGCCGATGCCTTCCAGCGCCTCGCCAGCGCCCCGGAGACAACCCGCACCGCGGCGACCGCGATGCTGGTGCCGCCGCTGAACACGATGCTCGACCAGATGCGCTCGGCGCTCGCCGCCCAGCCGGTGACGGTCGACACCCTCCCGCCCGAGATCAGGCAGGACTGGATCGCGAAGGATGGGCAGGCCCGCGTCCAGCTCGTCGCCGCGGGCACCGATCGCAGTGGACCGGCGCTCGCCGCCTTCGTCCGCGCCGTCCGCCATGTCGCGCCTTCGGCGACCGGCACGGCCGTCTCGACGCAGGCCGCCGCGCACACCGTCGCCATGGCCTTTGTCGAGGCGGGGCTGCTGGCGCTGCTCGCGGTGAGCCTGCTGCTCTATGCGGTGCTGCGCGATATACGCGAGGTGGCGTTCACGCTGGCGCCGGTGGTGCTGTCAGGCTTCCTGACGCTCGGGACGTGCGTGCTGATCGGCCAGCCGATCAACTTCGCCAACATCATCGCCTTCCCGCTGCTGTTCGGGGTGGGCGTCGCCTTCCACATCTATTTCGTGATGGCGTGGCGGAGCGGGGCGAGCGATCTCATCCAGTCGCCGCTCGCCCGCGCCGTGTTCTTCTCGGCGCTGGCGACAGGGAGCGCGTTCGGATCGCTCTGGCTGTCGCGCCATCCGGGCACCGCCAGCATGGGCAAGATCCTGATGATCTCGCTCGCCTGGACGCTGGTCTGCGCGCTGATCTTCGAGCCGGCGCTGCTGGGGGACAACAAGCGCGAACGCCGCGCCTGACGTCCCCCCGGAAGCTTATTTCACCGCGTCGAGCTGGCCGAGCCGCTTCGCCATCGCGGAGAGGCCGCCCTTCTGGATGGTCGACGCCAGATCGGCCCGCTGGAGCGCGAGGTTGGAGACGCCGCTCGAGATCACGTCGACGATCTTCCACTGGCCGGCCGACTGGCGCATCCGGTAGAAGAGCGTGTCGGTGCCGATCGTCACCTTCACCACCCGATCCGGCCCGCGCTCGATCACCTTGGGGTCGACCAAGAATTTCTCGCCCGAATAGCTGGTGAAGTTGCGCGCCAGCGACACCGCCGAATGCCGGGTCAGCGCCTGAATCGCCGCCGCCTTGTCCGCCGCCGACGCGCTCGCCCAAGCCGGCCCCGCCACCAGCGCCGCAATTCCGGGCATGTCGTAATAGGCCTTCACGATCGTCTCGAAGCGATCGGCGCGGCCGGCAAGCGGCAGCTTCGCTTTCATGACGGAGATCACGGCATCGTTATAAGCCCCGATCCGTCCCGCCGAATCGCCGGGCTCCGCCTGCGCCACAGCCGGGATCGCCATCAGCGCCAGCGCGGCGGCCATGCGTGTCTTGTATGTCACGGTCGTCATCCTTTGGTCAGCGCAGCTTCATCGCGGATGGCGTCATAACCGGCTCTGAACAAGGGTCGAGCCGAAAGGTTGCATGCTGTGACCTTTCGCCGATGCGGCGAAGCGACTATGTGTGCGCGCCATACCCGCCTGGAGATATTGATGGTAAAGGTGCTTCTCGCCCAACCCCGTGGCTTTTGCGCAGGCGTCATCCGCGCGATCGACATCGTGGATCAGGCGCTGGATCGGGTGGGGGCGCCCGTTTATGTCCGTCATGAAATCGTTCACAACCGTCATGTGGTCGACACATTGAAGGCCAAGGGCGCCGTGTTCGTCGAGGAGCTGAACGAGGTGCCGACCGGCGCCGTCACCATCTTCTCCGCGCATGGCGTGAGCCGCACCGTGCAGGCGGACGCCGAAGCGCGCGGGCTGCCCGTGATCGACGCGACCTGCCCGCTGGTGAGCAAGGTGCATATCCAGGGCCGGCGCTATGTTCAGGCGGGGCGCACGCTGGTCCTGATCGGCCATGCCGGCCATCCGGAAGTGGAGGGCACGCTCGGCCAGATCGACGGCGAGGTCCATCTCGTCGGCACGCCCGAGGAGGTCGAGAGCCTGCCGCTCGCGCTCGACGCGCCGATCGCCTACATCACGCAGACCACGCTCTCGGTCGACGACACCCGCGCGATCATCGGGGCGCTGACCGCCCGCTTCTCCGACGTCACCGGCCCGGACACGGCCGACATCTGCTACGCCACGCAGAACCGCCAGTCGGCGGTGCGCGAGCTGTGCGAACATGCGGACATGCTGCTCGTCGTCGGCAGCCCGAACAGCTCCAACTCCAACCGCCTGCGCGAAATCGGCGAGGAGATGGGCAAGCCCAGCTTCCTCGTCGCCGACGGGTCGCAGCTCGATCCGCGCTGGCTGGAGGGCGTCGAGACGATCGGCCTCACCGCCGGCGCCTCGGCCCCGGAAGAGCTGGTGCAGAGCGTCATCGCCGCGATCCGCGCGGTCACCTCCGTCACCGTCGAGACCCTCGACGGCCTCGAAGAGAATGTGCAGTTCCGCCTGCCGCCGGCGCTCGATCGCCTGCCCCAGCGCGCTCGCGTAGCCTAAGGACTTAATATGGGCCTCCCCCTCGCCGTCACCGCGCGCATCGGCGCCTACACCGTCAAGCAGCACATCAAGGGCGGCAAATATCCGCTCGTGCTGATGCTGGAGCCGCTGCTGCGCTGCAATCTCGCCTGCCCCGGCTGCGGCAAGATCGACTATCCGGACGCGATCCTGAACCAGCGCCTGAGCTTCCAGCAGTGCATGGACGCGATCGACGAATGCGGCGCCCCCGCCGTCTCGATCGCGGGCGGCGAGCCGCTGCTCCACCGCGAGATGCCCAAGATCGTCGAGGGCTATCTGGCGAAGAAGAAGCTCGTCATCCTGTGCACCAACGCGCTGCTGCTCAAGAAGAAGATCGACGACTACAAGCCGCACAAGTTCTTCACCTGGTCGATCCATCTCGATGGCGACAAGGCGATGCACGACCATGCGGTCGATCAGGCGGGCACCTATGAGGTCGCGGTCGAGGCGATCGAGATGGCCAAGTCCAAGGGCTTCCGCGTGCAGGTCAACTGCACGGTGTTCGACGGCGCCGATCCGGCCCGCCTCGCCGCCTTCTTCGACGAGATGAAGCGCCTCGACGTCGAGATCACGCTCTCGCCGGGCTACGCCTATGAGCGCGCCTCGGATCAGGAGCATTTCCTCACCCGCGAGCGCACCAAGAAGTTCTTCCGCGACGTCTTCTCGCGCGGCAACGGGGCGAAGAACTGGGCGTTCACCAACTCGCCGCTGTTCCTCGACTTCCTCGCCGGCAACCAGAGCTACCAGTGCACGCCCTGGTCGATGCCGCTGCGCACCGTCTTCGGCTGGCAGAAGCCGTGCTACCTCGTCGGCGAAGGCTATGTGAAGACCTTCTCCGAGCTGATGGAAGGCACCGAATGGGAGAAGTTCGGCGTCGGCAAGTACGAGAAGTGCTCGAACTGCATGGTCCATTGCGGCTTCGAAGGCACGGCTGCGACCGACGCGATCCGTCACCCGCTCAAGATGTTCAACGCCGGCCGCAAGGGCATCCGCACCACCGGCCCGATGGCGCAGGATATCGACCTCAGCACGGCGCGCCCGGCCGAGGACGTCTATTCAAGCCATGTCGAGCGCGAGCTAGCGCTGATCGCCAAGAACAAACCCGGCGCGTCCAAGCATGTTGTAACCGCGGACTAATTTCCGCATCGCGCGGTCGGCGTCCATCGCGACGCCGATCAGCGCGGGGAGCTGCCACGGCCGCGTCAGGATCGCGAGCAGCACCGCCCCGATCCGAACCCCGCCGTCCGGCCCCATCGCCACCTGCGCCGCTCTCGGCAGCGTACGGTCGGCGGCGTCCGAGATCACACGGGCGACCACGAAGGGCAGATTGTGCCGCTCGGCCACACGGGCTGCGATGTGGCTCTCCATGTCGCAGGCGCAGGCGCGCGTGGAGAAGTGCAGATCCTCCTTCTGCCGCGCCGTCACCACCATGTCGCCGTCCGCATGGATGCGCCCGACGATCGCGCCCGGCAGCACCGCCGCGACACGATTGATCCACGCCCTGGACGCCTCGGTCTTGCGCGAAGGGGCCTGTCCGAGCGGCTTGTGCTCGCGCTTGGTGGCGCCGGCGCCGACGCTCCATTCGCGCCGCTCCATGCCGGACGGCGAAATGGTGCCGACCACCCAGTCACCCACTTCCATTCGGGGTGCCAGCGCGCCGGCCAGACCCATCGACAGGATCGCCGTGGCCCCTGCCGCGACGCCCGCCTCCAGCTCGGCCTCCAGCCGCACCGGATCGGTGCCGCCTGCGACGACCTGAACCCCCTCGCGCTTCAAGGCCTTGGCCTCGCGCTTCATGCCTGTCGCGATCAGGATCATCACATGCCGTAGGATACGCGCCGCGTGTTGCCGCGCTTGAGGTTGCGATAGCGGGCGAGCGCCCACAGCGGGAAATATTTCGGATAGCCGTGGTAGCGGAGATAGAAGACGCGCGGGAAACCGCCGCCCGTATAATGCTCCTGCCCCCACAGCCCGTCGTCGGCCTGGTGGCGCTCCAGCCACGCCACGCCGCGCCCGACCGCCGGATGGTCGACCTCGCCCGCCGCCATGAGCCCGAGCAGCGCCCAGGCCGTCTGCGAGGCGTTGGAGGGCGCCGGCTCATGGCCCTTCCGCGCGAGATCATAGCTGTCGCAGCTCTCGCCCCAGCCGCCGTCGCTGTTCTGGATCTGCACCAGCCAGCGCACGGCGCGGCGGATCATCTGGTTGGCCGGATCGATCCCGGCCGCGTTCAGCGCGCACAGCACCGACCACGTCCCGTAGATATAATTGACGCCCCAGCGGCCCCACCAGCTCCCCTCGGCATGCTGATCACGCTTCAGCCAGTCGAGCGCCGCCACCATGCGCGGGCTGTCGAGCGGCTCGCCGACCTGCGCCAGCATCGACACGACGCGCGCGGTCACGTCGGCGGTCGGCGGATCGAGCAGCGCGCCATGATCGGCAAACGGGATGTCGTTCAGGTAGAAATGCATGTTGTCGGCGTCGAAGGCCGCGTAGCCGCCGTCCTTGCTCTGGAGGCCGACATTCCACTCGACACCGCGCTCGATCGCCTCGTCATAGCGGTCGCCGAGCGTCGGCCGCGCGCGGTCCATCGCCATCACCACTACGGCGGTGTCGTCGAGGTCCGGGTAATGATCGTTGCCGTACTGGAAGGCCCAGCCGCCGGGGCGGACATCGGGGCGCGTCTCCTGCCAGTCGCCCTTCACATCGAGGATCTGGCGGGGCTTGAGCCAGTCGAGCCCGCGCACCGCCGACGCCTCGGCCGCCTCACCGCCCGCCTCCAGCATCGCGTGCGCCGCGAGTGCGGTGTCCCACACCGGCGAGACGCACGGCTGGCAATAGACCTCGCCATCCTCGCGGCGGACGAGCAGCTTCTCGACCGACTCCCGCGCGATCGCCCGGTGGGGATGATCGGGCGCGTAGCCGAGCGCATCGAACATCATCACGCTGTTCGCCATCGCCGGGTAGATGGCGCCGAGCCCGTCCTCGCCGTTCAGCCGCTCGACCACAAAATCCACGCAGGCCTGGATTGCCTTCTGGCGGAGCTTCTTCGGCCAGAAGCGACGGCCGCGCTTCAGCACGATGTCGAGCGCGCCGAAGCCCGTCTCCCACACCCACTTGCCCGGCAGCGCGCGCTTCAGGATGTGGCGACCGGGTGCGTAAAGCTCGTCCACCTTCACGCCGCGCGGGTTCTTCGCGACCGGACGCTTCGCCGCCAGCACGAGCAGCGGCACGATCACGGTGCGCGCCCAATAGGACATGCGATAGAGGTTGATCGGGAAATTCTTGGGCGCGAGGATCAGCTCGACCGGCATCTCCGGGATCACGCTCCACTTGCCCGCCCCGAACAGCGCGAGCTGGATGCGCGTGAAGACGTTGGAAGCCCCCGCCCCGCCCCGCTTCAGGATCTCGGCCCGAGCGCGCGCCATGTGCGGCGCGTCGATGTCGTCGCCGATCATCTTGAGCGCGTAGTATGCCTTCACCGTCGCCGAGATGTCGAACGCGCCGTCCTGATAGAGCGGCCAGCCGCCATGCGATCCCTGGATGCGGCGCAGATAGCGGCCGATCGCGGCCTCCAGCTCCAGATCGTCGGGCTCGCCGAGATAATGGCGCAGCAGGATATATTCGGACGGGATGGTGGCGTCGGCCTCCAGCTCGAACACCCAGTGGCCGTCCTCGCGCTGGGCCTTGGTCAGGGCCTCGGCGGCACGGCCGATCGCCGCCTCGACGCTGTCGAGCGGATCGGTAGGCAGTCCTTCGGCAAGGTCGTCAGCACGCAACAGTTCCGGTCTCCATCCTGTGGGCAAGCGCGGCCGCCGTCCATCCGGACCGGAGCGCGCCTTCGATGGTTGCCGGTAGCCCGGTTTTCGTCCAGTCGCCAGCCAGGAACAGGTTGTCCCATTTCGTTTGGGCGCAGGGACGGCGGCGATCCTGCTTGGGCGTGGCCGCGAACGTGGCGCGTTTCTCGACGACCAGCTGCCAGCGGGGGAGGCTTGCGGAGAGGTCGTGGACCTTTGCGACATCCGCCCAGAGCCGGGCCGCCAGCGCCTCGCGATCCTCGTCGAGGAGGTGGTCGCCCGCGCTGGTGGTGGTCGAGAGCCGGTCGGGGAAAGCAAACACCCACTCCGCCGTCCCCCCGATCACGCCGGTGATGGGCGCGGCGCCCTGCGGTGCGGGATGGAGGAAGTGGGCGTTGACGATGGCATTATGCTGATCGGGGACCGTAAGGCCGGCGATCAGATCGGCCGCGACCCATGCCGGCACCGCGAGGATCACCGGCTCCCCGGGCGCGACATCCTCACGGCCATCGGCGAAGTCGAGCGCGGCGACGCGCCGCTCGTCCCACCCCACCGCGCGCAGCCGGCGGCCGAGCCGGATCGTGGCGCCCCGCGCCTCCAGCCACGCCAGCGCGGGCTCGACGAAGGCAGCGGCCAGCGTCGGCTCGGCGACGAGGGGCAAGCAGGCCGCACCACCCTTCGCCAGCGTCTCGCGCACCACCGCGCCGACCAGCGCGGCCGATCCTTCCGCCGCCGGCGTGTTCAGCGCCGAGACAAGGAAGTTCACGAGGAAGCCTTCCCAGAGCGGGCCTTCCGTCGGCAGCACATCGCGGATACGCTGATCGGGCCGCGCCTTGAGCAGCTTGGCGAGCGCAAGATAGTCGCCCGGCTTCGTCCCCGGCACGCGGCGGTTTCCGGCGAGAATCCACCATGGCAGCGGCCCGCTATTGGGACGCAGCTCCCAGCGCCTGCCCGAGACCACGTCCATATAGGGAAAGCGCGCCTCGCCCGGCCCGGCGAGCCGGTCCCCCGCGCCGATCTTCGCCAGATAGTCGCGGACGGTGTGATTGCCCGAGAGGACGAGGTGGTTGCCGTTGTCGATCACCAGCCCAAGCTGCGGATCACGATAGGAGCGGCAGCGGCCGCCCGCTTGTCGCGCAGCGTCGCTCAACGTGACGGCGAACCCGGCCTCGGTCAGCGCGACGGCGGCGGACAGCCCCGCCAGCCCCGCGCCTACGACATGCGCCCGCCTCACCGCCCGAGCCGCAGCCGGATCAGGGTCCAGGCGAGCGCCAGCCGGTTGTGGCGGACGCGGGCACGCGGCGCGGTCCAGCCCGCCTTGAGCATCCGGCGGAGCAGCTCGGAGTAAGCCGCCTCCATCAGCCGCGGCGCGATCAGATGGCCGCGCGGGCGGAGACTAAGAATATGGTGCGCCTCGGCATAATGCAGCTTGGCCCGCTCCGCGACGATGCGCGCCGCACCGTCGATACGGGGATCATTGATGACGGCCACAATGTCGGCACCGATCGCGATACCCTGCGCCTCGACCGCCTCGCGCGGGAGATAGGCGCGGCCGATGCCCGCATCCTCGTCGATGTCGCGCAGGATGTTGGTGAGTTGGAGCGCGCGGCCGAGATGGTGCGACAGGTCTATGCCCGGCGTCTCGTCCATGCCGAAGATGCGCACCGAGAGCCGCCCGACGGCCGACGCCACCCGGTCGCAATAGAGATCGAGCTCGTCCATCGCCGGGAAGCGGATGTCGCGCGCGAGGTCCATCGCCATGCCGTCGATCACCGCCTCGAAATCGGCGCGCTTGAGGCCGAAGGCGCGGACATGCGGCACCAGCATCGCCGCCACGCCCGGATCGCCGCCCGCATAGAGGCTGTCGAGATCGGTCCGCCAGCGGTCCAGCGCCACCGCGCGGCTGGCCGGATCGCCCTGCTGATCGTCGGCGATGTCGTCGACGATGCGGCAGAAATCATAGACCGCATACATCGCCTCACGCTCCGCCTTGGGGAGCACCTTCATGCCGGCGTAGAAGGAGGAGCCGGCGGCGGCGGGCTGTGTCTGCGTGGCCATCAGAACGCCACCAGCCGTCCTAGCGCCGCACCCGACGCGAGGAACAGCGCCTCCGCCTTGCCATGATGGACGCGCTCGCTGAGCGGATCGCGGCGGCGCAGGCGCGCGGAGAGGCTGACGGCGAGGCGCTGGATCACCGCCACCTCGACCCCGAGCCGCCGATCGCGGATCGAGCGCGCGAAGGGGGCCGACTCCGCCAGCAGATGCTGGCAACGTTCGGCCAACGCCGAGAGGAGCTGCTGGAGCGCCGGGGAAGCCCGATCCGCGCCCAGTTCCTCGACCTTCACGCCAGCCGCCTTCATCAGATCCTGGGGCAGATAGACCCGGTCGATGGTACGGAAATCCTTCCCGCAATCCTGGAGGTGGTTGATGATCTGCAACGCCGCGCAGAGCGCATCGTTCTGGGCCCAGGTCGCGCGGCTCTCGCCATGCACGTCGAGCACGAAGCGGCCGACCGGCATCGCCGAATAGCGGCAATAGTCCATCAGATCGTCCCAGCTCTCATAGCGCAGCTTGGTGACGTCGCGGCGGAAGGCTTCCAGCAGGTCGAGCGCGTGGACGGAATCGAGCCCGCGCTCGGCCATCACCTCGCGCAACGCCACCGCGCTCGGCTCGGCGTCGGATTCGCCGGTGATGCCGGCGCGCATCGCCTCCAGCCGGGCGAGCTTCTCGGCCGGCGTCGCGGTCTCATGATCGGCAATGTCGTCGGCCAGCCGCGCGAATCGGTAGTACGCCATCACCGGCGCGCGATATTGCGGAGCGATCAGCACCGAGGCGACGGGGAAATTCTCGTCGGTGTGGCCCTTGCCCGAGGCGAGGTCGGCGGCGGTCGAAGCGGTCATTGCTGCATCCGGGCCTGCGCCCGTCCCTTCCACATGCCGCCGCGTCCCTGCCAGTGACGCCAGGCGGAGAACCAGGTCGCGCCGGCGTAGAACATGCCGATCAGGGGCAGCGCAAGCCCCCACAAGGGCGACCGGCGATAGAAGCGCAGCATCGGCTGGAAACAAACGGCCATGGCGAGCCACGCCGCAGCACCTGCGAGTTGCGCCCCGCCATGCCCGAACAGCGCCAGCAGCGGCGGCGCGATATAGACCAGCCCCATGCCGATCAGCGTGCCGATCAACAGCCACGGCGAGTAACCGAGCTGCGCATAGGCCGAACGCGCGATCATCATGCCGACCTCGCGCCATCCGCCATAAGGCCGGATGCTCGCCGAGCGCCGCGTGAGCGAGAGGCGGATCGGCCCCTGCCGCTTCATGGTCGCGCCCATCGCGCAATCATCGATGATCGCATCGGCGATCATCGCGACGCCGCCAGCGTCCGTCAAAGCCTGACGCCTCACCAACATGCAGCCACCCGCCGCCGCCGCCATCTTCGCAGCCGGGCGGTTCACGCGGGCGAAGGGGTAGAGCATCTGGAAGAAGAAGACGAAGGCCGGGATCAACGCCTTCTCGGCGAAGGTGGAGCAGAGCAGCTCCGCCATCAGCGAGTTGAGCACGAGGCCCTCCGCCTCGCTCCGCGCGACCAGCGAGCGGAGCGTGTCGGGCCGGTGCGCGATGTCGGCGTCAGTGAGCCAGAGATAGTCGGGCGCGGTGCCTGCCTGCTCGATGCCATTGCGCATCGCCCAGAGCTTGCCCGTCCAGCCGGCGGGCGGGGGCGAGCCCGCGATCACGGTCAGCCGATCGGAGCCCAGCCTCGCCGCCGCCCCGCGGGCGATCTGGGCAGTGCCGTCGCTGCTGCCGTCGTCGACCAGCACGATGCGGAACGCGCCCGGATAGTCCTGCGCGATCAGCGAGCCGATCGCCTGCCCGATCACCGCCGCCTCGTCGCGCGCGGGGACGACCGCGGTGACGCTCGGCCAGTGGGCGGGGGCCGGCGCCATGCCCGCATCGGTGTCGCGCGCCAGCCAGAAGCCGTCGCGGAAGACGAGCATCCCCAGCCAGACAAGCAGCGACAGAAGGCCGATCAGCATCATCCGATCATGCCTTCCTGCCGGAACCAGCCGATCGCATCCGCCACTGCCGCCTGCCACGGCCGGGCGGTATAGCCGAGTTCGGCCTTCGCCCGCTCCGAGCTGAAGAACATGCGGTATTTCGCCATGCGCAGCGCATCGCGGGTGAGCATCGGCTCGCGTCCCGTCACCCGCCCCCACGCCTCGGACACCACCGCCAGCGGCATCAGCGGCAGGCGCGGCAGGCGGATGGTCGGCGGCTTGCGTCCGACGAGGCGCGCGACCTCGGCCAGCATCTCCTGCAACGACACATCCTCCCCGCCGAGGATGTAGCGACGACCCGGCACGCCTTTCTCCAACGCCAGCAGATGCCCCCGCGCCACATCGTCGACATGGACGAGGTTGAGCCCCGTATCGACGAAGGCCGGGATCTTGCCGGTCGCCGCCTCGACGAGGATGCGCCCCGTGGGCGTCGGCTTCACGTCGCGCGGGCCGATCGGGGTCGAGGGATTGACGATGACGGCGGGCAGGCCCTGCTCGGCCACCATCTGCTCGACCAGCCGCTCGGCGACCACCTTGGACCGCTTGTAGGCGCCGATCGCGGTCTGCTCGGTGAGCGGCCGGTCCTCGCCCGCAGCGCCGCCGTCCAGAGGCGCGATGGTGGCGACGCTGCTCGTGTAGACGATGCGCTTCACGCCCGCCGCCAGCGCTGCTTCCATCACGGCGCGCGTGCCTTCGCGATTGTGGCGGACGATTTCTTCAGGGTCGGGCGCCCAGAGGCGATAGTCGGCCGCGACATGGGCGAGCGCCGTGCAGCCCTCCAGCGCGCGCTCGATCGAGGCGCGGTCGAGCATGTCGCCGCGGACGATCTCGCCGGGGAAGTTCTGGAGGTTGGTCGCGGGGCTTGTCGCCCTTGCGAGGCCGCGCACGCGCCAGCCTTCGGCCGCCATCACGCGCGCCACCGCCGCGCCGACGAAGCCCGACACGCCGGTTACGAGGATCGTTTCACCATTTGCCATCGGGGCTGGCTTCTAGGCGGCGGCGGAGGCATTTGGAAAGCGAGAAGCGCCCATCATGACGCGCGTTTAAGGATTTGGTGTGCCCGGCTTCATCTCGATGGCCCTAGCGTTCGTCGCCATGATCGGGGTCGCCTACACGCTCGCCGCCACGGCCTTGGCCGGACGTTGGCGGCCGCATGGCCCCGCCGAGGCGCCAGCCGACGCGCCCTCGATCACGATGCTGAAGCCGCTCCACGGGCCGGAGCCGATGCTGGAGGAGAAGCTTCGGGGCTTCCTCGATCAGGACTATCCCGCGTCGATCGACATGGTGTGCGGGATCGCCGATCCCACCGATCCCGCCGCCGACGTCGTGCGGGGGATGCAGGCGAAGTTGACGAAGTTGACACTGGTGGCCGATGACCGCCGGGCCGGCTCCAACGGCAAAATATCCAACATCATCAATATGATGAGCACAGAAACCGCCCCCCTCCTGATCCTTTCGGACAGCGACATGGCGGTGTCCCGCGACTATGCCGCCCGCATCACCGCCGAGATGGCGAAACCGGGCGTCGGCGCAGTCACTCTCCTCTACGCCGGGCGCGGCGACGCCGGCGGCTGGTCGAAGTTCGCCGCCGCCGGAATCTCGTGGGGTTTCCTGCCGAGCGTGATGATCGGCCTCGCCACCGGCATGGCGCACCCCTGCATGGGCTCGACCATCGCGATCCGCCGCGAGACGCTCGACGCCATCGGCGGGTTCGCGCGCTTCAAGGATCTGCTCGCCGACGACCATGCGATCGGCGCAGCGGTGCGTGAGGCGGGACTCTCCGTCGTCGTACCCCCGATGATCGTGACTCACGGCTCCACCGAGACGAGTCTCGCCGAGCTCGTCGCCCATGAGCTGCGCTGGAACGCGACCGTCCGGATGCTCGACCCGGCCGGCTATGCGGGCAGCGTCGTCACCTACCCCACCGCCTTCGCGCTGCTGGCGGTGATCGCGGGGGCCGGCTGGTGGGTGCTCGTCGCAGCCCTTCTCTCCCGGCTCGCACTTGCGGCACGGATCGACTATGGGGTGGGCCGTCGCACCGCGCCGCTCTGGTGGCTGCCGGCCCGCGACCTGTTGTCATTCGGCCTCTATCTCGGGGCCTTTTTCACCCGCCGTGTTGATTGGCGCGGCAGCCGGCTTCATATGGCCGATGACGGCCGCATGACGGCCGAGACGGAGACTCGATACCCATGACGCTGCGCACTCTGTTCATGCAGGGCCCCTCGTTCGACGGCTATGACGGCGGCGCCGGTGCCCGCTACCAGATGAAGCGCGAGGTCAAATCCTTCTGGTATCCGACCTGGATCGCCCAGCCGGCCGCGATGATCGAGGGCTCGCGCCTGATCGACGCCCCCGCGCAGGACCAGAGCTGGGACGACATCAAGCATGAGGTGGACGACAAGGATCTCATCATCCTCCACACCTCGACGCCGAGCTTCAACCAGGACATGCGCACCGCCGAGCTGATCAAGGAGCGCAATCCCGAGGCGCTGGTCGGCATGGTCGGCGCCAAGGTGATGATCGAGGACCAGAAGAGCCTCGAGGCTTGCGAAGCGCTCGATTTCGTCTGCCGCGAGGAATATGACTTCACCTGCGTGGAGCTCGCCGAAGGCCGCCCGCTGGCGGAGATCGACGGCATCACCTGGCGCACGCCCGACGGCCAGATCGTGCGCAACAAGGACCGCGCGCAGATCGAGGACATGGACGTGCTGCCCATGGTCTCGCCGATCTACCGCCGCGACCTCGACTTGCTGAAGTACTATGGCGGCTATCAGCGCCACCCCTATGTCTCGTTCTACACGGGCCGCGGCTGCAAGAGCCGCTGCACCTTCTGCCTCTGGCCGCAGACGATCAGCGGGCACAATTATCGCCACCGCACCGTCGGCAAGGTGATCGAGGAGGTCCAGTACATCCTCAAGGAAATGCCCGAGATCAAGGAGATCTTCTTCGACGACGACACGCTGGCCGACGCGCATGAGTTCGTCGTCGAGCTGTCGGGCGAGCTGAAGAAGCTCGGTTTCGGCAAGCCGGGCTTCCCGGTCACGTGGGGCTGCAACGCCAAGGCGAACGTGCCGCAGCCGGTGCTCAAGGCGATGAAGGAAGGCGGCTGCCGTGTTCTGCTCGTCGGCTATGAGAGCGGCAACCAGAAGATCCTGCACAACATCAAGAAGGGCCTGCGCGTCGATGTCGCGCGCCAGTTCACCAAGGACGCGCACGCGCTCGGCCTGACGATCCACGGCACCTTCATCCTCGGCCTCCCCGGCGAAACGCTGGAGACGATCGAGGAGACGATCAAGTACGCGATCGAGATCAACCCGCACACCATTCAGGTGTCGCTGGCGGCGCCCTATCCGGGGACGTTCCTGTATAATCAGGCGGTCGAGAACAAGTGGTTCGACGGTAGCGACCATCTGTTGACCGACGGCGGCACGCAGATCGCGCAGCTCAGCTACCCGCACCTCTCGTCGGAGGTGATCTTCGACAAGGTGGAGGAGTTCTACAAGCGCTTCTACTTCCGCCCGCGCAAGATGGGCGCGATGGTCGGCGAGATGCTGCGCGACTGGGATATGATGAAGCGCCGCCTGCGCGAAGGCATGGAGTTCTTCTCCTTCCTCCACAATCGGAAGAAGGCTGCGTGACCTTCCATCCTCCCCGGGCTCCGCTCGGGGAGGGGGACCGGCCGCAGGCCGGTGGAGGGGTCTGCTTGGGCTCCGTGGCGCCTGCCCCTCCACCATGCTTCGCATGGTCCCCCTCCCCGTTCCGGGGAGGAAGGAAGTGAAGCGCCTCATCGTCACCTCCGATGATTTCGGGGCATCGCTCGCCGTCAACGAGGCGGTCGAGCAGGCGCATACGCAGGGCATCCTCACCGCCGCCTCGCTGATGGTGGCGGGCGATGCCGCCGCCGATGCCGTCCAGCGCGCGAAGCGGCTGCCGACGCTCGGCGTGGGACTGCACCTCGTGCTGGTCGAGGGGCGACCGATGCTGCCCGTCGCCGAGGTTCCGGACCTCGTCGACGAGACCGGCCATTTCCGCACCAACATGGCGCTGGCGGGCGTCAATTTCTTCTTCCGTCCGTCCGTCCGCCGCCAGCTTGCGGCCGAGATCGAGGCGCAGTTCGCCGCCTTCCATGCGACCGGGCTCCCGCTCGACCATGTCAACGCGCACAAGCATTTCCACCTGCACCCGACGATCGCAGGCCTGATCCTCTCGGTCGGCCGCCGCTACGGGCTTGCCGCCGCCCGCGCGCCGGTCGAGCCGCTGGAGATGATCGCCGCGATCGAGCCCACGCCGCAGACGCTCGTCGGCCGCATCGCCGGACCCTATGCGAAGAGCGTCGCCCGCCGCTTCCGCGCCGCCGGGCTGGTGGTGCCGGATCGCGTGCTCGGCCTCGCCTGGAGCGGGCATATGACGACCGAGCGGGTCCGCACCCTAGTCGAGCGGCTGCCGGACGGCGTTTCCGAACTCTACTGCCACCCTGCCACCTCGGACGAATATCCGGGCTCCGCGCCGGGCTATGCCTATCGCGCCGAACTCGCCGCGCTGCTCGATCCCGGCGTCCGCGCCGTCGTGGCGGGGCGCGACATCCAACTCTGTCGTTTCGCCGAGGTACAGGCGCGGCGGAATATGGCGGCATGAGCAAAGCCGTGCCGCGCTTCACGAAAGGCCCGAAATCCCCGTGACGTCCCATCTCCGCTGGCCGATCGCGCTGGCGACCCTCGCCGGCCTCGGCGCCGCCATCTGGGCGATCGGCTCGGTCGGCTTCGCCGCGCTCGCCCATGCCGCGCTGCGCATGGGGAGCGGTGGCTTCGCGCTCTTCTGCCTCGGCAGCCTCGGGCTCTCCGCCATCCTCGGCGCGGCGTGGCTCGCCTCGATGCCGGGACAGCCGCTGCGCCAATGGCCGCTCTTCACCTGGGCGCGGATGGCGCGCGAAGGGGCGAACGACCTGCTGCCCTTCAGCCAGGTCGGCGGCCTCGTCGTCGGGGCGCGGACATTGACCGGCGCCGGCCTCCCCGGTCCGCGCGTCTATGCCGCGATGGTCGTCGATCTCACCACCGAGATGGCGGGGCAGGTGGTGTTCACCCTGTTCGGGCTGGTCGTGCTGGGTTCGGTGCTGGTCGACGGTACGCAGCATCATGTCGCGCCGCTGGCGTGGGCCGGCGCGGGCGTGACGATCGCGATGACGGGCGCCTTCATCCTGCTCCAGCGGCCGATGCTGAAGCTCGCGGGCGCGCTCGCCGGGCATCTGCTGCCCAACGCGCATATCTCGCTCGACAAGCTCCATGCCGAACTCGGTGACATCTACCGGCGGCGGGGTGCGGTGGCGATGTCCTTCCTGCTCAACCTGCTCGGCTGGCTGGCGGCCTCGCTGCTCGGCGCGCTGGCGCTGGAGCTGATCGGCGATCCGATCCCGGTGTGGCGGGTGATCGCGCTCGAAAGCCTGATCTTCGCGATCCGCGCCGCCGCCTTCGTCATTCCCGGCGCGATCGGCGTGCAGGAGGCGGGCTATGTGCTCCTGGGGCCGATGCTGGGCCTTGATCCGCAGGCGGCGGTGGCGCTGTCGCTCATCAAGCGCGCGCGCGACATCGTGATCGGCCTGCCCTCGCTGATCGCGTGGCAGGCGAACGAGATGCGGCCGCGCCGGCCGCGCAAGGCCTGATGCGGCGGGTGGGCCTGCTCCTCGCGGCGCTGCTCGCGGTGGCCGCCGCGCCGCCCCCCTCCGGGCCGGAGCCCGGCACCGACGAAGGCCGCTGCCGCCCCGGCGACAACAGCCCGACCATCGAGGTCAGTGTCGAGGGCCTGAAGGACCGCACGGGCGTCCTGCGGCTGGAACTCTATTCCTCCGATCCCAAGGATTTCCTGGCCGGCGACAAGGATCTGCTGGCCGCCGGCAAGACCTTCCGCCGCGTCGTCGAGGCGCCCCTCGCCAGCGGGCCGGTGAAGCTGTGTCTGCGCGCGCCCGCGCCCGGCACCTATGCGCTGGCGCTGATCCACGATCGCGACAACAAGCGCAGCTTCAGCATCTGGCACGACGGCGTCGGCTTCGCGGGCAATCCCCCCGTCACCCACGGCAAGCCGCCGCCCGACAAGGCCCGCATCACCATCGGAAACGGGCAGACACAAACCGTCATCATCATGAATTATATGCGAGGGCTGTTCACGTTCGGGCCTGTCGGGGGGAAGTGATGGCCAACATCTCGCATCGGGGGCCGCGCGCTGGAAGGGCGCTGCGGACCACCAGCTATTCGCGTTTCTGGGCGGAAATCCTGATCTGGGCGAGCCGCCGCTGCCCGCATTGAGCAGCGGCGGCTCCCACAATCAGAAGGCCTCGGCCTCCAGTGCCATCAGCGAGCGCTTGCCCGACTTGATGGCGAGGAACATCGCCGTCGCCTGCGGCAGGATGCGATCGAAGAAGAAGGACGCCGTGGCGAGCTTCGCCTTGTAGAAGCCCGCATCCTCGCCCGCGCCGGCCGCCAGCCTGTCGGTGGCGATCTTCGCGGCCTTCAGGAAGGTGTAGCCGAGGCCCACCAGACCCATCAGCCGCAGATAGTCGGTGGCGGCGGCGCCGGCTTCCTCCGGGTCCTTCAACCCCTTCTGCGCAATCATGCCGGTCGAGAGCTGGAGCGCGCCGAAGGCCTGCTGGAGGCCGCCGGTGAAGGCCTTGAGCGCCTTGTCCTCGGGCGCGCCCATCTCCTCGATCAGGTTGGAGACGGCGTGGAAGAAGGGGCGCAGGTTCCGCCCCATGTTCGCGGGCAGCTTGCGGCCGACGAGATCGAGCGCCTGCACGCCGTTGGTGCCCTCGTAGATCTGGGCGATGCGGCTGTCGCGGACGAACTGCTCGACGCCATGCTCGCGGATATAGCCATGGCCGCCATAGGTCTGGACCGCGAGATTGGCCGCCTCCGAGCCGAAATCCGTGAACAGCGCCTTCACCACCGGGGTCACCAGCGCGATGAAATCGGTGGCGCGCTGCTTCACCGCTGGGTCGTCCGAATGCTTCTCGGCATCGAGCGCGCGGGCGCACCACTGGCCGAGCGCACGGCACCCTTCCGCATAGACGCGCATCGTCATCAGCATCCGGCGCACATCCGGGTGGACGATGATCGGATCGGCCGGCAGGTCCGGGCGCTTGGGGCCGGAGAGCGAGCGGCCCTGCAAGCGGTCCTTCGCATAGGCCACCGCCGACTGGTACGCGATCTCGTTGATGCCCAGCCCCTGCACGCCGACCGAGACCCGCTCGGTGTTCATCATCGTGAACATCGCGGCCAGGCCCTTGTTCGCCTCCCCGACGATCCAGCCGGTCGAGTCATCGAAATTCATCTGGCAGGTGGCGGACGCCTTCATGCCCATCTTGTGCTCGATCGCGGCGACCGAGACGCCGTTGGACGGCCCCGGCGTGCCATCCTCCTTGGGCAGGAACTTGGGCACGATGAAGAGCGAGATGCCCTTGGAGCCCTTGGGCGCATCGGGAAGCCGCGCCAGCACGAGATGGATGACGTTCGCCGTCAGGTCATGGTCACCGGCCGAGATGAAGATCTTGGAGCCGGTGATCTTATAGCTGCCGTCCGCCTGAGGCTCGGCCTTGGTGCGGAGCAGGCCGAGGTCGGTGCCGCAATGCGACTCGGTGAGGCACATCGTCCCCGACCATTCGCCCGACACCATCTTGGGCAGATAGGCCTGCTTGAGCGCGTCGGTGGCGTGGCTCTCGATCGCCGTGGTGGCGCCGTGGGTGAGGCCCGGATAGAGGCTGAACGAGAGGTTGGTCGAGCAGATCATCTCCTCGACCAGCTTGTTCACCGTCTCGGGCAGCCCCTGCCCGCCCCACTCCGGATCGGAGGCGAGCGCCGTCCAGCCGCCCTCGCGGAAGGTGTCGTAAGCCTCCTTGAACCCCTTGGGCGTGCGGACGACGCCATTCTCGTAGTGACACCCTTCGAGATCGCCGCTGGCGTTCAGCGGCAGCAGCACGTCCTTGGCGAGCTTGTTCGCCTCCTCCAGCACGGCGTCGAGCAGGTCAGGGGTGAACTCTTCATGCGCCTTGAGGCCGCCGAAGCCGTCGCCCTCGAACAGCTCGTGGAGCACGAAGCGCATGTCGCGCAGCGGCGCGTCATAGGTCTGCATCGTCTTTGCCCTCTCAGTTGCGCAGCGGCTTGCCGGTGGTGAGCATATGCTCGACACGGGCCTGCGTGCGCGGATCCTTGACGCTGGCGAGGAACGTCTTGCGCTCCAGACGCAGCAACTGCTCCTCGGTGACGGTGTCGACGAGATCGGCCTCGCCGCCGGTCAGCACCTCGGCCAGACGATCGGAGACGACGCCGTCATAGGCGGTGGCGAGCCCCTTCTTCTGGAAGTCCTTGACCGCGAGTCCGAGCCCGACGCGCCCGCTCTCGCCCGGCAGCCTGAACACCGGCGGCTCGGGCGGCGCATAGCCGTCCACCAGCGCCAGCGCCTTGGCCTTGGCGTCGGCGAGCAGGCGGTCGCGGTTCATGGTGATGCCGTCGGTTTCGCGGAGGAAGAGATGCTCCTTGGCCTCGGCGGCCGACTTGGCGACAGTCGCGGTCGAGACGGTCTGGAACACCTTGGCGACAGCGGGCATCGGCCCCTTGGGCATCGCCTTGGCCTTCTGCCAGCGGTCGAGCATCTCGCCATTGCCGCCCCAGCCCGGCACGAGGCCGACACCGCATTCGACGAGGCCGATGTACGTCTCGGCGTGCGCCTGAATGGCATCCGAGTTGAGGCAAATCTCGCACCCGCCGCCGAGCGCCAGCCCCGCCGGCGCCGCGACCACCGGGAATGGCGCATATTTGAGCGCCTTGAACGCCTGCTGTCCGCCGGCGATCAGCTTGTCGATCTCGCTCCACGCCGCAATGTTGACCGCGAAGAGCGCGAGGCCGAGATTCGCGCCCGCCGAGAAGTTCGAGCCCTCGTTATAGACCACCAGCGCCTTGAACTGCGCCTTCACCAGCGGGATCGCCTGCTGGATGAGCTTGATGATCTCCTCGTCGAAGGAGTTCATCTTGCTGGTGAACTCCAGCACGACGACGCCGTCGCCCACATCCCACAGCGAGGCGGAGGCGTTCTTGAGCAGCGGCTCGGCGCCGCGCTTGATGTCCTCCAGCAGCACCACGCCCTCGGCGCGGACGACATCGCGATAGCTGCCGTCGGCGGCGAGATATTGGCGCTTGCCGTTCTCGACGCGGTAGAAGGGGTTGGTCCCCGCGGCCTTGAGCAGCGCCGGCACCGGGCGGCCCTCGGCGGCGAGACGCTCGGCGAGCTTGCCCGGCCCGAGCTTGTCGATCAGCTCGAACGGACCGAACTTCCAGTTATAGCCGAGCTTCATCGCATCATCGATGGCGACGATATCGTCCGCCGCCTCGCCGACCAGCTTGGCCGCATAGGACAGGACATGGCCGAGGATCGTCCACGCATAGTCGCCGCTCTTGCCGGGCAGTGTGACGAGCGCGGCCAAATCCTTGTCGGCCTTGCCGGGCAGCCTTTCGGGCTTCTTCTCGGGGCGATATTCGCCGGTCGCGAGGTCGAGCGCGAACTTGGCGCGCTTGCCGTCCGCGCCCTTCTCCAGCTTGTAGAAGCCGCCCTTGCCCTTGCGGCCGGTGAAGCCGTCCGCGATCATCTTGTCGACCAGCGGCATCGGCCGGATCGTGTCGAAATAGGGATCGCCCTCGGGCAGCGTCGAGGACAGGCTCTTCGACAGCAGCGGCATCAGGTCGACGCCGACCAGATCGATCAGCGCGAAGATGCCGGTCTTGGGCACGCCCATCGGCGCGCCGCCGATCTGGTCGGCCTCCTCGATGGTGACGCCCAGATCCATCGCCGCGTTGACCGCGATCGCCAGCCAATAGGTGCCGAGGCGGTTGGCGATGAAGCCCGGCGTATCCTTGGCGCGGATCACCCGCTTGCCCAGCGCGCGGTCGGCGAAATCCTCGACCTTGCGCGCCAGCGCCTCGTCGGTGGCCGCGCCGGTGACGATCTCCAGGAGCCGCATGTAGCGCGGCGGGTTGAAGAAGTGGGTGATGAGGAAGTCGCGCTTGAACTGGTCCGAGCGGCCCTCGACCAGCCTCTCCAGCGGGATGGTGGAGGTGTTGGAGGAGACGGCGGTGCCGGGCTTCTTCACCTCTTCCAGCTTGGCATAGAGCGACTGCTTGATGTCCAGCCGCTCGACGATCGCTTCCACGATCCAGTCGCATTCGGCGACACGGCCGAGATGATCGTCGATATTGCCCGTCTCGACCAGCTTGGCGGCGCGCTTCGACATGAAGGGCGCCGGATCGGTCTTGAGCATCTTGGCGACCGCACCCTTGGCGATGGCGTCGCGATCGGCCCCGTCCTTGGGGACGATGTCCAGCAGGAGCACCGGCACGCCCGCATTGGCGACCTGTGCGGCGATGCCCGCGCCCATCGTGCCGGAGCCGATGACGCAGACTTTCTTGATGCTGTCGGCCATGGTTATGCGCGCTCCAATACCGTGGCGATGCCCTGACCGCCGCCGATGCACTGGGTGGCGAGCGCGTACTTTCCACCCTCGCGCTCCAGCAGCGCCGCCGCCTTGCCGACGATGCGCGCGCCGGTCGCGCCCAGCGGATGGCCGATGGCGATTGCGCCGCCGTCGATGTTGATCGTCTCTTCCTTCAGGCCGAGATCGCGGATGCAGGCGATCGCCTGGCTCGCGAAGGCTTCGTTGATCTCCACCACGTCGAGGTCGGCGGCGGTGATGCCGGCGCGCTCCAGCGCCTTCCTCGATGCGCCGATCGGGCCGAGGCCCATCGTCTCGGGCGCGCAGCCCATGATGCCGACCGACTTGATCTTCGCGAGAATCTTGAGGCCGTGCTTCTTCGCAAACTCCTCCGACGTGACGAGCACGGCGCTCGCGCCATCGGTCAGCGGCGAGGAGGTGCCGGCAGTGACGGTGCCGTCCTTCGAGAAGGCGGGCTTGAGGCCGGCGAGGATCTCGGCGGTGGTGTCGGGGCGGATGATGCCGTCCTCGGTCACTTCGCCGGACTTGGTCCTGATGGGGATGATCTCGTCGGCGAGCTTGCCGGAGGCACGGGCGGCGGCGGCCTTCTGCTGGCTCTTCACAGCGAGCGCCTCCTGCTCGGCGCGGGTGATCTGGTATTTCTCGGCGACATTCTCCGCCGTCTCGCCCATGCCCATATAGGCGCCGGGGCGCTTGGCGACGAGTTCCGGCGAGGGCAGCGGGTTGAAGCCCATCATCGGCACCCGGCTCATCGATTCGATGCCCGCGCAGATGAAGGCCTCGCCCGCGCCGATCGCGATCTGGCCCATCGCATAGTGGATCGCGCTCATCGACGAGCCGCAGAAGCGGTTGATCGTCACCCCGCCGACCTGGAGCGGGAAGTCGGCCAGCAGGCCGATGAGGCGGGCGACATTCAGCCCCTGCTCGCCCTCGGGGAAGGCGCAGCCGAGCACGATGTCCTCGATCTCGGCCGCATCGACCCTGGTCTTCTCCAGCAGCCCGCGAATCGTCTGGGCGGCGAGATCGTCCGGGCGGACGCGCGCCAAAGCGCCCTTGTTGGCGAGGTGGAAGGGTGAACGGGCATACCCTGCGATCACGACGTCGGTCATGCGAATCCTCTCCGTGGAATGGCCCGGACGATCAGTGCCGCGCCGTGTTGCCTTTAAGGTGCGATGATTTCCCTATACGTCAACCAAATTTTCGGTCACAGTCTGCGAGTCGCCCCGCCGTAGCGGTAGGCGGCCCATCATAAGCGCCAGCAAGAGCGCGGTATGTTGAGAAGCATATGGAGGAGAGGCGATCGTGATCACGATGCTTTTCGCGGCGTTCCTCGCCGCACCGTCAGCCGACAGCGTCGTCGGCCAGTGGATGACCGAAACCCGCCACGGGATCGTCAACATCCAGCGCTGCGGATCCTCGATCTGCGGCACGCTCATCACGTCGGACGGCATCAAGGCCAATCCGGCGCTGAAGGACATCAACAACAAGGACGAGAAGCTCCGCGATCGTGCCCTGAAGGGCGTCACCATGCTGCAAGGGTTCACCCAGAGCGACGGCATGTGGGACGGCGGCACCATCTACAATGCCGAGGACGGCCGCATCTACAAGGCGCGCATCACGCCGGTGGATGCCAACACGCTCAAGCTGCGCGGCTGCGTGTTCGTCCCTCTTTGCAAAACGCAAACCTGGACCCGCGTACGGTAAGCGTCCGCCGAACAAGCAGTAGGGGAGTTGCATAATGAGAATTTGTAGGGGAATCGCCCGAAAGGGAGCGCTGGTCGCCGCCACCGCGGTGTCCGCGCTGACGATGGCGGGGCAGGCCCATGCCGCCGCTTTCTATATCCAAGAGCAGTCGACCAAGGGCCTCGGCCGCGCCTTCTCAGGCGAAGTGTCCGAACAGGGCGCGCAGCAGATGTGGTGGAACCCCGCCGCGATCGGCGGCATCGACAGCATCCAGAATTATTTCGGCTTCACCGCGATCATCCCGCACGCCGACGCCACCAACGTCAATTCGACGATCACGCGGCCGGGCTTCCCGCTGGGTGCCGCGGTCGGCATTCCGGCGCTCGGCAGCATCGCGGGCGGCACCTATCCGGTGGGCGGCGCGCAGAATTCACACAACCCGATCAACACCGGCTATCTGCCCAATGGCGGCTTCGCGGTGCCGCTCGGCGACAGCCTCGCATTCGGCTTCACCATGACGTCGCCGTACAGCTTCACCAGCAATTACGACGCGGATAGCTGGGCCCGCTATGCGGCCGACAAGTCGCGCCTGCGCACCTTCGATCTCCAGCCCGTGCTGGCCTACCACAGGGGCGGGCTCAGCATCGGCGCCGGGCCGAACGTGGAATATGTCCGCGCGACGCTCAGCAACTATCTGCCCGATCCGCTGCCGAGCCTGGCCGGCATCCCGATCGTCGGCCCCGGCCTGTCGGCGGCGCTCAACACCAATGACGGCCACCAGTATCTCAAGGGCTCGGGCTGGGACGTCGGCTATTCGCTGGGCTTCCAGTATCATAACGACAAGATCGATCTCGGCGTCAGCTACAAGTCGAAGATCAAGCATCATCTGAAGGGCCACCTGATCATCGACGGGCTGACCGGCCTGCTCGCGACGCAGGGCGCCAACCAGCGTGTCGACGACGCCCATGCCGACTTCACCACACCCTGGCAGGTGATCTTCGGCGGCCGTTACCATGTCACGCCGCAGCTCACCCTCAACGGCCAGATCACGCGCTTCGGCTGGAGCAAGTTCAACGCGATCGCGCTCTCGAACCTCGGCGCCAACGCCGACCAGTCGGTGCCGGAGAACTACCACAATAGCTGGACCTATGCGGGCGGCGTGGACTTCAAGGTGACGCCGGCCTGGACGCTGCGCGCCGGCGTGCAGCGCGACCTGTCGCCGATCGGCGCCGGCAACCGCGACCCGCGCGTGCCCGACGGCAACCGGTGGAACTTCGCGGCGGGCACCAGCTACGCCATGAACAGCCATTTCACGATCGATGCGGGCGCCAGCTACGACAAGATCAAGAGCAACCCGATCGACAAGACCGAGGCCGCCTATGTCGGCACCCCGCTCGAGACGATCATCCAGAATGACGGCGTGCTGCACAACGCCAACGCCGTCATCCTTTCCATTGGCGGGAGCGTAACCTTCTGATGAGCATGCCGGCCGTTAATTCCGATGAGCGGCCGGCGCCGCGGGGGGATGGCTCCACGGGCCATTCCCCCACCTTCGCGCCGCGGCTGCTGACGGATCTGCTCGACAACGCCGTCGCCCGCTGGGGCGAGCGGATCGCGATCGACTTCCTCGGTCATCGCTGGACCTACAGGGAATTGGGAACGCTGGTGGAGCACGCCGCGCGCGGGCTTCAGGATATCGGCGTCAAGCCGGGCGACCGGGTCGGGCTCTGCCTGCCCAACATGCCGCATTATGTGATCCTCTATTTCGCGACGCTGCGCATCGGCGGCATCGTGGTCAACCTGAACCCGCTCTATGTCGAGCGCGAGCTGTGCCACCTGCTGGAGGATTCGGGCGCCGGCGTCGTCGCCACCGTCGACATCGCCTCGATCCACGACAAGGTGACCCATGTCGCCGAGAAGGTGGGCGTGCGCAAGCTGATCGTCTGCCCGCTGTCGGAGGCGCTGCCGCGCTTCAAGTCGATCGCCTATCGCGTGCTCAAGCGGAAGGAGATCGCGCACGTCCCGCACGATGCGCTGCACATGTTCTTCGCGCAGCTCACCGCCAACCATCGGCCGCACACGCCCGTCACCCTGAAGCCGGACGATGTGGCCGTGCTCCAATATACCGGCGGCACCACCGGCGAGCCCAAGGCGGCGATGCTGACCCACGCCAATCTCACCGCCAATTCGGCGCAGATGATCGCCCATGTCGGCCACCTGCCCGACGAGCAGGAGCGCACGCTGGGCGTGCTGCCGCTGTTCCACGTCTTCGCGCTGACCACGGTGCTCAACTATTCGGTCGACACCGGCGCCGAGATGGTGCTGCTGCCCCGCTTCGAGCTGAAGCAGATGGTGGACACGGTCGCGCGCACCCAGTGCACCCAGCTCCTCGCGGTGCCGACCATCTATGGCGCGCTCAATGGCCTGCCCGACAGCGATCTGGCCAAGCTGAAATCGGTCAAGCGCTCGATCTCGGGCGGCGCGCCGCTGCCCTTCGACGTGCGCCAGCGCTTCGAGATGCGGATGGGGACGCCGGTGGTCGAAGGCTATGGCCTGTCCGAGGCCTCGCCGATCATCACCTGCAATCCGCTCGGGGTCGAGCCCAAGGACAACAGCGCCGGCCCGGCCTTTCCCGGCACGACGATCGAGATCCGTGACCTCGACGATCCGCACAAGATCCTGCCCGTGGGCGAGCGCGGCGAAATCTGCGCGCGCGGGCCGCAGGTCATGAAGGGCTACTGGAACCGCCCGGACGCCAACGAGGCGGTGTTCGTCGACGGCGCGCTCCGGACCGGCGACGTCGGCTATCTCGACGAGGACGGCTATCTCTTCATCGTCGACCGCATGAAGGACATGATCCTGTGCGGCGGCTACAACGTCTATCCGCGCACGATCGAGGAAGCGCTCTACGAGCATCCGGCGGTGGCCGAGGCGGTTGTCATCGGCGTGCCCGACAAATATCGCGGCCAGGCGCCGAAGGCGTTCGTCTCGTTGCGGCCGGGCATGGCCGCCACGCCCGAGCAGCTTCGCGGCTTCCTCACCGACAAGCTCAGCAAGATCGAGATGCCCCGCGAAATCGAAATCCGAGACAATCTGCCCAAGACGCTCATCGGCAAGCTCTCCAAGAAGGAGCTGATCGCAGAGGAGCTGGCGAAGACCCATGGCTGAGGAGGGCAACGACCTCAGGGGCATTCAGCAGGTCGCGTCCGATCTCGGCGTCACCACGCGGACGTTGCGCTTCTACGAGGACAAAGGGCTGATCGAGCCGCGCCGGGTGGGCACGACGCGCGTCTATACCCGGCGCGAGGTGGGGCGGATGCACCTTATCCTGCGCGGCAAGCGGCTGGGCTTCTCGCTGCGCGAGATCCACGAGTTCCTCGATCTCTACGACGCCGATCCCAAGCATGTGGAGCAGATGCGCCGCCTCGCCACCCGCGCCCGCGAGCGCGCCGACGAGCTGGAGCATCAGAAGATCGCGATCGAGCAGACCATCGTCGAACTGCGCCAGATCGAGCGCGAGGCGCTGGAGCGCGTCGAGACCGCCAGCCACGCCTGAGCCCATGTTCGACGGGTGACAGCGCCCGCGGTCATGCTACAGGCGGAGGGTCTGGGGGAGGCTCGTCCGGGTGCGATACCATAGGACCCTGCGTTATTTCGTCATTCTGCGTCGCCAGTTCCGGCAAAGCGAAGCGAGCTTCATCCTGCTCGCCGTTCTGGTGGGCGCGCTGGGCGGTGGGCTGGCGGTGGCGCTGGGGCTGGTGGCCCACATGCTCCAGCATCTCCTCTATGCGCTGCCCGGCACCACCCGGCTGAGCGGGATGGCCACGCTCCAGCCGGTGCGCCTGCTGGCGCTGCCGCTGGGGGGTGCGCTGCTCGGCCTGCTCCACCTCGCCCTCCAGCGCTGGCGGCGGCGCACGCCGGTCGACGTGGTCGAGGCCAACGCGCTCCATGGCGGCGCCGTGCCCTTCCGCGACAGCCTGACGGTGACGGGGCAGACCTTCATCTCCAACGGCTTCGGCGCCTCCGTGGGGCTGGAGGCAGCCTATGCGCAGATCGGCGGCGGGCTGGCCTCGGTGATCGGCCGCTGGTTCAGCCTGCGCCGCTCGGACCTGCGCACCTTGGTCGGCGCCGGCACGGGCGCGGCGATCGGGGCGGCGTTCGGCGCGCCGCTGACCGGCGCCTTCTACGCCTTCGAGATCGTCATCGGCGCCTACACCCCCGCCGCCATCGCGCCCGTCGCCGCCGCCACCATCGCAGGCGTCGCCACCGCGCGGACGCTGGGCGCGGTGCCCTATCTCATCACCGCCGCGTCGACCGGCATCACCCGCAATCTCGATTATCTCGCCTTCGTCGGCATGGGGCTGGCCTGCGCCTTCGTCGGCATCCTGCTGATGCGGGCGGTGAGCCTGCTCGAGATCGGCGTGCGCAAGACCGGGCTGCCGCCCGCGCTCCGCCCGATGGTGGGGGGCATCCTGCTGATGCCGATCGCCTATCTCGCCCCGCAGGCGCTCTCGGCGGGCCATGAGGCGCTGCACCTGACCCTCGCCAGCGACGTGCCGCTCGCCATGCTGTGCGCGATCTTCGGGCTGAAGATGCTGGCCTCGTCGGTGTCGCTGGGCTTCGGCTTCCGCGGCGGGCTGTTCTTCGCCTCGCTGTTCCTCGGCGTGCTGGTGGGCCGCATCTATGCCGACGTGGTGGAGCTGCTGCTGCCCGGCCAGCATCTGTGGACACAGGACGCCGCGCTGGTCGGCATGGCGGCGCTGGCGGTCTCGGTGATCGGCGGGCCGATGACGATGAGCTTCCTCGTGCTGGAGGCGACGCGCGACTTCCAGCTCACAGCGATCGTGCTCACCGCCTCGCTGGTGGCGAGCGCGCTGGTCCGCGAGTTGTTCGGCTACAGCTTCTCGACTTGGCGCCTCCATCTGCGCGGCGAAGTCATCAAGTCGGCGCGCGACATCGGCTGGGTGCGCCAGCTCACCGCCGGCAAGATGATGCGGCGCGCGCCCGCCTGCCTGCCCGCGGACACCAGCATCGGCGAGTTCCGCCGCCGCACGCCGCTCGGCTCGACCAGCCGCGTCGTGCTGCTCAACGAGAAGAATCATTATGCCGGGCTGGTGCCGACCGCGCAGGCCTATGTCGACGGGCTCGACCTTCACGCCAGCGTGACCACCCTCGCCCGCCATCCCGACGACACCATCACGCCGGACAGGAACATCGCCGAGGTGATGCAGGTGTTCGACCGGCTCGGCGTCGACGATCTCGCTGTCGTCGCGCCCGACGGCAAGCTGCTCGGCCTGCTGACCGAGGCGCATGTCCGCAAGCGCTATGCCGACGAGCTGGAGAGCGCCCAGCGCGACCTGTTCGGCGAAAGCTAGGCCCTCACTCCTCCCAGCCGCCGCCGAGCGCCAGAAAGACGTCGATCTGCCGGTCGGTCAGCTCGGACTGCGAGGCCGCCAGCGCCGCCTCGGCATTGGCAAGGTTGGACTGCGCGGTCAGCACGTTGATGAAGCCGGTGCGGCCGAAGCGGAACAGGCGGTTGGCCTGATCGCTCGCCTTCTCGGCATCGTCGCGGGCCAGCTCGAGCGCATGGTCATGGTCGATCTCGCGCGCATAGGCGGTGAGCGCCGTCTCGGTCTGGCGCAGCGCCTCGATCACCGTGCCATCGAAGCGCGCCGAGGCGATGTCCGCCTCCGCGCCCGCCGCATGGATGCGCGCGTGGATCAGCTTGCGGTTGGGGAAATTCCACGACACCAGCGGGCCGATGCCGCCGCCGAAGGTGTCGCCCGAGTTGAACAGCTTGAACGGGCCGGCAAAGCCCATCGATCCGCCCAGCGTCACCTTGGGATACAGCTCCGCCATCTCGACGCCGATGGTGGCGGTGGCGGCGGCGAGATTGCGCTCGGCCGCGCGGATGTCGGCGCGGCGGCGGATCAGCGCGCCGCCGTCGCCGATCGGGATCGGCTGCTTGAGCGCGGGCGGCGCCGGGCAGGTCTCCAGCTCCTTGGGATAGTCGGAGGGCGCGCGGCCCATCAGCGCGGCCAGCTCGAACAGGGCCGCCTGCCGCTTGGCGATGATGGTGGGGATGGCCGCCGCGCTCTGGTCGGCGGCGCCGCGCGCGCGGGTGACGTCGAAATTGGTGCCCCGGCCGCCCTTGAAGAGCCGATGGGTGACGTCGAGCGTCTGGCGCTGGATGTCGAGCACATGCTGCGTCGCCGCCAGCGTGCGGTTGGCCGAGCAGGCCGCCGCATAACTCCGCGTCACCGCCGCCGCGATCGTCACGCGCACATTATCGCGCGCCGCCTGCGCCGCCTCGGAGCTGTCCTTCGCCGCCTCGATCCCGCGCCTGATGCCACCCGCCAGATCGAGCGGATATTCGACGCCCGCGCCCAGCGTGTAGGACCAAGCCGTGCCCGGCAGCGGCTCGGTGAAGAAGCCCACCCGCGCGGCTTCGGCGCCAGCATTGAGGCTGGTCTGGATGGTGCGGCCCGCCTCGGCCTCGCGCACGATATAGCTCGCGCGGCGCAGGTTCGCGTCGGCGGCGCGCAGGTCGGTGTTGGCCTTCAGCGCTTCCTCGACATAGCCGTCGAGCCGCGCATCGTCATAGAGCCGCCACCAATGATCGGGCAGCGGCGCCTGCGCATAGGCCGGCTCGTCGCCGCTCGCGAAGGCGCGGTTGGCGGCCGGCGCCTTCGCCATCGCATTGTCCGGCACATGATAATTCGGCCCCGCCGTGCAGGCGGCGAGCGACAGCGCAAGCAGGGAGGCGGCGGGCGCGATCCTCACGGGCGCGGCCCCTGCGCGTTGGCGACCGGTTGCGGCTGCGTGGACTTCTGGGGCTGGGCCTTCCGCTCCTCCGGCTGGACGATGGTGACGGTGGCCGTCCGCCCGGCGATGAGCTGCGTGCCCCTGGGCATCCGGTCGACATGGATGCGCACCGGGATGCGCTGTGCGAGGCGGACCCAGCTAAAGGTCGGCTGCACTTCACGGAGCTGGTTGGCGGTGTCCTTGCTCTGGTCGTCGGCGATGCCGGCGCTGATGCTGTCGACATGGCCTTCGAGGTCGCGCTCGTCGCCCATCAGGCGAATCTTCGCCTTGTCGCCGACATGGATGTGGCGGAGCTTGGTTTCCTCGAAATAGCCCTCGATCCGCAGCGAATCCATGTCGACCACCGCCATCGCCTGATGCCCCGCGCCCAGATAGTCGCCCGGATGCAGATCGAGATTGGTGACGATGCCGTTCACCGAGGCGCGGATCGCGGTGCGCGCGACGTTGAGCGAGGCGGTCTGCCGCGCGGCGATCGCGGCGTTGAGCGCGGCGTCGGCGGTCGCCACCTTGGCGACATTCTCCTCATGCGTCTCGGTCGCGACCAGATCGCCCAAGGCGAGGTCGCGCTTCGCCACGCGCTTCGCCTGCTCCAGCGTGGCCCGAGCGCTGGCGATGCTGGCGTCCGCCTGCCCCAGCGCATCGGCGTAGCGCGGCTGATCGACCACGAACAGCAGATCGCCCTTGTGGACGAACTGGTTGTCGCGCACCGCCACCGACGTCACCAGCCCGCCGACATCCGGCGCCACGCGCACCACGTCGGCGCGGACATGGCCGTCGCGCGTCCAGGGGTCGGTCTCATAATGGCGCCACAGCCAGATCGCCACGAGGACGGCCAGCACGACGATGCTCAGGGTCACGGCCCAGCGGGCGAGCGGCGCGAGGATACGGTTCATGGATGCAGTCCGAACGAGGTCGTGAGGGAAGCCAGAAGGCCGAGGATGAGTAGGAACAGCGCCACGTCCACCAGCGGACGATAGGCGACCAGCCGATAGGCGCCCACCAGCGCCAGCAGGCGCGAGAGCAGCACGACGATCGCCAGCGCGGCGATGGCGAGCACCAGCAGCGAGGGCAGGAACACGCCCCCGATCGAGACTTCGCCGATCATGCGGGCGCTCCCTGATAGGCCGGCGCCTGCGGGAACAGGTTGCGGCGCAGGCTGGTCAGCAGCACGAGGCCCTGCCGCCGCCGCTCGGCCTGCGGATCGGCAGCGAAGGCGGCGACGGTGCGGTCGATCTCGGCCAGCAGCCCCTCGGGCGGCGGCACGGTCCGCACCGGATCGAGACGGACGAAATGGCGCCAGATGCCGGTCAGCGTATCGGCAATCAGCCCGCGCTGCTCCGGCGTGGCGGAGGGGCCCAGCCGATCCAGCTCGCCCGCGACGAAGCCGATGCGCAGGTCCACCAGCGCGTCCAGCAGCGGCTTGCCGGGATCGGGCGCCTGCTTCGCCAGCCGGGGAAGCAGCAGGCCGATCCGGTCGAGCATCCCGCTCGTCCAGTGCGCCGTGCCGGGCGCCCGGCCCTTCGCGCGCCGCGCCACATCGCGCCAGCCGGCGCGGATCAGGCGGGCGACGCTGTGCTCGGTGCCGATCGTCTGGAACAGCCCCACCGTCACCACCGCGAAGCCGGTGCCAACGAGCTGGGCGAGCGCCCCGTTGGCGAAGGCGGCGAAGCTATCCTTGTAGGTGGCGTTCAGCCCCACCGTATTGGGGAAGGCGAGCAGCATGCCGAGCGACACCAGGGTCAGCGGCGGCCGCGCCAGCATCGATCCTACCAGCAGCAGCGGCGGCGCCAGCACAGCGGCGACCGTCACGAAATCGGTGGCGCGCGGCAACAGGGCATAGCCCCACAGCATCGCCACGCCGAGCCCGAGCGCCGAGCCGATGAAGAAGGTGAAGATCACCGGGCCCGGATCGTCGACATTGCCGAACAGCGCGCAGCAGACGCCCGCGATCAGCACCGCGCCCGCGCCATCCGGCCAGGCGGTGCCAATCCAGAAAGCGCAGCCGAGCACGATGGTGGCGATGGTGCCGAGCGCCGCACGCACTGCGAGGCCCTTGTCGCGATGGAGCGCTCGTCCCCCCGCCTGTGCCAGCAACTCCCCCACGCGCGGCGAAAGCGCGCGCGGGCTGGGCGAGTGGATCTGGTCCTGAAGATCCCGGCAATCGCGATGCGCGGCGATCAGGTCCGCCATGCGCGCCAGCAGGTTGAGCAGCAGCATGTCGCGCCAGATCGGCTCCGGGCCGCCCGGCGGCGGCTCCAGCACCCGCGCCTCGTCGATGAGCCGGGCGGCGACCTCGCCCCGATCCGGCCTGCGCACGCCGTCCTCCAGCCAGTTGCGCACCCGTTCGACATAATCCGCGATCGGCCCCGGCACTCCGCCCTCGCACGACGACAGCACCACCAGCCGGTCCTCCACCGTGCTCGCCAGCGGCAGGAAAAGCGAAAGCTGATCCTCCATCGCCCGCACCGTCCGCACGCGGGGCAACAGGCGCGCCGTGTCGAACGGCAGGTGGATTGAGAGCTGGTGCAGCTCGGTGAGATCGATGGCGAGGCGGCGGCGTTCGCGGTCCAGCGTCTCCTCGCGCACGCCTGACAGCGCGGCGCGGGACCAGCGCTCGGCATCGTTGAGGATCACCTCGATCCGCTGGAGCAGCCGCGCGGCGACGGAGCGCGGCCAGATCAGCGCATGCACCACGCTACCGGCGAGGATGCCGATGGTGATCTCCTGCACGCGGACGATCGCGACATCGAAGATCGCGCCCGGCGCGTCCACGCTCGGGAAGCCGATGATGCTGGCGGTGTAGCCGGCGAGCAGGAAGATGTATGCGCGCGGCGTCCGGTCGAGCAGCGAGACATAGAGGCACAGGCCCAGCCACAGCGCCAGCGCCAGCGAGAGCACCGCCGGCTCGTTGACGAAGGTGGGCACCAGCACCACCGCCGCCGTCGCGCCGAGCAGCGTGCCCATCAGCCGGAACGCCGCCTTGGAAAGCACGGCGCCGGCGAGCGGCTGGGCGACGATGTAGGAGGTCGTCACCGCCCAATAAGGCCGGACGAGCCCGATCCTGAGCGCGACATAATAGGCCAGCATCGCCGCGATGAAGCATTTGACCGAGAAGAGCACGGCTTCCGCATCGGCCTTCATCGCGCCTTCTCCCGCTGGGCCAGCATCCGCTGGTCGAGCCAGCCGAGCACCCGGTTGGCGGTGTCGAGATCCCGATCGTCGACGCCCTCGAAGAGGTGATGGCGGATGGCGCGGAGCGAGGTTTCGATCCGGCCCACCATGGCGCGGCCGGGCTCGGTCAGGAAGATGCGGTTGGCGCGGCGGTCCTGCGCGTCGGTGCGGCGCTCGACCAGGCCGGCCCGTTCGAGCTGATCGACGAGGCGCACCAGCGACGCCCCCTGTATGTCGAGCGCCGCGGCCAGCTCCGTCTGGCGCACGCCGTCGCCCAGCCGCCCGACATGGAGCAGCAGCCAGCCCGTCGCATCCGACAGGCCGAGATCGGCCACCGCGCGATCCGCCTCCGCCCGCCAGCGGCGCGCAAGCGGCAGGATGCGGCGCGCGAACTCCGCTTCGGCTTCGGTCCGGGAAATCATTAGCTGCCTAATCATTTGAAGGCGGCCGAAATGCAAGCCGAAAATCGGGGCGGAGGCCGCATCAGGCCGCGGGCCTCACCTGCTGGGCGATCCAGTCGAGATAGGCCGCCGCGCCGCCGATCACCGGCGTCACCAGCACCTCGGGCACGGCATAGCTGTGGAGCGCCAGAATCCGCGCCTGCACAGCCAGCGTGCGCTCGGCGCTGGTCTTGATCGTGAGCAGCAGTTCGCTGGCCTGCTCCACCTCGCCTTCCCAGCGATAATGGCTCTCGATCGGCATGATCTGCACGCAGGCGGCGAGCCGCTCCCCGATCAGCGCGCCGGCGATGCGGTGCGCATCCTCCCGCCCCGCCACGCTGGTCGTGATGACAACGCATTCGGTCACCGTCGCCCCCTCCGCCCGCCGATTCGTGCCGGCCAAGATCGCACGCCGGGCGGGAAAGTCACGCCCCGCCGCGACCGGCCAGCAGGGCCGCCGCGGACGCCACCTCGTCACGCAGCCAGGCGATGAACGCCTCCACCCGCGCCACCCGCCGCATGTCGCGGTGGACGACCAGCCAGAAGCTCCGCTCGATCGACACCGCGCGGGGGAGCAGCCGCACCAGGCCCGGCGTGGCATCGCCCAGGAAACAGGGCAGGATGCCGCACCCGGCCCCGCTCGCGATCAGCCGCGTCTGCGCGGTGATGCTGGAGGAACGAATCTCCGCCTCCAGCCGCTCGTCCACCTCGGCCAGATAGCGCAGCTCGGGCGCATAGATGAGATCGGGCACATAGCCGACCAGCCGTCGCCGGGTGAGCGCGTCGACGCTCTCGACCGGCCCCGTGCGATCGAGATGGTCGCGCGCGGCATAGACGCCCAGCCGATAGTCGGTGAGCTTGGCGGCGATCAGCGGCCCGCCGCGCGGACGCGCGAGCATGATCGCGATGTCTGCCTCGCGCCGCGAGGGATTGAGGAAGCCGGTCGACGCGATCAGGTCCACCGCCACGCCGGGATGGCGCTCGGCGAAGCGGGCGAGGCGGGGCGCGATGAAGCCGCTGCCGAAGCCTTCCGACACGCTCAGCCGGATCGTGCCGCCGAGCGCCGCCCCCTCCTCCGCCTGCTGCTGCACGGCGCGGGCACCCGCCTCCATCGCCTCGGCATGAGCGAGCAGGCGATGGCCGCCCTCCGTGAGGCTCTGGCCGGCGGGGCCATGTTCGAACAAGGTGGTGGCGAGCGCCGCTTCCAGCCGCTGGATACGCCGGGCGACCGTGGTCGCATCCTGCCCGGCAGCGCGCGCGGCCGCCGCCAGCGTGCCCGACCGCGCCAGCGCGAGGAAGATGCGCATGTCGTCCCAGTTCATCGCGCCCATCGATCTTCCTGCATAATTGCAGGCCCAGTTTGCACATTGGCGGCCTTGCCTGCGGGACTGCATAGGCCGATGGAGAGCCAAACAGCAAGATGAGGAGAGTCGCGGTGCACGACATCGGCCATTACATCGCGGGTGGCGCGGGTGAGACGGAGGCCGCACGGTACGGCGACGTCTTCGATCCCAATTCGGGCAAGGTCCAGAAGCGCGTCGCGCTCGGCACCGCCGCCGACCTCGATCGCGCCGTCGCAGCCGCTGAGGCCGCCCAGCCCGCCTGGGCCGCGGTCAACCCGCAGCGCCGCGCCCGCGTGATGTTCAAGTTCAAGGAGCTGGTCGAGGCCAATATGGAGGAGCTGGCACACACGCTGGCCTCCGAACATGGCAAGGTGATCGCGGACGCGCGCGGCGACCTCATGCGCGGCCTCGACGTCATCGAGTTCTGCTGCGGCATCCCGCACGCGATGAAGGGCGAGTTCACCCATGGCGCCGGGCCGGGGATCGACGTCTGGTCGATGCGCCAGCCGCTTGGCATCGGGGCGGGCATCACCCCGTTCAACTTCCCGGCGATGATCCCGATGTGGATGTTCGGCGTCGCCATCGCGGTGGGCAATGCCTTCATCCTCAAGCCGTCGGAACGCGATCCGTCGGTGCCGGTGCGCCTCGCCGAGCTGATGCGCGAGGCCGGGCTGCCGGAGGGCATCCTCCAGGTCGTGCATGGCGACAAGGAAATGGTCGACGCGATCCTCGATCATCCGGCGATCGCGGCGGTGAGCTTCGTCGGCTCGTCCGACATCGCGCACTATGTCTATTCGCGCGGCGTCGCGGCGGGCAAGCGCGTCCAGGCGATGGGTGGTGCGAAGAACCACGGCATCGTCATGCCCGATGCCGATCTCGATCAGGTGGTGAACGATCTGTCGGGCGCCGCCTTCGGCTCCGCCGGCGAGCGATGCATGGCGCTGCCCGTGGTCGTGCCGGTGGGCGAGGAGACGGCCGAGCGCCTGCGCGCCAAGCTGATCCCCGCGATCAACGCGCTGCGCGTCGGTGTCTCGACCGATCCGGAGGCGCATTATGGCCCGGTCATCAACGCGGCGCACAAGGCGAAGGTCGAGAACTACATCCAGATGGGCGTCGACGAGGGCGCCGAGCTGGTCGTCGACGGCCGCGGCTTCACGCTTCAGGGACATGAGAAGGGCTTCTTCGTCGGCCCGACGCTGTTCGACCGCGTCACGACGAAGATGAAGACCTATCAGGAGGAGATTTTCGGCCCCGTCCTCCAGATCGTGCGCGCGCATGATTTCGAGGAGGCGCTGCGCCTTCCCTCGGAGCACCAGTATGGCAACGGCGTCGCCATCTTCACCCGCAACGGCCATGCCGCGCGCGAGTTCGCGGCGCGCGTGAATGTTGGCATGGTCGGCATCAACGTGCCGATCCCGGTGCCGGTCGCCTACCACACCTTCGGCGGCTGGAAGCGCTCGGCGTTCGGCGACACCAACCAGCACGGCATGGAAGGCGTGAAGTTCTGGACCAAGGTGAAGACCGTCACCGGCCGCTGGCCCGACGGTTCGGCCTCGGGCGACAACGCTTTCGTCATCCCCACGATGGGCTGACCTCCCGCTCCTCCCCCGGCGGCCTGTCGGGGGAGGAGGCCGTTTCATGAGCGGCGCAGGGCCTCCTCCGCCGGCGACCTACCCTCCCTGTCATGGGGCGGTTTCTGCTAGGGCTCCTGCATGACCCAGTTCGACCTCACCGACGACCAGCGCGAAATCCAGGAGCTGGCGCGCCGCTTCACCGCCGACGCGATCACTCCCCACGCCGCCGAGTGGGACGAGAAGCACATCTTCCCCCGCGATACCGTGAAGGCCGCCGCCGAACTCGGCTTCGGCGCGATCTATGTGTCGGAGGAAGCGGGAGGCATCGGGCTCGGCCGGCTGGAGGCCGCGCTCATCATGGAGGCGATGGCCTATGGCTGCCCCTCCACCTCCGCCTTCATCTCGATCCACAACATGGCGACATGGATGATCGACCGCTTCGGCGGCGATGCGGTGAAGGCCAAATATCTCCCCGATCTCGTCCAGTGCGAGCGGATCGCATCCTATTGCCTGACCGAGCCGGGCTCGGGCTCCGACGCCGCCGCGCTCAAGACCAAGGCGGTGAAGGACGGCGACCATTATGTCGTCACCGGCTCCAAGGCCTTCATCTCGGGCGGCGGCGAGAACGAGGTCTATGTCGTCATGGTCCGCACCGGGCAGGACGGGCCGAAGGGCATCTCCTGCCTCGTGATCGAGAAGGGCATGGAGGGCGTCAGCTTCGGCGCGCAGGAGAAGAAGCTCGGCTGGCGCTCGCAGCCGACCGCGCAGGTGAATTTCGACGGCGTGCGCGTGCCGGTCGAGAATCTGGTCGGCGCCGAGGGCGAGGGCTTCTCGATCGCGATGGCCGGGCTCGACGGCGGCCGCATCAACATCGGCGCCTGCTCGCTGGGCGGCGCGCAGCGCGCGCTCGACGAGGCGCAGCGCTACACCTCCGAGCGCCGCCAGTTCGGCACGCGCATCATCGATTTCCAGAACACCCAGTTCCAGCTCGCCGACATGGCGACCGAGCTGGAGGCCGCCCGTGCCCTCCTCTACATGGCCGCCGCCAAGGTAACCGACGGCGCGCACGACAAGACCAAGTTCGCCGCGATGGCCAAGCGCCTCGCCACCGACACCGGCTCGGCGGTGGTCGACCGCGCTCTCCAGATGCATGGCGGCTACGGCTATCTGCAGGACTATCCGATCGAGCGGATCTGGCGGGATCTGCGCGTCCACCGGATACTCGAAGGCACCAACGAGATCATGCGCATGATCGTCGCGCGGGAGATGATGAAGCAATGACCTACGAAACCATCCTCGTCGAACAGCACGACGCCGTCACGCTGCTCCGCCTCAATCGTCCGCAGGCGCTCAATGCGCTCAATTCGACGGTGCTGAAGGAGATGGTCGCGGCGGCCCGCGCCTATGATGCGGACCCGAGCCAGCTCTGCATGGTGGTGACGGGCAGCGAGAAGGCCTTCGCCGCCGGAGCCGACATCAAGGAGATGGAGGCGATGGGCTTTGCTCACGCCTATGGCACCAATTTCTTCGCCGGCTGGGAGGACTTCACCCGCACCCGCAAACCGATCATCGCCGCGGTGGCCGGCTATGCGCTGGGCGGCGGCTGCGAGGTGGCGATGATGTGCGACTTCATCCTCGCCGCCGATACCGCCAAATTCGGTCAGCCCGAGATCAAGCTCGGCGTCGGCCCCGGCATGGGCGGCTCGCAGCGGCTCACCAAGGCGGTCGGCAAGGCCAAGGCGATGGAGATGTGCCTGACCGGCCGGATGATGGACGCGGTGGAGGCCGAGCGCTCGGGCCTCGTCGCCCGCGTCGTCCCCGCCGACGAGCTGATCAACGAGGCGATGAAGACCGCCAAAATGATCGCATCGATGCCCCCGCTCGCCGCCATCGCCAACAAGGAGATGGTCAACGCCGCGTTCGAGACCGGCCTCGCGCAGGGCATCCTGTTCGAGCGGCGGCTGTTCGCCGGCCTCTGCGCCACCGACGACAAGGCCGAAGGCATGAAGGCCTTCGTCGAGAAGCGTCCGGGCGTCTGGACAGGCCGGTAACCGACACCCACCGTCGCCCCGGAGCCGCAGGGCCCAACGCCCGCGCTCCGGAGGCTGACGCATTATCGATACGGAGAGGACAGGATATGGCACGCATCGGCTTCGTCGGGCTCGGCAACATGGGCGGCGGCATGGCGCTCAACCTCGCGAAGGCGGGGCATGAGGTCGTCGCCTTCGATCTCGCCGAGCCGGCGCTCGCCCGCGCCCGCGATGGCGGCTGCCCCATCGCGAAGTCCGCCGCCGAGGCGAGCATGGACGTCGACGCGGTCGTCACCATGCTGCCCGCCGGCAAGCATGTGGCGGCCGTCTATGGCGAGCAGATTTTCGGCGCGGTGAAGCCGGGCACGCTGCTGATCGACTGCTCCACCATCGATGTCGCGACCGCCCGCGCGGTGATCGCCGATGCCGCCGCGCGCGGCTTCGAGATGGTCGACGCGCCCGTCTCGGGCGGGATCGCGGCGGCCAATGGCGGCACGCTCACCTTCATGGTCGGCGGCACGGACGCCGCCTTCGCGCGTGCCGAGCCGATTCTCGCGAAGATGGGCAAGGCCGTCATCCATGCCGGCGACGCGGGTGCAGGGCAGGCCGCCAAGATCTGCAACAACATGATCCTCGGCAGCCAGATGATCGCCACCTGCGAGGCCTTGGCCATGGCGGTCCGGCTCGGGCTCGATCCGCGGAAATTCTATGATATCGCGTCCAAGGCCTCCGGGCAGAGCTGGTCGCTGACGAGCTATTGTCCGCTGCCCGGCGTCGGCCCGGAAAGCCCCGCCGATCGCGGCTATGAAGGCGGCTTCGCGGCGGCGCTGATGCTCAAGGATCTGAAGCTCGCCATGCAGGCCGCGCAGGACATGGACGCCGCCGTGCCGATGGGCTCGGCCGCCGAGGCGCTGTTCCAGACCTTCGTGAACTCCGGCGCCGGCCACAAGGATTTCTCGGGCATCATCGCGATGCTCGACGGCCGCCAGCCCGGCTGACGACTCCGCAACAATCGGACATCCGCCCGACAGATAGGCCTGCCACTGCCCTCCTCGATGAAGGAGAAGGCAGCGATGGCCGGGAGAATGACTCGGGCGGAGCGCTGCCGGGCCGGGCGCCACACGCCCGTTCCGGCACGTCGGCAGGCCAATGGCGATGTCGATCGCGGCGTCTGCCGCTATTGCCGCCGGCCGATCATGCGGACCCAGGCGACGCGGATCTGGTTCCTGGCGACGATGCTCGCCTGAACGGACGGAGGCTCAGCCCCCGAAACCGCCGCCTCCGCCGCCGAAGCCACCACCGCCTCCGCCGAAGCCGCCACCGCCCATGCCGCCGCCATGGCCGCCATGATGGCCATGGCCACCTCGCCCGCCGCCGCCATTGCGGCCGCCATAGCCGCTCTGCCTACCGGCATGGAGATCGAGCTTGGGCAGCTCGTCGCGGGTCAGCACGCCGTCGCCGTTCGCATCGAGCAGCCTGAAGCGCTTGGACGCCGTCACCGCAAATTCCTGCCGCGAGATGGCGCGGTCGAAATTGAGGTCCGCCGACACCACCGGCTCAGGCGAATCGAGGAAGCCGTAGCGCCCCGCGCCGAGGCGCGTCGGATAGGGTGGCGGGGTGACGTTGCCGTCATCGTCGGCCTTGGCGAGCGAAGGGTCGCCATAGGTGCTCAGCACGCGAATCTCGGGCGCGACGTCGGTCTCGTAATGCTCGATCTCGTCGGGGCCGATCAGCCCGTCATGATCGGTGTCGAGCGTCGCGAAGAAACGCATCGCGTCGGCCTCGAACTCCTTGGGCGTGATGCGGTTGTCGTGATCGGCGTCGGCCTTGCGGAACCATTCCTCCGCCCCCGACACGCCCTCGGCGCCGTGGAAGGGCTCGCCCATCGGGCTGATGAAGATGTGCCCGCCCGCCAGCGGGGTCACCGCCGGCGCGGGAGCAGTGACCGTCACGGCTGGAGCAGGTGCAGGGGTCACCGGCGGCGCCTCCTGCGGAGCCGCGACGGCCGCGCTCCCCATCAGCAGCCACGCCCCGAACGACCATCCCGCGATACGCATGTCCATATCCTCTGGCACTTGTCCCTGTGCCGATAGCGCGGCCGGCGCCGCTGTCAAAGCGGCAGCAGGACACGGGCGAGCAGACCGCCGCCCGCCCGGTTGAAAAGCGTCACGTCGCCGCCGTGCGCGCGCGCCACCGCCCGCGCGCTGGCGAGGCCGAGGCCGCTGCCGCCCGTCTCCCGGTTGCGGGAAGGCTCGGCGCGGAAGAAGGGCTCGAACACCCGCTCCAGCAGCGCCTCGGGGAGGCCGGGGCCGTCATCGGCCACCTCGATCAGGGCATGGCCATCGGGCCTGGCGATGCGCACCCGCGCCTGCCCCGCATAGGTGACCGCATTGCCGATCAGGTTGGAGAGCAGCGCCTTCAGGCCAGAGACGTCTGCCTCGATCACGAGATCGTCGCCGGGCTCGACCGTCACGTCCGCGCCCATGTCGACCATGCCGTCGGCCACGCTCTCGGTGAGCGCGCGGAGGCTGAGCCTCTGCCGGCGCGGCGGCCGGCCGGTGTCGCGCACGAAGGCGAGTGCTGCGGCGATCATCTCCTTCATCTCGCCGATATCGGCTTCCATCGCGGCGCGATCGGCGGGCTCGGCCTTCTCGACGCGCAGCGCGAGACGCATCAGCGGCGTGCGCAGATCGTGCGCCATCGCCGCCGCCATCGTCACGCGATCCTCGACATAGCGCCCGATGCGGGCCTGCATCTCGTTGAAGGCGCCGGCCGCGAGCGCCACCTCGGGCGGCCCGTCGAGCGGCAGCGGCGGCGCGCGGGGGTCACGGCCCAGACGCTCGGCCGCCGCGGCGAACAGCCCGATCGGCTTGGCGACATGCCTTGCCACCAGCCACGCGAACGGCAGCGCTGCGACCAGCGTGCCCAGCAGCCAGAAGAGGATGCGCCAGTGCCACGGCTCGATTCCCCGCCGCTCGGCCTGCACCACGCGCCAGCGCCCGTCCGCCATGCGGTAGGCGGCGGTGAAGTGGCCGAACAGGATCTCGCCCGGCTCACCATGCGGGCGATCGAAATGGCGCGGCGGCATCGCGGGCCGCAGGAACAGAGGCGGCCGGTCGATCGCGACATGGACGTCGTCGATCGAGGCGCCCATCCGCTCGGCGAGACGCTGGCGCACGCGCTCGACATGGGGCTCGCCATTGTCGGGCGGCGGCGCCCATTCGGTGGTGACGCGATAGCCGCTGCCGCCGGGGATATCGCCGTGCAGCACCTGCGCCACCTCGGCGATCGGATAGAGGCGCGGCGTCGGCGGCGGCACCGACACCAGCATCGCGAAATCGAGCAGCTGCGCACCGAGCAGCGCGAACAGCATCACCCCGAAGATGCGCAGGAACAGCGGCAGCCGATGCCGCGCCGGGATGGCTCTCACGTCTGCGTCACCTTGGGCACGAACATATAGCCTTCGTTGCGGACGGTGCGGATCAGATCGCTGTCGCCCGCGCGGAGCTTGCGGCGCAGGCGGCTCACCTGCACGTCGATCGCCCGGTCGAACGCATCCGAATCCGGCCCGCGCGCGCCGTGGAGCAGCTCCTCGCGGGTCAGCACCCGGCGCGGCCGCTCGGCGAAGACGCGCAGCACCGCGAACTCGCCGTCGGACAGATGGACCAGCACGCCGTCCGGATCGAACAGCTCGTGCGAATCGAGGTCCATCCGCCAGCCCATGAAGGCGAACCCCCGCCGCGCCTCGGCCTCGGGCGCCTTCTGCCGGCGCAACAACGCGCGGACATGCGCGAGGATCTCGCGCGGGCTGCACGGCTTGGAGAGATAATGGTCGGCGCCCAGCTCGAGCCCGACGATGCGGTCCTGCTCGTCGCCCAGCGCCGAAAGCAGGATGACCGGCGGCCCACCCCCCTGCACGAGGCGGCGGCAGGCGGTGAGCCCGTCCTCGCCCGGCATCATCACGTCGAGAATGACGAGATCGACCCCGCCGCGCGCCAGCACCCGGTCCATCTCCACGACGCCGGACGCCGTCGTCACGCGATAACCATAGGCGCTGAGCCGCTCGGCCAGCAGCAGGCGGATGCCCGCATCGTCGTCGACGACCAGCAGGTGCGCGATCGACTCAGCGGCGCGCTCGGGGAACGGTGCCTCCATGTTCATCCTCCCGCGATGCCGCGAAGATGTGTGCGGCGAATTTCGACGGTGCTAATCTGCGGACATTCCGCCGACACAAAAGCGGGGGAACCAGGATCGTCAACCATTGAGGGGATATCCTTTGCGCACGCTGTTCCTGATCGCGCTCGCGGCAGGTCTCGCCGCACCCGCGCTCGCCGCCGATCCGGCGACGCCCGCACGCACGCCGCACGCCGGCTGGGCCCGGCCGGACTTCGCCAAGATCCGCGCCCAGCATGTCGACGATGTCGCGCTGCTGCTCGGCCTGCGCGCCGACCAGCGCCCCGCGCTCGAAGCCTTCCTGAGCGCGATCGAGCCGCACCGCGGCTTCCGCGAGGGCGGGATGCGCCGGCCGGAAGGCGACACGCCGCCCACGGGCGACGAAGGCACGCTCGCCCGCCTCGACCGCATGTCGGCCCATCTCGACCGTCGCGACGCCGACGCCAAGCAGAAGATCGAGGCGACGCGCAAATTCTACACCGGCCTCACCCCCGACCAGCAGCCCCGTTTCGACGCGCTGGACCGCCTCCACCATCAGGCCGAGCGCGGGCGGATGGGGATGCGCGGCGGCTGGCAGGGCCATGGCCGTGGCGGCCCCGGCGGCAAGGACATGCCGCCGCCTCCGCAGAACTGATGCCTCCCGGCCGGGCGTCCGATCAGGCGCCCGGCTTCAGGCGATAGCCGACGCCCAGCTCGTTGACGATCAGCGAGGGGCGCGCCGGGTCCGCCTCCAGCTTCTGGCGCAGGCTGCGCACCACGATGCGCAGATACTCCACCCGATCGGCCTGCGCCGGCCCCCAGACCTCGCGCAGGATCTGGGCATGGCTCAGTACCCGGTCGGGCTTCGCGGCAAGCAGCGCCAGCACGCCATATTCCTTGGGCGCGAGGTGCACCTCGGCGCCGTCCCGCGTCACGCGGCGATGGTCGAGATCGATCACCAGCCCGCCCGCCTCGATCCGGTGCGCCGCGCCCTGCGCGTCGAGCCGGTGGCGCAGCGCCGCGCGGATGCGGGCGAGCAGCTCCTCGGTGTCGAAGGGCTTCACCAGATAGTCGTCGGCGCCGAGATCGAGCGCGGCCACCTTCTCCGACGTCGCCTCGCGCGCCGAGACCACGATCAGCGTCGCCTCGCTGCCGCGCTTCAGGAGTTGCACCAGCTCCAGCCCGTCGCGATCGGGGAGGCCCAGATCGAGCAGGATCACCTGCGGCTTCTCGATCGACAGCAGCGATAGCGCCTCCCGCGCGCTCCCCGCCTCGGCGACGGCATGGCCGGAGCGCTCCAGCGTGACGCGGAGCAGGCGGCGGATGGCGGGATCGTCCTCGATGACGAGCAGCTTGGGGGGCAGGGCCATGGCGCGACGATTATGCCGTTGCCGTGGCCGCGTCGAGCCAGCCCGTAGCCTGATCCGTTATGGCAGCGTACAGATCATCCTCTATGGCGACCCACAGCGACCAACCTCCCCGCCCCTCCCCGGACGCGCTGCTGCGCCGCGCGACGCGCGAAGAGCGCGGGCAGCTCAAGATATTCCTCGGCGCGGCGCCGGGCGTCGGCAAGACCTACGAGATGCTCACCGACGGCGCCGAGCGGCTGCGTGCCGGGGTCGACGTGGTGGTGGCCGTCGTCGAGACGCACGGGCGCACCGAGACCGAGGCGCTCATCCAGCCCTTCGAGATCGTCCCCCGCCGCCAGATCGAGCATCACGGCCGCACGCTGACCGAGATGGACATCGACGCGGTGCTGGCGCGCCGCCCGCAGCTCGCGCTCGTCGACGAATATGCCCACTCCAATGTGGAGGGCAGCCGCCACCCCAAGCGCTGGCAGGATGTCGAGGAACTGCTCGCCGCCGGGATCGACGTCTACACCACGCTCAACATCCAGCATGTCGAGAGCCTCAACGACGTGGTGGCGAGCTTCACGCGCGTCCGCGTGCGCGAGACGGTGCCCGACAGCGTGTTCGAGGGCGCCGAGATCAAGGTGGTCGACCTGCCGCCCGACGAGCTGATCGAGCGGCTGAAGGAGGGCAAGGTCTATGTGCCGGAGGAGGCGACGCGCGCCCTCCAGCATTTCTTCTCCAAGCCCAACCTCTCCGCGCTGCGCGAGATGGCGCTGCGCCGCGCGGCGCTCAGCGTCGACCGGCAGATGCTGGAGATGCTCGATGCGGGCGCGCTGCCCGGCGTCTATGCCGGCGGCGAGCGCGTGCTCGTGGCGGTCAGCGAGCAGCCCGGCGGCGACGCCCTGATCCGTGTCGCCAAGCGCCTGTCCGATGCGCTGCGCGCGCCATGGTCGGCGATCGTGATCGAGACGGCGCGGGCAGAAGGCTTCAGCGAGGCGCAGCGCCAGCGCATCGCCGACGTGTTGCGACTCGCCGCCAGCCTCGGCGCGACCATCGCCCGCGTGCCGGCAGAGGATGTCGCGTCCGGCCTCATCGATCATATCGCCGCCACCCGCACCACCCAGCTCGTCATCGGCAAGTCGCGGCGGAGCTGGTGGTTCGAGGCGCGCCACGGGTCGGTGGTGGACCGGCTGCTCAAGGGCGGGCCGGAGGGCCTTGCGCTCCACGTCATCCCCGCCACCGCGCCGGCCGAGCGGCCGCGCCGCGGCCTCGCGCCGCTCACTCGCGGCTGGGGTGGCCCGTCGAGCTATGGCGCGGCGCTGGCGCTGGTCGCCGTGACCACGGTGATCGACCATTTCGCCGAGCCCCTGGTCGGCGCGGGCGGGCTCGACCTCATCTATCTGCTGCCCGTGATCCTGACGGCGGCGCGTTTCGGCCTGCGCACCGGCCTGTTCGCCAGCGTCGCGGCGGGGCTCGCCTATAATTTCTTCTTCCTGCCGCCGCTCTACAATTTCACCATCGCCGATCCGCAGAGCCTGCTCACCATGCTAGTGCTGATCGGCATCGCCGGGCTGGTCAGCCATCTTGCCGGCCGGCTCAAGGCGCGCGCGACGCTCTCCACACGCAGCGCCACCGAGAACGCCTCGGTCGCCGCCTTTGCGCAGGCGCTCGCCCGCTCCTCCACCTGGCAGGAGACGGCGTCGACGATCTGCACCGAGGTCGGCCTGCTGCTCGGCTGCGACACGCTGCTGCTGGCCGAACGCGACGGCGTGGTGATGGTGAAGGCCGCAGCACCCGAGGCAGCGCCGCTGGGGCCGGTGGATCAGGCAGCGGCCGAATGGTGCTGGAGCCGGGGCGAGCCCGCCGGGCGCGGCACCGCGACGCTCACCGCCGCCGACTGGCAGTTCCACCCGCTCAAGACGGCGCTCGGCACGCTCGCCGTGCTCGGCCTCGCCCGCGACGACGGCACCGATCCGGTGCCCGCCGATCGCACCGTGCTGCTCTCCACGCTGGTCGGGCAGGCGGCGCTGGCGCATGAGCGGCTCCGGCTAGAGGGCGAGATGCGCGAGTTGGGCCTGCTCAAGGAGCGCGACCGGCTGCGCGCCGCCCTGCTCTCCTCGATCGGGCATGACCTGCGCACGCCGCTCACCTCGGTGGCCGGCGCGGTCGAGGCGCTGGCGGCGGAGGCGCCCGCCTCGCCCGCCGTGGCGATGGCCCGCGCGGAGGTCCGCCGCTTGAAACGTTTCCTCGACAATCTCGTCGACATGGTGCGCATGGATGCGGGCGCGCTCCAGCTCGCGCCCGAGCCCATCGACCTCACCGATGCCGTCAGCAGCGCCGTCCACGATCTGCGCGACACGCTGCGCCACAACCGCATCGATCTCGCCATCCCCGGCACGCTGCCGCTGGTGCAGACCGATCCGCGCCTGCTTCACCACATCCTCATCAACCTGCTCGCCAACGCCACCCAGCATGGCGACCCGGAGGGGCCGATCGCGATCGAGGCGCGCCGCGTGGCGGGCGGGCTGCTGCTCGAGGTGCGCGATCATGGCCCCGGCATCGAGCCCGGCGCCGAGGAGGCGATCTTCGAGACCTTCGCGCGCGGCAAGGGCAGCGACCGGAGCGGGGATTCCGGCCTCGGCCTCGCCATCGTCAAGGGATTCGCCGACGCGCTCGGCATCGGCGTCGCCGCCGCCACCGATCCGGCGGGCGGCGCCGTCTTCACGCTGAGCATACCCGAAGAGGCGCTGGTCGCAGCCTGATGGGGGTATCACGGATGGCCGTTGCCGCATGGGGCCGATCGGCCGATAGGGCTGTCGACAGCCGCTCGCCAGGGGAATCGTTGGGATGAAGCGCTGGACGATCGCCGATATGGGCCGGCAGGATGGCCGGCGCGTCGTCGTCACCGGCGCCAACAGCGGCATCGGCTATGAGACGGCGCGGGCTTTGGCCGAAGCCGGCGCCGACGTCATCCTCGCCGCGCGCGACGAGGCGAAAGGCCGGGCCGCGGCGGAGGCGATCGGCCATGGCACGACCTGGCAGCCGCTCGACCTCGCCAGCCTCGCCTCGGTGGAGCGCTTCGCCGAGGCGCAGCTCAAGGCGGCGCGGCCGATCGACCGGCTGATCCTCAACGCCGGGGTGATGGCGCTGCCGGAGCGGCGCACCACGCCGGACGGCTTCGAACGCCAGCTCGGCACCAACCTGCTCGGCCATTTCGCGCTGGCGGCGCGGCTCTGGCCGCTGCTGGCAGCGGGCGCGCGCGTGGTGCCGCTCGCCAGCATCGCCGCGCGGCGGGGGCGGATCGACTTCGACGATCCGATGGCGGAGCGGCGTTACGATCCCTGGGCGGTCTATGCGCAGAGCAAGCTCGCCATGCTGATGTTCGGGCTGGAGCTGGCGCGCCGCGCGGTGGGCACCGGCGTCGCGAGCCTGCCCGCGCACCCCGGCTTCGCGCGGACCAACCTGCTTGCCAACGGGCCGGGGACGGGCGGCATCCGGGGCTGGTCGATCCGCTATCTCGGCAATTTCGTCAGCCAGTCCGCCGCCGAAGGCGCACTGCCGGTGCTGCGCGCGGCGACCGACCCGGACATGCATTCGGGCGACTATCTGGGCTCGGTCGGCCCCTTCGAGCTGCGCGGGCCGCCGGGACGCGCCGCCGTTCCGCTCGCCGCGCGGGATCATGACGCCGCCGCCCGGCTCTGGGCGATGGCGGAGGATTGGGTGGGGCTGCCCTTCCGCCCCTAATCCTCGCGCTTCGCTCCATCGAGCAGCGCCTTGCGGCGGGCCTGCTCGGTGGCCTCTGCCTCGCGCTCAGCCTTGGTACGGCCGAATTTGGCGCGGTTGGTCTCGGCCTGTTTCGCCGCATCCACGCGCGCCTTCGCCTTGCGGACGCGGTTGAGGTTGACGATCTCGGCCATCAGCGATGCTCCAGTTGCGCGGCCAGCCAGCGAGCCGCGGCCTCGGGGCTCGCCTTGTCGCGGTCCCGGTCGACCATGTAGTTGGCGCGGCGCATCGCTTCCACCGGGATCGCGCCGACCAGCGGCCGGATCGCTTTCAGAAAGCGCGCGTCCCCGGCATGGGCCGGCGACACCAGCAGGATCGCATCATAGCCCGGCAGCGCCCGCGCCGGATCGGGGAGCACCACCAGATCGTCCGCCGCGATCCGTCCATCGCTGGAGAAAGCGGAGATGACATCCGCCTGCCCGCTCTCCAGTGCGCGATACATGAAGCTCGGCGCATAGGCGCGCGAGGCGGCGAAGCGCAGCCCATAGGCCTCGCGCACCGCCCGCCATTCGGGCCGCGACAGGAATTCGAGGTCGGCCCCCAGCGTCAGCGAGGGCGCGGCCGCCGCCAGCGTGCGCAGGTCCGTGACATGATGCCGCGCGGCGCCCTGCCGCGTCATCGCCAGCGCATAGGCATTCTCGAAACCCAGCGGGCCAACCAACGCGGCAGGCTTCAGGAAATCAGCGATGCCGGCCAGCGTCTCAGGCTTGGGCGCGGGCCTTGTCCGGTGCATCGAATCCGCCCAAATCGTGCCGGAATAATCGACATAGACATCGATATCGCCTTGCCTGAGCGCCCTGAGCGCCACCGCCGAGCCCAGCCCCTCGCGATAGCTCACCGCATAGCCCGCCTGCTCCAGCCGCGCGCCGATCAGGCGGGCGAGGATGAATTGCTCGGAGAAATTCTTGGCGCCGACCACCACCGGCCGCGCGCCTCCCCCCAGCAACGGCGCGCAGGCCAGCAGCAGCCCCGTCGCCACACCGAGGCTCCCCACCGTCAGCGACCAGCGCTCCCGCCGCGCCAGCCCGCGCTCGATCAGCGCCAGCAGCGCGTCCGCCACGAGGGCCAGCGCCGCCGAGGCGAGGCAGCCCGCCAGCACCTGCGACCAGTCCTCGGTCTGGAGACCGGAGAAGATCAGGTTGCCGAGGCTCGCCGCGCCCACGGTGGTCGCGAGCGTGGCAGCGCCGATCGTCCAGACGGTCGCGGTGCGGATGCCGGCCATCACCACGGGCGCGGCCAGCGGAGCCTCGACCAGTCGGAGCCTCTGCCCGGCCGTCATGCCGAGCCCGTCCGCCGCCTCGATCACCCCCGGATCGAGCCCGCGCAAGCCAGCCACCACATTCCGCAGGATCGGCAGCAGCGCATAGAGCGCCAAGGCCAGCCACGCCGGCAGGAAGCCCAGCGCCGGCACGCCATGCCCGATCGCCAGCAGCAGCGGGTAGAAGAGCGCCAGCAGCGCGAGGCCGGGAATCGTCTGGATCACCCCCGCCACGCCCAGCGCGGCTCCTGCCAGCCGGGGCCTGCGCGCCGCGACGAAACCCAGCGGCAGCGCCACCACCAGCGCCAGCCCCAGCGCCGCGGCCGACAGCAGCAGGTGATGCGCGGCGAGGCCGGGCAGCGGGGCGAGGAGTTCGCTCACGCCTTCAACGCCTCGATGCGCTCCGCCTGCCGCGCCGCGACCGCGACGAGCGCGCTCGCCTCCTCGCCCGCGCGGCCGGCGAGCATCTCGGCGGGGGTCGCATCGCCGACGATCCTGCCCTTCGCCATCACGAGGATGCGATCCGCCAGCAACAGCGCCTCGGCCATGTCGTGCGTCACCATCAGGCTGGTCAGCCCCAGCCGCTCGTGCAGGGCGCGATAGCGCCGGCCGATCGCATCGCGCGTCACCGGATCGAGCGCGCCGAAGGGCTCGTCGAGCAGCATCAGCTTCGCGCCCGTCGCCAGCGCGCGGGCCACCCCCACCCGCTGCCGCTCTCCCCCGGACAGCGCCGAGGGCGCACGGACCGCATAAGCGGCGGGCAGCTCCACCATCTCCAGAAGCGCCGCGACATCGGCCGGCGCATCGCCCGCGAGGCGCGGCACCAGCCCGATATTCTCGGCGACGCTCATATGCGGCATCAGCCCGATCGACTGGAAGACATAGCCGATCCGCCGCCGCAGCAGATGCGCCGCCCCCTCCGCCACGTCCGCGCCCTCGATCAGCACGCGCCCCGAATCGGGTTCCACCAGCCGGTTGACCATGCGCAGCAGCGTCGACTTGCCCGCGCCCGATCCTCCGACCAGCGCCACGAAGCTGCCCGCCGCGATCGCGCAATCGACATCCGAGACGGCGGCGCCGGCATAGCGTTTCGTCACGCCTTCGAATCGGATGTCCGGCCCGGTCTCGTCCAATCGCCCCTCCGCTGGCGCACCGCCGCCGGCTCTTCTACTGTCCGGCAAGCATGACCGCCCGTCAAACCCCCTGGGGGCCTTCCCCCGACGCCGCCACCATCGAGGCGATGGCCCGCGCGACCATGGCGCGCCTGCCCGAACCCTTCCGCCGCCATCTCGGCACGGTGGTGCTGCGCGTCGAGGAGTTCGCCGACGAGGCGACGCTGGACGAGCTGGACATCGACGATCCCTTCGCGCTTTCCGGCCTCTATCGCGGCCGCCCGGTGGGGATGAAGAGCGTCGACGACACAGGCACGCTGCCCGACATGATCCACCTCTATCGCCGCCCGATCCTCGACGAATGGGCCGAGACGGGGGTGACGCTGGAGGCGCTGGTCGCCCATGTGCTGATCCACGAGGTCGGCCATCATTTCGGCCTCTCCGACGACGACATGCACGCGCTGGAGGCTTCCGCCTCATGATGCTGGCGATGCGCGGCGTCGCCTGCTTGCGCGGCGACCGGCTGCTGTTCGAAGGGCTCGACCTCGCGCTGACGGGCGGCGAGGCGCTCGTCGTCACGGGGCCGAACGGCATCGGCAAGTCGAGCCTGCTGCGTATCGCCGCCGGCCTGCTCCGCCCGGCGGCGGGGACGGTGGAGCGACCGGCACGACTCGCATGGCTGGGCGAGCAGGCGGCGCTCGATGGGGACCAGCCCCTGGGCGAGGCGCTCGGTTTCTGGGCGAAGATCGATCGTGCCGAGGGGCTGGAGGCCGCGATGGAGACAATGGGGGTTGCCCATCTCGCCCGTGTGCCGGTGCGCTATCTCTCGACCGGCCAGCGCCGCCGGGCCGCGATCGCACGCACCATCGCCAGCGCCGCGCCACTGTGGCTGCTCGACGAGCCTTCTAACGGGCTCGACGTCGAAGGCGTCGAGCGGCTGGGCCACGCCATGACCACGCATCGGTCGAACGGCGGCGCGGTGCTGGCGGCGAGCCATATCTCTCTCCCGCTCGACGGCGCCCGGACGCACGCGCTCGCATGATCCTGCCGCTGATCCGCCGCGACGCCGCGCGAGGCCTGCGCGCCGCCGGGCTCCCCGTCGCCTTCTTCCTGATCGCGGCAACGCTCTTCCCCTTCGCGGTCGGGCCAGACGCGAAGCTGCTCGCCAGGACGGGGGGCGGAATGTTGTGGCTCGCCGCGCTCCTCGCCGCGCTGCTGCCGGTCGAACGGCTGGTGGCGCCCGACGCCGAGGCCGGCATCCTCGACCAGCTCGCCGTGCGCGGGTTCGCGGACGAATCCGTGGCGGCAGCGAAGATCGTGGCGCACTGGCTGGGCTTCGGCCCGCCGCTGATGCTGGCGGCGCTGCCCGGCGCGGCGTTGCTCGGGCTCGACGGGGCGACGCTCCTTCGGCTGGAGGCGGGGCTCGCCATCGGCACGCCGGCGCTGGCCGCGCTGGGCTTCACCGTCGCCGCCCTGACGGCGGGCTTGCGCGGTGCGGGCGCACTGGCGGGGCTCATGCTGCTGCCGCTCGCCGTGCCGCTGCTGATCTTCGGCGCGGGCGCGATTCAGGCAGATGGGGCCAGCGCGATGAAGCTGCTCGCCGCCGTGTCGCTTCTTTTCGTTACGGGTGCACCCTTTGCCGCGGGTGTGGCGTTGAGGGCGATCAGGGAATAGCCACGAAGGAGACCATGATGCGCAAGACGATGCTGCTCGCCGCCTCTCTTCTCGCCGCCACGCCGGCCCTCGCCGCACCGCCGCCGCCCAAGCCGACCACCGTCACGGTCAACATGGGCGACCGCAAGTTCCGCCCGCAGGTGATCCGCCTCAAGGGAGGCCAGCTCTATCGCCTGCGCCTCGTGAACCCGGACCGTACCGAGCATGATTTCTACGCGCCCGCCTTCTTCGGCGCGGCGAAGCTCTTTCCGGCCGATGCCGGCGCGCTCCAGAAGAGCCGCCTCAACGTGCCCGGCCATTCGAGCCGCACCATCCGCCTGATCCCGCGCCGGGGCCATTATGATCTCAAATCCTCCAAGGCGCTCGACGTCGCCTCGGGGATGCAGGGGCAGATCCTCGTCTACTGAGGCTTAGTCGCGCGTCCAGCGGGCGAAGATGGCGGTGGGGAGCAGCAGGCCGCGCGCCTCCTCGCGCACCGCCATCTCACCGGCCTCGACCCTTCCGCCAAGCGGGGCGGTGGCTTGGGCGAGCAGCTCCGCGATCGCGATCGCCGACATGCGCACCGCATAGACGGTGAGGACGAGGAATTTCGATTCGGGCGTCAGCAGCTTCACGCAGTCCGCGATGAGGCCGGGGAGCCCCTCTTCCAGCCGCCACGTCTCGCCGGTCGGCCCGCGCCCGAACTTGGGCGGATCGAGCATGATCCCGGCATAGGTCCGCCCGCGGCGCACCTCGCGCGCGGTGAACTTCACGGCGTCGTCGATCATCCAGCGGATCGGCTTGTCCGCCATGCCCGACAGCAGGGCGTTGGCCTTGCCGTTCTCGACCGACTTCTTCGACGCGTCGACATGGGTGACTTTCGCGCCCTTCGCCGCCAGCGCGAGGCTGCCCACGCCGGTATAGCCGAACAGGTTCATCACCTCGTCGCCGTCCGCGACCTTGTCGCGCATCCACGCCCATTGGGGGGCCATGTCGGGAAAGAAGGCGAGGTGGCGGAAATTGGTGTTGGCGGCGTGGAACTTCACGTCGGCCCAACCGAGCGGCCAGTCCTTCGGCACGTTGCGACCCAGATGCCAGCGCCCGCCGCCCTCCTCGTCGGAGGCGCCGATGAACTCGCCGTCATGCTTCCACTCGTCAGAGGCCGGCGCCCACATCGCCTGCGGCTCGGGGCGGACGAAGCGGAAGCGGCCATAGCGCTCCAGCTTCCGGCCATGGCCGGAATCGATCAGGCCGTAATCGGCCCAGGGTTCGGTGACGAGGGTGTCGAGCTTCACGAGATATCCGTTCACGCCACGCGGGCGAGCTTGCCGCCGACGCTGGCCGTCGCGAGGCCGCCGGAGAGCGCGGTCGCTCCCGCCTGACGTGCCTGTGCCAAGTCCACCGCGTCGATCTGCGCCACCGTCTCGGCGACGGGGACGATGCGGCCCTGCACCTGCACCTGCCGCGCGAGATGGTCGCAGCGCGACTGCACCGATTCGAGGCCCATCAGCAGCCCGGCCTTGGCCTGCGCCTTGGCGCGCTGAAGCTCGGTCTCGTTGAGATCCTCGGCGGAGCGGGTCAGCACCTCGCGCGACAGCGCGAAGGCGCGCGGCGCTTCCGCCTTGGCCGCCGCGCAATAGACGCCGAGCTGCCCGGTATCCGCCGAGGCCGCGCTCCACGCATAGATGGAGTAAGCGAGCCCGCGCTCCTCGCGCACCTCCTGGAACAGCCGCGACGACATGCCGCCGCCGACCGCGCTGGCGAAGAGGTTGAGCGCATAGACATCGTCATGGCGCTGGTCGACGCCGGGGTGCGCGAAGGCGATGTGGACCTGATCGAAGCGCCGCGCGTCGGTGACGACGCCGCTGGTGAACCGCGCCGGCTCGAACACCGGCGGGCGACCGGCCTCGAGATCGCCGAAGCGCGATTCCGCGAGCCTGAGCAGCGCATCCTCATCGACCTTGCCGGCGGCGGCGAGGATCAGGCCGGCGGGGCGATATTGCTCCTCCAGCCAGCGACGGAGCGCCGCCACGTCGATCGCGGCGATGCTGGTCTCGTCGCCCAGCACCGGGCGGCCATAGGTCTGCCCCTGATAGGCGGCGGCTGAGAGATGATCGAAGATGATGTCGTCGGGCGTGTCGCGCGATTCGCCGAGTTCGGCGAGCACGACCTGCTTCTCGCGCTCCAGCTCCTCGGCCGAGAAATGGGGGGCACGCACCAGATCTGCGATGAGGCCGACGCCCAGCGCCAGATCGTCCGGCAGCAGGCGCGCGTGGAAGACGGTGGTGTCGCGCGAGGTCCAGGCGTTGAGCTGGCCGCCGACATCCTCGGCGGCTTCCGCTATGGCGCGCGCGCTCCGCTCGCCGGCGCCCTTGAACACCATATGCTCGACCATGTGGGCGAGCCCGGTCAGATGCGCGGGCTCCGACCGGCTGCCGACATCGGCATAGAGGCCGACCGCGAGCGTCTCGACACCCGGCATCGGGTCGATCGCGACGGTCAGCCCGTTGGGCAGGCGGTGGAGCTTCGCCGTCATGCGCGCGCGACCGCCCGCTCGGCGATATAGCCGGTGATGGCGTCGAAGCTGGCGGGGAGGACGGCGCAGCGCTCCTCCTTCTCCATGAGGCCGGCGATCCGCTCGGGCAGCGCCGGGCGGACGCCGGTCGCGGCCTCCACCGCATCGCCGAACTTGGCCGGGTGCGCCGTCGCCAGAGTCACCACCGGCACGTCGGCGGGAAGGTCGGCTGCGCGCGCGGCGGCAAGGCCGATCGCGGTGTGCGGATCGATCACCTGCCCTGCCGCGCCATGCGCCCAGCGCATCGCCTCCACCATCGCGTCATGATCGATGCGGGCGCTCGCGAAATCGGCCGCCGCGCGATCGCGCAGGCTCACCGGCAGCGTCATCGTCCGATCCCGCTCGAAACCCTGCATCGCTGCGTCGAGCGCTCCGGCGTCCCGGCCGTGCAGGTCGAACAGCAGCCGCTCGAAATTGGAGCTGACCTGGATGTCCATCGACGGCGTCTGGGTCGGCGAGACGGTGCCCGTCGAATAATCGCCGGCCGACAGCGCGCGGTGGAGGATGTCGTTGACGTTGGTGGCCACGATCAGCCGCGCCACCGGCAGACCCATGCGGCTCGCCACATAGCCCGCGAACACGTCGCCGAAATTACCCGTCGGCACCGAGAAGGCGACGGCACGATACGGCGCGCCGAGGCGCACGGCGGTGTAGAAATAATAGACGATCTGGGCCGCCAGCCGCGCCCAGTTGATCGAGTTCACCGCCGAAAGCTGGAAGCGGCCAGCGAAATCCCGGTCGCCGAACATCTGCTTCACCAGCGCCTGTGCCTGATCGAAATCGCCCTCGATCGCGATGTTGTGGACGTTGGGCGCGAGCACCGTCGTCATCTGCCGGCGCTGCACGTCGGAGACGCGGCCCTTGGGGTGCAGCATGAAGATGTCGACATGCGCGCGGTTGGCCACCGCCTCGATCGCCGCCGATCCGGTGTCCCCCGAGGTCGCGCCGACGATGGTGAGATGCTGGTCGCCCTTCGAGAGGAAGCGCTCGAACAGCAGACCGAGAAGCTGGAGCGCCACGTCCTTGAACGCCAGCGTTGGGCCGTGGAACAGCTCCATCAGGAAATGGCGATGGTCGAGCTGCGCGAGCGGCGTCACCGCGGCATGGCTGAAGCGGCCATAAGCGGCCTCGCACAATCCGCGCAGCTCCGCCTCGCTCAGCGCCTCGCCGACGAAGGGCGCGAGAATCCGCACCGCCGTCTCCGCATAGGAGAGCCCGGCCAGCGCCTCGATCTGGGCGCGCGTCAGCGTCGGCCAGGTCTCGGGAACATACAGGCCGCCGTCGGAGGCAAGGCCGGTAAGCGTGGCGGCTTCGAAGCCGAGCGCGGGAGCGCGCCCTCGGGTGCTGATATAGCGCATATGGCCCGGCGGCTTAAACGTCAGGGGCCGGGGCGGCAAGCAAACAAGACTTGCCCGCGCCGCAGATGGCCCATGTCAGGAAGCGGCGGGCGGACGGCGACGGCGGAGCGCGATGCCATAGATGACCACCGCCACGCCCGCGAACAGGAACCACTGCACCGCATAGGCGAAATGGTTGTTGGGAATATCGTCCAGGCTCGGCGGGGCGCTGGGCTGAAGGCCGGGCGCGGGTTCGTCCGATACGAGCAGCACCTGGCCGTCATGATCGGGACCGATCACGCCGCGAACCTGCCCGCCCTTCCATGCAACAGGCGCGCCGGAATCCTTCGACCAGCCCATATCCATCGCGATGCCCGGCCCCTCGGCGCCGGTGCGGCAGTCGGCGACATGCCGCCAGCCGGGCTCGCCCGCCCGATTGCGCCCCGCGCTCGCGCGCCAGCCGACCGGTTGCAGGCAGAAGGCCTCCGAATGCCGGAACAGCAGGGTCTGGTCGGTCGGAATGCGGGGGAAGGCCACCGGCGGCTTGCCGGCTGCGGCGGCATATTCGGCGAGCAGCACCTCCTTCCAGTGGAGCCGCCGGATCTGCCAGAAGCCAAGCGCCACCATCGCCGCCACCGCCAGCACGACGAGCAGAGTCGGGAGCACGGGCAGGCGCAGGCGGCCGCTCATGGCTCGGAGCGGTCCTCGATGATGCGTCCCTCGCGGGCGCGGTGGCGATATTCGGACGCGATCAGCATCCCCTTGGCGACGCGCAACGCCCCGACCACCAGCCCGATCGTGATGGGCGGCCACAGCAGGATATGCACCCAGACCGGCGGGTGCGCGGTCAGCTCCAGCGTGATCGCGCCGATGGAGACCAGCGCGCCGATGACGAGCGTCAACAGGGCCGCCGGCCCGTCGCCGACATTGAAGGCGTCATAATCGAGCCCGCAGGCCCGGCACCGCGACGCGAAGCGGATCACGCCGGCGAACAGCGTCGGGGCGCCGCAACGCGGACAGACCCCCTTGATTCCCACCTGCACGATGGTGGGCTCGGCCTTGGGCGTATCGATCATCGCCTCAGCATCCTCATCGGCGCGGATATGGCAACCGGACAGGACAAGGGGCGGAAGCCGCCGCCCCCGCCCCTTCGCGTTCCGGTCGGGCGTCGCCGTCAGCCGGCGTAGGTCGCGCCCCAGCCGCCCCAGACATAGATGGAGACGAACAGGAACAGCCACACCACGTCGACGAAGTGCCAGTACCAGGCCGCCGCCTCGAAGCCGAAATGCTGACGCGGCGTGAAGTCGCCTTGATAGGCGCGGAACTGGCAGACGGCGAGGAAGATGGTGCCGACGATCACATGGAAGCCGTGGAAGCCGGTCGCCATGAAGAAGGTCGCACCGAAGATATTGCCCTTAAAGGCGAAGGGCGCGTGGATATATTCCCACGCCTGGATCGACGAGAAGAGCAGGCCCAGCGCAATCGTGCACCACAGGCCCTGCTTCAGGCCCCGGCGGTCCCCGTGGATCAGAGCATGGTGCGCCCAGGTGACGGTCGTGCCCGAGCAGAGCAGGATCATCGTGTTGAGCAGCGGGAACTGGAACGGATTGAGCGGCGTGATGCCCTTGGGCGGCCATACGCCGCCGACCGCTTCCACCGCCTTGGGGAAGAGCGAGGCATCGAAGAACGCCCAGAACCAGCCGAGGAAGAACATCACTTCCGAGGCGATGAACAAGATCATGCCGTAGCGCAGGTGAAGCTGCACGACCGGCGTGTGATCGCCGGCATGGGCCTCCTTCACCACGTCCACCCACCAGCTCGCCATGCAGAACAGCACAAGCAGAAGCCCTGCCGGCGCGATCAGCGTCCCGTAGGGAACCGAGTGAAGATACATGATGAAGCCGGAAGCCAGCACCAACGCCGAGAAGGCTGTCAGCAACGGCCATGGGCTGGGGGGCAAGATATGATAGTCGTGGTTCTTCGCACCGGCCATCGCTGCATCCCTTATTTCCGGCTCTATTCGGCCTGATTCATCCTGAGCTTAGCTATCGCTGGGCTTCTGGTCCACAGGATAGAATGTGTAGGAAAGCGTGATTTCGCTGACCCCCTGATCGTCGCGGTCCTTGAGGAATTGGGGGTCGATGTAGAACACTACCGGCATACGCTGCGTCTCGCCGGGCTGGAGCGTCTGCTGCGTGAAGCAGAAGCACTGCACCTTGACGAAATATTGCGCGCTCTGGTCCGGCGAGATGTTGAAAGCGGCCGATCCCGTCACCGGCTTGTCGGTGAGGTTGGTGGCGTTGAAGAAAGCGAGCTGGCGCGCGCCGATCGCCACGCGCTCGGTCTTCTGCTCGGGCTCGAAGCGCCAGCCGAGCGCCGGGCTCACATTGGCGTCGAAGCGAACGGTGACGATGCGGCCGGTCGAGCCCGGCGCCTTCGCGCCCTCCTCGATGCGGGCGGTGCCGCCGAAGCCGGTCTTCTGGCAAAAGATGCGGTAGAGCGGCACCGCGGCAAACCCCACGCCGACCATCGAGCAGGCGACAGCGCCCGCGATCAGGCCGGTGCGGAGATTGCGCGAAACGCTCACCCCGCTCTCCTCACAGCATCTTCGCGATGCTGATCGCGTAGAACAGGATGACGAGCGCGAACAGGATCAGCGCCGTCACGATCGAGCGCGACCGCTGGCGCTTGCGGATCGCCGCGTCGTCGGCCGGGGTGGGATCGGGCCGCGCCATCAGGCGAACCACAGCCTGTCCACCACCAGCACGCCGAAGCTCGCGAACAGGTAGAGGATCGAATAAGCGAACAGCCGGCGCTCGGCCTTCATCAGCGCGGGATCCTCCTCGCGGCTGAAGCCGACACGGGTGGCCAGCACCAGGAAGACGAGATTCAACGCCACCGCCGCCACGCCATAGATCGGCCCGGCCAGCCCCAGCGGCCAGGGCAGGATCGCCACCGCCACCATCGGCAGCGTGTAGAGAAAGGCCTGGAGCCGCGTCGCCTTGGTGCCCGCCACCACCGACATCATCGGCACGCCGGCGGCCGCATAGTCCGAGTTCACGAACAGCGACAGCGCCCAGAAATGGGGCGGCGTCCACAGGAAGACGAGCAGGAAGAGCAGCACGGGCAGCAGGTCCACCCGCCCCGTCACCGCCGCCCAGCCGATCAGCGCCGGAAAGGCCCCGGCCGCGCCGCCGATGACGATGTTCTGCGGCGTCCGGCGCTTCAGCCAGACGGTGTAGATCAGCACATAGAAGAGGATCGAGACGGTGAGGATCGCGGCGGCGAGCAGGTTCACCGCCAGCCCCATCAGCACCACCGAGAAGACACCCAGCCCGACGCCGAAATGCAGCGCCGCCTGCCGCTCCATGCGGCCCGCCGGCAGCGGCCGGTTGCGGGTGCGCTTCATCTTGGCGTCGAGATCGGCCTCATACCACTGATTGAGCGCCGCCGCCGCGCCCGCCCCCATGGCGATGCACAGGATCGCGGTGAACGCCAGCACCGGATGGATATGCCCCGGCGCGATCAGCAGGCCGCACAGCCCGGTGAAGACCACCAGCGTCAGCACGCGCGGCTTGGTCAGCGCCCAGAAGTCGCGCCAGTCTGCTGGGAGCCCCGCAACAGGGGCTTCGATAGGCGCAGTCGCCATTCGGTCCTTCATCGTAAATGCCGTCACCCGGAATGAGTCCCCATCCCGGGCGCGGCCCTTAGCAGAAATCCGCCCTGCTGTGGAATCGGGCGCACCCCCGGAGGATCAGTCGATCCTCGGGAGCGTCTCGAACTGGTGATAGGGTGGCGGGCTCGGCAGCGTCCACTCGAGCGTGGTGGCGCCCTCGCCCCACGGATTGGCCGGCGCCTTCTTCCCCGCCGCGAACGTGTAGATCACGTTGACGAAGAAGATGATCATGCCGACGGCCATCACTTCATAGCCATGGCTGGCGACGCCGTTCCACTTGGCGAAGGCATCCGGATAATCCGGATAGCGACGCGGCATCCCCTGCGCACCGAGGAAGTGCATCGGGAAGAACAGCATGTTCACGCCGATGAAGAACACCCAGAAATGCAGGTGGCCGAGCAGCTCGCTGTACATCTTCCCCGACATCTTGGGGAACCAGTAGTAGAAGCCCGCGAACAGCGAGAACACGGCGCCCAGCGACAGCACATAGTGGAAGTGGGCGACGACGTAGTAGGTGTCCTGGAAATAGTTATCGATGCCGCCATTGGCGAGCACCACGCCGGTCACGCCGCCGACGGTGAACATGAAGATGAAGCCGAGCGCCCACACCATGGGCACCCGGAAGTCGATCGAGCCGCCCCACATCGTCGCGATCCACGAGAAGATCTTGATGCCGGTCGGCACCGCGATCACCATCGTGGCAGCGGTGAAGTACATCTTCGTGTTCACGTCGAGGCCGGTCGTATACATGTGGTGCGCCCACACGACGAAGCCGACCACGCCGATCGCGACCATGGCGTAGGCCATGCCGAGATAGCCGAACACCGGCTTCTTCGAGAAGGTCGCGATGATGTGGGAGATCATGCCGAAGCCCGGCAGGATCATGATGTAGACCTCGGGGTGACCGAAGAACCAGAACAGGTGCTGGTACAGGATCGGGTCGCCACCGCCCGACGCATCGAAGAAGGTCGTGCCGAAATTACGATCGGTCAGCAGCATGGTGATGGCAGCGGCCAGCACCGGCAGCGCCAGCAGCAGCAGGAAGGCCGTCACCAGCACCGACCAGGCGAAGAGCGGCATCTTGTGCAGCGTCATGCCCGGCGCGCGCATGTTGAAGATGGTGGTGATGAAGTTGATCGCGCCGAGGATCGACGAGGCGCCCGCGAGGTGCAGCGACAGGATCACCATGTCGACCGATGGCCCCGCCGATCCGGATGTCGAGAGCGGCGCATAGAGCGTCCACCCCGTCCCCGCGCCGTCCGCCGTGCCGCCGCTCACGAACAGCGATCCGAGCAGCAGCGTGAAGGACGGCACGATCAGCCAGAAGCTGACATTGTTCATGCGCGGGAAGGCCATGTCCGGCGCGCCGATCATGATCGGGACGAACCAGTTGCCAAAGCCGCCGATCATCGCCGGCATCACCATGAAGAACACCATGATGAGGCCGTGCGCCGTCACCATCACGTTCCAGAAGTGCAGCGCCGCGTCGTTGCCGGCGGGCTCATGGAAGAAATGCGCCATGGCGGGCAGATACTGGATGCCCGGATGGGCCAGCTCGGCCCGCATCATGCCCGAGATCGCGCCGCCGATGATCCCCGCGGTGATCGCGAAGATCAGATAGAGCGTGCCGATGTCCTTGTGGTTGGTCGACAGGAACCAGCGCGAGAAGAAGCCCGGCTTGTGATGAGCATCATGATGCCCATGGCCTTCTTCGTGCTGGAAGAAATGGGCGTTGGCCGTCGTGTCGGTCATGATCCTCGCCTCAGTTCGTCGTGGCGGCCGTCGTCGCGGGCTGGGCCGCGGCGGTCGCATTCTCGGTCGGGGTGGAGGGCGTGCCCGCCATCGGCGTCGGCGCGGCCGTGGTCGCCGGCGGATTGCTGATCGGCGAGTTCGCCGTCGCATCCGGGCTCGCAGGCTTGCCCTTCAGCGTGCCGCCATTGGCCGCCACCCACTCGGCGAACTGCTGCTTGGTCACCACCTCGACCGCGATCGGCATATAGCCGTGCCGCGCGCCGCACAGCTCCGAGCACTGGCCGTAATAGAGGCCGGGGCGATCCACCTTGAACCAGGTTTCGTTGAGGCGACCGGGCACCGCGTCCATCTTGATCCAGAAGGCCGGCACCGCGAAGGAGTGGATCACGTCGTCCGACGTGGTGATCACCTTCACCACCGCGCCCGCCGGCACCACCATGCGGGCATCGACGCCAAGCTGGCGGGGTTCGCCGCGCTTCTTGTCCTCGTCATCCTTGAGGATGTTGGAGACGACCTCGAAGTCGCCATTGTCGGGATATTGATAGGACCAATACCACTGGTGCCCGATCACCTTCACAGTGAGATCCGGCTTGGGCGTCGAATATTGCGCCGCGAGCAGCTTGATCGACGGCACCGCGATCACCAGCAGGATCAGCACCGGCATCACCGTCCAGATGATCTCGATCACCGTGTTGTGCGACGTGCGCGAGGGCACCGCATTGGCGCGGCGATTGTAGCGCACCGCCACCCAGAGCAGCAGGCCCAGCACCAGCAGGCAGATGACGGTGATGATCGGCATCAGCACGGTGTTGTGCATCCAGGCGGCGAATTTGCCGAGGTCGGTCACCTGGGTCTGGAGCGCGATCTGGTCGGTCGGCTGACCGATGCCCGGTGTCGGGCCGTAGAATTGCGGGATCGGGGTCTTGCCGGGCGTTGCGGCCGGCTGAGTCGCCGCGGCGGCGGGAGCAGGGGTCGGCGCGCTGGCCGAAGTGACAATCTGCGGCGCTTGTCCCGAGGCCGGCGCGGTCGCCGTGGCCGTGGGAGTTGCCGTTACTGGCGCTGGTGCCGGCGCTTGTGCCGATGCGGCGCCCGCCAGCGCCAAGACTCCCAGACCGACCGCGATGAGCTTTGACTTCACCCTCGTCATGTCACCCCTCTTCCCGCGATGGACTGTCGCGGACAGTAAGCCCTGCAACGACCATTCAAAGGGGTTATAACAGCGGTTTTCCAACCCTCAAGCGCTGGTCCTGCCAAATAAATGCGAAACAAAGCGGGACTGGGAACCGCCACACAAGCATTGATGCCCGGCCTCCGCACGCCTATCAGGCCGCCATCCGGGGGTTGGTTGACGATAGAGGCGATTATGACGGACGACGAAGTGCTGGCGGAATTCCGCGCGGCCCATGCGCTGCTGGACGGGCATTTCATTCTGTCGTCGGGCCTGCGAAGCCCCACCTATCTCCAGTGCGCCCGCGTGCTGATGGACCCGAAGCGCGCCGCGCGCCTCTGCGCCGAGCTGGCCTCGCGGCTGACGCCTGCCGTCCATGCCGGCGTCTCGGCGGTCGTGTCGCCGGCGATGGGCGGCGTGATCGCGGGCTATGAGATGGCGCGCGCGATGGGCGTGGACGCGATGTTCGTCGAACGCCCGACCGGCACGTTCGAACTGCGCCGCGGCTTTTCGCTGGAGCCGGGCCAGAAGGTGCTGATGATGGAGGACGTCATCACCACCGGCCTCTCCTCCCGCGAGGCGATCAAGGCCATCGAGGCAGCCGGCGGCCGCGTGATCGCGGCGGCCTGCCTGGTCGACCGCTCGGGCGGCAAGGCCGACATCGGCGTGCCGCTGACCGCGCTCGTCACCATGGAAGTGCCGACCTATTCGCCCGACTCGCTGCCGGCCGATCTGGCCGCCATCCCCGCGATCAAGCCGGGCAGCCGGGCCGCCGCGTGAAGCTCGTTGCGAGCGTCCTGGCGCTCGCATTGCTGGCGGCGGCCCCCGCGCCGCCGCCTGTCCTCGACCGGCTGATCGCGGACGCCCATTTCGAAGGCGTCGTGGTCGCCGGGAGCGAGGACAAGCCCGATACGGTGATCGCCACCGGCCTCGCGGCGAAGGGCGAGCCCAACCGCGCCGATGCGATCTGGCGCTGGGCCTCCGTCTCCAAGCAGATCAGCACCGCCATCGCCATGCAGGAGGTGGAGGCCGGCCGACTCGATCTCGACCAGCCGGTGACGACCTATTGGCCCGACTGGCCGCAGGTCTTCTCGGACCGGATCACGATGCGCGACCTGCTCCGCCACACCAGCGGGCTCGCCGATCCCAATCAGAGCGGGCCGACTCTGCCCGACGGGATGCCGCTCTTTTATCGCCCCCCGGCGGGTCAGGGCAGCATGGCCTATGAGGCCACCCATTTCTGCGCCGAGCATCCGCGTGCCGAGCCGGGCGTCTCCTATCACTATAACAATTGCGACTTCATCGTGCTGGGCGCGCTGCTGGAGCGGACCACGGGGAAGAGCTTCGCCTCCCTCGTCGACGAGCGGATCGCGAAGCCGCTCGGGCTCTCTATCGGGCTGTTCGATCCCGAGCGGCCGGCGGTGCGCCACGTCCTCGGGCTGGAGAAGCCGGGCGTCCCGGAGAATATCGGCAATCTCGGCACCTACGGCGCATCGGGATCGCTCTACGGCTCGCCGCTCGATCTCTACGCCTTCGACCGGGCGCTCCTCACCCACAGGCTGCTCGGCGAGGCGGCGACCGATGCGATGTGGAAGGGCGATCCCAAGCTCGGCGCCGCCGCGCTCGGGCAGTGGCAATATAGCGTCACGCTCGCCGGATGCCCCGCCCCCACTTCCATCGTCGAGCGCCGGGGGCAGATCGGCGGCGTTCAGATTAGAAACTTTATCCTGCCCGAAACGAAGCGGGCTCTTGTCCTCTTCACGCGGCGGGGCGATTTCGATTTCGGCGAGGTTTGGCAGGCCAAGGGCTTCGCCTATGAAATGCTGTCGACGATAGGGTGCAGGGCATGACCGCAAGACTGAGGCTGGGCGTCAACATCGATCATGTCGCCACGATCCGCAACGCGCGGGGCGGCGGCCATCCCGATCCGCTGCGCGCCGCCGAGATCGCAGCCGCCGCCGGTGCTGACGGCATCACCGCGCATCTGCGCGAGGATCGCCGCCACATCACCGACGACGACATCGCCCGCCTGCGCGAACGCATCGCGCTGCCGCTGAATTTGGAGATGGCCGCGACCGAGGAGATGCTGGCGATCGCTTTGAAGCATCGCCCCCACGCCGCCTGCATCGTCCCCGAGCGACGCGAGGAGCGCACCACCGAGGGCGGGCTCGACGCCGCCGGCCAGATCGCGACGCTCACGCCCATCGTCGGCAAGCTGCGCGACGCCGGCATCCGCGTCAGCCTGTTCATCGAGCCGACCGCCGCCCAGATCGAGGCGGCCGTGAAGCTCGGCGCGCCCGTGGTCGAGTTCCACACCGGCGCCTATGCCCATTTCCCCGAGGCTGACCGCGCGCCCGAACTGCGCCGCCTCACCGACGCGGTTGCGCTGGCCGCCAAGAACGGCATCGAGCCCCATGCCGGCCATGGCCTCACCACCGCCAATGTCGGCCCGGTCGCGGCGATCCCCCAGATCGCGGAGCTGAACATCGGCCATTATCTCATCGGCGAGGCGATCTTCATCGGCCTCGACGCCGCGATCCGCGAGATGCGTGCCGCCATGGACGTCGCACGATGATCGCGCACCCTCATTCCTCCCCGGCACGGGGAGGGGGACCGGCTGCAGGCCGGTGGAGGGGGCCGCCGTCCCGAGACGGCGGCTATGCCGCCGCCCCCTCCACTATGCTCCGCATGGTCCCCCTCCCCGTGCCGGGGAGGAAGACGCCGTGATCGTCGGCATCGGCTCCGATCTCTGCAACATCGAGCGCATCCAGAACTCGTTGGACCGCTTCGGGGAGCGCTTCATCCAGCGCTGCTTCACCGAGAGGGAGCAGGCCAAGGCCGAGCGCCGCGTGCTCACGCGCGCCGCCACCTATGCCAAGCGCTTCGCCGCCAAGGAGGCGTTCAGCAAGGCGGTGGGAACCGGATTCAAGCAGGGCGTGTTCTTCCGCGACATCGGCGTGGTGAACCTCCCCTCGGGCGCGCCGACGCTGGCGTTGACCGGCGGCGCCAAGGCGAGGCTTGACGCGCTGATCCCGGCGGGCCACGCCGCGTCTGTGCATCTGACGATGACCGACGACCATCCCTGGGCGCAGGCCTTCGTCATCATCGAAGCGCTGCCGGTCCCATCCGGCGCGGAATGAGGATCCCTGAGTTGAGCGACACCGAGGCCGAAGCGCCCGCCACCACCGCCCCCGCCAAGCAGGGCACCGACTGGGCCGCCGAGGGGCGTGGCATCCTGTGGCTGGTGCTGGGCGTGCTGGCCTTCTGGTGCTTCGTCGCCAAGCCCTTCTACATCCCCAGCGAATCGATGATGCCGACGCTCATCAAGGGCGACCGGCTGGTCGTGACCAAATATCCCTACGGCTGGAGCTATGTGTCGCCCAGCTTCCACGTCCTGCCCTTCATGCATGGCCGTCTGCTCGGCCATATGCCCCAGCGCGGCGACGTCGTGATCCTCACCCCTCCGGGCGAGAGCAGCGATTACATCAAGCGCGTCATCGGCCTGCCCGGCGACACGATCGAGGTGCGCGAGGGCGTGGTGTGGCTGAACGGCAAGCCGATCCCGCGCGTCGAGCGCCCGGCCGCGATGATCCCGGTCGACGCCAACGTGCCGTGCGACCGCGGCCTCGAAGCCGCCCACCGCATCACCGGCAAGGACGGCAAGCTCTACTGCGCCCTCCCCGTCTTCCGCGAGACGCTGCCGTCGGGCCGCAGCTACGACACGGTCGACATGGGCTATATCCCGGGCTCGGGCGACGATTACGGCCCCGTCACCGTCGGCCCCGGCCAGGTGTTCGTGATGGGCGACAACCGCGACGAGTCGGCCGACAGCCGCTATCCGATCGAGGAAGGCGGGCTCGGCGGGCCGGTTCCGTGGGAGAATCTCGGCGGCCGCGCCGAGTTCATCACCTTCTCGCTCGACGGCACGTCCGCGATCTGGAACCCGATCAGCTGGTTCACGGCGCTGCGCGGCGGCCGGGCCGGGATGAACCTCCACCCGACCGTCACTGCCCCGGCCAAGAATTGATGGCGCGCCGGGTGCCCTCGAACCCACCCCATGTCGAGGCGCCCGGCCCGGTCGAGATGCGTGACCCGCTGACGCGGGCCGAACTCAAGCGCGCGATCGTGTGGGTGTCGGTCGTGCTCGCGGTGGTGCTCACTTATGTCCTGGCGCAGCCGCTGCTGCTGATCGTCGGCGGCATGGTGTTCGCGGCGATGCTGGACGGCGGCGCGCGCCTGCTCGGGCGGGTTCTGCCCATCGGCCGCCCCTTGCGCATCGCCATCGTGGCGCTGTGCGCGCTCATCTTCCTGATCGGCGTGGTCTGGTATGCCGGCGTCGAGCTGGTCGGCCAGTTCGAGGCGCTGAAGGCCGTCGTCACCACCCAGCTCCAGCGCATCCAGGGCTGGGCGAGCCAGCTCGGCCTGATGCCCAAGGGCGGCCCGGCGGAGGATATCGGCCGCCAGCTCATGGGTTCGCTCGGCCAGCTCACCAGCGCGGTCGGCACCGCGCTCGGCGCTGTCTCCAGCCTCGCGATGATCGTGGTGCTGGGCCTGTTCATCGCCGCCGAGCCGCGCATCTACGAGCGCGGCCTCGCCTGGATGCTGCCCATCGACCAGCGCGAGGGCTTCTACGACGCCACCACCGACATGGCCCGCACGCTGCGCCGGCTGATGGCGGGCCGCCTGCTCGGCATGGCGGTGGAGGGCTTCTTCATCTGGATCGCACTGACGGTGGTCGGCGTGCCGATGGCGGGCCTGCTCGGCCTCATCACCGGCATCCTCGCCTTCCTGCCCAATATCGGCGCGATCGTGTCGGGGGTGCTCACCATCCTCGTCGGCTTCTCGGCGGGCACCGACACCGGCCTGCTCGCCATCGGCGTCTACGCGCTGGTGCAGATCTTCGACGGCTATGTGGTCGTGCCGATGGTAGCACGCCGCTCGGTCGACCTCGCGCCGGCGCTGGTACTGGGGATGCAGCTTCTGCTCGGCGCGCTGTTCGGCATCCTCGGGCTGATGTTCGCTGATCCGATCGTCGCCATGACGAAGGTGGCGCTGGAGCGCCGCTCCGGCCTCGATCCCGCGCAGGAGCACTAAACGAAAACGGCGCCGCTGCCGGATGGCAGGGCGCCGCTTCGAACGTCTCGGATCAGAGGCCGATCAGGGCTGCCCGCCCGGACCGCCCATGCCCGCCTGGCCATAGCCCGGCTGCTGCGGCGCGATCTCGCGCAGCGACACGTCGAACTGGAGCACGCTGTTCGGCGGGATCACCCCGTCGCCCGCGCCCTGCTCGCCATAAGCAAGCTGCGGCGGAATCCAGAAGCGATAGCGCGCGCCGCGGTTCATCAGCTGGAGACCCTCGCTGAAGCCGGGAATCGAGCCCGCGACCGGCATCACCGCCGGCTGGCCATGCTGCGCCGTCGAATCGAAGGTCTGGCCGTTGAGCAGCTTGCCGTCATAGTCGATCAGGACGATGTCCTGCGGGCCGGCCTTGGGGCCCTGCCCTTCCGCGAGCACCTGATACTCAAGGCCCGACGGAGTGGTGACGACGCCATGCTTCTTGGCGTTGGCAGCGAGGAAGGCGGTGGGCGATTCGCCCATGGCGACCTGCCGGTAGGTGCCGGCCCAGGCCACGCCCGCGCCGATCACCACGGCGATGCCCACGCCGAGCCACAGCTTGGTCAGCGTTCCCTTGGCGACGGGACGCAGGGGAACGGCGGTGACTTGGGACATGGGCAACCTCGCTCGGATAAGGACTTGAGAGTTCACGCGGGCTTCTGCCCGGTGGCACACTCCGCGTCCAGAGACACAAGCAGCGGGGCGGGTCAACCGCCCCGACGCATAGTCTTACCGAACGCCGTCACGCTCCGCGCGCTTGCGCTCCAGCTTGCGGGCGCGGCGGATGGCCGCGGCGCGCTCACGCGCACGCTTCTCCGAGGGCTTCTCGTAGTGACGGCGCAGCTTCATCTCGCGATACACGCCCTCGCGCTGGAGCTTCTTCTTGAGGGCCCGGAGCGCCTGGTCGACATTGTTGTCGCGAACGATGATCTGCATAAACCCGTCTATCTCCAGCAGCGCCGGGTGGGGACCGGGGCCTCCTGCCCCGCAGAACCACGACAGCGCGTCGAAAAAGGCCCGTCGTGGGTGACCCACGCCGGGAAAGCGCGCGCCCTAGCAGTGAATGTGATTCGGGGCAAGGTTTCCCGGCAAATCAGGCGATCATCCGTCGCAAGGTGGCAATCAGATCGGCTTCCGAGGCCGGCTTATCCATCCGGATGCGACGAATGCGGGGGAAGCGCATGGCGAGGCCGGACTTGTGCCGCTTCGATTCATGGATCGAGTCGAAGGCGACTTCCAGCACCAGAGTCTTCTCCACCTCACGCACGGGGCCGAATCGCTGGATAGTGTGGTTGCGCACGAAGCGGTCGAGATCCCTCAGCTCCTCGTCGGTGAAGCCCGAATAGGCCTTGCCCACCGGCAACAGCTCGCCGCCGTCCTCCGGCGGCGCGGTCCAGCACCCGAAGCTGTAGTCCGAATAGAAGCTCGATCGCTTCCCATGGCCCCGCTGCGCGTACATCATCACGCAGTCCGCCACGAGCGGATCGCGCTTCCACTTGTACCAGAGGCCGGTGCGACGCCCCGCGACATAGGGGCTGTCGCGGCGCTTGAGCATCACGCCCTCGATCGCCGCATCCCGTGCACCGAGGCGGATGTCCGCCAGCGCCTCGAAATCCGCCGCCTCGATCAGCGCGGAGAGATCGAAGCGGCCGGGCGGCAGGCGCCCGACGAACGATTCCAGCCGTATCCGGCGCTCCTTCCACGGGAGCGCGCGCAGGTCTTCCGCGCCGTCGAAGAGAATGTCGTAGAGGCGCACGAAGGCCGGATAGTCCGCCTGCATCTTCGCGCTGACCTGCTTGCGCCCCAGCCGCTGCTGAAGCGCGTTGAAGCTCGCCGCCCCGCCGCCATGCTCGGCCCCGCCCTGCGCCTCGCCGCGTACCAGCAGCTCGCCGTCGAGCACGCCCTCCCCGGCGAAGGCGGCCGCCACATCGGGGAAGGTCGCGGTGATGTCGTCGCCCGCGCGGCTATAGAGCCGCACCGCGCCGCCGACGCCGACGATCTGGACGCGGATGCCGTCCCATTTCCACTCGGCCGCATAGTCGGCGAGGTCGACCACCCCCTCCTCCAGCGGATGGGCCAGCATGAAGGGCCGGAAGACGGGCATATCCTCGGGCACGGGCCGCTCGCCACGCCCTTCGGCCCAGTCGAACAGCGGCGCATAGGGCGGGGTGAGGCCGTGCCACAGCTCCTCCACCTGATCGACGTCGAGCCCGAAGGCCTGCGCCAGCGCCGTCTTGGCGAGCCGCGCCGAAACGCCGACCCGGAGCGCGCCGGTCGCGAGCTTGATCAGCGCATAGCGACCCGAGGAATCGAGATGGTCGAGCATCGCCGCCAGCTCGTCCGGCGCCTTGGCGCGCGGCGCCGCCTCCAGCCGGGCGATGACAGCGGAGACGCCGAGCGATCCGTCGTCCATCTCGGGCTCGAAGCCCTCCGGCTTGGGCCAGATCAGCGCCACCGTCTCGGCGAGATCGCCGACGAAATCGCGGCTCATAGCGAACAGCTCGGCGTCGACGCGCTGCTCCACCATCGTGCGGATCGCGGCGGGCTTCACTGCCTTCAGATCAATCGCGCCGGTCAGCGCGGCCATTGCCCAGCCGCGATCCGGATCGGGCTGACTCCGCAGATAATCGGCGATCAGCTTGAGCTTGGCGTTGCGCGAGCGCGTATAGACAAGGCCGTCGAGGAGCTTGGCGAAGGCGCGCATTCAGAAAGGATGCGCCGCGCGGGCGCGCAAGGGAAGCGGATACGGGACGGGCACGCCCCTGGAAAGGACGCGCCCGCACCGCGACACCACTCTCTCCCCGTTACAATCGATTGGCGATGCCCCGGCCGGCCAGGAGGCCCGCCACGAGAAGCAGCACGAACACTGCAATCGCGATGAAGAACAGAATCTTGGCGATACCGATAAAAGCACCGCCGATGCCGCCAAATCCAAGCACCGCCAGCACGATGCCGGCGATCAGGAATAGAAGGGCCGCTCTCAGCATGGTCCCGGTCCTCTCGATTATTCTGAGGACCGAACGTGCGAGGGCGCGGCGTCGTTCCACCGCGCCCTCTTGATGGGGTTCAACCCTTGCGGCTGGCCTCGAACAGGAACCAGGCGCGCTCTTCGGCCAGGTCGGTCCAGGTGTCGAGGATGCCGGAGGTGGCATTGTCCTTCGCGTCGTCGACGATCTGCTTTGCCTCGCGCAGCGCCTCGACCAGCGCGAGATTGTCCTCGCGCAGCTCGGCCAGCATGTCGGCGGCGGACACGAAATCCTTGTCGTTGTCCTTGATGCGCTGGCGGCGGGAGACGTCGCCGATGGAGCGCAGCGTGGTGTTGCCCGTCTTGCGGACACGCTCGGCGATCTCGTCGGTGGTGCCGAGGATCTGCGTGGCCTGATCGTCGAGCATCAGGTGATAGTCGCGGAAGTGCGGGCCCGAGACGTGCCAGTGGAAATTCTTGGTCTTGAGGTAGAGCGCGAAGCTGTCCGCCAGGATCGCGTTCAGCGCGTCGGCGACGGTCGCGGCCTTGTTGCTCTTGATGTCGGTCGGCGTGTCGAGGGGGGCGGGGGCGTGGTCAGCCATGGGGCAACTCCTGTTCAGAGGCGGAACTCGGTTCGCGTCAACAACGAGCTAATCGCCCAAGGGTTCGCGCGAAAGGGGGTTGGACATGGAATTATCGCGATTGTCTTGATCGATCGGATCAGGACAGGCCGAGCGCGCCGATCACCAGCACGACGCCCGCCAGCGCCAGCGCGATCCCTGCGCCGATGCGGATCGCCTTCAGCGGCGCGAGCTTCGGCCAACGGTCGCCCAGCACCACGGCGGGCGCGTTGGCGATCGTGACGCCCGCGGCGGCCCCCGCGGCCGCCAGCACCGGATGACCGCTCCCCGCCGCGATCGTCGTGGTCAGGAACTGCGTCTTGTCGCCGAGCGCGAGGATGAAGAAGGCCCCGGCCGAGGAAGCGAAGGGGCCAAGCGTCCAGCGATCGACCGACGGCGCCGGCTTCACCCGCAGCACCGCGCCCGACGCCGCGAGCAACAGCGCCAAACCGGTCATGAGCTGCACGGCACGATGGGGAATGAGCGCCGCGATCTCCATGCCGGCCGCCCCGGCGATGGCCATGTTCACGCTGGCTGCGACGGCGGTCCCCGCGAGCACGGCGGCAGGCGCGCGGAAGCGGGAGCCGAGCAGCATCGCGAGCAACTGGGTGCGATCCCCAAGCTCGGCCAGCAATGCCACGATGAAAGCGGGTACCAGCGCGTCCATTCAGCGCCGGTCTGCCATGAAAAGGCTCATCCGGCGAGGCGCACCATCACCGAGGCGATCCAGCGGTCCCCGGCGCTGTCGTCCACCGCCTCGCAACCGATCGATTCGCGCAGGCGCTCGATCCAGGGGCCGATCGCAGCCCCCCGGCCACCGGAGCCCAGGGCCACCGCCAATCCCTCGGCGAGACGCTGCGTGGGGATCATGCCATATTCGCCCGCGAGCGAGGCGATCGCGCCCGCATCCGATGCCACCCCGATCGACCCGCGCGCGGAGAGTCCGGCTTCCAGCCTGTCCAGCCGGCCGCACAGATCGGCCCGCACCAGCTTCAACCCCTCGCCCGTTCCAGCGGCCACGGCATCCTCCGTTCTCGTTGGAGAAGAAGGTATCAGCAGAGGATTGCAGGCCGGTTAAGGCCTTCGGGGGCATAGCCGGAATCGCGCCCGGACTTGACAGCGCGGCCTCTGTGCCGCAGGAGCGCGCCCGATGGGAGCGGCTTCAGCGCCGCTTTTTGCATTTTCGGCGATTCGGCAAACCCGGCCTCCGGTGGCGGCGAAGCGCGCATAGAGTTTCAGAGGGCATCATGGCCAAGCCGACCACCGTCAAGATCAAGCTCGTCTCGACCGCCGACACCGGCTTCTTCTACGTCACGAAGAAGAACCCGCGCACGAAGACCGAGAAGCTCGCTTTCTCGAAGTACGATCCGGTCGTGCGCAAGCACGTCGAGTTCAAGGAAGCCAAGATCAAGTGATCCGTCGGCGGGCCTAGGCTCGCCACGAATCGCTGAGCAACCAAAGGGCGCCGTGCCAGTCGCGGCGCCCTTTGTCGTGCGCGCTTTCCGTTACTCGGGCGGCGCGAGCCGCTCGACCGCCTCGATGAAGCGCATCAGCGAGATCGGCTTGGAGACATAGGCCGCGGCGCCGGCCGCGCGCGCCTTCTCCTCGTCGGCGGCAGACGCATAGGCGGTCACCGCCAGAATCGGGATCGACGACAGCGCCTCCTCCTCGCGCAGCGCCGCGATCAGCTCCAGCCCGCTCACATGGGGGAGCTGGATATCCATCACGATCAGGTCGGGCATCACCGCGCGCGCGGTGTCGAGCGCCTCGCCGCCGTCCCGCACCGGCGTCGGCTCATAGCCATGGACCTCCAGCAGGTCACAGAACAGTTTGAGATTGAGTTCGTTGTCCTCGACAACGAGCACCTTGCCCGGCAAAGCCCGCTTTCCTTCCGAAGAGACATGCGGAGATAAGCGATGCGCGCCCGCGATACAAACCATCCCGATGCGGCCACGCTCGCCCTGTCCGCGCTGGCCTGGGTCCTGTCCGATTCGCATCGGGCCGACCGGCTGCTGGCGCTGACCGGCCTCGACGCCGGCGAGCTGCGCGAGCGCGCCACCGATCCGGCGCTGCTGGCCGCCGTGCTGGCCTTCCTCGGCTCCCACGAGCCCGACCTGACCGCGTGCGCCGATGCCCTCGACGTCGCTCCGCAAGCGCTGGCCTCGGCCCAGCGGGAGCTGGAGGCATGAGCCGCCCGCTGCTCATCACCGACTGCGACGAGGTGCTGCTCCACATGGTCAGCCACTTCCGCGACTGGCTGGCCGACGCGCACGGCATCGACTTCGCCATCGAGCATGAGGATTGGGGCCAGGCGCTGGTCCGCCGCGATACTGGCGCGGTGGTGCCGACGGACGCGGTCTGGCCTTTCGTCGACGGCTTCTTCGACACCGAGATGGCGCGGCAAGGCCCTGTTCCCGGCGTGATCGAGGCGCTGGAGCGAATCGGCACGGAGGCCGACATCGTCGTCCTCACCAACCTGCCCGACCATCGCCGCCAGCCGCGCATCGACCAGCTCGCCAGCCACGGCATCCGCCACGAGGTCTATTGCAATCAGGGCGGCAAGGGCCGTGCGCTCGCCGCGATCCTCGATGAGCATCGGCCCGAAGTCGCGGTGTTCGTCGACGACCTCTCGACCCAGCACGCGTCGGTCGCCAGGCACACGCCGCAGGTCTGGCGGCTGCACATGGTGGCCGAGCCGCTGGTGGCCCGGCATCGCCCGCCGGCCGAGGCGGCGCACGCCCGCATCGACGACTGGGCGAAGGCCGCCGACTGGATTCTCGATCGTTTCGCCGCCGGCCCGGCTCCGGCCTTGACCACACCCACCCACGAGGCATAGCGGAATCATGGATATCGAAGCGCGCCTGGCCGAACTCGGCCTCACCCTTCCGCAGGCTGCCGCCCCGGTGGCCGCCTATGTCCCCGCCGTCGAGGCAGGCGGACTGCTCCACATCTCGGGCCAGTTGCCCTTCGATGAGGCCGGCCAGCTCATGCGCGGCCGCCTCGATGGCGCCGATGATGTCGCGCGCGGCCAGGAGGCGGCCAAGCGCTGCGCCCTGATGCTGGTCGCCCAGATCAAGGCGGCGCTCGGCGGCTCGCTCGACCGGGTGGAGCGGATCGTCAAGCTCGGCGCGTTCATCGCGTCCGGCCCCGAGTTCACCGATCAGCCCAAGGTTGCCAACGGCGCCTCCGAGCTGATGGTCGCGCTGTTCGGCGAGGCCGGCAAGCACGCCCGCTCGGCGGTCGGCGTGCCGGTGCTGCCGCTCGGCGCCGCGGTGGAAGTGGATGCGATCGTCGCCCTTCGCAGGCCTTGATCGACGGTGGGCGGCGGCCCCCGAGCCGGGGCGCGTCGCCTTCCTGCGATCGCATGACATCGCGCATCGCGGCCTGTGGGGCGATGGCGTGGCCGAGAACAGCCTCGCCGCCGCCTCGGCCGCGATCGAGGGCGGTTATGGCATCGAATGCGACGTCCGCCTGTCGCGCGACGGCACCGTCTTCGTCTTCCACGACGCCGATACCGGGCGTCTGACCGGCGAGCCGGGCCTGTTCCGCGAGCGCGACGCCCGCGCCATCGCGGGCCTCCGCCTCGGGAACAGCGACGAGCCGGTGCCGGCGCTCACCGATCTCCTCGCGCTGATCGCCGGGCGCGTGCCGCTGCTGATCGAGATCAAGACCGACCGGATGGCCGACACGGCGCCGCTCTGCCTCGCGGTCAGGCGCGCGCTGGAAGGCTATCGCGGGCCGGTGGCCGTGATGGGCTTCAACCCGGAAGTCTCCCACTGGTTCGCCACACATGCGCCCCGCATCGTCCACGGCCTCGTCATGACCGAGCATCGCGAGAGCCCGATCCGCGCGATTCGCGATGCGGTCGCCCGCCGCCTTGCGGTGACGCGGGCGAGACCCGATTTCCTCGCTTATGATGTCCGCTTCCTGCCCTCCGCCTTGCCCAGCGCCCTCCATGCCGGTGGATGGCCGGTGCTGAGCTGGACCGTGCGCACGCCCGAAGAGCGGGCGACCGTCACCACGCATGCCGACCGGCCGATCTTCGAGAGGCCGCACACCGCATGAGCGACTCCGTCACGGCGCGGGTCGCCGCCGGCATCGGCGCCATCGCGGCGGAGGACTGGGATGCCTGCGCGGGCGCGGACAATCCTTTCCTGAGCCACGCCTTTCTCTCCGCCCTGGAGGATTCGGGCAGCGCGGTCGCGCGCGCCGGCTGGCAGCCGGTGCCGATCGTCGTCGACGGCGCGGACGGCCGCCCCGCCGGCATCGTCCCCGCTTATGCCAAGAGCCATAGCCAGGGCGAATATGTGTTCGACCATGCCTGGGCGGATGCGTGGCAGCGCGCGGGAGGCGAATATTATCCCAAGCTCCAGATCGCGGTGCCCTTCACGCCGGTGCCGGGGCCGAGGCTGCTGCTGCGCGATCCATCAGCCGCCCCCGCGCTGATCGCCGCCATCGAGGCGATGGTGGCGCAGCACGACCTCTCCTCCGCCCACGCCACCTTCGTGACGCCCGAGCAACTCCCGCTGTTCGAGGCGGCCGGATGGCTGATCCGCCAGGGCAGCCAGTTCCACTGGCATAATGAGGGCTATCGGACCTTCGCCGATTTCCTCGGCGCGCTCGCGTCGAGAAAGCGCAAGGCGATCGTCAAGGAACGCGCCGCCGCGCAGGAAGGGCTGGAGATGCGTGCCCTCACCGGCGCCGGAATCGGCGAGGCCGAGTGGGACGCCTTCTGGGTTTTCTATCAGGACACCGGCAGCCGGAAATGGGGCCGCCCCTATCTCACCCGCCGCTTCTTCTCGATGCTGGGCGAGCGGATGGCCGACAAGGTGCTGCTCCTGCTCGCCTGCCGCGACGGGCAACCGATCGCCGGCGCGCTCAACCTGATCGGCGGGGACACGCTCTACGGCCGCTATTGGGGATGCACGGAGGAAGTGCCCTTCCTCCATTTCGAGCTGTGCTATTATCAGGCGATCGAGGCCGCCATCGCCATGGGCCTGAAGCGGGTCGAGGCCGGTGCGCAGGGCGAGCACAAGCTGGCGCGCGGCTATCGCCCGGTGCCGACATGGTCGGCGCATTACATCCCCCATCCCGGTTTCCGCCGGGCGGTGGCCGATTTCCTGGCGCAGGAACGCCGCGCGATGGAAGAAGAGATCGAGCTGCTCGATCAGATGGCGCCGTTCAAAAAGGACGGCTGACGCAACGCTACGGAAGAGCGGTCAGGCGGCGCGGCGCTGGTTGAGTGCAAGCCAGGCGCGGGCCTGACGCTGGGCCTCGGCGATCTCGCGGGCGGTCATCTCGTCGGCAATCTCGGCGCGGCATTCCTGCGCCTCCACCGAACCCGACAGGGCGGCGAGATTGAACCATTTGTGCGCCGCGATCAGGTCGACATCGTAGCCGCCCGTCCCCGACGAGCAGGCGATGCCCAGATCATAGAGCGCGGCGGCGTCGCCCATCGCCGCCATGGCAAGGCGGTTGTCTGTCAGTAAGGCGGCGGATTGATAGCTGTTTCCCATCTGCTGATTCCCCCGGTCATGCGGCAGGGTGTGGCAGCAGCTCCCGAAAGAAATGGTTAACGGCGGGAATTAGACCTGAGTCGCAGGCTCGACGGGGAGATTGTCGATCAGCCGCGCCGGCCCCATCCGCGCCGCCGCGAGCAGCCGCGCGGGCACTTCGCCGAGCGCCTCGATCGGCTGGAGCGTGGCCGCATCGCGCAGCGTGACATAGTCGATGTCGGTGAAGCCCGCCTCGGCGAGCCGCGCGGTCGCCGCCGCCAGCGCGGCCCCGGCCGGCTCGCCGCGCCCGATCGCCGCCGCCGCCTCGCCCAGCGCGCGAGGCAGCGTGCGCGCCGCCACCAGCTCGTCTTCGGAGAGATAGGCGTTGCGCGAGGAGAGGGCGAGGCCCTGATCGTCGCGCTCGATCGGCACGCCATGGATCTCCACCGCCAGATCGAGATCGGTCGCCATGCGGCGGATGACGGCAAGCTGCTGCCAGTCCTTCTCGCCGAACAGCGCGACGTCGGGCTGGACCTGGTTGAGGAGCTTCAGCACCACCGTCGACACGCCGTCGAAATGGCCGGGACGCGCCGCGCCCTCCAGCACCTCGGACACGCCCGACACCGACACGGTGGTGGCGAAGCCCTCCGGATACATCGTCTCGACCGCCGGCGCCCACAGGATCGCGCAGCCATGCTTCTCCAGCATCTGCGCGTCGGTGCGTTCGCGGCGGGGATAGTTGCTGAGATCCTCGTTCGGGCCGAACTGCTTGGGATTCACGAAGATCGAGGCGATCACCGCGTCGGCGCGGCGCAGCCCTTCCTCGATCAGCGCCATGTGCCCGGCATGCAGCGCGCCCATCGTCGGCACAAGCGCGATTCGCTTGCCCGACCCGCGCAGTTCCGCGACTGCGTGGCGCAGCGCCTCCAGTTCACGGATGATTTGCACGACGACAGGGCCTCCGATATGGCATTGGGCGTGCTCTCTGCGGCGGCATCGGGGCCAAATCAAGAGCCGCCGGGGGTGGATTGGGGAAGTTTCGAACAGCATGGCATCGCGCGCGCATCTCATCGTGTTCGCCAACGAAAAAGGCGGCACCGGAAAGTCGACCACCGCGATGCACGTCGCCGTAGCGCTCGCCACGCAGGGGCGGCGGGTGGCGGCCATCGATCTCGACACGCGGCAGAAGACCCTCGCCCGCTATCTGGAGAACCGCACCGCCACCGCGCGCCGGGAGGAGATTGATCTCCCCTGCCCGCGCTTCGCCGTCTTCGATCCCGAGAAAGACCCCGCAATCGACCGCCAGATCGACGTTCTGGCCGAAGATGCCGAGTTCGTGATCGTCGACACGCCGGGCCGCGACGATCCTTATGCGATGAAGGCCGCGTCCCGCGCCGACACGCTCGTCACGCCGATCAACGACAGCTTCATCGACCTCGATCTGATCGGCCAGGTCGATCCCGAAACCTATCGCATCAAGCGCCCGAGCTTCTACGCCGAGATGGTGTGGGATGCCCGAAAGGCCCGCGCGAAGATCGATGGGGGTACGGTCGACTGGGTGGTACTCCGCAATCGTCTCCAGCATCTGGAGGCGAAGAACATGCGCCGCGTCGGCGCGGCGGTGGACGAGCTGGCCAAGCGCGTCGGCTTCCGGGTGATCCCCGGCCTCGGCGAACGCGTCATCTATCGCGAGCTGTTCCCGCAGGGGCTGACCCTGCTCGACATGAGCGCGATCCGCGACGTTGGCCTGAGCCACGTCGCTGCGCGGCAGGAGCTGCGCGAGATGGTGTCGGGTCTGCAACTGCCCATGGCCGAGGACATGACCAGCCGCGTGGCCGCCGCCGTCAGCGCCTGAGCCTCGGCACGCGCGCATGAAGTTCCTCATCGCCATCGCGGTCATCTACGCCATCTGGTGGATGGGCGGGCGCCGCAAATCCTCTACGCTGTCGCTGCGCGAGGCGCGCGAGTTGCTGGGCGTATCGGCCGGTGCCGGCGAGGAAGAGATACGCGCCGCCCACCGTCGGCTGATCGGCCGCGTTCATCCCGATACCGGGGGATCTGCCGCGCTGGCGGGGCGGGTCAACGCAGCGCGGGATTTGCTTGTCACGGAATTGAACCGAAAGCGGGTTTGAGCGTCTGACGCGAGATTTTCAGTATAGGAGTTTCCGAATGACCCACCGTTTCGATCCAACGTCGCTTCGCGAATATGACATTCGGGGCATCGTGGGGAAAACGCTGGGCCCGGCCGATGCCACCGCCATCGGTCGCGGTTTCGCGACGCGCGTGCGCCGCGCGGGCGGCACGCGCGTCGCCGTCGGTTATGACGGCCGCACCCACTCGCCGCTGCTCGAAGCCGCGCTGATCGAGGGGCTGACCAAGGGCGGCGTCGACGTCGTCCGCATCGGCATGGGGCCAACCCCGATGCTCTATTACGCCGAGGCCACGCTGGAGGTCGACGGCGGCATCCAGATCACCGGCAGCCATAATCCGGGCGATTATAACGGCTTCAAGATGGTACTTCAGCACAAGCCCTTCTTCGGCGCCGACATCCAGGATCTCGGCCGCCTCGCCGCCGAGGGCGACTGGGAAGAGGGCGAAGGCGCCATCTCCACCTACGAGATCATGGAGGATTATGTCGCGCGCCTGATGGTCGGCTATGCCGGCGGCGCGTTCCGGATCGGCTGGGACGCGGGCAACGGCGCCGCCGGCCCGGTGGTCGACCGTCTCGTCAAGCTGCTGCCCGGCGAGCACCACACGCTCTACACCGAGGTGGACGGCACCTTCCCCAACCATCACCCGGACCCGACCGAGGAGAAGAACCTCGCCGATCTCCAGAAGCTGGTGAAGGACAAGGGCCTCGACTTCGGCATCGCCTTCGACGGCGACGGCGACCGCATCGGCGCGGTGGACGGCGAGGGCCGCGTGGTGTGGGGCGACCAGCTCCTCGCCATCCTCGCCGAGCCGGTGCTGCGCGAGCTGCCCGGCGCCACCATCATCGCCGATGTGAAGGCCAGCCAGGCGCTCTATGACCGGATCGCGGAGTTGGGCGGCACGCCGCTGATGTGGAAGACCGGCCACAGCCTCATCAAGACCAAGATGAAGGAAACCGACAGCCCGCTCGCGGGCGAGATGTCGGGCCATATCTTCTTCGCGCACGACTATTACGGCTTCGACGACGCGCAATATGCCGCGATCCGCCTGATCCGCGCCGTGCGCGTGCTGGGCGGTTCGCTCACCGCGCTCAAGGATGCGATGCCGGTGATGATCAACACGCCCGAGATGCGCTTCCAGTCCTCCGAGGACCGCAAGTTCAAGGTGGTCGAGGAAGTGCTGGACCGCCTCGCCGCCAACGGCGCCGACGTGAACCGCACCGATGGCGCGCGCGTAAACACCGCCGACGGCTGGTGGCTGCTGCGCGCGTCCAACACGCAGGACGTGCTGGTCGCCCGCGCCGAGGCCAAGGACGAGGCCGGGCTCGAACGGCTGATGGGCCAGATCAACGACCAGCTCGCGCAGAGCGGCGTCGAGCCGGTGCTCGCCGGCCACCACTGATCGACGGATTCTCTCCCTCCCGCCGCCACGCGGGAGGGAGAGACGCTTCGTTCACGGCCGATCAAGCTGGCGGCCTGTCTTGCTCCCCGGATAAGCATTCATCTCCAACAGGGGGATATGCGATGCGGGTTGAGCGACTGGCTGCTTTCACGGACGGCGTGGTGGCGATCATCATCACCATCATGGTGCTGGAGCTGAGGGTGCCGCACAGCGGCGAGCTGCACGCCCTGCTCGCCGCCGCCCCGATCCTCGGGGCCTATGTGCTGAGCTACATCAATGTCGGGCTCTACTGGAACAACCACCACCACCTGATCCAGACCGCCCAGAATGTCGACGGCCGCGGATTGTGGGCCAATCTCTTCCTGCTGTTCTGGATGTCGCTGATCCCCTTCGTGATCCGCTGGATCGACGAGGCCGGCTTCGTCGCGGCGCCGGTGGCGGCCTATGGCGTGGTGCTCGGCATGGCGGCGGTGGGCTATCACTGGCTCCAGTACGCGATCATCGAAGCCAATGGCGGAGCCACCTCCACCCTTGCCGAAGCGCTGGGCCGCGACCGCAAGGGAATGTGGTCGATGATCGGCTACGTCTTAGCAGTGTTCGCCGCCTTCATCGAACCACTGGTCGCGATCAGCCTTTACGTCGCCCTCGCCGCGGTGTGGCTGATTCCGGACCGACGGATCGAACGGCGGCTGACGCAGACACGCTGAACGGAGAGGCCCCCGGCCGATGCGTAGTGAGACTATCGTTCCCCCTCCCCGATCCGCCCTTGGATCGGGCCGGCTGCTCCTGCTGATCGCCCTGTTCGTCGGCATCGCCGTCAGGGTCGGGTGGGCGATGCTCCGCCGCACGCCCTGGGCGACCGGCGAGGCTCCCAATGTCGCGATGGCGCTCGCGCAGGGCCATGGCTTCTCGGACGCGTTCATGGCGGGACAGGGGCCGACCGCGCATCTGCTGCCTCTCGCACCCGCCATTGCAGGCGCGGTCTACTGGCTGTTCGGCATCCGCACGATCGCGGCCGAGGCGGTGCTGTGCGCCTGGTCGATCGGGATCAGCTTCGCGAGCTACGCGCTGCTCTACCTCGTCTTCAAGCGGCTGGGGACGCCGCGCTGGGCCCGGCTGGGGGCACTGGTCTTCCTGCTGGTGGCACCGATCTACACCACCAACGAAGCCTTCGAATGGCGCGTGTGGGAGGGCGGCCTCGGCCTGCTGCTCGGCAACCTCACCCTCTACACGGTGGTGCGCGCCGATACCGGCCAGCCGGTGCGCCGGTCCGGCCTATGGCTGGCGGTGCTGCCGGCGCTCACCTTCTTCGTGAACCCGGTGGTCGGGCTCGCCGCCTATGCCGGCTGGGCGCTCTATCTGTGGCGCAACCAGCGGAGCCTGTCCCGCATCGCCCGCGCCACCGTCGCGACGCTGCTGGCGCTCGCCTTGCTGGTCGGGCCGTGGACGGCGCGCAACTGGCTGGCGATGGGCCACCCCATCCCGCTCCGCGACGATCTCGGCATGGAACTGGCGGTGGCCAACTATCCGGAAGCCGTGCATGGCGACGATCGCAACAAGGTGTTCTACGATCGCCTGACCGCGATCCAGCCCTACATCCACCCGATCGCCCAGCGCGCGATGATCGAGGCCGGCGGCGAGGTCGCCTATTCGCAGAAGCTCGGCCGCGAGACCAAGGCGTGGATCGCCGCCCATCCGGCCGACTTCCTGCTGCTCTGCCGCCGTCATCTCGGGCAGATGACGCTGCCGGGGACGTGGATGTTCATGACCTCGCACGGCGTCTGGCTGCCGGTGGTGCGCTCCTGGCTGGCGCGGACGGTGAACATATTGGGCTTCCTCGGCCTCGCCTTCGCGCTGGCGCGGCGTTCGCCCCGCTATCTCTATGTGCTGCCCTTCGTGATCGGGCCGGCGCTGCTCTACATCCCCTTCCAGCCGGTGATCCGCTATTGCTGGCTGATCTATCCGGCGCTGGCCTGCCTCGCCGGGGATTTCGTCGCACGGGTGTGGCTGCATGTCGGCCGGAGGCACCGCCGGCAGGCCCTGCTCAATCGTCTTCATCCTCATAGCCGGCCAGAGCCAGCGCCCGCGCCCTGATCTGGTGCATCTGGCACCAGCGGACGAGCGCCTCCTCGCGGCCGTGCGTCACCCATAGCTCCTGCGGGGCCAGCTCTCGGATGGTGGCGGTCAGCTCGTCCCAGTCGGCATGGTCGGAGACGATCAGCGGCAGCTCGACATTGCGCTGCCGCGCCCGCTGGCGCACCCGCATCCAGCCCGACGCCATCGCCGTGATCGGATCGGGCAGCCGCCGCGACCAGCGATCGTTCAACGCTCCCGGCGGCGCCAGCACGATCCGCCCCTTCAGTGCCGCCGCCGGAAGCCCGGTGGCAGGGGCCAGCTCGCCCAGATCGACCCCCAACTCCACATAGAGCGCGCAGAGCCGCTCCAGCGCGCCATGGAGGTGGATGACGTCATGATGGCCGCGCCGACGCAGCTCCGCGATCAATCGCTGCGCCTTGCCGAGCGCATAAGCGCCGACCAGCACGCAGCGATCGGGATTGGCGTGGAGCGCCTCCAGCAGCCGGTCAACCTCCGCCCCAGTGTCGGGATGGCGGAAGACGGGGAGGCCGAAGGTCGCCTCGGTGATGAAGATGTCGCAGGGCACCGGCTCGAACGGTGCACAGGTCGGGTCCGGCCGGCGCTTATAGTCGCCGCTGACGACGATCCGTTCCGAGCCCCGCTCCAGCACGATCTGCGCCGAGCCCAGCACATGCCCCGCCGGCACGAAGCGCACCGAGACGTCGCCCAGCCGCACCCCCTCGCCATAGCGGACGGGCTGGCCGTTCTGCGGGCCATAGCGCGTCTCCATGATCGCCAGCGTCTCGGGCGTGGCCATCACCGTGCCATGGCCGCCGCGGGCATGGTCGGCATGGCCATGCGTCACCAGCGCTCGGGGCTTGGGGCTCGACGGATCGATCCACGCATCGGCGGCGGGGATGTAGATGCCCTCGGGACGGGGCTCGATCCAGGAACCGAGGCGCGCCATGGGAGCGATACGGCCGAGCCTCCGCCCGGTTCCGGCTCAGCGCAGCTTGGCGATCTTGAGCCCGTCGAGCTTGGCGCGCGCCTGGATCGATTCCTCGCTGCGGGTGAGCGCCTTGCCGATGGCCTTGAGCGCCATGCCCTTGGCGGCGAGGCGGTGGAGCTTCTGGATCTCGTCCGAGGTCCAGGGCTGTTTGTGTCGAACGAAGCCCTCGGCCATCGCGTGTCTCCTTGTCCGCCGCTTGTAGCTCCGGCGCCCGATGCTGGCGAGGGCTGGCGGAACGGGGCGTAAACACCGATGTTCTCAGCGAATGTCCGAGCTTCCCCCGATTCTTAGCCGCTGGTTCAAGGCGCGTGGCTGGACTCCGCGCCGCCACCAGCTCGCCATGCTGGACGCGGCACGCGCGGGGAAGAGCGCCCTCCTCGTCGCCCCGACGGGTGCGGGCAAGACTCTGGCGGGCTTCCTCCCCAGCCTTGTCGAACTGATCGAGCAGCCGGCGGACGGCCTCCACACCCTCTATGTCTCGCCGCTCAAGGCGCTGGCCGTGGACGTGCAGCGCAACCTGCTCGGCCCGATCGAGGAAATGGCCCTCCCCATCCGCGTCGAGACGCGCACCGGCGACACCCCCTCCGACCGCAAGGCCCGACAGCGCGCCAAGCCGCCGCAGATGCTGCTGACGACGCCGGAATCGCTCAGTCTCCTCCTCTCCTATCCCGATGCGGCCCAGATGTTCGCGGGGCTGAAGACGCTGGTGATCGACGAGGTCCACGCCTTCGCCCCCACCAAGCGCGGCGATCTGCTGGCGCTCTCGATGGCGCGCCTCGCCCGCTTGGCGCCGGGGATGCGACGGGTGGCGCTGTCCGCGACGGTGGCCGACCCAGACCTCTATCGCGGCTGGCTCTCCGGCACCGGCGATCTCGACACGGTGACGCTGGTCGAGGGTGACCCCGGCGCCGATCCCGACATCGCCATCCTGCTGCCCCACGGAACCGTGCCTTGGGCAGGCCATTCGGGCCGTTACGCCGCCGAACAGGTGATGGCCGAGATCGCCGCGCACCGCACGACGATCATCTTCTGCAACACCCGCAGCCTCGCCGAGCTGATCTTCCAGGATCTCTGGGCGGTGAACGAAGAGCATCTCCCGATCGGCATCCACCATGGCAGCCTCGACCGCGAGGCGCGCCGCAAGGTGGAGCAGGCGATGGCCGATGGGCGGCTCCGCGCGCTGGTCGCCACCGCCAGCCTCGATCTCGGCGTGGACTGGGGCGATGTCGATCTCGTCATCCAGATGGGCGCGCCCAAGGGCTCGTCGCGCCTGCTCCAGCGCATCGGCCGCGCCAACCACCGGCTCGACGTGCCGTCGAAGGCGCTGATCGTGCCGGGCAATCGCTTCGAATATCTGGAGGCCCGCGCCGCCGTCGACGCCGTGGAGGCGGGCGAGCGCGACCCCGATATCTTTCGCGAAGGCGCGCTCGACGTGCTCGCCCAGCACATCATGGCCATGGCCTCGGCCGAGCCTTTCAGGCGGGATGCTCTGCTCGACGAGGTGCGCGAAGCCGCCCCCTACGCCACCCTCCCGGCCGGGACGTTCGACCGCGTGCTCGGCTTCGTCGCGACCGGTGGCTATGCGCTCCGGGCCTACGACCAGTATAAGCGCCTCACCGAAGGCCCCGACGGCCTCTGGCGGGTGAGCCATCCCCGCTTCGTGACGCAATTCCGTCTCAACGCCGGCATCATCGTCGAGGCGCCGATGCTGACGGTACGATTCCGCAACGGCCGTTCCCTCGGCAAGATCGAGGAGGGCTTCGCCGCCACCCTCTCGCCGAAAGACACCTTCTTCTTCTCCGGCCTCAGCCTCGAAGTGGAGGGCGTGAAGGGCGAAGACCTGATCGTCCGCGCCACCGCTCGCCCGGCGCGCATCCCGACCTATGGCGGCGCGCGGATGCCGATCTCGACCAACCTCGCCGACCGGGTGCGACACTTCCTTCACGAGCCCGAGCAGTGGCCGCGCTTTCCCGACGACGTGCGCGACTGGCTGGAGACGCAGCAGCGCCGCTCCAGCCTCCCCGCGCCCGAGAGACTGCTGATCGAAACCTTCCCGCGCGAGGGGCGGCACTATATGGTCGTCTACAGCTTCGAGGGCTGGAACGCGCACCAGTCGCTCGGCATGCTGGTCACGCGGCGGATGGAGACGGCGGGGCTGCAACCGATCGGCTTCGTCTCGTCCGATTATGCCATCGCCACCTATTCGCTGAAGCCCGTCACCGATCCGCGCCCGCTCTTCTCCCCCGATATCCTGGAGCATGAGTTCGTCGACTGGGTGCAGGAATCGGCGCTCTTGAAGCGCGCCTTCCGCGAGGTGGCGGTGATCGGCGGCCTCGTCGAGCGCCAGCACCCCGGCAAGCGCAAGACGGGGCGACAGGTGAGCTTCTCGACCGACCTCATCTACGACGTGCTGCGCCGCTACGAGCCTTCGCATCTGTTGCTGGAGGCGGCGTGGAGCGATGCGAAGGCGCGGATGACCGATGTCGGCCGCCTCGGCCGCCTGCTCGATACCGCCGCCCAGCGCATCGAGCATGTCGCGCTCGACCGCGTCTCGCCACTGGCCGTGCCGGTGCTGGTGCTGATCGGGCGCGAGCGGGTGGCGCAGGGCACCGTCGACGACGCCCTGCTGATCGAGGCCGAAGCCCTCGTCGCCGAAGCCATGAACGAGCGTTAACCCTTGTGTCCCGGAACTCGGCTATCCAGCGAGTCGTTCGGCGAAACGATCCGGTGCTGATATCGTGAAGGGGCTTCTACTCGCGGGGTGTCTGGCGGCTTTGGCTGTGGCCACGCCGGTTGCCGCGCAGGATGACGACAGCGACGGGCGGATCGGCAACGGCCTCGAATGCGTGCCCTTCGCGCGCGCGATGTCCGGCATCCAGATCTTCGGCGACGCCTGGACCTGGTGGAACCAGGCCGCCAATCGCTATGAGGAAGGCAGCCTGCCGCGCGTCGGCGCGGTGCTGGTGTTCCGTCCGCACGGGCCTATGCGCCTCGGCCATGTCGCCGTGGTCAGCCGGATCGTCAGCAACCGCATTCTCATGATCACCCACGCCAACTGGTCGCGGATCGGCGGCGTGCGCGGGCAGATCGAGCGCGACGTCACGCTGGTCGACGTCTCGGCGGAGAATGACTGGAGCCAGGTCCGTGTCTGGTGGCGCGACAACAAGGGCCTCGGCACCACCGCCTATCCGGTCTACGGCTTCATCTACGGCCGCTCGGCCACGTCCGGCGTGCAGATCGCGCACCCGAGCAAGGCGCTGTCCAGCCCCTCGCCCGACATCGTCGGCGCGGTGATCGACTCGCTCGGCTAGGCCAGCCGCGCGGCGGCGAGCAGACGTCTCGCCCGCAGCGCCATCTCCACCCGTGTCGCCGCGATCAGGCCGAAAGCGAAGGCCATCAGGATATCGGTCGCCAGCATCGCGGCATGATGATCCGCCTGCGGGCCGTAGCTTCCGCCCATCTCCTGCCGCGCCACGCTGCGCACGAGGACGAGGCCGATCAGCAGGAAGAAGGCCGCCGGAGACGCCTGCTGGCTCAGTTCATGCGTCTCGGGATCGACCGTGATCCGCATCATCCGTCCGCGATACCAGCCGATCGCCGCCCCTCCGGCCAGCGCCAGCGCCGACCAGAGCCAGCCGCCCGGCCCCGGCGGGCTCTCGAAGAAGACCAGCGCCATGATCGCGGCGTAGACCGCCGGCAGAATCCACAGCATCTCGACCCGGAGCTTCCGCGCGCGCCGCATCGAGCGCCAGCGCAACGCCATCACCACCGCGATGATCGCGAAGGGAATCGCATAACTCAGCCACGGCACTGCCGCCTGATGCCCCTGCATGGTCCGGTATCTCCCCTGTCCCCACCGCTGTATTATCGGGACAAACCACCCGTCGCAAGCCGGCTTGCCTCCACGCGGAGGGCTGTTATGGGCGGGGCATGGTTCACTTTTCGTTCGCCGGAGTCGAGCTGGCCGCGCTGGCGCCGGGCGCGCTCGCCTGGCCGGCGCGGCGCGCGCTGCTGGTGGCCGATCTGCATCTCGAGAAGGCCAGCTTCTACGCACTCGGCGGGCAGATGCTTCCGCCTTATGATTCGCACGCGACGCTGTCCGAACTGGCCGTTCTGGTCGAGGCGACGGGGACGGAGGAGGTCTGGTGCCTCGGCGACAGCTTCCATGACGCCGAGGGCTGCGAGCGGCTGGCGCCCGAGACGCGCGAGACGCTCCGCCGGCTGACCTCCGCGACGCGCTGGACATGGATCGCGGGCAATCACGATCTCCACGCCGCCCGGCTCGCCGATCATTGCGGCGGGCATGTGGTGGGCGAGATCGAGGTGGACGGCCTGCTGCTCCGCCATGAGGCCGACCCGGCCGAACCACGCCCCGAGCTGTCGGGCCATTTCCACCCCAAGCTCCGCCTCACCATCCGGGGCAAGCATGTGGCGCGGCGCTGCTTCGTGGCGAGCGCGACCAAGTTGATCTTGCCCGCCTTCGGGGCATTGACCGGCGGGATGGACGCGGGCGATCCGGCGATCCGCGCCGCCCTCGCCCACCGGCCGGCGGAGGCGCTGGTGCCGGTCGCGGACCGGCTGCTGCGCTTCCCGATTGCCGCTTAGGCTTTGTAGCTCATCGGGAAGATGCGCTTCAGCGCCTCGACCTTCGGCCGATCGTTGATGACGATGTAGGGATAGCCCGGATTCCGGGCCATGAAATCCTGATGATAGGATTCGGCCGGGAAGAAGCCGGGCGCCTTCTCGATCGTCGTCACGATCGGGCGATCATAGACATGGGCGGCGGAAAGCTGCGCGATATAGGCGCGCGCCACTTTCTCCTGCGCGGGCGACTGCGGGAACAGCGCCGAGCGATATTGCGGGCCGGAGTCCGGTCCCTGCCGGTTGAGCTGGGTCGGGTCCGTGATCACCGAGAAATAGATGCGCAGCAGGTCGGCATAGTTCACCTGCGTGGGATCGAACACGACCTTCACCGATTCCGCATGGCCGGTGGTGCCGGTTTCGACATCCTCATAGGCGGCCGTGGAAGCGCGCCCACCGGTATAGCCCGAGGTGGTGCCGACCACGCCCTTCACATGGGCGAACACGCCCTGCACGCCCCAGAAGCAGCCGCCCGCGAAGATCGCCGTCTCGCGATGGCCGGAGACGGGCTCGGTGAGCGCAGGGGCCGGTGCCTTCACCACCGCTTCGGCGGCGATGCCCGGCTGGACGGCGAAGAAGAAGGCCGCACCGGCAGCCAGCGCGGCAATCACAGGAAGAGAACGAGGCATCGGGGGCGCCTTTCCGGGGAACATGTCCCCGGATTCGCTCGGCGCCTCCGATCGGTTACAGCCTAGCGTAGCGCGGCGACCGCCTCGGCGATGCGGTTGCACGCCTCGGTCAGCAGCGCGTCGGAGGTCGCGTAGCTGACGCGGAAGGCCGGCTCGAGACCGAAGGCGCCGCCATGCACCGCCGCCACCCGGCCCTCGTCGAGCAGATAGCCGACCAGCTTCTCGTCGGTGTCGATGAGCAGGCCGCCCGGCGTCGTCTTGCCGATCAGGCCCGAGACGTCGGGATAGACGTAGAAGGCGCCTTCCGGCGTCGGGCAGTGGATGCCGGGGATGGCGTTGAGGCCAAGCACCACGAGATCGCGGCGGCGCTGGAAGGCGGCGGCGCGCTCCTTGAGGAAGTCCTGCGGGCCGTTCAGCGCCGCAGTCGCCGCCGCCTGCGCGATCGAGCAGGGGTTGGACGTCGACTGCGACTGGAGCTTGGCCATCGCCTTGATGAGCCATTGCGGGCCGCCCGCGAAGCCGATGCGCCAGCCGGTCATCGCATAGGCCTTGGACGTGCCGTTGACGGTCAGCGTGCGCTCGTAGAGCGACGGGCAGACCTGCGCGATGGTCGAGAAGCGGAAGTCGTCATAGACGATATGCTCGTACATATCGTCGGCCATCACGAAGACCTGCGGGTGACGCTCGATCACCTCGCCCAGCGCGCGCAGCTCGTCCGACGTATAGGCGGCGCCGGTCGGGTTGGAGGGCGAGTTCAGGATCACCCAGCGCGTCTTCGGCGTGATCGCCGCCTCGAGCTGTTCGGGACGGATCTTGTAGTTCTGGTCCGCACCCGCCTTGATGATCACCGGCGTGCCGCCCGCGAACTGCACGATGTCCGGATAGCTCACCCAGTAGGGTGCCGGGATGATCACCTCGTCGCCCGCGTCGACGGTCGCGACCAGCGCGTTGAACAGCGTGTGCTTGCCGCCGACGTTCACGCTGACCTGATTGGTCTCGTAAGCGAGGCCGTTGTCGCGCTTGAACTTGGCGACGATCGCCTCCTTCAGCTCGGCGGTGCCGTCGACGTTGGTGTATTTGGTCTTGCCCTGGCGGATCGCCTCGATCGCGGCGTCCTTGACGAAGTCCGGCGTGTCGAAATCGGGCTCGCCGGCGCCGAGGCCGATCACGTCGATGCCCTGGCGCTTCAGGTCCAGCACGCGGCTGGTCATGGCAAGGGTGGCGGACGGCTGGATGCGGCCGAGCGCTTCCGACGTGGTTCGCATGGGGCAGGGCTTTCCGGTGGGAGGAAAAGGACGGGCGGGCCTATAGCCGGATGTCGCGCATCAGGGCAACCGCGCTCGAATCAATCCCCTGAGAGCATTTCCAAGCAAGAATCCGTCACGCAGATCGGCCTCCACGATATCCGATTCGACCGCCTGCCCTTGCGCGATCAGCCGCTCGCGCAGGATTCCGGGGAGCAGCCCCCGGTGGCGCGGCGGGGTGCGGAGTCGCCCGTCCGCGCCGCGCACGAACAGGTTGGTGAAGCTGCCCTCAGTCAGCCGCCCGTCGGGCCGGACGAACACCACCTCGAAATGGCTTCCCCGCGCCGCATCGTAGAAGGCGCGATCGCTGGTCTTGTGGACGAGGCGGAAGTCGCCCGGATCGACCGGCAGCGGCACCACCGGCGCCACCACTGGCTCGGTGGGCGGGGCGGGCAGCGGGCGCACCTCGATCGCGACGCGGCCCGCGCGGGAGATGCGCAGGCGGACCCGTGCCGGATCGCGCAGCCGGAAAGTCGCGGCCTGAAGCTCGTTGCGGACATCGTGCCGGTTGAAGGCGAAGCCCAGCGCGCGCGCCGAGCGCTTCAGGCGCAGCAGGTGCCGCTCCAGCTCCATCACCCCCTCAAGGGGATCGAACAGCATCGTCTCGATCAGGTCGAAGGGCGGGCAGGCCGCGCCGATGAAGCCGCCCTTGGCGAGGCATTCGCGCCATTCCGCCCCGACATCCGAATCGGCGACGATACCCGAGCCGAGCCCGATCGCCGCCCGCCCCGCATCGCCGATGGTGAGCGTGCGGATGGCGACGTTGAAGACGGCGCCTCCGTCCGCGTCGATCCGCCCGATCGCGCCGGTGTAGGCCCCGCGAGGGCCCGCCTCGACCTCGGCGGCGATCTCCATGGCGCGGAGCTTCGGCGCGCCGGTGATCGATCCGCAGGGGAAGGCCGCCTCCAGCACGCCGACCGCATCGCCGCCCGGCGCCAGCTCGGCGGTGACGGTGGAGGTCATCTGGTGGATGGTCGGATAGGTCTCGACCGTGAACAGCGCCGGCACCGCGACGCTGCCCGGCACCGCGATCCGCGACAGGTCGTTGCGGATCAGGTCGACGATCATGAGATTCTCGGCGCGCTGCTTCTCATCGCTGGCGAGCGTGCGCACCGCCTCGGCGTCGGCCAGCGGATCGGCGCCTCGCGTCGCCGTGCCCTTCATCGGCCGCGCCTCGATCCGACGGCCATCCAGGCGGAAGAACATCTCGGGCGAGAAGGAGAGCAGGGTCCGCTGCCCGTCATGGACGATGCCGCCCCACCCCGCCGCGGCCCGGCCCCGGATACGGGCATAGAGCGCCAGCGGATCGCCCGCCGTCGCCACGTCCGCCTGGAAAGTGAGGTTCGCCTGATAGATGTCGCCGGCCGCGATATAGGCCTCCACGCGCGAGAAGGCCTCGGCATAGGCGGCGAACGCGATGCGCGGCACCGGCGCCCCCGCCCACGCGCCCGCCGGATCGGGGAACAGCGAGGGCACGTCGGCGGCGGGGATCGTCTCGTAGCGCTCGAACAGGCCGAACCAGAGCAGCGGCCCCTCGCCTTCGGTGGCGGTGGACGCCTCGCCCGGAGCGCCCGCGTCATAGGCGATCCACCCCGCCGCATGGAGCCCCCGCGCCTGCGCAGTGCGCAGGGTCGCCAGGGCCTCGGCCAGCCCTGCGCGGGTGGAGGCGGTCACCACCTCGGCCGGATCGCGATAGAGCCGCGCCGGGCCGGCCCCCGCCCCTGTCGCATCGTCGAGCAGCACAAAGGGCCGCGAACGGTCGAGGCGCGGAAGGGAAGAGGACGGGGCGGCAGTCATCCCCGCCTCCCTGCCCGCGACCGGGCGATGGGGGCAAGCCTCTCTGAAGCGTTCGCTTGCATCGCCGGCGGCGCGTGCCCATCAGGCAGGGCATGACCGACACGCCCGCCAAGCCCGTCCCGCCGCTCCGCGCGGCGGTGGTTCCCGTCACCGCCTTCCAGCAGAACTGCACCCTGCTCTGGTGCACGAAGACGATGCGCGGGGCGTTCGTCGATCCGGGCGGCGATCTGGATCGGCTGGAGGCGGCCGCCGCCCAGCATGGCGTGACGGTGGAGAAGCTGCTCCTCACCCACGGCCATGTCGATCATTGCGGGCAGGCGGGTGTGCTGGCCGCGAGGCTCGGCGTGCCGATCGAGGGGCCTCACGAGGCGGACCGCTTCTGGATCGCCCGCCTCGACGACGACGGCCGCCAGTGGCAGATTCCGAGCCAGAGCTTCGAGCCGGACCGCTGGCTCGTCGACGGAGATACGGTGACGGTGGGCGAACTCGTCCTGCAGGTCCGCCATACGCCGGGGCACACCCCCGGCCATGTCGTCTTCCTCCACCCCGAATCGCGATTCGCTCTCGTCGGAGATGTCCTCTTCCGCGGGTCGATCGGCCGGACCGACTTTCCCATGGGCGATCATGACACATTGATCAATTCGATCACGAATCGACTTTGGCCTATGGGCGACGACGTCACCTTCGTGCCGGGCCACGGCCCGACCTCCACCTTCGGGGCGGAGCGGCGCTCCAACCCCTTCGTGGCCGATTCGCGGTTCGGCTGAGCCGGCCCGCGCATCCGCCTCAGAGGTAGTGGACGGCCGCCGGCGCGTGGGAGGCCATCCAGATCGCCCACAGGGCAAGGCCGGCCAGAATCAGCCAGGTCACGAGCGCGCCGGCCGCGCGCAGCGGATTGGGCATGGAGCGCTTGTCCATCCCGAAGGCGTGGACGATTCGGCCAAGCACATAGACGATGCCGATTCCCCACAGCCACGGCTTCGGCCCGCCGGACAACTCGATCAGCCCCATCAGGATCAGGATGAAGGGCGTATATTCGACGAAATTCGCCTGCGCCCGCATCCGGCAGAGCAGCGCCGGATTGTCGCCGTCGCCCACCAGCACCTTGCCCGCATGCCGCACCTGAATCACGCGGAAGGCCAGCCAGAGGTTCAGAAGCGCCAGCGCGCCGGCAAAGGTAAGCGATACGGTGGGCATCGGCGGATGGGCTCCTGAGGTTCAAGAAACGGTCTTCCTCGCTCGCACGCCACGCGCCGGCTTGCAACAGCGCCGAAATTCGGTATAGGGCGGCCACTCGCGTCGAGGCTGGCCGCTGAATGGTCCGCGGCCGTGAAGGCTGTGGCGATTTGGATGGTATGCGGCCCCGCATCCATTGAACGAATGAAGGTGCCGAGATGGCCGTCCCCAAGCGAAAGACCTCGCCCTCGCGGCGCAACATGCGTCGCAGCCACCATGCGCTGGACGTCGCGGCGTTCCAGGAATGCCCGAACTGCGGCGAGCTGAAGCGCCCGCACAACCTGTGCAACGCGTGCGGCCACTATAACGGCCGCGAGATCGTCTCGGCCGAGGCCTGATCTTACGCACGCAAAAGGCGGATTGATCGTGGACGCGCCGCGGATCGCCATCGATGCGATGGGAGGAGATGGCGGAGCGGCCACGATGCTGGCAGGCGCCGCGCTCGCTTTGTCGCGGGCTCCCGATCTCAAGTTCCTGATCGTCGGCGACGAAACCGTCGTCGGGGCTGAGCTTGCACGTCATCGCGGCCTCGCCGCCGCGTGCGAGGTACGGCACGCGCCCGATATGATTTCGGGCGACGACAAGCCGAGCCAGGCCATCCGCCGCGCCAAGACCACGTCGATGGGCCTCGCCATCGCCGCCGTGAAGGACGGCGATGCGGGGGCCGCCGTGTCTTCGGGCAATACCGGCGCGCTGATGGCGATGTCGAAGCTCGCGCTGCGCACCATGCCGGGCATCGACCGCCCGGCGCTGTCCGCGCTCATGCCCAGCTTCGGCGAGACCGACACGGTGATGCTCGACCTCGGCGCCAACACCGAGTGCGACGCCAACAATCTCGTCCAGTTCGCGCTGATGGGTGCCGCCTATTCGCGCGCGGCGCTGGACATTGCGCGCCCCAAGGTGGCGCTGCTCAACATCGGCACCGAAGAGCTGAAGGGCACCGACGAGCTGAAGCGCGCCGCCCAGATGCTGCGCGACGCCTCGGCGACGCTGCCGCTCGAATTCGTGGGCTTCATCGAAGGCAACCGCATCAGCCGCGGCGAAGTCGATGTCGTCGTGTCGGACGGCTTCTCGGGCAATATCGCGCTCAAGACGGCCGAGGGCACGGTGCGCTTCGTCACCGACCTGCTGCGCCGTTCGTTCAGCAGCTCCTTCCGCTCGAAGATGGGCTTCCTGCTGTCGAAGCCGGCGCTGCACCTGCTGCGCGTCCATCTCGATCCGAACAACCACAACGGCGCGATCTTCCTCGGCTTGAACGGCATCATCGTGAAGAGCCATGGCAGCGCCGACGACAAGGGCGTCGCCAACGCCATCGCTGTCGCCGCGAAGGTGCTGCGCGAGGATCTGGCCCGCCGCATCGCCCATGATCTCGCCGATTATCGGGCCACCTCCCCTTCCGAATCGATCGCGGTGAAATGACCGATCAGCTTCCGACGTCCGCTCCCGTCCTGCGCGCCGTGATTGCGGGCACCGGCTCCGCCCTGCCGCGCCGCCGCGTCACCAACACCGAGCTGGCCGAGACGGTCGACACCTCCGACGAGTGGATCGTCGAGCGCACCGGCATCCGCGCCCGCCACCTCGCCGCCGAGGATGAGACCACCGCGACGCTCGCCACCGACGCCGCCCGCAAGGCGCTCGAAGCCGCCGGCATGGACGCGAGCGAGATCGGCCTGATCGTGCTCGCCACCGCGACGCCGGACCAGACCTTCCCGGCGTCCGCCACCAAGGTGCAGGCCGCGCTCGGCATCAACGACTGCGTGGCGTTCGATGTGCAGGCGGTGTGCTCGGGCTTCCTCTACGCGCTGTCGGTTGCCGAGAGCATGATGCGTGGCGGCATGACCAGGGCCGCGCTGGTGATCGGCGCCGAGACATTCAGCCGCATCCTCGACTGGGAAGACCGCGCGACCTGCGTGCTGTTCGGCGATGGCGCCGGCGCCGTGGTGCTCCGCGCCGAGACGAGCGCAGCCGATCCCGCCGACAAGGCGGCGCGCGGCGTGCTGTCATCGCGCCTCCACGCGGATGGGCGCCACAACGAGCTGCTCTATGTGGACGGCGGCCCGTCGACCACGCAGACGGTCGGCAAGGTCCGCATGAAGGGTCGGGAGGTGTTCCGCCACGCCGTGGTGAACCTCGCCTCCGTGCTCGGCGAAGTGCTGGCGGAGGTCGGCCTCGCGCCCGCCGACATCGACTGGCTCGTTCCCCATCAGGCCAATGCCCGCATCCTCGACGCCACCGCCCGCAAGCTCGACTTGCCCGCCGAGCGCGTCATCGTGACCGTCGACGAACATGCGAACACGTCGGCCGCTTCCGTCCCCCTGGCGCTCGACGTCGCGGTGCGCGACGGCCGCATCAAGCGCGGCGACCTGCTCGTCCTCGAGGCGATGGGCGGCGGCTTCACCTGGGGTGCGGCGGTCGTCCGCTACTGATACCGGCCGATCGCAAGCCCCCATTGGCGGCCGCCCTCGGTGCCGCTAATATTGCGGGTCTGTAATACGAGTCCTGACGGGGGAATTCATGGCCGATATCGAGACCTTGACACGTGCGGACCTCAGCGACGTGGTCCATCGCGAGATCGGCCTGTCCCGCGCGGATTCGGCCTCGATGGTCGAGCAGGTGCTGTCGCTGATGTGCGGCGCCATGGCCAATGCCGAGAACGTCAAGATCTCCGGCTTCGGCACCTTCGTGCTGCGCGACAAGGGCGAGCGCATCGGCCGCAACCCCAAAACCGGCGTCGAGGTGCCGATCGCGCCCCGCCGGGTTCTCACCTTCCGCGCCAGCAACATGCTGCGCGACCGCATCGCAGAGGCAAGTTGAACGAGAGCATGGATAAATCCGACGCCGCCTTCCGCACCATCGGCGAGGTTTCGGATGAGCTGGGCGTGGCGCAGCATGTGCTGCGCTATTGGGAAACGCGCTTTCCGCAGTTGAAACCGATCCAGCGCGCCGGCAACCGCCGCTATTATCGGCCCGCCGACGTGACGCTGGCCCGCCGCATCCACACGCTGCTCAACCGCGACGGCTATACGGTGAAGGGCGTGCAGAAGCTGCTCGCCACCAGGAGCGCGCCCGAAGCGGAGCCGGCCGTGCCGGTCGCGAAAGCCGTGCCCCCATCGTCCATGCCCAACGTGACGCCATCGGCGCCGCTCGACGAATTGCGCGCGATCCGGGCGCAGCTCGCCGCACTGCTCGCGGCGGGCTGAGGCCTCTCAGAGGCGCCGGTCCGGCCCCAGCGCGGGATCGAGATCGCGCGGGCGGATGAATCGGACGAGGTGTCCGTCGCCGGCGTGGATATCCTGCCAATGGTCGACGTCGAAGCGGATCTCGGCGACGCTGGCGGTGGGATATTTCTCCCCGACCGAATCGCGCGTGCTACCGTTCGCCTTCTCGTCCGATCCGGCGAGCAGCAGCACCAGCTCCTCCAGCCCCGGATTGTGGCCCACCAGCATCAGCGCCTCGACCCGGTCAGGCGTCTCCTGCACCATCTCGAGCAGCGTCGCGGCAGTGGCGAGGTAAGCGCGCCGGTCCCAGCTCGGCGCCATGCGGCGGCCATAGCCGTCGAACATCGCGTCCAGCGTCTCGGCGACGCGCACCGCCGGCGACGCCACCACCGAATCGAACCGCACGCCGAGCTGGCGCAGATGCCGCCCCATGGTGGCGGCGGCGCGGCGGCCCTTGTCGTTGAGAGCACGGTCGAAATCGCGGATTGCCGGCTGGTCCCAGCCGGACTTGGCGTGGCGGAAGGTGATCAACCGCTTCATGCCACCTCCCCGCTGCCGACCTCCGCAGGTTGATGCCCGATCGGGCCGGCCGTGGGAAGGCCACTTGCGACGGCTGCCACCGCTTCGTCGAGAGTCACCCGCCGGACGCGTACGCCGGGCGGGAAGGCATCGAGCAAACGCGACGGCGTGGCGGAGGAGAGCAGCACGAAGCGCCCGCGATCGTCGCCGCGCCGGATCAGCCGCCCGAATGCCTGCGCCAGCCGCGCGCGCACCACCTCGTCGTCATAGGCCGAGCCGCCGCCCGCCGCCCGCCGCGCCGCGTGGAGCACATTGGGGCGCGGCCACGGCACCTGCTCCATCACCACGAGGCGGAGCGAATGGCCGGGCACGTCGATGCCGTCGCGCAGCGCATCGGTGCCGAGCAGCGAGGCGCGCGGATCGTCGCGGAAGATGTCGACCAGCGTGCCGGTGTCGATCGGATCGACATGCTGGGCATAGAGCGGCAGCCCCTCGCGCGCGAGATGGTCGGCGATGCGGGCATAGACCGCCTTCAGCCGCGCGATCGCGGTGAACAGGCCGAGCGTGCCGCCCTTGGCCGCCTCGATCAGCCGGGCATAGGCGTGGGCGAGCTGCGGCAGATCGCCGCGCTTCAGGTCGGTGACGACCAGCACCTCGGCCGCCTTGGCATAGTCGAACGGGCTGACCGCGGCGAAGCGCTCCACCGAGGTGTCGAGATGCCGCGTGCCGGCGCGCGCCTCGGCCCGCGCCCAGCCGGCCTCGGGCGAGGTGGCGGCGCCGGTCAGCGTCGCGGAGGTGACGAGCACGCCATGCGCCGGCGCCAGCACGGTCGAAGCCAGCGGGCGGCCCGGATCGAGCCAGTGGCGGTGCAGCCCAATGTCGAACTCGCGCCCCTCGATGCGATCGACCGCCAGCCAGTCGACATAATCGGGATCGACCTCGCCCCCCAGCCGGCCGAGCAGCGCCAGCCAGCCCGCGATCATCCGCGCCCGCGTGCCGAGCCCCGCCGCGGCCCCTTCGATGCGGGCACGGGCCGGGCCGTCGAGCCAGTCGGGCGCCTCCTCCATCACCGCGAGCAGGCGGCCGCTCAGCGCCACCATCGGGCGCATCAGTTGCTCCAGCGCGGAAGCCGCCTCCCCTGCCGCCTCGATCGTGGCGCCGTCGAGCGCGATCGCCTCGGTCTCGATGCCGTAGCCCGCGTCCGCCGCCGTCGCGCGGGCGAGGACGGCGCCGCGTACCGCCGCCAGCAGCTTCTCGATCGGCCCGAGCGGCAGCCCCTCGCCGATCCGCCCGAGCCAGCCGTCGCCGACCAGCGCCTGCGCGCCCTGCACCACGGCGTCGAGCGCCAGCGCCCCCGCTTCATCATAGGAGACGACATCCGCCAGCCGCGCCGACAGCCCCCGCCGCCGTCCGCGCGAGGCGCGCTCGGGGCCGATGATCCAGCGGCGCAGCTCGATCGCCTCCTGGCCCGTGAGCGCGGAGGAGAAGGTCGAATCGGCGGCGTCGAACAGGTGATGGCCCTCGTCGAACACGATCCGGCCGAGCGCCCGCCCCTCCTCGCGCCGCCGCTCGGCGAGCAGCATGACGAGCGCATGGTTGGCGATGACGATGTCCGCCTCTTCCGCGCGGCGGACCGAATGCTCGATGAAGCAGCGGCGATAATGCGGGCAGCCGGCATAGACGCACTCGCCGCGCCGATCGGTGAGCGCGGTGGCTCCGGCGCGGCGGAAGAGCGTCGGCAGCCAGCCGGGCAGGTCGCCGCCCACCATGTCGCCGTCGCGCGTATAGGCCGCCCAGCGCGCCACGAGCTGCGCCAGCACCGCCGCGCGGCCCTGAAAGCCGCCGAACAGCGCATCCTCCAGATTGAGCAGGCAGAGATAATTTTCGCGCCCCTTGCGCACCGCCACCTTCTGCCGGCGCACCACGGGATCGGGGAAGAGCCGCTCGGTCTCGCGATCCAGTTGTCGCTGGAGCGCGCGGGTGTAAGTGGAGATCCACACCGTCCCCTCGGCCCGCTCCGCCCAGAGACCGGCGGGCGCGAGATAGCCGAGCGTCTTGCCGATGCCGGTGCCCGCTTCCGCCAGCATCACGCGCGGGCGGCCCTCGGCCATGCGCGGCGCGAAGGCCTTGGCAACGGCCGCAGCATAGGCCCGCTGGCCGGGGCGCGTCTCGGCGCCTTGTCCGGTGAGCGCGTCCAGCCGCTCGACCGCATCCGCCTCGCCGATGCTGACACTACGCGGGGCCTGACGGGGCGCCACCTCCTCCCACTCGGGGAGCTTGGAGAAGAGGCCGCGCTCGGTCCGCTCGGGCTCGGTCATCCGCTGGATCAGCGCCTGCGCCCACGGCCAGCGCAGGCGGCCGAGCGCGTGCGCCACGTCCCATGCGCCATGCCGCTCGGGCCAGTCGCCCTCCGCCACCGCCAGCAGCTTGTCGGCGCAGGCAAGCAGCGTGGCGGTCGCGGACGGATCGTCGGCCGGCGGCTCCAGCCCGAGCGCGCGCGCCATGCCGGCGGGCGTCGGCACCGCGAAGCGCGCCGGGTGGAGGAAGGCGAACAGCTCCAAGAGGTCGAGCCCGTTGATCTCGGCATAGCCGAGCCGCTGCCCCACCAGAGGCGTGTTCAGCATCACCAGCGGCCGCTCGGCGGCGAGCGCGATCGCCTCCCCTCGCGAGACGGCGCGGGTGGGGCCGTCCCGCTCGGCAACCCAGATGCCGCCATGGGTGGCGTGGAGAGCGAGGGGCGGCAGAGGCAGATTCACCATTTCACTATAGGGAGGGGCGAACGGAAGGGAAACGTCTCCAGATGGTTCTGGAGCGATGCCAAGCCGAATTTCACGCAAATGGTGAATTGCGCCGCCAAAATCACCATAAAGTTGATTTACGGCAGTCGCTCCGTAAGAGCCTGTGCGCATGACCGACACTCCAGCCACCCCCCCCGATCTCCGCACCGCTGCCCTCGCCAGCAAGGCCTGGCCCTATGAGGAAGCGCGCAAGCTGATCAAACGGTGGCCGGAGGGGAAACCGGCGGGCGCGGCGATGCTGTTCCAGACGGGCTACGGCCCCTCGGGCCTGCCGCATATCGGCACCTTCACCGAGGTCGCGCGCACATCGATGGTGCGCAATGCCTATGAGGAGATGACCGGCGGCAAGACGCGCCTCGTCGCCTTCTCCGACGACATGGACGGGATGCGCAAGGTGCCGGGCAACCTGCCCGAGCAGGAGATGCTCCACGCCCATCTCGACCTGCCGCTCAGCCGCGTCCCCGATCCGTTCGGCACGCATGAGAGCTTCGCCGCGCACAACAACGCCCGCCTGCGCAGCTTCCTCGACCAGTTCGGCTTCGACTACGAGTTCATCCCGGCATCGCAGGCCTATGCCGACGGCCGCTTCGACGAGACGCTGAAGTCCATCCTGCGCCACTATGACAAGATCATGGGCGTGATGCTGCCGACGCTCGGCGAGGAGCGCCGCAAGACCTATTCGCCGATCTTCCCGATCCACCCCGAGACCGGCAAGGTGCTCCAGGTGCCGATCGAGGTGGTCGACGCCGAGGCCGGCCTCGTCGCCTACACCGACCCTGTCTCGGGCGAGCGCCGCGAGCAGTCGGTGCTGGGCGGGCTCGCCAAGGCGCAGTGGAAGGTGGACTGGGCGCTGCGCTGGGTCGCCTTCTCGGTCGACTATGAGATGGCGGGCAAGGACCTGATCGATTCGGTCATCCAGTCCGGCAAGATCGCCCGCGTGCTCGGCGCGACGCCGCCCGACGGCTTCAACTACGAGATGTTCCTCGACGAGCATGGCGCCAAGATCTCGAAGACCAAGGGCAACGGCCTCACCATCGAGGAATGGCTGACCTACGCGCCGATCGAGAGCCTCGCCTTCTACATCTATCGCGAGCCCAGGAAGGCCCGCGCGCTGAGCTTCAGCGTGATCCCGCGCGCGGTGGACGAATATTACCAGTTCCTCGCCAGCTACCCGACCCAGCCGATCGAGCAGCAGCTCGGCAACCCGGTCCACCATGTCCATCTGGGTAAGGTGCCGAGCGTGGACATGCCGCTCACCTTCGGCCTGCTGCTCAACCTCGTCAGCGTGGCGATGACCGAGGACAAGGCGCTGCTGTGGCGCTACGTCCAGCGCTACGCCCCGCATGTGAGCGCGGAGACGCATCCGGAACTGGACAAGCTGCTCGACTATGCGGTCGCCTATTTCCGCGATTTCGTGGCGGCGACGCTCCAGCGCCGCGCGCCGACCGAAATGGAGAAGGCGGCGCTTGCCGATCTCGACGCGCGCTTTGCGCTCCTTCCCGCCGATGCGGACGCCGAGGCGATCCAGTACGAGGTCTATGAGTGCGGCAAGGCGCATCCGTTCGAGTCGCTCCGCGACTGGTTCAAGACGCTCTACGAGACCCTGCTCGGCTCCTCGCAGGGGCCGCGCATGGGCAGCTTCGCGGCGCTCTATGGCCTCGCCGAGACGCGCCAGCTCATCGCCGACGCGCTCGCCCGGAAAAGCTGAACGAAGAACCGATCGGGCCGTGATGCGTTGACACTCACGGCCCGCTTATCCGGATCGATGCCCGCGCGCATCCGAGATTGCGGACATCGGCCGCTTTCGCACGGCGCGGCCATGCGGGGCCTTCCCGCCTCCCGCCATCTTGCCGCGGTCAGTCGACATTCACGTCCGGCCCCGGAATAAGGAGCCGTCATGCACCCATTCCTGCGCGGCGCCGCCGCGATCGCCCTCGTCGCCACCATCGCCGGCCCGGCCCAGGCCGAGAGCCCGCGCGATACCCTGATCCGCGCCGCCTTCGGCACGCACGACAAGGCGCAGGCGCTGGCGCTCGTCAACGAGGCGATCGCCGAGACGCGCACGGTCCCCGACCATGAGGCGCAGCTCCAGCACGCGCTGGGCGTCGGCTATCGCGGCCAGCTCACCCGCTCGCCGTCCGACGCCAAGGCCGCCCACAGCGCGCTGGAGGCGATCGCCGCCGCCGATCCGCACGATGCCGAGACGCAGGTCGCGCTCGCCGGCTGGCATCTGACGGCAGTGGGCGATCTGGGCGACTTCCTCGCCCGCGCATTGCTCGGCGCGAACCGGGCGAAGGGGCTGACCGCGCTCGACAAGGCGGTGGAGATGGGCGGCAACCGCGCTTTCTTCCCGGCCTATGCGGCGCTGATCCGCATCAAGCTCAACACGTCCGACACGACGACCGCGCTGCGCCTCGCCGAGCGCGCTGTCGCGACGCCCGCGCCGACGCCGCTCGATCGCATCATGCAGCGCGCCGCCGCCCGTCTGATCCCGGCGCTTCAGGCCGGCAAGGGCGACGACGCCGCACGGATCGCCAAGCAGCTCCTGCCCTTCGGCTCGACCAGTTAGGGGACTCCCGCTCCCCCTCTTCCATCATCGTCATGCCGGACTTGATCCGGCATCCCGCTTCCTTCTGCGACGGTTGCCTAAGAAGCTGGACCCCGGATCAAGTCCGGGGTGACGAAGAAGATAGGGACGGGGACGTGCGAGTGCCGCCGGGTCGGAACGCAGGGCGCCCCCTCACCCCTTGGGCTTGGGGCGGATGTGGATGGCGCGCCCGCTCGTCCGGCGCACCTCGAAGGCGCCGGTCTTCTCGACCAGCGCGACCAGCCGGGCATGGCCAAAGGTGCGGGGATCGAAATCGGGCGCGAGCGTCTGGAGCCGCTGGCCGACACCGCCCAGCGTCACCCAACCATCCTCATCCTCCAATTGCGCGATCGCGCGGCGCAGCAGCGGCACCGCCGCGCTCGCCGGACGCGCTACCGAGGCGGGACGTGCGTCGGGACGCTCGGGCTCGTCGGCGGCGGGTGCCTCGGGGAGGAGGTTCTCGGTGTAGATGAAGCGCCGGCACGCCTGCCGGAAGGCCTCCGGCGTCTTCTGCTCGCCGAAGCCGTAGACGTCGACGCCCTGCTCGCGGATGCGCGCGGCAAGCCGGGTGAAGTCGCTGTCCGACGAGACGAGGCAGAAGCCGTCGAACCGACCCGAATGGAGCAAATCCATCGCATCGATCACCAGCGCGATGTCCGACGCGTTCTTGCCCTGCGTATAGGCGAAGTTCTGGTGCGGCAGGATGGCGTGGGCGGACAGGATGTCCGCCCACGACTTGAGCCTCGGACTGGAGAAGTCCCCATAGATCCGCCGCACGCTCGCCTCGCCGATCTTGGCGATCTCCTCGAACAGGCCGGGCGCGATACGCGCGCTGGCGTTGTCCGCGTCGATCAGGACGGCAAGGCGGGCTGCGCGGACGGGTTCGGAGGCCATGGCGCTCAGCGCCCCTTCTGCTGGGCGATCCAGTCGTCGATCTTCTTTTCCAGCACCGTCATCGGCAGAGCCCCCGTATCGAGCACCTGCGCATGGAACGCGCGGGGATCGAACTTGGCGCCGAGCGCCGCCTTCGCCTTGGCCTTTTCCTTGAGGATGGTGAGCTGGCCGACCTTGTACGCCAGCGCCTGCCCCGGAATCGCGATGTAGCGCTCGACTTCGGCAGTGACGTCCGCCTTCCCCATGGCCGAGTTGGTGGTCATGTAGGTGATCGCCTGATCGCGGGTCCAGCCCATCGCATGGATGCCGCTGTCGACCACCAGGCGCATCGCGCGCAGCATCTCGTCGTTGAGGCCGCCGAAGCGCTGGTAGGGATCGGTCTCCATCCCCAGCTCCGGCCAGAGCGTCTCGGCATAGAGCGCCCAGCCCTCGACGAACGCCGTGTTGCCGCCGAAGCGCATGAAGTTGGGGAGCTTGGTGTTCTCCTGCGCGAGGCTGATCTGGAAGTGATGGCCGGGGATCGCCTCGTGCAGGAACAGCGTCTCCTCGCCCCAGGTGAAGCGGGTCGGGAGGTCATAGCCGTTGTAGTAGAACACGCCCGGGCGCGTGCCGTCGGCCGAGCCCTGCATATATTCGCCGGCGGCGGAGGACTTCTCCTTGTAGGCGGGCTCGGCGCGGATCTCGAACGGCGTCTTGGGGACGAGCGAGAACTGCTCGGGGATGCGCTGGTCGATGCGCGCCTGAATCTGGCGGTAGCGCGTCTGGAGCCAGTCGCGCGAGGGCGGCGCGAACTTGGGATCGGTGGTCATGTACTGGAAGAAGGCGTGAAGGTCGCCCTTGAAGCCGACCTTGGCCTTGACCGCCTCCAGCTCCTTGGTGATCCGCGCCACCTCATTGAGGCCGAGCTGGTGGACCTGCTCGGCGGTCATCGGCAGCGTCGTGTTCTGCTCGATCAGATAGTCGTAATAGGCCTTGCCGCCGGGCAGGCCGCCCAGCCCCACCGTATCGCGCGCATGCGGCAGATATTCGGTCTTGAGGAAGGCCAGCAGCTTCGCATTGGCGGGCATGATGCCGTCGCGGATGGTCGCCGTATACGCCGCGCGCAGACGCGCCTGATCGGCGGCCGGGATCGTATCCGGAAAGGCCTTCACCGGGCCGTAATAGGGCGTTCCCTCGACACCGTTGGCAGACTGGAGGGTCAGCTCGTCGATCATGTTGTTCACGACCAGCTTCGGCTCGACGATGCCGGCGGCGAGACCCTGCCGGAAGCGGGCGATGACGTCGTCGACCAGCTTCGGATATTGGGCGTGGCGCTTCAGCGCGTCCTCATAATCCTTCGCGGTCTTGAACGGCGCCGCGCCCTGCCCCGAGGAGAGGTCGGCATAATCGAGGTGCAGGCCATAGAAATGGTTGATCGGCATCACCTCGGCGATCTTGAGCAGATCGGGGCGATAGCCTTCGAGGTCGATCTCGGTGTTCCGCTTGAACGTGTCGTAGGCGATCTGGTCGGTCGGATCGAGCGAGGCGCGCGGGATGGCGGAGAGCTGCTTCAGCGCGTCCTCGTCGGCGGCCTTCTCGCCGGCATAATGCGCGTCCGAATAGAGATCGCCGATCTGGTCAGCATAGCGCAGGTCGCCGCGATAGAGCGCCTGGACCGGGTTGCGCTTGAGCAGGCCCTCGTCGGTATCGGCGAACAGCTTGTGGAGGCGCGTCGCGGCATCGGGCGTGGCCGGCGCGGCATAAGCGGCGGCGGGCAGCAGCGCGGCGGCGAGCAGGAAGCAGCGAAGGGAACGGGCAACGGTCATCGGGAAAGCCTCCGCAATCAGGTGGATCGCGGAGGCTTATCGACCGGCCGTCAGGCCGGCAAGCAAGGCGTCTTAGAAGAAGAAGCCGCCATAGACGTTCATCACGCGGCCCGAGCGGGTGTCGACCAGCACGACATCATTGCCGTAACGGACCCAGCGCTGATAGCCGACGACCGGGGGCAGACGGTAACGGACCGGATCGATCCAGTAGCGGCGATCGTAGAAGCCCGGCTCGAAGCGATAGCCGACGCCGACCGGGCGATAACGCCAGCCGGCGCGCGGGCCGACATAGGCCGGGCCACGGAAGGCCTCGGGATGCGAACGGCGATAATCGCGCCAGTCGCCACGGGCCTCGCGGCGGTCATTGCGCAGGTCGCGGCGTGCGTCGCGAACGTCATGACGGTCGCCGCGGGCATAAGCGCGGTTCAGATCGCGCTGATCCTGACGAATTTCGCGCTGATCGTGGCGAACCTCGCCATAGGACTGGGCCATGGCCGCCGCCGGCAGCAGCGTCGTCATGAGCGCGGAAGCGAGAATGAGCTTACGCATGTTGAACATCCCTCTCTGTTTCGGGCCTGGTTGGAAATCACACCCTGCCGATAGGTTTGATTTGCCACGATCGATATGAACGGCGCCGGAATGACGCTTTTATCCGGGATTCATCTTCGATATTCGCGATTTTATCTTCATATCGGCCGGACGGATCGCCGGCCGCCCATAACGAAAGACCCGGCGCGAGGGTTCCCCGCGCCGGGCCATTCACGCGATCCCGGCTCGCTTACCAGAAGAAATCCGGTATCTCGTCGACCACATAGCCGGTGGTGACGTCGACCAGCAGCGCGTCGTTGTAATAGCGGACCCAGCGATAGGGGCCGTAGGCCGGCGGCAGGCGATACTCCCACGGATCGGCAATCCAGTAGGACGAGCTGAAGAACAGCGGCGCCAGCCGTACGCCGATGCCATAGCGGCGATAGCCCCAGCCATAGCCCGACGGCGGACGATAACGGCCGACATGGAAGCGATCGCGGTTCGCGTCGCGCCAGCCGCGCCAGTCATAGCGGTTGTCGTTGCGCCATCCGCTGTTCCAGCCACCGCCCGGACGGCCGTGATTCCAGTCGTTGCCGGAGCGGACATGCACGCCGCCATAGCCGGGCCGGCCATGATCCCAGTCGCCCCCCGGACGCCCCGGTACGCCGTTGCCCGGACGCCCATGGTTCCAGTCGCCGCCGGGGCGGCCGTCATGATGGTCGCCGCGATCCCACCCGCCGGGGCGGCCGGGGGCATTGTTGCCCGCCCAGAGCCCCTCGCGCGGGCGGACCTGGCCAGCGTTCGCCGGCACGCCGGGGCGCGGTTGTTCGCCACCGCCCTGCCAGCCGCCCGGACGGCCCCGATCGCCATGACCTCCCCAGCTCTGCCCGCCACCGGGCTGTCCCTGCGGACGCTGCGGCGCCTGTACAGCCGGTCCGGGCCGTCCCTGCCCCTGACCCTGCCAGCCGCCGCCATGATGGTCACCGCCACCCTGATGCTGGCCGCCACCCTGCTGGTGCTGGCCACCGCCCTGGTGCTGGCCGCCATGATTCCAGTCCTGCGCCACCGCCGGCGCCGCCGCGGCCGAAGCCAGCAACATTGCGGAGATCAACAGTCGCATCCCACTCCACCTTCCATTCGTGCGGGCGCAGCTTGCGCCACCATGTCCCTGCAAATGCGCCCGACCGGATGACACGGCGCTGAACCCCTTAGTCAGCAACGCGAAAGCATCTCACAAGGCCGCAACGAACGCCTCGGCCGCGCGGCTCGGATGCCGCTCGCGATGGGCCAGCATGGTGAAGGCGCGTTCCGGCAACTGGAAGTCGAGCCGCGCGACATGCCCCGCCGCCAGTCGCGCCGCCGCCGCGAGATCGGAGACGGCGGTGACGAGCCCGCCCGCCTCCACCGCCGCCAGCACCGCTCCGTTGGAGGGCAGCTCCAGCCGCACGTCGAGATCGGGCAAGGATACGCCCACCGAGGCGATCGCCTGCGCGAAATGGTCGCGCGTGCCCGATCCCGGCTCGCGCAGCACCCAGGCGGCCTGACGCAACGACACGCGATCGATCCGCGCGCCGAGCAGCGGATGCCCCGGCGCGACATAGAGGCCGAGACGATCGCCGCCCACCTCGGTGGCGCGCAGATGCGGATCGTCCACCCGCCCCTCGACGAAGGCGAGGTCCGCCTCCCCCGCCAGCACCGCCGCCATCGCCTGCGTGCTGTTGCCCACCGTCAGCGGCAGCTTCACGCCGGGCTGCGCGGCGGCGAAGCGCGCCATCCGCGAGGGCAGCCAATAGCCCGCCACCGTCTGGCTCGCGGCGATGCGCAGCTCCCCCCGGCGCAGGCCGGCGAGATCGTCGAGCATCCGCTGCGCCGCCGCCGCCCGTGCGAGCACCGCCTTCGCCTCGGGCAGGAAAACCCGCCCTGCGTCCGACAGCGCCAGCCCTCGCCCCACCCGGTCGAACAGCCGTGTGGCGTGCCGCTCCTCCAGCGCAGCGACCGCCGCGCTGACCGCCGGCTGGGTCAGGTGCAACGCCTGCGCCGCACGCGTCATGCTGAGCCGCTCGGCGACGCCCACGAAGATACGAAGCTGCTCCAGGGTCATTCCATAAGAATAGTCTATCGAAAGGACACTATCAATCGATTGGATTTGTCTCCGTGCCGGGCGCACTCCGTCGCCATGGCTACCGCACCTCTCCATACCGCTCCGTCGACGATCGCGCAGCGCGGCTCGGGCCTTCTCCCGGGCATCGTCCTGTGCGCGGCCGTCACCTTTGCCGCCCTCACCGCGCAGCGGATCGAGGTGGCGCTGACCGGCCGCGCCTGGCTGGAGGCGCTGGTACTGGCGATCCTGATCGGCACCGCCGTGCGCACCGCCTGGTCGCCCGGCCAACGCTGGCAGGCAGGCATCCATTTCTCGGCCAAGACGCTGCTCGAACTGGCGGTGGCGATGCTGGGGGCGACGATCAGCCTCGGCGCGATCGTCGGCGCGGGCGCGCCGCTGGTGGCAGGGATCGTCGCTGCCGTGGCGATCTCCATCACGGCGAGCTTCGCGCTCGGGCGACTGTTCGGCCTGCCGCGCAAGCTTGCCATGCTCATCGCCTGCGGCAACGCGATCTGCGGCAATTCCGCCATCGCGGCCGTCGCCCCGGTGATCGACGCCGAGAGCGACGACGTGGCCGCCTCGATCGCCTTCACCGCCGTGCTCGGCGTGGCCGTGGTGCTGCTGCTCCCGCTCATCGCCCATGTGCTGGGCCTCGGCCAGCATGGTGGCGGCGCGCTGGCGGGGTTGACCGTCTATGCCGTGCCGCAGGTGCTCGCCGCCGCCGCCCCGCTGGGTGTCGCCGCCGTACAGCTCGGCACGCTGGTGAAGCTGGTGCGCGTGCTGATGCTGGGGCCGGTGGTGATGACGCTCTCCCTCATCATGGGCCGCCGCCATGGCGCGGAGCGGACCGTTGCGGCCGGGCATTCCATCGCCTCCATCACCCGCTTCCTGCCGTGGTTCATCCTCGCCTTCCTCGCGCTCGCCGCCGCGCGGTCACTGGGCCTGCTGCCGGAGGTCGCCGTATCGGGCGCGAACAAGCTCGCGGGGCTGCTGACCATCGTCTCCATGGCGGCGCTCGGCCTCGGCGTGGACCTGCGCAGCGTCGCCGCCGCCGGGCCGCGGGTGACGGCGGTGGTCACGCTATCCCTCGTCATCCTTGGCGCGGTGGCACTGGTGGTGATCCGCTTCGCCGGGATCGCCTAACGCCGGGGCGGCGTGAGCGCGGGAACGGCCCGCGCCGCATCCGCCGGATCGATGCCGGGCGGGGGAGCCGCGAGAATGGCCTCCTCGCCCCGCGCCATCGCCGCCGCCCGCCGGATCGCCTTCACCAGACGCGGCTGAACCCCGCAGCGGCAGAGATGGGTGATCGCCGCGACGATCTCGGCATCCGCGACATTGGGGCGGGCCTCGATCAGAGCGGCGGCGGTCATGACGATACCGGGCGTGCAGAAGCCGCATTGCACCGCCCCCTCCGCCGCCATCGCCTGCTGCACCGGATGGCCGCGATCGCGCGACAGGGCTTCGATGGTGGTGACGAACGTCCCCTCCGCCTCGGCGATGCTGACCCGGCAGGAACGCGCCGCCTTGCCGTCCACGTGCACCGTGCACGCCCCGCATTCGCCGGTGCCGCAGCCATATTTGGTGCCGGTGAGATTCGACACGTCGCGCAAGGCGAACAGCAGCGGCGTCTCCGGCGCGATCCGATAGCGCACCGGCTGGCCGTTGACGGTGAGTGCGGTCACTCCTTCTTGCCCGCCAGCGTGCGCGCCACTTCGAGAAGCTCGACCGGCAGCATGGCGATCACCGTGCTGTTATGCTCGGCCCCGATCTCGGAAAGCGTCTGGAGCCGGCGCAGTTCGAGCGCGCCCGAGCTGCCGCCGATGGTAGCGGCGGCGTCGGCCAGCTTCTGCGCGGCCTCCTGCTCGCCCTCGGCCTTGATGATGCGCGCGCGCTTCTCGCGCACCGCCTCGGCCTCGCGGCCGATGGCGCGCTGCATCGTCTCAGGGATGTCGAGATCCTTCAGCTCCACCGCATCGACCGCCACGCCCCATTGCTCGACCGCGCGGGTCAGCATCCCCATCAATCGCTGGTTGATGACGGCGCGATCCTTGAGGAGCTGATCGAGGTCGGACTGGCCGATGGCGTCGCGCAGGCCCGTCTCGGCAGCCTGGAGCACGGCGCGCTGCCACGTCTCCACCACCGTCACCACCCGCACCGGATTGACCGCGCGGAACCACAGCACGGCATTGACGCGCACCGCCACGCCGTCGCGAGTCACCGTCTCCTGCGTCTCAAGCGCGATGGTGACGGTCCGCGTGTCGATCCGCACGGCGCGGTCGACGAAGGGAATCAGCCAGTACCAGCCCGGCCCCTTGGGCTCGGTGACGCGCCCCAGCCGGAAGACCACGGCGCGTTCATATTCCTGGTTGATCCCGAAGGTTTTCAGCGCCGCCGTCAGCAGGAAGATCAGCGGAATCGCGAGCAGGCCCAGCATCATCGACACGTTACGCCCCCGTTGTCGCGGCGCAGTCAGCCGCGCGGGGCCACGCTAGAGCAAATCGCGCGCCGGGTGAATGGGAAGCACCCTCCACCCCGGCAGCATCCGTGCGCGGTCACCCGGAAGACCGCGCCCGGCCAAGCAAAAGGCCCGGCCCACGCTCGTTGACGTGGGCCGGGCCTCCGGCATCCCCCTCCCGGGAAACTTACTCGTGGACGGGCGTCAGGTTCACGGCGGCGTACTTGCCGCGACGATCGACCTCGAGTTCGAACTCGAGACGGTCGCCCTCGTTCAGCGAGGTCATGCCCGCGCGCTCGACCGCCGAGATATGCACGAACGCATCCGGCTGGCCGTCATCACGCTGGATGAAGCCGAAACCCTTCATCGGGTTGAAGAACTTCACGGTACCGGAAGCCTTCTCGCCGGTGAGCTGGCGAGCCGGGGCGCGCGGCGCCTCGGTGACCGGAAGCGCTTCGCCCTCGATCTTCAGGTCCGACGCCGAGACGCGGCCGCCGCGATCGACGAGCGTGAACGCCAGCGTCTGGCCTTCCGCGAGGCCGGTGAGGCCCGCCTGCTCGACGGCCGAGATGTGCACGAAGACGTCCTCGCCGCCATCGTCACGAACGATGAAGCCGAAGCCCTTCTGGCCATTGAAAAACTTCACGGTGCCCTTGGCTTCGCCGATCACCTGGGCCGGCATCCCGCCGCCGCCGCCACGGCCGCCGCCGAAACCACCGCCGCCGCCGCCGAAGCCGCCGCCGCTGCGCCCGCCACCGAAGCCGCCGCGACCACCGCCGCCGCCGCCACCGAAGCGATCACCGCCACCGCCGAAGCGATCGCCGCCGCCGCCACCGAAACGGTCACCGCCGCCGTAGCCGCCGCCACCGAAACGGTCACCGCCACCAAAGCCGCCGCCGCCGTAGCCACCGCCAAAATCGTCGCCGCCGAAGCCGTCGCGCTTGTCCTTGCCGCGCTGCCCGCGCCGCCCACGATCGAAACTCATGCTGGAATAATCTTTCCCGGGTCGCCCATCATATCTTGAAGATTACACACCGGGCGCAGCGTGCAAACTCCGGGCGCGAAACAAAGTGCGCGCTTAGACCCGTCATACCGCAAAACCATTAGCCTCGCGAGCCATTTTGTCGCGAGCGACTGGCGCAACACCGCAGCCGCGTGACAAAGTTGCAACTAACCACGTCGAAATGCTTGCTGAGGCCGGAACGACAAGGCACGGTCCTGGCCGTCATGCCCGATCTCCTGTCGCTCGCCGCCAATCCCGGTACCTGGATCGCTCTCGCCACGCTCGTGGTGATGGAAGTGGTGTTGGGAATCGACAATCTCGTCTTCGTCTCGATCCTGTCGAATCGCCTGCCGCCTGCGCAGCAGACGAAGGCGCGCCGGCTCGGCATCGCGCTGGCGCTGGGGCTGCGGCTCGCCCTGTTGTCGGCGATCGCCTGGCTGGTGGGGCTGACCGCGCCGCTCCTCGATCTCGGCCTGACCGGGCCGCTGGTGGACGGGCATCCCGCTTTCGAGACGGCCTTCTCGGCGCGCGACCTGATCCTGATCGCGGGCGGCCTGTTCCTGATCTGGAAGGCCACCAAGGAAATCCACCACACGATGGAGGAAGGCAGCGAGAAGCCCGAATCGGCCCATGCCGGCCATATCGGATTCGGCGCGGCGATCGCCCAGATCGTAGCGCTCGACATCGTCTTCTCGATCGATTCGATCCTGACGGCGGTCGGCATGACCAACCAGCTTCCGGTGATGGTGGCGGCCGTCGTCATCGCCGTGGGGCTGATGCTGGTCGCCGCCGATCCGCTGGCCCGCTTCATCGGCCGCAACCCGACGGTGGTGATGCTGGCGCTGGGCTTCCTGCTGATGATCGGCGCGATGCTGATCGCGGACGGCTTCGGCATCCATGTGCCCAGGGGCTATATCTATGCCGCGATGGGCTTCTCGGCCAGCGTGGAGGCGCTCAACATGGCCGCGCGGCGGCGGCGCTCACCCCATTGAGCAACGCCGCGCGAAGCCCTATGCGCGAAGAATGACCGTTTATTTCCACGAGGAAGACCTTCCCGCCGGCGTGTTCGCCCCCGGCGCCGCCGTTGCCGTCGACACCGAGACGATGGGCCTCATCACCCCGCGCGACCGGCTGTGCGTCGTCCAGATCTCGGACGGCCGCGGCGACGAGCATCTCGTCCGCTTCGGCCCGGACAGCGACTATGCCGCGCCCAACCTGCGCGCCGTGCTCGCCGATCCGGACCGGCTGAAGCTCTACCACTTCGCGCGCTTCGATCTCGCGGCGATCCGCCATTATCTGGGCGTGGTCGCGGCGCCGGTCTATTGCACCAAGATCGCCTCGCGCCTGATCCGCACCTATACCGACCGGCACGGCCTCAAGGAACTGGTGCGCGAGCTGCTCGGCATCGACGTCTCCAAGCAGCAGCAGTCGTCGGACTGGGGCGCGCCTGAGCTTTCCGACGCGCAGAAGGATTATGCCGCCTCCGACGTGCGCTATCTCCACGCGATGAAGGAGAAGCTCGACGAGCGCCTGATTCGCGAAGGCCGCATGGCGCTGGCCCAGTCCTGCTTCGACTTCCTGCCCGCCCGCGCCGAGCTGGATCTTGCCGGCTGGCCGGAGGTGGACATCTTCGCCCATGCCTGACAGCGTCGCCGGGCCTCTTTCCGATGCGGCGCGCGCCGAGCGACGCCGCCGGCGGGCCTGGGCGAATCCGGGGTCGAGCCACGACCGCATCATCGCCATCGCGCGCGTGATGCTGCCGGCGGCGGTGGGCGCGCTCACCGTCGCGCTGGCGACCGCGCCGCTCACCTCGGGGCGCGACATCTCCTTCGTCCTCTCCAAGGACCGGGTCGCCGTCGCCAAGGAGCGTATGCGCGTGACGCAGGCGCTCTATCGTGGCGAGGATTCGAACGGCCAGCCCTTCTCGCTGACCGCGAAATCGGCCGTGCAGCAGACCTCGGCCGACCCGATCGTCCGCCTCGACCAGATCTTCGCCAAGATCCAGCTTCAGGGCGGGCCGGCGGAGCTGGTCGCGCCCAAGGGCCGCTACAATCTCGACAATCAGCGCGTCGCGCTGGACGGCCCGGTCAATTTCCACAGCGCCGACGGCTATACGCTCCAGACCCACGACGTCATTCTCGACATGCAGAGCCGTCAGCTCGCCAGCCATGCGCCGGTGACCGGCACGATGCCGCTCGGCAACTACAGCGCCGACAGGATGCACGCCGATCTCGACAATCATGTGGTCATCCTCGACGGGCACGCCCGCTTGCATATCACGCAGCGAAACGGCACATCGCGGCGATGAAACTCGCCACGCCTTCCATGCTTGCCGCCTTCGCGCTGGTCGCGGGGGGCGCCGGCCTTGCCCATGCCCAGCAGAAGCATGACAGCAACGCGCCGATCGACTGGAACGCGGACCGTATGGAGGTCCACGACAAGGATCATCGTGCGATCCTGATCGGCAACGTCAAGGCCGTGCAGCAGGACATGACGCTCACCGCCGACCGCGCGACCGCCAATTATACCGGCAGCGTCGCCAACAGCGGCGGCACGGGCTCGGGCGGCGGCAATCCGCAGGTCCACCGGCTGGACGCCAACGGCCATGTCGTCGTCACCCGCCCCAACGAGGTCGCGCACGGCGAATATGGCATCTACGATCTCGACAAGCGGCTGGTCACGCTGATCGGCAACGTCACGCTCGACCGCACCGGTCCCAATGCCGGCACGGTTCGCGGCGGGCGGCTGGTCATCAACCTCAACACCAATCAGGCCAACATGGATGGCAGCGCGGTCGGCGGCAACGGCTCGGCCGGCGCCGGTGGCCGGGTGTCGGGTCGTTTCACCGTGCCCCAGCACGACAATGACAAGAATTCGTCCGGTACGCCGGCCGCCAAGCCCGCCACCGCGCCGAAGCCGGCACAATCCTGACGCGGCGTCCGCCGGGGCTTGATCGCCCGGCAGGACGCCTGCCAGATGTCCGGGGCCGCACTCGCCCAAGAGATCGATAGACGATGAACGACAACGCACCCTCCCACCGCGACAGCGCCCAGCCCGCGCCGCCGCAGACGCGCGCGCTGTCGATCGTCTCGATCGCCAAGGCCTATGACGGGCGGCCCGTGCTCCAGGACGTCAGCCTCGAAGTGGCGCGCGGCGAGGTGGTCGGCCTGCTCGGCCCCAACGGCGCCGGCAAGACGACCTGCTTCTATTCGGTGATGGGCCTCGTGAAGCCCGACGCGGGGCGCATCCTCCTGGACGGCGAGGACATCACCGCGCTTCCGATGTATCGCCGCGCGATCCTCGGCCTCGGCTATCTGCCGCAGGAAACTTCGATCTTCCGCGGGCTGACCGTCGCGCAGAACATCTCCTCGGTGCTGGAGATGAGCGAGCCCGATCCCGAGCAGCGCGAGAAGCGTCTCGCGACGCTGCTGGAGGAGTTCCACATCGGCCACCTCCGCGACGCGCGCGCCACCGCGCTGTCGGGCGGCGAGCGCCGCCGCTGCGAGATCGCCCGCGCGCTGGCCGGCGAGCCCTCGATCATGCTGCTAGACGAGCCCTTCGCCGGCATCGACCCGATCTCGATCAGCGACATCCGCGATCTGGTGAAGGATCTGAAGCGCCGCGACATCGGCGTGCTCATCACCGACCACAATGTCCGCGAGACGTTGGACATCGTCGACCGCGCCTGCATCATCTATGATGGCAAGGTGCTGTTCCAGGGATCGCCGGCCGCGCTGGTCGCCAATCCCGACGTGCGGCGCCTCTATCTGGGCGAGGGATTCGCACTGTGACTCATTGCCGCCCTTCCGGCGGTAAGCGCTAGCGACGGGGCCAGCAATGGCGCTCGGCCCTCGCCTCGACCTGCGCCAGTCGCAGTCGCTGGTGATGACGCCGCAACTCCAGCAGGCGATCAAGCTGCTGGCGCTCTCCAACCTCGAGATCGAGGCGTTCATCGCCGAGGAGCTGGAGAAGAACCCCCTGATCGAGGCCGGCGCTTCCGACGAGGGGGACGGCCCGCTCCCCGGCAACGACGACGCGTCCGACGGCGACGGCGGCGCCGAATCCGAGCCGACCGACGCGCTTTCCGGCCTCTCCGGGGGCGATGGCGAGGCCCCGCTCGACGTCGACTATGCGGCCGAGACCTTCCACCATGATTCCCCCTCGGACATGCCCTCCGGCCAGGGTCTCGACGGCTCGCTCGGGCTCGACAGCAGCGCCACGGGCGGCAGCGAAGGCGGGGACTTCCAGGATTCACTCACCGGCAGCCTCACGCTCGCGGACCATCTGATGGCGCAGGCGGGCGCCGTGCTGTCGGGCGAGAAACTGCTGATCGCCGGCCACATCGTCGATGCGCTGGACGAGGCGGGCTATCTCACCACGCCGCTGCTCGACATCGCCGAGCGGCTGGGCGTGGCGCTCTGCGACGTCGAGCGCGTGCTGGGCGTGGTGCAGGGCTTCGATCCCACCGGCATCGGCGCGCGCGACCTCGCCGAGTGCCTCGCGCTCCAGGCGAGGGAGGCGGATCGCTACGATCCCGCCATGGCGGCGCTGATCGGCCATCTCGATCTGCTCGCGCGCGGCGGCCTGCCGCAGCTCCGCCGGCTCTGCGGCGTGGACGACGAGGATCTGGCGGACATGATCCGCGAGCTGCGCGCCTATGACCCCAAGCCCGGCCTCCGCTTCGCGCCCAGCGACACGCAGACGGTGGTGGCGGACATCTTCGTCGCGCGCACCGCCACCGGCTGGGCGATCGAGCTGAACAACGCCACCCTCCCCCGGCTGATCGTCAACCGCGGCTATTATGCCGAGCTGTCCGGCGCCGCCCACGATCAGGCGAGTCGGGCGTGGCTCGGCGAATGCCTGCAAAGCGCCAACTGGCTGCTGAAGGCGCTCGATCAGCGCGCGCGCACCATCATCAAGGTCGCCACCGAGATCGTGAAGCAGCAGGAAGGCTTCTTCCGCCACGGCGTCGAGCATCTGCGCCCGCTGACGCTGAAGCACGTGGCCGATGCCATCGGAATGCACGAGTCGACGGTCAGCCGCGTCACGACGAACAAATATATGTCCTGCGACCGCGGGCTGTTCGAACTCAAATATTTCTTCACGAGCGCGATCCAGGCGGCCGATGGCGGCGAGGCGGCTTCGGCGCAGGCGGTGAAGAGCCATATCGCCAAACTGATCGCCGACGAGCCGGCCAACGCCATCCTCTCCGACGATTCGCTCGTCGATCTGCTGCGCGAGCGAGGGTTCGATATCGCGCGGCGCACCGTGGCCAAATATCGCGAATCGCTCGGCCTCGGCTCGTCGGTGCAGCGTCGGCGCCAGAAATTGCTGGCGCGCTGATCCGCGGCCCAAAAAAAAGGCCGCCCCAAGGGACGGCCTGAAGTTTTAGGAGAGGATGCCTGAAAGGCAGCTTCTTTGTGCATCGCATCATGAATTTTTGCAAGTGCGAACAATCTAATCATGATTGCGCTACCGGAAAGCCGGTTTGCAAAAAGCGCAAAAGGTTCCGCCTCCCTATCCGCAGCATGGCACGGCTCACCGCCCGCGTTACCTCTTCCGGGAAACTTGACGGACTCCCGGCTCCCGATCGAGATGGCGCCACGCTGCCAATCCGGGGGGAGCGGCGCGGGAGTAGGTTGTGGCGATCTTCGAGATCGGGCTGGATGACCTCCAGCAAGGCGTGCTGGCGGCTGCCTTCCTGCATGGCGCGGTAGCGGCGATCATCCGCTGCGACGGGCGGCTGCGTGCGCTGTGGCAGCGGCTGCTCGAAAATCCGGCGGAGACGCTCCCCTGGGAAGCGCCGCTGATCGATATCGCGCGCAACCATCACGGCTCCGGCGACATCACGGTGAGCCTCGGCGACGTCTATTATTTCCAGCCCGGCCTGCACGGCTATATCGCCCGCAAGCTGGAGATCGACCGCCCGCCGGGCGCGGGTCCGGCGGCGCTGCACCCGTCCCGCTTCCATCAGGGCAGTTCGACCTATGCGCCGCCCGCCGACCTGATCGACGAATGCTGTGCGATCACCGACAGGATATCCTTGGCCATGACCCCCGAGCGGGAGGAGGCCCAAGGCTACAAGGTCACCGTCCAGCGGCTCAAATATCAGAGCAGCAGCGACGATCTCGGCCTGCTCACGGAGCTGACCGCCCATTCGCTCGGCCGTTGGGGACGACTCGGCTTCGCGATCGATTGCCAGCGCCAGCATCTCGCCGGCGCGCTCGCCCGCAAGGGACCGGCCGACCTCTACGGGCTGCTGATGATGGTGCCGCTCGCCCGGAACGTGGCGCAGGCGGCCAATACCCTGGCCGGGCGAATCGACGGCCGCTACCGGATCAACGACGACCAGCGGGTGATCGAGGGGCCGCATGTCGACAGCCGGCTGTTCACCGGACTGTGCGGGCGACGCGCCAATATCCACACGCAAGTCTATACAGGCGACCGCTGGGAGGAGCTGCCGGTCGGGCTCGATTCGATCGCGGTCTTCCCCGGCCGGCTGGCGGAACGCCGCTATGGCCTGCCGGCGACGCTCCACCGGGTGCTGCAACAGGGCGGAGACCCCGTGCCGAAGCCCGACGATCCCCGCACCTCCAATGTCACGCTGCTGCTCGGCGCGACCTGATCAGACGTCGAGATTGGCGACCGACAATGCGTTTTCCTGAATGAACTCGCGGCGGGGCTCCACCACATCGCCCATCAGGCGGGTGAAGATCTCGTCGGCGAGATCGGCCTGCGTCACCTCGACCTGCAACAGCGAGCGGTTGGCCGGATCGAGCGTGGTTTCCCAGAGCTGCTCGGCGTTCATCTCGCCGAGGCCCTTGTAGCGCGCGATCGACAGGCCCTTGCGCCCGGCGGCGAACACCGCGTCGAGCAGCTCGGACGGGCGGCCGATCGAAACGCCCTTGGGATCGGCGGGGAGATCATCCTCCTCGCCTTCCGCGCGCTCGGCGGACTTGATCGAGACGAGGCGCGAGGGCGACGCATAGGCGTCCGCCTGCTCGGCGGCGAGGCCGTGCAGCTTGCGCGCCTCGGCCGATCCGAGGAAGCCCGCGTCGATCTCATGGATGTCGGACACGCCGCGCCACTTGCGGACGAGGCGATAGCCGCCCAGCTCGGGCGCCTCGCCGGTCCACTCCGCCTCGGGATCGGCCGCGCCGAGCCACCGGGCGACGCGCGCCGCCGCCGCCGTGCGGTCGACCGACAGCTCCAGCGCGCCGTTCAGCGCCAGCGCCTCGACCATCACCGGCTCGTAGCGGCGCGGCACATAGGACATCAGCGTCCGCATCCGGCGCGCATGATCGATCAGCGCCTGCAAGTCGTTGCCCGCGCGGCGGCCGCCGGCGGTGTCGAGCGCCATCGTCGCGACGCCCGCCTCGACCAGATAGTCGTCGAGCGCCTTCTGGTCCTTGAGGTAGACCTCCGAGCGCCCCTTCGCGACCTTGTAGAGCGGCGGCTGGGCGATGAAGAGATGCCCGCGGCTGATGATCTCCGGCATCTGCCGGTAGAAGAAGGTGAGCAGCAGCGTGCGGATGTGGGCGCCGTCCACGTCGGCGTCCGTCATGATGACGATCTTGTGGTAGCGCAGCTTGTCGGCGTTGAAATCGTCGCGGCCGATGCCGGTGCCGAGCGCCTGGATCAGCGTGCCGACTTCCTTGGACGACAGCATCCGGTCGAAGCGCGCGCGCTCGACGTTCAGGATCTTGCCCTTCAAGGGCAGGATCGCCTGATTGTGACGGTTGCGCCCCTGCTTGGCCGAACCGCCGGCCGAGTCACCCTCGACGATGAACAGTTCGGACTTGGCCGGATCGCGCTCCTGACAGTCGGCGAGCTTGCCGGGCAGCGAGGCGATGTCGAGCACGCCCTTGCGGCGCGTCAGGTCGCGCGCCTTGCGGGCGGCCTCGCGCGCGGCGGCGGCGTCGATGATCTTCTGGACGATGGTGCGCGCGTGGGCGGGATTTTCCTCCAGCCACTCGGCGAGCTTGTCGGCCATCAGCGATTCCAGCGGCGCGCGCACTTCGGACGAGACGAGCTTGTCCTTGGTCTGCGAGCTGAACTTGGGGTCCGGCAGCTTGACCGAGACGATCGCCGAGAGGCCCTCGCGCATGTCGTCGCCGGTGAGGGAGACCTTCTCCTTCTTCAGCAGGCCCGACTTGTCCGCATAGTTGTTGAGCGTGCGGGTCAGCGCCGCGCGGAAGGCCGCGAGGTGCGTGCCGCCATCGCGCTGCGGGATGTTGTTGGTGAAGCAGAGGACCTGCTCGTAATAGCTGTCGTTCCACTCCAGCGCGACGTCGATGCCGACGTCCTCGCGCTGCCCGGTGATCGCGATCGGATCGGGCATCAGCGGCGTCTTGGCGCGATCGAGATACTTCACGAAGGCCGCGATGCCGCCCTCGTAGTACAGCTCGACTTCCTTGCGCTCGGCATGGCGGGCATCGATCAGGAACAGCCGCACGCCGGAGTTCAGGAACGCCAGCTCGCGATAGCGATGCTCGAGCTTGTCGAAATCGAACTCTGTGATCTTGAAGGTCTCGGGCGACGGCAGGAAGGTCACGCGGGTGCCGCGCTTCTCGCCGGCCTTGCCCACCACCTTGAGCGGGGCCACCGCATCGCCGCGGGCGAAGCGCATGTAATGCTCCTCGCCGTCGCGCCAGATGGTGAGATCGAGGAAGTCGGAGAGCGCGTTCACCACCGACACGCCCACGCCGTGCAGGCCGCCCGACACCTTGTAGGCGTTCGAGTCCGAGGTGTTGTCGAACTTACCGCCGGCGTGGAGCTGGGTCATGATGACCTCGGCCGCCGAGACGCCTTCCTCGGGGTGGATGCCGGTCGGGATGCCGCGGCCGTTGTCCTCGACCGAGACCGAGCCGTCGGCGTTGAGCGTGATGAGCACCCGGTCGCAGTGACCGGCCAAGGCCTCGTCGATCGCGTTGTCGGAGACCTCGAACACCATGTGGTGGAGGCCCGATCCGTCGTCGGTGTCGCCGATATACATGCCGGGCCGCTTGCGGACGGCATCGAGGCCCTTCAGCACCTTGATCGAGGAGGCGCCGTAATCATTCTGCTCAGGAGTGCTTGCCATAGCGATGATATAGGCAGGCGAAGCCTGAAACTAAAGCGAAATGGGGAGCTTTCGCGGCAGGATGGCGATGGAAAGATACGGGCTGCGATCCGTATCGATCGAGATGCTGACCGCGGTGAGCCCGCACGGCACTTCGCGGCCGGCGATATGGGCGGCGACGCGGCAGGCATGCTCATGCACCTGCCCGAACGGCAGCGCGAGTATCGAGACGAAGATCATGCCGCAGAGCGCCAGCGTGGCCAGCATGTCGCGGCGGATCGCACGGCGGCGGTTTCGCTGGCGGTAGCGGTCGTTCGACATGGCGCCGGCTCATATCAGGCCGCCGCCGCCACCGCCAGCGTTCCGCCTGTCATTAGTCGAAGCGGCTTGCCCGTTGGCCGAGAAGAGTCAGCTCCACCCGGCGGTTGAGGCGCATCCCCCGGTCCGTGGCGTTGCTGGCGACGGGATCGGCCTCGCCATGGCCGCGCACGCGGAATCGCGCATGGATGACGCCCATGCCCTCCAGCGCAGCGCGCACGCTCTCCGCCCGGCGCTCGGAGAGATTCTGGTTGTGCGCGTCCGACCCGCGGCTGTCCGTATAGCCGTCGATCGAGATCTTCACGCCCGGCTCGGCGCGCAGATAGCCGGCCAGCGCGCGCAGCCTGTCGAGCGCACCGGGGCGCAGATCGGCGCTGTCGGTGCGGAACAGCACGTCCTCGCCCATCGTCATGCGCGCGCCTTCCGGCGTGTCGCGGAAATGATAGCCGCGCATCGCCCCGCGATCCCAGCCGGCCGGCGCCGGCACGGCCACCGGGCGATCTGCCCAGCGCCAGTCGAACCGGCCGCGATCGGGGCCGACCGCATCGGCGAAGGCGCGGTTGGCGGCGCGCGCCTCCTCGGGCGTGAGGAAGCCGTCATGGCGCCAGTCGAAATTGCGCAGCACGAAGGCGCGCCCGCGCCGCGTGTCACGCAGCTCCGGGAACAGCAGCCGCACGCCGGGCCCGCGCAGATCATAGGCGCGCGCATCGCCGTCGCGGCCGCCGCCCCAATCCCAGCGGCCGGGCGACCAGTGCCCCTGCGCGAAGGCCGGCGCGGTGAAAGCCCCGCCCGCCAGAATGACCGCCAGACCGGCGGCCAGGATACGCTTCCTGCTCATCGTCACTCCTCCTCTTCCCCGTGTGCGGGAGGAATGCGGGAGCGGCCTTGAACGCTCCGTGAGCGGAACAGAAAGCCGGGGTTCAGGCGGGATGCACCGCTCCATCCGCGACGTGGAGCCATGTCGCCCGCCCCAGCCCCTCGAACAGCGCGCGTTCGGTGCCCGTCATCCACACCTGACCGCCACCGGCCGCCAACCGCTCGAACAGCGCGGCGCGGCGCAGCGGATCGAGATGCGCCGCCACCTCGTCGAGCAGCAGCAGCGGCGGACGGGCGAGACGTTCGGCGACGAGATCCGCATGGGCGAGCACGATCGCGAGGAGCAGCGCCTTCTGCTCGCCGGTTGAGCAACGGTCGGCAGGCTGGGCCTTGCCGAGATGGGTGACGAGCAGGTCCGAGCGGTGCGGGCCGGCGAGCGTCCGCCCGGCGGCGGTATCGCGAGCGCGGCCGGCGCGCAATTCGGCGGCGAAGCTGGCTTCGTCCGCCGCCGGCCAGCCGTCGAGCGCGAGGCCGGCGCGGGCGAACGGTCCCTCAGGCTGGTCGGCGAGGCGCGCGGCGAGCGCGGCGACGGTGCGGACACGGGCTGCGGCGATGGCGGCGCCATGCTCTGCCATGCCCGCCTCCAGCGCGGCCAGCCAGGCGGGATCTGCGCCCTCCGGCTCGGCGAGCAGCTTGTTGCGCGCACGCATGGCGGCCTCGTACCGCGCGGCGTGATGGCCATGCGCCGGCTCCATCGCCAGCACCAGCCGATCAAGGAAACGGCGGCGGCCGCTCGCGCCTTCAGCGAAAAGCCTGTCCATCGCAGGGGTCAGCCACAGGACCGACAGCCATTCGGAGAGCGCCGTCGCCGCGGCGCTCGCGCCGTTGATGCGCACCTGCCGCCGCTCGGGCGCGCTGGGCGTGGTGCCCGTGCCGATCTCGACATCCTCGCCCAGACGTGCCGCCACCGCGAAGCCGCCCGCTCCACCGCTCCGCGCCATCTCGGAGAGTGCCGCGCCGCGCAATCCCTTGCCCGGCGCGAGCAGCGAGACGGCCTCCAGCACATTGGTCTTGCCCGCACCGTTCTCGCCGGTGAGCACGACGAAGCCCGGCCCAGCCTCGATGCTGGCCGCGGCATAGGATCGGAAATCGGTGAGGATCAGGCGGGAGGCATGCACGCCCTCCTCCCTAGGCTTCCGGCGCGCGCGATCAATCCTCCTTGATGGCGCTGGCGTCGCGCGTCTCGCGCATCCGGAGATAGGCGATCAGCGACAGCGCCACGAGCGCCGTCACATACCAGTAGAAGCCGCGCTCATGCCCCGCCTGCTTGAACCACAAGGCGACATATTCCGCCGTGCCGCCGAACAGCGCATTGGCGATGGCGTAAGGCAGCGCCACGCCCAGACCCCGAACCTCGGCGGGAAACAGCTCGGCCTTCACCACCGCATTGATCGCCGTGTAGCCGGTGATCGAGAGCAGCCCTGCCATCACCAGCAGGAAGGCGAGCGGGGCCGAGTGGACATGCTCCAGCGTCGTGAAGACCGGCACGGTCAACACCACACCCGAGACGCCGAAGCCCACCATCAGCGGCTTGCGCCCGATCCGATCGCTGAGCGCGCCCGCCACCGGCTGGAGCGCGGTGTAGAGCAGCAGCGCCAGCGCCATGATCGCGCTCGCCGTGCCCGCGCTGAAGCCCGCCGTGTTGGCGAGGAATTTCTGCATGTAGATCGACCAGGCATAGAAGGCGACGGTGCCCCCCGCCGTCAGCGCCAGCACCAGCGCCGCCTCGCGGCGGTGCGACCCAAGCAGATCGGCGACCGAACCGCGCCGCGCGCCGGTCCGCTCGGCATTGCGAAAGCTCTCGGTCTCGGCGAGCCCGCGCCGGATGCGCCACACCGCGATCGCCAGCGCAGCGCCGATCGCGAAGGGGATGCGCCAGCCCCACGCCGCCATCTGCTCGTGACTCAGCAAGGCCTGCAACACCAGCAGCAGCGCCAGCGACACGAGTTGCCCCGAGATCAGCGTCACATATTGGAAGCTCGACCAGAAGCCGCGATGCCGCCTGCCCGCCATCTCGGACAGATAGACCGCGCTCGCCCCATATTCGCCGCCGAGGCTCAAGCCTTGCAGCAGCCGTGCCACCACCAGCACGACCGGGGCCGCCGCTCCGATCTGCGCATAAGGCGGGCAGAGCGCGATCAGCAGCGCCCCCGCGCACATCAGCACCACCGAGAGGGTCAGCCCTGCCTTCCGCCCCTTGCGGTCTGCGAAAGTCCCCATCAGCCAGCCGCCGACCGGCCGCATGATGAAGCCCACCGCGAAGACGGCGGCGGTATTCAGAAGCTGCGCGGTCTGGTCCGCCCTGGGGAAGAAGGCGCCCGCGAAATAAAGCGCGAAGGCCGAATAGGCATACCAGTCATACCATTCGACCAGATTGCCCGCCGCCCCGCCGAGGATCGAGCGCAGGCGATGCGCGGCCGTCGGCGTGTCCTGTCCTGCCACCGTGGATATCGCCATCGCCGCGCTACGCTCCCGCCTCTTGCGTCCGATTGGTGGCGGGCGGGACGGGAAAGCTCAAGCCCCGCTCAGCGCCGCATCCCCGCCTCGCGGATCTTCTGGTCGGTCTTGTACTGGCTCAGCGCGTAGACCGACCAGATGGCGGCCGGCAGCCAACCGATGATCGTCAGTTGGAGGATCAGGCAGACGATCCCCGAGATCGGCTTCCCGATCGTGAAGAATTGCAGCCAGGGCAGCAACAGAGCCAGAATCAAACGCATCACGGTCCCCCTCTTCCGTCGAACAGCGGCGAGCCTAGCCGGGCTTTCCGCCCGCACGAAAGGCCGAAAAGGAAAGGGGCGGCCGGCACCTCGTCGATGCCGCCGCCCCCTTGCCAGTCGGTCGATGTCCGGCGCGTCAGACGCGCATCGGCATCAGCACATAGAGCGCGGGGGCATTGTCGCCCTCGCGGATCAGCGTCGGGCCGGCGGCGTCGGCGAGGTGGACCTCCACCTCATCGCCCTCGATCTGGCCGAGAATGTCCATCAGATAGCGCGCGTTGAAGCCGATATCGAAGCCCATCGACGCATAGAGGCCGGGCACTTCCTCGGCCGCCGTGCCATTCTCGGGCGAGGTGACCGAGAGCGTGATCTTGTCGCGATCGAGGCTCATCTTCACCGCGCGGGTCTTCTCCGACGCGATGGTGGCGACGCGGTCGACGCCTTCCATGAAGCTCTTCGGATCGATCTTGAGCAGCTTGTCGTTCGCGGTCGGGATGACGCGCGAATAATCGGGGAAGGTGCCGTCGATCAGCTTCGACGTCAGGATCGCGGTGCCCAGCCCGAAGCGGATCTTGGTGGCCGAGAGCGACACCTCGACCGAGCCGTCCACCTCTTCGAGCAGCTTGCGCAGCTCGCCCACGCACTTGCGCGGGATGATGATGCCCGGCATGCCGGCCGCGCCCTGCGGCTGCGGCGCTGTGAAGCGCGCGAGCCGGTGGCCGTCGGTCGCGGCGGCCTTGAGCACCGGGCCTTCCGGGCCGTCCTCAGCGGCGTGGACGTAGATGCCGTTCAGATAATAGCGCGTCTCTTCGGTCGAGATCGCGAAGCGCGTCTTGTCGATGATCTGGCGCAGCGTGGCAGCCGGAAGATCGAACTTGGTCGGCAGGTCACCCTCGGCGATCACCGGGAAATCGTCGCGCGGGAGCGTCGCGAGGTTGAAGCGCGCGCGGCCCGCCGTCACCAGCATCTTGCCCTCAGACGCCGAGAGCTGGACCTGCGAGCCCTCGGGCAGCTTGCGCACGATGTCGAACAGCGTATGCGCCGACACGGTGGTGGCGCCCGCAGTATCGACCGCCGCGTCGACCGTCTCGACGATCTGGAGATCGAGGTCGGTCGCCATCAGCTTCAGGCCACCCTCGGCCGCCGCCTCGATGAGCACGTTCGACAGGATCGGGATGGTGTTGCGCCGCTCCACCACGGACTGGACATGGCTCAGCCCCTTGAGAAGCGTTGCACGCTCGATCGTCGCCTTCATTCCGTCCCCGCTACACGCATGATTTGGGAGCCGGTTATAGCGTGCGCGCCGGCCGCCGCCAGCCCCCGAAAGCCCCCAAGCAAAAGGGGCCGGAGCGTCACCGCCCCGGCCCCTCTCTGTCGATCCGTCCTTACGGACGGCCCGCCTGCTTAGAAGCGGACGCCGAGACCGGCGATCACGGCATCACGACCGCCGAAGTTATCCTCGTACTCGGTACGGCGATATTCGGTCGAGATGTAGGTGTGCGGCGTCACCGCATACTCCAGGCCGCCGCCGAAACGGACGCCTTCGAGGTTGGTGTGGCCGGGCGCGCCAGCCTCGATGCGGGTGGTGTCGTAGCCGACCTTGGCGAAGCCGAGCAGCTTCGGGGTCAGGACGTAACCGACGCGACCCGAGATCGCGAGATCACGCGAAGCGTGGATGCCGCCGAACTTGGTGGTCGAATCCTCGAGGGTCGCTTCGGCGCCGACGGTGATCTTCGGAGCGATCGCCTTGTCGTAACCGATGGCGCCACCGTAGGTGAAGCCGTCCTGGCCGTGGGTCTTGTCCCAGCCGAGGGTGACGCCGGCACGCGCGCCGGTGAAGGGGGCAGCGTCCTGCGCGAAGGCAGGAGCGGCGATGGCAATGGCCGCAACGGCGGCGAGAGCAATACGCATATTCTAACTCCTTACGCTTGCGTCCCGGCGGTTTGAGGGGGATGCCGGGTTCGCGGCGGCGCCTCTGGGCCCCGCTACATGAACGTCACATAAACGTCATATGAGCTGTTGCCGCGGTGCAACATGGGTCGGGGGATTGGCGGCTTTGGGGGTTGAATCTCGTCTGGCAATACTATGCGCGAGCCTGTTCCTGGCCTCCGCGGCTCACGCCGAAGAGCGCACGTCCATCGCCGTCTTCCGGGATTGGGGCGCATTCCGCGAAGGTTCCGAAGGGTCGCCGACACGCTGCTTCGCGATCGCCGAGCCGCCCCCCGGCACGCGCGCCGCAGGGCGTGGCGCATTCGCCTCGGTGGCCAGTTGGCCCCAAAAACGAATCCGCGCGCAAATTTCGATTCACCTCAGTCACGACCATCGCAACGGCGCACCGGTGACCCTCAACATCGGCGATTCGGCTTTCCTGCTCACGGCGCAGGGCCGTTCCGCCTGGGCGCGGGACCGTCATGCCGACGCGCGGATCGTCTCGGCGATTCGATCGGGCAGCTCGATGAGCGTGAGCAGCGTCGCGCCGGACGGCACGCCCTTCGCCGACGCCTATCGCCTGCGCGGCGCCGCAAGCGCGATCGATTCGGCGATGCTGGCCTGCCCGATGCGCTGAGGCCTTCCGGCCAGCGCTGGAAAAATCGCCCGACTTCCCCTATGTGCGCGCGATGCAGACCGCCCCGAACCTGATGCCGATTCCCGGCCACGTCGATCCCGTGCCCGTTCCGCGCGCCACTCCCGCCCGCGCCGACGGCAAGGTGGACCTCGTCGGCCTCACCCGCGATCAGATCCGGGCGGAGCTGGAAGCCGCCGGCATGGAGCCCAAGCAGGCCAAGCTCCGCTCCAAGCAGCTCTGGCACTGGATTTACAACCGCGGCGCCACGTCGTTCGAGACGATGACCGACATCGCCAAGGCCCAGCATCCGTGGCTGGACCAGCGCTTCACGGTCGATCGCCCGGCGGTGGTCGAGGCGCAGGTCTCCTCGGACGGCACGCGCAAATGGCTGCTGCGCTCCACCGACGGCCATGATTTCGAGATGGTCTTCATCCCCGACGCGGATCGCGGCACGCTCTGTGTCTCGTCGCAGGTCGGCTGCACGCTCAACTGCCGCTTCTGCCACACCGGCACGATGCGCCTCGTTCGCAACCTGACGCCGGGCGAGATCGTCGGCCAGGTGATGCTCGCGCGCGATTCGCTGGGTGAATGGCCGAGCCAGCCCGAGGGCCGGATGCTCACCAACATCGTGATGATGGGCATGGGCGAGCCGCTCTACAATTTCGACGCGGTACGCGATGCGCTGAAGATCGTGATGGACGGCGACGGCCTCGCCCTCTCCAAGCGCCGCATCACGCTCTCCACCTCGGGCGTGGTGCCGATGATGGCGCGCGCCGGCGAGGAGATCGGCGTCAACCTCGCCGTCTCGCTCCACGCGGTGACGAAGGAGGTGCGCGACGAGATCGTGCCGCTCAACAAGAAGTACGGCATCGAGGAGCTGCTCGCCGCCTGCGCCGCCTATCCGGGCGCCAACAACGCGCGACGCATCACCTTCGAATATGTGATGCTGAAGGACAAGAACGACAGCGACGCCGACGCGCACGAGCTGGTCCGCCTGATCCGCAAGTACAAGCTGCCCGCCAAGGTGAACCTCATCCCGTTCAACCCGTGGGAGGGCGCCGCCTACGAATGCTCGACGCCGGAGCGCATCCGCTCCTTCTCGAACATCGTGTTCGAGGCGGGCATCTCGGCGCCGGTGCGCACCCCGCGCGGCCGCGACATCGACGCCGCCTGCGGCCAGCTCAAGACGTCGGCCGAGAAGCGCAGCCGCGCCGAACTCGACCGGCTCGCCGAAGAGAAGCAGGCCGCGCTCGGATAAGCTTGCGAAATCAATGTCGAGCCGGTTAACCTCGGTTTCGACATGCTACTTGATCCGTTCCTGCGCCGTATCGTCCGGTCGGGCGAATTGATCATCACCGACGCCTCCGGGCAGGCGCGCCGCTACGGCACGCCGAACCCGGAGCGTCCGCCCATAGCGCTGCGCTTCCACGACAAGCGCGTGGCGCTGGACATCATGCGCCGCCCGACCCTCGGCATGCCGGAAGCCTATATGGACGGCCGCATCGACATCGAGGGCGACGACATCCTCGGCTTCCTCGATCTCTTCCGCTTCAACACGGCGTGGGAGAAGGCGGTCGAGGACGGGCTCGGCATCGGCGAGCATCCCTGGCTGATGAAGCTCGGCCGCGCCAATTCGCTGCTCCAGTCGAAGCGCAACGTCGCCCATCATTATGATCTCAACGACCGGCTCTACGATCTCTTCCTCGATCGCGACCGCCAATATAGCTGCGCCTATTTCAGCGAGGACAACCGCGCCCACGATCTGGAGCGCGCCCAGCTCGACAAGAAGGCGCACATCGCCGCCAAGCTGAACCTGAAACCCGGTCTCAAGGTGCTGGATATCGGCTGCGGCTGGGGCGGGATGGCGCTCTATCTGAACCGGGTCGCCGATGTGGACGTGCTCGGCATCACGCTCTCGGAGGAGCAGCTCAAGGTCGCCCGCAGGCGGGCGCAGGAAGCCGGTGTCGCCGATCGCGTGAAGTTCGAGCTGATCGACTATCGCACGCTCGATGGCCGGTTCGACAGGATCGTCTCAGTCGGCATGTTCGAACATGTCGGCGCGCCACATTTCCGCAACTATTTCGCCAGGGTCCGCGATCTGCTGGCGGACGACGGCGTGGCGCTGATCCACACCATCGGGCGCGTCGGCGGCCCGAGCTACACCGACAGCTTCACCGCCAAATATATCTTCCCCGGCGGCTATATCCCGGCGCTTTCAGAGACGGTGGCGGCGAGTGAGCGCGAGCGGCTGATGCTCTCCGACGTGGAGATATTGCGCCTCCACTACGCGCTCACCATCGAGCATTGGTACGAGCGCACCACCGCCGCCAGGCCGCAGATCATCGACCTGTATGACGAGCGCTTCTATCGGATGTGGCGTTTCTACCTTGCCGGCGCGCTGACGGCGTTCCGCTGGGGCGAGATGGTCAATTTCCAGCTCCAGTTCGTGAAGGACCGCCGCGCGCTGCCGATCACCCGCGACTATATGGCGCGGGCCGAGAAGGAGCTGCTGGCCAAGGGCTGAGCCTTATCGGGGGCGTGCGGCCTTCAGCGCCTTGCGCTTGATTTTGGCGGCCTTGCGCGCCTCGTCGGGGGTAACGATGCCGTCGCGGTTGAGGTCCGCCCCGTCGAAATGGGCGGTGGCTGCCGCGATGAAGACGTCGCGCGGGATGCGGCCGGTGTGGGACTGGTCGACCGCGTCGAACTGCGCATCCACCATCGCCCAGCCCTTTTCCGTCGGAGTCGCGCTCTTCGCCTTGGCGATGGCGGCAAGGGCCGCGTGATATTCCTCGCGGGTCAGGATGCCGTCATGGTTGGTGTCGGCCCGGTCGAACATCGTGGCAGCGCGCGCCACCACGTCGGTGCGCTTGACCGGCGGCGGATCGGCGAGCGCCACACCCGCGACACAGATCATCGGCAAAAGAACGAGCCCGCATCTCGACATCATGACACTCCGGGTTGAACCGAAGGCGTCGCGATGGCACAGGCGCGCGCGATCCGTAACCCCCAACCCCATGAAGGAATCAGCCATGACGCAACAGGTCAATCGCGTCGTCCTCGCCTATTCGGGCGGCCTCGACACCAGCGTCATCCTCAAATGGCTGAAGGAGACCTACAATTGCGAGGTCGTCACCTTCACGGCCGATCTCGGCCAGGGCGAGGAGCTGGAGCCGGCGCGCAAGAAGGCCGAGCTGATGGGCGTGAAGCCCGAGCATATCTTCATCGACGATCTGCGCGAGGAATTCACCCGCGACTATGTGTTCCCGATGATGCGCGCCAACGCGCTCTACGAGGGCACCTATCTGCTCGGCACCTCGATCGCGCGGCCGCTGATCGCCAAGCGCCAGATCGAGATCGCGCGCCAGGTCGGCGCCGATGCCGTCAGCCATGGCGCCACCGGTAAGGGCAACGATCAGGTCCGCTTCGAGCTCGGCTATTACGCGCTCCAACCCGACATCAAGGTGATCGCGCCGTGGCGCGAATGGGACCTGACCAGCCGCACGAAGCTGATCGAATATGCCGAGAAGCACCAGATCCCGGTGCCCAAGGACAAGCGCGGCGAATCGCCCTTCTCCACCGACGCGAACCTCCTCCACACCTCGTCCGAGGGTAAGGTGCTGGAAGACCCGTGGCAGGAGGTGCCCGACTATGTCTATTCGCGCACCGTCAACCCGGAGGACGCGCCCGACGCGCCCGAATATATCACCATCGATTTCGAGAAGGGCGACGGCGTCGCGCTGAACGGCGTCGGCATGTCGCCGGCGACGCTGCTGGCGGCGCTCAACGATCTCGGCCGCAAGCATGGCATCGGCCGCCTCGACCTCGTCGAGAACCGCTTCGTCGGCATGAAGTCGCGCGGCATGTACGAGACGCCCGGCGGCACCATCTACCACGCCGCGCATCGCGGCATCGAGCAGATCACCCTCGATCGCGGCGCTGCGCATCTGAAGGACGAGCTCGCCATCCGTTATGCCGAGCTGATCTACAACGGCTTCTGGTTCTCGCCCGAGCGCGAGATGCTCCAGTCGGCGATCGACTACAGCCAGGAGAAGGTGGCGGGCACCGTCCGCCTCAAGCTCTACAAGGGCGGCGTCCATGTCGTCGGCCGCAAGTCGCCGAACACGCTCTATTCCGAGAAGGTCGTCACCTTCGAGGACGACGCCGGCGCCTACGACCAGCGCGACGCGGCGGGCTTCATCAAGCTCAATGCGCTCCGCCTGCGCCTGCTTGGCCGCCGCGACGGCCGCTGATCGGCGAATCGATTCAGTGAAGGGCGGCGAATCCCCGAACGGGATTCGCCGCCCTTTTCTTATGCCCTCACCGCGACGCGGCGGGCGTTAACCCTAAATTATTTCTCCACAGGCATCCCGTCCTCATGGATCGGCGGGAGAAGAGTGTGAGCGCTCGGCATCAGGACAAGGTGGACGTCGCCATCATCGGCGCAGGTCCCGCAGGCCTCACCGCCGCCTATCTCCTCACCAGGGCGGGCAAGCGCGTCACGGTGATCGAGAAAGACCCGACTTACGTCGGCGGCATCAGCCGCACCGTCGAGCACAACGGCTTCCGCTTCGACATCGGCGGCCACCGATTCTTCTCGAAGTCGCGTGAGGTGGTCGATCTCTGGAACGAGATTCTGCCTGACGACTTCATCGAGCGGCCGCGCATGAGCCGCATCTATTACGAGGGCAAGTTCTACAGCTATCCGCTGCGCGCGTTCGAGGCACTGTGGAACCTCGGCGTGTTCCGCTCGGGCCTGTGCATGGCGAGCTATCTGCGCTGGAAGCTCTTCCCCAAGAAGGACACCCGCTCCTTCCAGGATTGGACGATCAACCAGTTCGGCGCCAAGCTGTTCGGCATCTTCTTCAAGACCTACACCGAGAAGGTCTGGGGCATGCCCTGCGACGAAATCTCCGCCGACTGGGCGGCGCAGCGCATCAAGGGCCTGAGCCTCGGCAAGGCCGTGCTGGACGGATTCAAGCGCTCGCTGGGCCTCAACAGGAAGCCCAATGACGGCATGGAAACCAAGACGCTGCTGGAGAGCTTCCGCTATCCGCGGCGCGGCCCCGGCATGATGTGGGAGGCCGCGCGCGACCGAGTGGTCGAGGGCGGCAACACGGTGCTCATGGCCCATGCGCTCAAGCAGCTCTCGCAGGATGCCAGCGGCTGGCGCGTCACCGCGACCGGGCCGGACGGCAACCGCGTGATCCGCGCCGACCATGTCATCTCGTCCGCGCCGATGCGCGAGCTGGCGGGGCGCATCCATCCGCTGCCGGCCTCGCTGCCGGACGCGCTCGATCTGAAGTATCGCGACTTCCTGACCGTCGCGCTGATGATCCGCTCGCCCGATCTCTTCCCGGACAACTGGATCTATATCCACGATTCGAAGGTGAAGGTCGGCCGCATCCAGAATTTCCGGAGCTGGTCACCCGAGATGGTGCCCGATCCCGATCTCGCCTGCGTCGGCCTCGAATATTTCTGCTTCGAGGGCGATGGGCTGTGGAACTCGTCCGACGCCGATCTCGTCGCGCTGGCGACGAAGGAAATGGGGCTGCTCGGCCTGTGCGATCCGGCCGCCGTCGAGGGTGGCGTGGTGGTGCGTCAGGAGAAGGCCTATCCGGTCTACGACGACACCTATGCCCAGCACGTCACCGCGATGCGCGAGGAGCTGGAGGCGGCCTATCCGACGCTTCACCTCGTCGGCCGCAACGGGATGCACCGCTACAACAACCAGGATCATGCGATGATGACGGCGATGCTGACCGTCCGCAACATCCTGGCCGGCCACCGCCAGTTCGACGTCTGGGCGGTGAACGAGGACGCCGAATATCACGAGGCGGGCAAGGAGGGCGAAGCCGCCCAGATTGTCCGCCCGATCGAGGAGGACGCGCGCGCGGCGCTGGGCTCGGTCCGCGCCGTGCCCCGCCGCCTGCACGCGGCATGAGCGACACACGGTTGGCGGACGGGGCCGCCGGCGCATCGGTCTCGTCGGGGGGCGAGCCGATGCGCCTTTCCCCGCGCCTCTACGGGCTGCTGCTGACCGCGATCATCCTGCTGTTCTACGGGTTGATGGTCTTCAACGCCTGGTCCGAAATCCGGGGTGAGCGTTTCCACGACCCCGACGATCTGATGCGCCTCCAGCAGGTCCGTGACTGGATCGCGGGCCAGAGCTGGTTCGACGTCACCCAATATCGCGTCAACCCGCCGGCCGGCCTGCCGATGCACTGGTCGCGCCTGCTCGATGTGCCGATCGCGGCGGTGATCCTGTTGTTCCGGCCGTTCCTCGGCCAGCCGGCGGCAGAGCTGGTCGCCTGCGTCGTCGTGCCCTTCCTCACCTTCGCCTCGCTGGCCGGGCTGATTGCGCGCATCACGCGGCAGATCTTCGACAGCCGCCCCCTCGCCCTGCTCGCCGCCATCTTCTGCGGGGCCGACGCGGGCAGCTATGCGCTCGCCCATCCCCTGCGCATCGATCATCATGGCTGGCAGGCGGTCTGCGCGCTGCTGATCGTTACCGCCCTGCTCGGCCGGCGAAGCCCCCGGCGCGCCGCGCTCGCCGGAGCAGCCGCGGCGCTGTGGATGCACATCTCGCTCGAAGGCATCGTCTTCGCGGCGGCATCCGGGGCCGGGCTCGGCCTGCGCTGGGTGGCCCGGCCGGAACGCGAGCATGCGGCCCTCCCCACCTATCTCGGCGCGCTGACGCTGACGAGCCTCGCACTCTTCCTCCTCGCCCATGGCGGCGCGCTGTTCGACCGGACCTTCTGCGACGCGGTGTCGCCGGTTCACATGACCGTCTTCGCGCTGGCAACGCTCGGGTCGCTGGCGGCCCTCCGCTGGGCCGACAGGGGGCCGGTGGTGCGGCTCGGCGCGCTGGGCCTCACCGCTTTGGCCTGTGCGGCGCTCTACAAGGCCTGGGCGCCCCAGTGCGGTGCGGGCGCCTTCGCGATGCTGACCCCGCTCGACGTCCGGCTCTGGTACAGCCTCGTCGCCGAGGGGCAGCCGATCTGGCACGAGCCGGTGCACGATATCTTCAGCTGGCTCGGTTTCCCGGTGATCGGCCTCATCGGCGTGCTCGTGGAACTTCGCTCGCCACGCCGCACACCGATCCTCGTCGACTACGGCTTCCTGCTGCTCGCCGCCACCGCGGTCGGCGTGCTCGTGCTGCGCGCGGGCGCCGTCTCGAACATTCTCGCCATTCCCGGCGCGCTGATGCTGCTCAGGCTGGTCAGCAAGCCGATCCGGGCATTCCGCCTGCCCGCCGCCCGCATCCTCGCGCAGGCCAGCGCGGTGCTGCTGCTGCTGCCCGTCACGCCGGCGATGGTGGCGGTCAGCGCGGTGCCCTCCCCGGCCGGCGAGAAGCGCGCGGGCGAGGCCTTTGCCGCCTGCACCAATCTCGCGCAGGTCCGCCGGCTCGACGCGCTGCCGACCGGCCTGTGGCTGTCCGACCTCGATTTCGCGAGCGCGATCGTGTCAGCCACGCACCACAGCGTGATCGCCGCCAGCTATCATCGCACGCCGCAGGCGATGGACGACGTGCTCCGCTTCTTCGCCACCGACGAGGCGCAGGCGCGCGCCGTGGTGGAGCGGAGACGGCCGGCCTATGTCTATTTCTGTCCCGGTTCGAACAGCGCGCGCGCCCTGGCGCGGGCGGCTCCCGATGATATGGCCGCACGCCTGGACGCGGGCAAACCGCCGGCATGGCTGAAGCCCATCGCCGTGCCCGGTTTCCCGGCGGCGGGAGTCTATTCGGTGATCTACTGATCCGGGAGCTGCGAAGCCCGCTTGCCCGCAGGCCCCGGCGCGGACTATCGCCGGAATCCGTATGACCGAACCGTCGCCGTCACCGCGTCCGTCTGCCTGGTGGGAAACCCGCAGCTTCGCCATCGCCATGATCGTGCTCGCGATCGTGCCGCTGCTGCTGCCGCCGATCCCGCCGCTCACCGACCTGATGGGGCATATGGGGCGCTACCGCGTCCAGCTTGAGATCGACAGCTCGCCCTTCCTGTCGCGCTATTACAGCTTCAACTGGGCGCTGATCGGCAATCTCGCCTGCGATCTGCTGGTGCAGATCCTCGGGCCGATCCTCGGCCTCGAACTGGCGGTGAAGCTCATCGTCATGGCGATCCCGGCGGTGACGGTCGCGGGCCTGCTGCTGATCGCGCGCGAGATTCACGGGCGCGTGCCGCCCACCGCGCTCTTCGCGCTGCCGCTCGCCTACGGCTATCCCTTCCAGTTCGGCTTCATCAACTTCGCGATGGCGATGGGGCTGATGCTGATCGCCTTCGCCTTCTGGCTGAGGCTGGCGCGGACGGGGCGGCTCAAATACCGGCCGCATATCTTCTTCGTCGTCAGCTTCCTGATCTGGGTGGCGCACAGCTTCGCCTGGGGCGTGCTCGGCATCCTGTGTTTCATCGCGGAGGTGGTCCGCTGCCGCAAGGAGGGCGACGACTGGATGCGGAGCGGCTGGCGCGCCTTCGTCGCCTGCCTGCCGCTCGCGCCGCCGGCGATCCTGCTGCTGCCGTGGCGCGGCGGCAGCGCGCCGCACGGCACGTTCGACTGGTTCAAATGGTGGTTCAAGTGGCGCTGGCTCTATTCGGTGCTGCGCGAGCGCGTCGAGCTGTGGGACGAGGCGAGCGCCGCCATCCTGCTCCTCGTCGGCCTGTCGGGCTTCGCCACGAAGCGGCCGTGGAAGCGCTACGAGGCGACGCTGGGCATCGTCTCCATCCTGCTGGCACTCGTCTTCATCTGCCTGCCGCGCGTACTGCTCAGCTCCGCTTATGCCGACATGCGCCTCGTCCCCTATATGGTGGCGATGCCGATCCTGGCGCTGCGCCCGATCGCCAACCGGCGTGTGGCGAACGCGGTGGCGGCGGCCGGCCTGCTCTTCTTCGGCGCGCGCATGGCGGTGTCGACGCTCGCCTTCCTCAAGTTCGAGCGCAACTATCAGCAGCAGTTGAAGGCGCTCGACCATGTGCCGATGGGCAGCCGGGTGATGGCGCTGGCCAACGTCCCCTGCCGCAGCGCCTGGTACACGACGCGCATGGAGCATCTGAGCTCGATGGCCACGGTCCGCCGGCGGGCCTTCGTCAACGATCAGTGGGAGGCGCCCGGCGCCCAGCTCCTGCGCGTGCGCTACCGGGACGCGGGGCGTTATTTCTCGCACGACCCGTCACAGATCGTCCGCCGCCCGGATTGCCGCGCGCGCAACGAGCCGATCCTCGAGCTGGCGCTGCAATATTTCCCGCGCAACGCCTTCGATTATGTCTGGATGATCGACATGCCGCGCGATCGCTGGCCGGTCGATCCGGACCTCGTGCCGATCTGGGAGGGCAAGCGCTTCGGCGTGCTCTACCGCGTCGTTCACCGCGGGGCGGGTTCGACCACCGCCAGCAACGAGACGCCGAAGGGCAGCGTGCCGCGCGTCACCCAGTGACGCTCGGCCGCGAAGACGCGCTCCAGAACCCGATTGACCAGCGGCGACGGCATCGCCTCGTCGCTGCCTTCGCGGTGGCGCAGCCGGCCGGCGATCCGCGCGGCGGCGATGAGCGGATAGAGCAATGTGTTGAAATAGCTCATGTGCCGGACGTGCAGGCCGCCCGCATCGAAGGCGGCGCGGAGCGTGCGGGCGGTGTAGCGGCGCTTGTGATGGTGGGCGACGTCGTGCGCGCTCCACATCCAGGGCGCGGCCGGTACGGTCAGTACCATCCGCCCGCCGGGCCTGAGCTTGCCCCGCAGCACGCGGAGCGAGCCATGATCGTCCCCGATATGCTCCAGCACGTCGAGCAGCAGGATCAGGTCGTAATGCCCATCCTCGAGATGCACCCGGTCGGGCAGCATCCCGCCCTCGACATGGATGCCCGCCCGCCGGCTGGCGAGGGCGCGGGCCCTGGCGTCGGGCTCGATCGCATCGACATGCCCCATCCCCTGAAGCATCGTCAGGTTGGAGCCGGTGCCGGCGCCGACTTCGAGAATCTCCGCATCCGGCTTCAACGGCACCTGATCGCGGATCAGCGCGGAGACGATCCGCCGCCGCGCCGCAAACCACCAATGTTCGGCATCTATTTCCGCCATGCGGTCATAGATGGCCCGATCCATCAGCCCGCCATCGGCTGGAGCGAGGCGCCTATCGTCTCGCGCACCACATAAATGGGCCGGTGCTTCGTCTCGACGAGAATGCGCCCGACATATTCGCCCAGCACGCCGAGCGAGAGAAGCTGCACGCCGCCGAAGAACAGGATCGCCACCATCAACGAGGGATAACCCGGCACGTCCCCGCCATGGATGAAGGTGCGCAGGACGAGGAAGCCCGCATAGACGAGCGCCCCCACCGCGACGAGGCCGCCCAGATAGCTCCACACCCGGAGCGGCAGCGTCGAGCCCGAGGTGATGCCGTCGAGCGCCAGCGTCCACAGCTTCCAGTAGTTGAACTTGGTGGTGCCGACATTGCGCTGCACGCGGTCATATTCCACCGCCGCTTGGCGGAAGCCCGCCCAGGCGAATAGCCCCTTCATGAAGCGGTTGCGCTCGGGCATCGAGCGGATGACATCCACCACCTTGCGGTCGAGCAGGCGGAAATCGCCGGCATGTTCGGGGATCTTGTCCGCCGAGAGATAATTGTGCGCGCGGTAATAGAGGTCGGCGGTCAGCCGCTTGGGGAAGCTGTCCGTCTCGCGGTTGCGGCGGACGCCGTAGACCACGTCATTGCCCTCGCGCCAGCGCGCCACCATCGTCCCGATCACCTCGGGCGGGTCCTGCAAGTCCACGTCGAGCGGGATCACCACCTGCCCCGCCGCATGGTCGAGGCCCGCGGACAGCGCCGCCTCCTTGCCGAAGTTGCGCGACAGCGAGATGCAGCGGACCCGCGGGTCGGTGCGGTGCGCCGCCATGATCGCGGCCAGCGTGTTGTCGCGGCTGCCGTCGTCGACGAACAGGATCTCCCAGCCCTGCGGCTCGTGCAACGCCTCCAGCACGGCGCCGACGCGATCGACGAAGGTGCGGATCGCATCCTCCTCGTCCTTCACCGGGACGAGGACGGTAATCAGGGGAGACGCATCGTTCATCATCATACCTTAGGCGCGTTCCGGCTTACTCGAAAACCCACATGCGGTTGAGCCAAAACAGAAGGGCGGGTGTCACGCAGAACATCGGCACGGACGGCCAGTGGGCGGAGAGATGCAGCACGGCGGTGAACAGCCACACCCAGAAGCTGTTGGCCGCGAAGCCCACCATGTTGGCCGCGACGAAGCGCAGGATCGCGCGCAACTCGCTCTCGCGCTCGCCATGGCCGTCGAAGGTGAAGCGGCTGTGGATGGTGTAGCCCACCACCATCGCGGCGGCGGTCGCCAGCGTGTTAGCGATGAGCGGCTGGCGATGGCCGGCGCCGATCAGCAGGTTGTAGATCGCGATCTGGAACAGCGTCACGCCGACGCCCACCACGCCATAGCGGATCAGCTGCACGAACAGGGCGCGACGCTCGGGCGCGAGCCCGTGCCACAGCCTTACCATTCCTTCACGCAAGACGCCGCCCCTTGTCCACCGCCGCGCAGGGACTAGAGCGGCGGACAGGGAATCTCAAATCCAATCGGACGAAACACCCATCGCATGACGGATACCGGCCTCCAGCCCCCTGCCCCCCTGTCGCTCGCCGATCGCCTCGAACAGATGTTCGATCGTTTCGTGGCGACGCGCTGGAAGCTCGTCACATTGCTGTTCTGGATCGGGACGGCGGCCGTGCTGATCTGGCAGAAGCAGAACGCCATCCACTGGTTCGCGCTCAGCGACACCGACGACAATATGCGCTTCGATCAGGTGCGCGACTGGCTGGGCGGGCAGGGCTGGTACGATCTGCGCCAATACCGCCTCAATCCGCCGGGCGGATTCAGCATCCACTGGTCGCGGCTGGTGGACCTGCCGATCGCCGGGCTGATCCTCGCCTTCCAGCCCTTCGTCGGCACGCAGGAGGCCTATCGCTTCGCCTGCGCCCTCGCGCCGACGCTGCCGATGCTGCTCGCCTTCCTGATGATGGCGGTGGTGGTGCGCAGGCTGGTGTCGAAGGGCAGCTATGTGGTGGCGCTCGCCCTCCTGCTCTGCGCGGGTAATGCGATGGGGATGTGGACGCCGCTGCGCATCGATCATCATGGCTGGCAGCTCGCCTTCCTGATGATGACGGTGGCGGGGCTGACCGAGCCCGACATGCGCCGCTCGGGCGCGATGATCGCGCTCTCCTCGGCGCTGTCGCTGGTGATCGGGCTGGAGATGCTGCCTTACGTCGCCTTCGCGGGCGCCGCCGTGGCGCTGCACTGGGCCTGGGACGCGCGCGAGACGGAGCGGATGCGCACCTACGGCCTCGTACTGGCGGTGACGACGGCGCTGGGCTTCCTGATCTTCGCGCCCAACGACAATTGGCGCGCCGTCTGCGACGCGCTCTCGCCCGTCTGGCTGACGACGGTGTCGGCGGCGGCGCTGCTGCTGGTCACGATCAGCTTCGCGCCCGCGCGCCACCCGGCGGCGCGGCTCGCGCTGGTGCTGGCGGCGGGCGCGGCGGCGGGCACGCTCTATGTCCTCGCCTTCCCGCAATGCTTCGGCCATCGGCTGGAGGGCATTCCCCCCGAAGTCGAGCGGCTCTGGCTCAGCCATGTCAGCGAGGCGCGCCCGATCTATCTCCACCCGCTCTCGACGCTGGTGCCGATGGCCACCCTGCCCTTCATCGGCGCGGTCGGCAGCCTGATGGCGATGTGGCAGCTTCGGGGGACGCGCAAGGCGGCCGAGTGGGCGCCCGTCTCGCTCTTCGCCCTGTTCGCGACCGCGCTGCTCTTCTGGCAGATCCGCACCGCGCCCAGCGCGCAGATGCTGAGCGTTCCGGGCGCGACCTGGCTGGCGTGGCGCATCTATCTGCGCATCGAGGCGGGCGGCTGGGTGCCGGGGCGGACCATCGGCGCGGCGATCGCGCTCTGCGCGCTGGCGGGCGTGGTCGTGGCGGGCGGCCTCGATGTCGTGCCGGCGCGCTTCGCCAACCTGAAGGTCGCCAACCTCTGGGCGATCGCCACGGGCCGCGAGAAGCTCCCCAAGGCCGCCACGCCGGGCAAGAAGCCCAAGACGCGGCAAGACCTCACCAAGCTCGCCAACCGCCGCTGCCCAACCATCCCGGCGCTGGCGCCGATCGGGAAGCTGCCGCCGGCCACCTTCTTCACGCTGATCGACAATGGCCCGCGGCTCATCACGCTGACGCACCACCGCGCCGTCGCCGGCCCCTATCACCGCAACTGGCAGGCGATCCTCGATACCGAACACGCCTTCCGCGGCACGCCCGACCAGGCGCATGCGATCATCGCCGGCCATCATGCCGACTATGTGCTGATCTGCCCGCACATGTCCGAGGCGACGATCTACGAGGTGGAGGCGCCGGGCGGCTTCTACGCCAAGCTGTCGCAGGGCTTCGTGCCGGACTGGCTGGCGCGCGTGCCGCTGCCGGCGAACTCGCCCTACCAGCTTTTCCGGGTGACGCGCTGAGGCCTCAGCCGCCGAAGGAGGCGCGCACCCCGTCGACCACGAACTGCGCCGCGAGCGCCGCCAGCAGCACGCCGAGCAGGCGGGTGATCACCGCCTCCACCTTGTAGCCCAGGAAGCGCATCAGCGGCCCCGCCGCGAGCAGTGCGGCCATCATCATCGCCAGCACCACGGCCAGCGCGCCCAGCACGACGATGTGCGCGATGAGGCCATGGCTGCGCTGCATCATCAGCATGACCGAGGCGATCGAGCCCGGCCCCGCGATCATCGGCATCGCCATCGGGAAGATGGAGATGTCCTCATATTGCTCGGGGTGCAGCTCGATCTCGTGGGCGCGTTCCTCGCGGCGCTGCTGGCGCTTCTCGAACACCATCTCCAGCGCGATCAGGAACAGCATGATGCCGCCCGCGATGCGGAAGGCGTCGAGGCTGATGCCCAGCGTCCCGAGCAGCGGCTCGCCGAGCAGCGCGAACACCAGCAGGATCGCGGCAGCCACGAGCGTCGAGCGGATCGCCATCTGGACACGGTGGGCCATGTCGGTGCCGCGCGTCAGGCCCGCGAAGATCGGCGCGCAGCCGGGCGGATCGATCACCACGAAGAAGGTGACGAAGGCGGAGACGAACAAAGCAATCATGAACGCGTCCCCGTCACATCGAACACCGCAAGACGATAGCGCCGCCCGTCCCACGACCAGATGCGCAGCAGATGCGCGCCGGTCGCGGCATCGCGCACCGGATTGATCCGCCAGCGCAGCGTGCGGTCCGTCGACGCCCCCTCCTCCGTCGCATGGCCGAGATGGAGCGAGGCCGGCATCGGCCCGTCGGAGGCCATGATCAGGCCGGCGAGCCCCCCGCCCTTCAAGGTCGCGACCGGCACCGCCACGTCGGGAAGCACCTCGGCCTGCTCGCCGACCGAGCCGATCGGCCCCGGACAGGCGGCATGATCCTCGGCGACGACGCCGATCGGCGCAGAAGCCAGCACGCCCCCGTCATGACCGCCGTCATAGATCCACTTCCAGCCGGCCGTGTCGTGCCGCCACAGCGTGCCGAAGCTCCCCGACTTGCCGTCCTTGGTCCAGGGGCCGGTCGAGTAAGCGAGCGAGCCGTCGCAGGAGGTGATCGTGTGCGCCGGCCGCCAGAGCAGCGGCGTCGGCGGCTCGGTCGAGCGCGAGAGCACGGTGCGGGCCGGCGTCGCGCTGGGCGAATAGAGCACGGCGTCGGGCGCGGCGAAGGCGCGGAAGGCGTTCCACTGGCCACCGGTGCGCGCCTGCTCGGCGAAGGCGCGTTCCGCATCGGCGACCGTCTGGCCCGCCGCGGCGGCCGCGGCGAGCAGGGCCAGCGCGGCGATCACCTCAGATCGTTCCCTTGTCCAACGGAACGCCGGCACGGCGATAGGCCGAGACGAGCGTGTTGCGGAGAAGCACGGCGATGGTCATCGGCCCGACACCGCCCGGCACCGGGGTCACGGCACCGGCCGCTTCGGAGGCTTCCGCGAAGTCGACATCGCCGACCAGCTTCGTGCCGCCCTCGCCATTGTCGATGCGGTTGATGCCAACGTCGATCACGGTGGCGCCGGGCTTGATCCAGTCGCGCTTCACCATCTCGGGCCGGCCGACCGCCGCCACGAGGATGTCCGCAGTGCGGCAGAGCGCGGGCAGATCCTTCGTCCGCGAATGCGCGATGGTGACGGTGCAGCTCTTCGAGAGCAGCAGTTGCGCCATCGGCTTGCCGACGATGTTGGAGCGGCCGATCACCACGGCGTTGAGGCCGGAAAGGTCGCCAAGGCGATCCTCCAGCAGCATCAGGCAGCCGAGCGGCGTGCAGGGCACGAAGCCGTTGAGCCCGGTCGCGAGGCGGCCGACGTTCACGACATGGAAGCCGTCGACATCCTTGTCCGGGTCGATCGTCGCGATGACGCGCTGCTCGTTGATATGCCTGGGCAGCGGCAACTGGACGAGGATGCCGTCCACCGCGCCGTCCGCGTTGAGCTGGCGGACGAGATCGAGCAGCGCTTCTTCGCTGGTCTCGGCGGGGAGCTTGTGGGTGAAGCTCGCCATGCCCGACGCCTCGGTCGCCTTGCCCTTGGAGCGGACATAGACCTGGCTCGCCGGGTCTTCGCCGACGATCACCACCGCGAGGCCGGGCTTGCGCCCCGCCGCCGCCTCAAAGGCCGGCACGAGGCCGGCAACCTTCTCGCGCAGACCGGCGGCGAACGCCTTTCCGTCAATGATCGCAGCGCTCACGCGGTCGCTCCGATCAGCGAGGAGAAGATGTTGGGCAGCAGGATCTTCTGGAGGATGGAGATCGCCAGCAGCACCACCATCGGCGAGAAATCGAGCCCGCCGAAATCGGGCAGGATGCGGCGGATCGGCCGGTAGAGCGGCTCCGTCACCCGATCGAGCGCATAGAGGAACTGGCGCACGAAATCGTTGCGCGTGTTGATGACGTTGAACGCCACCAGCCAGGACAGCACGATCTGGATCATGATGATCCAGAACAGCAGGTCGAGCAGCAGGTTCAGAATCTGGTAGATCGAAAGCATCGACAAATCCCTCTCGCCCGAGGCCCTTCTATCCGAGCCCCGCGCCGCTTTCCACTCAGCCCGCGCGCACCAGCGTGCCGGCGCCCTGACGGGTGAAGATTTCCAGCAGCATCGCGTGGCGGATGCGCCCGTCAAGGATGACGGCGGCGTCCACCCCCGCCTCGATGGCATGCACGCAGGTCTCCATCTTGGGGATCATCCCGCCGGAGATGGTGCCGTCCGCCTTCAGCCGCTCGACATCGCCGGGCACGAGGTCGGAGAGCAGCTTCTTCTCCTTGTCGAGCACGCCCGCCACGTCGGTCAGCAGGAAGAGGCGCGAGGCGCCCAGCGCCGCCGCGATCGCGCCCGCCATGGTGTCTGCGTTGATGTTGTAGGTGTGGCCGTCCATCCCGATCGCGATCGGCGCCACCACCGGGATCACGCCCGAGGCCGAGAGCTGGTCGAGGATGGTGCGGTCGACGTGGGTCGGCTCGCCGACGAAGCCGAGATCGACATGACGCTCGATGCCCTGGAGCTTGTCCGGCGTCGTGCGGCCGACCTTCTCGGCCGTCACCAGCCGCGCGTCCTTGCCCGAGATGCCGACGGCGCGGCCGCCCGCCGCCCCGATCCAGCCGACGATTTCCTTGTTGATCGATCCGGCGAGCACCATCTCCGCGATCTGCGCCGTCTCCGCATCCGTCACGCGCAGGCCGTCGACGAAGCGGGATTCGACGCCGAGGCGCTTCAGCATCGATCCGATCTGCGGGCCGCCGCCATGCACCACCACCGGGTTGATGCCCACCGCCTTCAGCAGCACGACATCCTCGGCGAAGCTGCGCGCCAGCTCCGGATCGCCCATGGCGTGGCCGCCATATTTGACCACGAAGGTCTTGCCCGCATAGCGCTGGAGATAAGGCAGCGCCTCGGTGAGCGTTTCCGCCTTGGCGAGCATGGCGGGATCGGGGAGGAGATCGGGCAGCAGCGTCATGGCTGCGCCATAGCGGGAGCGGGGCCCCGCCGGAACCCTCTTATGCCGCGCGCGCGTCGATCCGGCGGCCGAGCCACACCAGTCCGGTGATCAGCCATGGCACGAACACCACCGACAGCACCACCTTGGTGAGCATCTGCCCCGCCATCAGCGCCAGGATCGGGCGCTCGCCGAGGAAGGAGATGGTGATGAACAGCAGCGTGTCGATGATCTGGCTGACCATGCTCGCGATCATGCCACGCAGCCAGATCAGCTTCCCCTCGCCCCGCGACAGCTTGGAGAAGATCAGCACGTTGAGCGTCTGCGACGTGCCGTAGGAGATGAAGCCCGCCATCATCATCCGCGCGCCCTGCCCGACGACGATCGGGAAGGCGGCCACGGCCGGCGCGTACATGTCCTTGTCGGCCGGCAGCAGCAGCACGATCTGGATCAGCACGGCCGCCGTGATCATCGGCACGAAGCCGAAGCGGACCAGCCGGGTGGCGGTGGCCTGCCCGTAAAGCTCGGCCGTGGCGCTGCCCAGCGCGACCAGCAGCAGGAAGGCGAAGATGCCCGCTTCCACCGCGAGCGGCCCGAGCGCGACCTGTTTCACGCCGAGAATGCCCGCCATGCAGACCATCCCGCCATAGAAGAGCGAGAAGAGAAACAGCGAACGGGGAATCTGGTGGGTGGCGGGCGCCGTCGTCGTGGACATGCGCCCCACTATCCGCTTTCGGCGGAGACGAAAAGGCCGGACGCATCATGATCCGTCCGGCCTCTCCATCGATCAGATGCTGTTGCGCGGGATCGGGCCGGGCTTGGCCTCGGCCGGGGTCGCCGGCGCGGCCGAAGGCTGGGCCGCCGCCGTGCCGCAGGCGCCCGAGCTGCTGCGCTCGACCTTGGGCGCCTTGCCGTCGCCCATGGAGGTCACCTGCACGCTCCGGGTGCAGACGCCCTGCCCGTTCGAGGTCGACACCATGCTGAAGCTGCTCGCGCCCGCCGGAGCGCCGGCCAGCGTCGCCGCGTGGAGGGCGGCGTCGGGCGAGGCGTGCATCAACGCCGCCTGCCGCATCATCAGCGCGGCCTGCCGGTCCATCTCGGCGGAGATGCGGTCGAGTTCGGCGAAGGGCGAGTCGACACCGAAGGCAGCGTCGAGGAAACCCGCCGCGACCATCGGCGCGGCCTCGTCGCGCACAACGATGCGCGGGGCGACATTGCCGGTGTAGTGAATCTGCTCGACGCTGCCGTCGGGAAGCTGGACGGTCATCACATGAACGGGCACGCGCTCGGCCGCGGCAACCGCAGTGACGCCGGCCAGCGCCACGGCCACGCCCGTGAACATCAGGAGTCGCTTGGAAGGCATCGGAACATTTCCCTCATCGGTGGTGGACGGATGCGGGGCCTATCCTGCGCAACGCCACTGAACGCCCGTTGAACGGGCCGGGACGAACCGCGCGATCGAGGCTGGCCCAAATCACCGCGCTGTGTATGAGTGCGATCCCGGCGCAGCCGGGGGGCGAGCGCCTTCCGCCCATGGGGAAGCCTGCCACTCGATGACCAAGTTCCTGACCGGCCTTGCCGGCATCGCCGTAATCCTGCTGATCGCATACATCTTCTCGGCCGATCGCCGTGCCATCCGGCTGCGCGTGGTGGGCGCCGCCTTCGCGCTTCAGGCGGCCATCGCCGTGCTCGTCCTCTATGTGCCGACAGGCCGCTGGGTATTGGCGCAGATGTCGGGCGGGGTGGCCGATCTGCTCGGCTATGCGAACGCGGGCACGCAGTTCCTGTTCGGCGCGCTCGCGACCGACCGTCTCGGCCAGATGTTCGCGATCCAGGCGCTGCCGGTGATCATCTTCTTCGCAGCCTTGGTCTCGATCCTCTACCATGTCGGGATCATGCAGCTCGTCGTGCGCTGGATCGGCGGCGCGATCGAGGCCGTGGTCGGCGTCTCCAAGGTCGAGTCCCTGTGTGCTGCGGCCAACATCTTCGTCGGGCAGAGCGAATCGCCGCTCGTCATCCGCCCCTATCTGGCGGGCCTGTCGCAGACGCAGGTGTTCGCGGTGATGACCAGCGGCATGGCGGGCGTCGCCGGCACGATCCTCGCGGCCTATGCCTCGATGGGGATCAAGATCGACTATCTGCTGGCGGCGAGCTTCATGTCGGCGCCGGGCGGCCTGCTGATGGCCAAGATCATCATGCCCGACCGCGTCGACCCGCATGTGCAGGACGCGCAGATCGAGCTGGCGCAGGCCCGCATCAGCGGACAGGGGCCGGCCGCCCTCCTCCCCGAAGGCGAGGCGCCGCCGCAGATGGAAGTCCATCATGGCGACGAGAAGCCCGCCAACATCATCATGGCGGCCGCACAGGGCGCGCAGACCGGCGTCCGCCTCGCGGTGGCGGTGGGCGCCATGGTGCTGGCCTTCGTCGCGCTGGTGGCGCTCGCCAACGGCCTGCTGACCGGCGTCGGCCACTGGTTCGGGTTCGAGGACCTCACCTTCCAGCGGCTGCTCGGCTATGCCTTCGCGCCGGTGATGTTCCTGCTGAACGTGCCGTGGCATGAGGCGGGGATCGCGGGCGGGCTGTTCGGCGAGAAGATCGTGCTCAACGAGTTCGTCGCCTATATCTCGCTCGGCAAGGATCAGGCGATGCTCTCGCCGCACACGGTCGCGGTGGTGACGTTCGCCCTTTGTGGCTTCGCCAACTTCTCGTCGATCGCGATCCAGATGGCGGTGACGGGCAATCTCGCGCCCAACCAGCGGCCGACCATCGCCAAGCTCGGCCTGCGCGCGCTGCTGGCCGGCAGCCTCGCCAACCTGATGTCGGCGGCCTTCGCGGGGCTGCTGCTCGCCTGATCGCGGGAGGGGGCGCCGCGCCTCGGCGTCCCCCCGATCTGCTTACTTCTTCAGGCGGGTGTTGCAGGCGCTCCAATATTGCGGCCAGGTCTGGCCGGCCGGGATCTTGCCGGCGGCCTTGTCGGCCTTCCACATCTGGCCGCACTGGCGCTGGCGATCGTGCATGGCCTGCATCGCCGGGCTCTGTGCGGAGGGCAGATGCGAGGCGGGGTTCGCCTTCGCCGACGGCACCGCCGCCGCGACCGGCTTGACCACGGGCGCAGGCGCAGCCGGCTTCGCGGCAGGAGCCGGAGCGGCGGCGGCCCCCGATCCGCGGCACTGGGCGAGGAACTGGTTCCAGGTCTGGCCGGCGGGCAGCGTCTTGTTGGCCTTGGCCGCCTGATATTTGGCGCCGCAGACCTTCATGATGTTGTCGGCGGCGTGCGCCGGCATGGCCAGCCCCGCGACCAGCAGCATCGAACTCGCGAAGATCACCTTCATGCTCGTTCCTCCTCCTTGACCCCGAGGAACCATAACATAGGCGGCACGACATGCCATGGCCTGCTCAGCGCATGGCGGACCGGATTTTCGTCGCAATCGCGGCCAGTTCCCTCGGATCGGCGGGCGGCTGCTTGTAGGAGGTCTGTGCGAGCGGCACGGTCTTCCACTGCGGCGTGACGTGCATGTGGAAGTGGAAGACGGTCTGCCCCGCCGCCTCGCCGCTGTTCTGGCGGATGAAGATGCCGTCGGGATGGAGCGCACGGGCCTCAGCCTTCGCCAGCCGCTGCGTCACCCGCATCAGATGGTCGAGCACGGGCGGGGGAATATCCATCAGGTTGCGGTAATGCCCCTTGGGGATCACCAGCAGGTCGCCGGTCGACAGCGGATGGATGTTCATGAAGGCGAGCACCTGCTTGTCTTCATACACCCGCGTCGCCGGCAGCCTGCCCGCGAGGATGCGCGCGAAGGCGTTGCCCCGGTCATAGGCGCCGGTGAGCCCCGTGGCGGAGCCCGGCGTGGTGCCGGGCGCCACCTCGGCCGCCGCAGGCGCGGCGAGCGCGAGCGCCGCCAGCGCAAGGAGCGCCCGCATCAGCGGGTCGGCACGGGCTCGGCGCCCGAATAGTCGTAGAAGCCGCGCTTCGTCTTGCGGCCGAGCCAGCCAGCCTCGACATATTTCACCAGCAGCGGCGCCGGGCGGAATTTGGGATCGCCGGTGCCGGTGAACAGCACCTTGGTGATCTCTAGGCAGGTATCGAGGCCGATGAAGTCCGCCAGCGTCAGCGGGCCCATCGGATGGTTGAGCCCGAGGCTCACCGCCGCATCGATGTCGCGGACATTCGCCACGCCCTCGCCCAGCGCGAAGATCGCCTCGTTGAGCATCGGCATCAGCACGCGGTTGACGATGAAGCCCGGCGCGTCGTTGGCGTGGACGACCTCCTTGCCCAAGGCCTTCGCGAACGCCTCGACGCGCGCCACCGTCTCGTCCGAGGTGGCGAGGCCGCGGATCAGCTCGATCGGCTTCATCACCGGCACGGGGTTGAAGAAATGCACGCCCATGAAGCGGCCGGCATCGGGCGCGGCCTGCGCGAGGCGGGTGATCGGGATCGACGAGGTGTTGGTGGCGAGGATCGCGTTCGGACCCATCCGCGCGCCGACCTCGGCGAAGATGGTGCGCTTGATCTCCTCGCGCTCGGTCGCCGCCTCGATGACGATGAAGGCGTCGCCGAAGGCGCCATAATGGTCGACCGTCTCGATCCGGGCGAGCGCAGCCTCGGCCTCCGCCGCCGTCACCTTGCCCTTCTCGACCGCCGAGCCGAGCCGCTTGGCGATGCCGGCCTTGCCCTTCTCGGCCAGCGCCACGTCGCGATCGGACAGCAGCACGCGGAAGCCCGACTGGGCCGCCACCTGCGCGATCCCCGCGCCCATCTGACCAGCCCCGATGACGCCGACGGTTTCCATGTGACTCTCCTTCAGGATCTTTCCGCCCGCCTAGCGGGGTTCGCGCCCGAAGGACAGGGGCGTCAGGGGGCCGTGCGCGGCGGCTTCACCTCGGCGAGCAGGATGGCGAAGCGATCCTGCGGATCGGTCCATTCCGCGATCGGTGCCCAGCCGCCGGCGGCCAGCAGCAGGCGCGCGCTGCGGCGATCATATTTGTGGCTGTTCTCGGTGTGGATCGTCTCGCCGCCCCGGATCGCGAAGCGATGGCCGGCGGCGGTGAAGCTCATGTCACGCACTGCTTCCAGATGCATCTCGATCCGCGCCTCGGGATCGTTCCACCGTGCGACGTGGCGGAAGGCCTCCACCGGAATGTCGCCATCCAGCTCGCGGTTGATGCGGTGAAGGAGGTTGAGGTTGAACGCCGCCGTCACCCCCTGCGCATCGTCATAGGCGGAGATCAGCGCCGCCTCGTCCTTCACCCGGTCCATGCCGATCAGCAGCATCGCGCCGACGCCCAGCGTCCCCGCCATCGCGCGCAGCAGGTCGACGGCGGTCGGAGCCGTCAGGTTGCCGACCGTCGATCCGGGAAAGAAGCCCAGCCGGGGTGCGTGGCCGATCGCCTCGGGTAGCGCGATCGGGTGCATGAAATCCGCCTCGATCGGATGGACCGGCAGGCCGGGGAAGCGCTCCGCCAGCGCGGCGGCGGATTCGCGCAGAAAGTCGCCCGAGATATCAATCGGCACATAAGAGGACGGCTGGACGGCGCCCAGCAGCAAAGGCGTCTTGGCCGACGATCCCGATCCGAACTCGACCACCGCGCGGCCGGGGCCGGCGAGCTTGGCCACGTCGCACGCATAGATCTCCAGCAGCGCGCGCTCGGTGCGGGTGGGGTAATATTCGGGGAGGTCGGTGATCTCCTCGAACAGCTCCGATCCGCGCCGGTCGTAGAACCAGCGCGCCGGGATCGCCTTGCGCGCGCCCGAGAGCCCCGCAATCACATCGGCGCGGAACGCGGGATCGACATCGGGCTTCGTTTCGCGTTCCGCTTCCAGCAGCATGTCAGAGATCCTTCGCGAGGCGGACGCCGGTGAACTGCCAGCGCTGATGGGGGTAGAAGAAGTTGCGGTAGCTGGCGCGGGCATGGCCGCGCGGGGTGGCGCAGCTCCCGCCCTTGAGCACGAACTGCCCGGACATGAACTTGCCATTATACTCGCCGACCGCCCCCGGCGCCGCGCGGAAGCCGGGATGGGCGAGATAGGCGGACGCGGTCCATTCCCAGACATCGCCGAACATCTGCCGGAGCCCCGCGCCGGGCGCGGCAGGCAGCGGGCGGATCGCACCCGGCCCATCAAGGAAGGTGCCGTGCGCGGGATCGAGCCCTTCCGCCGCCGTCTCCCACTCTGCCTCGGTGGGCAGCCGCGCGCCGGCCCAGCGGGCATAGGCGTCGGCCTCGTAATAGCTGATGTGGCGGACGGGCGCGGACGGGTCCATCGCGGTCAGCCCGTCGAGCCCGAAGCGGCGACCCCAGCCGTCCTCCTCGTCCCGCCGCCAGTGGAGTGGCGCCTCGATCCGGTTCTCGCGCACCCAGCCCCAGCCGTCCGACAGCCAGAGCGAGGCGGTGGCATAGCCGCCATCCTCGACGAAGGCGCGCCACTCGCCATTGGTGACGACGCGATCCGCCAGCGCATGAGGCGCAAGCCAGACGGTATGGCGCGGCCCCTCGCAGTCGAAGGCGAAGCCCTTGCCGTCATGGCCGACCTCTTGGCGTCCGGTGCGACCCTCGATCCAGCGGAGCGGTTCGGGCGCGGGGCTCGGCCGGCGCGGCTCGGCGGGCCAGAGCGCGGGCGCCAGCGGGTTCTGCGCGAAGAGGTGGAGGATGTCGGTGACCAGCAGCTCCTGATGCTGCTCCTCATGATGGCAGCCCAGCTCGACCAGAAGACGCGCCGCCTCGGGCAAATCGTCCCACGTCGCCGTGATCGCGGCATCGACATGCGCGCGATAGGCCCGCACCTCGTCGAGCGAGGGGCGCGTCAGCATTCCGCGCGAGGCGCGCGCGATCCGTTCGCCCTCGGCCTCGTAATAGCTGTTGAAGAGGAAGGGCCAGCTCGCGTCGAACGGCCGGTAGCCCGCCACATGGTCGCGCAGCACGAAGGTCTCGAAGAACCAGGTGACGTGCGCCAGATGCCATTTGGCGGGCGAGGCATCGGGCATCGACTGGGCGGTGGCGTCGGCATCGGAGAGCCTTTCCGCCAGCGCAAGCGTCAGCGCGCGGACGCGCCCGAAACGATCGAGGAGCCCCGATTCCCCTTTTGACGTGTCGCATGTCGGCGCGATCGCGTCGGCTCGTGCGGCCATCCTATCACTCCCGGATCAGGAAGATTAACGAGTTCGATCGCGTAAAGGTTGCGACGATGGGTCCGATTTCAAGGGCTTCAGCCCTCGCGCGTCGCACCCGGCTGCCAGAGGACGTCCCGCGCGCCGCCGTCGTTGAGCACGCGGCAGAGCGTGAAGAGATGGTCCGACAGGCGATTGAGATAGCGCAGCGCCAGCGGATTGAGCGGGTGAGCGACCGCCGCCGCCACCGCGCTCCGCTCCGCCCGGCGCACCGTCGCGCGGGCGACATGGAGATGCGCCGCGCCGGGGTCTCCGCCCGGCAGGACGAAGCTGCGCAGCGGCGCGAGGCCCTCGTTCATCGCGTCGATCTCGCGCTCCAGCCGCTCGATCTGGGAGGCCACGATGCGCAGCGTCATCTCGGTCGGGGCGAAATCCTCGCCGGGCGTCGCGAGATCGGCGCCGAGATCGAACAGCTCGTTCTGGATGCGGCCGAGCATCGCGTCCGCTTCACCGCCGACATGCAGGCGGGCGACGCCGATCGCCGAGTTCGCCTCATCGACATCGCCGATCGCGGCGAAGCGGGGATCATGCTTGGGCGCGCGCGAACCGTCGACGAGGCCCGTCTCGCCGCCGTCGCCGGTGCGCGTGTAGATCTTGTTGAGCTTCACCATGGCCGGGCGGCGATCAGCCGTGCGGATGGGCGAGGAGGAGCAGCAGCACCGCCGCGATCACCGCCAGCGCCTGGAACTGGATGCGCCGCCACATCATCTGGTTCTGCTTGAGGCTCGACTGGCTCGGCCCCTCCTGCGGATCGCGGCGCAGCTCCTCGTCGGTCGTGCGCAGGAAGGTGATGATCCCCCGCACCAGCGCGACCAGCGCGCCGATCGCGAACAGGATCACGAGGATGAACAGCACCGTCTGCATCCCCTCACCCTAGACCTGTTGACGCCCTTGGCAATCCTCTCTTCACAGACTGCCGAGCATCGCCCCGAAGCCGCGGGGCAGCCGCCCGGCCCTGAGCGTCCCGACCAGATCGGCAGGGTCCGCCCCCGCCTCGCGTAGGTCCGCCAGCGTGCGCGCGCCGGCCCGCTTGGCCAGCCTGCGCCCCTCCGCGTCGGCGAGCAGCGGGTGGTGGTGATAGCGCGGCGTCGGCAGGCCGAGCAGCGCCTGGAGCAGGCGATGGACATGCGTCGCCTCGAACAGGTCCAGCCCGCGCACCACGTCGGTCACGCCCTGCCACGCATCGTCGACGGTGACGGCGAGATGGTAGGAGGCGGGCGCATCCTTGCGCGCCAGCACCACGTCGCCGAAACTTTGAGGATCGGCCTCGATCATGCCGGCGGTGGCGTCATGCCAGCGCAAAGGCCCCGCGAACGCCGCCGCGCGCGCCATGTCGAGGCGCCATGCATGGGGCTCGGCCGCGATCCGCGTCCGCCGCGTCGCGGGATCGAGCGCGCGGCAGGTACCGGGATAGGCCGCCCCTTCCGGCCCATGCGGCGCCGTCGCCGCGGCCGCGATGTCGGCGCGCGTGCAGAAGCAGGGATAGAGCAGCCCCGCCGCGCCGAGCGCGCCCAGCGCCGCGCGGTACGCATCGAGCCGCGCCGACTGGCGCAGCACCGGTCCGTCCCATGTCAGCCCCAGCCAGCGCAGATCCTCCTCGATCCCCGCCACGAACGCCTCGCGCGAGCGACCGGGATCGATGTCTTCCATGCGCAGCAGGAAGCGCCCGCCCGTCGCGCGCGCCAGATCATGCGAACGCAATGCCGAATAAGCGTGTCCCGGATGCAACCGCCCGGTCGGGCTCGGTGCGAAGCGGGTGACGACGGCGCTGGCAGGGGTCAAATTCATCAAGCCGGCTCTTGACCGCGAGTCGTGAGACATGTTGTCATGCTCCGGTCACGCTGTTCGGGCATCCGATGCGCGACGAAGAGACGACGCAGTGCCCTTACCGGCAACGCGTCCTGAGTGCGACAGGGCATGAAGCTGGCTCGGGCGGGCGCCGCCGAGCGGAGGTCATGTCGTTCCATGTATCACCCCGATCTGATCCGGCACCCCGATGGATGCCCCACGCTGGTGCTCAACGCGGATTATACGCCGCTGAGCTATTATCCACTGTCGCTCTGGCCCTGGCAGACCGCCATCAAGGCCGTGTTCCTCGAACGGGTCGACATCGTCTCCCACTATGAGCGCGAGGTGCATTCGCCCAGCTTCTCGATGAAGCTGCCCTCGGTGATCGCGCTTCGGCAATTCGTGAAGCCGTCGGCCTATCCGGCGTTCACGCGCTTCAACCTGTTCCTGCGCGACAGCTTCGCCTGCCAATATTGCGGTTGCCGCCACGATCTGACGTTCGACCATGTCGTCCCCCGTGCACAAGGCGGCCGCACCACATGGGAGAATGTGGCCACCGCCTGCGCCCCATGCAACCTGCGCAAAGGCGGCCGCACGCCCCGGCAGGCGCACATGGAGCTGGCCAGCACGCCCGAACGGCCGACGAGCTGGGCGCTTCAGGAGAATGGCCGGCGCTTCCCGCCCAACTATCTCCACGATAGTTGGCACGACTGGCTCTATTGGGATGTGCCGCTGGAGGCATGATTTCAGAAAGATTCTGACAGATATCAGGGAATACAACGCAACAAAGCATTGACGCGACCGCTGCTGCGATGCAGCACCCCCCGCCATGGCCACGACCTTTCCCATCACGCAGAATCCTGATGTCCGTTTCCTCGGCAAGCTGCTGGGGGATGTGATCCGCGCGCATGGCGGCGACGCGCTGTTCCGGCGCATCGAATATATCCGCTCCGTCTCGGTGGACCGCGCGCGCGGCATCGCCGGCGCCGACGCGATCGACACCGGGCTCGACGCGCTGACGCTGGACGACACGCTGGCCTTCGTGCGCGGCTTCATGCTGTTCTCGATGCTCGCCAACCTCGCCGAGGACCGGCAGGGCGTCGCCGCCGAGCCCGACGCCGACGTGGCGCGCACGCTGACCCGTCTGGAGCGGCAGGGCATCGGCCGCGACAAGGTGCTGGCGCTGCTCGAGCATTCGCTGCTCGTCCCCGTGCTCACCGCGCACCCGACCGAAGTGCGCCGCAAGAGCATGATCGACCATCGCAACCACATCGCCGAGCTGATGCAGCTCAAGGATGCCGGCGCGCTCGAGACGGAAGACGGCGATCTGGTCGAGGAGGCGATCGTCCGCCAGATCGCGCTGCTCTGGCAGACGCGGACGCTGCGCCGCGAGCGCCTCTATGTGGTCGACGAGATCGATACGGCCCTCGCCTATCTGCGCGACGTGCTGCTGCCGACGCTGCCGGCCCTCTATGCGCGCTGGGACCGGGCGCTGGGCGAGCACACGCCCTCCTTCCTGCGGCTGGGCAACTGGATCGGCGGCGATCGCGACGGCAATCCCAATGTCGGCGCGGATTCGCTGAATCATGTCCTTGCCCGCTCGGCGGAAGCGGTGATCGGCCATTATCTCGACGAGATCCACGCGCTCGGTGCCGAGCTTTCGATCTCGACCGAGCTGGCGCCAGTGAGCGAGGCGCTGGTCGCGCTGGCCGATGCCGCGCACGATCCGGGCCGCGCCCGTGGCGACGAGCCCTATCGCCGCGCGCTCACCGGCATCTATGCGCGCCTGGCCGCCACCTATGCCGAAATTGTCGGCCATGCCCCGCCCCGCCCGGCGCGGGTGGAGGCGGAGGCCTATCCCGATCCGCAGGCGCTGCGCCACGATCTCTCGATCCTCGCCGAGGAGCTGGGCAGCGAAGGCGGCGGCGCGCTCGCCCGGCTGATCCGCGCGATCGACATCTTCGGCTTCCACCTGGCGACGCTCGACCTGCGCCAGAATGCCGATGTGCACGAGCGCGTCGTCGCCGAGCTGCTCAGGGTGTCGGGCGTCGAGGCCGACTATCTCGCGCTCGACGAGGCGGCGCGCGTCGCCCTTCTCCGCCGCGAGCTCGCCCATGCCCGCCCGCTGTCGAGCCCGTGGGGCGACTATTCGGACGAGACGCGCTCCGAGCTCGCCATCCTGCGCGCGGCTGCCGAGGCGCACCGGCGCTACGGCCCGGCCTCGATCGGCATCTACAACATCTCCAAGTCCGAGAGCGTGTCGGACATGCTGGAGGTCCACACGCTCCTCAAGGAGGTCGGCCTCTATCGCCCGGCCGCCAACGAGGGCGAGGCGCCCCATGCCGCGATCATGGCCGTCCCCCTGTTCGAGACGATCGGCGACCTTGAGAATGCCCCGAGCGTGATGGCCGACTGGCTCGCGCTTCCCGAGATTGCCCTCCTCACCCGCGCGCGCGGGCATCAGGAGGTGATGGTCGGCTATTCGGACTCCAACAAGGATGGCGGCTATCTCACCTCGGTCTGGTCACTGCATCAGGCGAGCCGGGCGCTGGCGCCGGTGTTCGCCAAGGCGGGCGTCCGCATGCAGCTTTTCCACGGCCGCGGCGGCGCGGTCGGGCGTGGCGGAGGCTCCTCCTTCGCGGCGATCCAGGCGCAGCCGCCGGGCACCGTCAACGGCCGCATCCGCATCACCGAGCAGGGCGAGGTGATCGCCGCCAAATATGGCACGCGCGATTCCGCCGCGGTGAATCTGGAGGCGATGGCGTCCGCCACCCTCCTCGCCTCGCTGGAGGCGCCCAAGCTGTCGAATGCGGACTATGAACGCTTCGCCGGCGCGATGGCGTCGATCTCGGACACGGCATTCAAGACCTATCGCGATCTCGTCTATGGCGACGACCGCTTCCGCACCTTCTTCCGCCAGATCACGCCGCTGCCCGAGATTTCCGGCCTCAAGATCGGCTCCCGCCCCGCCAGCCGCACCAAGTCGGACCGGATCGAGGATCTGCGCGCGATCCCGTGGGTCTTCTCCTGGGCGCAGGCGCGGATCATGCTGCCGGGCTGGTACGGCGTCGGGCGCGCGCTCAGCGACTTCCCCGACATGGGGCTGCTGCGCGAGATGCTGGAGGGCTGGCCCTTCCTCGCCGCCACGCTCGCCAACATGGAGATGGTGCTGGCGAAATCGGACATGAAGATCGCCGCCCACTATCTCCCGCTCGTCGAGGACAAGGCCGCGGGCGAGGCGATCTTCGGCCGCATCCGCGACGGCTGGGAACGCTCGCACGATGCGCTGCTGGCGGTCACGCGCCAGACGCGGCTGCTCGAGAAGCTCCCCGCGCTCGACAGCTCGATCCGCCTGCGCCTGCCCTATATCGAGCCGCTCAACCTCCTCCAGGTCGAGCTGCTCAAGCGCCACCGCGCCGGCGAGACCGATCCGCGCATCCGCGAAGGCATCGAGCTGTCGATCAACGCGATCGCGACGGCGCTGCGCAACAGCGGCTAAGCCGCGGCCGGAAGCTCCACCGTCACGGCCAGGCCGCCGCCGTCGCGATTGCCGGCCTGGATCGTGCCGCCATGCGCCTGCGCGATCGACCGCGCGATGGCGAGGCCGAGCCCCAGCCCGCCGGTCGAGCGGCTGCGCGACGGGTCGCGCCGCTCGAACGGCTCGAACATGCGCTCCAGCTCGTCCTCGGGGATGCCCGGCCCGCGATCCGCGACGGTCAGCCGCGCCCGATCGATATCGCGCTGGACGATCAGCTCGGCGCCGCCGCCATATTGCACGGCATTGTCGATGAGATTCTGGATCATCCGCTCCAACGCCGAGCGGTCCCCGTCCACCACCGCACGCTCGATCATCGCGATCGAGACCGGCGAACCCGTGTCGCTCGCCTCGCCCGCCAGCCGGCGCGCCAGCGCCGCGAGGTCGACGGGATGGCGCTCGCCCGTCCCCGCGTCACCGCGCAGGAAGCCGATCGTCGCGGTCACCATCTGGCGCATCTGCTCGATATCGGCCTGCACCGGCGTGCGGATCTTGTCCGGCGCGCCCTCGATGCGGAAGGCGATGCGCGCCATCGGCGTGCGCAGATCATGCGCGATGGCGCCGATCATCGCGGTACGCTCGCGCAAATGGGCGTGGAGGCGGGCGTGCATCTCGTTCAGCGCCTGCGCGGTCAGGCGCAGCTCCGACGGCCCCTCGACTGGCACGGGCGGCGCGTCGCGATCATGGCCCAGCCGCTCGACCGCCCCGACGAACCGGCGGATCGGCCGCGTCAGCCGCCGCGCGAACAGCCAGCCGAAGGGCAGCAGCGCCAGCGCCGTCAGCCCGAACCAGATCATCGTGCGCTGCTGCCACGCGGTGATGCCGGCCTTGGGCGGCGTCCTCAGCACGCGCCAGCCGCCTGCGGGATCGCGCTCGGCGGCTTCCACCGTGTTGAAGAAATAGGGCTGGCCGTGACGGATCGGCACGGCGCTGCTGCCCGGCTGGCGGGTGAAGGGGAAGACCTCCGACTGATCCGCCTCGAACAGCAGGCGGACATCGTCCACCGGCCGGCCGAGCTGATAGGCCAGCCGCGCGGTGATCGCGGGATCGGAAATCATGCCGCCTTCGGCCACAGGCTCGCTGTCGACATGGCGGACGGTCAGTTCGTGGACCGAGCCCGGCTCCAGCCGCAACCGTTCGGCGATCTCCGTCATGGTGTAGAAGTCCGGCCGCGGCGCCGGCAGATAGATGACCAGCAGGATCGAGATGATCTGCGCCATCACCAGCCCCGCCAGCAGCAGGACCAGCGTCTGCCAGAAGATCGGCAGCGCCCCGAAGCGCAGGCTGGGCCGCCCCTCAGCCATCCTCGGGCCTCAGCGCGAGCATATAGCCTTCGTTGCGGATGGTGCGGATCGGATCGCCCGGCCCGAGCTTCTTCCGCAGCCGGCTGATGGTGACGTCGATCGCGCGATCGAACACGTCGGCGTCGGAGCCCTTGGCCAGCTCGATCAGCGTGTCGCGCGAGAGGACTCGCTGCGGCCGGTCGAGGAAGGCGGTGAGCACCCGAAACTCCGCGTCGGTGAGCGGCGCGTCGGGATAGCCGGTGCGATAGAGGGTCCGTTCCACCAGATCGAGCGACCAGTCGCCGAAGCGCCGGCGCGGCGTGGCACCACCGCCCAGATCGGTCGTCACCTCGTCAGGGCGGGACGTCCGCCGCAGCAGCGCGCGCACGCGAGCGAGCAGCTCGCGGGGATTGCAGGGCTTGGCGAGATAGTCGTCCGCGCCGACTTCGAGGCCGACGATGCGGTCCACATCCTCGCCCATGGCGGAGAGCATGATGACGGGCGTGCGGTCCTTCCCCCGCATCCGCCTGAGCACAGAGAGGCCGTCCTCGCCCGGCATCATCAGGTCGAGGATCACGCAGTCGAAGCGCTGGCGGGCGAGCGCCGCGTCCATGCCTTCGGCGTCGGCGGCGGTCTCGACATCGATATGATGGTCGCGCAGGAAGCCGGCGATCAGGTCGCGCAGGTCGGCATCGTCGTCGACGACCAGCAGGCGGGGCGGGGTGAGGTCGTTCATCGCTTCTTCCTATCGGCCTCGGCGCGGCACGCGTCGATGTCCTTCTGCGCCGGCGAGCGGGGCAGTGTATCGTATGTCAGATAGCCGCGCCCCGTGGGATCGAGCAGCGGGAAGCGACGGGACGCCACCTCCGCCAGCTCGGCGCGCGACACGCCGCGATTGAGATCGAGGTCGGCCGAGACGATCGGCTGCGGGATGTTGAGCGACGCCCAGATCCCCGCGCCATAAGGCGCTTCATAATCGGCGCGCTGGCGGGCAGCGGCCTTGGCCTCGCGCTTCTGCTTGCCCGTGCGGGGGCGCTTGTCCTGCCCGCGCTGATAGAGCTTGATCTCGGGCGCGAGCTGATTCTCGTAGAAGGACATTTCCTCGGGATCGATCTCACCCGAACGATCGCGATCCAGCACGGTGAAATAGCGATCCGCGTCCGCCTGGAACTCGGCCAGCGTCAGCTTCCCGTCATGGTCGGCGTCGGCGGCGGTGAACCACGCCTTCATCGGATCGCTCTGCCCGTCGGTGCGGAAAGGCTGGCCCATCGGCGCGATATAGGCGCGCGCGAAGGGCGGACCGCAGCCGGCCGCAGCCCCCGTGACGACGATGTCGGACGGCGGCGGTGCTGGCGGCGGCGGAGTGTCCTGCACCGCCGCGAGCAGGGCGAGGAGCAGCATCATTCGTGGCGCAGCGCGTCGATCGGGTTGAGCGAGGCCGCCCGCCGCGCCGGGAAGTAACCGAACACCACCCCGATCAGCCCCGAGAAGACGAACGCCATCAGGTTGGTCCAGGGATCGAACACGAAGGGCACATGGAGCAGCCTGGCGAGCCCGATCGAGGCGAACAGCGCCAGCACCAGCCCGATCAGCCCGCCGATGCAGGAGAGTACCACCGCCTCGACGAGGAATTGCAGCATCACCTCGCGCGCCACCGCGCCGATGGCGAGGCGGATGCCGATCTCGCGGGTGCGCTCGGTGACGGAGACGAGCATGATGTTCATGATCCCGATCCCGCCGACCAGCAGCGAGATCGCCGCCACCGCGCTCACGATCGCGGTCAGCACGCCGGTGATGCCGGAAAGCGTGTCGGCGATCTGGCGGTTGTCGAACACGGTGAAGTCGTCGACCTTGCCGCCAAAGATATTCCGCCGCTCACGCATCAGCGCGGCGATGGATTGCTGGATATCGGCGCTGTCATAAGCGGGGTCCGCGGCCACGATGATCCCGCGAATCTCCTGATTTCCGGTGACGCGGCGCTGAACCGCCTTGATCGGCATCAGCACGGCATCGTCTTCGTCCTGATGAATGCCGCCGCCGCGACTGGCGAGGATGCCCACGACCTGGCACGCCATGTTCCCGAGCCGCAGCCAGGAACCAAGGGCGCGGCTCCCCTCCTCACCCTGGTAAAGCTTGTCCTTCACGGTCACCCCAAGGAGGCAAACCGTTTTTCCGGCCTCCTCTTCCTCCGGCGTGAAGGTGCGGCCATCCGTGACCGCCCATGATTCGACATCGAGATAGTCGTTGCTCGCTCCGGTAAGCGTCGTGGACCAGTTGGACGCGTTGTGGACGGCCGTGACGCTGGTCGTCACGACCGGCGCGACGCCAATGACGCCAGCCACCTGACCGCGGATTGCCGTGACATCCTCCGGCTTGAACGGGGCCGGCGCCTGTCCTCCGCCACCCCGGCTCGCTGCCCCTCCCGGCACGAGCGTCAGCAGATTGCTACCAAGGCTCGCCACCTGATCGTGCACCGACTTGGTCGCGCCATGGCCGAGCGTCACCATCGTTACCACCGCGAACACGCCGATGACGATGCCGAGCACGGTCAGGAACGACCGCATCAGATGCCGCCGGATCGCCCGGATCGCGAGCAGCATCGTGGTGCCGAGCAGCCGCGTCGAGGAGATATGGCCCGGCGGCGGCGGGGCGTCCTGATCGAAGCTCATGCCGCCGCCTTCCGCTCGACTGTCTCGACGAGGCCGTCGCGGAAATGGACGATGGTGCGCGCGTAAGAGGCCATTTCCGCCTCGTGCGTCACCATCAGCACGGTGATGCCGCTCTCGCGGTTGAGCTTGGTGAGCAGCTCCATGATCTCGATCGAGCGCTCGCTGTCGAGATTGCCGGTCGGCTCGTCGGCGAGCAGCACGTCGGGCTTGGTGACGATCGCCCGCGCGATGGCGACGCGCTGCTGCTGGCCGCCGGAGAGTTCGGCGGGCGTATGCTTGGCCCAGTCGGCGAGCCCGACCTGCTCCAGCGCCGCCATCGCAGCGGCGTGGCGCGTCCAGCGGTCCTCGCCGCGATAGAGGAGCGGCAGCTCGACATTCTCCAGCGCGGTGGTGCGCGCGAGCAGGTTGAAGCCCTGGAACACGAAGCCAAGATAGCGCCGCCGCAGCAGTGCCCGCTCATCGCGCCCGAGGCTCTCAACATGGTGGCCGCGGAACAGGAAATGTCCCGTCGTCGGCACGTCGAGACAGCCGAGGATGTTCATCGTCGTCGACTTGCCCGAGCCCGACGGGCCCATCACCGCCATGAAGTCGCCCGCCTCGACATCGAGGTCGACGCCCTTCAGCGCCTGAAACGCCGCCGCCCCCGCGCCGAAGCGCTTGGTGACGCCGCTCAGCCGGATCAGCGGTTGGGTCACAGGCCCGCTCACTTGCCCTTCTGGGCGAGGCGGCCGGTGATGACGGCCATCCCCGGCTTGAGGTCCGCGCCGGTGACGGCGGTGAGCGTGCCGTTGCTGCTGCCGACCGTCACGCGGATCGCCTTGGGATCGCCCTTGCCGTCGAGGGTATAGACGGTCTGCTGGCTGCCCCGGCCGATGTCGGCGGTCTTCTCCTGACCTGCCACGCCGAAGCCGCTGTTACCGCGCTTGGGCCCGCCGAGCTGGAACGGGCCGCCGCCGCCGCTCGTCCAGCCCTCGGGCGTGAAGCGCAGCGCCGCGTTCGGCACCAGCATGGCGTTATGCAGCGTCTTGGTGAGGATCGCCGCAGTCGCCGTCATGCCGGGGCGAAGCAGCGTCTCGGGGTTCGCGACGGTCAGTGAGGCGGTGTAGGCGACCACCGTGCTCGTCGAATTGGTGGTGGTGCCGGCGCTGTTGACCGTCGGCGTGGCGTTGGCACCCAGGTCGATGCGCGTCACCCGGCCGAGGAAGGTGCGGCCCGGATAGGCGTCCACGGTGAAGTTCGCCGGATCGCCGACCGCGACCTCGCCGACGTCCGCCTCGTCGACCTTCACGTCGAGCTTCATCTGGGTGAGGTCTTCGGCGATCGTGAACAAAGTCGCGACGTTGAACTGCGCGGCCACCGTCTGCCCCGGCTCGACCTGCCGCGACAGCACCACGCCGTCGACCGGCGAATAGATCGTCGCCTTGGCGAGGTTGGTCTGGTTGGTCGAGACCTCGGCCTTGGACTGCGCCACCTGCGCCTCGGCCGACTTCAGGTTCGCCACCGCCCGCGCATAGTCGCCCCGCGCGGTGTCCATCTCGGTCGCGGATGGCACCTTGCCGCCCGAGAGGCGGGCGACCTCCTGATAGCGCTTCAGCGTCGCGCCCGACTGATCCACCGTCGCCTGATTCTGGAGCACCGCCGCCTGCGAGGCGAGGAGCTGCGCCTGACTCTGCACCAGCGCGTCTTTCAGACGCGAGGTGTCCAGCCGGGCGAGCGGTTCGCCCTTGGTGACATGATCGTTGTTCTGGACGAACACGTCGGTGACGATGCCGGACTCCTCCGAGCCGACATTGATCTGCTTGGTCGGCGTGAGGTTGCCCGTCGCCGAGACGGTGACGGCGAGGTCGCCCTGCTTCGCCGGCACGGTCGAGTAATGCGGCCGCTCCTTCGCGCTCGATACGCAGCGGATGACGAGCAGCAGCACCAGCACCACGCCCACCACAATGGCGGCACGGCGCGCGATGCGGCGGCCCTTGTGCTGGCCCTCCACGCCGAGGAAGCTGTCCAGATCGGTGTCGGCGGGCGCCGCGTTGGTTTGATCCACGTCAGGGCCTTTCGGAAGGGCGGATGGCGGTGGTCTTGATCGGGGCCGGGGTCGCATTGGCGTCCGGCAGCTCGATCGCCGCGGGGGTATAAGGAAGCGCGCTCGCCGGCATAGGGGCGGCCTGCCAGCCGCCACCGAGCGCCTTGTAGAGCTGGACGAGCGCGGTCGCCCGGTCGGCGCGCGCCTGCGCGAGGCTGTCCTGGCTGGAGAGCAGGGTCCGCTCGGAATCGAGCAGGGTCTGGAAATCGATCAGGCCGGCGCGATACTGGCTCTGCGCGAAGACATAGGCCGCGTGCGAATCCTCGACCGCCTCATCGAGCGTCACCACCCGGCGGCGGCTGTTGGCGAGCGAAACCAGCGCGTTCTCGACGTCCGAGAGCGCGGTCAGCACCGCCGTGCGATATTGCGCGAGCGCGAGATCGGCGCCGCCGCGCGCATTCTCGATCTGGGCGCGGATCGCCCCGCCGTCGAAGATCGGCGCGGTGACGGCCGCCAGCAAGGTGCCGGTCGAGAACCGGCTGATATCGCTGATCCGCGTGCCGTTGCCGCCGAGCGAGCCGGTGAGCCGGAGCGCGGGATAGAGCTGCGCCTTGGCGACGCCGATCCGGGCGGTCGCGGCGGCGAGCGTGCGTTCGGCGGCGCGGACGTCGGGCCGCTGGGCAAGGATCGCGGCGGGCACGTCGGCCCCCAGCGCGCGATCCGCCACCGGCACGGGGCGCGGCGGCTGCAATTCGTCGGTGACGGCGCCGGGCGCCTGACCGATCAGGATCGAGAGCGCGTTCGCCGACTGGGCGAGGCTCGTCTCCAGCGAGGGGACGGTCGCGGCGGTCTGCTCGCGCTGGGCGCGCGCCTGCGCGAGGTCGAGGCTGGAGACCAGCCCCGCCTTCACCCGCCATTCGACGAGCTGCACGGTCTCATTCTGACTCTTCAGGTTGGAGCGCGCGATCGCCAGCCGCTCCTGCGCCGAGCGCGCGTCGACATAGTTGAGCGCCACTTCGGCGACGATGCTGCGCTGGGTGTCGCGGAGCTGCTCGGCGGCGCTGGCGTAATCGCCCTTGGCCGCCTCGACCGAGCGGCGCACGCCGCCGAACAGATCAACCTCGTAGGAGGCGTCGAGCCCGGCGCTGAACTGATCGGAATCGCCGCCGGTCGCAAAGGAGGTGGTACCGCCGCCGGGATTGGTGATGAGCCCCGCGCTCCCCTTGCCGAGCACCGACGTGTGGCCGACCGAGGCATTGCCCGATATCGACGGGAAGAGCGACGCCCGCGCCCCCTTGTAGCTCGCCCGCGCCTGCCGGAGCCGCGCGCCGGCGGCCGAGATATCCGGATTGGCGGCGAGCGCCTGCGTCACGAGGCTGTCGAGCACCGGGTCGCCAAGCGACGCCCACCAGGTCGCCAGCTCCTGCTCGCCGGGCGCCACAGCGCCGGCGGGGATGGTCGTCGAGAAACGATAGGGCACGCCGAGCCTCGTCGCCGATGGCGCGTGATAATCGGGGCCGACAGCGCATCCCGACAGGGCAAGCGACAGCGCGGCCGCGGCGATGCCCGCCGCGCCCCGTCCTGTCTTCCCCCCATTCCCTCCGGCAACCGCCATGTCGGCTCTGTTCACCCCATGTCTTGCTTGGCGATGTCGGCGCTGCAACGTCGACCCCGCCAGTGATAGCGTTGCATCTCGCGAATGCGAAAGCCCCGATGCGGATCAGTCGGCGGCGAGATGAACCAGTTTCGCCACCAATACCGCCGTGCTGTCGACGAGCGGGACCGGACTCTGCTCAGGCCGGAGCAGCAGCGGCACCTCGGTGCAGGCCGCGACGATCAGCTCGGCCCCCCGTGCCGCCAGCGCTTCCGCCTGCGCCGCCATCCCGGCCTGCGCGGCCGTGCCCGTCTCGCCGGCTTTGACGCCGTAGATCAGCGCCATGAAGCCGGGCTGGTCCCCGCTGGTCAGCACCTCGTAGCCGGCCCGGCCGAGCGGCTCCTGATAGAGCCCGGCACCGAGGCACGCGTCCGCCGCCAGCAGGCCGACCCTGCGCAGACCCGGATGATCGCGCCCGATCGCCTCCGCCGTCGCGTCGATCATCGAGACGAGCGGAATGGAGGTCGCCGCGCGAATCTCCCCGGCCCAAGCGTGGGCGGAGTTGCAGGCGATGGCGAGCATGTCCGCCCCCTGCGCCTCCAGCCCCCGTGCCATGGCGGCGAGCGGAGGCCCCGGCGACGGCCCCTCGCCCGCGATCGCGCGGTTACGGTCCGGCACCGCCGGATTGCTGTCGACCAGCAGGCGGAGATGGCCGGCATCGCCCCCCGCAGGCGTCGCCGCGATGATCCGCGCCATCAGGTCGACGGTCGCCGCCGGCCCCATGCCGCCGAGGATGCCGATCGCACGGCTCACGCGAGCGGCACGCCCTTGGCCAGCGTCGGGCGATAGGCATAGAGCGCGGGCGATCCGCCGGTGTGGACGAAGAGGATATTCTCGCTTTTCTTCCAGCGGCCCTCGCGGACCTGACCGATCAACCCGGCCATCGCCTTGCCCGTATAGACCGGATCGAGCAGCACGCCCTCCAGGCCCGCCAGCATCCTGACCGCCTCGACCATCGTGTCGGTGGGGATGGCATAGCCCTCGCCCACCCAGCGATCGTCGACGCGGACGGTGCCGGCGACCACCGAGGAATCATGGCCAAGCAGCTCGGCCGTCCGCACCGCCAGACCTTCGACCAGCGCGGTCTGCTCGGGCACGGCGCGGCGGACGCTGACGCCGGTCAGCGGCATTTGCGAGCGCGCCGCCTCCAGCCCGACGAGCAGGCCGGCATGAGTCCCCGCGCTGCCGCTGGCGCACACCACCGCGTCGAACGCCACGCCCATGTCCGCCGACTGCGCCACAATCTCACCCGCGCAGGCCACATAGCCGAGCGCGCCCAGCGGATTGGAGCCGCCGCCGGGGATGACATAAGGCTTGCGGCCCTCCGCCTTCAGCCCTTCCGCGATCCGCGCCATGCCGGCAGCGAGATCGGTGCCGGCGGGCACCACCTCGATCGATTCCACGCCGAGCAGATCGAACAGGAAATGATTGCCGGTCGCGTCCTGAGCGAAGCTGCCGGGGATGCGCTCCTCGATCAGCAGGCGGCATTTCAGCCCCTCCTTCACTGCGGCAGCCGCGGTCAGCCGGCAGTGATTCGATTGCGGCGCGCCGGTGGTGACCAGCGTGTCGGCGCCCTGCGCCAGCGCGTCCGCGACGAGGAACTCCAGCTTGCGCGTCTTGTTGCCGCCCGCCGACAGGCCGAGCTGGTCGTCGCGCTTGATCCAGATCGTCGGCCCGCCGAGCGCTTCGCTCAGCCGGTCCAGTCGTTCGATCGCAGTCATTCCGGCTGTGTAACGGCGGCGGGGAAAGCGGGCGATGCTCATGCGATGCTCCGAGAGAAACCGGGTTTTGCAACGGCATGACGCGCATGTCCGCGATCGGCAAGCCCGCCCTATCCTTTTACGGGGGTGATTTTACCCCCCCGAAACGGGACAGCATACACGCTTCCTTAGGAGGCTTACGAAGATGATACCGATGATGTCGGCTGGCGGATGCCCGGTTACGCCGATTCCATCATCCTATTCTTGCGGACTGACGCCATGGACCTGCCCCTGATCCGGCCCAACCCTCCGAAGCTCAGCCAGCTCACCGCCGGGCTGGAGGCGATCGAGGCCTCGGGCACCTTCAGCAACAACGGCCCTGTCGCGCGCCGCTTCGAGCGCGAGGCGACCGAGGTGCTGTTCGGCGGACGCGGCGCCTGCCTCGCGGTCGCCAACGCCACGCTGGGGCTGATGCTGGCGCTGCGTCTCGCGCGGATCGGGCAGGAGGAGGATCGCCAACTCGCGCTCGTCCCCGCCTTCACCTTCGCCGCTACGGGCCATGCCGCGATCTGGGCCGGGCTCACCCCCCTGCTCGCCGATTGCGACCCGGACGACTGGGCGCTCTGCCCGCGCGCCGAGGAGCGGCTGCTCGCCGAGCATGGCCGCCGCATCTCGGCGATCATGCCCTATGCCACGTTCGGCAACTCGATCGACCTCGAACGCTATGCATGGCTGTCGCGCCGGCATGACGTCGCCATCGTGGTGGATGCCGCCGCCTCGCTCGGCTCGCTCGACGCGGAGGGGCGCGGCTTCGGCACCGACTGCCCCTTCCCGGTCGTCTATTCGATGCACGCGACCAAGACCTTCTCGACCTCCGAGGGCGGCCTCATCCATTGTTCGGACCCTGCCACCATCGAGAAGCTGCGCGCCATGGCCAATTTCGGCTTCGAGGCAGGCCGCGCCGCCACGCTGCCGGGGATCAACGCCAAGCTCGCCGAAGTCTCCGCGCTGATCGCCGAGGCCAAGCTCGGCGAGATCGGCCGCATCGCCGCCCACCGCGAGGCGCTGGCCGAGCGTTATCGCGAACGCCTCGTCGCCTTCTCGCTCCAGAAGCCGCGGGGCCATGCGCAGGCGATGCAGTTCATGGCGGTGCTGCTGCCCCGTGCGCTTGCGCCGCACCGCGCCCGCATCATCGCCATGCTGGCCGAGCAGGGCATCGGCGCCGGCACCTATTTCAGCCCGCATCTGGGCGAGCAGCCTTATTTCCGCGAGGCCTGCGTGCTCGACGCGCTGCCCGTCACCGACGATATCGCGGCGCGGATGCTCGTCCTCCCCGTCACCGACAATATGACGATGGCGGACGTCGATCGCGTGTCGGACGCGCTGATCGCGATCTGCGACACGCTGCCCCGCACACTGCCCACCACCGTCGCCGCGACGCCGCGCGACCGCGTGCTCGGCGCTGTGGTGGTCGGCGGCGGGCCGGGCGGCACGGCTTTGCTCTGCGCGGCGGGCAAGGCGGGGCGGCTCGACGCGCTGGCGCGGGCCGGCATCGCCATCCTCGACCGGGGCACGGCGATCGGCGCGGGCGAACTCGGCCGCTACGCCATCACCTCGGACAGCACGGCCGAGACCTTCCTCACCGCCGACAATGCACTGCCCGTCGGCCTCGGCATCGCGGAGGAGGCGGTCGGCCGCGCCATTGCCGAGCATAAGGGCGCGCTCGGCGTGCCGTTGCCCAAGGTCGGCGCCTATCTCGACCGGCTCGGCACGGTGCTCGCGCAGCGGCTCGCCGCGCTCGGGGGCGACATCCTCACCGGCCACGAAGTCGTCTCGGCGCAACAGACGGCCGACGGCCTGTGGCGCACCCGCGCGCGCCGCGTCGCCGACGGCGGATCGATCGAGCTGCTCTCGCGCAGCCTCATCGTCGCGACCGGCGGGCATCAGCCGCCGATCCGGCTGGTCGAGCAGAAGGTCGCCGGCGCCTCGCTGGTCGAGCGCTGCGGCGACCGGCTGATCCAGTCCGGCACGCTGCTCGCCGAGGGCGGCCTCGAAGCCATCCGTGAGCGTCTGCCGCAGGATCGCCCGGTGCGCATCGCCATCGTCGGCGGATCGACCAGCGCGGTGACGGCCGCCGTCCGCCTGCTGAAGGCGAACCCCGCGCTGTCGCTGGGCCCGCAATCGGTGACGCTGCTGCACCGCCGGCCGCTGCGCCCCTTCTATCCGTCCGCCGAATCCGCGCGGGCGGACGGCTACAGCGATTTCGGCCCGGACGACATCTGCCCGATCTCGGGCTTCGTCTATCGCCTCGGCGGCTTCCGGCTGGAGGCGCGAGAGGCGGTGATCCATGCCCTCGGCATCGGCGGGCGCATCGGCGATCCGCGCCTGCGTCTCCACCAGCTCGCGGGCGAGGATGACGCGGCCGCCGCCGGCATTCTCGACGAAGCCGATCTGGTGGTGGCCGCGCTCGGCTACCAGCCGCACGCGCTGCCGCTGATCGACGCGCGCGGCCGCGCGATCCGCCTGCGCTGCGAAGGGCCGGTGCGCGGGCCGATGGTCGACGATCTCTGCCGCGTGGTGGATACCGACGCGATGCCCGTGCCCGGCGTCTACGGCATTGGCCTCGCAGCGGGCTTCGTGCCGCGCGGCAAGCTCGGCGGCGAGGCGAGCTTCCGGGGGCAGGCCAACGGGCTGTGGCTGTGGCAGAATGACGTCGGCCAGCTTATCGTCGACCAGATCCTGTCGTCTTGTCCGGCCTATGCCGCGGAGCGTGCCCTGGGATGAGTCTCGAACATCCGGCGGTCAGCGTCGTCATGGCCGCCTATAACGGCGCGGCGTTCATTCGCGAGACGATCGACAGCCTCTTCGCCCAAACCATGACGGACTTCGAGATCGTCGTCGTCGACGACCGCTCGAAGGACGACACGCTGGTGGTGCTGGCGGCGATCGGCGATCCGCGCCTGCGCGTCTTCCAGGCCGAGGAGAATGGCGGCCCCGCCGTCGCGCGGACCATCGCCATGGGCCATGCGCGCGGACGCTTCATCGCCGGGCTCGATCAGGACGATCTCTGCCGCCCCGATCGCTTCGCGGTGCAGCTCGCCTATCTGGCGGCGCATCCCGATATCGTTCTGGTCGGCTCCGCGATCGAGCCGTTCGACGGCGAGCGCGTGCGTTCCGGCCCCTTCCCCGATCTCGTCGAGCCCGCGCGGATCGACTGGATGATGACGATGCTCAATCCCATCGCCTGGTCGACCGTGATGATGCGGGGCGAGGCGGCGCGGGCGCTCGATCCGTTCGAGCGCGACGACTATCGCTTCGCCGAGGATTTCGATCTCTATCGCCGCATCCGCGCGCAGGGCCGCATCGGGCGCATCGCCGAGCCGCTGGTCCGCTATCGCCTCCACCCCGGCGGCGCGTCGCAGCGCCATGAGGAAGGGATGATCGCCTCGGCCGCACGGGTGCTGCTCGAACGCTATCAGGCGCTGTTCGGGGATGGCGCGCTCGACGCCGCGCTGCTGATGAGCCGCTACGCCAGCGCGCGCCACGCCCCGCCCGACGCGCTGGTGCTCCGGCGTTGCGGCGCGGTGATGGAGCATCTGCTCGCGACGCAGGACGCGCTGCCGGCCGAGGAAGCCCTGGAAAGCGCCTCGCGGCTCTGGTGGCGGATGGCACGGACCGGCCTGCGCGCGGGCAGTTACGGCTTGCCGGCACTGCTGCGTGCGCAACCAGGCTTCGCGCGAGTGCGCGACGCGCGCGGACGCTCGATCGGAGATGCGGCGATCGGCGCGGCCCGGATGCTCCGCCGACGCCCCTGAGCGGGCATGCGAAAAACACGTCGGACGGCAATCGCCGGGCGCTTGGATGACCACCGTGGAGGGCTTGTCTTTCGGGATTGGGGCCGATCGAACCGCATTTACGCCCGAAATCGCCGCCAATTCATCGGCCGCCTTCACATTGACCATGCGAATATGCTGATATAGCGATGAATGCCCTATTTCATCGCCATCATTCCCAACTATCACCATCGAAATGCGATACAATAGTTCTGATACTGCTCGCAATAAATCAAACCTGACAGAATAATCCTCTTATCCAGTCGAAGATGGTCTCGTTTCGTCCATCCGCAGGGAGTAGAATTGTGAAGAGCGAGATCAATTGGCGTTTCCCGGCCCGCAATGCCGCCCTTCGCACGGTCGTCGGCGAGAAAATCGGGGACGTCATTCGCGTCCGGGCGCATCGCGGATGCGCACTGCACGGACCCTATCTCGATCTTCCCGCAGGGCGCTGCACCGTGCGCGTGCTGCTGCGCGGGCCGAGTCATGGCCGGGTGCGGATGGATCTGACCACAGCCGACGGCAAGCGGACGCTCGCGTCCGAAGCCTTCCACCTGCTCAACTGGAGCAGGAAGACGATCGAGATGTCCGTCGACATCCCCGCCGTCACCGGATTCGAGGTTCGCCTCTTCTGCCGGCTGGGCGTGTCGCTCGAAATCGAGGGGGTCGAGATCGACCATGCCTTCGAGACACTGGAGACCCTGACGCCGGATCGCACGGTCGGCTTCGAGAGCAGCAAGACCTATGGGGACAAGATAGCGAGCGGCTTCTTCGACCGTTACCTCTCCGGCCCGCGGATCATGGAGGTCGGCTACAAGGGCTATGACGGCGGCACGGTGCCCATCGTGCCGCAGGCGATCGGCGTGGACGTCGATTATCCGGGCTATGACGGATCGAGCTTCCCCTTCGCCGACGAGAGCTTCGACGGCATCTACAGCAGCCATTGTTTCGAGCATATCGGCCCGTGGAAGGAAGTGCTGCGCGACTGGTATCGCCTGCTGCGCTATGGTGGCCACCTCGTCATCGTCGTGCCGCACCAGTTCCTCTTCGAGAGGAAGCGGCACCTGCCGTCCTATTTCAATCCGGACCACAAGCGATACTACACCTCCAAGGGCTTGCTGGCCGAAATCGAGGAGGCGTTCGAGGAGAACTCCTATCGCGTCCGCCATCTGGTGGAGAATGACAAGGATTTCGACTATTGGCCCGCGCCGAGCGAGGGATCGTCGGGCTGCTACGAGATCGAGCTGGTGATCGAGAAGATCCGCCCGCCCTATTGGCATCCGGACGACGGCTCGGTGCGGGCCTATCCGGTGCATGAGTTTCGCACATCGCTCGACAGGGCGACTCCCTGGTCGGTCGATCTCGACCTGTCGGACAAGAATCGCTGCTTGTTCTGGGGCCCCTATGTCGGTCTGCGCCCGTCCGACTATGTCGCCGAATTTCACTTCGACGGCGACATCACCGAGGAAGGCATCGGCGATTTCCACCTCGTGCTCGACGTGGCCCGGTCAGGCGAACGCGTCGCCTTCCGCGAGCTGCGCGGTGACGGACTCAGGCAAGCCTTGCAACAGGGCAAGGTGAGCCTCGAATTCAGCAATGACGAGGCCGGTGGCATCCACGAGTTCCGCGTGTTCAACGGGAATGTGACGACCGGCCCGAAGCTCGCCTTCAACGGCGTCCTTCTGGACTATAAGAGGCCGGAGCGGACGGCCGCCTGAGCAGGGACGCTGCCAAGCGCCTTCTGCCCGAGGAAGGCGCCTGGTCCGCTCCCTGCGGTTTGAAGATGGTGGGAGCGGAGCCGCGATTCGCGATCCTCCGCACCGTGCGCAGAAAAATCCGGGTGGGCGGGAGCGATCCAAACGCCCGTTCCATTGAAGGAACGAAGTGCCCCGATGGGGGGATTGATCCAGCTCTGTCTGTAAGATGGTGCGGTCGAGAAGACTCGAACTTCCACGGCCTTTCGGCCACAGCGACCTCAACGCTGCGCGTCTACCAATTCCGCCACGACCGCACGTCGTCTTGCCCGCCAGAAGGACCCGGCGGCCGGTAGGCGGGTGCCTCTAGCAGGGGCTTTCGGACCACGCAATGCACTTTGTTGCGCTTTTTTTCAGTGGTCGCTCGTGCCCGCGAAGCTGAGGTTCAACGCCTTCGATCCGCGCGGCACGTCCACCTCGGCGCTGTCGAAGTCGGCCGAGCCCTTGGGGGCGAGCGCGCGCACCGGTGCGTTGATCGTCCAGCCGTAGACGACGCGCCCCTGCCCGTCGCGGAGTTCGGCCCGGATGTCGGGCACCGGCTGTCGCACGTCGGTGGGGTTCACGATCCGGCCTGACACGGCGAACAGCTCGTTGCCGGTCGCCAGCGTCCGCCGCTCGGGCTTGCGCACCACCTGAAGCATCAGCGGGCTTTCCGCTGCCTTGCCCGTCAGGCCGGCGAACAGGCGCGGGCCGGCCCAGGCCACCGCCACGGCGGCCGCAACCAGCACCACCGCGATCGCCACGGCGAGGATGGTCATCCGGCGCGCCGGATTGCGGCGCGGGCGGAAGGGCGGCTCGGGCGCATAGGGATCGGCCATCTCGTCCGCCGGCTGGCGGACATGGGCGAACGCCTCGGGCGGTGGAGGCGCCGTCTCGATCCCCGTCGGCGGCGCGGTCATGGCGCGCGCCGGCTCGGGCGGGGGCATCGGAATCTCGCCCTGCACCGGTTCCGATGCCCGGGGCGGCGGAGGCGGCGCGGCCTCGATGGGCGTCGGTTCCTGGAACCAGCTGTGACGACACGAAGCGCAGCGCACCTGGCGCCCGTTCACGCCGACCGCGCTGTCGGGCACCAGATAGCGGGTGCCGCACGCCGGGCAGGTCAAGATCATGCCTTTGTCGTCCGGCCTTTCTCACGCCGTATCAGAGGATCGCACCGGTCTAGGACGCAAGGCCGCCAACTGGCAAGCACCCCCGCGCTTGCTCCGGCCATCGGCCTTGTGCGAAAGCGGCCCGAGTGCTCACCGGTGAAAGGCGTGAAGGCGAACGAATGGCCGGCATCGTGCAGTTCGAGAATGTCGGTCTGCGATACGGCACCGGCGCCGAGACGCTGTCGGACCTGAGCTTCAGCCTCGCGCAGGGCGGGTTCTATTTCCTCACCGGCCCATCCGGCGCGGGCAAGACCTCGCTGCTCAAGATGCTCTATCTGGCGCAGCGGCCGTCACGGGGCAGCATCCGGCTGTTCGGCGAGGATGTGGTGCAGCTCCGTCGCACGCGCCTGCCGGGCTTCCGCCGCCGCATCGGCATGGTGTTCCAGGATTTCCGCCTGATCCCGCACCTCTCCGCCTTCGACAACATCGCGCTGCCGCTCCGCATCGCGGGCGTCGACGAGCGCGACCTCGTGACGCCGGTGCGCGAGATGCTGGCGTGGGTGGGCCTCGCCGACCGCGCGTCGGCCCGTCCGCCGACGCTCTCGGGCGGCGAGCAGCAGCGCGTCGCGATCGCGCGCGCGGTGATCGGCCGGCCGGAGATGCTGGTCGCCGACGAGCCCACCGGCAACGTCGATCCCGAGATGGCGGCGCGCCTGCTCCATCTGTTCGATGCGCTCAACACGCTCGGCACGACGATCATCGTCGCCACCCACGACATCCATCTGCTGAGCCGCGTGCCGAGCGCCAATGTGATGCGGCTCGATCGCGGCCAGTTGCAGGACCCGACCGGCGCCTTGCGCTATCCTCCGCGCCCCGATTTCGGACAGGAGGCGCGGCCATGATGATGTTCGGCGCCTCCAAGGCCGATCGCCGCCTTCTGCCCGAGGGGCGGCTCGCCGGGCCGATGCCGTGGGTGATCGCGATCATGATGTTCCTGACCGCGCTGGCCGCGGCGGGCGGCCTCGCGATGGAATCGGCGGCGTCCGGGCTGGGCGCCGATCTCGGCCGTCAGGTGACGGTGCAGATCGTCCTCGCCGACCCGGCGAAGCGCGATCAGGAGGCGGATGCCGCCCAGCGCCTCCTCGCCCGGCAGCAGGGCGTCACCGGCGTGCGCCGCATCGGCAACGACGAGATGCAGGCGCTGCTCCGTCCCTGGCTCGGCGATGCGGGGCTGGAGCGCGACCTGCCTCTGCCCGCGATGATCGACGTCTCGCTGTCGCGGGCGGGACGCGACCGGCTGGAGGCGATCACGAATGCCGTCCGCGCCGCCGCACCCCATGCGCGGCTCGACGATCATGCGAGCTGGCTGGCGCCTCTGGTGTCCCTGATCCGGGCGCTCGGGCTGCTCGCCGGCGGCATCGTCGCGCTGATGGTGGGGGCGACCGCCGCCGCCGTGGTGCTCGCCGCGCGCACCGCGCTCAACACGCACCGCCAGACGATCGACGTGATGCATCTGATGGGCGCGACCGACGTACAGATCGCTCGCCTCTTCCAGCGCCGCATCGCGCTCGATGCCCTGTTCGGCGGGGTGCTGGGCCTCGTCGGCGCGGTCGGCGTGATCCTGCTGCTCGGGCGGAAGCTCAGCGAAATCGGCTCGGGGCTGGTCGGTTCTATCGCCCTTCCGTGGACGGCGTGGATCGTGTTGCTCGCGCTGCCGCTCTTCGCCGGCATTCTGGCGTTGACCGTGGCGCGCATCACCGTGCAGCGCGCTCTGGGGCGGACGCTGTGATCCTGCGCATCTTCTCTTTCCTCGTGATGCTGTGGGCGCTCGGCTTCGCGCTGTTCGCGCTCACCCTTCCCCGCCCGGCCGACGGCCGCCAGACCGATGCCATCGTCGTGCTGACCGGCGGCAAGGGCCGGCTGGAACGGGGCATCGCGCTTCTCGCGCAGCACAAGGCGCAGCGGCTGTTCGTGTCGGGCACCCAGCGCACGGTGCGCAAGAAGGAGCTGGCCCTGCGCACCCACATGCCGGAGGCGCTGTTCGACTGCTGCGTCGATCTCGGCCGGGAATCGGTGGACACCCGCTCCAATGCGGTCGAGACGGCGAAGTGGCTGCGCGAGCATCATTATGCCAGCGTCCGGCTCATCACCACCGACTGGCACATGCCGCGCGCCCACGCGGACCTTGCACGCGAACTCGGGAAGGATCACATCAGCATCCTTCCAGACCCGGTGCGCAGCGAGCCCGGTTTCGCCACGCTGTTCACCGAGTATCACAAATATATCCTACGCCGCCTCGCAGCTCCCTTCGGCTACTGACGCTCGAGACCTATGACCGCGATCCGCTCGGTACTGTTCTATCTCCTGTCCTATGTGACGACCGCCGTGATGGTGCTGGTCGGCATTCCGGTCGCGCTGGCGAGCCGGCGGGCGCTGGCGCTGTATGCGCGGGCATGGGCGCGCATCCTCGCCGCCTATGCGCGAACTGTGCTGGGCGTACGGCTGAAGCTCGAAGGGACGATGCCCGAAGGACCGGTGCTCTACGCAGCCAAGCATGAGTCAGCCTACGAGACTCTGCTCCTCCTCGCGCTGATCGAGGACCCGGTGATCGTGCTCAAGCGCGAGATCGCCGACGTGCCGCTGTTCGGCAAGCTGACGCGCCGGCACGGCGTCATCCCCGTCGACCGCTCGGCCTCATCGGCAGCGCTGCGCGCCATGCTCACCGCCGCCGACGAGGCCAAGGCGCAGAATCGCCCCGTGCTGATCTTCCCCGAGGGCACCCGCGTGCCGCGCGGGCAGCGCCCGAAGCTCCAGGCGGGCTTTGCGGGGCTTTACGGGCGGCTCGGGCTGCCGGTGGTGCCGGTCGCGACCGACGCCGGGCTGGCGTGGCCGCGCGGCTTCCTCAAGCGCCCCGGCACCGTCCGCATCCGCTTCGGCGAGGTCATCCCTGCCGGTATGCCGCGCAAGGAGATCGAAGCCGAAGTCCACAGCGCGATCAACGCGCTGAACGACTGAGGCTTAGTGCTTGCGCCCGAAGTCGGGCGCGGGATCGTCCTGCCCCTGCTCGACGATCGAGCGGCGCACCGCGCGGGTGCGGGTGAACAGGTCGAACAGCTGGTCGCCATCCCCCCAGCGGATCGCGCGTTGGAGCATCGTCAGATCCTCGGTGAAGCGCTGGAGCATCTCCAGCACCGCTTCCTTGTTCGACAGGAACACGTCGCGCCACATCGTCGGGTCGGACGCCGCGATACGGGTGAAGTCGCGGAAGCCGCCGGCCGAGAACTTGATCACCTCACTCGACGTCACCTCCTCCATGTCGGAGGCGGTGCCGACGATCGTGTAGGCGATCAGGTGCGGCAGGTGGCTGGTGATGGCGAGCACGCGGTCATGGTGCGCGGCGTCCATCGTCTCGACCTCGGAGCCGAGCCGGTGCCAGAACTCGACCACGCGGGCGACCGCCGCCTCGTCCGCGCCCTCGGGCGGGGTGACGATGCACCAGCGCCCGCGGAACAGCGAGGCGAAGCCCGCGTCCGGGCCGCTATGCTCGGTGCCCGCGACGGGGTGCGCAGGGATCACCTGACGGCCCGGCAGCGCCGCCAGCAGCTCGGCCAGCACCGCTTCCTTGGACGAGCCCACATCCGACACCACCGCGTCGGCCGGCACGTCGGCGGCGATCTCGCGCCCGACCGCGCCGATCGAGCGCGGCGGCACGCAGAGGATGACGAGATCGGCATCCGTCACCGCAGCCCCCGCCGTGTCGGCCACGTCGTCGACCAGCCCCAGCGCGACGACACGCGCGCGCACCGCCGGATCGGCGTCATGGCCGGTGAGGCGGACGGTCGGCATTGTGTCGCGCACAGCGCGCACGATCGAGGAGCCGATCAGCCCCAGCCCGATCACCGAGACACGCGAGAAAGGCAGCATCAGCCCGCGACGATCTCTCGCAGCGCGGCCATCATGCCCTGCGTCTGCTCCTCGGTCCCGATCGAGATACGCAGGCCATGGCGCAGCCCCTGCCCCGGCAGCCAGCGCACGATATAGCCGCGCTCCATGAGGCCGGTATAGGCCTCCTCGGCACTCATCTTGCCCTCGAACAGCACGAGGACGAAGTTCGCCTTGGACGGCACGGCGCGCAGGCCCGCATTGCCGAGGCTCCCGATCTGCTCGACCAGCCAGCCGCGCCATGTCTCGTTGTGGACGCGGCTCGCCTCGACGAAATCCATCGCCTTCAGGCTCTGAATCGCGGCCTGCTGGCCGGCGGTCGAGACGTTGAAGGGCGCGCGGATCTTGTGCATCGCCTGAATGACCTCGGCCGGGCCATAGCCCCAGCCAATGCGCTCGGCAGCGAGGCCGAAGATCTTTGAGAAGGTGCGCGTGACGAGGACATTCGGCTCGTTGGTCGCGAGCTCGAAGGCGCCGTCGTCGTCCTCGGGCGAAAGATATTCGGTGTAGGCCTGATCGACCACGAACAAGCAGTCCTTGGGGAGCCCCGCGTGGAGGCGCAGCAGCTCGCTCTTGGGCAGATAGGTGCCGGTCGGGTTGTTCGGATTGGCGATGAAGACGACGCGCGTCTTCTCGGTCACGGCCGCGAGCAGCGAATCCACGTCGGTCGCGTAATCGACGTCGGGCGCCTCGACCGGGGTCGCGCCCACGCGCCGCGCCGCGATCGGATAGACCGAGAAGCCGTAGCGGACATAGAGCACCTCGTCGCCCGGCCCCGCAAAGGCGCCGCAGGCGAGATGGAGCACCTCGTCCGAACCCGTGCCATGGATCACCCGCGCCGGATCGACGCCATAATGCGCGCCGATCGCCTCGCGCAGCGCGGTCGCGCCGGCATCGGGATAGATGTTCAGCGTCGCCGCCGCGCTGGCGAAGGCCTCGCGGACGCTGGGCGCGGTGCCGAGCGGATTCTCGTTGGACGAGAGCTTGGCGGCCTTCACGCCGCTGTCGGTGGTGGAGCGGCCGGGCACATAAGGCGCGATCGCGTCGATCCAGGGTTTCGGCTTGAGCGTCGTCATGGGGTGCGGTGTAGCGGCGAAGCGGCGCGCTGCAAACGGCCGACCGGGATTTTTGAGGAACTGCTCCAAATCGGATCAAACCATCTCGATATGGGACGATGTATCGACTTTGGTCCACGCACAGCGCCCCCGATCTGCGGTAGCGAGGCGCCGAACCTGATGTAGCGCAAGGGCTTCCATGTTGCTCGGTGTACCGATGGTGACGATCCATCTTCTCTTCGCGGGCGCGTTCGCGGCCCTGATCGCGCAGGCCGCCTTCCGCCGCGATCCCGTCTGGATGCTCGCGCTGGCGCTGCCGCTCCTCTACTGCGCCGACCGGGCCGGCCTGCCGGAGACGCTCGTCGCATGGGGCTGCGCGCTCTTCGCCCTGGGAGCCGGCCTCTTCCTGATCGCCATGGTGGTGCGCTCGATCGGTTCGGGCGAAGTCGTGATGCTGCTCGCCGCGGCAGCGATGCTCGGGCTGGCGAGCGGCACGGCGGACGCGCGCTACATCGATCTCTCCCGCTCCTCCCTGCACAATCCGCCACTGCTCGGCGTGCAGATGGAATCCTGGCTTCGCGTCCTCACGCTGCGCTGAAGATTGACAAGCCTTCCCGGCCGCCCCTAGCGCGGTCGCCATGGAGCATGACGAGCGTTTCGGACCCGCGCGCAGCGTCACCCTGCCCGGGCCGCTGGCGCTCGACGGCGGGCAAAGCCTGTCCCCCGTCACCATCGCCTACGAGACCTATGGCCGGCTGAACGCGGACGGCAGCAACGCCATCCTGATCTGCCACGCGCTGACCGGCGACCATCATGTCGCCAGCGCCCACCCCCGCACCGGCAAGCCCGGCTGGTGGACGCGCATGGTGGGCGAAGGCAAGCCGATCGATCCCAAGCGCCACTTCATCATCTGCTCGAACGTGCTGGGCTCGTGCATGGGCTCGTCCGGTCCGGCGACCTGCGCTGCCGACGACACGCCTTATGCGATGCGTTTCCCGGTCATCACCATCCGCGACATGGTGCGTGCACAGGCGATGCTGATGGACCATCTCGGCGTCCGCGCGTTGACCACCGTCGGCGGATCGATGGGCGGGATGCAGGTGCTCGAATGGGCCGCGACCTATCCCGATCGCGTGAAGTCCGCCGTCATCATCGCATCGGCCGCGCGCCATTCGGCGCAGAACATCGCCTTCCACGAGGTAGGCCGCCAGGCGATCATGGCCGATCCGAAATGGCGCGGCGGCGATTATTACGAGGCGAACGACCCGCCCGCCGCCGGCCTCTCGGTGGCGCGGATGGCGGCGCACATCACCTATCTTTCCGAAGCCGGCCTCACCGAGAAATTCGGGCGGCGATTGCAGGCCCGTGACGCCAAGGGTTTCGGGTTCGATGCCGACTTCCAGGTCGAGAGCTATCTGCGCCATCAGGGGATCAGCTTCACCGATCGCTTCGACGCGAACTCCTATCTCTACATCACCCGCGCGATGGACTATTTCGACCTCGCCGAGGAGCATGGCGGCCGCCTTGCCGATGCCTTCCGGGGATCGAAGACGCGCTTCTGCCTCGTCTCCTTCGACACCGACTGGCTCTACCCCACCCGCGAATCGCGCAGCGTGGTCCACGCGCTGAACGCGGCGGGTGCTGCGGCGAGCTTCGTCGAGCTGTCCTCCCCCTTCGGCCATGACGCCTTCCTGCTTGAAGTGCCCGAGTTGTTCCGGGTGGTAGACGGTTTCCTCAAGGCGGGCGGGCTATGAGCTGGACCCTCTCCTTCGATCCGCGCGCGCTGGATCTCGACACGATCCACGGCTTCCTGACGACGAGCTACTGGTCGCCCGGCATCCCGCGCGAGACGGTGGCGCGCGCCATCGCAGGGTCGCTCTGCGTCGGCGCCTATCGCGCGGGGCGGCAGATCGGCTTCGCCCGCGTTGTGTCCGACCGCGCGACCTTTGCCTATCTCGCCGACGTGTTCGTGCTGGAGGAGGCGCAAGGGCAAGGTATCGGCCGCGCGATGGTACGCGCGCTGATGGAGCATCATGAGTTGCAGGGCCTGCGCCGCTGGTTCCTCGCCACGCTCGACGCGCATGGCGTCTATGAGGCGCTCGGCTGGCAGCCGGTCGCGCACCCCGAGCGGCTGCTCGAAATCACCGTCCCGGATATCTATCGCCGATGAACACCAGCGCTCTCCTCGGCCTGCGCCCGGACCTGCGGATCATCGCGGACAATGTCACGGCGGGCAGTCGCGCGCTCGACATCGGCTGTGGCGACGGCGCGCTGATGGCGGCGCTGCGTGACCATGCGGCCGTCGATGCGCGCGGGATCGAGATCGACGCCGTCAATGTCGCGAGCGCGGTCGGGCGCGGGCTCTCGGTGGTGCAGGGCGACGCCGACATCGACCTCGCCGACTATCCCTCCGACGCCTTCGACTATGCGATCCTGAGCCAGACGCTCCAAACGACCCGCGCGCCCGACAAGGTGCTCGACGAGTTGCTGCGGATCGGGCGCAAGGCGTTCGTGTCTTTCCCGAACTTCGCCTATTGGCGGGTGCGCGCGTCGCTGATGTGGGGTGGGCGGATGCCGGTGACGCGGACGCTGCCGGTGGCGTGGTATGCGACGCCCAACATCCACCACCTAACCATCGACGATTTCCGCGCCTTCCTGAAGGAGCGCGACATCGTCACCGAGGGGGCGTGGTTCCTGAACGGCGACAAGCTCACCAGCGCGGCGGCGGCCAATTTTCGCGCCGAGCACGCGGTGTTCCTGATCCGGCGGGGATAGGCTCCCCGCCGGACCGGACGTTCATTCCCCGATCGCCGCCTTGCGCTGGCCGCTCCAGAGAACGGCCTGACACACGATCGGATGCTCGCCGTTGAAGCTGATCGAGGGCGAGCCATAGAGCGTATAGCCCATGGCCAGCGCCTCCGAGACGCGGCGGCAGAAGGCGTCATCGTCCTTGCCGGTCAGCAGGCGATAGACGAGCTTGCCCTCGGGCGGCATGGTCATGTCCTCAGCCACGAAGCGTCGCTCCCTGCTTGGCGGCCGCCGCGACGATCTTGTCGGCGATGGCCTTCAAGGCCGCTTCGTCGAAGCTCTTGTCGGCCGGCTGCAACACCACCTCGAGGCCGAGCGACTTCTGCCCCTCGGGCACGCCCTGTCCGGTGAACACGTCGAACAGCGAGACTTCGACGATCGCCTGCTTGTCCGCGCCCTGGATGGCGCGGATCAGCTTGTCGGCCTGAAGATCGGCCGCGACGAGGAAGGCGAAGTCGCGACGCACCGCCTGCAATGCCGACGGCGCATAGGCAGGCCGCGTGCGGCCGGTGTCGCGCTTGGCCGGGATCGCATCGAGATAGATCTCGGCGGCGACCACAGGCCCTTCGACATCGAGCGCGCGCAGCGTCTCCGGGTGAAGCTCGCCGAAGGTCGCGAGGATCATCTTCGGGCCGAGACCGAGCTGGCCCGAGCGACCCGGATGCCACGTCTCACCACCCGGACCGATGAGCTGGAGCCGCTCGACAGGAGCCCCTGCCGCCGCGAGGACGGCGAGCGCCTCCGCCTTGGCGTCGAAGGCATCGGCGGCGTGCGCCTTGCCCGTCTGCCAATCGCGGCCCTGCGATTCACCCGCGATCAGCACGGTGAGCGTCTGCCGCTCGGCATCCGCCAGATAGCGGCGGCCGAGTTCGAACAGCTTGACCGAGCGCTCGCCCCGATCGCGGTTGCGCTGGGCGGCGCGCGCGAGGCCGGGGATCAGCGACGGGCGCATCACCTTCAGATCCTCGCTGATCGGGTTGGAGAGCGTCCAGTGCCCGCCACCGAACACGGCGGCCTCCTTCTCGGAGAGGAAGCTCCACGTCACCGCTTCCGCGAAACCGCGCGCAGCGGCCGCACGGCGCGCCTTGCGCTCGATGCGCTGCTCGGGCGTGGCGGTCGGCTTGGCGACGCCCTCGGCGCGGGGGAGCGGCGTCGAGGGGAGCTTGTCGAGCCCCTCGATGCGGATCACCTCCTCGACCAGATCGGCCGGGCCGTCGACGTCGCGGCGCCATGTCGGCACCGTCACCGGCCACGCACCCTCGATGGTCGAGAACAGCGCGTCGCTGAACGCATCGGGACTCGTGATCGCGCCGACCGAGAAGCCGAGCGAGAGCAGGATGCGCGCCTGCCGCTCGGGCGCGACGAACATGCCGCCGAGATCAGCGCAGAGGCGCGGATGGTAGGCTATGACACGCTTCGCCAGCGGCGGTTCGCCAGCGCGCGTGATGGCGCTGGCCGTGCCGCCGCAATGGTCGAGCACCAGCTTGGTCGCGATGGCGAGGCCGTCGTCGAGGAAGGCCGGATCGACACCGCGCTCGAAACGCTGGCGCGCGTCGCTGGTGAGCACCAGCTTCTGGCCGGTCAGCGCGATATGGTCGGGATCGAAGTAGGCGCACTCGATCAGTACGTCGGTGGTCGTCTCCGACACGCCCGAATGCTCGCCACCCATGATGCCGCCGATGTCGTGCACCGCCGCGTCATCGGCGATCACCGTCATCGTGGCGTCGAGCGTATAGGTCTTGCCGTTGAGCGCCTCGACCTGCTCGCCGTCCTTCGCCTTGCGCGCGACCAGAGCACCCGAGAGCTTGGCCCGGTCATAGACGTGGAGCGGGCGGCCGAGATCGATCGACACGAAGTTGGTGATATCCACCAGCATCGAGATCGGCTTCTGCCCGATCGCCTTGAGCTTGGCACTCATCCACTCGGGCGAGTCACCGTTGGTGACGCCCGACACGCTCTGCGCGAAGAAGGCGGGGCAACCGGCGGTGTCGTCGGTCCGCACGTCCGGCGCGGGGTCGTCGCCCGCGACTGGCATGAGCGATTCCATGCGGTAGACGTCCGCCAGCGGCTTCAGCGTGCCGAGACCCGCCGCCGCGAGGTCGCGCGCGATGCCGCGCACTCCCATGCAGTCCTGCCGGTTGGGCGTGATCGCCACGTCGAAGAGCGGATCGTCGAGGCCCGCCCACTCGGCATAGCTCTCGCCCACCGGCGCATCCTCGGGCAGCTCGACGATGCCGTTATGATCCTCGCCCAGCAGCAGCTCGCGGAACGAGCACATCATGCCGTTCGATTCGACGCCGCGGATCGAGGTGAGCTTGAGCGTCATCTCCGGGCCGGGCACATACATCCCCGGACCACCGAAGATGCCGACGAGGCCCGCGCGCGCGTTCGGCGCGCCGCAGACGACCTGCAACGGCCCCTCGCCCGCATCGACCGACAGCACCTGGAGCTTGTCGGCCTGCGGATGTGGGGCGGCGGTCAGCACTCGCGCGATGCGGAACGGGCGCAGCACATCGGCGGGGTTGGAGATATCCTCCACCTCCAGACCGATGCGGGTCAGCGCGTCGGCCACCTGCGTGGCGTCGGCGGTGGTGTCGAGATGCTCCTTGAGCCAGCTCAGCGTGAACTTCATGCGCCCACTCCCTGCGCGAGCGTGGGCACATCCAGCGCCGCGAAACCATAATGACGAAGCCAGCGCAGATCGCCGTCGAAGAAGGCGCGCAGGTCGTCGATGCCATATTTGAGCATCGCCAGACGATCGATGCCGCAGCCGAAGGCGAAGCCCTGCCACTCGTTCGGATCGAGATCGCAGGCCTCGATCACCTTGCGGTGGACCATGCCGGAGCCGAGGATCTCCATCCAGCCGTCGGGCTCAGCGCCGCCGATGATGCGGCGGCCCGACTTGTCGCGCGTATAGCCGACATCGACCTCCATCGACGGCTCGGTGAAGGGGAAATAGCTCGGGCGCAGGCGCAGCACGATGTCGTCGCGCTCGAAGAAGGCTTTGACGAACGTCTCAAGCGTCCACTTGAGATGGCCCATCGTGATGCCGCGATCGATCACGAGGCCCTCGACCTGATGGAACATCGGCGTGTGGGTGGCGTCGCTGTCGGAGCGATAGGTCCGGCCCGGCGCGATGATGCGGATCGGGGGCTTCTGCCCCACCATGGTGCGGATCTGCACCGGCGAGGTGTGCGTGCGGAGCAGCATCTTGCGGCCCTCACCGTCCACTTCATCGAAGTAGAAGGTGTCGTGCATCGCGCGCGCCGGATGCGTCTCCGGAATGTTGAGCGCGGTGAAGTTGTGCCAGTCGTCCTCGATCTCCGGGCCGGTCGCGACCGCGAAGCCCAAGTCGGCGAAGATCTCCGCCAGCTCTTCCATCACCTGCGACACCGGGTGGACCGAGCCGGTCGCAAGCCCGCCGATCGGCAGCGACATGTCCAGCGTCTCGGAGGCGAGGCGCGCGTCCAGCGCCTCGCGGTCGAGCGCGCCCTTGCGCGTCGCCAGTGCCTCGGTGACGGCTTCGCGCAGGCTGTGGATGCGGGGGCCGGTCGTCTGCCGCTCTTCGGGCGACAGCGCGCCGAGCGTCTTGAGGAGGCCGGTCACGGTCCCCTGCTTGCCGAGGGCGGTGACGCGCACGGCTTCGAGCGCGGCCAGATCGGCGGCGCCTTCCACGGCAGCCAGAAGCTCGCTCTGGAGCTGGTCGATGTCGGTGGTCATGTCGATCCGCATGATAGGAGAGGTGGCCGAGCCCTTAGGACAGACGAGGCCCAAAAAGCAAAGGGCGCGGCAGCCATATGGCCACCGCGCCCTCTACCGAAGCTATTCGCGTGTCGGCTTAGGCCGCGACGCGGGCACCCTCGGGCAGAGCCGCCTTGGCCTGCGCGACGATGGCCTTGAACGCCTCGCCCTCGTGCATCGCGAGATCGGCCAGGACCTTGCGGTCCAGTTCGATGTTCGCGAGCTTCAGGCCGTGCATGAACACGCCGTAGGTGAGACCCTCGGTGCGGACCGCGGCGTTGATACGCTGGATCCAGAGCGCACGGAACGAGCGCTTCTTAACCTTGCGGTCGCGATAGGCGTACTGGCCGGCCTTCTCGACGGCCTGACGGGCGATGCGGATCGTGTTCTTGCGACGGCCATAATAGCCCTTCGCTGCGTCCAGGATCCGGTTATGCTTGGCGCGGGTGGTCGTACCGCGCTTGACGCGTGCCATTGCTCAGTACTCCTTAGTTCAGACCGTAGGGCGCCCAGAGCTTCACGCGGGCCGTATCGGCCTCGGCGAGCACGGTGGTGCCGCGGTTGGTGCGGATGTACTTCGAGTTATGGCTGATCAGGCGGTGGCGCTTGCCGGCGACGCCGTGCTTCACCTTGCCGGTGGCGGTGAGCTTGAAGCGCTTCTTCACGCCGCTCTTCGTCTTGAGCTTGGGCATTTTCGACTCCTTTTTGATGTCGATTGCGGAACGCCACGGCAGCCCTTCCAGCCGGACGATCCCTCGATCGAAGCGCGGGCCTATAGGGGGATAACCGATTCGATGCAACCGGCGGGCGGATCAGCCGCCCAGCCGCTCCAGCACCGGCTCGAGCAGCCGCGAATCGCCGAGCGCCACGACGCGACCGTCGCTTGCCGCCCCGAGCGGCTGGCCCTTCCAGTCGCGCATCACGCCGCCCGCTCCCTCGACCACGGGCACCAGCGCCGCGAAGTCGTAGAGCTTCAGATTCGCCTCAATCACGCCGTCGAGCTGGCCGAGCGCGACGAGGCCGTAATTGTAGCAGTCGCCGCCCCAGATCGCGTCGCGCGCGTCCTGAGTCACGCGGGTGTAGGCGGCGAGCTGGTCGCCCGAGAAGGCGGCCGGCGCGGTGCTGCCGAAATGCGCCTCCGCGAGGTGCGCGCAGTGGCGGACGCCGGCAAGGCCCTGATTGAAGCGCGTGCGCTGGCCCTCGGCGCCCGTCCAGCGCTCGTGGAGGATCGGCTGGTCGATCACGCCGACGACCGGGCGGCCGTCCTGCAGGAGCGCGATCAGCGTGCCGAACAGCGGACGGCCGGTGATGAAGGCACGGGTGCCGTCGATCGGATCGAGCACCCAGACGCGGGCCGCATCCTCGCGGACATTGCCATATTCCTCGCCGACGATGCCGTCCTCGGGGCAGCGCTCTTCGAGGATCGCGCGCATCGCGGCCTCGGCGGCGCGGTCGGCCTCGGTAACGGGCGAGGCATCGGCCTTCTGCTCGCGGTCGAAGCGGTTGCGGAAGAAGGGACGGATCGCCGCCCCGGCCGCCTCGGCGAGAGCGTGGGCGATGGCAATGTCGGCGGAACGGTCGGCTACGGTCATGTGGTCGGCCCTTACGAAAGCGTCTAGGCTCCCTGCCATCCTTCCGCCCTTACGGGGAGCCCCGAATCATGTCCGTCCGCCCAGCCATCATCCCCTGCCTGCGCTATGAGGATGCTCCGCAGGCGATCCTCTTCCTCTGCGACGCCTTCGGCTTCGTGCCGCACGCCATCTACACCGACGAGGAGGACCAGCAGATCGTCCACCACGCCCAGCTCCTGCTGGCCGACAACATGGTCATGCTGTCGAGCGCGCAGGAAGGCGAGGTGCAGGAGCTTTATGGCTGGAAGACGCCGGGCGAGGCCGGGGGGATCACGCAGTGCATCTATGTGGTCGTGGACGACCCGGATGCGCACCACGATCAGGCCAAGGCGTCGGGCGCGGACATCCTGACCGAGCCGCACGACAATGAGGGCTATCCCGGCCGCGGCTATACGGCGCGCGACCCGGAAGGGAATGTGTGGAGCTTCGGCAGCTACGATCCCTTCGCCCCGCCGCCGGCCGACGCCTGAACCCTATTTGGGCGGAAGCGTCCGCACGAAGGACAGCGCCGCCGCGATGAGGCGGCGGCGCAGCTCCTTATCCTCTAGGCTCGCCTCGTGCGTGACGCGGACCCAGCCGGGCATGGCACGGTCGCGCATCACCATCGTCTGCACATCGGGATGCGCCAGCGCCCAGCCATCCTCGCCCTTGCCGAGCCGGGCGAGCATCCCCCGGCTGCTGGCGATGCACAGCATATGCCCGTCGAGCAGCCAGACGAGGCCGCCGAACATCGCCTTCTCGGTGAGGCCGCCTACGTCCTCCAGCTCCGCGCGGACCATCTCCTCCAGGATCAGGTCGCGCGGCACCGGGATCAGTCGAACAGCGAGGAGACCGAGCTTTCGTCGGCGATGCGCTTGATCGCCTCGGCGAGCAGCGGCGCGATGGGAAGCTGGCGGACCTTCTTCGCCTCGGCCACCGCCGGCGGGGCGGCGATCGAATCAGTCACCACCAGCTCGGAGAGCTGCGAGCCCTCGACGCGCGCCACGGCACCGCCGGAGAGCACGCCATGGCTCACATAGGCCACCACGTCCTCGGCGCCCGCCTCGCGCAGCGCGGCGGCCGCGTTGCAGAGCGTGCCGGCCGAATCGACGATATCGTCGACGAGGATGCAGAAACGGCCTGCCGGATCGCCGATGATGTTCATCACCTCGGACTCGCCCGGCTTCTCGCGGCGCTTGTCGACGATGGCGAGCGGCGCGTTGTTGAGCCGCTTGGAGAGCGCGCGGGCGCGCACCACGCCGCCGACGTCGGGCGAGACGACCATCAGGTTCCTGCCCGAGAAGCGCGCGAGGATGTCGGCCGACATCACCGGCGCGGCATAGAGATTGTCGGTCGGGATATCGAAGAAGCCCTGGATCTGCCCGGCATGGAGATCGACCGACAGCACGCGGTCGGCACCCGCCACCGTGACGAGATTCGCCACCAGCTTCGCCGAGATCGGCGTGCGGGGGCCGGGCTTCCGGTCCTGCCGCGCATAGCCGAAATAAGGGAGCACCGCCGTGATCCGCCGCGCCGACGCGCGCTTCAGCGCATCGATGATGATCAGCAGCTCCATGAGATTGTCGTTGACCGGGAAGGCCGTCGACTGGACGACGAACACGTCCTCGCCACGCACATTTTCCTGGATCTCGACGAAGATTTCCTCATCGGCGAAGCGGCGCACGCTCGCCTTGGTCAGCGGAATGTCGAGATAGCCGGCGATTTCCTTCGCCAAGGTCAGGTTAGAGTTGCCCGACAGCAGTTTCATGGACAATTATCCCCAGCGGCACCGCTCAGGCGGGCATCTGTTCGCGCGCCTTAGCGGCGAGTCGCGCGCCTGCCAAGTTGCCGACCTGCCACAGGCTGCTAGAGAGCGCCGCATGACCGTCGTCACCCGCTTCGCTCCTTCGCCCACCGGCCGGCTCCATGTCGGCAATATCCGCACCGCTCTGGTCTGCTGGCTGGCGGCGCGGGCGGCGGGCGGACGCTTCATGCTGCGCCTCGACGACACCGATCGGGCGCGCTCCACCGAGGCGTTCGTCGACGCGATCCGCGCCGATCTCGACTGGCTCGGCCTCGTGCCCGACGGCGAGGTTCGTCAGTCGGATCGCTTCGCCCTTTATGAGCGCGCCTTCGAGACGCTCCACGCCGCTGGCCGCGTCTATCCCTGCTACGAGAGCGAGGAGGAGCTGTCGATCAAGCGCAAGGTGGCGCTCGGCCGCGGCCTGCCGCCGATCTACGACCGCGCGGCGCTGAAGCTGACGGCGGAGGAGCGGCAGAAGCTGGAGGCCGACGGCATCCGTCCGCACTGGCGCTTCCAGCTCGACGCGAAGCCGATCGAGTGGACCGATCTCGTGCGCGGCCCCCAGCATTTCGAGGGCGCGGCGCTCAGCGATCCGGTGATCCGGCGCGCGGACGGGAGCTGGCTTTATCTGCTGCCCAGCGTCATCGACGACATCGACATGAAGGTGAGCCATGTGGTGCGCGGCGAGGATCATGTCGCCAACACCGCGATCCAGCTCCAGATGTTCGAGGCGCTGGGCGCGGCCGTGCCCGAGTTCGCGCATATGGCGCTGCTCGTCGGCACCGACGGCAAGCTTTCCAAGCGCGAGGGCGCGATCGGGGTCGGCCAGCTCCGTGACGAGGGGATCGAGCCGCAGGCGATGCTCGCGCTGCTGGCACGGCTCGGCACCAGCGAGCCGGTGGTCGCGGTGGCGGAGATCGCCGATCTGATCGGGGGTTTCGCCTTCTCGCACATGGGCCGCGCGCCGGCCCGCTTCGATCCGGCCGAGCTGACCCAGCTCAACGCCAGGACGCTGCATCTCCTCTCCTACGAGGCCGTGCGCGAGCGCCTGCCCGAGGGCATGGGCGAGGCGGCATGGCTCGCCATCCGCCCGAATCTGACGACTCTGACCGACGCCGCCGATGGATGGGCGATGATCGAGGGCCCCATCCCCGCCCCTGCCTTCGAGGCCGAGGACAAGGCCTTCTGCGCCCGCGCCGCCGAGATCGCCGAAACGCTCGACTGGTCGGCCGATCCGTGGGGCCAGCTCGTGGGCGCGCTCAAGGCCGGGACGGGGCGCAAGGGCCGCACGCTCTTCCTGCCGCTGCGTCAGGCACTTACCGGGCGCGACCATGGCCCGGAGATGGCCGCCCTCCTCCCCCTGATCGGCAGGGATCGCGCCGTGGCGCGGCTCGCCGCCTAGCGTCCCGGCCCGAGGAGTCCTATCTTGCGAGCCATGGCCATCCCCGTTCTGTCGCGCTTTGCCGGCGCGTGGCGCGATCTGCGCGCCTTCCTGGTGACCCGCCAGCGGCACCAGATCGTCTTCGCGACTCTCTCGGTCGGCATCTGCGTGCTGCTGGTGCTGGGTTTCTACCACGACTCGAAATTCCCGTATCAGGAGCGGGTCATCTACGTCCAGAACTGGCCCGCCAACCGCACCGACGCCGAGATCATCGCGCAGCAGAAGGTCGAGCGGGCCCAGAAGCAGAAGGCGATGGCCGAGCGGCAGGCCGCCTATCGCCGCCTCGCCAAAATGACCGGCATCGAGTGATCCCACGGGGATGACGAAGGCCACCGCCGATGACGCGCGCTGGATGGCGGCAGCGGTGGCGCTGTCCGAACGCGGGCGCGGGCGGACCTCCCCCAATCCCAATGTCGGCTGCCTGATCGTGCAGGACGGCCGCGTCGCAGGGCGCGGCTGGACCCAGCCCGGCGGCCGCCCCCATGCCGAGGCGATGGCGCTGGCCGAAGCCGGCGCAGGGGCGCGGGACGCCACCGTCTATGTCACGCTGGAGCCCTGCGCCCACCAGAGCCCACGCGGCCCCGCCTGCGCCGACCTGCTGGCCGCGGCCCGCCCTGCCCGAGTCGTCGGCGCGCTGACCGATCCCGATCCGCGCACCTCGGGCGAGGGCTTCGCGCGGCTGCGCGCGGCGGGAATCGCGGTGACGGAGGCTGTCGGCTGCGACGGCGCACGGTGCGCCATGGCGGGCTTCCTCACCCGGCAGGCGCTCGGCCGCCCGCATGTGACGCTGAAGCTCGCCACCTCGCTCGACGGGCGGATCGCGCTTCCCTCGGGCGAGAGCCGGTGGATCACCGGGCCGCAAGCCCGCGCCCACGCGCATCTCGAACGCGCCCGCGCGGACATGATCGTCGTCGGCCGCGGCACCTATGAAGCCGACGCGCCGCGCCTCGACGTCCGCCTCCCCGGTCTCGAAGACCGCAATCCGGCCCGCTTCATCCTGACCTCCACGCGCATGGGAATCCTGCCCGAAGGCTGGGGCCTGCTCACCCGGCCCGGGGACATCGCGCTTCCCGGCGGCAACCTCGCCCTGATCGAGGGCGGCGCGGGCGCTGCGGCAGCGTTCCTCGCGGCGGACATGGTCGACCGGCTGCTGCTCTACCGCGCGCCGATCCTGATCGGGAACGGCCTGCCCGGCATCGGCGACATCGGCCTCCACGATCTCCCTGCTGCCCATGGCCGCTGGGTTTTGACCGATTCCCGGACACTCGGGATCGACCGACTCGAAATCTACGAACGGCAGCGCTAGAGGCCTCCCATGTTCACCGGCATCATCACCGACATCGGCACCATCGCGAAGGCCGAGCAGCGTGGCGACCTCCGCCTCGTCATCGACAGCGACTATGACATGGGCGGCGTCGATCTCGGCGCGTCGATCGCCTGTTCGGGCGTGTGCCTGACGGTCGTCGACAAGGCGCCCGCTGGCCAGCCGGGCTGGTTCGCGGTCGATGTCTCGGGCGAGACCGTCTCGCGCACCGCGCCCGGCCTCTGGCACGAGGGCGCGCGCCTCAACCTCGAACGCGCGCTGAAGGTGGGCGACGAGCTGGGCGGCCATATCGTCACCGGCCATGTCGACGGCATCGGCACGCTCGTCTCCGCGGTGCCGGAGGGCGATTCCACCCGCCTCACCATCGAGGCGCCGGCCAGCCTCGCGCCCTATCTGGCCGCGAAGGGCTCGATCACGGTCGACGGCGTGTCGCTCACCGTCAACAGCGTCGAGGATCAGGCCGGCGGTGCCTGCCGCTTCGGGCTCAACATCATCCCGCACACCCAGCAACTGACGACGCTCGACGCGCTTGCGCCGGGCCGCCAGTTCAATCTCGAGATCGATATCCTCGCCCGTTATCTGGGCCGCATGGAGCAGCTTCGGAAATGACCCCGGAACCCTTGAAGCGCGCACGCCACGCTTTCCTCTCCTCCACCGAGGAGATCATCGACGAAGCCCGCAACGGCCGCATGTTCATCCTCGTCGACGACGAGGATCGCGAGAATGAAGGTGATCTCGTCATCCCCGCGCAGATGGCCACGCCGTCCGCGATCAACTTCATGGCGACGCACGGCAAGGGCCTGATCTGCCTCGCGCTCGGCAAGGAAAGGGTCGACCAACTCGGCCTCAACCTGATGAGCGCCAAGAACGGCACGCGCCACGAGACCGCCTTCACCGTCTCGATCGAGGCGCGGGACGGCGTCACCACCGGCATCTCGGCCGGCGACCGCGCGCGCACCGTCGCGGTGGCGATCGACGCCGCCAAGGGGCCGGAGCATATCGTGACGCCGGGCCATGTCTTCCCGCTGGTGGCGCGTCCGGGCGGCGTGCTGGTCCGCGCGGGGCATACCGAGGCGGCGGTCGACGTGTCGCGGCTCGCGGGGCTCAATCCATCGGGCGTGATCTGCGAGATCATGAAGGAGGACGGGACGATGGCCCGCCTCGACGATCTCGTCTCCTTCGCGCAGCTCCACGGCCTCAAGATCGGCACGATCCGCGATCTCATCGCCTATCGTCGCCGCCACGACCATAATGTCGAGAAGATTGCCGAGGCTCCCTTCACCAGCCGCTGGGGCGGCGAGTGGAACGCGATCACCTATCGCAACAAGGCGATCGACACCGAGACGCTCGCGCTGGTGAAGGGCAGGATCGATCCGTCGAAGCCCACGCTGGTGCGGATGCACGCGCTCAACATCTTCGCCGACACGCTGGGCGAGGCGAGCGCGCGCGAGGGGCTGCTCGGCGCCGCCATGCAGGCGATCGCGGACGAGGGCAGCGGCGTGGTCGTCATCCTGCACCGCGACATGCCGCTCTCGCGCGTGATCCGCGCCCGCGCCGGCGAGACGGTGCCCGAGATGAACGAGCTGCGCGACTATGGCGTCGGCGCGCAGATCCTCGCGGAGCTGGGCATCCACGACATGATCCTGCTCACCAATTCGCATCACACGCTGATCGCGCTCGACGGCTATGGCCTGAACGTCGTGGCCGAGCGCCCCATCCCTTCGGAGACCCATTGATGGCCAAGATCCTCATCGTCGAGGCGCGCTTCTATTCGCACCTCAACGACCTGCTGCTCGAAGGCGCCCGCTCGGCGATCGAGGCGGCGGGCCACAGCCATGAGACGATCACCGTGCCCGGCGCGCTGGAGATTCCGGGCGCGATCGCACTGGCGGCCGATCATTACGACGCCTTCGTCGCGATCGGCGTGGTGATCCGCGGCGAGACCTATCATTTCGAGATCGTGGCGGGCGAAAGCGCGCGCGCGCTGATGGCGATGACGCTCGACGGCCTCGCCATCGGCAACGGCATCCTCACCACCGAGAATGAGGCGCAGGCGCTCACCCGCGCCCGCAAGTCCGAGAAGGACAAGGGCGGCGAGGCGGCCAAGGCCGCGATCGCCATGCTCGAACTCCAGAAGAAGTTCGGCTGATCGAGAAAGGCCCTCTCCCCGCGCCGGGGAGAGGGCCTTGTCCGTTCAGGCCGCCACCGTCTCTTCCGCGAGCGGATAGTCGGTGTAGCCCTCGGCGCCCTGCGTGTAGAAGGTCGCCATGTCCGGCTTGTTGAAGGGCAGCCCATCCGCGATCCGGCGGACCAGATCGGGGTTGGCGATGAACGGTCGCCCGAAGGCCACCGCATCGGCGATCCCATCCTGCACGGCTCGACGGGCGCTTTCACCGTCGAAATCCGAGTTCAGGATCAGCGCGCCGTTGAACGCCGCACGGATCGCCGGCGCCACCACCGCCACCTCGTTCGGGCGGAAGCTGCTTTCGCCCTGCGGCTCGCGCAGCTCCAGGAAGGCGATGCCGATCTTCGACAGCGCCTCAGCCGCCACCGGGAAGAGCGCGTGCGGATTGCTGTCGTTGGCGCCCTGCACGTCGCCGTTGGGCGACAGGCGCACGCCGGTGCGATCCGCGCCGATCTCGTCGGCCAGCGCCTGCGTCACTTCGGCGAGCAGGCGGATGCGGTTCTCGACCGGGCCGCCATAGATGTCGTCGCGGAAGTTCGAATTGTCGCGCAGGAACTGGTCGATCAGATAGCCATTGGCGGCGTGGAGCTGCACGCCGTCGAAGCCCGCCCGGATCGCGTTGCGGGCGGCATGGCGATATTCGTCGAGCAGGCGCGGGATCTCGTGGATAGCGAGCGCGCGGGCCTCCTCATAATCCTGCTTGCCGTCATAGGTGTGCGACTGATTGGGCGCGGTCGTGACCGACGAGGAGACCGGTTGCTGGCCGGTGACGCTCGAATGGACGACCCGGCCCATGTGCCAGAGCTGGGTGACGATGCGGCCGCCGGCTTCGTGCACCGCGTCGGTGACCGGCTTCCAGGCCTCGACCTGATCGTCGCTCCACAGGCCCGGCGCATAAGGCCAGCCGAGGCCCTCCCGGGTGATGCCCGTGCCTTCGGAGATGATGAGGCCGGCGGCGGCGCGCTGGCGGTAATAATCGACCATGATCCCGGTCGGAACATGGCTGCGGGTGGCGCGGCCGCGGGTGAGCGGGGCCATCACGATGCGGTTGGACGCGTGGATGGCGCCAAGCTCGATCGGATCGAAAAGCGTGGGCATAAATTCAGTCTCCCTTTGCAACGGGACAAGCGTCGCAGGGCGCGTATATGGGACGGGATGGCCCACCAACCAGACCCGCCGACCCCGATCTTCGAAGAAGAGATTCTTTCGCCCCAGACAGCGGAAGCTGGCACGGCAGGCGCGTCGCCGCTGGCCTTCATCGCCCTGATCGTCGGCAATATCGTGCTGGCGATCGGGCCGTGGTTCGTGCGGATGGCGGATGTCGGGCCGGTCGCCTCGGGCTTCTGGCGCCTCGCGCTGGCGGTGCCCTTCCTGCTGTTGATCGCGCGCGGTTCGGGCCAGCGCTTCGGGAAGATGCCGCCGGCGCTGTGGGCGGCGACGCTGATCGCGGGCTGCTTCTTCGCGGCGGACCTGTCGACCTGGCACGCCGGCATCCTCCACACCAAGCTCGCCAACGCGACCCTGCTGGGCAACATCTCCAGTTTCTTCTTCGCCGCCTACGGCTTCATCATCGCGCGCACCATGCCCGGCCGCTGGCAAGTGGTGGCGATGGTGCTCGCGGCGTTGGGCACGGTGCTCCTGCTCGGCCGCTCCTACCAACTGTCGCCGGATCATCTCCTCGGCGACCTGCTCTGCCTGATCGCGGGGCTCGCCTATACGGGCTACATGATCGCGATCGATCGGGCGCGATCCCGGCTCGGCACCTGGCCGACCCTCTCGCTCGCGACGATCGTGAGCAGCACGCTGCTGCTGCCCGCCGCGCTCTTCATCGACGGGTCGATCTGGCCCCAGCATTGGGGGCCGCTGGTGGCGCTCGCCATCGGCAGCCAGGTGATCGGGCAAGGGCTGCTCGTCTATGCGATCGGCACCTTGTCTCCGGTGGTGGTCGGGCTGGTGCTGCTGTGCCAGCCGGTGGTGGCGGCCGTGATCGGCTGGGTCGCCTATGGCGAGAAACTGAGCACGCTCGATCTGGTCGGCGCGCTCGCCATTGCCGCATCTCTGGTGCTGGTCCGCCGCGGCCGGGCGAGCTAAAGCACGCCCATGGCCGACATCGTTCTCCCGCCCGATCCCACGCTCGACGAGATGCGCGCCGCGCTGGGCGCCGTCATTCCCGCCCACGCCATCTTCAACGGTTGGGGCGGCACGGCGCTGGAAAACGCCGCCCGCGCGATCGGCATCGATCCCGGGCATGCCCGCCTCGCTTTCCCCGACGGCGTGACCGGGATGATCGACGCCTGGTACGCCAGCATCGACACCCGACTCGCGACGGCCTTCCCGCCCGAGCGCGTCGCCGCCATGAAGTTCCGCGATCGCATCTCGGCGCTGGTGCTCGCCCGTCTCGCCCTCGCCCGGCCGGAGAAGCAGGCCGCCCGCAGCGCGCTCGCGATTCTCGCGCGGCCCCGCAACGCCGCGCTGGCCGCCCGGCTCGGCTGGCGCGCGGCGGACGTGATGTGGCGGCTGGCCGGCGACACGGCGACCGACCTCAACCACTACACCAAGCGCCTGACCCTCTCGGCCGTCTATGGCTCGACCCTGATGGTCTGGCTCGACGACGAAAGCGAGAACGAGGCCGACACCCGCGCCTTCCTGGCCCGCCGGATCGAGGGCGTGATGCGCTTCGAGAAGTTCAAGGCGCAGATCATTCCCCACCCGGAGCGCCGCTTCAGCATGAGCCGCTTCCTCGGCCGCCTGCGCTATCCGGCGCATTAAGGGGCGTTCGCGCACTGGCGCACCCCGGCACTAATTGATAATGACTTGCAGGGGAGTTTCTCCGTCGAATTGGATTCGTGCCCGTGCGCCTCGATCAACTGCCACTGAACCGCCCGGCCAAAGTTTTGGCGATCGCGTGGGCGGACCTTGCCGACACCGCTGCGAAACGCCTGCGCGAACTGGGCTTTGACGAAGGCGTGACGGTGGAGGCGGTGCATGTGGCGCCCTTCGGCAAAGACCCCATCGCCTGCCGCGTCGGCCGCATGACGGTGGCGCTCCGCCGGGCGCAGGCGCAGGCCATTTCGGTGGAAGCCACCGCCGCATGAACCCCGCACCGATGGTGGCGCTGGTCGGCAATCCCAATGCCGGCAAGAGCGCCCTGTTCAACGCGCTGACCGGCGCCCGCCAGAAGGTCGGCAACTATCCCGGCGTCACCGTCGAGCGGAAGGCCGGCCGGATGAGCCTGCCCGACGGCCGCCCGATCGAGCTGATCGACCTGCCCGGCACCTATTCGCTCGAACCCGCCTCGCCCGATGAGCAGGTGACGCGCGACGTCCTCTTCGGCAAGCAGGAGGGCGAGCGCCTGCCCGGCGCCATCCTCTGCGTGGTCGACGCGACCAATCTCGACAACCACCTGCGCTTTACGCTCCAGCTCATCGCGCTGGGGCTGCCGGTGGTGGTGGCGCTCAACATGGTCGACATGGCCGAGCGCGACGGGCTCAAGATCGACGCCGCCCGGTTGTCGAAGGAGCTGGGCGTTCCGGTGGTCCCCACGGTCGCGGTGCGCAAGCGCGGGATCGACGAGCTGAAGGCCGCGATGGCCGAGATGGTCGGCGACGGCGGCGTGCAGAAGATCGCGGCCGGCCCCGGCTTCCACCATGAGGACATCGTCGTCCTCCAGCGCCGCGCCCGGGCCATCGCGCTCGCCGCGACGACCGAGGAGCATGGCGCCCGCGCCTGGAGCCACCGCATCGACTCGGTGGCGCTCCATCCGATCTTCGGGCCGATCCTGCTGGCGACTTTGCTGTTCGTGATCTTCCAGTCGGTCTTCGCCTGGGCGCAGGCGCCGATGGACGCGATCACCGCGGGCTTCGACGATCTCGGCAAATGGGTCGACGCGACGCTGCCGGCGGGCTTCGTGCGCAACCTGCTGAGCCAGGGCGTCATCAAGGGCACGGGCGCGGTCATCACCTTCCTGCCGCAGATCCTGATCCTGTTCTTCTTCATCCTGCTCTTGGAGGCGACGGGCTATATGGTCCGTGCCGCCTTCATGATGGACCGGCTGATGGCGCGCGTGGGCTTGTCCGGCCGCGCCTTCATCCCGCTGCTGTCGAGCTTCGCCTGCGCGGTGCCCGGCATCATGGCGACCCGTACCATCGACGATCCCAAGGATCGCCTCACCACCATCCTGATCGCACCGCTCACCACCTGCTCGGCGCGTCTGCCGGTCTACACGCTCGTCATCGGCGCGTGCATCCCGGCGCGGCGGGTGCTGCCGGGGATCGGCTTGCAGGGGCTGGTGCTGTTCGGGCTCTACATCCTCGGCATCGTCGGCGCGCTGCTCGCCGCGCTGGTGCTCAGGCGGACCGTCACCAAGGGGCCGAGCCACGGCTTCATGATGGAGATGCCCAAATATCAGCGGCCGTCGCTGCGCGACGTCGGGCTGGGGCTGTGGACGCGCTGCCTGATCTTCCTCAAGCGCGCGGGGACGATCATCCTCGCCTCCAACATCATCCTGTGGGTGCTGGCCTCCTATCCGGTGGCGCCGGCGGGGCAGAAGCAGACCGAATATTCGATCGCCGGGCGGATCGCCTCGGGCATCGAGGTCGTGGTCAAGCCGATCGGGTTCAACCACAATATCGCCCTCGCCCTGCCGCCCGCGATGGCAGCGCGCGAAGTGGCCGTGGCGGCGCTCGCCACCACCTACGCCATCGACGCCGGCGACAATGAGGATGCGACCGATCAGGCGCTCTCGGGCAAGCTCGGCCGCGACTGGTCGCTGCCGACCGCGCTGGCCTTCCTGATGTGGTTCGTGTTCGCGCCGCAGTGCCTCTCGACGATCGCGGTCACGCGACGGGAAACGAATGGGTGGAAATGGCCAGCCTTCATGGTGGGCTATCTGTTCGTGCTGGCATACCTTGCCGCAGGGGCGACTTTCTGGTTAGCCACCGCGCTCGGACTCTAACGAAGAAGGCACGGACATGGCCGGCGTCAACAAAGTCATCCTCGTCGGCAATCTGGGGCAGGATCCCCAGTCGCGCAGTTTCCAGAACGGCGGCAAGGTGGTGAACCTGCGCATCGCCACCTCCGAGACGTGGAAGGATCGCAACACCGGCGAGCGCAAGGAGCGCACCGAGTGGCACTCGGTCGCGATCTTCAACGAGGGCCTCGCCAACACCGCCGAGCGCTATCTGCGCAAGGGCTCGAAGGTCTATATCGAGGGCCAGCTCCAGACCCGGAAGTGGCAGGACAATAACGGCCAGGACCGCTACACGACCGAGATCGTGCTGCAGGGCTTCAACGGCCAGATGGTGATGCTCGACGGCCCCGGCGGCGGCCAGGGCGGTGGTGGCGGCGGCTTCGGCGGCGGCCAGCGTTCGGGCGGCGACGAATGGGGCCAGGGCGGCGACGATTTCGGCGGCGGCTCGAGCTTCGGCGGCAGCGGCTTCGGTGGCGGCTCGCGCGGTGGCGGTTCGACCGGCGGCGCCCCGCGTCCGGGCGGCGCGTTCGACAGCGATCTGGACGACGACGTTCCGTTCTAAGTCCGCCGGTCGCCGGGCTGTCCCCGGTCCCGTTGCATCTCCTTTCCATGACTCCGGGGCGCCGTTGCGGCCGCGCCCGGATCATGCGACGACGAGGCATGTCGTTGCGAAGGGGGATCGAAATGCGTTCCTTGGCTTTGGTGGCGTCCCTGCTGGCCGTTCCCGCCTTTTCCGCACCGCCGGTGAAATCCGGCGATGCGCTTTTGGATCGCTGCCTCGCGCATAGCCCAAAGACGGCGATCGGCGTGTCGCATGTCCTCGACTGCTATCGCGCGGCGCAGGCCCGCGTCGACAATGCGCTGGCGGCCGAGCGGCGCGTGATCGTCGCCAAGCTCCGCGCCGATCGGGCGTCTCAGACGACGCTCGCCGCAGGCGAGGCGGCGTGGACCAGCTATCGCGACAAATGGTGCGCCTTCGAGGCCACGGCCGAGCGCGATCCCGGCTCGCGCGAGGCGACCGGCCTCGAATGCCGGGTCGAGCTGAGCCAGGCCCACCTCACCCGGCTGAAGGGCGCCTATTAGTCCTTCTTGAGGGACTTGAGCGCGGCGAAGGGGCTCGCCTCCGCGCGCTGCGCCTCGGCTTCCTCCTCGCTGGCGACGCCGGCCGCCCGGAGCCGTGTGTCGGCATCGGCCACGCGCGGGAAGGGATCGAGCGCCAGCGCGAAGCCCTGCGCCACGGCCTCGCCCAGATCGATCGCGCCGCCTTCGTAGGTGAGCAGGTCGAGGTCCGACTCCTCCAGCTCCACCTCGTCCTCGGCGGCCGCGCCGCCCTCGGGATCGAAGCGCAGCGAGAAAGGCTCGTCGACGCGCGCCCGGATCGGATCGCCGGTCGCGACGCAGCTCTGCACCGCCTGCGCCCGGATGCGGCCCTCGGCCCACACCCGCTCGCCCTCGCGGCGGATCGTGGCGTCCGCTTCCAATTGATCGATCGAGACGAGGCCGAAGCGCGTCGCCAGCGCCGCCCGCTCCGCCTCGTCCGCCTCGATATGGACCGCACGCGGTTCGCCGCCGATGCCGTCGAGACGGAACGGACGAGCGAATTCGGGGGCCTTGTTCATGCGATATCTCCGGTCAGGATCTGGGCGAGGTCGCGCACCGCCAGCGCCGCAACCAATGCCCTGATCCCCTGCTCGACATGGATACGCGCCGCAACCGGCACGTCGGCGCCCCGGTGGATATTGCGGTCGATCGCCCCGGCAAGGTCTCCCCCCTCGGCCAGCCCCTCGCGATAGGCGGTGAGGCGGCCGCCGAGCTGGCTCATCATCCGCCCGACATGCTTGCCCACCACCAGATCGCCGATGCCGCGCTGGCGGAGCTGCCCGTCCATGTCGCTGATGAACAGCTCCGTCACCCGCGCTGATGATTCGCGCGCCGGCTCGCCCAGTGCCTCCAGCCGGAGCAGCACCAGCGCCAGCACGCTCGACACCATGTCGAACCGGCCGTCGATCGTGTCGGGCACCGCGCCGTCGCGATACCAGTGTGGCAGGCGCGCCCGGCGCACGATCGCGGCATAGAGCGGGGCGAACGCGTCCGCATCGGCGCGCGGCCCCAGGATACGCTTGAAGAGTGTGACCAATTCCGCCTGCCCCGTTCGCTGTCCATCTGCCCCATGCCGCCTTGTGCGGCGCGTGCGCACGGCATATTGAGCGGCTTGAACGCCGATGCAATGGCGCTTGGTCTTGGGCCGGGAAGAGGGCTCCCCCGGCAGGTGGAGGAGATACGAATGACGGCCAGCAAGCGTCGCGTTGGGGTGATGGCCACGGCCGCCCTCGCGCTGGCCGCGGGTCTTTCGGGTTGCGCGGAAATGCGCGGCCATCAGGGCTATGTGGTAGACCGCGCCCTGGTCGCCTCGGTGCAGCCGGGTGTCGATAACCGCGAATCGGTGCAGAAGACGCTGGGCGATCCCAGCTTCGCCGCGCAGTTCGACGACAACACATGGTATTATGTGTCGCGCTCCACGCAGCAATTCTCGTTCGGCCAGCCGAAGGCGGTCACGCAGCTCGCGCTGGCGGTGCACTTCGACAAGGCCGGCGTCGTGACCGGCGTGGACCGCACCGGGCTGGAGCAGATCTCGACGATCCACCCGTCGGCCGACAAGACACCGACGCTGGGCCGCAAGCGCAGCCTGTTCCAGGAGCTGTTCGGCAATATCGGCGCGGTGGGCGCGGCGGCGACGCAGGGCCCGACCTCGGACAACCCGACCGGCGGCTCGCGCCCGTAAAGGCAGGCGCGGCGCGGATCACCCGCGCCGCCCTCCTCCCCCACGCGCCACCGGGACGCGCAGGGGCATCTCACCGCCTAGCGGGCGATCCCGGCGGCGGCGAGCACCGCCAGCGTCACCAGTTCCGACGCGGTCGACGTCATCGAGGCGATCTGCACCGGCTTGTCCATGTTGACGAGCATCGGCCCGATCATCGCATCGCCGCCCAGCTCCTTGAGCAGCTTGGCCGAGAGATTGGCCGACTGGAGCCCCGGCATGACCAGGATGTTGGCCGGGCCGGACAGGCGGCTGAACTCGTAATATTGCTTCATCTTCGGGTTGAGCGCGATGTCGGGCGCCATTTCGCCCTCATATTCGAAGCTCACCCCGCGCCCGTCGAGCACGGCCACCGCCTCGCGGATATTGCCCAGCCAGTCGCCCGTCGGATTGCCGAAGGTCGAGTAGGAGAGGAATGCCACGCGCGGCTCCTGCCCCATGCGGCGGGCAACCTCGGCGGTCTGCTCGGCGATGTCGGCGAGCTGCTCGGCGGTGGGGCGTTCGATCACCGTGGTGTCGGCGATGAACACCGAATGGTTGCGGCCGACCAGCAGATGGATGCCGAAGGGGTGATGCCCTTCGGCGCAGTCGATCACGCGGCGCACCTCGTCGAGCGTCTGGCGGAAGTGGCGCGTCACGCCCGTCACCATCACGTCGGCCAGCCCCATCTCGACCATCAGCGCGCCGAAGATGTTGCGATCGCGGTTGACCATCCGTTCCACGTCGCGGCGCAGGAAGCCCTTGCGGCGGAGCTTCTCGTAGAGCCGGTCGACCATCTCGGCCCGGAACGGCGCGCGACGGCTGTTGTGCAGCTCGAAGCCCGACGGATCGTCGACGCCCAGCGCCTTCAGCCGGTCATGCACATCGTCATGGCCGATCAGCACGGGGATGCCATAGCCGCCCTGCTGGAAGGCGATGGCAGCGCGCAGCACCACCTCCTCCTCGCCTTCCGCGAACAGCACGCGCTTGGGGTTGGCGCGCGCCGTCTCATAGACCGAGGTGAGCACCGAGGTCGTCGGATTGAGCCGCGCCTTCAGCTGCTCGCGATAGGCGGCCATGTCGGCGATCGGCTTGCGCGCGACGCCGGTGTCCATCGCCGCCTGCGCAACCGCAGAGGGCACCAGCTCGATCAGGCGCGGATCGAACGGCGCGGGGATGATGTAGTCCGGCCCGAAGCTGTGCGCGACGCCATAGGCCGCCGCCACTTCCTCGGGCACCTGCTGGCGCGCGAGATCGGCCAGCGCCTTGGCCGCCGCGACCTTCATCTCCTCGTTGATCGTGGTCGCCCGCACATCGAGCGCGCCGCGGAAGATGAAGGGGAAGCCGAGCACATTGTTGACCTGGTTCGGATAGTCCGACCGGCCGGTGGCGATGATCGCGTCGGGGGCGGCCTCCAGCGCGTCCTCGGGCAGGATTTCCGGGTCCGGGTTGGCCATGGCGAAGATGATCGGCTTCTTGGCCATCTTCCTCACCATGTCCTTGGTGAGCGCGCCCGCGACCGACAGGCCGAAAAACACGTCCGCGCCCTCGATCGCCTCGTCGAGCGTGCGCGCGGTGGTCTCGGCGGCGTGGGCCGATTTCCACTGGTTCATGCCCTCGGTGCGGCCCTTGTAGATCACGCCCTTGGAATCGCAGAGGATGACGTTGTTCGGCTTCACGCCCAGCGCCTTGGCCAGCTCGGTGCAGCTGATCGAGGCCGCGCCCGCGCCGTTGACGACGATCTTCAAGTCCTCCAGCCGCCGCCCGGTCAGATGCGCGGCGTTGATGAGGCCGGCGGCCGAGATGATCGCGGTGCCGTGCTGGTCGTCATGGAAAACCGGGATGTTCATCCGCTCGCGCAAAGTCTGCTCGATCACGAAGCATTCGGGCGCCTTGATGTCCTCGAGGTTGATGCCGCCGAAGCTCGGCTCCATCAGCTCGACCGCGTTGATGATGCGGTCGACATCCTCGGTCGCCAGTTCGAGGTCGATCGAGTCGATGTCGGCGAAGCGCTTGAACAGCACCGACTTGCCTTCCATCACCGGCTTGGACGCCAGCGCGCCGAGATTGCCGAGGCCGAGGATCGCCGTGCCGTTCGAGATGACGGCCACCAGATTGCCCTTGGCGGTATAGTCGTAAGCAGTATCGGGATCGGCGGCGATCGCCTTCACCGGAACCGCGACGCCCGGCGAGTAAGCCAGCGCCAGATCGCGCTGGGTGGCCATCGGCTTGGTGGCGACGATCTCGATCTTGCCGGGGCGCCCCTGCGAATGGAACAGCAGCGCCTCGCGCTCGGAAAACTGTAGGCGCTCGGCCATGGACGTCTCTCCCGATGTTCGTTTTGGCCCCAATGCGGCATCGGACCGCGCGCCACAAGGCAAAGCGTCTTCTCATTTTCACGAAAGCCGATATCGACGCCAGACGATGGCAACCGCAGCACAGCAGGCCGGCGCGCAGACGCCGATGATGGCGCAATATCACGGGCTGAAGGCGGAAGCGCCGGATTGCCTGCTGTTCTATCGCATGGGCGACTTCTTCGAGCTGTTCTTCGAGGATGCCAAGATCGCGGCGGCCTGCCTCGACATCGCGCTCACCCAGCGCGGCGACGGCGTGCCGATGTGCGGCGTGCCGATCCATGCCGCCGACGCCTATCTGGCGCGGCTCATCAAGGCGGGGCACCGCGTCGCCGTCGCCGAGCAGGTCGAGACGCCCGAGCAGGCGAAAAAGGCGCGCGGCTCGAAGGCGCTGGTGGCGCGCAAGATCATCCGCCTCGTGACCGCCGGCACGCTGACCGAAGAGACGCTGCTCGACAGCCGCAGCGCCAACTGGCTGGTGGCGCTCGCCGAGCAGGGCGGGCGGATCGGGCTCGCGGCAGCGGATATCTCGACGGGGCGTTTCGAGCTGGCCTCGGTCGCGGCGACGGGCCTCGATGCCGAGCTGGCACGGCTGGGGCCGTCCGAGGTGGTGGTGGCCGAAGGGTCGGAAATCGGCCCAGACGATGCCGTCGCGACGGTGCGCTCCACCTTCGCCAGCGCCGAGGGCGAGCGGTTGCTGAAGGCCCGCTTCGGCGTGGCGACGCTCGACGGCTTCGGCTCGTTCGACCGGCCGGCGCTGGCGGCGGCAGGCGGGCTCCTCGCCTATCTCGACCGCGCCGCGCAGGGGGGCACGACCTTCCTCCAGCCCCCCGCCCCGCGCACCGCCGAAGACCATATGGCGATCGACGCGGCGACGCGCGAAAGCCTCGAACTCACGCGCACGCAAGGCGGCGAGCGCAAGGGCAGTCTGCTCGATAGCATCGACCGCACGGTGACCGGGGCCGGCGCCCGCCTGCTCGCCGCCGACATCTCGGCCCCACTTCATGACGCCATCGGAATCGAGGCCCGGCTGAATCTGGTCGGCCGCTTCGTCGAGGACGGGGGCCTGCGCGACCGGCTGCGCGGATCGCTGCGCGCGCTGCCCGATATCGGCCGCGCGCTCGGCCGCCTCGTGGCAGGACGCGGTTCACCCCGCGATCTCGGCCAGCTCCGCGACGGCCTCGCCGGTGCGCGCGACCTGCACGAATTGCTCGACCGTCTCGAAGGCCCGCCCGCGCTCCTGACGGCCCTCCTGCCGAGCTTGCGCGGCCATGGCGCGCTGGTCGACAAGCTCACCCACGCGCTCGTCCAGACGCCGCCGATCGATGCGTCGGACGGCGGCTTCATCGCGGAAGGCTTCGACGCCGCGCTCGACGATCTGCGCGGCCTCGCTGGCGACGGCCGCCGCGCCATCGCCGCGCTGGAGGCGAAATATCGCGAGCAGACCGGCATCTCGGGCCTGAAAATCCGCCATAACGGCGTGCTCGGCTATCATATCGAGGTCGGCGCCAAGTTCGCCGATCCGCTGATGAAGGCGGAGTCCGGCTTCACCCACCGCCAGACGCTGGCCGGCGTCGTCCGCTTCAACGCGCCCGAGCTGCACGAGCTCGCCACCAAGGTGTCGCAGGCCGGCGCCCACGCGCTCGCCGCCGAGCAGGCGCATCTCGAAGAGCTGATCGACCTCGCCCTCTCGCACCGCGACCCCATCGCCGCTACCGCCGACGCCATCGCCCGGCTCGACGTTTCCGCAGCGCTGGCCGAGCGTGCGATCGAGGGCGGCTGGTGTCGCCCCGAAGTCGTGCCAGAGGCCTGTTTCGAGGTGGAGGGTGGCCGCCACCCCGTCGTCGAGGCCGCCGTCGCCGCGACCGGCGAGCGCTTCGTCGCCAATGACTGCACGCTCACCGAGCCATCGCGGCTGTGGCTCGTCACCGGGCCGAACATGGGCGGCAAATCGACCTTCCTGCGCCAGAACGCGCTGATCGCGGTGCTGGCGCAGGCCGGGAGCTATGTGCCGGCGAACATCGCCAAACTCGGGCTGGTCGACCGCCTGTTCAGCCGCGTCGGCGCGTCGGACAATCTCGCGCGCGGCCGCTCGACCTTCATGGTCGAGATGATCGAGACCGCCGCGATCCTCTCGCAGGCGACCGAGCGCTCCTTCGTCATCCTCGACGAGGTCGGGCGCGGCACCTCGACCTATGACGGCCTCGCCATCGCCTGGGCGGTGGTGGAGGCGGTGCACGAGGCTAACCGCTGCCGCTGCCTGTTCGCCACGCACTATCATGAGCTGACCCGGCTGGCCGAGCGGCTGGACGCGCTCTCGCTCCACCATGTCCGCGCCAAGGAGTGGAAGGGCGATCTCGTCCTCCTCCACGAGCTGGCGCAGGGCGCGGCGGACCGAAGCTACGGCCTCGCCGTGGCGCGGCTCGCCGGGCTCCCCAAGCCGGTGCTGGCGCGCGCCAAGGACGTGCTGGCCCGGCTGGAGAAGGGCCGCGAGAAGACGGGCGGCATCGCGGCGGGGCTCGACGAGCTTCCCCTTTTCGCCGCCGCCGTCGAGCGCGAGGCGGAGGCCGTCGATCCGCTGCGCGAGGCACTCACCGCCGTCGATGCCGACGCGCTCTCCCCCCGCGAGGCGCTGGAGCTGGTCTATCGGCTGAAAGGCCTCGCCGCCGGCTGAACGCGAGGCTGGCGCTCCCCCGCCAACGCGCTACATCTTGGGCCATGGTCTCCCGCTTCGAAAGCCTGCCCAGCCGCCGCGCGATCGTCGATCGCCGTAAGCTCGCCGACGCGATCGCGGCGCTGCCCGACGATCCGGCGGTGTTGAAGCGCGAGGCGACGTTGCTGCTCCGCGAGGCGCTCAACAAGGGGCGCGAGGAGATTGCGCGCCGCCTCTCCGAGCATCCCTCGCGGGGGCATGAGATTTCGGCGAGCTACGCCTTCCTCACCGACCAGATCCTGCGCATCACCTTCGATCTCGCCACCGAGCGGCTCCTCCCGTTCAGCAACCGCACGACCGGCGAGCGGCTGACGCTGATGGCGGTGGGCGGCTATGGCCGCGCCGAGATGGCGCTCCATTCGGACGTCGACATCGGCTTCCTCACCCCCTGGAAGCAGACCGCTTGGGCCGAGCAGGTGATCGAGACGATCCTCTATCTGCTCTGGGATCTGGGGCTGAAGGTCGGCCATTCGAGCCGCTCGCTCGACGAGATGGTGAAGATGTCGAAGGCCGACCTCACCATCCGCACGGCCCTCCTCGAAGGCCGCTTCGTCTGGGGCGATGCCGCGCTCTACGACGAGGCAAAGCGCCGCTTCGAGGTGGAGGTGATGCAGGGCACGGCGCGCACCTTCGTCACGGAGAAGCTCGCCGAGCGCGACGAGCGGCACCACCGCATGGGCGACAGCCGCTATGTCGTCGAGCCCAATTGCAAGGAGGGCAAGGGCGGGCTTCGCGACCTCCACACGCTCTTCTGGATCGGCAAATATATGTTCGAGGTGCGCTCCGTGCCCGAACTGGTCGATGCCGGGCTCCTCACCCGCGAGGAGCTGAAGCAGTTCCAGCGCGCGGACAATTTCCTGTGGGCGGTGCGCTGCCATCTCCACATCCTCGCGCGCCGCGCCGAGGACCGGCTGACCTTCGACCTCCAGCGCGATGTCGCCCACCGGATGCGCTATAATGACCGCCCCGGCCGCTCGGCGGTCGAGCGCTTCATGCAGCATTATTTCCTGACGGCGAAGATGGTGGGCTCGCTCACCGGCGTCTTCCTCGCCCATCTCGACGAGGCCTCGGCGCGCCGGGGCCGGCGCTTCGCCATGCCCGCGATCGTCAGCCGCCGGCGCCCGCGCAAGCTCGACGGCTTCGTGATCGATCGCGGCCGGCTCGCCACCCCGTCGGACGGCTTCTTCGCCGAAGACCCGGTGCGCCTGCTCGAACTCTTCACGCTGGCCGACCGGCACGGGCTGGAGATCCACCCGCTCACCATGCGCCAGGCCTCGCGCGACGCGAAAATGGCCGATGGTGTGCGCGACGATCCGCGCGCCAACGCGCTGTTCATGGAGGTGCTGACCAGCCCCCGCACCCCCGGCATGGTGCTGCGCTGGATGAACGAGGCGGGCGTGTTCGGCCGTTTCATGCCCGATTTCGGCCGCGTCGTGGCGCAGATGCAGTTCGACATGTACCACCATTTCACGGTGGACGAACACACCATCCACGCGATCGAGCTCTTGAACCGCATCGAGAAAGGCGAGCTGATCGCCGACCATCCGATCGCAACCGAGCTCATCCACCAGATCGTCGCGCGGCGCGTGCTCTATGTCGCGGTGCTGTTCCACGACATCGCCAAGGGGCGAAGCGGCGACCATTCGGTGCTCGGCGCCGAGGTGGCGATGAAGCTCGGGCCGCGTCTCGGCCTCACCCCCGCCGAGACGGAGATGGTGGCGTGGCTGGTCGCCAAGCATCTGCTGATGTCGGCCACCGCTTTCAAGCGCGACCTTTCCGACTTCAAGACCATCCTCGATTTCGCCGAGCAGGTGCAGTCGCCGGAGCGGCTGCGGCTTCTCCTGCTGCTCACCATCGTCGATATCCGCGCCGTCGGGCCGGGCGTGTGGAACGGCTGGAAGCGCCAGCTCCTCGGCGATCTCTACGAGGCGGCCGAAGAGGTGATCCGCCTCGGCCACAAGCAGAAAGGCCGGCGCGAGCGGATCGAGGGCAAGCAGGCGCAGACCCGCACCGCGCTCGGCTGGGACGAGGCTCGCTTCACCGCCTTCGCCGCGCGGATGCCGGACAGCTACTGGGTGGCCGAGGCGCCCGACATCCTCGAGGCCAACGCCCGCGCCATCGCCGCCGCCGATGACGCGCGGGAGGCCCTCTCGATCACCACCACCGCCGACGCCGCGCGCGAGGCGACTCTTGTGGCGGTCTACGCCTCGGACCATCCGGGCCTGTTCTACCGCATCGCCGGCGCCATCCATGTGGCGGGCGGCAACATCATCGATGCGCGCATCCACACGACGCGCGACGGCATGGCGATCGACAATTTCCTCGTGCAGGACCCGTTCGGCCGCCCCTTCGACGATCCCGAGCGGCTGGTCCGCCTGCGCGCCGCGATCGAGGATGCGCTCGCCAACCGCACCCGGCTGGCCGACCGGCTGGCCGCCAAGCCGCTGCCCCGCATCCGCGCCGACGCCTTCGACATCGAGCCGGTGGTGCTGATCGACAACAAGGCCTCCAACCGCTTCACCGTGATCGAGGTCAACGCGCGCGACCGGCCGGCGCTGCTCCATGCGCTGGCCTATGCGCTGTTCCAGTCGAAGGTGACGATCCATTCGAGCCACGTCGCCACCTATGGCGAGCGCGCGGTCGACACTTTCTACCTGACCGATCTGACCGGCGACAAATTGTCGGGCACGCAGCGGCTGAAGGCGCTCGAGCGGCGCCTGCTGGCGGCGGCGGCCGGCGAGGTTCTGAACGAGGTAGCCTGAACGACGAAAAAAGGGGGCAGATATGGGCGTGACCGGAATCGGCGGACTCTTTTTCCGCGCGCGCGATCCAGAGGGACTCGCCGCATGGTACAAGACGCATCTCGGCATCGACGCGGGCGGGATGTCGGTCTGGTCGCAACAGGCCGGCCCCACCGTCTTCGCCCCCTTCTCCGCCGACACCGACTATTTCCCGGCCGACCGGCAATGGATGCTCAACCTGCGGGTCGAGGGGCTGGACGATCTCGCCGCCGGACTCACCGCCGCCGGAATCGAGGTCGAGCGGCGGCCTGAATGGGACATGCCGGGCGTCGGCCGCTTCGCCCGCATCCACGACCCGGAGGGTCTGGCGATCGAGCTATGGGAACCCGAGGCGTGAGCTTTCCCCGGCTCTGGCACGCCGTGACGGCGGCGCTGGCGCTGGCCGGGCTCGGCATCGAGTACAAGGTGACGATCAGCGGCCATCCGGGGCAGCTCGCGGAACGGACGCTGATCTATCTGAGCTTCTTCACCATCCTCACCAATGCGCTGGTGATGGTGGCGAGCGTCGGCCTCGCGCAGCGGACGGGCGCGCTCCACCGCTGGGCACGGCGGCCGACGACGCGGACGGCCGTGTCAGTCTACATCACCGTGGTGGCGGTGATCTTCCAGCTCCTGCTGGCCGGGCTGCATCCGCTGACGCCGCTCGGCTGGTGGGGCAATCTGCTGGTGCACCAGCTCGTGCCGGCGCTGTGGCTGGGCGGATGGGTGCTGTTCCACCCGCATGGCGGGATCGGGCGGACGGCGCACTGGCGCTGGCTGATCTATCCGCTCGCCTATGGCGGCTGGACGATCGCGCACGGGGTGGCGACGGGCTGGTATCCCTACCCGTTCCTCAACGTGGCGAAGCTGGGTGCGGCGCGCGTAGCCGTGAACATGGCGCTGATGGCGCTGTTCTTTGCGGGCCTGGGTCTCGCCTTCCGCTGGATGGACGAGAAGCTCGCCACCCACATAGCCCGCCGGGCACGGGGCTGAGCGGGGTCCGGCATATGCCCCGGACCCCGGACATCAGGCTTACTTCGGCGCGATGACCATCAGCATCTGACGGCCTTCCATGCGCGGGAACTGCTCGACCTTGGCGATCTCCGCCACGTCGGCCTGCACGCGCTGGAGCACCTGCATGCCGAGCTGGCCATGCGCCAGCTCACGCCCACGGAAGCGGAGCGTGCACTTGACCTTGTCGCCTTCCTCGATGAACTCGACGATCTTCTTCATCTTGGTCTGATAATCGTGATCGTCGATGTTCGGACGCATCTTGATCTCCTTGATCTCCTGCGTCTTCTGGCTCTTGCGGGCGAGGTTGGCCTTCTTCTGCGCCTCGTACTTGTGCTTGCCCACATCGAGGAACTTGCACACGGGCGGATCGGCGTTGGGAGAAACCTCGACCAGATTGAGGCCCATCTCATGCGCCTGCTCGATCGCCTCGCGCGTGTACATCACGCCCAGATTCTCGCCCGCCTCATCGATCACGCGCACCTTGGGCACGTTGATGAATTCATCAAAGCGGGGGCCATTCAGAGGCATCGGGGGCGCGCCCAGCGGGCGGCGCATCATCGGCGGTCGTATAGCGGCTTCTCCTGTTTGTCGCCTGAACGTCGGCGATATAGTGATTCATGAGGCAGAACGGAAGCCGTACTCAACGCCGCCCGACAAGGATCACCACACATCCTGTAAGGCATAGTAGCACACCCGCCACATCCGCGCGCGTTACTGGCACCCGTTCGACCAGAACCATCCACGCCACGGCGCACAACACATAGATGCCGCCATAGGCCGCATAGGCCCGCCCAGCCGCCGAAGGCTCGGCCAGCGTGAGGAGCCAGCCGAACAGGCAGAGCGAGGCGATTCCCGGCGCCAGCCACCAGACGCTCGCGCCGGACCGCATCCACGACCAGAAGGCGAAGCAGCCCCCGATCTCCGCGAGGGCCGCCGCCAGATAGACCGCGAGCGTCGGCGCGAGGCCGGTCACCGCGCGAGGTCGGGCGCCAGCGCTTCCCGCTTCAGACGCTCGACCAGCGCGTCGAGGCCGATCACCTCCTGCTTGGCGTCGGCGCCGAGCGGACGCAGCGCCACGGTGCGCTCCTCCGCCTCGCGCTTGCCGAGGACCAGCAGGTACGGAACCTTCGCCAGCGAATGCTCGCGCACCTTGTAGTTGATCTTCTCGTTGCGCAGGTCGGTCTCGACTCGGATGCCGGCCGCGCGCAGCGTGGCGGCCACTTCCTCCGCATAGCCATCGGCGTCCGACACGATCGTCGCCACCACCGCCTGCACCGGCGCCAGCCAGAGCGGGAAGCGGCCGGCATGATGCTCGATCAGGATGCCGATGAAGCGCTCGAACGTGCCGAGGATGGCGCGGTGGAGCATCACCGGGCGATGACGGTTGCCGTCCTCGCCGACATAGGACGCGTCGAGACGCTCGGGCAGCACCGTGTCCGCCTGAATCGTGCCGACCTGCCAGGTGCGGCCGATCGCGTCGGTCAGGTGGAATTCGAGCTTGGGCGCGTAGAAGGCGCCCTCGCCCGGCAGTTCCTCCCAGCCGAACTCTTCGGTCGCGCGGCCCGAGGCGGCGACGGCGTCGCGCAGCGTCTGCTCGGCCTTGTCCCACATCTCTTCCGAGCCGAAGCGCTTGTCGGGGCGCAGCGCCAGCTTGATGGCGTAATTGTCGAAGCCCAGGTCCTTGTAGACGCTGTCGAGCAGGTCGCAGAACTGGCTGATCTCGGCGACGAGCTGGTCCTCGCGCACGAAGATATGCGCGTCATCCTGCGTGAACTGGCGGACGCGCATGATGCCGTGCAGCGCGCCGTGCGGCTCGTTGCGATGGCAGCAGCCGAACTCGGCCATGCGGATCGGCAGGTCGCGATAGGACTTGATGCCCTGACGGAAGATCAGGACGTGCGCCGGGCAGTTCATCGGCTTGAGCGCCATCAGGTCGCCCTTGCCGGAGAGGACGGGGCCGTCCTCGTCGGTGTTGGGGATCTCGTCGGGCACGACGAACATGTTCTCGCGATACTTGCCCCAGTGGCCCGACTGCTCCCACTGGCGCGCGTCCATGAGCTGCGGGGTCTTCACCTCGACATAGCCCGCGCCGTCGAGACGGCGGCGCATATAAGCCTCGAGCTGGCGCCACAGGACGAAGCCGTTGGGATGCCAGAACACCGAGCCCTGCGCCTCGGACTGGAGGTGGAACAGGTCCATCTCCTGCCCGATCTTGCGGTGGTCGCGCTTGGCGGCCTCCTCGAGGCGCGTGAGGTGCTGGTCGAGCTGCTTCTTGTTGAGCCAGCCCGTGCCATAGATGCGCGAGAGCATCGCGTTCTTCTGGTCGCCGCGCCAGTACGCGCCCGACACGCGCGTCAGCTTGAACGCCTGCGGGTCGAGCTTGCCGGTCGAGGCGAGGTGCGGGCCACGGCACATGTCGAGCCAGTCGCCGCCGGACCAATAGACCGTCAGCTCCTCATTCTCGGGAAGCTCGGCGGCCCACTCGGCCTTGAAGGTCTCGCCCTCAGCCGTCCAGCGCGCGATCAGCGCCTCGCGCGTCCAGACTTCGCGCTTCAGCGGCTTGTCGGCGGCGATCAGCTTGCGCATCTCGGCCTCGATCGCCGGCAGATCCTCCTCGGTGAAGGGGCGATCCTTGGGCGCGAAGTCGTAATAGAAGCCGTCGTCCGTCGCGGGGCCGAACGTGATCTGCGTGCCGGGGAACAGGCTCTGCACTGCCTCCGCCAGAAGGTGCGCATAGTCGTGCCGGGCGAGTTCGAGCGCGTCGGCCTCGTCCTTCGCCGTCACCAGCGCGAGCTGCGCATCGACCTCCAGCGGGCGCGTGATGTCGCGGAGTTCCCCGTCGACCTTGGCCGCGATCGCTGCCTTGGCGAGGCCCGGCCCGATCGCCGCCGCGATGTCCGCCGGGGTAGTCCCCGGAGCCACCTCACGGACGGAACCGTCGGGCAGCGTGATCTTGAGCATCGCGGACATGGAAAAGACTCTCGATGAGATAGGGAAACGACCGATGTCGCTTACCCGCGTGGTCATGATGGAGGCAAGTCGCCCCGTCACCGATCAGGCGACGGCGATGACTCCCGCTCCGAGATAATGTCCCGCGGCGTCGAAATCAAAGCCGACGACGATCGATCCCGCCGGCGCGCAGGCGTGGCAGACGGCGGTGGGCGTGGTCAGCAGCACACGCAGGTTGCCGGAAGGCGTCTTGCCGAACGACACGTCGCCCGGCGGGACCGGGAAGGCATCCGGATGCTCGGCCTGCGCGGCGCGATAGTCGGCGCGCGCCTTGTCCTCGGCGGTCAGCTCATAAGCGTCGGCGAGGATCGGATCGCCGGCGGCGGGGACGAGGACGGTCGCCATGTTGGTGTTGGCGCGAAAGGGATAGGTGACCGTGGCGACACCGATCGGCCCCACCTGCTTCCAGGCGGATACATAGCCGGGGTCCCCCGCCGCCACGAGCTTCTGGCTGAAGGCGATCGAACCCAGCGACGCGCCGCCCTTGCGCATCTGCTCGATCAGGCATTCGCCGATCCCTTCCGACCTGGCGCGGCAGGCCTCCAGCCCCTCGCCGGACCAGACGGCGCCGGCATCGAGCGCGGCGCTCAGCTTCTCGGGCGCGCGGCCGATCGGCGGGGCATAAGTGAAGCCCACCAGCCGCTCGGTGTGCGCCAGCCTGCCGCGCTGGGTGACGAGGATGGCGGCCGGCTCGGTCCTGCGGGGGCGCTGGACGAAATAGACGAAATCGGCATTGGCGAAGCGGAAGCCGCCCCGCGCGCCGACGATCTCCGATCCGCCGAGCAGGCGCAGCGTCGGCTTGTTGCTCTGCTGCACGCCGTCTGGGCGCGTCACCGGCCCGCGCTTGAGGAAATCGAAGCTCTGGTAGACGAGCCCCTGCGTCGTCTCGGTCACCACCACGCTGCGGCGCGAATCGACGCCGATGAAACGCGTATGCGCCAGCCAGCGGCAGGAGAGCTGCTTGTCGTCGAGCTTTACCTCGACGATCGGCGGCACGGTCGCGTCGCCGCCGTCGATCATCTCGGGATTGACGCCATGCACGTCGCCGACGACCTGCGCGCCCCGCGACAGCGGCCAATGGATCTGCCCCGCCCCCGGATCGGGCGGGCCCACCTGATAGCTCTGGGTGTCGAACTTGCCGGAGCGCCGATCGAGCAAGGTGATGATGCTCGCTCCCCTGGCGTCCGGCTTTCCGGCGAACAGCGCATAAGGGCCACTCACCGCATCGCAGACGAACCAGCCGTCACGCGCGGGCATCGCATTGATACGGGTGACGCTGTCGTCCGGCGCGGCCGCGCGGAGCGGCATGGCGGCCAATAGCAGGGCAAGGGAGACGAGATGCTTCATCGACCCTCCGTAACGATCTGTCACCTGAACCCACGATGATAACGCTTCACCGCACACTCTAGCATGGGTTGACCGCGGGCGCCTGCTCGCCTCTTGTGCCGGCTCTATCATTTCGGGGAGCATCCGTGGCGCAACGCCTGACCCTCTATATTCTGATCGGCATGGTTCTGGGCATCGTCGCCGGACTGGCGATGCATGCGGCCGTTGCCGAGCCGGCGCTGAGCCTGTGGGCGGGCTATCTCACCATCCCGACCGACCTGTTCCTGCGACTGATCAAGATGATCATCGCGCCGCTGGTCTTCTCCACGCTGGTGGTCGGCATCGCCCATATGGGGGATACGTCCGCGCTCGGGCGGATCGGGGCGCGCACGCTCGGCTGGTTCCTCGGCGCAACCCTCGTCTCGCTGACGCTCGGCCTCATCATGGTCAACCTGCTCCAGCCGGGCGCGCATACCGGCCTTGCCCTTCCGCCGACCGGCGAGGGCATGGGGCTCGATGCCAAGGGCTTCAACCTCCACGATTTCTTCGTCCACATCGTCCCCGCCTCGATCACCGAGGCGATGGCCAACAACGACATCCTGCCGATCGTCGTCTTCTCGGTGTTCATGGGCGTGGCGCTGGTGGCGGTCGGCGAGAAGGGCAAGCCGCTGGTCGCCGGCATCGAGGCGCTGGTCGCGGTGATGCTGAAGATCACCGACTATGTGATGCGCGTCGCGCCGATCGCGGTGTTCGCCGCCATCGCCCATGCGGTGGCGATCAACGGTGCCGGCATCCTGCTCACCTTCGGGCGCTTCGTCGGCAGCTTCTACCTGACGCTTGGCGTGCTGTGGGCGGTGCTGATCGGCGCGGGTTTCGTGATGCTGGGCGGACGCGCGCGTTCGCTCGTGCGGCTGATCCGCGAGCCGACCCTGCTCGCCTTCTCCACCGCCTCGTCGGAAGCGGCCTATCCGCGCCTCTTGGAGGCCCTGGAAGTCTTCGGCGTGCCCCGCCGCATCGCCAGCTTCGTGCTGCCCTTGGGCTATTCGTTCAACCTCGACGGCTCGATGATCTACATGACCTTCGCGACCCTGTTCATCGCGCAGGCCTATGGCATCGACATCTCGATCGGGCAGCAGATCCTGATGGTGCTGATCCTGATGGTGACGTCGAAGGGCATGGCCGGCGTGCCGCGCGCCAGCCTCGTCGTGATCGCCGCCGTGATGGGGCATTTCCACATCCCCGAGGCCGGGCTGCTGCTCGTGCTGGCGGTCGACCAGTTCCTCGACATGGGCCGTTCGGGCACCAACGTGATCGGCAATGCGGTGGCCACCGCCGTGGTTGCCAAATGGGAGGGCGCGCTCACTCCTCCGAGGGAGCGGCTGGACCTCGACACGCAAGCATAGGATAATGACGGTCGGAAGCGGTGCGCCGCTTCCCGCGTCAGTCACTAAGGAATCGCGCGATGCTGGATAAGCTGTTCCTCGATCATCCCGCCGATGTGGGCGAGACCTATGGCGAGCATATGCGCCATGCCTCGGGCTACGGCTTCGCGATGATCGGCGGCGGCATCGCCTGCCTCGTCCATGCGCTCGTGCCCGCCCTGTTCAAGACGCGCGGCAGCGAGACGATCAACCATCTCCACCAGAAGCTGGTCCGCTCGCGCGGCGCCAAGCGCGACGCCACCATCGAGATGCGCACCGGCGGATGGGTGATCTGACCGGCGCGGAGCCCCCGCGCTTCATCACAACGAGGGACGGCCGCCGCCTCGCCGTGCGCTTTCGCGGCGGGCACGGGCCGGCGCTGCTGTTCCTGCCCGGCTATGCCTCCGACATGATGGGCGGCAAGGCGGTGGCGCTCGACGCCTGGGCCGAGCGAACCGGCCACGCCATGATCCGCTTCGACTATTCGGGCACCGGCGAGAGCGAGGGTGCCTTCGAGGAGGGCACGCTCGCCCGCTGGCGCGACGATGCGCTGGCGATCGTCGATGCGTGCGAGGGCGATCTGGTGGTGGTCGGCTCGTCGATGGGCGGCTGGCTGATGCTGCTGGTGGCGCTGGCCCGGCCGGACCGGGTGCGCGCGCTGGTCGGCATCGCGGCCGCGCCCGATTTCTCGGACTGGGGCTATTCGCAGGACGAGAAGATGACGATCCTGCGCGATGGGCGGCTGGAGCAGCCCTCCCCCTATGGCGCGCCGATGGTGACGACCAAGGGCTTCTGGCAATCGGCCGAAGCACTCCGCCTGCTTCACGCGCCGATCGCCTTCGACGGGCCGATGCGGTTGCTCCATGGCGAGGCCGACGCCGACGTGCCGCCCTGGGTGTCCGGGCGGATCGCGGCGCTCGTCCGTTCAGCCGATGTGCAGACCATCCTCGTCAAGGACGGCGATCATCGCCTGTCGCGCCCGCATGACCTCATTTTGCTGGAGCGCACGGTGGAATCGCTGATGGAGAGCCTGTGATCCCCGCCCTCGCCCTGCTGCTGGCCGCCGCTCCGGCTCCGGCGCACACCGGCCCGGCCGACACGCGCAGCCCGCAGGCGCGCTATCAGGAGTGCATCAAGCAGAGCGACACCGATCCCGCCGCCGCGGCGCAGCTCGCGACGGCATGGGCGGCCTCGGGCGGCGGCGCGCTGGCGGCGCACTGCCTCGGCATCGCGCGCAGCGCCACCGAGGACTGGAAGGGCGCTGCCGATGCCTTCACCGCCGCCGCCGACATCGCCACCAAGACGCACGATCGCACGGCCGCGAGCTACTGGGTCTCGGCCGGCAACGCCGCGCTGGCGGCCGGCGACACCGCCCGCGCCCGCGCCGCGCTGTCGAGCGCGCTCGCCGACCCCGCGCTTGCCGAACAGATGAAGGGCGAGGCCTATCTCGACCGGGCCCGCGCCGATGTCGCCGCCGGAGACCTCCCCGCCGCGCGCACCGACATGAACGACGCGCTGGCGCTCGTCCCTGCCGATCCGATGGCCTGGCTGCTTTCCGCCACGCTCGCGCGGCGCATGGGCGACGGCAGCCGCGCCACCTCCGACATCAAGGAAGCGATGCTGCGCGCACCCAACGAGGCGGACGTGCTCTATGAGGCGGGCAATATCGCCGCGACCAACGGCAATATGGAGGATGCCCGCGTACAATGGTCCCGCGCGGTCGCCGCCGATCCGCAGAGCGACGTCGCGAAATCCGCCCGCGCCAATCTCGACGCCACCGGCGAGGGCGCGCCCAAGCCTGCGCCGAAACCCGGCCGCTGAGGTTCACAAGGCCCCCGCCGAAGCCTAGATTGGTGGCATGAAGTATCTGCACACCATGATCCGCGTCTCGGACCCGGCCGAGACGATCCGCTTCTTCGAGCTGCTCGGCCTGAAGGAGACCCGCCGCATGGAAAGCGAGCAGGGCCGCTTCACGCTGATCTACCTCGCCGCCCCCGGCGACGAGGCGGCCGAGGTGGAGCTGACCCACAATTGGGACGAGAAGGGCTATGACGGCGGCCGCAATTTCGGCCACCTCGCCTATCGCGTCGACGATATCTATGCGCTGTGCAGCAAGCTGATGGACGCCGGCATCACCATCAACCGCCCGCCGCGCGACGGCCACATGGCCTTCATCCGCACGCCCGACAATATCTCGATCGAGCTGCTTCAGGCTGGCGATCGCCTGCCCCCGGCCGAGCCCTGGGCCTCGATGCCCAATACGGGAAGCTGGTAAGCGCCATGATGCTGGAGATCGTCCCCGTCCCCGCGCTCAGCGACAATTATGTGTGGCTGATGCACGACGCCCGAAGCGGCGAGACGGTGGCGGTCGACCCCGGCGAGGCGGCGCCCGTGCTCGCCGCGGCCGACGCGCGGGGCTGGCGCATCACGCAGGTGTGGAACACCCACTGGCATCCCGATCATGTCGGCGGCAACGCCGCGATCCGGGAAGCCACCGGCGCCACCATCACCGGCCCGTCCGAACAGGGCCGCATCCCGACGCTCGACCGGGTGGTCGAGGAGGGCGACACCGTCCGCATCGGCGCGCAAGAGGGGCAGGTGATCGCCGTCGGCGCGCATACCGCCGGGCATATCGCCATCCACCTGCCCGGCGAGGCGGTGGTGTTCACCGGCGATACGCTGTTCGCCATGGGCTGCGGCCGGCTGTTCGAGGGGACGGCCGAGGATATGTTCGCCGCTCTTGGCAAACTTGCCAAATTGCCGGGCGAGACGCGGGTCTGCTGCGGCCATGAATATACCGTCGCCAACGGGCGTTTCGCCGTGGTAACCGAGCCCGGCAACGAGGCCGCGCGCGAGGCGCTGGCGCGCGCCGAGCGGCTGCGTGCCGAGGGCCGGCCGACGCTGCCCTCCACCATCGCCCTCGAACGGGCCACCAATCCCTTCCTGCGCGCGCGCGACGCGCGGGAACTGGCCGAACGCCGCTCCGCCAAGGACAGCTTCAAGGGATAGGAACGCAATCGGGCGTTCCTTCGCGCAGAAAGGATGGAGTCGATGCGTATCCTGACTCTCGCCACGCTGCTGGCCGTGCTGGCTTCCGGCACCGCGCAGGCCTCTCCCCCGCAGACGGTGGAGCAGGCGCTCGCCGGGCGCACCCCCGGCAAACCCACCTCCTGCATCCCGCTCACCCGCGTCGACAGCACCGAGATCTTCGATTCCGGCGCGATCCTCTACCGGATGAAGGGCGGCCCGGATTATCTCAACACGCCCCCCCACTGCTCCACCCTGCGCCACGACCGCGCCATCTCCACCCGCACGCCGACCGGCTCGATCTGTAGCGGCGACATCATACGAATCTTCGACGCGCCCGCCCATTTCGACTTCGGCGGCTGCGGGCTGGGCGAGTTCGTCCCCTATCCGCGGGTGAAGAAGGCTCAGTAGGCGGCCTGCTTGTAGAGCCCGTCGAGCCGCGCGCCATAGACGCTGCGGATGACGTGGCGGCGGATCTTCATCGACGGCGTGAGCTGCGCATTCTCGATGGTGAAGGCCTCCTCCGCCACCAGCACGCGGCGCACCTTCTCGGTGGTCGAGAGATCGGCGTTCACCCGGTCCACCGCCGCCTGCACGGCGCGGTGGAACACCGGATTCTGCGCGAGCAGGCCGATGTCGTTGGCCACCCCCTGCGCCTTCGCCCAATCCGCCTGCCATTCGGGATCGGGCACGACGAGGCCGACCAGATAGGGCCGCCGGTCGCCCATCACCATCGCCTGAAGGATCTCTGGCTGGAGCGTCAGCATCCCCTCGACGCGCTGGGGCGCGACATTGTCGCCCTTGTCGTTGACGATGATGTCCTTCTTGCGGTCGGTGATGACGAGCCGGCCCTTGTCGTCGAGATGGCCGATGTCGCCGGTCGAGAGCCAGCCGTCCGCGCTCAGCACGCGGGCCGTCTCCTCGGGGTTGTGCCAATAGCCCTTCATCACCAGTTCGCCGCGAACCTGAATCTCGCCGTCCTCGGCGATGCGGACCTCGACGCCGTCGAGCGGCGGGCCGACGGTATCGAGCTTGATCCCCGCCTTGGGCCGGTTGCACGAGATGACCGGCGCCGCCTCGGTCTGGCCATAGCCCTGGAGCATGGTGAGGCCGAGCGAGGCGAAGAAGCGGCCCACGTCCGGGTTGAGCGGCGCCCCGCCCGAGACCAGCGCCTTCATCCGCCCGCCGAAACGGCTGCGCACCTTGCGGCGGATGGTGGCGGAGAGCAGCAGGTCCATCGGCCGCTGCCAGAGCCTCGGCCGGTCGCCCATCGCCTCGGCCCGCGCGAGCAGCCAGGACGGCACGGCCCCCTGCTTCTCGATCGCCTTGGCGATGCGCGTGCGCAGCACCTCGAACAGGCGCGGCACCACCACCATGATGGTCGGGCGCACCTCCTCGATGTTGGCGGCGAGCTTCTCCAGCCCCTCGGCATAATAGATCTGCGCGCCGAGCCCGATCGGGAAATGCTGCCCGCCGGTATGCTCATAGGCGTGGCTGAGCGGCAGGAAGGAGAGGAATATCTCGTCGCCCCAGCCGAAATCCTCCGAGATGACGCGCGCCGCGCCTGCGACATTGTGGAGGATCGCGCCATGATGCTGCATCACCCCGCGCGGCGCGCCGCCGGTGCCGGAGGTGTAGATGATGCAGGCGAGATCGTCGCGGCCGAAGCGCTTTGCGTCCTCGGCACAGGCGGCGATATCGGCCTCACCCGAGGCCAGCGCCTCGAACGTCTCGAAGCGGAAGGGGCCGGCCTGCCCGATCCGCATCGCATCGATGCCGACGACGAGCGTGCACTGCCCCGAACGCAACACCGCCGGAATCAGCGTCGTGGCGAGCTTGGCGGTGGAGACGATCACCGCCTTGGCGCCGCTATTCTCCAGCACATGGGCGTGATCGCGGGTGGTGTTGGTGATGTAGGCCGGCACCGTGATGCAGCCCCCCGCCATGATGGCGAGATCGGCGATGCACCACTCGGGGCGATTCTCGGACACCAGCAGCACGCGGTCGCCCGGCTCCAGCCCCTGCGCCTTCAGGGAGGCGGCGAGCGCCGCCACCTGTCGCGCCGCCTCGCGCCAAGTCGTCGGGCGCCAGTCGCCCTCCTCCTTGTGCCAGAGGAAAGGCGCGTCACCCTTCCCGGCAGCACGCGCGAAGAACATGGTGACGAGATTCGGAAAATGTTCGAGCAGACGCATGACCTCTCCTGCCCGCGCTTCTATGTCGCAGGCTAGCATGACGTTACGGTTTTGGCCGCTTATTGCGGAAGCGCAACCCCTTCGCTGCGGGTGACATCCGCAGCGCCGCGCCAGCCGCCTTGCGGAGTGCGCTCGATCGCATTGAGCTTGGAGGGAATCGGCACCTCGTTGGCCTGCTGGCCGAGCTTCGAGATCTCGGGCGCGAGGCCGTCCATCAGCGGGCTCTTCTCAACCAGCAGCGCGCCGCCGCCGAAGAAGATGTTGGGCAGGCCGATGGCATCCTGCGCGCTCATCTTCCAGTCGATAACGCCGACCAGCGTCTTCAGCACATGCATGATGATGCGCTGCCCCCCCGCCGAGCCGACCGCCAGCACCACCTTGCCCGATGGGTCGGTGACGATCGTCGGCGACATCGAGGAGAGCGGCCGCTTGCCCGCCTCCACCCGGTTGGCGACGGGCGCGCCGTTCTTCTCCGGCGCGAAGGAGAAGTCGGTGAGCTGGTTGTTGAGCACGAAGCCGTTCACGACGAGCTGGCTGCCGAAATAGCCCTCGACCGTGCTGGTCATCGTCACGATGTCGCCATTGCCGTCGGCGGCGACGAAATCGGTGGTGCCATGCTCGTCGACGCCGAGGCCTGCGGTGCGCTTCTCGGCGCCCGGCGGCGTGCCGGGCTGGTATTGGCCGAGCGAGCGCGTCTCGGAGATCAGCTTCGCGCGGCGCGCGAGATAGGCCTTGTCGATCAGCCCCGCCACCGGAACCTTCACGAACGCCGTGTCGCCCAGATATTGCGCGCGGTCGGCATAAGCGAGCTGCATCGCCTCGCCGATCAGATGCCATGCCACCGGCGAATTGGGGCCGAGCTTGGCCATGTCGAAATGCTCCAGCATCCCGAGGATCTGGAGGATGGTGATCCCCCCGCTGGAGGACGGCGCCATCCCGCAGATCCTGTAGCCGCGATACGTGCCGCAGACCGGCGCCTGCGCGCGCGCCTCATAGGCGGCGAGATCGGCGGTGGTGAAGGGCACCGGATTGCGCGGCGCATTGCTGACGGCGGCCGCGATCGCCTCGGCGTTGGCGCCCTTGTAGAAGGCGTTCGGCCCTTCCGTGGCGATGCGCTTGAGGAGAGCGGCCAGCTCGGGATTGCGGATCGTGGCGCCCACCGGCTTGGGCACGCCATTGTCGGTGTAGAGCGCGGCGATCGCCGGAAAATCCTTCCACAGCGGCACCATCGCCTGAAGGCGACTCTCCATCAGCGGCGTCACCTGATAGCCGTCCTCGGCCAGCCGGATCGCCGGTTCGAGCAGCTTCGCCCAGGGGAGCTTGCCCCATTTCTGATGGGCCAGAGCGGCGAGGCGGACATTGCCCGACACGCCGACCGACTTGCCGCCCGGAAAGGCCTGCGAGAAGGGCATGGGCTTGCCGTCCGGGCCGAGGAAGCGATCGGGCCGGGCGGCTGACGGCGCCACCTCGCGGCCGTCGATCGTCTCGACCTTGTTGGCCTTGGCGTCATAGTGGACGAAATAACCGCCGCCGCCGATGCCCGAGCTTTGCGGCTCGACCACGGTCAGCGCGAAGATCATCGCCACCTCGGCATCGGCCGCCGAGCCGCCTTCGCGCAGGATCGCCTGCCCTGCCTCCGCCGCGCGCGGATCGGCGGCCGACACCATGCCTTTGCCCGGCGGCGAGACCGGCGGCGCATCGGCCAGAGCGGGGGTGGTGAGGAGCAGGGCGGCAGCGAGCGCGGTTCGGATCATGCCGGCGAACCTAGTGGCGACACGCAACGGGGCAACCCCTTCAGGCGCCCACCGCTTCCGCCACGCTCGCAAAGCCGTCGCGCCGGAGCAGCGGCACCAGCCCCCTGGCGATCCGCGCCGCCAGCCCCGGCCCCTCATAGACCAGCGCCGAATAGAGCTGCACAAGGCTCGCGCCGGCGCGGATGCGGGCATAGGCATCCTCGGCCGAGGCGATACCGCCCGCGGCGATCAGAGGCACCTGCCCGCCCGTCGCCTTGCGGAAGTCCTTCAGCCGCTGGAGCGCCAGCGGCCGGAGCGGCTCGCCCGACAGCCCCCCGCTCTCGCCGGCATGGCGCGAGGAAAGCGGCGGGCGCGACACGGTGGTGTTGGCGACGATCAGCGCATCGATCTTGCGGTCCACCACCACCTTGGCGATCGCATCGATGTCGGCGGGATCGAGATCGGGCGCGACCTTGAGGAAGATCGGCGGCCCCTGCTCGCCCCGCGCCTCATAGGCGGCGGCCAGCAACGCATCGAGCGCGGCCGCCTCCTGCAACGCGCGCAGGCCCGGCGTGTTGGGCGACGAGATGTTGATCGTCAGATAGTCCGCCACCGGCGCCATCGCGCGCACGCCGCGCGCATAATCGGCGGTGCGATCGGCCGAATCCTTGTTGGCGCCGACGTTGACGCCGACGATCCCGCGCCGCTCGCGCTTGGCGAGGCGCGCGAAGGCGTCCTCCTGCCCCCCATTGTTGAAGCCCATGCGGTTGATGACCGCCCGATCCTCGACCAATCGGAACAGGCGCGGCTTGGGATTGCCCGCCTGCGGCCTGGGCGTCAGCGTCCCCACCTCGACGAAGCCGAAGCCGAGCCCGAGCAGCGCGTCGGGCACGCGCGCATCCTTGTCGTATCCGGCGGCCAGCCCCACCGGGGTCGGAAAGTCGAGCCCGGCCACGCGAGTCCCGAGCGCCGGCGCGTAGCTCGGCGGCGTCTTGCGAGGCGCCTTCTCCAGCACGTCGAGCGACAGCAGATGCGCGCGCTCGCCATCGAGCCGGAAGATGAAGGGGCGAAGAAGGGGGTAGAGCGACATGGCCGACGGCGCTATGGGACCGCGCCCCGCCTGTCAAAGAATCGAGCAGCCGCGGCCTTGACCCCGCTCCCTTCCGCGACCACATGGCAATTCGGATCGAATCAGTCTGAATTGAGAACGGATCGCAACTGACCATGCGCCTGTCCAGCCTTGCCGACTATGCTGTCGTGATGATGGCGGCCGCCGCGCGCCACGGCATGGCGGGGCGCTTCTCCGCGACGATCCTGTCGGCCGAGACGGGCGTGCCGCTGCCCACAGCGCAAAAGCTGATGGGCAAGCTCGCGGGTGCCGGCCTCCTCGCCTCGCAGCGGGGCGCCTCGGGCGGCTTCGCGCTGGCGCGGGGGGCGCACGCGATCAGTCTCATCGAGATTATCGAGGCCGTGGAAGGCCCGATCGCGCTGACGAGTTGCGTGGATGAAGCGAAGCACGACTGCGCTCTGGAGCAGGCGTGCAAGGTGAAGCCGCATTGGGCCGTGGTGAACAGCGCAGTGCGCAAGGCATTCGAGGACGTGCGGCTCGACCAGCTGGCCGGCGTCGAACAAGAGGTGATGGCGTGAGCGTTCGCAACGAAGAGGCCCTGGCGGCGGCGGAGAAGCTCTCCACCTACGAGTGGGGCTTCACGTCCGACATCGAGCAGGAATTCGCGCCCAAGGGCCTCAACGAGGACACCGTGCGCTTCATCTCGGCCAAGAAGGGCGAGCCCGAGTGGATGCTCGACTGGCGCCTGAAGGCCTATCGCCGCTGGCTGACGATGACCCCGCCGGACTGGGCGAAGCTCAACGTGCCGCCGATCGATTATCAGGACGCCTATTATTACGCGGCGCCCAAGAAGAAGCCGACGCTCTCGTCCTTGGACGAGGTCGATCCCGAGATTCTGCGCACCTACGAGAAGCTCGGCATCCCGATCGCCGAGCAGAAGCTGCTCGCCGGCGTCGTCGAGGAGGAAGACCCGGACGCGCCGCCCAAGCGCAAGGTCGCGGTGGACGCGGTGTTCGACTCCGTGTCGGTCGCCACCACCTTCCGCGCCGAGCTGGAGAAGGCGGGCGTCATCTTCCGGTCGATCTCGGAGGCGATCAAGGAATATCCCGATCTCGTCCGCAAGTGGCTCGGCAAGGTCGTGCCGCAGCATGACAATTACTTCGCCACGCTCAACTGCGCGGTCTTCTCGGACGGCACCTTCGTCTACATTCCCGAGGGCGTCCGCTGTCCGATGGAGCTGTCGACCTATTTCCGCATCAACGCGGAGAATACCGGCCAGTTCGAGCGCACGCTGATTGTCGCCGACAAGGGGTCGTACGTCTCCTATCTCGAAGGCTGCACCGCGCCGCAGCGCGACGAGAATCAGCTCCACGCCGCCGTGGTCGAACTGGTCGCGCTCGACGATGCCGAGATCAAATATTCGACCGTCCAGAACTGGTATCCCGGCGACGCCAAGGGCAAGGGCGGCATCTACAACTTCGTCACCAAGCGCGCGCTCTGCCAGGGCAAGAACTCGAAGGTCAGCTGGACGCAGGTCGAGACCGGCTCCGCGATCACCTGGAAATATCCGAGCTGCGTGCTGGCGGGTGAGAACAGCGTCGGCGAGTTCTACTCGGTCGCCGTCACCACCAATCACCAGCAGGCCGACACCGGCACCAAGATGATCCACCTCGGCAAGGGGTCGCGCTCGACGATCGTGTCGAAGGGCATCTCGGCGGGCAAGTCGAACAACACCTATCGCGGCCTCGTCCGCGTCGGCCCGACGGCCGAGGGCGTGCGCAACTTCACCCAGTGCGACTCGCTCCTGCTCGGCGACAAATGCGGGGCGCACACCGTGCCCTATATCGAGGTCCGCAACCCTTCGGCCCAGATCGAGCATGAGGCGACGACCTCGAAGATTTCCGACGACCAGCTTTTCTACGCGATGCAGCGCGGCCTCGACGCCGAAGAGGCGGTGGCGCTGATCGTCAACGGCTTCGCCCGCGAGGTGCTTCAGCAGCTCCCCATGGAGTTCGCGGTGGAAGCGCAGAAGCTGCTGGGGATCAGTCTTGAGGGGAGCGTGGGATGAGTTTCTTCAAGCGTCATCCAAAACTCTGGCTGACTGTTTGGGTCATATTTGGCCTCGGCAACCTCTTAATCGCCTTCAATGCCATTTTCGATCACGGCTTTGACACGGCGCCCTTTGTGAAGGCGCTGATCGGCCTAACCCTCGCTGGCATGATGTCGGCTTATCTCATCCCGGAAATTCGGACGAACAATGCTCAACATTGAAAACCTCCACGCCGAAGTTGACGGCAAGGCCATCCTCAAGGGCATCACGCTCTCGATCAATCCGGGCGAGATCCACGCGATCATGGGCCCGAACGGAGCCGGCAAGTCGACCACGGCTTATGTCCTCGGCGGGCGGCCCGGCTATGAGGTGACGGAGGGTTCCGCCACCTTCGAGGGCACCGACCTGCTCACTATGGAGCCGCACGAGCGCGCCGCCGCCGGCCTGTTCCTCGGCTTCCAATATCCGGTCGAGATTCCCGGCGTCTCCAACCTCCAGTTCCTGCGCACGGCGCTCAACGCCCAGCGCAAGGCGCGTGGCGAAGCGGAGCTCAGCGGTGGCGAGTTCATCAAGCTCGCCCGCAAGGAGGCCGACGCGCTCGGCCTTGACCCGGAGATGCTGAAGCGCCCGGTCAATGTCGGCTTCTCGGGGGGCGAGAAGAAGCGCAACGAGATGGTCCAGATGGGCATCATCGGCCCGAAGCTCGCCATCCTCGACGAGACCGACTCCGGCCTCGACATCGATGCGCTCCGCCATGTCGGCCACGGCATCAACACGATCATGCGCCGGCCGGACCGCGCCGTGCTGCTCATCACCCATTATCAGCGGCTTCTCGACTATGTGAAGCCGGACTTCGTGCACGTGCTCGCCGCCGGCCGCATCGTCCGCTCGGGCGGACCGGAGCTGGCGCTGGAACTGGAGCGCGAAGGCTACGGCCAGATCACGGACGAGCTGGCGGCATGAGCCTGCTCGCCCTCCCCTCGGCGCGCGACGAGGCGTGGCGCTGGTCGGACCTGTCCGGCCTGCCCGCCATCGCCGATACGACGCCCACGGGCGCGGCGCGCTCGGTTGACGATCTCTGGATCGACACGCCTGGCCCGCGCCTGCTGTTCGTCGACGGCGCCTATGACGCCAGCCGCTCGAACCCCGGCCCGGTGCAGGTCGGCAGCGCCGATGCCCGTGCGGACCGCCATGCGCTCGGCAAGCTCGCCGGCGCGAACGGCTGGACGCTGACGCTCGGCCGCGATTGCGCGACGCAGGGTCCGGTCCAGATCGTCCATGTCGCCACCGGCGGCGCGAACCATCTCGCCGCCGAAGTCCGCCTCGACGAGGATGCGCAGGCGAGCATCGTCGAGAGCTTCGTCGGCGAGGGCTGGGTCAACCGTGCCGCCTCGCTCCGCCTCGCGCGCTCGGCGCGGCTGATGGTGGCGCGCCGCTTCCTCCACGAGACGGGCTTCCAGAGCCACGCCGACACCGCCGAGATCGGTCAGGCCGCGAGCCTCACCATCGCCTCGCTGGTCGCGGGCCAGGCCGACAGCCGCCTCGACGGCCATCTGACGCTGACCGGCATCGAGGCGTTCGCGGAGGCCGGCGGCGCGCTGCTCGGCCGCCAGAAGCAGCGCCATGACGCCGCCTTCGTCGTCCGCCACGCCGCCGCCCACGGCCAGAGCCGCCAGCTCTGGCGCGCGGTCGCCGACGAGCAGGCGGTCGCCTCCGCCTCGGCCCGCGTCGAAGTCGCGCGAGACGCCCAGAAGACCGACGGCGAGCAGTCGCTGCGCGGCCTGCTGATGGCACGCACGGCGGCGGTGAATCTCAAGCCCGAGCTCGAGATTTTCGCCGACGACGTGAAGTGCGGCCATGGCGCCACCGTCGGCGAGCTCGATCGCAACAGCCTTTTCTATCTCGCCTCGCGCGGCATCACGCCCCATGAGGCGCGCGCGATCCTCACCCACGCCTTCGTCGCCGACGCGCTCGCCCGGATCGGCGAGGATGCGGTGCGCGAGGCGTTCGAGGCGACCGCCAACGCCTGGCTGGGGATGATCGCATGAGCACCGTCCTCGCCTCCGACCGCCCGCTCGACCGGGTGAGCGACTTCCCGGCGATCCCGTCGGGCTGGGCCTATCTCGACACCGCCGCGACCGCGCAGAAGCCGACGCCGGTGGTGGACGCGATCGATCGCGCCTATCGCGAGACCTACGCGACGGTGCATCGCGGCGTGTATCAGCGCTCGGCCGACATGACGCTCGCCTATGAGGCGGCGCGGCGGCGCGTGGCGGGCTTCATCGGCGCGGCTTCCGACAGCGAGATCGTGTTCGTGCGCGGCGCGACCGAGGCGATCAACCTCGTGGCCCAAAGCTGGGGCACGACGCACCTCAAGCCCGGCGACCGCATCCTGCTTTCGCAGCTCGAGCATCACAGCAACATCGTGCCGTGGCAGCTGATCCGTGAACGGACCGGCATCGCCATCGACGTCTGCTCGCTCACCGAAGACGGCCGCATCGACCTCGACGCCGCCGAGCGGATGCTGACGCCGCAACACAAGCTGGTCGCCTTCGGCCATGTCTCGAACGTGCTCGGCTCGATCCTCGACGTGAAGCGTGCGGCGGATCTGGCACACGCGGTCGGAGCCAAGATTCTCATCGACGGCTGCCAGGCGGTCCCCCGCCTGCCGGTGGATGTCGCGGCGCTCGGCGTCGATTTCTACGCCTTCTCGGGCCACAAGCTCTATGGGCCGACCGGCATCGGCGTGCTCTGGGCGCGTGCCGAGATTCTCGAGTCCATGCCTCCCTATCAGGGCGGCGGATCGATGATCGACAAGGTGACGTTCGAGAAGACCACCTTCCTTCCCGCGCCGTCGCGCTTCGAGGCGGGGACGCCGCACATCGTCGGCGTGATCGGCCTCCATGCCGCGATCGACTATGTGGAGGGTATCGGTCTCCCCGCGATCCATGCGCATGAGGCAGCGCTCGTGGCGGAAACCCGCGCGGCGCTGGCCTCGATCAACTCGGTGACGCTGTTCGGGCCGGAGGATTCGGCCGGCATCGTCAGCTTCGCGATCGAAGGGGTTCATCCCCACGACATCGGCACCATATTGGACGAGAGCCGGGTCGCCATCCGCGCCGGGCATCATTGCACCCAGCCGCTGATGGCGCATCTCGGCGTCGAGGCGACGGCTCGCGCCAGCTTCGGGGTCTATAATGGTCCGGCCGACGTGGCCGCGCTGGTCGAGGGTATCGAGCGTGTTACGCGCATTTTTGGATAGGATTCGCCGGGTGAGCGACAAGGGTATCATGGTCGAGGAAGCGTCTGCTGCGCCCGAAAAGCCCGAACGCCCGCGTCTCACCGACGCCGACGTGCGGAGCGACATGCGCGAGGAGTTCGAGCGCAAGAAGGACTATCTGGAAGGCTTCCTCTCCCAGAAGCCGGCCGAACCCGGCGCGGGCGAGCCCGGCGGCGCGCTCTATGAAGCCGTGATCGACGCGCTCAAGGAAATCTACGATCCCGAGATTCCGGTGAACATCTACGATCTCGGCCTCGTCTACGGCGTCGAGATCGCAGACGCGCACGCGGTCGTCACGATGACGCTCACCACGCCGCATTGCCCGGTCGCGGAATCGATGCCGGGGGAGGTGGAGATGCGCGTCGGCGCGGTTCCGGGGATCGGATCGGCCGAGGTCAACCTCGTCTGGGATCCGCCGTGGGACCCACAGAAGATGTCCGACGAGGCCAAGCTCGAACTGGGGATGCTGTGATGACGACGACCACCACCCGTCGCCCTCGCCCCGCCGCGATCATCCTGACTCCGTCGGCGGAAGAGCGCATCGCCGAGCTGATGGCGAAGGCTCCGGAAGGCGCGATCGGCGTCAAGCTCTCGACGCCCCGTCGGGGCTGCTCGGGCCTCGCTTATTCGGTTGATTATGTCACCGACGCCGACCCGATGGACGAGCGCATCGAGACGCCCGGCGGCACCTTCTTCGTCGATGGCGGATCGGTGCTCTATCTGATCGGCTCGACGATGAGCTGGGTGGAGGACGACTTCACCGCCGGCTTCGTCTTCGAGAATCCGAACGCCAAGGGCAGCTGTGGCTGCGGCGAAAGCTTCATGGTGTGATGGACGTGGGGCGCGGGCGCGGCTAGGCCGTGCGCCCATGACGCCCGCGTTCGACCATATCCGCGCCTGGATCTTCGACCTCGACAACACGCTCTATCCGGCGTCCGCCGATCTGTTCGGCCTGATGGACGTCAGGATGACGGCTTACGTCGCCAAGACGCTCGGGATCGACGATCTCGTCGAGGCGCGGCGCATCCAGAAGAGCTATTTTCAGGCGCATGGCACGACGATGGCCGGCCTCATGCTGGAGCATCAGGTCGATCCGCACCACTACCTCGCCGACGTCCACGACATCGATCTCGACGTGCTGGCCGAGGACGCCCGCCTCGCCCGCCTGATCGCGCGGCTTCCGGGCCGCAAGCTGATCTTCACCAACGGCGATGTGCCCTATGCGGAGCGCGTGCTGGCGAGGCTCGGCCTGTCGAAGACCTTCGAGGCGATCCACGACATCCACGCCAGCGCCTACAAGCCCAAGCCGCACGAGGCGAGCTACGCCTCCATGGTGGCCGGGCTCGGCGTCGACCCCGCGACCAGCGTGTTCGTCGAGGACATGGCTCGCAATCTCAAGCCCGCCAAGGCGCTGGGCATGACCACCGTGTGGCTCGACAACGGATCGGAACAGGGCCACGACGCCGACCGATCCTATGTGGACCACCACATCACCGACCTCGCCGACTGGCTCCATTCACTGCTTGGGGACGACCAATGACCGCCGATCTCGCCCGCACCATCGACGAAGCCTGGGAGGCCCGCGACGGCCTCAACTTCCAGACGCAGGGCGCCGTGCGCGAGGCAGTGGAGGCCGCGATCCTCGGGCTCGACAACGGCCATTACCGCGTCGCCGAGAAGATCGACGGCGAGTGGCACGTCCACCAGTGGCTGAAGAAGGCGGTGCTGCTCTCCTTCCGCCTCAACGATAACGCCGTGATCGACGGCGGCTCGGCGGGCGCGCCGGGCTTCGACAAGGTGCCGAGCAAGTTCGCCGGCTGGGGCGAGGCCGCCTTCCGCGACGCGGGCTTCCGCGCGGTGCCGGGCGCGGTCGCGCGCCGGGGCGCGTTCATCGCCAAGGGCGTGGTGCTGATGCCGAGCTTCGTGAACATCGGCGCCCATGTCGACGAAGGCACGATGGTCGATAGCTGGGCGACCGTCGGCTCCTGTGCGCAGATCGGCCGCAACGTCCACCTGTCGGGCGGCGTCGGCATCGGCGGCGTGCTGGAGCCGCTCCAGGCGAACCCGGTCGTGATCGAGGACGGGTGCTTCATCGGCGCGCGCGCGGAAGTCGCCGAGGGTGTCATCGTCCGCGAGGGCGCGGTGCTGTCGATGGGCGTCTATCTCGGTGCGTCCACCAAGATCGTCGATCGCGCCACCGGCGAGGTGTTCGTGGGCGAAGTGCCGGCTTATTCGGTGGTCGTGCCCGGCGCGCTCCCCGGCAAGCCGCTCGCCGACGGCACGCCCGGCCCGTCGCTCTATTGCGCGGTGATCGTGAAGCGCGTCGACGCGCAGACCCGCGCCAAGACCGGCATCAACGAGCTGCTCCGCGACTGATGCGGCGCATCGGCCGGCTCGCTGTCCTGTTGCTGACGCTCGCGCCCTTCGCGGCGCGGGCGGCGCTGCCGGTCGAACAGGCAGAGGTGGTCCGCACCTATCCGCACGACACGGGGGCTTTCACCGAAGGCCTGCTGTTCCGCGACGGCTTCCTCTACGAGAGCACGGGGCGCGAGGGGCAGTCCTTCATCCGCAAGGTGGACCTCGCCACCGGCCGCACGGTCGAGAGCGTGGCACTGGCGCCGGGCATCTTCGGCGAGGGCATCGTCGACTGGAAAGACCAGCTCTACAGCGTGATCTGGCACGGCGGTGTCGGCTCGCGCTGGACGCTCAGGGGATTCAGGCATCTCGGCACCTTCCGCTACAGCGGCGAAGGCTGGGCGATGACGCAGGATGGCAAGGCCGTCATCCTGTCGGACGGCACGCCGGTGCTGCGCTTCCTCGATCCCAAATCGCTGAAGGTCGTGCGCACGCTGACCGTCACCGCCGATGGCGTGCCGATCCGCCAGGTCAACGAGCTGGAATATGTCCATGGCGAGATCCTCGCCAACATCTGGATGACCAACGCGATCGCGCGCATCGATCCGGCGTCCGGTCATGTGAAGGGCTGGATCGACATCAGCGCGCTCGCCGCCAGGGTCGGCGCGACCGACCGGGACGCCGTGCCCAACGGCATCGCCTATGACAAGGCCGGCAACCGCCTGTTCGTCACGGGCAAGAACTGGCCCCTGCTGTTCCAGATCAGGCTGCCGTCGGCGCGCTGATCTCAGCGGCGGGTGAGCGTCACCGAGAGGCCACCCTCGCCCTCCAGCGTCACCGGCTTGCCCTGCGGCAGATCGACCCGGCTTTCGAGGCGCACCGTGCTGCTGGCACCGCGCCCGCCGCAATCCTTGTCGTCGCCATAGGGCGCGGTCCGCTCGATGCTCACGCGCGCCGAGTCTGCGCCGTTCGGATAATCGGGATTGATCGACACCGAGAAGGTGGTGAAGCGCGTCCCCATCGTGCCGGTCCGCGGATCGGCATCGGGGCAGGCGCGCGATTCCCGCACCTGCTGCGAAAAGCTGGCGGTGCCGTCCGACGCGCGGCTGAGATCGCCGCTCCACAGCACGCGCCCGCCATGGCGGAGCTGGACCGCGATCGTCTCGGTGGTGCGCGGCGCCGTCGTGCGGATGAAAGGCGGGGACATCACCGCCGACGACACGGTGGCCGGCGCCATGACGAGCGGAGTCGTGATGATCAGCGGCGGCGCGGGCGCCACGGTGAGAAACGCGAGCAACGGAATCACGGCCATCTCGTCCCCCCCGGATGCATGAAGGCTCCGGGGACTGTGATCGCCCGCCGTTAAGCCTCCGTTACGAGGCCTGCGCGATCAGCCTGGCCGCATCCTCGCTGGTCCAGTCCATGCCGCCGCTGACGCGCCAGACCTCCTTGCCCTTCGAGTCGTAGAGGATCGTGGTCGGCAGATCGGCGGCCGCCATCGCGCTCATCAGCTGGTTCTTGGCGTCGGTATAAGGCGTGAGCGCCTTCATCCCACGGCTCTTCCAGAAGGGCTGGACCTGCGCGTCGCCGCCCATGTCTTGGCTCACCGCCACCACCGCGAGCTTGCCCGTCTCACGCGCCGCCAGCGCGTCGAGCGCCGGCAATTCCTTGACGCACGGTCCGCACCAGGTCGCCCAGAGATTGACCAGCACCGGATGGCCCCGGAAACTGGTCAGCGTCGCCGGAGACCCGCCGGGCGCGGCGAAGGGCATGCCCGGCATCGCTTCGCCCTTATGACTGTTGTCGACGCGGCTGGTCTCGACGAGCGGGGTTGCGGCTGGCGTGGCCTGATTCCCGGCGGCACTTGCTTGCTCCGCCGACGGCTTGGGCTTATCGCAGCCGGCGGTTCCCAAGGCGACCATGAGCGGGAGAAGAACGATTAGCGAGCGGGCCGACAACGAGCGCAAGACAGGCTCCAATCAGATGTGGGGCGGGCGCTTCGCCGAAGGGCCGGCCGCGGTGATGCGCGAAATTAACGCCTCGATCCCGTTCGACAAGAGACTCTGGAAGCAGGATATCGCCGGCTCCAAGGCCCATGTCGCCATGCTGGGCGCGCAGGGGATCATCCCGGCCGACGACGTCTCCGCGATCGACGCCGGCCTCGACCGCGTGGCCGCCGAATATGCGGAAGCCGGCGTCACCGCCGATCTCGCGCTCGAAGACATCCATATGGCGACCGAGAGTCGTCTGGCCGAACTGATCGGGCCGGCGGCGGGGCGCCTGCACACCGCGCGGTCGCGCAACGATCAGGTCGCGACCGACTTCCGCCTCTGGGTGCGCGATGCGATCGATTCGGTCGACGCCGGCCTCGCCGCGCTCCAGCGTGCGCTGGTGACGCGGGCCGACGAGCATGCGGAAAGCGTCATGCCCGGCTTCACACACCTTCAGGCCGCCCAGCCGGTGACGCTCGGCCATCATCTGATGGCCTATTACGAGATGGTCCGCCGCGACCGCTCGCGCTTCGCCGATGCCCGTGTCCGCATGAACGAGTCGCCGCTGGGTGCGGCGGCACTCGCCGGCACCGGCTTCCCGATCGACCGACAGGCGACGGCCAAAGCGCTCGGCTTCGACCGGCCGACCGCCAATTCGCTGGACTCGGTGTCGGACCGCGACTTCGCGCTCGATTATCTGATGGCGGCGAGCCAAGCCTCGCTGCACCTCTCGCGCCTCGCCGAGGAGATCGTGCTCTGGGCCTCGCAGCCCTTCGGCTTCGTCGCGCTGCCCGATCAATGGTCGACCGGCTCGTCGATCATGCCGCAGAAGCGCAATCCCGATGCCGCCGAGCTGGTGCGCGGCCACTCCGGCCGGATCATGGGCTGCCTCACCGCGCTTATGGTGACGATGAAGGGTCTGCCACTCGCCTATTCGAAGGATATGCAGGACGACAAGCCGCCCGTCTTCGAGGCGCACGACCTGCTCGCCCTCTCGATCGCGGCGATGACCGGCATGATCGAGACGCTCACCTTCCGCACCGACCGGATGCGCGCCGCGGCCGAAGCCGGCTTCTCGACCGCGACCGATCTGGCGGACCGGCTCGTCCGCGTGGCGGGCGTGCCCTTCCGCGAGGCGCACCACATCACCGGCACCGTGGTGAAGCTCGCCGAGAGCAAGGGTTGCGCCCTCTCCGACCTGACGCTCGACGAATTGCAAGCGGTCGACGCCCGCATCGACGAGGGCGTGAAGGCGGCACTGTCGGTCGATGCGTCGGTGGCCGCGCGCGCCAGCGAGGGCGGCACCGCGCCGGACCGCGTGCGCGAAGCGGTCGCCAAGGCGCGTGCCAAGCTGGAGGCGGAAGCATGAAGCGAACGGCGATCCTCGCGCTCGCGGCGCTGGCGCTGCTGGCGGGCTGCGGCAAGAAGAACGTGCTGCGCCCCGCCGACGGCCGGACGCTGCCGCAGAAATCGGCGACCGCCGCGAGCCAGCCGGGCGTGAACGACCTGCTCAACCCCGGCACCGAGGCCCGCCCGACCCGCGAGGACGAGCTGGTGACCAAATCCAAGCCGCTCGAACCCGACCGTTTCGACCTTCCCCCGCCCGGCTGAGACTCACAATCCATGGATCATTTCGACCTTCACGACGGCGCCCTCCACGCCGAGCAGGTGCCGCTGGACGCGATCGCGGATGCGGTCGGCACCCCCGTCTATGTCTATTCGGCGGCCACCATCCGCCGCCATGTCCGCGTGTTCCGCGAGGCGCTGGCGGGTCTCGAGCATGACGGCCAAGCGCCGCTCGTCGCCTTCGCGGTGAAGGCCAATCCCAACGCCGCCGTGCTGTCGGTGCTGGCGGGCCTCGGCTGCGGCGCCGACGTGGTTTCGGGCGGCGAGCTGATGCGCGCTCGGGCAGCGGGCATTCCGGGCGAGAAGATCGTCTTCTCCGGCGTCGGCAAGACGGCGGACGAGATGGCCCTCGCGCTCCGGGAGGGCATCGGCCAGTTCAACCTCGAATCCGAGGAAGAGGCACGCACCCTCTCGAAGGTCGCAGCCGACCTCGGCCTCACCGCCCGCGTCGCCTTCCGCGTGAACCCGGACGTCGATGCCGGCACCCACGCCAAGATCTCGACCGGCCGATCCGAGAACAAGTTCGGCATCGCCTATGATCTGGCGCCAGACGCCTATGCGCGCGCCGCCGCGCTGCCCGGTCTCGTGGTGCAGGGCGTCGCCGTCCATATCGGCAGCCAGCTCACCGACCTCGGCCCGCTGGAGACCGCCTTCGGCCGCATCGGCGCGCTGATCGCGACGCTCCGCGCGGCGGGCCACGACATCCGCACCGCCGATCTCGGCGGCGGTCTCGGCGTTCCCTACGACCCGACCAAGCCCGCACCGCCGGCCCCCTCAGCCTATGGCGAGATGGTGCGCCGCGCGACCGCCGGGTGGAATGTCCGCCTGATGTTCGAGCCGGGCCGGCTGATCGTCGGCAATGCGGGCGTTCTCCTCACCAGCGTCATCCGCGTGAAGCCCGGCGCGCAGGCCCCGTTCGTCATCGTCGACGCCGCGATGAACGACCTGATGCGCCCCGCGCTCTACGACGCCTGGCACGACATCCGCGCCGTCCGCCCCTCGGGCGAGCGATTCGTGGCGAACGTCGTCGGGCCGGTTTGCGAGACCGGGGACACCTTCGCGATGCAGCGTTCCATGGATCGGGTGGATGAAGGCGAGCGTGTCGTCTTCATGACAGCCGGAGCCTATGCGGCCACCATGGCGAGCACCTATAACAGCCGCGCGCTCACACCCGAAGTTCTGGTATCGGGGGACCGTTGGGCGGTGGTGAGAAAAAGACAGAAGATCGAGGCACTGATCGCCGCCGACAGCGTTCCCGCGTGGGCTCTCAACGAACCGACGGAGGATTGATGGTACGCAAGCTGCGCAAGGCCGTGTTCCCAGTGGGAGGCCTCGGCACGAGATTTCTGCCTGCGACCAAGGCGATGCCGAAGGAGATGCTGCCCGTCGTCGACAAGCCGCTGATCCAATATGCGGTGGAAGAGGCGCTGGAAGCCGGCATCGAGCAGATGATTTTCGTCACGGGCCGCGGCAAGCACGCGATCGAGGACCATTTCGATATCGCCTATGAGCTGGAAGCGACCATGGCTGGTCGCGGCAAGTCGCTCACCGTTCTCGAAGGCACGCGGCTCACCCCCGGCAATATCGCCTACTGCCGCCAGCAGGAGCCGATGGGCCTCGGCCACGCCGTCTGGTGCGCGCGCGACATCGTCGGCGACGAACCCTTCGCCGTGCTGCTCGCCGACGACTTCATGGTCGGCAAGCCGGGCTGCCTGAAGCAGATGGTCGAGGCCTATGAGAAGGTCGGCGGCAACATGATCTGCGCGCAGGAAGTCGCGCACGAGAATACCGACAAGTACGGCATCATCACGCCGGGCACGCGCGACGGCGCGTTGACCGAGGTGAAGGGTCTGGTCGAGAAGCCCAAGCCCGAGGCCGCGCCCTCCAACCTCGCGATCGTCGGCCGCTACATCCTCCAGCCCGAGGTGATGCGCGTCCTCGAAAGCCAAGAGAAAGGCGCCGGCGGGGAAATCCAGCTCACCGACGCGATGGCGCGGATGATCGGCGAGATGCCGTTCCATGGCGTCACCTTCGACGGCGTGCGCCACGATTGCGGCGACAAGGCCGGCTTCATCCAGGCGAACATCGCGCTGGCGCTGGAACGCGCCGACGTCGGCCCGGCGGTGAAGGCCTTCATCGACCGGCTCTGAATCACGGGGCGGCCTGCCGGCTTGGCAAGGCCGCCCTTCCCGGCGACAAGACGGGCGATGCACAGCCTCCCCGTCTTCCTGCGCCTCGAAGGCCGGCCAGTGATCCTGATCGGTTCCGGCGATACCGCCGACGCCAAGCGCCGCCTGCTCGAACGGGCGGGTGCGCGGATCGTCGATGAAGCCGGGAACGCCGCCCTCGCCATCGTCGCGCTCGACGAGGATGCGGAGGCCGAAGCGGCCGTGGCCCGGCTCAAGGCGCGCGGAATCCTCGTCAACGCGGTCGACCGGCCGGCGCTGTGCGACTTCACCCTCCCCGCCATCGTCGACCGCGATCCGGTGCTGGTCGCGATCGGGACGGGCGGGGCCTCCGCAGGGCTCGCCAAGGCGCTCCGGCAGCGTCTGGAGGCGCTCCTCCCCTCCGGCCTCGGCGCGCTGGCAGACGCGCTCCACGGCGCCCGTGGCGCGATCCGCGCGCAATTCCCCGATGCCACCACTCGCCGCCGCGCCATCGACGCCGCGCTCGATCCCGGCGGGCCGCTCGACCCGCTGGGCGACGTGCCGGCCACCGCCGTGGCACGCTGGCTCGCCGCACCCGATGCGCCACGCCCGGCCGTCACCGTCCGCATCGCGCTCCGCTCCGACGATCCGGACGACCTGACCCTCGCCGAGGCCCGCTGGCTGGGTCAGGCGGATCGGGTCTATCATGACGTCGGCGTGCCGCCCGCGATCCTGCGCCGGGTGCGCGCCGACGCCGCCTGCATCGCCGGATCGCCGCCCGAAGACCTCCCCGCCGGCGTGACGATCCTTTTGACGCTCGATTGACGGACGGGGATCGCCTCCCCATTTTCCCGCCCATGGAGAAGATGCACCTCACCGACGACGAATGGCGCCAACGCCTCAGCGCCGAGCAGTATCATGTGCTGCGCGAGGCCGGCACCGAGCGCGCCTTCACCGGCCGCTACTGGAACAACCACGAGACCGGCGAGTATCTCTGCGCCGGCTGCGGCACGCAGCTTTTCGACAGCGGCACCAAATATGATTCCGGCTGCGGCTGGCCGAGCTTCACCGCGCCGGCTGGCGAATCCCTGATCGAGGAGCGCGTCGACACCAGCCATGGCATGGTCCGCACCGAGGTGCGGTGCGCGCGCTGCGGCGGGCATCTCGGCCACGTCTTCCCGGACGGCCCGGGGCCGGCGGGTCTGCGCTATTGCATCAACTCGGCCTCGCTCGATTTTGAGGGCGACGGCGGCAACTGACAGCAGACCGCTTGTCGTGCCGCGCAGGACGGGCTAACCGCTGCGCACAAGCATGGCTCGCCCGATACGCCCCACCAACCGACAGGCCCCGCCGCCCGAGCCCCGCCGCCGCCAACGGAGTGGCTTTGTGAAAGCGTTGCGCACGTCCCTCAAGATTTTCGCTGGTCTGGCCCTGCTCGCGCTGATCGGGCTGGGGGTGGCGATCGGCATCACCATGTCCTCGCTGCCGAGCTTCGACGCGCTCAAATCGTCGCCCAACGGGCAGATGATCCGCGTCCACGCCGTCGACGGCACCGTGCTGGTGTCGATCGGCCCGAGCTACGGCCAATGGCTGCGCGCGGACCAGATCCCGCAGGTGATGAAGGACGCGATGGTCTCGGTGGAGGACCGGCGCTTCTATGAGCATCCCGGCGTCGACCCGATCGGCATCGTGCGCGGCGCGTGGATCGGCTTCCGGCATCGCGGCGAAGGCCGGCGGCTACAGGGTGGCTCGACCATCACCCAGCAGCTCGCCCGCAACATCTTCCTGACCAACAAGTACACGTTCAGCCGCAAGATCAAGGAAGCGATCGTCGCCCTGTCGCTGGAGCGGAAATTCTCGAAGGACCAGATCCTCGAGCTGTACCTCAACAAGGTCTATTTCGGCGGCGGCAGCTACGGCATCGATGCGGCAAGCCGCAAATTCTTCGGCCACGGCGCGGATCATCTGAGCCTCGGCGAAGCCGCGATCATCGCCGGCCTCGTCAAGGCACCGTCCAACTATTCGCCCACCGCCGACGTGCAGGCGGCCGTCGGCCGCGCCTCGGTCGTGCTCGACACGATGGTCGAGACGGGCAAGATCAGCCGCGTCGAGGCCGCCGCCGCCGATCCCTCCGCCGTGAAGCTCGCGCCCGACAGCAAGCAGAACAGCGTCCGCTATTTCACCGACTGGGCCCTGCCCCAGCTCAGCACGCTGATCGACGACCAGACCGACCCGCTCGACGTCTGGACCACGCTCGACATCAACATGCAGAATTCGGCCGACCGCGCGATCCAGCAGGATACGCCGGCGGGCCTCCAGGGCGCGCTGGTCTCGATGGAGCGCGACGGCGCGGTGCGCGCCATGGTCGGCGGCCGTGACTACATCAACTCGATCTACAACCGCGCGACGCAGGCGCAGCGCCAGCCGGGCTCGGCATGGAAGCTGTTCGTCTATCTGGCGGCGATCGAGGCCGGGCATAAGCCCGACGAGGCGATCGTCGACGAACCTGTCACCATCGACGGCTGGAGCCCGCGCAACGACGAGCGCAATTATTCGGGCCAGATCAACATCCGCACCGCCTTCGCCTTCTCGCTCAACACGGTGGCGGCGAAGCTCGGGCAGATGGTGGGCTTCCAGACAGTGGCCGACATGGCGCGCCGCTTCGGCATCACCACGCCGATCAACACGCATCCCTCGATGGTGCTCGGCACCTCGGACGTGCGCCTGATCGACATGACCCGCGCCTTCGCCGAGATCGACAACAAGGGCGCGGTGGTGATCCCTTATGCGATCACCAAGGTGGTCGGCCCTGAGGGTCGCCTGCTCTACGAACACACCCCGCCGGAACCGCGCGTGCTGGTCGCGCCGCAGGTGGCCCAGCAGATGACCGACCTGCTCCAGACGGCGGTCAACACCGGCACGGCGCGCGCCGCGCAGATCGGCCGCCCGGTGGCGGGCAAGACGGGCACCACCTCGTCCAACAAGGACGGCTGGTTCCTCGGCTTCTCCTCGGGGCTCACGACGGGCGTGTGGATGGGCCGCGACGACGCCAGGCCCAACCCCGGCCTCTATGGCGGCCGCGCGCCCGCGCGCGCCTTCGCCGACTATATGAAGCAAGCCGTCGCCAAGCGCCCGGTCGAGCAGTTCGACACGGCGGTGACGCTCCCCGAATGGCAGCTCGAGCCCGACGACGAGGCCTATTATGGCCAGCCCGACAACGGCATCCCCACGATCGACGCCGATGGTCAGGTGGTCCAGCCGGGCGCGTCGCCGGACGGTCTGCCCGCCCAGCCGGGTGACAATGGCGGCATTCCGCAGGGTCAGCCGGCGGTGCAGGTCCATCGCGGCGCCGACACCAGCACCGACGACGACTGGCGCGGCCCCCCGCCGCCGCCCTCGCCCACGCCGCAGCAGCCCCAGCAGCGGCTCGACCAGCATTGGCTGGACGGCGTCCTCGGGCGCGGCAACAGCAAGGCTCCTCCGCCGCGTGGTGGGGGCGGTCAGCCCTCGCAGCCGATCCAGTAAAGCCCCGCCCCGTTCGCCCGGAGCCAGGCGCGCGCCGGCCCCGGATCGGTGCCGAGCAGCCGGGCCTCGGCAGCGCGGAAGGCAGGCGAGTGATCCATGTGCAGCCGGTGCGCGACTTCATGCGCGACCGTCGAGCTGAGCACGAAGGGCGGCGCCAGGATCAGCCGCCACGCGTAGCGGATATTCCCCGACGAGGAGCAGCTCCCCCAACGCGCGCGCGGATCGCCGATCGAGACTCGCCCGACCGTGACGCCGGCCCGCGCCGCCACCTCGCGAGTCTCCGCTTCGAGCTGGCGCAGCGCCTCGCGCTTCGCCCAGGCGATGACCCGCTTGGCGACGCCCTCCTCCGGGCCGCCGACGAGCAGCCGGTCGCCCTCCAGTCTCACGATGCGCGAGTGAGCGGGCGACCAGTCGATCCGGTTCTCCATCCCGCGAAAGGGGATGAGCCCGCCCGCGACGATCGGCCGGGGTTGCGGGAGGAGCGCGAGCTGCGCCTCGATCCAGTCGCGATGCGCCTCCACCCACTGGCGGGCGGCACGCTCCGATCCCCGGCGTGGGAGGGTGAGCCGCACGCTGCCGTCCCGCGGGTCGACCGCCAGCCGCACGCGCCGCGCGCTCGCGACACGGCGCACGATCAGCGGACGGCGGAGCGCCCCGCCGACGAAGATCGGCTCAGAGTTCACGCTCGACGATATGCAGTTCGAGATCGCCTGCCTCGTCCTCGGACACCGTCCATCCCCGCACCGAGATGCCGGCGCGATGCACCGATTCCGGATCGCCCGAGATCAGCGGATGCCAGTCCTCCAGCGGCCGCCCTTCCGCGAGCAGGCGATAGGCGCAGGTGCTGGGCAGCCAGTCGATCGTCGCCAGCGTCCGCGGGTTCAGCCGCACGCATTCGGGGACATAGGCATGGCGGTGCCGGTAATCCTTGCAGCGCCCGGCGCGCCGGTCGAGCAGGCGGCAGGCGACGTTGGTGGGGTAGATCTCCCCCGTCGCATCATCCTCCAGCTTGTGCAGGCAGCATTTTCCGCAGCCGTCGCACAGCGACTCCCACTCGTCCCGAGTCATGTCCTCGAGGCGCTTGGTTTCCCAGAAACGATCAGCCGGAACGGCCATGACTCAATGTACCCACTCAGCGAACGTGTCGGCGACGGCCTTGGCGCCCTGATCGGTCGGAACCAGGGCGATGGGCTGGCCGTCCGGGCCGAACAGGATCACCTGGCTGCTATGATCCACAAGATAGCCGCTCGCGCCCGCTGCTGTCGCCTGCTTATGATAATAAACGCCATAGGCCTTGGCAGCGGCGGCGATCGCGTCCGGCGTGCCGGTGAGCCCCACCAGTGGCTTGCCGAAAGCGGCGACATAGGATTTGAGCACCGCCGGCGTGTCGCGCTCGGGATCGACCGTGATGAAGACGGGCGCCAGCCTGGCCGCCGCCCCCGGCGAGGCCGAGGCGAAGCTCCGATAGCCCTGCATCAGCACCTGCAACGTCGTCGGGCAGACATCCGGGCAGAAGCTGTAGCCGAAATAGACCGCGCGGTAGCGCCCGGCGAAGCTCTTGTCGGTGGCCGTCCGGCCATCCTGATCGACCAGCGCGAAAGGCCCTCCCAGCCGAGCGCCCGCCAGCGGCGGCGTTTCGGCGGCGGGTTGGCGGGAACAGCCCGCGAGCGCCGTCAGCGACAGGGCAAAAGCGGCGGCGATGGCGACGGAGGAGGTACGCACATTCATGGCAACGCCAGCCATGCTTTGCTATGGCGCGCGATGCAAGCAAGGCGGGCGTTTCCCGCGGATAGGGAGTGAGGTCGATGGGGCGTTGTGTAGGGCGCGTATTCGGGGCGCTGATCTTGGCCGGCACGCTGGCGGCCCTCCCCACGTCGCTCCTGGCCGAGGATCTCCTGGGATACGGCTTTATCAAAGCGGTGCGCGACCGGGATGGCGACAAGGTTCAGAGCGCGCTCGACAAGCCTGGCAACACCATGATCCTCTCGCGTGACGACAAGACGGGCGAGAATGCGCTGCACATCGTCGTGAAGCGCCGCGACATGGCGTGGGTGCGCTACATGCTGGCCAAGGGCGCGGCGATGGACGGGCGCGACAATCAGGGCAACACCCCGCTGCTCGACGCCGCGCAGATCGGGTTCGTCGAGGCCGAGCAGCAGTTGCTCGACGTCGGCGCTTCGGTGGACCTCGCCAACAATCGCGGCGAGACGCCGCTCATCATCGCCACTCAGACGCACGACCTCGCTTCGGTGCGCGTGCTCGTCTCCCACGGCGCGGACCCGAAGGAGACCGATCATGTCGCCGGCATGTCGGCTTATGATTATGCCAAGCGGGACGGCCGCTCGGCCGCGATCCTGAAGGTACTCGAAGAGGCCAAGCCGGTCGTGAAGAAGAAGGTCTCCGGCCCCACGCTGAACTGAGGTCGGACGGCGCGGGCGTCAGTCCGCGCCTTCGAGGCCGGGGTCGAGGCCCGCCATCATCCGCCGCGCCGCCCGTCTGGCGAAGCGCAGCGTCTCGGCCTTGCGCCGCGCCGCCGCCAACGGACGGCACGCGGCCTCGCGCAGGATCGCCGCGTCATAGCGGTCCGCCACGATCAGCCCCGCCAGATCGGGCCGGAATGCCGCCTCCTCCAGCGGCGTGAGATCGAAGCCCGTCGGCAGCGCCCAATAGAAGCGGTCGCAATAATCGAGATAGTCCGGCCACTTCATGTCGCCGAGCAGGTCGGCCCGCGACACCTTGATCTCGACGATGGTGACGAGACCCTTGCCATCGATCGCCATAATGTCGGCGCGGCGGCCATTGCCGAGCGGCACCTCGCACAGCGCCATCCAGTCCGCCCGGTAGAAGAGACGCGAAACGCCCCGCGCGACGTCGCCCGCGATCAGCGGGGCGTCGGCGAGGCATGTCGGAAGCTCAGCGGGAGTCGCCATCCCGCCTGATTAGAACATCAGGCGAACGGACGAAAGATCGATCAGCGGAAGAAGATGTGGTTGCCGAGCGAGGCGACCTTGATCTTGCCCCAGCCCGGCGAAACGCGGCGGGCGTGGAAGAAGAGCGCATCGGGGGCCACCTGCTTCCACAGGCCGTCTCGGGCGATCATCGCGATCGCCACGGCGCGCTTCCACGCCGTGCTCGCGCGCGGCGGGGTCGGCATCGAGCCCTTGTGCAGGAAGGAGAACTGGCCCGGCTGGCGCACGACGCCGCACACCGAAGCCGGGAAGCGGCCCGAGGCGGCGCGGTTCATGATCGTCTGCGCGACGGCGAGCTGGCCGTTCAGCGGCTCGCCCTTGGCTTCGAAATAGACCGAAGTGGCAAGGCAGTCGCCCTGCTGGTCGCCGGTGGTGTTGGCGACACGCTCGGCCACGAGGTCTTCGAGGCTCTGGGGCGTGGGGGCCGCGGCCTGCTGGTCATCGGCCTGGGCCGGAGGCGCCAGGGGAATGTCGGCCGAGGAGGCGGTGGAGAAATCGGAATTGCGGGCTTCGAGAGAGCGCACATCCACGGCGAGAAGAGGAGCCGTGACCGCTGCCAGCATCACTGTGGCGGTTCCCCGGGGGGCGGAGCCTTCGGCTGCGAAGGACGGCGCCGCGACGGTCAGGGTGCCAAGCAGGCAGAAAAGGGACGCCACCGCGAGGGCAGCGCGCGAAAACGTGCGCATTATGATCCGCGAACATGCGGCAGACCGTACGCTCCGTCCCCCAAGGATACGCTGGGACGGTGTCAATCTCCCGACTACGGGGGCTGCCCTGGAAACGCAGGCGACCGCCGTTATCAAAATGTGCAGCCTCTTTCGCGGGGCGGAGGCCCGCCGTCAACCCGTCGAGATCATTCCAGCGGCGAACCGTTCGACTCCTGCGACATCCAGTTCCACGATCCAAAGATCGCTGTCGAACCTGCGCCGACGCTCAATATAGCCCGAAAGTTCCTCTTTTTTCGTCAAGTCGTGCGGACCTGTCGGCGACCAGCGATAGTCCCCTTTTGGGTCAAGAAGCCGCTCGAGCAGCATTTTAGGGGCGCCGCGCTCGGCCAGCAGCAGCAGGATCGCGCCGGCTTCCGGATCGCCCCGCCGCAATACGGCGGCATGACCGCCCTCCCCTTCCACTCGACGGATCAGGGCGGACACCTCCACCCGCGCGGCGAGGCGCGCGCTCATCCTTTCGGGGCGGAGGCGCTGGCGTAGCCGGGCAGCGAGGACAGCGGGAAATGCGAGCGCATGAAGGTGCCCGTACCGCGCGACACTTCCTCGCCCGTGGAATCGAGCAGGCGCGCATCGGCCACCAGCACGCGCCGCCGGCCACTCACCCACCGTCCTTCCGCCACCGCGGGGCCCGCCTTGATCGGGCGGGTCAGGAGGAGGTTGAACGCGGTGGTCAGCACGAAGCGATCGCTGACCAGGCTGTTCGCCGCATAGAAGGCCGCATCGTCCAGCATCTTGAAATAGATGGTGCCGTGCGCCGCCCCGGCGGCGTGATAGAAACGCTCGTCCACGTCGAAATGGATGCGGGTGACGCCGGCTTCCGGGATTTCGAGGCGGGATGCGAACAGCTTGTTGATGGGCGCGGCCGCATAGAGCGATTCCAGCGCGGCGAAATGCGCGCGCTCGCCCGCGGGCGTGTCAGGGGCTCCGGTCACGCGGCGTCGCGGGTCTGGCTGTCGGCGAACAGGGCGTAGAGCGCGTCGGCCGATCCCGCGCCGCGCAGCTTGGCGACGAAAGCCCGGTCCCGGAGCCTGCGGCTCACCCGCGCCAGCGCCTTGAGGTGGTCGGCGCCCGCGTCCGGCGGCGAGAGCAGCAGGAAGACCAGATCGACAGGCATCCCGTCGATCGCGGCGAACTCGATCGGCTGGGGCAGCTTGGCGAACAGCGCCACGACATGGCCGAGATCGTCGATCTTGCCATGCGGAATGGCGACGCCGCCGCCGAAACCGGTGGAGCCCAGCCGCTCGCGTTCGGCCAGCCGCTCGCCAACCTGGCGCGCATCGAGGCCGAGCCTCTCCGCCGCCAGATTGGCGAGAGTCTGGAACAAAGCCTTTTTCGAGGCCGCCGCCAGATCATGGAAGACGGCCTCGGGAGGCAGGATATCGCTGAAATCGTCCACTGTGAATTAACGCGCGATCAGGCCCCCCGGTTCGGTTCGACCCACCCGATCGTCCCGTCTCCCCGGCGATAGACCATATTGAACGCTCCCGTACCCGAATTGCGGAACAGTAGCGCGTTGGTGTTACGCAAGTCGAGCATCATCACCGCATCGGATACCGTCGCATCGGGGATATCGACGCGGGTTTCGGCGATCACCAGCGGATGATCGATCGGCTCTTCCTCGTCCACCAGTTCGAAGACGGTGTAGCCGGCATTGGCGTCGATGCCGCCATCGATGTCGCCGGTCTGGCCGTTGCCGCTCCGCCCCTTCAGCCGCTTCACATAGCGACGGAGCTGCTTCTCGATCTTGCCGGCAGCCTCGTCGAAGGCGGGATGCGCCTCCATGCCCGAGCCGGACGCCTTCAGCACCACGCCCTGCATGACATGGGCGATGATGTCGCAGCTGAAGCCATTGTCGTGCGGCCCGGAGCCGAACGTGGCCGTCGCCGAGATCGCGCGGGCGAAATATTTGTCCGCGATGGAGCCGAGCCGATCCGAGACATGCTCACGAAGAGCCTCGCCGGTGTCGACCTGATGGCCGGAAACGCGGATGTCCATGTCTCGTCCTCCTTCTATTTGCGGGCGGGCTATGCCTGCCCACCCGACGCGTCAACCGTCTGGCCGATCGTGGCCCAGACGGGATTCACCAATGTTGCGACGAACGCCTCGTGCCGCTCCAGCTCGGCGGCGCTCGCCTGATGCGGACGCGGCGGGCGGGCCCGCGCGACCGCCATCGAGGCGTCCGCTCCCCCCGCCAGGATCTCGACGGCCGCCGCCGCAGGCGCCGCGTCGAGCAGGCCGAGCCCGATCTGCCGCCCCCCGCTCAGCTCGACATAGAGCTGCGCCAGAAGCTGGGCGTCGAGCAGAGCGCCATGCTTGACGCGATGGCTGCGATCGATGCCGTAACGCGAGCAGAGCGCATCGAGGCTGTGCTTCGCACCCGGATGGCGGGTGCGCGCCATCACCAGCGTGTCGACCATGCGGTCCATCGACACGGTGTCTCGCCCGCACATCGTCAGCTCGGCATTGAGGAAGCCGAAGTCGAAGGCGGCATTGTGCGCCACCAGCGGCGCATCGCCGATGAACTCGAGCAGCGCATCCACCGTCTCGGCGAAACGCGGCTTGTCGGAGAGGAAGGCGATCGACAGGCCATGGACCCGCTCGGCCTCGGCCGGCATGTCGCGATCGGGATGGAAATAGGCGTGGAAGGTGCGGCCCGTCTCGACCCGGTTGCTCAGCTCGATGCAGCCTATCTCGACCAGCCGGTCCCCATTCGCTGGGCTGAGCCCGGTTGTTTCGGTGTCGAAGACTATCTCACGCATGAACGACAATATCGGATTCCATGCGCCCGTAAGCAAGCGATCAGCGAAAAGAGCTTTGCGCGCGTCTCGACGCGGGTGACACCCGTGGGCAGCACGAAATCGGCGCGGCGGCGCTTCTCCGCGGCGGGCATCTGGCGGGCGAGAATATCGGCGAAGCGAGCCTGCGTCATGCCCGGCCGTGCGAGCACGCGGCGGCGCTGCACCCAGGCAGGCGCGGAAACCACCACCACCGCATCCACCCGCCGGTCGCCGCCCGTCTCGAACAGCAGCGGCACGTCGTCGACCACGATCCGGTGCGCGCGATGACGGCGGAGGAAGTCGGCCCGCGCCCGTGCGACGGCGGGGTGCACGATCGCCTCCAGCCGCCGGAGCGCGGCGCGATTGCCGAACACGGCCCGGCCAAGCGCGGCGCGATCGACGCCCCTGGGGCCAGTCGTCCCCGGAAAGGCTGCCTCGATCGCGGGCAACAGCGCGCCGCCCGGCCCCTGAAGACGGTGCACGGTCGCGTCGGCATCGAACACCGGAACGCCGGCCGCGCGGAACATGCCCGCCACCGTGGACTTGCCCATGCCGATCGAGCCGGTGAGCCCGATCAGGATCATGCCGTCAGCAGCGCCCGGAGCGCCGCATCCTCGCCGCGCGGCGGCGCAGCGCCGAAGAAGAGGCGGAAGGCGGCGTCCGCCTGCCCGATCAGCATTTCCAGTCCGTCGACGGTCGGCATCCCGCGCGCGCGCGCCGCGGCGAGCAAAGGCGTCTCCGGCGGAGCGGTGACGATGTCGTAGACGATGCTGCCCGGCGGGGCGTGGCTGAGATCGAAGGCGAGCGGCGGCTGGCCGGCCATGCCGAGCGCGGTCGCGTTGACAATGAGATCGAGGCAGCCGGCGCGGTCGTCGAAGGGGAAATCGGTCACGTCGGCAAAATGGCCGAGCGGCGCGACATGATGGTCGCCGGGTGCCAGTTCATCGAGCAACGCCCGCGCCTTCTCGGTGTCACGGCCGGCGAGGACCAGCGTGAAACCCTCCCCCGCCAGCGCGGTGATGATCGCGCGCGCGGCCCCGCCGGTGCCGAGGACGCGCGCCATACGGAACAGGTGCCGGCGCCGCAGCCACGGCCGGAGCGGTTCGAGAAAGCCGGATGCATCGGTGTTATGGCCCGTCAGCGTGCCGTCCGCGCCGCGCACCACGGTGTTGACCGCGCCGATCCGCTCGGCCGAAGGCTCGAGCTGGTCGAGCAGCGGGATGATCGCCTGCTTGTGCGGCATGGTGACGTTGCAGCCGCGCCAGTCCGGATCGGTGCGGCGGTCTGCGAGATAATCGGCAAGCCCCTCGCGATGGACGAGCTCGCGGCGATAATCGCCGGGAAGCCCCAGCGTCTTCAGCCAGAAGCCATGGATGACAGGCGACTTGGACTGGGCGATCGGATCGCCGATCACCTCGGCATAGGGAGCGTTCATGCCGGCATCTCGCCGACATCGCGCAGCCAGCCGAGCAACGGCATCAGCGGCATCCCGAGAATGGTGAACTGGCTCCCCTCGACCTTCGAGAAGAGCTGCACGCCCGGCCCCTCGATGCGGAAGCAGCCGACGCAGCCGGCAATCGCCGGCCATTCGGCATCGAGATAGGTCTCCAGAAAAGCGTCCGAGAAATCGCGGACATGGAGCTTCGCCACATCGACATGCCGCCACACCGGAACGCCGTCGCGCGCAGCCACCACGGCGCTCACCAGCCTGTGCGTGCCGCCGCGCATCAGGCGGAGCTGCTCCGCCGCGCGCTCGCGCGTGTCGGGCTTGTCGAGCATCGCGCCGTCGGCGAGCGCCACCGTGGAGTCGCTCCCGATCACGATCCGCCCCGGCGTCCGCCGCGACACCGCCAGCGCCTTCAGCTCTGCGAGCGCATCGACGAGGCCACGCGCCTCGATTCCCTCCGCCTTCAGGGCGTCCTTCGCGGCATCCTCGTCCACCTGCGGGCGGACGATCTCGAAGCCCACGCCGGCGGCCTCCAGCATGGCGCGTCGCGACGCGCTCCCCGATGCGAGAATGATGGTCATGCCTGCGCCTGTTGTTCGCGCCGCTCGGCGACGAGGTTGATGATCGCCGCGGCCGTCTCCTCGATCGAGCGCCGCGTGACGTCGATCACCGGCCAGCCATGGTCGGAGAACATGCGCCTAGCATAAGCGATCTCGCGCGCCACCCGCTCCTCGTCGACATAAGGCGTCGTCGTCGTTTCATTGAGCGAGAGCAGCCGGTTGCGGCGGATCTGGATCAGCCGGTCCTGGCTGGTGGTGAGGCCCACGACCAGCGGCCGCTTGAGGTTGAACAGGATCGGCGGCGGTGGGCTCTCGATCACCAGCGGGATGTTGGCGACGCGATAGCCGCGATTGGCGAGATAGATCGACGTCGGCGTCTTCGACGAGCGAGACACGCCCGCGAGCACGATGTCCGCCTCCTCCCAATCATCCGATGCGATGCCGTCGTCATGCGCGATCGTATAGTGGATCGCCTCGACGCGATCGAAATAGGCGGCGTCGAGCGCGTGCTGCCCGCCCGGCCGGCTGATCGTCTCCTTGCCGAGCAGCCGCGAGAGCGCGTCGATCACCGGATCGAGCGCCGACACCGCATGGAGCCCGAGGCCATGGCAGCGGGACTCCAGTCGCTTGCGCACCGTCGAGTTGACCAGGGTGTAGATCACCAGCCCCGGCTTCGCAGCGATTTCGAGGAGCACGCGGTCGAGATGCCCCTCCGATCGCACCATCGGCCAGAAATGCTTGACCGCCTCGACTCCCTCGAATTGGGCGAGGCCCGCCTTGGCCACCGTCTCGAGCGTTTCCCCCGTCGAGTCCGACAAAAGATGGAGATGCAATCGCGTCATCGCGGCCGGTTTCGTCCTCTCGTTCGATGCCTGTGGGGCAAAGGCTGTGGATAAACATGAGAGTCTTCTGGCGACAAGTCGGCGGGCGATCCGATTCGAACGATTCGCCCCCGTGACTCGAAACCGGCCGACGGATTCGCCCACAGCGTTCGAGTCTTTTCCCCCACCTGTGGATAACGGGGGGGAATCATTGCGACTCGTGACTCATTCACGAGTCGCTGAATCGGACTCATGTTGGCGAATCGAGCGAGTCGCGAATAAACCCCGATTCCGGCGGCCCCACTGCCTCCCCAGACTCAAGATTCAAAAAAGGATAGTTATGGAGTCGACCCGCGAGTCCGTACCGGATCGCCCTCTTCTCGCGGTGCTTCAGGGCGAGCGGCGAGACCCTCCGCCCGTCTGGCTCATGCGTCAGGCCGGCCGATATCTCCCGGAATATCGGGAACTTCGCGCCCAAAAGGGGGGCTTCCTCGATCTCTGCTACGATCCGGACTCCGCCGCCGAAGTGACCCTTCAGCCGATCCGGCGCTTCGGCTTCGACGGGGCGATCCTGTTCTCGGACATCCTCGTCATCCCCCATGCGATGGGTCAGCATCTGAGCTTCACGGCCGGTGAAGGCCCCCGTCTCGATCCTCCCCTGACCCAGGCTTCCCTGTCGTCGCTGGTCCCCCAGCCAGAGCGGCTGGACCCTGTGTATGAAACCGTGCGCCGGGTCGCCGCGGCCCTCCCCGCCCACACCACCTTCCTCGGCTTCGCGGGCGCGCCATGGACGGTCGCAACCTACATGGTCGCCGGCGAGGGCTCGAAGGATCATGCCGCAGCCCGGATCATGGCGTATCGCGAACCGCACGCTTTCGCCGAGCTGATCGAGCGTATCGTCGAGATCACGGTCGACTATCTGTGCGGCCAGATCGATGCGGGCGTCCACGCCGTGCAGATCTTCGAGAGCTGGGCCGGCAGCCTCGCTCCCGATCAGTTCGAACGCTGGGTGATCGAGCCGACGCGGACGATCGTGCGCGCCGTGAAAACGCGTCGCCCCGGCGTGCCGGTGATCGGCTTTCCGAAGGGCGCGGGCGGAAAGCTCGTGGCCTATGCCGAGGGCACGATGGTGGATGCGCTGGGTCTCGACGAGACGGTCGATCCGCTCTGGGCCGACAGCGTGCTGCCGCCGGGCCTTCCGGTGCAGGGTAATCTCGATCCGCTTGCGCTGCTGGCCGGTGGCGAGGCATTGGAGAACGCGGTGCGACGCATCGGCCAAGCCTTCGCGGCCCGCCCGCATGTGTTCAATCTGGGCCACGGCATCCTGCCGCAGGTGCCCGTCGATCATGTCGAACGACTGCTGGAGCTGGTGAGGGCGTGATGGCAGGTTTTATCGATCCCGCGCTCTATCCCTGGGTGAAGGCCGCGCACCTGATCTTCGTGATCTTCTGGATCTCCGGGCTGTTCATGCTGCCGCGATTCCTGATCTATCAGGTGTCGACCGTGCCCGGCTCGGCGGAAGATCTCGCCTGGGTGGAGCGCGTCCGCCGTCTGCGGTCGATCATCCTCAATCCATCGATGATTCTTGTCTGGCTGCTGGGGCTCAGCCTCGCGCTCGATATCGGCGCGTTCCAGATGGGCTGGTTCCACATGAAGCTGCTGCTGGTGCTGCTGCTGTCGGCCTATCATGGCTGGGCGGTGGGCGCGGCCAAGAAGATCGCGCGCGGCTTCCGGCCTGAATCCGACAGATCGCTCCGCCTGGCGAACGAGGTGCCGGGCATCGCCACGGCGCTGATCGTCATCCTCGTGATCGTGAAGCCGTTCTGAACCGGAATCTTAGCGGATGGGCGTGCCATGTGCATGACTCATCCGCTGCTGCTTGACTTGAATCCGCCTGCGCCGTAACCGCCGATTCAAGGCCGGTCGCCGTTCGCGCTGACCTCCATTCCCGACATCGGCGTTCCCGCCCCGTCCCAAGACCGTCGCGAAGCCTCTCCATCAGGATCCTCAAGGCACCCATGCATCTCAAAGACCTCAAGAAGACGTCCCCCGCCGAGCTGGTGAGCATGGCCGAGGAGCTCGGTGTCGAGGGCGCGTCCACGATGCGCAAGCAGGATCTGCTGTTCGCCATCCTCAAGGAGCAGGCCGAGCAGGGCGACCAGATCATGGGCCTCGGCACGATCGAGGTGCTGCCGGACGGCTTCGGCTTCTTGCGCAGCCCCGAGGCCAATTATCTGGCCGGTCCGGACGATATCTACGTCTCGCCGAACCAGGTCCGGAAGTTCGGCCTGCGCACCGGCGACACGGTGGAAGGCGAGATCCGCGCGCCCAAGGACGGCGAGCGCTATTTCGCGCTGACCCGCCTCATCTCGATCAACTTCGACGATCCGGACGTGGTCCGCCATCGCGTCAATTTCGACAATCTGACGCCGCTCTATCCGGAGCGGAAGCTCAACCTCGACACGCTCGATCCGACCGTGAAGGATCGTTCGGCCCGCGTGATCGACATCGTCGCCCCGCAGGGCAAGGGCCAGCGCTCGCTGATCGTCGCCCCGCCGCGCGTGGGCAAGACCGTGCTTCTCCAGAACATGGCGAAGGCGATCACCGACAACCATCCCGAAGTCTTCCTGATCGTGCTGCTCATCGACGAGCGCCCGGAAGAAGTCACCGATATGCAGCGTTCGGTGAAGGGTGAGGTCATCTCCTCGACCTTCGACGAGCCCGCCCAGCGCCACGTCCAGGTCGCCGAGATGGTGATCGAGAAGGCCAAGCGCCTCGTCGAGCACAAGAAGGACGTGGTGATCCTCCTGGACTCGATCACCCGCCTCGGCCGCGCTTACAACACCGTCGTCCCCTCGTCGGGCAAGGTGCTGACCGGCGGTGTCGATGCCAACGCCCTCCAGCGCCCGAAGCGCTTCTTCGGCGCGGCGCGCAACATTGAGGAAGGCGGCTCGCTCTCGATCATCGCGACGGCGCTCATCGACACCGGCAGCCGCATGGACGAGGTGATCTTCGAAGAGTTCAAGGGCACCGGCAACTCGGAAATCGTCCTTGACCGCAAGGTGGCCGACAAGCGCATCTTCCCGGCGATGGATGTCGGCAAGTCCGGCACCCGCAAGGAGGAGCTGCTGGTCGAGAAGTCGAAGCTGTCGAAGATGTGGGTGCTGCGCCGCATCCTCATGCAGATGGGCACCACCGACGCGATGGAGTTCCTGCTCGACAAGATGAAGGACTCGAAGACCAACGAGGACTTCTTCGACTCGATGAACCAGTAAGACCGGGGCGGCGTTCGCCCGGTCATGGATTTTTCCGACATCCTTACCGCCGGCGGGCTGGCGGCGCTGGTGCAGGTGCTGGCGATCGACCTGATGCTCGCCGGCGACAATGTTGTCGTGCTGGGCACGCTGGTGGCGAGGCTGTCGCCTGAACAGCGGCACAAGGTGCTGGCGATCGGCGTCGGCGTCGCGCTGGTCTGCCGGATCGCCTTCGCCCTTGTGGCGACGCAGCTCCTCAGGATCATCGGCCTGCTGTTCGCAGGCGGGCTCTTGCTGCTCTGGGTGGCGTGGAAGCTGTTCCGGGAGCTGCGCTCCTCCGGGCAGGAGGAGGAAGGCAAAGACGCCACCAGGCCCGTTCGCGGCTTCCGTGACGCGGTTCTTCAGGTGGCGCTGGCCGATCTGTCGATGAGCCTCGACAATGTGCTGGGCGTGGCCGGCGCTGCGCGGGAGCATCCCACCGTGCTCTTCCTCGGACTGGCGGGCTCGGTGGCGCTGATGGCGGTCGCCGCGAACCTGATCGCGGGGTTCATCGAGCGCCATCGCTGGATCGCGTATCTGGGGCTGGCGGTGATCCTGTGGGTGGCGGGGCGGATGATCTGGGAGGGTTTCGCCGATCCCGACATCGGCATGATCGGCCTGCTGCGCTGAGGCTTTAGCGGCGCGCGCCGAACAGCGCGGTGCCGACGCGGATATGGGTGGCGCCGATCAGTGCCGCCGTCTCATAGTCGCCCGACATGCCCATGCTGAGTTGCGACAGGCCATGCTCCTTCGCCAGCTTGGCGAGCAGCGCGAAATAGGGCGCGGGCTCGGTATCGGCCGGCGGCACCGCCATCAGCCCGACAATCGGAAGCCCCGCGGCGCGCGCTTCGTCGAGCAACGCCGGGAGCTCGGCGATCGCGACGCCGCCCTTCTGCTCCTCGTCGCCGATATTGACCTGAACGAAGCAGTCCGGCCGTCGCCCCTGCATCTCCATCGCCTTGGCGAGCGCAGTCACCAGCGAGGAACGGTCGACCGAATGGATCGCGTCGAACAGTGCGACCGCATCGGCCGCCTTGTTGGACTGGAGCTGGCCGACGAGATGGAGGCGGACGTCGGGGAAACGCGTGCGCAGCTCGGGCCATTTGGCCTGCGCCTCCTGCACGCGGTTCTCGCCATAATCGCGCTGGCCGGCCTCCAGCAGCGGGAGGATGCGCTCGGCCGGCACCGTCTTGGAGACGGCGATCAGCGTGGCCGCATCGGCCGGGCGGCCGCCAAGGGCCGCGGCATGGGCGATATGGTCGCGGATGGCGGCGAGGCGGCCCGCCGCGTCGAGAGCTTCGATTTCGGGCATGGCGCGCCTATAAGGCCGACGATGCCGTCCCGCCAAGCCCGCTCGCTGCCGAGCCTGTTCCTGATGACCGACGAGCGCATGGGAGACGCCTTGTGGCGTGCGCTCGAACGGCTGCCGCGCGGGGCGGGCGTGGTGTTCCGTCACTATCGGCTTTCCGCCGCCGAGCGGCGCGCGCTGTTCGAGCAGGTGCGGGTGATCGCGCGGCGACGCGGGCTCCTGCTGCTGCTGGCGGGGCCTGAGCGTCTGGCGCGGGCGTGGGCAGCCGATGGCGTGCATGGCCCCTCTCCCCACCATCTTTCCGCGCGTCCGCTGCTGCGTACGGCGCCGGCGCACGACCGGCCGGCATGGATCGCGGGGCGTCGGAGAGGATGCGACCTGCTGTTCGTCTCGCCACTCTTCTCCACGCGCTCCCATCCGGGGGCATCGGCGCTGGGCATGGTGCGAACGGGATTGATGCTCGGCCCTGATCGGGACCGGGCCGTGGCGCTGGGCGGCATGACCCATCGGCGCGCGCGCTCCTGCGCCGCCATCGGCATCCGGCGCTGGGCCGCGATCGACGCATGGACGGGAGCAGACGCCTAACGGCGACCGTTCGTCGTCGGTGAAACGGGTGGCGTCAGCCCGTCAGAAGCGAAAAGCCGTCCCGACATAGATCGCCTGGCTGTCGCGGCGATCATCGTTCAGATCGAGCAGCCGATCATGCTGCATCTTGTAGCGCAGGCCGCCCGTGACATCGAGGCGGCTGTTGATCGAATAGGAGCCACCCAGATCCACCGAAACGCCACGCTCGCCATCGACGAGGCGCGAAACCTCGCCCAGGCTGCGATCCGCCGCCACGGCCAGACGCGTGCTCCAATGCCTGCCGGCATAGCTGACGGCGACATCGGTCGCCTCATGGCTGCCCGGCACATTGCCGAGATCGACCTTGTTATAATCGCTGGTGACGGCGAAGCGCTTCCAGCCCACCGAGACGCCCAGATTATAGGCATAAGCGGTGAAGCCGCCATTGTTGCCCGTGATCCCGGCATGTTCGGCCTGCTCCGGCGTGCCGGCGCGGGTGCGCACGGCGACGGTGACGCGGCGATTGCTGCCGGGGGCGACCGACGGCGTGAAGCGGAAGCCGGACGACGCCAGCCCACCCCGCCCATAGGTCGCGCCGAAGCGCGGATCGGCGGCGGCAGGCGTGAACGACCCGATCGAGCCGGTCAGCGGTTGCGTGGTCCGCGGCGCGCGCTTCTTGTGAATCTGCTGGGTTTGCGCAGCCGGTGCGAGCGACGGAACGAACGCGAGCGCGAGCGCCGCGAGAACGACCCCCTTGCGCTTGTTGTTCATGTTCCGACTCACATTCATTTGTCTGGCAAACTCCCCTTGTGTCTCGCGGTAGCATGGCGGGCTTGGCGATGTCATCGATACCGGCGGGGTAGGCGTCGGAATCAGGCGGCCTGTTGCATCCAGCCCACAATCCGGCGGCCCCTCCCCTCCGCTGGCGCTTGCCGGGAACGGCCCAGCCTCTATAGATGCCAGTTTCCGAGGCTCTCCACGCGTCCGAAGGCACCCCGATGATGCTGTTTTCTGCCCGCTCCCTGCGTCCGATGACCGGCGCGTTCGCCGCCGCTCTCCTGCTGGGCGGCTGCGCCCACCACCATCGACTGGCCAAGGACGTCAATGCCGACCTCGCCGCGTCCAAGGTTACGCAGATCGGCGTCAACGCCTATCTGTGGCGCGCCGCGCTCGACACCGTTTCCTTCATGCCGCTCACCCAGGTCGATTCCAACGGCGGCGTGATCGTCACCGACTGGTATGCCAACCCGTCGACGCCGACCGAGCGCATGAAGCTCACCGTCACCATCCTCGACCAGGATCTGCGCGCCGACGCCGTCCGCGTCGCCGCCTCGCGCGAGATCAACCAGAATGGCCAGTGGGTCGATGCCCCCGTGGCCGCCCAGACCGTCCAGAAGCTGGAGGACATCATCCTCCAGCACGCGCGCGATCTGCGCCGCGGCGCGATCAGCGGCTGATCGTTCAAGGATTAGACGTTACCTATGTCCCACCCGATGGATCGCCGTTTCAATCCCGCTGCCGCCGACGGGCGCTGGCAACAGGCCTGGGACGAAGCGCAAGCCTTCCGCGCCGACGATGCCAGCCCCAAGCCCAAGGCCTATGTGCTGGAGATGTTCCCCTATCCGTCGGGGCGCATCCACATGGGCCATGTCCGCAACTATACGATGGGCGACGTGCTCGCCCGCTATAAGCGGATGACGGGGCATGAGGTGCTCCACCCGATGGGGTGGGACGCCTTCGGCATGCCGGCCGAGAATGCGGCGATGGAGAAGAAGGTCCATCCCGGCAACTGGACCCGTGCCAACATCGCCGCGATGAAGGCGCAGTTGAAGCGCCTCGGCTTCGCGCTCGACTGGAGCCGCGAACTGGCCACCTGCGAGCCCGATTATTACGGGCATGAGCAGGCGCTGTTCCTCGACATGCTCGAGGCGGGCCTGGTCTATCGCAAGGAAAGCGACGTCAACTGGGATCCGGTCGACATGACCGTGCTCGCCAACGAGCAGGTGATCGACGGGCGCGGCTGGCGTTCGGGCGCGCTGGTCGAGCGGCGCAAGCTGTCGCAGTGGTTCCTCAAGATCACCGACTTCGCCGACGAGCTGCTGGACGGGCTGGAGACGCTCGACCATTGGCCCGAGAAGGTGAAGCTGATGCAGGCCAACTGGATCGGCCGATCCAAGGGCTTGAAGATGCATTTCGCGCTGGCCGAGCCGGTCGCGGATATGGCCTCGATCGAGGTCTACACCACGCGCCCGGACACGCTCTACGGCGCGAGCTTCGTGGCGATCGCGGCGGATCATCCGCTGGCGCTCGCGCTGGCCGGGAAGGATGGGCGTCTCCACGCCTTCGCCGAAGAGTGCCGCCACACCGGCACCGCGACCGCCGACATCGAGACGGCCGAGAAGAAGGGTTTCGACACCGGCCTGTCGGTGGTCCACCCCTTCGATCCGGCGTGGAAGCTGCCGGTGTTCGTCGCCAACTTCGTGCTGATGGATTATGGCACCGGCGCCGTCTTCGGTTGCCCGGCGCACGACCAGCGCGACCTCGACTTCGCGCGCAAATATGCGCTGCCGGTCAAGCGCGTCGTCGCCCCCTCGCCCGAGGAGGCTGAGGCGCCGATCCATGACGAGGCCTACACCGGCCCCGGCAAGCTCGTCCATTCGGGCTTCCTCGACGGCATGACCGTGGAGGACGGCAAGGCCGCCGCCATCGCGCGCGCCGAGGCCGAAGGCTGGGGCCAGGGCACGACCGTGTGGCGCCTGCGCGACTGGGGCGTCTCGCGCCAGCGTTACTGGGGCACACCGATCCCGGTGATCCATTGCGAGGCCTGCGGCGTCGTGCCGGTGCCGAAGGATCAGCTCCCGGTCGTGCTGCCCGAGGACGTGTCGTTCGACATCCCCGGCAACCCGCTCGATCGTCATCCGACTTGGCGTCATGTCGCCTGCCCGACCTGCGGCGGCGAGGCGCGTCGCGAGACGGATACGCTCGACACCTTCGCGGATTCGTCCTGGTATTTCGTCCGCTTCGCCAGCCAGCCGAAGGACAAGGCCTTCGACCGCGAGACGGTCGCGCAGTGGCTGCCGGTCGGCCAGTATATCGGCGGCGTGGAGCACGCGATCCTGCACCTGCTCTACGCCCGCTTCTGGACGCGTGCTCTGAAGCGCATCGGCAAGCTCGATGTGGCCGAGCCCTTCGCCGGCCTGTTCACGCAAGGCATGGTGACGCACGAGACCTACAAGGCGCCCGACGGCCGCTGGGTTTCGCCCGAGGAGATCAAGGACGGGGTGATCGTCGAGACGGGCGAGCCGGTGACGGTCGGCCGCGTCGAGAAGATGTCCAAGTCCAAGAAGAACACCGTCGATCCGACCGAGATCCTCGATCAGTACGGGGCGGATGCGGCGCGCTGGTTCATGCTGTCGGACAGCCCGCCCGAGCGCGATCTGGAGTGGTCGGAAGCCGGCATCGAGGGCGCGTGGCGCTTCGTCCAGCGCATCTGGCGCCTCGCGATCGACCGCGAGCCGGCCGAGGGCACCGACAAGGATCTCGAGCGCAAGCTCCACAAGACCATCGCCGGCGTCGCCGAGGATATCGAGGCGTTGTCCTTCAACAAGGCCGTCGCCAAGCTCTATGAGCTGGCGAGCGCGCTGGAGAAGGCCGCTCCCTCCGCCTCGCGCACGCAGGCGATCGACACGATGCTGCTGCTCGTGGCGCCGATGATCCCGCACCTTTCCGAAGAGGCGTGGAGTGCGCGCGGGCATGAAGGCCTGATTGCGCAGGCCGGCTGGCCCGTCGTCGATCCGGCGCTGCTGGTCGACGACGAGGTGACGATCGCGGTGCAGATCAACGGCAAGCTCCGTGATACGCTCACCGCTCCCAAGGGCGCCGACAAGGCGACGCTGGAGGCGATGGCGCGCGCGTCGGAGAAGGTGATCGCCTTCCTCGAAGGCAAGGAGCCCAGGAAGGTGATCGTCGTGCCCGACCGTCTGGTGAACCTCGTCGCATGAAGCGGCTGGCCGCCCTCGCCCTGATGCCGATCGCGTTCGGCGCACTCTCCGGCTGCGGCCTGCATCCGATGTATGCGGGCGGCACGCATGGCCCGGTCGCCGAGAAGCTGGCGCAGGTCGAGGTCGGCCAGATCGGCGGGCAGGCCGGCTGGCTGATGCGCAACGCGCTGGTCGACCGGCTGGGCGCGAGCGGGAATGCCGCGCCCAAATATAAGCTGGAGGTCGAGCTGAGCGACCAGCTCACCGGGCTCGGCATCCGCTCCGACAACACCGTCACGCGCGAGCGGCGCACGCTGCGCGCCCGCTTCCGGCTGGTGACGGCGGATGCGGCGGGCACCACGCTGCTCGACGCCAGCGCCGGCTCCAACACGGGTATCGACGTGGTCAGCTCGGACTATGCGACCGTCGCCGCCGAGCAGACCGCACTCGAAAATCTGGTGGACGATCTCGCCGACCAGATCGTCGCCCGCGTGGCCACCTTCGCGCACCGCAGCCAGGGCCGCTGACGATGGCCAAGAGCGCCGCGATCGAGCGCGCGCTGGATACGGCGGACCCCTCGGTTCGCTGCTATCTCCTCTACGGCCCGGACGAATCCGGCTCGCGGGCACTGGCGCAGCGGCTGGCCAAGGCGCTTGGGCCGGACGCCGAGCGGATCGATATCGACGCCGCGCGTCTCGTCTCTGATCCGGCGATCCTCGCCGACGAGGCGGCGGCGGTGTCGCTGTTCGGCGGCGCGCGCCATATCCGCGTCGAGGGCGTGATCGATGCTTGCCTCCCTGCGGTCGAGGCGTTGCTGGAGGCGCCCGCGGCGGGCAATCCGGTGGTGCTGATCGGCGGTGCGCTCAAGAAGGACGCCAAGATCGTCAAGCGCATCGACGGCGATGGCGCGGCGATGCTGTTCGCGAGCTATCCGCCGGAAGGCGGCGATGCCGACCGGCTGGCCGCGATGCTGGCGCGCGAACAGGGGCTGAAGCTCGATGCCGATCTGGCGCGCCGGCTGGCCGATGCGGCGGGCGGCGATCGCGCCGTACTCGCCTCCGAGATCGAGAAGCTCGCCCTCTACGCCGATGCCTCGCCCGAGCATCCGCGCGAAGCGAGCCACGACATGATCGACGCCATCGGCGCGGACAATGGCGAGGCGGATCTCACCCGTTTCGTCGATGCCGTCATAGGCGGTCAGGAAGCCCTGCTGGAGCGCGAACTGGCGCGTCTGGCAGCAGAGGGTCAGGAAGGCATCCCGCTCGTCCGTGCCCTGCTCCGCAGGCTGATCTCGCTGGCTGCGGCACGGACGGAGGTCGAGCGCGGGGTTTCGCCCGCGCAGGCGGCGGATCGGATCGGGCGGGCGCTGTTCTGGAAGGAGAAGAATGCGATCGCGCGCGACGTCGGCCGCTGGCCGGCGGCGCGGATCGCGCGCGCGATCGACCGGCTGTCCCTGCTCGATCGCGAACTGCGGCGAAGTGCTGGTCCCGGCACGATCGGCGCCGACGCCGAATTCTTCGCCATCGCCCGCGCGGCGTCACGCAAGCGTTAGGCGTTCGAGGGGCGCACGGCCGTCGAATAGGGGCTGTGCAGACGCCAGCCGATCGCTTCGTACAGGGCTCTTCCCTCCGCCGTCGCGACCAGCAGACCATGATGTGCTCCGGCTGCGTGGGCGGCCGCACCGAGATGGCCCATGATCCTCCGGCCGAGCCCTTGCCGGCGATAGGCTTCGGCGGTTTCGATTCGATCGAAGATCGCAAAGCCATCGACCAGCACGACGGTGCCGCGGGCCGCGATGATGCCGTCCCGAACGATCTCCGCCTTCAGCAGATCGGGCGTTTCTTGCCGCAGCGACAGTCCGTCGGCCGAAGCCGTGCCCAACACCGGCTGTTCCATCAGGTATCCCGGCGGCTGCATCTCCCAGCCCGGCGCCAGGCAACGCGCCATCCTGTCGGGCGTGGAACAGACTTTCAGGAAAATATGAGGCTCCCGGATGGCCTCGGACGCTTCGGACAATCCTGTGGAGGCGGAGGCGAACACCAACCGCGCTTTTTGCTCAGGCAGGCCGACAGCAACATGCCAGCCTCCATTGGAGGCCGTCGGCAAGGGAGCGCCTCGCGCCCTGCACCAACCCTTCAACCAGACGTGGAGCAGCCTGGGATCGGCGGCCGGCACGCTCTGCGATGTTTCAAGCGAAGCGGGAGCACCCATCGAGCTGCCCCCTTCGTTCAGATGCGCTCGCCACTCAGTCGCTGGCAGATCATGTCGAGCTGATCGAGGGTCGAGTAGGACAGCGTGACGGTTCCTCCTGCCTCGCCATGTCCGATCTTCACCGCGAGGCCGAGCATGTCACCCAGCTGGCGTTCCAGCGCGGCGATGTCGGCGTTGGGCGCGGCCTTGCCGCTCTTCGGCTCTCGCGTCTCGCGCCCGGCGGGCTTCACCGAACGCGCCAGCTTCTCCGTCTCCCGGACGGACAGGCCGCGCTTGATGACGTCGGCGGCGAGCTTCTCGGGATCGGGCGCGGTGATCAGCGCGCGCGCATGGCCCATGGTGAGCGAGCCGTTCGCGACATCCTGTCGCACCGGCGCGGGCAGATCGAGCAGGCGCAGAAGATTAGCGACATGGCTGCGCGATTTCTGGACGAGTTTGCCGAGTGCCTCCTGGCTATGCCCGAAATCGCTGATAAGCCTCTGATAAGCCTCAGCTTCTTCGATCGCATTGAGATCGGCGCGCTGGATATTCTCGATGATCGCGATTTCGAGCGTCTGCGTGTCGTCCAGCTCGCGGACGAGCGCGGGGATTTCATGCAATCGCGCCCGCTGTGACGCGCGCCAGCGGCGCTCGCCGGCGACGATCTGATATCCCGTGCCGACCTTGCGGACGACGATCGGTTGCAGCACGCCGCGCTCGGCGATCGACTGCGCCAGCTCCTCGAGCTTCTCCTCGTCGAAATGGCGACGCGGTTGATCCGGGTGCGGGCGGATGACGGCGATCGGCAGCAGGCGCACGCCCTCGCTGCGTTCGGCATCGGCACCGACCGGCTGCTCGCGCTCCACCTCACCCATCAGGGCCGAGAGGCCCCGGCCGAGCCCGGCGGGCCGGCGGCGTGCGGGAATGGCGCCCTCGCTCATGCGGCGGCCTGTGCGGGCGCCGGCAGGCGCTGCATCAGCTCACGTGCCAAGGCAATATAGGCTTCCGAGCCCAGGCAGCGATGATCGTAGATCAGCGCCGGCACGCCATGGCTCGGGGCCTCCGACAGGCGGACGTTGCGCGGAATGATGGTCTCGAACACGAGCTTGCCGAGGCAGGCGCGCACATCCTGCGCGACCAGTTCGGACAGCCGGTTGCGGCGGTCATACATGGTCAGGGCGACACCCAGGATCTGAAGCTCGGGATTGAAGCGCGCCCTCACCCGCTCGATCGTCTGGAGTAGCTGGCTCAGGCCTTCGAGCGCGAAAAACTCGCACTGGAGCGGCACGAGCAGAGACGAGGCTGCGCTCATGGCGTTGATCGTGAGCAGGCCCAGCGACGGTGGACAATCGATGATGACGACATCCCAACGCCCCGGCGGCGCTTCGGTCAGCGCCATGTCCAGTCGATGGGCGCGACGCTCCATATCGACCAGCTCGATCTCGGCGCCCGACAGATCCACCGTCGACGCGACGATATCCAGTCGCGGCACCTTGGTGGCGATGGCCGCCTCGGCGACATCGCATCCGCCGACGAGCAGATCATAGCTCGAAAGCGTCCGCTCGGCGCGGTCGATGCCCAGACCTGTCGAGGCATTGCCCTGCGGATCGAGGTCCACGACCAGCACTTTCCAGCCGCTGGCGGCCAGCGCGGTGCCGATATTGATGGCGGTGGTCGTCTTGCCGACGCCCCCCTTCTGGTTCGCAACTGCGATACGAATCATCGAGCCCGTCTCCGTCGAACGCCCTCGGCTATGACGATGGCCGCCTCGGAATCCGTGATGCTCGGAATGAGGCGAAACGTACCCTGCCATGTCTGTCGCGCGGCTTCCAGTTCCGATGCTGCACTTCGGCCCTTCGGAAGCACCCAGCGTGTCGATTCATCGGCGAGATGAGCAGCCATGCCGAACAAGGCATCCAGAGAGGCCACAGCACGCGCCGTAATCGAGCGGACCGGCGGCAATTGGACCCGCTCGATCTTGCTGGCGTGTACGGTCACCCGTTGTCCGATTCCCAATGCCTGCGCTGTGGAGTCCAGGAAGGCCGCACGTTTGGCACGTGGTTCGACGAGATGGATCGGGTCCGTTCGGCAGCAGGCGAGGACCAGTCCGGGGAAACCGCCGCCGGATCCGATATCGACGAGCACGCCATCTTGCAGATGTGGCAGGAGCTGGAGCGAATCGAGAAGATGGCGTTCGTCGAACTGAGGGATCGTCGCGGCGGAGATCAGATTCTGCCGTTGCGACTCCGCGATCACCGTCTCTTTGAGGCGGTGGAGCAGTTCGGCTGTTTCACGTGGAACACTCGCCTCCCAGGTCATGCAGCGGCCCGCCGGGTAGCGACGAGGAGCGCCGTGAGCGCGGCTGGGGTGATCCCACGAACACGCGACGCCTGCGCCACGGTATCGGGACGCGCCGCTGTCAGCCGCTCGACCATCTCGCTCGACAGGCCTGCGACGGTGTCAAAGGCGAAGCCGACCGGGATGGGTTGCGACGAGGCTGCGATGCGTGCTGCCTCCGCGCGCTGGCGGCGTACATAGGGGGCATAGCGATGATCGCTCAGCAACTCGCGGATGACCGGATCGGGTAGATCTGCCCAACCCGAAACATGCTCGCGCGCGAAATCGAGGCTGATATTCTCGGCGAGCAATGCGGTCTGAGCGTTGGTTGCCGAACGATCAAGCGCGGCTTGTCCGACCTCGCGCTGATCGAGGCGGCGCCGAAGTTCCTCGGCCCGCCTGCCCCGTATGGCGCCACTCGAGAGCGCGGCCTTCCCGAGCCGGGCTTCCGCATTATCGGCGCGCAGATGAAGCCGATGTTCGGCGCGTGAGGTCAGCATGCGATAGGGCTCGGTGACGCCGTGCAGCGTGAGGTCGTCAAGCAGGACGCCGATATAGCTGCTCATGCGGTCGAAGCGGAGAGGCTCGCGCCCGTGCACGTCGGCAGCCGCGGAGAGTCCGGCGACGAGCCCCTGTGCGGCCGCTTCTTCATAGCCGGTGGTGCCGTTGATCTGGCCGGCCAGATACAGCCCCTTCATCGTGCTCACTTCCAGCGTGGTGGAAAGGATGCGGGGGTCGACATGATCATATTCCACCGCATAGCCTGGCTCGGCGATCACGGCCTGTTCGAGGCCGGGAACCGTGCGCACGAAGCGTTCCTGCACATCGGTGGGAAGCGACGTGGAAATGCCGTTGGGGTAGACCAGCGCGCCGTCGAGCGTTTCCGGCTCAAGAAAAATCTGGTGCCCGTCGCGATCGCCGAAGCGGTTCACCTTGTCTTCGATCGAGGGACAATAGCGCGGCCCCCGCCCTTCGATATCGCCGCTGAACAACGGAGAGCGATTCAGTGACGAACGGATCGCATCATGCGTCGCCAGCGTGGTGCGGGTGATGCCGCAGAAGAGCTGAGTATTGGTCCGCCGCCCTTCCACAGAGAGCGTCCAATCGCCACCATCGGAGTCCTGACGCTCCAGCCGTGCCCAGTCGATCGAGCGACCGTCGAGGCGCGGAGGCGTTCCAGTCTTGAGACGCGCGATGGGAAGGCCAAGGTCGCGAAGCTGCTGCGCCAGGCGGTGTGCGCCCGGCTCGCCGATTCGCCCTCCCTCGAAGCGCTCTTCTCCGCGAAACAAGCGGCCGCCGAGGAACGTGCCGGTGGCTAAAATCACACGCCCGGCGGAGATGTGCTCGCCGGTGGCCAGGATCACGCCCGCGATCCGGTCCTGCTCCAGAAGCAGTTCCACCACCTCGCCCTCCATGACCGAAAGGGTCTGGAGAGATGCCAGTCGGCGTTGGATCGAAGCCCGGAAAAGGCCGCGGTCGGCCTGGACGCGGGGACCATGGACAGCGCTCCCCTTGCTCGCATTGAGCATCCGGTAATGGATCGCGGCGTCGTCGGCGGCGGGCGCGATGAGTCCTTCGAACACATCGATCTCGCGAACGAGATGCCCTTTACCGACCCCTCCGATAGCCGGGTTGCAGGACATGGCACCGATGCCTCGGCGGTCGATCGCGAGCAACAGGACCGAGGAGCCGGCCCGGGCCGCTGCTGCTGCGGCCTCGCAGCCGGCATGACCGCCGCCCACCACGATGATGTCGAACCGATCGACCACTCTCACTTGTCCCGTTCCACGTGAAACATCATTTGCCGAGGCAAAATCGTCCGAACAGGGCATCGAGCATATCCTCGATGCCCGCCCCTCCGGTCAGGCTATCGATCCGTTCGCGGGCGATACGGATATGCTCGGCGCGTAACAGCGGATCGCTTGTTGCGAGGGCCGCGTCCAGTTCGGTGCGCACTTCATATAGCCGCTCCCGGTAGCGGCGGTCGAGAGCCACTTCGCCTTCCCGAGGCAGGAGGCGTGAGCCGATGTTCGCCAGGCGCGCGTGGAGCGTCGCGAGCCCCTCCCCCGTCATCGCGGATAGGGCAAGCGCACCGTCGCGGGAAGCGATGATGTCGGCCTTGGCCGACACGGAAATGACCGGCTGCTCCTCCTCTTCCATGTCTCCCCGGAGGTCGATGATGATGTCGGCCAGAGCACGCTGATTGTGCGCGCGTTCCACGCCGATGCGTTCGATGGGATCGTCCGTCTCACGGAGGCCCGCTGTGTCGACCAGCACGAAAGGCATACCGGCGATTGAGAGAGGGCGCTCGATCGCGTCGCGCGTCGTGCCGGGAATGTCGGAGACGATCGCCGCGTCACGCCCGACGAGTGCATTGAACAAGGTCGACTTGCCGGCATTGGGCGGGCCGACGATCGCTACTCGCAACCCATCCCGAAGGCGCTCGGCCGGTGGCACCGCCAGCGCGGCATCGATCTCTGCGGCGAGAGCCAGAATGGAGTCAGCGTTAGAGTCCGTATCGAGTTCGATTTCGCCGTCATAGTCGATCTCGGCCTCGATCCGCGCCGCGATAGCGAGCAATGCGCGGGTCCAATCGCCGAGCCGGCGAGCAAGAGCGCCATCGGCTCGGCGTAGGGCTTCCTTGCGCTGGCGTTCGGTTTCGGCCGTCAGCAAATCGGCGAGCCCTTCCACTGCGCTGAGATCCATTCGGCCGTTGAGCAGCGCGCGCCGGGTGAACTCCCCCGGTTCGGCGAGACGCAATCCAAGGTCGAGTTCGGAGAGTGTAGAGAGCACGGCATCCACCACCGCCCTGCCGCCATGCAGATGCAACTCCGCAAGATCCTCTCCGGTAGCCGTGGCGGGGCCAGGAAACCACAGTGCTAGAGCATGATCGAGAATGTCCCCAGCCGCATCACGCAATATACGCAGACCGGCACGGCGAGGCTCGGGGCGAATGCCGGCCAGCCTTTCCAGAGCGAGGCCAGCTTCCGGGCCGCTGATTCGGATGATGGCGATGGCGGCGGGCGGCTGCCCGCTGGATAGCGCGTAGATGGTATCGCTGGACGCGACCTTATTTCTTGTTGCCACCCATATGATCCAGAAGTTGGCGCCAGATGGCGAGTCCGGCCTCCCCCATCGGCCCCCAGCTCTGCGTCATGGCTTGCAGCATGTCAGGCGTGATGCCTTGATCGATCGCCGTGCGCATCTTGGAGAGATAGGCTTCGTGGACGGAGGAAAGATCCGGCAGACCCATGAAGCGACGGGCTTCTTCCGGCGTGCAGTCAACGTCGACGGTAATCTTCACCGGGTCGCTCCTTCGCCGAGAGTGGGTCCTGTGTAGCCGAGGAAAAGTGACAAGCCAACTCAGCGGATCATGAGGAACGATCCGGGCCTGAGCCGTGCCAGAAGCCCTGCTATTGTTTCACGTGGAACAGCGACGCAGCCTTCGGTCGTGTCTCCCTCGCGCAGATGCAGGAAGATGGCGCTCCCCATTCCGGCAACCGGCGGATCGTCATTATGGCCGAGGAGCAGAATGGCGTCGTACAGGCCGTCGTCCCTCCACAGCCGCTCGGCCGAGTAACCATGAGGGTGTCGCACCGGTCGATTATAGGCGGGATCACGCGGATCATCGCTCCAGCCGTCATCCTCGCGCAGCCAGCGCCAAGGAAGATGTTCCGGGGGAAGCAGGCCCCGATTCGGACGCAGCAGCGCGGCGCGGATCGGCCATCGTCCGAGCGGCGTGGCGCCATCCCCCTCGCGTTTGTCGGCCGCCTCACGCGCGCCGCCGCGACCGATGGCGCAGGAGACGACAGTGTTGCCGATCTGGAGGGTATGCGCCGAGCTATCGACGACAAGTTCGGTCACAGGACGTGACCGGTGCGGTCGCGCTTCGTTGCAAGATAGCCTTCATTGTGCGGATTGGCGGCGATCTGGTGGGCGACGCGTTCCACCACATCGATTCCGGCGGCCGAAAGTCCGGCGACCTTGGCGGGATTGTTGGTCAGCAGACGAACCTGATCCTGGCCGAGCAGTTCCAGCATCCGGGCCGCCACGCCGAAATCGCGCGCGTCGATCGCGAAGCCGAGCCGCAGATTGGCGTCGACCGTATCGAAGCCCTGATCCTGCAAGGCATAGGCCCGCAACTTGTTGATGAGCCCGATGCCTCTCCCCTCCTGGCGAAGATAGAGGAGCACGCCCCACCCTTCATGCGCGATGCGGTGGAGCGCCGCGTCGAGCTGCGGGCCGCAATCGCATTTGAGGGAGCCGAATACGTCTCCCGTCAGGCATTCGCTATGGAGGCGGACGAGCGGCGGTTTGCCATTGGGTGCGCCGATGACCAGCGCGACATGCTCCACGGCCTCTTCGGCGGATCGGAAGGCAACGATCTCCGTCCCTTCGTTCGCCTCAACCGGAAGGCGGGCGCGCGAGGCGATCCGCAGATGCGAGGGGGAATCATAATCCGCCACGTCAGCGGCCCGCAGCGTCGCGGTGCCTTCGTGCGGAGCGCTCTCGCGCACGAAGAAGGCCGGCAGCAGCCCGGCAAGGCGTGCGAGCTTCAGGGCAGCCGCGGAAAGCGCCGGGTTCCCGGCATCGATGGTGCGGAACGGCCCCTTGAAAGGGGTGGACAGATCCTGCGCCGGATCGGCGAGCGCTGTGGCAGTATCGAGATCGAGCCAGGGCGCATGCGCCACTCGCACGGCTCCCAAGGACCCGGCATCCGCAGCGGGCCGCTGGTTGGTGAGGGTCAAGGTCGCCGCACGCTCGGGCGACAGCAGGACATCGAAGCGGCCATCGGGAGCGAAGGCGGACAGCCGATCGGCATCGGCGGTTTCGATCGGCAACAGGGTAAGGTGATCGGCGCCGTCGTGCAGGATAACCGGCCAGCCCCGCCGCAACGCGTCGATGCCGCGCGCTACCTCCCGAGGGCCGCTCACCAGTTGAACTCGGTGACGAGCGGAACATGATCCGAGGGCTTGAGCCAGCTCCGGCAATCCTCATGGACGCGATGGGCTGTTGCGGTCTTCGCCACCTCTGGGCTCGCCCACATATGGTCGAGACGGCGACCGCGATCGGAGGCAGCCCAATCCTTGGCGCGATAGCTCCACCAGGTATAAAGTCGTTGCGGTGCCGGCACGAAATGGCGGCCCAGATCGACCCAGTCGTGCGCGGCCTGGAGCCGGCCCAACGCCTCCACCTCGACCGGCGTATGGCTGACCACGTCGAGCAGCTGCTTGTGGCTCCACACATCGGATTCGAGCGGAGCGATGTTGAAGTCGCCGACGATCAGCGTCGGCTCCCGCAGATCTTCGGACCAGCGGGTCATGCGCTCGACGAAGGCGAGCTTCTGTCCGAACTTCGGGTTCAGCGCGGGATCGGGGATATCGCCGCCAGCCGGGACATAGACATTTTCCAGCCGGATGCCGTTGGGCAGCCGCGCGCCGACATGCCGTGCTTCGCCATTGTCCTGCCAGTCATGCCGGCCATGCTCGCCGAGCGGCAGTTTCGAAAGGATGGCGACGCCATGGTGCATCGGCTGGCCCGCGAGGAGGCGGTGGACATAGCCTAGCTTCTCGAACGGCGCGTGCGGGAAGATCGGGTCGGCGACCTTCGTTTCCTGGAGGCACAGCACGTCGGGCTGCTCCTCGATCAGGAAGCGTTGGACGATGTCGATCCGCGCGCGGACGGAGTTGATGTTCCAGGATGCGATCTTGATCGTGGCAGACATTGTCGGCGATGTAATGAGTCGTATCCCGCTTCGCCAGTCGAACTGTGCGACAAATGGAAAGGCCCCCGTTCCGGGGGCATGGAACGGGGGCCGACCTAGCGTTCGTCACGCAGGCGGGACAGGAGGCGTATCCGTCCGGGCAACAGGGGGAATCCCGGAAAGGCCTCATGACCGCCTCTCCGATCTAGGCCCTTTTAGCTGTCGCTTCGATGAACGGGGCCAGCCCGCAAACCTGTCCCGTTTCGGTGCATCGTCGCCGACGCACCATTCATCCTCAGTGGTGCGGGCCGACAGGACGTGGGTCGTTCCAGCGGAAGGCCGAGTCGTCCACGGGGCTATTGAAGCGCTGGTTGGAGAGTCGGACCGTCGTGCGGTTGTTCTGGGCGTCGAGAACCGTCCAGCCATCGAGCTGGAGCCCGCCGGGCGCGCCCGCCGAGCGACGGAAGGCGACGGTGATGCTGCCATATTCGCGATGCTTGGCATCCTGCCCGGTGACGAGCAGTGTCTCGGGATCGCCCGAGGGCACGATCCGGGCGTAGCGCGCGATATCCTTGTTGGGATCGAGCAGCAGCGCGAGCGGCGTGTTGCCGATCGGCCAGCGCGACACCTGCTTCACCTGATAGTCGATCATGATGAGCGCCTTGCCGTCGCCGACGACGAGCAGAGGGACGCCCTTCTGATACTGGAAGCGGACGCGGCCGGGCTTCTTGATCTGGAGCGTGCCGGTCAGCGTGGCGCCGTTGCGGTCTGTCTGTGTGAAGTCGGCGGTCATCGTCGTCACGGCGCGCAGATGCGCCTGCACTTGCGCGAGATCAGGCGAGAGCGCGGCTGCGGGCGCGGGCGCCGCGGCCTGGGCGGCGGCGGGCGAGATCAGGGCGAAGGCGCCCAGCAGGGGCAGGACACGCATGGGGAAGCTCCGGGTCATGTGGGCGCGGCTAGCGCAGCGGATTTGAACGCGCACTGAACTTGCGCGGGTGTGAAACGATCCGTCCGCGACGATTCAGACCGGCTGGCCGTCGCGGTCGATCAGCACCTCGCGGCGGCCGACATGATCGGGCGCGCCGACCTTGCCCTCTTTCTCCATCCGCTCGATCAGGCGCGCGGCCGAGTTGTAGCCGATGCGGAGCTGGCGCTGGACATAGCTGGTCGAGGCCTTCTGCGATTCCGCCACCACCTGCACCGCCTTGCGATAGAGCGCGGCGTCGGGGGAGTCGTCGTCGGCCGGGGCGCCGTCGAGGGCGAAGCCGCCGTCCTCGGGCTCCTCGGTGACGGCGGAGATATAGTCGGGCGTCCCCTGCCCGCGCCAATGGTCGGCGATGGCGCGCACTTCCTCGTCGGACACGAACGGCCCGTGGACGCGGGCGATCTGCTTGCCGCCGGGCATGTAGAGCATGTCGCCCTTGCCCAGGAGCTGCTCGGCGCCCTGCTCGCCGAGGATGGTGCGGCTGTCGATCTTGCTCGTGACCGAGAAGCTGATGCGGGTCGGCAGGTTGGCCTTGATGACGCCGGTGATGACGTCGACCGAGGGGCGCTGCGTCGCCATGATGAGGTGGATGCCTGCCGCGCGCGCCTTCTGGGCCAGGCGCTGGATGAGGAATTCCACCTCCTTGCCGGCGGTCATCATCAGATCGGCCAGCTCGTCGACGATGACGACGATCTGGGGCAGCGTCTCGAAGTCGAGCTCCTCTTCCTCGTAGACCGGATGGCCGGAGTCGGCGTCGTAGCCGGTCTGGACGCGGCGGCCGAGGCGCTGGCCCTTGGACTTGGCGACCTTCACTTTCTCGTTGAACGAGGCGAGGCTGCGCACGCCGACCGACGCCATCATGCGATAGCGCTCCTCCATCGTCTCCACCGCCCATTTGAGCGCGCGCACCGCCTTGGCGGGCTCGGTCACGACCGGCGAGAGGAGATGGGGGATGTCGTCATAGATGCTGAGCTCCAGCATCTTCGGATCGATCATGATCATCCGGCACTGTTTCGGATTGAGCCGGTAGAGCAGCGAGACGATCATCGCGTTGAGGCCGACCGACTTGCCCGAGCCGGTGGTGCCGGCGACGAGCAGATGCGGCATGGGCGCGAGATCGGCGACGACGGGATCGCCGAAGATGTTCTTGCCGAGCACGATGGGGAGCTGGGCGGCGCCATCCTCGAAGGCCTGGCTGGAGATCAGCTCCGACAGCATCACCGATTCCCGCTTGGCGTTGGGCAGTTCGATGCCGATCACGGTGCGGCCGGGAATGGTGGCGACGCGCGCCGAGAGCGCCGACATGTTGCGCGCGATATCGTCGGCCAGCGCGATCACGCGCGACGCCTTGATGCCGGGCGCGGGCTCCAACTCGTACATGGTGACCACCGGGCCGGGGCGTACCTGGATGATCCGGCCCTTGACGTGAAAGTCCTCCAGCACGGTGGCGAGCAACTGGGCGTTGCGCTCCAGCGAGGCCTTGTCGACGGTCTGGCCGCTATTCTCGGGCACCGGCGCGAGCAGATCGAGCGAGGGCAGCACATAGTCGTCGCGCAGATCGAGCGAGGCCTGACGGCCGTTCTCGGTGCGCCGGGCGGCCGCAGCCTGACGGTCCGCGATGATCGGGCGGGCCGGCGCGCGCGGCGGCTCGGAGATCACCGGCGGCGTGTCATACGCGTCGTAATCCGCTTCCTCGTCTTCATCCTCGTCATAGAAGGCGTCGTTCTGCCGACCCTTCCCGCGCGAACGGGCGACGCGTGCGGCCGGGCGGGCACCGGCACGGCCGGCCTTGATGAACCAGGCACGTTCGTCGGCTTCCAGGCCGATCGCGACAAACCAGAGCCAGAGGCCCGCAATCAGGCCGATCCCCATCATGCCATAGCGCAGAGGCGTGATGAGCCCCGGCGCCGGGATCAGGCTGAGACCCGCATCGACCAGCTTGGCACCGATCAGCCCGGCGATGCCGCCCCACCCCGCGGGCAGCGCGAGGCTGGCGCCCTCGCGGAACAGCGATGCGGCGGTGCCGGCCAGAAAGAGGCCGAGGATAGTGAACAAAGTCACGCGGCCCCAGCGACCGGAATCGCGCCCCCGCACCAGCCGCACGCCGGCAAGCAGGACGATCGGCACCCACGCGCCGCCGAGTGGCCCGAAGGCGGAAAGGATGAGATCGGCGGCCCAGGCGCCCGGCTGGCCCAGCCAGTTCAGCGGCGGGCCGCCCGCGTCGGTGTTGATCGCGGGGTCGCTGCGCCGGTAGCTGACGAGCGCGAGCACGATCAGCACGGCGGCGGCGATCAGCGCGATGCCGGCGACCATCCCCCCGCTCCGCGCGAGGACCCGCGCCAGCTTGTCGCGCCAGGGCGCCCCCCGCGCCGCCACGTTGCTCGCCATGTCCGTCTTGCTCCCCGGAGGCTGTCCGTGCCCCAAATGTTCCGGTGCGGGCACCATGTCAGGCGGATGGGGCCGAGGTCAAGCCGAGCGCGGCGGGCCGTTGGATGTGCGCCGACGGTGGCGGTGCGCGCGCCGGATCGCTAGAGCGGCACCGGAGAAAGGGTTCATCATGTCGGATATCATGCGCAGCGACGTCATCATTCTCGGCGCGGGGCTGGTCGGCTCGGCGCTGGCGGTGGCGCTGGCGCGGGGCGGCGTGAGCAGCATCGTCGTCGATCCGGCCCAGCCCGACGCGATCCGCGACACGCGGGCGGACGGGCGCGCGTCCGCCATCTCCAGCTCGTCCTGGCGGATGATGAAGGCGATCGGCGTGCTCGATCATTTCGCGGCCGAGGCGAGCCCGATCGATCAGATCCAGGTCGGCGAGCAGGGCGCGCACGGCCTCCTCGCCTTCACGCCCGATCTCGAAGCCGACGGTCCGCTCGGCATGATGGTGGAGAATCGCTATCTCCGCATCGGCCTGCGCGAGGCGGCGGCGGCTTCTGACGGCGTGACCCTGTTGATGCCCGCCCGCGCGGCGCAGGTGGAGCGCGATGCCTCGGGCGTCCGCGTGACGCTGGAAGACGGCCGCCGCCTCGCCGGCAGCCTGCTGATTGGAGCCGAGGGGCGTCGTTCACCGACGCGCGACGAGGCCGGGATCGGCGTCGCGCGCTGGGAATATCATCATGTCGCGATCGTCGGGATGCTCGATCACGAGGTGGATCACGGCAATGTCGCGCACGAGCTTTTCTACACGGCAGGCCCGTTCGCGCTGCTGCCGATGAAGGGCGGGCATCGCTCGGCTTTGGTGTGGACGGTGTCGGAGAAGGATGCGCCGGCGATGCTGTCGCTCTCCGAGCGCGCCTTCCTTGCCGAGGCCAGCAAGCGGATCGGCGGGATGCTGGGCGAGCTGAAGCTGGCCGCGCCGCTGTCGAGCTATCCGCTCGGCTTCCACCATGCCGCGCGGATCACGGGCGAGCGGCTCGCGCTGGCGGGCGATGCCGGGCACGGCATCCACCCGATCGCCGGTCAGGGGCTCAATCTCGGTTTCCGTGACGTGGCTGCTTTGGCCGAGGTGCTGATCGAGGGCGCGCGGCTCGGGCTCGATCCGGGCGATCACCAGCTCCTTCAGCGCTACGAGCGCTGGCGCGGGCTCGACACCTTCATGGTGGCGGCGGCGACCGACGGCCTGACGCGCCTCTTCGGCGTCCCCGGCCGCACCGCGAGCCGCATCCGCCGCTTCGGCATCGGCATGGTCAATCACATCCCGCCGCTCAAGGGCTTCTTCATGGCTGAGGCGCGCGGCGAGAGCGGCACGCTCCCCCGGCTGCTCAACGGCCAGCAAATCTAGAGGCGGCGGGCTTCCTCGATCAGCATCACCGGCACGCCGTCGCGGATCGGATAAGCGAGGCCGGCCTCGTCGGACACCAGCTCTCCCCGCTCCGCATCAAGGCGCAGCGGCGCGCGGGTGAGCGGGCAGACGAGGATGGCGAGCAGTTCGGGGTCGATCATTGCAAAGTGGCTCCGTGGCCATCGTCTTCTTCGCCCAGGCGGAAGAAGCGGAGGAACTGGACGACGAGATCGGCGCGGCTCGCCATGTCGGGGGCTTCGAGCAGCGCCTGCTTGGACGCCGTGTCGAACGGCGCGACCTGCGCCACGCCGTTGACCAGTGATTCGTCGTCGAGCCGGCTCACCGCTTCCCAGTCGATCGCATAGCCCTTGGCCTCGGCATAGCGTTTGGCCTCACGCTCCAGATCGGCGCGCATCACCAGTGCCAGCGGATCGGGGATGACGGCGTCGCCAGCGAAGGGCTCCCAATCCGCCTCGACCTGCCGGAAGGGCGTCGACACCTCCAGCTCCTTCACGAGACGGAAGCGGCTGACTCCTTCCAGCACGATGTTGAAGCGCCCATCGTCGAGCGCCTCGATATCGCTGATCCGTCCGACACAGCCCACCTCGAACAGCGTCGGCCGGTGGGACTGGCCATCGCGCGGCTGGATCATGCCGATCCGCCGATCCCGCGCCATCGCGTCGGTGACGAGCGCGCGATAGCGAGGCTCGAAGATGTGCAGCGGCAGGTGGGCACGGGGAAAGAGCAGCGCGCCCGCCAGCGGAAAGATGGAGAGGCGCGCCACCCGTGCGGAACTCAGGTGAACAGCACGGCGGACAGGCGCCGGCGCTGCGCCGCCACCCACGGGTCCTCGAGGCCGACAGCAGCGAACAGCTTGAGCAGCCGGTCACGCGCGGCCCCGCCGTTCCAGGCGCGGTCCTGCGCGATGCTGGCGAGGAGCTGGTCCACCGCGCCGTCGCGGTCGCCGATCGCCATCAGGCCGCCGGCGAGTTCGTAGCGCTTCTCCAGATCCTCCGGCGCGGCCTCGACCTGGCGCGCGAGGCCGGCGAGATCCGCGACGGGGCTCGCCTCCCTGGCGAGCGTGACGCCGGCGCGGACCTGCGCGAGGGCGGCGTCCTTGGCCTTGTCAGCGGGGACGGCGGCGAGAAGCGCCTCCGCCTCGTCGACGCGGCCGAGATGGAGCAGCGCCTGCGCATGGCCGGCGATGGCCGGGATGTGATCGGGCGCCATCTCGGCGACCTGCTCGAACACCGAGAGCGCGCGCTGGGCATCGCCCTCGGCGAGCATCGCCTGCCCCATCGCCACGAATTGCTCGATGTCGGCGGCCATCGGATCGGCATCGCCCGGCTGTACGGGGAGCTGCGCCAGCAACTGGTCCAGCATCCGCGAGAGCTGCGATTCGGTGCGCGCGTTGGTGAGATCGGCGACCGGCTGTCCCTGGAACAGTGCGTAGACGGTGGGAATCGACTGGACGCGGAACTGGGCAGCGATGAACTTGTCCTTGTCGACGTCGATCTTCACCAGCTTCACGCCGCGGGACGCATAGTCGGCGGCGACCTTCTCGATCACCGGGCCGAGCTGCTTGCAGGGCCCGCACCATTCCGCCCAGAAATCGACGATGACGAGCTGCGTCATCGACGGCTCGACCACGTCGCGGCGGAAAGCCTCCACCGCCTCGCGTTCCGCCGCACTCAGTCCCAACGTCGCCACGCTCGATCACTCCATCTTGTGTCCGGCGTCTTATGTGGTCGCGGGGGGCGGGCTGCCAAGCCCCGGACGGGTTTCGGACGGCTTCGTGCAAAAAAGTTGTCCGAATGGGGTTGCCGACCCCAAAAGCCGGTGCTAGTGGCCCCCTCCACCGGCGGGGCACACCCCACACGGTAACGCCAGAGCGGGCGTAGCTCAGGGGTAGAGCACAACCTTGCCAAGGTTGGGGTCGAGGGTTCGAATCCCTTCGCCCGCTCCAGTTTTCCAAGACATTTCGGTTGAATGAAAAATCCCCCCGCGGGGTTCCCGATATCGTCTCGCCGCCCTTGCGGCCCTTCCCATCGCATGATTTAAAGCCTGCCCTTCCCGGCACTTCCGGTGCTGTCTTCAAGGGGCTTCCTTTCCATGCGAATCATCTCGCTCGCCTCGTGCGTTTCCCTCCTCATGGCGCTGGGTGCGCCGGCTCTTGCCGCTGACAAGGCGCCCAAGACCGATGCGAAGGAGGCCTCGAAGGACGCGGCGAAGCCCGATTCCGATCTCGAGCCCTTCCCCGCCGCCAAGTCGATCAAGCAGTCGGCGGTGATCGGCGGCAAGCGCCTCGATTACACCGCCACGGTCGGCTCGATTCCGGTCAAGGACGAGAAGGGCAAGACGATCGGCGAGGTGGTCTACACCGCCTACACCGTGCCCGGCCGCAGCGCCTCGCGCCCCGTCACCTTCGCCTTCAACGGCGGCCCCGGCGCGGCATCGGTCTATCTGAACCTCGGCGCGATCGGGCCGAAGCGCGTGCAGTTCGGCGCGCAGGGCGATGCGCCGTCCGACCCGGCCATCCTGCATGACAATCCGGCGAGCTGGCTCGACTTCACCGATCTCGTCTTCATCGATCCGATCGGCACCGGCTTCTCGCGCACCCGCACCGACGACGAGGCGACCAAGAAGGCCTTCTATAATGCCGAGGCCGACATCCATTATCTGAGCCGCGTCGTGTACGACTGGCTGCTCACCAACGACCGCATGACGAGCCGGAAGTATCTCGTCGGCGAATCCTATGGCGGCTACCGCGTGCCGCGCCTGGCCTATTATCTCCAGACGCAGCTCGGCGTCGGCATCTCGGGTATGACGATGGTGTCGCCCTATCTCGACCCGCCCGCGATCGGCGAGGACGACGCGCTTTCGCCGCTGCCGTGGATGATCAACCTGCCGGCGATGGCGGCGGGCAATTTTGAGCGCCAGGGCAAGCCGCTCAACGACGAGACGATGGGCCCGGTCGAACTCTATGACCGCACCCAGTTTGTGCAGGACTTCCTCGCCGGCCCCGAGGACAAGACGGCGACCGATCGCCTCTCGGCCAAGGTGGCGGAGCTGACCGGCCTCGACCCGACGCTGGTGCGCCGCATGAACGGCCGCGTCGACATCGCGACCTATCTGCGCGAGATTCGCCGCAGCGAAGGCAAGATCGGCTCGGTCTACGATTCGAACTTCACCGCTTACGATCCCTTCCCGGCCAGCGCCGACGCCAAGTACAACGACCCGCTGCTCACCACGCTGATCGCGCCGACCACCTCGGCGATGGTCGACTTCGTGACCAACCAGGTCGGCTGGAAGGTGACCGCGCGCTACAACGCACTGTCCTTCGAGGTGAACAACAAGTGGGATCGCGACAACAGCGACAACCCCGTCACCGACCTGCGCAAGGCGATCGCGATCGATCCGAAGATGGCGGTGACGATCGTCCATGGCTGGGACGACCTCTCCTGCCCGTATTACGGCTCGCGCCTCATCATGGCGCAGCTCCCCACCTATGGCGTGCCGAACCGGGTGAAGCTGCACATGTATCCGGGCGGGCACATGTTCTACGCGCGGCCGGACAGCGGCGCCGCGCTTCGCCACGACATCATGGCCGCCTACGGAGCGCTGTAAGATGAAGACGCCCGCCGCCCTGCTGCTCGCAACGCCGCTGCTCTGGGCGGCGGCGCCTGCGCCCGTCATCACTCCGGCCGAGTTGTCGGCCACGGTGAAGGTGATCGCCTCGGATGCCTATCAGGGCCGCGCGCCCGGCACCGCGGGCGAGACCAAGACGATCGACTATCTGGTCGGTCGTTTCCGCGCGTTGGGGTTGCAGCCGGGCGGTCCGGGCGGCCAGTGGACACAGGTCGTGCCGATGATCCACAACATCGCCGGCACGCCCGCTACACTGAAGGTCGAGGTAGGCAGTGCATCGCTGCCCATCGCGACGGGCAGCGACATCGCCCCCGCCACCACCCGCGCGACGGATCGCGTCACCATCCAGAATGCGCCGATGGTGTTCGTCGGTTACGGCGTCTCGGCCCCGGAGCGCGGCTGGGACGACTTCAAGGGCGTCGACCTGCATGGCAAGATCGCCGTCTTCCTCGTCAATGACCCCGATTATGAGGCGCAGCCCGGCGAGCCGGTGGCCGGCAAGTTCGGCGGCCAGGCGATGACCTATTATGGCCGCTGGACCTACAAATATGAGGAAGCGGCGCGGCAGGGCGCGATCGGCGCGCTGATCGTCCATGAGGACGGGCCGGCCGGCTATGGTTGGAACGTCGCGGGCAACACGGTGGGCGGCACCTATGCGCTGCCGCCCGCGGCCGGCGCGCCGGCACCGGTGGCGTTGCAGGCGTGGATCAGCCATGATTTCGCGACCCGGCTGTTCGCCAAGGCGGGGCTCGATCTCGCCCAGCTCAAGGTGAAGGCGCGCTCGGCGGACTTCCGCCCAGTGCCGCTCGATGGTGCGCATTTCTCGATCGACATGCCGGTCCAGTCGACCCGGATCGAGAGCCACAACGTCCTCGCCAAAATTCCGGGCAAGACCCACCCCGGCGAGACGGTCCTCTACGGCGCGCACTGGGATGCCTATGGCGTCGGCGCCCCCGACGCGCAGGGCCGGACCATCCGCCCCGGCGCCAATGACGACGGCTTGGGCGTCGCCGGCGTGCTGGCGCTGGCGAAGGCGTTCAAGGCCGGGCCGCAGCCCGACCGCTCCATCGTCTTCGGCCTGTGGACGGCCGAGGAGCGGGGCCTGCTCGGTTCCGAATATTATGCGCAGAATCCGGTCTATCCGATCGCCAGGACGGTCGGTGCGCTGACCATCGACATCCTCCAGACCGCCGGCCCCGCGCGCGACGTGGTGCTGATCGGCGCGGGGCAGGACAGCCTCGAGAAGGATCTCGCCGAAGCCGCCGCCAAGCAGGGCCGCACCGTCACTCCCGACGCCAAGCCCGAGCGCGGCCTCTTCTATCGCGCCGACCATTTCTCGCTCGCCAAGCGCGGCGTGCCGACTCTGCTCCTGATGGGCGCGGGCGGTGGCGCCGATCTCGTCACCGGTGGCCGTGAGGCTGGGGACAAGTGGGTGAGCGACTACACCGCGCACTGCTATCACCAGACCTGCGACACCTGGAGCGCGGACTGGGATCTGCGCGGCGCGGCACAGGATGTCGGGCTGTTCTACACCATCGGACGCCGCCTCGCGGACTCGCGCGAATGGCCTGTGTGGAACAAGGGGTCGGAGTTCGCCGCGACCCGTGAGAAAACGGCGTCGGAACGCCAATAGGAGCGCAGGGGAGGCTGGAAAAGACAACGCTGCCATCTAGCCTTTCCAGCCCCGTTGAGCCAAAGAAGCCCAGAGGCTCGCCAGAGCCCGCCAGCGAGAGATGCCTGCATGACCGATAGTTTCGCACGGACGCCCTCCACCGCCACCCTGCCCGCCAGCCGGCTGCTGCTGTTCGGCGCCACGGGGGATCTGTCGCAGCGGATGCTACTTCCCTCGCTCTTCTCGCTCCACGCCGAGGGGCTGATCGCGGCGGATGTGAAGATCATCGGCACCGCCCGGTCCGAACTCGACAATGAGGGCTTCCGCAAGGTCGCGGCCGAGGCGCTGGAGAAGTTCCTCTCCGCCGAGGCGCGCAAGCCGGATGCCGTGCCGTCCTTCCTCGAGCGCCTGCATTATGTGCCGCTCGACGCGTCGAAGCCCGAGAGCTTCACGGCGCTCAAGGAGGTGATGGGCAGCGATTACAACCAGCACACCGCGATCTATCTCTCGACCGCGCCGTCGCTGTTCGGGTCGACCATCGCGGGCCTCAAGCTCGCCGGGCTCGATGGGCCGAACGTGCGCGTCGGTCTGGAGAAGCCGCTCGGCCACGACCTCGCCTCTTCCGCCGTCATCAACGATGCGGTGGCCGATGCCTATAGCGAGGGGCAGACCTTCCGGATCGACCATTATCTCGGCAAGGAAACCGTCCAGAACCTGCTGGCGCTGCGCTTCGGCAACCGCATGTTCGAGCCGCTGTGGAACGCCGAGAATATCGAGCATGTCCAGATCACCGTCTCCGAGACGGTCGGGCTCGAAGGCCGCGTCTCCTATTATGACGGCGTCGGGGCTCTGCGCGACATGGTGCAGAACCATATGCTCCAGCTGCTCGCGCTGGTCGCGATGGAGCCGCCGGCCCGCTTCGGCCCGCGCTCGGTGCGCGACGAGAAGGTGAAGGTGCTGCGCTCGCTCCGCCGGATCGACCGCGCGACCGTCGCGACGCACACCGTCACCGGCCAGTACACCGAGGGCGCCGTCGGCGGGAAATCGGTGCCGGGCTATATCGACGAGCTGGGCAAGCCGTCCAACACCGAGACCTTCGTGGCGGTGAAGGCGCATGTCGACAATTGGCGCTGGCACGGCGTGCCCTTCTACCTGCGCACCGGCAAGCGCCTGCCCAACCGGCATTCGGAGATCGTGATCCAGTTCCGCGAGGTGCCGCACTCGATCTTCGCCGGTCGCGGCGCGGTGCTGCAATCCAACAAGCTGCTGATCCGCCTCCAGCCGGAAGAGAGCATCCGCCTGATGGTGATGGCGAAGGAGCCGGGCCTCGATCGCGACGGCATTCGTTTGCGCGAAGTGCCGCTCGATCTGTCGCTGACCACGGCCTTCGCCGGCTTCCGCCGCCGCATCGCGTACGAGCGGCTGCTGCTGGACCTGATCGAAGGCGACCCCACCCTCTTCGTCCGTCGCGACGAGGTGGAGGCGCAATGGAAATGGATCGACGCGATCCGCGACGGCTGGGATGCCGCCAATGTCACACCGCGCCCTTATGGTGCGGGGACGTGGGGCCCCTCGGCGGCGATCGCGCTGACGGAGAGAGATGGAGTGCACTGGCATGATTGAGGCCGAATGGTGGGAATATGACACGTCCGACGAGATGGCCGACGCCGTCGCGGGCGATGTCGGCTTCATCATCGAGAGCGCGCTGGACGCCCGCAATGACTGCCTGCTGGCGCTGCCGGGCGGCAAGTCGCCGATCCCGATCTTCGACCGTCTGAAGGACGCCAGGATCAACTGGAAGCGCGTCACCATCGTGCCGGGCGACGATCGCCTCGTGCCGGTGGACGATCCGCTCTCCAACGTGGCGTTGCTGGCCAAGCATTTCATGCCGCTCGGCGCGCGCGTGGTGCCGACGGTCAGCGCCAATCTCGGCTATCGTCAGGCCGGCGATGCCGCCGAGGCGCGGCTCAAGGATCTGAAGTGGCCGCCGGATCTCGTCTGGCTCGGCATGGGGACCGACGGGCACACCGCCTCGATCTTCCCCGGCCCGGACTATGACGAGGCGCTGTCGAGTCCGCGCCGCGCAATCGGCACCATGCCCGATCCGCTGCCGCCCGAAGCCCCGGTGGCGCGCGTGACGCTCACCAAGGCGGCGATCCTGTCGGCGCGCACGATCCTGCTCACCATCTCGGGCGACAAGAAGCGCGCGGTGCTGGAAGAGGCAATCGAGCAGGGCGCCAAGTCCGCCTACCCCATCGGCCGCGTGCTGGCCGACGCGGAGCAGGCGATCGACATCCACTGGAGTCAGGCATGAGTCTCCACCCCGCTGTCGCCGCCGTCACCGCCCGCATCGTCGAGCGATCGGCGCCGACGCGGAGGCGCTATCTCGATCTGATCGAGGCCCAGCGCGAGCAGGGCGTCGACCGGTCGCGCATGGGGTGCGGAAACCTTGCCCACGGCTTCGCGGCCGCGGGTGAGGACAAGGCGACGATCCGCGCTGGCGGCGCCATGAACATCGGCATCGTCACCGCCTACAACGACATGCTCTCGGCGCATCAGCCCTATTATCGCTACCCCGAGCAGATGAAGCTTTGGGCGCGCGAGGTGGGCGCGACCGCGCAGGTCGCGGGCGGGACGCCGGCGATGTGCGACGGCGTGACGCAGGGTCTCGCCGGCATGGATCTCTCGCTGTTCAGCCGCGACGTCATCGCGCTGTCGGCGGCGGTCGGCCTGTCGCACGGCATGTTCGAAGGCACCGCGATGCTCGGCATCTGCGACAAGATCGTGCCGGGCCTGTTGATCGGCGCACTGCGCTTCGGCCATCTGCCGGCGGTGCTGATCCCGGCGGGGCCGATGCCCTCGGGCCTCGCCAACAAGGAGAAGCAGCGCGTCCGCCAGCTCTATGCCGAAGGCAAGTGCGGCCGCGAGGAACTGCTGGAGGCGGAGGCCGCTTCCTATCATGGGGCTGGCACCTGCACCTTCTACGGCACTGCCAACTCCAACCAGATGATGATGGAGATGATGGGGCTGCATGTCCCCAACTCGGCCTTCATCAATCCGGGCACCAAGCTGCGTCAGGCGTTGACCCGCGCCGCCGTGCACCGCCTCGCCGAGATCGGCTGGGGCGGCGACGATTACCGCCCGATCGGCAAGGTGGTCGACGAGAAGGCGATCGTGAACGCGGCCATTGGCCTGCTCGCGACCGGCGGCTCGACCAACCATGCCATCCACCTCCCCGCCATCGCGCGGGCGGCGGGCATCATCATCGACTGGGAGGATTTCGACCGCCTCTCGTCCGTGGTGCCGCTGGTGGCGCGCGTCTATCCCAACGGCGCGGGCGACGTGAACCATTTCGAGGCGGCGGGCGGCCTCGCCTACGTCATCTCCTCGCTCTTGGAGCATGGCCTGCTCCATGGCGACATCCTGACGATCGCGAAGGAGGGCTTCGCCGCCTACACCACCGCGCCGCGCTTCAAAGACGAGGAGCTGGTGTGGGAGCCGGCCCCGGAGAAGCCGCTCGACGAGGCGATGCTACGCTCGGCGGGGCATCCGTTCCAGCCGGACGGCGGCATGCGTCTGGTCAAGGGCAATATCGGTCGCGCGATCTTCAAGACCAGTGCCGTCGATCCCTCGCGCTGGACAATCGAGGCACCGGCGCGCGTCTTCGCCGACCAGAACGAGGTGCTCGCCGCGTTCAAGGCGGGCGAGCTGGATCGCGACGTGGTGGTGGTCGTCCGCTTCCAGGGCCCGCGCGCCACGGGCATGCCGGAGCTCCACAAGCTCACCCCGCCGCTCGGCGTGTTGCAGGACAAGGGCTTCCGCGTCGCCCTCGTCACCGACGGGCGGATGTCGGGCGCGTCGGGCAAGGTGCCGGCGGCGATCCACGTCTCGCCCGAGGCGCTGGGCGGCGGCCCGCTCGCGCGCGTGCAGGACGGCGACATGATCCGTCTCTCGGCCGAGGAAGGCTCGCTCGAGGTGCTCGTCGATCAGGATGAGTGGGAGGGCCGCGATCCCGCGCCGCTCCCCCCGCCCCCGCTCGGCACCGGCCGCGAGCTGTTCGCCTTCATGCGCCACACGGCGGACGAGGCGGAGAAGGGCGGCTCGGCGATGCTGGCGGCGATGGACGCCATCGTCTGAGCCATAGCCGCACGTCTCAAGGATCGGGCCATCGGAGGCGACTCCGGTGGCCCTTTTTCTGGGATGCGTCGTGCGTTGCCGGGAAAATAGGTCTAAACTTCGCGGCGGCCCCTGTGGCATGGGGCGTTAACCCCAAACAACCGCCCGCCGGCGAGACGACAGGACACACGCGACGATGAGTAAGGCTTACAAGATTCTGACGGCGGGCCAGTGGGCGGGCTGGCAGGATCGGGGCGTGTTCACCGGCGCGCCGATCGACATCGAGGATGGCTATATCCATCTCTCCGCCGCCGATCAGGTCGCCGAGACGGCGGCCAAGCATTTCGCTGGCCTCTCCGATCTGGTGCTGGCCGAGGTCGATCTCGATGCGCTGGGCGATACGGTGAAGTGGGAGCCGTCGCGCGGCGGCCAGCTCTTTCCGCACGTTTATGGCGTGATCCCGCTCGACGCCGTCACCGACGCGCGCGCCATCCCCGAAGATTGATCGACGGGCGGCGCTCAGGCCGCCTCCCAGCGCTCCTCGTCGCCGAGCCGCACGCGCTCAGCCTGCGCGATGGCGTCGGCCGCGCGCAACGCCGCCAGGATGCGCATCAGATGCGCGAGATCGTGCACCTCCAGATCCACCAGGAAGGTGTGGAAGCTGCCGTCGCGGTGGACCAGCGTCAGGTTCAGGATGTTGGCCGCGTGTGCGCCGAGGATGCTCGCCATCGCGCCCAACGCGCCCGGCTCGTTGCGCAGGATCACCGATAGCCGGGCGGTGCCCCCATCCGACTTGTCGCCCCAGGCGAGATCGACCCAGTCCGCATCCGCCGATCCGCTTGCCAGCGAGGCGCAGTCGATGGTGTGGACCTCCACCGGCGCGTCCGGGCGGCGCAGGCCGACGATGCGGTCTCCCGGCACGGGATGGCAGCAATCGGCCAGCCGGAAGGCGACGCCGGGGGTGAGGCCCCGGATCGACACGGCATCGCGCTGCGGCAGCGGACGGGTGGCGGGCCGCGCGATCCCGGCGGCGCCCGGCATCAGCGCCTCGGCGACCGCGGCATCGTCGATGGTGCGGCGTGCGATCGCCTCCATCAGCGCGCTCTCGTCGCCGAGATGGAGCCGCTTCAGCGCCTGCCCCAGCGCGTCCGGCCCGAGCGGGGCGGGGAGCCGCGAGACGATCTCCTCGTAGAACTTCCGGCCGAGCGCGATCATCTCCTCGCGCTCCTTGTGGCGGACGAAGCGGCGCAGCGACGCCCGCGCCTTGCCCGTCACCACGAAGTTCAGCCATTCGGGCTGCGGCTGCTGGGCGGCGGACTTCAGGATCTGCACCTGGTCGCCGTTCTGGATCGCGGTGCGCAGCGGCACCAGCCGGCCGTTCACCTTGGCGCCCACCGCCTGATTGCCGAGATCGGTATGCACCGCATAGGCGAAGTCGATCGGGGTCGAGCCCTTGGGAAGCTGGATCAGCTCGCCGTTCGGGGTGAAGGCGAAGATGCGATCCTGATACATCGCCATGCGGGTGTGTTCGAGCAGCTCTTCCGGGCTCTCGGCATGGTCGAGGATCTCGACGAGATCGCGAATCCAGCTCACCTTGGTGCCGCCGATGTCGGCCGCGGTGCCCTGCTTGTAGGCCCAGTGCGCGGCATAGCCATATTCGGCCTGCGCGTGCATCGCCTCGGAGCGGATCTGGATTTCGATGCGCACCTTCTCGTTGTGGATCACCGAGGTGTGCAGCGAGCGATAGCCGTTGCGCTTGGGCGTCGAGACATAATCCTTGAAGCGTCCCGGCACCATCGGCCAGCGCTCGTGGATCAGGCCGAGCGTGCGATAGCATTGCTCGGTATCCGCGACGACGCAGCGGAAGGCCATCACGTCGGAGAGCTGCTCGAAGCTGATGTGGCGCTCGGTCATCTTGCGCCAGATCGAGTAGGGATGCTTCTCGCGCCCCGTCACCTCGGCCTGGATGCCGTGGCGGCCGAGCAGCAGCGTGAGCCCCGAGGCGATGCGCGCGATCCGGTCCCCCCCGCCCTCCTGAAGCTGGGCGAGCCGCTTGGTGATCGACTCATAGGCTTCGGGCTCGAGGATCTGGAAGGCGAGCGTCTGCATCTCCTTCATGAACTCGTACATGCCCACGCGCTCGGCGAGCGGCGCGTAGATGTCCATCGTCTCCTTGGCGATGCGGCGGCGCTTCGCCTCGTTGGGGATGTGATGGAGCGTGCGCATGTTGTGGAGCCGATCGGCCAGCTTCACCAGCAGCACGCGGATGTCGTCGGACATCGCCAGCAGGAACTTGCGCAGATTCTCGGCGGCGCGCTCGCTTTCGGATTGCGCCTCGATCTTGGAGAGCTTGGTGACGCCGTCCACCATCCGCGCGACGTTCGGGCCGAACAGCCGCTCGATCTCCTCATAGGTGGCGACGGTATCCTCGATCGTGTCGTGCAGGATCGCGGTGACGATCGTCTCGTCGTCGAGGCGCAGATCGGTGAGGATGCCGGCCACCTCGATCGGGTGGCTGAAATAGGGATCGCCCGACGCCCGCTTCTGCGAGCCGTGCGCCTGCATCGAAAAAACATAGGCGCGATTGATCAGCGCCTCGTCGGCCTCCGGGTCATAGCGGCGGACCCGTTCTACAAGTTCATACTGTCTGAGCACGCGCTATGATGTGGCTTTTCGCCGCCCAAGCGCAACCATGGATGTGGCCTTTGAGGCGCGCTTTTTGGCTTTCTGTGCTTTCCGTGCGTCGTGATTTGGGTTTTCGGCGCGAGCATCCTATCTAGGGGCCGTGGAGGAAAGCGACACCATCCGCCGGATCATCACCGGTTGCAGCCTCACCGCGGCGCTGGAGGCCGTGGGCGAGCGCTGGTCGTTCCTGATTCTGCGCGGTTCGTTCAACGGGCTCAGCCATTTCGAGCAGTTTCAGGCGACGCTCGGCATCGCGCGCAACATTCTCGCCAATCGTCTGGCGCGCCTCGTGGCGCATGGGCTGATGGAGCGCCTCCCCTGCGCGGACGATCGTCGCAAGGTGGAATATCGCCTCACCGAGAAGGGCATGGCGCTGATGCCGGCGCTGGTGGCGCTGCGCCAGTGGGGCGAGCGCTGGGGCGACGGGCCGCCCTGCAACACGCGGCTGGTCGATACGCGCGACGGTCTGCCGGTGGCGGAGGTGTCGGTGCAGGCGGCGGACGGCCGCAAGCTGAACCTCGATGAACTGCGCTGGATCGTGATCGGGCAGGACGAGGAATCGTCCGGGAAGAGCGAGGAAGCCTGGCCGAGCCACTCGGCGGCGGGCTGAGCCTTTAGCGCTTCGCCCAAAAGAAAAGGCCGCCGGCTCCCGAGGGAGCGGCGGCCTTTCCTGTTATCGGGCCTTACTCGTAGTCCGGCCCGACATTCTGGTTCCGGGCCGGCGCCGCGGCGGTCAGGCGGAGCGCCTCGGCCGACTGGGCCAGCGAACCCATCTCGTCGACGGCATCGTCCTCGTCCACGCGCACGCGCTGGAGGCCCGAGATGGCCGAATCCGAAAGCTGGGCCGGAGTGATCGTCTGGTCGGCGATCTCGCGGAGAGCGACGACCGGATTTTTGTCGCGATCGCGATCGATGGTGAGCTCCGCGCCGCCCGAGATCTGCCGGGCGCGATGCGCCGCCAGCAGCACGAGATCAAAGCGGTTCTGAACCTTGTCGACGCAATCCTCGACCGTAACGCGCGCCATGGTGGCTCCGTGCTTGCAAAACAGGAATGTCGGATAATCTCGACGCGCTAGCGCCTTGCCACGATTCTGTCAATGAAGAGGGAGACGCGCTTCGTGGGGTTGCAATCGCTCGGGCACCGTCCCCATCAAGGCTTATGGCGACACGCGAATGGATGCCGCAGGTGGAGGAGCCCGACCGATTCGAGGTCGACGGCAACCGTCTCGGCCTGCTGATCGACCGCGACGACCGGCTCGACGCGCTGATGGCGCTGATCGATGGCGCAGAGCGGGAGCTGCGCCTGCTCTATTACATCTTCACCGACGATGCCGTGGGCATCCGCGTCCGCGATGCGCTGACGGCAGCCTGTGGACGCGGCGTGGCGGTGTCGCTGCTGGTCGACGGATTCGGCAGCGAGGAGACGACCGAGGGCTTCTTCCAGCCGCTGCGCGATGCAGGGGGCTCGGTGTGCCGCTTCCTCCCCCGCTTCGGGCGGAGCTACCTGCTGCGCAACCATCAGAAGATCGCGCTGGCGGATCATGGCCGCGCGCTGATCGGCGGGTTCAACATCGACAGCGGCTATTTCGCTTCGGCCGAGGAGGGCGGCTGGCGCGATCTCGGCCTGCTGGTCGAGGGGCCGGCGGCGGCGCATCTCGTCGGCTATTTCGATGCGGTCATGGCCTGGGCGCACGATCCGCAGGCGAAAATCCGCGCCCTCACCCGCACGCTGCGCCGCTGGAGCCAGCGGCGGGGGCATCTGCGCTGGCTGTTCGGCGGCCCCACCCAGCGGCTGAGCCCGTGGACCAGTGCGCTCAAGACCGACATCGTGCGCGGCCGCCGGCTGGACGTGATCGCCGCCTATTTCGCGCCCAACCCCGGCACCTTGCGCCGTATCGGCCGGCTGGCGCGGCGGGGGGCGCTCAGGATCGTCACCGCGTCGAAGTCCGACAACATGATGACGATCGGGGCCGCGCGGCATTGCTATCGCCGGCTGCTCCGGCGCGGCGCGCGCATCTGGGAATATCGGCCGATGAAGCTGCACACCAAGCTCTTCGTCGTCGACGACAAGACCTATATCGGCTCGTCCAACTTCGACATGCGCAGCCTCTACATCAATTGCGAGATCATGCTGCGCATCGAGAACGCCGCCTTCGCCGAGCGGATGCGCCTCTATGTCGACGGCGAGACGGCGGACGGGCGCGAGGCCAGCCTCGACTATATCCGCGAGCATGTCGGCTGGCTGACCCGCCTCAAATGGCGGATCGCCTATTTCATCGTCGCGGTCGTGGACTACACCGTCACGCGCCGCATCAATTTCGGCAGCGCGGGTGCGGAGATCGGCTGAGCCTCAGTTGGTGTGAAACCACCAGAGCTGCGCCGGCGGCACGTTGATCGGCTCGAACGCATGGTCGACGCGGTGGAAGAAGGGCGCGATGATGTTCCGGACGCTCGGCCGGAACTGATAGACGAGGAAGGAGCCGCCGGGCTTCAGCGCCGCCGCCGTCGCCTTGGCGATCGCCGGGCCGATGCCCGCCGGCAGCGTCGAGAAGGGCAGGCCGGAGATGGTGTAGTCCGCCTTGCCGAAACCCAGCTCTTCGAGGATTTCCTCTACGTCGGCGGCCGAGCCGTTGACGATCTGGAGACGGGAATCGCTGATCGAGCGCTTCAGATAATCGCAGAAATCCGGGTTTGTATCGATCGCGACCAGCGTCGCGTCGGGTGCCAGCCGCTCCAGGATCGGCCGCGTGAAGGTGCCGACGCCGGGGCCATATTCGACGAACAGCTTGGTGTTCGCCCAGTCCACCGGCTCGAGCATCCGGTTGATGAGCGTTTTGGACGACGGGATGATCGACCCCACCATGACCGGATGCTTGAGGAAGCCGCGAAAGAACATCGCCATCGGCCCGAGGGCCTTCTTGGCGCGTTTGCGATCTGCGGTCTGTTCCGCGGAAAAGCCGGTCATGTCGTCTCCAGTATGGGGACTTGCCCCTCGCCCCAGCGTTGGCAAGCCAGCGCCGCGAAGGCAAGCATCCTTCGTGACGTTCGCGCGTATATGGCGTTTCAGGGGTGTGTCGGGCAAGAGACAGCGCGACGAACGGCGCCGTTTCATCCTGAGCCGAGGCCGGTCTATCTAGAGGATATGGTGAATCCTCCCCCCGGCGCGATCGCCGTCATCTTCCTCTCCGGCCGCACCGCCACCGACGCGGAGGGCTATGGCGCCGCCGCCGAGGCGATGGAGCAGGCCGCCCGCCAGCGCGACGGCTATCTCGGCATCGACTCTGCGCGCGACGCCGATGGCATCGGCATCACGGTGAGCTGGTGGCGCGACGAGGCCGCCGCCCTCACCTGGCGCGACGATCCCGATCATGCGCGCATCCGCGATCAGGGACGCGCGCAGTGGTACGACTGGTATCGCGTCGTCGTCGCCACGGTCGACCGCGCCTATGGGTGGACGCGGCCGGCCTGAGGCGTCTCAGCGAATCTTCACCTCGTCGCGCTGCATCGTGCCGGGCGTGACGAAGCCGATCGGTTGCAACGCCAGCGCATCCTGCTTCAGGCGTTGCGACATCTGCTCATATTCGCGCTCCATCTCGGGCGTGACGGAGGCGCGGGTTTCTTCCAGCGCCTCGTCGAAATGCGCCATGTGGACGGCCGTGGCGTCGAGCGACTGGCGCAGCGCGATCATGCCCGCGCGGCGGACCAGATCCTCCAGATCGGCGCCGGTGAAGCGCTCGGTCCGCGCGGCGAGCAGGTCGAGGTCGACATCGTCGGCCAGCGGCATGGTGCCGACATGGATGGCAAGGATGCGCCGCCGCCCGCCCTCGTCGGGCACGGGGACGTAGATCAGCTCGTCGAAACGGCCGGGGCGGAGCAGCGCCGGGTCGATCAGGTTGGGCCGGTTCGTGGCGCCGATGACGACCACCGACTGCAACTCCTCCAGCCCGTCCATCTCGGCGAGGATGGTGTTGACCACCCGCTCCGTCACCGCCGGCTCGCCGAGGCCGCCGCCGCGCGCGGGGACCAGCGAATCGAGCTCGTCGATGAAGATCACGGTCGGCGCCACCTGCCGCGCACGGGCGAACAGCTTGGCGATCTGCTGCTCGCTCTCGCCATACCATTTGCTCAGCATGTCGGAGGACTTGGTGGCGATGAAATTCGCCTCCGCCTCGCGCGCGACCGCCTTGGCGAGCAGGGTCTTGCCGGTGCCGGGCGGCCCGTAGAGCAGGAAGCCCTTGGCCGGACGGATGCCCATGCGGCGGAAGGCCTCGGGATGCTTCAGCGGCAACTCGACGCCCTCGCGCAGCCGCTCGCGCGCCGAATCGAGGCCGCCGACATCGTCCCAGCCGACATTGGGCGCCTGCACCATCACCTCGCGCATCGCCGACGGCTGGACGCGCTTCAGCGCCTCGAGGAAATCCTCGCGCGTGACCATCAGCTCGTCGAGCACCTCTGGCGGGATGGTGCGTTCCTCAAGGTTGAGGCGCGGCATGATCCGCCGCACCGCCTCGATCGCCGCCTCGCGGCAGAGCGCCGCCAGATCGGCGCCGACGAAGCCATAGGTGGTCCGCGCGAGCTCCTTGAGGTCGACCTTGTCGCCGAGCGGCATACCGCGCGTGTGGATGCCGAGCACCTCGCGGCGGCCGCGCTCGTCGGGGACGCCGATGACGATCTCGCGGTCGAAGCGGCCGGGGCGGCGCAGCGCCTCGTCGATCGCCTCGGGGCGGTTGGTGGCGGCGATGACGACGAGGTTGGAGCGTTTCTCCAGCCCGTCCATCAGCGTGAGGAGCTGGGCGACGAGGCGCTTCTCGGCCTCGCCCGTCACCTGCCCCCGCTTGGGCGCGATCGAATCGATCTCGTCGATGAAGACGATCGAGGGCGCGGCCTTGCTCGCCTCCTCGAACACCTCGCGCAGGCGCTTCTCGCTCTCGCCATAGGCCGAGCCCATGATCTCGGGGCCGGCGATGTGGAAGAATTCGGCATCGCTCTCGTTGGCGACGGCGCGGGCGAGGCGCGTCTTGCCGGTGCCGGGCGGGCCGTGGAGCAGCACGCCCTTGGGCGGCTCGACGCCCAGCCGCTCGAACAGCTCGGGGTAGCGCAGCGGCAACTCGACCATCTCGCGCACCTGGTCGATCGTCTCGCCGAGGCCGCCCAGGTCGTCATAGGTGACGTCGGCGCGCCGGGCCTCCTTGGGCTCCTCATATTCGGCGCGCAGCTCGACCTCGGTGTTCTGGTCGATATGGACCACGCCCTTGGGGGTGGTGGAGACGACCAGCAGGCGGATCTCCTGCAACGAATAAGCCGGGCGGTTGAGCATCTGGCGGAGCTGCGGCGGCAGATCCTCCTGCGTCACGCGCTGCTGTCCGGTGGTGGAGACGACGTCGCCCGAGGTGAGCGGCTTCATCTGGAAGCTGCGCTTCAACGCCTGCCCCGATCCCTGGAGCCGGAGATTCTGTTGCGCAGGCGCGAAGACGACGCGCTGCGCCGGCTTGCTCTCGATCTTGCGGACCTTCACGAAGTCGCCCGAGCCGACGCCCGCATTGGCGCGCTGGAGGCCGTCGAGCCGCAGGATGTCGAGCCCCTCGTCCTCGGGATAGGGCAGCACGGCGCGAGCCGGCGTCGCGCGCTTGCCCTCGATCTCGACGATATCCCCCTCGACCACGCCGAGAAGCTGCATCGCGCCGCGCGGCAGGCGGGCGAGGCCATGGCCCGAATCGTCCGGCCGGGCGTTCGCCACTTGCAGTCGATGGCTATGGTTCTCGCCATGGTTTTCGGGGTCGGGCATCGTTCCTGCTCCGTTATGGGTCGCGCCAACATAGGCAACGCCTGAGCGCGGCGTGAGAGGCAGGAGACGAAAAAAAGGCCGCCCGGGAAGGACGGCCTGAAGTTTTAGGAGAGGATGCCTGAAAGGCACGGCCCTTTTGCTCTGGTCCGATATATTGTGCAAATGCGAAGGGACTGGGGTATGGTTGCATTTTCTGCATCTAAGCTCTATTTCGCGCAATGAGGCTGGTAGCCGTCGTTGCAGGAAAGAGCCCGATGGCTTATTGCATCGCACAATCGACGCGAGTTTTTCGCACGAACGAGGTTGTCCGATGAGACGCTTGCCGCCGCTCACCGCCGTCGAGGCGTTCGTGCAGGTCGCGCGTCTTGGGTCGGTCAAGGCCGCCGCCGAGGAGCTGGCGCTGTCCTCCCCCGCTTTGAGCCGCCGCGTGCAGGCGATGGAGCGCTTCATCGGCCGCCCGCTTTTCGCCCGCCGCCATCAGGCGATGCTGCTCAACGCCGACGGCGAGCTGCTGCTCGCGCGTATCGCGCCCGCGCTCGATTCGCTGGGTGAGGCGATCGAGCAGGTGACGGGTGAGGCCGAGATCATGCGGCTCAAGCTCGGCGTGCTGCCGCTCTATGCGTCGCGCCAGCTCATCCATCGCCTGCCGGACCTGCGCGCCCGTCATCCGCATCTCCACATCGACATCGACACCGGCGGCCATGCGCTGACCCGTCTGAGCGACGGCCTCGACGCCGCGATCGTGCTGGCGCGGGAGATCGAGCCGCCGCTCTATGGCCGACGGCTGGGGCGCAACCGCATCATCGCGATCGGCAATCGCGATCTGGCGCTGTCCGGCCCCCGCGATCTCGCCAATATGACGATCCTTCTGCATCGCGACATGCAGGAGAATTTCATGCTGTGGCGTCAGGCGGCGGGCATTCCCGGCCTGGAGCCGCGCGCCATCGATCTGTTCGATTCGGGGCAGCTCATGCTGGAATCGGCGGCCGAGGGGCTGGGCGTCGCCTTCATGCTCGACTTCCATCTGGAAGGAGCGACCGATCCGCGGCTGGTGAAGCTCTTCGCCGAAGAGGCCGACAGCGAATCGAGCTACTGGTTCGTCTGTCGCCGCCCGGCCCTGTCGCGCCGGCCGGTCCGGCTGTTCCACGACTGGCTGGTGGGCGGGCCGGAGGCCTAGGCCCCCTCCCCGCGGGGAAGGGGCCGGACGGGGTCAGGCGTCCGCCGCGACCTTCATCGCGTGGATCTTGCCCGGAGCGCGGGGCGGCTCGCCCTTGGGCAGCGCGTCGACATGCTCCATGCCTTCGGTCACCACGCCCCACACGGTGTACTGGCGGTCGAGGAAGGTCGCGTCGTCGAAGCAGATGAAGAACTGGCTGTTGGCTGAGTTCGGGTCCGACGTGCGGGCCATCGAGCAGACGCCGCGGATGTGCGGCTCGGCGCTGAACTCGGCCTTGAGGTTCGGCTTCTTCGAGCCGCCCATGCCGGTGCCGTTCGGGTCGCCGCCCTGCGCCATGAAGCCCGGAATCACGCGGTGGAACACGATGCCGTCATAGAAGCCCTCGCGCGCCAGCTCCTTGATGCGCTCGACATGGCCGGGGGCCAGATCGGGGCGGAGCTGGATCACGACGTCGCCGCCGTCGAGGGTCATGATGAGCGTGTTTTCGGGATCGGCGACAGTCGCCATGGTCAATCTCCTTTGGGATCTGGAGGCGGGTCTAGAGCGATTCAGGGCGCGGGGAAATGGCGCGATGCGTTTTAGCCGATGGCCCGCCCGTGCGCCGGGGCGGAAAGGCCATGGTCATCTTCGCATGTCATTGTGTTGCGAAGCGGAAAAGCGGCTGACACGGCCGATTTCCCCGCTTAAGAGGCAGCAACGCGCACATTGGCAGGGAGGCGGAACCCATGAGCGACACCGACCTCGAGGCGCCTGCCCCTCCCGTGCTCGACGACGAGACGCCTCCGGCGCCCGTCGAGCCCAGCCATGACGAGGACAACCGCCTGACCCGCGACTTCGTCGACACCGTCGTCGAGCGCCTGGAGGAGGGCGACGACGAGGGCGCCCGCGCGCTGGTCCGCCCGCTCCATCCCGCCGACGTCGCCGACCTGTTCGAGCTGGCGCCCAACGAGTGGCGCGCGCCGCTCGCGACCGCGCTCGCCGAGCTGGTTGACGGCGACGTGCTGGCCGAGATGAACGACTGGGTGCGCGATGTCGTGCTCCAGGCGCTCGAACCGCAGCAGGTCGCGGCGCTGGCGACCGAACTCGATACCGACGATGCCGTCGCGATCATCGAGGACATGGACATCGAGGATCAGCGCGAGGTTCTCCGCGCGCTCGATCCCGATGACCGCGCCGCCATCGAAGAGGCGCTGAGCTACCCGGAGGAATCCGCCGGCCGCCTGATGCAGCGCGACCTGATTTCGGTCCCGGAGCATTGGCATGTCGGCGACGTGCTCGACTATCTGCGTCGCAACGAGGATCTGACGACCGATTTCTGGGAAATCTACGTCGTCGACGCCTCGCACCACCCGATCGGCACCTGCAAGCTGAGCTGGGTGTTGCGGACCCCGCGCGACATCGCCATCGCCGACATCATGCAGCGCGAGCAGACGCTCATTCCGGTCGACATGGATCAGGAAGAGGTGGCGCTCCGCTTCCAGAAATACGCGCTGATCTCGGCGGCCGTGGTCGATGCCTCGGGTCGTCTCGTCGGCATGATCACGGTCGACGACGTCGTCCACATCATCCAGCAGGAAGCGAGCGAGGATATCCTCGCCATGTCGGGCGCCGGCGACGGCGACATCAACGAGCCGCTGCCCTCCACGATCAAGACGCGCATGTGGTGGCTGTTCGTGAATCTCGGCACGGCAATGCTCGCGTCCGCCGTGGTGGCGATCTTCCAGGACACCATCTCGCGGCTCGTCACGCTGGCGGTGCTGATGCCGATCGTGGCGGGCATGGGCGGCAACGCCGCGACGCAGACCATGGCGGTGACCGTGCGCGCGCTCGCCACCAACCAGCTCACCTCGTCCAACACGCTGCGCATGATCGTGCGCGAATGGTGGATCGCCAGCGCCAATGGCCTCGGCCTCGGCGCGCTGATGGCGGCGGGGTGCCAGCTCGTCTATCACGACTGGGGGCTGACGCTGGTCCTGTTCCTCGCGATGCTGATCAACAGCCTCAACGCGGGCCTGTCGGGCGTGCTGATCCCGATCGGGCTGGAGAAGGTGCGGATCGATCCGGCCGTCACCTCCACCGTCTTCGTGACGACGATGACCGACTGCATGGGTTTCTTCAGCTTCCTTGGCCTCGCGGCGCTGTTCAACCTGCATTGAGCTTGCCGGTGGGCGCCCGAGCGCCCATCTGGCCGGCATGGCGGCAGAGTTGCACATCACCAAGGTCGCGGTCGGCTGCGCGGAGATCGAGACCCTTCGCGAGCGGCTGGGATCGCGCGCCCATTCGGGCGAGACCTTCATCACCACGCGCTTCCGGCCCAAGCGGGAGAGCGAGCTGATCGGCGGCTCGCTGTTCTGGATCATCAAGCATCGGCTGGTGGCGCGGCAGGAGATTCTCGGCTTCGAGGACGATCCCGACGGCAAGCGCTGCCGCATCCTGCTCTCGGCCGAGCTGAGGCCGGTGCGCGCGCACCCCAAGCGCGCGCATCAGGGCTGGCGCTATCTCGCGGGCGCGGACGCGCCGGCCGATCTCGGCGGCGACGAGGCGGAGGGCATGGCCGCCCTTCCCTCCGCCATGGCCGCCGAGCTGAGCGCGCTCGCCCTGATCTAGTTCTGCGTCTCGTGCGTGCAGTGGACGTCGCCTGAGCCGCTGCGCGAGATCGCGCAGGTGGCCGGGCCGGCGATGGTGATGTCGCCCGATCCGGCAAGGCTGCCCTTCGCGGTATGACGGGCGCCGATCGTCAGATCGCCGGAGCCGACGAGCCCGACCGTCGCATCGTCCACGGCGAGGCCCGCGGCCTTGAGGTCGCCCGATCCGGTGAGCGTGGTGCGCGCCTGGCGGCTGCGGCCGGCGAGTGACAGATCGCCCGATCCGGTGAGCGTCGCGGACAGGCCGGTGACGTCGATCGCCGCCACATCCAGCGTGCCCGATCCGGACAGCACCAGATCGAGCTGATCGCCCTTCGCCCGGTCGACCGAGACATTCCCCGATCCCGAGAGGACGACGTTCGACACCGCCGGCGCCATGACGTCGATCACGATCTTGCCGTGGAAACCGGTCGGCCAGCCACCCCACCCGCCGGGCAGCGGCTTGATGACGAGCTGGTTGCCTTGCTGCTCCACTGACAGGCGATCGATCGCCTCCTGCGGACCGGTGGCGCGTGCCGATGGCGATCCGCCGACATGGACGTGCACGTCGAACGGGCCGCTGACCCGAATCCGGTCGAAGCTGGTGAGGCCATAGCTCCGCGTTGCGGCCACGGCCGATCCGGTGGAGCAGGCGGCCGCTATGGGCAGCAGGGCGATAAGCCCGAGAATCTTGGCACGCATGATGAAATCTCCCCTCAACACGGGCGGGATATCAGCCGCAGCGGACGTTGCCGAGGCCGCTCTTGTGGACGGTGCAGCGTGGGCTTCCGCCGATCTCGACATGCCCCATGCCGGACATGGTGACGTCGACCGGCCCGTTCACCTGCGCGCGGATCTGGCCAGTGCCCGACATGGTGGCCCGGCCTTCCCGTGCCGCCAGACGGGCCGCATCGATCGAGCCCACGCCCGAAACGCGCGCGTCGACCCGGCCTGTCGTGCCGGCGACCGTGATCGTGCCGGTGCCGCCCATGGTGAGGTCCGCCCGGTTGCTGCGCAGCTGGCCGATCTTGATCGTGCCCGCGCCGCCGACATCGGCGGTGAAGGCCGGTGCCTCAGCACGGTCGATGGCGATGGTGCCGGCGCCCGACACGCCCGCGCCCGCGACTCGCGGCATGGTGACGGCGATGCGGAGAGGATTGTTGTGCGTCTCGACCGATCCGCTGTTCGGCTGCCAGCCGAGCACCAAAGTTCCGCCCCGGACATCGGCGGTAAGGCGCTGGAGCAGGCGTGGATCGCCGTCGGCATGGACGGCGAAGCGCGGCCCGGTGGTGATCGTCACCTCGGCGGCGGCGCGCAGGTCGACATGATCGAAGTCGCGCGCAGGATAGTCGCGCGTGGCGGCGCCGGCAGCGGACGGCGCCAGCGCGACAAGCGCGGTGGCGGCAAGCGAGCAGAACAGCAGACGCATCGACATCTCTCCAACTGTATTGCTACTACAATACACCTAGGGGAGATCGGCGCAAGGGGCGGTCCTCCGCATAACAAAAAGGGCGGCCGAAGCCGCCCTTCCCGTTCGCGTGGTCCTGGACCCGCTTACTTGGCGTGGATCGCAGCCGCCTCGCGGAGGATCTCGAGGATCTTCTCCTGCGCGCGGGGCTCGTCGGTCTCTTCCATCGCCGCGAGTTCGCGGGCGAGGCGGCTGGTGGCCGCTTCGAAGATCTGACGCTCGGAGTAGCTCTGCTCGGGCTGGTCGTCCGCACGGAACAGATCGCGCACCACCTCGGCGATCGACACGAGGTCGCCCGAGTTGATCTTCGCTTCATATTCCTGGGCGCGGCGCGACCACATGGTGCGCTTCACCTTGGGCTTGCCCTTGAGCGTGTCGAGCGCTTCCCGCAGCGTCACCGAGGAGGAGAGCTTGCGCATGCCCACGGATTCGGCCTTGTTGGTCGGAACGCGCAGCGTCATGCGCTCCTTCTCGAAGCGCAGAACATAGAGTTCGAGCTTCGCACCGGCGATTTCCTGGCTTTGCAGCTCGATCACCCGGCCCACGCCATGCTTGGGATAGACGACATAGTCGCCGACGTCGAAGCTCAGCGCCTTTGCAGCCATTTTACACCTTTCCGGACTGTCTGGCCGAAGAATCCCTTACGGTCCGCACTCCACTCCCCTAGCCGCGCGGCCGCAGGCAATCCGATCGACCACCCACAAGAAGATAGGGGGACGCTCCTTGCGATCACGCGAAATCGCAAGCCGTCCCCCGACAGGGTCGACTTGTAACACAGTTTCCACGGAAAGGGTAGCGTCTTGGGACGGGATGCGGCGAACCGCCCCCGGATCAGTCGCCCTGGCCGGGCTCCGGCGAGAAATGGTTCTCGTACTTGCCCTCGACACCCTTCCACTGATCGGCGTCGGCGGGCGCCTCGCGCTTGCGGGTGATGTTGGGCCACTGGGCCGAGAAGGTGGCGTTCAGCTCCTGCCACTTCTCCAGGCCGCCCTCGGTGTCGGGCAGGATCGCCTCGGCCGGGCACTCCGGCTCGCACACGCCGCAATCGATGCACTCGTTCGGGTTGATCACGAGCATGTTGTCGCCCTCGTAGAAGCAATCGACGGGGCAAACCTCCACGCAGTCCATATACTTGCAGCGGATGCAGGCATCGGTGACGACGTAGGTCATGGGATCGATCTCTTGAGCGTGTGAAACGGCGTCCCTGCTAGTCTCGGCCATAAGGGGCGTCAATGCCGCCCGTGCGATCAGACGAGATCGGTGTAGCAGGATTGCGCCTCGGGCGCCGGCCCGCGCCGCATCGGCAGCGCCTCGACGCGGACCACGCGGACATGCCCGCCGACCGGCAAGCCCAGCACCGAGCCGATGCGCACCTGCGTGGAGGATTTGGAGACGGGGCGGCCGTCGACCCGGATATGTCCCTGGCCGACAAGGGCCTGGGCGATGCTTCGCGTTTTGGCGAAGCGGGCGAAACAGAGGAACTGATCGAGACGGATCGCCGTGTCAGCCATGCGCACCTTCAGCCTGGGTGGGAAGAAGACGGGCGAGCGCGCCGAACGCGTTGCCGGGCCTCAGCCTCGGCGCATCGACCCGATCGGGACGGCGGCCGCGCCAGAGCCAGGCGACATGGCCGCCCTCGCCCTCGCGGCGGGCGAAGCCGAGCGTGCGCATCAGGCGCGCGACTGATGGCGGCTTCAGCCCAAGGGACGTGGAAAGGGAAGGATCGGGCACGAACGGGCGGCGGCCCTCGCGTGCGTCATGCGCCTGCCGGGCGAGCCGTTCGACGAGATCGACGCGCAGCATCTGGTCGCCGAGATCGCGGAAGCCCGCATGGAGCGCGGCGGCGCGGAGCACCGGGTCCGGCCGGTCGATCATCGCCGCGCCGGGGGTGGGGAGCGGCGGCATCACGTCGTCGGCGCGCGCCGCCAGCAGCGCCAGCCGCCAGCGGATCGCCTCGGGCTTGAGCAGCGCGCTCACGAACAGGTCCAGCGTGCCGATCTTGAGCCCGAGATGCACGGCGGTGCGGCGCTGATCGCGCGACAGAGCAGGAAGCGCGGCCTCCACCGTCTCGCGCGAGACCATGCCGCCCGCCTCGGCGACGGGCGCGAGGATGCCGCGCAGCGCCGGCGCGGTCGCGCGGTCGCGCCCGGCGGCGGCGATGGCGGCGAGCGGAGCGAGCTGCTTGCCGATCTGGCTCTGGAGCCATGTCTCCAGCCGCGCCGAAACGCGGGCCCGGTCATCCTGTGACAGCGGGTCGAGCGTGCGGTGGAGCGTCATCCGCGGAGCAGTCAGCGAGCGTCCCCGGCCGAGGCGGGCGACGACATCGCCTCGCCAGAAGATCGCGACCGGGCGGCCGGGGTCAGTCGCGAGGGTGAAAGCCTGATCGGGATCGGCGGCGAGCGCGCCTGCCCGGCGCGCCATCTCGACGCCGAGGCGACGCTCGGCGGCGGCCATCAGCCGCTTCATGTCGGCATGGCGGGCGTTGGCGTCGGCGACGAAGCGGAAGCCGGTGAGGTGCCCGATCGGCTCGTCGGCCACGCTCACCTGCCCGTCCTCGGCGATGGTGACGGGAAGCATGTCGTTGCCGCGTGCCGACAGGTCGCGCAGCAGCACCGAGGTGCGGCGGTCGACGAAGCGCTGGGTCAGCCGCTCGTGCAGCGCGTCGGAGAGCTTCTCCTCCAGCACGCGGGTGCGCTCGGCCCAATGGACGGGATCGACGAGCCAGTCGGCGCGGTGGGCGATGTAGGCCCAGGTGCGCGCCGAGGCGATGCGGTCCGCGATCGTCTCGACATCGCCCTGCACCGTGTCGAGCCGCTGGATCTCGTCGGCGAACCATTGCGCGGGAAGGCGATGATCGCCCTCGCTCAGATGCTGGAAGATCCGGCCGACGAGGCGGGCGTGGTGCTCGGCTCCGGTCTTGCGGAAATCGGGGAGGCCGCAGGCCGCCCACAGCCGCTGCGTCATCGCATGGCCGCGCGCGCGGTGGGCGACGTCGGGCTCGGCGGCGAGGCGCTTCAGCACCTTCAGGTCCACCGCCTCGGGCGCGGCGCGCAGGCCCGGTCTGTCGGGCTTGGTTTCGAGGCTCGCGATCAGCTTGTCGACGCTCGCGAAATCGGGGGTGCCGCAGCGCCAGTAGAGATGATCGAGCGGGGTGAAGTGATGGCCCTCGATCGCCATCACCTCCTCGGGCTCGAACGCCGCGCCCGAATGTTCGGAGCCGAGCGTACCGAAGGTGCCGTCGCGCTGGTGGCGGCCTGCACGGCCGGCGATCTGCGCCATCTCGGGGATGGTCAGCCGGCGCGAGCGGCGCCCGTCGAACTTGCGGAGCGAGGCGAAGGCGACATGCGCCACGTCCATGTTGAGGCCCATGCCGATCGCGTCGGTGGCGACGAGATAATCGACCTCGCCCGCCTGATACATCGCGACCTGCGCGTTGCGGGTGCGTGGGCTGAGCGCGCCCATCACCACCGCCGCCCCGCCCCGCAGCCGGCGCAGCATCTCGGCGACGGCGTAGACCTCTTCGGCCGAGAAGGCGACGACCACCGAGCGCTTGGGCAGGCGGGAGAGCTTCTTCGGCCCGGCATAGGTCAGCGTCGAGAAACGCGGCCGGCCGATGATCTCGATCCCCGGCACCAAGGCGCGCAGCATCGGGCGCAGCATCTCGGAGCCGAGGATCAGCGTCTCCTCGCGCCCCCTCGCGCGCAAGAGACGATCGGTGAAGACGTGGCCCCGCTCGGTATCGGCGCCGAGCTGCGCCTCGTCGAGCGCGACGAAGGCGAAGTCGCGGTCGGTCGGCATCGATTCCGCGGTGCAGAGGAAATAGCGCGCCTTGGGGGGGAGGATCTTCTCCTCGCCGGTCAAGAGCGCGACCTGATCCTTGCCCTTGATGGCGACCACCCGGTCATAGACCTCGCGGGCCAGCAGGCGGAGGGGAAACCCCATCAGGCCTGAAGAGTGGCCGCACATGCGCTCGATCGCATAGTGGGTCTTGCCCGTGTTCGTGGGCCCCAGCACGGCGACGAGCCGATCAGTGATCTTATTGCCCATCCTATTCAGAATCTGGGGTTTCGCGCGCGCGAACGCAAGAGTCCCCGAGCCGATGCCGACTCGGTTCGTCGCGGGTTTAGAATCGTCCGTCGCGCACCTCCTGCGATTAGCTTGACCTTAACCCTGTCGGGGCAGAGTCCCGCCACGTCGCCTGCCGGTGGCGGAAGACGGCAGCAGGGGAACAAGCGCTTGTATCAGCGCGAGAACCAGGAATTCGGATCGGGAACGGGGGGCGGTGCGGTGGCGCTGGCCCCGGCGACGTTCGGCCGGGCCGGGCTGGTCGAGGCGACCGGGCCCGCGCTGGAAGCGCCGCGCCGCCGCTCGTGGGGCGAGGTCGATCTGGTGGTCGATCTCGGCGTGCGGCTGGGCTCGCCCGAATGGTTCCGTGGCCTCGCGACGCTGGGCGGGATGCTGGCGGCTCTGTGGTATGTCGCGCCCGGTTTCACGCCGCTCCCCGGCAATGTCCCGGCGAAGCTCGCCCCCGCCCGGTTCGACGAGATGCGCGCGATCGGCGTCGCGCCCGCCGCTTATGGCGCGGACAGCGGCCGCCGCCTCGCCGCGACCGACCGTGCCGAGCCGCTGACTTCGACGCCCGAGCGCCCCCGCCTCGATCTGGTCGCGACTATTGGCCTGGGCGACGGCATTGCCCGCATGCTGGAGCGTGAGGGCGCGAGTTCGGCGGATGCCGCGCAAGCCGCATCGCTGGTCGCCGAGGCCGTTCCGCTCAGCGATATCGCGGGCGGTACCAAGCTCGCCATCACGCTCGGCCGCAGGCCCAATCGCGAGGTGGCGCGCCCGCTCGACGGCCTCTCCTTCCGCGCGCGCTTCGATCTGGCGCTGAGCCTGGAGCGCGTGAACGGCGCGCTCGTGCTGAATCGCCAGCCGATCGCGGTGGACGATACGCCGATGCGGCTGACCGGTGATGTCGGGGACAGCCTCTATCGCTCGGAGCGCTCGGCCGGTGCCACGCCCTCGGTGGTGGCGGACTATATCCGCGCCGTCGCGCCGCATGTGGACATCGGCGACATCTCGCCCTTCGACCGCTACGATCTCGTCTTCGAGCACAAGCGCGCGGCGACCGGCGAGGTGCAGACCGGGCGGCTGCTCTATGCCGGCATCACGCATGGGGGGAAGCAGACCCGCCTGCTGCGCTGGACGCTCGACGGGCGCGAGCAATGGTTCGATGCGGCCGGCGCCGGCGAGCGGCGCGAGGGCTTCTCGATGCCGGTCTCGGGCGCGCGGATGACGTCCAATTTCGGGATGCGCTTCCATCCGATCCTCGGCTTCAGCCGGATGCATCAGGGCATCGATCTCGCCGCCCCCTATGGCACGCCGATCGTGGCGGCGAGCGACGGCGTGGTGCGCTTCGCCGGCTGGCATGGCGGGCACGGCAATTTCGTCCAGATCGCGCATGCCGGCGGCATGGGCACGGGCTATGGCCATATGAGCCGCTACGTCGTCCGCCCCGGCCAGAGCGTGCGACAGGGGCAGCTCATCGGCTATGTCGGCTCGACCGGGCTTTCGACCGGCCCGCACTGCCATTTCGAGGTCTATCGCGGCGGCCACCCGATCAATCCGGCGACCGCGCGCTTCGCCATGACATCCCAGATCGCAGGCGATGCGCTCAAGCGCTTCCGGGCGACGCTGGCGCGGCTGACCGCGCTGCCGCTGGGCGGCCGGGCCGAGGTGGCTGCCAGCGCCAAGGCGTCGTCCCGCGGCTGATGATCGGCCCCGCCGTTCCGGGAAGGACGGCAGGGCCTTCCCTTACCGCCCCTGACGCCGCCAGCGGCCGATCACGCGGGCGATCATCTCCCCCTCGCCGCCCGACTGGGTCCAGAGTTCGGAGAAGAGCGGGTCGCTCGATGCCGGGCGCTTGCTCTCCTCCAGCGTGTCGAGCGCGACGCGCATCGGGATCGAGGTGCCCTCGCCGCACACCACGCATTCGCGGTTTCGGAGCGCCGGGATCGTCTCCATGAAGCCGCGCGCGCCCTCGGGCATGGCGGCCTTCACATGCGCCTGGTCGCGCTCGTTGTTGAGGCGCATCGCGATGATCGTGCCGCACTGGGAGAGCACGCCCTCGGCGAGGTCCGACGGGCGCTGGGTGACGAGGCCCAGCGAGACGCCGTATTTGCGGCCTTCCTTGGCGATCCGCTCGAGCACGTTGCGCACCGCCGAGCCGGTGACGACGCGATCGGACGGGATGTAGCGATGCGCTTCCTCGCAGACGAGCAGGATCGGGCGCGGCGTCTCATTGCGCGCCCAGATCGCGTAATCGAACACGAGGCGAGACAGCAGCGCCACCACCACCGACGTGATCTCGGAAGGGACGCCCGACACGTCGATGATCGAGATCGGCTTGCCGTCGGTCGGCAGGCGGAAGATGCGCGACAGCGTGGTCGCCATCGTGTCGCCCACCAGCATGCCCGAGAACATGAAGCTGTAGCGCGGGTCCGACCTTATTTCCTCGATCTTGGTCTTGAGCCGCATATAGGGGCCGGTGTCGCCCGCGCGGTCGAGCTTGCCCATCTCCTGCGTGATGAAGTTGACCAGATCGGACAGCAGATAGGGGATCGGGCTGTCGACGGTGAGCTTGGAGAGGCCCTCGGCCGCCCGGCTCTTCTGGCGCGCGGCGAGCAGGCATTTGGCCAGCACGTCCATGTCGCGCTGCCGCTCCGCGCCCTCCGAGGTGACGAGCACCTCGGCATGTTCCTCGAAGTTCATCAGCCAGTAGGGCAAAGCGAGATTGTCGACGTCGAACAGCTCGCCCTCGCCCTTGAACGCGGCGGGATATTCGCCGTGCGGGTCGATCATCACGATATGGCCGTGGGGCGCCATCGCGCAGATCTTGTGGAGGATGAGCGCGAGGCTGGTCGACTTGCCGGTGCCGGTCGATCCCACCAGCGCGAAATGGCGGCCGAGCAGCGAATCGATATAGAGCGCGCCGCGCACGTCGGCAGTCGGGTAGACGGTGCCGATCTCGATATGCGGGCGATCCTCGGCGGCGAAGATCTGGAGCATGTCGGCATGGACCGCCGGATAGACGCGGTAGCCCGGCATCGGATAACGCGTCACGCCGCGGCGGAAATCGAGCATCCGCCCGGTCGTCGGGCAGACGCGGCCTTCGCCGAGGAAGTCGATCTCGGCGATGATGAGGTCGCCGTCCGCCACCTCCAGCTTCAGCGAGCGGACGTTCGCCACCAGCCACAGCCCGCCGGACTGCATCTTGACCTGGCTGCCCACCTCGCCGGCCAGCGCCAGCCCCTCGCCGGGATCGGCTTCGTGGAGGCGGCGGACGGTGGGCCCGTCGAGGATGATGCGCGCGGTGCCGCCGCCGATGTCGACGACGCGGCCGATCTCGACCGGTGCGCTCCGGGGAGACATGTGCGACGGCGCTTCCGGCCTGCCGTCCGCGCCCTGCCAGGCCAATCCGTCCACCCGCTTGCTCCTCTGATCTGGGGAGCGATGATTCTAGGCGGCGGGGGGTAAACAAATCGCTCCGCCGGAGAGGTCAGCGGCGTCGGAACAGCGCGCCCGCGCCCCAGCCGATCGCGAGCGACATGCCCACCGCGACGAGCCCGTAGGCGAGCGACCAGCGATCCGCCGCCTGCGCCACGAAACGCTCGAAGCCGGACTTGTCGATGCGCACCTCGCGCACCGCGCCGGCCACCACCTTGCCGTCCTGGATCAGGAAGGTCTCGGCGACATAGCGGCCCACCGGCACGCGTGCCGGGATCGCGATGCGCGCGCGATAGAGCACGCCATCGCTGATCTCGACGCCATGCGCATCCTGCACATAGAGGCCGGCGCGGCGCTTGAGGTCGATCAGGCCCTGCTCGAAGCGATTCTGCTCGTCCGGCGGCGCGCTGGAGGCGGGCGACATCTGGAGGCTGTCGAGCCCCAGCTCGTAGATCGCGGCCGTCCGCCCGTCGACGAGCTTGCCGAGCGGGCGCGAGGTCGCGATCGCGTAGAAGGAGGGCGCCGAACGGAAACGCGCGCTGTCGGCGTTGAGCCACATGCCCGCCACCTTCTGCTTCTCGCGCACCAGGATCGACTGGGTCGGCCCCTTGAGCACCACCGCGATGTCGGCGGGGTGATTCGGCGCGCGGCCCTGCGGATAGAGGATCGCGCCGAACAGCAGCAGGTCCGCGCCGGTGAAGCTGTAGATGATCTGCACCTGCCGGTCCGACACGTCGGGCACCAGCACCGGCTTGCCCGCGCCGAGGCAGGCGAGCGCGGCTGCGACCCTCCACGCGCGCCTCATCCGAGCGTCACGCTGTAGATCTCGCCCGGCCGCCAGGTGAGCCCCACCGCCATGCGCACCGCCACCACCAGCACGAGCAGCGCCAGCAGAAGCCGCAGATATTCAGGCTTGAGCTTCATCGCGAAGCGGCTGCCGATCTGCGCCCCGATCGCGGAGCCTACGAGCAGCAGCAGCGCCAGCACGATGTCCACCGCCTTGGTGGTGGTGGCGTGGATCATGGTGGTCGCGGCGGTGACGAACAGGATCTGGAAAAGCGAGGTGCCCACCACCACCTGGGCCGCCATGCCGAGCAGATAGATCATCGCCGGCACCATGATGAATCCCCCGCCGACGCCGAGAACGACGGTCAGCACGCCCGTCAGCGTGCCGAGCAGGAAGGGCGCGAGCGGCGAGATATAGAGTCCCGAGCGATAGAAGCGCCAGCGCATCGGCAGGATCGCGATCAGCGGATTGTGGCGGCGCTGGCGGTGGCGCGGCGTCTCGCCCCGGCGGTGGGCGAGGATGGTCTGGATCGACTCGCGCGCCATCATCCCGCCGATGCTGCCGAGCATCACGATATAGGTGAGCGAGATCACCGTATCGATCTGGCCGAGCCGCTCCAGGATGCGGAACAGCATCGCGCCGAGGCCGGAGCCGACGATGCCGCCCGCCACCATCACGCAGCCCATCTGGAAGTCGACGCCGTTGCGCCGCATCTGCGCGAGCACGCCGGAGACGCTGGCGCCGGTGATCTGCGTGGCGGAGGAGGCGACTGCGACGGTCGGCGGGATGCCGTAGAAGATCAGCAGCGGCGTGGTGAGGAAGCCGCCGCCGACCCCGAACATGCCCGAGAGCAGACCGACGCCGCCGCCCAGCAGCACGATCACCAGCATGTTCACCGACAGACCGGCGATGGGCAGATAGACGTGCATGGCCTAGCGCTAACCGATCCGCGCGCGGAGGGCTAGAAGTCGCTCGCCAGGGTGAGCGCGGGGCCCGAGCCGGGCCGGGCCCCTCCTGCGACGCGCTGCCGCCAGTCGAGCGCGATGGCGATGGCGTGCTGGGCGACCGGGAGGCGGAGCACGGCGGATGGGCCGAGGTCGAGCCGCGCGGCACCGGGCTGCGCCGCGCCCCATGCTCCGCCGCCGAGCGCCAGCGATCGGCCATGCCCGAGATCCAGCGACCGGGCGACGCGGGCGGCGCCGTCGGCGTAAAGATCGCGGCGCTGGATGCCCACCACGCCCGCTTCGGCATAAGCGTCGAGCCGCCAGCCTTTCGCGACTGGCACGGCATAGACTCCGGTTGCCGCTCCGGCGGTCCAGGCGTTGCGGCCGCCCCGGTCGATCGCGAATCGGTGTTCGAGCATCAGGTGGAGCGGGATCGTCCTTGCCGGCTGCCAGTCGAGCCCGGTTGCGGCCTCGGTCTGGCGCGGCCCGCCGACGGTGCGCGAGAATCGGCCGGAGAGCGACAGGCGATCGGCTTCGTCGAGATGGTAGAGGATGCGGACACCCGCCTGTCCGCCGCCGATCTGCCCGCCCGGCGCGAGCGGGGAGGCCTGTCCTCCTCCTCTGGCGAGAAGCCACGCCGAGCCGGACCATCGCGACGCGTGTGCCGCCGGAGAGGGAAGCAGGATGGCAGGAGCGGTCTTGCCGGTGACGTCCTGATGAGACGGGGTCGTGAGAGGCGCAACGGGGGAAGAGGATTCGGGCTGCTCCCCTGTCGAAGCTTTCGCGGCCCATCGGATGGGCGTTGCAGGGCGGCGTGCCTTAGGGCGAATTGCAGTATCCACGGCCCTCTCGTCGGGAACCAGCTTCCCATTGGGGATCAGGAAGCCGTTGAAGTCTCGGGAGGTGCGCGGCCCCTGCAGGAGCGCGGGCACGATGGCCTTATGGTGGGCGATCCATCGCGGCGGAGCCGGGCCGACAGGATCCGTCACCGCTGGCTCGTCCGGCCTCCAGCCGGCGAGCACCACCCCGCGTCCGACCGTCCAGATCAGCACGACCCCGATCAGGAACCGGATAGGCGCCGCCCGGTGGAGCGAGCCCGTCACGCTCCCTCCCCGCCCAGTGGAAGCACGTGCGTCGTCTTGTCCCAGCGCACCCGCCCATGGCGGACGATGCCTGCATAGAGGCCGAACGCCCGCACCGCCGCCGCGATCGCGAGGAGGTTGCCGATCACCATGTGGATCGGCGTCAGCATCGCCATGCGCCAGCCATGCGAGCGCGCCGTCATAGAGAAGCGCATCCCGATCCGCCAACTTAGCAACCCGAGATTGGCGAGCAGAAGCGGCATGGGGATCGCAGGTTGCGGAGCAGCCTCGCCCAGCATCCGCGCGGCGAGATGCGTCGCGGCCCACCCCATCAGCGCCGCATAGCCGCACGTCAGCACCAGCGCGGCCAGCGGCGCGCGCCGATCCCGCAACCGCATCCAGCGCTCGGCGATCCCGCCCGACCAGCCCAGCCTGTCCCACCCCGCCAGCGCGATTCCGGTCAGCCAGCGGGACTTCTGCTTGACCGCGCCCACCACGCTGTGCGGGAAGCAGGCGCGCACGGCGACCATCCCGCGCCCGTCCCCTGCCGGCAGCCGCACGAAGACTCCCCGCCCGCCGAGAGCCCCGATGCGCAGGCCCAGCTCATAATCCTCGGTGAGGCTGCGGGGATCGAAAGGCCCGTCGCGCCCCTCTGCGATGGCGGCGAGCATCGACCGCTCGATCGCGCAGCCGACTCCCGCCGACGGCACCGCCGCTCCGACCGCTTCGCGCACCACGACCTGCTTGCTGTGGGCCTCCGAGAACTCTCCGCAATAATGGGACGAGATCAGCGCGGCGAAGGAGCCCGCCCCCCGCACCGTCACGGCATGGACCGGGAGCTGCACGAGATCGAAACGCCCGATCAGCGCGTCGTAGACGGTCAGCTCGTCGGGATGGACGACATCCTCGGCGTCATGGAGGATGACGGCCTTGAAGAGCGCGCCTTCCGCACGCTCATCCTCCAGCATCGCCTGCCAGATCCAGTTGAGACAGCCGGCCTTGGTCGTGCCGCCCGGTTCGTCGCCGACGACGACGCGCACGCGCGGATCGCCGCCGGATGCCCGTTCCACGGCGGCGATCGTCCCCGGATCGTTGGGATAGCAGCCGACATAGAGCCGCCAGTCGGGATGGCTGAGGCGGGCCAGCGCCGCCGACACCATGCCGCCGATCACCGCCTCCTCCCGCCAGGCGGCGACGAAGATGGCGAGGCGGCCGGGTTGGCTGGCGGCGGCGATCGTGGTGGCGCAGGCGCGGCGATGGCGGCGATAGACGATCAGCGATCGCCAGGCCGAGCGGCCGAGCCAGATGCCGTCGATGAGGAGATCGTCCAGCCCGCCGATCAGGAATCCGCAGGCTGCGAACAGCGCCAGCTCACGCGTCGCCAGCCCGGCGAGCAGGATCGGATACGCAACCATACACGGCCCCCCAACCGGAAGCCGGTGTACGGGAGAGGCGGGAGCGAATCGTAGCCGAAATGGCTTCAATCCGATGGCATCGGCCAAATGGCCGCCCGAAGAGGCTCGGGCTTGCTCCTGCCTCCGCCAATCGCGAAGAAGGCGGGATGACCAAACGCCAGTCCCTGCGGCTCGAAACCTTCCTTCCCTATCGGCTCTCGATCGCGTCCAACCGGGTGAGCGATCTGGTGGCGGAGGCTTATGATCGGCTGTTCGGCCTCAGCATCCCCGAATGGCGCGTGATCGCGGTTCTGGGCGAGGCGGCGCCGCTGACCCAGCTCGCCATCGTCCGGCAGACGGTGATGGACAAGATGACGGTCAGCCGCGCCGTGCGGCCGCTGGTCGAGCGCGGGCTGGTCGACCGCTCGCCCCATGCCGGCGACAAGCGTTCCAGCCTGCTGTCGCTGAGCGATGCCGGGCGCAGGCTCTACGAGAGCGTCGGGCCGGAGGCGCTGGCGATGGAGCGCGCCTTGCTGGAGGAATTTTCGGTCGAGGAGATCCGCAGCCTCGACGCCGCGCTCCGCAAGATGGAGGAGGCGGCGATCCGGCTCAGTCGGCGGCCGGCTTGACCGGCGCCGGGTGCGGCCCCTGCGGCGCGGCGGGCCAGCCCGAAGCGCCGGGCTGCGAGCGCGGCGTGCCCGGATCGAGCAGCGCGGCCGTCTCGATCTGGTCGAGCGCGGCGCGGCCGCTGAGATAGCGGCGGGCGGCCACGATCCAACTGTCGGCGGCGCGGTGATCGGGCAGGCGCGCGATCTCGGCCAGTGCGGCGTCGACCTGCCCCGCCTCCAGCCGCCGCCCGGCGCGGGCGACGCGATCGGCGGGGACGGTCGAGGGTTCGCCGCTGCGACGCACCACCACCAGCCCGGAAAGCTCGTGGCGGAAGCTCTGCCACCAGCTCTTCTGGGGCACGCCGCTGGCTGAAAGGGTCGGGGCGATGGCGTCGAGGCCGTTCTGGAGATCGACGAGCGTCACCGGCTGGCGCGCGGCGGAAAGGATGGTCGCCACCGCCTGCGGCTGGGTGTTGCCGAAGCGCTGGCGCAGCAAGCCTTCGAGATAGCCAAGTTCCACCCCGCGATCGAGCGCGCGGCGGGCGGCGAAGGTGACGAGCAGCCCTTCGGCCCGCGAGGCGTCTCCGGTGGCTTCCCGCGCCTGCGCCTCGATATCGTCGACCTTGTCTTCGAGCGTGGTGATGCGCGTCGCCATCTGCGGATCGGTGGCGGCGGCGCTGGGCGTGCCCGCCGGAGCCGGTTGGGCCGGGGGCGGCGGCCGCACCACGACATGCTGGGCGAGCGCCGCCTGCGCCTGGGCCTGCTCGATCGTCTGGAGGTGCAGCATCCGCGCGGTGCGCGCGTCATGCGTCACCGCATAGCCCATCGCGAAGGCGCCGCCGACGAACGCGGCCAGTACGAGCAGAAGGGCCCACAGCCAGGCGCGCGATCGGCGCTCATAAGGATCGTAATCGCGTTCCATGCAGGCCCCGTCTTCCTCAGGCCTCGTGATTGCACAGCTTGGCGGCCGCCGCCAGCAGGGAGGCGTCGGTGGGTCGCCCGGCGATAGCGGCGGCGCGCCAGCCCTCACCGGCCGCATCGCGCGCGGCCGGGCTGATCGCGGCGATGCGGATCGCCATGGGATCGACCAGGCTGGCGAAGAGCGCGGCGGCGCGCGGCGAATGCAGCAGCGCGACGGCACGGGGGAGCGCGGCGCGGGCCGCCTCGGGCAGCGCCGGGACAGGTTCGGCCGCATAGACGAGCCGGCGCTCGATGGTCATCCCTATGATCGTGGGCGCGCGATGCTCGCGGGCCGCGAGGTGAAGGAGCGAGCGAACGCCGTCGCGCGCAGCGCGGGCCACGACGGCGTCCACGCCCGCGTCGCCGACAAGGATGCGGGTGAAGCCGGCGTGCCGCGCGGCGGCGGCGGTGGCCTCGCCCACCGCATAGAGCGGACGGTCGCGGAGCAGCGCGAGCCCCGTCCCGCCGAGACGCGCGGCCTGCGCGCTGGTCATCAGCACGGCTTCGGGCGGCTCCGTGGGGGGAATCCAGTCGAGCGCGCGCACTTCGAATAATGGCGCCGCGATCGCCTCCAGTCCGAGCGCCCGCGCCGCCGAGACGGTCGCCGTGGCGCCGGGCTCGGGGCGCAGCACCAGCACGGCGGGCATCAGCGCCCCGTGAACAGCCGCGCCAGAGCAGGCGGCGCCTCGGCCAGCAACCGGTCGGCGAGCGTGCCGTCGGCCGCAGCCTCGCCGGATGCCTCGCCACCGACACGGAGTGCGCCGTCCTCGCTCAAAATCTCGGCGCGGATCGTCAGCGTGCCGTTCGCGATCGCCGCCATCGCGCCAACCGGCGAGTGGCAGCCCGCCCCCAGCGCCGCGAGGAAGGCGCGCTCGGCCAGCACACAGGCGTGGGTCTCGGCATGGTCGATGGCGGTGAGTAGCGCGAGGATGTCCTCGTCACCGGCGCGCGCCTCGATGCCGACCGCGCCCTGCGCCGGTGCGGGGAGCATGGTGTCGATCGGAATGGCGTGGCCAACCTCCGGCCGCTCCAGCCGGTCGAGCCCGGCGGCGGCGAGCAGGGTCGCCTCGGCCTCACCTTCCTCCAGCTTGCGCAGCCGGGTGTCGACATTGCCGCGAAAGGGCACGATCGCCAGATCGGGGCGCAGATGGCGAAGCTGCGCGGCGCGGCGCGGCGAGGAGGTGCCGATTCGCGCATTCCGGGGCAGCGCCGCCACGCTCTCGGCGCCCACCAGCCGGTCGCGCACGTCGGCGCGGGGGAGCATCGCGGCGATGCGGATCGCTTCCGGGCGGATCGTCTCGACATCCTTCATCGAGTGGACGGCGAAGTCGATCTCGCCATCGAGGAGCGCGCGGTCCAGCTCCTTGGTCCACAGCGCTTTTCCGCCGATTTCCGCCAGCGGGCGGTCCTGCACCGCATCTCCGGTGGTGCGGACTGTGTGGATGTCCACAGCCTCCGACGGCCAGCCATGGGCAGCGCAAAGGGCGGCCGCGACCATGCGGGCCTGGACCAGCGCGAGCGGCGATCCGCGCGTGCCGAGACGGAGGGGGCGGGAGGGCATATTCATCGGAAGGTTGCTCTAAAGGGCGGAAGCGGTGCAGGGAAGCGCGCCATGCCCCTGATCCTCGGACTCGAATCCTCCTGCGACGAGACGGCCGCCGCGCTCGTCGACGGGGACCGCACCATTTTCGCCCATCGCCTCGCCAGCCAGGAAGCGGCGCACCGCCCCTTCGGCGGCGTGGTGCCGGAGATCGCCGCGCGCGCCCATGTCGAGGCGCTCGGGCCGCTGATCGAGGGCGCGCTGGCGGATGCGGGCAAGACGCTTGCGGATGTCGATGCGGTGGCTGCGACGGCAGGGCCGGGGCTGATCGGCGGCGTCATGGTGGGGCTGCTGATGGCCAAGGGCATCGCGCTCTCCGCCGGCAAGCCGCTGGTGGCGGTGAATCATCTGGAGGGCCACGCGCTCTCGCCCCGCCTCGCCGACCCGGACCTGAAATTTCCTTATCTGCTGCTGCTGGTGTCGGGGGGCCATTGCCAGCTCCTCTTCGTCGAGGGCGTGGGGCAGTATCGCCGGCTGGCGACGACGATCGACGACGCCTCGGGCGAGGCTTTCGACAAGACCGCCAAGCTGCTGGGCCTGGGCTTCCCGGGCGGTCCTGCGGTCGAGCGGGCGGCGGCCGAGGGCGATCCGTGGGCGGTGCCGCTGCCGCGCCCGCTGGTGGGCACGGCCGAGCCGCATTTCTCCTTCGCCGGCCTCAAGAGCGCGGTGCTGCGCGCCCGCGACGCCGGCATCCACCGGACCGAGGATATCGCCGCTTCCTTCCAGCAGGCGGTGGTGGATTGCCTGCTGGACCGCACGCGTCGCACCCTCGCCAAGGCCGAAGGCGCGACCGCGCTGGTCGTGGCGGGCGGTGTCGCCGCCAACAAGGCAGTGCGCAGCGCGCTGGAGGGGTTGGCGGCCGAGCATGGCCTGCCCTTTTCCGCGCCGCCGCAATGGCTTTGCACCGACAATGCGGCGATGATCGCCTGGGCCGGAGCCGAGCGTTTCGGGGCCGGCATCAGCGATCCGCTCGACACGCCGGCACGGGCGCGCTGGCCGCTCGACCCGGAGGCGGAGAAGGTGCGCGGCGCAGGGGTGAAGGCATGAAGCTCGGAGTCGTCGGTGGAGGCGCGTGGGGCACGGCGCTGGCGCAGGTCGCGGCGGCGGGCGGCCCGGTGACGCTGTGGGCGCGCTCGGCCGAGGTGGTCGACGCGATCAATGGCGACCACGCCAACCCGGCCTATCTGCCGGGCATTCCCCTCTCCCGCGCGATCCACGCGACGACCGAGGCGGCGGACCTCGCCGACTGCGGCGCGCTGCTGCTGGTGACGCCGGCGCAGCATCTGCGTTCCGTGATGGGGAGCCTGCCGGTGACGAACCAGCCGCTGATCCTCTGCTCCAAGGGGATCGAGGCGGGGACGCAGCTTCTGATGTCGGAACTCGCCGCCGAGTTGCGGCCGGAGGCGCCGATCGCGGTGCTGTCGGGGCCGACCTTCGCGCATGAGGTGGCCAAGGGCCTCCCTACCGCCGTCACCCTCGCCTGCGCCGACGAGGCGCTGGGCCGGGCGCTGGCGATGCGGCTCGCGCGGCCGGGGTTCCGGCCCTATCGCTCGGACGATGTGCTCGGCGCGGAGATCGGCGGGGCGGTGAAGAACGTCCTCGCCATCGCCTGCGGAGTCGTCGCCGGGCGTGGGCTCGGGCAGAACGCGGCGGCGGCTCTCATCGCGCGGGGCTTTGCCGAGATGCGCCGCTTCGGCCATGCGCGGGGCGCGAAAGGCGAGACGCTGGCAGGCCTTTCCGGCCTCGGCGATCTGGTGCTGACCTGCTCGTCGACCAGCTCGCGCAATTTCAGCCTCGGTCTGGGGCTCGGCCGGGGCGAGAGTGCCGAGGCGCTGCTCTCCAATCGCCGCACGGTCGCGGAAGGAGCCGCCACCGCCCCCGTGCTCGCCGAAGCAGCCCGCGCGGCCGGCGTCGAGATGCCGATCGTCGAGGCGGTGCGCGATCTGCTCAGCGGCTCCGCGAGCGTCGACGCCGTGGTCGAGCGGCTGCTGGCGCGCCCGATCGGCGACGAGGCGCGCTGATGGCTAGAAGTCGATCGCGATTCCCTTGCGCTCCCAGTCGCCATAGCGCGTCGGGTCGAGCGCATCGCGCCTGTCCTCGGCGGCTTTCGGTGCGGGCACCGGCGGGCTGGCCGAGAGGTGGGCGGGGGCTTTCACATGCGGGGGGCGTTCGCCGGGGCGTCGTTCGGTCATCATCTGTCTCCAGACCCCAGATCGGCGGTCGCATCCTGATTGGCAAGCCATGAACTCGTCTCCCGCCGGCGATCCGCCCGGCACCCCCGCCCGCCGCGCCGCGCTGCGCCTGCTCGATGCCGTCATCCGTCGCGGACTGCCGCTGGAGGCCGCGCTGGGTGCGGTCGGCAGCCTGCCCAATCCGGCGGACCGGGGCCTCGCCCGCGCCATCGCCTCCGAGACGCTGCGCCGCCTGCCCGATCTCGACGCGTTGATCGATAGCGCGACCCAGCGTCCGCTCCCCGACGACGCCAAGGCGCGCTTCGCGCTGCGCATCGCGCTGGTGCAGGTGCTGACGCTGGACACGCCGCCGCACGCCGCGATCTCGACGGTGCTGCCGCTGGTCGACGGCGGCCCGCGCAAGCTCGTCCATGGCGTGTTCGGTACGCTGATGCGGAACGGCGCCACCCTCCCCTCTCCGCCCGAGCTGCCGGTGCCCGTGGCGATGCGCTGGCGCGCAGCGTGGGGGCCGGAGGCGACCGAGGCGGCGCGGGAAGGCCTCACCGGCCGCCCGCCGCTCGACCTGACGCTGGCGGACCCCACGAAGACCACCGAATGGGCCGAGCGGCTCGGCGCGAAGAGCCTGATGCCGGGGCATCTCCGCCTCGATGCCGGGCAGGACGTGACCACGCTGGCGGGCTTCGACGAAGGCGCGTGGTGGGTGCAGGATTTCTCCGCCTCGATGCCCGCGCGCCTGCTGGGCGCACCGACGGGAGAAGGTCGGGTGCTCGATCTTTGCGCCGCGCCGGGTGGCAAGACGCTCCAGCTCGCCGCCGCCGGCTGGCAGGTGACGGCGGTGGAGATGGCCGCGAGCCGTCTCGCACGACTCTCCGAGAATCTGGAGCGCACCAAACTCTCCGCCGAGACGGTGGAGGGCGACGTGATGCGCTGGGCGCCGCCCGCCCCGGTGGATGCGGTGCTGCTCGATGCGCCCTGTTCGGCGACGGGCATCTTCCGCCGCCATCCCGACGTGCTCCACCGTGTCCGTCCCTCCGCCATCGCCGAGCTGGCGGAGACGCAGGCCGCGATGCTGGCGCGCGCGGCCGACTGGGTGAAGCCGGGCGGCCGCCTCGTCTACGCGGTCTGCTCGCTGGAGCCGCGCGAGGGCGAGAAGGTCGCCGGAGCCTTCGCTGCACCGGGCTTTTCGCGCGATCCGATCCGCGCGGACGAACTCCCCGCCGGCCTCGCGCCCGATGGCGACGGCTTCCTCCGCATCGCCCCCGGCGCGCTGGCCGAAGAGGGCGGGTGCGACGGCTTCTTCGTCGCGCGCTTCGTGAAGGCTTGAAGCCGACCCTCGCTTGCGGTTACTCGCGCAGGGGATGGTAAAGCCTGTCCGCATCGCCCCCTCGATCCTCTCCGCCGACTTCGCGCGGCTGGGCGAGGAGGTGCGCGCGATCGATGCAGCCGGCGCCGACTGGATTCATGTCGACGTGATGGACGGCCATTTCGTGCCCAACATCACGATCGGCCCGGCCGTGGTGAAGGCGTTGCGCCCGCACACGACCAAGCCTTTCGACGTCCACCTGATGATCCAGCCGATCGATCCCTATCTGGAGGCCTTCGCGGAGGCCGGGGCGGATTGCATCACGGTTCACCCCGAGGCTGGCCCGCACGTCCACCGCACCGTCCAGACGATCAAGGCGCTCGGCAAGCGGGCGGGCGTCGTGCTGTGCCCGGCGACGCCCGAGGACGCGCTCGACTATCTGATCGACGAGGTCGACCTTGTGCTGATCATGTCGGTGAACCCCGGTTTCGGCGGGCAGCGCTTCATCCATTCGCAGCTCCGCAAGATCGCGGCCGTGCGCGCGATGATCGACCGTTCGGGCCGTGATATCGATCTGGAAGTGGATGGCGGGGTCGATCACACGACCGCCGCCTTGTGCATTGAGGCGGGGGCCGATGCACTGGTGGCGGGAAGCGCCACCTTCAGGGGCGGGCCGGACGCCTATGCTGCCAATATCCGCGCGCTGAGGGGGGGATAAGCCGCATATGACCGTCGTCCGCCGGATCGCTGAGGGCTCTGCCGTGCCCGTCCCGGATGCCGACGGTATCGAGCCCGGCCGCCGGCTGATCCGTGTCGGCGACGAGAAGGGCGCCTCGCTCGCGGAGCGCGTGGTCGCCCGCTTCAACCGGCTGACCTGGGGCACGCCGCTGCACAGCTTCCGCCTGCGCGGCCGCTTCCCGCTGAAGCTGCTCGGCGTGCCGCGCGATCCGATTCCCGGCGATCGCGAGGCGGGCCTCGACATCATGGATGGCGAGATCAGCCTCGGCCGCGAGCGCGCCTCTACCGCGACGCTCGATTTCGCCGAGCCCGGCCGGCCTGCGGGCTTCGCCGATCATATCCAGAGCTTCGGCTGGCTGCGCGATCTGGCGGCGGCGGGCACGCGGCTCGACGTCGCACCCTATGCCGAGCCGCTGATGCGCCGCTGGCTGGAGACGCATGGGCGAACGGCGGACGAGCTGGCGTGGCGGCCGGATCTGTGGGGCCGTCGCATCCTCAACTGGACGGCGCACGCGCCGATCATCCTGTCCTCCTCCGATCTGGTCTATCGTTCGGCGGTGTTGAACGCTTTGGCGCGGGGTGCGCGCCACCTCGACCGCACGGCCGACAAGGTGCCGGCGGGCCTGCCCCGCGTTGCGGCATGGGCGGGCACGATCGCGGCAGGCCTCCTCGTACCCGGCGGCGAGCCGCGCCTCGCCCATGGCGAGCAGGGCATGACCAAGGCGCTGGCGCAGGCCGTGCTGCCCGACGGCGGCATCGTCAGCCGCTCGCCGGTCGAGCTGCTCGAGCTGGTCGAGATCCTGTCGCAGCTCATGGCCGTCTATGACGAGCGCCGCCGCGAGCCTCTAGCCGCCATCGCCTCGGCATTGGCGCGTGCGGTACCGGCGCTGCTCGGCGTGACGATGGGCGACGGGGCGCTGTCGAGCTGGCAGGGCGGCGGGCCGCTCCGCGCCGATCGCGTCACCCGCGCGGTGGCGGCGTCGGGCGTCCGCACCCGGCCGCTGCGCCAGTCGCGCGAATGGGGTTTCCAGCGTCTCGCCGGCGGCAGCACCATCGCTGTCGTCGACTGCGCGCCCCCGCCCGCCAGCCGGCTGGGCCGTGGCGGCTGCGCCTCGACGCTGGGCTTCGAATTGAGCGACGGCGCCTGGCGCATCATCGTCAATTGCGGCGGCGACAAGCCATGGAGCGCGCTCCCCACCGCGATTTCCGAGGCGCTGCGCACCAGTGCCGCGCACTCCACCCTCGTGCTGGCCGATTCCAACTCGACCGCCATCCATGCCGACGGCTCGCTGGGGCGTGGCGTGACGATGGTCGACCTGGATCGGCAGGAGCAGGAGAGCGCCAGCCGGATCGAGGCCAGCCATGACGGCTATGTCCGCCGCTATGGCCTGACGCATCAGCGCAAGCTGGCCCTGTCCGCCGACGGACGGGAGTTCGGTGGCGAGGACGTGCTGTTGCCGGCCGGCTCGCGCAAGGCGGGCCAGGAGATCGGCTTCGCGGCGCGCTTCCACCTAGCGCCGGGCGTCGAGGCGACGCCGACCGCCGACGGCCTTGGCGCGCTGTTGCGCATCGAGGGCGGGCCGCTGTGGCAGTTCCGCTGCCGGGGCGGCGCGCTCGGCATCGAAGAAAGCATCTGGATCGACTCGCGCGGGCGCCCCGTGTCGACCAACCAGCTCGTCGTGACGGGGGAGACTCCGGCCGGCGGCACCAGCATTTCCTGGGCGTTCAAGCGGGCCGGTTGAGCCCGCCTTTTTCTTTCAAGGACCGATCATGTCGAACGTGAAGATCACCCGCGCACTGCTCTCCGTCTCGGACAAGAGCGGGCTTGCGGAGCTTGGGGCGGCGCTGGTGCGCCATGGCGTGGAGCTGGTCTCGACCGGCGGCACCGCCAAGGCACTGCGCGACGCCGGGCTCGAGGTGCGCGACGTGTCGGACCTGACCGGCTTCCCCGAGATGATGGACGGCCGCGTCAAGACGCTGCACCCGATGGTCCATGGCGGCCTGCTCGCGGTGCGCGACAATCGCGAACATGCGCAGGCGATGGTCGATCATGGCATCGCGCCGATCGATCTGGTGGTGGTGAACCTCTATCCCTTCGCCCAGACCGTCGCCAAGGGCGCCGAACGCGACGAGATCATCGAGAATATCGACATCGGCGGCCCGTCGATGGTGCGCTCGGCGGCGAAGAACCACGCCTATGTCGCGATCGCGACCGACCCGGCCGACTATGCGACGATCATCGAGGAGCTGGACGCCAACGCCGGCTCGACCACGCTGGCGCTGCGCCGCAAGCTCGCCGCCAAGGCTTATGCCGCGACGGCGGCCTATGACGCCATGATCTCGAGCTGGTTCGCCTTCGCCGATCAGGGCGAGATGCTGCCGGAGGCGCTCTCGGTGCCGCTCAGGAAGGGCGCTGAGCTGCGCTACGGTGAGAATCCGCACCAGTCGGCGGCGCTGTATCTCCCGCTCGGTCCCTCGGCGCGCGGCATTGCGCAGGCCGAGCAGATTCAGGGCAAGGAACTCAGCTACAACAATTACAACGACGCCGATGCGGCGCTGGAGCTGGTCTCCGAGTTCCGCGACGGTCCGCCGACCGTCGTCATCGTCAAGCACGCCAACCCCTGCGGCGTCGCCTCGGCCGACACGCTGATCGAAGCCTATCAGGCGGCCCTCGCCTGCGACAGCGTGTCCGCCTTCGGCGGCATCATCGCGGTCAACCGTCCGCTCGACGGGCCGACGGCGGAAGCGATCTCGGGCATCTTCACCGAGGTGGTCTGCGCGCCGGATGCCGATGCCGACGCCCGCGCCGTCTTCGCTAGGAAGAAGAATCTCCGCCTGCTGCTGACCGGCGAGCTGCCCGATCCGGCGCGTGGCGGCCTCACCATGAAGTCGATCGCGGGCGGGATGCTCGTCCAGTCGCGTGACAATGGCCGCATCACCCGCGACATGCTCAAGGTCGTCACCAGGCGCGAGCCGAGCGCTCAGGAGCTGGAGGACTGCCTCTTCGCCTGGACGGTCGCCAAGCATGTGAAGTCGAACGCTATCGTCTACGCCAAGGGCGGCTCGACCGCGGGTGTCGGTGCGGGCCAGATGAACCGTCTGGAGAGCGCCCGCATCGCCGCGTGGAAGGCCAAGGACGCCGCCGACAAGGCCGGCTGGGCCGAACCCCGCACGATCGGCTCGGCGGTCGCCTCGGACGCCTTCTTCCCCTTCGCGGACGGCCTGCTGGCGGCGGTCGAGGCGGGGGCGACGGCGGTGATCCAGCCGGGCGGCTCGATCCGCGACGAGGAGGTGATCGCGGCGGCGGACGAGGCCGGCCTCGCGATGGTCTTCACCGGAATGCGTCACTTCCGGCACTGATGAAGGAAAGGGCGGAGGCTTCGAAACCTCCGCCCCTTTCTCAGGCCGGTTGCGGCGAGGCGCCCGGCTTCATGCTGAACAGCAGCCGGTCCTCCTCGCCGAAGCCGCGATACCAGATCACCGCGCCATAGGCGCCGAGGATCAGCGGCACGCCCAGTGTCAGCTCGACCCACTCCGGGAACCAGGTCGCCACCGTGCCGACCACGATCCCCGCCGCCGCCGCCGGCACCAGCGGCCAGCGCCAGCCTGAGACGCGATGGTCGAGCAGCCGGCGCAGCAGTCGCGCCTTGGCGATCGAGGCCGCGCCCAGCATCAGCATCAGCGCGATGGCGGGGCCGGCTGCCGCGATCGCGTCATCCTTGAGATCGGCGACGGGGTGCGCGGCGCGGATCACGTAGATCAGGATCACCGACAGGATCGTCTGCCCGACGATCATCGCCACCGAGATGGCGAGGTTGCGCTTGGCCGCGATGTAGATCAGCGCTGCTTCGCTCACCACCGCGGTGGCCGCGATCGCCTCCGCGGCGAGCAGCACGCCGAGCGCGCCTGTCCCGCCGACGAAGCGCGGGCCGACCAGCCCCATCACCGCCTCGCCCGGAATGCCGAGCGCGAGCGCGATGCCGATCTGCGCCGCGATGATCCAGAAGCCGACCTGCCGCACCTGCTTCGCCACCGCCTCGCGATTATTCTCGGCGAGGTTCTGCGTGATGACCGGCCCGAGGATCGGATCGAAGCTGGTCTTGAGCTTCTGCGGCAGCGAGGCGACCTGCTGCGCGACATAGTAGATGCCGACGATCGCCGGCGAGAAGAACAGGCCGAGGATGGCGATGTCGAGTCGGCGCGAGCCCCATTCGATCGCGTCCGCGCCCGCCAGCGGCAGGTTGCGCTTCATCATCGAGAAGAGGCGCACGGGCTCGGGCGCCCAGCCGCGCGGCCGGCCATATTCGCGCATCAGCGGCAGGATCGAGGCGACCAGCGCCGCGATGGCCGACAGCGCGTAGGACAGGATCAGGCCGTCCCGCAGCGAATAGAAGGAGAAGGCAAAGGCCGCGATGCTGATCGTCCACGGCTCGATCAGCGAGCGCGCGGTGACGGTCGCGCCGATATTGCCGCGATAGGCGAGACCGGCGAGCGCGATGTCCGATCCCGTCCAGGCGAACACCGTCATCGGCAGCATCCAGTCGAACCCGTTCACCTCGGAGTTGGGGAAGAGCAGGATCGGCCAGAGCATCAGGATGCCGGCGGCGAGGATCGACACCAGCCAGCCGACCAGCATCCCGTCCCACACGACATGGACATGCGGGCGGCTGGTCTTGGCGAGCTGCTGCGCGAGGCCGCGCTTGAGGCCCAGCGTCGCGAGCTGGGCTGCGAACTCGACGATGATCGTCGCATAGGCGAAGCGGCCCAGCACATCGGCGCCGTAGATACGGCCGGCGATGAACAGGAACGGAAGCCTTGCCGCCAAACGCAGCAGGAAGCCGAAGAAATTGGTACGTCCGCCCTTGGCCAGCGTGGCGATGTCGCCGGGCCCTTCCTCGTTGGCGGTGAACGGTTGGCTCAATGCGCCGCTCCCCAGCTCGCGCCCGTGCCGATCTCGACGCCCAATGGCACCGAGAGGGTGATAGCGGGCTCGGCGGCGCCTTCCATCACACGGCGGATGACGGCGCTCGCCGCCTCGACATCGGCTTCGGGCAGCTCGAACACCAGTTCGTCGTGCACCTGAAGCAGCATCCGCACATGGCCGAGGCCGGCCTCCTTGAGTGCGGGCGTCATGCGCACCATCGCGCGCTTGATGAGATCGGCGGATGTGCCCTGAATCGGCGCGTTGATCGCCTGCCGCTCGGCCGCTTGCCGCTCGCCCTGGAGCTTGCCCTTGATGCCCGGCAGCCACGTCTTGCGGCCGAACAGCGTGGTCACGAAGCTCTTCTCGCGGACCAAGGTCAGCGTGTCGGCGATGTAGCGGCTGACGCCGGGGAAGCGCTCGAAATAGCGGTCGATGATCCGCTGCGCCTCGCCGCGATCGACACCGAGACGGCCCGCGAGACCGAAGGCCGAGATGCCGTAGAGGATGGCGAAGTTGATCGTCTTGGCGCGCCCGCGCGTGTCGCGGTTGACCTCGCCGAACAGCTCCTGCGCGGTCAGGTTGTGGATGTCCGTCCCCTGCCGGAACGCCTCGCGCAGTTCGGGCACGTCGGCCATGTGCGCGGCCAGCCGCAACTCGATCTGCGAATAGTCGGCCGAGAGGATGACGTTGCCCGGCGCCGCCACGAAGGCGTCGCGGATGCGGCGGCCAAGCTCGGTGCGGATCGGGATGTTCTGGAGATTGGGGTCGGTGGACGACAGCCGCCCGGTCTGTGCGACCGCGAGGCTGAAGCTGGTGTGGACGCGGCCCGTCTCGGGATTGATCTGCTGCTGGAGCGCGTCGGTGTAGGTCGACTTGAGCTTGGAGAGCTGGCGCCATTCGAGCACCAGCCGCGCCACCTCGACGCCCTCGCCGGCCAGACGCTCCATCTCGTTCACGTCGGTCGAATAGACGCCCGACTTGCCCTTGCGACCGCCCTTGAGGCCCATGCGCTCGAACAGCACTTCGCCCAATTGCTTGGGGCTGCCGATGGTGAAGGGGCCGCCCGCCGCTTCATGGATGATGCCTTCGAGGCGGGCGATCTCGGCGGCGTAATCGGTCGAGAGCCGCGCCAGCTCCGCCCGGTCGACGAGGATGCCCGCCGCCTCCATCGCGGCCACCACCGGCACCAGCGGGCGATCGACCATCTCGTAGACGCGCGTCGCGCCTTCCTTCGACAGCCGCGGCTTGAGGCGCTTCCACAGGCGGAGCGTCACGTCGGCATCCTCGGCAGCGTAATGCGTCGCGCGATCGAGGGGGACGAGATCGAAGGTCAGCTGGTTCTTGCCGGTGCCGCAGACGTCCTTGAAGCTGATCGTGGTGTGGGCGAGGTGCGTCTTGCACAGATCGTCCATGCCGTGGCCATGCTTGCCCGCGTCGAGATCGTAGCTCAGCAGCATGGTGTCGTCGTACGGCGCCACCACGGGGATGCCGGCGCGGGCGAAGACCAGCAGATCATATTTGATGTTCTGCCCGATCTTGAGCACCGCCGGGTCACCCAGCAGCGGCGCGAGCTTCTCCAGCACCAGCGCGCGGGGGAGTTGCACCGGCGCCTCGGAGAGCAGCCCGTCACCGCGATGGCCGACCGGGATGTAGCAGGCCTTGCCCGGCTTCGTCGCGAGGCTGATGCCGACGAGCGTGGCGCGGATCGCGTCGAGCTGGTCGGTCTCGGTGTCGACCGCGACGAAACCTTGGCGCGTCGCCTCGGCGATCCAGCGGTCGAGCGCTTCCTCGGTGACGACGGTTTCGTAGTCGTCATGCTTGAAGGGAGGTTCTTCCTCGGCGGCGGTCTCGGGCGAGGGCGTGGTCGCCGGCATGGCGGGCGCGTCGCCGAGCTTGGTCAGCAGCGAGCGGAAGCCATGCTCCTCGAGGAAAGCCCGCAGCGGCGCCGGCGGGATGCCCTGAAGCGCCAATTCCTCCAGCGGCTGCGGCAGCGGCGCGTTGCACTCCAGCGCCACCAGCCGCCGCGACAGGCGCGCCATCTCGGCATGGTCGATCAGCGACTGGCGGAGCTTGGGCTTGGTGATGGACGGCGCCGCCGCCAGCACCGACTCGAGATCGCCATATTGCTGGATGAGCTGCGAGGCGGTCTTGGGGCCGACGCCCGGCACGCCCGGCACATTGTCGACGCTGTCGCCCATCAGCGCCAGCACGTCGCCCAGCTTGTCGGGCGTGACGCCGAATTTCTCGACGACATGCTCCGCGCCGAGCCGGCGGTCGTTCATCGTGTCGAGCATGTCGAGGCCCGGTACGATGAGCTGCATTAGGTCCTTGTCGGAGGAGACGATCGTCACCTTCCAGCCCGCGCCGATCGCGGCCTGCGAATAGCAGGCGATGATGTCGTCCGCTTCCAGCCCTTCGGTCTCGATGCAGGGCACCGAGAAGGCGCGGGTGGCATCGCGGATCATCGGGAACTGGGGGACCAGATCCTCGGGCGCCGGCGGCCGGTGGGCCTTGTACTGATCGTACATGTCGTTGCGGAAGGTCTTGGACGAAGCGTCGAAGATCACCGCGAGGTGACTCGGCCCTCCCTCGCCCGACAGATCGGTGAGCAGCTTCCACAACATGGTGGTGAAGCCGTAGACCGCGCCGGCCGGCTGGCCATGGCGGTTGGTCAGCGGCGGGAGCCGGTGATAGGCCCGGAAAATATAGCTCGATCCGTCGACGAGGTAGAGATGCTGGGAAGACATCGGCGGGCTTTAGCAAGCGGGCGCGGCGAAGGCGACAGGCGGCTTGCGTTCCGGTCGCGCTTGGCAGCGAAGCTGTGACGCAGTTACCATAAGCGGCACGATCCTGGAGCACAGTGGCTGAACATGTATCCATCACGACTGGCGAATGCCGCGCTGCTGCTGGCTTTCCTCTGCGCGGCGCCGGCAGCCGCGGGGGTTTTCGCGAAGAAGGCGACGGTGCTCACCGATATTGTCGGCTCCTCGCGGCCGATGACGATCAGCGCCCCCGATGACCGCACCCGCGCCGTCGCCCGCTTCACCGAGGACAAGGAAGAGGACACGCTCATCGTCTATCTCGGCACGCGCGGCGGATTCCGTTTCCCCGGCGGTCCGGACGCGGAGCTGCTCTGGGCGCCGGACTCGCGTGCGCTGGCCGTCACCTACGAGGATGACGAGGAGAGGATGCGCACCGCCCTCCTCGTGCGGCGCAAGCCTCATGGGTGGCGGCGGCTGAATCTCGCCGAAGCGGTGGCGAAGGTCTATCGTGCGCCGGCGGGCTGCGCCGAGGACATGACGCCCGATGTGGTCACGCTCGGCTGGACGAGCGGACAGCGGCTGATCGTGGCGGCGACGATGCCCGAGAAGGCGGACTGCCCGGTGAAGGGACGCTTCACCGCCTATTTCGTCGACGTGCCGACGGGCAAGGTCCTGATGGAGGTCGATCAGCGGACCGCCGAGCGCCGCTATCGCGCGATGCTGGGCAAGCGGCTGGCCCCCGCGCGCCATCACGGCACGCGCCATCACCGACGGCACCGCGCCGACTAGGGGACGAGGATGGTGTCCTTGGCTTCGCCCAGCATCTCGGGATAGTCGAGCGTGTAGTGCAGGCCCCGGCTCTCCTTGCGGGCGAGCGCCGAGCGCACGATCAGGTCCGCTACCTCGACGAGGTTGCGCAGCTCGATCAGGTCGGCGGTCACGCGGAAATTGCCGTAATATTCCTCCACCTCGCGGCGGAGCAGCTTGATCCGGTGCTGCGCGCGCTCCAGCCGCTTGGTGGTGCGGACGATGCCGACATAGTCCCACATGAAGCGGCGGATCTCGCGCCAGTTGTGCTGGACGATGACCTCCTCGTCCGAATCGGTGACGCGGCTTTCGTCCCACGGGCGGATCGGCGGGGCGGAGGGCATCTCGTCGAAATGGCGGGTGATGTGGCCCGCCGCCGCCTCGCCGAACACGAAGCATTCGAGCAGCGAGTTGGAGGCGAGGCGGTTGGCGCCGTGCAGCCCCGACTGGGTGCATTCGCCCGCCGCATAGAGGCCGGGCAGGTCGGTGCGGCCCTTCAGGTCCACGATGATGCCGCCGCAGGTGTAGTGCTGGGCGGGCACCACCGGAATCGGATCGGTGGTGATGTCGATGCCCAGCGTCAGCAGCTTGGCGTAGATGTTCGGGAAATGCTCCTTCACGAACTCCGGCGGCTGGTGGCTGATGTCGAGATGGACATAGTCGAGGCCGAGCCGCTTGATCTCATGGTCGATCGCGCGGGCGACGATGTCGCGCGGCGCCAGCTCCTCGCGGGGATCGAAGTCCGGCATGAAGCGGTGGCCCGCGCCCGGCACGCCCGGCGGCAGCTTGAGCCGCCCGCCCTCGCCACGCATCGCCTCGGTGATGAGGAAATTCTTGACGTCGAGGTTCCACAGGCAGGTCGGGTGGAACTGCATCATCTCCATGTTGGAGACGCGCGCGCCCGCCCGCCACGCCATCGCGATGCCGTCGCCGGTCGCGCCCCTCGGTGCGGTCGAATAGAGATAGGTCCGCCCCGCGCCGCCGGTGGCGAGGATGGTCGCCTTGCCGGTGAAGGTCTCGACCTGGCCCGTCTGCCGGTTCAGCGCATAGACGCCCCAGACATGGCCGTCGCCCAGATAACGCTCGCCATGGCGCGAGGTGGCGAGGTCGATCACCGCCATGTCGGGCACGAGGGTGATGTTGGGATGGCGCCTGGCGGCCGTCTCCAGCGCCTGCTGCACCGCCCAGCCGGTCGCGTCGTTGACGTGGACGATGCGGCGATGGCTGTGCCCGCCCTCGCGGGTGAGGTGGAGGGCGTTGCCGTCCTGGTTGAAGGGGACGCCCAGCTCCACCAGCCGCTCGATCGAGCGCGGCGCATTCTCGATCACGAACTCGACGGTGGCGCGGTTGTTGAGGCCGGCACCGGCCACCATCGTGTCCTCGATATGGCTTTCGAAGGTGTCGCCCTCCTCGAGCACGGCGGCGATGCCGCCCTGCGCATGGGCGGTGGAGCCCTCCGAAAGCCCGCCCTTGGCGAGCACCGCCACCTGGAAGCGTTCGGCGAGGCTCAGCGCCGCGGTGAGGCCTGCGGCGCCGGAACCGACGATGACGACGTCGAACGGGCGCGTCACCATCAGGCGGCGGCCCGATCGCTGGTGAGGCTGAGGAACACATCCTCCAGATCGGCCTCGCGGGTGGACACATCGACCACGCCGAAGCCCGCCGCGCTGACCGCCGCCAGCACGTCGCCCGCGTTCGCGCGGTCCTTCTGATAGGTGATGGTGATGATGCGCTCGCCCTTGATCTCGGCTTTCTCGAACAGCGCGGATTGCGGCGCAGCAGTGAGATCGCGATCGACCGTCACCTCGACCACCTTCTCCTGCGCCTTGGAGAGCAATGTGGCGGTCGGCTCGTTGGCGATCAGGCGGCCATGGTTGATGATCGCGATCCGGTCGCAGAGCTCCTGCGCCTCTTCGAGATAATGGGTGGTGAGCACCACCGTCACCCCGCGTTCGTTCAACTGGCGGACATAGGCCCAGAGCTGCTGGCGAAGCTCGATGTCGACGCCGGCGGTCGGCTCGTCGAGCACCAGCACGGGCGGCGTGTGGACCATCGCCTTGGCGACCAGCAGGCGCCGCTTCATGCCGCCCGACAGCGTGCGGGCATAAGCGTTGGCCTTGTCCTCCAGATGGACGGCGCGCAGCAGCTCCATCGTGCGGCGCTCGGCGCGTGGGATGCCGTAGAGCCCGGCCTGAATCTCCAGCGCCTCCTTGGGCGTGAAGAAGGGGTCGAACAGGATTTCCTGCGGCACGATGCCGATCGAGCGCTTGGCGTTGCGCGGATGCTCGTCGATGTCGAAGCCCCAGATCGAGGCGCTGCCGCCCGTCTTGTTGACGAGGCCGGCGAGGATGTTGATGAGCGTCGACTTGCCCGCCCCGTTCGGGCCGAGAAGCCCGAAGATCTGCCCGCGCGGCACGTCGAAACTGACGCCGTGGAGCGCGGTCTTGCCGCCCGCGTAGGTTTTCTGCAGATTCTGGATGCTGATCGCCGCGTCGCTCATGCGAGGGCAGATAGACGCTCGGGCGGGCGCTCGCTAGGGGGCGCGGCGTTCACCATGTTGCTTGACGATCCGTTAAGCATTGAGGCGGACGCTCGCGCCATGACCGCGCTCGTCGCCCCGCGCCTGCTTCGTGGTTCGCAGATCGCGCTTCTGCTGGCCATGCTGGCGGCTGGCCTGCTCGCGGTGATGGAAGTGCCGCACGAGGCGCCGCCGCTGGTTCTTTCCTCGATCGCCACAGCCTGATCCGTGACCTGTGATTGCGCGGGTGCGCGCCTCTTGCTATGCGGCGGCTCGTGAGCACGAACCAGCCCGAAACGATCCGCGTCACCACCAGCCGCGTGGTGTGCGACGGCGCCAGCGACATCCCCACCGGGGCCGCGCTCGGCCATCCGCGCGTCTTCCTCGAAATCGACGAGACCGGCTTCGTCGAATGCGGCTATTGCGATCGCCGCTTCGTGCTGATCGGCGGCCCGGCGGATCATTCCGCCGCCGCCTGATCCCATGCGGGGATGACGCGGGCCGAGCCGGGGCCTATATGCCCGGCATGACGAGCCTCATCGATCCCCGCTCCTTCCTCTATCGCGACGGCGCGCTCGACCCGGATGCCGCGCTGCGCCTGACGGCCGATGCGCTCCAGCGGTCGGACGACGGTGAGCTTTACCTCCAATATATCGCGTCGGAGAGCTTCGGCTTCGACGATGGCCGGCTGAAGACGGCGGACTTCAACACCCAGGCCGGCTTCGGCCTGCGCGGCGTGTCGGGCGAGACGACCGCCTTCGCCCACGCCAACGAAATCTCCGAGCGCGCCATCCGCCGCGCCGCCGAGACGATGAGCCTGCTCGATCCGGCGGCCGGTGCCAAGGCCGCCCCGCCCGCCCGCACCAACCGGCACCTTTATGGCGACGCCGATCCGCTGGGCCTCGTGCCCTTCGCGAAGAAGGTCGAGCTGTGCCAGACGATCGACGCGATGGCGCGCGCCCGTGACCCGCGGGTGGCGCAGGTGTCGGTCGGCCTGTCGGGCTCGTGGAGCGTGGTCGAGATCGTGCGGCCGGACGGCTTCGTCGCGCTCGACGTGCGCCCGCTGGTGCGCCTCAACGTCTCGATCGTGGTCGAGCAGAACGGACGGCGCGAGACGGGCTTCTTCGGGCTCGGCGGCCGCTATCTCTACGACCGGCTGTTCGACCCCGCGACGGGTACGCGCGCCGTCGACGAGGCACTGGCGCAGGCGCTGGTCAATCTGGAGGCGGTGGCGGCCCCGGCCGGCGAAATGACCGTGGTGTGCGGCCCCGGCTGGCCGGGCGTGCTGCTGCATGAGGCGGTCGGCCATGGTCTGGAGGGTGACTTCAACCGCAAGGGTTCCTCGGCCTTCTCCGGCCGTATCGGCGAGCGCGTGGCGGCGCCCGGCGTCACCGTGATCGACGACGGCTCGATGGGCGAGCGACGCGGTTCGCTCTCGATCGACGACGAGGGCACGCCGACGCAGGCGAACGTCCTCATCGAGGACGGCATCCTCAAGGGCTATATGCAGGATCGCCTCAACGCCCGCCTGATGGGCGTCCCCGCGACCGGCAACGGCCGCCGCGAGAGCTTCGCCCATGCGCCGATGCCGCGCATGACCAACACCTTCATGCTCGGCGGTCAGGATGATCCGGACGAGATCCTCGGCCGCGTGAAGAACGGCATCTACGCCAAGAGCTTCGGCGGCGGGCAGGTCGACATCACGTCGGGCAAGTTCGTTTTCTCCTGCACCGAGGCGTACAAGATCGAGAACGGCAAGCTGGGCGCGCCGATCAAGGGCGCGACGCTGATCGGCGACGGCCCCTCGGTGCTCACCCGCGTGTCCGCCATCGGCAACGACATGGCGCTCGACGAGGGCATCGGCATCTGCGGCAAGGGCGGCCAGTCCGTCCCCGCGGGCGTCGGCCAGCCGACCCTGCTGATCGACCGCCTGACCGTCGGCGGCACGGCGGCCTGATCGGCATGGCGCTCGTCGAGATCGAGACCTTCCCGGATCACGCCGTCGCCGAGATGGCGCGCGGAATGCTGGCGGCCGAAGGCATCGAGGCCGTGCTGTTCGACAGCGGCCTCGCCAGCCTCGGCCTGGGTGGGCTCACGCCGGTTCGCCTGATGGTGGACGAGAGCGACCGCGCTATCGCCGAACGGCTGCTGGCCGAGCTCCCTGCCTAAATAACAGGCATCTTCTCCCGGATGCCCAAGCGCTAGGCGGTCATTCCGCCTCTGAATCGTGCTGCGCCGCAGAAACGCGCCTGCGGAAAACTGGCACGCCCCTTGCGACAGCTTCCTTCGGGACGGCCCCATGGGCCTGCGCAGGGAGGCGGCATGAAACTGATCATCGCGGTCATCAAGCCATTCAAGCTGGACGAGGTGCGCGAGGCGCTCTCGGCCATCGGCGTCGCCGGCATGACGGTGACGGAGGTTAAGGGTTTCGGCCGGCAGAAGGGGCAGACCGAGATCTACCGCGGCGCGGAATACAGCACGAACATGGTGCCCAAGATCAAGATCGAGGTCGCCTGCACCTCCGATCTGTCGCCGCGCGTGGTCGAGGCGATCCAGCAGGCGGCCAACACCGGCGCGATCGGCGACGGCAAGATCTTCGTCCTCGACCTCGCCGAAGCGGTGCGCATCCGCACCGGCGAGACCGACGAAACCGCGCTTTGAGGGAAGGGGGAATGATGAAGCCATCGACCAAGCTGGCCGCAGGCGCGGGAGCGCTCGGCCTCGCCCTGTTCGCGGCGTTTCCGGCCTGGGCACAGGCGGCCGCCGCGCCGACGGTCAACAAGGGCGACACCGCCTGGATGATGACCTCCACGCTGCTCGTGCTGATGATGATCGTGCCGGGCCTCGCGCTGTTCTACGGCGGCCTCACGCGCTCGAAGAACATGCTCTCGACCATGACGCAGATCGGCGCGGTCGCGGCGCTGGCGATGCTGATCTGGGTGATGTGGGGCTATGCGCTCGCTTTCGGCGACGGCGGCAATCCCTTCTTCGCGAGCCTGAGCAAGGCATTCCTCGCAGGCGTCACGCCGGACAGCACGGCGGCGACCTTCACGCCGGGCGTGGCCATCCCCGAATATGTGTTCATCTGCTTCCAGATGACCTTCGCGGCGATCACCGTGGCGCTGGTGCTGGGATCGGTGGTGGAGCGGATGAAGTTCTCGGCCGTGATGGTGTTCGGCGCGGTGTGGCTGACGATCGTCTATTTCCCGATCGCGCACATGGTGTGGGCGTCCAACGGCTTCTTCTTCACCAAGGGCGCGCTCGATTTCGCGGGCGGCACGGTGGTGCACATCAACGCCGGCGTCTCCGCCCTCGTCGCCTGCCTGATCCTCGGCAAGCGCATCGGCTATCCGCAGGAGCGGATCGTCCCGCACTCGCTGACCATGACCGGCATCGGCACGGGCCTTCTCTGGGTGGGCTGGTTCGGCTTCAACGCGGGCTCCGCGCTGGAGGCCAACGGTTCGGCGGCGCTGGCGATGATCAATACCTTCGTCGCGACCGCTGCGGCCGGCCTCGCCTGGATGCTGGTCGAGCGGCTGAACGGCCACAAGGGTTCGGCGCTGGGCTTCTGCTCGGGCATCGTGGCGGGTCTCGTCGCGGTGACGCCGGCGGCGGGCAATTCCGGACCGTTCGGTGCGATCGTGCTGGGTGCCGTCGCCTCGGTCGTCTGCTTCTACGCGGTGTCCGTCCTGAAGCCGCGGCTCGGCTATGACGACGCGCTCGACGCGTTCGGCGTGCACGGCATCGGCGGCATGATCGGCGCGCTCGGCACGGGCATCGTCTATGCCCCGTCGCTCGGCGGGCCGGGCAAGGCGCCCTACGCCATAGGGCACCAGCTTCTCGTGCAGTTCGAGACGGTCGCGACGACGATCGTCTGGGCCGCCATCGGCACCGTGATCGCGATCTTCATCGCCAAGGCGGTGACGGGCCTGCGCGTCACCCCGGAAGTCGAGCGCGAAGGCCTCGACCTCGGGGAGCATGGCGAGCGCGCCTACAACTGAGCTTCCTCCTGCGAAGACCTGGGCCGGCGGGGCAACTCGCCGGCCCTTTTTTGTTACTTCGCGAGGCTCTGGATCATCGGGAGCAGCGGCGAGACGTCGTAGCCGGCGTTGGCGGCCTTGGCGGCGATCCCGGTTGGCTCGTCTCCCGCGAGGCCGCGCGCGAGCGCCCACAGGAAGGTCGAGCGCGTGCCCGAGCGGCAGAAGGCGAGCGCTGGGGCCGGCTGACCGAGCGCAGCGGTCATCGCCTCGATCTGCTCCATCGAGAAGCCCGAATGGTCGACCGGGATGTGCGCATAGCCGAGCCCCGCGGCGGTCGCCGCCGCCTCGATCTCGGCGGAGGTCGACTGGCCGGGCTGCTCGCCGTCGGGCCGGTTGTTGATGATGGTGCGGATGCCCTGCGCCGCCGCCTCCGCCACGTCTGCGGGGCTGATCTGGCCAGATACCTGAAGCGTCTCGTCGATGATGCGGAACATGGGGGCCTCCTTGGGTGTGGGAGACCCCTAGCTCATCCCTGCCAGTTGCGCAGCACCTCGAGGAAGGTCTCGCCATAGGCGTCGCGCTTGGCCTGACCCACGCCGGTCACCTGCGCGAGGCCGGCCATGGTGGTGGGGTGGAGCCCCGCCATCTCGCGCAGAGTCGAGTCGTGGAAGACGACATAGGGGGGCACGCCGCGCTCCATGGCGATCTCGCGGCGCTTGGCGCGCAGCGCCTCGAACAGCGGATCGTGGGGATGTTCTTCCGCATCGCGGCTGCTGCGACGCTTGCGCTCGCGCTTGGGCGGCATGACGAGGCCGACCGACTCCTCGCCCTTGAGGATCGGCCGCGCGGCCGGCCCGAAGGAGAGGCCGCCATATTCGTCGGCGCGCAAGGCATCGCGGGCGATCAGCGCGCGCGCGACGGGGCGGACCAGCTTCAGCTCCTCCTCGTCGGCGATGCCGTAGACCGAGAGGCGGTTGTGGCCGTTGGAGATCACCTTGTCGGTGTCGCGGCCGGCCAGCACGTCGGCGAGATGGCCGACGCCGAAGCGCATCTCGGTGCGGAAGGCGGCGGAGAGGAGCTTGCGCGCCACCTCGGTCGCATCGACGGTCGCGGGCGGCGAGATACAGTTGTCGCAATTGCCGCAGCGCGCGCCCGGCTGCTCGCCGAAATAGCGCAGCAGGATGGCGCGGCGGCACTCCGCCGTCTCGACCAGATCGCTCAGCGCCGAGAGTCGCGCCCGCTCGCCGCGCTGGCGGGCTTCGTCGACCTCGGCGATGCGGCGCTGGGCGCGGGCGAAATCCTCCGCTCCCCAGAAGAGCTGCGCCACCGCCGGCTCGCCGTCGCGCCCCGCGCGGCCGGTTTCCTGATAATAGGCCTCGACCGACTTCGGCAGGCCGGCATGGGCCACGAAGCGGACGTCGGGCTTGTCGATGCCCATGCCGAAGGCGATCGTCGCCACCATCACCATGTCCTCGGAGGCCACGAAGTCGCGCTGGTTCTTGGCGCGGACATTGGCGTCGAGCCCGGCATGATAGGCGCGCACCGGCCGGCCGATCTGGGCGACCTGCGCGGCGATCTTGTCGGTCGCATCGCGGGTGGGGGCGTAGATGATGCCTGCGCCCGGCTGTTCGGCGAGGAAGGCTTTCAACTGCGCGGTGAGGCTGTCCCGCGGCGAGATGCCGTAGCGGATGTTGGGCCGGTCGAAGCCGGCGACGATCAGCCCGTCCTGCGGCAGCCCGAGCTGCTGGAGGATGTCGGCGCGGGTGTGCGCGTCGGCGGTGGCGGTGAGCGCGAGGCGCGGCACCTCGGGGAAGGCATCGAGCAGGGGCCGGAGGAGGCGATAATCGGGGCGGAAGTCATGCCCCCATTCGGAAACGCAGTGCGCCTCGTCGATCGCGAACAAAGCCAGCGGGGTCGAGCGGAGCAGGTTGCGGAAGCCCTCGCCTGACGCGCGTTCCGGCGCGACATAGAGCAGGTCCAGCTCCCCGTTGCGGAAGCGGCGCATCGTCTCGGCGCGATCATCGTCGGCGGACGTGAGCGTCGCCGCTCTGATGCCGAAGCCCTCGGCCGAGCGGACCTGATCGTGCATCAGCGCGATCAGCGGCGAGACGACCACCGCCGTCCCCGGCCGGGCCAGCGCAGGGAGCTGGTAGCAGAGCGACTTGCCCGCCCCCGTCGGCATCACCGCGAGCGTCCCCTGCCCCGTCATCACGCGATCGACGACGGCTTGCTGGACGCCGCGGAAACCGGAAAAGCCGAAGGTCGCGTGGAGGATGTCGAGAGGATCGGAGGCCATCGGCACCCGGTTACCGCTTGGGATCGCGCGCGTCACCCCGCCGGCCCCAAGATTTCGTCCCGCGTCGAGTCAAGCTGGGCTTGATGCGGTGCAGTAAAGCCTTGCTGGCGGCCAACCGGACCTCGACGCTAGCGTCCGCGCATGACGAAGCTCTCCGCGCTCCCCCTCTTCGCCCTTGCCGCCGCGGCTCTTGCGGCTCCGCTCGCCGCTCAGGCGCCCGCGCCCCGGCTCTCGATTACGAGCATCGACCAGCTCGCCCAGCCGCTCCCCTACCCCTATGACGAGCAGGCCGATGCCAAGGCCGCCGTCGCGCACGCCAAGGCGCAGGCGAAGCGCGAGCACAAGAAGCTCCTGATCGATCTCGGCGGCAACTGGTGCGGCGACTGCCGCGTGCTGGCCGGCATCCTCGATCTGCCGGAGCTGAAGCCCTATCTCGCGCGCCACTTCGTCGTGGTGAAGGTGGATATCGGCCGTTACGACAAGAATGGCGACATCGCCGGCCGCTATGGCATCGCCAAGCTGCAAGGCGTGCCCGCCATCCTCGCGGTCGATCCGGTGCACGACACGCTGCTCAACAACGGCCGCCTCTTCGCGCTCACCGACGCGCGCCACATGAACCCGCAGGCGCTGGCCGACTGGCTGGCCCAGTGGGCCTGAGCAAGCCGGCCTGACCCTTCGCCCGTCAGCCGATCGACTGGCGGGAGGTGATCAGCGACACTGTCTTGTTCTTGAAATCGATCGACACGCGGTCGAAGCTGCGCAGCAGGTCCATGCCGACGAGCATGCTGGGCTTCTTGTCCAGCCCGAAGCGCTCGAAGGCGTGGGCGTCGGAAAAGGCGATGGTCGATTGCTGGATATGCGTCGTGCCGAGCCGGATGTCGTTGATCTGGGCATAGTGGCCCTTGATGACGTGGCCGGCGACGTCGATGATGTCGACCGGCAGCGCCTGCGCCCGCTTCCGGCGGACCAGCTTGTCGCGCAGCACGATATTGCCGAGCGTCACGCTGCTGCCCGTGTCGATCACCGCATAGATGCGCGTGCCCACCGCGTCCGCGTCGGCCAGAACGAGCTGGCCGTAGCGGCGGCGCGCGGTGACGACGATCTCGCCGGGCTCGGTTGGGGAGCGGGAGTGACGGGCGGGCTCCACCTTCATCTGATTGTTTCTGAGGTCGATCACCACCCGCTTGTTGGCGAGCACGTCGATGCCGAGAATGCCGACGCCGCCGAGATCCGCCTCCGTCAGCACTGGCGCGATGATGGGCTGGGAGGGCATGTCGCTGAGCGAAAGGGAGGCGATCTTCACCGCCGCCACCTGACTCTCGCCGCCGACGCTGTGGAGCGTGACCGTCCCCGCTGACGGCAGCCCGAGCAGCGTCGCCAGCCGCCGCGAGATGACGGTGCGCGTCGCGCCGCTGTCGACGATGAAGCGGAACGGCCCCGAGCCGTTGATCATCACCTTCACCGTCATGCGCTGGTCCGCGTCGTGGAGCGGCACCGCGGTCGAGCTGGCGTCCTCGGGCGCGGCGGCGGCATCGGGAAGCGGCTGTCCGGGCGCGGGCGGCGGCGGCTGGAGCGTGACGCCCGTGGTGAGCGGCGCCGCCGGAGGGGACTGGACCAGGGCCAGGAACGCCGCCAGGGCGGCTGCGGGCGTCGACAATGGCATAGCTCTCCATTCCCCCCAAATGTGTTTTAGGAGGATGCTACACCGATGGCGGACGGGTTCAAGCGGCGGAAATCACTCCGCCGCCATCGCCTGCCCCGATTCACGCTCGGCGGCCTGCCGCGCCCACATCTCGGCATAGAGTCCGCCCGCGGCCATCAGCGAGGCGTGGGTGCCCCGTTCGGCGACGCGGCCCGCCTCCAGCACGACGATCTGGTCGGCATCGGCGATGGTGGAGAGGCGGTGGGCGATGGTGATGGTGGTCCGCCGCGCCGTCACCGCGCCGAGCGTCTGGAGGATGTCCGCCTCGGTGCGGCTGTCGAGCGCGCTGGTCGCCTCGTCGAGGATCAGGATCGGCGGGTCCTTGAGCAGCGTCCGCGCGATCGCGACGCGCTGCTTCTCGCCGCCCGAGAGCTTGAGCCCGCGTTCGCCGACCTCCGTGTCATAGCCCTTGGGCTGGGCCTCGATGAAGCCGTCGATGGCCGCGCCCCGCGCGGCCATGTGGATTTCCTCGTCCGAAGCGCCGGCGCGGCCATAGGCGATGTTGTAGCCGATCGTGTCGTTGAACAGCACCGTGTCCTGCGGGACGATGCCGATCGCGGCGCGCAACGATGCCTGCTCGACCTCGGCGATATCCTGTCCGTCGATGGTGATGCGGCCGGAGCTGAGGTTGTAAAAGCGGTAGAGCAGCCGCGCGATCGTCGACTTGCCGGCCCCCGACGGCCCGACGATGGCGAGCGTGCTGCCCGCCGGCACGTCGATGTCGATGCCCTTGAGGATCGGCCGCTCGCCCTCATAGCCGAAATGGACGTCCTCGAAGCGGACATGCCCGCGCCCGACCAGCAGCGGCGGCGCGTCGGCCATGTCGACCACCTCGGCCGGCGTGTCGAGCAGCTCGAACATCGCCGCCATGTCGAGCAACCCCTGCCGGACCGTGCGATAGACCATGCCGAGCAGATCGAGCGGACGGAAGAGCTGGGCGAGCAGCGTGCTCACCAGCACCGTGTCGCCCGGCGAGAACTGCCCGCGCGCCCAGCCGACCACCACCAGCCCCATGCCGCCCGCCATCATCACGTTGGTGATGAGGCTCTGCCCGATGTTGAGCCACGCCAGCGACGTCTCGTTCTTCACCGCGGCGTTGGCATAGGCGGTCACGGCGCGGTCGTAACGCTCGGCCTCGCGCTCCTCGGCGTTGAAATATTTGACCGTCTCGAAGTTCAGGAGCGAGTCGACCGCATGGGCCACCGAGCGCGTGTCGAGATCGTTCATCTTGACGCGGAGCGCATTGCGCCAGTCGGTCACCATGCGCGTGAAGACGATGTACGCCACCACCATCACCAGCGTGGAGGCGACCAGCCAGAAGCCGAAGCGGCTCCAGAAGATCTGCACCACCAGCGCCAGCTCGAGCACGGTCGGCGCGATGTTGAAAAGCAGGAAATAGAGCATCGTGTCGATGCTCTTGGTCCCGCGCTCGACCACCTTGGTGACCGCACCCGTCCGCCGGCCGAGATGGAAGCGCAGCGAGAGCTGGTGAAGATGCCGGAACACGGCGGAGGCGAGCCGGCGCGTCGCGTCCTGCCCGACCCGCTCGAACACCGCGTTGCGCAGATTGTCGAACAAGGTGCTGCCGAAGCGCGCCGCCGCATAGCCGACCACCAGCGCGACGATCAGCGTCGCGATCGAGCGATCGCCACGGGCCATGCGGTCGATCGCGCCCTGGAGCGCGAAGGGCGCGCCATAGACCTGCACGATCTTGGACAGGATGACGAACAGCAGCGCCACGACGATGCGCAGCCGGAGCATCGGCGCATCGGCCGGCCAGAGATAGGGCAGGAAGCGGCCGAGCGAGGCAAAGCCGACATCGGCCTTCGCGTCCGCCCCGCTGGAATGATCGGGTGGCATAGGCCGCTAACATAGGTCCGTCGGAGCCCGCCGCCAATGCGATGGCGCAGCTTTTGGAAGTGTCGGAAAAATTCCGCCAACACTTGGGAAATTTCGCGCAGCTCTCGGAATGTTTTCAGTGTTGATCTGGAATCCATCATCGCAACGCCCCGAAATCCGGGCTTTCCGCAACTTGGCACGCCCCCTGCAATACTCCTGACGTCCCGCCAAGCACGGCGAGACAAGGATCACAGAGGGAGATTTGCCATGTTCTCGATCGACTTTTCCGCCCTGCGTCAGCAGCTCGCTTCGATGGTTGGCGCGGTGTTCTTCGCATCGGTTCTGGTCGGCGCCGCCGTCCTGCCTGCGCAGCCTGCCGCTGCTGCCATCCTCGGGATCTGATCGACACGGATACGGAGGCACACATGTCCAACCGTTTCGTGATCGATCGCCGCCGGGGACTTTGGCTCGGCGTATGTCAGGGCGTTGCGGATTTCACCGGTCTGCCGGTCGCGCTGGTCCGCATCGCCCTGCTGGTTCTCACCGTGGTGAGCTTCGGCCTGCCCGGGGTCATCCTCTACTGCCTGATCGGCTGGCTGGCGGGGGAGCGCTGAGCGCTCCTTCCCGCCGCCCCCTTGCCTGCCGCGCCTCCGCCGACGATCTTCCGGCGATGCAGAGCGCCCAGGCCATCATCGACCAACTGAACCTCCAGCCCCATCCCGAAGGCGGCTGGTATCGCGAAACCTGGCGCGCCGAGGCCGAGCCCGGCGAGCGCGCGGGTGCGACCGCCATCTATTTCCTGCTCGAGGCGGGCCAGCGATCGCACTGGCACCGGGTGGACGCGGCCGAGCTCTGGCTGTGGCATGCGGGCGCGCCGCTGCGCCTGCTGACCGCGCCCGCGGATTCCGGCCCAGTCTCTGAACAGCGCCTCGGCCCCTTGATCGCGGACGGCGACGCACCGCAGGGCCTGGTTCCGCCCCATCACTGGCAGTCGACCGAGACGACCGGCGGCTGGGCGCTGGTATCGTGCATCGTCGCACCCGGCTTCGACTTCGCGGGCTTCACGCTCGCGCCCGCCGGCTGGACGCCGGGTGCGCTATGACCGACCCTGTCGACCCCATCGCCGATGTCGCGCGGGTGCGCGCGCTGATGGTCGAGGCCGCGCGTGCCGGCGAATCGATCAGCTATTCGGCCTTGCTCGCCCAGCTCGGCCACCGCTTCACCCGGCCGAAGATGCGCGCCGTCTGCCGCACGCTCGGGGCTATCGACGAGGCGGGCGCGACGGCCGGGGAGCCCGAGCTGGCCGTGTTGCTCGTGCGCGAGTCGGACGGGCTTCCGGGCCAGGGCTGGTGGGGCGGCGGCCATGCCATGGTGCTCGGCTATGACGGCCCGTGGGAAGGGCCGGAGGCGCGCGCCTTCGTCCACGCCCTCCAGCAGGAGGCCTTCGCCTACTGGCGCGATCGCTAGGCTCTTGCGTTGCACATTGCTTGCTGTACGATCGTGTAATAACGAGCGGAGGTCGGCATGGCGCAGGCGAAACCGGCGGGGCAGGAGCGGAGCGATCCCGACGCGGGCTGGAGCTTGCCCGCCTGGACCTATTCCGACCCGGAGTTCTTCGAGGCCGAGGTGGCGCGTGTCATCCGCCCCTCCTGGCAGGTCGTCTGCCACGAGAGCGACGTGCCCGGCGCGGGCGATTTCCACACGCTCGATTATGTCGGCGAGAGCGTCGTCGTCGTCCGCACGCGCGACGGCGGGATCAACGGCTTCACCAATGTGTGCCGCCACCGGGGAGCCCGGCTGCTCGACGGCCCCTCGGGCTGCGCGAAGAAGATCGTCTGCCCCTATCATGCCTGGACCTATGATCTCGACGGCCGCCTGACCGGCCTGCCGATGCGCGACACCTATGCGCTTGATCCTTCGAAGCATGGCCTTGCTTCCGTCGAGGTCGAGATCTGGCGCGGTTTCATCTTCGTGCGGCTGGAGGGCGGCGGGCCGTCTGTGGCGGAGATGATGGCGCCCTATGAGGCGGAGGTCGCGCCCTATCGTTTCGAGGAATTGCGCGCCTTCGGCCGGGTGACGCTCCGCCCGCGGCCGGTGAACTGGAAGAATGTCGGCGACAATTATTCGGACGGACTGCACATCGCGGTCGCCCATCCCGGTCTCAAGCGGCTGATGGGCCATGGCTATGGCGTCGAGGCCAGCGAACATGTCGACAAGATGTGGGGGCCGATCGTCGAGCGCCGTTCCGCGAACCCTTCCGAGCGGGCGTATCAGCATTTCCTCCCTGCCGTGCCGCACCTTCCGGCCGATCGGCAGCGGCTGTGGACCTATTTCAAGCTCTGGCCGAACATCGCCTTCGACATCTATCCCGATCAGATCGACTTCATGCAGTGGCTCCCCGTCTCGCCGACTGAGACGCTGATCCGCGAGATCGCTTACTGCCTCCCCGACGACCGGAGGGAGATGAAGGCCGCGCGCTATCTCAACTGGCGGATCAACCGGCAGGTGAACGCCGAGGACACCACGCTGATCGCCCGCGTCCAGCAGGGCATGGCGTCCCGGAGCTTCACCGTCGGCCCGTTGAGCGAGCAGGAAGTCGCGTTGCGTAACTTCTGCCGCAAGATCCGCCACGCCATCCCCGAATCCCGCCAGCACCGCGCGCCTGCGCCGGGCTGGAGCCGCCGTCCGCACGGAGTATCCTGACATGACCGAGCGCCTTGATGCCGTGATCATCGGGGGCGGCCATAATGGCCTCGTCTGCGCTTATTATCTCGCGCGCGCCGGCAAGCGGGTGCGCGTGCTGGAGCGGCGGCACATCGTCGGCGGCGCGGCCGTCACCGAGGAGTTCCACCCCGGTTTCCGCAACTCGGTGGCGAGCTACACGGTCAGCCTGCTTCAGCCGAAAGTCATCCGCGACATGAAGCTCGCCGAGCGCGGCCTGCGCATCGTCGAGCGGCCGATCTCCAACTTCCTGCCGCAGGACGACGGGCGCTACCTCAAGCTCGGCGGCGGGCTGGAGCGGACCCAGGCCGAGTTCCGCAAATTCTCGCAAGCGGACGCCGAGACGCTGCCCGCCTATTATGAGGCGCTCGACGTGGTAGCCGATGTGTTGCGCGATCTCGCTTTGGTTTCGCCGCCCAACATGGGCGAGGGCCTCGGCACCCTCCTCTCCGCTGCGCGGCAGGGGCGCCGGCTCGCCGGGCTCAACCTCGCCCAGCAGCGCGACGTGCTCGATCTCTTCACCAAATCCGCGCGCACCTTCCTCGATAGCTGGTTCGAGAGCGAGGCGGTCAAGGCGGCCTTCGGCTTCGATGCGGTGGTCGGCAATTTCGCCAGCCCCGACACGCCGGGCTCGGCCTATGTGCTGCTCCATCACGTCTTCGGCGAGGTGAACGGCAAGAAGGGTGTGTGGGGCCATGCCATCGGCGGCATGGGCGCGATCACGCAGGCGATGCGGCAGGCGTGCGAGGAGATCGGCGTCCAGATCAGCGTCGAGGCGCCGGTGGAGCGCGTGCTGGTCGACGGCGGCCGCACGGTCGGCGTGCGGCTGGAGGGCGGGCAGGAGGTAATGGCTCATTCCGTCGTCTCCAATGTCGGCCCGCGCCTGCTCTACGACCGGCTGATCGACCCGGCCGATCTCGCGCCGGAGTTCCGCCGCCGGGTGAAGGGCTTCAAGGTCGGTTCGGGCACCTTCCGCATGAATGTCGCGCTGAGCGAGCTGCCGAGCTTCGCCTGCCTGCCCGAGCCCGGCGAGCACCACCAGTCCGGCATCATCATCGCGCCGACGCTCGATTATATGGACCGCGCCTATACCGACGCGAAGCAGACCGGCATGTCGAAGGCGCCGATCGTCGAGATGCTGATCCCGTCCACCGTCGACGACAGCCTCGCCCCGCCCGGACAGCATGTCGCCAGCCTCTTCTGCCAGCAGTTCGCGCCGGAACTCCCCGACGGCCGGAGCTGGGACGAGGCCCGTGAGGAGGCCGCCGATCTCATCATCGATACCGTCGAGCGCTGGGCGCCGGGCTTCAAGGCCTCGGTGATCGCGCGGCAGATCCATTCGCCGCTCGATCTGGAGCGCAAGTTCGGCCTGATGGGCGGCGATATCATGCACGGCAATATGAGCCTCGATCAGCTCTGGTCGGCGCGGCCGATCCTCGGGCATGGCGCCTACAGGGGGCCGTTGAAGGGGCTCTATATGTGCGGCGCGGGCACGCATCCGGGCGGCGGCGTCACCGGGGCACCGGGCCACAATGCCGCGCGCGAGATCCTCGCCGACGGGGGCTTCTGGCGACGGATCACCCGCGCGGCCTGAGCGCCGGACGTTGACGAAGTTGACGCGAGTGCGGCCCATCACGCCGCCACGCGAGGTGTCATCGGCAGCCGCCAGCGGCCGAGCTCCTCATGCCATGTCCGTCCGTGCCAGCTTCGGACCAGCACCAGCTCGTCGACCAGCCAGCTGATCCCGTCGATCGGCCGCACGCCCCGCGCGTCCTTATAGCCGTAGCCGAGCGTGACATGCGGCACAGGCGCGGCATGCCGGCCGGGCTCCACGCCATAATGGCGCAGCATGTCGAGCACATGCGCCTGACATCGGAGCGCGCCGACCAGCGGCTGGCTGGCCTTGAGCAGGGTGCTGCGCGCGCTCACCACCACATCGTCGAACACGACATGGAAGGCGAGCGGCGGCATCGTCGCCATGATCCAGCGGACCAGCGCGATCGCATGATCCTCCGGCGCGTCGATGTCGCTCAGCCGCGTGATGGTGATGTGCCGCCGCGCGGCCGACACGAGATTCAGCCCCGGCAGCGCCGGCTCGATATCGTTCGACACGTCGAGATGGGCGCCGACGTCGTCCGGCAGGCGGGCGAAGAGATAGAGGCGGGATTCGACAGGCATGGCCATGAGCGGCTGTCCTTCCTGAATCTGTCCATCTCAATGTTCCATATTTGTTCTCGTTCGTCAAGCAGGCTTGGCAGCGCCGCCCACCCGCGCGATAGTTGCGGGCATGAACCTGATCTCGATCCTGATCGGTCTCGTCGCGCTCATCTGGGCGCTGGTCGCCTTCCTGCCGCTGTTCGGCTGGATGTACTGGCTGATCATCCCGATCGCGGTGCTGGGTCTGGGCTTCGGCGTGCTGTCGAGCCGGACGGGTGGGCGCAACCTCAACCTGCTGGTGATCCTCGTCGGGATCGTGCGCCTGTCGGTCGGCCACGGCATCTTCTGAAGCGCGTGGCGCTGCGTTAAGATCGGTGCGGGGCCGTCATGGCTCCGGCGAACGGGAGGGCGTCCGATGCGGAGGGCACATATGCTGGTCCTGGCGGCCGTGGCAACGGCGACCTTGGCGGCGGCGCCTCCGCGCGGGCCGAACTGGGTGCGGGTCGGGAGCCATATTGACGGCAGCCCGGTGGAGGTCGACACGCGCTCGATCGTGCCGTGGGGTGGGCTCGTGCGCGGCTGGTGGCGGCTGACCTTGGCCGAGCCCCGGCCCGACGGCACGGTGGTGGAGAAGCATCTCGACGCGGTCGACTGCGCGCGCGGGCTCAGCACGACGCTCGAGCAGGTGACGCTCCGCCCCGACGGAAGCCTCGTCGCCGACGCCCGCGAGAGCCCGAGCGCCGCGATCACGCGGCTCGGCCCGGCGACGCCCGGCACCACCGGCGAGATGGCGGTGCGCGCCATCTGCCGCCTGCGCCCGCCGCCCAAGCGCTAGCGGCGATACTCCACCAGATCCCAGCGATTGCCGTAGAGATCGAGGAAGACGGCGACGATGCCATAGTCGGTCCGCTGCGGCGCGCGCACGAAGACGACCCCCTTGGCGAGCATCGCCGCGTGATCTCGCGCGAAATCGTCGGTGGCGAGGAAGAGGAACACGCGCCCGCCCGCCTGATCGCCGACGAAGCGGGCCTGCTCCGGCGTCGCGGCGCGGGCGAGAAGGAGCGAGGCGCCCTGCGCCGGCGCGCCGGGCGGGGCGACCGTCACCCAGCGCTTGCCCTGTTCGGGCATGGCCATGTCTTCGGTCAGCGTGAAGCCGAGCGTGCCGCAGAAGAAGGCGATCGCCTCGTCATAATCGCGGACGAGGAGGGCGACATGAGCGAGCGACTGGATCATGGCGCGCGGCATATCATGGGCCGGCGGCGGGCTCCACGCGCGGGCGATTGACGCGCCGGCCGGTCTTCCGCACATCGGCGGCTCCGGGCAGGAGTCGAGGCGATGGGTGAAGGCGTTGGGGGCGTGAAGCTGCACGAGAGCTGGCGCGAGCCGCTCGGGGGCGAGTTCGCCAGCCCCTATATGGCCGCTTTGAAGGACTTCCTCGTCGCCGAGAAGGCCGCCGGCAAGCGCATCTTCCCCAAGGGCGGCGAATGGTTCCGCGCGCTCGACCTGACCCCGCTCGATCAGGTGCGCGTCGTGATCCTGGGGCAGGATCCCTATCATGGCGAGGGGCAGGCGCATGGCCTGTGCTTCTCGGTGCAGCCGGGGGTTCGGCCGCCGCCCAGCCTCGTCAACATCTACAAGGAGCTGAAGACCGACCTCGGCATCGATCCCCCCCGCCACGGCTTTCTGGAGCATTGGGCGAAGCAGGGGGTGTTATTGCTGAACTCGGTGCTGACGGTGGAGATGGGCCTCGCCGCCTCGCACCGCGACCGGGGCTGGGAGAAGTTCACCGACGCCGTGATCCGGCTGGTGGCGGCGAGGCAAGAGCCGGTCGTCTTCCTGCTCTGGGGCAGCTACGCGCAGAAGAAGGCGGGGTTCATCCCGTCGGTCGAGCGGGGCGGGCACCATCTGGTGCTGAAGGCGGCGCACCCCTCGCCGCTGTCGGCGCACAACGGCTTCTTCGGGTGCCGGCATTTCTCCAAGGCGAATGCGTTTCTGAAAGAGCGGGGGATGACGCCGATCGATTGGGCGCTTCCGGCCGCCGCAGGTATTGAACCGAGCTCGTAACGAGTTAGGTTTCGACCGGGCAAGCTTTGGGGGAGTGGCGTGATGACGGAGCAGTCTACGGATCGCGGCGTTGAGGCCAAGAAGGCTACGCCAGCTAGAAAGGTTAGAAGGCCGAGCCCCCGGCCCTATCCAATGTTCACCCTAGAAAAATCCTTGAAAGTTCCCTTATT
>NZ_AORL01000023.1 GCF_000383095.1 Sphingomonas sp. PR090111-T3T-6A
CGCGCGCGCGCGCGCGCGCGCGCGCGCGCGCGCGCGCGCGCGCGCGCGCGCGCGCGCGCGCGCGCGCGCGCGCGCGCGCGGCGGCGGCGGCGGCGGCGCGCGNGNGNGNGNGGCAGGGCCCGCGCGAAAACCCCTCCACCAGCCTTCGGCTGGTCCCCCTCCCCGGCGAACCGGGGAGGATGTCAGAGGTCAGCTCTTCTTCGGGTGGGCGGCCTTCCAGGCCTTCACGGCATCCATCGTCTTCTGGACATGGCCGGCCGGGTCCATCGCCGAGTAGGCGAAGATGATCTTGCCGTCGGGCGCGATCACATAGGACGTGCGGTTCGAGCGCGCCGAGGTGGCGAGCTTCACGTCATAGTCCGCGATCATCTGCGGCGTCGCCGAGGCGACCGCGAACTTGTTGCGGCACTCGCTCACCGAGAATTTGTCGAGCACCTCGATCGGGTCCGCCGACACGCCGATCACGGTCGCGCCGAGCTTCTTGAAGCCGTCGGTGGCCTCCGCGAAGTCATGCGCCTCGATCGTGCAGCCGGTGGTGAAGGCCGCCGGATAGAAATAGAGCACGACCGGCCCCTTCTTCAGCGCCTTGGCGAGATCGAAGGGCATTTCCTTGCCGGCGAGGCTCGCCTGCGTGGAGAAGGTCGGAGCCGCAGCACCCACCGACAGCGCGGCGAAGGCCGGCGCGGTGCAGAGGGCGAGAGCGGCAAGCGCCGGGACGAGCGACAGCTTCATGACGCGGAAACTCCTGTTGGCAAGACGACGAACGCGGATCAGGCGTAGGGCGGATGATCCAGCCCCGCAGGACTCTTCGTGAAAATCTCGCATCCGGTTTCAGTGATGCCGATCGAATGTTCGAATTGCGCCGACAGCGTGCGATCGCGCGTCACCGCCGTCCAGCCGTCGTCGAGCATCTTCACGTCCGGGCGGCCGATGTTGATCATCGGCTCGATGGTGAAGATCATGCCGGGCTTCAGCTCCGGGCCGGTGCCGGGCTTGCCGACATGCACCACTTCCGGCGCATCGTGGAAGACGCGGCCGACGCCGTGCCCGCAGAAATCGCGGACCACGCCGTAGCGGTGCTTCTCGGCATGGGTCTGGATCGCGTGGCTGACGTCGCCGAGATGGTTGCCGGGCTTCGCCTGCTCGATGCCGAGCATCAGCGACTCATAGGTCACGTCGACGAGGCGCTTCGCCTTGATCGGCACGTCGCCCACCAGAAACATGCGGCTCGTGTCGCCGTGCCAGCCGTCGAGCATCGGCGTCACGTCGATGTTGATGATGTCGCCTTCCTTGAGCGCCTTCGGGCCGGGAATGCCATGGCAGACGACATGGTTGATCGAGATGCAGCAGCTCTTGGTATAGCCGCGATAGCCGAGTGTCGCGGGCACGGCACCGCCGTCCAGCGTCATGCGGCGAACGATGTCGTCGAGCGCCTCGGTGGTGACGCCGGGGACGACATGCGGCACGAGCGCGTCGAGGATTTCGGCGGCCAGGCGGCCTGCCTTGCGCATGCCCTCGAAGCCTGTGGCGTCGTAGAGCTTGATGGCGCCGTCTCGTTCGATGAAGTCGTCGGCGGTCACGGAAACATAGCTGGTCATGAGGCCCCATATAGCGCTTGGGACGCCCAAGCGCTATGCCGTGCCGCGATGGACGATACGCGCATCTGGACCGCCGGCCTCGTGGTGATCGGCGACGAGATCCTGTCGGGCCGCACGCCGGATCGCAACGTCGCGCAGATCGGGCTGTGGCTGAACCTCCAGGGCATCCGGCTGGCCGAGGTCCGCATCGTGGCGGACGATATGGCGGCGATCGGCGAGGCGGTGACGGCGCTCAAGGCGCGGCACGATTATCTCTTCACGACGGGCGGCATCGGCCCGACGCACGACGACATCACGGTCGAGGCGATCGCGGCGGCTCTCGGGCTGGAGGTGGTGATCCATCCCCGCGCCCGCGCCGTGCTGGAGGAGTATTATGCCACCCGCGGCGGGCTGACCGAGGCGCGGCTGCGCATGGCGCGCGTGCCGGCGGGGGCCGAGCTGATCGAGAACCGCATGTCGGGCGCGCCGGGCATCCGGCTCGGCAACATCTTCATCCTTGCCGGCGTGCCGCATATCGCCGCCCAGATGATCGACGCGCTGACCGGCACGCTGGAGGGCGGTCGCCCGCTGCTCTCGACCGTGATCGGCTGCTGGGTGCCGGAGAGCGAGGTGGCCGAGTTGCTCCGCGAGACGGAGCGCGGCCATGCCGGCTGCCAGATCGGCAGCTATCCCTTCTTCCGCGAGGGGAAAGTGGGCGCCAATTTCGTCATCCGCTCGACCGAGCAGGAACTGCTCGACCGCTGCGCCGAGGCATTGGTCACGGCGCTCGGCGAGGAGAGCTATCAGGCGGTTATCGGCGGGATTTAGGCGTCGGCCGTGGAGCGGGTGAAGGGAATCGAACCCTCGTCGTAAGCTTGGGAAGCTTCTGCTCTACCATTGAGCTACACCCGCGACAGCGGCGCCTCGGCACCGCCGGAGAAGCCTCTCGGCTCGCGGGCCAAGTGCCACGGTCGGAGCGACATCGTCAACGCCGAATTTGCGGGGGCGCCGGCTTGGCAAGGCATGGCCGACGCCCGTCCCCCGGTGTAGGCGCAGGCGGCAGGAGGATGTGCGGTGGGTTTGCGCAAGGATATCTGGCGGCCGGCGATCGTCGGCGCACCGATCGCGGAGATCGTGACGCGAGGCTCGATCGAGGGGCTGCCGGTCACCTGGCTGCCGCCGACGGGGGCGTTCCGCTTCCTCGCCGATCCGTTCGGACTGTGGCGCAACGACCGGCTGCATGTCTTTGTCGAGACCTATGATTATCGCGACCGTATCGGCGCGATCGAGGTGCTGACCTATTCGCGGGACCTCAGCCTGATCGATCGCGGGCCCGCGCTGGTCGAGCCCTGGCATCTCTCCTATCCGATCGCGTGGGAGGCGGACGGCGAGACGTGGATGCTGCCCGAGGCGCATCGATCGGGCGGGCTGACCCTCTATCGTGCAGCGGAGTTCCCCCATCGCTGGGAGCCCGCGCACCGGATCGAGCTGGACCATGTGCCGGTGGACGCCACACCCTTCTTCCACGGCGGCCTGTGGTGGCTCTTCTACTGCCCGGCGACGAACGCGGCAGACAAGGTGGGCCGGCTCCACATCGCCTTCACCGAGCGGCTGGCCGGGCCATGGCGGATGCATCCCGGCAACCCCGTGCGACAGGACCGGGCGAGCGCGCGGCCGGGCGGGGCAGTGGCGCTGGTCGGCGGCGTGCCGATGCTGCCGGTGCAGGACTGCACGCACACCTATGGCGGTGCGATCCGGCCGCTCTTCTTCGACCGGCTCGACACGGAGCGCGTGGAGACGCGTGCCGGCGATGCGATCCCCATCCCCGCGGGCTTCGCGCCTTACGGGGAGGGGATGCACACGCTGGCGGCGGCCGGCGAGATCACGCTGATCGACGTCAAGCGCACCGAGCTTTCGGCGCACGGCCTGTCGATCGAACTGGCCCGCGAAGCGCGCAGGCTGATCCGGCGGGCCTTACCCGATCAGGGCGGTGCGCCGATCCGGTGAAGGCGGGTTTTGTCGCTGACGAGCCTGCCGGAAGGCGGCCATCGAGACGAGATTGGACGGGCGCGGTTTCGGCCAGTTGAGACCCATCAGCACAGCCGAGGCCGCCAGCATCAGGAATAGCCCCAAAGCGATGGTTTCCTCGTCGGGGACGAACGCACCTGCAACAATGAATCCCAATCCGACCAGCAGAACGGCGGACAGTTGAACGTTGGTGTTAGTCCTTCGACCCACGTTCTTCTCCTCTCCTCTGTGGGTGCGACCGATTTTTCGGGGTCGTCTACCCACATCGAAGTGTCTGCTAATTCGTGATGACTGTCACCTCCGTCACAAATGGCGTGAATCAGCCAAAAGCTGTTCCGGCCCCGTCGCGAATCAGTTCGAACGCGATTTGCACAGGCAAAAATGTCACCGTTGTCTCCCGATCGGCGGACGGCGGAAATTTTCCGGAGCGTTCCCGTCGAATGGATCGGGCCAAATGCACGATGCCGTACTGGCAAGTGCAAATTGCGCACGCTGCAATGCAGAAAGGTGAATTGAAATTTCGATGGAGAAGGCCCACGGGCGCGGCCCATGGACCAAGTGCGTCAGAGTTGCGCCGCGGGCAAGATGCTCGCCGCGCCATAGCTGCGCGCTCGTTCGCGGCAACGACCTTGGAGTCGCCACCCGGACGCGCGCGCAAGCGCCTCGTCCTTCCCCATCAACGCTTCTGTAGATAGTGGACATGAACGAACGCACTTTGCGCAGGCTTGCAGGGCTGGCGTTGCTCGCCCCCATGACGATGCTGAGCGGATGCTCCTGGGACGTGCTCGATCCCGCCGGCAGCATCGGCGTCCAGAACCTTTCCACGCTGGCATGGGCGACCATGTTCATGCTGATCGTGGTCATCCCCGTGATGATTATGATCGTCGCCTTTGCGTGGCGCTACCGCTCGACCAACCTCGCGGCCGATTATGCGCCCGAGTGGTCGCACTCGACCAAGATCGAGATCGTCGTGTGGACGATCCCGGCGCTGATCGTCGCCACGCTCGCGGTGATCTGCTGGCGCACGAGCCACACGCTGGACCCCTATCGCCCGATCGCTTCGAACCAGAAGGCGGTCGAGGTCGAGGTCGTCTCGATGGATTGGAAGTGGCTGTTCATCTACCCGGAATATGGCGTCGCCTCGGTGAACGAGATGGCCATGCCGGTGGGCCGCCCCGTCCACTTCAAGATCACCTCTTCCTCGGTGATGAACAGCTTCTTCATCCCGCAGCTCGGTAGCCAGATCTACTCGATGGCGGGGATGCAGACCCAGCTCAACCTCATCGCCGACCGGCCGGGCACCTATAAGGGCATCTCGGCCAACTTCTCCGGTGACGGTTTCGCCGACATGCGCTTCCAGGCGAAGGCGTTGGACGCCGCCGGCTTCCAGAAGTGGATCGACAGCGCCAAGGCGAGCCCGGCCCGCCTCGACGCCGCCGGTTACGCCGCCCTGGAAAAGCCCAGCGAGGCCGACCCCGTCCGTCTGTACGGCATGGTGGCGCCCAAGCTGTTCGACGCCGTGGTGATGCAGGACATGCACGGCAATGCGCACAAGGCCGGCGAGGCCACCGCGCAGATGAGCTCCATGCAGATGCCGTCCCCGGCGCAGCAGGATTGATCCCGATGGATATGAGTCTCCTTTTCGGCAGGCTGACGCTTGAGTCGCTGCCCCTCCACGAACCCATCATCATGGGTGCGACGGCCTTCATGGGCCTCACCGGCCTTGCGGTGGTCTATGCCATCCACAAGACCAACTTCTGGCTGCCGCTGTGGCGCGACTGGCTGACGTCGGTCGACCACAAGAAGATCGGCATCATGTACATCATCCTCGCGATGGTGATGCTGCTGCGCGGCTTCGCGGACGCGCTGATGATGCGCAGCCAGCAGGCGCTCGCCGCCGGCGGCGCGCATGGCTATCTGCCCCCGTCGCACTTCGACCAGGTGTTCACGGCGCACGGCGTCATCATGATCTTCTTCATGGCGATGCCCTTCGTCATCGGCCTGATGAACGTGGTGGTGCCGCTCCAGATCGGCGCGCGCGACGTGGCCTTCCCGTACTTGAACTCGCTCAGCTTCTGGCTGACCGTGTCGGGTGCGATGCTGGTCAACGCCTCGCTCGCCATCGGTGAGTTCGCGCGCACCGGCTGGCTCGCCTATCCGCCGCTGTCGGAGCTGAGCTTCTCGCCGGGCGTGGGCGTCGATTATTATATCTGGGCGCTCCAGATCTCGGGCATCGGCACGACGCTCGCCGGCGTGAACTTCATCGCGACCATCCTCAAGATGCGTGCCCCGGGCATGGATCTGATGAAGATGCCGGTGTTCACCTGGACGACGCTCTGCACCAACATGCTGATCATCGCGGCGTTCCCGATCCTGACCGTCTGCCTCGCGCTGCTGTCGCTCGACCGTTACCTCGGCTTCCACTTCTTCACGAACGACATGGGCGGCAACCCCATGAACTACATCAACCTGATCTGGATGTGGGGTCACCCCGAGGTGTACATCCTCGTCATCCCGGCCTTTGGTGCGTTCTCGGAAATCGTCGCGACCTTCTCGGGCAAACCGCTGTTCGGCTACAAGGGCATGGTCTTCGCGACCATGGGTATCGCCGGCGCCAGCTTCCTCGTGTGGCTGCACCACTTCTTCACCATGGGCTCGGGCGCGAACGTCAATGCGTTCTTCGGCATCACCACGATGCTGATCTCGATCCCGACGGGCGTGAAGATCTTCAACTGGCTGTTCACCATGTACAAGGGCCGCGTCCGCATGACCGTGCCCGTGATGTGGACGATCGGCTTCATGCTCACCTTCGTCATCGGCGGCATGACCGGCGTGATGCTCGCGCTCCCGGGCGCGGACTTCGTGCTCCACAACTCGCTGTTCCTGATCGCGCACTTCCATAACGTGATCATTGGCGGCGTGGTGTTCGGCTGCTTCGCGGCGATGAACTACTGGTTCCCGAAGGCCTTTGGCTTCCACCTCAACGAGAAGCTCGGCAAGGCCGCCTTCTGGTGCTGGATCGTCGGCTTCTACGTCGCGTTCATGCCGATCTATGCGCTGGGCTTCATGGGTGCGACCCGTCGCCTCCAGCATTATGCGGACCTGGCCTGGCAGCCCTACTTCGTCGTCGCTTGCGCCGGCGCGGGGCTGATCCTGCTCGGCATCGTCTTCCAGATCACGCAGCTTGTCGTCTCGATCCGCGACCGCGAGCAGAACCGTGACCTGACCGGCGATCCGTGGAACGGCCGCACGCTCGAGTGGGCGACCTCGTCGCCGCCGCCCTTCTACAACTTCGCGAAGACGCCGAAGGTCGAGGCTCTCGACGCCTGGCTCGACATGAAGAAGAAGGGCATCTCGCCGCTGCCGGAGGTGTTCCAGCCGATCCACATGCCGCGCAACACCTGGGCGGGTTTCGTGATCGGGATCATGACCATCCCGCTGGGCTTCGCGCTGATCTGGCATATCTGGTGGCTCGCCGCGCTGAGCTTCCTGAGCATTGTCGGCTGCGCCATCGTCCATTCGTTCAACGAGGATCGCGACTATTACGTCCCCGCCGAGGAAGTGGCGGAGATCGAAGGTCGCCACGCCATCGCCAAGGCTGCCTGACATGACCAGCGCCACCATCACCGCCCACGGTGGTCATCACGACCACCACGAGGAGCATCACGACCAGTTCGGTACGGTCCAGCTTGGTTTCTGGCTGTACCTGATGTCGGACTGCGTGATCTTCTCCGGCCTGTTCGCGACCTACGCCGTGATGTCGACCGCCTTCGCCGGCGGCCCGACCCCGCAGACCATCTTCGACCTGCCCTATGTGGCGGTCGAGACGGCGCTGCTGCTCTTCTCGTCGATCACCTATGGCTTCGCCATGATCGGCGCGCACAGGGGCAACAAGGGCGCGGCCATGGGCTGGCTGGTTGTCACCGCGCTGTTCGGCCTCGGCTTCATCGGCATGGAAGTGCATGAGTTCGCCAAGCTGATCGCCGAGGGCGCCGGCCCGCAGCGTTCGGGCTGGCTGTCGTCCTTCTTCGCGCTGGTCGGCACGCACGGGCTGCACGTCACCTCGGGCCTCGTCTGGATGACGGTGATGCTCGTCCAGGTTGCCCGTCGTGGTCTGACCGAGACGAACATCCGTCGCCTGACCTGCCTGTCGCTGTTCTGGCACTTCCTCGACGTCGTGTGGATCGGCGTCTTCAGCCTCGTCTATCTGATGGGAGTTTCGGCATGAGCGCGCACAACTCGCACGCTTCCCACGATCATGGGGGCGCCGGCTCCTACCTCGTCGGCTTCGTGCTGGCGGTGGTGCTGACGGTCATCCCGTTCGGCGCGGTGATGAAGGGGCTGGTCCATGGCTCGCAGGCCGTGGCGCTCATCATGGGCGCGGCGGTGATCCAGATCCTGGTCCACCTGCGCTACTTCCTGCACATCAACGGCAAGACCGACCGCTGGACCTTCCAGGCGCTGGTCTTCACCATCTTCGTGCTGGGCATCGTTCTCGGCGGCTCGCTCTGGGTCATGCACAACATGAACGCCAACATGATGCCGGCCTCGATGGCGATGCCGATGGGCGACTGATCGCCCTTCGATCATCAAGGCGCAAAAAAAAGGGCCTCGCTCCAAACCGGAGCGAGGCCCTTTTCGTGTGTGGCGATCAGGCGATCGTCGGGACGATGCCACCCTCGGCACGGATCGCGGCGCCGTTGGTGACGGCCGCCAGCGGGCTCGCGAGGAAGGCCACCATGTTGCCGATCTCCTCGGCCTCGATCAGGCGGCGGATCAGCGAGAGCGGACGCAGCTCCTCGAAGAACTGCTGCTCGACTTCGTCCTGCGGCGCATCGCCGTTCGAGACGGTGGAGCGCATGAAGTCGACGATGCCCTCCGAGCGCGTCGGCCCCGGCAACACCGAGTTGACCGTCACGCCGGTGCCGGTGGTCTGGGCGGCGAGGCCGCGCGAGATCGAGAGCTGGGCGGTCTTGGTCATGCCGTAGTGGATCATCTCGGCCGGGATCATCAGCGAGCTTTCCGACGAGATGAAGATCACGCGGCCCCAGTTCTTCTCCAGCATCTTGGGGAAGTAGTGGCGGGAGAGGCGGGCGCCCGAGACGACGTTCACCTCGAAGAAGTGGTGCCAGTCGGCGTCGGTGATGTCGGTGAAGGCCTTGGCCTCGTAGATGCCGAGATTGTTGACGAGGATGTCGGTGTCCGGGACGGCGGCGATCAGCGTCGCGGCGCCCTCGGCGGTGGCGGGATCGGCGAGCACGGGGTTCACCTTGCCGACCTTGGCGATCTGGGCGGCCGCCTCGTCCAGCTTGGCCCGGTTGCGGCCAGTGATGGTGACCTCCACGCCCTCGGCGGCGAGGCGCTCGGCGATGGCGAGGCCGATGCCGGCGGTCGAGCCGGTGACGATCGCGGTCTTGCCCTTCAATTGCAGATCCATGGGGGATGCTCCTTGCTTCGTTTCGTCGCCGAAAGTGGGCTCGATCGGCATTGATGATTAGACTGTCGAAACACACTATAGAATTGCATCGGATTCACGGATCGGGGCGCGCATGGACAATCGCATCGGCGAGATGGAGACCTTCCTCGCGGTGGCGCGGGGCGGCAGCTTCGCGACGGCGGCCAGGCTGATGCGGCTGACCCCCTCCGCCGTCAGCCGGGCGATCGCGCGGCTGGAGGCGCGGCTGGGCGTGGTGCTGATCCGCCGGACGACCCGTGCGCTGGCGCTGACGGCGGAGGGCGAGGCCTATCGCGACCGCGTGGCCGGGCTGGTGGCGGAGATCGACGAGATCGAGCGGAGCATCGGCCATGCGCAGGAGGGGCCACGCGGCAAGCTCCGGGTCAACGCCTCGGTGCCGTTCGGGTCGCTCTACCTGATCCCGATCCTGCCGCGTTTCATGGAGGCCTATCCGGCGGTGACGCTGGAGCTGGCGCTGAACGACGCGCTGGTCGATCTGGTCGAGGAGCGGGCGGACATCGCGATCCGCATCGGGCCGTTGCGCGACACGCGGCTTAAGGCGAAGAAGCTGGGCCGGAGCGCGATGGTGCTGGTCGCGAGCCCGGAATATCTCGCAAAGGCCGGCGAGCCGCGCCACCCGGACGATCTCGATCGGCATCGGCTGCTCACCTTCAGCTTCCGCCGCTCTCTGGATAGCTGGCCTTTCCGCATCGGCGGCAAGGTGGTGCAGCGGCCGGTGGAAGGCGCCTTTCTCGGCAACTCAGGCGAGGCGGTGCGGCTGATGGCGCTGGCGGGCGGAGGCATTGCGCGGGTGGGGCGCTTCCATGCCGCCCCCGACCTTGCGGCCGGACGGCTGGTCTCGGTGCTCGACGCCTTTAACGCCGGGGACGGGGAGGACATCCACGCCCTCTATGTCGGGCACGAACGGCTGTCGCTCCGGGTGCGGGCGTTCCTAGATTTCCTTGAGGCGCACCTGCATCTGCCCGCCTAGCAATGTGGGATTTCGTCCGTCAGGGTCGGCCGGCTCGATCCTTCTCAGCGTCGATCCGGCCCGCCCTGCGCGGCGAAATCGCGCGTCACTCGCGTCAACTTCGCCGCGCGGGCGAGGCTCAGTAGCCCGTCATCGAATAGGGGCGGTCGGCTTTCTTCGTGGCCCATGTCTTGTTGGGCGTGGCGGACATGACGAAGCGCAGCTCGCCGCCCGCCTCGATCTGGGCGTGGGTGATGAAGCCCTTGGCGAGCGGCTGCCCGTTCAGCAGCACCTTGCCGATATAGGGATGCGCATCGCCCAGGCCCTCGGTGACGATGCTGAATTGCTTGCCGTTGGGGAGGTTCAGCGTCGCATGATCCACGAACGGCCGGCCGATCACATATTCGAGGCTGCCCGGCGTCACCGGATAGAAGCCGAGCCCCGTGAACACGAGCCAGGCCGACATCTGGCCCAGATCGTCATTGCCGGCGAGGCCGTCCTCGGTGGGCTTGTACTGGCTGTCGACGATCTGCTTCAGCCGTTCCTGCGTCCGCCACGGGGCGCCCGCATAGCTATAGAGATAAGCGACGTGGTGGCTGGGCTCATTGCCATGGATATACTGGCCGATGAGGCCGGCGATGTCCTCCGAGCCCGAATAATCGAGCTTGGAATTGTCATAGGCGAACATGGCGTCGAGCTTGGCGACGGTCTTCGCATCGCCGCCGAGCAGACGGATCATCCCGCCCTCGTCCTGCGGCATGAACCAGCTATATTGCCACGCATTGCCCTCGGTGTAGTCCGACCCGTACTTGATCGATACCGGGTCGAAGGGCTCGCGGAACTTGCCGTTGGAGAGGCGGGCGCGGACCCAGCCGGTCTTGGCGTCGAAGCCATTGCGCCAGTTCTGCGCGCGCTTGTCGAAGGTGGCGGCGATGTCGGCGCGACCGGCCTTCCTGGCCATCTGCGCGATGGTCCAGTCGTCGAAGGCATATTCCACCGTCTTGGAGGCGGCTTCCGGCTCCTTGTCGATGGGGACGTAGCCGAGCTTCATATAGTCGCCGAGGCCCCCATAGGGCGCATAGGTGGCGCTCGCGGTCATGGCCTTCAGCGCATCGCCCACATCGAAGCCGTCGATGCCCTTGAGATAGGCGTCGGCGATCACGGGCACGGCGTGGTAGCCGATCATGCACCACGTCTCGCGGCCCTGGAACTGCCAGACGGGCAGGATGCCGTCGGGGCTGACCTTCTGGCTCTCGATTAGCGAGCGGATGAAGTCGGTGTTGGTCTGCTTGGGCTCGATGATGGTGAGCAGCGGATGCTCGGCCCGGAACGTATCCCACAGCGAGAAGCTCGAATGGAAGGTGAAGCCGTCCGCCTGATGGACCTGATTGTCCGGCCCGCGCCAGCGCCCGTCCGCGTCGCCCGCGACCGACGGCGCGATCAGCGAGTGATAGAGCGCGGTGTAGAGGCTCTTCTTCATGGGCGCGGGGGCGTCGAGATCGACGGCGTTGAGCGCCTGCTCCCATGCCGCCTTGGTCTTGGCGCGGATGGCGTCGAAGTCGCCCGGCTCGGACTCGAGATTGGCGATGGCGCCCGCCTCGTCGACCGAGGAGATGCCGACCTTCACTTCCAGCGGCTGGTCGAGTTGGCCGAAGTCGAGGCGGGCGACGAGTGCCTTGCCCAGCTTCTCGGCGAGCGCATCGCTACCACGGCCCGGACCCTGGAAGCCCTTGTAGGGGATATTCTCTTCCGTGTTGAGGAAGGCATGATCCTTCAGCGGCGCGGAGAAGCGTATCGCGAAATAGAGCTTGCGATCGGGCGCCCAGCCGCGCGTCTCGCGCGCGCCGGTGATGGTGCCGTCCGGCCGCAGGCGGACCGAGGACCACAGCACCTTGCCCGGATAATTGTAGAGCGAGGTGCGCAGGTCGAGCACCAGATGCGCCGCCTTGCCCTTGGGGAAGGTATAGCGGTGGACGCCGACGCGGGTGCCCGCCGTCATCTCGGCGCGCACGCCCGGACCGGCGAGCGTCACGGCGTAATAGCCGGGCTGTGCCACCTCGGTCGCATGGTCGAAGCGCGAGCGGTAGCCGGAGCCGGGCTTGGTCGCGTCGCCGGGCTCCAGGGCCACGGTGTCGCCGGAGACGGGCATGACGAGGAAGTCGCCGAGATCCGAATGCCCCGCGCCCGAGAAATGGGTGTGGCTGAAGCCCTGGATCGTCGGGTCCGAATAGCGATAGCCCGCGGCATGGCCGTAGCAGGCGCGGATCTCGCAGGTCGTGTCCGTGTCGGGCGAGAGCTGTACCATGCCGAAGGGGGCGACGGCGCCGGGGAAGGTATGGCCTTCGCCGCCCGTGCCGATCATCGGATCGACCGCGTCATAGGCGGGCGACGCCAGCGCGGGCGTCGCGGTGATGAGGGCAAGGGCGGAAGCGAGCGCCGCGAGGCGCGGGAGACGGGCAAGCGACATGCCCGCCTTTAGAGCAGCCGGTCAGGCGAAGCGGAAGCCGGATATTGCCGTCTGCATCACGATCTCGGAATAAATATGCTCGCCGTGAGCCTCGCTCGCGCCGGATGCAACCATGAGCGGCAGGAGATGCTCCTCGCGCGGATGCGAATAGGCGGCATCGGGGGCGTCCTTCCATCGGATCAGCGCGGCCTCGCGTGCGACGCCAGTGCCGGTCGCGGCGTCGGCCAGCCAGGCGTCGAAGCGGCGCGAGGGTTCGGTCGCGCGGGGATCGCCATAGCCGCGCATGTTGTGGAAGCTCATGCCTGCGCCCACGATCAGCACGCCCGCGTCGCGCAGGGGGGCAAGCGCTCGGCCCGCCGCGATGTGGAGTGCGGGGTCAAGGCTGCGGTCCACCGACATCTCGACGACGGGGATGTCCGCATCCGGGAAGGCGACCTTCAGCGGCACGAACACGCCATGATCCAGCCCGCGCGCGGAATCGAGGCCGGCGGGCAGTCCTGCCTCGCGCAGCAGCGCGGCGGCATGGGCGGCAAGCGCCGGACTGCCCGGCACGTCGTAGCGCAGCTCATAGGTGTGCGGGGGGAAGCCGTAATAGTCGTAGATCAGCTCGGGCCGCTCGCCGCCGGTGAAGGCGAAGCCATCGGTCTCCCAATGGCCGGACACGATCAGGATCGCCTTGGGCCGTTCGGGCAGGCGCTCGGCGAGGGTGCGGAGGAAGGTCTCCATGCCGGTCCATGTGCCGCGCGGGTCGTCCATGAAGAAGCAGGGGCCGCCGCCGTGCGGGATGTAGAGGCTGGGCTGGCGAAGATCGGTCATCGGTCTTCCTCCGATACGCGTACGGGAGGCCCTCAGGTGGCGGTGCGGCGCGCGAATTCAAGATAGAGCTGACGCAGTCGCGTGGCGACCGGGCCGGGCGTCCCGTCGCCGATGGGCGCGCCGTCGATCCGAACGATGGGCAGCACCAAGGTGGAGGCGCTGCTCATGAAAGCCTCGCGGGCGGCGAGCGCCTCGTCGAGCGAGAAGGGGCGTTCCTCGATCACGATCCCCGTCTCGGCGGCGAGTGCGGCGATGGCGAGCGCGGTGCAGCCGGGCAGCGTCTTGTGGCTGCGCGGGCGAGTGACGAGACGGTTGTCAGCGGTCAGAATCCACGCGGTCGAGGAGGAGCCTTCGGTGACGAGCCCGTCCTCCAGCATCCACGCCTCGAAGCAGCCGCGCGCATGGGCCTCCTGCTTGGCGAGCACCTGCGCGAGGAGGGCGACGCTCTTGATGTCGCGGCGCGCCCAGCGGATGTCGGGCAGCGTGCAGACCGCGACGCCCTTCGCGGCGGCCGGCGAGTCCGTGATCCGCTTGGTCTGCGTGAAGAGCACCAGCGTTGGCGTCATGCCCTCGGCCGCGACGAAATCGCGATCGGCGGCGCCGCGCGTCACCTGGAGATAGACGGCGCCCTCGGTGAGGCCGTTGCGGGCGATCAGCTCGTGCTGGATCGCGGTGATCTCCTCGATCCTCACCGGCAGCGTCAGGCCGATCTCCGCGCAGGAGCGCTCCAGCCGCGCGAGGTGCGAGGCGTTGTCGACCAGCCGGCCATCCAGCACCGCCGTCACCTCATAGATGCCGTCCGCGAACAGGAAGCCGCGATCCAGCACCGAGATGCGCGCCTCGTCGAGCGGCAGGTAGGCGCCGTTCACATAGGCGATGCGGGGCATGGTCGATCCTTTCAGGCGGAGCAAAGCAACTGGAGCCGCGCGGCGAGCGCGGGGCCGTCGCCTCTAACCCGGATGATCTTGAGTCGCGAAGCCTCCCCGGAGCGGATCGCGACATCGGCCTTCCTGACGCCGAGCGACTTCGCGAGGAAGGCGATCAGCGCGGTGTTGGCGGCGCCCTCCACCGGCGGCGCGGCGATGCGGACGGCCAGCGCGGAGCGTCCGTCAGGGAGCGCCAGCACCTCGCCGAAGGCATCCCCCGCGGCCTTGGGGGTCAGCCGCACCGCGAGCGTGACGCCCTCCGTATCGGCGGAGAAGGGCGCGGGCGTCATGCTCAGAAGAGCTGCGTCAGTCCGTAGAACAGCGCGCCGACCAGCGCGGCAGCCGGGATCGTCACCACCCATGCCACCACGATGCTGGACGCGACGTTCCACCGGACCGCCGAAAGCCGCCGCGACGCGCCGACGCCGACGATCGCGCCGGTGATGGTGTGCGTGGTCGAGACCGGGATGCCGAGATGCGTCGCCATGAAGAGAGTCAGTGCGCCGCCGGTTTCCGCGCAGAAACCCTGCGGCGGGGTGAGGCGCGTGATCTTCGAGCCCATGGTGTGGACGATCCTCCACCCGCCCGCCATCGTGCCGATCCCCATCGCCGCCTGACAGGAGAGCACGACCCACAAGGGCACATGGAAGGTCGGGCCGAGCATCCCCTGCGAATAGAGCAGCACGGCGATGATCCCCATCGTCTTCTGCGCGTCGTTGCCGCCATGGCCGAGCGAATAGAGCGAGGCCGAGACGAGCTGGAGCTTGCGGAAGCGGCGGTCCACCTGAAGCGGGGTCGAGCGGATCGAGGCCCACGCCACGATCAGCACCAGCAGCAGCGCTAGCACGAGGCCCAGCGCCGGTGACAGCACGATGCCGAGCGCGGTGTTGACGACGCCGCCCCACACCACGGCGGACAGGCCCGCCTTGGCCGTGCCCGCGCCGATCAGCCCGCCGACCAGCGCATGGCTCGACGAGGAGGGGATGCCCATCACCCAGGTGATGATGTTCCAGATGATCGCGCCCATCAGCGCGCCGAAGATCACCTGCGCGTCGATGATGTTCGATCCGACGATGCCGGTGCCCACCGTCGTCGCGACATGCGTGCCGAAGAAGAGGAAGGCGATGAAGTTGAAGAAGGCCGCCCAGGCGACGGCATAATGCGGCTTCAGCACGCGCGTCGACACCACGGTGGCGATCGAGTTGGCGGCGTCGTGCAGGCCGTTCAGCAGGTCGAACGCGAGCGCGACGACGATCAGCGCGACCAGCACGGGAAAGGACAGCGTGGCGATATGCATCGGGAGAAGCCGGCCCGCTCAGGCGTGGTCGATCACGAGACCCTGGATCTCGTTCGCGACATCCTCGAAACGGTCGACGATCTTTTCGAGATGGCCGTAGATTTCCTGCCCCACGACGAAGTCCATGGGGTGCTCGCGACACGTCCTGAACAGCGTCTTCAGGCCAGCGTCGTGGATCTCGTCGGCATGGCCTTCGAGTTCGATCAGCCGCTCTGTCAGCGTGTGCAGACGGCCTGCATTCGGGGCGAGCGAGCGCAGCAGCGGGATCGCCTCGGCGGTGACGCGCGCGGCCTCGACGATGATGCCCGACATGTCGCGCATGTGAGGAGCGAATTCCTGCACCTCGAACAGCGCGACCGCCTTGGCGGTCTGGTTCATCTGGTCGATGGCGTCGTCCATCACGCCGATGAGGCCGGTGATGGCCGAACGGTCGAACGGCGTGACGAAGGTGCGGCGGACATCCTGGAGCACGTCGCGCGCGATATCGTCGGCGCGATCCTCCTGCATCACGATCTCGCGGATATGCGCGTGGAGATCGGCGCCGCCCTGCATCAGGCGGGCGAGCGCGTCGGCGCCGGCGACCAGCGTCTGCGAATGGGCCTCGAACAGTTCGAAGAAGCGGCCCTGCTTGGGCATAAGCGACTGGAACCAGCGTAGCACGGGGATTTTCCTTCCGATTTCCTCTCGCATCGCGGGCACGCGGTCGGTCAGACCGGGCGCGGGGAGAGGGTCCCGGAAGCCTGCGATGATGGCCTTCAGTTCCGGCTCGTCGACCGCCGCCGCCGCGTTGGGGAGCGTGAACCAGGCGGTGGTCCGCTCGTCCTGCTCGGGCCATTCGTCGGCCTGGCCCGTCACTGCGAAGGGGAAGACATCCACCGCCACGGTGCGCGCCAGCCCCGTCTTGCGGCGCTTGGCATAGGTGTAGCTGCCGATCAGCGTGGGGCAGGCGATGCCCTCCACGCCGGCTTCCTCATATGCTTCCTGCGCGGCTGCCTCGTGCGCGCGCAGGCCCTTGATCAGATTGCCCTTGGGCAGCACCCAGCGCTGCGTCTCACGCGAGGTGATGAGCATGACGCGGATGTTGCCATCGGCCTCGGGGCGATAGGGAAGGGCGGCTACCTGACGGATCGTCTGTCTCCAGGACACGAAACTGTAACGCGGGGCTCAAACAATATGTGCGTGCATGAAGCAAGCCCATCAATGGTTTGATGTGCCGCCCTGCGATCCTATGATGGGTCACCACCGGCGAAGACCGGCCCGAAAAGGAGAGCGAAATGGCGACGGCAGCCGTGCAGCATTCTGTTCGCGATCAGGTTTCGCCTGAGGAATGGGCGATCCGAGTCGATCTGGCGGCGGCATACCGACTGGTCGCGCACTATGGGTGGGACGATCTGATCTTCACCCACCTCTCCGCCCGCGTGCCGGGGCCGGAGCATCATTTCCTCATCAATCCGTACAATCTGATGTTCGAGGAAATCAGCGCCTCCTCGCTCGTGAAGATCGATATGGACGGCAAGCCGGTGATGGGCCCGGCGATGGTGAACGCGGCAGGCTTCGTGATCCATTCCGCGATCCACATGGCGCGCGACGATGCGAAGGCAGTGCTCCATCTCCACACGCCTTACGGGCAGGCGGTGTCGGCGATGGCGGATGGGCTGCTGCCCCATACCCAGACCGCGATGATCGCGGCGCATGAACTCGCCTATCACGAGTATGAGGGCATCGCGACCGATCTGGAGGAGCGCGAGCGGCTGGTCGCGGACCTTGGCGGCAAATGCGCGATGATCCTGCGCAACCACGGCACGCTGACCGTCGGCGAGACGATCGGTCACGCCTTCCTGCGCATGTATTTCCTGGAGCGCGCGTGCGAGGCGCAGGTGCACATGCTGTCGGCCGGGCGGGACAGGCTCTGCAATCCTCCGCAGGGCACGCCCGAGAAGGTGGCGCAGCAGACCAATCCCCAGACCACGCGCATGGGGGCCGACATGCTGGCGTGGCCGGCGCTGCTTCGGAAGCTGGATCGGATCGATCCGTCCTTTCGGGAGTAGTCGCCTCCAGACGGAGGGCTGCCATGACGAAGAGACTGGTCGCGTTCGATCTCGACGGCACGCTGGCCGAGAGCAAGCAGGCGATCGATGCCGAGATGGCGGGGCTGCTTGCCCGCCTGACGGGCGTGGCGGAGGTCTGCGTGATCTCGGGCGGCGACTGGCCGCAGTTCAGGACGCAGGTGGTCGACCGGCTCCCCGCCGACGCGCGGCTGGAGCGGCTGTGGATCATGCCGACCTCGGGCACCAAGCTCTATCGTTTCATCGAGGGGGCGTGGACGGCGATCTACGCGGAGGATTTCTCGCCGGAAGAGCGCGACCGCATCCTGAAGGCGCTCGACAGGGCGGTGGAGGAGGCCGGCTTCAAGGGCGAGAGGACCTGGGGCGAGCAGATCGAGGATCGCGGCAGCCAGATCACCTTCTCGGGGCTGGGGCAGGAGGCGCCGCTCGACGCCAAGAAGGCGTGGGACTCGGATCGCCGCAAGCGTGAGACGATGCAGCAAGCCGCCCAGAGGGAATTGCCCAACCTCTCGATCAACATCGGCGGCTCGACCTCGATCGACGTCACCCACAAGGGCGTCGACAAGGCCTATGGCATCGGGAAGCTGGCCGAGGCGTCCGGCATCGCAAAGGCCGACATGCTCTTCATGGGCGACGCCGTCTACCCCGGCGGCAATGACTGGCCCGTGCCCGACAAGGCGAAGGTGGACACAGTGGCGGTCGGCTCGATCGCGGAGACCAAGCGTGCGATTGAGGCCTGTATCTTTTGCCTCACATAAGCAGGCCTTCTCCGCGCCTTATCGGATTTTCCCCTCGCATCCGTGACAATCCTGTTGCACGAGCGTGCGGTTCGTTGCGGAGGGGTGGTTCATGCGCAGGTCGTTGCCGTTGCTGTCTGTTGCGTTGCTGGGTTCGTCGGCGCTGGCCGCCGGCTATGATCCCCACGCCGCCTTCGCGCCGCTGACGCTTCCGACGCCGGTGAACGCTTATCGCTCGGGCAGCGGCCAGCCGGGGCTGTCCTATTGGCAGAACCGCGCCGACTATCAGATACACGCCACGCTCGATCCAAAGGCGCACAGCCTCTCGGGCGAGGCGGCGATCGCCTACACCAACAACAGCCCGGACACGCTGGACGTGCTCTGGCTCCAGCTCGACCAGAACATGTACCGCCCGAACTCGCGCAGCCACGCGGCCGATGGCGCCTCGCTGCGGAAAGGAGAGGGCTCGACCGACGGCTACACGATCGAGAGCGTCGAGGTGGAGCAGGACGGCCACCGCGTCGTCGCCCAGACAGTGGAGAGCGACACCCGCCTTCAGGTCCGCCTGCCGTCCGCGCTCGCCGGGCATGGCGGCAAGCTGACACTGCACGTCCGCTATCGCTTCGCCATTCCCGGCGCGTTCGGCGGGCGGATGGCGTGGGGCAAGGTGAAGGGCGGAGAAATCTACGACCTCGCCCAATGGTATCCACGCATGGCCGTCTATGACGACATCCGCGGGTGGGACACGCTCCCTTACCTCGCGCAGGAATTCTACCTCGAATATGGCGATTTCGATTATTGGGTGACGGTGCCGTCCTCGATGATCGTGGCGGGCTCCGGCGCGCTCCAGAACCCCGACGAGGTGCTGACGCCCCGCGAGAAGCAGCGGCTCGCCAAGGCCGCCGCCAGCGACGCGACGGTGAAGATCGTCGCGCCCTCGGAGATCGCCGCCGAACGCCCCAGGGCAGGCACCAGGACCTGGCACTATCGCATGGAGAACACCCGCGACGTCGCCTTCTCGGCGTCGGACGCGTTCGCGTGGGATGCCGCGCGGATCAACCTGCCGGGCGGCAAGACGTCGCTCGCCATGTCCTATTATCCGGCCGAGAGCGTTGGCCCCAAGGCGTGGGACCGCTCGACCCAATATGTGAAGGACACGGTCGAGAAGATGTCGGCGCGCTGGCATCCCTATCCGTGGCCGGCGGCGATCAACATCGCGGGGCCGGCGTCGGGCATGGAATATCCCGGCATCGTCTTCGACGGCATCGAGGACAAGGATGCGCCGCTCTTCTGGATCACCGCGCACGAGATCGGGCATAGCTGGTTCCCGATGATGGTCGGCTTCGACGAGCGCCGCGACGCGTGGATGGACGAGGGCTTCAACACCTTCATCGACATCTTCGAGAGCGAGGATTTCAATCACGGCGAGTTCGCGCCCAAGCGCGACAGCGAATATGCGCCCGGCGGCGGCAATCCGGTGGACGAGATTCTGCCCGTCCTTGCCGATCCCAATGCTCCGCCGATCCTGAGCCGTGCCGATACGGTGATCGAGAAATATCGCCACCCCGTCACCTATTTCAAATCGGCGCTGGGCCTCGTGCTGTTGCGCGAGGAAATTCTCGGGCCGGAGCGCTTCGATCCCGCCTTCCGCCGCTTCATCGCGACGTGGGAATTCAGGCATCCCAAGCCCGCCGACTTCTTCCGCTTCATGGAAAGCGAGACGGGCGAGGATCTGAGCTGGTGGTGGCGGGGCTGGTACGCCACCAACTCCACCTACGACGTCGCGGTGACGAAGATCGCGCCCGCCAAGGACGGCCGGACGCTGGTGACGGTCGAGAATCACGATCCGCTGGTGATGCCGGTGACACTGCGCGTGAGCTTCGCCGATGGCGGCCATCGGGACATCCGCCTCCCCGCCGAGACATGGATTCGCAAGGCCTCGAACGAGGTGCCGGTGCCCGCCGGCAAGCGCGTCGTCGCGGCGGAACTCGATCCCGACCACAAGCTCCCCGATCATGACCGGAGCAACAATCGGATGACCGCGCAGCCATGATCCGCATGGGCGCGGCGGGAAGGCTGCGCCCATATCGCGCTTCGTGCGTTGGGGCTGTCATGCTTGGTCCGGCGCGTCCGTTCATCTTTGCCGCCTTCCTGCTCGCGACGCCGCTCGGCGCGCGCCGCCCGCCGCCGCCTCCGCCCGATCTCGGGACGGTGACGCTCGATCGCATGGACCCGGTCGTCGACGCGACCGTGGCGGGTGTGTCGGCGAAGCTGGCGGTGGTGCTGGATCAGGGCGTCTATCTGGCGCCGCCTTTCGCCGAGAAGGTGCCGCTGCCGTGGAAGCCGGGCGGCTATGAGGAGGTCGGCCGCGTTCGTGTGCCCTTCCGGCAGGCGGCGGGCGAAGTGAGCATCGCGGGTATCACGACGCCAAGGGCGCTCTCGGTGCATGACGGCCCCTGTTGCCGGGGCCATGATGGCGCGATCGGGGCGGCGGAGCTGCCCTGGTCCGTGGTGCGCTTCGGGCAGGAAGGCGGAGCGGGCGAGCAGCGCTTCCCGGCGGAGAACGACGCCCAGAGCGGGCTCAGCGTTCCGTGGCGCGTGGGCAGGTCGACGGTCCACATCGTCCTCGCGCCCGATGCGCCGGAGACGCTGGCGACCGCCTCGGCGGCGGCGGTCCTCGCGGGCACCTATGGCGGTCATTTCGAGGGGCAGGCGCGGCAGGCGGTGATCGCCTTCGGGGTCAATCGCCAGGTCCGCGACATGGTGCTGAGCCGGGCCGCGATGCCACTGGGGCTCAGGCTCGATCGCGTGGCGGTGCGGCTCGCGGACTTCGAGGGGAGCGGCAAGCTGCCGCAGGAGAAGGCCGACGGCGGCATCCTCGTCCGTCACGCGCCGCCGGCGCCGCAGCATGGCTGGCCGGCGCTCATCCTCGGGCGCGACCTGCTGGGCCGCTGCCCGGTCATCAGCGTTTATCGGGACGAGGGAGCGATCGGCCTCGTCTGCAAGCCCGCATGAGGGGATGGCGCGCGCTTGCCGCGCTGGCCCTGCTGGCAGGCGCGCCGCCGCCGGACAACGGCGTGGTGTTCGACAAGGTGTGGGCCGACGTCCAGCGCCGATACTGGGACCCGGCGCTCCACGGCGTCGACTGGGAGGCGGCGCGGGATCGCTTCCGGCCGCAGGCGCTGGCCGCGCAGGGCGGAGGTGCGCTCTACGCCGTGCTCAATCATATGCTGGGCCTGCTCCACGACAGCCATGTCTTCGCGATCCCGCCATCGGAGGTCCGTTATCAAGCCTCGCGCGACGCGGGCGAGGCGCAGGCGAGCTTCGGTTTCGCCTCCTATGAGGAGGAGGGCGGCTGGCTGGTCTATGCGGTGACGCCGGGAAGTGCTGCGGCACGGGCGGGAGTGAAGCCCGGCTGGCGGCTGATCTCGATCGACGGGCGGCCGGTGGATGTCGATCGCCATCCGAGCGAGGGCGAGCGGGCGCGGCTGGTGTTCGACGATGTGGCGGGCCGTCCGCGCGCGTTCGATCTGGTCGCTGCCTCCGCACCTCCGGACGAGCCCGTGCGCTTCCACCGGCTGGCGGGCGACATCCTGCTCGTCACGCTCGACGGCTTCGACTCGCGCGAGGATCGTCCCATCGCTGCCGAACTCCGCAATGGCCCCGAGCCCGCCGCCGTCATCCTCGACCTGCGCGACAATGACGGCGGCGAGGAGGAGACGGCCGCCCGCGTCGCCGGCCTGTTCTTCGCCGAGAAGCACACGCTGCTCCGCCGCATCGACCGCAAGCGCGAGGACAAGGTGCCGATCGAGGGCGCTGGCGGGCGGAGCTACACCGGGCCGATGGCGGTGCTGGTCGGCCCGAGGAGCGCGAGCGCGGCGGAGGCGCTGGCGGCGCTGCTCTCGGAATCGGGGCGGGCGGAAAGCGTCGGCGAACGGACGTCCGGCGCGCTCACCGGCGCTTCCATCGAGGACTTGCCCGACGGCGGCCAGTTGAGCCTCGCCGATTTCGATGTCCGCACGCCGGGTGGCCGCAGGATTGAGGGCGTGGGCTTCACGCCCGCCCATTTCGTGCGCACCACGCCCGCCGAGATGGAGGCCGGCCGCGACCCCGTTCTCGCCGCCGCGCTGCATCTTGTGGCCGCCCCTTCGCTTTCGGCGCGCGAGACGCTACATGCGCGCCCATGAATCCCTCCGCCAGCCGCCGCACCTTCGCCATCATCTCCCACCCCGACGCGGGCAAGACCACGCTTACCGAAAAGCTCCTGCTGGCCGGTGGCGCGATCCATCTCGCCGGTGAGGTCCGTGCACGCGGCGCCAACCGCCGCGCCCGCTCGGACTGGATGAAGATCGAGCAGCAGCGCGGCATCTCGGTCACGTCCTCGGTGATGACCTTCGAGCGCAACGGGTTGACCTTCAACCTGCTCGACACGCCGGGCCACGAGGATTTCTCGGAGGACACCTACCGCACGCTCACCGCCGTCGACTCCGCCGTCATGGTGATCGACGCGGCGCGCGGCATCGAGGCGCAGACGCGCAAGCTGTTCGAGGTGTGCCGCCTGCGTTCGGTGCCGATCGTCACCTTCGTCAACAAGGTGGACCGCGAAGGGCTCGATCCCTTCGTCCTGCTCGACGAGGTGGCCGACAAGCTCGCGCTCGACGTGACGCCGATGAACTGGCCGGTCGGCATGGGCGGCCTCTATGAGGGCCTCTACGACCTGCGCACCAACGTCCTCTCGCGCCCCGAGAAGGCGGACGAGCAGCTCACCGGCCTCGACGATCCGCGCCTCGATACGCTGGTCTCGCCCGAGGGCGCGGCGCGGCTGCGCGAGGAGGCGGAGCTGGCGCTCGGCGGCTATGGCCATTTCGACCTCAAGGCCTATCGCCATGGCGACCAGACGCCGGTTTTCTTCGGTTCGGCGCTGCGCGAATATGGCGTCGACGCGCTGATCGGCGCGATCGGCGAGCACGCGCCCCCGCCGCGCGAGCAGCCGGCGAACCCGCGCCCCGTCACCCCCGATGAGCCGAACGTGTCCGGCTTCATCTTCAAGGTGCAGGCGAACATGAACCCGCAGCACCGCGACCGCATCGCCTTCCTCCGCGTCTGCTCGGGCAAGTTCAAGCGCGGCATGAAGCTCAAGCAGGTGCAGACCGGCAAGACGATCGCGATCAACTCGCCGATCTTCTTCTTCGCGCAGGACCGCGAGCTGGCCGAGACGGCGCTCCCCGGCGACATCATCGGCATCCCCAACCATGGCGTGCTGCGCGTCGGCGACACGCTGACCGAGGGCGAGGCGCTGACCTTCACCGGCATCCCCAACTTCGCGCCCGAAATCCTGCGCCGCATCCGTCTGCTCGATCCGACCAAGACCAAGCAGCTCCGCACCGCGCTCGTCGACATGGCCGAGGAGGGTGTGACCCAGCTCTTCAAGCCGCTGGTCGGCTCGCAGTGGATCGTCGGCGTGGTGGGCCAGCTCCAGCTCGAAGTGCTGATCTCCAGGCTTCAGGCGGAATACAACGTCGCCGCCGAGTTCGAGCCCGCGCCCTTCGAGACGGCGCGCTGGATCTCGGCCGAGAACCCCGCCGATCTCAAGGCCTTCATGGAGGGCCGCTCCTCCGCCATGGCCGAGGATCGTGACGGCGCGCCCGTCTTCCTCGCCCGCGATGCGTGGGAAGTGAACTATGTGGCGGAGCGCTCGCCCAACGTGCGCTTCTCCGCGACGCGCGAGCGGGCGTCTGCCTGACGGCGCGTAGCGGCCCGATCGATCCCGGTGGAGGCGTTGGCGCCGCTGCCGGGCGATCGGCTTTGTCGCGAGATCACCGGCGCTTCTTCGCGGCAATCCCCGGCGGCACCAGCCGGCCTGACCCTGTTCGGTGAGGGAGATAGCCCTATCCCGAGGGATTAACGGGACAAAGTCCCTCGATACTTATGTGAAACTCTTGCTACATTCTGACTCAATTCGGGTGAATTGGGTGCATGCGCGGCGTTCCGCGCAAGGATTCCCGACCATCTGAATGAACCGGGGGGATGGGAGTTCGGATCGACGGGGTGCGTCTATGGTGAAAGGGCGGTCGAAGGGTCTTGGCTATCATCGTGGCAGTGGATTGATCGGCAGGCGGAGCCTCTGCCTCCCCCTCGCCATGCTGGGGATGGCGATATCCGCCCCACTCCACGCGCAGATCGTGCCGCCTGACGAGAGCCCGCCCGCTCCGCTGAGCATCACTCCCGCGCCGGAGGCTATCGCCCACAACGACTGGACCGCGCTCGATCGCCGGATCGCGCTGGCCAGCGCCGAGACCGCTTCTGCCGACGGCATCACGCTCTACGGCCCCGCGGACAGCCGCCCGCCCAAGCGACCCACCTACGATCCGGAACGCTACAACACGTTCGGCAAGCGTGTCGGCGCGGTGAAGTGGGAGTTCGCGACCGCCATCGCGCTCCTGACGGCCGTGAATCTGCCCAAGGATTTCCACCACGGCTCGTCCTTCCACTTCCACGACGAGGGGCTGTTCGGGCACGACACCGACAATGTCGGCGTCGACAAGACGGATCATGCCTTCAACAGCTATCTCTACGCCGACATCTTCTATTCGCGTCTGAGGCGGAAAGCCGGTCCCGGCTTCCAGACGGCGCTCACGGCCGGCGTGCTGTCGCTCGCGGCCGAGGCTTATGGAGAGATTTACGACGGCTTCGAAGACAGCAGCGGCTGGTCAATGCAGGACGTGATGTTCGACATTGCGGGTGCGGGCTTCTCGGTGCTGCGGAACTCCATCCCCGGCCTTGCCGACAAGGTGGATTTCCGCCTGCTTCTCACCCCCAACCGTCATTTCTATTCCTATGAAGGCAAGGAGCATTACCGGCAGCAGAAATTCCTGTTCGCGCTGAAGCTGGGCGGCTTCGAGACCTTCCAGCGCTCGCCGCTGCGCTTCGTCGATCTGGAGGTGGGCTATTATGCCAGCGGCTTCACCCCCCGCGAGCGGGCACGAGGAGACGAGCCGCGACGGCATCCCTTCGTCGGGCTGGGCCTCAACGTGAACGAGCTGCTCTTCAAGCATCCCGACAACTGGCCGGAGAAGGCGGCACATTCGGTGCTCACCTATATCCAGCTTCCCTACACGTCGGTGCGATCCGAATAAGGCGGTTCAGCCGAGCGGCTTGGCCAGCACCATCAGGCGGAGCGGCGGCGTCATCGGGATGGGGAAGGGGCGGTACTCGCCGGTGCGCACATAGCCGCGCCGCTCGTAATAAGCGAGCAACTCGGCGCGCTGCTCGATGACCGACATCTCCATAGTATGCGCGCCGAAGCGGGTCGCGGCCTCGCGCTCGGCCGCCGCGATCAGGAGCTTGCCGAGGCCGGCCGCCTGCAAGCCCGGATCGACGGCCAGCAGGCCCAGATAGCCGACGCCCTCGCCCCGGTCGGTCACCTGCACGCAGCCGATCGGCACGCCGTCGCGGGTCGCCACCAGCAGATGCTCGCCCGGCTGGGCCAGGATCGCGGCGAGCGCCTCCGGCTCGATCCGCTGCCCTTCGACCAGATCGGCCTCATGCGTCCAGCCCGCCCGCGCACTGTCGCCGCGATAGGCGCGCTGCACCAGCGCATGGAGCGGCCCGAGATCGGCCGCGGCGGCGAGGCGGATGAGGACGGTGTCGGTCGTCATGGGCATTCCATCGGGAAAGAAGGACAAAAGAAAAGGGCGGCCCGACCGAAGCCGGACCGCCCCTTGTCTCGGGCAAACAGCTCCGAAAGCGGATTAGCGCTTCGAGAACTGGAAGCTACGACGGGCCTTCGCCTTGCCGTACTTCTTACGCTCGACCGCGCGGCTGTCGCGGGTGAGGAAGCCGGCCTGCTTCACAGGCGTGCGCAGGATCGGCTCGAAGCGGGTCAGCGCCTGGGCGATGCCGTGCTTCACCGCACCGGCCTGACCCGACAGACCGCCGCCCTTGACGGTGGCGATCACGTCGTACTGGCCCTCACGGCCGGCGACGCCGAACGGCTGGTTGATGACGAGACGCAGCGTCGGACGGGCGAAATAGATTTCCTGATCGCGGCCGTTGACGATGATCTTGCCGGTGCCCGGCTTCAGCCACACGCGGGCCACGGCGTCCTTACGACGGCCGGTGGCATAGGCGCGGCCCTGCGCGTCGACCTGCTTCTCGCGGAGCGGAGCGGTCGGGGCGGCGGGGACGAAACCCTCGGTGCCGGTCGGAGCGGCGACAGCGGCGGCCGGAGTCTCGGCGCCGGTCAGCGACGCGAGGTCGGAAAGGGACTGGCGATTGTCGGACATTACGCGCCCACCTTGTTCTTGCGGTTCATCGCCGCGACGTCGAGGACTTCCGGGTTCTGCGCGGCATGGTCATGCTCGGCGCCGGCGAAGATGCGCAGGTTGCGCATCTGCTGACGGCCCAGCGGACCGCGCGGGATCATGCGCTCCACGGCCTTCTCGAGCACGCGCTCGGGGAAGCGGCCTTCCAGCACCTTGGCCGGGGTCGTTTCCTTGATGCCGCCGGCATAGCCGGTGTGCTTGTAATAGATCTTGTCGGTCAGCTTCTTGCCGGTGAACTTCACCTTGTCGGCATTGATGATGATGACATTGTCACCACAATCGATGTGCGGGGTGAAGCTCGGCTTGTGCTTGCCGCGCAGGATGTTGGCGACGATCGAGGCAAGGCGCCCGACCACCAGGCCGTCGGCATCGATCAGATGCCACTTCTTTTCCACCGTGTACGGCGTCGCCGACTTGGTGGTCTTCATGAGCGCCTTCATGGCCCCAAACTCCGAATATGCGAGAAACGCAGCGCGCCGCCCATCGCTGAGCGGCGCTACGGAGAGGGCTAATGGCGAATCACCCCGAAAAAGTCAAGCAATGCGGGGGTTTTTAGAGTGGTATTATAATACCATACTGCATCAAGCCGCTTGCGGCTCCTGCCCGAGCGCGTGGCCGCCCCAGATGAGCGTGCCGAGCAGGATGGTGGCGACGGCCTGATGCGTCACCGCGATCGGGATATCGACGCCGGTCAGCAGCGTGGCGATGCCGAGCAGGATCTGCGCCACCACCGCCACGACAATGGCGGCGGCCGCCCGGCGGTTGCCGGCCTGACGGGCGAAGCGCGCGACCATCACCACGGCGACGAGCGCCACCCACGCCCACCAGCGATGGACGAACTGCACGGCGATCGGGTTGTAGACGAGATTGTGGAGCGTGCTCTGCCCTGCATTCCAGCCGCCGGCGGGGAACCATTCCTCCCCCATCTTCGGCCATGTCGCGAACGCGTATCCCGCGCGCAGGCCGGCCGTGAAGGCGCCGAGCATGATCTGGATCGCGAGGATCACGATCGCCACGGCCGGCAGGCCGGTCAGCTTCGCAGGCCTGGCGGAGGGATCGCGAGCGAGAGCGAACAGGTCCAGCGCCGTCCAGATCAGGTAGCTGTATATAAGAAGCGCCGTCAGCAGATGGATGGCCAGCCGGATATGGCTCACCTCGCTGCGGTAGACGAGGCCGGAAGACACCATCCACCAGCCGACCACGCCCTGAAGCCCGCCCAGCGCGAAGATCAGCACCGCGCGGGCGCCATAGCCTTCGGGAATCGCTCGCCGCCACCAGAAGACCGCCAGCACCGCCAGCAGCACCGTGCCGATCCCGCGCGCGATCAGGCGGTGGAGATATTCCCAGAAATAGATGTGCTTGAAGCCCTCGACCGTCATGCCCCGGTTGAACTGCTCATATTGGGGGATGTGCTTGTAGTTGTCGAACTCGGCCTGCCACTGCGCCTCGCCGATGGGCGGGATGATGCCGCGGATCGGCTTCCATTCGACGATCGACAGGCCGCTCTCGGTGAGCCGCGTGATGCCGCCGACGATCACGATCGCCAGCACCAGCGCCGCCACGACGAGCAGCCAGCCCCCGAAGGCCCGTGGGGCGGGGCGGGGGATGGCGGGGCGGCCGGGCAGCTTCAGGGCGGGCGGGCTGGGCAGGGCTTCGGACATGGCGAGGCCTTACCGCGCGGCCGGGGCTGTCGACAATGCCGCTGTTGGCCTCCGTCCTTTCGCGACGCCGATGAGACGAAGGGAGGAAATGAGATATTGTATCATCGTGACGATGGTGCCATATCGCCGGCCATGGCGACTTCCCCCTCCGATTCCCCGCCCGACTCCGGCATGGAGCGCGAACGCAGCATCGACCGGCTCGACCGCATGGCGATCGGGCTTTCCAGCCTGTGCCTCATCCATTGCGTGGCGACCGTCCTGCTCGCGGCGACGCTGGCATCGGCGGGGGCGGCGCTGGCCAATCCGCGCTGGCACGAGGCGGGCTTCACGCTCGCCATCCTGATCGGCGGCGTGGCGCTGGGGCGCGGTTATCTCGCGCATCGTGACTGGCGGCCGCTGCTGCTCGGCGGGGCGGGGCTGGCGCTGATGGCGGTCGGCCTGATCCGGGCCGAGGGGCTGCCCGAAATCGCCAGCACCATGGCGGGCGTCGTGCTGCTCGCCTTCGCGCATCGCCTCAATGCGCGGCGTGGGGCGCACGCCCACGGCCTTGTCGCGGGGCATCGTCACGCCTAGTTTGGCGGGCATGGCCGGAACCCATGCCACCACTACCCCGCGCGTGCACAAACATGCGCATCATCACGGCGCGGCTCTGGCGTCCGCCGCCCAGGCGACGCTGGAATCGAAGGGCGAGCAATGGACCGCGCTCCGCTCGGCCGTGTTCGGCGTGCTGAGTCGGCTGGAGCGGCCGGCCTCGGCCTATGACATCACCGAACTCCTCTCCCGCGAGCAGGAGCGGCGCGTCGCCGCCAACAGCGTCTACCGCATCCTCGACCTGTTCGTGGCGACCAACCTCGCCCAGCGGATCGAGAGCGCCAACGCCTATATCGCCAATCCGCATCCCGGCTGCATGCACGACTGCATCTTCCTCGTCTGCGACCGTTGCGGGCAGGCGATCCACGTCGACAACGACGCCGCGGCCGGCCCGGTTCGCGAGGCAGCTCAAAAGGTTGGCTTCGTTCCCGAGCGTCCCGTGATCGAGGTTCGCGGGCGCTGCGCGGCGTGCGCGGCGGCAACACTCGCCTAAAACCCGCATATTAAGGTTTCTTCACCGTTCGACAGGACGCGCCGCTTGGCGTAAGCGGTGCGGTCCAAGGAGAGCTATTCGTGTCCGATCGCCCCGTGACCCCCCTACTGGACAAAGTTGATACCCCGGCCGACCTGCGCCGCCTGAAGCCCGAGCAGCTCCGGCAGCTTGCGGACGAGCTGCGCGCCGAGATGATCTCGGTCGTCGGCGTGACGGGTGGTCATCTTGGCTCCGGCCTTGGCGTGGTGGAGCTGACCACCGCGCTACACTATGTATTCAACACGCCCGATGACAAGCTCATCTGGGACGTGGGCCACCAGGCCTATCCCCACAAGATCCTGACCGGCCGTCGGGACCGCATTCGTACGCTCCGGCAGGGCGGGGGCCTCTCCGGATTTACGCAGCGGGCCGAGAGCGAATATGATCCGTTCGGTGCGGCGCACTCGTCGACGTCGATCTCGGCGGCGCTGGGCTTCGCGGTGGCGAACAAGCTCGCCGGCAAGTCGGGCAAGGCGATCGCGGTCATCGGCGACGGCTCGATGTCGGCCGGCATGGCCTATGAGGCGATGAACAATGCCGAGCAGGCGGGCAACCGTCTGGTCGTCATCCTCAACGACAACGATATGTCGATCGCGCCGCCGGTGGGTGGGCTTTCGGCCTATCTGGCGCGGATCGTCTCGTCGGCGCCGTTCCTCAACCTGCGCGATCTCGCCAAGAAGCTGGCCAGACGCCTGCCGCGCCCGCTCGCGGACGCCGCGCGCAAGACCGACGAGTTCGCCCGCGGCATGGCCATCGGCGGCACGCTCTTCGAGGAGCTGGGCTTCTATTATGTCGGCCCGATCGACGGCCATAATCTCGACCACCTGATCCCGGTGCTCGAGAATGTGCGCGACGCGGCCGAGGGCCCGATCCTGATCCACGTCGTCACCAAGAAGGGCCATGGCTACGCGCCTGCCGAAAAGGCGCCGGACAAATATCATGGCGTCCAGAAGTTCGACGTCATCACCGGCGAACAGGTGAAGGGCCCCGCCGGCCCGCCGAGCTACACCGCCGTCTTCGCCAAGGCGCTGGTCGCCGAGGCCGAGCGCGACAGCACGATCTGCGCGATCACCGCGGCTATGCCGTCGGGCACCGGCCTCGACAAGTTCCAGCAGAAGTTCCCGGATCGCCTGTTCGACGTGGGCATCGCGGAGCAGCACGCCGTCACCTTCGCCGCCGGTCTGGCCGCGCAGGGGCAGCGCCCGTTCTGCGCGATCTACTCGACCTTCCTCCAGCGCGCCTATGACCAGGTGGTCCACGACGTCGCGATCCAGAACCTGCCGGTCCGCTTCGCGATCGACCGCGCCGGTCTGGTCGGCGCCGACGGCTCGACCCATGCGGGCTCGTTCGACATCACCTATCTCGCCACGCTGCCCAACATGGTGGTGATGGCGGCGGCGGACGAGGCGGAGCTGGTCCACATGGTCCACACCGCCGCGCTCTACGACAACGGCCCCATCGCGCTGCGCTATCCGCGCGGCAACGGTGTCGGCGTCGAACTGCCGGCCGTCCCGCAGAAGCTGGAGATCGGCAAGGGCCGCATCGTCCGCGAGGGCAAGAAGGTGGCGATCCTGTCGCTCGGCACGCGTCTCGAAGAGGCGCTGAAGGCGGCCGATCGTCTCGACGCGCAGGGCCTCTCCACCACGGTGGCCGACCTGCGTTTCGCCAAGCCGCTCGACGCCAAGCTGATCCGCAAGCTCTGCGCCACGCATGAGGTGATCCTCACCGTGGAAGAGGGCTCGGTCGGCGGCCTCGGCGCGCATGTGCTGACGCTGGCGTCCGACGAGGGGCTGATCGATGCGGGCCTGAAGATCCGCACGCTGCGCCTGCCGGATATCTTCCAGGCGCAGGACAAGCCCGAGAAGCAATATGCCGAGGCCGGCCTCGATGCCGATGCGATGGTGGACACGGTGCTGAAGGCGCTGCGCCACAATTCGGTGGGCGTCGTCGTCGGCGAGGTTCGCGCCTGACGATCCTCCGGCCCGCCTCCCGGATATGGGACGGCGGGCCGGGCTTCCCCATAGGGACGGCGGGCATGAAAAAGCCGCCGGGGCCGGGAGGCCACGACGGCTTGGACATCCGGCCGAAGCCGGGAGGGAGCTGCTATGCGTCCCTTGTCATCGGTGCGATCAGTGGATCAGGATCGTCCCGATCGCCAGCGCCTGAGCGCCAACCATCGCCGCGAGCAAAGCCGCGCCTTCAAGCATACGCATGGGATATTTTCCTTGTGTAGGACGCGCAGGGCAACGGCTAGGGGAGGGGGGAGCAGCGTTGCCCTGCGACGAAACGACAGATAAGCGGGACGAAACTTTATTACAAGTGTGAGTAAGGTTCGCGCGATTGCGTGAACTGCATTTCTGGGAGTTTGCCGGTTCATGAGCCGCAATGTCCGCGCCGATCAGCTCGTCACCGACCGCGGCCTCGCCGAGAGCCGGACCCGCGCGCAGGCGCTCATCCTGGCCGGACTCGTCTATACGGGCGACCGCAAGGTGGAGAAGGCGGGCCAGCCCCTCGCGCCCGACGCGCCGCTGGAGGTGAAGGGGCGCGATCATCCCTGGGTGTCGCGCGGCGGGCTCAAGCTCGATCATGCGCTCACACATTTCGGCTGGGACGTGACCGGCCTCGTCGCGGTGGATGTCGGCGCTTCGACCGGGGGCTTCACCGACGTGCTGCTGACGCGCGGTGCAGCGAAGGTCTATGCCGTGGATGTCGGGCATGGGCAGCTTGCGTGGAAGCTCCGCTCCGACGAGCGCGTGGTCGTTCTGGAGCGGACCAACGCCCGCCACCTCACCGCCGAGCATATTCCCGATCCGATCGATCTCGTGGTGTGCGACGCGAGCTTCATCGCGCTCTCCAAGGTGCTGGCCGCCGCGCTCGATCTGGCGGGGCCGGGGGCGCGGCTCGCGGCGCTCATCAAGCCACAGTTCGAGGCGGGGCGCGAGGAAGTGGGCAAGGGCGGCGTCGTGCGCGATCCCGTCGTCCATCAGCGGGTGTGCGATGAGACGGTGGAGTGGCTCGGCTCGATCGGCTGGTCGGTGCTCGGCGTCACCACCAGCCCGATCACCGGGCCGGAGGGCAATGTCGAGTTCCTGGTTGCCGCAATGAAACAGGTTCAAGACAGCGACAGTTGACGGCGCGTCCCAAGTCGATACCTCCATGGTCCCGAAACGGGGCATATGCCGCTCTGCGCGGCCAGGGGTGACGAGATGAGTGAGCTGGCGCTGCCGGGGCAGCTTCGAATGTCGTTCGTGCGCGTGGCGCTCATCACGGTGCCGACGATTCTGTTCCTCGGCATCCTGTCGGGCGTGGCGGCCGGATCGGGCTACGGCAACCCGTGGTTCGCGGCGCTGGCCAAGCCGTCGCTGATGCCGCCGGGCTGGGTGTTCCCGGTGGCGTGGACGCTGCTCTACATCCTGATCGGGCTGGCGCTCTCGATGATCCTCGCGGCGCGGGGTGCCGGCGGGCGGCCGGTGGCGATCATCCTGTTCGTCCTCCAGTTCGCGCTGAACCTCGCCTGGTCGCCGACCTTCTTCGCCGCGCACAAGGTGACGATCGCCTTCGCCGTCATCTTGCTGATGATCGTGCTGACGGTGGCGACGGTGCTCGCCTTCGCGCGCGTCCGGCCGCGGGCGGCGGCGCTGATGCTGCCTTATCTGGCGTGGCTCTGCTTCGCGGCGTGGCTCAATCATGAGATCGAGACGCTCAATCCTCAGGCCGGAACGCTTGCACCGGCGGCGTCGAGCGCCCAAGTGCAGCTCTGACACTCGGGGCGGATGCGCCCCACGGGGAGAATTGAGATGCAGTCCGAGAATCGTTTCTTCGATGATGTCGTGAAGCTGATGAACGGCGTCGCGGGCACCGTCGCCGGCGCCGGCCGCGAGGCCGAGGCGCAGTTCCGCGAGAAGGCCAAGGGCTTCTTCGGCGGCATGGACTTCGTTAGCCGCGAAGAGTTCGACGCCGTGAAGGCGATGGCCGCCGCCGCCCGCGACGAGGCCGATGCGCTCAAGGCCCGGCTCGACGCGCTGGAGGCGAAGCTCGCCGGCGGGGCAAGCGCCTGATCCTTTTCTCCACAGTTTTCGTGGGAGCCGCCCCTTGCCGTAGGCCGCGCACACGGTCACAGCTTGGCGTTCCGCAGTGGATGCGGTAGGGGCGGGGCCAGGATGAATCTCGACGATCTCGAGGACGCGCACAACGACGCGAGTGCGCCGATCGACATGCTGGAAAGCTATTTCCAGGCGCATGGCTGGACGTGCGAGCGCATGGGCGACGACGAGATCGTCGCGACCGTGCAGGGAAGCTGGACACAGTACGAGCTTCGCGGCGTGTGGCGCCCCGAGGACCGCGTGCTCCAGTTCCTCGCCATGCCCGACATCCGCGTGCCCGCCGACAAGCGGCTGGCGGTCTACGAGACGATCGGCCTCATCAACGAGCAGCTCTGGCTCGGCCATTTCGAGCTGTGGGCGGCGTCGGGCCTCGCGCTCTATCGCAACGCCACGCTGGTCGAAGGCGATGGCGAGAGCGTGCTGTCGCTCGACCAGGCCGAGACGCTGATCGAGACCGCCATCGACGAGTGCGAGCGCTTCTACCCGGTGTTCCAGTTCGTGCTGTGGGGCAACAAGTCGCCGGCCGACGCGATCGCGGCCGCGCTGATCGAGACGCGCGGCGAGGCTTGAGCGCCCCGCCTTCAGGAGAGAATCGATGAGCATCGCTGGGAACGGCCCGATCTGGCTGGCGGGCGCCGGCAATATGGGCGGGGCGATGCTGCGCGGCTGGCTCGGCGCGGGCGTCGAGGCGGAGCGCATCCTCGTCATCCGGCCCTCGGGCGCGCTGGTGGATGGCAGCGTGCAGGTGCTGAAGAGCCCGCCGCCGGATGGCGAGATGCCCGCCGTGCTCGTGCTCGCGATGAAGCCGCAGAAGCTCGACGAGGCCGTCCCCGCGCTGGCGCCGCTGGTGGGCGAGGGGACGCTGATCGTCTCGGTGCTGGCGGGCGTCGAGGTGGCGTCGCTGGCCAGGCGCTTCCCGAAGCATCGCGGCATCGTGCGCGTCATGCCCAACACGCCGGTCGCGATCGGCAAGGGCGTGGCGCTGCTCCACGCCGATGCCGGCACCGATGCGGCGACCCGCGCGGAGGCGGAGGAACTCGCCCGCCCGCTCGGCCTCACCGAATGGATTCCCGACGAGACGCTGTTCGGGGCGGCGACGGCGCTCTCCGGCTGCGGCCCGGCCTTCCTGTTCCGCTTCATCGACGCGATGGCGAAGGCGGGCGCGGCGCTCGGCCTCGACGAGGCTCAGGCCGCGCGGCTGGCGCTGGCGACGGTGGAGGGCGCGGCACTGCTCGCGGCTGGATCGGACGAGAGCCCGGCGAAGCTTGCGGACCGGGTGGCCAGCCCCGGCGGCTCGACCCGGGCGGGCCTCAACGTCATCGACGAAGGCGCGGCGCTCGACCGGCTGATGGCGTCGGTGCTCAAGGCCTCCTTCGACCGCAACGAGGAAATGGCCGCCGCGGCGCGCTGAGCGCTGTAGGATTTGCGGGCGCAATTCTCCCGCGATTTTCCGACGAAAAGGGGGAAGCGACCGGCGCGTCCTTCGCCAATGCACCCGGCGGGGGTCGGGCAGCGTGAGGAGCGTGAAGTCCACGCCCGTCGGTGCGCCCTTGGGGTTAGGCGGCCGTGCCGGGGACGTCCTGTTGGCGGGACGGAGCCTGCACGGTGGCCGTTGAGGGAAAGTTGCGAAGCTTCGGCTGAACCGGATGACTTCGCGCCGGCCGCCCGGAAAGACGCGAACGTCTCGCCGAACCTCGTCCACCACACCATGGCCGGAGGTGCAGGAGACGGGCATCTTGTAACCTATTTGGATTTTTGTGTCAAGGGTGCTGCTATCGCAGCGGTTTGCACAGGTGGTGCCCGCGTAGGCGATGGTTAGAGCAAGTCTGGTGTGGCGGGGATCGGTGGAAAACGGTCTTGCGGTTTTCAGGCGGGAGAGGCGGATAGCTGCCCCGGTTTCTCCGCGATAAGGCGTCCAAGGTATATGTTTGCATTAATGATGCCGGGGGAGAAGCTTGCCTGCTTAAATCCACACGCCGTCGCAAAGATAAACGGGACCGCCATCTCCTATCACACGCCTGAGCGCGGCAAGATCGTCGTCGTTACCTTCGTTGGTATCTTTTACTCTGGTTCCGCGACGTGATTCGCCGCGCGAAACGGGCGGATGGCTTGCTAACCCTTCTTCAAAAGCGAGCGCAAAGTTCATTGTGTATTCAAGCAGATCCACACCTGAATTAAAGTAGTGATTCCGAACAAACATCCCCTCTCTGGTTGCGGCAGAGATATAATCACCATCCGCGCTTAGATTCACGTCGCCATTCAGGATTTGTACGTCGATCCCTCTCGACCGGAAGAAGACAAGCCCCTTTTGGGAGCCTATTTCCTTGATGAAGACGACTTTCCAGACGCTGGATCGCGTTCGATAAGCACGCCACCCTCTCTTATCGAACCATTGAGCGAGCGAAAGCGGTGTCTCAGGCACCTTAGGCTCAGGCCCATCCCGTTCGATATACCAGACTTCGCCCTCACGGCCTCGATATTCGGACTGGCGACAAACAAGCGTGTTGGCGCAATTCCAGTCAAGGAATTCGACGCGCACCACATCGGCAAGTTTCGTATTTTTCTCAAGATTTGGCAAGAAAACGATCACGCGATCGCCTGATTTCATATCTGAGCGATGGCAATTGACCGGATATTCTTCTCCCCCATCAGAGAACCGGACGAAAGCCACGCGATATGTCATCCACGCTCCCACGGTAGTTTGTCGTTGCTTAGAATGCTGCTTAACCTCCCAGCAACCAGCATTGCAACCGCTTTGAGGCGCTACGAGCAGCGCCCGGAATAGCCGCATCGGGGCGAAACCCGCCCTCCCACGCCCGCCACTTACCCCCCACGCAGCTTCATCAGCATCGGCCGGTCGGCAGGCGGCACCAGCCCTTCCAGAACCTGCCAGAATCCCGCCACCGCCGGCGGCCCCGCCTCGGCATAAGCGGCGGAGAGGCGTGCGCGCAGCATCCCGAACAGCTCGGCCTCCAGCGCGGTGCCGGCGGGCGTCAGCCTGAGCAGCCTCTGCCGGCGATCGTCGCGGCCCACCTGCGTCTCGACCAGCCCGCGCGTGGTCAGCTCGCCCAGCGCGCGGCCGAGCGACTGCTTGGTGATCCCCAGCAGGGAAAGCAGCATGCTCACCGTCAGCCCCGGTTGGCGCGCGATGAAATAGAGCGCGCGATGGTGCGCCCGGCCGAGCCCGTCCGCCGCCAGCCGCTCGTCGACCGCCTGGAGCAGATGGCCATAGCCGAAGAACAGCAGCTCGACGCCGCGGCGGATCTCGGCTTCGCGCAGGAAGAGCGGGGAGGCGGGGCTCGGCGAAACGGGCATGTTGACCTGCCTAGGCGCGCTCCCTAGCTGTGCGCAAGCGGTCAGCCGCCCGGCCGGCCGCGCCTCCTCATCAGGAGCCGGATCTTGATCGCGCTTGCCCCGTCCGCCGTTCCGCTTGCCCCCCTGCCGCGGGCCGTCTCCGCCGTGGTGTTCGACATGGACGGCACGCTGCTCGACACCGAGGCGGTGCACCGCGTCACGATGCAGGCGGCGGCCGACGCGCTCGGCCATACGCTGAGCGATGCGCTGTTCCGCGAGCTGGTCGGCGTTCATCGCGACGTGAACACGCAGACGCTGCTCGCCCATTTCGGCCCCGACTTCCCGATGGAGGAATTTTATCGCGACGGCGACGAGCGCTTCGATGCGATGTGGCGCGCGGGCGTGCCCTTCCGTCCCGGTGCGCGGGAATTGCTGGAGGCGCTGAAGGCGGCCGGCCTGCCGCTGGCGGTCGCGACCTCCACCGCCAGTCCCTTCGCCGAGGAGCGGCTGACGCATTCCGGCATCCTCGATGTCTTCGAGACGGTGGTGACGCGCAGCGACGTGACGCGGCCCAAGCCGGACGCCGAGCCCTATATTCTGGCGGCCACGCGCCTCCGGCTCGACCCGCGAGACTGCGTGGCGGTGGAGGATTCGCCCAACGGCCTGCGCGCGGCCGCGGCGGCGGGGATGATGGCGCTGCTGGTGCCCGACCTGATCCCGCCGACCGCCGAGACCGAGGCGCTGGCGACGGCGGTGCTGCCCGATCTGGCGGCGGTGGGGGCTTTGATCGGGCGGTCGCCGCACAGGATCTGACAGGATGCGCGGCCGGGCTTTTCACGGGCGCGAAGCTCCGCTAGGGGAGCGCGCACATTGGGGCGTCGCCAAGCGGTAAGGCACCGGTTTTTGGTACCGGCATTCGCAGGTTCGAATCCTGCCGCCCCAGCCAGTCGCGATCCGCGCGCTGCAATTCATTCCGGAAAAAGAAAAAGCCGGACGGGTCTTTCGAAACCCATCCGGCTCTTTGGTCGCCCGTCGCCGGGCAGCGGCGATCGTCAGGCCGCTTCGGCGATCTCGGTCTCGGCCGGCAGGCGGATGAGATAGTCGAACGCCGCCAGCGACGCCTTGGAGCCTTCGCCCATCGCGATCACGATCTGCTTGTAGGGCACGGTCGTGCAGTCGCCCGCCGCGAAGATGCCCGGCTGCGAGGTCTCGCCGCGATGATCGACCTCGATCTCGCCGCGGTTGGAGAGCGCGACCGCGTCCTTCATCCACTCGGTGTTCGGCACCAGGCCGATCTGGACGAAGATGCCCTCCAGCTCGATCTCGTGGACGGTGTCGTGGTTGCGATCCTTGTAGGTGAGCGACGTCACCTTCTCGCCATCGCCCTTCACCTCGGTGGTGAGCGCCGAGGTGATGACCTTGACGTTGGGCAGGCTGGCGAGCTTGCGCTGCAACACCGCGTCGGCGCGCAGGTCGCGGTCGAACTCGATCAGCGTGACGTGCGCCACGATGCCGGCGAGGTCGATCGCCGCCTCGACGCCCGAATTGCCGCCGCCGATCACCGCCACGCGCTTGCCCTTGAAGAGCGGGCCGTCGCAGTGTGGGCAGTAAGTGACGCCCTTGTTGCGATAGGCGTCCTCGCCCGGCACGTTCATCTGCCGCCAGCGCGCGCCGGTGGAGAGGATGACGGTGCGCGCCTTCAGCGTCGCGCCGCTTTCCAGCGTGACTTCGTGGAGGCCGCCGACCGTCTTGGCGGGGACGAGCTTCGTCGCCTTCTGGAGGTTCATCACGTCGACCTCATAGTCGGCGACATGCTGCTCCAGCGCGGTGGCGAGCTGCGGGCCTTCGGTGTGCTTCACCGAGATGAAGTTCTCGATCGCCATGGTGTCGAGCACCTGACCGCCGAAGCGTTCCGCCGCGATGCCGGTGCGGATGCCCTTGCGCGCCGCATAGATCGCGGCCGCCGCACCAGCGGGGCCGCCGCCGACCACCAGAACCTCGAACGGCTCCTTGGCGGCGATCTTCTCGGCCGCGCGGGCCGAGGCGCCGGTGTCGAGCTTGGCGAGGATCTGCTCGACGTTCATGCGGCCCTGACCGAAGGGCTCGCCGTTGAGGTAAATCGCCGGCACCGACATGATCTGCCGCGCCTCGACCTCGTTCTGGAAGGCGCCGCCTTCGATCGCGACGTGGCGGATGCGCGGGTTGAGCACGCTCATCAGGTTGAGCGCCTGCACCACGTCCGGGCAATTCTGGCAGGTGAGCGAGAAATAGCTCTCGAACTGGTAGTCACCGTCGAGCGCCTGCACCTGCTCGATCACCTCCTGCGCGAGCTTGGAGGGGTGCCCGCCGACCTGGAGCAGCGCCAGCACCAGCGAGGTGAACTCGTGGCCCATCGGGATGCCGGCGAAGCGCACGCCGATGTCGGTGCCCTTGCGGCGGATCAGGAAGGAGGGGCGGCGCTGGTCGTCGTCGGTGCGGACGACGTCGACGCTCTCCGAAAGCTCGGCGATCTCGGCCAGCAGCGCCAGCATCTCGCGGGACTTGGGCGACTCGTCGGCCGAGGCGACCAGCTCGATCGGCTGCTTGATGTTGGCCAGATAGCCCTTCAACTGCGTCTTCAGATTGGCGTCGAGCATGGTGCCCTCCTCCGGGAAATGCGGGACTGTTTTCGCGATAGCCGTGGCGCGCGCGGCCACGGCTGACGGGAAGGCAGCGGACGGGGGGTGAGGGGGGTGGAGCCGGCCGGAGCCGGCTCCACGGCCGATCAGATCTTGCCGACCAGATCGAGCGACGGGGCGAGGGTGGTCTCGCCTTCTTCCCACTTGGCCGGGCACACTTCGCCCGGATGGGCGGCAATGTACTGGGCGGCCTTGATCTTGCGCAGCAGCTCGGCGGCGTTGCGGCCCACGCCCTCGGAGGTGACCTCGACGAGCTGGATCACGCCCTCGGGATCGACGACGAAGGTGCCGCGATCGGCCAGGCCCTGGCCGGCGCGCAGGATGTCGAAATTGTTGCTGATGCTGTGGTTCTGGTCACCCAGCATGTAATAGTTGATCTTGCCGATGGCGGGCGAGGTGTCGTGCCACGCCTTGTGGCTGAAATGGGTGTCGGTCGACACCGAATAGACCTCGACGCCCAGCTTCTGAAGGGTCGGGTAGATGTCGGCGAGGTCTTCCAGCTCCGTCGGGCAGACGAAGGTGAAGTCGGCCGGATAGAAGAAGAACACCGCCCACTTGCCCTTGGTGTCGGCATCCGTGACGGTGACGAACTTGCCTTCCTTGTAGGCCTGGGTTTCGAACGGCTTGATGGTCGTTCCGATAAGCGACATGTGAGCTCCTTAAGGCAGGTTGCAAGGCAGGTTGCCGGGCGAACATAGTGCGCCGCAGCAAATCGCCAAGTCACTTATATCGAACCCATAGATCGAGGAAATCGATCAGTTCCTTCGCCGCTCCCGCTCATCGGGGGTTCAGCTTCGGGCCGATATCCCTGTCTCTGCGGACCGGGCCCCTCTGGCGGCGGCTTACCCCAAGCCCCGTGATGTCGGACCGCATCGAGCGCGCTCGGTGCAGGTTCGGCAAATGCCTTTCCCCCACACCGAGGCCTCGATCGAAGACACTTCGATGGAGGAACGTATGAACGCTCTGATCGAGCGCCTGATCGCCAGCCACCGCCGCCTGAACGGCGAGATCCGCCGCGAGCGCGCCCGGCTGGCGCCCGATGAATTGCGACTGAAGCAGCTCAAGAAGCTGCGGCTGGCGACCAAGGACCAGCTTGTCCGGCATATCCCCGACGCCGCCGAATTCCGGCGCGCGGCGCGGCGCCTGCTGGGCTCGCTGCGGGCCCGCCGCCTTGCCGCGCAGGAGGCCTGAGCCATGGAACGCGTTCTCCTGAAACCGCTGGCGACGCCCGCTCATGACGCGGGCCTGCGCCGGCACATGATCGGCATCTATCGCGTGATGGCGCTCGGCCTGCTGGTGACGGCGGCCGTGGCGTTCGGAGTGGCGAGTTCGCCCGCTCTCGCGGCGGCGATCTTCGGCACGCCACTCAAATGGGTGGCGATGCTGGCGCCGCTGGCTTTCGTGATGCTCTTCACCTTCCGCATCGAGCGGATGACGACGGCGTCGGCGCGGCTGGCCTTCTATGGCTTCGCGGCGCTGATGGGCGTGTCGATGGCGAGCATCTTCCTCGTCTTCACCGCGACGAGCATCGCGCAGATGTTCCTCGTGGCGGCGACGATGTTCGCGGGGATCAGCCTGTGGGGCTATACCACGGGGCGGGACCTTTCCCGCTGGTCGACCTTCCTGATGATGGGCCTGATCGGCGTCGTCGCGACGTCGCTGATCAACATCTTCGTCGGGTCGAGCGCGATCCAGACGCTGGTGTCGCTTGCCGGCGTGGCGGTCTTCACGGGCCTGACCGCGTGGGACACGCAGCGCGCCAAATCCGAATATCTCGCTTATGCGGGCTCGGAACAGGCCGAGAAGCTCCAGGTGATGAGCGCGCTCAGCCTGTATCTGAACCTCATCAACCTCTTCCAGCTCCTGCTCAATCTGGGCGGCGAACGGGAGAATTGAGGCTCAGGCCGAACGGCGGTCGGGCGGTGCCCGGTCGCCGTCGGCGAACAGATGCTTCTCCTCCTCCGCCAGCGCGACGAAGGCCCGCGCGGCGGCGCTCCGATAGCCGCCCCGTCGCTGGAGCAGCGCGACCTGGCGGGTCTCGATCACCGGCGCCAGCGCCGCGGCGCGCAGGCTCGGCCGGTTGTGCACCACGGCATTGGGAAGGATCGTCGCCAGACGCCCCTTGCGCACGATCTCGATGATCGTCTCCATCGAATCCGCTTCCATCGCCACCGTCGGGCGGATGCCATGGTGGCGGAAGTGGCTGTCGATCTTCATCCGCGTCGCATATTGCGCGCTCAGCAGCACCAGCGGCAGGCTCTCCAGCATCGTCGTCCCGACCGCGTGGCCGAGCGCGGCGATCGGATGCTGCTTCCCCACGATCAGGCCGAGGCGCTCCTCATGGAGCGGTTGCCATTCGACGTCCTCGGCATGGACGTCGCTGGTGGCGATGCCGAGATCGATCCGGTCCGCGCCCAGCGCCGCCTCGATCTCCTCCTGCGCCATCTCTTCCAGCCACAGCGTGATGCCGGGATGGCGATCGTGGAAATGCTGGGCGAGCGGCGCCATCAGATAGGCGGAGAAGCTGGGCGCGCAGGCGATGCGCAGCGTGCCGCTCGACAGATCGCGGACATCGCGCACGGCCCGGCTGCCCGCCTCCAGCTCGGCGAGCGCGCGGCGCGCATAGGCGAGGAAGGCATCCCCCGCGTCGGTCGGCCGCACCGTCCGGCCGCTCCGGTCCAGCAACTGGGTGCCCATCTGGTCTTCGAGCTGACGGATCTGCTGCGAGAGCGCGGGCTGCGACACATGCAGCGTCAGCGCCGCGCGGGTGAAGCTGCCCTGCTCGGCGACAGCCAGCAGGTAGCGGATGTGTCGAAGCAGCATGCCTATAAGTCCTGCTTATCGCGGTTGTAAGAAATCAGTCTTAGAAAATTATGACGCAAGCGCCCAGATGGTTCTCAACGCAATTGAGACGGAGATCTCACATGGAAAGGGCAAACCGGCCATTTCCGGGCGCGTCGGGAAGAACGCTCTCGCCGCCCTGAACCGGATGTTCCGGCCCCGTGCCTCCTCGAACGCCGCCCGGCTCGACGCCCGGCCGCATGAGGCACGCCGCCACCTCACCCCTCTGAACCCCTGAAGCGCGGCGCCCCGTCGTGGTTTGCGCGCGCCTGGATTTCTCGAAAGGACAAGATATGCGTTCTGCTCTGTTCGGTGCCGTTCTGGCCGGTGCCACCCTCGTCGCGGCTCCGGCGGCTTATGCGGCGCACCCGGCGGTCAGCTTCCGCTCGATCGAGTATAATGCGGGGGACCGCACGGCCGAGGCGCAGAATGCGCTGGGCGGCGCCATCCCGGCGGGCACCCCGATCGCGCAGGCGCAGGCGGTGCTGAAAGATGCCGGCGCGTCCTGCCGCCCCAGCCGCCACGAGGCCAACACGATCCGCTGCCTCTATAACGAGATGGCCGCCACCGACGAGAATTTCGACGACATCCGCTATACGACGCACCTGCACACCGCCGATGGCGTCGTCACCGATCTGACCGTCGAGCGGGTGGTCGATACGCACAGCGGCAACTGAGCGAAGTCCACCGGTCCGGGAGGGAACCTTCTCTCCCGGACATTCCCTCTCAGTCCGTCTTGCGGCCCCATTCCCGGTTCAGGCCGAGCGCCACCAGCGTGCAGACCGCGCCCGAGAGAAGATAGGCACCCACCGAGATCAGCCCGAAATTGCTGGCGAGCAGCAGGGCGGCCAGCGGCGCGAAGCCGGCCCCGATGAACCAGGAGGCGGTCGCCGTCGTGCCGGCGCCGGTATAGCGATGCTTGGGCGAGAAGCTGCTGTTGGTCGCACCGGAAGCCTGGCCGAAGGACAGGCCCAGAAGGACGAAGCCCAGCATCATATAGGCCCATTCGCCGGCCGTGCCGCGCCCCAGAAGCTGCGGGGCGAAGCCGCTGTACGCGCCGATCAGGACCGCCGAGCTGCCCAGCAGCGTGCGGCGCCCGACCTTGTCCGCGATCGCGCCGGACAAGGTGACCGCCAGCAGGCCGACGGCCGCGCCCACCATCTCGATCGCCAGGAAGCGGACCGGCTTCTCGCCGGACAGCACCACCCAGGACAGCGGGAACACCGTCACCAGATGGAAGAGCGCGAAGCTGGCGAGCGGCGCGAAGGCGCCGAGGATCACGGTGCGCCCTTCCTCCTGGAACATTTCCGTGACCGGGGAGGGCTGCAACTCGCGGCTCTCGAACAGCTCCTGGAACTCCGGCGTGGAGATCAGGCGCAGGCGGGCGAACAGGGCCACGACGTTGATGACGAAGGCGACGAAGAAGGGATAGCGCCAGCCCCAGTCGAGGAAGTCCGCGGGGGGGAGGGTGTTCAGCAGGAAGGTGAACACGGCGGCCGCCACGAACAGGCCGATCGGCGCCCCGAGCTGCGGGATCATCGCGAACCAGCCGCGCCGCCCGGCCGGCGCGGCGAGCGACAGGAGCGACGGCAGCCCGTCCCACGTCCCGCCCTGCGCGAAGCCCTGGCCGAGGCGGAAGAGCGCGAGCAGCACGACGGCCATGCCGCCCGCTTCGGCATAGCCCGGCAGGAAGGCCATCGCCGCTGTCGATCCGCCGAGCAGGAACATGGCGATGGTGAGCTTCACCCCGCGCCCGTGCCGCCGGTCCAGCCACATGAAGACGAGGGCGCCGAACGGGCGCGCGGCGAAGGACAGGGCGAAGATCGCGAAGGAGTAGAGCGTTCCGGTCAGCGCGTTGACATAGGGGAAGATCAGCGCCGGAAAGACCAAGACGGAAGCGATCGCGTAGACGAAGAAATCGAAGAACTCCGTCGAGCGCCCGATGATGACGCCCACCGCGATGTCGCCTGGCCGGATCTGATGCTCGCGGGCGTTGATCAGCCGGGCGTCGCGCTCCAGCGGAGTCGAGTTCGCCGTGTCCAGCGTGCCTGCCGCCATCCCGTTCGCCTCCCTCGATTCATCGAAGAGCAATTTTGATTGCCACGGTACTTTGCCAACGACGGGGACGCAACGATACTCTCTTGCTGTTTGTTCATCCGGCGGTCCACTATAGCGGGGCTCTGATCGAGCGATCGAATCGGACAAGGGAGGGCTCGCGGGACGCATGCGGAGACAAGCACCCAACCCCATCGGCAACGGCCTGCGCTTCAGCCTCCTGGCCCTGTCCGCGCTCCTCGGCGGATGCAGCCGGGACGTCATGAACCCCGCAGGGGATATCGCCCTCCAGCAACGCAATCTGATCCTTTTCGCCACGCTCGTGATGCTGCTCATCATCGTGCCGGTGATGGTGCTCATCGTCCTCTTCGCCTGGCGTTACAGGCGCGGCAATCCCAACAAGACCTACGATCCGGGCTTCGATCATTCGACCACGCTCGAACTGGTCATCTGGGCCTGCCCGCTGTTCATCATCATCGCCTTGAGCGCCGTCACCTGGACGAGCACGCATCTGCTCGATCCCTTCCGGCCGCTGGCGCGGATCGCGCCGGGCAAGCCGGTTCCGCCCGGCACCAAGCCGCTGGAGGTGCAGGTCGTCGGTCTCGACTGGAAATGGCTGTTCATCTATCCGGATCTGGGCGTCGCGACGGTCAACGAACTGGCGCTGCCGACCAACGTGCCGGTCCATTTCTCGATCACCTCGACCGACCAGTTCAACACCTTCTACGCGCCGACGCTGGCGGGCATGATCTATGCCATGCCCAACATGCGCTCCGAGCTGAACGCGGTGCTCAACCGGCCGGTCGAGACCACGGGCTATTCGGGCAACTATACGGGCCGCGGCTTCTCGGACATGCAGTTCAAGCTGCACGGCCTGTCGCCGGCGGACTTCGATCGCTGGGTGGCCGGCGTGAAGGGGGCGGGGGTGGCCTCGCGACGCAGACCTACATCGCGCTCGCCCAGCCGAGCGAGCGGGTGCCGGTGATGCACTTCGCCGCGGTGCAGCCGGGGCTGTTCGAGCGGATCGTCAACCGCTGCGTCGAGCCCGGCAAACCGTGTGCGGTCGACGTCATGCGGCGGGACATGCAGCGGGCGGGCGGCAACCCCGAAAACCCGCAGATGGGGGCCGGCATGGCGCCCGGACGCGAGTCGGCGCCGGTCCCCGGCGGGCAGCCCGTGCCCGCGCTGGAGAAGACTCCGCAGGAGAAAGGCTCCGGCCCGAACGTGACCAGGACGGTGCAGCCCGGCACGCCCGGCCAGCGCACGCCCGGCGATCCGCGCAACCGCGACATGACGCGGGCCGATCCCTCCCTCGCCCCCGGCGCGGTGCGCGCCGGTCACGCCTGATCTCGTGCCAGCGGAACAGCTATGACCGACACGCTCACCAAGATGATCTTCGGACGGCTGACACTGGAGGCCCTCCCGATCCACGAGCCGATCCTCGTCATCACCTTCGTCGTCGTGGCCCTGGGAGGGCTGGCGGTGCTGGCGGCGATCACGCGCTATCGCCTCTGGGGCTATCTCTGGAAGGAATGGTTCACCAGCGTCGATCACAAGCGGATCGGCATCATGTATCTGGTGCTGGGCATCATCATGCTGCTGCGCGGCTTCTCGGACGCGCTGATGATGCGCGGGCAGCAGGCGGTCGCGTTCGGGGCGGACCAGGGCTATCTGCCGTCGCACCATTACGACCAGATATTCACCGCGCACGGGACGATCATGATCTTCTTCGTGGCGATCCCGCTGGTGGTGGGCATCGTCAATTTCGTGATGCCGTTGCAGATCGGCGCGCGCGACGTCGCCTTCCCCTTCCTCAACAATCTGAGCTTCTGGCTGACGGTGGCGGGCGCGATCCTGGTGATGCTCTCGCTGTTCGTCGGCGAGTTCGCCCGCACCGGCTGGCTCGGCTATGCGCCGCTCTCCGAGCTGGATTACAGCCCCGACACGGGCGTCGATTATTATCTCTGGTCGTTGCAGATAGCCGGCGTCGGCACCACGCTGTCGGCGATCAACATGGTCGCCACCATCATCAGGATGCGCGCGCCGGGCATGACGATGATGAAGATGCCGGTGTTCTGCTGGACGGCGCTCTGCTCCAACGCGCTGGCGGTCGCCATCTTCCCCGCGCTCACCGCGGCTTTCCTGCTGCTCCTCCTCGATCGCTACGCCGGCACCCACTTCTTCACCAACCAGCTCGGCGGCGCGCCGATGATGTACTGGAACATGGTGTGGATCTGGGGGCACCCGGAGGTCTACGTCCTCGTCCTGCCGGCGTTCGGCATCTTCTCCGAGATCACGTCGACCTTCACGGGCAAGCGCCTCTTCGGCTATTCGTCGATGGTCTACGCGACCGTGGTCATCACCATCCTGTCCTATCTGGTCTGGCTGCACCATTTCTTCACCATGGGCGCAGGGCCGAGCGTGAACAGCTTCTTCGGCATCGCCACGATGGTGATCTCGATCCCCACGGGGGCCAAGATCTTCAACTGGCTGTTCACCATGTACCGGGGCGACATCCGCTTCGAGCTGCCGATGATGTGGGTGGTGGCCTTCATGCTCACCTTCGTGATCGGTGGCATGACCGGCGTGCTGCTCGCCATTCCGCCGGCGGACTTCGTGCTGCACAACTCGCTGTTCCTCGTCGCGCACTTCCACAACGTCATCATCGGCGGCGTGGTGTTCGGGCTGTTCGCGGGGATGGTCTACTGGTTTCCCAAGGCGTTCGGCTTCAAGCTCGATCCCTTCTGGGGCCATGTCGCCTTCTGGGGCTGGACGGTCGGTTTCTGGATCGCCTGGGCGCCGATCTACATCGTCGGCCTGATGGGCACGACGCGGCGCGTCCACCATTTCGACGACCTGTCGCTCCAGCCCTATTTCGTCGTCGCGGCGATCGGCGCGGTGGTGATCTTCATCGGCATCATCGGCTTCGTGATGAGCATCGTCATGGGCATCGTGAAGCGCGACCAGCTTCGCGACACCACCGGCGATCCGTGGAACGGCCGCACGCTCGAATGGTCGACCACGTCGCCGCCGCCGCCCTATAATTTCGCGCTGACGCCGGTCATCCACGATCTCGACGCGTGGTACGACATGAAGACGCGCGGCTATGAGCGGCCGGCGGACGGCTTCCGCCCGATCCACATGCCGCGCAACACCGGCGCGGGCGTGATCCTGGCGGGGCTCGCCTTCACGCTCGGCTTCGGCATGATCTGGTACATGTGGTGGCTGGCGGCGATCAGCTTCGTCGGCCTGTTCGTGGTCGCGATCGGTCACACGTTCAACTTCAACCGGGACTATTTCATCCCCGCCGAGGAAGTCACCCGGACGGAGAGCAGCCGACCGCAACCGCTGGAGGCGAGGGCCTGACATGACCGATCGCGCTTTGGAACCCGGCGAGAGCGGCGCCATCACCTGGCATCAGGTGGAGGAGGAGCACCACGATCATGGCGGCGGGGGCGCCACGATCCTGGGCTTCTGGATCTACCTGATGAGCGACGCGCTCATCTTCGCCTCGCTGTTCGCGATGTTCGGCGTGGTGAGCAGCAGCTATGCGGGCGGGCCGACCCCGCGGGAGATCTTCGATCTGCCGCTGGTCGCGCTGAACACTGCCTTCCTGCTCGCCTCCTCGATCACCTTCGGGCAGGCGATCCCCTATATCGAGGCGGGCCGCGTCGGCCCGACGCGCCTCTGGCTGGCGGTGACGGGCCTGCTCGGCGCGGCCTTCATCGGGGTGGAGCTGTCCGAGTTCGCCCATCTCGTGGCGGAAGGCGCCGGCCCGCAGCGCAGCGCCTTCCTCTCGGCCTTCTTCACGCTGGTGGGCACGCACGGCGCGCACGTCACCTGCGGCCTCATCTGGATCGTCACCATGCTCGTGCAGCTCGGCCAGCGCGGGCTGACGCACGACATGAAGCGGCGGCTGATGTGCCTGTCGATGTTCTGGCACTTCCTCGACATCATCTGGATCGGCGTGTTCACCTTCGTCTATCTCTATGGAGTGGTCCGTTGAGCACCTCCCACACCGACGCGCATCACGCCCATAGCGGCGAGCCCGGCCACGGCAGCCCGCGCAGCTATCGGATCGGGGCGGCGCTGGCGATCCTGCTGACGGTGCTGCCCTTCTGGCTGGTGATGGCGAGGCCGCTGCCCAGCCCGGGATTGACCGCCGCGCTCATCTTTGCGCTCGCGCTCGTCCAGATCGTCGTCCATGTGATCTGCTTCCTGCATCTGGACACGCGATCGGAGGGCGGGTGGACGCTGCTGTCCTTCCTGTTCACGACGGTGATCGTGGTGCTCACCATCGGGGGCTCGGTTTGGGTCATGTTCCATCTCAACACCAACATGATGCCGATGCCGACCGTCCCGATGCACTGATCGTTCGGGAAGGCCTTATGGAAGAAGACGTCCCCAGCCGGGGCAAACGTATGGCGCTCGCCGGCTTCGCGATGCTCTGCGTCGCGCTGTTCGGGGCGCTGTGCGTGTGGCAGATCGAGCGGCGCGCGTGGAAGCTGGCGCTCATCGACGCCGTCGACAAGCGTGTCCACGCAGCCGCGACGCCCACTCCCGGGCCTGCGGACTGGCCGAGAGTCTCGGCGGCGCGCGACCAGTATCGGCACGTCACGGTCGAAGGCCGGCTGCTGAACGACCGGGAGACGCTGGTGCAGGCGCTCACCGAGCAGGGCCCCGGCTATTGGGTGCTGACGCCGTTGCAGACGCCTGCGGGATATACCGTCCTCATCAACCGGGGCTATGTTCCCGAGAAGCAGGCCGATCCCCGATCGCGCGCGAGCGGCCAGCCCGCCGGCCCGGTGCGGATCACGGGCCTGCTGCGCATCACGGAGCCCAAGGGCCGCATCTTCGAGCCGAACGAGCCAGCGCAGGGGCGCTGGTTCTCGCGCGATGTCGCGGCGATCGCGAGGGCGCGGGGGCTGGGAACCACGGCCCCTTATTTCATCGATGCGGATGCGGCGCCGAACCCCGGCGGATGGCCGCTGGGCGGGCTGACGGTTATCTCCTTCCCCAACAACCATCTCGTCTACGCGATCACCTGGTTCAGCCTGGCGCTGCTCTCGGCCTATGGCGCGGTGATGTTCTGGCGGGAGAAGGCGTAGCGGGCAGGGCTGCTGCGCCGAACGGCCGGAAAAAGCGCCCCGGCGGACAGGGAATGACCCGCCGGGGCGCGGAACCGATCAGCGGCTCGGTTCACGCAAGGTCCAATCCCGCACCGGCCCAAAAGTTTCGGCGCCGTTGGAAAAATCCCTGCTCGCGCGGCTGCCCGTCCGTCGCGGCGGGGCGGGCCTGCCGCCGGAGAGGCGGTGGAACTCCCCGTGCGGACGGGCGGTTGGTTCCTGCATCGGCATCCGCCATGCAAAGGAGCCCCTCTTGCCGCACAAGCCCGAAATCGAACCCCGCAAGGAAAAGCGCGCCTTCGCCGTCTGGGTCGTGGCCGCGCTCTTGCTTCTGGCCGCGGGCGTCTTCGTGGTGACCGAGGTGCTGCGCACCTTCCCCACGCACGTCGTCGATAGCTCGCCCTCCCGCTAGGCGGTCAGCTTCGTTCGATCAGCTTCGCCATGCTGGTCTGCACCGTCTCGCTCTTGTCCTGACGGGAATCGGATTCTTCTCCCGCTTCCTCCGCCTCCTTCTCGATCGCGGCCCGTATCCGTTCGATCTGCCGGTCCGTCAGATGCTCGATCGCGATGAAGTGTCCGCGCGCGCCGTCGAGCGCGCGGATCAGCTCGTCGAGCTTGGCCTGCATCGCGGCCGCGTCGCGATTCTGGCTGTTCTGGATGAGGAAGACCATCAGGAAGGTGACGATCGTGGTCGCGGTGTTCACCACGAGCTGCCAGGTGTCGGAATAATGGAACAGCGGGCCGGACACGCCCCACAGGACGATCAGCATCGCCGCCAGCACGAAGGCGAGCGGTTGCCCCGCGAAAGCGGCGATACGGCCTGAGATATTCGCGAAGAATCGGTCCATTCTGGTCTCCGTTCGGGGGCGGCGGGCGCCCGGATTTCCGAAACGAGCCTGATGGTTCTTTGCTCCGGCGGGTGCGTCTAGCGGTCGCTCTCCCGCGAGGCCGTCATCCGCGTGCTGCCCCGGCGATTGGGGAGCCTGTCCGGCTCGTCGCCGGCCCTTGTGTGGCGATGCGCGGGGAGCCAGCGCTTCACCCACCGGTCGAGCAGCAACAGCAGCGCCGCCATCGCCGATGCCAGCCCGACGAGGAGATATTGCCCCGCGCCCGCGCCGATGCCGGCGGCGGCGGCGGTCCACAGGCTGGCGGCGGTGGTCATGTTGCGGACGCCGCCGCCGCGAATGAAGATGAGCCCGCCGGCGATGAAGCCGATCGCCTGCGCGAGCCCCTGGATGACGCGCAGCGGATCGCTATGGCCCCCCTCCCGCCGCAGCGTGTCGAACAGCAGCAGCGAGGAGATGGTGATCATCGCGGAACTGAGCGAGACGAGCGCATGGGTGCGCAGCCCCGCGTCGTGCCGGTGCCATTCGCGCTCCAGCCCGAGCACCAGCCCGATCAGCGTCGCCACCCCGAGGCGGAGGAGCATCGCCGCCCAGTCGGAAGGATCGAGCATCGCCGCGGCACCTTCCTCAGTAGCGCTGGCTGTCGCCCTTCGGGCGGCCCTTCGCCTCCTTGCGGGCCTTTTCGATCTCCCGGGCCGTTCCCTTGGCAGGATCCGGTTTGCGATGCTCGTGCGCGGTCTGGTCGGCGCCTTCGATATCCGATGACGGGCCGGATGGGGGCGGCTTGGCCATGTCTTTCTCCTGCCGGACTGCTGTGTCCCCTCCCGGAAGGGAAACGAAGGCCTTTCCCTGCCTGTTCCGAAGGATCGGCGCCGGGGCGGGGAAGGAAAGACATGCCCGGAGCCGCGTTGGTGCCGGGTGCGGAGCTACGGGAGATGCCGATGGTCGCGAAAGCCGCCGCCCGAACGGGGAGCAACGCCCGCAGCGCGCTCGACGCGCTGCGCGAGGAAGCGACGGGGTGCCGCCGCTGCCCGCTCTGGAAGCCCGCCACGCAGACCGTGTTCGGCGAAGGCCCGGCCGACGCGCGCCTGCTGTTCGTGGGCGAGCAGCCGGGCGATCAGGAGGATCGGGCGGGCCATCCCTTCGTCGGCCCGGCCGGGCAGTTGCTCGATCGCGCGCTGGCGGAGGCCGGGATCGATCGCGCCGCCATCTACGTCACCAATGCGGTCAAGCATTTCAAGTTCGAGCCGCGCGGCAAGCGCCGCATCCATTCCAAGCCCAACGCATCGGAGACCGAGGCCTGCCGCTGGTGGCTCGATCGGGAGCGCGCGATCGTGCGGCCGCATGTGACGGTCGCGCTGGGGGCGACGGCGGCGCAATCGCTGCTCGGGCGGAGCACCACCATCTCGGGCAGCCGGGGCCGGGCGATCGCGCTGGAGGACGGCTCGGAACTCTGGGTGACGGTGCATCCGAGCTTCCTGCTGCGCGTGCCGGGCGAGGATCGGCGCGCGGAGGAATATCGCCTCTTCGTCGCCGATCTGGAACGCGTGCGGGAGCGTCTGGCGGCGCTGTGAGGCCGATGCCGGCAGGCCGCGTCCTCCGTCGCGGCGCAGGCCGGTAGAGCCCCGACAGGCGTCAGGCGGCCGAGCAATATTGGTCGAGGAAATCCTGATGGCGGGGCAGGTTCGCCACCGCCTTCGCGATATTGCCCTTGAGGTTGACGAGCGCTTCCCGAAGCTCCTCGGGCGGGAGCAGGCGGCCCATCTGGTGGTGCCCCTTCGGCCGCACGCGCTGGCCGAGCATCACCTGGAGCCAGCTATCGACGCGGAACAGATCGTCCGCATCCTGGACGAGATGCCCATCCTCGCGGAACAGCGCGACGCGCTCGGCCAGCGACTCGGGCACCTCCATGGTGCGGCAATAATCCCAGAAGGGCGAGTCATCGCGCTCGGTCTGGTGATAATGCAGGATCACGAAGTCGCGCACCCGCTCCAGCTCGGCGCGCGACTGCTGGTTGTAGCGGCGGACCAGCGCCGGGTTCATCCCGTTGAACGGGAAGTTCTGCACCAGATGCGTCGCGCCCAGCATGATGAGGTGGATGCTGGTCGACTCCAGCGGCTCGACGAAGCCCGAGGCGAGGCCGAGCGCGATGCAGTTCTTCTCCCACACCGTCTTGCGCGTGCCGGCGCGGTAGCGGATCAGGCGCGGCTCGGCGATCGGCTCGCCGTCCAGCTTGGCGAGGAAGCGGGCGCGGGCCTCCTCGTCCGACATATGCTCGCTGCAATAGACGAAGCCGTTGCCCATCCGGTGCTGGAGCGGGATGCGCCACTGCCAGCCGGCCTCGTGCGCGCTCGCCAGCGTATAGGGGGAGGCGGGCTTGGTGGAGGGCGTCTGCGCGGCGATGGCGCTGTCGGTCGGCAGCCAGTGGCGCCAGTCCTCGAAGCCGGCCTTGAGCGTCTGCTCGATCAGCAGGCCGCGGAAGCCCGTGCAGTCGATGAACAGATCGCCTTCCAGCACGCGGCCGTCGCTGAGCAGGAGGCTCTCGATATAGCCCGTCTCGCCGTTCTGGCGGACCTCGGCGATCTTGCCCTCGACGCGCTTGGCCCCGTGCGCCTCGCTGAAGGCGCGCAGGAAGCCGGCATAGAGCCCGGCGTCGAGATGATAGGCGTAGTTGATGTTCGCCTTGTCGGATGTGGCGAAGCGCTCGGCCTTGGCCGCCTGAAGCTCGAAGCAATAATCGCCGATCTCGCCGCCGAAACCCTGCGCCGCCGCCTGCATCCACAGATGCTGGAAGCCGCCCATCCACGTCGAATGGCCCACCTGCCCGAAGGAGTGGATGTAGCGGTCGCCGATGCCGCCCCAGTTCTCGAAGGTGACGCCGAGCTTGAAGCTCGCCTTGGCGGCCCGCATGAAGCCGCGCTCGTCGAGGCCGAGCAGGCGGTGGAAGGTGCGCGCCGTGGGGATGGTGGATTCGCCCACGCCGACCGTGCCGATCTCGTCGGACTCGACCAGCGTGATGTCGAGGAGCGGCCCCAGATGGCGGGAGAGGGCCGCCGCCGCGATCCAGCCGGCGGTTCCGCCCCCTGCAATCACCACTCGCTTCACGGTCTGCGTGCTCACATCGGGCTCCGGGTTCAAGGTTATCGGTTGAGGCGGTTGAGGAGGAGGGCGCGCAGCCGCCGCGCCTTCATCTCGTCGAGCGGGCCGAGCGGGCCTTGCGCATGCTCGGGCAGATGGGCGGCGGCGCGATCGGCGGGGCCGAAGATGTAATAGTCGAACAGCTCGCGCCACGCCCGCTTCTCGCTCTCCGGCCGGTCGCGGAGGCTCAGCAGGCCGTGGAGCAGCGTGTTCTGGGGAGAATCCAGGAAGCGCGGCGCGCCGGTCCACCAATAGTTGATCATGGCGTTGAAGGCATCGAGCGCATCGACCTGATGCCACCAGAGCGCGGGATAGAAGAGCACGTCGCCCGGCTCCATCTCGACCACCCGCGCGGCGGCGAGCGCCTGTGCGAAGCGGGGAAAGCGATCGAGATCGGGCGCGTGGAGATCGACCATGCTGACCACCTGCCCGCCGGGCGTCGGCTCCAGCGGGCCGGGGTAGAGATTGTGGACCTGCTCGGGCGGGAAGAGGGTGAACCGCCGCCGGCCGACCATGCAGCAGGCGATGTTGTTCGACATGTCGTAATGGGTGGCGGCGGTGGTGCGATTGCCGATCCAGATGCTGACCAGCGGCGGGCTCGCCCCGAAGGCCGCCTCGTCGAGCGCAAGTCCGTTCTCGGCGCGCAGGCCCGGCAGATAGGAATCGAGATCGGTCGACCCCACGTAGAAGGAGGGCGCCTCGGGATCGTCGAGATGCCCGCGGATGCGATCGAGGAAGGCGTCCAACGCGACGCTTTCGGCCCGGAAGTTCATGGCCGTCACATCGTCGTTATAGAAGAAGCGCCCCTTGATCTCGGGCGCGCCCGTATAGCCCGCGACCGGACGCCCCCGATAGAAGCCCTTGAGATAGGCCATCGCCGCATCCGCCCCCCCGGCGCCTGCGCGGACCAGCGGCCAGTCGCGGGCGAGGCCCTTGAACAGCACCGGCTGCTGGCCTTGCAGCAGCGCGGCGAGGTCGATGTCGGCCGCCGTCCGGCCGGTCACGGTTTCGACGGGCGGCACCGTGTCCAGCATGGGATCAGGCTATCTCGGGCACGCGCCCGGCCTCGCGCTTGCGGTTCTTCATGTCGATCAGGCGGCTGATATTGCCCATCGACTGAACCACGTTGAACGCCGCCCGCAGGAAGCCCGCACGGTGCAGCTTCTCCAGCGCCGCGCCGTCGAGCTGCTGGAGCTTCTCGGCGCTGACCGTGTGATAATCGGGCAGGTCGTAGCGCGTCGTCTCGTCGAGCGATATCTGGAGGCGCACCGGCTCGATCAGCCCATGCTCGGCAAAGGCCTCGTACATCGCCTGGCCGACCTCCAGCCCGTCATGGATGACGCGCAGGATACGGATCTCATGGTCGAGATAGGGGGCATGGCCGCCCTGGGCCAGGAAGAGCGGCTGGCTGCCTTCCTCCTCGCCGCCGCGCCGGATGCGGGGGTGGTCGAGATCGACATGGATCATCGGCTCGCGGATGCGCTCGCCCTCCACCTCGCGCTCCTGAAAGCCGATCAGGAAGGGGCCGCGCTGGTGGATGGCGGGGACGTAGCGGCCGGTCCAGCCATTCTGTTCGAGATAGAGATTCTCGTCGCGATCGAGGCCGAGCAGCACCACCGCCTGATAGCGGCCATCCTCGGCCCGCTGGAACAGGATCGGATATTCCCGCTGCGCTTCCTCGAATTCGGTGGGGAAGATCAGCGTCTGGTTGACGGCGTCGCCGAAAGCGGCGGCATGGCCGAGCATGACCCGGAGATCATGATGCTCGACATTGTTCAGCAGCATTATGTTCGTCATGCGAAAATCCCGAGAGCTTGTCGCTGGCCCGTCGGCCGCGCCGCCGTTTCCGAAGAAGCGTCAGCGCCCCGATCGAGCGGGACCCGCATCAGCATGGAGCCAAGTCAGGCCCCGTTTCAACCCCAAGGAAAAGGGCCGCCACCCGAAAGCGGCGGCCCCTCCTTCGTCCGTAAGCTCGTTCAGGCTCAGAACTTGTAGCGCGCCCCGAAAAGGAAGCGGCGCTGCAGTTCCTGCGCGAACCACACGTTGCTCACCGAGCGGCCATAGGTACGCAGGCTCTCGTTGGTGAGGTTGATGGCTTCCACCGTCACGCCGATACGCGGCGTGATGTCGTAGCTGATGTTCGCATCGAGCTGACCGTAAGCCTTGGTGTTGACCGGGTTACGATAGCTGTCGCGGTTGAGCGACGACAGGAACTTGTCGCGCCAGTTGTACGACAGGCGGGCGGAGATGCCGTTCTTGTCGTAGATCAGCGTGGCGTTGGCCGAGTTGCTGAGGCCCGTCAGCGCGAACTGGTCGACGTTCGGATCGCCGCCATTGTCGAAGCCGACGTCGCCATGGACGTAGGTGAAGCTCGCCGCGACGCCAATGCCCGTATTCCCGAAGAAATGCTGGCCCTGAAGTTCGAAGCCCCAGATCTGCGCATCCCGATTGTTGATCGGCTTGGAGATGGAAAACTGGTAATCCGGGTCGTCCGCATTGCCGTCGATGTCGACCGCCGACAGGACGTCGTTGACGAAGGCCTGGTCGACGGTGTGCGTCGCCGGGTTGTAGTGCGCCCCGAACTCGGTCGCCGCCGCGGCCGCGCCATCCCGCTGGATGAGGGCCGCATAGGTGAACAGGTTCACGTCGCTGATGTCGGCGCCCAGACCCTGGAGCGCGGCCTTGGCATCGCCCGAACGGGTGCCGGGAGCGCCCGAAGTGGGATCCTTCAGGCCGAACAGCGGTCCGGTCGTCTCGCCCGTGCCCAGGAAGTTGTGCACGCGCTTGTCGAAGAAACCGACCGAGATGTAGCTGTCGCGCTTGTAATACCACTCGAACGACACGTCGAAGTTGTCCGAGATCAGCGGCGCGAGGTTGGTGTTGCCGGTGGTCGCGGTCGGGACGCCGCCGATCGCCGTCGGACGCGGCGGGCCCGACACGGCGGTCGACGCGAACAGCGTGTCGTAGTTCGGACGCGCGATCGTGCGGCTCGCCGAGAAGCGGGCGATCAGGTTCGACTTCAGGTTGAGCGAGAAGTCGAACGCCGGCAGCAGGTTGTCGTAGTGGCCGGTGTTGCGCAGCACCGTCGGCGTGTTGGACACCTTCACCGTGAAGTCGTTGTCCGACACCCAGGTGATGGCGGTCGGCACGGCTTCGAGCGAGGTCGCCTGCTCTTCGGTGTGCTCGTAACGGGCACCCGCGACGAGGTTGGCGTCCATGCCGGCGAGCTGGCCCTTCCAGGTGACCTGGCCATAGACGGCCCAGATCTTCTCGCGGACGGTGTTGTTCTCGTTGTTGGTGATGGCGACCTGGTGGCCGTCCGTGCCGTTGGCGGAGTCGACCGCAAGATAACCCTGCGACAGATCGTTGTAGAGCGTCAGCGGATCGCCGCGGAAGGCGATCAGGTTCGCGCCCGTGGCGTGCGGATCATAGGAGTTGAACTTGCAGAGCAGGCAGAAGTCATGAAGCGTGCCGGGCGACATCGCCTCGACGTCGCCGGGATTGTCGACCGACCAGTTGCCGAGCGTCTGCTGGGTCGCCAGCAGCTTCTCGTTGGTCTTGGTGTCGCGATACAGGCCGCCGAAGTCGAAGCGGCTGCCGCCACCCAGATCCCAGCCGCCGTCGGCGCGGATTTCCTTGACCGTCTGGCGCTGGCTGGTGGTGAAGGTGCGGCCGATCGACGAACCGACGTCGCCCACGTCGAGCACGCCGTTGTTGTTGCCCTTCTGGGAATCGTCGATCGTCTCGTCCTGGACGGGGATCGGGCCGCTGTAATCGACCGAGTGCGCGGCGATCACGTTGGCGCCGAGGCCGACGAGGGTCGAGCTGGTGCCGTTCTTGTTGTCCGGCAGAACCGACGACTTGCCGTAGTGGCCGTCGACCGAGAAGGTGAAGCGGTCGGTGACGTCCCACTTCGCGTTCAGGCCGTAATCCTGAAGCGTGTTCTTCTGGGCGCGAGCCTGCTGTTCGAAGTCGACGTCCTTCACGCCTGCGATGGTTTCATGCAGGTAGGTCGTGGTCGCGACGGTCGGGTTGTTGTCGAAGGTGACTTCGTCGAACGGACGGTTGAACCAGTTGGATTCGTCCGAACGGATTTCCTTCTGCTTGGTCTGGACGTAGAGGGCATCCGCCGTCAGCGTCAGCGTGTCGACCGGCTTCCACTGCACGACGCCGCGCGTGTTGAAGCGCTCATACTTGTCGTCCGAGAAGTGATAGCGGCTGTCGTTCGGGACCGAGACCAGCTCGTTCGGGTTCGACGGCATGTTGTTGATCTTGGTCGTGCCGTCGCTCTTCACGAAGCCGTTGGCCGGATCGAGGAAGTCCGAAAGAGTACGGATGTTCCAGTCGTTCGACGTGGCGGCGACGGTCGAGAAATGGCGCTGCGAATAGTTGCCGAACAGCGAGACGCCGAAGGTCTGATCCGGATTGCTCCAGTTGAGGACGCCGGTGATGTCGGGCGTGACCTTCGAGCCGCAATGGACGCAGTCGTCGGCGCTGGTGTCCCAGTTGGCCTTGGCGCCGATCGAGCCGTTGAAGCCCGGATCCTTGGCGTCGAGCGGCGAGCGGGTTACGACGTTGATCGTGGCGCCGATGCCGCCCGAGGGAACGGCCGCGCGGCCGGTCTTGTAGACTTCCAGCGTCTTGACGCCTTCGGTCGCGATGTTCGAGAAGTCGAACGAGCGGGTGACGCCGCGCGAACCGTCGCCGCTTTCGTCGCCGCCGACCGTCTGGTCGTAGGAGGACGCCAGCGTGCGGCCGTTCAACGTCACGAGGTTGTAGCTCGGGCCGAAGCCGCGAACGGTGACCTGCGCGCCTTCGCCGTTGACGCGGTCGATCGACACGCCGGGAATGCGCTGGAGGGATTCCGCGAGGTTCGTATCGGGGAACTTGCCGATATCTTCCGCCGAAATCGCGTCGACGATGCCGAGCGTGTTGCGCTTGATCGCGATCGAGCGTTCCAGCGAGGCGCGGATGCCGGTGACGACGATCTCGCTGCCGACGCCTGCGGTGGCGGCGTCACTTTGCGGACCGGCGGCGGTTTGTGGTGCGGCGAGCGTGGGTGCCGCTGCGTCCGACGGCCCCGAGGCCGTCTGCGCCATCGCGACGCCCGGTATCGCAAGACCGGTGGCGACAGCAATCGTCGATGCCGAACGCGCAAGCGTCGGCAAGAGCCCGAAGCCCTTCATGAAACCCCCTCCATCTGGCGCCGGTCCCTGATACCGGCCTCATTTTTCACTCGGGCAATCTTACGCCGCCCGATGGTAGGGCTACCATCCAGACACCAATTGTCAATGCTGTCATCCGCTAAAATCCTAGGATGTGCATCTGTGCAACAGCACCATGACTTGGCCTGTTTTGACCTGTTCTTAATTTATCACATCAATACTCGGAAAACCGCATTGAGCCGTACTTCCGAGGCGCGTTGATCGCGAAAATCGGGGTCCGGGAAGAGGTGGGCGCTGCAACATCCGGACACGCGCCAGCAGGCTTACCCCGAATGATCGGGCAGCAGCAGCTCCTCTCCCCCACGCTGAATCGCTGCCGAGATGGCTCCGGACATGAAGGAAAGAATCGGTGGTAGAATGAGACCAACGCGCACGATTCGGTCTTCGATATCGATCGTCGCGTTCGCGGATTGCCCGAGCGCCACGATGTGGACGGTCATGCGATCTTCGCCCGGCCAGGCGGTCGTCATCTGCGCGACGCCTCCGGGGATGTGCTGCGGCAGTTCCCCGATCCGGTTCGCGAGCCGCCGGCGCACTTCCTGCCGGCCGAGCGTATGGGGAATTTCGATCGTCGGCCCGCTGGCCATGGCGCCTCGCCTTTCGGGTTGATCGTATCACTGCTGAAACAGGCGGGGCGAGGCGACGGTTCCGGGGCTCAGGCGGTCATCCGGCCATGGGGGGCGGCTGGTTCGGGATCGACCGGAGGATCGTCGGACGACCAGCGGGATTCCTCAAGCGCGGCCGGCGCGCGCGAGATCCAGCGCTCGGAGATGCGGACCCGGTCGAACAGGTGATGCCCTTCCAGAAGCAATGCGGCGCCGGCACTGCCCAGCGCGAAGGCAACCAGTGACAGAAGATAGACCAGCGGTGGCTGCTCTGCGGGAACGGGCGCGCTGATCGCGACGAGGATGTGGCCGACGCCATAGGCCGCCGCCAGCAGGAGTAGGCCGAACGGTCGCAGCGTCCAGCGCAGGAGGCGCTTGTTCTTCTGGTCCATCATCCGTTCCCAGGCTGCCGGGCGGAACGCCGCCCCCGCGCGAAGCAGGGGCGGCAGGCGCGTCACGGCTCGGGGTGGCCGAGCGCATCGAGTGCGCGGTTGAGCGCCAGCACGTTCACGCGGGGGTCTCCGAGGAAGGAGATCGCCGGCGTATCGATGCTGCGCGTGACGAGCTGGCGCACCACGTCGACGCCGAGGCCGCGCGCCTTCGCCACGCGGTCGACCTGGAAGAAGGCGGCGTCCGGTGAGATGTCCGGGTCGAGGCCTGATCCCGAGGCGGTCGCGAGGTCGGCGGGGATCGCGCGGCCGGGGGCTTCGGTGGAGAGCTTCGTGACGTCGCCTTTCACGCGGTCGGCGAGCGGCTGACTCGTCGGGCCGTAGTTTGAGCCGGACGAGGCCGTGCCGTCATAGCCCTTGCCCGCCGCCGACGGGCGGGGGTGGAAGTAGCGATCGGAAGCGAAGGCCTGGCCGATCAGCTCGGAGCCGATGGCCTTGCCGGCCTTGTCCGTCACCAGGCTGCCATTGGCCTGGTGGGGGAAGACGGCCTGCGCGACGCCGGTGATCGCCAGCGGATAGACGAGCCCCAACAGCACCGCGAAACCGGCGGTCATCGTGAAGGCGGGGCGCAATGAGGTGGTGAAGTCCTTGGCCATGATGAAATCCTCAGGCGAGACCGAGGCCGCTCACGGCCAGGTCGATGAGCTTGATGCCGACGAAGGGGACGAGGATGCCGCCGAGGCCATAGATGGCGAGGTTGCGGCGGAGCAGCGGCCCGGCCCCGATCGGACGGTATTTCACGCCCTTCAATGCCAGTGGCACCAGCATCGGGATGATGATCGCGTTGAAGATGATCGCCGAGAGGATCGCCGATTGCGGCGTCCTGAGGCCCATCACGTTGAGCACCGCGAGGCCCGGATAGATCGCGATGAACATCGCCGGGATGATCGCGAAATATTTGGCCACGTCGTTCGCCACCGAGAAGGTGGTGAGCGCGCCGCGCGTCATCAGGAGCTGCTTGCCGAGGCCCACGATCTCGATGAGCTTGGTCGGATCGCTGTCGAGATCGACCATGTTGCCGGCCTCGCGCGCGGCCTGCGTGCCGGTGTTCATCGCCACGCCGACATCGGCCTGCGCGAGGGCAGGGGCGTCGTTGGTGCCGTCGCCGCACATCGCGACGAGCTTGCCGCCCTGCTGCTCCTGACGGATCAGCGCCAGCTTGTCCTCGGGCGTCGCCTGCGCGAGGAAGTCGTCCACGCCTGCCTCGGCCGCGATGGCGGCGGCGGTGAGGGGATTGTCGCCGGTGATCATCACCGTGCGGATGCCCATCTTGCGCAGCTCGCCGAAGCGCTCGCGGATGCCGGCCTTGACGATGTCCTTGAGGTAGATCGCGCCGAGCAGCTTGCCGTCGCGCGCCACTGCGAGCGGGGTGCCGCCGGCGCGGGCGATCTCGTCGGTGGTGCGGCGCAGTTCCTGCTCCGCCCGCTCGTCGTGCTTGTCGACGGCGTCGTCGCCATTGGCCGCCACCAGCTCGCGGTGGAGGGCTTTCAGGATCGAGTCCACCGCGCCCTTGGTGATGGCGGTGGCGCCGATCTTCACGCCCGAGATGCGGGTCTGGGCGGTGAAGGGGATCACCTCCGCATCGCTTGGCAGAGCGGACGCGGCGATACGGAACTTCTCGCGCGCCAGCGCCACGATGGAGCGGCCTTCGGGCGTCTCGTCGGCGAGGCTGGCGAGGAGCGCGGCCTCGGCCAGCTCCTCCGCGCGGACGCCGGCGAGGGGACGGAACTCGGTCGCGGCGCGATCGCCGATGGTGATCGTGCCGGTCTTGTCGAGGAGCAGCGTGTCGACGTCGCCCGCCGCCTCCACCGCGCGGCCCGACTTGGCGAGCACGTTGAAGCGGACGAGGCGGTCCATGCCGGCGATGCCGATCGCGGAGAGAAGCGCCGCGATGGTCGTCGGGATCAGCGTGATGAGCAGCGCCGCCAGGATCGCGATCGGCACAGCGCCGCCCGCATAGGAGGTGAAGCCCGGAATGGTGCCGACCGCGATCAGGAAGATGATCGTCAGCCCGACGAGCAGGATGGTGAGCGCGATCTCGTTGGGCGTCTTCTGCCGCTCGGCGCCTTCGACCAGCGCGATCATGCGATCGAGGAAGCCCTGGCCGGGGTTCACCGTGACGCGCACCTTGATCTCGTCCGAGATGACGCGCGTGCCGGCGGTGACGGCCGAGCGGTCGCCGCCCGCCTCGCGGATCACCGGCGCGGACTCGCCGGTGATGGCCGCTTCGTTCACCGAGGCGACGCCTTCGATCACCTCGCCGTCGGAGGGGATGAGGTCGTTGGTCTGCACGACCACCACGTCGCCGACGCGGAGCGCGCTGGCGGGGACGGCTTCGACGCCGCTCCCCTTGACGCGCTTGGCGGTCAGTTCGGCTTTGGTGGCGCGGAGCGATGCCGCCTGCGCCTTGCCGCGCCCTTCGGCGAGGGCTTCGGCGAAGGTGCCGAACAGCACCGTCAGCCACAGCCACACGACCAGTTGCAGCTTGAAGCCGGTCGTCAGATTGTCATGCCCGACGACGAGCAGGATGGTGAGCAGCGCCGCCACGCAGGCGGTCACGAACATCACCGGGTTGCGGATCAGCTCCTTCGGGTTGAGCTTGCGGAAGGCATCTCCGATCGCGGGCAGGATCAGGTCCGCCGTGAACAGCGATTTCTTGTCGGTGCGAGCCATGGGGCGTCGTCCTGTCAGAAGAGTTGACCGCGGATCATCGCGAGATGATCAGCGATGGGCCCGAGCGCGAGGCTGGGCAGGAAGGTGAGCCCGCCGAGGATCAGCACGATGCCGACCAGCAGGCCGACCCAGAGCGGACCGGTCGTCGGGAAGGAACCGGCGGTCTCGGGGGTGTACTTCTTCGCGGCGAGCGAGCCGGCGACCGCCAGCATCGGCACGATGATGAAGAAGCGGCCGAGCCACATCGCGATGCCCAGCATGCCGTCATAATAAGGCGTGGAGGCGGTGAGCCCGGCGAAGGCCGAGCCGTTGTTCGCGACGCCGCTGGTGAAGGCGTAGAGGATCTCCGAGAAGCCGTGCGGCCCCTTGTTGAGCGGCCCCGCAAGGCCGCCCGGCAGCACCGAGCTGATCGCGGTCATGCCCAGGATGATGAGCGGCAGCACCGCGATCGCCAGCACCGAGAGCTTCACCTCGCGGGCCTCGATCTTCTTGCCGACATATTCGGGCGTGCGGCCCACCATGAGCCCAGCGACGAACACCGCGAGGATGGCGAAGAGCAGGAAGCCGTAGATGCCCGCGCCGACGCCGCCGATGATGACCTCGCCAAGCTGCATGTTGAACAGCGGGATGAGGCCGCCCAGCGCCGTGAAGCTGTCATGCATCGCATTGACCGCGCCGCACGAGGCCGCCGTCGTCACCACTGCGAACAGGGCTGAGGCCGCCGCGCCGAAGCGGACTTCCTTGCCCTCCATATTGGCGCCGCCGAGGCCCAGATGATGGAGCACCGGATTGCCGGCCGCTTCCTGGCTGTAGCAGACGGCCACGCCCGCCATCAGCATGATGAGCATCGCCGAGAGGATCGCCCAGCCCTGCTTGGTGTTGCCGACCGCCTTGCCGAAGCACCAGGTCAGGCCCGAGCCGAGGCACAGGATCATCAGCATCTGGAGGAAGTTGGTGAAGGCGCTCGGATTCTCGAACGGGTGCGCCGAGTTGGCGTTGAAGAAGCCGCCACCATTGGTGCCGACCATCTTGATGACTTCCTGCGTCGCCACCGGGCCGAGCGCGAGCGTCTGCTTCACGCCTTCGAGCGTGGTGATGTCGGTGGACGCCGCCAGCGTCTGCGGAACGCCGCACGCCACGAAGACGAGTGCCACCACCACCGAGACCGGCAGCAGCAGATAGAGGGTGATGCGCGTGGCATCCGCCCAGAAATTGCCGAGGCCGGTCGTCTCGCGCCGCGCGAAGCCGCGGAACAGCGCGAAGGCGAGCGCGATGCCCGTCGCCGCCGAGAGGAAGTTGTGGATCGTGAGGCCGAGCATCTGCGACAGGTTCGACAGCGTCGATTCACCGGCATAGCTCTGCCAGTTGGTGTTGGTCGTGAAGCTCACCGCCGTGTTGAAGGCGAGGTGCTCGGGCATTCCGGCGAAATGGTTCTGGTTGAGCGGCAGGAAGAACTGCGCGCGCAGGATCAGATAGGTGAAGGCCATCAGCACGGCGTTGAACACGATCATGTGGATCGCGTAGCGGCGCCAGCTCTGCTCTTCGTTGGGGTTGATGCCGGCGAGCTTGTAGAAGCCCGTCTCCACCGGCCCGAGGACGGCGTGGAGCGGCGTGCGGCGGCCTTCGTAGAGCGCGTGCAGCCACAAGCCGACAGGCTTGGTGAGCGCGAGCAGAACGCCGAAGAAGGCGATGATGAGGGTCCATCCCTGGATGGTCATGGCGGGGCTCCGGTCAGAAGCGCTCGGGCCGCAGCAGCACTGCGACCAGATAGAAGAGAAGGCCGATCGCGGTGATCGCGGCGAGCCAGAGGTCGAGCGTCATGGGCTTGTCCTCACGTGTTGTCGCAGAGGCTGACGTAAGCGAGCGTGATGCCCACCAGCCCCAGCATGAGTGCGATCCAGAGAAGGTCCTGCATGGGTAGGCTCCCGTCAGAAGGAGGCGCTCACCGAGCCGACCAGCACGGCCTTGGCCGCGCGGTGGAAGTCATCGGTGTTGAGGGCGAGGTCGAAGGGGCGGGTGTCGCTCTTCGACAGGTTGGTGCCGGTGACCGAGAGGTCGAAGGCGAGCGCCTTCCACTTGTAGGTCGCGCCGACCGCGTAATCGACATAGTCGTGGCCGGCATAATCGAGCCCGCCGCCGGTATGGCCGACATGGCTGTGGAACGAGACCGGCAGGCTCTTCAGCGCGAAGCCGAGTTCGCCATAGACGTACATATTGTACCGGCTGGCCGTAGCGAAATCGTCGAAATAGGCCTGCTTCGGCGCCCAGTTCACACCCGCCTTCGCCGTCACCGGCCCGAGCGTCTTGGCCAGCGAGCCGTAGACTTCATAATAGTTCTCGCTGATCCCGACCGCGCGCTTGCTGCCCGGATAGATGTAGCCATAGAGGCCACCGTCGACCGTGACGCCGCTCTTGCCGAGCGCGTGGGTGTAGCCGCCATAGACGTCGATCTCGGTGCCGCCGATGTTGACGGCGTCGTTAGAGGACGCGCTCGAGCCCCACGCCGAGAGATAGAAACCGGACGCGTGCGCTACCGTTACGGAACCCTGAAACACGGGCTTGTTGTCGGACTGGGAAATGCCGCGGAAGCGATATTGCGACCACACGCCGGCCGACCCGGTGATGGTGAAGGGCGAGGTGGAGGCCGGCGCATCGTCCGCCAGCGCGGGCGCCGCGGCGAGGGCCGAGGCGAGGAGGCAGGCGGCAAGCGGCAACATTCGAAAGCTGGTCATCATAGTCCCCATGTGCGCGGGGGACGCCGGAATGCCGGTCGCCATGCCCACGCGAGGACGCTCCATTAGGGGCCGCCGCCGTTGGAATTCGAGAGCGCGGTGCGCCGCTCGCATATGATTCCCATAAGCATGGCCCCCGATCGCAAGACGCCTGGTTGACAGGCCGTGCGGGCTGGTTCAGGGGCGGCCTTGGACCGGCGCTATCGTCGGTTCGTCCTCGGGAAGGATCCCATGTCCAGCGACAGTTCCAGTAGCGCCGCACGCCCGAGGGGGACCGCCTAAGCATTCGCTTGCCGCTGTCCGCCTCAGGTGTGCGGGCGGGTAGGTGAATGATGAACGAAGAAGTGAAAGCGGGCGGCTTCGCCCGGACTCCGGCTGACGATCTGCGCCATGTGCGCGCCGCCGATCTGGCCGAAACCCTGAGCCATCTCGAACCGGAGGCCGCCGCCGGTGCGCTCTCGCGCATGACGGAAGCGCGCGCCGTCATCGTGCTCGACCGGCCGGAATTTCTCGGCGCCTCGGCCGCGATCGCCGAGATGCGGCCCGAACGGGCGGTGCCTCTGGTCGCCGCCATGTCGGCCGACCGCGCCGCCGACGTGCTGGGCGAGATGGACGACGCGCCGCGCGAGGCGATCCTCGCGCTGCTCGACCGCGAGACGCGCGCGACGCTTGACGGGCTGCTCGCCTATCCGCCCGAGAGCGCCGGCGGCATGATGACGACCGAGTTCGTCTCCGTGCCCGTGACCGCGACGGTGGCCGAGACGCTCGACCATATCCGCACGATCGAGCGCAGCCGCGAGACGATCTATTCGATCTATATCGTCGATCCCGAGACGGACGCGCTGGTCGGCACGGTGTCGCTGCGCCGTCTGGTGACGGCCGACCCCGCGCTGCCCGTGCTGGAGCTGACCCGCCAGCGCGATCCCGTCGTCGCCTCGCCCGAGATGGATCGCCGCGCCGTCGCGCGTCTGATCCGCCGGCACGACCTGCTCGCTGTGCCGGTGGTGGATGCGGGCAAGCGCGTGCTCGGCATCGTCACGGTCGACGACGTGCTCGACGCGATCGTCGACAAGCATACCGAGGAGGCGCAGCGCTTCGGCGGCGTCGAGGCGCTCGACCGGCCTTATCTGGACACCGGCTTCCTGGCGATGATCCGCAAGCGGGCGGGCTGGCTCTGCGCGCTCTTCCTCTCCGAGATGCTGACGGCGAGCGCCATGCAGCATTTCGAGTCGGAGCTGGCCAAGGCGATCACGCTGACGCTCTTCATCCCGCTCATCATGAGCTCGGGCGGCAATAGCGGCAGCCAGGCGACCTCGCTCATCATCCGCGCGCTCGCGCTCGGGCAGGTGCGGCTGAAGGACTGGTGGCGCGTCGCGCTGCGCGAGCTGCCGGCGGGGCTGGTGCTGGGCGCGATCCTCGGCACGGTGGGCGTCGTGCGGATCAGCGCGTGGCAATATCTCGGCTTCTACGATTACGGACCGCACTGGCCGCTGATCGCGGCGACGGTGGGCGCGGGGCTGGTCGGGATCGTCACCTTCGGGTCACTCGCGGGGTCGATGCTGCCCTTCCTGTTGCAGCGGCTGCGCTTCGATCCGGCGAGCGCGTCGGCGCCGTTCGTGGCCACATTGGTCGATGTGACGGGGCTGGTGATCTATTTCTCGATCGCGCTCGTCATCCTGTCGGGGACGCTGCTCTAGGCGCCCGATCTTATGCGAAGCTAATGCGGGCGCGGTTTCCGCCCTCTCGAATCCCAATGCCGCGCCCGCCTATTTCGCCATCTCCACGCCGCCATATCGGTGGCAAGGGGACAGGCATCCTATGGAACTTCAAGATCCCGACAGTTGGTCCTCGCTCCTGCTCGTCGGACAGGACGAGCGGGGGCGGTGGCTGGTTCAGGACACCGCCGGCCGCGTGGAAGGCCGCTTCCGATCGCGTGAGACCGCACTCGGCTTCGCAAAGTCGGAATGCGATCTCTTCCATGGCCGCATCGAGCTTGTTGAAGCGCCGCTCATCGCGCGCATCGGGCTTTGAGGGGAGGGGACGATGCTGCTCCTCGCACTCGCCGCCATCTTCGTCGTCATCGCCATCACCCGGCCGGGCCGCGCGAGACTGTTCCGCGGACGCTACCGGCGGAACCGGCAGCCGACCGGCTATGCGCCGCTCCGCCCGCTCCGCACCCACCGGCCGGACCCGACCGCCGGCCTGCGCGACCCCGCGCGGCCACTCTGACTCCTGCACAAGGAACAACGCCATGGCCCTTCGTGCCAAGTTGCGTCCCGTCTCCAAGCCACCGCGCACCGCGCCCGAAGCCGCCGGCGCCTATGACGCGGCGGGCGCGCATTATCTTGCTTATGCGGACGGCGATCATGCCTCCCTGTTCGATTTCAGCGGCGGCTATGCCTTCGCCGACCGCGAGATCTGGGCGCGGCTCGACGCCGCGCTGATCCGCCTGCGCACCAGCGGCCGCCACGCCATCCGCATCCTCGACGCCGGCTGCGGGCCGGGAACATGGCTGCTGCGGCTGGTGCTGCGGGCGCGCGACCTCGGCTTCACCGCGATCGACGCGCGCGGGATCGACATCTCGCCCGAGATGATCGCGCTGGCGGGCGAGCGGCTCGACCTCGCGGATGATCCGCACATCGGCGTGACCTTCGAGGTGGGCGACCTGCTCGACGCGCTCGACCAGGAGGAAGAGGCCTCGTTCGACCTGACGCTCTGCCTCTATGGCGTGCTCAACCATCTCGGACCGGAGGAGCGCGAGACGGCCGCCGCCGCGCTCACCCGCGTCACCGACGGCGACCTGTTCGTGACGGTGCGCACCGTGGGGAGCCAGCCGTCGATCTACATCGCGGACCTGCACGCGGCGCGCGCCTTCCGGCAGGACAATGAGCAGGACCGGCTCGACATCGATCTCGCGGACGGACGCCATATCGGCTTCAGCTCGCACCTCTTCACCGCCCGCGAGCTGGTGGCGCTGTTCCCGCGCTGCCGGGTGTCGGAGCTGGCCGGGCTGGACCTCTTCCACGGCCGTTTCGCGCCGCATCCGGGGTGGAACCCGGCTGGCGTCACCACGCTCGCCATCCGCGACAGCCTCGATCGGCTGGAGCATCTCTGCGCCCACGATCCGCTGCTGATCGACCGCGCCGCCCACGCCTTCCTCCACGCGCGGACGGGCTGAGGCTTCGGCTCAGCGCACCGGCTCGCAGAAGCGGAACAGCGCGACGATCCGGCCGAAGGCGACATCGTCCTGATGGTTCGGCGCGCTGCCATATTCGGTTACGTCGACGTCATTGGCGCGCGGCTGCCCGAAGCGGGTTTCGATCCGCATGCCGGGCCGCGCCAGCGTGGCGAGCGTCGGCGTGCCCGACGCATCGGGCGTGCTGGTGCCATAGTCGAGGCTCGACCGGCCCGCGATGCGCTTCAGCGGAACCACGAAATTCGGAAGGGTCGCGGATTCGCAATGCGCCGCGAAATGGCGGGCTGGCGCCTTGTCCGCCGGGGCGCTCGCCCCGCAGAGGCCGGCGGCGAGAAGGAGCAGGAGCGGGCGGCGCGGCATGGATGCACCATGCCACAGCCGCGCCGCTCCCGAACCGGCAATTCCGGGGGAGGGGCTCAGAAGCCGAAGTCGCTCAGCCCCGGATGCTCGTCCGGCCGGCGGCCGAGCGGCCAGTGGAAGGCGCGATCCCGCTCCGCGATCGGATGCTCGTTGATGCTGGCATGGCGGTGGATCATCAGCCCGTCGGCGGCGAATTCCCAATTCTCGTTGCCATAGGCGCGGAACCAGTTGCCGCTGTCGTCATGATATTCATAGGCGAAGCGCACCGCGATGCGGTTCCCCTCATACGCCCACAGCTCCTTGATGAGCCGATAATCTAGTTCCTTCGCCCATTTGCGGGAGAGGAAGCCGATGATCTCGGCGCGGCCGGTGGCGAACTCGGCGCGGTTCCGCCAGCGGCTGTCCTCGCTGTAGGCGAGCGCGACCTTCTCGGGATCGCGGCTGTTCCAGCCGTCTTCGGCGAGGCGCACCTTCTCGATCGCGGTCTCGCGGGTAAAGGGCGGGAGAGGGGGACGGGACATGAGCGGACTCCTTCAGGGGCGGCCGAGGAAATCGATCTTGCCGATCGGCACACCCTTGTGCCGCAGCAGGTCGTACGCTGTCGTCACATGGAAGAAGAAGTTGGGCAGCGCGAAATGCAGCACATAGTCACGCGCCTTGAAGTGCAGCGTCTGCTTGGGCGTCTGGACGGTCACGTCGTCCTCCTCGCGGCCGTCCATCGCATCGCCGGGCACGCGCTCCAGCAGCGCGATGGTGGCGGCGATGCGCGCCTGGAGATCGTCGAAGCTCGCCTCATTGTCCTCCATCGCAACCGGGGCGAGGCCGCCGACGCGCACCGCCACGAACTTGGCGGCGTCGCTCGCGCGCTGGATCTGGGCGGGCAAGGCGGACATGTCCTCGATCAGCCGGGCGTCGAGCAGCGTGCCGTGCGGCAGGCCATTCTCGTCGGCGTAAAGCCGGCCCTTTTCGAGGATCGCGGACAGATTGCGGAGCGAGCGGATGAAGACCGGAACGCTGACGTCGTAGAGGGACAGGGCCATGGGATTTCCCGGATACGGAACGAAGACCGCGCGATCGTACCCGGCCCGCCCGTCCGCCCGCAAGCGCGGACGCGCCCGCCCGGAACCGCGAAATCAATGCCGGCCGGGTGGATGCATCCTACTTTCGGATTAAGCTGTCTCAACTTGCGACGATACGCCGGAACCCCGCTTTGTTGGTAGCTGGACGGACATGTACGGCGGATATAGCCTGATGCCGCGAGTAAATGTGGTGATCCGCCCTGTTGGCCATCCGAAATATCTGGAGGGAAGAGATGCTGGCCGACGGGGGGACGGAGAAGCCGGGCGAGCAGGATCGCGCCGGAAAGGTCGACCGGCTGGCGATATCCCTGATGGAATTGTTTGGCGACCGCGCGCTGGAGGTGAGCGAGCGCCAGATCAGCATGGGCAATGTCGTCGCCGTATCCGAGATCTGGCGGGAAATCTCGGAAAGCATCCGGAAACGCCACGCAACTCGTTAATCGCGTCCTATGGCTGTCCGCGCAATGCGGCCCCATGGCCGTGCAGGCACGTCCGCCTTCCAGACACCGCTATCCGACGAGACGCCCGGCACGACGATGCGGCCGGGCGCCTCGGGCGGATCAGGAGTTCAGGTGCGCCTTCGCGGCGGCCTTGGCGGTGCGGATGCCGAGGCGCTTGCGCGGCGCGGCGTCGGCGGCAGGGGCGGTCGTCTTGGCGGCCTTCTTCGTTCCGTTCCCGGCGGCCTTGGCGGGAGCCGCGGCTTTCTTCGCAGGGGCGGGAGCGGCGGCCTTTGCGGCCGGGGCCTGCTTCGCGGCGGCCTTCTTCGCCGGCGCCTTGGCGGCGGGCGCAGCCGGCGCGGCGACCTTGTTGCGGCCGAGGCCGATCTGGTGCGCAAGCGCGCTCCGCGTCTCGCGATAGGAGGGGGCGACCATCGGATAATCCTTCGGCAGGCCCCACTTCGCGCGATATTCTTCGGGCGACATATTGTAGTTGGTGCGCAGATAGCGCTTCAGCATCTTGAGCTTCTTCCCGTCTTCCAGGCAGACGAGATAATCGGGCTTGATGCTGGCGCGGATCGACACCGCGGGCTCGGGCTCCGGCTCGGCGACGACCACGGGCTTGCCGACCTTGTCGAGCGCTTCGAAGACGCTGCGGATCAGTTGCGGCACATCGGTGGCCGCGACATTGTTGTGGCTGACATGTGCCGAAACAATATCTGCGGTCAGGCCGATCAAATCGCTGTCGTTCACGAGTATCTCCGAGATCGGATGCGTTGGAAGAAGATCAATACTAATATGCTGATCGAATTGTTCAAGCCCTCGGTCAATAGGCCTCAATTCGTTAATACTCTCGCGAGAAATCCGTAAGACAGGATGGGGAGAGAGATCGCCCGATTTCCGGCTGATGCAGACATGCCGGAAACGAGCGATGTTCAGCCGTTCTACCGCGAAAAATGACGATCGCGGACATCCTGCGATCGACCCAAAATAGAACAGCAGATTCGACGTGGGCGCTGTTTCGGCGCGTGCTCCGCGCGGCTCCGGAAATCTGTGCCGATATTCTTTCCCGTGTGTCGGCCCCGGCAATAATATGACGGCAGTGCAAAACGTCGTTCCATCCGGCGCTTTTCTGAAGCGGCAAATGAAGATCGGCGCGCGGGAAGATGCGGTGCGGCAAATCGGTTGACGCTCGCGGCTCCTTTCATCGGATGTGCCGCGTCGGGCGCGGGGAGCCTTTCCTGTCACCGGTGGCATCGCACCGGCGAAAGGATGTTGGCGTGATCCGGCGAAGGGCGCTAGAGCGGCGGGAAAGGGGATATCGATGATCCGCGACGCGTCCGCGAAGCCGTCCGTCAAACCGACCATCAACGACATCGCCCGGCTGTCCGGCGTCTCCAAGAAGACGGTCAGTCGCGTGATCAACCGCTCGCCGCTGCTCAATGAAGAGACGCGCAAGCGGGTGGAGGAGGTGATCCGCGAGACGGGTTACATCCCCAATCCTCAGGCGCGCGCGCTGGCGCTGGGGCGCAACTATCTGATCGGGCTCGTCCACGACAATCCGAACGCGCAGATGGTGATGAACGCCCAGCAGGGCATTCTCGACGCGCTGCGCGACACCGAGTTCGAGCTGATCGTCCGCCCGGTCGATCGCGGCTCGCGGACGATGCTGGACGACATCCACGCCTTCCTCCAGCGCCACCGGCTCTATGGCGTGGTGCTGCTGCCGCCGATCTCGGAGGACGACCGGCTGGCGCAGCTCTGCCGCGACGCGAACTGCCGCTATGTCCGCATGGGCTCGGCCGAGCTGGACGATGCGGACCATATGGTCGCCTCCAACGATCGCGACGCCGTGCAGGAGGCGACGCATTTCCTGATCGCGCAGGGGCATAAGCGGATCGGGCTCGTCACCGGGCCATCGGGCTTCCGGTCCGGCGCCGAGCGGCGCGCGGGGTTCGAGGCGGCGTTGCAGGAGGCCGGCATCAAGCTGCCGCGCGGGCTGGTGGTGGAGGGCAACTACACCTTCGAATCCGGCGTGGCCGCCGCCGACAAGCTGCTCGACCTGCTGCCGCGCCCGACCGCGATCTTCGCCTCCAACGACGAGATGGCGGCGGGCGTGCTCCACGCGGCGCGGGTGCGCGGGCTGGACGTTCCGGGCGACCTGTCGATCATCGGGTTCGACGACACGCCGGTCGCGGCCCATATCTGGCCGCCGCTGACGACGGTGCGCTGGCCGATCGCGACGATGGCGCGCTCCGCCGCGCTCAAGCTGATCGGGGATTTCGGCGACGGGGCGGAGGATGAGCCGTCGCTCTTCCACTCCTCGCTGATCCGCCGCGCTTCGGTGGCGGCGCCGAGGGCCTGAGTCAGTCGGCGGAGGGCACCAGGCTGAGCATGGCGCCGCGCCGCCCGGCATTATCGTTCCCCCGCCATCCCCGTTCTGGGACGTGACAGAAGGTCGTCAGGCCGAGCGTGACGAAAAGGCTGAAGTCGGGCTCCTGCGAGGACGCGGATAATGCCGGGCCGTGCCGGCTGCCGACGATACCCAGGAATGACATGGTGGGCCTGCCTCCCGTCATGAGGAAGCCTGTGACGGTGCAGCGGAATCCGCGCCGAAGATTGCACGACTCCCTCTGCTTTGGACGTTTCCGGGCGAAATGCGCCCTAGTCGCGATGCATCGCGAACAACTCGCGCCCGTCGAGTGCGGCGCGCGCGATCAGGCCCTGATCGTGATAGGCGAGCGCCGCCTCCGCGATCTCGGCATCCCAGAAGCCGGGGTCGGCATAGGATCGCAGCGCGCGTTCGTAGCGCCCGAGTTCGTCCCCGTCCTGACGCAGCAGCGCCACCGCGATGGCGACCTCCGGGAAGTCATCCCCGCCGCCCTTGCGCACGATCTCGGCGTCCACCGCCTTGCCTTGCGCGGCAAGATAGGAGGCCGCGGCCTTCCGGGCCTTCCGGATGTCCATGTCAGCGATCCAGGAACTGGGTCGGCGCGGGCACCTCGGCGCCGCCGGCGAAGGGCGTCCACGGCGCGGCCAGCCGGCCCTCGCGCGCCTTGTAGAAGAACTGGCTGCATACCAGCCAGCCTTTCAGCGGGCGCAGCGGCAGCACGCAGGTGAGGAGCAGGATCGGCAGCGTCGTGAACAGATGCACCCAGAAGGGCGGATCGTAGAGGATCTGGAGCATCAGCGCGAAGATCACGCTGGGCACGCAGCCGAAGCAGATCACGAAGAAGGCCGGCCCATCCGCCGGGTCCGCGAAGTCATAGCTGAGCCCGCAGGACTCGCAGTGGGAGCGGAGCTTCAGGAAGCCCTGAAACAGATGGCCCTTGCCGCAACGGGGGCAGCGGCCGCGGATTCCGGTGCGGATCGGTTCCAGTTTGGGCCATTCGCGGCCTGCGTCCTCAGTCATGTCGAAAATCCCGACTCATGCTGTATGGAAAGCATTGCAACTCTGTACGGTTGTTTGTATGGATATGTTGCCGTGCAAAGTCAAGGTTATGTCCGTATGCAAAACTGGCATCCCGATCTGGAGAAGGCGGAAGGGCCGAAATATCTGGCGATCACGGCGGAGCTGGAGCGCGATGTCGAGGCGGGGCGGCTGGCGCCGGGCGATCGCCTGCCGCCGCAGCGGGCGCTGGCCGAGCGGCTGGGCGTGGACCTCACCACGATCACCCGCGCCTATGACGAGGCGCGGCGGCGCGGCCTGATCGAGGCGGACGGCCGTCGCGGGAGCTTCGTGCGCGCGCGCCCGGCCGCGTTCGGAGGGGAGGAGGACGCCGTTCCCGCCGATACCGGCATGAACATGCCGCCCGTCCCCCGCACGGCGCTGGCCGAGGCGTGGACGCAGGGCACGGCGATGCTCTTCCAGAACGGGGCGGCGTCACGGCTCCATTATCAGCCGGCGGGCGGCGCGATGGAGGATCGCGAGGCGGCGGCGCGCCTGCTGGAGACGCGCGGCGTCGAGGCCGGGCCGGACATGGTGCTGGTGACGGCGGGCGGTCAGCACGCGCTCCACGCCGCGATCCGGGCGCAGCTCCGGCCGGGCGATGTCGTCTGCGTCGGGCGCTATGCCTATTCAGGCTTCCTCGCGCTGGCGCGGGCCTATGGGCTGACGCTGCGCGTGGTGGCGGGCGACGCGGAGGGGATCGATCCCGATGCGCTCGACGCCGCCTGCCGGGCGGAGCGGGTGCGGGCGATCTATGTCGTGCCGACCAACGACAATCCCACCACCGCGACGCTGGGGCCGGAACGCCGCCGCGCCATCGCCGGGATCGCGCGCCGGCACGATCTGGCGATCATCGAGGACGACGCCTACGGCCAGCTTCCCGCCGAGCCTCTCCCGCCGCTCGCGGCGCTCGCGCCCGAGCGGACATGGCATATCGCCAGCGTCTCGAAGATCCTCTCGCCGAGCCTGCGCATCGCGCATCTGCGCGCGCCCTCGGTGAAGGACGCGATGCGCGCCGCGATCGATCTGCACGCGACGGCGGTGATGGCCGCCCCCCTCAACGCGGCGCTGGTGACCGCGTGGCTGGAGAACGGCACCTATGCCCGCCTGATCGAAGAGGTGCGCGCCGAGGCGGCGTGGCGGCGGGGGCTGGCGGCGGATATCCTCGACGGCATCGACTGGCGCGCGCACCCCGAGGGCTATCACCTCTGGCTCCGGCTGGAGGATGGGGTGATGATCCACGAGATCCTCAACGCGCTGCGCCCGGCAGGGCTGTCGGTGGTGCCCGGCGACGCCTTCGCGGTGGAGCCGCTGGCCGAGCGGCGGCTGCGCGTCTCGATCGGCGGCGGGCTGGGGCGCGAGCGGCTGGAGCGCAACCTGCGCCTGCTGGAGGCGATGCTCCACCCGCGGGGCGGGCAGAGCGCTCCGCTCGTCTGAGGCGGAAGAAGAAGAGGGGCTCCGCTCGATCGAACGGAGCCCCCCGCGCGTGGCTTATTCCGCCGCTTCGCTCAGCGCGAGGCCGAGAGCCGCCGCGACGCCCGCGCCATAAGCGGGGTCGGCGCGGGTGCAGTTGGCGATGTGGCGCTGTTTGATGTGGAGTGCCGCGTCGCCCATGCCGCGCGCCGTGTTGTCGAACAACGCCTGCTGCTGCTCCGGCGACATCAGGCGGAACAGATTGCCCGGCTGTTCCCAATGGTCGTCATCGACGCGATGATCCCAATGCTCGGCGGGCTGGCCGTCGAGCGCCAGCGGCGGCTCGGCGAACTGGGGCTGGTTGGCCCAGAGATCGGCGCTGTTGGGATGATAGCTCAGCGTCGCACCGAGATTGCCGTCCGTCCGCATCGCGCCGTCGCGGTGATAGGAATGGAACGGGCATTTGGGCGCGTTGACGGGGATATGGTTGAAGTTGACGCCGAGGCGGTAGCGCTGGGCATCGCCATAGGAGAAGAGGCGGGCCTGGAGCATCTTGTCGGGCGAGAAGCCGATGCCCGGCACGATGTTGGCAGGCGAGAAGGCGGCCTGCTCGACCTCGGCGAAGTAGTTGTCCTGATTGCGGTTCAGCTCCATCACGCCGACCTCGATCAGCGGATAGTCCGCCTTCGGCCATACCTTGGTGAGGTCGAACGGGTTGTGCTTGTGGGTGCGGGCCTGTTCCTCGGTCATCACCTGGATGAAGAGGGTCCATTGCGGGAAGTCGCCCTTCTCGATGCTCTCGAACAGGTCGCGGCCATGGCTCTCGCGGTCGCCGGCCACGACCTGCGCGGCGTCGGCGTCGGAGAGGTTCTCGATGCCCTGCCGGGTGCGGAAGTGGAACTTGACCCAGACGCGCTCATGGGCGGCGTTGATCATCGCGAAGGTGTGGCTACCGAACAGATGCATGTGCCGGAAGCTTTTCGGGATGCCGCGATCCGACATCACGATCGTCACCTGGTGCAGCGCCTCGGGCAGCAGCGACCAGAAGTCCCAATTGTTGTCGGCCGAGCGCAGGCCGGTGCGCGGATCGCGCTTGACGGCATGGTTGAGGTCCGGGAAGCGCATCGGATCGCGGAAGAAGAACACCGGCGTGTTGTTGCCGACGATGTCCCAATTGCCTTCCTCGGTGTAGAATTTGATCGCCGTGCCGCGGATGTCGCGCTCGGCGTCGGCCGCGCCGCGCTCGCCGGCGACGGTCGAGAAGCGCATGAACAGATCGGTCTTCTTGCCGACTTCGGAGAAGATCTTCGCCTTGGTGTAGCGGGTGATGTCGTGGGTGACGGTGAAGCTGCCATAGGCGCCCCAGCCCTTGGCGTGCATCCGTCGCTCCGGGATCACCTCGCGGTCGAAATGGGCGAGCTTCTCGATCAGCCACACATCCTGAAGCAGCGCCGGGCCGCGCGGGCCAGCGGTCAGGATGTTGGTGTTGTCGGCCACGGGCGCACCGGTGGCGTGCGTCAGGCCTGTCTTACGATCGTCCATCATCAACCTCCTCGAAGACGGTGCAGCTCAAATCCCTTGAGGGCAGATCGTTATTAACCCGATTCGGAGACGTATTGAATTTATCCGGCACGCCGAGCATCTTTTCGACAAATGGCGGGAAAGTGCGGCGTATGACGGGAGGCGGGACGGGATGGAGGCCGGCATCGACGATCCGCTGAGCGTGCTGGCGCCGTTGCTCAGGGTGCGGCCCATTCTCGACGATCTCTGCCGCTTCGGCGGCGACTGGGCGGCGCCGCACGATGCCGCCGGCCCCGGTTGGGCCTATTTCCACATCGTCACGCGGGGCGAGTGCCTGCTGGACCGCCCCGGCCATGGCGCGCTGCGCCTCGGGATCGGGGACGTGCTGCTGCTGGCCCACGGCGACCCGCATGTCGTGCGCGCGCGGACGGGAAGCGGCGGCGGCCGGCGCGCGCCGGTGGTGGAATATCGCAACGCCATCCGCATCAAGAGGAGCCCCGGCGTCGAGACGGATACCGAGCTGGTCTGCGGGCGCCTCCATTTCGAGGCGGCGCCGCAGAGCCTGATCGTCGCGGTGCTGCCCGAGGTGGTGGTGCTCCGCGCGACCGAGCGGCACCATGCGATGCTGGAGGGCATCCGCGACGAGCTGGATATCGACGCCGCCGGTGCCGCCGCGATTGCGACGGATCTCGCCAGCGCGCTGTTCATGATGCTGCTGCGCGGGCATCTGGAGGCGGCGGGCACCTCGTCGGGCGTGCTGCGCCTGCTCGGCCAGCCGGCGACGTCGCGCGCGATGATGGCGATGCTGCGCGAGCCCGCGCGGGACTGGAGCCTGGAGGAACTGGCCGAACGCGCCGTGTCGTCCCGCGCGACGCTGGTGCGGGCCTTCCGCGCCGCCTCGGGGCTGGCGCCGCTCGCCTTCCTCACCGAATTGCGGCTGGGCCTCGCGCGGCAGCAGCTTCTCGGCGGCCGGGCGACCATCGCCCAGATCGCCGCCGACGTGGGCTATCAGTCCGAAGCGGCGCTGAGCCGGGCCTTCCATCGCCATTATGGCGTGCGGCCGGGCGCGCTCCGGGCCTTGGGCGCGGGCTGAGCGTCAGGCCAGCACCCGGCTGCGGGCGCTCTCGCTCGTCACGCGGCGATACCAAGCGGTCGGGGTCTCCCCTTCGTGGCGCTTGAAGCAGCGCGTGAAATGGGCCTGATCCGAAAAGCCGTAGGCGAGCGCGATCTGGGCGAGCGGTTCGTCGGTCGTCCGCATCCGCTCCTTGGCGCATTCGATCCGGCGCTTGAGCAGATAATGGTGCGGCGAGCAGCCCATCGTCCGCTTGAAGGCGCGCGCGAAATGGCTCGGGCTCAGCCGCACCGTGGAGGCGAGATCGGAAACGAGGAGCCGGCCGCTCAGCCGCGCCTCGATCATCGACTTGGCCCGGCGGACCTGCCACGAAGCAAGGCCGCCGCTGTCGTAAGCGCTGTCATCCGCGACAGTCCTGCCGGCCATGGCGGACAGGAGTTCGAGGGCGCGATCGACGAAGCGCTTGGCGCCCATCGGGTCGCTCGACACGGTTTGCTGCGCCTGGGTCAGGACGAGCTTCAAGGTTGCGAGCTTCTGTTCGGTGGCCTGCCCATGATCATTGGAAATGATCGGAAGCGGGCTTCCGAAAAAAGTGGTCGGGCTGGATGAAATATGGCCGCCCGATGCTTCGTTCCGGCTCTCCAGATCCAGGATGGCAGTGCTCGATATCATGACCAACTCCTTGCAAAGACATCGAAACGCCATGACACAGGAGAACCGTAACTGATGATCTGCGTTAGCAATAGCGTCAGTGAGGACAGGCCTTCTATCGAACATTGGTATGGGTGCTCGGGCACAGGGTATAGCGGGTCTAGACTTTAGTATGGGTGCCGCCCCCGTAACGTCGGGCAAGCGGCGGCCGGGCGCTCAGCCCAGCGCGCGATAGCGGAAATCGCGGAAGCGGGCCTCGCCCCGGCCGGCGCTGTAGAGGCCGGGGCGCAGCATCAGGAAGCCGCCGCGCACATTGTGATGATAGCCCGACACCTCCATGCCACGATCGAAGCGCCGCCATGTCCGGCCGCCGTCGCCGCTGGTGTCGAAAGTGACGATGTGGCGATCGTTGGTGACGCGCATCCGCATCCGCCGCCCGTGCGGGTTGGCGGGGCGGCCGCGCTCCTGCCCATACTGGTGAGTGACGAAGCGCTCGCCGTCGAAGCCGAGCCCGCAATAGAGCCGGTCGTCGTAGAACAGCAGCAGGCCGGCGGTCGTGCCCGGATCGATCTCGATATCGCATTCGAAGCGATAGGCAGTGTCGCCCGCGATCTGGAGCAAGGGCGAGGAATCCACCGGCGCGGTGCCGCTCGCGGCGAGGTGGAGCGTTCCGCCTGCTACCCGAGCGCGCGCGGCCTCGTCGGGGCGGGGGCGGAAGAAGCTCCAGCGTGTGCCGAGGTCTAGGCCGTCGAACGGATCGGAGAGCGCCATGCCGTGCGGCACCGCCTGCCCGCCGCGCGGCTTGGGGAGCGGGCGGGAGAGATCGCCGCCGGTCATGCGGAACCAGCCGTCCGGCGTCCACTCGACCCGATCGAGCAGCGTTTGCCGCCCGAGCGTCCAGTAGCCTGCCTCATAGCCGTGATAGAGCGCCCACCAGTCCCCCGCCGGCCCCTCGACCAGCGAGGCATGGCCGCGCGACCACCAGCGCTCGGCGCTGCTCGTGGTGCGGACGAGCGGGTTGGCGGGGCAATTCTCCCACGGGCCATGGATCGAGCGGGAGCGCGCCGCGATCACCATATGGCCGGTCGGCGGCCCGGCGGTGCCGCCCACGGCGGTGATGAGATAGAACCAGCCATCGTGACGGACCAGCTTCGGCCCCTCCGGCGAGAAGCCCTCGACCACCCAGTCCGCCGGATAATGCCACGGATCATAGACATGCTCGATCGGCCCCACGGTCGAGAGCCCGTCGTCGGCCAGCCGCACCCGATCCCCGCCCGAGAGGAACAGCCAGCGGCTCCCGTCCTCGCCGACGACGTGGCAGGGATCGATATGGTGATGGAGGCCGAGGTCGACCGGCTCGCTCCACGGGCCTTCGATGCGGTCGGCGTGGATGACGAAGATCGAATTGGGCTCGGCCTTCACCGGGATATAGAGGAAGTAGCGGCCGTCATGCTTCGCCAGCGAGACGGCCCACACCGCGCCGATATTGCGGTGGAGCGCCGGGCCGATCGGCCGCCAGCTCACCAGATCGCGCGAGTGCCAGATCACCAGCCCCGGATAGGAATCGAAGCTGGAGAAGGTCATGTAATAATCCGCGCCGTCCTTCAGGATGGCGGGATCGGGGCGATCGCCCGCCATGACGGGGTTGAGGAAGCGCCCGTCGCCGAGATCGGCGATGCGCTGCCCATCCAGGCCGCGGCGCCACGGGAAGGCTTCCGGCTGTGGCGTCGGGGCGGCAGAGGCCGCGCCCGGCACGAGCAGGGCGGCTCCGGCTCCGGTGGCGGCGAAGGCCTCGCGGCGGGTCATCGTCATATCGGCCATTGCTCCATGCGAATGCGGCCGCCGTCGAGGAGGGCGCGGTGGCGGGCGATGTCGTCGGGTCCGTGCATCCGGTCGGCGAGGGCGAGCCAGACCGTCGCCTCGGCGAGGCGGCTGGCGGGCTCGACGGCGATGCGGTCGAGTTCGGTGGCGAAGGGGGCGAAATAAGCGGGCTCGCCCTGCCATGCGACGAGGCGCTTCAGGGTGTCGGCGCGGGTCCAGCCGTGGAGGTGGATGCCGATATCGGCGAGCGCGCGGCAGACGCGGAACAGCAGCCAGTGGATATGGCCCAGTTCGTCGCGGGGATCGGCGAAGGCGCCTTCCTCGCCCGCAAGCTGCTCGGCATGGATGCCCCAGCCTTCGACGAAGGCGGCCGCATAGGTGAGCCGCAGCGGGTGCGGCGGCGTCTCCGCCTCAAGGCCGAGCTGCACCATATGCCCCGGCAGCAGTTCGTGCGCGACCACCGAGGGCAAGGTCCAGCGCGGGCGGCGGCGGATCGCCTTGAGATCGACGATATAGGCGCCGCGCCGGGTGGGCGTGGGCACCTCGCGATAGCCGTTGCGGCCTGCTGCGATCTCCTCGGCGCTGAGCGCGCGGACATCGACATCCGCGCACCAGGGCGGCAGCGTGCCGAAGGCGGCGGGGAGGCGGGCGCGGGCCTTGGCGAGCATGTGCCGCATGTCGGTGACGGCTTGTGCGCGGCCGGTGTCGTCATCGGGATAGAGCCAGCGCGGGTCGCGCCAGAGCGTGGAATAGCGGGCGCCGATCTCGTTGTCTGCCACGCCGATGCGATCAAACAGCCGGGCGGCGCGGGCGTGGAGCGCGTCCCGTTCCTCCACGAGGCGGTGTTCGAGGACGAGCGGGTCGGCGGCGTTGCCCGATGTCCGGCGCAGCAGCAGCGTATAGGCCTCGGCGCCTCCGGGCAGGCGGCCCAGACCGGCTTCGGCGGGAGCCTTGGGGCGAAGCGCGTCGAGTAAGGCGGCCTGCCGGTCGAGCGCGGCGGCGGCGGGCGTCTCGGCGCGGGTCTTGGCGAGGCCGGCCATGGTCCGCTCGATCAGCGGGCGGGGCGGGAGGATGCCGGCGTCAGCATCCGCGCGCAGGGCGGCGGTGTCGGCGTCGATGGCGTCGGCGTTCGGCTGGGGCGAGCGCCATGCGCCGGATCGGGGCGTGACGCGATAGGGGCGACCCGACGGGATATGCCGGAGCAGCGCCACGTCGATCGCGAGGCCTGCGCGGGCGGCCTCCAGATCGAGACGCAGTGGCCCGGTCGGGGCCTCGAACGGCGCGAGCTTCGCGAGGGCGGCATCCGGCGGCAGATGCGCCGCCTCGTCCAGCGCCGCGCGGAGATCGGCGGGCGAGGCGGCCCGCGCGACCCCGGTGGCGAACCACGCCGCGCCGGCCCCCGCCAGCAGCTCGCGCCGGGCGATCCTCATCGGCGGGGCAGCGCCATGCGGTTGTTGAGCCGCGTCACCTCCGCCGCTCCGCCGGGGAGCGTCACCTCGGCGGACAGCGTGGCGGGATCGACACCGGCCGGGATCGCCAGCCGCACGGTCGTCGTGCGGGGCAGCAGGTCGGTCGGCGCGTCGAGTGCGGGGAGGGGCGCGGTTGCCACAGGCCGCCCGTCGGCGGCGACGAGCATCGCCTGCCCGCCCGTCGTCGGTTGCGCGCCGAGGCTGTGGACCGTCAGCGTCACCCGCCGCCCGGCGAGCGCGATATCATCCGCGCCAATGCCGAGATCGGGCCGCTGCTCGACCGGCGTCGCGGCGTTGGTCAGCGCGAAGTCGAGCGTGGTTTCGCCGGGCGGGAACGCCACCTCCGTGGAGGCGCTGCGCTCCAGCGTCAGCGTCCGGGGCGCGGCGCCGCCGGTCATCGCCCATTCGCCGGCGGTGACGCTCCACCCCGTCATCGTCGCGCGCTGGACGCGGCCGGTGGTGTTGTAGGCGATCACGCGGAACCGGTCGGGCGTCGCGCCCGGCATCAGGATCGCGACCGCCTCGGCGGCGTCGGGCTCCTCGAAGCGCCAGCTCACCGTGTTGCCGGGCCAGCTCTGGCCGCGGCTGTTGGCGATGCCGCCGAGACGCTCGCGCTGGAGGATCTCGTTGGGCTGCTCCACCCGGTCGGACCACCAATGGCCCTCAGTCATCATCCCCATGCGCTGCGATTTCTCGGCGATGGCGTCGGCGTGGAGTTCCTCCAGCCAGTGCCTGTCGCCGCTACCGTCCCACGCGGCATAGCGGGTGAAGGCATTGCCCGGCCGGCCGATCTTCGCACGCCATGCAGCGCCGTCGGGCAGCGCCGCGAAGCCATTCTCGTTGAACTCGGAGAGCGCCGCCGGCCCCGCCTTGTCGAGCCGCGCCTCGATCGGGCGGAGATAGCGCGCGTCGCCGGTGAAGCGCCACGCCGCCCATGCCGTCTGGAGCGGCAGCGTGGCCCCGCCGCCGTCGCCCTGACGTTCGGCATCGGTGCGCCAGTTGATCTCGTTGGGGAAGCTCCAGCGGCCGTCCGCGCCTTGCTTGCCGTGGGCGAGCCAGCCGTCCATCAGCCCTGTGACCAGCCCGCGCGCCGCCGGATTGCCGTTGTAGAGGCCGATCAGGATCGGGACGTGCATCACGGAATAGCCATAGGGCTTCTGCCACTCCCACGGCCCCTCGCGGTAGATCTTGCGGCCGCCGTACCAGTTGCTGGCGAAATGCACATGGCCGGCGGGATTGCGCAGGATCACCCGTTGCAGCCCGCGCACATTGTCCATCAGGCGCTCGACCGTCTTGGGCTCGCCCCAGTTCAGATAGAGCCGCTCGGCGTTGGAATTGAGCCCCTCCTCATAGGCGTGCAGCTCGTCGGTGGTGATGTATCCGAGGCCGTTCACGATCATGTCGTTCTTGTAGACCGCATCCGACAGCGCGCGCAGCGAGGCGTTGATGCGATCGGGCTCGACCCCCATCAGCGCGAGGCCGGGCCATTGCTGGGTGAGATCGGTGTCGTCGGAGATGCCGCCGCCGAAATCGCCATAGGGCACCTGCCTCTTGTCGATCCACCAGTCGACGAACCGGCGGACGAGCTTCAGGTCTTCGAGCTGGCGGAAGGCCCAGAGCGGCACGCCGGCGGGCGGCTTGGGCTGGGTGAAGGGCGGCAGGTTCTCGGGGCGGTAATCGATATCCGCCCAATAGGTGCGCGCCTCCGCATTGTAGGGATCGACGCGCAGCAGATCGGTGATGTCGCCATAGAGCCGCTGGTAGAGCGCGGCCCGGCGCGAGGCGGTATGCTCCTCGACGAGGAAGGCCCAATTGTCCTTCACCTGGTTGAGCCGGTCGGCGACATGTTCCTTCAGCGCCTCGGCGCGCGGCTTGAAGACGAGGCGGATGCGCGCGCCGTCGAGCGATGCGGCGTCGAAGTCCGGCGCGGCCGACGCAATGCTGAGATAGAGGCTGTCGTTGGGCAGGATGCGGTCGCGCAGGTCCAGCCACAAGGTCCGCGCCTCGCCGGGGCGGACCGAGACCGAGAGGTCGATCATGTCGCGCGCGGGCCAGATCGGGTCTTTGACGCGGATGTCGAGCGGGATCAGCCCCGCCGCATTGGGCTTCGCATGGAGCGCGGGGATATCGAGCGCGATGCCGTCGAGACCGTCATGCACATTCTCCCAGCCATAATCCCACGCCCGCGCGATGGGCTGGTCCGCATGGGCGGGGCCGAAGCTCGACGGGATGAGGATATGGACGATCGGCGCGCCGCCCTGAGCACGCTGCACCTTCACGCCTACGCCCGCGCTTCCGGCACCGATGGCGGCCTTCACGCCGGAGGAGGGCATGGCGATCACCGTGCTGCGCTCGTCGGGCGGGTAGCGGCCGGCGATGAAGCCGTTCAGCGTATCCAGCGCCGCAATGTTGGGCGAGGCGCTCGTATCGACCGTGTAGGAGAGCTTGAAGCTGCCTGCGGGCTCGCTGCCGGGGGTGATGTCATAGGCCCAGATTTCCTGGATCGGCTGCTCCTGCATCACATTGGTGAAGCTGAGCGTGCCGCCCTGTCGTTCGCCGACCGTGTCGAAGCTGCGCACCACGCCTTGCGGGCGGCGGGCGAGGGGGATGGGCTTGCCGTCGCCCGTCCAGTCGAGCCGGCCATAGGCCGCGCCCCGGATTTCGACGCGGTTGAAGCGCTCGCCGGGCGGGACGGTGAGGTCGTAGCGTCTGCCGCCCTCGACATAGACGTTCCAGTCCGGCAGCTCGAAATAATCGTCCCGGCCGAGCAGGCGCGAGCGGTTGTAGACGCCGGGCCATGTCGTCTCCGCGATGCCGTCGGTGCCCTTCCACATCCGCTCCTTGAGGTCGCGCGCATCGGCGAACTCGACCTTGCGCACGCGTGTCACGGCGGCGTCGAGGACGGGCGGGGAAGCGTGGTCCCAGCCATAGCGGTGCAGCCATGCGATACGCTCGGCGGTGGCGTCCGGGGCCGGCGCGGGGCCGGGCTCGCGCTTGTCGGCCAGCGCCGCCACGTCGCTCGCGCCCAGCATGTGATCGTAGACGCGGATCTCGTCGAGATCGCTGCCGCGCATGAAGTGATAGCGGCTCTGCACCTGATGCGGGGAGAGCACGCGCCCCGCCATGCCGAACTGGTCGAGGCCGGAGTCGAGATCGGCCTTCTGGTCCTTGCGCGCCACCTCGCGCCCATCGACGAACAGGCGGACACCCGCCGTCTCGTCCCAGCCGAAGGCGATATGGTGCCACGCATCGGGCGCGGGGAGCGCCTCCATCCGCCACGACACGCGCACCCGCGAGAGGTTGGCGTCCGTCACGAAGGCGTCGAAGCCTTGGCCGTTCCAGTCGATGCGCAGGAACGCCATGTCCCAGCTCGAATGATCGGCGAAGCCCGCGCGGAAGATCGAGAACGGCGCTTCGCCCACCGGCGTCCGGGCCCGCCAGAAGAAGGAGAGCGTGCCCCGCGCTGCCCGCATGTTGCCCGGCGCCTTCCAAGCGACATAGCCGTCGTCGGCCCAGCGCGCCGCCCCGCCCATCGCGCCGTCGGGCGTGATGGTGACGCCGCTCAGGAAGTTGGGGACGGGATCGCCCTTGGCATGATCGGCCGTGAGGTCATGGTCCGCCGAGGCGCGGAACAGCAGCCCCGTCGCGTCCGGCGCGGCCATGGCGGGCGATGTCGCGAGCGCAGCCGCCATCGCCAGCATCGAGATCGAGCTCAAACGCATGACATACTCTCCCTGATGGACGCGGGCTTGAGGCCCGTCTTCGGATCAGCCGGCGTCGATCCGCGCGAGGCGGGGGCTGAGCAGGTGGATCACCAGCACCGCGATCAGATAGACGCTGCCCGCCACCGCGAAGATCGGCGTGTAGCTGCCCGTCGTCTGGAGGATGTAGCCGGTGAACTTGGCCATCATCATGCCCCCGATCGCGCCCACCGTGCCGCCGATGCCGACCACCGATCCCACCGCCGCGCGCGGGAACATGTCCGACGGCAGCGTGTAGAGATTGCACGAGAAGGCCTGATGCGCCGCCGTCGCCAGCCCGACGATCGCCACCGCCATCCACAGATTGCTGCAATATTGGGCGAAGAAGATCGGCGTCACGAGAAAGGCGCAGACGAGCATGGTGAGCTTGCGCGCGAGGTTCGCGCTCATCCCCCGCCGCATCAGCCGCGAGGATGCCCAGCCGCCCGCCACGCTGCCGAGATCGGAGATCAGATAGATCGCCACCAGCGGCGGGCCGAAGCTCAGCAGATCGAGATGATAGGTCTTGGCGAGGAAATCCGGCGTCCAGAACAGGAAGAGCCACCAGATCGGATCGATGAGGAACTTGCCGAGCGCGAACGCCCATGTCTCGCGATAGCCGAGGATGCGGCGCCAGCCGATCGGCTGCGAGGGGTCGGCCGGATCGCTCTCGATCAGCGCCAGCTCGGCCATCGAGACGCGGCGATGCTCGCGCGGGCGGCGATAGAGCGCGATCCACGCGACCAGCCATGCGAGGCTGGCGATGCCGGTGATGACGAAGGCCATCCGCCAGCCGAAGGCGACGGTCAGCGCCGGCACCACCAGCGGCGTCACGATCGCGCCGACGTTCGAGCCGGCATTGAACAGGCCGGTGGCCAGCGCGCGCTCGCGAGCCGGGAACCATTCGGTCACCGCCTTGACGCCGGAGGGGAAGTTGCCCGATTCGCCGATGCCGAGCACGGCCCGCGCCATCGAGAATTGGGTCGCCGAATGGACGAAGCCGCAGAGCATGTGTCCCGCCGTCCAGATCAGGAAGGCGATGGCATAACCGACGCGTGCGCCCAGCCGGTCGACGATCCGCCCGAAGCCGAGATAGCCGACCGCATAGGCCGCCTGAAACCAGAAGATCACGTCGGCATAGGTCTCTTCCGACCAGCCGAGTTCGTGCGAGATGGTCGGCTTCAGCAGCCCGATCATCTGGCGGTCGACATAGTTGATCGCCGTCGCGGCGAAGAGCAGCCCGCAGATTGCCCAGCGATAGCGCCCGACCCGCTCGGCCGCCGCGATGATTTCGGGCTGCTGCATCTTCGCCATGCCCCTCTCCTGTCCTGTTGGCCTCTCAGAGGGCCGTGATTCTGCACCGGACGGCGTAGCGTTCATCGAAGCGGGCTTCCACCCGTTCGCCGGGCTTCACCGGATGGACGCCGGTGACGGCGCCGCTCGAAATCCACTGGCCGGGGCTAAGTGCGATGCCGCGTGCCGCCATATGCTCGAACAGGAAGCGCGCCGCGCCGAACGGGCCGTCGAGCATGGTCGCGGCGGTGGCGGCGCCCGCCCGCTTGCCCTCGATCCACAGCTCGATCGGCCAGCCCGAGATGTCCGCCTCGCGCCAGTCCGGGATCGGCGCGCCGACGACCAGCCCGTTATTGTTGCCGAAATCGGAGATGGTGACGGTCGGCCCGCCGGAATTGATGCCGGGATAAGGCGAACTCGCGATCTCGATGCCGACATGCACCGCATCGATCAGCGCGCGCGCCTCGTCGATGGTGAAGTGGCGCTGCGAGGGGTCGGGCGCGACACCGATGCGCAGCAGGAACTCCGCCTCGGCGGCCGCGAAACCGTCGACGAACACGGGCATGGCGAGGTCGCCGGTGTCGGTCGCGATGACCACCTGATCGGCGAAGATCGGGCCGGCGAGGCGGTTCATCTCCTCGACCGGAGGCTCGATCTTGCCGACCTTCCAGCCGGCCACAGGCCTTCCCGTCAGGCCGATCGCGGCATCCTGCACGGCGTAGGCCTGCCCGAGCGCGGCCGGGATGTCGCCCGGATAGTCGGGCAGGGCGATCCCCGCCTGCCGCGCGCCGACGAAAGCGCGGGCGATGCGTGCTGAATTCTCTTCCTTGTCGTCAGGCTGCACGCGACGCCCCTCCGGCCAATGCTTGTTCTCGCTGCTATCCAGCGCATGAGGAAACCGGTGTCAAGATCATCCCATGCGAAGGCGGAGCTGGCGGTGCGGTGGAGGCGTGGCGGAAGTCGACGTTATTCGCGGATATTCCGCCTGATCGCATAAGGTGGCATCGGAACGGCTCCACCGGCTGTCTTGCACTTCTATCTGACACCGGTTACCGATTGTGGTGACGGCGGAGGAAAGGCTGCAGGCGCGAGACTGGCATGATGGCCGTTCACCGCTATGGCCGCTCCGCGATTCGAGAGGCGAGAGAGATGTTCGAGAGGACGTATTACGCGACGCATCCGGATATGATGGAGTGCGTGTCGAACGAGGAGCTGCGGGACCGTTATCTGATCGGGGGCCTGTTCCGGCGTGGCGAGGTGGTTCTGAACTACACGCACGCGGACCGCTTCGTGATCGGCGGGGTCGAGGTGGCGGGGAGCACGGTGAAGCTGCCCGACCAGAGCGAGCCGGCGTCGGCTGTGGGCCATCCCTTCCTGGAGCGGCGCGAGCTGGCGGTGGTCAATGTCGGCGGGGTCGAAGGCATTGTGACGGTCGACGGCGAGGCGTTCGTCCTTGGCAACAAGGACTGCCTCTATGTGACGATGGGCGCGAAGGAGGTGCTGTTCTCCGGTGAAGGCGCGCGCTTCTATCTGGCGTCCTGCCCGGCGCATCAGGGCTTCCGGACCCGCAAGCTGTCGATCGCGG
>NZ_AORL01000024.1 GCF_000383095.1 Sphingomonas sp. PR090111-T3T-6A
CTCGCCGGACCCGCAGCCGGTGTTCCGCTCGATCGGCCCCGGCGGCTTCCAGCGCCAGCAGCCGGGCGAGCAGCAGTCCCCGATCCCGCCGGCCCCGCCGCGCCGCCTCGTGCCGGCCAAGCCGTCTGCCGAGATCGCGGACAAGACCTCGCTGCTCGATCTCAACGACCGCATCTGCAAGTGGCCGCTGGGCCATCCGGGCGAGCCGGACTTCCACTTCTGCGGCGAGCCGGTGAACCCCGGCTTCCCGTACTGCGTCGCGCATTGCGGCCTCGCCTATCAGGCGCAGATGCCGCGCCGCGACCGTCGCCCGCCGCCGCCGCTGCCCTATGGCGGCCCGCGCGTGCGCTGAGTCGCGATCTCGCGAAGATCATCGGAAAGGCCGTCCGCAGCGATGCGGGCGGCCTTTTTCCTTGAGCGCCGCCCGCCGCGCGACGAAACGGGAACATCGCTTTGCTTTGGCCGCCGCGACCCGCTAGGTTCCCCCGACGATGGCCGACGATCTTTTCGCTTCCTCCCGCTCCGCGACGCCCGAAAGCTATGACGCCTCCGCGATCGAGGTGCTGGAGGGGCTCGAACCCGTCCGCCGCCGTCCGGGCATGTATATCGGCGGCACCGACGAGCGCGCGCTGCACCATCTCGCCGCCGAGGTGCTCGACAATGCCATGGACGAGGCGGTCGCCGGCCACGCCAACCGCATCGAGGTGACGCTCTCGGCGGGCAACAAGCTCACCATCACCGATAACGGCCGCGGCATCCCGATCGACGAACATCCCCGCTATCCGGGCAAGTCGGCGCTGGAGGTGATCCTCACCACGCTGCACTCGGGCGGCAAGTTCAGCGACAAGGCCTATCAGACCTCGGGCGGCCTGCACGGCGTCGGCATCTCGGTGGTGAACGCGCTCTCGATCGAGACGGTGATCGAGGTCGCGCGCAACAAGGAGCTGTTCCAGCAGCGCTTCAGCAAGGGCCATCCGCTCGCCCCGCTGGAGAAGATCGGCGCGGCGCCCAACCGGCGCGGCACCTCGGTGGCCTTCACGCCCGACCATGAGATTTTCGGCGAGCTGAAGTTCAAGCCGCAGCGGCTCTACCGCCTCGCCCGCTCCAAGGCCTATCTGTTCGCGGGCGTGGAAATCCGCTGGAAGTGCGACCCGTCCGTCATCACAGACGACACGCCCGCCGAGGCCGTGTTCCAGTTCCCCGGCGGCCTCTCCGATCATCTCAAGGAGCAGGTCGGCACGCGCGAATGCGCCACGAGCGACTTCTTCGCCGGCCGCCACGACTTCCCCGACAATCAGGGCTCGGCGGAGTGGGCGGTGGCGTGGCCGCTCTATTCGGACGGCAGCTACAGCTATTACTGCAACACCATCCCGACGCCCGACGGCGGCACTCACGAGCAGGGCCTGCGCGCCGCGCTGGTGAAGGGCGTGCGCGGCTTCGCGGACCTCGTCGGCAACAAGCGCGCCAAGGATATCGCGCCCGAGGACGTGATGGTCGGCTCCGAGCTGATGCTGTCGGTCTTCATCCGCGATCCGCAGTTCCAGTCGCAGACCAAGGACCGCCTCACCTCTCCCGACGCGGCCCGTCTGGTCGAAGCGGCGGTACGGGATCATTTCGACCATTTCCTCAGCCACAACATGGACCGGGGCAAGGCGCTGCTCGGCTATGTGCTCGACCGCATGGACGAGCGCCTGCGCCGCAAGGCGGAGCGCGACGTCAAGCGCAAGACCGCGACCTCGGGCCGCAAGCTGCGCCTGCCCGGCAAGCTCACCGACTGCGCCTCGGACTCGCCCGAGGGCACCGAGCTGTTCATCGTCGAGGGCGACTCGGCCGGTGGTTCCGCCAAGCAGGCGCGCGACCGCAAGACGCAGGCGGTGCTGCCGATCCGGGGCAAAATCCTGAACGTGGCGTCGGCCAATACGGCGAAGATCCTCGCCAATCAGGAAATCGCCGACCTCACGCTCGCGATGGGTTGCGGCACGCGCGACAAGTGCGACGCCTCGGCACTGCGCTACGAACGGATCGTCATCATGACCGACGCCGACGTCGACGGCGCACACATCGCCACGCTGCTGATGACCTTCTTCTTCCAGGAGATGCCGGATGTGGTGCGCAAGGGTCATCTCTACCTCGCCCAGCCGCCGCTCTATCGCCTGACGGCAGGTGCCAAGTCGCTCTACGCCAAGGACGACGAGGATCGCGCCCGCATCGAGAACGGCCCGTTCAAGGGCAAGAAGGTGGAGGTCGCGCGCTTCAAGGGCCTCGGCGAGATGAACCCGCAGCAGCTCCGCGAAACCACCATGGACAAGGCGACGCGGACCATGATCCGCGTGACGCTGCCGCAGGAATATGAGGACCGCGCGGCGGTCCGCGATCTGGTGGACCGGCTGATGGGCAAGGAAGCGGCCCATCGCTTCGCCTTCATCCAGGAGAATGCGGCGCGGATCGACGAGGAAGAGATCGACGCCTGAAGGGGATGGTGGGGCGCATGATCACGCTCGCTGAACCCGTCCGCCGCTCCCGATCGTCACGCCGGCCCCGATCGGCGCCCGAACCCAACCGTCACCCCGGACTTGATCCGGGGTCCAGCTTTCTCAACTCGCCGTTGGGATTGGCCCGTTTCATAGCACGAGAAGAGAAGAAGCTGACCCCGGATCAAGTCCGGGGTGACGAAGTGTCTGCTACTGGTGGAAAGCGCCCGGGCAGCTTTCAGGGAGCCCATCGCGGATAGCTGTCGTTGCGGCAGCAAACCCCGCCGCGCTATTGTCCCGCTATGGACCTTTTGCCAAACCGCCGCGAACGCCACTTCCGAGCCGCTCTTGTTGTCTCCGGGGCCGGGTTCATGCTCGGCGTCATCCTGCTGGCGGGCGCTCGCGAAGGCGGCGGGGCTGGCTTACTCTATGGGATTGCTGGCGGAACGATCTGCGCCGCCAGCGCTATCGGCCTTCACCTTTGGTGGCGAAAGGCCAGCAGACTCCCCGACTGAACGACCAAACACGCGGATGTCTGGTTATGAGGGCCGTTGATCGGCCGCTTGATGACCGCAACTGGGGCGGTAGTCGCCATTGGCTGCGTTCAGTTCAAAACGCCGATTTGGACGAGCAAGAGTAGCGTGAACGCGATGGCGATCACGATTGCGGCCGTGATGCGGACAAACGGGCTGCGGGCACTTGTCCAGTCTCTCATGGGGTAAGCGTATGCCCGTACATGAGTGTCGGCAATCGGGATCGACGCGAATGGGCTGGAATGGCCGGCTATGGGGCGAGAGCCGCCGGGCCTATTTGACTGCTTCGTTCCCCTCAAAGCCCATATATCCCGCGTGGCGCTTCTTGAGCTTCGCCAAGACGCAATCGATCTGATCGTATCGTGCTTTCGGCTCGGGCTGAATGTGAATGAAACCACCAACGTCGCGCAGCCACGTCCGTGGCGTCGAGCAGCCATCCGATACCGCATCAAGCTGATGCTGGTTCAGCCGCAAGGGCTTGTACGGAGGGGACGTGGTCGCGAGCAGCGCCACTGCGAGCATGATCATCCGACGACCTCACCTGCTTCCGTTGGGTCCGCTGTTAGGATGCTCTGCATCCGCAGGGAATGGCAACAACTGGGGCGAAATCCGCCCCGCTCCCCCCAACCCGGTTCCCATGTAGGAAACCGGATGGCATGAGGCTCCCATGAGCATCGCCGCCGCCCTCCCCCATCCCGCAAGCGCCGCGCGCGTTTTCGCCGTCACTCGTGCCAACTTCGTGCAGGCCGCGCGATGAGCGGGATCGGCATTCTCGGCGTCAGCGGGCGCATGGGCCGCGCCATCGCCAATATCGCGGCGGCGCAGGACGTCGCGATCGCCGGCGGCATCGATCGCAATGGTGAAGTCCATGGCGATCACACCACCGCCGCCGGGCTGGCCGATGCGGCCGATGTGCTGATCGACTTCACCTCCCCCGAGGCTCTCGCCGGGCATCTCGATGCGGCGGTGGCGGCGGGCACGCCGATCGTGATCGGCACCACCGGCCTCTCGCCCGAGCATCATGCGCTGATCGACGCGGCCGCGCAGAAGATCGCGCTCGTCCAGACCTACAACACCTCGCTCGGCGTCAACATGCTGCGCGGGCTGGTCGAGGAGGCGGCGCGGCGGCTCGGTCCCGACTGGGACATCGACATCGTCGAGATGCACCACCGCCACAAGCTCGACACCCCCTCGGGCACCGCGCTGCTGCTCGGCGCATCGGCGAACATAGGCCGGGGCGCCGCGGACGGCCGCGCGCTCAACCGCTTCGACCGGATGCAGGAAGGCCCGCATGAGCGCGAGGAAGGCGGCATCTACTACGCGTCCCTCCGCGGCGGCTCCGTCGCGGGCGATCATCAGGTGATCTTCGCCACCGACGGCGAGCGCATCGAACTCGGCCACCGCGCCGAGAGCCGTGCCATCTTCGCCAAGGGCGCGGTGAAGGCGGCGTTGTGGCTCACGCAGGGCCGCGCGCCCGGCCGCTACACCATGGCCGACGTGCTGGGGCTCTAAGCTTGAAGAAGGCCGACATCTTCGAGTTCTACCGGCGGCTGGCGGAGACCGATCCCGCGCCGGAGACCGAGCTTCAGTGGACCAACCCCTACACGCTGCTGGTCGCCGTCGCGCTCTCCGCGCAGGCGACCGACGTCGGCGTGAACAAGGCGACCCGCCTGCTCTTCCAGGAGGTGAGCACGCCCGCCGAGATGCTCGCGCTGGGCGAGGCCGGCCTCAAGGAGCACATCAAGACGATCGGCCTGTTCAACACCAAGGCCAGGAATGTGATCGCCGCCGCCCGGATTCTCGTCGACAGGCATGGCGGCGAGGTGCCCGAGGACCGCGCGGCGCTGGAGGAGCTTCCCGGCGTCGGGCGCAAGACGGCGAACGTCGTCCTCAACGTCGCCTTCGGCCATGCGACCATCGCGGTCGACACGCACATCTTCCGCGTCGCCAACCGCACCGGGCTCGCCAAGGGCAAGGATGTCCGCGCCGTCGAGGACAAGCTCGAGAAGGTGACGCCCGAACCCTTCCGGTTGCACGCGCACCACTGGCTGATCCTTCATGGCCGGTACATCTGCAAGGCGCGAAAACCGGAATGCTGGCGATGCCCCGTGATCGACCTCTGCGCGTTCCGTCCGAAGACGCCCGCGCCGGCGGCGAAGGGCATTGAACCGGACGCCGTTCCGCAGGCTCTAACGGGCGACGCCTGAACTGGAGGAGGATGCCATGTTCCGTCCTGTCGTCTTCGCCTTCGTCATCGCCACGCTCGCCGGTCCATCCCTCGCGCGGCCACTGAAGCCCGAGCAGGAGGCCAGGATCCAGCCCGCCGGCAAGCCGGAGCACTGCATCTCGGTATCGAACATCCGCGAAACCCGCGTGCGCGACGACAGCACGATCGATTTCTACATGCTGGGCGGCAAGGTCTATCGCAACAAGCTGCCGCAGAGCTGCCCGCAGCTCGGCTTCGAGGAGCGCTTCGGCTACAGGGTCACCAACAACCAGCTTTGCTCGGTGGACATCATCCATGTGATCCAGTCCCCGCCCTCGATTCCGGGCGCCGCGTGCGGGCTGGGGGACTTCCAGCCCATCACCGGCGCGCCGCGCTGACAAGAAGCGCAACGAAGGGCTGGCGGGGGGCGAAAGGCTCTGCTAGGTGCCCCCTCAGGCACCCGTAGCTCAGCTGGATAGAGCGCTGCCCTCCGAAGGCAGAGGCCACAGGTTCGAATCCTGTCGGGTGCGCCATTCGTTGCATAAATTCGACAGTTTGAACGGCCGTCGCCAGCCAGGCGATCAGGTTGTTTCATGCCGCGAAGACACGGCCTCCCATTTCAATGGCAGCCCGGCGCCAAATTCGAGCCCGTCTTGAGCCTGTTCCGAAGGATTCGACGAACAAGAGGGCGGGCTAAGGAAGCCGCCTCGTCCCATCGCCTCGATGAGAGCAGAGCATTGCCCTTATGAGCAGCAGTGTCTCAAAGATATCGTGGCCGCCCTCCACCTCTCTCAGGCAACGGGGATCTCGTCAGCCGCAACGGAGACGATATCGGGCGCTCTCGGAGCGGTGCCAGGATGACATAGTTTCGGGCAACCGTCGCAGAAGGTCTCGCCGTCGCGCCTGTCAGCAGGATGGGAGACCCGGCGACGTAGTGCCCGATAGCCGGAGCCGTTCCAGATTTCCGCCAGCGGGGTCTCGAAGACATTGCCGAGCGCGCGCGTGGCTTCCCCGGGGGCATATTGCTGGCCGACGCGCCACAGGCAGCAAGGGATGACCTCGCCGTCGAACTTTATCACCGCGCTGCTGTACGGCCAGTGGCAGCGGGGCAATGGCCGGCTGGGCAACGGCTCTCCCTCGGGCCCCGCAGGAACATCGTCGACGACATTGTAGAGATCGCCCGACGAATCGTAGCGCAGGCCGGTGGAGCATTTCCAATGATCCACCCCCATTGCCATCACGATCCGGCGAACCGCCTCCTTCTCGCCGGGCGGATGGTGCGGAAACTCGAGATGCTGAACCTCGACATATGGCAATGACAGGCCCCGCTCGCGCTTATAGTCGACAAGCATCTTCAGATTGTTCAGCACAAGGTCGAGCCGTCCGCGGACCCGCGTAACGCCGTAGGTTTCCTGGCTGGCGCCATCGACGGCAACGGTGATGTGGCTGAGCCCCGCATCGACGAGCCGCCTGATCCGCTCGGCCTGAAACGGGTAGCTGAAATGGGTCGTGATATGGACCGCGAGCTTGGCGGCGCGCGCGATCCGGATCATCTTATCGAGATCGGGATGGATCAGCGGATCGCCATAATAGAAAAGGCTCACCGCCAGCACGCGCCCTTTCAACTGCTCGACGATCGCCGCGAACTGGTCGACCGACATGCGGCTGTTTTTTCCAAAAACCTGGGCGTCCAATAGCGATCGCCCTCTCCCCGCAGGATCGGCATGAAGGCAATGCGGGCAGGCAAGTTGGCATTGGGGCGAGATGTCGATCTTCACCAGCGAGGGTAATGACCCCGCTCTCTCCGAACGGAGAGCAAATGCCAATAAGTTACGCAGTCCAGACACTACGCTGCGACCTTCAGGCCTGTGCTGAAGCCAATGAAGTCGGCGAAGAATACCCCTGACTTCCGATATGCGCACCTTGCCACCCCCCGCGGCATTTACGGTGCGCATACTACGGGAATACCGCAACGCATTCGCTAAGCGATGGTATTACGTCTTCCGAGCGGAGATGAATGACCGCTCATCGCTCAGGATGGTGCTGGCTTCGCATCTCGCCTGCATGCCTACTTCCGGACCAATATGAAGGGCCTGGAATGAGGCGCATTGCAGACAGGCGAGAGCGATCAAGAACCGTGCATGGCTCAATTCCGACGTTGATCGAGCCAGTCTTTGATCGTGCGATCGACCAGGGCCTCGGCGTCATGCTGCACCCAATGACCGGCCGTGGGGACCATGAGGATCGTCGTGTCTTCGGTGACATGCTCCCATGTGCCACTATGTCCCGCGGCGAGAAGCGCCTGGTCCTTCATGCCGTGAATCACGAGGACCGGGCATTTTACGACATCATGCTCGTCAATGCGCGCAACAGGTGTCTCTTCATCGAAGGACTTTGGGTAATTGGCCCGGTAATAGTTCATCATCGCCGTGAAATCCGAACGCTCGAACGCGTCGATATAGCCTTTTCTTTCAGTGGGATTCTTAACCCAGGCCGCCAACTTCTCGGCGGTGAGGTGCGTCTCGGACCCCGGCTCCTGGAAATTCCGGGCGTACTGGCTGCTGGCCTGCTGCGCCTTGTTATTTGCGAGTTCACGGGCAAGCCCGCTCGGATGCGGAACAGAAAGGATGACGAGGCGATTGACCAGTTCGGGATGTTGGATCGCGACTTGCCATGCAATTGCAGCACCCCAATCATGTCCAACGAGGATCGCAGTAGAACGTCCTTCCGCTGCAATCACCGCAGCGACATCGGCAACAAGATTCGACATCGCATATGCTGCAACGCCTTTCGGCTTGTCCGACAGGTTGTAACCGCGATCGTCGATCGCGACCGTGCGGTATCCGTCGGCGCCCAGATCTCGAATAAGCGGCTTCCATGTCGCCCAATAGTCAGGGAAGCCGTGAATCATCACGACCAACGGCCCTTTTCCAGAAGCGACATAGTGGATTCGAACGCCATTGTTGTCCGCGTATTTATCCGCGAGGGCCGATGACGAGGAAGCGTGAGCGGCCGTTGTTATTGCCAGGCTCAGCATCAAGAACGCCATTCGGATCAGCATTACATTCTCCCGTCATTCGCCCCGTGGGGTGGGCGCCTTGAGCCGAGCCAGCGCTTCCGGAAAGCGGCGCGATAGCGGCACGGTCAGGGCGTCGACCTCCACGGCGTAATCGCCTGAGCCCTCGGGCTTGAGCCCCGTCACCTGTGTCGCGTTGACCAGCCACGACCGATGGGTACGCACAAAACCGCGCGGGCCAAGCTCTTCTTCCAGGGCCGAGAGCGGCGAGCGCATCATCAACCTGCGTCCGTCGCGCAGGACGAACTCCACATAATTGCCGGCCGATCCGATGGCCAACACCTCTTCCAGTCGGACTCGGTTCAGTCGGGCACCGTCGCGAATATCGAAGGTGGGCGTTGGTCCGGGTGCGGCGACAGTCCGCTGCTGGCGCAGCAGGTGCGCGATGAAGGCGAACCCCAGGACGAACAGCCCGTAGCCGATCACATCCTTGCGCAGCTCATAAGCGAAATTCAGCCAGAAGCCGTCGACACCATAATGCTCGCCGGCGAGCGCGTAGGCGAGTTTGCGCAAGACGATGAAGCCCGACACATGCCCCAGCGCGAAGAGGATGGCGCCGGGGATGTGGATCGCCAGTTTCCATCGCGGCCGGATGATGGGTGGCGCCAGCCGGTAGCCCATCCACGGAACCCACAGGAACGCCATCACGGTGAGCCAGCTCGATGCCTCCCACACGATCGGCCCGAACAGGCTCGCGCCGGCACGGGATTCGCTGATCACATTCATCGCGTTGATCGCCGCGACGAGCGCCGCGAACACGGTGAAGCTATAGAGAAAGGTCTGGCGCAGCGTTCCGCTGGTCCCGGCTGCATCGCCGCCCGTCCCAAGCCAGCGCCGGAAATCACCAATCCGGTGCGCTCCAGCCCAAGCCTCTTTCGCCCCGGCGGACACCGGCACAGTTCGCGGTTCGGAAGGGACGCTGGACATAACCGCTCTATAGGCGGCCCGGCCCCGCATTGGGAGAGAGCCATGCTACGACGGAACCTGCTCAAGCTGCTGGGCGCGACGGCAGTCTCGCTGCCGCTGGACTGGCGGCTGGCGCGCGCCGCGCCGGGGCCCGTCACCAGCAGGGTGCGTCCGGGAGAGCCCAGCTGGCCCAGCGAAGCGGCATGGAAGAGGCTCCGCCAATCGGTTGGCGGCAGCCTCATCAAGGTCGAACAGCTGTTCGCATCCTGCGCGCAGCAGGCGGAGAGCGCGGATTGCGCCGACCTCCGCAAGAATCTGCGCAATCCCTTTTTCCTCGGCGACCAGCCGGGCGGCACGCAGGTGTCAGGCTGGTACCGCGCCTGGACGCCCGCGCCGAGCGCCTATGCCGTGAAGGCCCGCACGACCGCGGATGTCGCTGCCGCCGTGAATTTCGCACGCATCCATAATCTGCGCCTGGCGGTGAAAGGCACTGGCCACTCCTATCAGGGCACATCGTCCGCCCCGGACTCGCTGCTCATCTGGACGCGAGCGATGAACAGCATCGAGCTGCACGACCGCTTCGTGCCGCACGGATGCGACGTGGCGCCCGTGTCCGCCGTGAGCGCCGGCGCGGGTTGCATGTGGATCGATCTCTATCATGCGGTGACGACGCAGGCCGGGCGCTATGTGCAGGGCGGCGGCTGCACGGACGTGGGCGTGGCGGGGCTCGTGCAGTCCGGCGGGTTCGGCAGCTTCTCGAAGGGCTTCGGCACGGCGGCGTCCAGCCTTCTCGAGGCCGAGATCGTCACCGCCGACGGCGTGGCGCGCATCTGCAACGCGCGGATCAATCCGGATCTCTTCTGGGCGATCAGGGGCGGCGGCGGCGGAAGCTGGGGCGTCGTCACCAGGATCACGCTTCGGACCCATGATCTTCCCGAAAATTTCGGCGGCGCCTGGGGCGTGATCCAGGCGAGATCGGACGATGCCTTCAAGGCCCTGATCGCGCATTTCCTCGGCTTCTACCGCGATCATCTGCTCAATCCGCATTGGGGCGAGCAATTCCATCTGTCTCCGGACAACCAGCTCGAAATCTCCATGGTGTGCCAGGGGCTCACCGGCGATGAGGCGCAGGCGGTGTGGAAGCCGTTCTTCGACTGGGTCCGGCAAAATCCCGATCTCAAGGCGGAGGGGGGCCTTCACGCCAAGGTCGTGCCTGCGCGCGGTTGGTGGAATGTGAAGGATAATCCGCTGTTTGTTCCCGACGATCGCCCGGGGGCGCCGCCTTATCATGGCTGGTGGACCGGTGATCAGGGGCAGGTCGGCGCTTATCTCAACGGCTTTGATTCGCTCTGGCTTCCCGCGGCGCTGCTGTCGCCGCCCGACGGGCTCGCGACCGCATTGTTCGAAGCCAGCCGGTTCAAGGCCGTGGAACTCCATTGCAACAAGGGGCTTGCCGGGGCGCCGGAGGCCGCTCGCAGATCGGCGCTCGACACCGCGACCAATCCCGCTGTCGTGAACGCGTTCGCGCTCGCTCTGATAGCGGATCTGCAGGCATCCGCTTATCCGGGCGAAAGGGCGCCCGACCTCGCCGCCGCCGAGAAGGACGCCGATGCCATCGCAAAGGCCTCGGCAAAGCTGCGGGCCTGCGCGCCTGATGCGGGGTCCTACGTTTCCGAGAGCAACTATTTCAACCCGGACTGGCAGAATGCCTATTGGGGCCCGAACCATGCGCGCCTCGCCGCCATCAAGGCGAAATATGATCCGGACGGCCTGTTCTTCGTCCACAATGGCGTGGGCAGCGAAGGCTGGAGCCGCGACGGCTTCCGACGCGTGCCGAGGCGCTAGCCGATAGACGCAAACGGCAGCTCCCAAGATTACCGTTCGTACAATGGAACGGCCGAAATGGGAGGCTTTTCCGCCAACAGATCGCGATCAATTGGAGCCAATTTTGGTCTCAAATCCTTTGCCTATTCGCGGTCGTCCGCATCGCCGCTGCGACGCCTCGCCTTCAGGCGCAGGATCTGCCCGCGTCGCAGCAGCACTTTGCGCAGCTCCGGATAGTCGACGGCCTGAACCGCTTTTCCCTCATCGATCGCCAGCGCCGCTGCGACGCCGGCGGATTCGCCGAGGATCATGAACACCGGCTCCATCCGGATCGAGCCATAGGCAATGTGCGAGGCGGAAAGCGCGACGGGCACCAGCAGATTGTCCGCCTGCGCCGCCTTGGGTGCGATCGCGCGATAGCTGATCGGATAGGGCTGGTCCGGGTGGACTTCGATATTGCCCTCGTTCCGCACAAATCCGCGCGCATCGACGATGCGCTGCACATTGTGCGAGTCCATGGCATAGGAGCCCATGCCGATCGGATCGGGTGTCGGTTTCGTACCCGTCAGATGGGGCTCCGCCATCACGAAATCGGAGACCATGCGCCGCCCCTCGCGCACATAGATTTCGCGCGGCCAGTGGCCATTGTGGGTGAATTCGTCCCGGCACAGGCCCCAACGCCCCATCTCGGCGCGGATCTTCGGCGGCACGCGCGGATCATGGCCGAGGAACCAGAGCAGCCCTTGCTGGTAGCGCCGGTGCTTGGCGAGGATGCGCGCCCGCTCCACATAGCTCGCCGTCGGATAGGCATAGTTCAATCCGATCGCGTCGAAGGAGAAGGCCCCCCAGTTGTTCACGTCGACCTTGCCGTTGGGGAGACGTCCGAACAGGCCGAACACCTCGTCGAACCCGGCGGCGAGATAGCGGGCGAGCAGCTCGTAATCGGCCGGATCATAGCCTTCGGGGCGCGGCAGCGGCGTCTGGTTATCGGCGACGTCGGTCAGGCACAGGCGGTACATATAGGCCTGGACCTTCGCATCCCCGCTGCCGTCCGGCCCGGGCTTGTCGGCCGAGATGTAGGGCAGAAGCCCGCTCTCGGGATGACCGGGGACTTGATAGGGATCGATGTCATACTCGAATTGATGATGCGTCGTCTTGGCCAGCTCCACGCCATCGAGCGTCTCGCCATATTGCGCGTTCGCCTCGCGCCCGACCGTGAAGGAGACGCCGGCCGCGGCCATCAGATCGCCTTCGTAGGTCGCATCGATGACGACGCGCGCGCCGAACCGCCGGCCATCCTCGCTGCGGAATCCCTCGATCCTCGCGCCCCTGCGCTCGACACCGCCCTCGCCCCTGTCGAGCCGGGCGTTGCGCACCACCGTCACGCCCGTTTCGCGGAGCCAGTCCTCATACACCGCCTCCGCGACGTGCGGCTCGAAGCGCCACTGGGCTCCGTCGGCGGCAAACTCCGTGGCGTCGTTCGGCCGATGGCCTCCGCGCCAGGCCGATGGCCGGTCGTAATAGGCCTTCACCCGCCTGTAGAACTGGAGCGAGAGGCCACCGATCACGCGATGATCGCCCGAATCCGACAGGCCCAGACCGTTCGTGGTCATGCCGCCGACATCATCGTCCGGGCAGACCAGCACGACGCTCCGGCCCATCTGCCGCCCTGCGATCGCCGCCGTCACCCCGGCCGAGGTGCAGCCATAGACCACGATGTCGGCGCGCCATTCTCCTGCCGGTTGCGCCGATGGCGCGGCGGCAAGGCTCGGCGCGGCGAGCGCCAGCAACAGAGAGAGAAGCACGGCCCTTGGTCCCGCCATCCGCCCCTCAGAAAGTCGCCGCGATACCGAAGAAGAAGCGCCGGTCTTCGCGCAGCGTCGTATAGAGCCGGCCCGGATATTGGAGATATTGCTTCGAGGTCGTCCTATCGAGATTGACGCCCTCGATCACCAGCCGGATCCGGTTCGTCAGGTTGATCTGCGCGGACGCATCAAGCTGGCCTTGCGCTGCCTGATAGATGCTCCCGCCACTCACCGCCGACTGCACCGCCATCAGATATTTGTCCCGATAGGTGTAGGCGACACGCACGGAGAAGGTCTTGTCCTCATAGAAGCCGATGAGGTTGAAATTGTTCCTGGACAGGCCCGGCATCGGCAGGCGGCCGCCGGTGAGCGGATCGATGATCGGCGTCTTGCTGTCGACATAGGTATAGTTGGCCTGGATGCCGAGATGCTTGAGCGGACCGGGCAGGAATTTCAGCATCTGCTGATAGCCGAGCTCGACGCCCTGGATGCGGCCATCCGCGCCATTGGTCGGCTGGCTGATGTTGAACACGCCATATTGCTCGAAGCCGGGCACCGTCTGCTGCGTGATGCTGGTGATGGTGAAGCTGCTCACATCCTTCCGGAACAGCGCGGCGGAGAGCGAGCTGGCGGGCGCGAAATACCATTCCAGGCTCGCGTCATATTGGGTCGCCTCGAACGGCTTGAGCGCGGGATTGCCGCGCGAGCCGGTCAGCGACACCGTGTTGGGGACAAAGCTGACGCTGATATTGGCGATGTCCGGCCGCGCCTCCACCTTGGCGATGGCGAGACGCAGCGAGAGCTTTTCGGTGAAATCCAGCTTCAGATTGGCGCTCGGCAGCACATAATGGAAGTCATGCGCTTCCGAGATCGGCTGGGTGGGCGACAGATAGCCCGCCGAGGTGCGGCTGATCGAGACGAAGCGCACGCCGGCATTGCCCGAATAGCGGATCGACCCCAGTTCGCCCTCGACATCGGCCTTCACATAGCCGGCATAGGTATCCTGCGAGATGTCGGCGATCGAGGTCTGCGCCACCGTGATCGCGCCATAGGGATCGAGCGCCGGCAGCCCGAGTCCGGAGCGCGCCGCGTCCGCATCAAGCGTGCCCGACAGATAGGTGCGCGGGAAATTGCCCGCTTCGCCGGGGAAGAAGCTGCCGAAATGATTGTCGTAGGTAAGCCCGGGAAGCTCCGACACGTCGATCACGCCATTGCCGTTGCTGTCCGCCGTGGCGAGCAGGGAAGCCGCGCTCGGCGTGTTCTGCGGGTAGGCCGCGAAGAGCCTCAGATTCTCGAAGCGAAAGCCGGCTTCCACCGCGCGCAACGGCCCCATGTCGAGATCGTAGCTCGTGTCGATCCGCGCGTCATAGCCCTTGTTGTTCGAGCGGGAATCGGAATCGAAGATCGAGGCGAGCTGATATTGGCCGGGATCGTTGATGTCGAAATTGGACGCCAGCGACAGATCCGGCACAGCATGACCGGGCACGAGGCCATAACTCGCGTTCACGACATTGCCCGCCCTGGGCACGACCACATAGGTGAAAGAGGCGCCCGGCCCGCCGTCGCTGCCCTTGGCCTTGCTGTAGCTGCCGTCCAGTTTCACATGCCAGCGGCCGCTGTCCCATTTGGCCGACGCACCGAGATTGGTCGTCTGCAACCGGGTCGGCTCGTCATAGACGAGCGGGCGCAGCGTCACGCCGCTGAAGCTGCCGCCCGTGATCGTGCCATGCCCGTCTGTCACGACATTGCTGGCATTGTCGTTGAGCAGGACCTGGTAATTCTCGTCGTTACGGGTGCGGTGCAGCTTGGAATAGGTGCCGTCGACGATGAACTCCAGCGTATCGGTCGGCTTCCATTGCAGCGTCGCGTTGGCGGTGATCCGGTTTTCCTTGCGGTCATAAGTGCGGAACATGATGCGGTTGGGCCGGAACAGGCCGGGATCGGCCACGCCGTCCCCGTTGGCGTCGATCGCGTTGGTCTGCGTCCAGCCGCCGGATTCGAAGGAATAGCCGGTGGTATCGAGCCGGGTGTAGGCGATGCCCGCCAAGACGCCGAAGCGGTTGTCGGCGAACGTCTTGGAGACAAGGCCGGAGGTGCGCAGGCCGGCCTTGTCCGCCTGATCGGTGTAGGCCCCCTGGATACGGCCGCTGACGAGAAAATCCTTGAGATCGAGGGGGCGCTTGGTCTTGAGGTTCACGGTCGCGCCGAGGCCGCCCTCGGGCATATCCGCGCTCGGCGTCTTGCTGACCACGATGCTGGAGAGGATTTCCGGGCTGAGCGTCTCTAGCGCCGGCGATCCGTTGGCGGTGGGGCCAAGATAGGTCCGGCCGTTGATCTCCAGCCGGTTCTGCGAAATGCCGCGCACCGTGAATTGCGAGCCCTCGCCTTCCCGCCGGCTGATCTGGACGCCGGTCACCCGGCTCAGCGATTCCGCGACATTCTGGTCCGGCAGCTTGCCGATATCCTGCGCGCTGATGACGTCGACGATGTTCCCCGCGTTGCGCTTGGCCGCGATCGATTGCTGGATGGAGGCCCGGATCCCGGTGACGACGATCTCCTTGTCGGCGCCTTCCGCGGGCAAGCCCGGCGACGAGACCGAAGCCATCGCCTGCGGCGGCATCGCGGCGGAACCCATCTGCACAGAGACCTGCGTCAGGCCCGCCGTCACGTCCGCAACGCGTCGGCGCAACGCGATGGCGTTGCCCGCCTTGACGGGAACGAGATCGGTCCCCGCCAGAAGCATGGAGAGCGCCGTCGTCACCTCGAACGATCCCGCCACGCGATTGACCGTGACGTTCCCCACAAGCTCGCTGGGAACCAGGATTTGGATGCCGGCCTGATGGGCGAACAGGGGAATGCCGGTGCGCGCCGCCTGCGCGGGCACGTCGAAGCGACGTGTCTGTGCGACAGCGACGCCACAACCACAGTAAAGAATCGCGGCAGCCGCGCCGAGCCGCCCTATAGCCGTGAAGGACATGGCCCCCTCCCGCTGAAGATCGGCGCCCCTGTTTTCGAGGCGCTCGATCATACGACCTGCGTGCCGTGCGATTCCGTCAGCGCGTGGCAGAAGTTTTTTTCGCCAGCCGAATCTCGTCGGGCGTGGTCGTCACCGCCACATCCAGCGTTGCCGCGAGTGTCGCGGCGAAATCCTCAGGCCGGTCGATCTGAAACAGTCCAATCAATCGCTCCTCGCCGACGCTGGGATCGGCCAGAACGAGCTGCTGACGGTTGTAGCGGTTGAAGCGCGCGACGGCGATTGCCACCGTCTCGTTCTCCAGCGCGATCTCGCCGCTCCGCCACGCCAGCGTGCGCTCGATCGCCGCCGGGGCGGTTCCGGTGGTCGGGGCGGCCGCTCCGGGCCGGAACCGGGCGAACTGACCTGCCTCGAGGATCGTCATCTCCCCGCGGGCGCTGCTCGGCCAGACGGCGACGACGCCTTCCGTCACCGCCACGTCAACGCCATCCTCCCGCCGTTCGACGGAAAAGGCTGTGCCGACCGCGCGCGCCTGCGCGATGCCGGCATCGACCACGAAGGGGCGCGTACGGTCCTTCGCCACCTGGAACCACGCCTGACCATGGTCGAGCGAGATACGGCGGGTGTCGGCCGCGAAGGCGACGCGCAGCTCGCTGTCGGTGTCTATGGTGGCAACCGAACCGTCGGACAGGGGCAGACGACGGATTTCCCCCCGGGCGGTGCTGACCCGCTCGGCAGTCAATGTGCGCCATCCGATCACGCCCGCGAAGCTGGCCGCCAGCGCCCCGGCCATCCCGGCCATGATCCGCCGACGTGGCCAGGCTATGCGGCTTTGATCGTCCGCTTCCGGCATGATGGCGGCATCGACCAGGCTCAGCCCCGCCATCGCGCGCAACAAGGCTCCCGAATGACGCGGATCGAGCGCGAGCCACTGTTCGAGCGCCACCTGCTCTTCCGGGCCCAGCGGCTGCTTCAGCGCCCAGGCGGCGGCTTCGTCAAAGCGATCCGGCACGTTCGCCCCCTGTCTCGAGGTCGCTACCGGCATCGCTCTCCGGCTGGCTTATCATCCGCAGGATCGCCCGCAGGCTGCGGCTCGCCTCGTTCTCGACCACGGCTTCGCTCACCCCCAGCGCCGCTGCGATGTCTTTCTGGCTGAGGCCTTCGACCTTCCGCATCATGAAGATCCTCTGGGCGCGCTGCGACAGCGTGGCCAGCGCGACGCGGACGCGTTCCAGCTCCTGCCGCCCCGCCGCGATGCGGTCCGGCAGTGGCAGGTCGCTCGGCAGGTCGGCAGCCTCCCGGCCATCAATCGATTCCATCCGCACCACGCGGGCACGTTGCCGCTGGCTGTGTGCAAGGTTGCGGGCCGTCGTGAAGAAGTAGGCGCGGGGCGACGCGATGTGCGTCACAGCGCTGAGCTGCGCGAGACGACAATAGCATTCCTGCACGATGTCCTCCACTTCCTCAGCCGTCAGGAAACGGCGCTGCAGCCATCGCCGCACGTCGCGTTCATGGGGCAGAATCTCGCGTCCCACCCATTCCGCCAGCGCTTGCCGTTCCGTTCTTCGTCTCCTCTCCCATCGCCCCTAGACTCGCGTTCCCGCGGATTCCGTCAGGGCGGCGACTTTTTTTGCCTCCAGCGGAATTTCGATCGGTGATCCGGGCAGCACATGAGTGATTGCCCGCCCCCTGTCTTGCCGCATCGCAGGCTCTGAACCGATGGCCGGTTCTGAGATCGGTGATTTGACTGTTGAACATCGGTGACCGGCCGCCGATCAGTTCGATACCGACGAGCTGCTGGAGCCGGAAGGAGCCGGGCTTGTTTCGGCGCCGTCACCGGCTAATCTCCCTGCAACAACAGGGGAGGACATGTGCGGATATTCAAGGGAGCGGCCAGCCTCGCGCTTGCCTTTGGCCTGGCGAACGGCGCGCAGGCGGCGGATGTGGCGATCCATGCGGGGCGGCTGATCGACGGCACCGGCTCGGCGCCCAAATCCCAGGTCACCATCCTCGTCCATGACGATCGCATCGTCTCGGTGACGCCGGGCTTCACCCAGCCGGCAGGCGCCAGCGTGATCGACCTGTCGAAAGCCACGGTGCTGCCCGGCCTGATCGATTGCCACGTCCATATCACGGGCCAGTTCGACGGCGGCGATCCGATCCGCGAGATGGTCACCACCACCGGTTATGACGCCGCCTACAAGGCGCCGGCTTATGCCCGCGCCACGCTCGAGGCCGGCTTCACCAGCGTGCGGGACGTCGGCGCTTCCACCGAGCTGGTCGTCGCGATGAAGCGCGCCATCGCGAACGGCACGATCGCCGGCCCGCGCATGTGGGTGGCGGGTGCGCCGCTCGGGCCGACCGGCGGGCACAGCGACAGCCATTCGGGGCTCGATCCCGCGATCGAGAATCCGGAATGGAACGAGGCGATCATCGACGGCGTGGACAGCGCCATCCGTGCCGTCCGCAAGCACCGGCAGGAAGGCGCCGATCTCATCAAGATCATGCCCTCCGGCGGCGTGCTCTCGGTCAACGACGATCCCAATCTCCAGTTGCTGAGCGATGCCGAGATCAAGGCCGTGGTGGATACCGCACACGCGCTGGGCATGAAGGTCGCCGCGCATATTCACGGCCGCGAGGCGGTCGACCATGCCGTATCGCTCGGCGTCGATAGCGTCGAGCATGGCAGCTATGCGGGTGCCGAAAGCTATCCGTTGTTCAAGAGCCACGGCACCTATCTCGTCCCGACCTTGCTGATCGGCCAGAAGGTCTACGAGATCGCCAAGGCCCATCCCGAGCAGCTTCCCCCTCCTCGGCCGCCAAGGCGCTGGAAGTCGCGCCCCATCTGCGCGAGAATCTGGGCGCCGCCTATCGCGCTGGCGTGAAGATCGCCTTCGGCACCGATCAGGGGCTGGTCCCCCACGGCCAGAATGCCCGCGAGTTCGCCCTGATGGTGCAGGCCGGCATGACGCCGATGGACGCGATCCTCGCCGCCACCCGAAACGCCGCCGACCTGATCGGCGACGCGAAGGATATCGGCTCGATCCAGCCCGGCCGCTTCGCCGACATCGTGGCGGTGTCCGGCGATCCGCTCACGGACGTGAGCGAGCTGACCCGCGTGCAGTTCGTGATGAAGGGCGGCACGGTCTACAAGGCGGACGGCAAGGCCAGCGGCGCCGGCGGGATCGTGGATGCGGGCGGGCACTGAGCGGGCGTCGAACACCAGCCCATCCCGGATCAGCGGTCACTGGCCCCCGAACGACGGCGCCTGACGGAAACCGTCGTTCGAGGGCTGGATCGCGGACATTGCTCTTGCTCAGGTTCGAAGCATGAGCATGCGGGATTGCCGAAATCCCGGTCCCATACACCGGGTACCATATGATACATGACGGATCGTGTCGCGCGACGCGCACAGGCCGCCGGGATTCCCGGTGACCCTGGCGACGGGCGATCGCACCGGGGGGCGAGGGTCTGCCCGATTGGAATGAGAGATTGCCGAGATGTACCGAACCGAACGAAGAGCGTTCTTGATCGGCGGCGGCCTCATCCTAATCGGCTATTCGGCAACGCTTTCGGTCGCGCATAACCTGTGGCTTCCGGAAGCGATTCCCGCCGGCTTCGCCAATACGCTTCCCACCCTGCTCTTCGGTGCTGCCGCCTACTGGATCATCGTGCGCTTCGTTGCCGGTCAGTCGACGACCGTGCAGGCCGTCGCTCATCTTCTCGTCGGAACGGCCTTTGCCGTGCTCACCTACTGGCTGCTGCTGGTGATGCTCGGCGTGCTCGATGGCGTGTCGGCGACGCAGTTCGAAGTCCGGCCTTTCGCCAGCCGGGCGATGGCGTGGCAGTTGCTGCAGAATGTGACGACCTATGGCGTTGTCGCGCTCTTCGCCTATCGGCCGCGGCAGCGCGGCGAAGCAGCGCCGGTCGCGGAAGGCTCGCCCCCGCGCAATCCGCTGTCGCGCTATTTCATCCGGAGCGGCGACGAAATCCTGCCGGTTGATGTCGACGCGATCGTCAGCATCACGGGCGCGGACGATTATGCCGAGGTCGCGACCGCAACCGGCCGGCATCTGGCGCGCATGACACTGGCGAAATTCGAGCAGACGCTCGATCCCGCCCGCTTCGCTCGCGTTCACCGATCGAGGATCGTCAATCTGCAGCGCGTCACGCTGGCGGAGCCGGCGGGCGACGGGCGCCTGCTCCTCCACCTGAGCAATGGCGAGAGAATCGTGACGAGCCGTGCCGGGGCGGCGGCCCTTCGCGAACGGGTTCTCTGACCGTCACGCACCGGCGGTTCGCCGTTCCAGGCGTCCTTTCGCCGACTTCTTCCTGCCTTTGCGCTGAGGTTCCATAGGATTGGCTCGTCCGGAGCAAAGGGCGAGGCGAATGGCGAGCACGAAGACGATCCTGATTCTTGCGGCGCTATTTTGTGCCGCGCCAACAGGCGCCCGCCCTGCCGATGCCCAGCAGGTTCCTTACGGGCTTGCCGCACGCGACGCGGCATCGCTCGATGGCAGCAGGGTCGCCGAGATTGCCCGGCGCGTTCTCGACATGCCGGCGGGCCATCGACCCCTCACCCTTCGCGAGCGCGGCATTCTGTTCCTGGCGGCTGGGGACTACGGGCGCGCTGCCGGATACTTCAAGGGTCGGAGGTGCAGGTCTTCCCCCGACCCTGCCGAGGCACGTCGCTGTTTCCTGGGCGCCTATGCCCTCGCCCGTCAGGCCTCGCTTCCGCAGGGCCGTTCGTTCGACACAGCCTTGGGCGAGCAGTTGGCCCGGCGGATCGGATCGCTCGACGGCGTAGGCGAGGAGCAGGTCTTCGCCTGGCTCCGAACGCGCGACGCGCTGGCGGGGAACGAACTCGACAGTCTGCTCGGCCGGCTTGCGGGGGCCGATCGCATCAACGTCGACGACGCCATCGCGCTGGCGTACGCCACCACGACCTTCGAGGCGTCGCGCGCGGCGAAGCAGGCGACCGACACCTTCATCGCGCGGGAACGGGCGCGGCGCTACAGGATCGAGGAGTCCATTCTCATCCACACCCCGCAGGGCGCTTCGCTCGCCGCGACGCTCGTCCGCCCGAGGAATGCGACGTCGCCGCTGCCGACGGCGATGTTGTTCACCATCTATGCCGACCAGGCACGCAATCTGGAGATAGCGGCCACCGCCGCGGCGCACGGCTATGCCGGCATCGTCGTCAACGCGCGGGGCAAGCTGCAAAGCCCCGACACGATCCGTCCCTATGAAGTCGAAACGGACGACACGGTCGCCGCGATCGGCTGGGTGAGCCGGCAGCGCTGGAGCGACGAACGCGTCGGCATGTATGGCGGCAGCTACAGCGGCTTTGCCGCCTGGGCGGCAACCAAGCATCTGCCTCGGGCGCTCAAGACGATCGTCCCCTATGCCGCCGCGATACCCGGCCAGGGCCTGCCGATGGAGAACAATGTCTTTCTCAACGCGAATTACGGCTGGCCCTTCTACGTCGCCGACAATCGCACGCTCGACCGGAAAACCTATAACGACCCGGAGCGGTGGTCGGCGCTCAACGACCGGTGGTATCAAAGCGGGCGGCGCTATCGCGACATCGACAAGGTGGACGGCACGCCCAATCCCTGGCTTCAGCGGTGGCTGCAACATCCCTCCTATGATGCCTATTGGCAGGCGATGGTGCCCTACGGCGAAGACTTCGCGAAGATCGATATCCCCGTTCTGACGATCAGCGGCTATTATGACGACGGACAGATCTCCGCGCTCCGCTACCTGAAACAGCATTACCTCTATCGACCCAAGGCCGATCATTATCTGGTGATCGGCCCCTATGACCATTTCGGCTCGCAAAAACCGTTCAAGGACCCGGAATTGCGCGGCTATGCGATCGATCCCGCCGCGCAGTTCGACACGATCGGGCTTACCTTCGCCTGGTTCGATCATGTCTTTCGGGGGAAGGCGCTGCCGGCGCTGCTGAAGGACCGGATCAACTATGAAGTCATGGGCGCGAATCTCTGGCGTCACGCCCCCTCACTGGATGCGATGAGCCAGAGCAGCCGGATGCTCTATCTCACGAACGTGCGGAAAGGCGGGCGCTATCGGCTTTCGCCGGTGCGGCCCGGGCAGCGTGGCGCGATTCCGGAGACCGTCGATTTCGCGGACCGCACCACGACCGGCGCCGGCTATTATCCTTATCCGATCGTCAATCGGCATCCCGATCTTTCGACCGGTCTCGTATTTGAGACGGAGCCGTTCGATCACGCGACCGAGATAAGCGGCGCCTTCTCGGGCGTCTTGCGCGCGCGCATCAACAAGCGGGACTTCGATTTCCTCGTCGCGCTCTACGAGTTGCGGCCGGACGGAAGCACGTTCGCCCTGTCCTATTACCTGGGGCGCGCGAGCTATGTGCGCGACATCACCCGGCGCGAGCTGCTGACGCCGGGTGCGGTGAGCGTGCTGCCGTTCGACCGGACGCGTGTCGTCAGCCGCAAGCTGGCGGCGGGAAGTCGCCTTGTCATCGTCGTCGATGTCCTCAGAAACGGCTTCCACCAGATCAACTACGGAACGGGCGGGGATGTCGGTGACGAGTCCATCGCCGATGCGCGGGAACCGCTGCGGGTCGAGTGGCAGACCGACAGCTTCGTGCGCATACCCGTGACGGCCGTGCGCGCAGGCCCCTGATAACAGTCCGGGCGGTGCAGGGCAGCGCGGACCTCAGGCCGATCGGAAGCCATAGTCGAGCAGGTATGGATAACCGTCGATGCTGCCCGGACGCGTGTCGTTGGCGCTATGGATGCGCGTCATGGGTACGGGCGGCTCGCCGCCTGGAATGGCGAGAATGTTCGTGTCGCCCGAGACGGATGTCTGCACATCGGTACGCTTCGTCGCATTCGGCGTAACGAAGGGGGCGAACAGCCAGAACACGCCATAGCCCGCGTCCAGGAATTTCTGGGTTATCGCTATCGAGTTCGCATCGCCCTTGTGCTCGATCACCCAGCTCTGATTGCGCGAGGCCAGGAGGTTGGGCGCGCCCGCCAGGACGTCGGTTTCATGGCCCTCGACGTCGATTTTGATGACGCGGGTTTGAGGCGGCGCGATCTCGTCGAGCGTGCACATCCGAACCGTCTCTGTCGGTGCCGAGCCGGGATTGCCGCGAAAACTCAGGGCTCCGAAGTTGATGGCGCTTTCAAGAGACGGGGCCGGAAACCGGGCGAGGCCGGCTGTCGCGCCCGCGGCGGCGTGGTGAACGTCGAGATTGGTGAGCCGGTTCGCGAGAGCGTTGGTCGAGAGGATCATCGCCAGATGCCGGTTCGCCTCGATCGCGACGACCCGAGCGGCGGGATGGCGGGCGGCGATCGGCACGGCCATCGTGCCGATATTCGCGCCGACATCCAGAAAGGCGCCGCCTTTCGCCATCAGCTTGTCGATGACATCGAGTTCGGGCCGGGCGAATTCGCCCGCGCGCCGGAGGGACGCCCCGACGACCTCATCCGCCATGGGGAAAAGGAAATCGAGGCCATAGGCGCGCGTCATGTCCAGCATTGCGTGCTCGTAGCAGGAGCTTCCCCGACGCACATCCTTCAATGTTGCGCCAAGGCGAGCGGCGACGTGAGGGAGCGTGCCCTAATCCGCGCCGGCCATCTGCCGCCCCGACTGTCACGATAATTTCTCAATACGGATCCAAAGATCGCCTTGGAGACGTTGGAAATTTGAGCATTTGCCCCCCTCATATCGTCCGATGGGTGTCGCTTCATGTGATCCCGCAGGAGCAGAAGGTCAGGGGAGCACTGCGTCGGCTGGGTGTCGCCGAGAGCGACATCGATGACCTGATCCAGGACGCCTATTGTCGCCTGACGACGCTCAAGTCCGTCGACCATATCGATCGGCCGGGCGCCTATTTCATGCAGATCGTCAAGAATGCCTGGCGCGACAGCCTCCGGCGCGCGCGGGTCGTCCGGCTTGAGGATTTTACGGAAAACGCCGCGCCGATCGTCGTGGACGAGGCGACAGGTGTCGAGGCCACGATCTTCGCGCGCGAGCAGCTCGGGCTGATCGAGGCCTTGCTGGCGACGCTGCCCGAGCGATGCCGGACGATCTTCACCTGGAAGCGGATGGAAGGGATACCGCAGCGGGAAATCGCGAGGCGACTTGGCGTTAGTGAGAATGTAGTCGAGAACGATGTCCAGAAGGCGCTTCGCCTGATCCAGCGAGCGCTCAGAGACACCGGCGAAGAAGAGCGGGAAGAGTGGAAGATTGACGACAAGCGGCAGAAAATCGGTTGAGGAACTGGAGGCCGAGGCGACAGCCTGGGCTTTGAAAATCGACGCCGCGCCGGATCAGCCTCCTCCGGGACTGAATGAGTGGTTCGCCCAGAATCCGAAGCACGCCGGCGCCCTGCTGCGCGCGCAGGCGACGCTGGCCCTGTTCGAGCCGGCTTCCCATGCCGAGGATTCACCGGCCGAAAGCGGGAAAGCCTCGAACTGGAAACGGCTGGCCATCGCGGGTGGCGGAACGGCCGCATTGGCGGCATCGGTCGCGGCCTTCCTGCTCATCGGCCCGCCGAACGAACGCTACGAGACCCAGATCGGCGAGGTCCGGTCGGTGGCGCTCAGCGATGGCTCGTCGGTGTCGATCGACGCCAAGAGCCGGATCGACATCGCCTTCGACGCGACGCACCGCGACGTGCACATGCAGTCCGGGAAAGCGCTGTTCCGCGCGGCGCACAATGCGGAGCGCCCTTTCCGCGTGATCGTGGACAATATCGTCATCACCGACATCGGCACCACCTTCCAGGTGGCGGATGACGATCCATCCGGAGATGTCGAGGTTCTCGTCACGCAGGGCGCTGTCCGCGTCGATGCTCCGGCGGGCCGGGTCGATCTGACGGCGGGCCAGCGGGCCCGGTTCTCGAAGCTGGCAGCGAACGGCCCCCTGCCGAAAACCGTCCGCATCGCGCCCGCCGACATCGAGCGGATGCTGGCGTGGCGGGACGGCCGGCTCGAGCTGGACGGCGAAACGCTGGACAGTGCGGTCGCTGCCATCAACCGGCATAGCCGGCTGCAACTGCGCGTCGGCAACGCCGGGCTGGGCCGGGAAAGCCTCTATGGATCGTTTCGCATGGACGACGCGGCCGGCTTTGCACGCGCGGCCGCGGTGAGCCTCGGCACCGAGGCCCGCTCCGATCCGGACGGCATCGTCATCGGCCCCTCGAAAAAATAACCAACGGCGATAAGGAAACCGTCCCCCACGGCGTCGAGGAGGTGAACCGTCACTCCGACCGACCCAAGGGGACCTTCATGCACGCTCACTTCCGCCGGCTGGCCATCGGCTCGGCTATCCCTGCGCTTGCGATCGCTTCGCCCGCGCTGGCGCAAGCCACCACCTTCAACGTGCCTTCGCAGGATGTGGCGAGCGCCGTGCGGCAGTTCGCCCGGCAGGCCAAGGTGCAGATCGTGGTGTCCGGCCATGTCGCGGAAGGCCGTCGCACGCAGGCCATCTCCGGCGCGATGACGGTCGATCAGGCGCTCGAACGGATGCTCGCCAACACCGGCCTCGCCGTCCGGACGACGGGCGCGGGCACCTATGTGATCGTGGCGAACCAGAGCACGGCCTTGCAGGACGCGCCCGTCGCCAGCGCCGACGCGGAGGCCGACTCCTCCGAGATCGTCGTCCTCGGCAGCGGCGAGACCCGCTCGGTCTCGACCCTGCTTCCGCAGAATCTCAAGATCCTGCCGCCCGGCGTCAGCGTGCAGAAGGCGCTGAACATCCTGCCGGGCGTGAGCGCGCAGTCGATCGACGCGCTGGGCCTCAACGAGCAGTCGATGACCCTTCAGGTGCGCGGCTTCAGCACCACGCATCTCGGCTACACGCTCGACGGGATGCCGCTCGGCGACGGCGCCTACAACAACTATAACGGCCTCACCATCAACCGCGCGCTCATCTCCGAAAATCTCGGCCGCGCCGATCTCGCGACGGGCATCGCCGGCCTCGGCATCCCGTCCACCAGCAACCTCGGCGGTGCGGTGACCTATGCGAGCAGCGATCCGCATAAGGAGCTGGGCTTCTCGGTCAGCCAGACCTTCGGCAGCGAGGCCGGCAAGCGCACCTACGCGCGCTTCGACACCGGCGAGCATGCCGGTTTCTCGGCCTATCTCTCCGGCCAGTATGGCGAGCAGGACCTGTTCGTGAATCAGCGCGCGTGGAACAAGTCCACCGTCAAGCAATTCAACGGCAAGCTGAAATACCAGTTCGACGGCGGCACGATCACCGCCTTCGGCGACGTCTCGCGCACCAACCAGGCCGACGATCCCTATCTGTCGAAAGAGATGCAGTCGCGTCTCGGCTGGGACTGGGGCGGCTATGCGCCGGACTGGCAATCCTATCTCGGCGTCGCCTATTGCGGCGTGACCGGGCCGGCGGCCGCGGGCAAGTGCGTCGCCGCGCCGTCGCCACAGAAGAACGCCGACGTCACCTTCACCAACGGCCAGATCCTGCGCGACGACAATCTGTTCTACGTCGCCGGGGATTACGACCTCACCAAGTCCCTCCACGCGCACCTTCAGGTGTATCATCACACCGACAAGGGCGCCGGCAACAACTGGATCACCGGCTGGTCCACGCAGGGCACGACGACCACCGATGACGATCTGCCGGTCCAGATCCGCGACACCCGCTACACGATCGACCGCACCGGCGTGCTCGGTAATCTGAGCTGGGATGTCGCCTTCAACCACATCCAGGCGGGCTTCTGGATCGAAGACAATACGAGCAGCGCCGCGCGCTATATCTGGACCAACGTCACCGGTCCCTTCAGCCTCGCGCAATATCTGAAGGGCCAGCCGGATCAGGCCCAGTGGGTGCAGCAGACCAAGTGGAAGACGCGGCAATTCTATCTTCAGGACACCGCGAGCTTCTTCGATGATGCGCTGAGCATCGATTTCGGCTTCAAGAGCACCTATTCGAAGTCCGACGCGCAAGCCGAGCCCGGCATCGCCAAGACGCCGCCGCCGGCCTCCAGCCAGTTCGCGAGCGGCACGCTCAAGGCCAAGGACAATTTCCTGCCGGAGGTGGGCGTGCGCTGGAAGATCGCGCCGCGCCACGAACTCTTCGCGAGCTACGCCGAGAATATGGCGATGTTCCAGGGCGGCTTCAAACTCGGCCCGCAGTCGGTCTCGCAGGCCGTCTGGGACGCGCAGGGCAAGACGCTGAAGCCCGAGACGTCGAAGAGCGTCGAAGGCGGCTACCGCTATGTGAGCGGCCCGTTGCAGGTGTCCGCGACCGGCTATTGGGTGAAGTTCGACAACCGCCTGTTGCAGTACAACCCCTGCCCCACCAACCAGCAGCAGAATCCGGGCTGCGGCAACTCCTTCCACAACGCCGGCAGCGTCACCAGCCGGGGCGCGGAACTCGGCGTCCTGTGGAAGCCGCTGCCGTGGCTGAGCTGGTACAATTCGGCCTCGCTCAACAAGACCACCTACGATCAGGATCTCAACTGGTGCACGACCACCTGCGTGATCTACGCCACGGCCGGCAAGCAGCAGGTCGATACGCCGAAGACGATGGTGGCCAGCATGCTGACCGTGCGGAAGGACGGTTTCTGGGGCTCGCTGCAGGGCAAATATACCGGCCGGCGCTATTACACCTACACCAACGACCAGAGCTTCGGCGGCTACACCACCTTCGATCTCGGCGTCGGGTATGATTTCGGCAAGGTCGGCCCGCTGAAGGGCGCGAAGCTGTCGCTCAACGTCACCAACCTCACCGACAAGCGCTATGCGTCGAACTTCGACAACAGCGTGTTCGCGCCGACCGACAAGACCGGCACCATTCTGGTGTTCCACTCGTCCGCGCCGCGGCAGGTCTTCGGGACGTTCGGCATTGATTTCTAAGCGTCTCGGCGCCGCGCTGATGCTGGCGTGGCTTGTCCCGGCCTTCCCCGCCCTCGCCGGCGGGGAAGAGCCGATCACCCGGCCGCATTGGGATCAGAGCGCCGGTGCGCGCAGTGTCTCGCTCAACGGCCAGACCTTCATCGACCGGGGTCTGGCCGGCACCGGCAGCCTTCCGGCCGGCACGGTGGATTTCCTCGGCGACACGCTGGGTTCCTTCTCCTCGCTCCAGATCGCGCCGGGTAGCTGGAAGCGCGTTGGCAACCATTATGAGGGCATCCTCTGGACGCTGCCGGACCGGGGCCGCAACGATCCTGCCGCAAACCTCTTCTTCGATTATGCGGGGCGGCTGGAGCGGCTGCGCATCCGCTTCACGCCGGGCGATGGGCGGGTCAGCCTCGTTCCCGATGGCGGGCTCGAGCTGCGCGACTTCCGGGGCCGCCCGTTCACCGGCGCCGATCCGGGCGCGGGTACGGTGACGGAGCGCGGCATGGTGTTGCCGGCTCCGGCCGGCGGCGTCGGCGCCGGCAAGGTGTCGCTCGATGCGGAATCGCTGCAATTCACGCGCGACGGCGGCTTCTACGTCGGCGATGAATATGCGGCCAATGTGTATCATTTCGACCGGCGCGGTCGTCTGCGTGGCGTGATACGACCGCCCGCGGCCGTCGCGCCGCGCAGCGCCGGGCGGCCCGATTTCGGTTCGCTGCACGCGCCGCAAACCGGCCGGCGCAACAATCAGGGCGTGGAAGGCATGTCGCTGTCGCCCGACGGCCGCACCCTGTTCGTCGCCCTGCAAAGCGCGCTGATGCAGGACAGCGCCACCGGCAATGCCGCCGGCCGCACCGACATCCGCGTGCTGGTCTACGACGTGAGCCGGACACCGGCACCATCGCGACCCGTCGCGCATTATGTGGTGCAATTGCCGGCCTATAACGCCGACGGCAATGGCGGCACCCCCGATCGCACCGCCGCGCAGAGCGAAATCCGCGCGCTTGACGACCATCGCTTCCTGATGCTCGCGCGGGACAGCGCGGGGCGCGGCGCGGAGGGCAAGGCGCCGATCGTCTACAAGAGCATCCTGCTGGTCGACGTCGCGGGCGCGACCAATCTCGCCGGCACCGACTACGAAACCGGCACCGCGTCGCTGCTGGAGGACCCGGCCGGCACGAAGCTGCGGCCGGGCATCGTTCCGGCCGGCCGGGTCGAGCTGGTGAACATGCTCAACCCCGTGCAGCTCGCGCGCTTCGGGCTCAGCGTCGAGGCGCTGTCCGAGAAATGGGAAGCGATGGACCTCGTGTCCGTGCTGGAGCCCGATCATCCGGCCGACTATTTCCTGCTCGTCGGCAACGACAATGATTTCATCGCGCGCCGCTGCCGGATGTCCGGCCAGCCCTGCAACTCGGATTTCGACAATGACAGCCGGATACTGGTCTATCGCGTGAGCCTGCCGACGCCGTTGCGGTAAGCACGCCCCGGCGCACTGCGGAGCACATTAATGCGATCCGTTCGCATTAGCTATTGAGCAAGCCCGCCTGTCGTTCTACGCCCTGCTGCGTGACCCAGATGCAGCCTCCTCCCGTCCGCCGCCGTAAGCCCGTGCACAAGTGGCGGAACTGGTGGCTCAAGCAATTGCACACATGGCACTGGATGAGCGCGGCCATCTCGCTGACCGCCATGCTCGCCTTCGCCATCACCGGCATCACGCTGAACCACGCCGCCTCCATCCCCGCGCATCCCGTCACGGTGGACAAGGAGGGGATGCTGCCCGCGTCGCTCCGTCCGCTGCTCGCGCACCCGGCGGCGAAGGATGCGCCCCTGCCCGGGCCGGTCGCGAGCGCGGTCAAGTCGGCGGTGGGCCTGGACGCAGGAGGGCGGGCGGCGGAATGGTCCGACGATGCGGTCTATGTCGCTCTCCCCCGGCCCGGCGGGGACGGCTGGGTCAGCATCGACCGGGCGAGCTGGAAGATCACCTCCGAGGTGACCGATCAGGGCTGGATCTCCTACCTCAACGATCTCCACAAGGGCCGCAACACCGGCCGCGTCTGGTTCTGGTTCATCGACGTTTTCGCGGTGGCATGCGTGTTCTTCACGCTGACCGGGCTGGTGCTGCTGTATCTCCACGCCCGGCGGCGGCACTCCACCTGGCCGCTGGTGCTGGGCGGCGTCGCCATCCCCTTTCTCCTGGCCGTCCTGTTCATCCATTGAGGGATATCGTCATGCGTCCAACCTCCGTCCTGCTGCTCGGCGGCGCCCTCGCCGCACCCGCCACCGCCGGCACCGTGACCGTCACCGTCCCCCGCCTGAGCGTCGCCGAATATCACCGCCCCTATGTCGCCGTGTGGCTGGAGCCCGCCGGCGGTGGCACGCCGCGCACGCTGGCGGTGTGGTACGACATCAAAAAGGCCGGCAACGAGCCCGGCACCAAATGGCTTTCCGAGCTGCGCGCCTGGTGGCGCAAGGGCGGCCGCAGCATGGCCATGCCCGCCGACGGCATCAGCGGCGCGACGCAGGCGCCCGGGCCGCATAACATCGCCCTCCCCGCCGATCTGAAGCCCGGCGCCTACGTCCTCAACGTCGAGGCCGCGCGCGAGACGGGTGGCCGCGAGCTGGTCACCGTTCCGGTCAACCTGCCGGCGGGCAATGCCCGCGCGACCGGCAAGGCCGAGCTTGGCGCCGTCACCCTCTCCACCCGCTGAAGGATCATTCCATGAGAGCGCTCGTCTCCCGCCTGCTCGTCGCCACCGCGCTGCTGTCGGCGCCCGCCGCCTTGTCCGCGCATCGTCAGTGGCTGCTGCCGTCGACCACCATCGTGTCGGGCACCGATAACTGGGTGACGGTGGATGCCGCCGTCTCCAACGATCTCTTCTATCCCGATCATTTCCCGATGCCGACCGAGAGCATCCAGGTGTGGCAGCCGGACGGCTCGACCGGCGCGATCCAGAATGCGGCAAAGGGGCGGTATCGCTCCACCTTCGACGTCCAGCTCGACAAGCCGGGCACCTGGAAGATCGGCACCGCCAGCACCAGCGTGTCGGGCAGCTTCAGGCTGAACGGCGAGGACTGGACGGTCGGCCGCCGCCGCGGGCCGCCGCAGGGCGCTCCGGGCCAGCCGCCGCGCGGCCCCGAGGGCCGTCCCGCGCATTCCGTCGCCACCGCCGCCGACATCCCGGCGGGCGCCACCGACGTGAAGCTCACCGAGATGAGCAGCCGCAACGCTATTTTCGTGACGGCCGGCGAGCCGACCAGCACCGTGCTCCAGCCCACCGGCAAGGGCCTCGACATGCAGCCCGTCACCCACCCGGACTCGCTCGTCTCGAACGAGCCGGCGCACTTCCGCTTCCTGATCGACGGCAAGCCGGCGGCGGGCCTCAAGGTGACGCTGATCCCCGGCGGCAAGCGCTATCGCGACAGCGAGGGCGTGATGGAGCTGGCCACCGGCGCCGACGGCGTGCTGGAGGTGAAGTGGCCGGCGCCCGGCATGTACTGGCTGAACGCCACGACGACCGACAACCACCCCGCCACCCCGCGCGCGACCGAGCGGCGGATGAGCTACACGTCCACGCTGGAGGTGATGGCGCCCTGAACCGGCCGATCGTGAGGATCGCGCTGCCGCCCGCCATTTCGGCGCAGGCCTTCGCCGGGCGGGACGCGGCCGCGCCGGTGGCCGCCCTCGCCGGCGAGACGATGGGGACGACGTGGAGCGTGCGGTTCGCCCGCCCGCCCCATGTCGATCCGCAGGCCCTCCGCGCGTCCATCGTCGCGCGGCTCGGCGGGCTCGTCGGGGAGATGAGCCATTGGGAGGCGGGCTCGCTTCTTGCGTGGTTCAACCGGGCGGCGGCGGGGCAATGGATCGTGCTGCCGCCCGATTTCGCGCAGGTGATGGCCGAAGGCCTCGCCATCGCCGGGCGGAGCGGCGGGGCGTTCGATCCGGCGATCGGGCGGATCGTCAATCTGTGGGGCTTCGGACCGGTCGCAGCGCCCCGGCCGCCTTCCGATGACGAGATCGATGCCGCGCGGGCCTTGGCGGGGTGGCAACGGCTCGCCTATGACGCCCCGGCGCGGAGGCTGCGCCAGCCGGGCGGCGTGATGCTCGATCTCTCCGGCATCGCCAAGGGCCATGCCGTCGACGTTCTGGCCGATCTGCTGGAGGCCTCGGGTGTTCGCCATGCCCTGGTCGAGATCGGCGGCGAGCTGGCCGGGCGCGGCGTGCGGCCCGATGGCGATCCCTGGTGGGTCGATCTCGAAGTGCCGCCGGGGCTGGACGTGCCGCCGCTCCGCATCGCGCTGCACGGCCTCGCGGTGGCGACCTCGGGCGACTATCGGCGCGGCGCCCATAGCCTCGATCCGCGCACGGGCCGGCCGATCACGCACGGCACCGTCTCGGTGAGCGTGCTCCACGACACCGCGCTCCGGGCCGACGCCTGGGCCACCGCGCTGACCGTCTTCGCCCCGGACGAGGCCATGACGCTCGCCGCGCGCGAGGGCATCGCCGCCCGCCTCCTCATCGTGGCGGACGGCGAGACGCGCGAACTCGTCACGCCCGCTCTCGCCGCGATGCTGGAGGACTGAGCCTCGTTCCCAACCCTCGACGGATGGCCTCCGGCCATCGGCGGAGCTTGCTCGCGCTCGCACAAATATTCCGCTAGCGTGCGGGCGACGATCAACCTCAAGGTGTTTGAGTGAAAGACGAGAAGACGACCGGCGGCGTGGATTCGCCCAGTGGTGCTCAAACCCTCATGCGCGCGCTCGACATCCTCGACGAGACGCTGGACGGGCCGACCAGGATCCAGGATCTCGCGGCCAAGCTCGGCCTCACCAAGACGACCGCGCACCGCCTCGTGAAGGCGCTGCGCTCGCGCGACTATCTGGCGCTGACGCCGGACGGGCTGACGCTCGGGCCCAAGCTGCTCCAGCTCGGCCAGAAGGCGCGCGAGCATATGGACCCGGCGCGCGTCGCTCGCCCGCATATCGAGCGCCTCTCCGAGCTGACCGGCCATTGCGCCTTCATCGGCAAGCGCGAGGGCGACTGGTCGCGCCATCTCGACCGCGTCACCGGGCGGCAGCGCCTGCTGGTCGCCACCTCGCCGGGCGATCGCCGTCCGATCGCGGAGACGGGCATGGGCAAGGCCCTGCTGCTCGACGAGAGCGAGGAGGAGCTGCGCCGCCTCTATGATCTGGCGAAGGACGGCCATGCCGCGCCCGCGCGCATGAAGGCGTGGCTGGCCGAGATGAAAACCAACCGCGAGAAGGGCGTGGTACGCCACGACAGCGAGATCGGCGACGGCGTGCGCTCGATCGCGGCGCCGATCCGGGGCGCGGACGGGCGCATCTGCCTCGCGATCAACATCGCCAGCGCCGCCCATTATCTCGACGACGAGGCGATGGAGCGCATGGCCCCGCAGGTCCGCCAGACGGCGGCGGACATCAGCGCGGCGCTGGGTTACGCGCCCAAGGCCTAGGCCCGGCCCCAGAGCCGCTCATAGGGGCGGCCGGACAGGTCCTCCACGATCTCCCGCGCCTCGGGGGACGTGGGGGTGCGGGCGCCTGTCTTGAGATGCTCGATCTCGGCCATCAGCACGCCGTGCGTGCGGCTGTCGAGGCGGAAGCGGAAGGAGACGGCGATCCCCGCCGCGAGAACCGCCAGCGTGCCGGCCGCCAGCACCCACGCCAGCACATGGATCGCGCCCGCACTCTGCACCGCGGCCTTGGACTGGAACCCGCCCGCCTCCATGACGAGGCCCACGCCCGCCACCGCCGCCGCCTGCGCGGCCTTGCGGATGAAGGTCATGACGCCGGCGAAGCTGCCCTCGCGGCGCTTGCCGGTCATGATCTCGTCGACATCGGCCATGTAGTTGTAGGTCGCCCACGGGATGTAGTTGAGCGCGCCCCGCCCGAGCCCCGCCAGCGCGATGGGGATGTAGAGCGTCCAGCTCGCGCCGGTCTCCCCGCCCCACCACAGGCCGATCAGCGCCACCACGCCCGCGGCGAAGCTCAGCGCCGCCAGCCGGTACGCGCGGGCAGGCGAACTCCTGAGCGCCATGTTGATCGCAAGGAACACCGCGACAAGCTGCACGATGTAGAGCGTGCCGAGCAGCCCCGAGGCGATCGCCGTCGTCCCCGCCAGCGCGAAGATCACGAAGAAGGTGAAAGCGGCGTTGAAAATATCCTGGCTGATATAGCCGCCCAGATACATGCCGAGATGCAGCCGGAACGCCCGCACCCGCATCGTCGAGAACAGGTTGCGATAGAGCGCCGTGAAGGCGCTGCCGACACCACCCTCGCCTTTCCGGCCCTCCAGCGCGCTCGCCGGGAGATGGCGCTCCCAGCTGAAAGCATAGAGGAACCCCGCCGTGCCCATGAACAGCACGGCGAAGATCACGCCCATGTAGAAGAAGGTCTGCGGGCTGTCCTTGCCCAGCCAGTTGATCAGCCACAGCGGCATGAACCCGGCAAGGATCGCCGACACCTGCCCGAACAGGATGCGATAGCCCGCGAACTTCGCCTTGGTGGCATAGTCGGTCGACATCTCGGCGGCGAGCGTCTCGAACGGGATGATCTCCATCGCGTAGACCATCTCGAACAGCACATAGGTGACGAGATAATAGAGGAAGCCCTGCCCCGGCAGCCACATCAGCGCGAAAGAGGGCAGCAGCGGGATCGCCGCGAGGATGAAGAAGCGCCGCCGCCCGAACCGTCGCCCGAGCCAGTGCCCGCCGAACCGATCCGAGATATGGCCGATGAGCGGCGAGGTGAACGCATCGAGGATGCGCGCCACCGCGAAGATCGTCGCCGCCTGCCCGGCCGATAATCCGCAGAACTTGGTGTAGAAGATCAGCACCCAGCCCGACACGATCGCCATCGAGCCGGCGCCGAGGAAATCGTTCGACCCGTAGGCGATGAAGTTGATCAGCCCCACCGCCCTCGCGGGCGGGGCTTTCTCTGCGGCGATCGGGCGGGTGTCGGTCATCAGATGTAGGTGCGCAGGAATTCGCCGAGCGCGCAGATGGCAAGGCTCTGGCCGTAGGGCATCGAGGTCAGCGGGATGTCCTTGTAGAACTGCATCGTGTCGCCCATCGCCGTGCCGAACGACACCTGCTGAAGCTCGCCCGTCTCGTCGATATTGGCAAGCACCCCGCGGATCGCCTTGAGGCCGACCGGGAGATAGTCGGCCGGAAGATAGCCCTTCCGCACCCCCTTCAGGATACCGTAGGCGAAGCCCGCCGTGGCGGACGCCTCCAGATAGCTGGTCGGGTCCACCACCAGCGTGTGCCACAGGCCGCTTTCATCCTGCGTCTCCGCCAGCGTCTTCACCTGGGCGGCGAGCGTGTCGATCAGGAAGGTACGTAGCGCATCGCCCTCGGGAAGATCGAGCATCTCGATGATCTCGGGGATGGCGATCGTCACCCAGCAATTGCCGCGCGCCCACAGCGCTCCGGCGAAATTGTGCCGGCCCTCGAACGTCCAGCCATGATACCAGAGGCCCGTCTTGCGATCGGCCAGATATTTGATGTGGACGAGGAACTGGCGCTTGGCCTCCTCGACATAATGCGGGCGATCGAGCAGCAGCCCGATCTTGGCGAGCGGCAGGACCGACATCATCAGCGTGTCGTCCCACATCTCCTGCGGGTTCTCGTCGTTGAAGACGATGTGCTGGAAGCCGCCCTCCTCGGTCTTGGGGAGGCCGTCAGGCGCCATCAGCCATTCCGCCCATGTGTCGAGATAGGGGATGTAGCTGATGTCTCCGGTCCGCTCGTAAAGGTAAGCGAGCGTCAGGAAGGGCGCCATGGTGTTGATGTTCTTGGTCGGCGTGCCGGCCGCAAAACGGTCGCGGAACCAGTCGATCATCACCTGGAAGGCGGTCTGGTCGCCGGTCTGCTCGTAGAAGCGGTAGAGGCCGAACAGGCCGACGCCGTGGGTCCATTCCCAGTCGTTCCAGCCCTTGGTGTCGATGACGCGGCCGTCATCGAGCCGGAGGAGGAACTCGCCCGTCTCGTCCTTGATGTTGACGAGATTGTCGATGAGCTTGGCGATGGCGTCCAGCACGTCCTGTCGGGGAACGTCGTGGGTAAGGGCGGCCATGGGGAACGATCCTCTTGGGTTTAAGCGAGATAAAACAGGGGGGTGAGCGGCCATTCGCGCGGACGGTTGCCGGGCTCGACCTCCATCAGGGGCGCCATATGGTCCCACCAGCGCTTCATGATCGGATGGTCGGGCAGGCTGTCGCGGCGGTTGTCGTCGGCAAGGTCGAGCACGGCGAACAGCGCCAGCGTCTCCTCGTCGAGGAAGATCGAATAGTTGCTGATCCCGGCGTCGCGGAGCAGCTCCGCCAGCTCGGGCCAGATCGCGTCGTGGCGGCGGCGATATTCCTCCACATGGCCGGGCTTGAGCTGCATTCGGAAAGCGTGACGGGTCATGATACGCGGCCCTTTTGGTCGATACGGTTATGCCAGAGCGGGGTGTCGGCGACGGCGATGCGCTCCGCGTCCTCGGTCATCACCGGGGGGCGGGCGTCGGGCGTGGCGGTGGTCATCTCCAGCCCCCGGATGCGGATGTCGCGCGCGTGGCGCATCCACAGGCCCCAGGCCGGCAGCGTGCCGAACATGGAGGGCTCGGGATAGGCGTCGACCACCTCCGCCGGGCGCAACGCCGCGTCCGCCGCCGTGCCGCCACCCGCGAAACCGAGATGGATGCGCTCCAGGCTGACGTCCGCGACCGGGTGGCCGGGGAGCCCGGCGAGGATCGCGGGGTAGCGATGGTCGATGCCGGTCGCGTCAATGTCGGAGAGGCGGACGCCCGCCGTGCTGCCGATGCCGGTGCCCTCCGGCCCACGCCTGCGGTCGCCGATGCGCACGAAGATCGGCGCGGTGGTAATGTCGCGCATCACGATGTCGCGGACAGTCACGTCGCGCATGGCGCCGCCGTCCACCGTCTCCAGCGCGAGGCCGCGGCAATGCTCGAAACGGCAGCGCTCGATGAGGATCTGGGAGTATCCGCCATTGCTCTCGGTGCCGAGCTTGATGCGGCCGGTCGGGCGGTCGCGATCCGGGGCGAGCGCCTGCGTGGTGCCGCGCGTGCCGTCGAGCATGGTGCCGATGTCGTAGCCCGACACGGTGCAGTCGCTGATGACGACATCCTGAGACGGCTTGAGATGGCCGAGGGCGAGGCTGCTCTTCACGACGATCGCGTCGTCGTTGGGCGAGTTGACGCGACAGCCGCGCACGCGCGCACCCGTCACGCAGTCGAGGTCGATGCCGTCGCGCTGGGTGTCGATGCGGAGGTCATCGATCTCGATCCCCGCGGTGCCGGTGGCGAGGATCGCCATGTGCCCGCCGCGCAGGATCGTGAAGCCGGAGAGCCGGACGCGGCCACCGCCCCGGAGCGAGATGGCCTTGTTGCCCTGCCCGTTCATCGCGGCGGCGTCGGGTTCGAGCCTCGTGATGGCGTGGTCGTCCATGCCCTTCATCGAGAGCGGGCGTTCGCCGGTGGTCTTGTGCCAGCGCGCGCCGGGGCCGTTGCGGGTGAGGCCGCGCCCGTCGATCAGGCCGGGGCCGCTGATCGACACGCGCTCGACGCCATCGCCCCAGAACAGGCTGTTCGCCCAATGGCTGTGGCCGAAATCCTGATAGAGGATATCGCCGCGATCCTCGGGCAGGTCGTAGCGGCCTTGATGACGCGCAGGGTCGGCGGCCTCGATCACCGCACCGGGCTCGAAGACCAGCGCCACATTGCTGCGCAACCGGACTGAGAAGCAGAGATAGCGACCCTTCGGGATGACGACCGTGCCGCCCCCCGCCCGCGCCGCCTCGACGATGGCGCGGTTGAAGGCATCGGTGTCGAGCGTCACGCCGTCGCCGCGCGCGCCGAGCGCCCGGACATCGAGCGGTGCCGCCGCGCGGGCGGCGAAGGGCAGCATCGCCACCGCGCCCGTGAGGAGAAGATCGCGCCGGGTCATGCTCAGTTCCCCGCCGGGCGCGCGTTGCTGCGCGCGATGCTCTCGGGGATGTGGATTTGTTCGGGCAGAGGCGGCTTCGCCGGATCGAAGCGCACCGCGCCCGGCGCGATGTGCGCGGCCAGCGACGGCTCGACCTTCGCAAGCTGCTCCGCGACCGCGTTGGCGAGCAGCCATGCGCCGTAATTATCGTTGTGCGTCTTGTCCCTGCCGCCGTCGTTGAAGGCGAGCGGGGCGCGCTCCGGCCCCAGCGCCTCGTAGATCGCGCGGCTGGCGGCGTTGAGATCGATCAGCGCGACATGCTCGTCGGCCGCCACCTTGCGCATCGCGGCAACATAGTCGTCCAGCGTGCCGACCAGCTTGCCGTCCGCGCCGAAGTTGCGCCGCTCGGGCGGCGTCACCAGCACGGGCGTGATCCCGCGCCTGCGAGCCTCGGCGATATAGGCCTTCAGATAGGCCGGATAAGTGTGGACCGGATCAGTAAAGGTCTGCGGCCACTGCGTCTTCTGGTCGTTGTGGCCGAACTGGATCAGCAGCCAGTCGCCCTGCTTCGCCTGCGACAGCAGCTTGTCGAGCCTGAGCGCCGTCAGAAACGACTTCAGCGTCTCGCCCGACCAAGCGTGGTTCGCCACCGCCACCTTGTCGTCGAGCAGCGCGGGCAGCATCTGGCCCCAGCTCGCGGCGGGTTCGCTCGGCTGGTCGGTGACGGTGGAGTCGCCGGCGAGGAAGATCGTCGGCGCGGTGGCAGGCTCGATCGTCACCGTCTTCACATGGGGTTGCCCGAGGAACTCCAGCGTCAGCCGGTCGTCCCAGTCGGGCGCCTTCGCCTCGGCCTCGCCGATCCGGACATGATCGCCACCGGGCGCATTCAGCGGCGGCGGGGCGAGCGCAGGCGTGCGCACCGCGACGAGGAAGCTCCGCGTGACGCTCTCGCCGGGCTTCGCCACGACATCGAGCAACATCAGGCGGCGGCTCTCCGCCTTGACGGTGGTGCGGCCGGCTCCGAACGTGACGGTGACGCGGTACAGCCCCTCGGGCACCACCGCCGACAACAGCAGTGCGTCGGCGCGACTTCCCGGCTCATAGCCGACACCGCCCGCACGGTAGGGCTGGCCCGCCGGCACCGGCGTGAAACCCTGCTTCGCCGCCGATCCATCCAGCGACAGCCGCCACAGCGGCTCGGCCAGCGCGGGTGTAGCGTGCATCAGGCCCCCCGCGAGCGCGATCAGGGCGAGGCGCTTCAGGCCTTTCCTCCTGCGATCATTCGCGTTTAGGATCAGCGGCCTATGACCAAGCTGCGCTTCGCCTTGCCTCTCCTGCTGCTCGCCGCGGCGGCTCCGCCCAAGGGCGACGACTTCCGCCACGGCCTCGGCCAATGGCGTATCGAGGCGGAGGCGCCCGCGAAGGTCAGCGCCAAGGGCGGCATCCTCGACATCGACAGCCCAAAGGGCATCTCGCTCTGGTATCGCCCGACGCTCACCGGCCCAGTGCGGATCGAGTTCGACGCGCTCCCCGTCTCCGAGGGCGGCCCCGACGACGCCGTGAGCGACGTCAACGCCTTCTGGATGGCGCACGATGTCGGCACGGCCGATCCGCGCACCCCGCCGCACCCGCGCAGCGGCGCCTTCGCGCAATATGACGACCTGCTCACCTATTATGTCGGCATCGGCGGCAACCGGAACACGAGCACGCGCTTCCGCCGCTACATCGGCAAGCCCGGCAACCGCCCGCTGCTGCCCGAGCATGACCGCAACGACGCCGCCGCGATGCTCCAGCCCAATCGCTGGACGCATGTCGTGCTGATCGCGGACGGCCATCACATCGCGGTCGAGCGCGACGGCGCGACGCTGTTCACGCTGGAGGATCGGGAGCCCTACAGCGCCGGTCATTTCGCGCTGCGCACGACGAAGAGCCATCTGCGCATCCGCAACCTCACGATCCGCTAGCCGCGCATGCGGGGGAGCCGAGCGTCGTCACGGCCTCGGCATCCCCCGCCCGCACCGCACGCGCGACAGGCAGCGGGAGCGCCGCCAGGTCCTTCGCAACGATCGCGGCGGCGGCACGCGCGCCCAGCTCATTCAGGTGAGTGGTGTCATGATGCCCGTCGGGGAAGCGGGCGACATGATCTTCGGGCGCGTAGATCAGGAAATAACGTGTCGACGCCGCCTCGCCCTTAGCGTCGATGAAGGCGCGGAAATCGGCGTCGAGATCGATCAGCGGCGTGCCCGTCTCCGCCGCCACCGCGCGGACGGTGGCGGAGTAGGCGCCGTGCGTGTCCTTGGCGTGGCCATCCGCGAACTCGTGGCGCGCGATCGGGGTGACCAGCACCGGCTGCCCGCCCTTCGCCCGCACGTCAGAGACGAAGCGGGTGAGGTTGGTCTTGTACTCACCCTCCGGCTCGGTGTGCCGGTACATCTTGGTGCGATCCTCGTCGTTATGGCCGAACTGGATCAGCACCGTGTCGCCGGGCCTGAGCGTGGCGAGCAGGCCGTACCACAGCCCCTCATCCAGGAAGCTCCGCGTGCTGCGCCCGCCCCGCGCGAGGTTCATCACCGACACGCGCGGCGACAGGTTGCAGCCGAGGAACATGCCCCAGCCCATCTGGGGAAACTGATCGGACCTGTAGACCGCCGCCGTGGAATCGCTGGCGATCAGCACCCTTCCCGGCGCTGGAGCGGCATGGGCGCCGCCGATGGCCATCGAGGCCATGGCGACGCCCAGCGTCCAGGGAAAACGAAAGGCCATCCTCAGAACTTGTACCGCGCGCCGAAGAAGAACTGCTGCCCGGTCTTGGAGTAGACCTGCTGGTCCTGACGATCCTCACCGTCCCAATAGCTGGTCGGCTGGTTGGTGAGGTTGAGCGCGTCGACGCTGAGGGTGAGCTTGTCGGTGAGCTTGTAGCTCATCGACGCGTCGACATTGGTGCTGGAGAAGGCACCCGCCGTGTCGGCGAGGCCCGCGCGCACCGGCACGATGCGCAGATACTGGTCGCGATAGGCCAGCGAGACGCGGGCCGAGAACTTCGCATCCTCATAATAGAGCGTCGCGTTCGCCGAATTGGGCGACACGTTGATGAGCGGCGCGATCAGCGTCGGCCCGCTCGCATTGGTGGTGAGGATGTACGAGATCTTCGAGTGGATGTGCGTGTAGTTCACGATCCCGCCAAAGTGCTTCAGGAAGCCCGGCAGGAAGGTGAAGGGCTGCTGCCACGCCAGCTCGAAGCCGTCGATGTTGCCGCCCTTGGTGTTCTCGTAGCTGGTGATGTTGGTGGTGCCGTTGGGATCGCCGCTCGCCGGCAGCAGCGAGACAGGCAGGCCGGCGGCCGAATAGGTCGTCGTCTGCGTCACCTGCTGGACGAAGTTGCTGACCTTCTTGTGGAAGTACGCCGCCGACAGCATCGCGCCGGTCTGGAAATACCATTCCACGGCGGCGTCGATGTTGGTGGCGCGATAGGGATCGAGGTTCGGATTGCCGACCGTCGCCGAATAAGGCACCTGCGACGTGCTGATCGAGCCGCCCGGCGTCAGATAGCTGAGCGACGGACGCGACATCACCTTGGCGACGGCGAAGCGTGCCGTCAGCTTGGGCGTGATATCGAGGGCAAGGTTCCCCGCCGGCAGGAAATCGTCATAGTTGCGACGCGCCTTGGTCAGCACGCCGTTGCCGACATAGCCGGTCGAATGCTGGTTGGTATGGGCGTAGCGCAGGCCGCCATTGCCGCGCAGCACCATGCCGTAGGGCAGGTCGAACTTGAAATCGAGCTGGGCGTAGGGGCTGAGATCGCGCTCGATCACCGAGCGGTTGTCGCCCTGCGCGCCGGTGCCAAGCGAGCCCAGGCGCCAGTCGCCATATTGGTTCACGCAGCCGCAATCGACGCCGAACATATCCATGATCTTGTCGATGTTCGGCACGATGAAGGAACTGGTCGAGCCCGACGGCAGGCCGATGTCGTCGATCGAGACGCGGCTGCTGATGTCGGCGATGCTGGTGCCGGCGGGAAGCTGCGGGATCGTCGTGTTGTCGACGATGCGCTGCTCGCGCTTCGAGACGAAGCTGAAGCGCTTGTAGGTGATGCCCGCCTTGGCGGTCAGCGCGTCGCTGAGCTGATACTCGAAATCCGCCTTGAGGTCGCGGAAGCGGTTGTTCACGCGGGCCTTATATTCGCGGATGCTGTCATAGCCCGGCTGGAACGCCCAGTTGTTGGGGTCCGTCGCGTCGAAGCCGTAGTTCAGGTACGGCGTGTGCGGCGAGTTGCGCGCGTCATAGACGAAGTTGTCGCCGTCGAAACGGCTGAACGTCACGAGCCGCGAATAGGGATTGTTGAACAGCGAGGCGGACTGGCCATAGAGCAGCTTCAGCTTGCCCCGGCTGCCGACATCCTGCGTGGCGTTGATGTTCCACTGATAGAATTGCGTCGTCGATTTGTTCTTCGAGTTGGTGACGCTGAAGTCGGTGTCGTCGAAGACGCCATAGACCATCTCGCCCGCATCGTTCGCCTCGAAGTCGCGCACCTTCATGTTCGGGCGGCCGGCGAGCTGGGCGGCGGTCAGCGTCGAATTGGCGTTGGCCGTGCCATTGCCGCGATTGAGGCTGATCGGGTTGGTCGCCAGATCGTTCTGGTTCTGGTGATAGCGCGAATAAGCGAGATCGACCGTGATGAGCGTGTGGTCGGTCGGCCGCGCCTGGAAGGATGCGGTGACGCCGAGGCGCTCCTCGCGGTCGATGAAGCGACCATAGCCCGGCAGACGCGGCACGAAGATATTGGGCTGGTTGAGCTTGTTATAAGCATCCGGCGTCGAACCGGGGAACTCGCCCGGTGCGGCGATACATTGCGAGGCGTGCGGCGCGGTGCCGATCAGCGGGTTGACCGGGGTGACCATGCTGCCGGGCACGACAGGGCAGAAGCCGTTGTTGAGATCGCTGAAATCCGCGAGCGACGTATCGGAATAGGCGTCTTCCTGCACGCGGCGCTTGGAATAGGCCGCCGAGATCAACACGCCGAAGCGATCGTCGAAGAAGGTCTTGCTGATGAGCCCCGCGAGGCGCGGCGCGGCGGACTTGCCCATCGGATAATAGGCGCCCTGCCCGGAAATCGCCGCCTGGAAGCCGGGATGGTCGAACGGGCGGCCGGTCTGGAGATCGACGGTCGCGCCGAGCGAGCCCTCGTCCACCTCGGCCGACTGGGTCTTGTGGACGACGATCGAGTTGAACAGCTCCGACGCGAACACGCTGTAGTCGAAGCTGCGGCCCTTGTTGATGCCGCTGCCGAGCGTCGAGCCGGTCGTGGCGGCGATCGCCTCCAGCCCGTTGAAGCGGGTGCGGCTGAAATCGCCGCCGAGGCCGCGCACGGTGATGTTGCGCCCCTCGCCGCCGTCGCGCTCGATCGAGATGCCGGGGATGCGCTGGAGCGAGTCCGCGAGGTTGGCGTCGGGGAAGGCCGCGATATCCTGCGCGTTGATCGCGTCGACCACTTCGGCCGACTTCTGCTTGATGCGGATCGCGGACTGGAGGCTCTGGCGGAAGCCGGTGACGACGATCTCCGGCGCGCCGCCCTGAGCGGTTGCGTCGGGAGCGGGCGCGTCGGCGGGAGCCGGGGCTGCGGCGGGCACCGCAGCCGGCGCCGCCGGATCGGCGGCCCATGCCGCTGCCGGCACGCCAAGCAGCAGAACACCTGCAATACCAGTACCAACGCTGCCACGAAGGCGCTGTGAAAGACGAACGGTCCGCCGCTTGGTCATCATACCCCTCTCCGAGGAAATCCATAATATGGAATTATGTTCTATTTTGTGGAGTATGATGCGAATTGAGTCGGTGTCAATCCTCTGACGGCGATTTGTTGCAATTAATGAAAGCCAGTGCCACCAATTGGAACAGGAAAATGACCGGCCAGGCATGATCCGCTCGCCAGTGTCCCTCTCTTCCGGCAGGAGCAGAGGGGTATGGAATGGATGAGGATGCCGACCCGATGATCGCCGCGCTGTCTCTCGCTCTGGCCAGCGTGGTGGCCACGCCCGCCGGCACGCTGCCCGACGGACGCGCGGTCGAGCGCTATGTGCTCACCAATGCGCGCGGCCATCAGGTGAGCCTGCTGACGCTCGGCGGCGCGATCGACGCGATCCGCATGCCGGACCGGCAGGGCAAGCTCGCCAACGTCGTGCTCGCCCTCCCCAGCCCGGCCGACTATGCTGAGCGCACCAATTTCGGCAGCATCGTCGGCCGCTATGCCAATCGCATCTCGCAGGGCGGCTTCACGATCGACGGGCATCGCTACGCGCTCTCGCCCGATCCCAACGCGACGATACTCCATGCCGGCAAGGACGGCTTCTCGGAGCGGATATGGAAGGCCGAGCCCTGCCGCACGCCCGGATGCAGCGAGGTGACGCTCCGCCTCACCAGCCCGGACGGGGATGGCGGCTTCCCCGGCACGCTGGAGGTGGCCGTCACCTACAGCCTCTCCGCCGACGATACGCTGCGCATCGACTATCGCGCGACGACCGACAAGCCGACCGTCGTGAACCTCACCAACCACAGCTATTTCAACCTCGCCGGCAACGACAGCGGCAGCGCGGACGGGCAGACCATCCAGATTCTCGCCTCGCGCTACACCCCCGCCGACGAGCATCGCCTGCCGACGGGCGAGTTCCGCTCGGTGGCCGGCACGGTGTTCGATCTGCGCGTGCCGGTCGCGATCGGCACGCGAGTCAACCGCGACGATCCGCAACTCCGCGCCGCGCACGGCTTCGACCATAATTTCGTGCTCGACGGGCCGAAGGGCGACACGCCTGCACTGGCGGCGGTCGCGCACGATCCGACGAGCGGGCGGACGCTTCGGCTCTACACCACCGAGCCGGGGCTCCAGTTCTACACCGCCAACGGCTTCGACGGCGGAATGACGGGCGCGGACGGCACGCTGCTGCGCCAGGGCGCGGGCTTCGCGCTGGAGACGGAGCATTTCCCCGACAGCCCACACCATCCGGATTTCCCGACGACCGTGCTGCGGCCCGGCGCGGTGTTCCGCTCGACCACCCTCTATCGCTTCGGCATCGATGACATGGGGCAGACCCCCAAACGCTGATGCTCCGGCCGGGAAACGCCTCCCGGCCGGAGCGGAGGGCGTTACTTCGCCTTCGCCAGCTCGACCGCGAAGACCTGCGTGCCGCCGAACATGTTGGAGCGGAACACCAGCCACTTCCCGTCCGGCGTGAAATTGCCGTTGGGCTCCAGCCGGTAATCCTGCTTGGACATGTTCACCAGCTTCTCGGCCTTGAAGAAGCCGGGTTTGATCAGGCTCTCGGCGTTGGGCGCCTTGATGCCGGCGACATCGGGGATGGTCTGCGGGCGGAAGAGATACATCCACTTCCCGTCCGGCGCGTGGGCGACCATCTCATTGTCGCCGCCGTCGCCCGAGAAGAGCGTGCCGTCCGGCGAGCTGTGGTAGTGCACCGACCATTCGTTGCGCTGGAGGTGATACCAGGTCCGCTTGCCCGTCGCGATCTCGTAGCCGGCAACCCAGAAGTCCTCGCCGCGCGGCGTCTGGAGATCATACCAGATGGTCTTGCCGTCATGCGAGAACCACTCGTGGCCGGCGATCTCCATGTTCATGGTGCGATGGTGGATGGAGACGGGCTTGGCGCCCGGCTGGTCGGTGCGGATCGTCCAGAGGCGATCGACCTTGTGCCACGGCCCCTCGTGGCAGAACATCAGCAGGCCGGGATCGGTCGGCGAGAATTGGAGATGGTTGAGCCAGTCGGTCGAGCTGTAGACCGCCTTGCGCGCGCCGGTCTTCGTGTCGATGGTGAACATCGTCATCGGGATCTTGGCCTCCAGACGCTCGTTCATCCGCGTCTCCTTCGCCTCGGCGTAGGTGAGCGGCTTTCCGTCCGGGCCGGTGGCCTTGTAGTCGGCCTGATCGTAGCGGGTGTCGCGCTTCTGGAAATAAGCGAGGCTGGCCGACGCCGCGCCCGGATCGGTCTCGACGCCGCCGAGCAGCGTCTCGTCGGCGTTGATCGTCTGGATCTCGCCATGGGTCACGTCGGCGATCTTGCGCGTGCGCCCCGTATCGACGTCCGCGGCATAGACCGTCTTCGCCGCATCCGCCTTCTGGGGCATGGTGATATAATAGACGCTGCGCGTGCGATGGCCGGTGAAGAGCATCCGGAACGGCGTCGCGATGCGCACGATAACGGTGAGCTTGCGCGTCTTGAGGTCCACCGTGGCGATGCCCTCGGGCACGGTGATGAGCAGCTTGTCGCCCTGCGGCGTGTAGCCGTTATAGTTGAAATAGAGGCTGGAACTGCCCGGCTCGTCCGACAGGCGGACGATGCGGTGGCCGGTGTCGGGGTCGATCCATTCGCGGGGAATATCGGCCTTGGCGACCGTTTGCGGAGCGGCGGGAGCCGCCGCCAGCGGGCTTCCGGCCAGAAGGAGCGTCGCAAGCAGGGATAGGCGCTTCATAGATCCTCTCATGGGGCCGATCGCCGGCCGCTTTGCTATGGGCTCCCCCCGGAGCTTTGGGGCCGGGCGCAGGAGCCCGGCCGATCTCATGTCACCGAGCGAGCCATCCGCCATCGACGGCGAGGATATGGCCATGGACGTAGCGAGCGGCGTCGGAGGCGAGGAAGACGGCGGCGCCGCCGAGGTCATTGGGCCGCCCCCAGTCGCCCGCCGGGATACGCTCGCGGATCGCCTTGTCGCGCACTTCGTCGGCTTGCAGCGCGGCGGTGTTGTTGGTGGCGATATAACCCGGTGCGATCGCGTTGACGTTGACGCCCTTCGCCGCCCACTCGTTGGCGAGCAGCTTGGTGAGGCCGCCCACGCCCGACTTGGACGCGGTATAGCTCGGCACCCGGATGCCGCCCTGGAAGGTCAGCATCGAGGCGATGTTGATGATCTTGCCCGAGCCCCGCGCCAGCATGTGACGCCCCGCTGCCTGACACAGGAAGAACACCGACTTCAAATTGGTATCGATCACCGCATCCCAGTCTTCTTCGGTGAAGTCGACCGCATCGGCCCGGCGGATGATGCCTGCATTGTTCACGAGGATGTCGAGCTTGCCCAACCTCTCGACCACT
>NZ_AORL01000025.1 GCF_000383095.1 Sphingomonas sp. PR090111-T3T-6A
AAGTCCTTTCCCGATTCAGCCCTAAAATCTCGGTGAGGACCATCCACGAGTATTCACATTGCGGCGGTAAGGGGTGGCTAAAATTAGCCTCCAAAAAGAGCTTCGATCTCTTCATTTCGTAAGCGGTCGGCTTCGGCCGTCAGCGCACGTCGCAGCAGGCGCCAATTACGGGGGTCATCGAAACGTAAGGCTTCACGCGGAGTTTTGCCACGAAACACTAACTGAGACGTGTTCATCCACGCGTTGAGGTGGTGACCATGGTGGCGCTGGATGGCTGTTGCCAAGGCGCACAACAGCCGATGATCGCCGCTTCCCCATTGCGTCTCGCTTATTGCTGAACCGAGGTCCGCCTCCATAAGCGCAATCCAAGCGCGCGTTAGGCTGTGGGACGCTTGGGGCGCATTCATCCCTTGGATCTTTCGAGCAGGCCGATGAGTCGCGCCGAGTTCGTTGGGGCCAATCAACGTGAGCTAAATGGCCATCCAGCTTGCGGCTGGGCCGTTATAGCTGATCTCTGGCCTCTTTCCGAGTGTTCAGCGAGAAGGTAGTTAATGTAGCTCCTTGTGAGATTGCAGTAGAGTTGGGCTTCGTGCAGCGACGGCGAGATGCCTCCCGCGAGGTGCGTGCCATGTCGCACACCTCCACCAGTCGGTGACGAAAGATAGCCATGCATCTTGAACATCCACCCGAGGGCCTCTGCGAGCGCGGTGCCCCGATTATATTTGCGGAGGTCGCGCACGATCTCGTTGAAATATTTCCCTTCAACCGTTCCAGTGCCACTCTCGTTTCCTTGAAATGCCGTTGAAACGGTCTCGAGTAACCAGAGAATTTCTTGAACCGCTTGACGAGGCTGTCGCTCGTGCAGGAATCGATCCGCCTGGTTTAGCGAGACTTGGATAAGATCGATCGCGCGCTCACCGATCGATTTCTCCGGGGTTTTGACGGCGATCGGAGCATGCAAACTGCGTGGCAGCAGCTCCGGGGGACGCACTTCATAGGGAAGTTTGTGTTCCGATAGGATGCGGTTGACGACATCCGCATCGGGCAGCCCGATCGTAGGATACTCGGCTCGAACCTGTTCACACCCCGCCCAGAACGCACTGATGAAAACTGCGGCATTACCGGATGCGGCAAACATGCCGTCGCGAAGGTCGCCTGCGGCCCAGCTTTCGCTCGAACTGTACGAGCGGGCTCCATTGAATTTGGCTTTGAACAGCTCGAAAATATTCCACGCCGATGCGCTCTGTGCGGCGATCGCAAGCACAAGCTCGTTGAAGGCGGCCACTGCCGCCGGTTCCATCGAGCCTGGCGAACCATATCGCCATTGCGTCGGCATCGTCAGACTCACAGTCGCATACCTTCATCGAGCCACGTCAGTCCGGACACGTTACGGTCGACCCGTGGAGAGCGGCAACCCCCGCCCGTCAGCCGAAATACTGTTCGGTCGCTCCGCGATCAAAACCAAAGCTCAGTGGTTGAAGGTGGCGTCGCAGCTGGCTCGCTCTGAAGTTCTCCCCTCGGAACCACCGGACCCCAATTTCGGTGGAAGATATTATGCGTTGAGCCCTTCCGAGGACGGATTTGAGATCGTGATCGGTGGAGGTCGGAAGTGGAACGAGATCGCGGGCACGGATGGCCCGTTGCATGCCCACAGGGGTCAGGTTCAGGACCCCTTCTACCTCCTGGCGGAGCAGCCTCTTTGAAAATGCGAAATCCGGATAGTCTCCCTCGTCGAAGGTCAATTTCCTCAGCCGCTCGACGTCCGCCAAGCGAATGCTCGCATTCTGGGCGAACTGGCCCGGCCTCTCACGGACCGTAAAAGCAATCTCCCCGGCGGCCAGCGCACCCAGCGCCGGCCCCCAGGGCTTCAGCCGCCCGCCTATACATGTCATCGCGCGGGCGAGCGCGATCGTGGGTTCGGAAGTGCCGAATGTGATGGCCCGAGAGCGCAGTCTGGCCATAAAGGCGTCGGCGGATCTCTGTGACACGTGAAGACGCGGGTACGTAATCTTCACGGCGAGATGATCGAGCTCTTCGATTTCCTTTAGGCAGATGAGCTGCTCGACCGCGTAGCCGGTGGCACCCAGTTGGTGTGACAGCGCGTCGAACGGGAGGCGGTCATCGAACAGCTTTCGGATGAACGTCACTTCGTGCCGGTCGTAAACTGCGAATATCTTTGACTTGGTGTCAGACCGACCACTCGTCGTCAGAACTCCGGCCCGGACCAGTTTCGGTATCGCGTTGCACTTTATTCCCAAATTCACGACCTCCCCGGCCGTAATTTTGGCACTGTCCAGGTCTCGCCGAATTTCCAACGCCGAAAGTTGACGCGATGGGAGGGCGTTGCGCCAAGCTCGCCGTATTTCTGACGGTACGAACTCTCCGCTCAATTTGGTACGAAGCCGGGCCATAAACCTGTCGAAGCGAGCGGCATCCGATGCGGTCGCCAGCGAAGCGAGCTGATGTCTCAGCGAGCAGGGCCAATCCCGGAGCAGGCTTCCTCCCAGATCCAGAACCTTCACAATTGACGCAGGAAGAAGCTGCTTGTGGCCCGTTCTTCTAGGGAGATTGGCTAGCAAGGATCCCGCTCCCCATCCGAGCTCAAAGATTTCGCCGCAATTCATCTCTCGCAGGGGTTCAGGGAGCGACATCATGGCCGTGCCTCGGGCCGCGGAATTGGGTGCAAGGAGGTTGGCCATAAGGCCCGCATTCGGGCGTTGGGCCCGCTCCACCAGCGAAGCGCAGGCATTGCGAAGATCAAACTCGCAGGCACAAGCAGTCATCCCGCTGGCCATGTACCAGCTGAGATTCCTCCCGCATTGAGGGCAGCTATCCAATAGATATTCCCACGTTTCGGTGCAGAACGGCACCAGGGCGTGGGCCCAGAGCGATCGGTGATAGGCGTTGATCCGTAATGCCGCCGGCGAAAATCGACGGCGTTTCAAGACGATGTCGGATTCGCTCACGCGCGCTCCGAAGAAGTCGGCTCGCAATTGTCCTTTAGCTATCAGCGGATGGGTCAGTCTCCGCAGGCTGCCCGGATGCTGCCCGAGGATATATTCGAGCTTCGGGAGACAGGTCTCGTGGTGGACGGAATTGGCGTAGCTATAGACCGTCGGATAGCCGGCAGCGGTCCAAATGAGCGAGGTATTTCCGTGCATGTTCTCGGATGCGGCGCGGAAGATCAGGCCGACCAGACTTTCGTCCGGAAAGGGAGCGATCGGAAGACGGATTCTCGGCAATCCCTCAAAGGATTGTGAGCGCAGCATATTCATTTTGCGCTCCTCAGACCGTCCTGGAATGGATTGTAATCGATGAAGGCCTGCGCCATTGCCCACCGAACGGTGGCTTCGGACAGGTCGAAAAGCTCGATCCTTTCTGCCTCGCGTCGGATCGCGATTTCGAGCGCGGCACCAATCAGATTGACGGCACGGCCGATCACCCCTTCGGAGATCGCGAACAGGCATTTGACGATGCGAATGTCGTCGAGCTGGGACAGAGATTGCAGGATCCCCCTTTCGACCAGTTCACTGTCAAGCCGGCGAAGAAATTGCCGGAATATCGTCCGATCGGTGCCTGACTTGATATCGAGCGGATCGAGGTCACATGGCGGCACGAGCCGGTTGGAAAGCTGCTTGTTACGCTGAAACATCTCGAGCGCGTCGTTCGTCCCGATGAAGATGACGGGAACGACGCCATCGTCGAGAAAGCGCTTGAGCGTGTCGGTGACGTCGTTGCGCTCGGAGCTACGAAAATTCAGATGCTGGACCTCATCGATGAAGAGCAACTGCACGCCGAGTACCCGCAAGAGCATGTAGGCACGCTTTTTCAGTGTATCCTCCGTTCCCCGGTCATAGAAATCGTCCCCGAGTTCCCGCAGGATTCCGGAAAACAGCCTTTTGGACGTGCACGCTCGTTCAAGGGCGACGATCACGACGGGGCGCGACCCTGCCGGATGTTCCTGTCGAGCCTCTATGACGCGCTGATATTGGCGCGCCAGCGATGTCTTTCCGCTACCGGTAGGGGCCAACGAGCGCCCGCCCTGCTGATGCTGCCCCGGGGTAGCAAGGGCGGTCAGGCGTAACTCTTCGGCCATGTGCATGACGGCATGGTCGCGCGGCATGGTGATGTAGATGCCTCGATAGCGCTTCTTCGCTTCAACCACCCGATTGGCGGTGTCGGGCGATAGGGTCGGGCTGTTGCGGCCAGCCACGGGTAAAAAATCGTCGCGGGTGAACCAAGCCGAGGAAGTGATGCCGCTCATCGATATTCCTCCCAGTCGGTGCCATCGATTTCGGCGGACCAGTCGTCGTCGGGACTGGCGGGAGCCTGATCGATCTCGGTGAGGGGGGATGGTACCGAAGCTGGTTTGGCCCCGATCGGCGGGCGCGTGAACTCGACCTCCGCGTCCAAGCGCTGGGTAGCCGCTAGTTCGGCCTCGAGATGGGTAGCGGGTGCCATGCCGTCGTGGCGGGCTGGTGCGATTGCGTGGACGACCTCGCTACCCCCGAGACGCTGGACGACGGGCGATTGGAGCATTCGCGCGATGGCTCGCTTCTCGCGTGCGGCCATGTCGGGCGCGAGATCGCGGATTCTCGTCAAAAGCGCATCGCGAGCCTTGGCGCGCTCCAACGGCGTATTGAATTCCAAATTCTCGCGTTTCGCCCAATCTTGATGTTGCTGATGCTGCCACAGCGAAATTCCATTCATGTCCGGATCGGAGCATGGAAGCGCTACGTAGCGACGGGTCTTGCGGTTCCAGACGCGGATTTCGCCCAGATCGGACGGGTCATATTTGACCTTTGCGTAGACGCGTGGCTTGCCGAGGCGTGGACGGACCGGTTCGTCACCGACGAGATCGTCGAGGAGCTGCCGGACAGCGGCAGGTTCGCCAAAGCGGAGGCCCCAGCGCCGCACTCCATTCCGATCCAGACGCACGCTAGCGATCGTTTCGCCCCAGACGGCGTCGAGTTCACCGGGATCCACGAACGGGATGGGATATTCCTGAAGCGATCGGTTCCAGGCCCGAAGTGGCTGCATCCCGATCCCGGAATGTGGCTCTATGTGATAAAAGCAGATCGCATCCTCGAGCACGCTGTTGAGCTCGCTCAACGTCAGGCAGGCATATTTCTCAGGATCATACCCAGCCTCCCGCATGAGGTCGGGGCGGTATGTCGCACCAGGAAGCTTCTGGATCACATAGGTTTTGATCGTGAGAATCACGCGCTCGACGATGGCCTTGTCCTGCGGGCAATCGACGCGGCAGATGCGCAGGGACGCACCCATATCCGCAAGGCTGTCCTGCGTGCTGGCTGCGACATAGGTGGTGCCATTATCGGCGGAGAGAGAGGAGGGCAGACCCGCAATGTGGGCCAGGGATGGGTAGCGATCCCGATAGTCTGGACTGCGTATGATCTTGGGGGCGACAGCCTTTTTGAGCGTATGGCGCAGGGTCTCTGCCGACGGCGGCGTGAAACTGACATGAGCCGCCAGGATCGCTCGCGAATAGAGATCGACCATGATCGTTAGATACGGCCGAGCTGCAATGAAGCCTTTGCCGGTATCGACGACACACAAACCGTCTAGGGGAGTGTCGTCGATGATGACGTATTGAAGTATTCTCGTGGCTCGTGTGCCTAGGCCAGCACCGTCATAGCGCTTGCGAGCATATTTCTCGCCATATTTCGCGGCGATCGTGTCTCTGCACTCGATACGACGAATGGCGCGGCGGAGCGTTTCCTTTGAGGGCGTAGGCAGATCTTGTGCCGCAGGATCGATCTCCTTCCGGCGAGCGTTCGCTGCGGCAACGTCAAGGGTCAGCTTGGCGTGGCAGTCTGCGATCGAGGTTCCGCGCTCGGCATAGTAGAGCACCGCGGCCGACAACAGGTATTCGCGAATTTCCTCGGGGAGACGAGGGCAGCGCTTTACGCGTCCGGTTGCGGACATCATGTCGACCAGCCTGGGTTCGTCGGGTGCGTCGGAGAGCCAGCCGCGCGCGGTATAGGCGCTTGGCTTCGGACCAAATGTCTGTCGGGCCTCATCCGTCCAGATGAGGGCGAGATTGGCGGCAACCGCGTTGTCGCTGCGAGCAGTGTTGAGCTCTCTCAGTTGGTTGACGGTCCACAGCTTCTTGCGGGCAAGAGGGTCCTTGGCGTGGATGGTCTCCGCGTCGAGTTCGCCAGAACGAACAGCGTGCAGCTTGTTCGTGCCGATCGCCCCATAGGGAACGCGGAGCTTGCGTTCGAATAGGCTCTGACGGAACCAATGCCAGTCTGGAGCGACAGGTTCTCCTGTGGCGGGATGGACCGGGTGAAAACGTGTGCCCTTTCGTGGCCCCTCACTGACGTCGATGAGCGACAGGAGACCATCGCCGAGTTCACCCTCGAACCGGAGGTGTTGATCCAGATAGATGAACAGCTGGCCTGGCTTGACGATATAGCGCGGAGTGGGGTCCATTTTGATTTCCATGCAAACGGGGCGAGCGCCGTCGCATCGCGGTATCGACACCGCGATCATCAGGCTGAAGGTGGTCAGGGAGCCGCGGAGCGGCGTTAGACGAAGCGCAGCTTCGGCAAGGAGCCGGCGATGGGCTTCACCGCACGGACGATGCTGTCCCGGTTGATGCGCCGAGTGAGATCGATGGCCAGCAAGCCCCTCACCATCATCGAACAGATGATGCCAAGCCCCCGGACGGGGTCAGCCTCAAGCAGGCGGGCAAGCTCTCCAATCGTCGACACGCCATCACTGTCGGCGAGATGGTGTGCGGCAATCTGTGCATGCCGTTCGGTGACGATCACGAACCGATAGGTTTGGATCAGATCGATGGCCTCGACCTCCGTCCGGTCCATCAGTTCGTCACGCAAGACAAGCCGATAGCGAAGGTCGGCTGCTTCGCAGAATTCGAGAGCGAGAGCTTTGCGCGCCAGCGCGCGTTCGGTCGTCGCTGCCCGAACGTCGCACTTGCCCTCAACCAGTTCGCGAACTCCGGACCGCAGGAGGCGGATCTGATCAACGATGTAGGTGATGGGGCCGCTGTCGGTAATGCCTTCCAGCCGAAAGGGTTGGTTCTGATAGTCAAGGATCTCGGGGTCGACCTCGCAGCGCAGCGTCCATAGATCCTCCGTCCGGCCCTCGACAGGCTGTGAACGGCGCGTTTTCGCCGACGGGTATGACGCGGTTCCAATCCATGAACGGCCGGTGATGATTTGGCGCAAGGCACCGCCATCGGGAGCCGAAACAACCCGGATGGTCCGGCGGTCGGAGGTCAGGATGGCCGAACGAGGATCGCGATAGTCGGCAGCCGAAGCCATTTGCTGACGTCGTTGCAGCCTGCGTGGCGTTGGCTTTGGCTTGGGCAGGGGGATTTTGCGGGCCATCTCGGACGTCTCCACATTTGCGGCGAGACCCATTTAGGATCGGGCTATGCGGAAGACAAGTACACCGCGAAAGATCATAATACTCTGCTTGAGACGTCACCTCTATCTAGATATAGAGGTGCCATGAGCGTGGCTGGCGGGCCGCTCCTAGAAGGAGCGGAAAATGGAGAAAAAAATCTTGAGCGGGCATGGCCGGATGGCCTGTCCATGGCCGATCGTGTCCTGTGGGACACACTTCCATCGGATCGACGTGACGCCGCCATGCGACGTCTCACGGCCATTCTCGATTATGAAGATCGCACCGACGACACGCCGGATCTTGCCGCCTGTGCTAAGGCCGCCGGGGTCGCAAAAGTGACATTTTATCAACTGCTTGCCGCTTGGCGAAGGCATCGCAGCATTGCGGTTGTCGTGCCATTTGGCCGGAGCATGACTCCGCAAGGTGCCCGGATCGCAAATCTGAGAGAGGTGCGGACGGCAATTGGACGGCTCTTGGCGGAGAACCCCGAACATTCCGACGAGGCGATCGCGAGGATGGCCAAGCGCACTCTTTCGGACGGACCCGGAATCACGACGCTCCGCAAACTGGTGCGTGAGCGTCGGATCGAGGAAAAGCGAGATTTGAGCGCGTTCGGGACAGCGCTTCTCATCGATCATGTCGCAACCGACATGCGACTGGCGATGGACGGCAGAAGCGAACAGGCGGTCGCATGTTTGGTCGTCGACGCCGGCACCGGGCTCATATTGGGCGGGCGGTGCGGACCATGGGACGATCAATGGGCCATTCGTCTGTTATCGGTGATTGCGGCTCGCGATCTTCTTGAAGGCGGCGGGGCGGAGGCCGGCTCGACACGAGCTGGGCTGGAAACCACGATCGTGGTCGGGCCGGGATTCGACCCCAAGGAGAGGATCGCTGACGAGGCGCTCGCGGAAACGCCTATCGCAGAGGTGATCGCGGAGGGCGACAGGCGCTTCGGCGCGCGTGTTCTGCGGATTCTTGGCCGTCGGATTGGCCATATACGTTTGCTGCCGCGCCTTACGGCAAAGGGTGAGGCGCCTACGACTGCCTTTGCCACGCGTCAGGCGGTAGCTACGCGCCCGAAGTCTCTGGAGGAAGCAGACGCGCATTTTGGAGCTGAAATCGCGCGGCACAATGCCGCGTTGCTTGGGCCGGAAAGCCTTCCGAAGCTGGCTGCGGAGCACGCATCTCGTGCCGGCGCGCTGTTGCAGGTTCTGGATGAACTCCAAGCATACTGGCGGGGCGTTTACGAGAACCGTTAGGCGAGGAAAGAAGGCGGGGCGTCGGATGCCCCGCCTCCGTTGCGATCATGTCATGAGATAGTGGGCGAGAGCGACGATCAACGTGTCGCGCGCCTGACGAGGGAGAGAGGGGAGCTCTGTCACGGGCTGCAGCCTTGCCTGGAGCGAGGCTTCAGCGTCGGCCAGCGTCGGAGTGGATGCCCGCGCCTCGGTCGAGCACATACGCTGCTCTTCCGGACGACGAGTTAGGCCTGGTCGGAAGACCAGACCATGATCGTTGCTGAACAGGAGCACCTTGGCGAGCTGTCCCGCACGCAGCTTCTCATAGGTGGAGCCGCGCCTGAGGAAACAGGGTCCGATCGTGCCGAACAGCTCGCGCCACCCCGTCCGATGATCCGCGTTGATATGTAAAGCTATTGGCCCCTCCTCAACGGATCGCTCTGCTGTGGGGAACAGCGAAAGGGCCTGGCGCAAAATGCGCGCGACATCTCTTGGAGCTGGAGGGTCCAGGGAGAGGCCGATGGCGAGTAGCTGGCCGCGATAGGCCATCAGCGTGGCGATCGGGTGGGTGGACCCTCCCCGCGATCCGCGGACCTGCATATCGAGCGCGCAGTGTGTGATCAGCAGGTCTTTGCTCGCAGTCGTGGCCAGGTCCTTCATCCCCATGACCTCCCGCTGGCCGAGAATGGCGTGACGCAGGCGATATTCACAGGGGACTTGGATGCCCTCTCGTTTCGCCCGGGCCTGAACCTCGCGGATCATATGTGTCGTGGGACCGTGTCGCCCGAGTTCGCAGATCACCTTTTTGATCAACAACAGCGCCTGAGGTGGAACCGGGGACGGGCTGTTCTGCCTCGGGGCAAGGCGAGCACCCATGATTGCCTCCGGACGCCGGAATTTCCGCCATGTCCGTACCAGGGAAATGAAGGAATGCTTGGTGAGCCCCAGCCTTTTGGCTTCCTCGAATCCCGCCTCGCGCTTTCCACCGCCGCGGGCTTGCCAAGGCGTGGACTCGTATCGCCGGATGGCGTCGAGGCGCTGACGCACCATGGTTTGGCGATGCCGCGGCACGGCAGAGAGATCGGGCCTCGTCAGCAGTTCGATGTCTTCAGGCGTCAATGTGCAGATCTTGGGCATGGTTTCTTTCCTCACAGCGATTTCGAGCGAGGCAGGGATTCGGCTTCTTCAGCAGTGGCTTACGCTGGGTAAGGCGTTCGGCACGATCGGCCAGACGGCCTTCCGGAGGATCGTACCCGTAGGAAATGTTCCTTCTTTGTTCCAATATAATGCCCGTCGCTGATGACAGCGAGTCGGACATCAATGGGAGTCACTCATGCAACAGGGGTTGCGGCATGACGCGCGGCTGCGCGCCGCCGTCCAAGAGATTTATGATGCAGTTTATCCCGGGGAAGAATGGCACGGGGCGGTCCCATTTGCGGAAGCTGAGCGGCTACAAACCATTCACTATCGTAAGGCGGTGGAGGCGGCTTTGAGGGCGCGTCCCGTCCTCACCGACCGGACCGAGCAGTTCGCGCTGATCTGATGGGCAAGCGTCCAGTGCCGAAACAGGTGATCAGTTGGTCACGGGACCTCCCCGCCGCCCATTCTATGCGGCGGGGTTGCAGGCAGGTCATTGCGTGGATCGGGCAAATGGCGACCCCATACGAGCGGCTCTCAGGGGAGACGAAGATCTCGATTGACCGCCTCCATGAGCTCGATGCCGGAGCACGATAACCCGGGCCGAACTGGACGCGTTTGCGAAGGCGTGGTGGATCACGTCGGAGGGCCTTCGGGCATCCATGCGCCACCCGTCGATAGCGACCAACTGACATTCAGCCGAAGAATTGCGTAAAAACGCAATTTGTGCAATTCACTTGCCATGGTGGGACGAAAGCCTGTCGAGCCGGCTGGGGCTCTGATTGCGCAGCTGAGCGAAGCAATGGAGCAGCGCGGCTTAAATCAGCTACAGCTGGCAACTCAGCTCAATGTTTCGGCAGCCACCGTTTCGCGTGCTCTCGGCAGGGGTGCCTTGTCAGCAAGGATGAGGGCCCGCGCGGAGCGCTGGTTGCGGGACGATCCTAGCCAGATTGGCGCTAAGATTGAATTGCATTTATTGCATAAAACGATTAGACTTCTCTTGTCTCTTCAAGACAAGGTAGACGCCCTCGCGACGGATATGCGACGCGAAGGGATCGGAGGAGGTGACGAATGACTAATGCACGTCAGCTCATCGCGATGATCCGCAGCCACGCCGCCGGCGATGATGAGCGTTTTCTCTCGATTGCTGAAGAGATTGCCGGCGAGCATGAGCGGTTGGGTCGCACCAAGGTCGCAGGCGACGTGCAGCGTCTGGTCGAGAGCATCCGGGACAATATGGAGCGTGCTAAGACCGCGGGCGGCATTACGCCTCTGGTTCGGCCTCGTGGTGAATTGGCGGCTCTTGTGCGGGCCACCTATCCTGAGCTGAATCTCGGGGATCTTGTCCTCGGCGCAGATCTCGATCGCCAAATCCGTCGTGTTATTCGAGAGCACCGTGAGCGCGTGTCGCTTGAAGAGCGGGGGCTGCAACCTCGGCGAAAATTTCTTTTCTCGGGGCCGCCCGGGACGGGCAAGACAATGACGGCCTCCGTGATCGCGGGGGAGTTGAATCTGCCGCTGTTCACCGTCCTGCTCGATGGCGTGATTACCAAGTTCATGGGCGAGACGGCAGCGAAGCTGCGCCTGATTTTCGATGCCATGCGCAATGTGCGCGGTGTCTACTTCTTCGATGAGGTGGACGCACTGGCGACCAGCCGAGGTAACGACAACGATATCGGCGAAGCACGGCGAATGTTGAATTCGTTTCTTCAGTTTCTGGAGGAAGAAAACTCGCAGAGCATCATCATCGCTGCGACCAATCACAAGACCCTATTGGATCCTGCGATCTTCCGTCGGTTTCAGGCATCATTCAAATATGAGAAGCCTTCTGCGGAAGACGCTAAACGTGTTCTTATGCATCACTTGCTTCCATTCGATATCGAAAATCTCGATTGGGCAGGCGTGACGGCAGCAGTTTCCAATTTGAGCCAAGCAGATCTTGCGGCGGCGGCCGACGATGCGGCGCGCGATGCCGTTTTGGACAATGAAGGCTTGCTCACAGCAGAAGTCCTAATTCAGGCACTTCGGGACCGTTTGGCCATTCACGGGCAGAATTGACGGGACTGTTCTGCACGCCATAGTTCCTCCAAGTTGCGTTTGGGGGAAGGTAGATGCCGCGGTACCGTCATATTCACATGCGTTCACTGGGGGTCGCTTCTGAGCGATTTCGGCCCCAAACCGGCGGAGGGGATCCAAAGCATCCTGACGCAGTGCCGGATCGCGCAGTCCATGCGGCGAATTTGCGGCGCAGTCTGGTCACAGTGACGCAGGCGCTGATGGATGTTCGGCGCGAGCAAAAGCAAAACGATATTCCCTTGGATCAGCGAGGCGTCGCAGTCGCGGTGGAGGCGCGGGGAAATCAGAAAGTCCACCTCGGTGATATGAAGCTTGAGACGAGAGGGATTAAGCTCCTGAGCGTCCAGCGGGCGGGCGACAACCGGCCGGACGTCGCGAATATTTTCCTCAACGCGAACAGTGCCAAGAGCCTTGAGAAGGCGCTCGGCAAATATGAGAGATGGGTTGAAGGCGATCGCCCTCAACGTTTCTGGTTCTTTGAGAGTGCCGAAAGCTTCGAACTGGCGAACGTTGAAAGCCTCTGGACCGATCCCATCGACGCGCTCGACAGGCAGGGACGCCAGGAAACTGTCTGGGAAGTCTGGGTCCGGCAGTCATCACGCGTTCTGTTTCTCAATATCGCTGAGCGCCTTGAGATTCAGTTGGTGGGTGAATTTACCGACTTTGTGGATTCGTCCGTCATCACAGTGCGGGCCACTCGAGCCCAGCTGGAGCAGTTGATCCGCTTGAGTGGCGCCGTTGCTGAGCTGCGCGCGGCATCGAATTTCGTCACAAGCTATCTCCAATATGATCCTCAGGAGCGTTACGGCGAGGTCAACCGCCTCGCCGAGCTGGTCACGCCTGCACCAGTAGGTGCAGTCAGGACGACGATCCTCGATACGGGGGTGAATTTCGCCAACCCACTTCTGCGGGGATCACTTCCGCCAGAGCGTTGCCGGACCATCGAAGAAGCCTGGGGCGTGAGCGATCATGATGGTCATGGGACAAACATGGCCGGCGTCGCCCTCTACGGCGATGTGGCCGTGCTGGCGGACGATGATCAGCCGGTACAACTCACTACCGCGCTCGAATCCGTCACAGTTGCCGCGCCCGCCGGAGCGAGCCCTATCCCAGGGTATTCAGCGATCGGCAGTGCCGTCCGGCTGGTCGCTGATGATGCCGTTCCTCGGGTATTTTGCCTGGCTGCGACGGCTCCCAGCGACGTCGACAATGGGCAACAGACGAGCACGTCAGCTGCGATCGATAAACTCGCATGGAACGAGGGGGAAGCCACGCGACTGTTCTGCGTAGCGGCCGGCAACGTCTATACGTCGGCGCTCGAGCCTTATGAGGTGTTCAATTACGAAGACCGCAATGCCGATCATCGGCTTCAATCGCCGGGGCAGGCCTTGAACGCTCTGACAGTTGGGGGCGCGACGCAGAAGTTGACCGAAGGTTTGAATCTGGTCGCTCCTCAAGGCGATCTTTCTCCAACCTCGCGCACGTCCCAGCGGTGGTCGATGCGCTATGCAAATAAGCCTGACATCGTCATGGAGGGCGGGAATCATGTCGTTCAAGCGGACGGTGACACTTCGGCGCCGGGCCGTTCTACGATGGTGCTTACGACCCATCGAGAGATCCCACGATTTCCTCTGACGTTCACGGGCGAAACGAGTGCGGCGACAGCTCGAGCGGCGGGGCTCGTGAGTCGCCTGTCGGCCGCATATCCGAGACTGCGGGCGGAGACACTTCGCGGGATGATGGTTCATAGCGCAGAGTGGACCGAAGCGATGCGGCAGCGTTACCAGGACGCGCTGAACAGCGGCAAGCAGAAGGGTGAAAGCTGGGGGAGCGTCGTCGACTGTTTCGGTTGGGGGGTGCCCAACGAGGAGCGGCTGTTTCAAACGGCAGGTAACGCTCTGACGCTGATCGTCGAGGACGAGATTTTGCCCTTCGAGCATGCCGACGGAAAAATCCGACTGCGGCAGATGAAGTATTTCGAGCTGCCTTGGCCAGCCGAGGCGTTGCAGCTGATTGACCAGGAGGACGTCGAGCTGCGCTGCACGCTCTCCTACTTTGTGGAGCCCGATCCGCATGCCGGTAGCCGCCATCGGATCGATCGTTACGCATCACACCGACTGCGCTTCAACCTGAAGTCCGCCGATGACTCGCACGACGAAGCACAGCGTAGGATCAACCAGCTCGCCGAACTCGAGGAAGGAAGCTTGGTGGTCGGCGCTGGCGCCGGCGATAAGGGCTGGCACCTCGGCAAAAACCGTCGCGGGTACGGGAGCCTGCACCACGATATCTGGGAGGGCAAAGGGCACGAACTCGCCCGCCGCAACGGCCTGTCCGTCTATCCAGTCAAGGGGTGGTGGGCCGATCGAAAGGAAGATCGCTACCACCAAAGCCCAACACGGTTCTCGCTCATCATGTCGATCCGCACGAAGCGGCAGGATATTGACCTGGTGGCCGAGACCGCGGCTGTCATTCGAGCGCGCAACCTGACGGCGAATCTCGTTGAGAATGTCGCCGTCGTCTGAGGTTGGCGCCTCAGCCCTGGACGAGGACGGCCTTTCCGTTGCGAACGACCACGAACTTCTGCCCGACCGACTCCATGTCGGCGGGCGGGTTCATCACAACCACCTCGCTGTGGGTCTCGCTAGATGAGGCTGGCGCGAAGCCCCGCCCTTGGCTCGACTGCGACAAGCCATATTTTCTCTTGAGAAGACCCATGCCCGGCGTGCGACCGTCGACATCGAAATGAGAGCCGCCGGTGGTCGTTCCGACAGCCTTCCAGCCCGGGAGCGCCTTTTCGGCGACAGTTTCAGGCGAATCGACCATGAGTCCCTCCGAGGTCACCAAGCCAAACCCAGACAGGTAAATTGACGCCAAGTTTTGAACATATAACCAACTTCCGCTTCGCATTGCCAATCGCGTATCCGAGGTATGAACGCTTCTTTGGCATCAAAGATCGCTTTCGCCGGCGATTTTCCTTTGGCGATACCGTCCCAGAACTCTGAATGGACCCATCCGCTGATCGGCGACATATGTGCTCCGGTCGTGCCGATAAACGCGGTGGCGCCGGCGTCGAGGAAACGCAGCGCAACAGACTGGTCGATCGCAATCGGCGTGATCGCTTCCATATCCGAGGTTTCTGAGGCGGGGGAACTCACAACGAGGCCACCCCAGCATACACCCGCCAGAATCACACTGCTTAGTGCTGGAGGTACGCATGCCTGCGAGAAGGCCTCAATGGGGCTTGTATCGGCCTGCTCTCCCCAAAAACGCGACATGTCGTTTTTGGAGCCGTGAAGGACGACATAAAGCCCGTTAGCGTTGATCTGATCTGGCGCGGCCGTCCCGCGCGTAAAGGGCGCGGACACGTTCAATGCTTCGGTGCCGGCAATCGCACCGAAGACGTCATCAGCATAAGAGCGGTTGAGATTTCGGATCCCAAACCGGGCAGATTGTGGCGGATGAAGCGGGCTGGACAGCGCGTTCAGAATCAGGGCGCCGGATCCGGCGTCAGGAATGCGGGAGACAGGAAGTTCCGGCAACGTATCACCGTCCGTGTCTCCAAAGCAGTCGTCGTTCCACACGACATAATCGTCGGGATCGGCGTTGAGAATGCCGCTCGATCTCAAGGCCGCCGGGACCACATCGAGGCGCTGCGATCGGATGACATCATAGCCTCCCAAGAGGACGACGCCGTCTACGCCCGACGCCGCCTGTCCCACCTCGCGCCATGGCGTCGTGTGGTCCGTGATATCCACGACTGTGTGACCCGCATTGCGTACGAGCTCCAGGGCTTCGTCCGCTGCCTTGCCAATCTTGGCGCGCAGGCGCTTCGCACACGTGGCGAATAGAAGAGGTGGCAGTGACCGTCCGTTCGCGAGCTGTCGTGGGTACTCGCTCGCATCACCGTTGATCCGCGTTGTTGGATCAACGGTCGATGGGGCACCGCCGAGCTGCGGGTCGGCTTTCAGATTGTGGACTGAGCTAGACAGAACGGTGATCCGCTGGGCAACTGTAGCCTGTGCGTTCAGCTATTCGCTCGATCTTTTCAAGAGGAATGGTCGAGCCGCAGCTCCAGATTCGAAAAGTCGCACTGGCGGGAACCAGGAAGATTTTTGAGAAACGGAGTATCAGGTTGTCTAAAAAACCTCGTGCGTTGGGCCAAGGGGTTAGGGCCCTGCCGGTCCAAAGCGAGGCTTCTCAGCGCGGGGTGGTGGCGATGGCCGAATGATCTTCGGCCAATACGGGCACGCCGCTGGCTTTTCGCTCCGAATAGCGATCGACCAATTGCGCTGAGTACGGTCGCATGAGCACAGTCATCCGCACAAGCTCTTCCATCACATCGACGATACGGTCGTAGTAACTGGAAGGCTTCATTCGGCCGATCTCGTCGAACTCCTTATAGGCCATGGCGACGGACGATTGGTTGGGGATGGTGAACATCCGCATCCAGCGGCCAAGCAGGCGCAGCGCATTGACGGCGTTGAAGGACTGCGACCCGCCGGAGACCTGCATGACGGCGAGCGTGCGGCCCTGGGTCGGACGCATACCCTTCATCTCTAGCGGGAGATGATCGATCTGGGCCTTCATGATGCCGGTGATAGCACCATGTCGCTCGGGGCTGCACCATACCTGCCCTTCCGACCACATCGAGAGCTGGCGCAATTCGTGGACCGCCGGGTGATCGTCGCCATGCACCTGATCGGGGAGCGGCAGATCGGAAGGATCAAAGATCCGTGTCTCGGCGCCAAACAGGCGCAGGAGTCTCGCAGCCTCCTCGACGGCAAGGCGTGAGAAGGAGCGTTCGCGAAGGGAGCCGTAGAGCAGCAGGATGCGGGGCGGCGGCTGATCCTCGCCGAGGCCGAGTGCCGGCCGCTTGATGAGAAAGGCAGGATCAATCGCGGGCAGATGGTCGGGATCGGGCAGGATGCGAACGCGGCTCATGCGAGCTCCTTGGGCAAGCCGGAAAAGATGGCATCGCTGACGAGGTGCGCGGCAACGGCGCCAATGAGTTGCGCTGCGACGAAGGCGGGGACGCAGATTGGCGCAATGCCGGCGAAACTGTTGCTGAGGGATCGCGCGATGGTGATCGCCGGGTTGGCGAAGCTCGTGGACGAGGTGAACCAGTAGGCGGCGGTGATGTAGAGCGCGACGCTGGCCGGAACTTGACCGGGGCGCAGCTTCGCAGTGCCGAGGATCGTCAGCAGCAGGCCGAAGGTCGCGACCATCTCTCCGGCCCATTGACCAGGACCGCCGCGGATTTTGCTCGACAGCTGGAGTACCGGCATGTCGAACATCAGATGGGCGATCCAGACGCCGAGGATGCCGCCTGAAAGCTGGGCGACGACGTAGCCCAAGGCGATGTCAGTGCCGATCTGGCCGCGCAGGCGCATGACGAGGGTGACGGCAGGATTGAGATGAGCCCCCGAGACCGGTCCCAGCATCGTGACGAGGACGAAGAGGATCGCCCCTGTCGCGAGCGTATTGCCAAGCAACGCGATGGCAACGTTCCCGCCCGAGAGCCTCTCCGCCATGATTCCGGAGCCAATGACGGTCGCAAAGAGCAGGCCACTGCCCATTGCCTCGGCGAAGATCGCCTGCCGGCTCATGCGGGAGTGACGCGTCGGCCGGCGGCGTCGACGACCTGTTCGCCATCCTCCTTCGCGAAAGCGCCCTTCTGGGCGTCGGGAAGGATGTCGAGGACGACCTCAGACGGGCGACACAGTCTCACGCCGAGCGGCGTCACCACAAGCGGACGATTGATGAGGATCGGATGCTCCACCATCGCATCGAGGAGGGCTTGGTCAGTGAGCGTAGCATCGTCGAGGCCGAGCTCGGCGTAGGGCGTACCCTTTTCACGGAGCAGGTCGCGGGGTGTCATGCCGGCGCGGTCGATCATTTCGACGAGCAACGCACGTGATGGCGGCGTCTTGAGATATTCGACGACGTGGGGCTCGATGCCCGAGTTGCGGATTAGCGCCAGCGTGTTGCGCGACGTCCCGCAGGCGGCATTGTGGTAGATGATGATATCGGTGGGCATCAGGCGACCTCTGGGCGGGGGTTGGTGGAGCCTTCGCTGCGGCCGATCTCGCGCAGTCTGGCGGTGAGCGCGGTCGCTTTGAGCTTGTCGATGGGGAGCGCCGTGAAGAGCGAGATGCGGTTCTCGAGATAGCGAAGCGCGGTCACGAAGGCGCGTTCGCGCTCGATCTCGCCGCCTTCGACACGAGAGGGGTCTTCGATACCCCAGTGGGCCGTCATGGGATGACCTGGCCATACCGGACAAACCTCGCCGGCTGTGTCGTCGCAAACGGTGAAAACGAAATCCATGACCGGCGCATCGGGCGCGGCGAATTCATCCCAGCTTTTCGAGCGGAGGCCTGCGGTCGGATAGCCGATGCGTTGGAGGAGGCGGATGGCGTCCGGGTTAACTTCGCCCTTGGGGAAGCTGCCGGCTGAGAAGGCTCGGAAGCGTCCGGCGCCATGGATGGTGAGCACGCTCTCAGCGAGGATAGAGCGGGCCGAGTTGCCCGTGCACAGAAACAGCACGTTGAAGATTCGGTCTGTCATGCCCTTCTCCATCAACAGCAAGAGAGTTCCGCAATGAGCGGAGCGCACACCTCTGGATTGCCGGCACAACAATCCTTGACGAGGAACAGCATCAGCGCGCGCAGGCCATCGAGTTGTGCCCGGTACACAATCGAACGGCTTTTGCGCTCCGACTGCACGAGGCCGGCACGAGCGAGAATGGCCAGATGCGCGGACATCGTGTTGGCAGGAATGCCTAGCTGACGAGCCGCCTCGCCGGCAGCGAGACCTTCCGGCTCGTGCCGCACGAGGAGGCGGAACGTGTCCAGGCGGGTCGCTTGCGATAGGGCGCCAAGAGCAGCGATTGCCGAATCATTTTCCATATTTCCAGCATAGTGGAAATATCATCATTGGCTATCGAGTTTTGAGAATTGGGTGGCGGGGATCCAAATGGCCGAGGGGTAGGCGGCACGGCGACGCATGGCGTTGTCCCCCACTTGGGGACAACGAGGAGAAATCTTGGCGCAGGGAGATTCGATCGGGATGTAGCTTATCGTTTCCGTGGCGGAGCCGAACGCCAGAAGGAGTTGCGATGCGTGTCTATCATTTTCTCAACCGTGAATATGGTCTGCGCGGTATCGCCGATCGGCGCCTGAAGATTGCAACGATCGGCGGTTTGAACGATCCGTTCGAGATGATCGCGGCGGCTTCCCCGCACCCCGCTGAGAGAGCTGCCTTGTTGAGGAGCAAGGAGGAACTTTCCCGACAGAGAGGCATGCTGTGCTTCAGCCGTAACTGGCGAAATCCCGTGATGTGGGGGCATTATGCGGAAAAGCACCAAGGACTTTGTCTCGGTTTCGACGTGCCGGACTCCTACCTCGAACGGGTTCGATATCAGCAGCGTCGACTGAAAATTGATACAGCTGTCGTCGACCGAGGCGGCCAGGCGGCGCTAGATTTCGTGCTCGCGCTGATGAACACCAAATTCAGCCACTGGCGGTATGAGAACGAGATGCGGCTGTTTGTGAGTCTGGACCAACCAGATCCAAGCGGGTTGTACTTTGCCGAATTCTCAGACCACCTCCTGCTTCGCGAGGTGATCGTGGGCCATGGATCCACGATCTCAAGGGCTGAGCTCGCCGAGACGCTTGGCGAGAGGGCGGCGAACGTGGCGGTTAAAAAAGCTCGGCTCGCTTTTCGAAGCTTCGCGGTGGTGACTCAGCGTCGTGCAGACATGTGGAGATGATCGATCGGCGTCGCTCACGCTCGAAAAGCGGAGATCCGATCCAGCGAAGTCCTAGGTTTTGAGAATTGGAGGGCCCAAACTCCCCAAATAGCTGAGAAGCGCCAGGACCTCACCGACGTTGGCGCGATAGATGATCGATCGGCTGTTTCGTTGAGCCAGCACCATGCCGCCCCGCCTCAGGATGGAGAGGTGTCCCGAGAGCGTGTTCTGTGTGACCCCGAGCCGTCTAGCGATATCGCCGGCAGACAAGCCCGCAGGCTCAGAGCGAACCAGAAGCTCCATAGTGGCCAGTCGCGTTGTCTGGGCGAGCGCCCCCAGCGCTGCCACAGCCGATTCGCTGTTCATTCTTGGAACCTAGCCGAAGGGGGTAGCAAAATCCGTCGAGAAAAATGGAATCAGCGATACCGAATATATCGGCATTTCCCGATATATTGAAATGTAGTGGAACGACGCGCACATCGAGCCGGTCCCGCAGAAGGGGACATGAGACGTCAGCCAGGAAGGACATTGCAGAAGACTCAGTGCCTCGCCTTCCGGATTGGAGAGCTATCATGGCAACGATGAAACAGGCGGTAGCAGCCGCCGCGCCTTCGACCCGCCAGCGTATCCCCTCGGCGAATTTTCAAGTTCTGGATCCGTTGGAGGCGGACGCGCCCACGGATACGAGAGTTCCCCTATCGACGAGGCAAATCTGCCGTCTCGCGACGATCGCGAGTGAAACTGGAGCTAGGTTCGCCCGGGATCGTTTGCGCGCAGATGCGCTGGCTTGGTTATATGCCCCCAGAGAGCTTTTCTCGGGACAATGTGCCATCGACGCCTGCGTCGAAATCCACGCCTTCAAGCGTGCGCTCGTGCTCCATGGATTGTCTCTTGGGCTGGATGCCTCCCCCGACGAGATCGACGATCTGCTGGAGCCTTCGGGTGGAGTAGAGACGTTTGACGAGCTCTTGGAGCCGTCAAACCGAACGGCTATGCCGACTTCGCAGGTCAGGCGGTGCCAGCTGTTCACCGCGACGATATTGGACGAATCGGAGCGCGGCACCCTTCAGGCATTCGTTGCCGTCGTCGCGGACGACGCGCGCGAGGTCTTTGAACATCTGCGCGATCGCTATGGCACCCGCGTAGCGGATCTTGCGGTGATTCGGGCTGGATTTGATCCAAGCGAACCCATCGCGATGGCTCTGGTGTCAGAGGCTGTTGGGGACGCCCTAACCTTGATCGCGAGAAAGGTTGGTTCGCCGTTGGCCGCTGGCGTCGACGTTCAACTTGAAAGCCGCTTTCTCCATTGATCCGGCGCGGTTGCCCGGGCCGTTCTGGGTGACCGCCAGCCGCTCCTGCAGATTAGGCAAAAGGTAACGGGATGTGGGATGCTGAGCTTCGCAATTGGGCACTTTTTGTGCCGCTTCGAAAACACCCCTTCCTAGCAGGCCGCGTCTTTCATGACCGAAAGCGGCGTTGGCCAGACGGCAGGCTGGTTCGAACCTCGATGTTGGTGACACCGGCTGAAGATGTACGGCCGGGCGCAGTGGTGGCGACTTTGAACAGCAGATATCTTCTCAGACGTGGCGGGCTGGTGGTGCGGGAGCGTCCGGCGACGGGGGCAAGGTTATCCTGACCATCGAGGGTCGCCTGGAAGTGCCTCAGGAGCTCCTGCAGCGCGCGATGGAGGCTGCGCTGAGAATATGCGCGTTCTGGTCGCTGAACCCCTCCCAGCAACAGTTGGCCCTCTCAGCGCGGAATTCAGAAACCCTCTTACGCTGGAAAGCTGGCGATCTCTCTGATGTGACGGAAGCCACGATCGAAGGGGTCGCCCGTATCCTCGAATATTCTCGTCGGCTGGCGGATGGGTCGCAGCCGCCCCAGCATGTAGGCAGATGGATTCGCGAGGCAATTGCTGACGAACCGTTCCACGGTCAGTGCATGTTGGATTTCATGCTCGCGGGCGATTCGGAGATACACCAGAATCTTCTGGAGTACGTCTCCGGCATTCGCTTCCCCATGGATGCGGCGCTGCTCGTCCGGACAGAGCGTAACGCCCTGAACAGCGCCCGGCCTCTTGCCGCGCCTCATGAGGGCTATGACGAGATTTGATTAGCACGACATCAGCTGACGGGACGCGTTTGGAAATGCGCCTTCCCGACCGTTCGCGGAATGATTCTGCGGCGTCCCGACGTTAAGAATGTGGCGCGGCGCGTCAAATGCAATTCGGAGCGTCCTTGCGCTGCGAATCTTGCTCCTAAGCGAGGCTTAGGAGCGCCTCTGTGTAGTCTGCGCATCGATGTAGGGAAATGGTGCCCGGGGACGGAATCGAACCGCCGACACCGTGATTTTCAGTCACGTGCTCTACCAACTGAGCTACCCGGGCCTTCGCTCTCGCGTCAGGCGAGGCGCGCCTATAGGCAGAGCATGGCGCCCCTGTCTAGTCCTCTTCGTCAGCAAATTCTGCCGCGCGGCCCGGCATCCGATATCCCTCGCCCAGCCATTGCAGCAGATCGCGGTCGCGGCAGCCCTGGCTACAGAAGGGGGCATGGGCGGCGACGCTGGGCTTGCCGCAGATCGGGCAGCGATCGGCGCGGCGGGCGGGGCTTTCAGGCTTCGACATGGCTCGCGGATATGGCGAGCCCCGGATCGGCCCGCAAGCCGACCGTGCCGCCGACCGCGCGGGCGAGCGCCTCGATCCAGTCCGGCCGGGCCTCCAGCCGCGTGATCACGGCAGGTGCCGCGACCAGCGTGCGGGGGCCGAAGCCGCGCGCGCCGATCCGCAGCAGGCGGAGCGCGGCGGTCAGCGCCGGATCCCACCGCACCAGCTCGGGGATCGAGGCGCGTGGGCGGGGGCGGATGATCTGCATGAAGCCGAAGCCATTGACGGCGGTGCGCTCGAACGGCGGGGGCAGCGTCTCGTCGATGACGGCGGCGGCGGCGGCGCGCTCCGCCTTGGAGCCGAGCGTCGGCAGGTCGAGCCCGATCGAGCCGCCGATCGCGAGCCGCCGGATCGCTTCCGCCGCAGCCCGTGCGCCCGCCAGCGCGAGGTCGGCGGCGGGCAGCGTGCCGTCGATGTCGAACAGCGCCATGGCCGGCGTCGGCGAGAGGCGGAGCGCGCCGCCGGGAAAATCGATCTCGCCGGTCTCGGCCTGCTCGATCAGCTCGGACCAGCCGGCCTGTTCGAGACGGTCGGGCTCATGGGGCGCGAGGCGCCGTACAGGGCCTTCCAGGCGCTCGGCCAGTGTCGGGGCGGCGCGTTCGGCCTCAGCGTCGCTGGCGCGCGCGCGGGGCGGCTTGAGGCGGCCGGGCTCGGGGATCGCCTCGCGGACGATCTCGACCAGCAGCGAACGCCCCTGCGACAGCCCGCGCGGCACGGCGTCGAGGATGGCGTCACCCTGCGCGGTGGAGAGCCACGCGCCAGCGCCGACGCGCTCGCCGAGCTTCGCCGACACCACCGCGCCGAGGCGCAGCCGGTCGTCGAGGCGGTCGATCGCCGCCTCCAATATGATGTCATCTTCGACGAGGGCGGCGCGATGCTCGCCGATCCCTTCGTCGAGGAGCCATTCAGCCAAGCTGGAGCCCCGCCGCGACCAGCAGCGCGCGCGTCTCGAACAGGGGAAGCCCCATCACGCCCGAATGGCTGCCGACGAGCGCACGCACGAAGCTCTCCGCAAAGCCCTGGATGGCATAGCCGCCGGCCTTTCCATGCCATTCGCCGCCGTCGATATAGGCATCGATCTCCGAGGGCGAGAGCCGCTTGAAGGCGAGCACGCTGGTCGATTCGCGGTGACGCGCGCGGCCCTCGGCGTCGATCAGCGTCACGGCCGAATGGACGCGATGCCGCCGCCCCGAGAGCAAAGCGAGGCACTGGCGCGCGGTCTGCTCGTCCTCGGCCTTGGGCAGGATGCGCCGCCCGCAGGCCACCACCGTGTCGCAGCCAAGCACCATCGCGTGCGGATGGCGCGCCGCCACCACCGCAGCCTTCTCCGCCGCCAGACGGCGCGCGTGCGGCAGCGGAAGCTCGCGCGGGCGCGGGCTTTCGTCGAGCTCGGCGGGATCGATCGCGTCGGGCGTCACGCCCAGTCGGGCGAGAAGGTCGAGACGACGCGGGCTCGCGGAAGCCAGGACAAGGCGCATGACGGACCCCGGTGCTGAGGCGACCGCCGGCCGCCCGGCCTTACTTGAAGCGATAGGTGATGCGACCCTTGGTCAGGTCATAGGGCGTGAGTTCGACGAGCACTTCGTCGCCGACGAGCACGCGGATGCGGTTCTTGCGCATCTTGCCGGCCGTGTGGCCGAGAATCTCGTGATCGTTTTCGAGGCGCACGCGGAACATGGCGTTGGGCAGAAGCTCCACCACCTGGCCGCGCATCTCGAGAAGTTCTTCTTTCGCCATTAATCCTCTGAATTCTTTCGCGCGCAAAAATGTCTGCGCGCCATAGCGGTTGCGGCCGTCAAAGGGAAGCGTCGCGCCCAGGGAGCGGTTCATCGATCGCACGACTGTGGCAATCGCGCGATTGCCGAGCGCTCCGCTGGGGAATATGGCGGTATCACCATGCTCGCCCAGAAGACACGCTATGCGCTGCGCGCCCTCCTCTATCTCGCCGAAGCGGAAACCGGCCGCGCCGTCCAGGTCGGCGATATCGCCACCACCCAGCATGTGCCGCGCAAATATCTGGAGCTGATCCTGCTCGATCTCAAGAAGGGCGGCTTCGTCACCAGCCGCCGCGGGCCCGGCGGCGGCTACACGCTTGCGCGGCCCGCCAGTGAGATCAACTTCGCGGAGGTGATCCGGCTGATGGACGGGCCGATCGCGCTCGTGCCCTGCGCCAGCCTCAACTTCTACGAACGCTGCGGCGATTGCCGCGACGAGGCGACCTGCGCGATCCGCCGCGTGATGGCGAAGGTGCGCGAGGATGCCGCGCGGACGCTGGCGGGCACGTCCCTGGCCGATGCCGCCGCTTTCGAGACGCTGGCGGCGGCCTGATCGAGGCCGTCGAAAGCAGCGCTTAAGGATACTGATAGATTTTCCCTATTCTCCACTAGACAAGTAGAGAATAGCGTGATCGCTCCACCAGGGAGGGATCATCATGCGCCGTTTCGTTCTGGCCGGCCTCGCCGCTTCGCTGATACTGGGGCCGATCGCGCTCGATGCGGCGAAGGCCGCGCCGGCGCCGGCCGAGCTGCTCAACGTATCCTATGATCCCACGCGCGAACTCTATCGCAGCATCGACGATGCTTTCGCGGCGCAGTGGAAGGCCAAGACCGGCCAGGACGTGACCATCCGCCAGAGCCATGGCGGATCGGGCGCGCAGGCCCGCTCGGTGATCGAGGGCGCGCCCGCCGACGTGGTGACGCTGGCGCTCGGCTACGACATCGATTCGATCGCGGACAAGGCCAAGCTGCTGCCGACCGACTGGCAGAAGCGCCTCCCGCACAATTCGACGCCCTATTATTCGACGATCGTCTTCCTCGTCCGCAAGGGCAACCCCAAGGGCATCCACGACTGGGGCGATCTCATCAAGCCGGGCGTGCAGGTGATCACGCCCAACCCCAAGACGTCGGGTGGCGCGCGCTGGAACTATCTGGCGGCGTGGGGCTACGCGCAGAAGACCTACAAGTCGCCCGACAAGGTGCGCGACTATATGATCAAGCTCTTCCGTAACGTGCCGGTGCTCGATTCCGGCGCGCGCGGGGCGACGACCACCTTCGTCCAGCGCGGACAGGGCGACGTGCTGCTGGCCTGGGAGAATGAGGCCTTCCTGGCGGTGAACGAGCTGGGCAAGGGCAAGTTCGACATCGTCGTGCCGTCCGTCTCGATCAAGGCGGAGCCGCCGGTCGCGGTGGTCGACGCCAATGTAGACCGCAAGGGCACGCGCAAGGTGGCCGAGGCCTATCTGCAATATCTCTACACGCGTCCCGGCCAGGAGATCATCGCGAAGAATTACTACCGGCCGATCGATCCCGTGGTCGCGGCGAAGACGGCGTCCCAGTTCCCGCGCCTCCAGCTCTTCACCATCGACCGGAATTTCGGTGGCTGGACGCGCGCGCAGGCGGCGCACTTCGCCGATGGCGCGTCGTTCGACCAGGTCTTCGCGGCGGCCAAGCATTGAGCCGTCTATAAAGATGGGGTGGCGGGCGTTGCCGGACGGACGGCGCGCCCGCTCTTCACCAAAAGGGGGTTATCCATGCGCATCGCATTTCTCGGCGGCGTCTCGCTCGCCGCGCTTGCCTGCTCGCCGGCACTGGCCGCGAAGCCGGTATCCAACGCCGCCATTCTGGAGCGCCTGAATGCGCTGGAGGCGAAGGTCGACCAGCTTCAGGCGGAGAATGCCGATCTGCGCCACCAGATCGACGATCAGAAGGCGACCGTGGCCACCATCCCGGCGCAGGTGACGACCGCCGTCGCGCAGGCCGCGCAGGCCGCGCCGCCGCCCGCCCCGGCCCCCGCGCCCGCTCAGGCGGCCAAGCCGCAGGGGCAGACGGCGTGGACGATCGTGCCGCAGTTCAGCTCGCCGGACGGGAATTTCACCTTCAAGCCGCGCGGCATCCTCGACGTCGACTATGCCGCTTTCAACGAGCGTCGCGGCGGCTACGACTTCAACAACGGCACGCAGGTCCGCCGCGGCCGCTTCGGCTTCGACGGCACCGCCTTCAAGCAGTTCGCCTGGCGTATCGAGGGCGAATGGGTGGGCGGCACCGCCAGCCTGCTCGACGCCTATGTGGCCTATACCGGCACCAAGAACCTCACCGTCACGCTCGGCCAGCTCAAGATTCCGGCCGGGCTGGAAGCCAATACGTCGGATTCGTTCAACACCTTCCTTGAGCGCGGCATGGCCAACACCGCCTTCGGCGCGGTGGGCGGCGAGCGCCGCGTCGGCCTGACGGTCGCCTATGCGAACAAGCTCGTCACGGCGACCGGGGGCCTTTACGGCGCCAACGAATCCATCTCGCGCAACACCACCACGCCCGACGAGGTGTGGGGCTATAACGGCCGCGTGACGGTCGAGCCGATCAACAAGCGTGGCCGCGTGCTGCATCTCGGCGCGGCGGGCTATCATGTGAAGGATCTGGCGGGGAACAGCGTCACGCTGGCGGACCGTCCGAACGTGCGCGTCGACAATGGCAGCCTGGAATCGGTGGCGATCACCGGCAGCGCCGTCAACGGCGTGCAGACCGGTGTGAAGAGCGCGACCTATTATGATCTCGAAGGTGCCGGCGTGTACGGCCCCTTCTCGGTGCAGGGTGAGTATAACCACATGCACCTCGATCGCTTCGCGGCGGCTCCGTCGCTCAACTTCGATGGCTATTACGTCTACGGCACCTTCTTCCTCACCGGCGAATCGCGTAGCTTCGTCAATGGTGTGGTCGATCGTCTGCGGCCGATCCGCCCGTTCGATCCGTCGAAGGGCAATTGGGGCGCGTGGGAGCTGGCGGTCCGCTATGACAAGATCAATCTCACCGATCATGATCTCTCGCCGCTCAACCATAACGGCCATGGCTGGACCGGCGCGGTGAACTGGTATCTCAGCGGCAATCTGAAGCTGATGTTCAACTATATCCGCTTCACCGGATACAATTCGACGCTGGTGGCGGCGCCGGTGAGCATCAACGGCACCACCGCGAAGGGCGACGCCTTCGCCACCCGACTGCATCTGGATTTCTGATGAACGCGACGCCGGCCCTTCTCGGCCCGCCCGCGGCGGGCCGGCCTCGCAAGACACGGTGGAGGACGGCGATGCCGGGCCTCCACCTGACCCTGGGCATGACCTTGCTGTGGCTGGGCCTGCTCGTGCTGCTGCCGATGGCGGCGGTGATCGCCCGCTCGCTGGGGCTCGGGCCGAGGCATTTCGCGGAGGTGGCCTTCTCCGCCCGCGCGCTCGCCGCCTATCGGCTGAGCTTCGGCGCGGCGCTGCTGGCGGGGGCGATCAACGCGGTGTTCGGCTTCGGCATCGCCTGGGTGCTCACCCGCTACCAGTTTCCGGGCAAGAGGCTGGCGAGCGCGCTGGTCGACCTGCCCTTCGCGCTGCCGACGGCGGTGGCGGGCATCGCGCTCACCGCCATCTACGCCAACACCGGCATCATCGGCCGCCCGCTCGCCGCGATCGGCATCCACATCGCCTACAAGCCGGCGGGCGTGGTGCTGGCGCTGATCTTCATCGGCCTGCCCTTCGTGGTGCGGACGGTCGAGCCGGTGCTGGCCGACCTCCCCAGGGACATCGAGGAAGCCGCCGCGACGCTGGGCGCGAGCCGCCTCGCGATCTTTGCCCGCGTGCTGCTGCCCGAAGTGGCGCCGGCGCTGCTGACCGGCTTCGCGCTCGCCTTCGCGCGCGGTGTGGGCGAATATGGCTCGGTGATCTTCATCGCGGGCAACATGCCCTTCGTGTCCGAGATCGCGCCGCTGCTGATCGTGACGCAGCTCGAACAGTTCGACTATGAGGGCGCGACGGCGATCGCGGCCGTGATGCTCGCCATCTCCTTCGCGATGCTGGCGGTCATCAACCTCATCCAGGCGCGCGAGCGCCACTGGCGGGACGGCGGACGATGAGGGCGGCCACCACCGAGCCCCGCGCCGTCCGCGCGCTGCTGATCCTGCTGGCGATCGGCTGGCTGGCGCTCGTCATCCTGCTGCCGCTCCTCGCGGTGTTCGTGCAGGCGCTCGAGAAGGGCACGGGCCCCTTCGTCGATGCGATCCTCCAGCCGGATGCGCTGGCCTCGATCCGGCTGACCCTGCTGACGGCGGCGTTGGTCGTGCCGATCAACTGCGTGTTCGGCATCGCGGCAGCCTGGGCCGTCGCCAAGCATGATTTCCGCGGGCGCAACCTGCTCGTCAGCCTGATCGACCTGCCCTTCTCGGTGTCACCGGTGGTGGCGGGGCTGATGTTCGTGCTGCTGTTCGGAGCCAATGGCTGGTTCGGGCCGTGGTTGATGGCCCACGGCGTCCGCATCATGTTCGCGGTGCCGGCGATCGTCATCGCCACCGCCTTCGTCACTTTCCCGTATGTGGCGCGGGAGCTGATCCCGCTGATGGTGGCGCAGGGCCGCGCCGAGGAAGAGGCGGCGCTGACATTGGGCGCCAACGGCTTTCAGGCCTTCTGGCATGTGACCTTGCCCAATATCCGCTGGGGCCTGCTCTACGGCGTGCTGCTCACCAATGCGCGCGCGATGGGCGAGTTCGGCGCGGTGTCGGTGGTGTCGGGGCACATCCGGGGGCTCACCAACACCATGCCGCTGCATGTCGAGGTGCTCTACAACGAGTATAATTTCGTCGGCGCGTTCGCGGTCGCCTCGCTTCTGGCCGGACTTGCGCTGGTGACGCTGGCGGCGAAGACTCTGCTCGAATGGCGCCACCGCGATGCGCTCGCCGCGACGGGACATTAGAATGACCATTACCATCGACACGCTCGTCAAGACGTTCGGGACGAGCTCGGCCCTGAACGGCGTCAGCCTCGACATCGCCGACGGCGCCTTCGTTGCGCTGCTCGGCCCTTCCGGTTCGGGCAAGACGACGCTGCTGCGCATCATCGCTGGGCTGGAGGCGGCGGATTCGGGCCATGTCCTGTTCGGCGGCGAGGATGTGACCGACCGCGCCGTGCAGGATCGCGGCATCGGCTTCGTCTTCCAGCATTATGCGCTGTTCCGCCACATGACGGTGGCGCAGAACATCGCCTTCGGGCTGACCGTGATGAAGCGCCGCCAGCGGCCGAAGAAGGCGGACATCGCCGCCCGCGTCGAGGAACTGCTTGGGCTGGTGCAGTTGCCCGGATTGGGCGAGCGCTTCCCCTCCCAGCTCTCCGGCGGCCAGCGGCAGCGCGTGGCGCTGGCCCGCGCGCTGGCCCGCGAGCCCAAGATCCTGCTGCTCGACGAGCCCTTCGGCGCGCTCGACACCAAGGTCCGCCGCGAGCTGCGCGTGGCGCTGCGCGAGATTCACGATCGCGTCGGGCTGACCTCGATCTTCGTGACCCACGATCGCGAGGAGGCCTTCGCGCTCGCCGACAAGGTGGCGATCCTGTCGAACGGGCGGATCGAGCAATTTGGCCCGCCCTCCGAGATCGAGCGGGCGCCGGCCAGCGAGTTCGTGCGCGACTTCGTGATCTGAATCAGGCGCCCGACCGGCTCTCGCCATAGCGGAAGCCGATCCAGAGCGTGCGCGGCGTTGCGCGCTCGACGATGTCGTCGCCCGAGATGCCGGCCTCGACGCGCGTGTTGGAGAGATTCTCCGCCCGCGCCTCGATCGCGAAGCCATGGCCGATCGGCACCAGCGCGGTGGCGTCGAGCGTCATCGCGCCCTTCAGCGTCTCGGTGTTGAGATCGTCCTCATATTGCGGCCCGATATAGCGCAGCGTCGCCGAGAGCTTCGCGATCCGGGGGCTCCAGCCGAGCGTCGCCGAGGCGGAATGCTTGGCCGTCTGCGCCGGGCGGAGGCCGTCGAGCGGGATCGCCTGCCCCTTCGCCCGCACATGCGCATCGGTATAGGCATAGGAGGCCGACAGGCTCCAGATGCCCACCGCGAGGCGGGCGTCCAGCTCCGCACCTCTTGAGCTGATCGCGTGGAGATTCTGGCGGATCAGCGTCCGTGCGCCGGTGGGGGCGATGGCGGTGGTGACGTTGCCGATCGCGTCCTCCAGCCGGTTGGCGAACAGAGTCGCGCCGACATGGAGATTGGGGAGCGGCTGATAATCGATGCCCGCGTCCACGCCCTTCAGCCGCTCGGGATCGAGCAGCGGATCGGCCTGCGTCGTGTCGCTGCCGACGCGATAGCTGCGATAGAGTTCGTTGAGCGTCGGCAAGCGCCAGCCAAGATAGCCCGCCGCGCGCAGCGTGATGGCGCCGTCTCCCGGCTTCCATGCGACGCCACCTCGCCCCGTCGGCCGCCAGCCCGAGCGGTTCGGATAGGCGGTGTCGGTGAGCACCGCTCCGTTCGCCAGCGCATGCTGGTGGAGGAAGCCGTCCATGATCCGCCAGCGATCGATGCGGCCGCCAGCGGTGAGCGTCAGCCCGTCGAGCGGCTCGGCGCTCCCTTCCGCGAAGCCGCCGAGGGTGAGCGACCTGCCCCCCGCCGCGCGTCCGTTGACCGGCGATCCGGCGACGAACTGGTACAGTTCATCCGTCTCGCCGGTGACGTAGCGCGTGTCCGCGCCAAGGCGGAGCTGGACCTTCTCGCCCACTGGCGGACGAATCTCGAAGCGGCCGCCGAGCCCGGTGGAGGGCACCGAATATTGGTTCAATGTCTCGGTCGCGACCGTGCGGCTGTCGTTCACCGAGGCGAAGCCCGCCGAGAAGCTGCGCGCCTGCACATAGGCGGTCGCCTCATAGCCCCAGCGACCATGGCCGATCAGGCGGAGGCTGGCGTCCTCGCCCTCGGTGCGGTTGGGCTGGAAGGGGGTGCCGCGGCTGCGATGATCGGTGAAGACCAGCCCCGAGGCCTGCAACTCGCTATCCGCGCCGACCGGGACCACCGCGCGGCCGGCGACGCTCGCCTGCTTGTAGTCGGCGGGCTCGTCGACCGGCCCGCGATCCGCCTTCACGATCGGCACGAAGCCGTCGCCGCGCGCATAGCTGGCCGAGAGGAAACCGGTGCCGCCGCCCATCTGCCCCGACACGCCGGCATGGGCGTCGAGCGAATTGCGGCTGCCATAAGCGAGATCGGCCCAGACCGGCGCGAGCTGCTGCGGCGTGGCGCTCGAAAGCTCGATCGTGCCGGCGAGCGCGCCGGGGCCGGCCACGCCCGATCCGCCGCCGCGCGTCACGCGGACGAGGCCGAGCCGCTCGGGATCGATCGCCGAAAAGCTCTCCCAGCCGCCGAAGGGATCGATGAAGGGCACGCCGTCCAGCGTGATGAGCGCGCGCGACGAGGCGTTGCCGCCGAGCCCCCGGAGCGTCGCGCCCTGGCTCGTCGGCTGGGCCGAGCGCGAATCCGAGCGGCGGAACTGGGCGAAGCCGGCGACGTCGCGCAGCACATCCTCCAGCCGTCCGCTGGCGACGCCCTGCAAGCGGTCATGCTCGATGGTGGCGACGTCATAGGCGGCGTCGCCGGGCGGCTGCGGCAGGCTGGCGCCGGTGACGAGAATCTCCTGCGGCAGCGACTGGGCGGTGGCAGGGGCGGCCAGCGCCGCGGCGGAGAGGAGACAGAGACGCATCCGTAGCCTGATGGCACAGCGCGCGTGCGACGCAAACGCTTGGGGGAACCCATCTGTCATGCCATTCAGCGCCATGGATTTCCGCCGCCTCCGTCCCGTGCTGATCCTCGCCGGTCTGTTGTCGCTCGGTGGCGCATTGCTGCTGTGGAACGCGGGGGCGGACATTGCGCTGCATCGCATGATGCGGCTCGACGCCGACGGGCCATGGGTGCGGCCGACGCTCTGGCTGACGCTGTTCGGCGGGCTGAAGGTGATGGGACCGATCGCGCTCGCCACGGCCGGCTGGCTGGGATGGCGGCGGCGCGGGCGGGACGCGCTATGGCTGGTGCTGAGCGTCGGCAGCGGGCGGCTGGCGGTGGAAGGGATCAAGCTCCTCGTCCGGCGCCCGCGGCCGCCGGTGACGGATCATCTCGATGCGGTGTCGTCATGGAGCTTCCCCAGCTCGCACAGCGCGGGGACGATGATGACCTGCCTCGCGCTGGCCTTGCTCGCGGGAGGGCGCTGGCCGGCCGTCGGCGTGGCGCTGGCCGCGGCGGGTCTGGTCGGCTGGAGCCGGGTGGCGCTCGGCGTCCACTGGCCGAGCGACGTGCTGGCGGGCTGGGGTTTTGGGCTGCTGTGGATCGGGCTCTGGGCGCGTCAGGGCGGGCCGATGCGATCCGGGTGAGCGGCGGCGAAAGCCTCGATCTCCGTGCAGCGCGCGTCGACCGCCACCAGCTTCGGATAGGCGTCCAACGGCACCGCAAAGCGCCGCGCATTGTAGATCTGCGGCACGAGGCAAAGGTCGGGCAGCCCCGGAATTGCTCCGGCCAGGAAAGGCGTGTCGCCGGCCAGCGCTTCCAGCGCGGTGAAGCCCTCGGTCATCCAGTGGGCAAGCCAGCGCTGCCGCTCGTCGGCGTCGACGTGCAGCTCCTGCTCCAGCCAGCGCATCATCCGCAGATTGTTGATCGGATGGATGTCGCAGGCGACGATCAGTGCCTTGGCCATCGCGTCGGCGCGCGCCAGCGGATCGCTAGGGAGCAGCGCGGGCTCCGGGAAGCGCCGGTCGAGATAGTCGATGATCGCGACGCTCTGGATCAGCCTCTGCCCGTCGATCTCCAGCGTCGGCAGCATCCCCTGCGGATCGATCGCGCGATAGGCCTCGCTCTTATGCTCCGCGGCGAGCAGGTTCACGGGCACCGCCTCATAAGCGAGGCCCTTGAGGTTGAGCGCGATCCGCACCCGATAGGCCGCGGACGAGCGCCAGTAATCGTGAAGGCGGATAGTCGGTTGGGTCATGCGGCTATCCGCCCTCTCGAAGTGTCGATCAGCCGACGGCGTGGCCGGCCAGCGCCGCCAGTAGCAGAAGAGCGACGATGTTGGTGATCTTGATCATCGGGTTCACGGCCGGTCCGGCGGTGTCCTTGTAGGGATCGCCGACGGTGTCACCGGTGACGGCGGCCTTGTGGGCCTCCGACCCCTTGCCGCCGTAGTTCCCGTCCTCGATGAACTTCTTGGCATTGTCCCACGCGCCGCCGCCGGACGTCATGGAGAGCGCCACGAACAACCCCGAGACGATCACGCCGAGCAGCAGCGCGCCGAGCGCTGCGAAGCCGTTTTCCGCGCCCGCCACGAAGCGGATCACGAAATAGACGACGATCGGCGCCAGCACCGGCAGCAGGCTGGGCACGATCATCTCCTTGATCGCGGCGCGGGTGACGAGATCGACGGTGCGGGCGTAGTTGGGCCGCGCCGTGCCTTCCATGATGCCGGGATTGTCGCGGAACTGGGCGCGCACTTCCTCGACCACTGCGCCCGCCGCGCGGCCGACCGCCGTCATCCCCATCGCGCCGAACAGATAGGGCAGCAGCGCGCCCAGCAGCAGGCCGACGATGACGTAGGGGTTGGAGAGCGAGAAATCGACATGGAGATCGGGGAAGAAGGTCTTGAGGTCCGTCGTATAGGCGCCGAACAGCACCAGCGCGGCAAGGCCGGCCGATCCGATCGCATAGCCCTTGGTGACCGCCTTGGTGGTGTTGCCCACGGCATCGAGCGCGTCGGTGCGGTTGCGTACGTCATGCTCCAGCCCCGCCATCTCGGCGATGCCGCCGGCATTGTCGGTGACGGGTCCGTAGGCGTCGAGCGCCACCACCATGCCGGCCAGCGCCAGCATCGCGGTCGCGCCGAAGGCGATGCCGAGCACGCCGGCGAGCTGATAGGCGACCACCACGGCCACCACGATCACCAGCGTCGGAAGCGCGGTCGCCTCGAGGCTGACGGCGAGACCCTGGATCACGTTGGTGCCATGGCCCGTCTGCGAGGCGAAGGCGATCGACTTCACCGGGCGATAGTTGGTGCCGGTGTAGTATTCCGTGATCCACACCAGCGCGCCGGTGACGGCGAGGCCGACGATCATGCACCAGAACAGGCTGGCGCCCGTCACCGCCGATCCGGCGATGGGGGCGTGCATGTCGCCCAGCACCCACGCGGAGACGGGCCAGAAGGCGAGCGCCGCCAGCACCACCGAGGTCCAGAAGCCCTTGTAGAGCGCGCCCATGATCGAGCCGGAGCCCAGCCGCACCAGGAAGGTGCCGATGATCGAGGTGACGATGCACACGCCGCCGATCAGCAGCGGCAGCGCCATCAGGCGGAGCAGGCTCTCCGGATCGGTGCCGCCTGCGAACAGCGCGATCGACACCATGGTGACGCCCAGCGTGACCACATAGGTCTCGAACAGGTCGGCCGCCATGCCGGCGCAGTCGCCGACATTGTCGCCGACATTGTCCGCGATCACGGCGGGGTTGCGGGGGTCGTCCTCGGGGATGCCGGCCTCGACCTTGCCGACGAGATCGGCGCCGACGTCGGCCGCCTTGGTGAAGATGCCGCCGCCCAGACGCGCGAAGATCGAGATCAGCGATGCGCCGAAGGAGAGCGCGACCAGCGCGTCCACCACGGTGCGGTCATGCGGGTCGCCGGGGACATGGCCGCCGGGGCCGACGAGATACCAGAAGAAGATCGAGATCGCGAGCAGGCCGAGCCCCGCCACGAGCAGGCCGGTGACCGCGCCCGAGCGGAAGGCGGCGGTGAGGCCGCCCTGAAGGCTCGCCCGCGCAGCCTCGGCGGTGCGGACGTTCGCGCGCACCGAGATGTTCATCCCGATGAAGCCGGTGAGCCCCGACAGGATCGCGCCGAGCAGGAAGCCGGCAGCCGAGATGGGGCCGAGGAAGTAGAAGACGATGATCGCCACCACGATGCCGACGATCGCGATCGTGCGGTACTGGCGGGCCAGATAGGCGCGGGCGCCTTCCTGAATGGCGCCGGCGATCTCGACCATGCGCGGGTTGCCGGCGGGAAGGGCAAGCAATTGCTGACTGGTGATCAGGCCGTACAGCACGGCCAGCACGCCGCAGACTATGGCCCCGTAGACGACGATCATAGGCAGTTCCTCCTCGAAGGCCCTGGTGGATCGCCGCTGCCCACGTTTGCCGGGGTCGGCCGGCGCGAAGGCCTTGGGAGCAAGTTAGAACGGCAAGTGAGGGACTTGGCAAGTCACGCCATCGATCCGCCCGGTCCGTGGACATAGCCGAGGCGGCCGGGAAGCGGCACCGGATCGGCCCGGTCGTGAAGCGTTATCCCCGTTCCGGGGGCGAAACATCCGATGCGGCGGGCGTCGAGCCCCAGCTCCACGATCGCCGCGCGTTCGGACGGGTCTGCGGCCAGGATCAGCGCATAGTCGTCGCCCGCGGTGACGGCGGCGAGGCGCGCCGCGCGGTCCTCGCCCGCGAAGGCGGTGAGCGCGGGCGAGCGCGGCACCGTCGCGAGGTTGATGATGACCGACAGGTCCGACGCGGTGGCGATACGGCTGGCGTCGATCAGCAGCCCGTCGGAGACGTCGGCCATGGCATGGGCGTGGGGGGCGAGCAGCCGTCCTTCGGCGAGCAGCGGCTGCGGGCGGCGATAGGCGGCGAGCAGCTCGGCCGGCCCCTCCTCCCCTCGTGCGATGGCGAGCCCGGCGCCTGCCTCGCCGATCCGGCCGACGAGCCAGAGATCGTCGCCCTCCTTCGCGCCCCGCCGGTCGGGCGCATAAGGCGAGCGGCCGAGCGCGGTCAGCCCGATCATGCGCGGTGCGCCGTCGGGTGCGGACACGGTGTCGCCGCCGAGCAGCGGCACGCCGAAATGACGAAGCGCCACGCCAAGGCCATCGACGAAGGCTGCATCCCACACATCGTCACCCAGTGGATAGCCCAGCAGTACGCCCTCCGGCGTCGCGCCCTTGGCGGCGAGGTCCGAGAGATTCACGGCGAGGATCTTCCACGCCACGTCGGCGGGGGGATCGGCGGGGAGATAATGGACGCCCTCGACGATCATGTCGTGGGTCAGCACGAGCTCGCCCAGCACCGCCGCATCGTCGGCGAGTCCGCGCGCGGCCGGGTGGGTGGCGATGGCGCGCAGGCGCTCTATGAAATCGTGCTCGGCCATGGCGCCGTCCTAGCGCGAAAGGCGGCCATGCGGCGAGAGGCGTAACGAGAAACGCTCCCTCCCCTTCCGTCATGCCGGACCTGATCCGGCATCCCGCTTCTTCTTCGCAAATGCGGGAGGGCAAGCTGGACCCCGGATCAAGTCCGGGGTGACGAAGGAGGGGGGGCAGGGCGACGGCTACAGTGGGCGCGTCGCCCGATCAGGCGCGGACCGTCTTGGCGATCGCGTCGAGCAGGCCGTTGACGAAGCCCTTCTCGCGCTTGTCGTAGAAGGCCGCCGCCACGTCGACATATTCGGAGATCGCCGTCGCCACCGACACGTCCGGCCGCGCCAGCAGCTCGTAAGCCCCCGCGCGCAGGATCTGGCGCATCGGCTTGTCGAGGCGGTCCATCGTCCAGCCGGCGGCGAGGCGCTCGGCGATCAGGCCGTCCAGCTCCTCGCGGCGGGCGTCGACGCCCTTCACGACGTCATCGAAAAAGCTCACCTCGGCATAGGCATATTCGACATCGTCGATGGTCGCGCCCAGCCGATGCTGGTGGAACTCGGTGAGCAGCAGGACGAGCGGCGTGCCCTCCATCTCCTGCTGGTAGAGCGCCTGGACGGCGGCGAGCCGCGCCGCCGAACGGGCGCGGGAGCGTGCGGGTTTCTGGGTCATGATCTCTTACTGTTGCAGCCGCAGCGCGACCGAGCGGCCGTGCGCGGGAAGCCCCTCCGCCTCCGCCAGCGCGACGGCCGCCGGGCCGATGCGCTGGATCGAGGAGGCGTCGCAGGCGAGGAAGCTGGTGCGCTTCATGAAATCGAGCACCGACAGGCCCGACGCGAAGCGCGCGCGCCGGCCGGTGGGAAGCACATGGTTCGGCCCGCCGACATAATCGCCGACCGCCTCGGGCGTGTGGCGGCCGAGGAACACCGATCCGGCATGGCGGACGCGCGCGAACAGCGGCTCGGGATCGTCGACGGCGAGTTCGAGATGCTCGGGCGCGAGACGGTCGCAGAGCGGAATCGCGTTGGCCAGATCGGACACGAGGATGATCGCGCCATTGTCCGTCCAGCTCTGCGTCGCGACCGCGCTGGTGGCGAGCGTTTCGAGCTGGCGGGCGACGGCGTCCGCCACCTTGTCGGCGAAGGCCGCGTCGTCGGTGAACAGGATCGACTGGCTGGTCGGGTCATGCTCGGCTTGGCTCAACAGGTCGGCGGCGATCCAGTCGGGGTCGTTCTGCCCATCGGCGACGACGACGATCTCGGAGGGGCCGGCCACCATGTCGATGCCGACGCGGCCGTAGAGCTGGCGCTTGGCCTCGGCCACCCAGGCGTTGCCGGGGCCGACGATCACGTCGACCGGGGCAACCCGCTCGGTGCCATAAGCCAATGCGCCGACCGCCTGCGCGCCGCCGATGCGATACATCTCGTCGACGCCGGCGATCTCGGCCGCCGCCAGCACGAGCGGGTTGAGCACGCCGCCCGGCGTCGGCACCACCATCGCGAGCCGCGAGACGCCCGCCACCTTGGCGGGGATCGCGTTCATCAGCACCGAGGAGGGATAGGCCGCCCGACCGCCGGGCACATAGAGGCCCGCCGAATCGACCGCGCTCCAGCGCGCGCCGATGCGGACGCCGGCTGCATCGGTGTGGTCGCGATTCTCGGGGCGCTGGGCTGCGTGGTAGACGCGGATGCGTTCGGCTGCGAGTTCGATCGCCTCGCGGAGCTTCGGCTCCAGCCCGTCGAGCGCGGCGCGGCGGGTGGCCTTGTCGATCTCCCAGCCGCTCTGAGCGAGGTCATGGCCGTCGAACTTCAGCGTCCGCTCGGCCACCGCCGCGTCGCCGCGCGCGCGGACATCGGCCAGAATCTCGGAGACGGCGGCGGAGACATCCGCATCCGCCTCGCGCCGGGCGTCGACCAGCGCGGCGAAATCCGCCTCGAAGCTCGCGTCGGCGGCGTTGAGCTTAAGCGGCATCGCGCATCTCCTGCGCGGCGGCGCGGAAGCCGGCGACCAGCGGGCCGAGCGTGTCGGCGCGCGTCTTGAAGGCGGCGCGGTTGACGATCAGCCGGGCGGAGACCTCCGCGATCGTCTCGACCTCGACGAGGCCATTCTCCTTGAGCGTGCGGCCCGACGACACGAGATCGACGATGCGTGTCGCGAGGCCCAGCACCGGGGCGATCTCCATCGCGCCGTTGAGCTTCACGCACTCGGCCTGCACGCCGCGCGCCTCGAAATGGCGGCGGGTGATATGCGGATATTTGGTCGCGACGCGGACATGGCTCCACTCGCGCGGATCGTCGCTGGCGGCGAGGCCGGCGGGCTCGGCCACCGAAATGCGGCAATGCCCGATGCCGAGATCGACCGGGGCATAAAGCTCCGAATAATCGAACTCCATCAGCACGTCCGATCCGACGATGCCGAGCTGCGCCGCGCCATGCGCGACGAAGGTGGCGACGTCGAAGGCGCGGACGCGGATCAGCTCGATGTCGGCGCGATCGGTCTTGAAGCGCAGCGCGCGCGAATCCGGGTCGCTGAACGCTGGCTCGGGGCGGATACCGGCGCGCGCCAGCATCGGCAGCGCCTCCGACAGGATGCGCCCCTTCGGCACGGCGAGGATCACGGGCTCAGGCATGGCGCGTCCGATAGCGGGAGAGCGCCTTTCCGGCAAGGAAGTCAGGCGCGATCCAGCTCGGGATAATGGCGGAAGATGCCGTCGCCGAACGGCAGCCGCCGGTCGGAGGCGAGATAGCCGGCCAGTTCGGGCAGCGCCGCCACCCGATCATGGAGTGCCGTGACCGCCGGACAATCGTGCTCTACTGCCCCCATCCGGCGGGGGAAAGCGAAGCGCAGCCCCTCGACGAGGTGGAAGAGCGACAGGTCGGCATAGCTCCACCGTGCGCCGGTCAGCCAGTCGCCGGCCGAGCGTGCCAGCGCGCGCTCGAACCAGCCGAGGAATTTGGGGATGCGCTCGTCGCGGAAGCTCTGCGCGGCGCGGGCCGCCTCGGGCTTCTGGTCCTCGTAATAAGCGGAAGCGGCGACGGGATGGTGGACGTCATGCGCTTCGGCCACCATGTCGGCGATGGTGAGCTGCGCCTGGTGCGCGAAGTGGCGGCCGGCGGGATCGCCGGGCGCGAGGTCGTGCGTGTCGCCCAGATGGAGCAGGATGGCGGCGACCTGCGCGATCACCAGCCCGTCCGCCACCAGATAGGGCGGCGCGAAGGGCTCGGGGAGGCGGGCGTGCATGTCCGCCATCAGCCCGTCCTCGCCCAGCTCGCGCGCCTTGTCGGCATAGGCGATGCCGCCGGCCTCGAGCGCGAGGCGGACGAACTCGCCGCGTCCGGGGATGGTGGGCCAATACCAGAGTTCATAGGCCATGCCGCTCTCCTCTCCTGCTCCCAACGAGCGGGGGTGGAGATCGGCGCCATGGCCTCTGGCGGCGTCAGGCCTCGCCGGGCGCGCGCGCCTTGATCGCGAGCGCATGGACGCGCTCGACCAGCAGCTCGGCCAGCGCCTGATTCACCAGCCGCTGGCGGGCGACGCGGTTCAGGCCTTCGAAGGCGGGTACGACGATCTCGACGGTGAAGTGGCTTTCGCCGCGCGAATCATGGCCGGCATGGCCGCGATGCTTCTCGCTGTCGTCGATCACGGCGAGCTGTGTCGGGGATAGGGCGGCGGTGAGGCGGCGGGCGATTTCGGCGGCGACGGGGCCGGTGGAAGCTGTGGTCATCCGCCCTATATAGCGGGCTTTGCCGAAAGACGGGGAGTGAAGTTGGCGGACGAAGACGGCCGGAGGAGGAGCCCGCGTTTCCACGGGCGCGTCGAGAGCGGGCGGATGTGCGAGGAGCCGGGCTGCGATCTGCCGGGCGAGTTCCGCGCGCCCGCCGGCGAGCGCACGCGGAACGACGGCCCGCCGCACTACCGCTGGTTCTGCCTCGATCATGTCCGCGCCTTCAACGCCCGCTACAATTTCTTCGCCGGGATGGACGCCGAGGCGATCGAGGCGGCGCAGCGCCCCTATGCCGGCTGGGAGCGCGAGACACGCGCCTTCAGCCATGTCGGTGCCGATCTCCCGCCGCGCTGGTCCGACTTCGGCGATCCGCTCGATGCGATCGGCGCGCGCTTCCGCAAGCGCATGGACGAAGCCCGCGCCGAGCAGGCGACACGCGCCGACGGCCGCCCCCTCGGCCGCGAGGATCGCCAGTCATTGAAGGTGCTCGGCCTCGGTATCGATGCGGACCGCCGGGCGCTGCGTGCGCGCTATGCCGAGCTGGTCCGCCAGTACCACCCCGACCGCAATGGCGGGGACCGATCCCATGAGAAGGCTTTGCAGGACGTGATCGCGGCCTATACGCAGCTCAAGTCCGCACCCGCATTCGCCTGAGTCCGCACAAGAAGGTTCGACACGCAATGGCCGACATCCCCAACATCCAGCCCGACGCCCGCAGCGACACGCTGCTCGCCGCCCCCGACAAGATGGTGAAGGTGCGCGACCTGTTCGGGCTCGATTCGGACATGGAGGTGCCCGCCTTCTCCGAAGCCGACGAGCGCGTGCCCGATCTCGATCCGGCCTATGTGTTCGACCCGGAGACGACGACGGCCATCCTCGCCGGCTTCGCGCACAACCGCCGCGTGATGGTGCAGGGCTATCACGGCACGGGTAAGTCGTCGCACATCGAGCAGGTGGCGGCGCGCTTGAACTGGCCGTGCATCCGCATCAACCTCGACGCGCATGTCAGCCGTATCGACCTGATCGGCCGCGACGCCATCGTGCTGCGCGACGGCAAGCAGGTGACCGAGTTCCGCGAGGGCCTGCTGCCGTGGGCGCTCCAGACGCCGACGGCGCTGGTGTTCGACGAATATGACGCCGGCCGCCCGGACGTGATGTTCGTGATCCAGCGCGTGCTGGAGGCGGAGGGCAAGCTCACCCTGCTCGACCAGAATCGCGTGATCCGCGCCAACCCGTGGTTCCGCCTGTTCGCGACCGCCAACACGGTGGGCCTCGGCGACACATCGGGCCTCTACCACGGCACCCAGCAGATCAATCAGGGCCAGATGGACCGCTGGAACATCGTGGTCACGCTCAACTATCTGCCCGCGGCCACCGAGGCGCGGATCGTGCTCGCCAAGTCGGGCGAATATGACAGCGTCGACGGCAAGCAGACGGTCGACCGCATGGTGAAGGTCGCCGATCTCACGCGTCAGGGCTTCATGGCCGGCGACATCTCGACCGTGATGAGCCCGCGCACCGTGATCTCCTGGGCGCAGAACGCGCTGATCTTCGGCGATGTCGGCACCGCCTTCCGCATGAGCTTCCTCAACCGCTGCGACGAGGCCGAGCGCTCGCTGATCGCCGAATATTATCAGCGCGTGTTCGGCAAGGATCTGCCCGAGAGCGTGGTGAGGAAGGGATGATCGGCCATCCTCCCCAGCATGGGGAGGGGGACCGCTCGCAGAGCGGTGGAGGGGTGTCCGCGCCGGAAGAGCGCATGACCCTCGCCACGGGCGGCATCACCCCTCCGCCACCGGCTTCGCCGGCGGTCCCCCTCCCCGTGCCGGGGAGGATGTAGATGGCCGAGCAGAACCCCCTCGAATCCTTCCGCCTCGCGCTGGCCGGCGCGACGCGGGCGATCGCGCACGAGCCCGAGGTGGAACTCGGCTATTCGGCGGACACGCCGGTGCAGAGCGGCAAGACGGTCAAGGTGCCGATGCCGGGCCGCACCCTCCCCGCCGATCAGGTGGCCGAGGCGCGCGGTGCGGCGGACGCCTTCGCGCTGCGCCTGAGACACCACGACGCGCTGCTCCACAATCGCGCCGCGCCGGGCGATCCGATCGCGCGCGCGGTGTTCGACGCGGTCGAGCAGGCGCGCGTCGAGGCGCTGGGCTCGCGCGGCATGGACGGCATCGCCGCCAACCTCACCACCGCGCTCGAGGCCCGGATGCGCGCCGATCCGATCGTCCGCGCCCGCACCCGCGAGGAAGTGCCGCTGTCGACCGCCATCGGCCTGATGGTGCGCGAGCGGTTGACCGGACAAGCCGTGCCCGAGCGCGCGAAGGGCGGCCTCGAGCTGGTCCGCGAATGGGTGGAGGAGAAGGCCGGCACCGATCTCGACGCGCTCGGCCTTGCGCTCGACGACCAGTCCGCCTTCGCGCAGCTCGCCACCAGGCTGCTCCACGACCTCCAGCTCGTTGAGGCCGAGCTTCCTCCCGAATGGGAGCCCGAGGAGGGCGACGAGGAGGAAGAAGGCCAGGACGACGAGCAGCAGGGCGAGACCGACGAGGAGCGCGAGGGCGACGGCGCCGGCCCGCAGGACAAGATGGATGTCCGCTCGGAAGCCGATCAGGGTGAGGCCGACGAGCAGGACGAAGGCGAGACCGAGCGCGATTCGATGGCCGAGGAGGAAGGCGGTCTCGGCGACGATGGCGAGGAAGGGGCCGCCCCTGCCCGCCCCAACCGCCCGCTCTCCGATCTGTCACCGCAGTTCGACTATCAGGCCTACACCACCCGCTTCGACGAGGTGGTCGATGCCGCGACGCTCTGCGACGAGGAGGAGCTGACGCGGCTGCGGGCCTATCTCGACCAGCAGCTCACCCATTTGCAGGGCGCGGTCACCAAGCTCGCCAACCGGCTCCAGCGCCGCCTGATGGCACAGCAGAGCCGCTCGTGGGATTTCGATCAGGAGGAAGGGATACTCGACGCCGCGCGGCTCGCCCGCGTGATCGTCAACCCGATGCTGTCGCTGTCCTACAAGGTGGAGCGTGACACGGAGTTCCGCGACACGGTGGTCACACTGCTGATCGACAATTCGGGCTCGATGCGCGGGCGGCCGATCTCGATCGCGGCGATCAGCGCCGACATTCTCGCGCGCACGCTGGAGCGCTGCGGGGTGAAGACCGAGATCCTCGGCTTCACCACCCGCGCGTGGAAGGGCGGGCAGAGCCGCGAGGCGTGGCTCGCCGCCGGGCGTCCGCCGATGCCGGGGCGCCTCAACGACCTCCGGCATATCGTCTACAAGAATGCCGACGATCCCTGGCGGCGCGCGCGCAAGAATCTCGGGCTGATGATGCGCGAGGGGCTGCTCAAGGAGAATATCGACGGCGAGGCGCTGCTCTGGGCGCATCACCGCCTGATCGCGCGGCCCGAGGAGCGGCGCATCCTGATGGTGATCTCCGACGGCGCGCCGGTCGATGACTCGACGCTCAGCGTCAACAGCGGCTCCTATCTGGAGAAGCATCTCCGGCAGGTGATCCACTGGATCGAGACGCGATCGCCGGTGCAGCTCGTGGCGATCGGTATCGGCCATGACGTCACGCGCTATTACAGCCGCGCGGTGACGATCATGGACGCAGAGCAACTGGGGGGTACAATGGTCGGCCAGCTCGCCGATCTGTTCGACGAAGCGGCCTAGCGGGGCGTGGAGGCCGGGCGCTAGCCCACCCGGCCTCCGTCCTCGATACGCAACGCGAGGCGATCCGATGCGGCGCCTTCTAGCAGCCGAACCTGAACCTCAGCAGTCTCGCCCGACGGCGTTGCCCGCCAGAGCGCCCACGCCGCCGCCGATGATGGTTCCGGCCGTCCTGTCCCCGTAACCGGCCACCGCATTGCCGAGCAGGCCGCCGGCGATCGCGCCGATGATCGTGCCGGTGGTGCCGTCGTGGCAGCGGTGACGGTCGGGGCGGCCGCGCCTGTCATGACGGCCCGGCCCATCGCGATAGCCGCGCCCGTCGCGATAGCCGGGGCCGCCGTCGCGATACTCACGCTCGCTCCAGCCGTCCCGGTCGTGCCGCCCGCCATAATATTGCGCATCGGCCGCAAAGGGGGCCGCCGTCATCGAGAGCGCGACCAGCGCACTCATGACTTTCAGCGAAAGCGCCCGACGCGCCATGGCGAACCTCCTCAACTCGACAAACCCCCGACCGCGACTCGGCCTGGACAGGCACTGCGGTCATCCGATGAGCTTCTTTTCACACGATCCGGGTGACAAGCGCCTGAACATAGACGTTAGCCGCCGTTCAGGATCAAGGCGGCTTCCCCGCGCCAGCGCCGCCGCTAGAAGGACAAGGATGCATCGCCTTGCCTTCCTCGCCGCGCTGGTCGCGCTCGCTCCGGTTCCGCTGGCTTTCCGTTCCGCGGCCGAGGGGCTGACGGCGACTCCGGTCGCGCTCGATACGGCCGATCCGGGGCAGCGGATGGCAGGGAAGCTGCGCTATCTCGGCGGCTGGGTGCTGAAGGGAAGCGACCGGCGATTCGGCGGCGTCTCGTCGATGACGCTTCAGGACGGGCATTTCGTGATGCTGAGCGACGGCGGCGTGGTGACGCGCTTCCGCTTCGACGGGCGCACCGGCGCGGTCGGCGACTATGCGATGAGCGAGCTGCCCGATGGCCCCGGCGACGGCACGCGCAAGGTGGACCGGGACAGCGAATCCTCCACCTATGATCCGGTCTCCGGCCACGTCTGGGCGGGATTCGAGACGCGTAACCAGATCTGGCGCTACACCAAGGGCTTCGCGACGGCCGACGGCCATGCCGCGCCGCCGATGATGGACTCATGGCCGCACAATGAGGGCGCCGAGGCGATGGTGCGGCTGCGCGACGGCCGTTTCCTCGTCTTCGACGAGACGCGCAAGCGCAAGGACGGCAGCCATCTGGTGCTGCTCTTCCCCGGCGATCCGGTGGAGGGCGCGAAGCCCGTGCCCTTCGGCTACCGTGGTCCGGGGCCGGGCTTCGCGCCCACCGACGCGGCCGAGCTGCCCGATGGGCGCGTGGTGGTGCTCCATCGCCGGTTCAGCGTGACGAGCGGCTTCTCGGCGGCGATCGCCATCCTCGATCCAAAGGGAATCGCGAAGGACAGCGTGGTGACGGGCAAGACCGTCGCCTTCCTCCGCCCGCCGCTCACCGTCGACAATATGGAGGCGCTGGCGATCGATTCGCGGGGCGGCCGGACGGTGCTGTGGATCGCGTCGGACGACAATTACTTCGTCGCCGAGCGCACGCTGCTGATGGCGTTCGAGTTGCCCGCTGGCATCTGAGGACACGCAGACACACGAAAAGGCCTGCCGAACCGAAGTTCGCAGGCCTTTTTCGCGAAGCGTCCGGCCGGGCGGACCCGGCCGACGGGATCAGGCGGCAGCGGCCGCCTTCTTCTTGACGATCTCGCGCTTCAGGCGACGGGCGCGCAGGCTGAGATCGCCGTCCGACGCCTTCACCAGCCAGTTGTCGAGGCCGCCATTATGCTCGACCGAGCGCAGGCCGTGGGTCGAGACACGGAGCTTGACCGACTGGCCGAGCGTGTCAGAAATCAGCGTCACATTCTGCAGGTTCGGCAGGAAGGTACGCTTGGTCTTGTTGTTGGCGTGGGAGACATTGTGTCCCACCTGGCGGCCCTTGCCGGTCAGCTCGCAGATGCGCGACATGATTTCGTGTCCCAAAAAGAATCTGTTGCCGGGAAAGTCGGCGTCCCTAGTGGACACAGGCCGTTCGGTCAACCCGTAGACCCCGAGGAGAAGCTCCCGCCATGCCGAAGTTCGCCATTATTGCCCGTGATCGTGCCGATGCAGGCAGTCTGCGCGCCGATACGCGGCCGCGCCATCTCGACCATCTGCGGTCCATTGTCGAGAGAATCACCGCCGCCGGCCCGATCGACGACGAATCGGGCAAGCCGGTGGGCTCGATCATCATCGCCGAGTTCGACGACATCGCCGCCGCCCGTGCCTTCGCCGATGCCGATCCCTATGCCGGGGCCGGCCTCTTCTCCTCGGTGACGGTCGAGCCGTGGCGGCAGGTCTTTCCTCAGGCGTAACGTGCAACCGCCCTTCGCATCGGGACGTTGACCCTGTTCCAAATAGGAGAGGGTTGAGGTCATGCGTGCCATCCTCATGCTGCTGGTGATCGTGGTGCTGGTCGGCATCGCGGCGATTTCGCTAGGCTATATCAATGTCAGCCAGACGCGCACGGCCGAGCTGCCGAAGATCGACGTGAAGGGCGGCGCCGCGCCGGCGTTCGACGTGAAGACCGCCAATGTCAGCGTCGGGCAGAGGAACGAGGTGGTGGCGGTGCCCACCGTCAACGTTCAGAAGCCGCGCTGAGGCGATGCACCTGCGCGGCCGTGCGGCCCACAACAGGCCTGACGCGCGGCCGCCGGTCGGTTAAGGCCGCGTCCATGGCCTTTCCGCTTCCCGAACCCATGCGTCTCGCGCTCGACGCCGCCGCCCGCGCGGCGGATGCGGGCGAAGTGCCCGTCGGCGCGGTGGTGACGCGCGGCGGCGGCATCGTCGCGGTCGCCCCCAACCGGATGCGCGCGCTCGGAGACCCCACCGCGCACGCCGAGATGGAGGCGATCCGCATGGCGCTGGCCGAGCTCGGCACCGGCCGGCTCGACGGCTGCGACCTGTGGGTGACGCTGGAACCCTGCGCGATGTGCGCGGGCGCCATCGCGCACGCGCGGATCGACCGGCTCTATTATGGCGCGGGCGACGAGAAGGGCGGCGCCGTGGCGCACGGGCCGCGATTCTTCACCCAGCCGACCTGCCATCACCGCCCCGAAATCTATGCGGGGCTGGGCGAGATCGAATCGGCGACGATGCTGCGGGATTTCTTTGCCGGGCGCCGGGCCTGACGGCCTACTGGCCGTAACCGACGACCGTCTCGAACATCCTCGTCAGCAGCGCGCGCTCTTCGGCTTCGATGTCCGGCCGCCATACCTCGAAGAGCAGGACGATGCGCACCTCGTCGCTGTCGTTCCACGCCTCATGCTCGATGCTGTCATCGAACAGCAGGGCCTTGAAGCGCTCCACCTTGCGCGTCTCCGCGCCCACGCGCAGGCGGCAATGCTCGGGCACGATCAAGGGAAGGTGGCAGATCAGGCGGGTGTTCAGCATGCCCGTATGCGGGGGGATGTGGGTATGGGGCCGCAGCAGCGAGAACAAGGCCATGGGGGACCGCCCCTCGATCCGCGGTATCGGCATCTCGGCCAGGATCGCCATCGTTGTGGGGCAGCGATCGGCATTGGCGGGCACGGGCCGGCCGTCCTGCCAGAGATGGAAGGCGCTCCAGCGGGGATCGTCGAGCAGCGCATGGCCGCGATTCGGCCGGTTCGGATCGGCCTGCACATAGGGCTGGAAGCCCTCTTCCCCTTCGAGAAGGGAGCATAGTTCCGCGCATATCGCGGGCGCCGCGGCTTCCAGGTTCGCCGCCCAGTCATATTGTCCGGTCTCGAAAAAGGGCACGGGCGCGAGCCGGGGATAATAGAAGCTCGTCGGCTGCTGCGGATACGGTTGCGCCTCGCCGTTCAGGATCGCCATCGCTTCGCGGAAGCGGGCGGGAAGCGGGCCGGCCGAGCTGCCCATGACGTCGTCCAGACGCTGGCGGAATCGGTGCTGGAGCGCTCCGAGCGCGGCCCGGGCAGCCTGGAGGCGGGCGACCAGATCGGCGGAAAGGCCGCTGGCCGGCGCTCCGCCGAGCGCAAACTGATAATAATTCGCGGCCTTCCGATCATCTCCAAGCGCCGCTGCGACATCGCCCTTCATGCAGAGCGCGTAGAGATTGGCCGGTTCGGCCGCCAACACCCTGTCCAGCGCGGGATCGGCCGCCGCGTGGTCGCCGAGCAGCATCAGGGTGTGGGAAAGATAGAGCCAGGCTTGAGGGGAGACCTCCCCTTTTCCGATCGCCGCCTCGAAAACCTGTCGGGCGCGGGCCGCATCCCCAGCCTGGAGGGCGGCAATGCCCGATTGTATCAACGCGTGGGATTGCGACGATGCCATGGCATCAGTCTAGCGCTCGCCCCCCGGACCGCAAGGAGGCGATCGGGGCTTCTCGCGCTCCAGCGATCCCGCTAGGACGAGGCCTGCCGGGGGGAAGCTGGCACCGCGGATATATGGATGGTCGAGAAGAAGGCACGCGCACAGCTTCAGGCTGCGCTGGCGCGCGGCGATATACGTCAGGCTTCCATCCTGGCCGAACAGGCGATCGCCCAGGGGCATTCCGAGATACTGGTCTATCAGCTTGCCGCCATCCGCCGGGAGGATCTCGGCGACTGGGCCGGCGCGCACGGGATGCTGGCCAAGGCCTTGTCGCTCGCGCCCGGCGAGCCCGCCATCCTGTCGGAGATCGCGGCGGTGTGGCGGCGCAGCGGCCATCCGGATCGGGCGCTCGAAATTCTGGACGCGATGGTGGCGCGGGGGCTCGATCATGCGCCGACCTGGCTGGAGCGGGGCCACGCGCTCAATGCGCGCAACGCCTATCGCGACGCCCAGGAAAGCTATCGCCGGGCCGCCCGGCTCGATCCGCAATCGGCCTCGGCATGGGCCGGCATGGCCGATACCGGGGCGCGCATCGGCGACATGGCGGCGGCCCGCGATTTTGGGGAACGGGCGCTGGCGCTCGATCCTGTGAACATCGTCGCGGCGAATGCCGTGGCCTCCGTCGATATCGAGGAAGACCGGCCCGATGAGGCGCGCTCGAGGCTCGAGAACCTTCTGGGCCGGGTGCCCGAGGCGGAACCGGGCCTCGTGCAGTCTTGGACCCTTCTGGGCGATGCCTGCCATGCCCTCGGCCATTCCGACGCGGCCTTCGATCATTATGTCCGGGCGCAGGCCTCTTACCGGCGAATGATGGCGCCGCTGTTCGGCGACGAGCGGCGCGGGCAGCGCGCCCTGATCCATCATGTGCAAGACCAGGTCATCGGACTGGAGCCCGCCGCCTGGCCGCCCCTGCGCCCCGACGAGACGCCGGGCCGGGCCCGCCGCCATGTCTTCCTGATGGGCTATCCGCGATCGGGCACCACGATGGTGGAAAATGTGCTCGCCAGCCTGCCCGATGTGGTTGCGCTCGAGGAAAAGCCGACGATGATCGCGACCGAGCCCCTGCTCGGCAGCGCGGACGGCGTCGCCCGTCTGGGGGAGCTGGACCAGCACGGCGCGGACGAACTGCGCGCCGCCTATTGGAGGGCGGTGGCGGCACAGGACGTCGATGTTTCCGGCCGGACGTTCATCGACATGAATCCGATCAGGGGCATCAGCCTGCCGATCATCGCCCGGCTGTTCCCCGATGCCCGCATCGTCATCATGCGCCGCGATCCCCGCGACGTGGTGTGGAGCTGCTTTCGCCGGCACTTCACGGCCACACCCACCGGCTATGTCTTCAGCGATCTGGAAAGCGCCGCGCGTCACTACGATGCCCTGATGACGCTGATGGAGGCCTGCTTCGAACGCCTGCCGCTGGACGTCCATATCCTGCGCTACGATGATCTGGTCTCCGATTTCGACGGCACCACGCAAAGGCTCTGCAAGTTCATCGGGCTCGAATGGGCGGCCGACGTCCATGATTTCCGGCAGACGGCGATGCGGCGGGGCGTGACGACGGCGAGCGTGCGACAGGTTCGCAAGGGGCTGTTCAATGGCACAGGCCAGTGGCGGCCCTACGCCGCGCAACTGGCGCCTGTCCTGCCGATCCTGCAGCCATGGGTGGAGCGTTTCGGTTACGCGGACTGATCCGGGGTTCGCATGGCGCCAGCGCGGCTGCCCATTGTGGAGCCATGCCGATCTGGCTTAGGGCTTCATCGTCATGCCCCGGCTCATGCCCTTCCCCTGGATCGACGTCGTCATCATCCTCGCGCTCATCGTGCTGAACGGACTGTTCGCGATGAGCGAGCTTGCGATCGTCTCGTCGCGCAGCGCGCGGCTGGAGGCGATGGCCCGCACCGGACGCGCCGGCCCCCGCATCGCCCTTCGCCTGCGCGAGGACCCCGGCAAATTCCTCTCGACCGTGCAGATCGGCATCACGCTGATCGCCATCCTGTCGGGCGCTTTCTCGGGCGAGGCGCTGGGTGGGCCGGTCGCGGCGCGGCTGGAGCTTTATGCCGGTATCGGCCACAATCAGGCCGAGCATCTGGGCTTCGCGCTGGTGATCGCGGTGACGACCTACATCTCGCTGATCGCGGGCGAGCTGGTGCCCAAGCAGATCGCGCTGCGCGCGCCCGAGCCGATCGCGGCGGTGGCGGCGCGGCCGATGGCGTGGCTGGCGCGCGCGACGGCGCCGGTGGTCTGGCTGCTTGACAAGACCAGCCTGCTGATCTTCCAGCTCATTGGCCTCGAACGCGAGCGCGACGACCATGTGACGGCCGAGGAGCTGCACCTCGTCGTCGCCGAGGCCTCGTCGGCGGGCGTGATCGAGGAGAGCGAGCGCGCGATCATCTCGGGCGTGGTGCGCCTCGCCGACCGCCCCGTGCGCGAGGTGATGACGCCGCGCACCGACGTCGACTGGATCGACATCGACGCCAGCCATGACGAGATTCGCGAAATCGTCGGCGAGACGCAGCACAGCCGCCTGCCGGTGGCCGAAGGGTCGGTCGACAGCATCGTCGGCGTGGTGCGCCTGCGCGATCTGCTGATGGCGCTGATGGAGGGCCGGTCGATCGATCTGCGCGCGATGATGCGCCCCGTCCCCTCGGTGCCCGACCGCATGGATGCGATGGACGCGCTCGCCGTGCTGCGCGACGCCGAGGTGCCGCTGGCGCTGGTCCATGACGAATATGGCCATTTCGACGGGCTGGTGACGCCGGGCGGCCTGCTCGCGGCGATCGCGGGCACCTTCGTCTCCGATCAGGAGGAGGGGCACGACCCCGCGCTGGTCGAGCGCGAGGATGGCAGCCACCTCGTCTCGGGTGCGCTCTCGGCCGACGCGATGGCGGAGCGGCTGGGCATCGATCTGCCCGAGGACCGCGACTATGCGACCGCCGCCGGCTTCGCCCTGTCGGTGCTGCGCCATCTGCCCGAGACGGGCGAGCATTTCGACTATGGCGACTGGCGCTTCGAGATCGTCGACATGGACGGCCGGCGCGTCGACAAGTTGCTGGCGAGCCCCCGCCGCCGCGCCGGTCCGGTCGAGGCTTAGCCGAGCTTCCCGAAGGTCGCCTCGAAGCCGGCGACGTCGCCGGTGGCGAGGAACTTCGCCTGCTCGACCCAGCGATCACGCACGATGCGGCCCTTGAAATTGCCCATCTGCGCGTCGACGCGGGCAATGTCGCCCTCGCTCCATGCCGCGATCTGCTCGTAGCGGGTGACGCCGAGCGCGTTCAGCGCCGCCTCCGCCTTGGGGCCGAGGCCCTTCAGGCGGGTGAGCGGATCGGCCGGGCCGGCGGGCGCCTCGGCGACGGGAACGGGAGCCGGCGCCAGTTCGGCGGTGGCGAGGCCGGTGGTCGTGGCCGGCGCGCCGGGTTCGGGCAGCGGTTCGTCGGTGGCGATGGGCGACAGCTCGGTCGCGGGCTTCACCATGGCGATGCCGTCGTCGGCCGGCCCCTCGACGGACTTGCGGCCGGTGCGCGCGAGCAGCACCAGCACAAGCACCAGCAGGACAAGCGCGGCGCCGATGATGACGAGCGTGCTAGTGGACATACTCTACCCCGTTGGAATGGCTTTGCCCGAGACTGCCGCGCCGATGCGCCGGGCGCAACCTCAGCCCCGCGCGATCTCGCGCCAGCCGATGTCGCGGCGGCAGAAGCCGGTCGGGAAGTCGATGGCGTCGACCGCGCGATAGGCGGCCGCCTGCGCTTCCGCCACGGTGTCGCCGAGCGCCGTCACGGCGAGCACACGCCCGCCGGCCGCGACCAGCCCCGAGGCCTCGGCGCGGGTGCCTGCGTGGAAGACCTGCGCGCCGCTCGCCTTGGCGGCATCGACGCCCTTGATCGCGCCGCCCGTCTCGGGCGTGCCGGGATAGTTGTTGGCGGCCATCACCACGGTGAGCGCGGCCTGATCCTTCCAGCGGACCGGGCGATCCTCCAGCGTGCCGCTCGCGGCGGCATGGAGCAGCGGCAGCAGATCCTCGTCGAGGCGCATCATCAGCACCTGGCATTCGGGATCGCCGAAGCGGACATTATATTCGATGAGCTTGGGGCCATGCGTCGTCAGCATCAGGCCTGCGAACAGCACGCCGGTGAAGGGCGTGCCCGCCGCCGCCATCCCCGCGATCGAGGGGCGGACGATCTCGTCCATCACGCGCGCTTCCAGCTCGGGGGTGAGCGCGCGGGTCGGCGAGTAGGCGCCCATGCCGCCGGTGTTGGGGCCGGTGTCGCCGTCGCCGACGCGCTTGTGATCCTGCGCGGAGCCCAGCGCGAGCACGGTCTTGCCGTCGGACAGCGCGAAGAAGGAGACTTCCTCGCCCTCCAGAAACTCCTCGATGACGAGGCTCGCCCCCGCCGATCCGAAGCGGCCGCCGATCATGTCGTCGATCGCGGCTTCGGCTTCGGCCGTGGTGGTGGCGATGATGACGCCCTTGCCCGCCGCGAGCCCGTCCGCCTTGATGACCACTGGCAGGCCGAAGCGCGGCAGCGCGCCCTTGGCCTCGGCCGCGTTGGTGAAGCTCGCATAAGCTGCGGTGGGGACGTTCGCGCGGTCGCACAGCGCCTTGGTGAAGCCCTTGGACCCTTCGAGCCGGGCGGCCGCCTTCGACGGGCCGAACACCGCGATGCCGGCGGTGCGCAGCGTGTCGGCGAGGCCTTCGACCAGCGGCTGCTCGGGGCCGATCACGACCAGATCGATCTCCGCCTCGCGGGCGAAATCGACAATGGCTTCCTGATCGCTCAGCGGCAGCGGCACCAGTGCCGCATGATGCCCTATTCCCGGATTGCCCGGCGCGGCATAGAGCGTCCCCAGGAGCGGCGATTGCGCCAGCTTCCAGGCAAGCGCATGTTCGCGGCCTCCCGAGCCCAGTAGCAGGACGTTCATGGTCACCCCTTCCGATTACCCTACCGGCGCGCTCCTAGCGGACGAGACGCCGGGCGACAACGCGCCCGCCCTCTCTGTCTCCGAACTCTCGGGCGCGCTCAAGCGGACGGTGGAGGATCGCTTCGGCCATGTCCGCGTGCGCGGCGAGATCTCGGGGTTCAAGCGCCATGTCTCGGGCCATTGCTACATGGCCTTGAAGGACGACAAGGCGGTGATCGACGGCGTGATCTGGAAGGGGCAGGCGGCGAGCCTCCGCTTCCGCCCCGAAGACGGCATCGAGGTGATCGCGACGGGCAAGCTCACCACCTATCCCGGCCGCTCGAAATACCAGATCATCATCGACCGGATGGAGCTGGCGGGTCAGGGCGCGCTGATGGCGCTGCTCGACAAGCGCCGCCGGATGCTGGCCGCGGAAGGGCTGTTCGACGAGGAGCGCAAGGTCGCCCTCCCCTTCGTGCCGCGCGTGATCGGCGTCGTGACCTCGCCGACGGGGGCGGTGATCCGCGACATCCTCCACCGCCTCGCCGACCGCTTCCCGAGCCAAGTGCTGGTCTGGGGCGTGCCCGTGCAGGGCGAGGGCGCGGCCGAGAAGGTGGCGGCGGCGGTCAACGGCTTCTCCGCCATGGCGGAGGGCGGCCCCCTGCCCCGGCCCGACCTCGTCATCGTCGCGCGTGGCGGCGGCTCGATCGAGGATCTGTGGGCGTTCAACGAGGAGGTGGTGGTGCGCGCCGTCGCCGCCTGCACCATCCCGATCATCTCGGCGGTGGGCCACGAGACCGACACCACGCTCTGCGACTTCGCCGCCGACCGCCGCGCGCCGACGCCGACCGCCGCCGCCGAGATGGCGGTGCCGGTGCGGGCCGAGCTGCTCGGCTATCTCGACACGCTCGGCCATCGCTCGATGCGGTGCGCGCGGCGCTATCATGAGCGTGGGGCCGAGCGCTTCACCGCGACCGCGCGCCGGCTGCCGACGCCCGATACGCTGCTCGGGCCGCAGCGCCAGAAGCTCGACGATCTCGGCGAGCGCCTGCCGCGCGCCCTGTCGCAGCGGCTGGCGGTGGCGCGCGGCGACCTCGCCCATGCGGCAGGCGCGCTGCGGCCGCGCCTTCTCGGCCAGCGGGTCGAGCGCGAGCGGGCGACGCTGGACCGGCTCGGCCGCGATCTCGCGCGCTCGGCGGCGGTGCCCGTGGCCGATGCGGCGCGCAAGCTCGACCGGATGCCGCTCCGCCCGACGCTGGTGACGGGACGGCTGGCCGAGGCACGCGCGAAGCTCGACGCGCTGTGGCGCGTGGCGCAGAGCCTCAACCCCGATCTCGTGCTCCGGCGCGGCTATGCGCGGGTCGAGGCCGAGGGGCATGTCGTCGACAGCGCAGCGAAGGCGGAAGCGGTCGGCGCGATGCGGCTGATCTTTGCTGACGGCGGCGTGAACGTCGTCGCCACCGACGCGCCGCCGCCGTCGCGTCCGAAGCCCCGGCCGCCGCGCGACCCTTCCCTTCAGCCGCAGCTGTTCTAAATCGGGGTTTCAGGAAAAGGATATGCCCATGCTCATGTCGCAAAGCGGCCGGGAGGCGCGGTTGCGCTATCTCGCCAACAGCTTCCGGGTGCTCGTTCCCGGCGATCACGTCACCTGCGCGGTGTCGGGGGAGAAGATTCCGCTCGACCGGCTGCGCTATTGGAGCGTCGAGCGGCAGGAGGCCTATGCCTCGGCCGAGATGTCCACCAAGGCGGAACTGAAGGGCTGATGCGGGCGAGGGGGGCGATCACCGCCGGCACGCTGCTCGTTCTGGCGGCGTGTGCCGCCTCCCGGCCCCAGCCGAAAGCGCCGCCGGAGCCGCCGCCCGCGCCGCGCCCGGCCGTGCAACTTCCCGTGGCGCCGGCAAGCGGGGGCGCGAGCTTCTCCTTCCAGGGGACGATGAGCCAGGGCGGCATGCTGATCGGCACTGCACCCGGCGGAACCGTCTCGCTGGTGCTCGACGGCGCCGACGTACCGCTCAGCGCCGATGGCCGCTTCCTGGTCGCCTTCGGGCGCGATCATGGTCCCGCCGCCACTCTCACCGCGACGCGTCGCGACGGCACCACCGTGGTCGACCGTCTCGCCGTGGCGCCGCGCGACTGGCGGATCGAGGCGCTGCCCATCCCCAAATATCAGCAGCCGCCGGAGGAGTTCCTCCGTATCCGCGCCGGCGAGCTGGCGCAGATCAAGGCGGCGCGCGAAACCGTGACGACGATCCGGAGCGATGGCTGGCGCGAGCATTTCATCTGGCCGGCGATCGGCCGCGTCTCCGGGGCGTTCGGGGCGCAGCGCGTCTACAAGGGCGAGAAGGGCAGCTTCCATTCCGGCGAGGACATCGCCGTGCCGCAGGGAACGCCGATCCGCGCGCCGGCGGACGGCGTGGTGGTGCTCGCGGCGTCGGGCGATCCCTTCACGCTGGAGGGGCATCTGCTGATGGTCGGCCACGGCATGGGGCTCGACAGCGCCTTCCTGCACCTCAGCCATATCGACGTGAAGGTGGGCGATGTCGTCCGCCAGGGGCAGGTGATCGGCGAGAGCGGGATGACCGGCCGCGCCACGGGCCCCCACCTCCATTGGGCGCTCACCTGGCGCGGCGAGCGGATCGATCCCAAGCTGGTGGCGGGGGAAATGCCGGCGAACGCGGTTAGTGGACCCTGATCGCGCGGAAGGCGCGGCCCTTGCCGACCTTGACGAAATATGTGCCGAGCAGGCCCTTGTGGATGTGGACGTTCGCGCCGACGGCCGGGCGCTCCTCAAGCGGATCGGTGTTCCGCCACGTCGCATCGCCTTCGGCCAGCACGAAATCCCAATGATCGTAGCCGGCGCCGTGCACCGCGCGAATCGTGCTGTCCAGCGTGGTCGCTTCCGGTGAGTTGTCATCTTCCTTGTCGAGCCCGAAGGCCGTCAGATTGGGAAGCGAGAAGCCGAACAGGGAACGGCGGGTCCGCTTCATCTCCTCCTTGTTGATCACCGTGATGTCGCGCTGGGCGAGCGCCGTATCGAGCGCTTCGGCCTCCTTGTCGTAGCAGGCGAGTCGCTCCGCATTCGCCGAAATGCTCCGGCAGTGGCTGATGGCGGCAACAGGACTCGCCACATCCTGTGGTGCGGCTGCCGCGTCGGCCGCGGACGAGAGGGCGAGGATCGATAGCGAGGCGGCGAGATATTTGAGGGAGGCCATGGAAACCCCTTGGGTTCGTTTCTTTCTCCTCGTCCCCTAGCACGGCATTTTCGTGTCGCAAAAGCGAGCAGACCTGTTGCGGAAATGCGACACTCCTGTTCAAAGCGCTTTTCAGGCTTCTCTAAGATTGTGCACGGCCGGGAGACTATCCTAGCAAACGCCTACGACCCAGCCGGTGACGACGGTCGGGTTCTGGAGCGTGGCGCGAAAGTGGCGTTCCAAAAAAAGGGGACATTGTTCAAATGGCATATTCAATTCGCAGGCAATTGCTTGCTTCCACGCTGATGGTGAGCGCTGCCGCGTTCGCTACGCCGGCGTTCGCGCAGGATGCCGCGACCACGCCGCAGAGCTCTCCGGCCACGGCGACCCCGGCTGCCCCGTCGGACAACAACGCCATCGTTGTTACCGGCTCGCTGATCCGCAACCCGAACCTCACCGGCGTCGCGCCGGTCTCGGTGATCGGTGCCAACGAAATCTCGCTGCGTCAGTCGACCAACGCCGAAGAGCTTCTCCGCGACATTCCTGGCGCGGTTGCGGGCATCGGTTCGCAGGTCAACAACGGCAACGGCGGCGTTTCGACGGTCGACCTTCGCGGCCTCGGCGCCAACCGCAACCTCGTGCTGCTCGACGGCCAGCGGATCGTTCCGGCCGGCCTCGACGGCGTCGTCGACCTTAACAACATCCCGCTGGCTCTGATCGAGCGCACGGACGTGCTGACCGGTGGCGCTTCGACCACCTACGGCGCCGACGCGATCTCGGGCGTTGTCAACTTCGTCACCCGCCGTGACTTCTCGGGCGTCGATGCGACCGTCTCGGAAGGCATCACCCAGCGCGGCGACGGCAACCAGCTGCGCGCCGACTTCACGGTTGGCGGCAACTTCGCCGACGACAAGGGCAATGCGGTTCTCTCGATCGGCTATCAGCGCACGAAGCCGGTCTACCAGGGCGATCGCGGCTATTCCTATTACGCCATCGACTCCTTCGCGGGTGAGGCCAGCGGCTCGGGCACGACCTTCCCGTCGCGTCTGGTCGGCATTGGCATCGTGAATCAGGCTACGGGCGCGAACACCGCGCTCACCGATTTCGCGGGCAATCATCAGATCAACCCGACCACGGGTTCCATCGACGCCTATACGCAGCCGTATAACTTCAACCCGCTGAACGTCTTCCAGACGCCGTACAAGCGGTTCAACATCTACGGCGCCGCGCACTACGACATCACCGACAACATCGAATTCTACACCCGCGGCCTCTATTCGAAGAACACCGTCAACACGGTCATCGCGGAATCGGGCGCCTTCGGCATCGCGGTCGATGTTCCGCTCAGCAACCCGTATCTGCCGGACGCTGCCTTCAACCAGATTTGCGCTGCGGCCGTCGGCCAGGGCGTGCTGACGTCGGCGCAATGCACCGCGGCGCGCACGGCCACGGGCCCGAACGACCCGAACTACCAGACCTTCCGCACGACGCTCGGCCGTCGCGCGATCGAGGCTGGTCCGCGTATCAGCAGCTTCGTCAGCAACGTGTTTGACTACCATGCTGGCCTGAAGGGCGACCTGGGCGATCATCTCCACTGGGATGTCAACGGCAGCTACGGCGAGAGCGATCAGACCCAGCTCATCAAGGGCTACACGCTGAACTCGCGCTTCAAGGATGCGCTGCTGGCGACCAACCCCGACACCTGCCTCAGCGGCAATGCGGGCTGCGTTCCGGTCAACATCTTCGGTGGTGACGGCTCGATCACGCCGGAGATGCTCAGCTACCTGACGGCGAATTCGTCGGTTGTCACCCACACCTCGCTGGCGCAGGTCCATGGCCAGCTGACGGGCGACGTGCCGGTCACCTCGCCGCTCGCGGATGATCCGATCAACTTCGCGGTGGGTGGCGAATATCGCCGCTACACGGCGAGCGTGAGCTCGGATTCGCTGGCCAAGGGTGGCGATCTGGGTGGCGCCGGTGGCGCGACGCCGGACGTGAACGGCGCCTACTCCGTGTACGAAGGCTTCGGCGAAATTGATGCGCCGCTGATCCAGAACAAGCCGTATTTCGACATGCTCGAGCTGCAGGCGGGCATCCGCCGTTCGCAGTACTCGATCAATGCGCCTGGTTCGCCCGGCTATGGCACGACCACCTGGAAGGTGGGCCTGAACTGGCAGCCGGTCCACGACATCAAGCTGCGTGGCAACTATCAGCACGCCGTTCGCGCGCCGAACATCAACGAGCTGTTCAGCCCGGTGAACACCGTTCTGACCAACCTCTCGGTTGATCCTTGCGCCGGTGCTGCTCCGACCACGAACACGAACCTGCAGGCCGTCTGTCTTGCTCAGGGTGCCCCGCTCTCGTCGATCGGCCTGATCAACAACCCGACGGCTGGCCAGGCGAACATCACGACCGGCGGCAACACGAACCTGAAGCCGGAAAAGTCGAACAGCTATACGTTCGGCACCGTGCTGCAGCCGCGCTTCCTGCCCGGCTTCTCGCTGACGGTCGACTATTATCATATCAAGATTAAGGACGCGATCACCGTCGCCACTCCGGGCGACCTCGTCGGCGCGTGCTTCAACAACATCACGGCGGCCAGCGCGACTGATCCGGCCTGCACCATCATTCGGCGCGATCCGAACACTGGTCAGCTTGACGGTGATTCGAGCACCACGCCGGGTCTCTATGGCGTCACCACCAACCAGGGTCAGCTGAAGACGGACGGTATCGACCTGACGGCGAACTACACCCGTAACCTGGGCTTCGCTAAGCTGAACCTGAACTTCAGCGGTAACTGGACCAACAGCAGCAAGTTCAAGGCGTCGCCGGCTTCGGTCAACCGCGAGTGCGTGGGCTACTACTCGGTCAACTGCGCTTCGCTCCAGCCGAAGTTCAGCTGGACCCAGCGTACCACGCTGAGCCTCGAGAAGGTCGATCTGTCGCTCTTCTGGCGTCATATCGACGGCATGAAGTATGAGCCGCTGGCGGCATTGGATGGTCCCGCCTTCGATGGTGACATCGATCCGGCGACCGGCCTGTCGGGCCACTACAACTTCAACCGTATCAAGGCGGCGAACTACTTCGATTTCACGGTGCGTTTCGACGTCACCGACAATTTCGAACTCACCGCTACGGTCTACAACCTGGCCGACAAGAAGCCGCCGATCGTGGGCTACAATATCGGTTCGACCACGTTCAACAGCGGCAACACCTATCCCTCGACCTACGACCCGCTCGGTCGCCGGTTCCAGGTCTCGGCTCACGTCAAGTTCTAATAGCCGAGAAAAGAAGTACAATAATTGGGGGGGACAGGCTTCGGCCTGTCCCCTTTTTTATTTGGAGGATAGACTCTTCGCTCGTGCTTCGGGGCGGCGCAGAGTTCGCATAGGAAGCCGAGCCGACAGCATCCTATGCTGCCGGTCGCGGGCATGAGCGCCTCCCGGCGCGCAGGAAAGAAATTCGCCGGCGATCAGCTGGCCAGGATGCCGGCCCCGGGATCAAGTTCGATGCCGGCGCCGCGAGCGACCGATTCAAGCCAGACGCAGACCTTGTCGATCTCGTCGGCATGGTGCGCGACCGTGCTCGCATATTCGGCGCTTCTTTCGGACGATCCGAATGTCTGCCCCGTCTTGGAGTGGGTGTTGAACGCCGGTCCCGAGACGAGGGCGTCGATAGTCTCGTCGCTGTGCGCGAGGCCGAAGAGCCGCGCGATGCTTCCCATCGCCTGTCGCGGTTCGGCCAACAGGACCTCGCTCGAGATCGTTCGAACGCGCGGGGCGCCAAAGCGCAACGCCATGGCGCGGAACAGATCCTGCTGCGCCAGCCATCCCAGAGCGGCGATCTGAAGATCGGTCTGTCCGAAAAGCTGATCCTGGGTGAAATCCGCCCGGACCAGGCCATCCTTCAGCAAATTCAGGAAGATATCGCGGGCGAACAGGCGCCCATCCAGCCCTTTCTTCACGATCGAGATCAGGAAATCCCGAAGCGGCGCATAGATCAGAAGCGCCCGCGCATCGGGTCGCTGCGCCATCATCTCCATCGCGAGGCCGTTGGCGACGTTCGACGGTTTGACGATGACGGCCTCTCCCGGGCCGAAGGGGCGGGCAAGAAGGGTCAGCACGCCGGAAAGCACCGTGCGCAGCTCGCCCGGATTCGCGCCCCGCCTGCGCCAGCCCACGAGATCGTTGAGGATGACCGGTTCCTTCAGGCCCATCGCCCAGCCTTCCCGATCCAAAGCGCGGGCGACGAGCGTCGAGCAACAGAAGGCCGAATGGAAAACGAAGTGAAGCGGGCCGCTATGCTCCCCCGCCGCCTGTACGGCTTCCTCCCGGCGCAGGACGACGGGTTCCGCGCCGGTGGGAAGGTGCTGGTCCGTCAGGAAGGTCGCGCGGCGGTGATCCGCCCGCGACACGGGACGGAAATGGATCGCGTCATGGCCGGGATCGTAACGATGCGCGAGCCACAGCGGATCGCGGCTAATGGTAGCGACAGGGTCATCGATCATCGGTCGGTACGGGGTCCATTGCCTTGCGGGAAACCGCTCTTTAGCATCGGCGACTCGGGGGAGTCACGAAATGCAGGGAGAAGTTGATCATCTGCTGCGTGCAGCAGGTGATGCGTTGAGAACGGGCCGTCCGGAAGCGGCTCAAGGCCATTGGGAGCATGTGCTGACGATCGCGCCGGCCCACCCCGAGGCCCTGAACGGCCTGGGGATGATCGCGTTCAACGGCGGCCGGCCGGGCGAGGCCGCAGGCTTTTTCCTGAAGGCCGCGCAGGCGGAGCCGGAAGCCGTGGTTCTCTGGCTGAATCACGCCAGGGCAGCCCGTGCAGCCGGCGATTTCAACGCCGAGGAACAGAGCCTGTTGCGTGCGGTGGAACTCGATCCGGCCTCGCTGATCATCAATGTGCGGTTGGCGGAGAGCGCGGAGCGTTCCGGGAATCCCGTGAAGGCCGGGCGATATTGGGGCGCGGTGATCGCGAGCGCCGACGCGATGCCGGAAGTGCCTGCGGACGCGCGCCCGGCCGTGGATCATGCGCGGGCTTTTCTGGCGAACCAGAATGCATCGCTGGAAAGCCGGATCGCGGACCATCTTGCTTCCGCTCGCGCTTCGATCGAGCCGCGCCGCCGTCGCCGGGTGGAGGCGGCGCTGGATCATATGTTCGGCCGGCGCAGCGTCTATTTCAATCAATGCACGGGCCTGCACATTCCTTTCCTTCCGGCGGACGAATTTTTCGACCGGGAGCTGTTTCCCTGGTTCGCCGAGCTGGAACGGGCGACGGACATGATCTGCGAGGAGCTGAAATCGGCTCCGGGACGCAAGGATGAGGGCTTCGAGCCCTATGTCAGCCTGCCGGCCGGCACGCCCCGGAACCTCTGGTCTCCGCTGGACGGCTCGATGGATTGGAGCACCCTGCATCTCTGGCGGCATGGCGTGCGCGATGATGCGGTCTGCGCGCGCTTTCCCCGCACGGCCGCCCTGCTCGATACCTTGCCTCTCGCCCGTCTGGCGGGGCGGATGCCGACGATCTTCTTCTCCGTGCTGGCGCCCGGCGCGCGGATTCCGCCGCATACCGGCGTTACCAACGCCCGCGCCATCGTCCATTTGCCGCTGATCGCGCCTCCGGGGTGCCATTTCCGCGTCGGCGGCGAGACCCGTACCTGGGTCAAAGGCGACGCCTGGGCATTCGACGACACGATCGAACATGAGGCCTGGAGCGAGAGCGACAGGCCCCGGACGATCCTAATTATAGATTGCTGGAACCCGTATCTCTCGGAAGAAGAGCGCGAGTTTCTCGTTGACTTCTATAGTGCAAGCGCTGAAGCTGGTCTTGCGTCGGGTATTGGGGAATAGCCTGCGCGTTTCCTGGTCATCATCCGGGCATGTGGGGATTCCCCGTTCAGCCCGCAGCCCTAGTAATGGAGTATACGGTGCTTAATGTCATTCTGGGGTTGATGGCCGCTGCGGCAGTTCCGGCGGCTTCCGCTGCACCGGCTGCCCAGATCGCACCGGTGGCGACAGCATCGGCCGCTCAGTCGGCCCAGGCCACTCCGTCGCCCGAAGACAAGATTCGGTGCAAGCATTATACGGAAACGGGATCGCTCGCGAAGGTCCGCAAGGAATGCCACACGGAAAGGGAGTGGCGTCTGATGGCGGATCAGGGGCGTCGCGACGCCAGCCGCATGCTCAATTCCGGCGTCAATTCGGCGCAACAGCCGCAATAAGGCCGGCCCGATAAGGGAGGTGGACGGACGGTGCGTCCGTCCACCAGCCTTCTTACGCCACCGACAATTTCAGCGCCCCGTCGCCCTCGTCGACCTTCACCATCGACCCGTCGGGCACCTCGCCTTGCAGGATCATCTCGGCGAGCGGGTCCTGAAGGTAACGCTGCACCGTGCGCTTGAGCGGCCGCGCGCCGTAGACCGGATCATAGCCGACCCGCCCCAGCCACGCCCGCGCCGCGTCCGTGAGGCTGAGCGCGATCTTTCGATCCTTGAGCAGCTTCTGGATACGCGCCACCTGGATATCGACGATCGGCGCCATGTGGTGCGCGCCGAGCCGGTGGAAGAGGATGATCTCGTCCAGACGGTTGAGGAATTCCGGGCGGAAATGGCTGCGGACCACCTCCATCACCTGCGGTTCGGCATCCTTGACCGGCTGATCCTCGCCAAGGCTCGTCAGATATTGCGAGCCGAGGTTCGAGGTCAGGATGATGAGCGTGTTGGTGAAGTCCACCGTGCGGCCCTGACCGTCGGTCAGCCGCCCGTCGTCGAGCACCTGGAGCAGGATGTTGAAGACGTCCGAATGCGCCTTCTCCACCTCGTCGAATAGCACGACCTGATAGGGCCGGCGCCGCACCGCTTCGGTCAGCACGCCGCCTTCCTCATAGCCGACATAGCCCGGAGGCGCGCCGATCAGGCGGGCGACCGAGTGCTTCTCCATGAACTCGCTCATGTCGATGCGGACCATCGCCGCGTCGTCGTCGAACAGGAAGCCGGCGAGCGCGCGGGTCAGCTCGGTCTTGCCGACGCCCGTTGGTCCCAGGAACAGGAAGGAGCCGAGCGGCCGGTTCGGATCCTGCAACCCGGCCCGCGCACGGCGGACGGCGCGCGACACCGCGGCGACCGCCTCGGACTGGCCGATGACGCGCTTGCCCAGCACCTCCTCCATCTTGAGCAGCTTCTCGCGCTCGCCCTCTAGCATCCGGTCGACGGGAATGCCGGTCCAGCGGCTCACGACCGAGGCGATGTCCTCGCTCGTCACCTCCTCGCGGAGCATCGCACCGGCGGACGCAGCCTGCGCGTCGGCGAGCTGCTTCTCCAGATTCGGAATCACGCCATAGGACAACTCGCCCGCGCGGCCGAGATCGCCCGAGCGTTGCGCCTGATCGAGCGTGATGCGCGCCTCGTCGAGCTGCGCCTTGAGCTTGGCCTCGCCGGCGATCTTTTCCTTCTCGGCCTGCCAGCGCGTGGTGAGCGCGGCCGACTCCTCCTCCAGCCGCGCCAGATCATATTCGAGGCTGCCGAGGCGATCCTGAGAGGCCTTGTCGGTCTCCTTCTTCAAGGCCTCGCGCTCGATCTTGAGCTGGATGATGCGGCGATCGAGCGTCTCGATCTCCTCGGGCTTGGACTCCACCTCCATGCGCAGACGCGAGGCGGCCTCGTCCATCAGGTCGATCGCCTTGTCGGGCAGGAAGCGGTCGGTGATGTAGCGGTTGGAGAGCGTCGCCGCCGCCACGATCGCGCCGTCGGTGATGCGGACGCCGTGGTGGAGCTCGTATTTCTCCTTGAGGCCGCGCAAGATCGAGATGGTGTCCTCGACCGTTGGCTCGCCGACGAAGACGGGCTGGAAGCGGCGCTGCAACGCCGGGTCCTTCTCGACATACTTCCGATACTCGTCGAGCGTGGTGGCGCCGATGCAGTGCAGCTCGCCGCGCGCCAGCGCGGGCTTGAGCAGATTGCCCGCGTCCATCGCGCCTTCGGATTTGCCCGCGCCGATCAGCGTGTGCATCTCGTCGATGAAGAGGACGATGTCGCCTTCCGCCTGACGCACCTCATCGAGCACGCCCTTGAGGCGCTCCTCGAACTCGCCGCGATACTTCGCGCCCGCGATCAGCGCGCCCATGTCGAGCGCCATCAGGCGGCGATCCTTGAGCGTGTCGGGCACGTCGCCGTTGGCGATGCGCAGCGCGAGGCCTTCGGCGATGGCGGTCTTGCCGACGCCGGGGTCGCCGATCAGCACGGGGTTGTTCTTGGTACGGCGGGCGAGAATCTGGATGGTGCGGCGAATCTCCTCGTCGCGGCCGATGACCGGATCGAGCTTGCCGTCCTTCGCCGCCTGCGTGAGATCGCGGGCGAACTTCTTGAGCGCGTCGTAGCGGTCCTCGGCCGAGGACGTGTCGGCGGTGCGGCCGCCGCGCAGTTCGTTGATCGCGGCGTTGAGCGCGTCCGCCTTCACGCCAGCCGCCGCCAGCGCCTTGCCGGCGGCAGTGTTGGTCGCCAGCACGCAGGCGAGCAGCAGCCGTTCGACCGTGACATAGCTATCGCCGGCCTTCTTCGCGATCTGCTCGGCGGAATCGAGCAGGCGGACGGTGTCGTTGTCGAGCCCCGGAGGCGCGCTGGCGCCGGCACCCGAGACCTGCGGAATCTTGGCGAGCGCCGCGTCCGTCTCGCGCAGCGCGACGGCGGCCTGTCCGCCCGCCTTGGCGATCAGCCCGGAGGCCATGCCCTGCTCATCCTCCAGCAGCGCCTTGAGCAGATGCTCCGGCGCGATGCGCTGGTGGTTCATGCGGATGGCGACGGTCTGCGCGGACTGGAGGAAGCCCTTGGCGCGGTCGGTGAATAGTTCGAGATTCATGCATCTCCCCTCATACTGTCCGCCATCATATGGTGTTGCTCAAAAGCAACACAAGTGGGTCGGTTGGTCACGCCTCCGCTTCTGCTTCGCGCCGGTCCATCCGGGCGAGCAGCAGGTCGATCTTCTCGTGCAAACGCATGATTTCCAGTTCGGCTCGCAGATTCACCTCATAATCGTGGCTGGCGGCGATGCGGTCGCGGTCGGAGGCGCGGTTCTGGCTCATCATGATGATCGGCGCCTGGATCGCGGCCAGCATCGACAGCACCAGATTGAGGAAGATGTAGGGATAGGGATCGAAGGATCGGCCCCAATGGGCGAGGATGTCGCTGTTGAGCAGCATCCAGCCGAACAGCACCAGCATGAACGCGATGATGAAGCCCCAGGAGCCGCCCACCGCCGCCACGCGATCGGCCAGCCGGTCGCCGAAGCTGGCCTCGGCCTCCTCGATATCGGTGGCGTCGCGGCTGATCGGGCGGCGCGCCTCGAAGCTCGCAAGGACGTTGCGCTCCTCGGGATCGAGCGCGTGGGCCTCTTTCGAGAGATAGCGGCGGGCGAGTTCGGGCAAAGGCGGGCGCTTGCGCATCGATGGCTCCGGCAACGGTGTCGCGCCAGACGTGCGCCAAAGCGAAGGCGCCGCCAAGCGCCGAGGCCGTTGCGGCGGCGAATCGGCGCTCTATGGTGACGGCACTTCGAGCCGTGAGGTGTGACCCGATGCGTTTCCGTCTGACCGCCCTGCTGCTGGCCACCGCGGCGCTGAGCCCGCTGGCCGCGGCGCCCGCCCCGGTGCAGCCCGCGCCGCTGGCCGAGATCGCGCAGCAGGTGAAGCTGCCCTATGAGCAGTTCACGCTTCCCAACGGCCTGCGCGTGGTTGTCTCGACCGATCGCAAGGCGCCGGTGGTGGCGGTGTCGGTCTGGTATCACACCGGCTCCAAGGACGAGCCCGCCGGCAAGACCGGCTTCGCCCATCTCTTCGAGCATCTGATGTTCAACGGATCGGAGAATGCGCCGGGCGATTTCTTCGGCCCGCTGGAGAAGGTCGGCGCGACCGATTACAACGGCACCACCAGCTTCGATCGCACCAACTATTTCGAGACGGTGCCGACGCCGGCGCTGCCGCTGGCGCTGTTCCTCGAAAGCGACCGGATGGGGCATCTGTTGGGCGCGGTCGGCCAGCAGACGCTCGATCGCCAGCGCGGCGTCGTCCAGAACGAGAAAAGGCAGGACGACAACCAGCCCTATGGCCTCGTCCAATATGCGCAGCAGCAGGCGCTGTTCCCGGATGGGCACCCCTATCAGCACACCACCATCGGCTCGATGGCGGACCTCGACGGGGCGAGCCTGGAGGATGTCCGCGCCTGGTTCCGCGGGCATTATGGGCCGAACAACGCGGTTCTGGTGCTGGCGGGCGACATCGACGCGGCGACGGCGCGGCCGCTGGTCGAGAAATATTTCGGCGACATCGCGCGCGGGCCGCAGCCGGTGCCGACTATGGCGAGCGTGCCGACGCTGAAGGCGCGCAAGGACGAGACGCTCCACGATCAGGTGGCGACGGTGCGGCTCTATCGCCAATGGACGATTCCCGGCCTCACTGATCCCGACACCGTGCCGCTCGATATCGCGGGCAGCATATTGGGCGGGCTCGCCAGCTCGCGGCTCGACAATATCCTTGTCCGCAAGGAGGGGCTGGCAGTCGGCGTCACCGCCAATGCCGAGGCGCTGGAGCGGGTCGGCGAGTTCGAGGTGACGGTGGACGTGAAGCCGGGTCTCGATCCCGTGATGGTCGGCAAGCGGCTCGATGCGATCATCGCCGATTTCGTCGCCAACGGGCCGACAGCGGACGAGATTCGCCGCGCGGTGACGCAGGAGGTCGCCGGCCGGCTGTTCGCGCTGGAGAAGGTGGGTGGCTTCAATGGCCGCGCCGCCGCGCTGGCGCAGGGCGCGGTCTATGCGAACGATCCGGGCTTCTACGAGAAGCAGCTTGCCCAATATGGCGAGGCGACGCCCGCCTCGGTGAAGGCGGCGCTCCAGAAATGGCTGTCGCGCCCCGTCTATGCGCTCACCGTCGCGCCGGGCGACCGCGCGCCCTATGAGGAGGCCAAGGCCGTGCAGGCCGATGCCGCCGCACCCAAGCCCGGCGTGAAGCCGACACCCGCCAGCGGTTCGGCCCCGGTCGCGACGGCCGCCCGCACCGCACCGCCGGTCGGCGATATCGTCAATCTCACCTATCCGGCGATCCAGCGGACGACGCTCTCGAACGGCGTGAAGCTGGTCTATGCCCAGCGCACCGGCCTGCCGCTCACCCGCGTGTCGCTGACCTTCGACGCCGGCCATGCCGCCGATCCCAAGGCGGCACTCGGCACCGAATCGCTGATGCTGGCCCTGCTCGACGAGGGCACGACCACGCGCTCGGCCGCCGACATCGCCGCCGAGCAGGAGCGGCTGGGCTCGCGCATCTCGGCGGGTGCGGAAATGGACACGGCGGAGATCGGGCTCGCCAGCCTCTCGGCCAATATCGATCCGGCGCTCGACCTCCTGGCCGACGTCGCGCTCCATCCTAGCTTCGCCGAGATCGAGCGGCTGCGCGTCCAGCAACTCACCGGGATCAAGGCGGAGATGTCCGATCCGGCCTCGCTGGCCACGCGCATCGTGCCGGGGCTGATCTACGGCCCGCAGCATCCCTATGGCGTGCCGGCGAGCGGGTCGGGTGATCCGGCGGTGGTGGCGAAGCTCGGCAAGGCCGATCTCGCGACCTTCAAGGATCGCTGGTTCCGTCCCGAGGACTGCACCGTGTTCATCGTCAGCGACCTGCCGCTGGATCGCGTGAAGGCGATGCTGGAGAGCCGGTTCGGCCATTGGAAGGAGCAGGGCGCGCCGGCGCCCGCCAAGGCGATCGACGCCGCCGTCCCCGCGCCGCACGGCCGGATCGTGCTGGTCGACCGGCCGGGCTCGCCGCAGTCGGTGATCGTCGCGGGCGAGGTGCTCGCCGCCAAGGGGACGGACGAGCTGCTTCCGCTCATCACCGCCAACGATCCGCTGGGCGGCAGCTTCCTGTCGCGGCTCAACATGGATATCCGCGAGACGAAGGCGTGGTCCTATGGCGTCGAGGCGGGCTTCTCGCGCTATGTCGGGCGCGTGCCCTATTATGTCTCGGCGCCCGTGCAGACCGACAAGACCGGCGCCTCGATCCAGGCGATGCTGGGCGACATGAACGCCTTCCTCACCACCCAGCCGCTGACGCAGGAGGAGCGGGACCGCACCGTCCAGCGCAGCATCCGCCAGCTTCCCGGCAGCTTCGAGACGGGCACGCAGCTTATCAACGCGATGCAGCGCAACGATCTGCTCAAGCGCCCCGACGATTATTACACCCACATCGCCGACAAGTATCGCGCGCTGACGGTCGACCAGCTCAACGCCACGGCGCGGGCCGAGATCAAGCCGGCCGATCTCGTCTGGGTGGTGGTGGGCGATGCCGCCAAGGTGAAGCCGCAGCTCGGCGCGATCGGGTTGCCGGTCGAGGTGGTCAAGGCGCCGGGCGCGCAGTAATAGGTAACTGGTTTACGTAATGGGAAAGGATGACGGAATGGCGAGCATCGATGGTCAGTGGGATTGCACCGCGCAGTCGCCGATGGGCGAGCAGCAGTCCGTGCTGACGCTGACCAGCAAGCCGGACGGCAGCTTCGCCGGCACCAATGCCGGCCCGCTCGGCGCGCTCGACGTGACCGACGGTCAGGTGACGGGCGATCATGTCAGCTTCAAGATGGAGCTGAAGGTGCCCTTTCCGATGACGCTCGCTTGCGAGGGCGAGCTGAACGGCGATGTGCTGGAAGGCACGATCGACACCGGCGCCTTCGGCCGCTTCCCGGTCAAGGCCACGCGCCGGGCCTGACCGGTGACGAGGGGCTTCCCCGGCCCGTGAGCCGGGGCGGTCCTCAGCGCTTCACGCGGGTGACGTGGCCCATCTTGCGGCCGGGGCGGACGCTCTTGCCGTAGAGGTGGAGATGGGCATCGCGCTCGGTGAGGAACGCGGCCCAGCGATCGGCGTCATGGCCGATCAGATTCTCCATCGCGACCGATTGGCCGGTCAGCGCGGTCGAACCCAGCGGCAGACCGCAGATCGCGCGGATATGGTTCTCGAACTGCGAGGCGACCGCGCCCTCGATCGTCCAATGGCCGCTATTGTGGACGCGCGGCGCCATCTCGTTGAAGATCGGGCCGTCGGGTCCGGCGAAATATTCGACCGCCAGCACGCCGACATAATCGAGCGCATCCGCAAGCGCGCGGGTGTGGCGGATCGCCGCCTCGGCCTGCGCATGGACCACGCCTTCGGAGGGCACGGCGGAAAGCGACAGGATGCCGTCGGTGTGGACGTTGGTGACGGCGTCCCACGCGACGCTCTCGCCGTTGGCCGAGCGGGCGAGCAGCACCGAATATTCCACGTCGAAGCGGACGAAGCCTTCCAGCACCGCCGGCTGTCCGCCGATCGCTTCCCACGCCGCGCCTGCGTCCCCGGGTGTGCGCAGGCGCGCCTGGCCCTTGCCGTCATAGCCGAAGCGGCGGGTTTTCAGGATCGCGGGCGCGCCGATCCGGGCGACGGCTTCCTCCAGTTCGCCAAGCGTCTCCACGGCGGCCCAGGGGGCGGTGGCGAGGCCCTGACGGCCGGCGAAGTCCTTCTCGAGCGCGCGGTCCTGCGCGATGCGGAGCGCCTCCACGGGCGGATGGAAGGGCTTCAGCCCCTCGGTCGCGGCGAGCGCCTCGACGGGCAGATTCTCGAACTCGTAGGTGATGACGTCGCACGCCTCGACGAAGCGGCGCAGGCGGGCCTCGTCCTCATAGCCGCCCTGCGTCCATTCGGCGGCGACTTCGCTCGCCGGGCCGCTCGCCTCGGGGGCGTAGACATGGCTGCGATAGCCGAGCTGCGCGGCCGCCATCGCCAGCATCCGGCCGAGCTGGCCGCCGCCGATGATGCCGATCGTGGAGCCGGGCGGGATCATCATTCGGGCGCTTCGCACACCGCTTCGGTCTGCCGCGCGCGCCAGTCGGCGAGGCGGGCGGCCAGCGCCTTGTCCTGAAGCGACAGGATCGAGGCCGCTAGGAGCCCCGCGTTGATCGCGCCCGCCTTGCCGATCGCCAGCGTGCCGACGGGGATGCCGCCCGGCATCTGCACGATCGAGAGCAGGCTATCCATGCCCGAAAGCGCCTTGGACTCGACCGGCACGCCCAGCACTGGCAGCGCCGTCATCGAGGCGCACATGCCGGGGAGATGGGCGGCACCGCCCGCGCCCGCGATCACCACCTGAAGCCCGCGCTCCTGCGCCGATTTCGCATAGTCGTAGAGGCGCTCGGGCGTGCGGTGGGCGGAAACCACCTTGGCCTCGTGGGGGATGCCGAGCGCGTCGAGCGTCTCGGCGGCGTGGCGCATCGTCTCCCAATCGGAGCGACTGCCCATGATGATACCTACGAGGGGCTGGTCGGTCATCGGCCTGCCATAGCCTGGAGGAATGGAAGCCGGGACGCTTAGCGGCGCGAATCCCGCGAGGCAATCGGAACTATGTCCTTCGCCTCGCGGAATTGGCCGTGCCCTGGCGTCAGCGTTCGCTCAGATAATAGCGGTCGGTCGGCACCAGATCGTCGGTCAGCTCATAGACGATCGGCTGGCCGGTCGGGATTTCGAGGTTGACGATCTCCTCGTCCGAGATGCCCGACAGATGCTTCACGAGCGCGCGCAGCGAGTTGCCGTGCGCCGAGATGACGACGCGCTTGCCGGCCTTGAGCACGGGAGCGATCTCGGCTTCCCAATAAGGGAGCACGCGGGCGATCGTGTCCTTGAGGCTCTCGGTCTGCGGGATGGCGATGCCGGCGTAGCGGCGGTCCTTCGCCAGATCGAACTCGGAGCCCGGCTCCAGCACGGGCGGCGGCACGTCGAAGCTGCGGCGCCAGATCTTCACCTGCTCGTCGCCATGCTTGGCCGCCGTCTCGGCCTTGTTGAGGCCGGTGAGGCCGCCATAGTGCCGCTCGTTCAGATGCCAGTCCTTCTCGACCGGCAACCACAGGCGGCCCATCTCCTCCAGCGCGAGGTTGAGCGTCTTGATCGCGCGGGTCTGCACGCTGGTGAAGGCCTGATCGAAGTCGAAGCCCTTCTCCGCGAGTAGGCGGCCGGCGGCCTTGGCTTCCTCGACGCCCTGATCGGTGAGGTTGACGTCCCACCAGCCGGTGAAGCGGTTCTCCAGGTTCCAGGCGGACTGGCCGTGGCGGATCAGGACGAGGCGAGGCATGGGCGTCTCCGTAAAGCTGTCGGTCGCTCCCTAGCCAAGGCTTGCCGATCCGTCATCCCCGCCGCATGTCGCGGGAGAATTCCTCATCAAGGAGAGTCGCGGTGGCGATCGTGAAGCAGGCGGTGCGATATGAGGTAGGCGGCGTGGCGTTCGAGAGCCTCGCCGTGTGGGACGATGCGGTCAGCGGCCCGCGCCCGGCGGTGCTGATCGCGCCGACCTTCATGGACAAGTCCGCCTTCGAGGAGGGCAAGGCCTGGAAGCTCGCGGCGCTCGGCTATGTCGGCTTCGCGATCGATCTGTTCGGCGCCGACGTCCAGCCCGCCAACTTCGACGAGGCGGGCGCGGCGATGGGCGCGCTCAACGCGGATCGCCATGCGGTGGCGGCGCGGATGCTGGCGGCCGTGGAGCAGGTCCGCGCGCTGGAGGTGACGGACAACGCGCGGGTGGCGGCGATCGGCTTCTGCTTCGGCGGCAAGTGCGCGCTCGATCTCGCCCGCACCGGCTCGGACGTGAAGGGCGTGATCGCCTTCCACGGCTTGTTCGACGCGCCTCCCTTCGAGACGGCGGAGACCATTCCCGCCAAGGTGCTGGCGCTGCACGGCTGGGACGATCCGCTCGCCAAGCCCGAGGCCGTGATCGCCTTCGCCGCCGAGATGACCGCGAAGAAGGCCGACTGGCAGCTCCACGCCTATGGCCATACGCAGCACGGCTTCACCAATGACAGCCGCCCGGAGATGTTCCAGCCCGACGCCGACCGGCGCTCGTGGCAGGCGATGCAGAATTTCCTGACCGAGATCTTCTGATGCCGCGGCCCTCCCCCTCGCCGGAGGGAGAGGGCCTGGCCGGCTTCAGATCGCGTCGATCACGTCATGGAGCGCGGCGAGGCAGTCGCGCCCCAGCTTCTTCGATCGCTCGGGCGACCAGCCGAACTCGGCGTCGGGCAGGTCGTCATTGTCCTTGAAGGGCATCTCCAGCGTCATCGCCACGCAGCCGAAGCGCTCGGCGAGCTGGTTGGTGGACATGGAGAGATTGGCCTTGCCGACGCCCGCCGTCGCATAGCCATGCGCCTTCTGGAAGTCCGGCGTGCGGGCGACCAGCGCGTCCTGATAGCGGGCATAGAGCGTTGTCTGTCGCTCCTGAAGCGAGGGGATGCCCTCGAAGCCGGCGAGGAAGACATGCGGGATCGCCTCGTCGCCATGCACGTCCATGGCGAAATCGACACCGGTCCTGTCCATCGCATTGCGCACGCACAGCACCTCGGGCGAACGCTCGGGGCTGGGCTCGTGCCATTCGCGGTTGAGGTTCACGCCCACGGCGTTGGTGCGCAGATGGCCCCGGAAGCTGCCGTCCGGATTCATGTTGGGGACGATGTGGAAGGTGGCTTGTCTGCGCAGCGAGCGGGCGATCGGGTCGGTCGGGTCGGTCAGCGCTTCCAATGCGCCTTCCATCCACCATTCGGCCATCGATTCGCCGGGATGCTGGCGGGCGTAGAACCACACTTTCCTCGGCCCGTCGCCGAGCGTCAGGCAGTCCATCTCGCGCCCGTCGAGCGTCTGGCCGAGCGAGGCCAGCGTCACGCCCGGCTGGCCACCGATGCGGGCGACGAGATCGTTGTGCCGCTCCATCGAGTAGGGCGCAAAATAGGCGAACCAGATGGCGTCGCCCTTGGCCTCGTGCGTGAAGCGGAGGATGCCGCCGGCATAATGCGTGTCCGCCACGCGCCGCCACGTCACCCGGTCCTCGGACCAGCAGGCGTGATAGCCCGGCCAGCCGTCGGGATAGGCGGACTGGCCGGCATTGGTGATCTCATAGGTCAGCCGCCGCCCGCGCACGCCGAGCGCGCGGAAGTGGAACCATTGATAGAAGTCCGAATCCTTGTCGCGCGCGATCTCCAGCGTGATGCGATCGTCGAGGATGGACGTCAGGCGGATGTTGCCGCTGTCGAAGGCGGCCGAAATGCGGATCGTCATTTCACCGTGATAGTGCGCCCCGATTCACCGGGGAAGCCCGTGAAGAGCGCATGGGCGAGCTTGGCGACCGCCGCCTGCGGCGAAGCGTCGGGGGACTGGCCCCTGGCCTCGGTCATGGCGCGGCCTTCCCAGATCACCGTGCCGTCCGAACGGCGCTTGATCTGCACCATCATCCGCGTGCCGACGATGAAGCGCTCGCGGCTGCCGATCGGCACGGTGGTGCCCACCCCGCCGCCGACTCCGGTGTGGCGGCCGAAGCTCGCGCCGCCGATGCCGAAGCTCACCGACGAGCCGGGGCGCGGATCGGGCCGGGTGCCGCGGTCGGTCATCACCGAGACGGTCAGCTCCGAGGTCGCGGGCGAGGCGGCGCGGGTGAAGCCGTAGCGGGTGAGTTCTTGCGCGACGATATCGCCATAAGTGCCGAGTTCGAGGCTGTCGGGCGCGAGCGGCGAGCCGGGGCCGGCCATCGGCACCGATTCGACCGAGAAGCTGCCCGGCGCGATCGGCTGGGCGAGATGGAAGCGCGTCACCTGCACGGGGTTGGTGGTTTCGCAGCCGGCAAGCGCGAGCCCCGCGCCGAGCGCGAGGCCGGCGGCGGCGAAGCGGAGGGCGGACGTGCGCGACTGGAACATGACTGGCCTTTCTGCGGGCGCGATTCGCACGCGGGTGATCGATCCATGAGCGTAACGCTCTGACATGGGTTTTGCTTCCCTTAAGCCTGCTTTCGGCTGGGTGAATAATGTATTTCCTGTCATCGAATCGGGCGCCGGACTTGACTTCGGAGGCCGGCTCTCATAGGCGGGCGCCTCGTTTTTCCGGGCCGCACGGCCTTCAGACATAGAGAAGCAGGGCGTCCCGCCATGAAGATCCGTAACTCGCTCAAGTCGCTCAAGGGGCGTCATCGCGACAACCGCGTCATCCGTCGTCGCGGCCGCACCTACGTCATCAACAAGACGAACCGTCGCTTCAAGGCCCGCCAGGGCTGATCCGGCGTGGCCGCCGATCGCTCGGTGGCCCGTTTGAAGAGCGTCGTTTTCGACGTCGGCAACGTGCTTGTCGACTGGAATCCGCGCGCCTTCTTCCAGCGACATATCGCCGATCCCGCGCGCCTCGACCGATTCCTCGGCGAGGTGGCGACGCTGGAATGGCACACCCAGCATGACGCTGGCCGCAGCTTCGCCGACACGTCGGCGGAGCTGATCGCGCTTCACCCCGATGAAGCCGAAATGATCCGGCTGTGGGGCGATCGATTCGACGGGCAGATCGGCGATTTGCTGCCCGGCATGGCCGCGCTCGTCGCCGATCTCGATTCGGCGGGCGTGCCGCTCTACGCCATCACCAATTTCAGCCATGAGTTCTGGCCGCCCTTCCGGGCGCGCGAGGCGGCGCTGCTCGATCGCTTCCGCGACATCCTCGTCTCGGGCGAGGTGAAGCTGGTGAAGCCCGATCCCGCCATCTACGCGCTGGCGCTCGACCGATTCGGGCTGGCGCCGGGCGAGGCGCTGTTCGTCGACGACCGCGCCGACAATGTCGAGGCGGCCGAACGCTCGGGCTTCGTCGGTCACGTCTTCCGCGACGCCCCGGCGTTGCGCGACTCTCTCCAAGGTTACGGCTTGCTCTGAGGCCCGCGCGGAGACAGGTTCCGGGCCTGTCACGAACCGGAGCCACCATGCGCCTTGCCCTTGCCTCCTTCGCCGCGCTGATCGCGGCGACGCCTGCCCTGTCCGCCCCGCTCGACACCGCGGCGATCGATCGCGCGGCGGCTGAAATCCTCAAGACGACGCAGGTGCCTTCCGCCTCGATCGCGGTCGTGGAGGACGGGCGGATCGTCTATTCCAAGGCCTATGGGCAGCAGGGGCCGGGCAAGCCGGCGGTGACGGGCGCGCGTTATCCGATCGCCTCCATCTCCAAGCAGATCACCGCCACCGCGATCCTGATGCTGGCGGACGAGGGCAAGCTCTCGCTCGACGACAAGGTGAGCAAGTGGCTCCCTGATCTCACCGACGCCGACAAGATCACGGTCGCGCAGGTGCTGAGCCATACCTCGGGCTATCGCGACTATTGGCCGCAGGATTTCAGCTTCGCGGCGATGGAGCACCCGGTCACGCCGGCCGAGATCCTGGATCGCTGGGCCAAGGCGCCGCTCGACTTCGCGCCGGGCAGCCAGTGGCAATATTCCAACACCGGCTATGTGATCGCCGGCCGGATCGTCGAGAAGGTGTCGGGCGAGCCGCTGGTGCCCTTCCTGTCGAAGCGCGTGTTCCAGCCGCTCGCCATGAAGAGCGCCGTGGATGCCGACACCGGCATGACCGCCGCCGACGCCGTGCCGCACATGCGCTATGCGCTGGGCCCGGTGCGTGTCGAGAAGCCGGCGGCGCCGGGCTGGCTGTTCGCGGCGGGCGAGCTGGCGATGACGGCGGACGACCTCGCCCGCTGGGACATCGGCATGATCGACGCCAAGCTGCTCTCGCCGGCCGGCTACAAGGCGCAGCAGACGCCGGTGACGCTCACCGACGGCAAGTCGAGCGGCTATGGCCTTGGCATCGAGATCGGCGAAGTCGATGGCCACCGGATGCTGGAGCATGGCGGCGAGGCGGTGGGCTTCCTCTCCGAGAACCGCGTCTATCCCGACGACAAGGCCGCGATCGTGGTGATGGTGAACGGGGATTTCGGCAATGCCCAGACGGCGATTGCGGACCGTATCGAGGCCCAGCTCTTCCCGCAGGCCGACAAGACGGCGCGCGCCCGCAAGGTGTTCGACATGCTCCGCGCGGGGAAGATCGACCGCAGCCTCTTCACCGTGAACGGCAATTATTATTTCACGCCGACCGCGATCGCCGACTATCGCGCCAGCCTTGCGCCGCTGGGCCAGCCGACCGGTATCCGCCAGCGCTCGGCCAAGCTGCGCGGAGGCTTCACGGCGGAGGCCTATACGGTCACCTATCCCGGCCGCACGCTCACCATCGTGCTGCGCGCCGAGCCGGGCGCGAACGGCAAGATCGAGCAGTTCACCGTCTACCCGGCGGGCTGAGCTTTCATGGGGCCCCTCCTGCCAGTGGGAGGGGCTTATTCCTCGGTCTGATAGCCCTTCAGCTCGTCGCCGGTGAGGCGGACGACGTGGAGCACGTTGGTGGAGCCCGGCGTCTTGAACGGCACGCCGGCCATCAGCACCGCTGCCTCGCCCGCGCCGGCGACGCGCGCGCGCAGCGCCATGCGCTTGGACTTGGCGACCATTTCCTCGAAGCTGTCGACGTCGCGGGTGTGGACCGCATGTGCGCCCCACAGCAGGCCGATGCGGCGCGCGGTGCGGACGTCCGGCGTCAGCACCAGCAGCGGCACCGACGGGCGCTCGCGCGCGATGCGGCGCGCGGTCGAGCCCGAGGTGGTGAAGCAGATGATCGTCGCGGCCGACACCGTGTCGACGATCTCGGCGGCGGCGGACGCGAGCGCGTCGGCGGTGGTGGCGTCCGGGCGCGTCTCGGTGAAGTGGATGCGGGCGCGATAGTTCGGGTCCGATTCCACCGAGATGGCGATGCGGTCCATCATGCCGACCGCTTCCTCCGGCCAGTCGCCGGCGGCGGATTCGGCCGAGAGCATGATCGCGTCGGCGCCGTCGTAGATCGCGTTCGCCACGTCCGACACCTCGGCGCGGGTCGGGGACGGCGACTTGATCATCGATTCGAGCATCTGGGTCGCCACGACCACCGGGCGGCCGAGGCGGCGCGAGGTCTCGACGATGCGCTTCTGGATCGGGGGCACCATTTCCGGCGGCAGCTCGACGCCGAGATCGCCGCGCGCGACCATCACGCCGTCCGACAGCTCGATGATCTCGTCGAGGCGATCGATCGCGGCCGGCTTCTCGATCTTGGAAAGCAAAGCCGCCTTGCCGCCGATCAGGCGGCGAGCCTCGGCGACGTCGTCCGGGCGCTGCACGAAGCTCAATGCGATCCAGTCGACATTCTGCTCCAGCGCGAAGGCGAGGTCCTTGCGGTCCTTGTCGGTCAGCGCGGGGAGGGGGACGACCACGTCGGGCACGTTCACGCCCTTGCGGTTGGAGATCACGCCGCCGACCTCGACCAGCGTCTCGATCACGTCGAGGCTGACCTTCTGCACGCGCAGCACCAGCTTGCCGTCATCGACCAGCAGGCGGGAGCCGGGCTCCAGCGCCTCGAAGATCTCGCGATGGGGAAGGGTGACGCGGGTGGCGTCGCCCGGTGCCGAATCGCGATCGAGCTGGAAGGCGTCGCCGGTCTTCAGCGTCACCGCGCCGTCCGCAAAGGTGCCGACGCGCAGCTTCGGCCCCTGAAGGTCGGCGAGGATGGTGGTCGGCCGGTTCAGCTCCTTCTCGAGCTGGCGGATCGCCGCGATCGACTGGGCATGATCCTCATGCGCGCCGTGGCTCATGTTGACGCGGAAAGCGTCCGCTCCGGCGAGGAACAATTTGCGGATCATTTCGGGCGAGCGGCTGGCAGGCCCCAGTGTAGCCAGCACGCGAACCTTGCGGCGACGGGGCGCAAATGCGCTCGTGCTGATCGACATGGGTACGGAAGCTCCTTGTGCGCGCGGGAAGGGATGCCCATTACCCCCTCCATTCATCAGATCAACCGGGGAATGACAGCGTTATGCAACTGGATGATGTCGATGACGCAATTGCGGCGGCCGTGTTTCGCCGGCTGGTGAGTCATCTGCGGCACCGCTCGGACGCGGAAAACATCGATCTGATGGGCCTTGCGGGCTTTTGCCGCAACTGCCTGGGCGACTGGACGGCCGAGGCTTCGGGTGGAACGATCAGCAAGGATCAGGGCCGCGAGGCGGTCTATGGGATGCCTTATGCGCAATGGAAGGCCGAGCATCAGGGCGAGGCCACGCCCGAGCAGATCGCCCGCATGGCCGAGAGCCTGAAGAAGAACCCACCGGCGGACGCTTGAGCGCAAGGCCCCGCTCTTCTATCCCCGCGCGTTCCTACCGAATCGGGAGCGGACTATGAGTGACGGCAACGTCGCGGCCGACCAGCTGCGGCTCTTCATCGAGCGTATCGAGCGCCTCGAGGAAGAAAAGAAGGGCATGCAGGACGACATCAAGGACGTCTATCTCGAAGCCAAGTCGCAGGGCTATGACCCCAAGACGATGCGGACTATCGTGCGCCTCCGTAAGATGGAGAAGAATGCGCGCGACGAGGCCGAAGCCCTGCTCGAGACCTACAAGGCGGCGCTGGGTCTGAACTGACCCGGCAGGCGATCGGCGCGCGCGGGGAGAGGGCCCGGCGATGAAGCTCTACGGTTTCATTCTATCCCCTTTCGTCCAGCGCGTGCTGATCGCCGCGCGCCTCAAGGGGCATGAGATCCCCGTCGTGCCGCCTCCGGGCGGTTCGATCCATTCGGCGGAGTTCGCCGCGATCAGCCCGATGCGCCGCATCCCCGTGCTGGAGGATGAGGACGGCTGGCACCTCGCCGAATCGGCGCCGATCATCGCTTATCTGGACGATGCGCTCTCCGGGCCGCCGCTGCTGCCCGCCGATCCGCGTGCCCGCGCGCTGGCCCGGATGATCGCCGGCCTTGTCGACACCGAGATCGCGGCGGGCCTGCGCCACTTCATGCGCCAGACGGTCTTCTGCCTGTGCTCGGACACGGGCCAGCTCGACTACGGCCGCGAGCAGCTCGCGCTCGGCCTCGACGCGATCGAGCGGATCGGCATCGGCCAGGACGAATGGGCCGCCGGAGACGTGCCCGGAATCGCCGATGCGGCGCTGATCCCGCTGCTCGCGCTGGCCGGGATCATCGAGACGCATTTCGACGGCGGCGCGCTGATGGCCGGACGCCCCGGCCTCGCCGCTTATTGGGCCCGGGTGAGGGACACCGCGATCGGCCGGCGCACCCGCGAGGAGATGGGCGGCATCGTCCCCATCGTCATGGGCCGCCGCGCCGCCCAGCCCGCCTAGCGGGTCGGGATTGCGCAACGGGCGCCTCACGGCCTAGAGACGCCCACTCAATCTTCGCAAGCAGCAGGACGATCACGGCGATGGCCGGCCATTCCAAATTCAAGAACATCATGCATCGCAAGGGCGCGCAGGATAAGAAGCGCTCGGCGCTCTTTTCCAAGCTCAGCCGCGAAATCACGGTGGCGGCGAAGATGGGCCTGCCCGATCCGGCGATGAACGCGCGCCTGCGTTCCGCCATCATCGCGGCGCGCGCCCAGTCGATGCCGAACGACAACATCAAGCGCTCGATCGACAAGGCGGCCGGCAATGACGGCGCCAATTATGAAGAGGTCCGCTACGAGGGCTTCGGCCCGGCCGGCGTGTCGCTCATCATCGAGACGCTGACCGACAACCGCAACCGCACCGCCACCAACGTGCGCACCGCCGTCTCCAAGAATGGCGGCAATCTCGGCGCGGGCGGCTCGGTGAGCCATGGTTTCGACCGCATGGGGCTGATCTCCTACCCGGAGAAGGCCGGCGACGCCGAAAAGGTGTTCGAGGCCGCGCTCGAAGCCGGCGCCGAGGACGTGACCTCCGACGAGGGCCACGAGATCTGGACCGCGACGGATTCGCTCCACGAGGTCGCCAAGGCGCTGGAAGCGGTGCTCGGCGAGCCGGAGGGCGTGAAGCTCGCCTGGCGCCCGCAGACCATGGTGACGCTCACCACGGTGGACGAGGCGGCGCTGCTGATGAAGCTGATCGACACCCTCGAAGAGGATGACGACGTCCAGACCGTCTGGGGCAATTACGACGTGCCCGACGACATCATGGAGAAGCTGGCTTGAGGCTGACGGGGTGCTGATCCTCGGGCTCGATCCGGGGCTCGGCACCACGGGCTGGGGGGTGATCGCCGCCGACGGCAATCGCCTGTCCCACGTCGCCAACGGGCAGATCCGCACCGAAGTGGCGATGCCGCTGCCGCGCCGCCTCGCGCTGCTCCACGGCGCGCTGATCGAGGTGATCCGCGCTCACCGGCCCGAGGGCGCGGCGGTCGAGGAGGTGCTCGGCAACTCCAACGCCCAGTCGACGCTCAAGCTCGGGCAGGCGCGCGGCGTCGTGCTGCTGGCCGCCGCGCAGGCGGAGATCGTGATCGGGGAATATCATCCCTCGATCGTCAAGAAGGCGGTGGTCGGCACCGGCGGGGCGGACAAGAAGCAGGTGCAGGCGATGGTCTCGCGGCTGCTGCCCGGCGTGAAGCTGACCGGCGCGGACGCTGCCGATGCGCTCGCCGTCGCCATCACCCATGCGCATCATGTGGCGAGCCAGCGCGCCATGCTGCGCCGCGTTTCGTGAGGACAAAGGGGGCATGATGATCGCACGGCTGACCGGCATCCTCGCCGAGGCGGGGGCCGACCATGGCGTGATCGACGTGAACGGCGTCGGCTATCTCGTGCAGCTCTCGGGCAAGACCTTGCAGGCGCTGGGGGGCGTCGGCTCGGAGGTGAAGATCCTCACCGACATGCAGGTGCGCGAGGATGCGATCACGCTGTTCGGCTTCGGCTCGACGACCGAGCGCGACTGGTTCCGCCTGCTGACCCAGGTGCAGGGGGTGGGCGGCCGCCTCGCGCTCGCCATCCTCTCGACGCTGGCGCCGGACGAACTCTCCCGCGCGGTGGCGTCGGGCGACAAGGCGATGGTGGCGCGCGCCAACGGCGTCGGCCCGAAGCTGGCGCTGCGCATCGTGACCGAACTCAAGGACAAGGCCGGCCCGGCGCTCGGCCCGGTGGGCATGGCGACGGCGGCGCCCAAGGGCGGCGCGGTCAACGACGCGCTCTCGGCGCTCGCCAATCTCGGATTCCGCCCGGCCGAGGCGTCGGCGGCGGTGGGCGCAGCGGCGGAGGAGCTGGGGGAGGGCGCCACGCTCGATGCGCTGGTCCGCCTCGCGCTGCGCAAGGCTTCCAAGGCGTAAGGCACGCGATTGAGCGATCCCTTGCGCGGGGCTACAGATTGTCGCCGGCGGACAAGAGGGGGCTGATATGCGGATCGTTGGGCCGGTGCTGGCCATTCTCTGCTGGGCAGGCGTGGCGCAGGCGGACGCGCCGGCTTGCCCCGAGGCGCCGAAGCTGTGGCGCGGCGCGGCTGACCTGCCCGCGGCGCATTCGCTCGCCGGCAATCCCAATCCGATGCTGACGCTCAACGTACCGGCGATCGCGGCGCTCGCCCCGGCTGAAGGGGTGAGCTTCGCCGCCCCGCTCGGCAAGCCGGTGGCGGCGGGCGACAAGGGCGGGCTGCTGGTCTTCCATGTCGCGTTGAGCGGCACCTATCGCGTCGCGCTCGGCGGCAAGGCCTGGATCGACGTCGTGCAGCGGGGCAAGTCGCTGCCGTCCGCCGCCCATGCCCATGGCGCGCCCTGCTCGGGCATCGCCAAGCAAGTCGATTTCGCGCTGGCGCCGGGGGACTACATCCTCCAGCTCAGCGACAGCCAGGCCGATCATATCCCGGTGCTGCTCAGCCGGCTTCCCTGAGCGCTGGCGCCCGCCATGCGGAACGGCTAGGGAACGGATCGACCATGAGCGAACCCGACCGCCTCCTCGCCGCCGAGCGCCGCCCCGAAGATATCGACGCCGCGCTGCGGCCCAAGACGCTCGACGATTTCGTCGGGCAGAAGGCGGCGCGCGAGAATCTCCGCGTCTTCATCGGCGCCGCCAAGGCGCGCGGCGAGGCGATGGATCATGTACTGTTCTTCGGCCCGCCCGGCCTCGGCAAGACGACGCTCGCCCAGATCGTCGCGCGCGAGCTAGGCGTGGGCTTCCGCGCCACCTCCGGCCCGGTGATCGCCAAGTCGGGCGATCTGGCGGCCTTGCTCACCAATCTGGAGGAGGGCGACGTCCTCTTCATCGACGAGATCCACCGCCTCGCGCCCGCCGTCGAGGAAGTGCTCTATCCGGCGATGGAGGACCGCGTGCTCGACCTGATGATCGGCGAGGGGCCGTCCGCGCGCTCGGTCCGGATCGAGCTGCCGCGCTTCACGCTGGTGGGGGCTACGACACGGCAGGGGCTGCTGACCACGCCGCTGCGCGATCGCTTCGGCATTCCGGTGCGCCTGCAATTCTACACGGTGGACGAGCTGGAGCTGGTGGTGGCGCGCGCCGCCCGGCTGCTGGCACTCGATCTCGCGCGCGACGGGGCGACCGAGATCGCGCGGCGTTCGCGCGGCACGCCCCGCATCGCCGGGCGCCTGCTCCGTCGGGTGCGGGACTTCGCGCACATGGCGGGCGACCCGGTGGTGGACGCTCGCGTGGCCGATGCGGCGCTCACCCGGCTGGAGGTGGACAATCTCGGCCTCGACGCGATGGACCGGCGCTATCTGCTGATGATCGCCGACGTCTATCGCGGCGGCCCGGTCGGCGTGGAGACAATCGCCGCCGGTCTCTCCGAACCGCGCGACACGGTGGAGGAGGTGATCGAGCCCTATCTCATCCAGCTCGGCCTGCTTGCCCGCACGGCGCGGGGGCGTTGCCTGACCGGCCGGGCATGGACCCATCTCGGCCTGCCGATGCCGGCGGGCGTGCAGGATGGCCTGTTCGACTGAAGCCGTCTCAGCCGGCCTTCCGGCGTCCGAAGATCAGCGCCAGCCCGATCCCCATTCCGACGAAGCCGGCCGCCAGCATCGGAAGCCCGTGGGGTATGTTCCTGGGGAAGATGCGGTCGATCAGGAAGGCGGACAGCAGCAGGTTGGCCGATCCCCACAGCACATTTTCCAGCGCCGAGGACATGCCGACCCCGCGAGGCCGCGCCCACGGCGTGTAGAAGCGCTCGCCCTGCAAGCCGGCCAGCAGATGCGGCAGGGAATTGCAGAGCAACATGCCGGCGAACAACAGCCCGAGATAGGCGATCATGTCAGTCCTCCAGCGCGAACAGTGCCTCCACCGGCTGGCCTAGCACGCGGGCGAGGCGCAGCGCGAGGATGGTGGAGGGGACGAACACGCCATTTTCCACCGTATTGATCGTCTTGCGGCTGACGCCCGCGCGCTCGGCCAACTCGGCCTGCGTCCAGCCATGCCGAGCCCGCTCCTCACGCAGGCGGTTGCTCAGGCCTTCAGCCATCCTGCATCGACGTCCGTTCGAGGGCGGCGAAGGAGATCAGCGCCGCGGCGATTCCGGCGGTCACGATCGCCCGGATCACGGTCTGCATGTCGATCGCCACCAGCCGCACCAGCACCGACAGGGTCAACGCCGCAGCGATGGCCGCGAAATAGCCGATCGCCATGCTGCGGGCGCGGTTGGCGCGGGTGCCTTCGTCCTCCATCAACCGGCGGGCACCGCGCGGCATGAACCAGCCGCCCATCCCCGCGATACCGGCAAGCAACAGGATCGCCCAGGCCACCCAGACGATCGCGAACGACATCGATCCATCCGCCGGCGAATCGAACCAGGGGACGACGAGGAACAAAGCGGCGGAAAGATAGAAGAGCAGCGTGCGGGCACGGCTCAGCCGCTCGGCGGTATCGGCATTGGTCATGGCGGTCTTCCCGTGTAACCTATAGGTGATTTGTAACCTATAGGTATCATCATCGTCAAGCGGCCGGGGTTGCGTGGGCACGACGAAGCGTTAGACCCCGCTCTCATGATCATCGACGCCACCGATCTGCCGGCGAGCGGGCGCTTCGTGGAAGGCGAGCATCGCTTTCCGCTCCGCGTGTATTTCGAGGACACGGATTTTTCGGGCGTCGTCTACCACGCCAATTATCTGCGCTATCTGGAGCGCGCGCGTTCTGACATGCTGCGCGCCGCAGGGATCGATCAGCGTGGCGCATATGAGCAGGGGCTGGGCGTTTACGCGATCACTGATCTCGCTATCCGATATCGGCGCCCGGCGCGTCTCGACGACGATCTGCTCGTCGTCAGCCGGGTGATGGATACGAAGGCCGCTTCCTGCGTCATTCATCAGAGAGTCATGCGCGGCGATGTGTTGCTCGCCGACGCGGAGGTCACTGCGGCATTCCTTTCGCCGGAAGGAAGGCCGAGGCGGCAGCCCGACGCCTGGCTCGACATATTCCGCCGCCTCAAAGGGGATGAAGTAGCATCATGATTCCGCACCTGGCGACCGACGCCGCGACGATGTCGCCGCTCGCCCTCTTCCTCCAGGCCGATATCGTGGTGAAGGTCGTGATGATCGGCCTGCTCTGCGCCTCGGTGTGGACGTGGGGAATCATCGTCGGCCATGGCGTCCGGCTGAAGCGCATCAGCGCGAAGAACGCGAAGTTCGAGCGGGATTTCTGGGCCTCGCAGGATATCGACAATTTCTACACCGTGCACCGCAACGACGATCTGCCCCTGGCCAGGGTGCTGGCGGCGGGCGTGAACGAGTGGCGTCGCTCGACCGCGGGCAAGAAGATCGACCGGGACGGCACGCGCGCGCGGCTCGCCACCACCATGGGGGCGGCGACCGGGGTCGAGGTGGATCGCCTGTCGGATCGGCTGAACATCCTCGCCACCATCGGCTCGGTGGCGCCCTTCGTCGGCCTGTTCGGCACGGTGTGGGGCATCATGCGCAGCTTCACCTCGATCGCGGCGCAGCAGAACACCTCGCTCGGCGTCGTCGCGCCGGGCATCGCGGAGGCGCTGTTCGCGACGGCGTTGGGCCTGTTCGCGGCGATTCCGGCGGTCATCGCCTACAATCGCCTGTCGCACGGCATCAACAAGATGGAGGCGCGCCTCCATCGCTTCGCCGACAATTTCCACGCGACGCTCAGCCGCGAGCTGGAAGCCGACTGATGGCCATGGGCCCTACCCCGAGCGGTGGCCGTGGCGGCCGCCGCACGCCGATGGCGGAGATCAACGTGACGCCGCTCGTCGACGTCATGCTGGTGCTGCTCATCATCTTCATGATCACCGCGCCGCTGCTGATGACGGGCGTGCCGATTCACCTGCCCGACAGCCGCGCCAAGGCGCTGGAGCAGCCCAAGAAGCCGATCCAGATCTCGATCGACGCGCAGGGGCAGGTGTTCGTCGACGACGATCAGGTGAGCGACGGGGCGCTGCCCGACCGCCTCGCCCAGATCGCGGGGCAGGGGCCGGTCGGCGGCGAGCCCCAGCAGATCTTCCTGCGCGCGGATCGCGGGATCGACTATGGCCGGGTGATGGCGGTGATGGGCGAACTCAATCGCGCCGGCCTCAACAAGGTGGCGCTGGTCTCCACGCCGGCCGACGAGCGCCGCTGAGCCATGGAACGCGCCGAACGCTATGGGCTGGGAGTGGCCGCGGCGGGGCATGTCGCCCTGTTTGTGGTGCTGTCGCTGAGCCTGTTCTCGGCGCGCATCCCGAAGCCTCCGGTCGCCGACACGATGGATGTGCAACTGGTCGACAAGGTCGGGCTGACGTCGGCCGCGCCGAAGGTGGCGACGGAAGCGCCGGCCCCGTCGGTCGCGCCCGAGCAAGGGCCGCCCGAGGAGGCGGCGCCCCCGCCGCCCGCGCCGGCTCCCAAAGCCGAGCCGCCCAAGCCGACCCCGCCTCCGCCGAAGCCCGAACCCAAGCCCGAGGTGAAGCCGGAGCCGAAGCCGGCGCCGCCCAAACCCGAAGCCAAGCCGAAGCCCGCGCCCGAGAAGCCGGCCAAGCCGACGCCCGAGAAGCAGCCTCCCAAGAAGGCCGGTCTTTCCGCCGACTTCCTGAAGGATCTGCCCAAGGACACGCCGGGCAAGGCCAAGCCCAAGGGCTCGCGGCTCGGCGCCGATTTCCTGAAGGGCCTGTCGCCCGACAAGGCGCCCGGCAAGGCGACCGCGCCGCGCGCGGCGGCGGTGTCGGCGCAGTCGATGGCGGGGCTGGCGGCGCTGCTGCTCCAGCAGGTGAAGCCCTGCTACAATCCGCCGGCCGGCGGCGCCGACGCGGGGCAGATCGCGACGGTGCTCAACCTGCGCATGAACCGCGACGGCTCGGTCGCCTCGGTCGAGATCGGCGAGCAGAGCGGCGTCAATGGGCAGAACCAGGCCTACGCGCGCCAGATGGCCGATGCCGCGCGCCGCGCCGTGCTGCGCTGCGCGCCATTCAAGCTGCCGCCCGAAATGTATCAGGGCGGCTGGGACGATTTCGGGTTCCGGTTCCGTCCATGACGGGTGCCGAGAGGAGGGAGATGAGCATGATGGTCCGTCGCATGATCGCCGCGATGCCGGCGCTGCTGCTGTCGAGCGCGGCGCTGGCGCAGGTGCCCGCCACGCAGGCCGCGCCCGGCGCGGGGCCGCAGCCCGGCCAGCGCCTGATCGTCGACGTCACCGGCGGCATCTCGCAGCCGATGCCGATCGCGATCCCCGCGATGCCGACCCCGGCGTCCGCCAAGACCCCCGCCGGCCAGACCGACGCGCTCGGCAGCCAGGTCGCGCAGATCGTCATCAACGACCTCAAGGGTTCGGGCCTGTTCAAGCCGGTGTCGGGCGATCATGCGGTCGCCTATCCGCAGGTGACGGCGCCTGATTACAACTACTGGACCACCACCGGCGCCTCGGCGCTGGTGCAGGGCTTCGTGCAGGCCAATGGCGACGGCACGCTGACCGTCGGCTGCTATCTCTACGACGTCTACCAGAAGCAGGAACTGACGCGGCAGGGCTTCGTGGTGTCGCCCGCCCAGTGGCGCCGCGCCGCGCACAAGTGCGCCGACACCGTCTATACGCGGCTGACCGGCGAAGGCCCCTATTTCGACAGCCGGGTCGCCTATGTCTCCGAGACCGGCCCCAAGAATCACCGGACCAAGCGGCTGGCGATCATGGATCAGGACGGTGCCAACCATCACTTCCTGACCAACGGCCAGTCGATCGTGCTGACGCCGCGCTATTCGCCGAACCAGCAGTCGATCGTCTACATGTCCTACACGGGCAACCGGCCGCGCATCTACACCTACAACATCAGCACCGGGCAGCAGAGGCTGGTGGTCGATTCGCCGAACATGACGCTCTCCCCGCGCTATTCGCCGGACGGGCGTTCGATCGTCTATTCGCTCTCGGTCGGCGGCAACACGCAGATCTATCGCGTTTCGGCGTCGGGCGGCACGCCGACGCGCCTCACCAACGCGCCGGGCATCAACACCGCGCCCTGCTATTCGCCGGACGGCAGCAAGATCGTGTTCGAGAGCGACCGTTCCGGCACGCAGCAGATCTATGTCATGAACGCGGACAGTTCGGGTCAGCACCGCATCAGTTTCGGCTCGGGCCGCTACGCCACCCCGGTGTGGAGCCCGCGCGGCGATCTCATCGCCTTCACCAAGCTCGGAGGCGGCTTCTCGGTGGGCGTGATGTCGCCCGACGGCAATGGCGAGAAGATCCTGACGCACGGCTGGCAGGACGAGGGCCCGAGCTGGTCTCCCAACGGCCGCGTCATCATGTTTTTCCGCACCGCGCAGGGCTCGGGCCGCGCCGATCTCTGGTCGGTGGACCTGACCGGCGTCAACGAACGAAAAATTCCGACCCCCCTCGATGGGTCCGATCCGGCCTGGTCGCCGTTGTTGCCGTAACGATGGGCCGGGCTTGACCATCGCCGAAACAATCCTAAGCCTGAAAGGGCAATAGGGGGCCGCCATTGAAAACCAAAGGAGACTCCAAGATGACTGCAAAGACTGCCACGGTATTGACCGTCGCCGCGATGGTGGCGCTGGCCGGTTGCGCCAAGAAGAAGCCGGCTGAACTGCCCCCGCCCCCGCCCGCCTCGACGGCGCCGGAATCGGATACGGGCACGCAGGCCCCGGTCGGTAGCTCGATCATTCCCGGTTCGCGCGCTGACTTCCTCCAGCAGGTCGGCACCGACACTGTTCACTTCGGCACCGACAAGTCGGACGTCGACAGCGAGGCGCAGGGCATCTTGACCGCGCAGGCCAAGTGGCTGGTGGCGCACCCGGCCGTCCGCGTGACGCTCGAAGGCCATTGCGACGAGCGCGGCACGCGCGAGTACAACATCGCGCTCGGCGATCGCCGCGCCACCGCCGCCAAGAACTTCCTGGTGAGCCAGGGCGTGCCGGCCGATCGCATCAACACGATCAGCTACGGCAAGGAACGCCCGGTCGCGACTGGTTCGGACGAGAGCGCCTGGGCGCAGAACCGCCGCGCCGTCACGGTCGTGCCACAATAAGCGGAACGTTCACCAGCAGGGTCCGGGAAAGGGGCTGGCCGAAAGGCCGGCCCCTTTTTCATTGGGCTGGGCTCAGCCGTATTTCGGACGGGGCGGGACATGGCCGGCGAAGGCGTCGTCCAGCATCTTCGCGAGCCGCAGCCCGCCGCGCAGCACCTGCTGCCGAAGCACCGGGATCAACTGCTGGATCGTCGCTTCGTCGAGCCCCGCGTCGGCGGGCCTGGTCGGCGGGCAGGCGGGGCCGTGGGTGGCCGTTGGGTAGACGGTGTCGCGGGCCAGCTCCCAGCTCTCCTTCGCCCAGTCGGTGACGGTGCCCGTCTGCATCGCGGCGCGGCTCTCCGGCGTGGTGCCGGCGAGCAGGCCTTTGGCGTCGCCCGGCGGCGTCGAGATGGCACGGTCGGCGAGCAGGCCGTCCCAGATGGAGTGGAGGTTCGTTCGCCCCGCCATCACGCCATAATGGGTGCGCAGCTTGTTGCCGCCCTGATCGCCGTCGCGTTCGGCGGCGTGGAGCGGCTGGTGCAGGTCGCCGACGAAGTGGACGAGGAAGATCAGCGCCATCAGCCGCTCACGCGGATTCAGATGCTTGTCGGCGAGCAGGCGCTGGTTGCGCTCGATCTGGGAGATCACGCAATTGCCGCCCGCGCACGGCCCCTTGGGGTCGAAGGGCTTGCACACGTCGATGTCGACGAAGTGCCAGTTGTAGGCATAGCTGAACCGGTCGCCGAGATTCTTCACGCAATCGGGCCAGACGGACGCTTCCGCGATGGTCTTGGCGGGGCAAGTCGGCGTGTCGAGCAGCTTGGACTGGCGGAGCAGCCCGTCGATGCCGGCGCGCGTCTCCGGGTTCACCTCCAGATAGGCGATGCGGGCGACCGTCTCGTGGCCATATTCCCACCAGGCGGCGGCGGGCGACAGCGGAAGCAGGAGCGCCACGATCGCGGCGAGCAGGAATTGGAGGCGGTTCATCATCGTCTCGGATCAGGAAGGGTTGCCGCTCCCCGGCGAAGGCAGCGGCCCGCTAGCAGCGCGAAGACCGGATGCCATCTTCACCGGGGAACGACCGGGGACGGGCGTTAGCGCGCGAGTCTCTCGGCAAGATTGCCGGATCGCAACATGCCGATTCAATCTTCGTCGTAGATGGCCACCTTGAGCGGCCGTTCCTGCCCCACCACGCCGCGATACATGCCCGGCGTGTTGAACGCCCAGCGGGCCTCGCCTTTGGGCGTGACAGTGATGAAGCCGCCCTTGCCGCCGAGCGCGGTCAGCTCGTCCACCATCGCGTCGGCGGTGGCGTCGAGGCCGGCGTCGGTCAGCCGCAGCCGGGCGCACAGCTCATGCGCGAGCCCGAGGCGGATATAATGCTCGCCCGATCCGGTGCAGGAGATCGCGGCAGCGCGATCGTCGGCATAAGTGCCCGCCCCGATCAGCGGCGAATCGCCGATCCGGCCCCAGCGCTTGGCGGTGAGCCCGCCGGTCGAGGTGGCGGCGGCGACATGGCCCGCCTCGTCCACCGCGACCGCGCCGACGGTGCCGTACTTCATCGCCGAATCGAACGGCATGTCGGGATGCGCCTTGATCTCGTCGAGCTGGCGGCGGCGTTCGGGGGTGGCGAACCAGTCCTGCGCCACCTGCTCCTGTCCGATATGCGCGGAGAAGGCGTCGGCCCCGGCGGACGACAGCAGCACGTGCGGGCTCTGCGTCATCACGGCGCGGGCGAGGCTGACGGGGTGGCGCGTCGCGGTGACGCCGGCGATGGCGCCTGCTTCGCGGCCGCGGCCGTCCATGATCGCGGCGTCGCACTCGATGCGGCCTTCCCAGGTGTAGACCGAGCCGCGCCCCGCGTTGAAATGCGGATCATCCTCCAGCACGCGCACCGCAGCCTCGACCGCATCGAGCGCGGAGCCGCCATCGCGCAGGATCGCGGCACCTGCTTCCAGCGCCGCCGTCAGGCCCACGCGGGCGCCCTGATCCTCAGCCTCGGTCAGCACGCCGGGGCGCATCGAGCCCGCGCCGCCATGAATCATGAGGGTCCAGCCCACGCATTGCTCCTTCTTCATGTGCTGGCGCTTATCATCTTGCGCCGCAGCGCCTATAGAGGCTCTCGACCACAATCGCGAAGGCTTCCCATGTCCATTCGTCCGTGGCGCGACATCACGCGCCGCCAATCCCGTCAGATCATGGTGGGCAACGTGCCCGTCGGCGGCGACGCGCCCGTCACCGTGCAGACGATGACCAACACGCTCACCACCGACGTGAAGGGCACGATCGACCAGATCCGCCGTTGCGAGGAAGCGGGCGTCGACATCATCCGCGTCTCCTGCCCTGACGAGGAATCGACCGTCGCGCTGAAGCAGATCGTCCGCGCGGCCCGCGTGCCGATCGTGGCGGATATCCACTTCCACTATAAGCGCGCGCTCGAAGCGGCGGACGCGGGCGCGGCCTGCCTGCGCATCAATCCCGGCAATATCGGCTCGGCGGCCCGCGTGCAGGAAGTGGTGAATGCCGCCAAGGCCAATGGCTGCGCGATCCGCATCGGCGTGAACGGCGGCTCCCTCGAGAAGGACCTGCTGGAAAAGTACGGCGAGCCTTGCCCCGAGGCGCTGGTCGAGAGCGCGCTCGATCATATCAAGCTGCTCCAGGATGCCGACTTCCACGAATATAAGGTGGCGGTGAAGGCGTCCGACCAGTTCCTCGCGGTGGCCGCCTACCAGCAGCTCGCCGAAGTGGTGGACTGCCCGCTGCATCTCGGCATCACCGAGGCCGGCGGCCTGATCGCCGGCACGGTGAAGAGCGCGATCGGCATCGGCTCGCTGCTCTGGTTCGGCATCGGCGACACGATCCGCGTCTCGCTCTCGGCCGAGCCCGAGGAAGAGGTGCGCGTCGGCTACGAGATCCTCAAGGCGCTCGGCATCCGCACCCGTGGCGTGCGCGTGGTGTCGTGCCCGTCCTGCGCGCGTCAGGGCTTCGACGTGATCCGCACCGTCGAGAAGCTGGAGGATCGCCTCAAGCATATCTCGACTCCGCTCTCGCTCTCGGTGCTGGGCTGCGTCGTGAACGGTCCGGGCGAGGCGCGCGAGACCGATATCGGCGTCACCGGCGGCGGCAACGGCAAGCACATGATCTATCTCTCGGGCGTCACCGATCACACGATCGACGACGACGCGATGGTCGATCATGTCGTGAAGCTGGTCGAGGCCAAGGCGGCCGAGATGGAAGCGGCCAAGGCGGCGGCAGAGGTTCAGGCGGCCGAGTGAAGGTGCCTGCTGGATCGTTCGTGGCGGATGGTGAGACCGTGAGCGTCACCGTCCGCGCGGCCCGCCTTGGCGACGAGGCGGAAATCCTCCGCATGATCCGCGCGCTTGCGGACTTCGAGCGCGAGCCCGATGCCGTCGAGGCGACCGAGGCGATGATCGGCCGCGCGCTGTTCGCGGACGGCGCCCATGTCCACGCGCATATCGCCGAGCGGGATGGGCAGGCCGTGGGCCTCGCGCTCTGGTTCCTCAACTACTCGACCTGGACGGGCAAGCCCGGCCTCTATCTCGAAGACCTGTTCGTCGATCCGTCCGAGCGCCGCTCCGGTGTCGCCCGCGCGCTGATGACGGCGCTGGCGCAGGAAGCGCAGGCGCGAGGCTGCGCGCGGATGGACTGGGCGGTGCTCGACTGGAACGAGGAGGCGATGCGCTTCTATCGCCGCATCGGCGCGCGGCGCTCCGAGGGCTGGCAGCCGTGGCGGCTGGAGGCGGACGGCATCGCCCGGCTCGCGGCGGGCGAGGCCTAGCTCCCGCCGCCGAGCACGTTGATCGTGAAGGCCAGAACGCCGAGGTTGAACACGAACGCCGCCAGACAGTGGAGCGTCGTGATCCGGCGCATCTGCGTGTTGGTGAGCGCGGTGTCGGACGTCTGGAAGGTCATCCCCAGCGTGAAGCTGAAATAGATGAAGTCCCAGTAGTTGGGCTCCTTCGTCTCCGGGAAATCCAGCCCGCCGCTGTCCTCGCTGGTGCCGTCGTCGTCGGTATCGGACTGGACGTAGAAGACATGCGCATAGTGCAGCGCATAGACCATGTTGGAGAAGAGCCAGGCCAGCGACAGGGTGGCGATGATCAATGCCACGGTCTCGGGCTTGGGCGAGGCTTTCTCCAGCAGCTCCGAGAAGACCGCTACCAGCACCACCAGCGAGACGGTGACGCTGATCGTCAGCAACAGCGCGCGGTTGGCGTCGTTGCGCGCGGCATAGTCGCGCATCGCATCGGCATGCGGCGTCTGGAGCAATCGCCAGAGCGACAGCAGGAACACCGCCGAGGCGAGATCGAAAGCGAGCATCGTGCCGTGCCGCCAGCCGATCGTGCTTCCCAGCAGCGGGATGCCCGCGGCCAGCAGCACGAGGAAGATGAGAAAGCGCACCGGCGCGATGCGGTTGCCGAGATCGAGCTTCATGGCCATGAGGCGGAGGATAGCGTGCCGAACCGGAAAGGCGCGCGAAAACATTCTCAAGCCGAAAGGGAGGCGGAATGGCGTGGATCTGGCTGTTGTTGGGCGGACTGGGGGAGGTGGGCTTCACCACCTGCCTGCGTTTCGTCGACGGTTTCCGCAATGTCGGCTGGACGTTGGGCTTCCTCGTCTCGGTGACGCTCAGCATGGGCTTGCTGGAGCTGGCCTCGCGCTCGATCCCGATGGGAACGGCCTATGCGGTGTGGGGCGGCATCGGCGCGCTCGGCACGGTGGCCGTGGGCATCCTCTTCTTCGAAGAGCCTCTGGGGGCTGCGCGCCTGCTGCTGATCGTCGGCCTTGTCGGCTGCATCGCCGGGCTCAAGCTGGTGAGCCATTGAGGAAAGCCCCTCCCGCATGCCGTGCGGGAGGGGCTTCCGTCATGCTTACTTCTTCGGTTCGAGCAGCTTGTCGAGGCCGGCCTCGCCCTTCGCCACCTTCACCAGCGTCGGATAGCGCAGGCCGCCGTTCCACTGCACGGCGACATCACGATATTCCGAGCCCTGCTTGACGAGCAGATGGATCGGCTGAGTGCCGCCCTTGGCCGCGGTGATCACGCTCTTGAGCAGATCCTTGTCATAGGCGCGGCCTTCCACGGCGACGAGCTTGGAGCCCGTGGTGATGCCCGCCTTGAACGCCGGGCTATCCCAGAACACGCCGCTGATCGCGCCTTCCTTGCCGATCGTGAGGCCGATCGAATAGCTGTAGTCGGAAACCTCGCGGGCCTTTTCGCGCGACTTCCACCAGTCGGTCGGCTTGTCCTGATAGTCGAGCTTGTAGCCGCCGCGCGCGATCCAGCCGAGCGTCGCCTCGGGCCTCACGGCATAGATGCGCTCGTTGAGGAAGGTCGCCCAGTCATAGGGCACGACCGAGTTCAGCGCCGCGACGACATCCTCGAAGCGGTAGGTCAGCACGCCCCAGTCGCGGTCCTTCATGCCGAAGAAGGTGCGGGCGAAATCGTCGAGCGACTTCTTGCCCCCGGTCTTCTCGCGGATGAGCTGGTCGGCATCGAGCCACACCAGCTTGCCGGCCTCATAATAGTCCTCGGACCACTGATAGCTGGTCCAGGCCTTGGGCCGGCGCTGCGAGATGCTCGGATCGTTGGTGGTGTCCTCGACCGTGCGCCACGCCTTGGCGGGGGTGTTCTGGTAATAGGCCGCGGTCGAGGCGAGGGCGTCCAGCGTCTCCTGCTTGGTGGCGAGGCCCGAGCGCGCCTGGAGGATGTAGCCCCAATATTGGGTCTGACCTTCATACACCCAGAGCAGCGTGTCCTGCATGGGGGTGCGATAGTCGGGCGTCCACAGGTCGGCCGGGCGGCGATACTTGCCGTCCCAGCTATGCGTGAACTCGTGCGCCAGCAGGTTGCGGGCAGCGACGCTCGAATCCCAATCGGTGAAATAGTCGGCGTCGGTGCCGTCCTCGGACGAGCGGTGATGCTCCAGCCCCTCGCCGCCGAGATTGTCGGAAAGCGTGAACAGGAAGTCGTAATGGTCGTAATGCTGCGCGCCGAACAGCTTCACGGCCTGCTCGACGAGGCGCTTGTGCGCGGCGATCTGCTCGGGGCTGGCCTTGAGCTGATCGGGCCGGTCGGCGGCGATGTCGAGGCGGACGCCGGGCGTCAGCTCGTGGCTCACCATGTTGCGGCCGGCGATGGCCGGCGAATCGACCAGCGTCTCGAAATCCACCACCGGATAGGTGACCGTGTCGCCCGACAGGCCGGGCGCCAGCGCCGTCGCGGACTTCCAGCCCTTCGGATAGGTCACGCTCGCCTCGAACGGAATCTGGCGGACGAAATAGCCCGCCGGATAGAGCGCCACGCAATCCCACTGGAGGCTCAGCATGTCGGGCGTCGCGACGATGCGGCCCTGGTTGCCGGTGGTCGGCGAGAGATACTGGAAGCTGGCGGTGATCTCCCTGGCGCCCGCCGGCACGTCGATGTGGAAGGCATAGACGTCGATGGTGTCACGCACCCAGGGCAGGGTCTTGCCGTCGGCGGTGATGACGAGGCCGGCCATCTTGGAGACCTGGCCGGTCGGGCTGTGGTTGCCGGGCAGCCACTTGGGGAAGAGCAGGGTGAGCTTGCCCGCTTCCGCGACGGGGATGACTTCCTTCACCGTGAAGATGCCACGGGTCACGTCGGTGGCATCGACCGCGAGCTTGATCGTGCCGCCGGGATAGGGAACGTCCTTGGGCGCGGGGATCGTGTCGTTGATCGCGACCGGCTGCGGAAAGCTGTTGGTGGCGGGCTGCATGGCATGAGCGGCGCCAAGGCCGAGGAACAGCGCGATCGGGGCGGCGCCGGCGAGCGCGCGGGCGAACTTGGTCATCGAACGGGAAACTCCCTGTCAGAAATCTGCCGCAGAGCGATGCCGCGCCCGGACGAAAAGGTCCAGATGGCGCAAGAATATTTCAGATATTTCACGACCGTCCGATTGCCTGCGCCCCAACGAAAAGCGGGCCGGAAGCGCTGTCTGCGCCTCCGGCCCGCCTTGCGTGCGTCGATCGGACGATCGGATCAGAGGTGCTTGGCGCCCGCGTCGTCGCCGGTCTCTTCCTTGGCCTTCTTGGCGGCCTCGATCGCCTCGAGAATGATCTGGCGCGCTTCGTCGGCATCGCCCCAGGTGCCGATGCGCACCCACTTCTGCTTTTCCAGATCCTTGTAGTGGGTGAAGAAATGCTCGATCTGCTGCATCACGATCTCGGGCAGATCGTCCTTCTCGCCGACTTCGTTGTAGTAGGGGAAGGTCTTGTTGTCGGGGACGGTGATGAGCTTCTCGTCGCCGCCGGCTTCGTCCTCCAGGCGCAGAACCGCGATCGGGCGGACGCGCACCACGCTGCCCGGCACGAAGGGCGAGCGCGCGATCACCAACGCGTCGAGCGGATCGCCGTCGGGCGAGAGCGTGTGCGGCACGAAGCCGTAGTTGGCGGGGTAACGCATCGGCGTGTGCAGGATGCGATCGACGAAGAGCGCGCCCGACTTCTTGTCGAACTCGTACTTCACCGGCTCGCCGCCGACGGGCACCTCGATGATGACGTTCAGCTCGTGCGGCGGGTTGGCGCCAACGGGGATGAGATCGATGTTCATAGCGGGGAGCGAAATACCGCCCGCCGCATCGGGCCTCAAGTCGCCTTGTGCATGTGCGAAGTATATTTTCCGTTTAACCGTTTTCCATTAGGGACCGGCCCCCATGAGCCGTACCGAAACACCCCAGCGCATCCGTGGCACCCAGGACCTCTTCGGCGAGGCCGCGCGCCGCCATCACGCCGTGGTCTCGGCCTTCGACCGGGTGCGGGGCCTCTATGGCTTCCAGCGCGTCGAGATTCCGATCTTCGAGGCGACCGCCGTCTTCGCCCGCTCGATCGGCGAGACGACCGATGTCGTCTCCAAGGAGATGTACACCTTCGAGGATCGCGGCGGGGATTCGCTGACGCTGCGCCCGGAGTTCACGGCGGGCCTTTCGCGTGCCTACCTCACCGAGGGCTGGCAGCAGTTCGTGCCGCTGAAGCTCGCCACCCACGGCCCCGTGTTCCGCTACGAGCGCCCGCAGAAGGGGCGCTATCGCCAGTTCCACCAGATCGACGCCGAGATCATCGGCGCCGCCGAGCCGCAGGCGGATGTCGAGCTGCTGGTGATGGCTGACCAGCTCCTCCACGAACTCGGCATCGCCGACGGCGTGACGCTCCAGCTCAATACGCTGGGCGACGCCGAGACGCGCGATGCTTGGCGTGACGCGCTCGTCGCGCATTTCGAGAAGCATCGCGGTGAGCTGTCCGAGGACAGCCTTATCCGGCTGGAGAAGAACCCGCTGCGTATCCTCGATTCGAAGGACCCGCGCGACCGTCCGATCGCCGACGCGGCTCCCGGCATCGACGCGCATATGTCGAGCGAGGCCGGCGCCTTCTTCGAGGCCGTCACCAAGGGGCTCGACGCGGCCGGTGTCGCCTGGACGCGCAATGCGCGGCTGGTGCGCGGGCTCGATTATTATCGCCACACCGCCTTCGAGTTCGTCACCGACCGGCTGGGCGCGCAGGGCACGGTGCTCGCCGGTGGCCGTTACGATGGCCTCATCGAATCGCTCGGTGGTCCCGCGACCCCGGCAGTCGGCTGGGCGGCGGGCATCGAGCGCCTCGGCATGCTGATCGACGAGCCGGCCAAGCCCAGCATCGACGTCGCGGTCGTTCCCATGGGGGCTGCGGCGGAAGCTGCGGCGGGCGGCGTGATCGCTGCGCTGCGCCGCGCCGGCCTCGCCTGCGACATGGCGTATAAGGGCAATATGAAGAAGCGGATGCAGAAGGCCGATACGGCCGGCGCGCGCTTCGCGGTGATCCTCGGCGAGGACGAGCTGGCGCGCGGCGAGGCCTCGGTGAAGCGCCTCGCGACCGGCGAGCAGGCCGCCGTGCCGCTCGACCGCATCGCGACCTGGATCGGGGTGGAGACCGCCGCCTGATGGTCTCGATCACGTCCGAGCGCATCGCCGCGATCGAGGCGCGGCACCATGAGCTTCAGTCGGCGATGGCGCGCGGCGATCTGCCGACCGACCAGTTCGTCCGCCTGTCGCGCGATTATGCCGAGCTGGAGCCGGTGGCGGTGGCCGCCGCCGAGGTTCGCCGTTTGCGCGCCGAACTCGGCGTGCTGACCGGCATGGCGGAAGACCCGGACGCCGATATCCGCGCCATGGCGGTCGAGGAGATGGAGCTGATCCGCACCCGCCTGCCGGATGCGGAGCGCCACCTCGCGATCAGCCTGTTGCCCAAGGATGCGGCGGACGAACGCTCGGCGATCCTCGAAATCCGCGCCGGCACCGGTGGCGACGAGGCGGCCCTGTTCGCGGGCGACCTGTTCCGCATGTACCAGCGCTATGCCGACACGCAGGGCTGGCGCGTGGAGCTGATGTCGGCGAACGCGGCCGAGATGGGCGGCTTCAAGGAAGTCGTCGCGTCGGTCACGGGGCAGGGGGTGTTCGCCAAGCTCAAGTTCGAGAGCGGCGTGCACCGCGTCCAGCGCGTGCCCGTCACCGAGAGCGGCGGGCGTATCCACACCTCGGCGGCGACGGTGGCGGTGCTGCCCGAGGCCGAGGAGGTCGACGTCAAGATCGACGAGAAGGATCTGCGCATCGACGTGTTCCGCTCGTCCGGCCCCGGCGGCCAGTCGGTCAACACCACGGATTCGGCGGTGCGCATCACCCACTTGCCGACCGGCTTGGTCGTTAGCCAGCAGGACGAGAAATCGCAGCACAAGAACAAGGCGAAGGCCATGAAGGTGCTGCGCGCGCGGCTCTATGAGCTGGAGCGCGAGCGGCTGGCTTCGGCGCGGGCGGGCGCGCGCAAGTCGATGGTCGGCTCGGGCGATCGTTCGGAGCGCATCCGGACGTACAATTTCCCGCAGGGCCGCGTGACCGATCACCGCATCAACCTGACGCTCCACCGCCTGCCCGAAATCCTCGAAGGCCAGATGGACGAGCTGCTCGGCGCGCTGATCGCGGAGGATGAGGCGAGCCGCCTCGCCGCCCTCGACGATGTCGCCTGACATGCGCGCGGCGCTGGCGGAGGCCACGGCCCGCCTCGCCGAGCATTCGGAGACGCCGCGCCTCGACGCCGAGCTGCTGATGGCGCACGCGCTGGGGGCGAGCCGGGAGGCGTTGCTGCTCGGCGGGCTCGACCGGCCGGCGCCCGAGGGCTTCGCGGCGTTGCTGGAGCGGCGCGTGGATGGGGAGCCGCTCGCCTACATCACGGGCAGTCGTGCCTTCTGGACGATCGACCTTGCGGTCGCGCCCGGCGTGCTGATCCCGCGTCCCGACAGCGAGACGCTGATCGAGGCGGCGGTCGATCATTTTCGCGGCACGGCCGGCCCCAGGCGCGTGCTCGATCTCGGTACCGGCTCGGGCGCGCTGCTGCTCGCCGCGCTGGCGGAGTGGCGGCAAGCGTCAGGCGTCGGCATCGATCGCTCGTCCGCTGCGCTTGCCATCGCATCGGCCAATGCCGAGGCGCTAGGCATGGGTGCGCGGGCGGAGATGATCGAGGGCGGCTGGGCCGGCACCGGCGAGGCGTTCGACCTCATCCTCTGCAACCCGCCCTATATCGGGACGGACGAGCCCCTGCCCCGCGACGTGATCGAGCATGAGCCGCACTCCGCGCTGTTCGCCGGAGCGGACGGCCTCGACGATTATCGCGCGATCGCGCCCTTGCTTCCGGCGCAGCTTGCGCCGGGCGGCGTCGCCTGCATCGAGATCGGTGCGACGCAGGGGGCCGCCGTCTCGGCGCTGATCGCGGCCAAGGGGCTCGCGGTGCGGGTCCGCCCCGATCTCGCCGGGCGGGACCGTTGCGTCATTGCGACGCACTGAAACGCATATTCCACTTGGTTTTGCGATTGCGGCACACTACATGAGGAGCAGGAACGGGGGCCACTCAGCATCGGAACATCGTGTTCGAACGCTGCGGCCCCATGCCGAAACCGATGGCCTGCCGCTCCGCATGCGGGGCAGCGACGCGGAATGGGGCGTGTGACCTCCACACGCCCGAGGCCGGCGCGCAGATCATGGACGGCGCCTGCGAATCGCCCGGGAGGGCCCGGACGAATGCCGGACGCGACCGGCGGGAGTGGTGACTAGGACCACCAGGAACGAGGACTCGGAAACGTTGATCAACAATCGGCAGAACGGCCGTCGCCGTGGCCGCGGCGGCGCGCAGGTGCGGGGCCCCGGCGGCAATGGCTCCGATCGAGGCAACCGGATCGACAACCGGGCGCGCGGCAACGCGGCCCAGCTGCATGAGAAATATCGGAATCTCGCGCGTGACGCCCAGACTCAGGGCGACCGTGTCATGACCGAATATTATCTCCAGTTCGCGGACCATTATTTCCGCGTCCTCAACGAGAATCGCGCCCGGTTCGAGGATCAGAATCCGCATCAGAACCAGCAGCGCCGCCCGCGCTTCGAGAATGACGAGTTCGAGGAAGGCGGCGACGAGGGCGAGGTCTCCGAAGAGGCGGCCGAAGCCGAACAGCCGCGCCGCGAGGAACGCGAGCCGCGCCGTCAGGAGCGTCAGGGCCAGGATCGTCAGGATCGCGAACCGCGCCGCCGCGAGCGTGAGCGCGAGCCGGTGGCCGCCGAGGCGGAAGCCCCCCGCGAGGAAGCGAGCGAGGACGAGGGCGGTGATCGCCGTCCGCGCCGTGGCCGCCGCCCGCGTCGCGCCGAGGGCGAGGCGCAGGCCGAGGGCGCCCCGCAGCGCATCGAGATCGACCGTCTGCCGCCGGCCTTCGGCCCGTCCGACGATGAGGGCACCAACGGCCATGCCGCCGCTCCGGCCGAAGCCGATGCCGGCGAGGAGCCCGCGCCGCGCCGCCGCCGCACCCGCCGCGTCGCGACGCCGAACGAGGACAGCCCGGTCGCGGCCTGATCCGCAACCGGTTTGCCGGGAATCAGGAAGGGCGCCGTTCCATCGGGGACGGCGCCCTTTCCTTTTGGGGCTTAGTGCCGCTCGTCGAACGGGTCGGCCGCGTCCTCGTCATGCCCGCTGCCCGAGGAGAGGAAGGCGAGGCTCATCAGTCCCGTGCCCACCATCACGGTGAGGAACACGCCCAGCGAGGCGGCGATCACCATATGCACCGGCACAGGCGATCCGCCCGTCTTGAAGTAGATCAGCGCCACCACCACGCAGGCCAGGGCGAGCAGCGTCATCCACCGCATGATCCGCCAATAGCGGGCCCAGGCATGGGGATTGGCGATCCGTCGCCGCGGGGTGGGATCAGGTTTCGGCATGGCTTCCATTTGGCCTCCGGTCATGGAATCATCAACCCGGCCGGAGCGGTCCAGCCCGGCCTAAAAAGAGGAGGCCGGCATGACGATCGCGGCGATTCTCCAATCGAGGAACGGGGATATCATCTCCGTCGATCCAGACATGCCGGTGGGCGCGGTCGTGAAGCTGCTCGCGGAACGGCGTATCGGTGCGGTGCCCGTGATTCAGAACGGGCGTGTCCTCGGCATCTTCTCCGAACGAGACGTGATCTACAGGCTGGGCGCGGAAGGGCCGGCTACGCTGGATCGGAAGGTTGGCGAGGTGATGACCACTCCCGCGCTCACGGTCGAGCGCAGCACGCGAATCCTGTCGGCGCTCGCGCTGATGACGCAGCGGCGCATCCGCCATCTGCCGGTGGTGGATGACGGGGCGATGGTCGGCTTCGTGTCGATCGGCGATCTGGTGAAGCAGCGCATCGACCGGATCGAGGCGGAGGCGGAGGCGATGCGCCTCTACATCGCGGGGAATTGAACGCGCGCGCCGGCGGTCCTCAGATGGTCGCCGGCTGATCCCGGCCGCGAACCATGGCGAGCGCCTGCACCACGAGCGGCCGGGCGACCAGCAGGATGAGCGCCGCATAGGCCGCCACGCCGGCCGGCACGAGGATAGCCAGTCGCGCGGGCGGCGCCATCGCCGGCAGCAGCCGGTCCACGCCCGTCACCACCAGCCCCATGCCCAGCGCCGCGACCAGGGGCGCCCAGATCGCGCCGCCGAGCCGCCGCCAGCTCAGCCCGATCACCGGCAGCGACAGGCTGCTCGACACCAGCACGAGGAGCGGCGTCGCCACCACCCACGCCGCCGCCATGCCGGTCGGCCCGAAGCGCACGCCCACCGCAAAGGCGGCCGGCAGCAGCAGTGCCCCCGCGCCGGAGGAGATCGCCCCGATCCGTGGCTTGCCGAGCGCATTGGTAGCCGGCGGATAGAGGATGTGCAGCGTCACGAACGGCATGGCGAAGGCGAGCAGCCGCACCAGCGGCACCACCTCGGCCCATCGCGGCCCCATGGCGGTCAGCACCAGCGGCTCGGCGGTCGCCGCCAGCCCCACATAGCAGGGCAACGCCACCAGCATGATGAGGCTGAGCGCGCGGGCGAAGCTCCACGCGACCGCGCCCCTGTCCGCCTGCATCCGGGCATAAGCGGGGAAGGCGACGTCGTTCAGCGCGGGCACGAACTTGTTGACGAGGATCTGGGTGAGGAACAGTCCCTCGGAATAGAGCCCCAGCATATGCGCATCGAAACGGCGCCCGGCGATGAACACGTCCGCCTGATTCTGCACGAACCACAGGATGTCGCTCACCAGCACGGTGCCGCCATAGCCGAGCGTCGCGCCCGCGCCCGAAAGGCTGAAACGAGGCCGCACCCACCAGCGCCCGAGAATACCGAGCAGTAGCGCGCGCGTCGTGAAGAGCGCGAGCGGCGCCAGCACCAGCGTCCATACGCCGAGCCCCGCCAGCGCACAGGCCGGCGCAGTGATCGCTCCCGCCAATGCCGCCAGCAGGTTGGCGCGTCCCTGTGTGCGGAAGTCGATATTCCGACTGAGCAGCGCCTGCGGCATGATGATGAAGGGCGTCGTGATGTGCAGCAGGCTCTGGACGCGCAGCAGCGCCACCAGCATGGGCTGATGGAAATAGTCGGCGGCAAGCGGGGCGGCGAGGAACTGCGCGGCGGCGATCGATCCGTTCATCAGGATCAGCACGCCGAACACCTGGCCCACCCGCCCTTCATCGAGCCGTTCGCTCTGCACCAGAGAGGCGGCAAAGCTGAAACCGTTCATGAGCGTGGCGAGCGAGATCACCATCTGCGTCATCGCAAACAGGCCATAGTCCGCGGGTGTCAGCAGGCGGAGCACGAGGAAGGTGGAACTCCACATCACGAGCTGGCCGATGATCTGGCTGCCCGAGCGCCAGAGCACCGCGCTACGGATCCGCGGAGCCATTCCCGCGGCCGACCCCGTCTGTTCCGCATCCTCTCGAATCGCAGGCACCCGATTCCCCCACATCGATCCGGCCGCTTGTGCCCGGCAGGCGTTAAAAAATCGCGGTTTTTCGCGGTGTTGCAAGCGGACCGAAACAATTTTGCAAAATGGTGTTGACGCCCGGGGTCTCAGCCC